>NZ_JACGXS010000019.1 GCF_014117215.1 Stenotrophomonas tumulicola | reverse complement strand
GTGGGGCGGGGTGGGTTGGCGGGACCTTGTGAGGCAGGAGCCGAACAGGAGCCCCCATGGATGGGTTCACGGCGTGTCCCGCCAACCCACCCCGCCCCATCAGCACGCAGCCCTGCAGCTTTTGACGTTGCTGTTGCTGTTGCTTCGGCGGGCGCCGGGCAGCCGCCCGGCACCCTGCCCGCGTCACTCGACCTTCTTGGCCACGCGCAACACCTTCGGCGTCACGAACACCAGCAGCTCAGCCTTGTCCTTGTTGCGACCACGCTGCTTAAACAGGTTGCCCAGGAACGGCACGTCACCCAGGAACGGCACCTTGCTGATGCTGCTGCGGTCGGTGAACTCGTACACGCCACCGATGACCACCGTCTGGCCGTCTTCCACCAGCACCGCGGTGTTGACTTCGCGGCGGTTGATCGATGGCACGGTGCCGTAGCCTTCCAGCCTGATCCACTGGTCCACTTCGTCCTTCTTCACCGCCATGTTGAGGAAGACGCGGTTGTCGTTGGTGATCGTCGGGGTGACCTTCAGCTCCAGCACCACTTCCTTGAACTGCACGTTGGCCTGGTTGCCACCGCCAGCACCGCCGGCGGAGATGGTCACATAGCCGATCTCCTTGCCCTGCTTGATCAGCGCTTCGCGCTGGTTGGTGGTGACCACGCGCGGGTTGGAGATCACTTCACCACGCGATTCTTCCTGCATCGCCGACAATTCGACGTCCAGCAGGTAACCGGCGTTGAGGATCGACAACGCCAGCGAACCGGGGTTGCCCGCAACGGCGGCAGGCGCGTTCCACATCAGGTTGCGCGCTATCGACGTCGGCGAGCGCACCGGTTCCGCGCCCGTCCTGCCACCGGCGATCCATTCATTCACGGCGCGCTGGTACTCGACGTTGTTGTTCGCCTGGCTGGTGATGTTCTTCGCATTGTCATCGACGTCACCACCGAAGTAGACATTATCCCGGCTGCCGCTGATGCCGAACTTGGCACCCAGCTCGCGGGCGAAGGTATCGGTGGCGATGACGATGCGGCTTTCGATCAGCACCTGGTCCACCGGGCGGTCGATCACACCGATCAACTCGCGCATCCGCTCGACCTTCTTCGGGATGTCGCTGATCATCAGCATGTTGGTACGTTCGTCGGCGACGATACGGCCACGCGAGGTCAGGAAACCGCTTTCCTCCTGCGAGCTCCCCCCTCCGCCCTGGCCACCGGATGAACCGCCGATGCCACGCGCTTCGGTCAACGCTTTGAAGATCGCCGTCGCACTGTGGTAGTTGATCTGCACGTAATCGGTGACCAGGTCCTCGCGGTTCTCGATCGCGATGCGCGCGTCTTCCTTGTCCTGCTCGAACTTGGCCAGCTCAGCCTGCGGCCCCACCCAGATCACGCTGCCATCGCGGCGCTTGTCCAGCCCCTTGGCACGCAGCACGATGTCCAGCGCCTGGTCCCACGGCACGTTGACCAGGCGTAGGGTGACGTTGCCCTGCACGCTGTCGGAGGCCACGACGTTCAGGTTGGACTCTTCGGCGATCAGCTGCAGCACCGTGCGTACCGGCACGTCCTGGAAATTGAACGTCACCGGCCGGCCGCTATAGCCTCGCTGGGCCACCGCCGTGGCAGCCTGCGCCACCGTACTGGAAGTGATCGCACCGGTGGCGGCCGGACCCTGCTTCGGCGTGATCTCCACCACGTATTCGTTGCCGCTCTGGTAAGCCAGCGACTCGAACGCGGTGTTGGTGCTGAGCACCAGCTGGGTGCCTCCGCCATACGGCTTGGCATCGATGCACTGCACGGGCGTGGCGAAGTCGGTGACGTTCAACGGCTTCTGCAACTGCTCCGGCAGCCGCGCGTTGCCGACGTCGATGACCACGCTGTTGCCCTGGGCCCGCAGGTCCGGGTTCGCCCCCTGGCCATCGAACTGCAGCACCAGGCGGCCGGCACCGTCATCGCCGCGCTTGAAATCGATCTTCGCCACCGACAGCGATGCCGGTGCATTGGCTGGCGTGGCAGCCACGGCGGCTGCGGCGGGCGCGCCTTCGGGCGCAGCCGCGGTCGCTTGGCCGCAGGCCAGCATCAACGCGACTCCCAGCGCGCCGATGCGGTTCAAGGTTGGGCGTCGGATCGGACGCAGCCCCTTGGCATTGTGAAAGGTCATCGTGCTATCCCCAGTAAACGATCATTGATCTTCAAGCGAAAGCGAAGCAGGCCGTTCCAGCCACCCGCCTGCACCATCAGGCACCAGCTCAATCAGTTCGATGCGGTCCTCGAAGACCCCGGTCACCCGGCCATCGCTCTGCCCCATGTACACCCCTGGCCGCACGCGGTAACTCACCTTGTCCGGCGCCATCACCACCGCGACGATACCGGCGCCGGCACCGAGCGTGCCGACCATGTCCAGGCTGTCCAGCGGGAAGGCTTCAAGCGGTTCCTTGCGCCGGTTCGGGTCTGGACGCAGCCCACTGCTGGCCTGCGAATTGGCCCAGGCATCGGTGAACGGGTCACGCATGCCCTGCGCGGAGTACTCGAAGGTTTCGAACTGCTGCATCACCGGCAGCGGTTCCAGCGCCGGGGCCGGACGCGCGCGCACGTCGGCCACCCACTTTTCCAGGTTCGGCGCATCGCCAGGCGTACTGCCGACCCCCCGGCCACAACCGGCCAGCAGCACCAGCATCATTACGCCGCAGCAGCGCAGCAGGAAGGAACCGGTCATGCCTTGCCCCCCTTGCCCTTGCCCTTGCTGGCAGCAGCCTTGTCGGCGGCTTCCGTCTCCTGCTGCTCCATCTCGGCTTCATCCAGGTAGCGGTATGTCTTTACCGTTCCGGACAACTCCAGCGCACCGGCACGGACCGAAGAAGGCGTGATGCCGGTCTTGGGATCCTTCGGCTTGAGGTTGATGTCGTGCATGGTCAGGATGACCACCCGCGGCAGCGAGGCCACGCCGCTGACGAACGCGCCGAACTGGTGGTAGCTGCCCACCATGCGCAGCTTGATCGGCTTCTCGGCGTAGAACTCGCGCACTTCTTCCGATTGCGGCTCGAACAGTTCATTGACCAGGCCGCTGGACAGCGCGGTCTGCGAGACGTCGATGATCAGGTCGGGCATTTCAGTCTTGCTGGGCAACTGGCGCAGCATCTGCTGCAGTACCTGTTCCATCTGCGCCAGCTGCTGTTTCAGCGGTTCCAGGTTCACCGCGCGGCCCTGTTCCTTCTCGAACTGGGCCCGCAGCTCAACTTCCTTGTTTTCCAGCGCAGCCAGTTCATCGCGCTTGCCACTGATCACCACGAACCAGGACACCGCCATGATGACCAGCGCGATCAGCACGCAGAACACGACCTTGGCCTGCTGCGGCCAGTTGCCGATGTCGTTGAAGTCCAGCTCGTTGATGTTGAATTTCTTCTGGCTCATGCCGAGCCCTCCTGACCGCTGGCCGCTGCCGGCAGCGACGGTTGCGGTGGATCCACAGGCGCCAGCCGGCTGCCTGCAGGCGGTGTCGGCGCAGCCGGGGCCGGAGCCACGCCGCCTTCCGACGGCGGCGCCGCGGTAGCAGCAGGCGAGGCGTCAGCGGTATCGCCATCGGCCGCCGACAGCGGTGCCAGCGGCGCCGGATCGGTCACCGTGCCGGTGTCGCCCGGGTCGGCCACCGAACCGTCGGCATTGAGCACTTCCTCGCTCTGCGCCGGCAGCTTCACCTTGACCACGAACACATACGGCAGCGCGCTGATGTCAGCCAACGCCTGTGTCCTGCCCTCCCGCTCCTTGCCAGGATCGCGGGCTTCGATGATCGACAGCTCCGGATTGGTCATCCAGCCGGACGTAGCCAGGTTGCGCATATAGGCCGACACGCGGGCATTGGACTGCGTACGGCCCTCAAGGGTCAGCACGTCGCCCTCCTGCTTCAGCGCGGTCAGCACCACGCCATCGGGAATGGTGCGCACCAGAGCATCGAACAGGTGGACCATCTGCGAACGCTTGGACTGCAGTTCCTCGATGACCGTCTTGCGCGCCAGCAGGCGCTCCTTCTGCGAATCCAGGCGATCGATTTCCTTGTTCTGCAGCTTGACCTTTTCGATCTCGGCCTGCAGGAACGTGTTGCGTTCGCCCTGCCCGCTGACCTGCCGGTCGTAGTAGAACCACACCATCAGCGACAACAGCAGGCCGCCCACGGCAGCCAGCCCCAACATCGCGTAGAACTCACGCTGGCGTTGCTTGCGCCGTTCCGCACGCCACGGCAACAGGTTGATCCGCGCCATCAGTCGAAGCTCCTCATCGCCAGGCCGGTGGCGATCATCAGCGCCGGCGCATCCTGGGCCAGCGCGTGCGCCTGCACCTTCGGTCCCAGCGTCATCTGCGCCAGCGGATTGGCCACCACGGTCGGCACGCCAAGTTGCTCTTCCACCAGCTCAGGCAGGCCAGGCAACGCCGCACAGCCACCGGCCAGCACGACATGGTCGACGCGGTTGAACTCGCTGCCGGCATAGAAGAACTGCAGCAGACGGCTGATCTGCTGCACCGTGGCTTCCTTGAACGGCCCCAGCACCTCCGCTTCGTAGCTTTCCGGCAAGCCGCCCTGGCGCTTGGCCAGGCTCGCCTCGTCGTAACTCAGGCCAAAGCGGCGCATGATCTCGTCGGTCAACTGCTTGCCGCCGAACACCTGCTCACGGCTGTACAGGCTGCGTCCCCCACGCAGCACGTTCAGAGTGGTCATGGTGGCACCGATGTCGACCAGCGCGACTACCCCGTCGCTGGACACCGGCAGTTCGCTGGCCACCAGGGCAAAGGCGTTCTCGACCGCGAAGGCCTCCACGTCCATCACCCTGGCGATCAACCCGCCTAGCTCCAGCGCCGACTGGCGCAGTTCCACGTTCTCCGAACGCGAGGCAGCCAACAGCACCTGGACCATTTCCGGGTTGTTCGGGATCATCCCGAGCACCTCGAAATCCAGGTTCACTTCCTCGATGGGATACGGGATGTAATTGACGGCCTCCAGTTCTACCTGGGCCTCCATCTCGTTCTCGTCCAGGTCGGCCGGCATCGGGATCACCTTGGTGATCACCGCCGACCCTGCCACCGCCGCAGCCGCATGTTTGGCCTTGCTGCCGGAACGGTTGATCGCCCGACGGATGGCTTCGCCGACCGCTTCGACCTCGACGATGTTCTTTTCCACGAC
The DNA here is from genome assembly GCF_014117215.1 of Stenotrophomonas tumulicola. Classification (GTDB taxonomy): domain Bacteria; phylum Pseudomonadota; class Gammaproteobacteria; order Xanthomonadales; family Xanthomonadaceae; genus Stenotrophomonas; species Stenotrophomonas tumulicola. Next base: position 26,472 of record NZ_JACGXS010000019.1, on the reverse strand, counting down.
CGCATTCGGCGGCAATGGTTCCACAGCATAATGTTCCACGCGGAAACGATTGCCGCTGCGGGAAAGCTGCAGCAGCTTTACCGCAGTCGAACTGATGTCGACGCCAATGAGCGCCGGCTGACTTTTTGGGATGAGCCCCACGGTTTCTCCCCTGCCGATGGGCACTTGGGCGCTTTGCCAGCGCCCGCGCATTAATAACGTTTTTTTTGCAAATGGCAACCGTCCTGCCGTGAAGAATTCTCCACAGAACGTTTCGCAACCTGACGGCTTCCCCTTGCACTCCCCAGAGCCGACCCCAGCCAGCCCCATGTGTAATCTATACTCTGCGGCCATGAAATCTGCAATCGGAATCTGTCACCGATGACACGCCTTCGCCGCTGGCTGCGCTGGATCCTGGTCGTTTTCCTGGTCCTGGCGTTGATCGGCGCGGCCGCTGCGGGCGGCCTCTACTACGCCATTTCCTCCAAGCTTCCCGACGTGCAGACCCTGCGCGATGTCGAGATGCAGGAGCCCATGTACGTCTATGCCGCCGACGGCAGGCTGATGGCGGTATTCGGCGAGACCCGCCGCATCCCGATCACCATGAAGCACGTCCCGGAGCGGCTGAAGCAGGCCTTCCTGGCCACCGAGGACGCGCGTTTCTATGAACATGGGGGCGTGGACTACAAGGGTATCGCCCGCGCGGTATGGCTGATCATCAGCACCAATGACAAGCGCGTACCCGGCGGCTCGACGATCACCCAGCAGGTGGCACGCCAGTTCTTCCTGAGCTCCGAATACAGCTATACCCGCAAGCTGGCTGAAATCCTGCTGGCGCGGAAAATCGAGTCCGAGCTGAGCAAGGACGAGATCTTCGAGCTGTACCTGAACAAGAGTTTCTTCGGCAATCGCGCTTATGGCGTGGCGGCGGCCGCCCAGCTCTACTACGGCAAGTCGCTGGACCAGTTGGAACTGGACGAGATGGCCTCGCTGGCCGGCATCCCCAAGTTCCCGTCTTCGGGCAATCCGATCTCCAATCCCGAGCGCGCGCGGCAGCGCCGCGACAACTACGTACTGCAGCGCATGGCCGACCTGCGCTTCGTCAGCCAGGCCGAGGCCGATGCGGCCAAGGCAGTGCCCATGCACGCCACCGTGCACGAACCGCCGGTACAGGTGGATGCCCCTTACGTGTCGGAACTGGTACGCCAGGAAATGATCGCCCGCTTCGGTGGCGACGTGGTCAACAAGGGCTACCACGTGACCACCACCATTAATGCCGACCTGCAGGCCTCGGCCAACCTGGCCGTGCGCGATGGCCTGCTGCTGTATGACCATCGCCACGGTTGGCACGGCGTGGAGAAGCAGGTCGAGGTCGGCGCCGGCGACGATGCCGCCACGCTGGCAGCGCACCTGTCGGGAATAAGCGCGCAGGCCGGGCTGCTGCCGGCGATCATCACCGCCACTGCGGCCGATGGCAGCGCCACCGCCGTGCTGGCCAACCGTGCCGAGATCAGCCTGCCGGCTGCTGCGGCACGCTGGACCAACAAGACCCCTGCCAAGCTGGTCAACCGTGGCGACATCGTGCGCGTCCGCGCCGGCGAGAAGGAAGGCCAGTGGCTGCTTGACCAGATCCCCCGTGGACAATCGGCGCTGGTGTCACTGGATGCCAACAGCGGTGCGTTGAGGGCGCTGGTCGGCGGCTTCAGCTACTCCGGCAACAAGTTCAACCGCGCCACGCAGGCGCGCCGCCAGCCGGGCTCCAGCTTCAAGCCCTTCGTCTACGCGGCAGCCTTCGACAAGGGCTACAACCCGGGCTCGATCGTACTGGATGCTCCGGTGGTGTTCCGCGACCGCCGCGGCAAGACCTGGGCGCCGCAGAACGATGGCGGTGGCTTCCGTGGCCCGATGCGCCTGCGCGAAGCGCTGGTGCAATCACGCAACCTGGTATCGGTGCGGCTGCTCGACGGCATGGGCGTGGATTACGCACGCAAGTACATCAGCGAGTTTGGCTTTGCCGAGGCCGAGCTGCCGCCAAACCTGTCGATGTCGCTGGGCACGGCCTCGTTGACCCCGCTGTCGGTGGCCCGCGGATACGCCGTGTTCGCCAACGGAGGTTCGCGCGTGGATACCTGGCTGATCGACCGGGTAACCGACCGCGACGGCGTGGAAGTGTTCAAGGAGAACCCGGCGCTGGCCTGCCGCGATTGTGCTGGCAGCAGCAATGGGCAGCCCGCCAATCCGGTGGTGGATGGCTTCAATTTCGGTGCCCCGGCGCCGGCGCCCGATGCCACTGCCATTGCACTACCCGCCGAATCCGAAGTGCCTGCAGCGGTCAACCCCGATGCACGTACGGCGCCGCGTGCGATCGATGCCCGCACCGCCTACCAGTTGGTGTCGATGATGCGTGACGTGGTCCAGCGCGGCACCGGCGCCCAGGCCAAGGTACTGGGCCGCGAGGACGTGGGCGGCAAGACCGGTTCCACCAACGACCACCGGGATGCCTGGTTCTCGGGCTTTGGCGGGCCGTATGTCACCACCGTATGGGTGGGCCGCGATGACTTCCGTTCGCTGGGCTACCGCGAGTATGGCGGCAGGTCCGCGCTGCCGATCTGGATCGACTACATGCGCAGTGCGCTGAAGGATACCCCCATCGCACAGAACGACCCGCCGGCAGGAATGGTCCAGGCCAACCTCAACGGCGCCACCGAATGGGTCAAGGTGGAGGACATGGACCGGCTGCAGGACTATGACCTGGACCTGCAGGCACCACAGGCCGACGCGGCCGCGTTCGATATTTTCTGATGGGGCACGGCGGGTCATGCACCCGTTCTACCGGGTAGCGACGGGCCATGCCCGTCCAAGCGCGAAGCGCGAAAGAAGCCGTGGGCCATGGACCTGCCCTGCCCGTTCGCCTGATGTAAACTGCCCGCAGGTCGCAACAGGGGGACGATACCCATGCACCGCGCGCCACGCCATGCCGCCACGCACGCCCGTGAGCGGCGCCATCGCCTGGCCCACGAGGCCGCACGGCTGATGGCCGAGAGCGGCATCCGCGATTTCCACCAGGCCAAGCTGAAGGCAGCCCATCGACTTGGCATCCACGACGATGCATCGCTGCCGCGCAATTCCGAGATCGAAGCGGCGTTGCGCGAACACCAGCGCCTGTTCGCCGGTCCAGCGCAGGGGGATGCGCTGCGGCAACGCCGCGAAGCGGCACTGCGCGCGCTCGAATTCCTGCAGCCGTTCTCCCCTCGCCTGGTCGGCCCGGTACTGGATGGCACTGCCGATGCCAACAGTCCAGTCCAGTTGCACCTGCACGACGATGATGCCGATGCGGTGCAGCGCTTCCTTGACGAACATGGCATCCCTGCCGAGTCGCGCAGCCGGCGTCTGCGCCTGGACCGCGAACGTACGCTGGATGCACCGGCATGGCGGTTCGATGCCGAGGATCTGGCATTCGAGCTGCTGGTACTGCCGATGCATGTGCTGCGACAGGCGCCGTTGTCACAGCTGGATGAGAAACCGATGCGTCGCGCCTCAGCCGCACAGGTGCGGCGGCTGCTGGCCGGGGTGGAACACGAGGCCGGCAGCCTGATCGTGGCAGGCACGGGAAAGTGACCCCCGGCGGTCGTCCCTGCAACAGCCAGGACGCCCCCATCATTGCCGGGTCGGTACAGCCGTGCTACCTCACCAGCCAATACCCACGCCGACGCCCATGGCCTGTTCGCCACTGTTGGTGAAGGCGCCATTGAGGCTGAAAGTTGCCGATCCGCGCTCATTGAGCACGCGCTGGTAGCCCACTGCCAGCGCGGATTCGCCGTCGCTGTAGCCCACGCCGGCACCGAGGCGGTTGTACGTCGCTAGGCCGGCGGTGTTCATCGCCATCGCGCTCTGCGCGCTGCCCATCGCCGCCATGCGGTTGAAGCGCTTGTCCATCCTGTCCAGCCGATGTTCGAAGTTGCTGATCGCCCCATCCGTGTACTCGTTCGCGCGGGCCAGCAGTTTCTCCAGCTCGGCGGTGTCGACCTGTGCCACGGGTGCCTTCTGTGCTTCTGGCGGATTCGACGACGACGGTACCGGTGGTATCGAAGGTTCCTGTGGTGACGTCGGCGGAGAGGGAGCCGGCTCCTGGCCGACAACCGGCTCGCCGGGCACCACGACGGGACCGCCGGGACCATCGACGCGCTGCTCCAGCCCGTCGATGCGCCGGTCCAGCCGCTGCTGTACCGCGTGCAGTTGCCCGCCATTGATGGCATCCCGGCTGCCGACGCCCACCCGGCCATCAGCGAGATTGGACAGCACCATGCCATTGGCACCGGCCAGGCTCAGACGACCCGGTCCGTCCGGCTGCACGGACGGGCCCTGCTCGAAGATCAGGCCCAGTTGCTGCTCGACGGCACCGACGCGTGCTCCGGCCTGGTCGATGGCGCCGTCCAGGGCATCCAGCGCATCACCCACCGCGCGTTGCTGGCCCCCTTGCATCGTGTAGTGCGGCGCGATGACCTTGCCATCCGCATCCAGTGCTGCACCGCCCCCGAAGGCAGCCAGCGCCTCGTCGAGCTGGGCCACGATGGTGGCGTCGTTGCCGGCAGTCCCGCGGGCTACGTTGACCAGCCGGCGCTGCAGCACGTCGTTGCCGAATGACACCACGCCGCTGTCGGTAGCGACTGCACCGTGTCCGATGGCCACGCTGCCAGTCGCGCCGGCATCCACCACGCTCTCCGCGCCAATCGCCACGCCACCGCGCGCGGCGACGTCGGTCCGGCTGCCCAGCGCGAAGCCATCCTCGGCTCCAGCGTCAACGTGGGATGCACGTCCCAAGGCAACCGAATTCTTCGCTTCCGCGGTCGCGAACGCTCCGATGGCTGTCGCGCCCTCCGACCCATGCGCTGCGTCCGCGCCATCACCCGCGGCAACGCCCAGCAGCCCGGCCCGGGGCATGGTGCTGTCGCCGTCGGTACCCGCCACGAAGAAGCTGTGCCGGCTTTCGAGTTCCCCCACCCGGCTGTTGGTGGCAAACAACTGTGTGCCCGTCACGGCATCGGTGCTCGATGCCGAGATGTCGCCCGCAGCGACGCCGGTGATGCGGGCACCGCCTACATCGACGGAGGTGCGGTCGGCATTGAACATCACCACGCCCTCCAGGTCAGGGTTGAAGTCCGCCATCTCCTCCTTGAGTTCCTGCAGCGCCTGCCGGTTGCCGGCGATGTCGCGTCCGTGCTCCGACAACGTGGCACCGTGCTGGGCGCTCACGCGATCCAGCGCGGCGACAGCTTCATTGGTCGCATGCAACTGGCGGCCGGTGACCGCATCGCTGCTGTCGGCGCCCAACTGCGCGTCGTCCAGGTTCACCAGGCGTCGTTTCAGCGCTGCGTTGCCGAACGACACTTCATTGCGGGCAGATGTCGTCGAGGAGGCGCCCAGCGCGAGCGATCCTTCATGGCCGGCGTGCGCGTCCTTGCCAAAAGCCGACGCGGTAGCGGCCGTCGCCTGGGCCATCTGCCCCACCGCAACCGATGAGAGGCCGAGGGCCTTGCTGTCGTTGCCCACAGCCAGTGCTTCGTTGCCGGCGTCGGCGTATGCCCCGATGGCCGTCCCCCTTCCGGTCACCTTCGCGTACGCACCGAGTGCAAGGCCGTAGTCACCCTCGGCTTTGGCGCTTTCGCCGAAGGCAGAGCTGTAGCTTCCCTTTACGTTGGCATTGTTGCCAAAGATCGTGACACGGTTTCCGTCAGCGTATGCGCCGCCGCCGAGGGCGAGCACCCAGGAGCTCCCGAACTTGAAGTCGGCATGGGATACGTCGGCATTCCCAGCAATCGGAGTGCACCGTTCAACCGCACCTGCATTCGACGTGCAGCCATAGAAGGCTCCGCCAGACGCCAAAGGCGCCCATGCAGTAATGGCGATGGCGAGCGCAATGGCGATCCGTGACGAGCGAGGGCGTGTGCGTGGCGGGAACTTCGGATTTTTCATCATTTTTTCCAGGACAAGGAAAAGGACTCCATGCCGAGCGCATGGAGCAGAAGGGAAACTCAGGGACCTGCAGGCTCCAGCGTGTGCGTGTGTTCGCGGAAGCCGTCATTGCTGAGGCGATAGCGAAGTTGCAGCTGGTGTCCGGGCAGGACGTCGAAAGGCAAGGCCATCGACGCACCGGGATACAGGCTGCGCGCGACTTCATGCGGCGTGCACTGCATCCCGGTGCAATCGGCGATGCCGATAATGCCCAGCCGCAACGTACCGGTGTTGCGGAGCCGGCCGTCATGCACTTCGGCAGCAACCTCACCGTCGGCGGGGAGTACATTGACCAGCGCCCCCCATACCAGGCTGACGCCAAGACTGGCCTGCGCATCGCCGATCGCCGTCGACGGCTCGTCCTCCGGCCCGCGCATGCCTTCGATGTAGACGCGGTAAGCGGTTTCTTCATGCACGGGGTGCAGGGGGAGCAGACGTACCAGGCGGTTGGAGCCGCCCGCTAGCGCGAATCTGGCCGGCGTCACCACGAACGCTGACGCATCGGCTTCGACCTCGACCTCATGCTCGTCGGTTCCTGCGGGAGCAACGATGCGCTTGATCGACACCCGCACGAACTGCCCCCGGGGCGACTGCGAATAAACGCGGATTTCAGCGCCACGTGCCGGGCCCACCGCCGTGCGCATGGGATGGACAGTCAGGTTGGCATGGGCCGTGGGGACGAAAGCCAGGCCCCACACCAACAGGTGCAGGCCGACGATATGCAATTTCATGTTTCTGCTCCGGGGCTCAAGGCACGGAAGAAGGCAGGCGCATCTCGACCTGCAGGTCGCCGCTGAAATAGCCGGGTCGCTTGCTGCTGGCAGGCACCGACGGCGTGACAAGCTCCAGCGGAGTGGGAACGCAATAGACCGGGTAGGCCATGCCCGGCAGCATGACCAGACGCAGTTGCGCCGAATCGATGCCGCGCAGCAACTGTTCGACGCCATTGGCCATCGGCAGGCGTGCCCCCGCGTGCTCCAGCACCACGGTGTAGTCGAGGCGCTGGCTGTCATCGACGCCACCGTCCTGATGCCATGCCGCATAGCCGCCCGGGCCGGCACCGCGTGCGACCGGATCGCGTACCGTCACCCCGATGTACTGGCTCTGCGAACCGACGCCGTCGTACAGGCACATGTCCAGCACGGCACGTCCAGCGACGGTCTGGCGGATGGGGTCGTACCTCAGGTTCAGCCCGACCAGCGGCGTTACCTGGTCGAACGCCGGGAAGTAGATCGCCACGGCGTCGTGATCGGTCACGGTCAGGTCGAAGGCGAATACATGGCTTGCCGGCGCGGCGCCATTGGAATCGACCCGCACGTCCAAGGTCAGCTCCGCCTCCCAGCGGCCCGCCACCAGCTTTTCCAGTTCGTGCTGCGGCAACTCGAGTTGAACGCCGGTCCCCGCTGGGGGCGTACCGATACAAGCCGGCGAATAGCTGGTCGACAACGGGCGTTCGGTACTCTCCCAATAGTCGGTGAAACAGCGGCGGTCACCGTAGGCGCGCTGCAGCGCGCCGACCACCTGGAGGTCCGTACGCAGGCCGCTGCGACGCTCCACGAAGCGTAGCGTGACCGTGCTGCGTCCGGCACCGTTCAGGCCTGTGTCGGCCACGGGACAGCGGCCCTGGCGGGAATCCGCATCAGACCTGCAGGTCAGGTGGATCCGTCCATAGCCACGGTCAAGGTCGATGTCATACCCCAGCACGGTGCGTTGCGCGAACAAGGAAATGCCGGACGGCAACGAACTGCGGTCGTACGCCAGGACATGGTCGTGGTACGTGGTACCGACAGGATCCACGCGCGGCAGCCCCTGCGCCGATGCAGGAGGAACCGGCAGCCAGAGCAACGCCAATGCGGCCGCGACACACCCTTTCATCGATGTCCTCCCATGGCGGCCTGTGTCGCCAGCGGGACCAGCGACGCCTCGCGCAGCAGCCGGGTGGTCCGTGCCTGGCCGAGGATGGATGCCGGCAACCCGCTCGCATCGATAGCCGTGCATTGCACCGCGCCGACCAGCAGCAGCGCGCTGCGGCGTTCGTGGACCCGCAGGGGGCAGCGCAACAACCGGGCGTCCTGCAGCAGGTAGAGCGCTTCATCGCGCTGCGGCGTTTCGACGACGAACCCGCCAAGGGCACCCGTGGCCGGAACGGCAGCGTTGAGGATGCGCGCCCCGCTGATGGGCGTCCCCACCGCGTCCCGCGCCGTGCCCACGAAGGTATGGCTGGCCTCGACCGGCACCGGGAGCCGCAGCAGCCGGCCAGGCGGCAGGAACAGCGAGCGCGAGCCGCCCACCGCGGCAATCCGTATCGACGCCAAGCCGTCTTCGGCGCTGGCGTCCTGCAGGCTGGCCCGGTGCGGCTGGTACGCCGGCAGGGGCAACAACCGGCGCTCCCCCAGCCGCAGTCGCTGTCGCCGCAGCCCGGCCACCTGCAGTTCGGCGGCGACGCCCCGTGGCTCCACGTCCTCGATGGCGTCGACCTCCACTGCCAGCGCAGCATCGGCATTCATGCCACCGCCCCAGTAGAGCCCCCGCCTTGCGACGGCGAACATTGAACTGTGCGAGCCGCTGTAGGTCAGCTCGCGGTGGCCAGGCCGTCGATGCTGCACCGCCAGCACACCGGTCTGGCCCCAGCCGTTCTGCCACTGCCCGCCCAGCAACGCGCTGTACCGGTCATGCGAATCGCCGCGGATCTCGGCCGACGCTTCGCGGGAACTCCCGTCCCGTTCCTCGCGCAGCGAATAGCCGGCACTGTAGCTGGCGTCCGTACGTCCTTGCCGCGGCTGGCGGATATCCATGCCGTAACGGCGCTGGGGGCTGCCGCGCTGGTTGCGCAGCAGTTGGCTCAGGCTGAGGTTCAGGTATACGCCCAGATCGGGACGCGCCTGCCCGCTGCTGACTGCCTGCTCCCGCCACAGGCCCAGCCGCAGGGCGACACTGGCCTGCTGCCAGCGCTGCGTGCGGCTGTAGCTCGCCTGCCAGGCGCGGCTCGTCTGCGCTTGGCGGCCCTGCCACGATGGCCACGATGGAATACGGGATGGCAGAAGGAAATTCCATGGGACATCCGCATCGCCGACCCCATCCGTGGGCTCGCGCCACGCCGACCGCCACGCCTGACGGCGCGTATGGCCGAGGTAGATGCTGCCACCTGCGAATGGCGTCGCTACCGAGGCACTGAGTGCATCCGCGCAGGCCAGTCCTCCCTGCGCTACCGCAGGGGCATCGCACCCGGCGCCGCGCAGTCGCTGGTGGTACAGGCTCCAGGAAACGCGGCGCCTGACCGACAGTTGATGCTGTTGGCCGTGGCTGCCGTCGCTGCCGCGCAGGTAGGCTGTACTGACGCGCAGTTCCTGGCTGGCCAGTGAGCGGCGCAGGTCGACGCGCAGCTCACCAAAACGCGCCCCCGACAGACTGGCCGCGCCAAGGGTCGTCGCCACGCCGCGCGACAGGGGCGCGCGCATGCCGGCCATCACCGCCCCTCCTTCCCCGCTGCCTGTCCTCCTGCGCTCGCTGCGCTGTCCGCCCTGGGCAAACCATTCCAGGCTGTCGTCGCCCCAGTCGCCTCCCTTTTCGAACGGCGCACTCTCGGTCCGGACCAGCACGCCGTCTTCGTGGATGCGCAGGGTCACCAGATAGTTGCCGAAAGGAAAGCGGCTGGTATCAAGCTGGTTCACGCCAGCCTGCAGGTACCAGCTCTGCAGCAACCGCTCGCCGTCGAAGGCATCCACGCGTGCGTTCCGGGACAGCAGCACGGTCAACGGTGTTGCATCGATCGCTGCATCAGCATCCACGTAGGCCTGGGTGGTCCCCACGCGCAGTCCCTGGAAACGATCCATGGGCAGCATCCCGAACGCGAAGGTGCCGCCCTGGGGGCTCGCGAGATTCCGCCGGTCCATGCGACCGGCCTGCAGGTAGTGCTGTCGGCCAAGGTCATGGCGATAGTAGGCGTTGTCGACCTGCAGGCCGCCGCCCGCGCCGCGGCTGCCGCCGTCCCACCGGCTGAGGTTCCATTCCACCGCCAGGTGCGCCTGCCGGTACATGCCCAGGATGCCGGCCCCCTGCGCGGTGAGTACCTGCTGGCCCCGGCTGCCACTGACGTTGATCATCTGCCGATGCAGGAAAGCGTTCTCGGCGTCCGCACTGGGCAGGTGGTGGCGCGTGCGCGCGGCCGGTACGGGAAGCCAGCGTGGCTCGACGAACAGGTGCACGGCACCCTCGCCTTCGTCGTACAGCGCCAGGACCGTTGCCGGATCCTGCGGCGGCGGCAGGTAGCCACACCCTGCCGCGGCGCTGCCATGCCGGCAGGCGAGATGGCTGTTGCGTGGCAGGGGCTGCGACAGTGCAGGCAACAGCGCCGCCTGCGCCTCCGCCGGCAGGCCGAGGGCGCGCAACACATCGGCGGGTGCTTCGATCTGCACCTGCTCAAGCGTTACCCGCACTGGCGTCAAACCGCTCGAGTACCCGAACAAGCGCACGTCCAGTTGCTCGGTCTGGCCTTCCGCAAGGTCTTCGAATCCGGGAGGAATGCCACGTGCGGCCGCCAGCGGCGCACCCAGCGTGATCGCAAGCGCGACCGCCAGCCGGGACACGGCAGGTGCGGTAAGGGTCATCAGGATGCTCTCGAAGGGCCGGCCCGGCAGCCGGGCCGGCCAGCGGATCAGGGACTGCCGGCCTTCTGGGCCATGACGATGGTGACGATCCCTTCATACAGGCCGGCAGCACCGATCCGTTCCTGGGTGGTCTGGGCGATGCGCAGCGGCATCGCAATCGAGGCACCCGGCAATGCACCGTCGAACAGCTCGCGCGCGGTGAAATCCTGTTCGGCGGTGGACAGTGCCACATCATTGAGGCTGATGGTCAGCGGCACCGCCGTGGCGCCGGGAGCGGCGATCATCGGCATCAATTCCGCCGGATTGCCCAGGCGCACGGCCACGTCACGGGTCGTGTCGTTGGAGAAGATGCGCACCTGGTCGGACCAGGGCACCAGTCCACTGGCAGGGTTGTGGCTCATCTGCACCACGTCCGGCAGCGCACTGCCATCAGCACGCATAAGCGCAAGGGTCGTGTCGATATCTGCCCAGACCTTGATGTCGGCCTGCACGGCATGCGCGGGTATGGCTGCGGCAGCCAATACCAAGGCCAGCACGGCGCTGCTACGGTTGATCTTCATCGGTACTCTCCTTAGCGGGGGTGGTGCCCAGGACGAACGCGCCATGCGCTATCGCCGGGGCCGCAAAAGAGTAGAAGGGGCACACGGGATGCGATCTAAGGAAATCTTCAAAACACCTGCATCAACCCACGAAGTAAGCACCCTGTACCAGATCAACGGTATGACTTCGTCAATGGCGTTTATTTGAAAGCGCCAGACTCCGCATTTGCATAACTACATATAAAAAAAACGCCCCGCAGAAGCGGGGCGTTCATTGTGATCCTGGAAAGCGTGATCAGCCTTGGTAATCGCGCACGTCGTGACCGGTGTAAACCTGGCGCGGACGACCAATCTTCATCTCCGGATCGACCTGCTGCTCCAGCCAGTGCGCAACCCAGCCGGAAGTACGGCCCAGCGCGAACATGACGGTGAACATTTCGGTCGGGATCTGCAGCGCCTTGTAGATGATGCCGCTGTAGAAATCAACGTTCGGGTACAGCTTGCGTGCAACGAAGTACTCGTCCTGCAGTGCAGCCTGTTCCAGCTTGACCGCCACGTCCAGCAACGGATCCTGCACGCCCAGCTGCTTGAGCACCTTGCTGGTCATCTCACCGATGACCTTGGCGCGCGGATCGAAGTTCTTGTACACGCGATGGCCGAAGCCCATCAGGCGGAAGCCCGACGCCTTGTCCTTGGCCTTGACCACGGCGCTTTCGACGTTGTCGGCGTTGCCGATCTCCTCGAGCATCTTCAGCACGGCTTCGTTGGCACCGCCGTGGGCCGGACCCCACAGCGCAGTGACGCCCGCGGCGACCGAAGCATACGGGTTGGCGCCGGTGGAACCGACCAGGCGCACGGTCGAAGTCGACGCATTCTGCTCGTGGTCGGCATGCAGGATGAACAGCAGGTCCAGCGCCTTCACCACGTCCTGGTTCAGGTCGTAGCTGCCGTCGGCAGCTTCAAAGGTCTGCTTCAGGAAGCGGCTGACGTAGTCCAGCGAGGTGTCCGGCTTGTTGGCCGGCAGCCCCTTGCCGTGGCGGTAGATCAGTGCTGAGAGCGTCGGCACCTTGGCGACCAGGCGTACTGCTGCCTTGCGGCGCTGTTCGGCGTCGGACAGATCGAGCGAGGCGTGGTACTGGGCCGACAACTGGGCAATGGCAGCGGCCAGGATCGCCATCGGATGGGCATCCTTGGCAAAACTGCCGATCAGCGTGTTGACCGCGGCATCGACATCGGCTTCGGCGGCAAGCTCATCGTTGAAGGCCTTCAGCTGTTCGGCGCTCGGACGCTCGCCATTGATCAGCAGATAGGCCACTTCGACGTAGCTGGACTTCTCCGAGAGCTGCTCGATCGGATAGCCGCGATACAGCAGGACACCCTTGTCGCCATCGATATAGGTGATGGCGGACTTGCAGCTGGCGGTGGCCGTGAAGCCGGAATCGTAGGTGAAATACCCCGTTTCCTTGGTCAGCTTCGAAATGTCGACGCAGTCGTTGCCGAGAGTGGGTTTGATGACCGGCAGAACGACCGACTTATCGCCGGCGTTGAGCGTGACCTGATCAAGATCGGACACTGTGTGCGCTCCTTCATGGGAAGGCGCCTGCCCAAGCGCATTGGTCAGGCACGTGAATGACGTCCACGACCTGTGCCGCGGATCACGCCATTATCGCACAGCAGCATTTTTCGGGGGGTAGACGGAAGTCGTAGATGACGCGTACGGCCTACCGCCGCACGTGGCCCCCGCCCCGCACTCGATCCATCGGACGCAGCGTTCCATGACCATACGCCAGTGCGTCACCCGCCGAAAAGCAAACGGCCGCGCAAAGCGCGGCCGCCACTCACGCGGTGGTACCGACGTCTCAGCGCGCGTAGCGCTTCTGGAACTTGTCGATACGGCCGGAGGTGTCGATCACCTTGTGCTTGCCCGTGTAGAACGGGTGCGAAGCAGAGGAGATTTCGACCTTCACGAGCGGGTACTCGTTGCCGTCTTCCCACTTGATGGTTTCCTTGGCGCCCATGGTCGAGCGGGTCAGGATCTTGAAATCGGAGGTGACGTCATGGAAGACGACGTCGCGGTACTCAGGATGGATATCGGCCTTCATGGGCTCACACCGTAAATTGGGTAAGGGAAACGCAAGAGCGGCATTATAATCGCCACCGCTCATCGGAGCAAGCCGTGTTGACCCGGCACCCTTTGCACCCTAGGCCCGGCCTGTCAGGCGCCCAGTGCCTGGCGTACCAAGGCTTCGAAGCGGCGCTGATCGTACTCCATCAGCAGGTCACAGTTGTCCGGCTGGCCGGTCTGCCGGTTCCAGTCGACGACGGTAGCGCCCCGGCTGAACGTCCCATTCAGCTCGATGTTGAGCGGCCGGGATTCCACCCGCAACGCCCCTTCCGGGTGCAGTGCCCAGGCCATGGCCAGCGCATCGGCAGTGAACCAGCGGTCGCCCTTGCTGTCTTCGGACAGCGCGCGGGTCTTGCGCGAGATCAGCTCATAGAACCGGGCGCGCGGGGTGTCGGCTGCAAGCCACTGCTCTGCCTGTGGCAACGGCAGGCCATGGGCCACCGTCGCCTCCCAGTCCGACACGAGCAGGTGCGGAAACGCAGCAAAGACCACATGCGCCGCTTCCGGGTCGAAGGCGATGTTGAACTCGGCTGCCGGCGTGATGTTGCCGTGGCAGGTCACCGCGCCCCCCATCACCACGATCCGCTGGATCCGCTGCGGCAAGGTGGGGTCGAGCTTCAGCGCCAGTGCCAGGTTGGTCAGCGGGCCAAGCATCACCAGCATCAGCTCACCGCTGTACTGGTGCGACAGGCGCAGGATGGCCAGCGCAGCGTGTTCAGGGTGGGCACTGCGGGTGGGTGGCGGCAGGCCCACGTCCCCATACCCATCGAGGCCGTGGACATGGGCAGCATCAACGGACGGATGCAACAGCGGATCGGGGCTGCCAGCATGGACCGGCACATCGTCACGGCCGACGATCTCACAGAGTTTCAGCGCGTTGCGGACCGTGTGGTCCAGGCCGACATTTCCTGCGGCGATGGTCAGCGCGACCACCTCATGGCGTTGATCGGCGAAAGCCATCAGCAGGGCCAGGGCATCGTCCACACCTGGGTCGGTGTCGATCAACAGCGGGATCTTGGTGGTCATCATTGCCGTCTTCTGAGCGGCAAGGGAGTGTCGCATCCGTTTGGCTGCCAACACAACCAGCGCTGTCCCCTGCGAACGGCGGGGCCCCTCGTGGTGGGTCGCGCACGGCGGTTTGTTCTGGCATGGCCGGGCGCGGCTGCTGGGTGGGGGACGGCAAGAGCCGCTCCTGCGGGCCTCGTTTCGCGCCATCCATGGCGCGGGTACACGCCATCGCATTCGCGCTGTCGCTCCCACGCTTTGCAGCGCAAACCGTGGGCCCCGTCTCACGATCACCCACACCCCGCCGCTTCGCGGCCGCCCCTGACTCAGGGGCGGGGCCACGCCATCGCATTCGCGCTGTCGCTCCCACGCTTTGCGGCGCAAACCGCGGGCCCCGTCTCACCATCACCCACACCCCGCCGCTTCGCGGCCGCCCCTGACTCAGGGGCTTCTTCCACCCGACATGCTGCGGGGGTCTGCGGGGATCGGTAGCGCCGACCCATGGTCGGCGGCTCTTTGCTGAGGCTACCGGATACATTCCGCCGAGCGTGGCTCGGCGCTACCTGCATGCCAGGAGGCGCTCAGGCGCCGGCGTAGCGCACGGCGGTACCGATCCAGCGGTCAACCACCCGGTCGGCCAGTGCCGGCTGCTCCTGCAGCAGCCGTTCGGCCAGGGCATGCACGTCCGGCAGCAGGCTGGCATCGCGGGCCAGGTCGGCGATACGGAATCCGGCCAGGCCGGTCTGCCGGGTACCCAGCAGCTCACCCGGGCCGCGCAGTTCCAGGTCTTTCTCGGCGATCAGGAAACCGTCATTGGTTTCGCGCATCGTCTGCAGCCGTTCGCGCGCCATGCTCGACAGCGGTGCCTGGTACAGCAGCATGCAGCGCGATACTGCCGAACCGCGGCCCACCCGGCCGCGCAGCTGGTGCAACTGGGCCAGGCCCAGCCGCTCGGCATTCTCGATCACCATCAGCGAGGCGTTGGGTACGTCCACGCCAACTTCGATGACCGTGGTCGCCACCAGCAGGTCGATCTGCCCGGCCTTGAACGCGGCCATCGTCGCCTGCTTCTCTGCCGCCTTCATCCGCCCATGCACCAATCCCACCCGCACGCCCGGCAGCAGCGCCTGCAGCGAATCGAATGTCGCCTGCGCCGGCGTGGCATCCAGCTCCTCGCTTTCCTCGATCAGCGTGCATACCCAGTACACCTGCCGGCCCTCGCTGCACGCCAGCGCAATGCGCTCGATCAGCTCCGGGCGGCGGTCCGCGTTCAGTGCGACCGTCTGAACCGGTGTCCGTCCCGGTGGCAGTTCATCGATTGCCGATACGTCCAGGTCCGCATATTCGGACATCGCCAGCGTGCGCGGGATCGGCGTGGCCGTCATCACCAGTTGGTGCGGCACGCTGCTGCCGCCGGCGCCCTTGTCGCGCAGCGCCAAGCGCTGGTGCACGCCGAACCGGTGCTGCTCGTCGACGATGGCCAGGGCAAGGTCATGGAACACCACCGCGTCCTGCATCAACGCGTGCGTCCCCACCACTACCTGCGCCTCGCCATTGGCAACCTGCTCCATCACCCTGGCCCGTGCCTTGCCGGTGACCTTTCCAGCCAACCATGCTACCCGTATGCCGAGCGGTTCCAGCCACCCCCGCAGGTTGCCCAGGTGCTGCTCGGCCAGCAGTTCGGTTGGCGCCGCCAGCGCGACCTGGCGGCCCTGTTCCACCGCCAGCATCGCAGCCAGTGCCGCCACCACGGTCTTGCCCGAGCCGACATCGCCCTGCACCAGGCGCAGCATCGGATGCGGTCGCTCCAGGTCGGCGCGGATCTGCTTGAACACGCGCTGCTGCGCGCCGGTCAGTGCAAATGGCAACTGCTTGAGCAGCGCCTTGGCCAGCCGTCCCGGTCCAGCCAGCGGTGGCGCATGGTGGGCCTGCAGCGCGATGCGCTGGCGACGCAGGCTCAGGTGATGTGCCAGCAGCTCTTCCATCGCCAGCCGGCGCTGTGCGGGATGGATGCCAGCGGCCAATGCCGCCAGGTCGGCATCCTGCGGAGGCCGATGCACGGTCAACAGCGCGCTGCGCAACGAGGGCAACCCCAGCCCATCCAGCCACCCCGGCGGCAGCAGTTCCAGCGACGCTTCGTCCGGCAGCCGGTCCAGCGCCTGGCCGATCAACTTGCGCATGGTCATCGGGCCAACGCCTTCGACCAGCGGATACACCGGATCCAGGCGATCACCGAGCTCCGGATCATCATTGCGCCCCAGCACCTGGTAGCTGGGATGGACGATCTCCAGGCCCAACTGGCCCGGCTTGGGCGTACCGAAGCAGCGCAGCCGGTTGCCGACCGCGAACTGGCCGACCTGCTGCTGGCGGAAATGGAAGAAGCGCAGCACCAGCGTGCCGCGCCCTTCGTCTTCGATGGCGACCTTGAGCATGGGGCGGTAACGCATGCCGCGCTCCAGCGCGGTCACGCGGCCCTCGACCAGCGCGGGCAACCCCGGACGCAGGTCCTGGATCAGGGTCAGTCTGGTACGGTCTTCATAGCGCAGCGGCAGGTGCAGCCACAGATCCTGCAGCGTGGCCAGCCCACGCGCCTGCAGCTTGCCGGCCACGGCCGGGCCCACGCCGGCAAGCATCGACAACGCGGCCTCGCCGGACGGAGCCAGGACCGGAGTGGTGGCCGCCCTGCGTGCCACGTCAGCCTCAGCCGATGACCATCACCGCATCGACTTCGAAGTCCGCGCCCTTCGGCAGGCCCGATACTTCGATGGTGGAGCGCGCCGGGAACGGGGCCTTGAAGTAATCCTGCATCACAGCGTTGACCTTGGCGAACTCCGCCAGATCGGTCAGGTACAGGCCCAGGCGCACGATCTGGTCCAGCGAGCCACCCGCCTCCTCCGCCACTGCCTTGAGATTGTCGAAGGCGCGACGTGCCTGGGCTTCCACGTCACCCACGCCGACGATCTCGCCGGAAGCCGGGTCCAGCGGAATCTGGCCGGAGAAGTACACGGTATTGCCGGCACGCACGGCCTGCGAGTACGGGCCGATGGCGGCCGGGGCCTTTTCAGTGTTGATGATCTGGCGGGTCATGCGGTGCTCCGGTATCGAAAAAACAGAGCGCCCATTGTACCGGGCAGGATCGGTGGCTGGGCTGCCTTCGGTAACGCCGGGCCATGCCCGGTGGTCTCCTGCCGCAACATCGTGAGGCCAGCGGCATGCCGCGCTGCGCGCTCGCCGGGCATGGCCCGGCGCTACTGCCGCCTGACTGACTGCACCACGGAAAGTCGCCGCAGCCGGCGCATCACTTCGGCCAGGTGGTTGCGGTCACGCACCTGCACGTTGAACGCCAGCACGGCAGCGTTGAAGTCACGGTCCAGGTAGTCCACCCGTTCGATGTTGGAATGGCTCTGCGCGATCGCCGCGGCCAGTTGTGCCAGCACGCCGGTACCGTTCTCCACCTCCACGATCAACGACGTGTCGTAGTCGCCCGACACCGACGAATCCCAGCCGATCGGCACCCAGCGCTCCGGCGACTTGCGCAGCTCGGCCAGGTTCGGGCAGTCCATCCGATGCACGACGATGCCCTTGCCAGCGGTGTGGTACCCCATGATCTCGTCGCCGGGAATCGGCTGGCAGCAGTTGGCGAAGGTCACCACGCCGCGTTCGCTGCCGTTGATCAGGATCTTTTCCTGCGAATGATGCCGCGAGTGCGCACCTCCCCGAAGCTCGGCATAGGCCATCAGCGCCTGTGCCGCCTGTGTCGGCATCCAGTTGCCCAGCGCCACCTCGGCCAGCAGTGCCTCCAGGCGCGGATAGCGGTGCTCGGCCAGGAACGCGTCCAGGCGCCCCTTGGGCAGCCGCTCCAGCGAAGAATCCATCGCCTCCAGCGCACGGTCCAGCATGCGATGCCCCAACTGCACCGCATCTTCGTGTTCCAGTTGCTTGAGCTGGTGGCGGATCGCGGTGCGCGCCTTGCTGGTGACCACGAACTCCAGCCATTGCGGCTTGGGCGTGGCCGAGCGCGCGGTGATGATTTCCACCGTCTGCCCACTGACCAGCTTGGTGCGCAGCGGCACCAGTTTCTTGTCCACCCGCGAGGCCACTGCCGTGTTGCCCACGTCGGTATGCACGGCATAGGCGAAATCCAGCGCGGTGGCATTGCGCGGCAACGCCATGATCTTGCCCTTCGGCGTGAACAGGTAGACCTCGTCCGGGAACAGGTCGACCTTGACGTTGTCGAGGAACTCCAGCGAACTGCCGGCAGCGCGCTGCGAGTCGATCAGCTCCACGATCCACGCATGCGCGCGGCTCTGCGCGATGTTCGGGGTGTCCCCGCCGAACTTGTAGGTCCAGTGCGCGGCCACGCCACGCTCCGCGATCAGGTCCATCTCCTCGGTGCGGATCTGCACCTCGATCGGCGAACCGTACGGACCGAACAGCACCGTGTGCAGCGACTGGTAACCATTGGCCTTGGGGATGGCGATGAAATCGCGGAAGCGTCCGTCCAGCGGCTTGAAAGCCGCATGCGCCGCACCCAGCGCGTGGTAGCAGTTGGGCACGTTGCGCACGACCAGGCGGAAACCGAACACATCCATCACCTGGTCGAAGGATTTGTTCTCGTCGCACATCTTGTTGTAGATGCTCCACGGGGTCTTGATGCGACTGACCAGCCGGTGTTCCAGTCCCTCCTTGGCCAGCCGCTGGCTGATCTGCACTTCCACCTGCGCCATCGCCTCGCGGCGAACCACCGGCTGGCTGCGGATGTGTTTTTCAAGGATCGCGTGGCGCCACGGATACAGGGCCTTGAAACCCAGGTTCTGCAGTTCGCTCTTGACCAGGCTCATGCCCAGCCGCTGCGCGATGGGTGCGTAGATTTCCAGCGTCTCGCGCGCGATGCGGGCGCGTGCTTCGCTGCTCTGCGCGCCGAGCGTGCGCATGTTGTGCAGTCGGTCGGCCAGCTTGATCATGATCACGCGCAGGTCGCGCGACATCGCCAGCAGCATCTTGCGGAAGCTTTCGGCGGCCGCTTCCTGGCGGTCGCGGAACTTCAGCTTGTCCAGCTTGGTTACCCCGTCCACCAGCTCGGCCACCGGCTCGCCGAATTCGGCCGCCAGCTCCTCGCGGGTCAGCGGGGTGTCCTCGATGGTGTCGTGCAGGATCGCCGCGATCAGCGCCTCCACGTCCAGGCCGAGTTCGGCCAGCACCTGCGCCACCGCCACCGGATGGGTGATGTAGGGCTCACCGGATTTGCGGGTCTGCCCGGCGTGCGCCGACGCGCCCACCTCCCAGGCACGGCGCAGCAGCGGCAACTGCTCCGGTGGCAGGTAATGCGCGGCGCGCTCAAGCTGAAGGACGTAATCGGGTACATCCGCACCAGGGGGCGCGGTTACCTTGGCAGTGGGGCCTGGGTTCATGGCCGAAGCCTATGCCAGCGTCACAGTTTCGGCAAACACTGAATGCGAAACAGCCCGCTTGCGGCGGGCTGTTTCGCATCTGACCATGCCGATCGACCGGAAACTCAGTCGTCGTTCTTGGACATGTCCTCGTCAGCGACAACCTCGGCGGCCGCCCACTCCAGCGCTTCGCGCTCGGCACGCTCGCGCTCGGCCTTCTCGACTTCGTCGATCAGCGCGTTGTCGATCTTGCGCGCCGCGATTTCACGCAGCGCCAGCACGGTCGGCTTGTCCTCGGTTTCGCTGTTGTCCAGCGTGGCCTGCACGCCGTTGGCAAGCTGGCGGGCGCGCTTGGACGCCATCATGACCAGATCGAAACGGTTGTTAACGACTTCCAGGCAATCTTCTACGGTAATGCGGGCCATACGGGCTCCCGGCGACCGGTCGGCCGCTCAGTCGAATGAGGGAAAGGGGACGAAGTCTAAGGCAGAGGGCTGGACAAAATCAAGCCAACCCCACCCCTATCCTTTTGCAATCAGTCAGTTGCACCCGACTCAGGGGTCAGCAGGGCCTGGATCAGGGCGCCATGCCGCACCTTCTGCGCCTCCCTGCGCAGGCGGCTGGCGGTAAATATCGCGCACAACTCGTCCACGGCCGTCTCGAACACCTCATTGACGATGACGTAATCGAAGTCGTTGAAGTGCAACATCTCCTCGCGCGCCGCCGACAGGCGCTGGGCGATCACCGCTTCGCTGTCCTGCCCGCGCTTGCGCATACGGTCCTGCAACGCCTGCCGGGAGGGTGGCAGGATGAACACGGTGACCGTGCCCGGCACCAGTTGGCGCACCTGCTGCGCGCCCTGCCAGTCGATCTCCAGCAGCACGTCCTGTCCGGCCGCAAGCTGTGGCTCCACCGATTGCCGGGCCGTGCCCTTCCAGTCGCCATGCACCCAGGCGTGTTCGAAGAAGTCGCCAGCGGCGATCATCTGCTCGAAATGCTCGGCGCTGACGAAGTGGTAATGCTCGCCGTTCAGTTCCCCCGGGCGCGCTGCGCGCGAGGTGAAGGAGATCGACAGGGCGATCTGCGGGTCGCGCGCCAGGGTGGCGTTGACGATGCTGCTCTTGCCGGCGCCGGAAGGCGCAGCCACGATGTACAACGTGCCGCGCGCTGGCGTATTGGCCGGGATGGCGGGACGGAGGGTCGGCTCGCTGCTCATTCGATGTTCTGCACCTGTTCGCGGATCTGGTCGATCAGCACCTTCAGTTCCACTGCCGCGTTGGACGTACGGCTGTCCACCGACTTGGAGCCCAGGGTGTTGGCTTCGCGGTTGAACTCCTGCAACAGGAAATCCAGCCGCCGGCCGACCGGCTCGCGCTGCTTCAGCGTGCGGCGGATCTCGACGATGTGGCTGCCGAGCCGATCAAGCTCCTCGTCTACGTCCAGCTTCTGCAGCCACATCACCAGTTCCTGCTCGGCACGACCGGGATCCACCGGGTGCGGCAGGTCGGCCAGGCGCGCGGCCAGCTTGGCCCGCTGGCCTTCACGGATCGCCGGGATCAGCGTGCGCACGTCGCCGGCGATGCGCTCGATGCCATCGACACGCTCGCTGATCGCCGTGGCCAGCTTGTCGCCTTCACGCTCACGCGCGGCGAGGAACCCATCCAGCACCTGGTCCAGCAGCAGCAGCGCCTCGGCCTGCAATGCCGTGGCATCGGTGGCCTCGCCCTGCATGACCCCCGGCAGCTGCAGCAGTTCGGTGAAGCTGACCTGCAGGTTGGGGAAGTCCGATGTCAGCCGCAGTGCCAGCTGGCCCAACTGGCCCAGCAGGACCTCGTTGACCTGCAGGCTGGCTG
Source organism: Stenotrophomonas tumulicola (assembly GCF_014117215.1). GTDB lineage: Bacteria > Pseudomonadota > Gammaproteobacteria > Xanthomonadales > Xanthomonadaceae > Stenotrophomonas > Stenotrophomonas tumulicola. The sequence continues at coordinate 4,962 of NZ_JACGXS010000019.1, read as the reverse complement.
AAGCTTCCGGCACGCGCAGGCGCATCACCAGGTCCAGCTTGCCACGGCTCAGGCGTGCCGAAATGCGTTCACGCAACTGCGGTTCCAACGCACGCAGTTCCTCCGGCAGGCGGGTACCGACTTCGAGGAAGCGGTGGTTCACCGAGCGCAGCTCGCAGCCCAGCGTGCCCCAGGCGGTAGCGCGTTCGCCACCGGCATAGGCGGTCATGCTTCGGATCATGTGGGTTCCTGATGCTCCCAAAGAGGGAATGGTACCCTAGCGCCCTCTTTCGAGCCTCCCTGCCTGCCCTCCCTTCCGGCGCGGGCATGGGCGCGTTTCCCCCGCTCCAACGGTATCCCTGCCATGTCCGATCCCCGCCCCAGCAGCCGCCAGCCCGACCAGATGCGCCCGGTCGTCATCCAACGCGGATTCACCCGCCATGCCGAAGGCTCGGTGCTGGTGTGCTTCGGTGAAACCAGGGTGTTGTGCACCGCCAGCGTGGAAAACCGCGTGCCGGGCTTCCTGCGCGGCAAGGGCGAAGGCTGGGTCACCGCCGAGTACGGCATGCTGCCGCGCGCCACCCATACGCGCAGCGACCGTGAAGCAGCGCGCGGCAAGCAGGGCGGCCGCACCCTGGAAATCCAGCGCCTGATCGGCCGCAGCCTGCGCGCCTGCGTGGACCGCAATGCCCTTGGCGAGCGCACCATCACCCTGGACTGCGACGTGCTGCAGGCCGATGGCGGCACCCGCACCGCCGCCATCACCGGCGCATACGTGGCACTGGCCGATGCGGTGAACCTGCTGCTCAAGCGCGGCGACATCAAGCGCAACCCGATCATCGGCGCAGTGGCGGCCGTATCGGTCGGTGTCTATCGCGGCACCCCGGTGCTGGACCTGGATTACGCCGAAGACAGCGACTGCGACACCGACATGAACGTGGTCATGAACGATGGCGGCGGTTTCATCGAACTGCAGGGCACGGCCGAAGGCCACGCGTTCCGTCGCGATGAACTGGATGCCCTGCTGGCGCTGGCCGACAAGGGCGTGACCGAACTGCTGGCCGCACAGCAGGCGGCACTGGCGGCATGAACCGCCGGCTGGCACTGACCACCTTCGTGGTGGACGACTACGACCGGGCCATCGCCTGGTTCACCGATGCGCTCGGCTTCCATCTGCGGCAGGACATCGACCAGGGCGGCGGCAAGCGCTGGGTGGTGGTATCGCCTGCGGCCGAAGGCGGTGCTGGCCTGCTGCTGGCCCGTGCCAGCAGCGACGTGCAGGCCGCGCGCATCGGCGACCAGACCGGTGGGCGCGTGGCCTTCTTCCTGGAAACCGACGACTTCCAGCGCGACCATGCGGCGATGCTGGCCGCAGGAATCGAGTTCCTCGAGGCGCCGCGCGAAGAGCCCTACGCCACCGTCGCGGTGTTCCGCGACCTGTATGGCAATACCTGGGACCTGCTGGAGCCACGTCCATGAGCACCCCTGCCAGCAGCAGGCTCGTCCTGGCCAGCCACAACGCCGGCAAGCTGAAGGAAATGCAGGCGATGCTGGCCGACCTGCCATTGCAGATCATATCGGCCGCCGAGGCGGGCGTCGGCGATGTGCCGGAAACCGGCCTGACCTTCGTCGAGAACGCCCTGATCAAGGCGCGCGCCGCCTGCCAGGCCAGTGGCCTGCCCGCGCTGGCCGATGATTCGGGCCTGATCGTGGACGCACTCGGTGGCGCGCCCGGGCTGTACAGCGCGCGCTATGCCGGCAGCCCGACCGACGACGCAGCCAACAACGCCAAGCTGCTGCATGACCTGCGCGACATCCCTGCCGGGCAGCGCAGCGCGCGTTTCTTCGCGGTGATCGTGCTGCTTCGCCACGCCACCGACCCGCAGCCGTTGATCTGCGAAGGCAGCTGGGAGGGCGTGATCCTGGACGCACCGCGCGGCAGCAATGGCTTCGGTTACAACCCGGTGTTCCTGGATCCACGGCACGGCCTGACCGCGGCGGAAATGCAACCCGCCCTGAAAAACACCCTCAGCCATCGTGCACTGGCGCTGCAGCAGCTCAAGCAGCGGCTGCCGGCGCTGTCACTGTAACGTCCCGCTTCCTGGCCACCGCTGCATGCCTGCCCTGATCCCGCCCCCGCTGTCGCTGTACGTGCACCTGCCCTGGTGCGTGCGCAAATGCCCGTACTGCGATTTCAATTCGCACCAGGCCAAGGGTGCGCTGCCGTTCGACGATTACGTCGACGCGCTGGTCCGCGACCTCGACCAGGACCTGCCATTGGTCTGGGGACGGGTGGTGCACAGCGTGTTCTTCGGTGGTGGCACCCCCAGCCTGTTCCCGGCCGAGGCGATCGATCGCTTCCTGCAGCAGGCCTCGGCACGGCTGCGCCTTGCGCCGAATGCCGAGATCACCCTGGAGACCAACCCGGGCACGGCAGAACACGGCCGTTTCGACGGCTACCGTGCGGCGGGGGTCAACCGGCTCAGCTTCGGCATCCAGACCTTCGACGACGACGCGCTGAAGCGGCTGGGCCGCATCCATGACAGCAGCGAAGCCGAGCGCGCAGTGAAGATGGCCCAGGACGCAGGCTACGACAACGTCAACATCGACCTGATGTACGCGCTGCCAGGCCAGACCCTGGCCGGCGCCGAACATGACCTGCAACGGGCCTTCGCATTGCAGCCCGCGCACGTTTCCCATTACCAGCTCACCCTGGAACCGAATACCGTGTTCTTCGCCCGGCCTCCGCAGGGCATCCCGGACCAGGACAGCGCGTGGGACATGCAGGAGCATTGCCAGGCACTGCTGGCCGACGCCGGTTTTGCACAGTACGAGGTCAGCGCCTACGCGCGCCCGGGCAGGCAAAGCGCGCACAACCTGAACTACTGGCGCTTCGGCGACTACCTGGGCATAGGCGCCGGCGCGCACGGCAAGATCAGTTCCGGTGCGGAACAGCAGGTGCTGCGGCGCTGGAAGCACAAGCACCCGCAGACCTTCATGGACACCGCCGGTACCGCGGCCAGCATCGGCGGCGAGGAGATCATCAGCGCCGAGCGGTTGCCGTTCGAGTACATGCTCAACCTGCTGCGCCTGCACGAGGGCTTCAGCCTGCGCGATTTCGAATCGCGCACCGGGTTGCCCCGTGGTGCCATCGATGCACCGTTGCAGCAGGCGCTGGCACGCGGCTGGCTGGAGCCGGCCGCCGAGGCACAGGGCAGCGAAGGGCACGACTGCAGCGATCACGGTTGCAGCGGACACGGCGATCCGGCACATGCCGACGTACTGCTTCGCCCGACCGACCTGGGCCGACGTTTCACCAACGACGTGGTTGAGCTGTTCCTGGGCGAGTAACACCGGCCCCCGATGCCCTGCGCCGCTGGATCAGCCAGGACGATCCGGCAACCCGGGCGCCGGTTCCGGCACAGCAGCGAAGCAGCGCATGCGGCACAATCAGGGGCTGTTTTCCAGCGAGTCACCGCGATGATCCAGCAAGACCCCGGCGCCCTCTATCCCGACCATCTGGCCGTGCTTTGCCGGCGCGCGGAAACGGCGCTGGCGCGCGGTGGTTTCGATCACCTGGTGGTCCCTAGCGGCACCCTGCATTACCAGTTGTTCGACGACCGCGACTACCCGTATGCAGTGAACCCCCAGTTCAAGGCCTGGCTGCCACTGACCCGGGTTCCGCACAGCTGGATCGTGTTCACCCCCGGCAAGCGCCCGCAGGTGATCTTCCACCAGCCTTTCGATTACTGGCACGTGGTGCCGGATGCACCCAGCGGCTGGTGGGTGGAGCACTTCGACATCCATGTCATCCGCGCGCCCGAAGAAGCGCTCGCGCTGCTGCCGAAGGAACGCGCGCGGTGCGCGGTGCTGGGTGAGCCGCAGAGCACGCTGGGTGGGTGGGTACCAGACAATCCCGCCGCCGTGGTCGATTACCTGGAGTATCACCGCGCCTTCAAGACACCTTACGAGATCGCGCTGATGCGCCAGGCACAGGTGCTGGGCGCACGTGGCCATCGCGCGGCCGAGGTGGCGTTCCGCAATGGTGCCGATGAGTTTTCCATCCACATGGCGTACTGCGCGGCGGTGGGCCAGGATGCCAACGAGCTGCCGTATGGGAACATCATCGCGCTGAACGAACATGCCGCGGTGCTGCATTACACCGAGCTGGGCCGGCGCGCTCCGCAGCCGCTGCGCAGCTTCCTGATCGATGCCGGTGCCAGTGCACATGGCTACGCCAGCGACATCACCCGTACCTACGCCACGCAGGGCCACGACGAGTTCGCGGCGATGATCGCGGCGGTGGACGCCGCACAGCGGCAGATGTGCGCGGCGGTGCGTGCAGGCGTGGATTACAAGCAGCTGCACATCGATGCGCACCTGTCCCTGATGGGCGTGCTGAAGGATTTCGGGGTGATCCGGGTATCGCCGCAGACCGCGCTGGAAACCGGCGTCAGCGCTGCTTTCTTCCCGCATGGCCTGGGCCACCTGATCGGCCTGCAGGTGCATGACGTGGCGGGCTTTGCCGCCAATGAAGAAGGCGGGCGCATCGAGCGCCCAGCCGGCCATCCGTACCTGCGCATGACCCGCGTGCTGGGACCGGGGATGGTGGTGACCATCGAACCGGGCGTGTACTTCATCGACATGCTGCTGGACGAGGTCAAGCAGGCCGGCCATGGCGACAGCATCAACTGGGACCGCGTGGATTTCTTCCGCCCCTACGGCGGCATCCGCATCGAAGACGAAGTGCTGTGCACCGAAGGCGAAGCGGACAACCTGACCCGCCCGGCGTTCGAGGCAGCGAACGGCTGAGCCCCTCGCGGCTGGCGGCGGTTCACGCTGGATCCGGGGTTGGCGACGGGTGGGTTCCGGGGGCAGCCAGCCGCGTTGAAAAAAATGGTAGAGCGGGGCCATGCCCCGCTGCCGTTGGCGCGATGAGCGCTTGCGGGTGGACTACCTTGACCTTTATTACTGCCATCGCCC
>NZ_JACGXS010000018.1 GCF_014117215.1 Stenotrophomonas tumulicola | reverse complement strand
AGCGCCGAGCCATGCTCGGCGGCTCTGCTTTCCAACGACACGGTGCGTGAGGCCAACACGGTGCTCGAAGCAGGCCGCGCTTCGCGCTCGCCGAGCATGGCTCGGCGCTACCGGGTTTGCGGAGCCCACGCCATGAGCCCCGATTACCAGAGGCGTTCACCGATTATTGGCGCGAGCGTTATGTGGGTGCGATGATCTACCGGTTCCCACGCCGGGAAGGGTAGCGCCGAGCCATGCTCGGCGGCTCTGCTTTCCGGCGGCACGATGGTTGAGGCCAACACGATGCCCGAGGCAGGCCGCGCTTCGCGCTCGCCGAGCATGGCTCGGCGCTACCGGGTTTGCGTTGCGGCTCTACATGCCACTCACGCTGCCGGTCCGGTGCATTAACCCGGCCATTGCGAGGATGTAACCTCATCCAGAACGGAGCCCACGCCATGAGCCCCGATTACCAGATTCCCGGCCGGGTGCCGGAAGACGACACGCAACGCGAGGCGTTCACCGATTATTGGCGCGAGCGTTATGCCGCTGAACCCTACTACGACAGCAGCTCGACCTTCGACGATTATGAGCCCGCCTACCGGCTGGGCCACCAGTCGCGCGCAGGACAGGTTGCCCGCGCCTACGAGGAAGTGGAACGCGAGCTGGAAACACGCTGGGCGGCCGAGCGGGGCAAGAGCCGGCTGGAATGGCTGCAGGCACGGGACGCGGTAAAGCGCGGCTGGGAAGAGGCCATCCGTGTCGATCCCTATCTGGACAAGGGCACCCCGCGCGGCACGTGACAGGCGGGGTGCCGCCGGTCAATGGTATACAGAGGGGGTTGGCCATCCGCATCCCCGCCTGGAGATACCCATGACCCGTAAATTGCTGCTCACCCTCGCCATCGGCCTGACGCCGGTGCTGGCGACCACCGCCTGCAGTGCATCCGGACCGGATACCCCTGCTGCCGTGGCGGAAGCGCCCGCCAAGGCATATTCCGCATTCACCGCTACCGAATTCGCGCGTTTCGACGAACCGTGGGCCATGACCTTCCTGCCTGATGGCAGCCTGCTGGTGACCGAGAAGCGTGGCCGCCTGCAGCACTTCGACATCGCCGGCAAGCAGGCGCATGAAATCACCGGCGGGCCGAAAGTCGCCTACGGTGGCCAAGGCGGCTTCGGCGACGTGGTGGCCCACCCGGATTTCGCCAACAACCAGTTGGTCTACCTGAGCTACGCCGAAGAGGGCAGCAACGATACGCGCGGTGCAGCCGTGGCGCGCGCAAGGCTGGTGCTCGACGACGCCGGCGGCGGCACGCTGCAGGACCTCTCGGTGATCTGGCGGCAGGAAGCCAAGGTCAGCGGTGCCGGCCACTATGGGCATCGCATCGCCTTCGGCCCCGACGGCAAGTTGTGGATCACGTCCAGCGAACGGCAGAAGTTCGACCCGGCGCAGGACATGGCCAGCAACCTCGGCAAACTGGTGCGCCTGAACGACGATGGCAGCGTGCCGACCGATAACCCGTTTGCTTCGCAGGGCGGCGTTGCCGCGCAGGTCTGGACGCTGGGCCACCGCAACATGCTCGGCATCGCCTTCGATGCTGCGGGCAAGCTGTGGGTGCACGAGATGGGCCCGGCCGGCGGCGACGAATTGAACCTGATCGAGCGCGGCGCCAATTACGGCTATCCGATCGTGTCCAACGGCAATCATTACGACGGCCGGCCTATCCCGGACCACGCCACCCGGCCGGAGTTCGCCGCGCCGAAGGTCACCTGGAATCCGGTCATTTCGCCGGCCGGCTTCGTGATCTACAGCGGGGACCTGTTCCCGCAGTGGAAAGGAAGCGGCTTCATCGGCGGATTGTCGTCACAGGCGCTGGTGCGCGTGGAATTCGATGGCGACAACGCGCGCGAGGCGGAACGTTTCGACATGGGCGCCCGCATCCGCGAGGTGGAACAGGGACCGGACGGTGCACTGTGGATCCTGGAGGATGGCAACGACGGCAAGCTGCTGAAGTTGACGCCGAACGCCTGAGCCCTGCACCCGTAGCGCCGAGCCATGCTCGGCGGCATGGTCGGTAGCCGCTGTGCTCGCCGAGCATGGCTCGGCGCTACGGGGTGTTGACGGCATGGCGGGGTGGCGGCGCCACGGGATTGCGGCGGTCATTCCTGCAGGGTGGTGACCTTGACGTCGGTCTGGCTGCAGGCCTGGTCCAGGCACTCGCCGTTGAGCCAGACTTGGCCGTTGCCGATCATCACGCCCTGCTGGTTGACGAAGACCGTGGCAAAGGACTGCGCCGCGATGGCGCGCGCCACCGGCGCGGTGACGATGCTGTCGTACTCGCGCTGGAAGGCCGCTGCATCGGCGACCTCGCGCTTGCCGCCAGCCACATCGACGCGCAGCGGATAGCGCATCAGCTTCGAGACGGCCGCATGGTCGCCGCTGGCTACGCCCTGCTGCAGCTGGGTGAATACCCGTTCGTACTGCCCGGCATCACCCAGCAGCCGTTCGATGCGCGCGCGGGTTTCGTCGGCACCGGCACCCGATGCGCCCGCCGTGTCGGGCATGGCGGGTGCCGTTGGCTGGTCCGGGACGGCCGCTTCGGTATCGCCCGCCGGCGGCGTACCGGTCGCGGCCATCGGCGGCGGCGCCGCCTGGTCCGTCACCGGTGGCGCGTCGGCCGGGTTGCTGCATGCCGCCAGCCACAGCGGGCAGGCCAGCAGCAACGGGGGCAGGATTGAACGGGACAGACGCATGCACGGCTCCAGTGGACCAGGAAGCCACCAGCCTAGCCGGACTGTCGTGAGCCGGGCATGCATGGCCCCGGCAGGCCCGCCCGTGCGGGCATTTTCCACTGCGGCCGGCACGCCCGGGCAGGCCGGGCGCGTCAAAATGGATCAACCAGCCAACAGCTCGAAGGACACCGGCGAGCCGCTGATCGACGAGGCACACACCCACAGATCGAACAGGCCGGGCTCGGCACGCAGCACGCCATCGCGGCCGGTGAACTCCAGCTGCGAGCGCTGCAGGGTGAACACCACCTCGGTAGATTCGCCCGGCTGCAGCAGCACCTTGCGGAAATCCTTCAGCTCGCGCACCGGGCGCACGCGGCTGGCGACGCGATCGTGGATGTACAGCTGCACCACTTCCTCACCCGCGACGCTGCCGGTGTTGGCCAGGGTGGTGGTGATGCGGAGCGTGTCATTCCAGCCAAGCTGGGCGCGGTCCAGCTGCGGTACGCCGTAGGCGAAACTGGCATACCCCAGGCCATGCCCGAAGGCGTACAGCGGCTCGTTCGGGATCTCGCGCCAGCGCGCCTTGAACTCGGACATGGTCGGCAGTTCCGGGCGGCCGGTACGCGGGTGGTTGTAGAAGTACGGCTGCTGGCCGGACACCTGCGGGAAACTGACCGGCAGGCGACCGGACGGGCTGTAGTCGCCGAACAGGACGTCGGCCACCGCGTGGCCGGTCTGCGTGCCGAGATACCAGGTAACCGCCACCGCTTGGGCGTTGCGCACCGCGCCCTGCAGGGCAAGCGCGCGGCCATTGCGCAGCAGCACCACCAGCGGCTTGCCGGTCATCGCCACGGCTTCGGCCAGCGCCTGCTGTGCCGGCGGCAGGGTGATCTCGACGCGGGACTGCGCTTCGCCGCTGTAGCGCTGCGGCTCGCCCAGCGCCAGCACCACCACGTCGGCACGCAGCGCGGCCGCCATGGCCGCTTCGATGCCCCCGGGGATGGCCGCTTCCAGTTCGCAGCCCGGCACGATTTCCAGCAGCGAACCATCGCCGATCGCCGCACGCACGCCGGTTTCCAGGTCCACGTAACGGGTCTTGTCGCCGAACAGGGTCCAGCAGCCCTCGATGTTGTCGCGATCCTGCACGAACGGGCCGATCAGCGCGATCTTCTGGCCCTGCTTGCGCAGCGGCAGCACGGACTGCTCGTTCTTCAGCAGCACGATGGAACGCCGTGCCACGTCGCGCGACAGGGCGTCATGCGGCGCGATGTGCGAATCATCGGCTTCGCGCGCCGGATCCAGCGAACGGTACGGATCGTCGAGCAGGCCGATGGTTTCCTTCAGCCACAGGATGCGGCGCACGCCCTCGTCCAGCACCGCCATCGGCACTTCGCCACTCTCCACCAAGCCCGGCAGATGCTCGGCGTAGAAACCGCTCTGCATGCTCAGGTCCAGCCCGGCGGTGAACGCCTTGGCGGTGGCATCGCGGTCGTCGGCGGCATAGCCGTGGGCCACCAGCTCCATGTCGGCGGTGTAATCGGAAATCACCACGCCCGGGAAATTCCATTCGCCGCGCAGGATGTCGGTGAGCAGCTCGGCATTGGCACTGGCCGGCACGCCGTTGATGTCGTTGAAGGAGGACATCACGGTGACCGCACCGGCGTCGAAGGCTGCCTTGAACGGCGGCAGGTGCACGTCGCGCAGGGTCTGCGGCGAGATGTCCACCATGTTGTATTCCATGCCGGCCATCACCGCGCCGTAGGCAGCGAAATGCTTCGGCGTGGCCAGCAGCGCGTCATCGGCGCGCAGGTCATCGCCCTGGAAACCGCGGACGCGGGCAGCGGCGAACGCACAACCCAGCACCACGTCTTCGCCGGCACCTTCCGCGCCGCGGCCCCAGCGCTGGTCGCGGGCGATGTCCACCGCCGGCGCATAGGTCCAGTGCAGGCCGGCCGCCGTGGCCTCGACCGCAGTGGCGCGCGCGGTAAGCCGGGCCAGTTCGGGCTCGAAGCTGGCCGCCTCGCCCAGCGGGATCGGGAACACGGTGCGCATGCCATGGATGACGTCAGCAGCGAGGATGACCGGGATGCCCAGGCGGCTCTCTTCCGTGGCCACCTGCTGGATGCGGCGGCCGAGTTCAGCGCCGACACCGTTGAACAGCGAGCCGACCTTGCCGTCACGCACCTGCTGCAGCACCTGGTCGGCATTGCTGACATTGGCTTCCGGATTCACGTCTGGCGCGAAGGGACGAACCATGTCGGCGAACACGCCCAGCTGACCGACCTTTTCTTCGATGGTCATCTGTGCAATGAGGGATTCGATACGTTCGGAAGCCACCGGATTTCCTTGATGAAAACGTTTTCAGTGCCGCCATTCTAGCGTCGCCGGCCACTGTTGTGCGCAACTTCGGCGTTCATGCGTCGCCGTAGCGAGGTGATTGCGACAGAACGGCGGGCGCCCAGCTTACAAGCAGAAGGGGTCAGATCCGATTGCACAGGAAAAGGATCTGACCCCCACCGCGGCCGGCCTACTGCGTGCGGGCGTGGTCGCGGGCGTCCATCAGCATGGCATCGCTGGAGGCCTGGAATACCCGCAGGCCGAACGCCGGCAGGATGGCCAGCAGATGGTCGAAGATATCCGACTGCACGCCTTCGTAATCGACCCAGGCAGTACTGCGGGTGAAGCAGTACAGCTCCAGCGGCAGGCCTTCGGTGGTGGGCTGCAGTTGCCGCACCATCAGGGTCATGCCGGTGTGGATGCCCGGATGGCTGCGCAGGTAGCGTTCGACGTAGACGCGGAAGGTGCCCAGGTTGGTCACGCGGCGGCTGTTGATCTCGCCCGCCCCCTGTTCGCGCAACTGTGCGTTCCACTCTCCCAGCTCCCGGTCCTTGTCCTGCAGGTAATCGGACAGCAGCGCGAACTGGCCCAGGCCAGCACGTGCGTCGGCGTCCAGGAAGCCCACGCTGTGCTGGTCCAGGTACAGTGAACGCTTGATCCGGCGTCCGCCGGCTTCCTGCATGCCGCGCCAGTTCTTGAACGATTCGGTGACCAGCTTCTTGGTCGGGATGGTGGTGATGGTCTTGTCCCAGTTCTGCACCGTCACCGTGTGCAGGGCGATATCGATGACATCGCCATCGGCATCCTGGCTGGGCATTTCGATCCAGTCGCCCAGGCGGATGCGGCCGTCGCCACTGATCTGCACGCTGGCCACCAGCGACAGGATGGTGTCCTGGAACACCAGCATCAGTACTGCGGTGGCTGCGCCCAGGCCGGTGACGAGGTAACGCAGTTCAACGCCAGCAAGCGTGGCGACGATGGACAGGCCGGCAATGACGAAGATGACGATCTTCGCCACCTGCAGATACCCCTTGATCGGCTTGTTGCGTGCATCCGGGCGGCGTTCGTACAGGTCATTTGCGGCATCGAGTGCATGCGAGATGGCCAGCGAGACGGTCAGCACGCCCCATACCTGGCAGGCGGCGATGATGAGGTTGACCAACGCTTCCGGCAGGTCCGGGACGAGGCGGATCCCGGCGGCAATGACCAGACTGGGTACGATGTTGGACAGGCGGGTGATGACCCGCATCAGGTGGCTGCCACGGCCCGAATCGGCACCAGGAAGGCGCGACAACAGGCGGCGCAGGCCGCGCAGCAGGATGCGCTTGGTGACCCAGTTGGCCAGCCCGGCGACGATCACCAATGCCGACAGCATCAGCGCCAGGTAGGCGCCCGGGTAAGGGACCAGCGATTCCTGGAGCCTGTCCAGCCAATGCGTCATTACTACGGCGTCCAACATGTTTGTATCCTTTTATTCGTGCGCCGACTTCCATCGGACGCGGAGGTTGCACCGCGCGGCGTGCGCGGTTGCCGGGCGTGGCCCGGCACTACAGGGGGGGCCGATTCATCGGCGGTGTGCGCGGCCAGCAGGAGTGGGCCGGCATTACAGGGCATGATCAGGCAGTGCGTTCACGTTCGATGATCACGCCCACGGCACGCGCGCCCCGCACCGCGCCGGGCTTGCTCAGCTTCAGGCGCAGCCAGCACACGTCGAACTCCTGCAGCACGATTTCCGCGCAACGCTCGGCCAATGTTTCCACCAGGCCAAACTCCGACGCCCGCACGTATTCTTCCAGCCGCTTGCTGACGGCCTTGTAGTTCAACGTGTGGCTGATGTCATCGCTGGCCGCCGGACGACGGTTGTCGAAGCCCATTTCCAGGTCGAAGACGAGATCCTGGCGGATACGCCGTTCCCAGTCATAGATGCCGATCAAGGCATCGATTGTCAGCCCTTCGATGAACACCTTGTCCATAACGCCCTGCCACACGATAAGAGGCGGCCATGGTAGCGGGACACGCCGCGAGGTGCAGGGATGGGGCATAAACGATAGAAGCAGTAAACAAAGGCTGCTGCTGGCGGAGCGCTCGGGTGTAGCCCTATCCCCCCAAGGGGCGGAAACGTTTCAGACCGCTATTCCCAGTCGCGTATGGCGCGATATTCCGCCTCGGAACGATACGCAGAAACGCGCAAGGCCAGGTTCGCCGTGACGACGAATGCTTCCAGCTCAACTGATGAAGGATGGCGCCCTTTTTCCAAACGGAACGCCTCAATGAATTTGAGTTTGTCGCGCTTGTACAAGGCATATGCGACATGTCCCGCCATGTCGCCCTCATCGTTGACGAGCTTGGCATAGGTCAGGTGCACGTCCACGTGGGTATCAACCGCGCTTCAAGGATCCGAAAGCAACCCTGCCAGCACGTGCAATCATGTCGCTGGTCAGGACAACGGTAAAACGTGGGACCGGGCTGGGGGCCATCGGAACATGAGATGGAGTTGACCGTGCTATCAACCGGTCATTTGCCTCGCGCACCATCTGGCGTGTTACGACAATTCTGAGATTGGGCCTGACCATGACATTACTCCTCGCTTTCTTCCAGCAAGGCCGAGTGTTGCACCAAAACCGGTCAGCGAGCAGGCGACAGCCTGCGGTATCGGAACTTTCAATGGTCTCAGTTAAACGAGAAGATCAATGCGGTAAGTCTGCTACCGCGGGCAACGTCGCCATGTCCCAGCGCGGGGTGACATCCACTGTCGGCGGGCTGCGTTGGCCCGCCTGCAGGCGCAGCGCGCCGGCAAAAGCGATCATCGCGCCGTTGTCGGTGCACAGCGCCGGGCGCGGAAAACAGGCGCGGCCGCCCAACCTGGCCGCCATTTCCTGCAGCCGCGCGCGCAGGCGCTTGTTCGCCCCCACCCCGCCGGCCACCACGATCACGTTGGTGCCGGCCGCTTCCAGCGCGCGCCCACATTTGATCGCCAGCGTTTCCACCACCGCATCTTCGAAGCCGCGGGCGATGTCAGCACGGGTCTGGTCGCTCTGGTCGCTGTCGCGCCAGGCGAGCAGCACCTGGGTCTTCAGGCCGGAGAAACTAAAATCCAGCCCGGGCCGATCGGTCATCGGACGCGAGAACCGGTAGGCACCCGGGCGGCCCTGTTCGGCCAACGCGGCCAGCTGCGGGCCGCCCGGATAAGGCAGGCCCATCATCTTGGCGGTCTTGTCGAAGGCCTCGCCTGCGGCGTCGTCCAGGGTCTCGCCGAGCAGGCGGTACTGGCCGATGGCATCCACCGCCACCAGCTGGGTATGTCCACCGGACACCAGCAGGGCCACGAACGGCGCCTGTGGCGGATCGTCCTCCATCAACGGCGCCAACAGGTGGCCCTCCATGTGGTGGACACCGACCGCGGGAATCTCCAGCGCCCAGGCCAGCGAACGCGCCACCCCTGCGCCGACCAGCAGCGCGCCGACCAGGCCCGGCCCGGCGGTATAGGCCACCCCATCGATGTCGTTGATGGCCATGCCGGCCTCGTCCAGCGTCTGCCGGATCAGCGGCAGCAGCTTGCGGACGTGGTCGCGGCTGGCCAGTTCAGGCACCACCCCGCCGTATTCAGCATGCAGGGCGATCTGGCTGTACACGGCGTGGGCGCGCAGGGCGTCAATGCCGGCCAGGTCGGTGTCATACACCGCCACGCCGGTCTCATCACAGGAAGATTCAATGCCAAGGACTCGCATGTCGTGTATTATGCGCCCCCTGCGTGCTCCTCAGGGGCGATGCAGACCCCTGAGATGCAAGAGAACTGGCCCGGATTCAGGTCGGGTCGCTTGCAGTTTTTCGATCCGCCGCTATAATGTGCGGCTCGCCGGGTAAAGACCCGGTTCTACACAGTGTCCGGAGATTCCATGCCCAGCGTCAAAGTCCGCGAGAACGAGCCTTTCGAGTTTGCTCTTCGCCGCTTCAAGCGCACTTGCGAAAAGGCCGGTGTGCTGGCCGAAACCCGTAAGCGCGAGTTCTACGAAAAGCCGACCCAGGAACGTAAGCGCAAGGCTGCTGCTGCCGTGAAGCGTCAGCTGCGCCGTTCGTCGCGCGACGTCACCAAGCGTCAGCGCCTGTACTGATCGGACGCACTCATGGCGACGGGCCCAGCCTGTCGCGGTGATGTTGAAGCCGGCACGCGCAAGCGTTGCCGGCTTTTTGCGTTCCCGGGCCGCGACCCGGGCGTTTCCCCGTCAACCGACCATCGACACACGAGGTGCCCCATGAGCATGAAGCTGAAGCTCAACGACGACATGAAGGCCGCCATGAAGAGCGGCGACAAGGACAGCCTGGGCGTGGTCCGCCTGATCAAGGCAGCCATCCAGCAGAAGGAAGTGGACGAGCGCGTCGAACTCGATGACGTGGCCGTCATTGCCGTGCTGGACAAGATGGTCAAGCAGCGCAAGGACTCGATCAGCCAGTACGAAGCAGCCAACCGCGAGGACCTGGCGGAGATCGAGCGCGCCGAAATGCGCGTCATCGAACGTTACCTGCCGGCCAAGATGGGCGAAGCCGAAATCCTCGTCGCCATCCAGGCCGCCATCGCCGAGACCGGCGCGGCCAGCCCGGCCGACATCGGCAAGCTGATGGGCGCGCTGAAGCCGAAGCTGGCTGGTCAGGCCGACATGGGCCTGGTATCCAAGCTGGTGAAGCAACAGCTCGCAGGCTGACGTAAACGCCGGCCCTGGTAGCGCCGAGCCATGCTCGGCGGCTTTCGCTTGCGGCGTCCTGGCTCGGTCCGCCGAGCATGGCTCGGCGCCACCCGCTCCACGCTTCACCCTATCTTCGACCCGCGGCTGTTAAAAGAATCCGCATGTCCGAACCGATCCATCCCCAGACCGCACCTGGCGCCGACACCGATCACGATGACGACGCCCTCAAGGGCGTGCCGGTGCCGCTGCGCAAATACGCCCAGCGCCTGCAGCAGAGCTTCCCGGTGGCAGTAGGCAAGCGCTTCGTCGACGTGGACGTGCTGAGCCAGGCGGCCGCCGTCTCGTTCTATGCCCTGCTGTCGATGGCACCGCTGCTGGTGCTGCTGCTGTGGCTGACCGCATCGCTGTATCCGCCGGCACAGCAGGCGCTGATCGGGCAGATCGGTGCCGCGGCGGGCAGCAGTGCCGCGACGGTGGCCGAAACCGTGCTGCAGAACGCCGACAACCAGCCGGACGTCGGTTCGCTGGCCGGCCTGTGGAGCACGCTGCTGCTGTTCGTGGGTGCCACTGCGGTGTTCGCCCAGTTGCAGAACGCCTTGAACCGGATCTTCCACACCAGTGGCGAGCGGCTGGAGGGGATCAAGGCGTGGCTGCGCAAGCGCGTGTTCTCCTTCGGCGTGGTGCTGGCGCTGGGTTTCCTGCTGACCCTGTCGATGACCGCCACCACCATGCTGCAGGTCGCGTTCGCGCAGTTGCCTTCGGCGCTGCCGGCAATCGGTTACCTGACCACCCTGCTGCTGTACGCCGTCGGCTTCGCCTTCATGTACCACTACCTGCCAGACCGCCGCGTGGCCTGGCGGCAGGCCTTCATCGGCGGGGCCATCACCTCCGGCCTGTTCGCACTGGGCCGCTACGGCATCGGCGTGTACATCGCCGAGGTCGCGCCGGGCAGCGCCTATGGCTCCATGGGCGCGCTGGTCATCTCGCTGGTGTGGATCTACTACGCCACCGTGGTGTTTTTCACCGGCGCGCTGATGACCGCGGTGGTCGATGAACGCCTGCGCGCACGCAACCATCTGTCCGCTGCCGGCATCGAGCCATCCTAGGCGGGCGCAGCGGCCGACAGCAGGTAAACTAGGCGGAACGTTCCGTTCGCCCTGCGCTGCCCTCCCGGCGGTGCCCTTGCCGGTTGCCATGGCCCGCATTCCAGACGCTTTCATCGACGACCTGCTTGCCCGCTCCGACATCGTCGAGGTGGTGGGCAGCCGCGTGCCGTTGAAGCGCCAGGGCAAGGAGTACGCCGCACGCTGTCCGTTCCACGACGAGCGCTCGGCATCGTTCACGGTGTCGCCGACCAAGCAGTTCTACCACTGCTTCGGCTGTGGCGCGCACGGCACAGCCATCAGCTTCCTGATGAACTACGACCGCCTGGAATTCCTGGACGCGGTCGACGAGCTGGCCAAGCGCGTGGGCATGGAAGTGCCGCGCAGCGAGAACCCGCGCAGCGCGCAGCAGCAGGATGACAGCCGCGAACTGTATTCGGCGCTGGACGCAGCCGCGCGCTTCTTCCAGAAGAACCTGGAAGACAGCGACAAGGCGCGCACCTACCTGGATGGCCGCGGCGTGGACGAAGCCAACCGCGCACGCTTCCAGATCGGCTATGCGCCCGACGGATACAGCGGCCTGCGCGACGCGCTGGGCAAGGACGAGCGGCGGATGAAGCTGCTGGACCGTGCCGGCCTGTTCTCCAAGAACGATCGTGGCCACGTCTACGACAAGTTCCGCGACCGGGTGATGTTCCCGATCTTCGACCGACGTGGCCGGGTGATCGCCTTTGGCGGCCGGGTATTCGAGAAGGACGACGGCCCGAAGTACCTCAACTCGCCGGAGACCGCGCTGTTCCACAAGGGGCGCGAGCTGTATGGCCTGTGGCAGGTACGCCAGGCCAACCAGAAGATCGAGCGGCTGATCGTGGTCGAGGGCTACATGGACGTGGTGTCGCTGTTCCAGTTCGGCGTCACCCAGGCGGTGGCGACGCTGGGCACGGCGACTACGCCGGACCATGCCGAGCTGCTGTTCCGCAATGCGCCGGACGTGTTCTTCTGCTTCGACGGCGACGCCGCCGGCCGACGTGCTGGCTGGAAGGCGCTTGAATCGGTGCTGCCGCGCATGAAGGATGGGCGCCAGGCATTCTTCCTGTTCCTGCCCGATGGCGAAGACCCGGACAGCATCGTGCGCAAGGAAGGCCCCGAGGCCTTCGACGAGCGCCTGAAACAAGCCACGCCACTGTCGCAGTTCTTCTTCGACGAGCTGACGCGCGAAATCAACCTGGGCACGCTGGACGGCAAGGCACGCCTGGCCGAGCGCGCAAAGCCGATGCTGGCGCAGATTCCCGACGGTGCCTTCGGCGACCTGATGAAGCAGCAGCTGGCACAGCTGACCGGGCTGGGCGGCAGCAATGCATCGCAGCGCGCGACACCGCAGCCGCGCCTGGCCGGCCGCCCGATCACCCCGGTAGCCAAGCGCAGCCTGGTACGCGCGGCGATCGCGATCCTGCTGCAGCAGCCATCGTTGGCGATGTCGCTGGGTGGCCGGCACCACTTCCTTGGCCTGCGCCTGCCCGGTGTCGAACTGCTGCTGGAGCTGCTGTCGCTGGTCGAACAGCGCCCGGACATCAGCACCGGCGCGTTGCTGGAACATTTCGACGGGCGCGAGGAACAGGCGTCCCTGCACACCCTTGCCGCGCAGAACATGGCCGGCGATGAAGCGATGTGGACGCAGGAACTGAACGACGCCGTGGCCCAGCTGGAAAAGCAGCTGCTGCTGCAACGCCTGGAAGACCTGCTGGCAAAGCAGCGCAGCCAGGGCCTGGACGATGCCGACAAATACGAAATGCGCGAGCTGTTGAAGGCCCGCGCGAACGTGCGCCTGTGATGCCTGGCGGGCCACGTTCTTTCTTTTCCAACGAAGGAGCCTGCCCACCATGACCCGCTGGTGGTCGCGACTGCGACCGGACAACTTCACCCTCGCCCTGCTCGGCACCGTGTTGCTGGCCTCCCTGCTGCCGATGAAGGGCGCCGCCGCACTCGTGCTGGACGATGTCACCAACATCGCCATCGCGTTGCTGTTCTTCCTGCATGGCGCGCGGCTGCCGCGCGAAGCGGTGATCGGCGGGCTGACGCACTGGCGCCTGCACCTGGTGATCCTGGCCTGCACGTTCGTGCTGTTCCCGCTGCTGGGGCTGTTGTTCCATCCGCTGTCGGGCTGGCTGCTGACGCCCGAGCTGTACCTGGGCGTGCTGTTCCTGTGCACCCTGCCCTCTACCGTGCAATCGTCGATCGCGTTCACTTCGATGGCGCGCGGCAACGTACCGGCGGCCGTGTGCAGCGCATCGCTGTCCAGCATCCTCGGCGTGTTCCTGACGCCGCTGCTGCTGACCGTGCTGGCGGGCACCCAGGGCGGCCTGCACGACCCGCTGCAGGCCATCGGCGGCATCATGCTGCAGTTGCTGGTGCCGTTCGTGGCTGGCCACCTGCTGCGGCCGTGGATCGCCCGCTGGGTGGAACGCCAGCGCGCGCTGCTGCGCTACACCGACCAGGGCACCATCCTGCTGGTGGTGTACTCGGCCTTCGGTGAAGCGGTCACCGAGGGCCTGTGGTCGAAGACGCCGCTGCTGTCGTTGCTCACGGTGGCGGTGATCGCTGCCGTGTTGCTGGGCATCGCCATGCCGTTGATCACCCTCATCGCACGGCGCCTGCACTTCAACCGCGAAGACGAGATCGCAATCGTATTCTGCGGCTCGAAGAAGAGCCTGGCCACCGGCGTACCGATCGCCAAGGTGCTGTTCGCCAGCGGCAGCCTGGGCGCGATCGTGCTGCCGGTGATGATCTACCACCAGATCCAGCTGATCGTCTGCGGCATCATCGCCCAGCGCTACGCGAAAGAACCCCGGTCGTAGGCTGGAGGACGATCAGGGTGGTCATCACTCCGTTACGTATTGATAAGCCTTGGCGGCATGCTCTTCCAGGTGTGCTGCGCACGCCGCTGCGCGGCCGTCCATGATCACTCCGTTGGAGTGGACGCCCACGATTACGCCCTTCCCGGTATCAAAATTGAAGTCGATCAGTGACGGGCCGCCACTGGATCCAGGCCCTTGGACGCAGTGGAAGCCCCAGCCAACCGGAGGACCGTTCCCTACACCCTCGCATTGGCTCAATGCAGTTCGCTGCGTGGCGCAGTACGCCAGCCGCTGGCCACTGTATTCCCGATTGCCGAATTCGCGGGGTCCCGGCGGAGGAATGATCCCGTAGCCGTTCGACGATGCTGGGTAACCGAAATTAATGCGTGGACTCGCTGATTCGGGGATATCGAAGCGGATGGCCTGCTCACCTGCGGCCTCGGCAACCGACCGTCCGTCAGCACCAGGATGGGCCTGCAGAAACGCGGTGTCGCGCCAGATGTCCAACACGTCGTCAGACGCCACCATGCGATGGATAGGGTAACGCCCCAACGGCGTGGCGCCATCATGGAAGCCAGGCAGGAACAGCAGCTTGCTGCTCCAACCACTGATGTGTCCTTCATCAGGGCCTTCCAGACAATGAAACGCGGTGACCAATACGTTGCCGGCCGGGCTGTCAATGGCAGTTGCCGTGCAGGAGGAGTCCTTCCCGTTCGGCGCAACGAAGAGCAGGCGTCCGACGCCAGCAGGAAACGGCCCGGTTCCTTCCCAGGCATCGCCGTCGGAGTTGAATGGATCCGTTCCCGGCGGCTTGATGGGTGCGTCGCCTTTGTCCCGAACGGCCCGTAGCTTTTCATCCGTCCAGTACGCCAGCACCGTCTGGGGGCTTTCCGTGTACACCCGCTCGATTGGAGTGCCTGCCATGGCGAGGATCGAACACGGCAATGCGGCGATCAACGATAACGCGATGACGTTCTTTCGCTGGGTATGCATTGGGCAGCTCCACAGGATGAGTAACTTCCACCCTGCGCGGTTCAACGCATGCTGGGTATCAGGATTCACCTGTCCAGCCTGTGATCCGATGCTCAACCGGCGATGCTCGGTGAAGCGCTCATCGAGGCCTGTGGATGATCTACCACCAGATCCAGCTGATCGCGAAAGACCCCCGGTAGTCCAGCCCTCTACATGGTAGCGCCGAGCGATGCTCGGCGGCTCTTCTTCCCGATGCCATGAACGCGCTGCAGCATTCCGCCGAGCATGGCTCGGCGCTACCGATCGATACCTTCTGCAATCTGCATCAGCAACGCGGCACCCTTTTCTATCGAGGCACCATCGTCGGTCACCAGCCTCAACTGGAATGACTTCTCCGGCGTCACCCAGGACAAGGCTGCCATTCCCCTTCCATCGACGGAACGCTTCATGTGGGCCATGGCCGGTGTGCCACCCACGGTTGCGTTGAGCGCTTCCTTGAACACCTCTATACGTGCGCCTTTACTCTCTCGGTAACTATCTTCACAGAAATCAATGAGACCAACAGTCTCGAGCAGGAATATTCGTTGCAATCCAGTGGACTTGATGCCTGTCCGGGTACCGCACCAATTCGTATTGATCAGCTTCGCCGAACGTAAAGGTGTCCTTGCGACATCGGAGGGTGGAGCAGGCAGTCTTTTATGCAGCTCAGCATCGGGGAGAACGCGCGTCGGCGTCATTGCCAGCAGTTTGGAAACGGAGGATATCCTGTCCGCTGGAACTACCATCACGCCAGCCTGGCGCTTTGCGATACCGGCACGAAAGTGATTCTTCACCGCTTCGGAGGCGTCCAGATCCTTGATTGACAGGACTCGGTAGACACCCGGAGCCGGCGCCTCTCCGGCCGCGAATCTGTCGAAGGCCTCTTGGCTTCCCCGCGCAGAAATTTCCTTGAACCATTCAATAAAAGCCTTCTCATCCTCTGGACTATCAGTCGCCCCTGCGCCATGAGTGGTGACCAACAACAGCAAGATCAGGAACATGCGAGCGTTCATTATTGATCACCATTCAGTGGAAACCAGGTGCGGTAGCCGTAAACCGCCACTCGTTCGCTGTCCGTCGTATCACCCGCATGGAAGCGCCAGGAGAAGAGCCCATTCTTCGTTCGCACCCAGCATCGCGCACGAACATTCGTGCAACACCGTTATCCCTTCCTGCACGCGCGTTCAGATCGCGCGTCAGATGAAGAATGCGATGCGCATCACGTGATGCAGGGAAGCAAGAGAGCTTATCCGCGCGGCGCCTTCCTGTTGCCTGATACGTTGCCAGCGTTCGGAGCTGCCTGAGGCGTCAGGCAGCGGTAGCCCGTACTCGATCACCTGTTCGGGCGGATCAGGGAGAAAGCCGGCGTGGGGCGGATGATTCAAGGTCGATGCGGTAGCGCCGAGCCATGTTCGGCGGAATGCTGCAGTGGGTTTACGGCATCGAGAAGAAGAGCCGCCGAGCATGGCTCGGCGCTACCGGGGCATCGAAGTACCGGCGAAGGGCATGACGACCCAGGGTCGGCGCCCACCAGGATCGCGCCTTACAGCCAGGGCAGGATCCAATGGTCCACCAGCAGGAAGGCAAACAGCGCCATCAGGTACACCACCGACCAGTTGAACATCTTCATCGAAAACAGTTCGTCCGGCGGGTCCTGCATGCGCCATGCGTACCAGAGGAACACGGCGTTGAGCACGATGGCACCGCCCAGGTAGAACGGTCCGCTCATGCCCACCACGTAGGGCAGCACGCAGACGATGGCCAGCACCACCGAGTACGCCAGGATCTGCCTGCGTGTGTGCACCACGCCGTGGGTGACCGGCAGCATCGGGATCTTCGCCTTGGCGTAGTCTTCGCGGCGGAAGATCGCCAGCGCCCAGAAATGCGGTGGCGTCCAGATGAAGATGATCAGTACCAGCAGCGCCGAATACGCCCAGTCCGACGAGGTCTGCATGCCAGTGACCGCGGCCCAGCCCAGCATCGGTGGCATGGCGCCGGCCAGCCCGCCGATGACGATGTTCTGTGAGGTGGCGCGCTTGAGGTACACGGTGTAGATCACCGCATAGCCGATCAGCGAAGCAAAAGTGAGCACGGCGGTGATCACGTTGACCCAGACCACCAGGATCGCCATCGACAATGCGATCAGCAGGCCGGCGAACACCAGCACCTGCCACGGCTTGACCTTGCCGACCACCAGCGGGCGCCACGAGGTGCGCGCCATCTGTGCGTCGATCTTCGCGTCCAGCAGCTGGTTGATCGCCGCAGCGGCCGAAGCTGCCAGCCAGATGCCAAGGAAGCCGAGCACGCCCAGGCGCACCTGCTCCCAGCTCGGCATGCCGGGCACGGCAAGCACCATGCCGACCAGCGCAGTGAAGACGATGAGCGCCACGACCTTGGGCTTGGTCAGGTCCCAGTATTGACGGTAATTGTTCATGGCATCAGTCCGGCGCGCGCACGCGGGCCAGCAGGCTGACCATCACGAACAGCAACAGCACCGCGCCACCGTTGTGCAGCACGGCCACCGGCAGCGGCAGCGCCATCTTGACGTTGGCGATGCCCAGGCTGACCTGCGCGACGAGGCCGACGATCAGCGCCGCCGCCCAGCCGCGCATGCTGGGCACGCGGTACAGGCGCAGCCCCAGCCACAACACGTACGCGGCCACGACGATGGCGAACATCCGATGGCCCATCTGGATGGCGATGCGCGAGGCGCCGTCGAGGATGCCGCCTTCGTAGTCCACGCCGATCCCACGCCACAGGGTGAAGCCTTCGGCGTAGTTCTGCTGCGGCCACCATTGGTTGGCGCAACGCGGGAAGTTGTCCAGCGACAGGCTGCCGCCGCCGCAGGCCAGCGCTGCGTAGTTGGCGCTGACCCAGCCGCCCAGCGCGATCTGGGCCACCAGCACGGCGATGCCGATGCGCAACAGCCATTTCAGCTTCGGCGCTTCGGCCAGGGTGATCGGCAGGTGGGTGGCACGCCAGGCCATCCAGACCAGCATCGCGAACATCAGCATGCCGCCCAGCAGATGGGCCATGACCACGATCGGCTTGAGCAGCCAGGTGACGGTCCACATGCCCAGCAATGCCTGGAAAATCACCACCGCCAGCGTCAGCACCGCCGCACGCGCCAGGTCGATGTTGCTCCATCGCAGCGCCGCCAGCAGCAGGATCGCTTCGCCGATGATCGCCAGCACGCTGGCGGTGGCGTGCCACCCCATCATGTAAAGCGGTATGCCGGCCGCCACCAGCACGCAGGCGGTGACCACTGCGGTGCTGCCGAAACGGCGACGACGGGTGGCCAGCAGCGCCAGGGTCAGGATCTCGATGCCCAGCGCGCCGGCCAGGAAGCGATGCACCTGCTCGCGCCATGCCTTGTGGGTTTCCAGCGGACGGATCTCGGTCGCCGGATGGCCGATGGTTTCTTCGACATGCTGGGGCCAGGTGGCCTGGCCGTAACAGGTCGGCCAGTCCGGGCAGCTCAGCCCGGCGTCGGACAGGCGCACGAACGCGCCGAACATGATGGTGCTCGCGGTCATGATCATCGCGAACCACGCCAGGCGATGGAAATTACGCTGCAGCGCCGGACGCACGGAATGGCTCATCTAACGGGACTCACTTCAGTTTCAGCAGCGTGGCCAGGTCCTTGCGCAGGCCACCGGGATCGGTGCCGGGCGCATGGCGCATGATCACGAAGCCATGTGGATCGACAACGTAGACCGGCACGCCGGCCGGATCGTCGACACCAGGCAAGGCAGCGCGGAATGCCGGCGACGGTGCCAGCTCGCGCAGCGTGGGGGTTTCGGCCAGGGGCGCCGGTGGCGTCCCCAACCAAAGTATTTCCACATTATCGGCGTTATGGCCGAACAGCTGCCACACCTTGGCCAGTCCCTGCGACAAAGTGACGCACGCTTCGCCACAGTTGGCGGGCGGCGCGACCAGGATGCGCCAGGTCTTTTCGTCGGTTTTCCAGCTGTACGGCGCGCCGTTGGCGAGCAGCGGCGGCTGCAGGCGCAGGTCCACCGGCGGCTGCAGCAACTGGCCGACATTGCGGTGGGTGGCAGGCTGCCAGCCGGAGAATCGCAGCACGCCGGCCAGCGCCATCGCGCCGAAGAAGACGGCGAACAGCAGCACCAGGGTGCGTCGACCATTGCCGCGCGTGGTTTCCTGCGATGACGAAGCTGCATTCATGTGCGGCATTTTCTCATGTTGGTGAAGGGTGTGCCGTGCGTGTGACGGTGCGATTGACGGCTGGCCCGGCCAGAGCAGCCAATGCGTTCGCCGAGCATGGCTCGGCGCTATTGCCGGCGGCGTCGCCATTCCAGTACCAGCGCCACGACCAGTACCGCCAGTGCCAGGCCGAACCATTGCACGGCATATCCAAGATGACGTTGCGGGGGCAGCGTGTTCGGCAGCAGGTCCAGGTCACGCTCGTCACCGAACGGCAGCGCCGGATCCAGCCGCAGCACGCGCGTGGGCAATGCGGGCAGCTGCAGTGCTGCTGCCAGGGCGTCCGGTTGCAGCCGGCTGGCCAGCCAGCGCTGCGGGCCAGCCCCGCTGAGCGCCGGTCCCAGCGCCAGCCCTGCGGCCGGAGCGGGCGCCAGCAGCCCACGCACCTGCACCGGCGACGGCGGCCCTGCGACGGTGGGCAGCGCGCGATCGGCCGGCAACGGACGCCACCCGAGGTCCACCAGCACCACGCTGCCCGCGTCACTGCGGAACGGCCGGTACAGCTTCACCCCGGCGCGCGCATGGCGCATCTGGTTGTCCAGCAGCACCAGCCCGGGCAGGAAGACGCCATGGTCGACCACGCCGTGCACGGCACCCGGTGCGGCCAGGGCCTGCGCCAGCGGGACCGGTGGCTGCTCGGCTGCGGCCGCCTGCGCATCCAGCAGTGCCTGCTTGGCCTGCATGCGCTGCAGTTGCCACTGGCCAAGCAGGCAGAACACGACCATCGCGACGACCGCCAGCAACCATCCCAGCACCCGTGTGTGCCTGCGCATCATGACAAACCGCCGCAAACGCGGTCAGATAGGCACATCCGCCCCGCCATCGAGCTGCGCATGAACGATTCGCTGAAGACCCTGCTGGTAATTGCGTTCCTCATCGTCATCGTCTGGAACCTGGGCGCCGGCCTGTATTACCTGCTGGTGGACCGTGGCCAGACCAAGCGCACGGTCAACGCGCTGACCCGGCGCATCGCCGTATCGGTGGCCTTGATCCTGCTGGTGGTGATCGGCATCTGGGGCGGCTGGATCCAGCCGCATGGCGTAGGCCGCTGAATGCACCGGCGTGCCGGTCAGAGCACGTAGACGAACAGGAACAGCATCAGCCACACCACGTCGACGAAGTGCCAGTACCACGCGGCGGCCTCGAATCCGAAATGGTTGTCGCGGGTGAAGTGCCCCTTCGCCGAACGCAGCCACATCACGATCAGCATGATGGTGCCCAGCAGCACGTGTGCGCCGTGGAAGCCGGTGAGCATGAAGAAGGTGGAGCCGTAGATGCCCGAACCCAGCGTGAGGTTCAGCTCGGTATACGCATGGATGTACTCCTCGGCCTGCAGGCTCAGGAACACCAGGCCCAGCACGACGGTGATGCCCAGCCAGGTCAGCAGTTGCCGGCGATGGCCTGCCTTCAGGGCGTGGTGGGCGATGGTCAGGGTGACGCCGGAGGTGAGCAGGATCAGCGTGTTGATCAGCGGCAGGCCCCAGGCTGGAATGGTCTGGAACGCACCACCGATGGCGCCCGGGCCATTGGTCGGCCAAGCGGTGGAATAGCCCTGCCAGAGCAGTTCATTGGTCATCACGCCGTCGCCCTCGCCACCCAGCCAGGGCAGGCCGAGGTTGCGGGTGTAGAACAGCGCACCGAAGAACGCACCGAAGAACATCACCTCGGAGAAGATGAACCACACCATCCCCATCCGGAACGAACCATCGACCTGGCGGTTGTAGTTGCCCGCCTGCGATTCGCGCACCACGTCGCTGAACCACCAGAACAGGGTCAGCACCAGCATGGCCAGGCCGGTATAGAAGGTCCACTTGCCCCAGCCGGCGTCGTTGAGCCAACTGGCCACGCCGACCATGGTGATCATCATGGCGATGGAACCGATGAACGGCCACCTGCTCTGGGCCGGGACGAAATACACGTTGGCGTCGGTAGGAGGCTGGGCCATGGTCGGTGTCCGGTTCGAAGGGCAACGTACGGTGATGGAAAGGATCAGGGCGCCGCGTGCGCATCGGCCGGCACGCTGGCCGGTGCGAGGCGCGCCGACAGCGCGTCGTTCTTGTAGAAGGTGTAGGACAGGGTGACGGTCCGGATCTCCGGCGGCAGGTCCGGGTCGATGATGAAACGCACCGGCATGTCGCGTTTCTCACCCGCCTGCAGGGTCTGCGCGGTGAAGCAGAAGCATTCGGTCTTGCTGAAGTAGCCCGATGCGCGTGCCGGCGCGACCGACGGTACGGCGCTTCCCACCAGCGCGGCATTGCCGTCGTTGCGCGCGAAGTACAGCGCTTCGTTGAGCTCACCCGGCACCACGTCCATGGTCAGCTGCTCGGGATGGAACGACCACGGCAGTTTCGAATTCACCCCGCCATCGAATTCCACCCGCACGGTGCGCTTGCCCGCTGCCGCACCCACGCTGGCCTGCGAACCGGGGCCACGCTCCAGGCGCACGCCGAACACTTTCTCGCAGGCGATGCGATACAGCGGCACCAGCGAAAAGGTGAGCAGGAACACCGCCACCGCCACGCCGATCAGGCGCGGCAGCCCGGCATGCCGCGAGGGCGTGGTGGCGGCTGGCGCGTCGCTGCTCATCGCCCTATCACTCCGCTCAGGATGAAGCCGGCGTATACCAGCACCGCGATGCCGCCCACCACCCACGCCGTGCGATGGGCGCGGCGGCGGCGCAGGGCCTGCGCATCTTCGGTCGGGGATGGAAGGTCAGGCATGTGCACCTCAGTGGGTGATGTCATCGTGGGCAAGATCGCCCGGACGGATGACTGGCGGCGTGGTGAAGGTATGCGCCGGGGCCGGTGACGGCACCGTCCATTCCAGTCCGCGCGCGCCTTCCCAGGCCCGGTCGGCGGCCTTTTCGCCATTGCGCAGCGACGACAGCAGGATCGCGGCCATCATGAACGGGGTGGCGAACATGCCGAACGCACCGATGGAGCTGACCAGGTTCCAGTCCGCGAAGGCCACGCTGTAATCCGGGATGCGTCGTGGCATACCGGCCAGGCCGAGGAAGTGCTGCGGGAAGAACAGCAGGTTCACGAACACGATCGACCACCAGAAGTGCACCTTGGCCCACTTCTCGCTGTACATGCGCCCGGTCCATTTCGGCCACCAGTAGTACACCGCGGCGATCAGCCCGAACACCGCGCCGGTGACCAGCACGTAATGGAAATGCGCGACCACGAAGTATGTGTCGTGGTACTGGAAATCCGCCGCCACGATGGCCAGCATCAGGCCGGAAAAACCGCCGATGGTGAACAGGATGACGAAGGCCACCGACCACAGCATCGGCGCTTCGAAGGTGAGCGAACCGCGCCACATGGTACTGACCCAGTTGAACACCTTCACCCCGGTGGGGATGGAGATCAGCATGGTGGCGAACATGAAGTAGATCTCACCACCCAATGGCATGCCCACGGTGAACATGTGGTGGGCCCAGACGATGAAGGACAGGAACGCGATGGCCGCGGTGGCGTAGACCATCGCCTGGTAGCCGAACAACGGCTTGCGGCTGAAGGTGGGGATGATCTCGCTGACCACGCCGAAGGCGGGCAGGATCATGATGTACACCTCCGGGTGGCCGAAGAACCAGAAGATATGCTGGTACATCACCGGGTCGCCACCGCCGGCGGCGTTGAAGAAACTGGTGCCGAAGAACTTGTCGGTCAGCAGCATGGTCACCGCGCCGGCCAGCACCGGCATCACCGCGATCAACAGGAAGGCGGTGATCAGCCAGGCCCAGCAGAAGATCGGCATCTTCAACAGGTCGATGCCCGGCGCGCGCATGTTCAGCACGGTGGCGATGATGTTGATCGCGCCCATGATGGAGCTGATGCCGGCCACGTGGATGGCGAACACGCTGAAGGCCACGTTGTAGCCGCCCTGCAGCGACAGCGGCGGGTACAGCGTCCAGCCACCGGCGGGGGCGCCGCCCGGCAGGAACAGGGTCACCAGCAGCAGGCTGAAGGCCACCGGCAGCAACCAGAACGACCAGTTGTTCATGCGCGGCAGCGCCATGTCCGGCGCACCGATCTGCAACGGGATCATCCAGTTGGCCAGGCCGACGAAGGCAGGCATCACGCCGCCGAAGATCATCACCAGCGCATGCACGGTGGTCATCTGGTTGAAGAACTCGGGCTTGACGAACTGCAGGCCGGGCTGTGCCAGTTCGGCACGGATGACCACGCTCATCGCCGCGCCGATGATGAACATGATGAAGCTGAAAAGCAGGTACAGCGTGCCGATGTCCTTGTGGTTGGTCGAGAAGAACCAACGCGCGAAGAATCCCTGCTGGTGTCCGTGGTGTTCGTCGTGCCCAACTGCCGAGTACGCCATCGCAAAGAACCTCTCAGATCTGATTGTCACGGTGGCCGGGTCTGCGGCCACGGGCGGTTGGGTCAGGCGTCGGTCGACGGCGGGGCAGCAGGTTCGGCCGGCGGCGCGACCGGTTGCCGCGGTGCGGTGCCGGTGCCGTCTTCCGGCACGGGCTCGGCGGGTTCGGCCGGCGCCGGTGCGTCCGCTGGCGCCGGCTTCTTCTGCGCCAGCCAACGCTTGAAGTCTTCCTTGGACACCGCTTCGACCACGATCGGCATGAACCCGTGGTCCTTGCCGCACAGTTCAGCGCACTGCCCGCGATACACGCCGGGCTGCTCAATGCTGGTCCAGGCTTCGTTGATGAAGCCGGGAATGGCGTCCTGCTTCCAGCCCAGTGCCGGTACCCACCAGGCATGGATGACATCGTCGGAGGTGATGACGAAGCGCACCTTGGTATCCACCGGCAGCACCAGCCGGTTGTCGACGTCGAGCAGGTAGTGCGGATGGCTTTCGCGCGTGGGCACCACGCCGCTCTGTCGCACGCGATCCGACTCGCGGTCCAGGCGGCTGGTGAAATCCACGCCTTCGCCGAGGTATTCGTAGCGCCACATCCACTGGTAGCCGGTCACCTTGACGGTCATCTCGGCATCGCGGGTGTCGTACATCTTGATCAGGTTGGCCGTGGCCGGCCATGCCATCACCACCAGGATGATCACCGGGATGACGGTCCAGATGACTTCGGCCTTGGTGTTGTGGCTGAAGGTGGCGGCAACCGCGCCCTTGGACTTGCGGAACTTGAAGATGGCGTAGAACAACGCGCCGAACACCAGCACGCCGATGACCGTGACCACGACCAGCGACAGCATGTTCGATTCCCAGGCCAGCCGCGAGGTCTGGGTAACCCCCTTGCCCATGTTCAATTGCCATGGCTTGGGATCGGCGGACTGCGCCCATCCCAATGCCGGAAACCCGATCCCGGCCACCATGGCGGCGGCCCCGGACACGCACTTGCTACCCCACCCTCTGCGTTGCTTCATTGCCTAGACCCTTGACGTCGTCGGTGACCGCCATCGCTGGCGGCGAGCAAGCCTTCAAGCGCTTCCACTTCCTGCACGTGCCTGGCGCATGCAGCGCCCGTGGGGGGACGCCACCGCAGTTACCTGCCTGACCAGCAAGTGCCGTAAACACCCCGATCATGCCGCAACCGCGCACCTGCCGCGGGAAACGTCTCGATGGTAGCCCTGCCCTCTCGCCAGTAGCAAGGTCCATTCACGGTATTTGCGATGCTGCAGCACAGCAATGCGGCGTCGGCCGATTTGCCGATTTCAGCACAAATTTACAGGGCCCCCGTCAATATCCTGAATCCTTTACA
Organism: Stenotrophomonas tumulicola; assembly: GCF_014117215.1. Classification (GTDB taxonomy): domain Bacteria; phylum Pseudomonadota; class Gammaproteobacteria; order Xanthomonadales; family Xanthomonadaceae; genus Stenotrophomonas; species Stenotrophomonas tumulicola. The sequence goes on along the minus strand of NZ_JACGXS010000018.1, from coordinate 12,939 downwards.
GGGCGGTGCTATCAGGAAACCCTCAAGGGGCGATGAGGGGGCTATCCGGCGACCAAAAAATGATTAAAATCGCCAAGTTTTCCACTGGCCGGATCGGCATGAACGCACCCACCCCTTCCACCGCTGTCCCCGGCTCCGTGCCGCAGGCCGGCGCGCTGCTGTCGCCGGAACTGCCGGCCTCCCCCACCTCATTCCGTCAGGCGATCACCAATGCGTGGCTGAAGGACGAGGCTACCCATGTCACCGAGCTGCTGGCCCAGGCCCGGCTGCCGGCCGCCGAGCAGGCCCAGGTGCAGGCGCTGGCCACCGACCTGGTCGCCCGGGTGCGCGTGCGCGCCAAGGACCAGGGGGCCATCGAAGCCTTCATGCGCCAGTACGACCTGGGCAGCGAAGAGGGCGTGCTGCTGATGTGCGTGGCCGAGGCGCTGCTGCGCATACCGGACCAGGAAACAGCCGACAAGCTGATCCGCGACAAGTTGGCCGACGCGGACTGGAAGAAGCACATGGGCGGCAGCGATTCGGTGCTGGTCAATGCCTCCACCTGGGGCCTGATGCTGACCGGCAAGCTGGTGCAGATCAACGATGCCACCCGTGCGGACGTGCCCGGGGCGTTCAAGCGCCTGATGGGCCGCGTGGGAGAGCCCGTGATCCGGCTGGCCGTGCGCCAGGCGATGAAGATCATGGGCCATCAGTTCGTGATGGGCCGCAACATCGGCGAGGCGCTGGAGCGCTCGCACAAGGGCGACAACGCCAGCTACCGCTATTCGTTCGACATGCTGGGCGAAGGCGCGCTGACCATGAAGGACGCACTGCGTTACCTGGAAGACTACCGCCGCGCGATCCACGCCATCGGCGGCGACCACAAGGCACGTGGTGGGCGCGCCGATGGCGACGTCAACAACGCGCCGGGCATCTCCATCAAGCTGTCCGCGCTCTATCCGCGTTACGAACATGCCAAGCGCGAACGCGTGCTGCATGACCTGGTGCCAGGCGTGCTGGAGCTGGCGCAGCTGGCGAAGGGCTACGGCATCGGCTGCACCGTGGACGCCGAGGAAGCCGACCGCCTGGAGCTGTCGCTGGACATCATCGAGGCCGTGTTCTCCGATGCTTCGCTGGCCGGCTGGGATGGCTTCGGCGTGGTGGTGCAGGCGTACCAGAAGCGTACCCCGTACACGATCGATTTCTTGGCCGACATGGCACGCCGCAACGGGCGGCGACTGCAGGTGCGGCTGGTGAAGGGCGCCTACTGGGACGCGGAAATCAAGCGTGCGCAGATCGAGGGCTATCCGGGCTATCCGGTGTTCACCCGCAAGCAGAACACCGACGTGTCCTACCTGGCCTGCGCCAGGCGCCTGTTCGGGCATGCCGATGCGATCTACCCGATGTTCGCCACCCACAACGCGCATACCATCGCCGCGATCCGCACCCTCGCCCGGGGCGGCGTCTACGAACACCAGAAGCTGCATGGCATGGGCGATGACCTGTACGCCGAAGTGGTGCCAGCCGACCGCCTCGACCTGCCGTGCCGCGTCTACGCACCGGTGGGTTCGCACGAAGACCTGCTGCCCTACCTGGTGCGTCGCCTGCTTGAGAACGGCGCCAACTCCAGCTTCGTCAACCGCATCACCGATGACCGCGTGGCCATCGCCGACCTGGTCCGCGACCCGGTGGAGATGGTCGACGCCTTCGCTTCGGTGTCCGCGTCCAATATCGCGCATCCCAAGATCCCGCTGCCGGTGAACCTGCTGCGCAGCCAGAACCACGACAGGAACAATTCCATGGGCATCAACCTGGCCAACGACAACGAACTGCGCGCCCTTGCCGGGCAGCTCAACGGTGCCATCAAGCCGTGGCAGGCGATGCCACTGGTGCCCGGTGCCACGACCGGCGGTGCATCACTGCCGGTGACCAACCCCGCCGACAACCGCGAGATGGTGGGCCACTGGCAGGCCGCCGACGCCGCCACCGTGCAGCAGGCGCTGGCCAATGCAGTGGCCGCCCAGCCGGGCTGGAACCGCACACCGGCCGCCAGCCGCGCGACGGTGCTGGAACACGCCGCCGACCAGCTGGAAGCACGCATCGCCGAGTTCATGGCGCTGTGCGTGAAGGAAGCCGGCAAGAGCCTGCCCGATGGCGTGGCCGAAGTGCGCGAGGCGGTAGACTTCCTGCGCTACTACGCCAAGCAGGCGCGCGAGCAGTTCGGCCACGCCGAGAAGCTGCCGAGCCCGACCGGTGAGTCCAACGAACTGCAACTGCATGGCCGTGGCGTGTTCGTCTGCATCAGCCCGTGGAACTTCCCGCTGGCCATCTTCCTCGGCCAGGTGGCTGCCGCGCTGGCCGCAGGCAACAGCGTGATCGCCAAGCCTGCCGAACAGACCAACCTGATCGGCTACTACGCGGTGAAGCTGCTGCACGACGCCGGCGTACCGGCTGACGTGGTGCAGTTCCTGCCGGGCGATGGCGCCACTGTCGGCGCTGCGCTGACCGCCGATGCCCGCGTGGCCGGCGTGGCCTTCACCGGCTCGACCGATACCGCGCGCGCGATCAATCGCGCGATGGCCGCACGTGACGCGGCGATCGGCGTGCTGATTGCCGAGACCGGTGGCCAGAACGCGTTCATCGCCGACTCCTCGGCACTGCCGGAACAGCTGGTCAAGGATGCCATCGGTTCGGCATTCACCTCTGCAGGCCAGCGCTGTTCAGCGGCGCGCGTGCTGTTCGTGCAGGACGATATCGCCGACAAGGTGATGTCGATGCTGGCCGGCGCGATGGCCGAGCTGAAGGTCGGTGACCCGGGCCAGCTGTCCACCGACGTCGGCCCGGTGATCGATGCCGACGCGTTGCAGATCCTGGTCGACCATGCCGCACGCATGGACCGTGAGGCACGCCTGATCGCCGCCGCGACGCTGTCCGACGAGGCCGCACACGGCACCTTCTTCGCGCCGCGTGCGTACGAACTGAAGGACCTGGGGCAGTTGCAGCGCGAGATCTTCGGACCGGTGCTGCACGTGATCCGCTGGAAGGGCGACCAGTTGGGCACGGTGATCGACCAGATCAACGCCACCGGTTATGGCTTGACCCTGGGCGTGCATTCGCGCATCGACGAAACCGTGGACCGCATCACCCAGGGGATCCATGTGGGCAACGTGTACGTCAACCGCAACCAGATCGGTGCGGTGGTCGGCGTGCAGCCGTTCGGCGGCCAGGGCCTGTCCGGCACCGGTCCCAAGGCGGGCGGCCCACACTACCTGCTGCGCTTCGCCACGGAAAAGACGGTGACGGTGAACACCACCGCCGCCGGCGGCAACGCCTCGCTGCTGACATTGGGCGACTGATTTTCCTGCCCTGCCACGGGGTGGTTGCTGCGGTTGGGTTGGGTTGGGTAGCGCCGAGCCATGCTCGGCGGAATCCATCAGCCCCCATCACATAAAGCCGCCGACCATGGGTCGGCGCTACCGAAGGTGCGCCACGCCTCGCTGCTGACACCGGGCGACTGATTTTCCTGCCGTGCCACGGGGTGGTTGCTGCGGTGGGGTGGGGTGGGGTGGGGTGCGGTAGCGCCGAGCCATGCTCGGCGGAATCCATCGGCCCCATCACCCCAAAGCCGCCGACCATGGGTCGGCGCTACCGAAGGTGGGCAACGCCTCGCTGCTGACATTGGACGACTGATTTTTCCTGCCGTGCCACGGGGTGGTTGCTGCGGTGGGGTGGGGTTGGGTAGCGCCGAGCCATGCTCGGCGGAATCCATCAGCCCCATCACCCCAAAGCCGCCGACCATAGGTCGGCGCTACCGAAGGTGGGCAACGCCTCGCTGCTGACACCGGGCAACTGATTTTCCTGCCGTGCCACGGGGTGGTTGCTGCGGTTGGGTGCGGTAGCGCCGAGCCATGCTCGGCGGAATCCATCAGCCCCCATCACCCCAAAGCCGCCGACCATGGGTCGGCGCTACCGAAGGTGGGCCGCGTCAGCGCGCCACAGCCATCACCTGCCGCCAGTGCCGCAACGCGACAACCGCGTTGATCCAGTAGCCAACATACAGCAGCGCGGTCAGCTGCAGGCCACCGCCGTAATACAGCGGCACCGCCAGGGTGTTCACCAGCAGCCACACCCACCAGCATTCCAGCTTGCGCCGCATCATCATCAGCTGGCCGACCATGCTCAGCAGCAGGATCGCCGCGTCGACGTAGGGCGCCTGTCCGTCCGTGTGACGGGCGAGCATCCAGCCATAGCCCCACGTGCCGGCCACCACCAGCGCCGCCAGCCAGGGCCACGCACGCTTCGGCATGCGCGTGATCGGCAAGGGGGCGCCGTGGTCGCCACGCAGCCACTGCCACCATCCCAGCGCGCCGACGCCGATGAAAAAGCCCTGCAGGGCAACCTGGCCGTACAGCCGGGCCTGCAGGAAGACCAGCGCGAACAGCAGGCCGGCGATGATGCTCATCCACCAGCCGTGCACGCTGTTGCGTCCTGCAAGCAGGATCGACGCGGCGGCCGCGACGTTGGCAGCGATCTCAAGCTGGAAGGTGGGGTCTGAAAGGTCCATGGCTCACTGGGTCAGGGCTCGGATCGGTTTGTCCGCACATGAGAAAGCCCCGCTTTCGCGGGGCCTTCAGGGTACTTCGTCAAACGCGGGACTGGATCAGAACTTGTACTGCATCGACGCAGCCAGCACGTCGCCACGGACCTTGTACTTGCCGTTCAGCGTATTGCCCTGGTTGTTGGTGGTCGGCGAAATGGCCACGTTCGGATCGCTGGTGAACAGGTGGGTATAGCCGAAGTTGTATTCGACGTTCTCCGACGGGGTCCAGCCCACGCCGAACGACAGCCACTTGCGGCTGGTATCCGGCACGCGCACGTCACGGTGTGCGTCGGTGGTCGGGGTCTGGTCCAGCGCCACGCCGCCGCGCAGGGTGACGGTATCGCTCAGCTTGTAGTCCGCACCCAGCGAGACGAAGGTGGTATCGCGGTAGCCGAACTCCAGCACCGAATCCGGCTGGGCCGAAGCGTAGTCGATGGTCACCTGGTCGAACGCGGTGGACCACGCGGTGCGCGTCACGTCACCCATCACCGTCCAGCGGTCATTGATGTTGTGGGTCACGCTCAACGTGGCCGATGCCGGCAGGGTCACGGTGGCCTTGCCGCTGGTGTTGATGAAGTTGCCCGGCTGGACCACGCCCAGCACGGTGGCTGCATCCGGCGGCACGATGAAGGTGGCATCGCCGCCGGTGATCTTGTGCTCCACCTTGGAACGGTAGCTCAGGCCGATATGGGTGTTCTCATCCACGCTGAACAGACCGCCGACGGTCCAGCCGACCGCATTGTTGTCGCCTTCCACGGTCAGCTTGCCATCGGCGTTGCCCGGGGCGAAGCCCGGCACGCCGCCCTGCGCCAGCGCGGTGCCGAAGTCGATCGCGTTGCTCAGCTCGATGGTCAGGTGTTCGACGAACACCGACGCACCGAAGGACACGTACGGGTTGACGTCATAGGACACTGCGAAGCCAAGGTCGATCGCCTTCAGGTCGGTCTTCATGCCGCTGTAGCGACCGATCCAGTTGTTGTCATAGTCGGTTTTGAAACCGAACGGGGCGGTAACCGAAATACCGAAATGGGCCTTGTCGCCGATCGGGGTGTGGAAGTAACCGGCCGGGACCGGCGCGATCATGCCGGCGTCGCCGCCGTCACCGCCCGTGGCCGGGGTACCCACCGGGGTACGGCCCGTTCCTTCGAACTCGGCCTTGAAGCTGATCGCGCTCAGGTCGCCCTGGAACAGGCGGCCGTCCAGCTGGCGCATGCCGGCCGGGTTGACGGCGATGATCGAGGCGTCGCCCTCGGCGCTGCCGGAACCTGCAAAGGCACGGCCCAGGCCCTTGGCACTGTTTTCCTTCAGCTGGAAGGCGGCAGCATGGGCATCGGTGGCGGCCAGCGCGCCTGCGATGCCGAGGGCCAGCACGGTGACGCGGGCAAAAGTAGAAGCGGTTTGCATCGTAGTATCTCTCCGGGAAGCGGTTGTTTTGCTCTGCATGCGCCTGCGTCCCCCTTGAGCCAAGGCCCTCCAGGACGCGCCGGATTCCCCTCCCGACATACGACGCCGTATGCAGTATTACCCAGAGCGGTTAATGAAACAATAACAGCCAGAGCGCTTTTTTCGCCGGAAAACTGAATGCGATGGCCCCCCGGCCACTCGCTGTCGGGATACGCTACCGCCATGTTCGTTTCGCTGCCGTCGCGTCGCAAAGCTGCCTTCCGCTGGGCCACCCCGATGCTGTTCGCGACGGTCTGGCTGGCATTCCTGTGGTCGATCTCGCGGCCGCACGCAGCACGCACCAGCCTGTGGATGGACTGGGGAGCGCTGGCGACCGGGCTGACCCGGCCGCTGGACTGGTGGGCGACGCTCATGGATGGCAGCGTGCTGCGCCTGTTCACCGCCCTGTTCCTGCACGCGGACTGGTCCCACCTGTTGGGCAACCTGGTGTTCCTGCTGATTTTCGGCCTGCCTGCCGAACGCGTGCTGGGGCCGTGGCGGCTGATCCTGCTGTTCCTGTTCGGCGGAGCGTTCTCCAATCTTGCAGCCGTGTACACGATGGGCAACCCGGACCAGATCATCATCGGTGCCAGCGGCGCGGTGTCGGCGTTGATCGGCGCATACCTGGCGCTGTTCCCCGGTGCCCGGCTGGGGGTCGTGATCCCGCTGGGGCTGTTCCTTGAGTTCGTGCGCGCCCCGGCCTATCTGCTGATCGGCGTGTGGGCGGTGCTGCAGGTGGTGTTCGCGCACATCGGCCCGAGTTTTGGCATGGTGGCCTGGTGGGCGCATATCGCCGGCTTCGGATTCGGCGTGCTGTATGGGGTCTACGTGCGCGCGGCAATCGCGCGGCGGCTGCGCAAGCGACAGGGGTTCTGAGCCGGCCGGGTAGTCGCCGAGCATGGCTCGGCGCTACGATCAGGGCTTGGTCGGCGGTTCCGCCGGCTTTGCTTCTGGCTTTGCTTCTGGCTTTGCTTCTGGCTTTGCTTCTGGCTCCGCTTCCGGTTTTGTTTCGGCCTTTGCGGCTTCCGCCTTTGCGGCTTCGGCCTTCAGGCGTGCGGCGACCGAGCCGGGCTGCTTCAGTTCGGCCAGCGCATCGTCGATCGGGCCGTCGCCCGGCAGCACGTCGCCCGCCTGGTAGCCTTCTTCGCCTTCGCCATCACCCTGCAGGTGACCCGGCAGGGTGGCCTCGCTGAAATCGCTGAGGCTGGCGGGCAGGTCGTCCTCTCCTTCGCGCGCTGCCCGCTTGAGTTCCACCTCCGGCACGATGCCGGTGGCCTGGATCGACTTGCCGCTGGGCGTGAAGTAACGCGCAGTGGTCAGCTTCACCGAATCGCCATTGTCCAGCGGCAGCACGGTCTGCACCGAGCCCTTGCCGAAGGTGCGGCTGCCGATCACCCGCGCGCGCTTGTTGTCGCGCAGCGCGCCCGCCAGCACTTCCGAAGCACTGGCCGAACCGGCGTCCACCAGCACCATCACCGGCGCCCCCTGCAGCAGGTCGCCCGGGGTGGCATCGAAGCGTGCATCGCTGATGCTGATGCGGCCCCGCGTGCTGACGATGTTGCCGGTCTCCAGCAGGTCATCGGCCACCTGCACCGCAGCGGTGAGCAGGCCACCGGGATTGCTGCGCAGGTCCAGCACCAGTCCCTTCAGCTGTCCGCCGGCCTGCCTGGACAGCTGGGCCACGTGCTTCTGGAAATCCGCACCGGTATCGGCCTGGAAGGTGCTCAGGCGGACGTAGCCGTAACCCGGTTCCAGCATGCGGCTGCGCACGCTGGTCACGCGGATGGTTTCGCGTGTCAGGCTGACATCGAACGGCTTGGGCTTGCCTTCGCGGACCAGGGTCAGCACCACCTTGCTGCCGGCCGGACCGCGCAAGGGCTCACTGGCCTTGATCGCACTGATCGGCTTGCCGTCGATGGCGATGATCAGGTCGCCGGCAAGGACGCCCGCGCGCGCGGCAGGCGTTTCGTCGATCGGCGAAATGACCTTCAGGCTGCTGTTGTCCGGCTGCTGCTGCAACTCCACGCCGATGCCTTCATAGGCACCGTTGGCCTGCTCGTCGAAGGCCTCGGCATCTTCCTTGTCGAAGTAGGTGCTGTGCGGATCCAGGTCAAGCAGCAGCCCACGCACGGCGTCCTGCATCAGCTTCCTGTCGTCGACGGGATCGACGTAGGCGGCGCGCACGGCGTTGTAGACACCAACGAAGCGCCGGATCTCTTCCAGCGGCACCTTCGAGGTCGCCGCCTCTTCGCTGTTGGCCGAGCTGGCGTCGCTGTCCGCGGCCGGAGCCGGTTGCTGGGCCAGTGCCAACGCAGGCAGCAGGGCCAGCAGCAGGGTGGCGGTTCGGACTGGACGCATGAAGCACTCCTGGGGACGGTTGCGGACGCCCTCCGTGCAGACGCTGCGCGAAGGATGCATGACCCGATTATGCGTCAAGCGCCGGTAAATTCCTGTTGAACGAAGCGGCCCACCGATGCGTCCTGGTTCAGCGGCGCTGCAGCCAGCTGTCCGGGTTCACCGGCTGGCCACCACGGCGCAGTTCGAAGTAAAGCGCGGTCACGCCCTGCCCGCCGGAATTGCCGACCTTGGCCAGTGCGTCGCCACGCTTCACCGATGCGCCGGCGTCCTTGAGCAGCGTGTCGTTGTGCGCGTAGAGGCTCATGTAGCCATTGCCATGGTCCACGATCAGGATCATGCCGTAGCCGGTCATCCAGTCGGAGAACACGACGGTGCCATCGGCCACGGCGGTGACGCTGCTGCCAGCCGGCGCACCGATCAGCACGCCGCTGCTGGTGCGCCCATCGGGCAGCTTGCCGCCATAGCGTGCCAGCAGGTTGCCGGACAGCGGCCAGCCGAGCCCCCCCACCTTCGGCGCGGGTGCCGATGCCACCGCTGGCGGCACCTTGGTCGCGCGCGGTGGCGTGCGCCCTTCTGCCACCGCCTTGTCCGCGGCGGCCTTCTCCGCCGCTGCGCGCCGCGCGGCCGCACGTCGTTCGGCCTCCGCGCGTGCCGCAGCTGCGCGTAGGTTCGCCAACAACGTTTCCAATGCCTTTGCATCCTGGCCCAGCGCTTTCTCACGTTCGCTGCGGTCCTTGAAGCGTTCGTCCAGCGCGGCCACCGCCTTTTCACGCTGGCGCCGGTCGCCTGCCAACGCGCTGGCCTGCTGCTTCTGCTGCTCGCGGGTGGCCTGCAACTGCTGCTGGCGCTCCCTGATCTGCACCTGCAGGGTATCGAGCTCTTCCAGGTCGGTGGTCAGCGCATGGATACGTTGGCTGCGCTCGCGCTGCAGGTAGCGGTGATACGCCAACGAGCGGTTGCCATCGGCCACGGTGTCCTGTGACAACAGCAGCTTCAGCGGGGCATGGTTGCCCAGGCGGTAGGCAGCCTGCAGCAGCCCGGACAACTCGCGTCGCTGTTGCTGCAGGTTGCCCTGCAACGCGCCGCGTCGCTTCTCAAGTTCAGCCAGCGCGGCACCCTGTTCCTGCAGCGCCGTCTCCGTCTGTGCCAGCGTTCGTCCGCTGCGCGCCACCTTCTCATCCATGTCCCTCAGCTGGCGGGCCGCCTGGCCGCGCTGGTTGTCCAGCTGCCGGCGTTCCTGTGCGACACCCTTCAGTTCGCTGCGTAGTTTCTGCAGCTTGCGCTCAGCTTCACGGGTGGACTGGGCCAGCGCCGCGGGCGGTGCCAGCATGGGCGCCAACAGGGTAAACAGCAGCATGCAGGCCAGTGCCGGCCTGCGGATGTTAGCGATGCGTGAGGGAGAAGCGTTGTCGCGCAAGGGCTTTCCAGTGACTTCAGGCAGATGCGGAATTCCAGGCAGCATGGTGACATCTTTGACGGGCGGCCTGCCAGCCGCATGTGAACGACGAGGACCCTCATGAAAGCCCACTCACTGACCCTGTTGATGGCGCTTGCCGCCGCCAGTGGCCCGGTACTGGCCCAAGAAGATATCAGCAAGGTCAACGGCAGCATCCGCGCCGAACCCGGCCAGCGTTACGGCGACCTGGACACGGTCAACGGCAGCATCCGCGTCGGCGACGGCGTGGAAACCGGTGATATCGAAACCGTCAACGGCAGCATCAAGGTCGGCGATGCCGCGCGCACCGGCAGCATCTCAACCGTCAATGGCGGTGTCCGGCTGGCGGGCGAGGTCATCGCCCGCGGCAACGTGGAAACGGTCAACGGCAGCATCTTCAGCGACCGTCGCAGCCAGATCGAAGGCAGCGTGGAGACGGTCAACGGTGGCATCGGCCTGGTGGAGACCCGCCTTGCCGGCGATATCCGCACCGTCAACGGAGATGTCACCGTGGGCGTGGGTTCGGTGGTTTCCGGCGGCATCCAGATCAAGAAGCCCAGCTTCAGCCTGTCGTTGACCCCGGGCCGCAAGCCACGCGTGATCATCGGCCCGAACGCCGTGGTCCAAGGGGCGCTGCAGTTCGAGCGCGAGGTGGTGCTGTACGTGCACCGCAGCGCGAAGATCGGCGCGGTGGCAGGCGCCGTGCCGGTGGCCTTCGATACCGACACGGCACCCGAAAACTGATTCCATGCCGGACCTGCAGCCTGCAGGCCGGCCCCACCCTGCAGGACTTCATGATGCCCCGCAAACTACTGCTCTGCCTCGCCGCAACCGCGGCCTTGACCGCCTGCAAGGGCGAGGACGCCGCACCGGCCACGCCAGCAACGCCGTCCGCGTCCGAGGCCCCCTCCGTCACGGCCAGCACCCATGCATTCTCCCCGGAGATCAACAGCGCCGACTTCGCCGAGCTGGTGAAGACCCTGTCATCGGATGCATTCGAAGGACGTGCACCGGGCAGCAAGGGCGAAGAGCTGACCGTCAACTACATCCGCGACCAGATGCAGCGCATCGGGCTGCAGCCCGGCAACGGCGACAGCTGGTTCCAGGACGTGGCGATGACCGAGACCACGGCCGATGAAACCACCGCGCTGAAGATCGACCAGGCCGGGAAGGCCAGCGAACTCAAGTTCGGTACCGACATGGTGGTCGGCACGCGCACCGGCCAGGGCGAGGTCAAGGTGGATGGCAGTGACATCGTGTTCGTCGGCTATGGCGTGGACGCGCCGGAGCAGGAGTGGAACGATTACGCCGGCCAGGACTGGAAGGGCAAGACGGTGGTGATGTTCGTCAACGACCCCGGCTTCCATGTCGATGACGCGAAGCTGTTCGACGGCAAGCGCATGACCTACTACGGGCGTTGGACGTATAAGTTCGAGGAAGCCGCACGCAAGGGCGCCGCGGCGGCGCTGATCGTGCATGACACGGCCGGTGCTTCCTACGGCTGGGACGTGGTGAAGAACTCCTGGGCAGGCCCGCAGTACGACCTGCCGGCCAAGGACGATCCGGAGCCGCGCCTGCCGGTGCAGGGCTGGCTGAGTGCGGAGGCCGCCAAGGCGTTGTTCGCCGGCGCAGGGCTGGACCTGGCGCAGGCCTACAAGGATGCCAACAAGCGCGGCTTCAAGCCCGTGCCGTTGAATGCCAAGCTGTCGGTGGACCTGAAGAGCACCACCGCCGAGAAAACCTCGCGCAACGTGGTGGGCGTCCTTCCGGGCACCAGCCGCGCCGACGAAGCGGTGCTGTACATGGCGCACTGGGACCACCTGGGCAAGCATGAGGGCGAGGCTGACGACAACATCTACAACGGCGCCGTGGACAACGCCACCGGCGTGGCCGGCATCCTGGAAGTCGCCGACGCGATGATGCACCAGGATCCGAAGCCGGCGCGGTCGACGGTGTTCCTTGCCGTCACGCTGGAAGAGTCCGGCCTGTTGGGTTCCAAGTACTATGTTGCCCATCCGACCTTCCCGCTGGACAAGATCGCGGGCGTGATCAACATCGATGCGATGTCGGTGGCTGGCCGTGCCAAGGACATGACGGTGACCGGCTTTGGCAGTTCGGAGCTGGAAGACATCCTCAAGCCGCTGGCCGCCGCACAGGGCCGTACGCTGCACGGCGAATCAGCGGTGCAGAGTGGCTTCTACTTCCGTTCGGACCACTTCAACTTCGCCAAGGCCGGCGTGCCTGCCCTGTATTCGGACGGGGGCGAGGACCTGCGCGAGGGTGGCGTCGAGGCAGGCCGCAAGGCCGCCGAGGATTACGGCCGCAACCGCTACCACGGACCGAAGGATGAGTTCGATCCGGCGACCTGGAAGCTGGATGGCACGATCGAAGACCTGCAGTTGCTGCATGGCGTGGGCAAGGAACTGGCAGCGGGCGATCGCTGGCCGAACTGGTACGAAGGCAATCCCTTCAAGGCTGCACGCGATGAAATGATGAAGGGCAAGACGGCACCGGCAGGCAAGTAAACGCTGGGGGTCGTGGTGAACCAGCGGCGTCCTTCGGGGCGCCGCTTTTTCATGGGCGGCTTGCGGCGATGTTCCGCTGCTTCGCATGCGCGACGCCGGGCATGGCCCGGCGCTACAGGTCATGTTCCCAAGTGCGCATCGACGGCATGGGCCGTGTCCGGCACATGAAAAAACCCCGCTGCGCGAGCAGCGGGGTTTTGGGTATAAACCCTGGCGATGACCTACTCTCGCATGGCTTGAGCCACACTACCATCGGCGCAGCTGCGTTTCACTTCCGAGTTCGGGATGGGATCGGGTGGTGCCACAGCGCTAATTTCACCAGGGAGACGTGTGGAGCGCCGCGTAGCGGCGTGCCCTTTCCAATAGTCGGCACATGGATGTGCCAGCTGTTGCGAAGGGACGCGCATATGCGCCAGCTCGCGTTCGTGCCCTTGGGCGGCAGGCACGAAATGCGTGTGCCTACATAATAAAGAAAAACCCCGCTGCGTGAGCAGCGGGGTTTTTGGGTATAAACCCTGGCGATGACCTACTCTCGCATGGCTTGAGCCACACTACCATCGGCGCAGCTGCGTTTCACTTCCGAGTTCGGGATGGGATCG
>NZ_JACGXS010000017.1 GCF_014117215.1 Stenotrophomonas tumulicola | reverse complement strand
CGGGCCATGCCCGGCGGCGCTCATCCGATCGGCGCGGAGGGGCCGCGCCGGGCATGGCCCGGCGCTACCGGGTAGCCGCACGGAAAGACGCCGTCACGCCTACCTGAATGGGGATGAGCGGTCAGTGCAAACGCGCTTTTCGCGAAACCGCAAGATCGCGGTATGATGATGGACTTCTTTTTCCAAATCCGGCGCCGACTGGCCCCCTTTCGCATGTCCATCGAAAATCTTCGCAACATCGCCATCGTCGCGCACGTCGACCATGGTAAGACGACCCTGGTCGACCAGCTGCTGAAGCAGTCCGGAACCCTGTCTGAACGTACCGTGCTCGCCGAGCGCGTGATGGACAGCAACGACCAGGAAAAGGAACGCGGCATCACCATCCTGGCCAAGAACACGGCCATCACCTGGGAAGACAAGCGGACCGGCGTCAAGAACCGCATCAACATCGTCGACACCCCCGGACACGCCGACTTCGGCGGCGAAGTGGAGCGCGTGCTGTCGATGGTCGACACCGTGCTCATCCTCGTCGACGCGATGGACGGCCCGATGCCGCAGACCCGCTTCGTCACCCAGAAGGCCTTCGCGATGGGCTTCAAGCCGATCGTCGTGGTCAACAAGGTCGACCGTCCGGGCTCGCGTCCGGATTGGGTGATCGACCAGGTGTTCGACCTGTTCGACAAGCTCGGCGCCACCAACGAACAGCTGGACTTCCCGATCGTCTATGCCTCGGCCCTGAACGGCTACGCCGGCCTGGAAGACACCGTGCGCGACGGCGACATGACCCCGCTGTACGAAGCCATCATGCAGCACGCGCCGAAGCCGGAAGTCGATCCGGAAGGCCCGTTCCAGATGCGCATCAGCCAGCTGGATTACAACAACTTCGTGGGCGTGATCGGCATCGGCCGCGTCCAGCGCGGCACCCTGAAGAAGAACATGCAGGTCGCGGTGATCGACCGTGAAGGCAAGAAGCGCAACGGCAAAGTGGGCCAGGTGCTGGGCTTCCTGGGTCTGGAGCGCATCGAGCAGGATACCGCCGAGGCCGGTGACATCGTCGCCATCTCGGGCATCCCGGAGCTGACCATCTCCGACACCCTGTGCCACCCGGAAACCCCGGAAGCGCTGCCGGCGCTGACCGTCGACGAACCCACGATCTCGATGACCTTCCAGGTCAACAACTCGCCGTTCGCCGGCAACAAGGACCTGTCCGGCGGCAAGTTCCTGACCAGCCGCCAGATCAAGGACCGCCTGGACCGCGAGCAGGTCCACAACGTGGCCCTGAAGGTCGAACAGCTGGAAGACGCCGACAAGTTCCTGGTGTCCGGCCGTGGCGAACTGCACCTGTCGGTGCTGATCGAGAACATGCGTCGTGAAGGCTACGAGCTGGCCGTGTCGCGTCCGGAAGTCATCATCAAGCAGATCGACGGCCAGGCCATGGAGCCGATCGAGCAGCTGGTGGTGGATATCGAAGAGCAGCACCAGGGCGGCGTGATGGAAAAGCTGGGCACCCGCAAGGGCCAGCTGAAGAACATGGAGCCGGACGGCAAGGGCCGCGTGCGCCTGGAGTACCAGATCCCGGCCCGTGGCCTGATCGGCTTCCAGAACGAGTTCAAGACCCTGACCCAGGGTTCGGGCCTGCTGTTCCATGTGTTCGACCATTACGGTCCGAAGGAACAGGGCGCGATCGCCAAGCGCCAGAACGGCGTGATGATCGCCAATGCTCCAGGCGCCACCCCGGCCTACTCGCTGGGGCCGCTGCAGGAACGTGGCAAGCTGTTCGCCGCCGAAGGCGACAATGTGTATGAGGGCCAGCTGGTCGGCATCCATTCCAAGGACAACGACCTGACCGTCAACGCGATCAAGACCAAGCCGCTGACCAACATGCGCGCTTCGGGCAAGGACGATGCCATCGCGCTGACCCCGGCGATCAAGTACTCGCTGGAACAGGCGCTGGACTTCATCGAAGATGACGAACTGGTCGAAATCACGCCGAAGGAAATCCGCCTGCGCAAGAAGGGGCTGACCGAAAGCGAGCGCAAGAAGGCTTCACGCGGCGGCTGATCGGACACGTCCGTGAACGACAAGCCCTATAACCCGGATCCGCACAGGCATCCGGGGCTCCACGTGATCGCCTTGCTGGAAGCCGGCAAGGCGGTCCTGGCGCTGGTGGCGGCGACCGGGCTGGAACTGCTCGGCCCGCAGCCCCTGCGCGATGGGGTCAATGCCCTGATCCGGCGTTTCAGCCTGGACCCGGATCACGGCACCCTGCCCTCGCTGCTCAACATGATCAGCCCTGATGCCGTGCACCTGGCGGCAGCGGCGATGGTCGCCTACGGGGTGTTGCACCTGTTCGAAGCGTGGGGCCTCTGGCGTGCCAAAGCCTGGGCTTCGTGGCTCGGCTGCGCCACCGCCGGCATCTACCTGCCCTTCGACATCTATGCCATTGTCCATCATCCCGGCTGGGCGTCCTGGAGCGTGCTGGCGGTGAACCTGCTGGTGGTCTATGTGTTGGCGCGCGATATCCGCAAACGGAAACCATGACGTAAATGGCTACACTGGGACAGTGACCGCCCAGCCAGCCATGCGCGACCGCACTTCACGCCCCTACTGCCAGGCCCTGCCGCTACTCCTGCCCACCCTGCTGGGCACGGCGCTGGCGGGCTGTACGCCGGCCGCGCCGGCCGCACAGGCGCAGCCGCAGGCCCCGTCCACCGCACCGTTCCCCTATGCAGAAGCCGACGTGGCCAGCCTGCAGGCACGCATGGCGGCGGGCGAACTGGACAGCCTCACCCTGACCCGCGCCTACCTGCGCCGCATCGCGGCAGCGGACCGCGCCGGCCCACGCCTGCGTGCGGTGATCGAACTCAATCCGGACGCCGCCACGGAAGCCGCCGAGCGTGACCGCGAACGGCGTGCAGGCGTCGTGCGTGGCCCCCTGCATGGCATTCCCGTGCTGGTAAAGGACAACATCAACGCCAGCCCGATGAGCACCACTGCTGGCTCGCTGGCACTGCAGGGCTTCCGTCCGCCCGACGCGTTCCTCGTGCGGCGCCTGCGCGAGGGCGGCGCGGTGATCCTGGGCAAGAGCAACCTGAGCGAATGGGCCAACTACCGCGGCGAAGCGTCAGTGTCCGGCTGGAGCGCGCGCGGCGGGCAGACACGCAATCCCTATCGCCTCAGCCACAGCCCCTGTGGTTCCAGCAGCGGCAGCGCCGTGGCCATGGCCGCGAACCTGGCTGCGGTGTCGATCGGTACGGAAACCGACGGCAGCATTGTCTGCCCCGCCGCCGTCAACGGCGTGGTAGGCCTGAAGCCGACGGTCGGGCTGGTCAGCCGCAACGGCATCATCCCCATTTCCTTCAGCCAGGACACGGCCGGGCCGATCACCCGCACCGTGGCCGATGCCGCAGCGGTGCTGACCACCATTGCCGGCCGCGACGATGCCGACCCGGCCACTGCGGCCATGCCCGGACGCGCGGTGTACGACTACACGGCGCGGCTGAAGGTGGACGGACTGCGTGGTGCGCGCATCGGCGTGCTGGACAGCACGTTGTTGCGCCGCCCCGGCATCGCGCCATTGATGCGGCATGCCATCGATGAGCTGCGCCGCGCCGGCGCTACCGTCGTGCCGGTACCCGCGCTGGATGAAGAACAATGGGCCGATGCCGAGCAGGTCGTCCTGCGCCATGAATTCAAAGCAGGGCTGGAACGCTACCTGGCGCAATGGCAGGCACCGGTGCGCAGCCTGCCGCAGATCATCGCGTTCAACCGGGCGCATCCCGGGCAGGAACTGGCGCTGTTCGGGCAGCAACTGATGGAAGCAGCCGCGCAGGCCGGCCCACTGGGCGACCCAGGCTATATCGAGGCACGCAGCCGGGCGCGGCGCATGGCAGGCGAACAGGGGATCGATGCACTGCTGCTCGCGCACCGGCTGGATGCCCTGGTCGCCCCCACCACCGGCCCTGCGTGGGCAATCAGCGCAACCGGCGGCGATGCGTTCCCGGGTGCCAGCTATGGGGCGGCCGCAGTGGCCGGCTACCCAAGCCTCAGCGTACCGATGGGACATGTGGACGGACTGCCGGTCGGCCTGCTGTTCATGGGCACAGCCTGGAGCGAGCCTCGCCTGATCGAGCTGGCATACAGCTACGAACAGCGCACCCAGGCCCGACGCCCGCCAAGGTTCGGCACGGATACGCTGCTGGATACCGACCGTTAGGGACCAGGGCCCTTTTCCGCAGGGAACGTATCTGATCCCGCGCCACCCGGCTGGATCGCCGGCTCGCCATCCTCCGCACCAGGCGAGCGCACCTCACTGCCCGGGGTGGGCTCACCCCGCCGCGCTGGACTCGGCGCATCGCCTTCCTGCTCCACTTGGGCGTGCAGCCGTGGCAACGCATGCGGGTGCTGCCGGGCCAGGAAGTCCAGCATGCGTTCACGCACCAGGCAGCGCAGGTCGAAGGCATCACCGGAGTTGCGCGCACTCACCAGCAGGCGCACCTGGATCGTCCGCTCGCTGGTTTCCGTCACCTGGGTCACGCACACGCGGCCATCCCACAGCGGCTCGCTGCCGCAGATCCGCTCCAGTTCGCTGCGGATCGCCGCGATCGGTGCACGATGATCCAGCCACAGGAAGGCAGTCCCCAACAGATCGGCACTGCGCCGGGTCCAGTTCTGGAACGGGTTCTCGATGAACCAGGTAAGCGGTACCACCATCCGTCGCTCGTCCCAGACGCGGACTACCACGTAGCTGCTGCCGATTTCCTCGATCCTCCCCCACTCGCCTTCCACGATCACGACATCGTCGAGGCGGATCGGCTGGGTCAGCGCAATCTGCAGGCCGGCGATCAGGTTGCCGAATACCGGCTTGGCCGCGATACCCGCCACCAGGCCGATGATGCCGGCCGAGGCCAGCAGCGCCGTGCCGATCTGCCGGACCACCGGAAAGGTCAGCAGCACCAGCGACATGCCCACCAGGATGATGGCGCCCATCAGCACGCGGCTGAGCACGCGGGTCTGGGTCTGGATGCGACGCGCTTCCAGGTTGTCGGCCACCTCCATGGGATGGCTGCGCAGGATCGCCCGCTCCCCTGCAGCCACGCCACGTACCAGCAACCAGATGAAGCACAGGGTCAGGCTGATATGGAACAGACGCTGCACGTTCGATAACAGCGGGTCCTGCAGCGGGGTGGCCTCCAGTGCGAAGATCAACAACAGCAGGGGAAACGCCACGGCCAATGGCAGGCCGATGACCCGCCCGACCCGCGCACGCCGCCTGTCGCGCCCTTGCAGCCGGCGATACAGGGCCAGGATCCCCCATGCGCCCATTGCTCCCACCACCAGCGCCAAGCCGATGGGCCACAGGTAGGCTTTTGCCAACGGCCAATCCACCACGTCGTCCTGCTCCTCTGGCTGCAGCCAAAGGACATAGCGTGGCGCAGGTCCAATGAGCAGCGCGTCATGGAGAGGGACAGATCCCCTTCCCTTGGGAAAGGGACCCGCCGCTTCGGCCTGCGGTTACGCCGCGCCCTGCTTGCGCACGATCGCCATGGCGATCTCCAGCGACTGCTCGTAATTCAGCCGCGGATCCACCGTGGAGTGGTACGCGCGCTCCAGGTCGCGCTCGGTGAGCTCACGTGCGCCGCCGGTGCATTCGGTGACATCTTCACCGGTCAGCTCCAGATGCACGCCGCCCAGCCGTGTTCCCGCCGCCGCATGCAGGTCGAAGGACATTTCCACCTCACCACGGACGTTGTCGAAGCGGCGGGTCTTGTAACCGTTGCGGGTGCTCTCGGTATTGCCATGCATCGCGTCGCATACCCACAGCACCCCGCGTCCATCACGCTTCACCGCATCGAGCAGCGGCGGCAGCTTGTCGGCGATGTGCGCCGCGCCCATGCGATGGATGAAGGTCAGGCGACCGGGCTCGTTCTGCGGATTCAACACGTCCATCAACCGCAGCAACTGGTCCGGCAGCACCGAAGGCCCCACCTTGATCGCGATGGGATTGCGCACGCCACGCAGGTACTCCACGTGCGCGCCGTCCAGCGCCGCCGTACGCATGCCGATCCACGGGTAGTGGGTACTCAGGTTGAGCCAGCCCTGCTGGCGCGGCACCTGGCGGGTCAGGGCCTGTTCGTAGGGCAGCAGCAGCGCCTCATGCGAGGTGTAGAAATCCACCCGTTTCAGGTTGTGCACCCGTGAGCCGGAGATGGTTTCCATGAAACGCACCGACTCCTCGATGGAGCTGACCATCTTCTGGTATTCGGCAGCCAGCGGCGAATGCCGCACCCACTCCAGGTTCCAGTATTCGGGATGGTGCAGGTCAGCGAAGCCGCCATCGATCAGCGCACGCACGAAATTCATGGTCATCGCCGAGTGCGCATGCGCCTGCAGCATGCGACGCGGATCCGGCATCCGTGCTGCCTCGGTGAACGCAGGCGCGTTGACCACGTCGCCGCGGTAGCTGGGCAGGGTCACGCCATCGCGCGTCTCGGTGTCCGCCGAACGCGGCTTGGCGTACTGGCCAGCGAACCGCCCAACGCGGATCACCGGCTTGCGCATTCCATGCACCAGCACCAGGCTCATCTGCAACAGCACCTTGAGCCGGTTGGAGATCATCCCCGATTCGCAGTCGCTGAAATTCTCCGCGCAGTCGCCCCCCTGCAGCAGGAAACGCTTGCCCTCCTGCGCGTCGGCCAACTGCTCCTTGAGCGCAAGGATCTCCCAGGAGGTCACCAGCGGGGGCAGCCGTTTCAACTCGTGCAGGGTCGCCTCCAGGGCGATCGGATCCGGATAGGTCGGCATCTGCAGCGCCGGCTTGCCCCGCCAGCTCTCCGGCGACCAGTCGGCAGGCAGCAGCATGGCGGGGGGCTGGGAAGCATCAACGACGGACATGGCGGTTACCAGGAAATGCAGGGAGTAGCGCCGAGCCACGCTCAGCGGACAGGGCGATTCAGGCGGATCAGCGGCGGCTGCCGCCGCGAATGCGACGCAACGATACCAGCAGCGCCCAGGCAGCCAACAGCACGAACCATGCCAGCGACCACATCGGCATGGTCAGGCCGAGGAAGGTCCAGTCGATGTTGCCGCAGTTGCCGGTGCCGGTGAGCACGGTACGGAACACTTCAAACGGCCCCATGGTCTCGCTGAGGAAGCTCAACGGGGGGCCACAGGTGGAGCCGAACTCCGGCGGCAGCATCTGCACGTACACGTGGCGCGCCGCGATGCCAACGCCGACCGCAGCGGCGACGAAAGCCAGCACGCCGTAGGTGATGCGCCCGGACCGGTTGGACGGGCCATGCAGGGCCCCGATCAGGAACAGCAGCCCCAGGGCGGCAAATGCCAGCCGCTGGAAGATGCACAGCGGACACGGCTCCAGGCCCATCTCCAACTGCAGGAAAATGGCGTAAGCCAGCAGGCCAGCGCAGATCAGGAAACCCAGCAGGAACTGGGCGCGGAACGGCCAACGGAACGGATTCATCGGGAACGCTCGAACGGATCAGGCACCAAGCGTAACCGACAGCGGGCGCCATTCGAACCACGACACGGCACGCCTGTCGGAACGGTGCGGGTTGTGGGTTTCGAACCGCGACACGGCACGCCTGTCTGAACGGTGCGGGTTGTGGGTTTCGAACCGCGACACGGCACGCCTGTCTGAACGGTGCGGGTTGTGGGTAGCGCCGGGCCATGCCCGGCGAGCGCAGCGGAAACGCAAAAGCCCGGCGCGAGGCCGGGCTTCTGACGGTATTGCGCGATGCGGTCCGATTACTCGGCCACTTCCTCGGCAACGACAGCCGGACGGTCGACCAGCTCGACGTAGGCCATCGGCGCATTGTCGCCAGCGCGGAAGCCGCACTTCAGCAGGCGCAGGTAACCACCCGGACGCGACGCATAACGCGGGCCCAGGATGGTGAACAGGTTGCCGACGGCTTCATTGTCACGCAGGCGGGCGAACGCCAGGCGACGGTTGGCGACGGAGTCGACCTTGGCCAGGGTGATCAGCGGCTCGGCGACGCGGCGCAGTTCCTTGGCCTTCGGCAGGGTGGTCTTGATCAGCTCGTGCTTGAACAGCGACGCGGCCATGTTCTTGAACATCGCTTCGCGATGGGCGCTGGTACGGCTGAACTTACGGCCGGATTTCTGGTGGCGCATGGTGATGGTTCCTTTGCAATGATGAGGCTTTGGGGATCGTTGTCGCCGTCATGGCGTTGCTGCGCGGACTGCGGTTGGTCCTGGTCATCCATCCTGGACGACCTGCCCGCGAACCTGCGTTCGTCGTGGCGGTGTTGCCTTGGTGCAATGGCCCCGTCGTTGCCGACGGGGCCATGCGGTCTTGCAGGAAGGCTTAATCAGCCCAGCATGCCGTGGCTGGCGACGCCGGCCGGCGGCCAGTTCTCCAGCTTCATGCCAAGCGACAGGCCACGCTGGGCCAGCACTTCCTTGATCTCGGTGAGCGACTTCTTGCCCAGGTTCGGGGTCTTCAGCAGCTCCACTTCGGTCTTCTGGATCAGATCGCCGATGTAATAGATGCTTTCCGCCTTGAGGCAGTTGGCCGAACGCACGGTCAGTTCCAGGTCGTCGATCGGGCGCAGCAGCACCGGATCCACGCCGTTGTTGGCCGGCTTGGCTGCACCGCGATCGCGGTGGGTGAAGTCACCGAACACCGACAGCTGGTCGCTGAGGATGTCGGCGGCGGTGCGCACGGCTTCCTCGGCGTCGATGGTGCCGTTGGTCTCGATATCGATGACCAGCTTGTCCAGGTCGGTACGCTGCTCGACGCGGGCCGCTTCCACGGCATAGGCGACGCGGCGGACCGGCGAGAACGAGGCATCCAGGACCAGGCGGCCGATGGCACGGGTTTCTTCGTCCGGACGACGACGCGCAGCTGCCGGCTGGTAGCCGAAACCGCGTTCGATCTTCAGACGCATGTTGACTGCCGTATCCTTGGTCAGGTTGCAGATCACGTGGTCGCCGTTGAGGACCTCCACGTTGTGATCGACCTTGATGTCGGCAGCGGTGACGACGCCCGGGCCCTGCTTGGACAGGGACAGGGTGGCGCTGTCGCCGGAGTGCATACGGATGGCCACGTCCTTCAGGTTGAGCAGGACTTCGAGCACGTCCTCCTGCAGACCTTCGACCGTGGTGTACTCATGCAACACGCCGTCGATTTCGACTTCCGTGATGGCGAAGCCCGGGATGGACGACAGCAGCACGCGACGCAGGGCGTTGCCCAGCGTATGCCCATAACCACGTTCCAAGGGCTCGATGACGACCTTGGCGCGGGTGTCGGTAAGACGTTCGATCTGCGGACCGCGAGGACGCAGAACCTGGTTGGCGGTAACCGTCATGTTGCGGGTTCTCCTAGTGAACCCCCGGCCGTCGCCGGGGGCTCTCCAATGTGAATTACTTCGAATACAGCTCGACGATCAGCGCTTCGTTGATATCCGCAGGCAGGTCGGCACGATCCGGCACGGCCTTGAAGATGCCGGCGAACTTGCCGGAATCAACTTCAACCCACGACGGGCTCATGTCGTGCTGGGCAGCAACGGTCAGGGCTTCCTGAACGCGCAGCTGCTTGGCAGCCTTTTCCGACAGAGCAATCGCGTCACCGGCCTTGACCTGGTACGAAGCCAGGTTCACGGACTTGCCGTTGACGGTCACACCGCGGTGCGAAACGAGCTGACGGGCAGCCGGACGGGTAACGGCGAAGCCCATGCGATAGACGACGTTGTCCAGGCGGGTTTCCAACAACTGCAGCAGGTTCTCGCCGGTGTTGCCCTTCTTGGTCGAGGCCTTCTTGTAGTAGTTGCGGAACTGACGCTCCAGCAGGCCGTAGATACGCTTGACCTTCTGCTTTTCACGCAGCTGGGTGGCGTAATCGGACAACTTGCCCTTGCGGGCGGTTGCGCCATGCTGGCCGGGCTTCTGCTCCAGCTTGCACTTGGAGTCCAGCGCACGCGCCGGGCTCTTGAGGGAAAGGTCGGCGCCTTCGCGGCGGGCGAGCTTACAGGTAGGACCGATATAACGAGCCATTTCTTATCGCTCCCTTAGACGCGACGCTTCTTCGGCGGACGGCACCCGTTGTGCGGGATTGGCGTCACGTCGATGATGTTGGTGATCTTGTAACCGACGTTGTTCAACGAACGAACGGCGGACTCACGACCCGGACCCGGGCCCTTGATGCGGACTTCCAGCGACTTCACGCCGTAGTCGAGCGCAGCACGGCCGGCCTTCTCGGCGGCAACCTGGGCAGCGAACGGGGTCGACTTGCGCGAACCGCGGAAGCCGGCGCCACCGGAGGTCGCCCACGACAGGGCGTTGCCCTGGCGATCGGTGATGGTCACGATGGTGTTGTTGAAAGAAGCGTGGACGTGGGCAACGCCATCAGTGATGACGCGCTTGATCTTCTTCTTGGTCTTAGCAGCGGGCTTAGCCATTTATAGGTCCCTTACTTCCTGATCGCCTTGCGCGGACCCTTGCGGGTGCGGGCGTTGGTACGGGTACGCTGGCCACGCAGCGGCAGGCCGCGACGGTGACGCAGACCGCGGTAGCAGCCCAGGTCCATCAGGCGCTTGATCGCAATACCGATTTCACGGCGCAGATCGCCTTCCACGATGTACTTGCCGACTTCGGCGCGCAGGCGCTCGATTTCCGGCTCCGACAGATCGCGGATCTTGGTGGTCGAAGCAACGCCTGCGACTTCGCAGACCTTCTTCGAACGGGTACGGCCGATGCCGTAAATGCTTTGCAACCCGACCCAGACATGCTTCTGGGCTGGCAGGTTGACGCCTGCAATACGCGCCATGACGCGGTTCTCCAGCTGAGTGATGGCCGACAGCGCACCACGGGCGCGCCAATCCGGCAGGATGGATCAAAAAAGTGAACCAGTGATACTAACAAGGTTCCGGTTTACTGGGAAGCCCGTGAAACCTTGGAGGTTTCATGAACCCGGCCTGGGGAGTGTGCCCAGGCTCCGGCGCCGGATCGGGTTGGACGCGGAAGGCACACCCGGAGGTCTGCTTCCGTGGCCGCCCGCGCTACTCCTGCGCGGGACCACCTGATCTCACCCCCACCCGGAACCGCTGCGGGGGCCGCCCTTCTTTGGATGGCCAGGTCCGCGAAGCGGAGGACCATCACAGCAGGAAGACGATAGTGTAACAGGGCAATCAGTTGCGGGCAAAGCCGCCGCGATTGCCACCCTTCAGGTTCGCCTTCTTCAGAAGGCTTTCGTACTGGTGCGACATCAGGTGCGCCTGCACCTGGGCAATGAAGTCCATCACCACCACCACCACGATCAGCAGCGAGGTGCCGCCAAAGTAGAACGACGCATTCAGCTGGGTGCGCATCAGTTCCGGCAGCAGGCAGACGATCACCAGGTAAGCCGAACCGGCCGCGGTGAGGCGCGTCAGCACCGCATCGACGTAATCGGCGGTGGCCTTGCCCGGACGGATACCCGGGATCAGCGCGCCCGACTTCTTCAGGTTGTCGGCGGTTTCCTGCGAATTGAACACCAGCGCGGTATAGAAGAACGCAAAACCGGTGATCAGGCCCGCGAAGACGATCATGTGCAGCGGCTCACCCGGGCCCAGTGCATTGGCGATCTTCTGCAGCAGCTGGCCGGTGGTGCTCTGGTTGGCGGCCTGGCCGGACCACATGGCCAGCGTCGCCGGGAAGGCCAGCAGGCTGGAAGCGAAGATCGCCGGGATCACGCCCGCCATGTTGAGCTTCAGCGGCAGGAACGAGGTCTGGTTCATGTACGCATTGCGGCCACCCTGGCGGCGCGCGTAGTTCACCGTGATGCGGCGCTGGCCGCGCTCGACGAACACCACGAAGAAGGTGAAGGCCAACACCACCAGCGCGATCAGCAGCAGCTGGATGAACTGGATGTTGCCGTCGCGGTAGGCGTCGAAGGTCTGGATGACCGCGCCCGGCAGGCCAGCCACGATGCCGGCGAAGATGATCAGCGACACACCGTTGCCGATGCCGCGTTCGGTGACCTGCTCGCCAACCCACATCAGGAACATGGTGCCCGCGGTCAGCGCGATCACGGCCGTCAGCACGAAGCCCATGCCCGGCGCATAGACCACCGCCGCACCGCCCGGGGACACCTGGTTCTGCAGCGCCAGCGCGATGCTGCCGCCCTGCACCACGGCCAACAGCACGGCCCCGATGCGCGAATACTGGGTGATCTTGCGGCGACCGGACTCACCTTCCTTCTGCAGCGCCTTCAGCGCCGGGAAGATGTGGACCGCCAGCTGCATCACGATCGACGCCGAGATGTACGGCATGACGTTCAGCGCGAAGATCGAAAAACGGTGCAGGGCGCCGCCCGAGAACATGTTGAACATGTCCACGATGCCGCCGCCCTGCTGTTGCATCATTGCAAGCATGGCATCGGGGTTCACGCCCGGCACCGGCACGTAGCAGCCGATGCGATAGACGATCAAAGCCCCGACGACGAACAGTAGACGCTGGCGAAGTTCAGTGAACTTGCCCATCCCGCCCGCGAGGTTACCGATGCCAGCTTGCGCCATGATGCTATTACTCCGTTACGCTGCCGCCGGCAGCTTCGATCGCAGCCTTGGCACCAGCCGTGGCAGCGATGCCCTTCAGGGTGTACGCCTTGGTCAGCTCGCCCTTTACGACGATCTTGGCCTTCTTGGCGGTGCTCGGCACCAGCTTGGCGGCACGCAGGGCAGCGAAGTCGATCTCGCCGGCCGGCAGCTTGTCCAGCTGGTACAGCAGCACTTCAGCGGTGTCCTTGGCGATCGGCGAATGGAAGCCGATCTTCGGCAGACGACGCTGCATCGGGGTCTGGCCGCCTTCGAAGCCGGCCTTGATCTTGCCGCCACCCTTGCGGGCGAACGAACCCTTGTGGCCACGGCCGCAGGTCTTGCCCAGGCCGGAGCCGATGCCACGACCGACGCGGGTGCGCTCGGTACGGGCGCCCGGTGCCGGGCTCAGTTCATTGAGATGCATGGTCATTGGATTATTCCTCAACCTTGACGAGGTAGTGGACCTTGTTGATCAGGCCGCGAACCTGCGGGCTGTCCTTCAGTTCACGCACATCGTTGAGTTTGCTCAGGCCCAGGGCGCGCACCGACAGGCGGTGGCGGGACTGGGCACCACGAAGGCCACGCACCAGGCGGACCTTGACGGTCTTGTTGGTTTCATTAGCCATGGTTCAGATCCTCCACCTTCTTGCCGCGCTTGGCCGCGATGCGAGCCGGCGACTGCGTGGCAGCCAGGCCCTTCACGGTGGCACGCACCAGGTTGATCGGGTTGCGCGAACCGGTGGCCTTGGCCAGCACGTTCTTCACGCCAACCGCTTCCAGCACGGCACGCATGGCGCCACCGGCGATCACGCCGGTACCTTCCGAAGCCGGCTGCAT
Source organism: Stenotrophomonas tumulicola (assembly GCF_014117215.1). Lineage (GTDB taxonomy): Bacteria > Pseudomonadota > Gammaproteobacteria > Xanthomonadales > Xanthomonadaceae > Stenotrophomonas > Stenotrophomonas tumulicola. The sequence goes on along the minus strand of NZ_JACGXS010000017.1, from coordinate 26,598 downwards.
GAACACGCGGGCTGCACCGTGACCGTCCTTGACGACGTGCCACAAGGTACCGTTGTTCAGGTCGACGCTGACCTGGTTCTTGCGGGCCTGCTCCATCGACTTCTGGATGGCGACCGGCACTTCGCGCGCCTTGCCATAACCGAAACCGACCTTGCCTTCGCCATCGCCGACCACGGTCAGTGCGGTGAAGGTGAACTGGCGACCGCCCTTGACGGTCTTGCTGACGCGGTTGACCGCGACCAGCTTCTCGATCATGCCGTCGTCGACTTTCTCTTCGCGGTTACGATCGCGATCGCGACCCCGCTGCTGACGTTCTTCTGCCATTTCTATTCCTTGGTTGTTTGAGTATGTACGGCTCAGGGCCGCTTATGGTTGTGGAGTGTTGCGTTGTTCCGGCACGTCGTTGCAGAAGAACGACACCGTCCGGCCACCCTCTGGCCGGCGAGCAGGCGGAAAGGAGCCCGCAGGCTCCCTTCCTTATCCCTTAGAACTGCAGGCCGGCTTCGCGGGCGGCGTCAGCCAGGGCCTTGATGCGGCCATGGTAACGGTAACCCGAACGATCGAAGGCAACCTTCTCGATGCCGGCGGCCTTGGCACGCTCGGCAACGATACGGCCAACCTTGGCGGCGGCGTCGGCATTCTTGCCGTTCTTCAGGCCGTCCTTGACGTCGCTCTGGGTGGTGTTGGCGGCAGCCAGCACCTTGGAGCCGTCAGCGGTGAAGACCTGCGCGTACAGGTGCTGGCCGGTGCGCAGCACCGACAGGCGGGCAACGCCGAGCTCACGGATGTGGGCGCGGGTCGACTTGGCGCGACGCAGGCGGGCGATGTTCTTGTTCATGGTTATTTGTCCTGGAAAGCTGAAGGTTGGGCTGTTCCCTGAGAGTCCGCACACGGAGGTGCGGGCTCTTGCGAGGGACTCGCACTTACGCCTTCTTGGCTTCCTTGCGAATGATGACTTCGTCGGAGTACTTCACACCCTTGCCCTTGTACGGCTCCGGCTTGCGGAACGCACGGATCTTGGCGGCAACTTCGCCAACGACCTGCTTGTCCGCACCCTGGACCAGGATCTCGGTCTGGGTCGGGGTGGTGATGGTGATGCCTTCCGGCGCAACGAACAGGATCGGGTGCGAGAAGCCGAGCGCCAGGCTCAGGTCCTTGCCCTGCATGGCGGCACGGTAACCCACGCCGACCAGCTCCAGCTTGCGCTCGAAGCCTTCGGTGACACCCTTGACCATGTTGGCCAGGATCGCGCGGACCGTACCGGTCAGCGGAACCAGGTTCACGTCTTCGGTGCTCAGGGTGGCAACGCCGTTCTCGACGGTGATGACGACACCTTCCGGCTTGGCCAGCGACAGGGAGCCCTTCGGGCCCTTCGCGGTCACGTTGTCGGATTGGATGTTCAGTTCGACCTTACCCAGGTCGATCGGCTTCTTGGCTACACGGGACATGGTTCTACTCCTTTCGCCTTAGGCCACGAAGCACAGGACTTCGCCGCCGACGCCCAGCTGGCGCGCCTGCGCATCGGTCATGATGCCCTTGGAGGTGGAAATGATGGAAATGCCCAGGCCGTTCATGACCTTCGGCAGCTCGCTCTTGCCACGGTACTGGCGCAGGCCCGAACGCGAGAAGCGCTTCAGGGTCGCGATGACCGGCTTGCCTTCGAAATACTTCAGCACGATTTCCAGCTCGGACTTGTTGTTCTCGAGCGCGGTAACGCGCAGGTCGGTGATGTAACCCTCGTCCTTCAGGACCTGGGCGATCGCAACCTTGATCTTGGACGACGGGGCTTTCACCGTCTGCTTGCCAACCGCTGCCGCATTCTTGATGCGGACCAGCAGGTCGGCGATGGGATCAGTCATGCTCATTATGAGTACCTTTGAGTGCACCGATATCCGCTTTCGCGAATTCTGTTTTTGTTCCTGGGAATAGGCCAGGGCCCCTTACTCCCCCACGACCGGCGCAGGGCAAGACGCGGGAGTATACGCCAAAAGAGCCCGACCTGCGTCGGGCTCCCTTGTTTTTTCTGGAAGGGAGCTGAACGCCCCCTCCCCCTGGACCTGCCCTCCCCCGTTCAGGGGAAGGCAGCCGCAGGACCGGCTGTTACCAGCTGGCCTTGCGCAGGCCCGGCACGTCGCCACGCATGGTGGCTTCGCGGAGCTTGTTACGGCCCAGGCCGAACTTGCTGTACACGCCACGCGGACGGCCCGAAAGCTCGCAACGGTTGCGGTGGCGGCTCGGCGACGAATCGCGCGGCAGCTTCGACAGCTTGGTGGAGGCTTCGATCTTCTCGTCGTAGCTCGCGTCCGGGGAGGACACGATCTTCTTCAGAGCAGCGCGCTTGTCAGCGAACTTCTCGGCCAGCTTCTTCCGCTTGATGTCGCGGTTGACCATGGAGGTCTTTGCCATTTCGGTATCCTCGACGAATCAGTTACGGAACGGGAACTTGAACGCTGCCAGCAGCGCCTTCGCTTCCGCATCGGTCTTCGCGGTGGTGGTGATGGCGATATCCATGCCGCGGATCGCGTCGACAGCGTCGAAGTCGATTTCCGGGAAGATGATCTGTTCCTTCACACCCATGTTGAAGTTGCCGCGGCCGTCGAAGGAACGACCGGAAACACCACGGAAGTCGCGCACGCGCGGCAGCGAGATGTTGATCAGGCGATCCATGAACTCGTACATCTTTTCGCGACGCAGCGTGGTCTTGCAGCCGATCGGCCAACCATCGCGGATCTTGAACGATGCCACCGAGACACGCGACTTGGTCACGATCGGCTTCTGGCCAGCGATCTTGGTCATGTCGCCAACGGCGTTTTCCAGGATCTTCTTGTTGGTCGCCGCTTCGCCGACACCCATGTTCAGGGTGACCTTGACCAGCTTCGGCACTTCCATCGGATTCTTGTAGCCGAACTGCTTCATCAGCGCCGGGACTACTTCGTCCTTGTAAAACTTTTCGAGACGGGAATTCATCAGCTCATTCCTCAGGCGTCGAGCGCCTCACCGCTGGAGCGGAACACACGCAGTTTGCGTCCATCCTCCAGCACCTTGAAGCCAACGCGCTCGCCCTTGCCCGTTGCCGGGTTGACGACGCTTACGTTGGAGATATGGATCGACGCTTCGCGCTCGACCACGCCGCCGGCAACGCCTGCCTGCGGATTCGGCTTGGTGTGGCGCTTGACGATGTTCACGTTGGCGACGACCACACGGTCGCCGTCCACGCGGACGATTTCGCCCTGCTTGCCCTTGTCCTTGCCAGCGGTGACGACAACCTGGTCGCCCTTCTTGATACGGTTAGCCATGATTATCTCCTGTCGCTCACAGCACTTCGGGAGCGAGCGAGACGATCTTCATGAACTTCTCCGAACGAAGTTCACGCGTCACCGGTCCGAAGATACGGGTGCCGATCGGCTCCTGCTTGTTGTTCAGCAGGACGGCAGCGTTGCCGTCGAAGCGGATCAGCGAACCGTCCGGACGACGAACACCCTTGCGGGTACGGACAACAACGGCGTCGTAAACTTCGCCCTTCTTGACCTTGCCGCGCGGAATCGCATCCTTCACGGTGACCTTGATGATGTCACCGATGTGGGCATAACGGCGCTTGGAACCGCCAAGCACCTTGATGCACATCAGTTCCTTGGCACCGGAATTGTCCGCGGCGTCAAGGTAGCTCTGCATCTGGATCATGAGTCAGATCTCCTTATTCAGCCGCACGCGTGATGACTTCCACCACGCGCCAGTTCTTGGTCTTGGACATCGGAGCAATCTCGGTCACGCGCACGACATCGCCTTCGTTGCAGGCGTTGTCGGCATCATGGGCGTGCAGCTTGGTCGAGCGCTTGATGTACTTGCCGTACAGCGGGTGCTTGACCTGGCGTTCGACCAGGATGGTGACCGTCTTGTCCATCTTGTTGCTGACGACACGGCCTTCGACCGTGCGCAGCGTCTTGTTTTCAGTATTGTCGCTCATAGCGGCCATCCTTACTTGATGCTGCCGAGCAGGGTCTTGGTGCGAGCAATCTCGCGACGGACCCGGCGGATATCGTGAGTCTTCGGCAGCTGGCCGGTGACCTGCTGCATACGGACAGAGAACTGTTCCTTACGCAGGTCGATCAGGTGGGCCTTCAGTTCGTCAGCCGACTTTTCACGGAGTTGTTTGAGGTCCATCAGCGCACCGTCCGGGTTACGAAAGTGGTGGTGACCGAGAGCTTCGCGGCGGCCAGGCGGAACGCCTCGCGTGCCACTTCCTCGGAAACACCCTCGATTTCATAGATCATGCGGCCGGGCTGGATCTGGGCTACCCAGTATTCCACGTTGCCCTTACCCGAACCCATTCGAACTTCGATGGGCTTCTTGGTGATGGGCTTGTCGGGGAACACCCGGATCCACATCTTGCCGCCGCGCTTCACGTAGCGGCTGATCGAGCGGCGGGCCGCTTCGATCTGACGCGCGGTGAGCTGACCGTGGGCAGTGGCCTTCAGGCCGTACTCGCCGAAGCTGACAGCGTTGGCGCTCCAGCTCAGGCCGTCGTTACGGCCTTTGTGCACCTTGCGGTACTTGGTTCGCTTGGGTTGCAACATTGTCGTTACCTCGCTTCACGAGCCGGGCGCTGACGGTCACCCCGGTCGCCGCGATCGTTACGATCGTTGCGCGGGCTGTCGTCCTGCTTTTCCTGGCCAACCTGGGAGAAATCGAAGACCTCGCCCTTGTAGATCCAGACCTTGATGCCGATGATGCCGTAGGTCGTCTTGGCTTCAGCGAAGCCATAGTCGATGTCGGCACGCAGCGTGTGCAGCGGCACGCGGCCTTCGCGGTACCACTCCGAACGGGCGATTTCAGCACCGTTCAAGCGGCCACCGACGTTGACCTTGATGCCCAGGGCACCGAGGCGCATCGCGTTGCCGACCGAGCGCTTCATTGCACGGCGGAACATGATGCGACGCTCCAGCTGCTGCGCGATCGATTCGGCAACCAGCTGCGCGTCCAGCTCCGGCTTGCGCACTTCAGTGACGTTGATGTGCGCCGGGACGCCCATCATCTCGCTCACTTCCTTGCGCAGCTTCTCGATGTCCTCGCCACGCTTGCCGATCACCACGCCCGGACGGGCGGTGTGGATCGTCACGCGGGCGGTCTTCGCCGGACGCTCGATGAGGATCTTGCTGATGCCGGCCTGCGCGAGCTTCTTGCGCAGCATTTCCCGCACCTTCAGGTCGGCTGCCAGGTAACCGGCAAACTCGCCCTTGTTGGCGTACCACTTGGAGTTCCAATCCTTGGAAATACCGAGGCGGATACCAATCGGATGAACTTTATGACCCATGGTCTTTTCCTTTCCGCTTACTTGCCGGCGCCCACAACCACAGTGATGTGGCTGGTGCGCTTGAGGATGCGGGTACCGCGGCCTTTCGCCCGCGCCATGAAACGCTTCAGGGTCGGACCTTCATCTACCATGATGGTCTTGACCTTCAGCTCGTCGACGTCGGCGCCCTGGTTGTTCTCGGCATTTGCAATAGCCGACTCCACCACCTTCTTGATCAGGTGGGCAGCCTTCTTGTCCGAAAACTTCAGCAGGTTGACCGCACGCTCGGCCGGCAGACCGCGCACCTGGTCAGCGACCAGACGTGCCTTCTGCGGGGAGATGCGCGCGGTGCGCAGGATGGCTTTCGCTTCCATTGTCATCTCTCCTTACTTGCCCGACTTCTTGTCACCACCGTGACCCTTGAAGGTCCGGGTGATGGCAAATTCGCCGAGCTTGTGGCCGACCATGTTCTCGTTGACGAGAACCGGGATGTGGTTCTTGCCGTTATGCACGGCAATGGTGACGCCTACCATGTCAGGCAGGATCATCGAACGACGCGACCAGGTCTTGATCGGACGCTTGCTACCCGCAGCGGCAGCCACCTTAGCAACCAGGTGGTGATCGACAAACGGGCCTTTCTTGAGTGAACGTGCCATGGTCGATTAGCCCCTACGATCGCGGACGATGAACTGCTGAGTGCGCTTGTTATGGCGCGTCTTGTAACCCTTGGTCGGGACACCCCACGGGGTGACCGGATGCGGATTACCCTGGCCGGCCTTCGCCTCACCACCACCGTGCGGGTGGTCGACCGGGTTCATGGCTGCACCACGAACGGTCGGGCGGACACCGCGCCAGCGCTTGGCGCCAGCCTTGCCCAGCTTTTCCAGGTTGTGCTCGTCGTTGCCGACTTCACCGATGGTGGCGCGGCACTCGACCGGCACTTTACGCATCTCACCCGAGCGCAGGCGCAGGGTGGCGTAGAGGCCTTCACGAGCGACGAGCTGCACGGCGGCGCCGGCGGCACGAGCGATCTGTGCACCCTTGCCCGGCTTCAGTTCGATGCCGTGGACCGTGGTACCGACCGGGATGTTGCGCAGCGGCAGCGTGTTGCCTGCCTTGATCGGCGCATCCGAGCCCGCGATCACCTGGTCACCGGCCTTCAGGCCCTTCGGTGCGATGATGTAGCGACGCTCGCCGTCGACGTAGCACAGCAGGGCGATATGGGCGGTGCGGTTCGGATCGTATTCGATGCGTTCCACGCGCGCCGGAATGCCTTCCTTGTTGCGCTTGAAGTCGATGACGCGGTAGTGCTGCTTGTGGCCACCGCCGACGTGGCGGGTGGTGATGCGGCCGTGGTGGTTACGACCACCGGACTTGCTCTGCGGCTCCAACAACGCTGCGTGCGGTGCGCCCTTGTGCAGATCGGGCGTAACCACGCGCACGGCCGAACGGCGGCCGGGGGAAGTGGGCTTGAATTTCATCAATGGCATGGGATGTACCTCAGGCCTTGGCCGTTACATCGATGGACTGGCCATCGGCGAGACGCACGTATGCCTTGCGCCAGTCGCCGCGACGGCCGGTGCGGTTACGGAAGGACTTGTTCTTGCCCTTCACGTTGAGCACGTTGACCGCTTCGACCTTGACGTCGAACAACTTCTCGATCGCAGCCTTTACATCGGCCTTGGTCGCTTCGTTGGACACTTCGAAGACATACTGATTGGAAAGTTCCTGCAGGCGCGCGGTCTTTTCGGAGACTCGCGGAGCGCGCAGCACGCTGAAGATTTTTTCGTTGCTGCTCATGCCAGCCACTCCTCGACCTTCTTGACCGCGTCAGCGGTGATGACGACCGTGTCGGCACCGACCAGCGACACCGGGTCCAGACCCTGGACGTCACGCACTTCCACGTAGGGAATGTTGCGCGCCGACAGGTACAGGTGCTCGGAGGCTTCCTCAGTGACGATCAGCGGGCGCTTGCCCACTTCCAGGCCGGCCAGCTTGGCGATCAGACCCTTCGTGTTGGTCGCTTCGACATCGAAGGACTCCACGATGGTCAGACGGCCCTGGCGGTTCAGCTCGGACAGGATCGCGCACATGGCGGCACGGTACTGCTTACGATTGACCTTCTGCTCGAAGCTGCGCGGCTTGGCCGCGAAGGTGACGCCACCGCCGATGAAGATCGGAGCCGTCAGCGCGCCATGACGCGCACCGCCGCCCTTCTGCTTCTTCGACTTCTTGGTGGTGCCAGCCACTTCAGAGCGAGTCTTCTGTGCCTTGGTGCCGGCGCGACCGGCATTGCGATAGGCAACGACGACCTGGTGGACCAGATCTTCGCTGAAATCGCGACCGAACACGGCGTCGGAGACCGAGACCTTGTTGTTGCTACCCGTGATAACGAGTTCCATCGTCATCTCTCCTTATGCCTTGCTCGCCGGACGGACGATCACGTCGCCACCCGCCGCGCCAGGAACGGCGCCGCGAACCGCGATCAGACCGCGCTCGACGTCGACCTTGACAACTTCCAGGTTCTGGGTGCTCTGCTGCACGGAGCCCATGTGACCGGACATCTTCTTGCCCGGGAACACGCGACCCGGCGTCTGGCGCTGGCCCAGCGAACCCGGCGCGCGATGCGACAGCGAGTTGCCGTGGGTAGCGTCACCCATACGGAAGTTGTAGCGCTTGATGGTGCCCTGGAAGCCCTTGCCCTTGGTGACACCCTGGACGTCGACGATCTGGCCGACCTCGAAGATGTCCGCCTTGACTTCGCCACCGACGGCGAAATCGCCGAGCTGGGCATCTTCAACGCGGAATTCCCACAGGCCACGACCGGCTTCGACCTTCGCCTTGGCGAAGTGGCCGGCTTCCGGCTTGTTGACCAGGGCAGCGCGACGCGCGCCGACGGTCACCTGCACGGCGCTGTAGCCGTCGGATTCGACGGTCTTGATCTGCGCGATGCGGTTCGGGGTTGCTTCGATCAGGGTCACCGGGATGGACTGGCCATCTTCGGTAAAAACGCGGCTCATGCCAGCCTTGCGGCCCACGAAGCCCAACGAATATTTCTTCGTCATGGTCGTAGTCCTCAGGTCAGCTTGATCTGCACGTCGACGCCGGCAGCCAGTTCGAGCTTCATCAGCGCGTCCACGGTCTTGTCGTTCGGGTCAACGATATCGAGCACGCGCTTGTGCGTGCGGGTCTCGTACTGGTCACGCGCGTCCTTGTCGACGTGCGGGGAGACGAGGATGGTGTAACGCTCGATCTTGGTCGGCAGCGGGATCGGGCCACGCACTTGCGCGCCGGTCCGCTTGGCCGTTTCTACGATCTCGCTGGCCGAACGGTCGATCAGGCGATGATCGAACGCTTTCAGCCGGATACGGATCTTTTGGTCCGCCATGACGGTGGTTCCTTGATTAAAAGAGCGACGGATGGGCCTCTGGGTTGCCCTATCCCATGAACATGCTGATTGAAAGCATCCTGAATACAGACGGCCCGCACTCCTGCAGGCCGACAAGGTCAATCCATTAACCTCAAAAACGTAGGCAGGTCGGTTTCCCGGCCTGCCCAGACGTGGAAGCATAGCGCACATACAAAATGCCTGTCAACAGCATGCTATTGACAAAGCCTGAATGGCGCGACCGTTCCTGGTCCGGGGAACACGAGACACGTCCTGCGTCTCTTTTCCCTTTTTAAAAGCGCCCCGATGCCCTACCCAGGCAACATCGGGGCGCAGATCTTACCAGATTACTTGATGATCTTCGAGACCACGCCGGCGCCGACGGTACGGCCGCCTTCGCGGATAGCGAAGCGCAGGCCTTCATCCATGGCAACCGGGTTGATCAGGGTGACAACCATCTTCACGTTGTCGCCCGGCATCACCATCTCCACACCTTCCGGCAGCTTGGCAGCGCCAGTGATGTCGGTGGTGCGGAAGTAGAACTGCGGACGGTAGCCGTTGAAGAACGGGGTGTGGCGGCCGCCCTCGTCCTTCGACAGCACGTACACTTCGCCTTCGAACTCGGTGTGCGGCTTGATCGAACCCGGCTTGCACAGCACCTGGCCGCGCTGCACGTCGTCACGCTTGGTGCCGCGCAGCAGCAGGCCAGCGTTGTCGCCTGCCTGGCCCTGGTCCAGCAGCTTGCGGAACATTTCCACGCCGGTCACGGTGGTCTTCTGGGTGTCGCGGATACCGACGATCTCGATTTCTTCGCCGACCTTGATCACGCCACGCTCGATACGACCGGTTACCACGGTGCCGCGGCCGGAGATCGAGAACACGTCTTCCACCGGCATCAGGAATGCCTTGTCCACGTCACGTTCCGGCTCCGGAATCCAGGTGTCCAGCGCTTCGACCAGCTTGATGACAGCCGGCACGCCGATGTCGCTCTGGTCGCCTTCCAGCGCCAGACGGGCCGAACCGGCGATGATCGGGGTGTCGTCGCCCGGGAAGTCGTACTTGCTCAGCAGCTCACGCACTTCCATTTCGACCAGCTCGAGCAGCTCGGCGTCGTCGACCATGTCGGCCTTGTTCAGGAACACGACGATGTACGGCACGCCAACCTGGCGCGACAGCAGGATGTGCTCGCGGGTCTGCGGCATCGGGCCGTCAGCAGCCGAGCAGACCAGGATCGCGCCGTCCATCTGCGCAGCACCGGTGATCATGTTCTTGACGTAGTCAGCATGGCCCGGGCAATCGACGTGGGCGTAGTGACGGGTCGGGGATTCGTATTCGACGTGTGCGGTCGAGATCGTGATGCCACGCGCCTTTTCTTCCGGTGCGGCGTCGATCGAGGAATAATCCTTGAACTCGCCACCGAAGCGCTCGGCACCGATCTTGGTCAGTGCGGCGGTCAGCGTGGTCTTGCCGTGGTCGACGTGACCGATGGTGCCGACGTTGACGTGCGGCTTGGTGCGCTCGAACTTACCCTTTGCCATTTCTATCTACCTTTTAGTTTCTAAAGTGGTGTGGAGGACCTGGGCGTTACGCTCAGGCCTTCTTCATGACTTCGTCGGCGATGTTGCTCGGCGCCGGCTCGTAGTGGTCGAATTCCATCGTGAACGTGGCGCGCCCCTGCGTCTGCGAACGCAGCGAGGTGGCGTAGCCGAACATTTCGCCCAGCGGGATCATCGCGTTGATGATCTCGGCCGAACCGTCACCGGTCATGCTCGAACCCTGCAGCATGCCGCGACGACGGCTGACGTCACCCATCACGTCACCCTGATAGTCGCTCGGGGTCACGATCTCGACCTTCATGATCGGCTCCAGCAGGACCGGCTTGGCCTTGGAGAAGCCCTGCTTGAAGGCCATCGAGGAGGCCAGCTTGAACGCCATTTCCGAGGAGTCGACGTCGTGGTACGAGCCGAACACCAGCTTGACCTTGACGTCCACGACCGGGAAGCCCGCCAGCGGACCGCTGGTGATGGTTTCGCGCAGGCCCTTTTCGATCGACGGAATGAATTCCTTGGGAATCACGCCACCGGTGATGTCATTGATGAACAGGAAATCGTCCTTGATCAGCGGCCCGATCTTCGGATCGGCACGGTCTGCAGCGGTGATCGGCGACAGCTCGATCACCACGTGACCGTACTGACCCTTACCACCGGACTGCTTGGCGTGCTTGTAGTCCGACTTGACGTCCGCAGCCTGGATGGTTTCGCGGTAGGCCACCTGCGGCTTGCCGACGTTGGCTTCCACGTTGAACTCGCGCTTCATGCGGTCAACGATGATGTCCAGGTGCAGCTCGCCCATGCCCGAGATGATGGTCTGTCCGGATTCTTCGTCGGTCTTGACGCGGAACGACGGATCTTCCTGGGCCAGGCGGCCGAGGGCCAGGCCCATCTTTTCCTGGTCGGACTTGGTCTTCGGTTCGACGGCCATCGAGATGACCGGCTCCGGGAACACCATGCGCTCCAGGATGATCGGGTGGTCCTGCGAGCACAGGGTGTCACCAGTGGTGGTGTCCTTCAGGCCCACCGCCGCGGCGATGTCGCCGGCCAGCACTTCCTTGATTTCTTCGCGATCGTTGGAGTGCATCTGCAGGATGCGGCCAATGCGCTCCTTCTTGCCCTTCACCGAGTTCAGCAGCTGGTCGCCGGCATTCAGCGTGCCCGAGTAGACACGGAAGAAGGTCAGCGCGCCGACGAACGGGTCGGTGATGATCTTGAAGGCCAGCGCCGAGAACGGGGCCTTGTCATCGGACTTGCGGCTCAGGGCGACGGTTTCGTCGTCCACGTCGGTACCGGTCACGTCCGGCACGTCGATCGGCGACGGCAGCAGCTGCACCACGCCATCCAGCATGGCCTGCACGCCCTTGTTCTTGAACGCCGAACCGCAGTACATCGGCACGATGTCGGTCGCCAGGGTGCGCACGCGCAGGGCTTCGACGATCTCGGCCTCGGTCAGCTCTTCGCCACCCAGGTACTTCTCCATCAGCTCTTCGCTGGCTTCAGCCGCGGCTTCGATCATGTAGGTGCGGGCCTCTTCGGCCTCCGCCTGCATGTCGGCCGGGATGTCCAGGTACTCGAACTTCATGCCCTGCGAAGCGTCATCCCAATGGATGGCCTTCATCTTGATGAGGTCGACCACGCCCTTGAAGTTTTCTTCAGCACCGATCGGCAGCTGCATCGGCACGGCCACGGCACCCAGCTTGGCCTTCAACTGGCCAACGACCTTGGTGAAGTTGGCGCCGGTGCGGTCCATCTTGTTGACGAACGCAATGCGCGGCACCTTGTACCGGTTGGCCTGGCGCCACACGGTTTCCGACTGCGGCTGCACGCCACCAACGGCACACAGCACGAAGACGGCACCGTCGAGCACGCGCAGCGAACGCTCCACTTCGATGGTGAAATCGACGTGCCCGGGGGTATCGATGATGTTGAAACGGTGCTCCGGCAGGGACTTGTCCATGCCCTTCCAGAACGCAGTGGTCGCAGCGGACTGGATCGTGATGCCACGCTCCTGCTCCTGCTCCATCCAGTCCATGGTGGCAGCGCCGTCATGCACTTCACCGATCTTGTGGCTCTTGCCGGTGTAGAACAGGATGCGCTCGGACGTGGTGGTCTTGCCGGCATCGATGTGGGCCATGATGCCGAAGTTACGGTAACGCTCGATGGGAGTGGTGCGGGCCACGGGAGCCTCTCAGATTTCTTGGATTTCGGATGGCCGAACGCCGCCTTTCGGCGGCCTTCGGATTGGCGCGACCCTTCCGGGGTCGCGGGGCAGCACTCAGATGGTGCTGCCCTGCCTGTTTTGCAAGGCCGTCAAACTCACCAGCGGTAGTGCGCGAACGCCTTGTTGGCTTCCGCCATGCGGTGGGTCTCTTCGCGCTTCTTGATGGCGCCGCCACGGTTTTCCGAGGCGTCGATCAGTTCGGCTGCCAGCTTCTTCGGCATGGTGTTCTCACCACGCTTGCGCGCGGAGTCGATCAGCCAGCGCATGGCCAGTGCCATCTTGCGCGAGGAACGCACTTCGACCGGCACCTGGTAGGTGGCACCACCGACGCGACGCGACTTGACTTCGACCGACGGAGCGACGTTGTCCAGCGCCTTCTGCACCAGCTCGATCGAGTTGGCGTTCTTTTCGTTGATGACGTCCATCGCACCGTAGACGATCTTCTCGGCCACGGACTTCTTGCCGCTCAGCATCACCATGTTGATGAAGCGGGCGATCGTTTCACTTCCGTGCTTCGGATCGGGCAGGACGGAGCGCTGTGGAGTATTACCTTTACGCGACATGTGCTCTCTCCTTATGCCTTCGGACGCTTGGCGCCGTACTTCGAACGGGCCTGGCGACGCTTGGCGACACCGGAGGCATCGAGCGAGCCACGAACAGTGTGGTAACGCACACCCGGCAGATCCTTGACGCGACCGCCACGGATCAGGACCACGGAGTGCTCCTGCAGGTTGTGGCCTTCACCACCGATGTAGCTGATGACCTCTTCCTGGTTGGTCAGGCGGACCTTGGCAACCTTGCGGAGGGCCGAGTTCGGCTTCTTCGGGGTGGTGGTGTACACGCGCGTGCAGACGCCACGGCGCTGCGGGCACTTGTCGAGCGCCGGCGAGGCACTCTTGTAGGTGGTAGCTTGCCGCGGTTTGCGGACCAGCTGGTTGATCGTCGCCATCAGTAGGTTCTTCTGATTGGGGCCAGCATGAACTGGCCAGAGATGCGGAAATGTTAAAGCAGGCCAAACTACTGGCCTGCTGAGACAGACGATTGTAGCAACCTGCCAGAAACGCAGTCAATCGCGCTCCTGTCAAGCCCTTCCCTTATCCCGGGAAGTTACGGGGGGGCCTCCATGTACCCCGTTCAGGTTCGGCGGGCGTCTCCGCGGGCGGACCGGCCTGCCGTTACTGCCAGGCATGGCGGCCTGCGCCGCCCTACCCTTCAAACGTCACCCGGGCATGGCCCGGGTGCTACGACAAAGGTGGGTCCGGCCTTGCGACCGGACCAGCTGCCTCATTCTTCGCCCGGAGCCTGTTCAGCTTCGGCTTCAACCACCGGTGCTTCGACCACGGCCGAGGTGCCGGACAGGGTCTGCAGCTCCGAATCGGTCAGGCCGGTGGCGCCGCGGCGACGGTTGGCGTGATACGACAAACCGGTACCGGCCGGAATCAGGCGACCGACGATCACGTTTTCCTTCAGGCCACGCAGGTTGTCCTTGGTGCCGCGGACAGCAGCCTCGGTCAACACACGGGTGGTTTCCTGGAACGAGGCTGCCGAGATGAACGACTCGGTGGCCAGCGACGCCTTGGTGATGCCCAGAAGGACCGGATCGTACTGTGCCGGCAATTCGGTGCGGGCAGCGAGGCGTGCATTCTCCTCGATAACGCGCTGGCGTTCCACCTGTTCGCCATTCAGGAACTTGCTGTTGCCCTGGTCGGTGATCTCGACCTTGCGCAGCATCTGGCGGGTGATCACCTCGATGTGCTTGTCGTTGATCTTCACGCCCTGCAGGCGGTACACGTCCTGGATTTCCTTGACCAGGTAGGCCGCCAGCGGCTCGACACCCAGCAGGCGCAGGATGTCCTGCGGGCTCGGCTCGCCGTCCACGATGGTTTCGCCCTTGGTCACGTGCTCACCTTCGAACACGATCACCTGGCGATACTTCGGAATCAGCTCTTCGTGCTCCGAACCATCGGTGTCCTTGATGATCAGCCGCTGCTTGCCCTTGGTGTCCTTGCCGAAGCTGATGATGCCCGAACGCTCGGCCAGCACCGCCGGATCCTTCGGCTTGCGCGCTTCGAACAGATCGGCAACGCGCGGCAGACCACCGGTGATGTCGCGGGTCTTGGATGCTTCCTGCGGGATCTTGGCGACCACGTCACCCACGCCGACGGCAGCGCCGTCCTGCAGGTTGACGATCGAACGCGGCGGCAGCAGGTACTGCGCCGGCATGTCGGTGCCCGGGATCGACAGATCGTTGCCCTTGGCATCGACGATGCGGACCAGCGGACGCAGGTCCTTGCCCATCGAACCACGACGCTTAGGATCGGTGATCTCGCGCGAAGCGAGGCCGGTCAGTTCATCGGTCTTTTCGATGACGGTGATGCCATCGACGAAATCGATGAAGCGCAGGAAACCAGCCACTTCCGACACGATCGGGTGGTTATGCGGATCCCAGTTGGCAACGGTCTGGCCAGCCTTGACGGCGTCGCCATCCTTGGACGCGATGTTGGCACCGTAGGGCAGCTTGTAACGCTCGCGCTCACGACCGTGCGCATCGAGCACCGAGATTTCGCCCGAGCGCGACACCGCCACCAGCGAGCCGTTGGCATGCTCGACCGACTTCAGGTTGTTGAACTTGACCGAACCGGTGGTCTTGACGGTGATGTTGTCCACTGCAGCCGCACGCGATGCCGCACCACCGATGTGGAACGTACGCATGGTCAGCTGGGTACCCGGCTCACCGATCGACTGCGCGGCGATGACACCGACCGCTTCACCGATGTTGACGATGTGGCCACGGGCCAGGTCGCGGCCGTAGCAGCGGCCGCAGACGCCGAAGGGCGAGGCGCAGGAGATCGTCGAACGGACCTTGATGGTCTGCACGCCGGCATCTTCCAGCTTGGCCACCCAGGCTTCGTCGAGCAGGGTGTTGCGGGTGACGATCGGATCTTCGTCGTTGCCCGGCAGGAACACGTCCTCGGCTACGACACGACCCAGCACGCGGTCCTTCAACGGCTCCACGACGTCGCCGCCTTCCACGATCGGCGTCATGGTCAGGCCGTCGGTGGTACCGCAGTCCACCTCGGTGATGACCACGTCCTGCGCGACGTCCACCAGGCGACGGGTCAGGTAACCCGAGTTGGCGGTCTTCAGCGCGGTATCGGCCAGACCCTTACGGGCACCGTGGGTGGAGTTGAAGTACTCCTGCACGTTCAGGCCTTCACGGAAGTTCGCCTTGATGGGCGTTTCGATGATCGAACCATCCGGACGGGCCATCAGGCCACGCATGCCGGCCAGCTGGCGGATCTGCGCCTGGCTACCACGTGCACCGGAGTCGGCCATGATGTACAGCGAGTTCATCGACTTCTGGTCGATGGTCTCGCCCTTGGCATTGATGACCTTCTCGGTACCGATGGTGTCCATCATCGCCTTGGCGATGCGTTCATTCGTACGCGACCAGATGTCGACCACCTTGTTGTAGCGCTCGCCGGCGGTGACCAGGCCCGACTGGTACTGCTCCTGGATTTCCAGCACTTCGGCTTCGGCCTCGGTGAGGATGCCCTTCTTCTCGTCGGGGATCAGCATGTCGTCGATGCCGATCGACACGCCTGCGCGGGTTGCGTAGGCGAAGCCGGTATACATCAGCTTGTCGGCGAACACGACCGTGTCCTTCAAGCCCAGCTGGCGGTAGCTGGAGTTGATCAGGCGGCTGATGTTCTTCTTGGTCAGCTCGGTGTTGGCCAGCGCGAACGGCAGGCCTTCCGGCAGGATCTCGGCCAGCAGGGCGCGACCGATCGTGGTGTCCACGATCGAGGTCTTGTCCTGCTTGTTGCCGTCCTCGTCGGTCACCACCTCGGTGATGCGGACCTTGACGCGTGCGTGCAGTTCCACCACGCGGTTGTCGTAGGCGCGCTTGACTTCGGCGATGTTGGCGAAGGCCATGCCCTCGCCCTTCTTGTTTTCCAGCGAGCGGGTCATGTAGTACAGACCCAGCACGACGTCCTGCGACGGCACGATGATCGGCTCGCCGTTGGCCGGCGACAGGATGTTGTTGGTCGACATCATCAGCGCGCGCGCTTCCAGCTGGGCTTCCAGCGAAAGCGGCACGTGGACGGCCATCTGGTCACCGTCGAAGTCGGCGTTGAACGCGGTGCAGACCAGCGGGTGCAGCTGGATGGCCTTGCCTTCGATCAGCACCGGCTCGAACGCCTGGATGCCCAGGCGATGCAGGGTCGGCGCACGGTTCAGCATCACCGGATGTTCGCGGATGACCTCTTCCAGGATGTCCCAGACTTCGGCTTCCTCGCGCTCGACCAGCTTCTTGGCGGCCTTGATGGTGGTTGCCAGGCCGCGACGCTGCAGCTTGGCGAACACGAACGGCTTGAACAGTTCCAGCGCCATCTTCTTCGGCAGGCCGCACTGGTGCAGGCGCAGGTACGGACCCACCACGATGACCGAACGGCCCGAGTAGTCCACGCGCTTGCCCAGCAGGTTCTGGCGGAAGCGACCCTGCTTGCCCTTGATCATGTCGGCCAGCGACTTCAGCGGGCGCTTGTTGGTGCCGGTGATGGCACGACCGCGGCGGCCGTTGTCCAACAGCGCATCGACCGATTCCTGCAGCATGCGCTTTTCATTGCGCACGATGATGTCCGGCGCGCTCAGTTCAAGCAGGCGGCGCAGGCGGTTGTTGCGGTTGATGACGCGGCGGTACAGGTCGTTCAGGTCGGAGGTCGCGAAGCGGCCACCGTCCAGCGGCACCAGCGGACGCAGGTCCGGCGGCAGCACCGGCAGCACGGTCATGACCATCCACTCCGGACGGTTGCCCGATTCCAGGAAGGCTTCGATCAGCTTGATGCGCTTGGTGAGGCGCTTGAGCTTGGTCTCCGAACCGGTAGCGGCGATTTCCTCGCGCAGGCGGGTCATCTCCGACTGCAGGTCGATGGTGCGCAGCAGTTCGTAAACGGCCTCGGCGCCCATGGCGGCATCGAAGTCGTCACCGTGCTCCTGGCGGGCCTGCAGGTACTGCTCTTCGGTCAGCAGCTGGCGGCGCTCCAGGGCGGTCAGGCCCGGCTCGGTCACCACGTAGGCTTCGAAGTACAGCACGCGCTCGATGTCGCGCAGGGTCATGTCCAGCATCAGGCCGATGCGCGACGGCAGCGACTTGAGGAACCAGATGTGCGCGACCGGCGAAGCCAGGTCGATGTGGCCCATGCGCTCGCGGCGCACCTTGGCCAGGGTCACTTCGGTGCCGCACTTCTCGCAGACCACGCCGCGGTGCTTCATGCGCTTGTACTTGCCGCACAGGCACTCGTAGTCCTTGACCGGTCCGAAGATGGCGGCGCAGAACAGGCCGTCGCGTTCCGGCTTGAAGGTACGGTAATTGATGGTTTCCGGCTTCTTCACTTCGCCGAACGACCACGAACGGATCAGGTCGGGCGAAGCCAGCGCGATCTTGATCGCGTCGAAGTCCAGCGTCTGGCGCTGCTGGTTGAAGAGGTTGAGCAGGTCTTTCATGGTGTTCTCCGGAAGGAGGAATACGTTGTCGATGGGCTGTCAGCGAACGAACCGGCGGCGCTGCTGCATCACGGCAGCAGCGCCTGCGCGATCAGTTGTCTTCCAGTTCCATGTTGATGGCCAGCGAACGGATTTCCTTCACCAGCACGTTGAAGGATTCCGGCATGCCGGCAACCATCTCGTGCTCGCCGTCGACGATGTTCTTGTACATCTGGTTGCGGCCCTGTACGTCATCGGACTTCACCGTCAGCATTTCCTGCAGGGTGTAGGCCGCGCCGTAGGCTTCCAGCGCCCAGACTTCCATTTCACCGAAGCGCTGGCCGCCGAACTGCGCCTTGCCGCCCAGCGGCTGCTGGGTGACGAGCGAGTACGGACCGGTCGAACGGGCATGCATCTTGTCGTCGACCAGGTGGTTCAGCTTCAGGTAGTGCATGTAGCCGACCGTGGTATGGCGGTCGAAGGCTTCACCGGTGCGTCCGTCGTACAGCTGGGTCTGGCCACTGCTCGGCAGGTCGGCCAATTCCAGCATGCGCTTGATTTCCGCTTCGGTGGCACCGTCGAACACCGGGGTGGCCATCGGCACGCCGTCGGTCAGGTTACCGGCCAGGCGCAGCAGCTCTTCATCGCTGAACTGGGTCAGGTCGACGTGGGTAGCCACGTTGGCGCTGTCATGGTTGTACACCTCGTCCAGGAAGACACGCAGCTGCGCGACCGCGGCCTGGGCTTCCAGCATGCCCTGGATCTTGCGACCCAGGCCCTTGGCGGCCCAGCCCAGGTGCACTTCCAGGATCTGGCCGATGTTCATGCGCGACGGCACGCCCAGCGGGTTCAGCACGATGTCCACGGTCTCGCCCGAGGCCATGTACGGCATGTCCTCGACCGGCACCACGTTGGACACCACACCCTTGTTGCCGTGGCGGCCAGCCATCTTGTCGCCCGGCTGGATGCGGCGCTTCACCGCCATGAACACCTTGACCATCTTCAGCACGCCGGGGGCGAGGTCGTCGCCGGCGGTGATCTTGCCGCGCTTGTCGGCGAAGCGACGCTCGAACTCCTTCTCGTGCGCCTGGATCTGCTTCTGGGCGCGTTCGATCGCTTCCGAAGCATCCTCGTCCTTCATGCGCAGCACGAACCAGTCAGCCTTCTTCAGGCCGTCCAGGTAAGCGTCGCTGACGGTGTCGCCCTTCTTCAGGTTGGCACCGCCATTGACCACCTTGCCGACGATCTGCGAGCGCAGGCGGGCATAGATGGCACCTTCCAGGATGCGGAACTGGTCGTCGAAGTCCTTCTTGACGCGCTTGATCTCGGATTCCTCGATCTGGCGCGCACGCTTGTCCTTCTCGATGCCGTCGCGGGTGAAGACCTGCACGTCGATGACGGTGCCGTCCATGCCCGGCGGCACGCGCAGCGAGCTGTCCTTCACGTCCGAAGCCTTCTCGCCGAAGATCGCGCGCAGCAGCTTCTCTTCCGGAGTCAGCTGGCTTTCACCCTTCGGGGTGACCTTGCCGACCAGGATGTCGCCGGCGCGCACTTCAGCGCCGATGTACACCACGCCACTCTCGTCCAGGCGGTTCAGCGCCTGCTCGGAGACGTTCGGGATGTCGGCGGAGATCTCCTCCGGCCCCAGCTTGGTGTCGCGTGCAACGCAGGTCAGCTCTTCGATGTGGATCGTGGTGTAACGATCCTCTTCCACCACGCGCTCGGAAAGCAGGATGGAGTCTTCGAAGTTGTAGCCGTTCCACGGCATGAAGGCGATCAGCATGTTCTGGCCCAGCGCCAGCTCACCGATGTCGGTGGACGGGCCATCGGCCAGCACGTCGCCGCGCGCGATCACGTCGCCTACGTTCACCAGCGGACGCTGGTTGATGCAGGTGTTCTGGTTGGAACGGGTGTACTTGACCAGGTTGTAGATGTCCACGCCGGCGTCGGTGGCGCCGATGATTTCCTCTTCGACCACCTTGACCACGATGCGTGCGGCATCGACCTGCACCACTTCGCCGCCACGACGGGCATTGACGGTAACGCCGGAGTCACGGGCCACGGCGCGTTCGATGCCGGTACCCACCAGCGGCTTCTGTGCCCGCAGGGTCGGCACGGCCTGGCGCTGCATGTTGGCGCCCATCAGTGCACGGTTGGCGTCATCGTGCTCCAGGAACGGAACCAGCGCCGCGGCGACCGACACGGTCTGCATCGGCGAGACGTCCATGAAGTGCACTTCCGCCGGCGGCTTCAGCAGCGATTCGCCCTGGAAGCGGCACGGCACGAACTGCTCGGTCAGCACGCTGTCGGCATTGGTCAGGGCGTTGGCCTGGGCAATGACGTACTCGTTCTCTTCGATGGCCGACAGGAATTCGACTTCGTCGTAGACCTTGCCATCCACGACCTTCCGGTACGGCGTCTCGAGGAAACCGTATTCGTTGGTACGCGCATACACGGCCAGCGAGTTGATCAGGCCGATGTTCGGGCCTTCCGGCGTTTCGATGGTGCAGACGCGGCCGTAATGGGTCGGGTGCACGTCGCGCACTTCGAAGCCGGCGCGCTCACGGGTCAGGCCGCCCGGGCCCAGGGCCGAGACGCGACGCTTGTGCGTGACTTCCGACAGCGGGTTGTTCTGGTCCATGAACTGCGACAGCTGCGAGGAGCCGAAGAACTCCTTGATGGCTGCGGCAACCGGCTTGGCGTTGATCAGCTCCTGCGGGGTCAGGCCTTCGGACTCGGCCATCGACAGGCGCTCCTTGACCGCACGCTCGACGCGGACCAGGCCCACGCGGAACACGTTCTCGGCCATTTCGCCGACCGAACGCACGCGACGGTTGCCGAGGTGGTCGATGTCATCGACGACGCCACGACCGTTGCGGATCTCGGTCAGGACCTTGATCACGTCCAGGATGTCGGACGATTCGCCACGGGTGGCGACCAGGCGCTTGGACTCTTCGTCGTTGCGCTCGCCGTAGTACTTGCGGTCGTACAGCACCGCTTCGCCGGTGGTTTCCTTGCGGCCCACGCGACGGTTGAACTTCATGCGGCCGACCGTGGACAGGTCGTAGCGCTCGAAGGTGAAGAACAGGTTGTGGAACAGGTTCTGCGCGGCGTCCTTGGTCGGCGGCTCGCCCGGACGCATCATGCGGTAGATCTCGACCAGCGCTTCGAGCTGGGTCTTGGTCGGATCGATGCGCAGGGTATTGGACAGGTAGGCGCCACGGTCCAGATCGTTCACCCACAGGGTGCCCACGGCATCCACGCCGGCCTTGCGGAAGGCCTGCAGCTGCTCTTCGGTGATCTCGTCATTGGCCTGCGCCAGCAGTTCGCCGGTAGCCGCATCGACCACGTCGTGCGACAGGATGCGGCCAACGATGTACTCGTCCGGCACGGCCAGGGCAGCAATGCCCGACGCTTCCAGCTGCTTGACGTGGCGTGCGGTGATGCGCTTGCCGGCTTCCACGATGACCTTGTCGCCGTCGGCGAGGTCAAAGCCCAGGGTCTCGCCCCGCAGGCGCTCGGCAACGAGCTCCAGCTGGACGCCTTCATCTGGGTTGATGTGGAACGTGTTGATCTCGAAGAACTCGGCCAGCATCTCTTCGTTGTTGTAGCCGAGCGCGCGCAGCAGGATCGACACCGGCAGCTTGCGGCGACGGTCGATACGGGTGAACAGCGCGTCCTTCGGGTCGAACTCGAAGTCCAGCCAGGAGCCGCGGTAAGGAATGATGCGGGCGCTGTACAGCAGCTTGCCCGAGCTGTGGGTCTTGCCACGGTCGTGGTCGAAGAACACGCCCGGCGAACGGTGCAGCTGCGAAACGATGACGCGCTCGGTGCCGTTGACGATGAAGGTGCCGTTGTCGGTCATCAGCGGGATCTCGCCGAGGTAGACCTCCTGCTCCTTCACGTACTTGATGGCCTTGGTCGACGACTCACGGTCGTAGATCACCAGGCGCACGGTCACGCGCAGCGGCGCACCATAGCTCATGCCACGCTGGCGGCACTCGCGTTCGTCGAACACGGGCTCGCCCAGCTTGTAGCCGACATATTCCAGCGCAGCGTTGCCGCTGTAGCTGGAGATCGGGAAGACGGACTTGAGTGCAGCGTGCAGGCCGTGGTCCGTGCGCTTGGCCGGATCGACGTTTTCCTGCAGGAATTCGCGGTACGAATCCACCTGGATGGCGAGCAGGAACGGCACTTCGAGAATAGCGCGCGACTTGGCGAAATCCTTGCGGATGCGCTTCTTCTCGGTGAACGAATAGGACGTCATGATGTCTTCCACCTTGTTGTGCGGGCCGTGCGTCCACGACCCAAAAGGAAACTTGAAATTGTCAGTTGGAAGTCGCTGGTATTGCCGGCACCAGCACGCCTTCTCCCGCTACTTCCAACTGCCAACTTGACTGCATCTGCGTGACCGCCGCCGCGCTGGGCGCTGGACTGGCGGGCCTTCTATTGCAGCCCGTGTTGGGCTTTTACCGCTTTCCTGCAGAGCCGGGCGATACCCGGCCGGTCCTGCAACAACGACCAAAGGCCGGGGGCTTACGCCCCCAGCCTTGGCTGCATCGCCGGGTTTCGATGGCGACGCAAGGGATCTGCTTACTTGACTTCGACAGTCGCGCCAGCAGCTTCCAGGTCCTTCTTCATCTTCTCGGCGTCTTCCTTCGAAGCGCCTTCCTTCAGGACGCCACCGGCTTCGGCCAGGTCCTTCGCTTCCTTCAGGCCCAGGCCGGTGATGGCGCGGACGGCCTTGATCACTTCGACCTTCTTGTCGCCCGGCGACTTCAGGACGACGGTGAACTCGGTCTGCTCTTCGACGGCAGCAGCCGGGCCAGCGGCAGCAGCCACGGCGACCGGAGCGGCGGCGGAGACGCCGAACTTCTCTTCGATGGCCTTGACCAGCTCCATCACTTCCAGCAGGGACTTCGAGGCGATGGCTTCGACGATCTGATCGTTGGAAAGGGACATGTTGATTACCTTTGAATTATTTTCTGGATTGAGGTTCCGTCAGGAACCACGATAGGTCGGAACTCAGGCGGTTTCGGCGACCGGCTCGGCAGCAGCGGTTTCGCCGCCACCCAGCTGATCGGCCAGCGCCTTGTTGGCACGTGCGAACATCGTGACCGGCTCGGTCAGGACGCGCGCCAGCATTGCCAGGGCCTGGTCGAGGGTCGGCAGCGAGGCCAACACGTCAACGTGGCTTGCCGGGAACACTTCGCCACCGATGGCGACGACCTTGGGCTGCAGCTTGTCGTTGCCCTTGGCGAATTCCTTGATCAGGCGACCGGCTGCGCCGGGCTCCTCGAGCGAGAACGCATACAGCAGCGGACCGACCAGCTTGTCCTGTGCACATGCGAATTCGGTGCCTTCAACGGCACGCGAAGCCAGGGTGTTCTTGACAACTTTCAAGAAAACACCGGATTCACGCGCCTGCTTGCGCATCGCGGTCATCTGGGAGACCGTGGTGCCAGCGTATTCGGCTGCGATCAAGGAGTGAGCCTTGGCGGCGACGTCTGCCAGCTCCGCGACTACTTCTTGCTTCTGGGACAGATTGAGAGCCATTGCACTCCTCCAATTGAACTCCGCTTACGGCTCCTGCCGTGTGCGGTCCTGGGCGGCGTCCGTCCTGGACACCGGGAACATCGGGCTGATGTTCCGGGGGTGGGCCGTTCCAGACCTGGATCCAACCTGGGGAAACCCCAGACATGCGTGAACCAGAAAAACTCCAGAAGGGCACCATCTACGCAGGGTGATCCGCGAAGGATCGATTAAGCGCTCGTGACTGCTCCGGCGGCGACTCCCTGCCAATTCGAGCTTCCGTGCCCGTCGCCGGCATGCCACGACCGCACCTGCGGTCTTTGACGGCGACCACCGGCGATACGTTGCCGGTGGATGCCTTCAAATGTGGCGGGCAGGGAATCCGGGGATCCCCTGCCCGCTTGAAACAATTACTTCAGGGTCAGCGACGACTGGTCGACGGTGACACCCGGGCCCATCGTCGAGCTGACCGATACCTTCTGCAGGTAGGTGCCCTTCGAGGTGGCCGGCTTGGCCTTGATCAGGTCCAGCAGCAGCGCCTGCAGGTTCGACTTCAGCGCTTCGTCTTCGAAGCTGGCCTTGCCGATGGTGCAGTGGATGATGCCGGCCTTGTCGGTGCGGTAACGCACCTGGCCCGACTTGGCGTTCTTGACCGCTTCGCCCGGGTTGGCCGACACGGTGCCGACCTTCGGGTTCGGCATCAGGCCACGCGGGCCCAGCACGGTACCCAGCTTACCCACGACGCGCATGGCGTCCGGGGTCGCGATCACGACGTCGTAGTTCAGGTCACCGGCCTGCATCTTCTCGGCCAGGTCGTCCATGCCGACGGCTTCGGCGCCAGCGGCCAGGGCTTCATCAGCCTTGGCACCGGCCGGGGCGAACACGGCGACGCGGACGCTCTTGCCGGTACCGGCGGGCAGCACGGTGGAACCGCGGACCTGCTGGTCGGACTTCTTCGCGTCCACGCCCAGGCGCACGGCGACGTCGATGGACTCGACGAACTTGGCCTTGGCGGTGGTCTTGAGGATGTTGATCGCTTCTTCGAAGCCGTACGACTTGCCCGGAACGACTGCGGCCTTCACGGCCTTCTCACGCTTGGTCTGTGCCATCTTCTTAACCCTCCACCACGAGGCCCATGGAACGGGCAGAGCCAGCGATCGTGCGCACGGCGGCGTCCAGATCGGCGGCAGTCAGATCCGGTTCCTTCGCCTTGGCGATCTCTTCCAGCTGCTGACGGGTGACCTTGCCGACCTTCTCGGTATTCGGGCGCTTGGAGCCCGAGGAGATGCCAGCGGCCTTCTTCAGAAGGGTGGTGGCCGGGGTGCTCTTGGTGATGAAGGTGAACGTACGGTCCGAATAGGCCGTGATGATCACCGGAACCGGCAGGCCCGGCTCGAGCTTCTGCGTGGCGGCATTGAACGCCTTGCAGAATTCCATGATGTTCAGGCCGCGCTGACCCAGCGCAGGACCGACCGGCGGCGAGGGGTTGGCCTGACCGGCCTTCACCTGCAGCTTGATGTAACCGACAACTTTCTTTGCCATGAGTATGCTCTCCGGGTGCTAGCGCCTTACGACAACAGGCTCCCCATCGGACCGGGAATCTCGCGTCCCGGCATCGCGTTTTGAAATCATGCCGAAGGCCACCTTTCGGCGGCCTTCATCCTGACAGCTTCCTGGCAGGGAGCTGCGTACTATACCAGCGCTTGGCCGCTGCGTCCACAGCGGCCGCCGTAAACGCCGAGAGGCTATACCGTCAGCCGGTGGCCTTTTCGACCTGGCCGAACTCGAGCTCGACCGGAGTAGCACGGCCAAAGATCAGCACCGAGACGCGCAGGCGGCTCTTCTCGTAGTTGACCTCTTCGACCACGCCATTGAAATCGTTGAACGGGCCGTCGTTGACACGGACCATCTGGCCCGGCTCGAACAGCACCTTCGGACGCGGCTTCTCGACACCTTCCTGAACACGATCCAGGATGTGGGCAGCCTCTTCATCACGGATCGGCAGCGGACGATCGGCAGTGCCGCCAATGAAACCCATCACGCGAGGGGTTTCCTTGACCAGATGCCAGCTCTCGTTGTCGATGCGCGGAATACCGTTTTCTTCGTGGGTCTCGATCTGGACCAGCACATAGCCCGGAAAGAACTTGCGCTCGGAACGGCGCTTCTGGCCGGCCCGCATCTCGATCACTTCCTCGGTCGGCACCAGCACATCACCGAAGCGCTCTTCCATGCCGTCGCGGACGATGCGATCGCGCAGGGCCTGCGCCACCGACTTCTCGAAGCCTGAATAGGCGTGAACGACATACCAACGCTTCATGGGTTTCTCCTTACCGGCCCAGGAACCACTGGGTCAGTTTCTGAATGACGAAGTCGAATCCGCCCAGCAGCAGGCTGAGGATGATGACGACCACGATTACGACCCAGGTCATCCGGATGGCTTCCTGGCGCGTCGGCCAGACCACTTTGCGCAGCTCGAAGCGCGACTCGGACAGGAACTCACGGGTATCGTGGCCCTTCCCGGTCAGCATGAAAATGGCGACACCGCCCGCCAGGCCAACAATCACGGCCAGCGCGCGGATCTGACCAGCCCACGCACCCAACTGGGCGGCGCGACCGGAATCTGCAGAGAACCAGAACCATACGAACAATCCCGCCAGCACCAACAGCGATGCGATGACGTACTTGAAGAGATCTCCACCGCTGGTGGACGTTTCCTTGGACTGTTCGATCTTGCTGTTCATCCGGCTCGGGCTGCTTTAGCGGCATGACCGCTGGTTAGGAAGGCAATGGCACGCCAGGAGGGACTCGAACCCCCAACCTGCGGTTTTGGAGACCGCTGCTCTGCCAATTGAGCTACTGGCGTACGTCAAAAACTTTGCCTTGCCTTAGACGGCGAAGGCGGACCGAGGTTCCCGGCCCGCCACTCGCGCGACCGGCGGTACTACAAACCGCCGGGTACTGCTGGATTACTTGATGATCTTCGAGACCACGCCGGCGCCAACGGTACGGCCGCCTTCGCGGATAGCGAAGCGCAGGCCTTCATCCATGGCAACCGGGTTGATCAGGGTGACAACCATCTTCACGTTGTCGCCCGGCATCACCATCTCCACACCTTCCGGCAGCTTGG
>NZ_JACGXS010000016.1 GCF_014117215.1 Stenotrophomonas tumulicola | reverse complement strand
TTGATCCTGCTGGCTTCAAGGCTGCCCCCTCCCCCCCCCCCCCCCCAGAATGTAGATGCCGGTCAAGCCTTCCTTGTGAGGCAGGTCGAGATCCAGAAAGCTGCCCAACTTCGGGTGGATGCCGGGGACGATCACGTCCCTTAGGCTGAGTGCGCGGGTAAGAGGCATGGTCAAATATCCAGAGTGGTGGTGAGTCGGTCAGCGATCAGACGTGCGCTCACAGGTCCAGGGTGGACCCCGTCGGCGAACATGCCAAGGCCATTCATTTCGGTGTAGCTCCCCCAGTCGTAGATCGAGAAGAACTCGCAGCTGCGGCGCATGGACAAGGCGTAAAGGGCGCTGCGGAACATCACCAGATCTGATCGATTGGTGGGGCCGTTGCCGGTGCGCGGCGGCGCCACGAGCACGATCCCAACGCCAGGCTGACGCGCTCGCACGCCAGTGATCCACGCCTCCAGATTTGCAACGAACTCCTGATCACTCAGGTAGATTGCCGCGTCATTGGTTCCGAGGATGAACACGATCATATCCACGGCCATTTCCTGCAGGATTCCGTAGCCTGCGCTGGCCTGGATGAGGTTCACTGACAGGGAGCTGGAATTGCCGCACGGATTGAACGTGACGCCCTTTCGGCTGGGAGAGAGTGCCTCTAAGCCCAAGAGGTAGACCATGCCCGAGGTCCTCCGGATCTCGATGGGTGTGGCACCGGCCGGAATGGAAATGGTCACCGAACGGCGCTCGCCAGTGCCGCCACTAACAACGGGCGTCCACGTCGCGACTCCGCCGACGTAGTACCCCACATCGAAGTTTCCGGCAGTGTCGGTGTAGTGGACGCGGAGTTGCTCGGCATCGATTCCGTTCATGATCCACCGCGCACCATCAGCGGGCGTCGAACGGGCCCGAGCCGCAGCCGCGCTCCCTTGGAACGGTAACGCCAGAGGGTGCGGCCGTCGGCGTGAAGCGGCGTCTGAAATGCGGCGCCGTACTGCCGCTGCTGCACCAAGGACTTGATCGTGGCCTGCAGGCGCGGCCCAAGTCCCGTTGCATCGAACATGCCGTTGTCCAGCCATGCCGGGACGTTACCCGCCGAATCACGGACCAACGGCGCCAAGGCCTGAAGCACGTCGATTGCGTCGGAAGTGACGCCCTCATCGATCATCGCGCGCAGCACGGCCAGTTTGCCGGCGTCGCCAAGGCTGGAAAACGAAATGCCCTCTCCTTCGAAATAGAGCAGAACATTCAAGGCTGCATCGATGATTGCTGGCACGCGCTGTGAGGTCACAGGCAGGTTCGGAACGCGCGAATCAAGGTCGGAGAGATCGGCCTTCTCACTCAGTGAGTCAGCGCTGCGCCATTAGAGGCCGCCGGCGGTCATGATGTAGCGACTGCTGTTGCTCACCGCGGCGCCGGTAATCGGGTCCACATAAGTGCCTAGATCGCCAACCACCTCCGCGGTGCTGGCCACCGGCAACTGCCCGGCCCCAGCGGCAGCGCTCGCTGCCGCCCACGTAGCGAAGCCATACACCCGATTGCTGTCCAGAAATGACCGAAACTCCGCCTCATTCTCAGCAAGGAACTGATCCACCTCCCCTTCAAGGCCACTCCAGCTGCGCCGCGGCCTGTTGAACCGGTCCAGCCACGTGGCCCCGGCGCCGTTGATTCCCTCATCCAGATTCGTCGCATTGGCCAGCAGATCGCGCACGTCATCAGACGGCACCGGCTTGCCGGTTCCGGTGTTTGCCATTTCTTGTCTCTCCGTTGGGGGTTACGGCGCGTTCGCGTCGTCGTACTGATAGAAAGCCGGGTCGTACTGCAGCGCGGTCACGTCAACCGAACCGTCATCGCCCGGCACAAGCTCATCGATCACCGCGTCATAGCCCAGACGCGTGCTGTCGCTGCAGAAGATCAGCTCCGGCAAATCGACGGTGGGGTCGTCCATCAGCCACTGATACAGCGGCTTGCCGGCCGACAGCCGCGAGGCCGGGAACGACAGGGTGTGTTCGTCCACCCGCGTCGGGGTGATCACCGCCGACAGGCTGCCGTCCCGGAACCGAATGAAGCACCGCGGCTGCGCCTGGCTCCAGTCCAGGTATTCGCCCACCTGTACCACCACCAGCGTGCCTTCTTCCCAGGCATCCTCGATCATGGCGCTGGTGGTTCCCGAGCCCGGAATATCGTCCGTCAGCTTCACCCGGTCGCCGTACTCGTAGACCAGGCCCATTATCTCGGTCTTGGTGGGGTAGGTCAGGCGCTGGCCCTGATGCTTCATCAGCCGGCGCATGCCGATTCGCCAGGCGCGGTTGCAGTCGCCAACGCCCTGCAGCTCGAACGTCTCCACCTTCGTCGGGTTCGGAATGCCCGGCAACCGCCGATCCACTGGTCAGCGTGCACAAGGACACGGTGAGCGATTGGTTCAGCACCGACTCAAAAGTTGCTGGCATCGGCGGGAGCCTTCACCGGCTTCGGCACACCTTCTGCGCCCACATGGTGATCGCCGGCGTACCCCTGCGGCGCGTCCAGATTCTGGCCGGCCACTCCGACTATGCCACCACGGAGAAGTACTACGCCCACCTCACGCCTGAGGGCGATGACGAAGCAGTAGCGAAGCTAACTTATTGATTGGTCACCGTGACTACTGTGACCAAATGCTGTGGATAACGGATATATATGGAAATCTGGCACATCTTAAATCAACGTAAATAGTTGATTTCTGGTGACCCCGGCCCGATTCGAACGGGCGACCTTCCCCTTAGGAGGGGGACGCTCTATCCAGCTGAGCTACGGGGCCAGATCGAGGATGTGAAGGATACAGGCTGCGAACGCTAAGCACTACCGTGGATAGCGCACGGTCAGTAAGCAGGCGCTAGGTCCACGTATGCTGTCGCGCCCCCTCTGTACATTTAATGCAATCCATCTGGCACATTCTTTCCCTGTTGGGCGATAGCCGCGCGCTTCTGCCAACTGCCTCGATTCTAATCGGCGCAGGCCTATGGCAGATGCACCGCTGGCCCGCCCGATGGGCACTGGGTCTGGCGACGCTGGGGGGCGTGGTGCTTAGCTCCAAGCTGGCGTTCTTGGGATGGGGCGTAGGAATCGCCTGGATCGACTTCACTGGCTTCAGCGGGCACGCTGCGGTTTCTGCAGCGATATGGCCAGTGGTGTTCTACATGGCCACGCCTGGGCGGGTACCAGCGCACTGGGGCGCTCTGGCTGGACTTTTGCTGGCCGCAGGCATTGCGTATTCCCGGCTGCCACTTGGTGCTCATTCCTTATCGGAGGTGTTCAGCGGGTGGATCCTGGGCGCCCTGACCAGCACTTCAACCCTCGCAGCCGCTCAGGCCCAAGGGCGAATTCCAGCCAGATGGCTGGCTCTGGCTCTGGCTATTGGCACATGCGTGCCAATAGCGTTTCCTCAGCTTCACACGCATCAACTAGTCGTGACGCTGGCCAAGGCTCTCTCCGGGTCCGTGAAGGAGTTCGACAGGGCAGCGCTGCATCAACCTTGAGACCCCGTTCATCCTGGCAAATACGCAACTCATTGGCGCTATAGACAATTTGTTGACGTATTTGCCTTGACATCGGAAGCGAGATGCCGCGACTATAGAGACGATTGAAACCCCCCTCGCGGAGTAGGAGACCCCGTTTATGAACAAGATGTTTGCAGTACTGGCCCTCGTGGGTCTTTCTTCCCCGGTCCTGGCACAGGAAGCGCCGCAGGAGCCGCAGGAGCCGAGCACCGAAGTTGCCGGCCCCGACGCTTCCCGCTATTCGGCTGCGCAGATCACTGGTGCAGTCGTTGCAACCATCGCTACCGGCGCCGTGCTGTACAGCATTGCCGGCGACAGCACCGACGACAGCGGTGATGGCGATGATGGTACTGGCGGCACGGGTGGTACCGGCGGCACTGGCGGCACGGGTGGTACCGGCGGCTGATTGTCCCGTAGCTTGAATCGAAGCCCTCGCCGGGCGATGCTTGGCGAGGGTTTTTTATGCCTGCCGGAAACCAGCCTACCTCCATGAAAACAAAATTCTCCTGCATCGCAGCCGTCGTGTTAGCGTCCGCCACCTTGTCCGGTTGCGCGCTGTCCCCGGGCCAGCACCTGCGCCATAGCGACGTGTCCCGCGACCGGCAAAGCGACGATGGCCAATTGGAAATGGTCACCATCACGCCGAAGCTGATCGCCATGGATCGCGCATCGCGGGCCGAGCATGTGTTGCCTGCTGATCTCTTCGACTATGCGCCCGAGGAATACAAGGTAGGCGTGGGCGATGTTCTTTACATCACGGTATGGGACCACCCGGAGCTGACGGTTCCGGCAGGCTCCCAGCAGCAGGGTAATCTTGCCGGTCGGACAGTGCAGAGCGATGGCATGTTGTTCTACCCCTACATCGGCAAGGTGGAAGCCAAGGGCAAAACGCCCACCGCTATCCGGGAAGAGATCACTCGCCGCTTGGCGACGTACATCGAGTCTCCACAGGTGGACGTTTCGGTATTTACGTATGGCAGCCAGCGGGTCTGGGTAACGGGCGCTGCCGAACGTTCCAGCCCAATCCCGCTGGGAACGTCGCCACTGACCTTGGCTGACGCTATCAGCCAGACCGGATTGAACGCGCAACAGGCCGATCTGTCTGGGATCCGCCTGAGCCGTGATGGGGTGACCTACACGATCAACCTTGAGACACTGGCTAACCAATACGGTGGGCGCCAGCTGTTCCTCAAGGACGGCGACTCCATCTTTGTGCCCTATCTGGACCGCAAGGAAATTTTCGTCGTTGGTGAGGTGGGCTTGCCCGGCGCTTATAGCTTCCGCACCGGCGATGTGACGCTGAACCAGGCATTGGGGCGCGCGCGTGGGTTGAGCCAGACCACGTCCAAGGGCGACGCCGTCTACGTGATTCGCGGCTCCAAGGATCTGCAGGCTGAGCCCTCTGTCGTATACCAGCTTGAGGCACGCTCCCCCACCGCATTTGCCGTGGGAAGCCAGTTCATGCTTTCCCCGGGTGATGTTGTCTTTGTCGGCGCTGCCGGCGTGACGCGTTGGAATCGCTTCGTGAACCAGTTGCTGCCGTTCACCGCAATCATCAATAACGCGGCCAGCGCCAGCAACGATCTAGACAACTGACATGACGGGTCACCGTGTTGTGACAGGCAAAACACTGCCTTGGACCCAGGAGGCCCGGCGCCTCCTGATCGTCGCCTTGGTATTGCTGTTGGCAGGCTGCACGTCAGTCAGTCGCAGTACCAGCGATTCCTTCCGCCTGTTGTTCAACCGGCAGGTGGAGGTATCGCCAGAGCAGGTTGCTGCGAACCGCTTCCCGCAGGCCCAGATCCGTACGCCGGACCTGAGCGCCGTGATGGTGCTGGGCTATATCGATGAAGGCCAGCAGGTCTGGTATGCCGCTGACCATGCGGTGTTCCGCCTGGATGCCAATGGCCTGCTGGTGGGGACGACCGGCTTGGGGCGTGACCTGCAGGGCCGCATCATCGGCGCTTCGCCGTTTGGCCGCCTGACCGATGTTGTCGCCCCGATAACGGTACAGCGCGAATACGACTGGTTGCCCGCCTACGCGATGGGGGTGCAGGTGCAGGGAACCGTCACCCGTGCAGGCACCGACACGGTCGAGATCCTCGGCCGGAAACGGGAACTGGCACGGTTTGAAGAGGTATTGCGGGGCGGCGGCATGAAGGAGCGCAACATCTACTGGGCGGACCCCACCACGGGGTTCATCTGGAAGAGCAAGCAGTACCTGGCACCTGGCTACGCGGTGGAACTCGTGCAACTGAAGCCTTATCGCCAGGCAAAGGACTGATCATGAAATGCATGGCAGCAGCGATGATCGCTCCCCTGCTCTTCTGCGCATCCTTGTCAGCAAGTGCGCAGGAAACCAGCGCAGGAGCGCAGGTACGGGTTGAGGTATCGGGCAACGTCCGCACACCCGGGCAATTTGATATCCCTCCCGGCGGCCGTTTAGCCGATGCGCTGGTCGCCGCGCGCCCTGCGCCGGATGCGTACCTGCCGGGAGCGATGCTCCTGAAGCAGCAGGCCAAGGAGCAGCAGTTTCGCCTTCGCGCCGGCTTGGCACATGACCTTGCCCTGTTGCAGCGCAGCGCTGATGCCGATGTCCAGCAGGCCGCTGGCGTGTTGACCCAGTGGCTCGATGATCATCCGGCTACCGGCCGTGTGCGGCAATCTTTCGATATGCGCCTGATCCAGGTGCAGCCGCAATCCAATCCTGTGCTGGGCACTGGCGATGCCATTGTGGTGCCCAGCCGCCCGCAGGCGGTCCGCGTCATGGGCGCCGTGCTGGCCGAATGTCGCGTGCAGCACGAGCCGCTACGCGATGCCAAGGACTACCTGCGCGATTGCCCGGCCTCTGCCGCGGCTGATCGCAATGATATCTATGTCATCCAGCCCGATGGGTACGTCCAGAAGCTGGGCGTCGCACTGTGGAACCGCGCTGATCCACAGCCGATCGCACCCGGTGGCACCCTGTACGTGCCGCTGGCCGAATCCTCGGCGGGTGCCGTGGACGAGGCGTTCAACAGCGAATTCGCGGCGTTCATCGCCACCCAGCCCATCACGCCTTGATGAGTCGCATCTTGAATCGTTCGAAAGCCCATCGCCCTGTCGCCATTACCTTGACCGCGCTGGCGATGTCGATGTCCACGGCCCTGCATGCCCAGCAGGCGCCGCCGGCAACCGCCAGCGAATGGGGTGGCATTGGCCTGCTGCAGACACCTACCGCGCGCATGGCAGAGGATGGTGATATCGCGTTCACTGCCTCGCACAATTCGCCGTACAGCCGCTACAACTTGACCCTACAACCATTCCCTTGGCTGGAGGCCTCATTCCGCTATATCAACGTATCCAACATTAGATACGGCACTGATATTGCCGGAAACCAGAACTATAAGGACAAGTCGATCGATTTCAAGGTCCGCCTGTGGGAAGAAACACGCTGGTTACCAGATGTTTCTTTCGGCGTCCGCGATATCGGTGGTACCGGCTTCTTCTCCAGCGAATACCTGGTGGCGAACAAGCGCTTTGGCCCGGTCGACGCATCGGTTGGCTTGGCAACGGGCTATATCGGCAACCGTGGCGACTTTTCCAATCCACTCGGCGCAATCGACGACAAGTACAAGGACCGCCGACCGATTGCCAACAGCGACATCACCCAAGCCGGCAGGTTCGGCCTCAGCAACATGTTCAAGGGGCCCGTCGGCATTTTCGGAGGCGTGACCTGGCAGACGCCATTGGATGCCCTGCTTGTCAAGGTGGAATACGACGGCAATGACTACAAGCGAGAGCCACGCAGGAACAACCTCACCCAGAACACCCCTGTCAATGTCGGCCTGGTCTATGTTCCCAACAAGAACGTGGAACTGACCGCTGCCTGGGAGCGTGGGGATGCCGCGATGTTCTCGCTGACGCTGCGCGGAAACCCCGGCCATGCCAGTGCGGCGCCAAAGCCGTTCGACCCGCCGCCGGTTCGCGTCGGCGATCCCGATGCCCGTGTGGGCGGCGAAGCTGTCTCCCGCCAAGTGGCGACCGCGCCGGGAACGGCGACTGCAACGGGAACCACGACCGAAGCCGGCCAGCCCCGCGAGCAGGCCGACTGGGGCGCCATTGCATCCGCACTGCGCAGCAACGCGGGAATCAAGGTCGACTCCATTTCCCGCCGGGATGGTGAGCTGTTCATCGATGGGTACCAGACGGACTACATGAGCGCCGCCAAGGGACTCGGGCGCGCAGGCAGGATACTCAGCAATTCGCTGGGCGACGAATACGACTGGTACACGGTACGCAGCACCCGCCTGGGCATGCCCATCGCAGACATGTCGGTCAGCAGGCAGGCGCTGGAAGGCTATCTGGATGGGTCCGTCAGCGAAGACGTGCTGCGCCGGAGCACCGAACTGGAGGCGCCGTCGGTGATCTCCCGTGATGTGCTGTACCGCGCGCCCAGCGACCCCTTCAATGGCGGCTTCAGTGTCGGCTATCGCCAGAACCTGGGTGGCCCTGACGGCTTCATCCTGTACCAGGTGGCAGCCAATTATTCGGCAAGTTATTTCTTCCGGCCCAATGTCTGGCTTTCCGGCACCGCCAGCGTGGACCTGTTCAACAACTACGACAAGTTCAAGTACGACGCACCCAGCCGCCTGCCACGGGTACGCACGGACCTGCGCCAGTACATGACCACGTCCGATGTCGTGCTGCCCAACCTGCAGTTCAATACGGCAGGCCGCCTGGGCCGCGATACCTACGGCCTGGCATATGTGGGCTATCTGGAATGGATGTACGCCGGCGTGGGTGGCGAACTGCTATACCGGCCCATGGGCGAATCCTGGGCGATAGGCGCCAACCTCAACTGGGTGAAGCAGCGCGACTACGACCAGCATTTCGGGCTGCGCGATTACAGCGTCACCACTGGCCACGCCACGTTCTACTATTCATTCGATGCCAAGGAACGCATCGTCGGCTCGCTGTCGCTGGGCCGTTACCTGGCCGGCGACTACGGTGCCACCCTGAACATCGCCCGTGCATTCGACAACGGCGTGACCATGGGCGCCTATGCCACCAAGACCGATGTATCGGCTGCGGAATTTGGTGAAGGCAGCTTCGACAAGGGCATCTATTTCAGCATTCCCTTCGATATCGTCCTGCCGCGCTCCACACGTGGACGCGCCAACATCAACTGGAATCCGCTGATCCGTGACGGTGGCGCGATGCTGTCGCGCAGGTACCAGTTGTACAACGTCACCAGCGAGCGCGATGAGCGCTTCTTCTACGACAACCTGAAATCCATCGACGACTGATAACGTGAGGGCCGGCGCCAAGACGCCGGCCCTCATCGTTTCACAGGTGCCGCGACCAGCTCTGGATGCCGTCGGCCATCAGCTTGTAGACATGTTCGAACGCCGGCCGCTGCTGCCGGTAGGGATCGGGGATCTCACGTTCCTGCTGCCATTTGCCGAGCAGGAAGGTCTTGCCTGACGCTTCCGGTGCGATTTCCGCGATGCGGCGCACGTGCTTGCGTTCCATGGTCAGCACCAGGTCGGCCTGGGCCAGGATGGCATTGCTGATCTGGCGGGCGCGGTGGGTGCTGCCGTCCAGCCCCTGCTCCACCAGCAGCTGCTGGGCCGTGGCATCGATGCCATGGTCCACCAGCGCGCCCAGGCCTGCCGACGATACCTGGATCCCTTTTCCGACTACCTGTTGCCGCAGCATCACCTCGGCAGAGGGGCTTCGACAGATGTTTCCCACGCACACGAAAAGAATGTTCTTGAACAAAACGCTGATCCTGTTTGGCTACCGGCTTCAGTAAGCCGTCTTCTGCCCCAGCACCTTGAACGCTGTGAGTGCGATGATGCGCAGGTCCAGCGTCAGGCTCCAGCGGCGAATGTAGTCGATATCGTACTGCACTCGCTTCTTCATCGAACGCAGTTCCAGTGTTTCGCCACGCAGGCCATGCACCTGGGCCCAGCCGGTGATGCCCGGCTTCACGTAGTGCCGGTGCATGTAACGCACGATCAGCTTTTCGTACTGGGTGTTGTGCTGCACGGCGTGCGGGCGCGGCCCGACCACCGACATGCTGCCCCCCAGCACATTGAAGAACTGCGGCAGCTCATCCAGGCTGCTGCTGCGCAGGAAGGCGCCGAAGCGCGTCACGCGCGGATCATTGCGGCTGGCCTGGGTGATCTTGTCCGGGGTTTCCGCATGCATGCGCATGGAGCGGAATTTCAGCATCATGAACTCTTTGCCGCCCAGCCCGTGCCGGCGCTGGCGGAACAGCACCGGGCCCGGGGAGCTGAGTTTCACGCCTATCGCCAGCACCACCAGCAGCGGCGACAGCATGATGACGGCCACACTGGCTACCAGCAGGTCCTGCACCCGCTTGACGATCCGGAACTTCGATTCGGGCAGGCCCTGCCGCAGCCCGATCATCGGCACGCTGCCGACCTGGTGCACGCCGGGATTCAATGCGCCGTAACCGCTGATATCCGGAATGATCCGCACCGGCACCGGATACTTCTCGATCTGCTTCAACATTTCCTTGACCGGCTCGCCACTGCCGTGGAGCGAAATCCACAGCTGGTCGAATTCACCGCCGTGCTGGGCCATGTACTGCGGCACGTTTTCGATGGCACCCAGGCAACGCGGCCTGTCGCCGTCGGGGCGACTGGCGATATCGCCCGGGCTGGAAAAATACCCGACCACTTCCTGGCCAATCTCCGGCCGGTCACGCAACAGCCGGTGCAGCTTCAGGGCGGGGGCACGCAGGCCGACCAGCAGCACCCGCTGGCGGTCCAGGCCGCTGGCGCGCAGGCGGTGCAGCTGCATGCGCAGGCCAAGGCGGATGACGGTCATGCCGACCAGGCCCAGCCCGTACCAGCCCACCAGCCAGAACGTGGGCACGGCGTCGGCCATGTCGACCAGCACCGCATAGGTGGAGAACAGGGCGAACACGGCCGTCCAGGCCAGCAGCAGGACCCACAGGTCGGCCAGCAGGCCGCGCGCGCGCCACTGGCGATAGATGGGGGCGACGCCGAAACAGACGATGGTGCTCAGCAGGATCCCGCCGAACACCACCCGCTGGGACTGGGTGGGCGCCTGCATGCCGTTGCGGAGGATGTGGCTGAGGATGGCCGTACCGGGTACGACCAGCAGGTCGGCAAGGCGGAGGCTGAGTTCCAGGGCGGCCCGGGTCTCTACCCGGGCACGCGAATGGGGGCGCTGCTTGGGCAGGCCATCTACTGATCCATGTAGCAAGTCTACGTCTCCTGGTTCTGGCTTCACACGGCGCCTCTCTCTGTATTGAGCTGGTCTCCCCCTAGCCAGCGCATCACGAACGAATGGTTGGAACCGCGTTAATTTGACGCAAATGTACCAGAAAGTGTGTCTACTGGACCTCACTGTAAGCGTGAACGAGTTCACAGGTAGCTAGGATCAGGCCCAAAGCACGTCAAATATTTGACGCCCGTTCATGGTCTGGACAGGGGTGTGTCGGGGATGTGATTGCCGGGGTGGTTTTTCCGCATTCATCAAGCAGGCGGTGGCCCAGGGCGAGTCCAAGGCGGCGCCTCTGCTACCATCCCCGGTTCGATTGCCGCTCCCCCACATTGCCCGCGGCAGCATCAAAACACCGCAACGAAACAGGAGTTTGCATGTCTTCCGAGCTGCTCAAGGCCCTGGGCCTGGACGCGACCAACGCTGGCACCTACCTGGGCAACGGGGAGTGGTCCACCGCCACCGGCGGCGAGCTGATCACCCCGGTCAACCCGACCACCGGTGAGGCCATCGCCCAGGTCCGCGCCACCACCGACGACGAGTACGAGACCGTCATCGCCCGTGCCCAGGCCGCCTTCAAGGTATGGCGCACCACCCCGGCCCCCCGCCGTGGTGAGGCCGTGCGCCTGTGTGGCGAGGCACTGCGCGCCAACAAGGACGCGCTGGGTTCGCTGGTCGCGCTGGAGATGGGCAAGAGCAAGCCCGAGGGCGATGGCGAAGTGCAGGAGATGATCGACATCGCCGACTTCGCCGTGGGCCAGAGCCGCATGCTGTACGGCTACACCATGCATTCGGAGCGTCCCGGCCACCGCATGTACGAGCAGTACCACCCGCTGGGCCTGGTGGGCATCATCTCGGCCTTCAACTTCCCGGTGGCGGTGTGGAGCTGGAATGCGTTCCTGGCCGCCATCTGCGGCGACATCTGCATCTGGAAGCCGTCCAACAAGACCCCGCTGACCGCCATCGCGTCGA
Organism: Stenotrophomonas tumulicola; assembly: GCF_014117215.1. Lineage (GTDB taxonomy): Bacteria > Pseudomonadota > Gammaproteobacteria > Xanthomonadales > Xanthomonadaceae > Stenotrophomonas > Stenotrophomonas tumulicola. Next base: position 28,590 of record NZ_JACGXS010000016.1, on the reverse strand, counting down.
TGAAGGTCTGCAACGATGCACTGCGCGAAGCCGGTTTCCCGGACATCTTCTTCCTGGTCAACGATGCCGGCACCACGCTGTCGGAAAAGCTGGTGGAGGACCGCCGCGTACCGCTGATCAGCTTCACCGGCTCCACCGCGGTGGGCCGCACCGTGAACGAAAAGGTCGCCCGCCGCCTGGGCCGTTGCCTGCTGGAACTGGGTGGCAACAACGCGATCATCCTGGACGAAACGGCCGACCTGAAGCTGGCCGTGCCGGGCATCGTGTTCGGCGCGGTCGGCACCGCCGGCCAGCGTTGCACCAGCACCCGCCGGCTGATCGTGCACCGTTCGATCTACCAGGACGTGCTGGCCACCCTGGTCAAGGCGTACAAGCAGGTGGAGGGCAAGATCGGCGACCCGACCGATGCAGCCAACCTGATGGGCCCGCTGAACAGCGAAAGCGCCGTGCAGCAGTTCCTCGATGCCATCGCCCAGGCCAAGGCCGCCGGCGGCACCATCGAAGCGGGTGGTACGCGCATCGATCGCGCCGGCAATTTCGTGCTGCCGGCCATCGTCAGCGGCCTGCAGAACAGTGATGCGGTGGTCCAGCACGAGACCTTCGCGCCGATCCTGTACGTGATGCCGTACGACACGCTGGATGAAGCCATCGACCTGCAGAACGGCGTGCCGCAGGGCCTGTCCTCGTCGATCTTCACCCAGAACCTGAAGACGGCCGAGCGTTTCCTGTCTGCTGCCGGCAGCGATTGCGGCATCGCCAACATCAACATCGGCACGTCCGGTGCGGAGATCGGCGGCGCCTTCGGCGGCGAGAAGGACACCGGCGGTGGCCGTGAGTCCGGTTCGGATGCGTGGAAGGTGTATATGCGCCGCCAGACCAACACCATCAACTACTCCGATTCGCTGCCGCTGGCACAGGGCATCAAATTCGACCTGTGATGGCCGAATGATGCCGTAGCGCCGGGCCATGCCCGGCGAACGCGCAGCCCGGCAACGCCGCATGCGCGTGAACGTTGTTATACGGGCAAAAGCCGCCGGGCATGGCCCGGCGCTACAAAAGCAAAGGGCCCGCCCGGTAGCGCCGGGCCATGCCCGGCGGGAAAAGAAGCAAAGGACCCGACCGGTAGCGCCGGGCCATGCCCGGCGGGAAAAGAAGGAAAAGGACCCGGCCGGTAGCGCCGGGCCATGCCCGGCGGGAAAAGAAGGAAAACGGCCCGGCCGGTAGCGCCGGGCCATGCCCGGCGGGAAAAGAAGGAAAACGGCCCGACCGGTAGCGCCGGGCCATGCCCGGCGGGAAAAGAAGGAAATTGCCATGAACGTTGGACCCAGGACATTGGATTTCACCGGCCGGCGCGTGCTGGTGGCCGGTGGCAGCAAGGGCATCGGCCGTTGCATCGCGCTGGCGTTCGCCGGTGCCGGGGCGGCGGTATCGGTGTGCGCACGTGGGCAGGCCGGGCTGGATGCCTTGCAGGCCGATGCCCATGCCCAAGGCATAGCGCTGCATGTCCATGCCGGCGATCTCTCCCGCCTGGAACAGATCGACCACTGGCTGCATGCGGCCGCCGACGCGCTCGGTGGCATCGATGTACTGGTCAACAACGCCACCGGTTATGGCATGGCCGACGACGAGGACGGCTGGGCCGCCAGCCTGCAGGTGGACCTGATGGCGGCCGTACGCGCCTCGCGGCTGGCATTGCCGTGGCTGCGGGCTTCGGCCGATGCCTGCATCCTCAACCTGTCATCCATCGCCGCCCAGCAGCCGCGCCCGGGCGCGGCACCCTATGGGGCGACCAAGGCAGCGCTATCGCACTACACCACCAGCCAGGCACTGGCGCTGGCGCCGGACCGCATCCGGGTCAATGCCATCGCGCCGGGCTCCATCGCCTTCGCCGACGGCCTGTGGGAACGACGACGCACGGAGGATCCCGCGCTGTACCAGGCCACCCTGGCGAAGATTCCGTTCGGTCGGTTCGGCGAACCCGGCGAGGTTGCCGATGCCGCCCTGTTCCTGTGCTCGCCGCTGGCGCGCTGGATCACCGGGCACGTCCTCAATGTCGACGGTGGTCAGGTTCTGATGGGCTAATGGGGGCACAACCTCTATCATGGCCGGGTCTTCATGGAGGTCCCGCATGAGCGTGCCAGACTCCGCATCGCGCTTTTCCAACCGGGTGGAGGACTACGTCCGGTTCCGTCCCGGCTATCCCGCCGCCCTGCTGCAGTGGCTGCACGATGCGCAGGGCGTGCCTTCCCGCTCGCTGGTGGCCGACATCGGTGCCGGCACCGGCATTTCCAGCCAGATGCTGCTGGCGGCCGGTCATCCGGTGATTGCCGTGGAGCCCAACGCCGCCATGCGTGCGGCCGCCGAACAATGGCTGGGCAGCGAATACCCCAACTTCCGCGCCGTGGACGGCACCGCCGAAGCCACCGGGCTGGCCGATGCCAGCGTCGGCCTGGTCAGCGCCGCGCAGGCCTTCCACTGGTTCGATACCACCGCCGTGCGCCGCGAATGGCAGCGCATCCTGGCACCCGGCGGACAGGTGCTGGTGTTCTGGAATTCGCGGCTGCTGGACGCATCGCCCTTCCTGCGCGGCTACGAACAGCTGCTGCTGGATTTCGGCACCGACTACAGCGCCGTGGCCGAGCGCTACCAGACCGACGACGAAATGCGCGCCTGGTTCGGCAGCGGCCTGCAGGCCATCGGCCATTTCCCCAACGTGCAGATGCTGGACTTCGATGCCCTGCGCGGCCGCCTGCTCTCTTCCTCGTATGCCCCCACTGCCGGCCAGCCAAAGCATGCGCCGATGCTGGCCGCGCTGCGGGATCTGTTCGATACCCATGCCGTCGATGGCCGGGTCGCCTTTGAATACCAAACCCGTGCCTTCCTTGGCATGCTGGACTGATCTGCCCATGTACTCGCTTGCCCGTCCCCTGCTGTTTTCCTTCGATGCCGAACGCGCCCACGGCCTGGGGCTGTCTGCCCTGGATACCGCCTACCGCCTCGGCACCACGCCATTGCTTGCCCCGCGCATCGCCCCGCTGCCAACCACCGCGTTCGGGCTGACCTTTCCCAATCCTGTCGGCCTGGCCGCTGGCCTGGACAAGAATGGCGCGCATATCGAGGCCCTGTTCGCGCTGGGTTTCGGTTCGGTGGAGATCGGCACCATCACGCCGCGACCGCAGGCGGGCAACCCGAAGCCGCGCCTGTTCCGCCTGCCGGCGCAGCGCGCGATCATCAACCGCATGGGCTTCAACAACGATGGCGTGGATGCGCTGGTGCGCAACGTAGAACGGGTGCGTGACCGCCGTGGCCTGCTCGGCATCAACATCGGCAAGAACAAGGACACCCCCAACGAACAGGCGCTGGACGATTACATCGCGTGCCTGGACAAGGTGTATCCGCTGGCCGACTACATCACCGTCAACATCTCTTCGCCCAATACCGCCGGCCTGCGCGAGCTGCAGGAAGAAAATGCGCTGCGGCAGCTGGTGGCCGGCCTGCGCGAGCGCCAGGAACAACTGGCCAGCCAGCACGGCAAGCGCGTGCCGATGCTGGTGAAGGTGGCCCCTGACCTCAACGAGCGCGACATCGATGCCGCTGCACGCGTGCTGGCCGAACTGCAGGTGGATGGCGTGATCGCCACCAACACCACCATCGACCGCACCGCCATCGCCGGCGATGCGCTGGCCAACCAGGCCGGTGGATTGTCCGGCGCGCCGCTGCTGGACCAGTCCACGCTGGTGCTGCGCCGCCTGCGCGCGCGGCTGCCGGAAAGCGTGCCGCTGGTGGGTGTCGGCGGCATTTCCTCCGGTGCCGATGCGGTGGCCAAGATGGCCGCCGGTGCCACGCTGGTGCAGTGTTACAGCGGGCTGGTGTTCCGCGGCCCGGTGCTGGTGTCCGAATGCGTGGAGGCGATACGCCGCCGCCGCGAGGCCCCCAGTCGCGGCGCGGTGGGGGGCCTGTGATGCCGGCTGCCGCATGGACCATGACCGAAAACGCCTCGCTGCGTGCCCTCAACACCTTCCATGTGCAGGCCAGTGCCGAGCGCCTGCTGGAACTGCATGCGGCGGCCGCGCTGCCCGATGCGCTGGCCCTGCACGAGGTGGCCGGTGGGCCGCTGCTGGTGCTGGGCAGTGGCAGCAACGTGCTGCTGGCCGATGACGTGGCAGGCACCGTGCTGGTGTTCACCGACCGCGCCATCGACATACTGGAACACCGCGCCGACCATGCCGTGGTGCGCGCCGGCGCCGGCGTAGGCTGGCATGCACTGGTGACCTGGTCGCTGCAGCACGGGCTGTCCGGGCTGGAGAACCTGGCCTTGATTCCCGGCACCGCCGGTGCCGCGCCGATCCAGAACATCGGGGCGTATGGCGCCCAGGTGGGCGAGTTCATCCAGACCGTGGAAGCCTGGGACCGCCACGAGGCCGATTGGGTGCGGCTGGACAACGAACAGTGCGGCTTCGCTTACCGCGACAGCGTGTTCAAGCAGCAGCCGGACCGTTACCTGATCGCCGCCATCGAACTGAGGCTGCCGTTGCTGCATGACCTGCGCATGGAATACGCGGGCATCACCGAGGAACTGCAGGCACAGGGCGTGGAGCTGCCCAGTGCGGTGGACGTGGCCAATGCGGTGATCGCCATCCGCCGCCGCAAGCTGCCCGACCCGGATGTGCTGGGCAACGCCGGCAGCTTCTTCAAGAACCCGGTGATCGCCCAGGAGCAGGTGGACGTGCTGCTGCAGTCGTTCCCCGACCTGCCAGTATACCCGGCCGAACGCGATGACCAGCGCAAGCTGTCGGCGGCGTGGATGATCGAACACTGTGGCTGGAAGGGTTTCCGCGAAGGCGATGCCGGCGTGGCCCCCACCCACGCGCTGGTGCTGGTCAACCACGGCAACGCGACCGGTGCGGAACTGCTCGCGCTGGCACGCCGCATCTCCGCCTCGGTGCTGGAAACGTTCGCCGTGGCCATCGAACCGGAACCGCGGCTGATCGGCGCACAGTGGTGACCCCTGCCCTGTCGAGCACCGGCGCGCCGCCGATGCGTGCGGCCTGGCTGATGCTGGGCAGCACGTTGTCGTTCGCGATGATGGCGCTGGCCATCCGCTATGCCACCGCTTACGTGCCCACCCAGGAGGTGGCGTTCTTCCGCAACGCCTTCGGGCTGCTGGCGCTGCTGCCGATGCTGATGCGCCCCGGTCGCGCACCGCTGAAGACGCGGCAGTTGCCGCGCTACTTCATGCGCAGTGCGATCGGCCTGGCCTCGATGCTGTGCGGTTTCTGGGCGCTGGGCCACCTGCCGATGGCACAGGCGGTGTCGCTGTCCTATTCCACGCCCCTGTTCGTGACCATCGCGGCGGTGCTGTGGCTGGGCGAGACGGTGCGCGTGCGGCGTTGGGCCGCCGTGGTAGCCGGCTTCATCGGGGTATTGGTGATCGTGCGCCCTGGCACGGCCGGCTTCACGGCCGGCAGCCTGGTCGCGGTGGCCGCCGCGGTGCTCAGTTCGGTGGTGGCGATCCAGATCAAGCAGCTGACGCGCGTGGACAGCGCCGACACGGTGGTGTTCTACACCTATGTGTTCTGGGTGCCGCTGTCGCTGGTGCCGGCGCTGTTCGTGTGGGTGTGGCCGGCCGGCATCGCCTGGCTGTGGCTGGCCGCGACCGGCCTGATGGGCACGCTGGGCCAACTGCTGTGGACCCGTGCGCTGCGCCTGGGCGAGGTGTCGGCGTTGACCCCGATCAGCTTCATGCAGTTGCCGGTGCTCAGCGTGTTCGCCTGGCTGTTGTTCGGCGAAGTGCTGGACGGCTGGACGATCACCGGGGCGTTGATCATCCTCGGCTCCAACGCGTATATCGCGCACCGCGAGGCGGTATTGGCCCGCCGCGCCGCCAGCCAGGCGGCCAGCGCCGCTGCCAAGCCGGGCGAATAACCGCGCCGATGGCGGCGGCTCCTCTCCGCCAAATTCCTAAGTATTGCTTGACATGTAGAGGCTTTTATCTTCACTTCTACCAAAATACCTACCAAAGGCGCGACCCATTGGCCGCGCCTTTGGCTTATCTGGGACAGGTTGGGGCGCGCTGGTTAGCTTTGGGGGGATTTGGGAGCCGCTCTAGCCAACCATATGTCGGCGAACCCGGCTTGCTAGGCCGTCCGGAAAACTGATGAGAGCGCCCCCTCCCCTGTAGGCAATTTGCTGATCTGCTGTGCTTTGAGCGACCGATGCCCCTCATGAATAAGCATTCCCAAGGCATATGAGCATCTACGCCAAAACGATCAAATCTGTGCGTGAGGTCAAGACCATCAACGCCCACATGCTGGCTTTCCGTGAAGGATGGCGTGGCGCAGGTGGCCCTGCATGCCTACAGGCTCGTCGTCAGAAAGTACCTCCCTGACGACTTTCCCGCCTTGCAGCAGAAATATCTGGCTGACTGGCAAAAGCCCTTCCGCAGCAACGTCAAGGTTCAATACGAATACCAGGGACAGCAAGGCCCTAGCCAATCCCTTGATGGAACGCCCAACGACTGATCCAGATTCGACTAACAGGTCTCAACATCCTTTAGCGCTGGCCGCAGCAGCAACGCGCAACCGGAAACACTCGCTGACCTACCTCCCTCTATGGTTGGCTGGAAGACATCGAAGCAGAACTGGATGCAGGGGCCGGCATCGCCTGATCCAGCGCGTCGACCATTTCGAGGTCGCCCAACGCCCAATAACTGGATCGTATTAACGAGGACGCTTCAAAGTCAGCGTGCTCTCGAACTCTGAGAGCGGAGATGGAAGCGAGCTCAGACCAGTGGAGTGCGCGAAATTCCCTTTACGCACTAAATCCAGAAAAAGATAAATCCACACACGCGAAGGGGTCGGGAGCACTAGCTCCCGACCCCTTCGGTTTCATGTCTCACTGCTGCATTAACGATTGACTCAGCAGCCCACCTTGGGCAAACACCGCGATTTCTTTAGCTGACGCTGTAGATGCGAATTTCGCATAGTGCACCCATGTGCATTTCCGACCTGCTGGAGCCCAGCGACGCACTTCCGAGCAGCTGTTACGACTCTACCCACAGCGCTACTTGCTTGTCTGCATACCCATCTACCAAGCGATGCTCATATTCAAGACCTATCCTGCACCTGCATCCACTTGCCACCATGCAGCACGTACTGTGCAGGCTCCTCAATCGAAGGACAGCAGTCCGGATCATCCGGGACCTGCATCAGCAGGGTCAGGTGGACCGATGCATCCTTGATGACGATGTCCTTAACCACCATGCCGAGCCCGGCCACCGACGTAGTGGCAATTAGATGAAGTTGTCCTGCCGGTTCACGTAAAAACGCAGCCAGATTGGTGCCAGCCCCGTTGCCGCCGCCCTGGCCTTCCAGTGTGTACATCACCACCACGTCGGGTTTGAAGTCCCCGGTCAGGTCGCCTTCCACCTGCTTGCGCGCTTCCTTGTACTCAGTAGCACCGTCCGCCTGCTTGGCCGCCTCCGCGATGGCAGCATCGATCACCTCGGCATCCGGGGTAATGCTTGGCTCTTCCTGCTTCCAAGGCTCGTCTTGCCCTGATTTGGCAGCTTCCTGAGCCTTGTCCGGCTCGCACTGGATGGCCTCGGCTTCCGAACGCTTGGTGCCTGCCGGCACTTCACATCCCGCCAGGTTGATCTCCCCAGCTCTCGTCACTTCTTCGCTCTTGCTGCAGCCAGCCAAGGTCATCCCCACCAGCAGTGCCAGACTGGCCTTGTAGATCTGCTTCATGCTCATTTCCGTTTTCCTTTTCTGCACTCTTGTGCGGCGTTGAAAAGCTGATCTATGAAGTCCGGCGGCGGGTAGCCATCGGTCTGGATCCTGACCAGCCCTTCTTCCCCGTAGTGGGCCTGCAGCTTGTCGATGGCGCATTCGCAAATCGCCTTGTCGCCGCCCCCGCTGGAGCAACTGTCGATGAACTGGTCGCGCACTTTGTCCAGTTCACTGCTGCAGCCGGCGAAGGCCAGGGTGGCCGCAATTACTGTGGCAGCCTTGATCGTTGTGTAGGCCATGGTCACTGCCGCTTGGCGAAGACCAGGACAGCCACGATCACCAAAAGCCACATGAGGCCGCTGATGATTCCGCCAATCGACGGGAATGCGATAGCCGGCCAGATAAGTGCACGGCCGAAGTTATAGGCCATGCCCTTGTAGGCGTATTGTCCCCAATTGGCCAGGTAGATCCAGGCCGGCAAGACGGTGAACAGATAGAGCCCGGCGATAAATTTCATGTGTTTCCCCCTGTGTTGAGTTCGATTAGTGGTGGTGTTGCAGGTAGTTGGTGACGGTCTCGAACAACCGCTTGAGGTCGCCTTTGTTGGGCATGTTCAGTTCGATGTAGCGCTCGCCCCCGATGTAGAGGTGCTTGCCGTCTGCTGCGATCTCGGACAGCACACCGAGGAGCCGGGTCTCCGCGCGCTGGAACACGGCCTTGCAGCGGATCTGGGCTTCTGTGATCAGCACGCCTTCGCGTGCCCCGCCGAACAGCGTGTCGTCGATCAGGACGACCACGTCCTTGGCCCGCAGGCCTTCCCCGTAAGACTCCAAGGCGCCAGCGAGCTTCTTCCGTGGGATATGCGGGGCGATGAAGATCCGCTCCAGCGGTTCGCCGTTGAGCTCCATGCCTTCCAGTGCCTGGGCCAAGGTTGGCAACGGTGGTGGTGTCGGGCCGCGTGACTCGGCCTGATGTGAACGATGCTGATCGCTCCGCTGGTGCCTGCTCCGCTCCCAGTCGAACCTTGCCCGCTCGTCCGGATCCTTCAGGACGGCATAGGCCTCGTTGAGCTCCTTCATCTTCGACGTGGCCCAGTCCAGGGTTTCCACATCGGTGTTGGCGTAGCGATCAGGGTGGTACTGGCTGCGTCGCCCCCGGTAGGCCAACTCGATCTCATCCGATCCGGCACTGGGGCGAATGCCCAGCACCTCGTAGTAATCCCTTTCCAAGTCCAGATCCCTTCTGTCTCTGCATGTAAGTAGTCGTGGTGACGACATGCCTTATCGGCTGCACAACCCTCTATCTTTAAGATAGAGTCTGCCACAGGAGAAGAGGCTTCGTCATGATTAGGACAACACCCCAACCCACCTGCCCTCGTTGTCAGACATCCCGCGCGCCCTCTTTGCCGCCCGCCTCGTACAGGCACGCGAACTGCGTGGCTTGAGTCAACGAGCGCTGGGAGATCGCATGGGACTGGGCAAGGACAAAGGCTCGTCGCGGATCAATCGCTACGAGCACCAGGTCACCGCCGTCGGCTTCGACAATCTGGATGTGCTGGCCAAGACACTGGAGGTCCCCGCGGCCTATCTGCTGGCCGAGAGCCCCGAAATGGCCGATGCGATCTTGGCGTTGGCCCAGGTCAACCGCTCCCAGCAGGCCGATCTGGCTGAAGTGATCAAGCGATTGAGCACCGAGCCCGAGCTGCTGGATCAGTTGCGCGCGCTGGTCAATCCGAAAAGCGGTCCGTAGGCCAAAGTCGCGTGTGGCCATCCTTGGCCTCGCTTTTCTCCTTTGGCTATGATCATCTACACCTGACGACGGGCAGCCATCGATAGCGCTGCCGTGTTGGTCACGATGAAGTGATCCAGCACCCGCACTTCCACCAATCCCAATGCCTGCTTGAGCTGGGCGGTGATCACCCGATCGGCTGCCGAGGGCTCCGGATTCCCGCTGGGATGGTTGTGCGCTAGCAGGACCGCCGCTGCGTTCAGCGCCAGCGCGCGCTGGACCACAATGCGCGGATGCACCGTGGACTGGTCAATGGAGCCCGAGAACAGGCGCTCCACCTTGATCAGCCTATGGCGAGTATCGAGAAAGGCCACCTCGAAGTGCTCCCTTGGCTCGCTCACCAGCCGCAGGCGGAAGAATCGCCCGCAGTTGTCCGGGTCACTCATCAACTGACCGGGCTCAGCCGCCCGACGTTCGATGATCTGCAGGGCACGTGCGATGGCCCGGTTTTCCCTGGCGCGTGCTGCATCGTGGATGGGCTCGATCATGCGACCAACTTCAGGACTTCGTCCCAGGCACGTTGCTTGATTGCCGCCCCCTGCCCGAACCAGGCGGCATCACGCCGGTGGTCATCACTGCGGGCACGCCGGTGATCGGTGTAGGCCATGGCCTCTACTTGATGCATGTGTTCTTCCTCAGATGCGAGCGCATAAACGCGCAAGACCCGGACGGTGCCGGGCCTTGCGCGATATGCCAGTGGTAGTGGGCTTAGTCGTGAAAGCTGACGTCAGCGCCTGAAGCCTTGAACGAACAACGTGCGACGGCTGCCAAGATGGAAGCCGCGACGATGAAAACGCAATACAGGAACTCGGATTTGTCCTTCATGGATCACCTTCGATGCGGACGAATCAGTGCGGAACGTCCGGACGCGAGAAAAGCCCTCTGCCAGTCCCATGAAGGTATTAAGGGTTTCAAATTCCTTTGACTACTGCTCCAGCCTGCCACTGCGTGATTAAGTAATTCCCTACTTGATGACGCTAAGCATATGCGGACTACCAGATGCGCGCTAAGGAGTTGATTGCTTGTAAACAAGCTCGGCTTTGCACACAGGGAAAATAATCCTTCGTGCACTTAACGTTTCCACCACAAGCACAAGAAATGTGGCTCACCCAGCCAGCCCACGAGCGATTATGGGTTTCTTTTTTTATTCTACAAAAAGGTTAGTGCACCAATGACAAGCTTCCACTTCGAGATCAAGAGCGGTCGCAATGCATACGAGCATTCGCACTATGTCGCAAGGAAAGGGTTCCATCGCAAGCGCGAAGATCTGATTGCTGCCGGACATGGAAACCTCCCCTCCTGGGCGAAGAACGATCCTGGACAGCTATGGAAGGCAGCCGAAAGGTTCGAGCGAAAGAACGGCGCGATCTACCGTGAATCCATTACCGCGCTGCCAAAAGAGTTAAGCATGGAACAAACTCTGGCTCTCGCGTCCGACTTGATCAGACTGCTGACGCCCGGGAAGCCTCATCAGTTTGCCATCCATGCGCCTAAATCATCTTTGGATGGCGAATTGATCCCTCACCTCCATTTGATGACGTCGGACCGCGTTAACGATGGCATTGAGCGACCAGCGGAGCGTTTCTTTTCGCGGCACAACCCGGCAAACCCCAAAATGGGTGGACGCAAGAAGTCCAGCGGCGGCCGAAACTCGATGGAAATGCGGGACGACCTCATCGCGACACGAAGAACTGTGGCCGAAACGATTAATCACCATCTGGCCATCAACGGATATGAAATTCGGGTCGATCATCGCTCACTAAAAGAGCGGGGAATTCGCAAGAAGGCCGAAAGGTATCTCGGGCCGGCAAAGATCAAGGGCATGTCACCCACCGAGCGGGCCGCGTACGTCGCAGCGCGCAAGAATGAACACAGGTAGATCTCACCTGGTCTTCTTCCGATCTCGCCATTGACGAATCTCGCTGCGCTTCCACCGCAGCGATCTCTGTCCATATACGACAGCTTGCGGGAAATATGGGTCATCACTTCGGCGATTATCCACCGTATTAACCGATACACCGAGAAGTTCAGCCACCTGCCGTTTCGTCAACATTACCTCATCCAAATCCGCAGGCGCTGTAGGCGCCTGCGCTAGGAGAATCGGCAACTCTGAACGCCACTTAGGACGAGCCTCTTCAAATGCTATTTCGGAACGAATTTCGTCAAGAACCCTTGCCTTGTCGTGATTCGCCAAGGGAAGTGCTTTCGTAATTTTCGGAGCGCTCTCGTCACCGGTAGTCGCAGTCTCTACGGAGGAGACTGTGCGCGACTGCGATGTACTGTGAAATTTTGGCACCTCGACAGCAATGGGACGAGGTTCAACAGCGCTGGCACTACCTACCACCTCGCGCGCCCGTGTCCCGCTGAGTCGAATGCGTGCTCGTTGGAGCAACATCTGCCCGAAGAGATACGAGGGAAGCTGTTGGCTGTCGTACTCCTCCGTAGGGTCGGTTGTTGCTTGGCTCAGCCCGTCGCTCAGCAGCACTCGCTCAAGCCGCGAATGGGTCACCAGGTTCTCTTCTTGCTCCCACCACGGCGCCACCCCGTAAAGATTAAGATACTTTCGAAGGGTCTCGTTAGTTACCCATGCATGACTGAACATTATGCTGGTGCGCTCCGAATCCGTGAGTTGGAGGACCACATCCCCTTTGCTGGCCTTGTCCACCATCTCTGTGTACAGCGTCGAGAACAAAGCAGCTCGACGACGCTTGTCGACTAAATAATGGTGCTCATGAAAGAAGAAGGGTATGGCAAGCTCCTGAGTCGCAACCATTCTTTCCAGCAAAGGCTCGTACTGGGCCGGGGGTACGGGGTAGCGAAAAGATTCGATCTCGCGTTCGAGCTTGCGCGGGAATTCACCCATCTGGCACTGCGGCAAGACCCGCACAACAGATCTGGGTCTCGATTCATCCAGGTGGATAAACCCGGCTACAGTTCCTTTGCCCCGACGCATGCTGATCGATGGCATCTTTGCGTAGACAACCAAATTGATGACGTCATAAACGTCGATCCTCCGCGCGGTCAGTACAGCACGGGGATGCAGGAAAAGTGAGTCAAGGCTATCGCCCATGGGGATCCGCAGACAGGCAGTGAAGCGCCCAAGCATCCATCATGGCCCGACGCTTCTCAAGTGCGTCGCCCCTGCGATAGGCGGCCTTCGTCTTGTTCGGAAGAACATGGGCCAAGGCCATCTCTGCCAAGTCGCTTGGTATTGGGTGGACTCACCGACCCAATCCCGGAAGGTGGATCGAGACCCGTGCGGGACTGCATCCACATCCATGCGCCGCATTACTGTGGTTAGGTTCATATCCGATAGAACGCCGCCCTTGTGGTTGCCGAAGACCAAGGGAGCCGGTGTCGGCGGGCCTCCTGCAACATTTGCAAGGCAGCCGTACTGAGAGGAACACGATGCTGGCGCTTCGCCTTCATACGCACCGCCGGAACAGTCCACACTGACTGGTCGAAGTCGATCTCGGACCACTCGGCTCTGCGGACTTCACCGCTACGTGCAGCTGTCATGATCAAGAATCGCAGTGTCAAGGCGCTAGTTTCCTCCTGCATTGCCAATGCGGGTCATGAACCCGGGAGTGTCTATAGCGGACATCGCCTTCAAGTGGCACACCTGATGAATCTGACTTTGTCGAAATGGCCCTTCCAACGTGCCGGGTTTTCTCCCTCCCGATGACCGCCAAACCGGGCAAATAACCGCGCCGATGGCGGCGGCCGCAGCGGCCGCCTTGTCAGCCTGTCCGCAGCCAGTCATCGTGTTGCCGGCTGCCGTCCTTTTCCGGGGTGAGCAGGCTTGCCAGCCAACGCAGTGCCTGCTTGCGCCGGGCCACCGGATGCGCCGCCGCCTGCGGGCCCAGCAACAGCTGCTGGCATTCCACCAGGCCGCGCAATATGCGCTGGTGGTGCTGCCATGCGGCACAGATGCGCACCGCCCGCTGCACGTCGGCCTTGCGGTTCCGTTGCGGGTCCAGGGCGTCGTGCATGCGCTCGGCACGTGCATGGAAGGTGGCGATCTGGCTGCGGTGGCGCGTCCACGCATCGACGAAGCACTGGCCGAGGATGTCCGTTGCCACCGGCAGGCCAGCCGGCTGCGCAAGCCAGCTGCCGACGCGTTCAAGCGCACGGCCATCGATGCACACGGGCGAGGCATCGGAATTGGCAGCGGGCGGCAGCCGGTGGAGGCTGACGGCGAGGACAACAGGAGCCTTGTTCATATTCGATCCGCCATCGGACAGGTCTGAAACTGAACTATCCCAGATGCCATCGGATGGTGTATCGAATCAGCCCGCAGGCGTCATTTCGCGCCGCTCCAGACCCGATGCCCCGGTCCTCGGGCAGGTCAAAAACGACACATCAGTCCCATGATGGTCGAACGATGGGGGCTATGGCGCAAACCCTGTTCGCCAGCCTGCGAAGCATGCGCAGCCAGCGGCACGCGGGCTTCCAGAAACCGCGCAGCGCCCACGACGCCACGGCGTCCGCCGCGGCACCTCCGGATATTGCGACGCGTCATGTAAACGGTTCCAACGCCTGTTAGCGTCTGCGTCGGCCCACCTTCGGGGCTGCAGTGGAACGAGGAAACCTGATGAGCATGCACGCAGATCGGTGGACTGCGCTTTTCCGGCCCGGGCGCGGCGTTGCATGCATGCTGCTGCCGATCTCTGCATTGGCCCTCGCCGCGTCTGCCCAGGACCTGCCGCCACGCACCCAGTGGCAGGCCAGCAGTTCCTCGCAGCAGGTGTCGGCGATGGCAGTCAGCCACCTGATCGACAATGACCCGAAGACCGTTACCGGCGGTGCCTTCAGTCCAGGGCACTGGTTCCAGGTCGACCTCGGACAGCCTGCCATGCTCGCCGGTGTCCGTATCACCTGGGACGTCTCCAACCCCGAGGGCTACACGCTGCAGACCTCGCAGGACGGCAGCCAGTGGCAGGACGCCTACACGATGCGCGATGCGCTGGGCGGCATCGAGACGTTGTACTTCGCTCCGCGCAAGGCACGCTACCTGCGGCTGGCCAGCCCGGAGCGCACGTCCGACTGGGGCGTATCGCTGTTCGAGATGGAACCGCTGGACGCCTCCAGCAGTGCCCGCGTGGCCGGCCTGGATGCCGCGCATGCCGCGGCGCTATGGCAAGGCGGCAGCCCCGTCGCCATCCCCGCAGGCAAAGGCACCACGCATACGCTGGACATCACCCTGCCCCGCCCGCAGCCGACCACCGGGCTGGCGGTGGACTGGGCCGGCGCGCATGCAGCGGCCAGGCTGCAGGCGCAGGATGCGCAGGGACGCTGGATCGAGCTGGCACGCGACCTGCAGGCCGGCAGCCGCCAACAGAGCTGGTTGGCCGGCAACGCGCCGGTAACTGCACGTGCCTTGCGCCTGAGCGTGGAAGGCAGCGCGCCGAAAGTGGATCGCATCCGCCTGCTCGGGCCGGCCGCGGTGATGACGCCGATGAAGCAGTACCAGATTGTCGCCAACGGGGCACAGCGCGCACTGTTCCCGGCCTCGCTGCACATGCAGCAGAGCTATTGGACGGCTGTCGGCGTGCATGCGGGGCTGCAGAAATCGATCTTCGACGAACATGGCAACATCGAAGCGTTCAAAGGGGCGCCGCTGGTGCAGCCGATCTGGCGCAACGCCGACGGCACCGCTACGAGCGCCGCCGGGATGCCGGTGAAGCACGCGCTGCGCGATGGCTGGAAACCGATGCCGTCGGTGGCGTGGATGCCGCAACCCGGGCTGGAGCTGCAAAGCGAGGCCTTCGCCGTCGAACACGGTGGCCAGCCGGTCACCCTCGTGCGCCATCGCCTGCGCAATACCGGCAGCACGCCGGTGGATGGCACCCTGGTGCTGGCAGTGCGACCGATGCAGATGAATCCACCCTGGCAGAACGGCGGGCTGTCGCCGATCCGCGACATCGCCATCGATGGCCAGGCGGTCCGCGTCAACGGCCGCCTGCTGCTGCGCTCGCTCAGCCCGATGGACGCCGCCGGTGCCGCCCCGTTCGGCACCGACGGCAGCAGCGAAATCACCGCGGCGATCGCCAGCGGCACGCTGCCCGACGCGCAGCAGGCAGACGATGCGCAAGGACTTGCCGCAGCTGCCCTCGCCTACCGGATCCAGCTGGCGCCCGGCGCCAGCCGCTCGGTGGTCATCGCCTTGCCGCTCGGTACCGCTGCCGCTGCCGACGACGGCACCCTGCCGGACGCGCCGGAGCTGGACCTGGGCGACACATCGCGTGATGCCGACACCACCTTCGACGAGCTGGCGGCGGGCGTCTCGGCTGATTGGCAGGACCGGCTCGGCCAGATCGGAATCCGCCTGCCCGACCCTTCCCTGGTCGACATGCTGCGCGCGCAGGCTGCCTACATGCTGATCAACCAGACCGGCCCGGCCATGCAGCCCGGCCCGCGCAACTACAACCGTTCCTTCATCCGTGATGGCATGGCGACGTCGGCCGTGCTGCTGCGCATGGGGGAAGCTAACGTCGCGCGCGATTACCTTGCCTGGTACAGCGAACACGGCGTGCACGACAACGGCCTGGTTTCTCCGATCCTCAACAACGATGGCAGCGTCAATACCGGTTTCGGCTCGGACATCGAGTACGACAGCCAAGGCCAGTACATTGCGCTGGTCGCCGACGTGGCACGGTTGGATGGCGGGCCTGAATCGGTGCGCGCCTACCTGCCGAAGGTGAAGGCGGCGATGCGCTTCCTGCAGGAACTGCGCGAACGTACGCTGGTGCCCGGCTACATGGCCGGCCAGCCTGCGCCGGAGCGCTTCGCCGGCATCCTCGCGCCTTCGATCAGCCACGAGGGCTATCCCTCGCCGACGCACAGCTATTGGGATGACTACTGGGGCCTGAAGGGATGGCACGATGGCGCATGGCTGGCCGAATCGCTGGGCGACACGGAAACCGCCGCGTGGGCACGTGCGCAGTACCGCCTGCTGCACGACGCACTGGCCGCGTCGATCCGCGCCACGATGGCATGGAAAGGCATCGACTTCATTCCCGCGTCCGCCGACCTCGGCGACGGCGACCCGACCAGCGTGTCGATCGCGCTGGACCCGACCGGCGCGCAGGGCGTGCTGCCGGAGGCTGCGTTGCGCACCACGTTTGCGCGTTACCTGGAGGACGTGCGCAGGCGCGCCGAACCGGATGCGTTGTATGCCTATACGCCGTATGAAATCCGTAACGTGCTGAGCTACGTGCACCTGGACCAGCCCGCCGTGGCCGATGAACTGTTGCAGGGCCTGCTGCATGATCGCCGTCCGCTGGAATGGCAGGTGCTGGCCGAAGTGGTGCATTCGCGGCTGCGCTTCCCACGCTACCTGGGCGACATGCCGCATACATGGATCGGCGCCGAGTACGGCCGCACGCTGTTCGGCATGCTGATGCGCGAGGACGACGATGCCTTGTCGCTGCTGCCAGGCACCCCGCCCTCCTGGGTGGCGGGACAGGGATTGGCGGTGGAGCGCCTGCCGACGGCGTATGGGACGCTGCAGATGCAGGCGCGGGAGCGGGAGGGAACGCTGGAGGTCACGCTGGGCGAAGGGTTGCGCAGGGATACCGCCGT
The DNA here is from genome assembly GCF_014117215.1 of Stenotrophomonas tumulicola. GTDB lineage: Bacteria > Pseudomonadota > Gammaproteobacteria > Xanthomonadales > Xanthomonadaceae > Stenotrophomonas > Stenotrophomonas tumulicola. The sequence goes on along the minus strand of NZ_JACGXS010000016.1, from coordinate 11,488 downwards.
GCGTGTGTGGTGGCCGCAACGCACGCCGCCGAAAAGCGTGCGCGTGGATGGACGCGCCGTTGCCGGTTTCGACGGCCAGGGCGTGTTGTTGAAGCAGCCGTTCCGCACCCTCGAAGCCAAGTGGTGATGCCGTAGCGCCGGGCCATGCCCGGCGAACGTGCAACGCGGCAACACCGCGTGCGCGTGAACGTTGTTATACGGGCAAAAGCCGCCGGGCATGGCCCGGCGCCGCAGGTTGGTAGCGCCGGGCCATGCCCGGCGAACGCAAAGCGCGGCGCCTTCGCCGGGGTTCAAAGCCCGACCAACCCCGGCGGGTTGGTTTCCGATTCCGGCACCGCTTCTTCGGCCACGTTCCAGCGCTCCAATGCCTTGGCATACGTGCCCGATGCAATCTGTGCGTTCAATGCCTGGGTGATGGCCTCGGCCAGCCCGCTGCCCTTGCGCGTGGTGACCGAAATCGCGGCCGCGTCCGGCCAGCCGCCGGGGAACAACCCGACCCGGCGCACCTTGCCATCGCGGGCCGAATACGCGCCGGTGGCATTGGGTTCGAAGGACACATCCGCACGCCCGGTGATGACCGCCAGCCGGCCGATCACCGAATCATCGAAATACTGGTACTCCACCGGCTTCAGCCCAGCGGCAATGTTCTGCCTGTCCCACTGCCGCAGGATCTGGTCCTGGTTGGTGCTGGCACCGACCACCACCTTCAGCCCGGCCACGTCGGCCGGTTTCTCGATCTTCCGGATCGGCCCATCGGTTCGCGTATAGATGCCCAGCAGGTCGAAACGGTAGCTGGAAAAATCGAACTTCTGCTTGCGCTCTTCGGTGACGGTGATGTTGGAGATCACCGCATCGTACTTGCCCGATTGCAGCCCCAGCGGCCAGTCCGCCCAGGCCACCGGCACCAGCGCCAGCTTCAGGCCGAGCCCATCGGCGATCAGCCGGGCGATGTCCGGTTCGACGCCCACTATCTGCTTGCTGTCGGCACCGTAATCGGCCAGCGGCAACTGCCCGGGATGGGTGGCGACGGTCAGCGTGCCGGGCGTCACGAAGTCGAATCCGGCCGGCAACAGCGCCTGTGCCTGCGCATCGGGCGTGCCAGCCAGCGCCGGTGCATCACGATCGGCCAGCGAGGTGGCACCGGCGTCCGGCGCATCGCCGCCGGAGGTTACCCGGGAATAGACGATACCGGCGACACCGACGATGAACACACCGGCGATCACCACCGTGCTGGCGGACAAGCGACGCTTGTTGCGAGAAGAGCTCATGGGATTCCCTGCAGGAAAGGAGGGGCAGCTGCTACAGCGTCTTGGCCAGGAAATCGGCGGTTCGTTGTTGGCGTGGGTGGTCGAATATCGCGTCCGGCGGGCCCTGCTCGATCACCTTGCCCTGGTCCATCATCACCACGTGGTCGGCCACGCGACGGGCAAACCCCAGTTCATGGGTCACGATGACCAGGGTGGTACCCGAGCGCGCCAGTTCTTCGATGACGCTGAGCACTTCGGTGACCAGTTCCGGATCCAGCGCGGAGGTGGGTTCGTCGAACAACAGCACCTTGGGCTGCAGCGCCAGCGCCCGCGCGATGGCGATGCGCTGCTGCTGCCCACCGGACAGCTGCCGCGGATAGGCATTGGCCTTGTCCGACAGCCCGACCCGTTCGAGCAGGTCCGCTGCCTGCCGTTCGGCCTGCACGCGCGGGATGCCGCGCACCGCCATCGGTGCTTCGATGATGTTTTCCAGCGCGGTCAGGTGCGGGAACAGGTTGAAGCTTTGGAACACCATGCCGACGTCGGCGCGGCGGCGGCGGATCTCGCTCTCTGCCAGTTCATAGAGGGTATCGCCATCGCGGCGATAGCCCACCAGCTGCCCGCCTACGGTGACGAAGCCATGGTCGGCGCGCTCCAGGTGGTTGATCAGCCGCAGCAAGGTGGACTTGCCGGCGCCGGACGGGCCGACCAGCACGGTCACGCTGCCGGCCTTCAGTTCCAGCTGCACATCGTCCAGCACCACTTGGTCGCCGAAGGACTTGCCCACGCCCTGCAGGGTGACCGCTGCACCGGTCCCGGCGGCGACCTGGGTGGCGATGGTGGGGCGTGCGGAGGCGGGCCTGGTGCCGCCCGGCGCTGGCCGTGCCGTCGGCGTCGGCGTCGGCGTCGGCGGCTTCGATACGCTGCGTTCGCGCTGCAGCTGGCCGCGCGCGAAGCGGCGTTCGATGCGGTGCTGGGCCAGCGACAGCACGGTCAGGATGACCAGGTACCAGACGGTTGCCACCATCAGCAGCGGCACCACTTCCAGGTTGCGGCGGTAGATGACCTGCACGGTGTAGAACAGTTCCGGCAGTGCCAGCACGTAGACCACCGAGGTGCTCTTGGCCAGGCCGATCACATCGTTGAACGCAGCCGGCAGGATCGAACGCATGGCCTGCGGCAGGATGATGCGGCGGATCTGGCGGCCACGCGGCAGCCCGAGGGCGGCGGCGGCTTCGTACTGGCCGTAGTCCACCGACAGGATGCCACCGCGGATGACTTCGGCCGAGAACGCAGCCTGGTTGAGCGTCAGCCCCAGCACCGCCGCGGTGAACACGCTGATCAGCTGCGTGGTGGGATACGAGAACAGGCTGATGTCGGTGAAGGGAACACCCAGTTCAATGGTGCTGTACAGGTAGCCCAGGTTGTTGAGCAGCAGCAACAGCACCAGCAGCGGGATCGAGCGGAACAACCACACATAGCCCCACGACACCGCCGACAGCAGCGGCGAGCCGGACACGCGCGCCAGCGCCAGCAGCGTACCCAGCGCAAACCCCAGCCCGGTGCCCAGCGCGGTCAGCCACAGCGTGCGGGCCAGCCCTTCCAGCACCGGCCGGGCGAAGAACCATTCGGCGAACGTTCCCCAGCCCCAGCGCGGATTGCCCAGCACCGATTGCAGGCCGACCAGGATCAAGGCCAGCGCCAGCAGCGTGCCGAACAACTGCAGCGGGTGCCGTGCCGGCACGATGCGTAGTGCCGGTGCCGGTGCCGGCTGTGGCGTGGCGATGCCCGACAGCGTGGAGGACGGTGCGCTCATGCGTGGCCCCCGTGCAACGGCCCAGCCGGGGTAGCGCCACGCGGCGCGCTCGCCGGGCATGGCTCGGCGCTGCCCCGCCGGACTGCACCGCGCTGCTGCAACGGCAGGGGTTTCTCGAACGGCAGGTGGGCAATGGTTTCCGGATCGGCGTGCAGGTCGAACAGCGCGCGATAGCCGTGGCCCAGATACAGGGCCACCGCCTCGGGCTGGCGGAAGCCGGTGGTCAGGAACACGCGGCGATACCCCTGCCGCACCGCTTGCTCTTCCAGTTCCTGCAGCACGCGCCGGGCGATGCCCTGGCGGCGCAGCCCGGGCAGGGTCCAGATCCGCTTGAACTCGGCGGTGTGCGGATCGCGGTGCGGCATGAAAGCCCCCCCGGAGATCGCCTGTCCGTCGCGCAGCAGCAGCACGAACGCACCGACCGGCGACGCGAAGGCCTCGGCCGGATAACGCTGCAGCTCTTCGCGCGCACTGCCGCCAACGCGGCCGCGCACGTCCGCATAGCGGTTGTCATACTCCTGTTCCAGGCCATCGAACAAGGGTCTGGCCAACGGATCATGGACGGAGGTGTAGAGGAACTGCTCGCTGGAAACCGACCCGCTCATGCGCCCTCCTCCACCAGATAGCGTTCGGCCAGCCGCGCCCACAGACTGGCCGCCGGTGCGATGGCCGCATCGTTGAACACATAGCGCGGGCTGTGCAGCGGCGCGCTGTCGCCATTGCCAACGAACACGAAACTGCCCGGCCGTGCCTGCAGCAGGAAAGCGAAATCCTCGCTGGCGGTGCGCGGCGCGAAGTCCTCCACGATGTGGCCAGGACCAAACCCGTCCAGCGCAACCTGGCGCACGAACGCGGTCTCGGCCGCATGGTTGATCACGCTGGGGAAGCCGCGCGGGAATTCGATCTCGGCACGCGCACCGAACGCAGCGGCGGTGTGTTCGGCCACTTCGGTGACGCGCCGGCGCAGGGTGTCGCGTACCTCCGGCAGGTAGGCACGCACGGTCAGGGTCAGCTCCACCTCGTCGGGAATGACATTGGCCGCCTTGCCACCATGGATCGACCCCACCGTGACCACGCCCATCTGGCGCGGATCCACGTTGCGCGATACCACGCTCTGCAGCGCAGTCACCACGTGCGCGGCGGCAAGGATGGGGTCGACACTGCCCTGCGGTTCGGCGCCATGGCCGCCCTTGCCGATCACCTTCAGCCTGGCCCAGTCCACCGATGCCATGGCCGGCCCGTCGACGAAACCGAAGTGGCCAGTGGGCACGCCCGGCCAGTTGTGCAGGCCGTAGATGGCGTCCACCGGGAAGCGTTCGAACAGGCCGTCGGCGATCATCTTCGAGGCGCCCGAGCCGGTTTCCTCGGCCGGCTGGAACACCAGTTGCAGCGTGCCGTCGAAGCGGCCGTGATGGGCCAGGTAATGCGCGGCCGAGAGCAGGATGGCGGTGTGGCCATCGTGGCCGCAGGCATGCATCAGGCCCTCGCGCTGGCTGGCATAGGCCAGCCCGGACTGCTCATGGATCGGCAGCGCGTCGATGTCCGCGCGCAGGCCAAGGCGGCGGCTGCCCTGCCCACGCTGCAGGGTGCCGACCACGCCGGTGCCACCGATGCCGGTGCTGACCTGGTAGCCCCATTGCTGCAACAGTTCGGCCACGCGTGCGCTGGTGCGGTGTTCCTCGAAGGCCAGTTCCGGGTGCCGGTGCAGGTCGTGGCGCAGCGCGATGGCTTCCTCGGCGCGCGCAGCGATCTCCGGTAGTGACGGGCCATGCCCGTCACCCCCCGGTAGCGCCGGGCCATGCCCGGCGAGCGCAGCGGCACCGGAGGCAACAGCCGCCGAGCATGGCTCAGCGCTACGGACCGAGCCATGCCGATCAGGGGTCGAACCCGAACGTTGCGGGTCGGGGGTCGAACCCGGTAGCGCCGGGCCATGCCCGGCGAGCGCAGCGGCGCCGGAAGCAACAGCCGCCGAGCATGGCTCGGCGCTACGGGCCGAGCCATGCCGATCAGGGGTCGAATCCGAATGTTGCGATTCGGGATGCTGCAGGATGTTCATCTCACCATTCCCTCATCCAACCTTGCGCGGCGGTTCGGCATCGGCGTCACCCGCATACCGGCTGGCCTTGCGCGGCAGCCCCAGGTGGTCGCGCAATGTGCCGCCGTCCAGGGTCCCCCGGTGGTAGCCGCGCGCCTGCAGGATCGGCAACACCTGGGTCACGAAATCGTCCAGGCCCTCGCGCTGTACCGCAAAGCCCAGGATGAAACCGTCGCTGGCACCGGCTTCGAACCAGCGGATCAGTTCGTCGGCCACGTGTTCGGCGGTGCCGATGAAGTTCGGCCGCGGGCTGACTGCCTGCAGGGCCACCTGGCGCAGGGTCAGGCCCTGTTCGCGCGCATCCTGCTTGATCTTGTCGGTGGTGGAACGGAACGAGTTGGCACCCACTTCGCCCAGCTCCGGGAACGGCGCATCCGGGTCGTACTGGGTGAAATCGTGGTGGTCGAAGAAGCGCCCCAGGTAGGCCAGTGCATCGTCCAGCCCGGCCAGTGCCGCGATGGCCTGGTACTTGGCTTCGGCCTCTTCGATGGTGCGGCCGACGATCGGCCCGATGCCGGGAAATATCTTGACGTCCGCAGCGCTGCGACCGTGCGCGATGGCTGCGTTCTTCACCTTCTGGGTGAACGCCCGCGTTTCTTCCAGCGACGGCGCATGGGTAAAGACCGCGTCGGCGTACTTGCCGGCCAACGCGATGCCGTCATCGGACGCACCGGCCTGGAAGATCACCGGCTGGCCCTGTGGCGAGCGCTGGATGTTGAGCGGTCCCTCCACCTGGAAGAAGCGGCCCTTGTGGTCCAGCCGGCGGAATTTCTCCGGCGCGAAAAAGGTGCCGCTGTCACGATCGCGCACGAAGGCATCGTCATCCCACGAATCCCACAACCCCTGCACTACTTCCAGGTATTCGTCGGCGATCTGGTAGCGCAGCGCGTGTTCGGGATGTGCCCGCCCGTAGTTGCGCCCGGAGCCTTCCAGCGGCGAGGTGACCACGTTCCAGCCGGCACGGCCGCCGCTGATCAGGTCCAGCGAAGCGAACTGGCGGGCGACGGTGAACGGATCGCTGTAGGAGGTGGACAAGGTGCCGGCCAGCCCGATCTTCGTGGTGGCCGTGGCCAGCGCCGACAGCAACGAGATCGGTTCGAAACGGTTGAGGAAGTGCGGGATGGATTTTTCGTTGATGTACAGGCCATCGGCAACGAAGCCGAAGGCAATCCCATGGTCTTCCGCGGTGCGTGCCACATCGACGTAGTAAGCGAGGTTGACGCTGGCATCGGCCACGTTGGAGGGGTGTTTCCAGGCATGCATGTGGCTGCCGGGGCCCTGCAGCATGATGCCGAACGGGATGGGACGCGGAACCTTGCTCATGGCAGTACTCCTGGGGATCAGGCCACCGCCGCGCGTGGCGCGGGCGACAGCAGTTCGAGTGAGGTAAGGCGCGCGTCGATGTCGGCCACCGGCGCGTCCAGGATGAATTCCCCGACACCGAAACGCCGGTGCAGGTCATCCAGCGCGCGGCGGACGTGATGCGCGTCGCCAGCCAGCACGCTGGGATGGGTTTCTTCGATGCGGTAGTCGGCCACGCCGACCTGGCGCGCGTAATCGGCGGCCGCTTCGGCGCTGGGCAGGTTGACCGTCTGCCCGGGCCCAAGATGCAGCTTGTAGATGCGCAGCGCGCCAAGGTGCCGCGCGGCCGCTTCGCTGGTGGGCGCGGCGAAGGCCACCGTGGCCAGCAGCGGCGACTGCGTGGACAGGTCACGATAGGCAGAGAACGCCGCTTCGATGTTGCGTGGATCGCCATCGAAATGCGCGGCGTACACGAAGCGCCAACCAAGTTCGGCGGCCAGCTGCGCACTCTGCGGGCTTGCCCCGAGCAGGAAGCGCTCCGGCGGCGACGCCGGCACCGGGCGCGCCGGTGCGTTGGCATGCGGATGGTCGGCCGGCAGGCTGCCGGACAGGAAGCCTTCCAGGTCATGCAGTTGCTGGTCGAACGCGCCCACCGCCGGGCGGCCCGCCGCCAGCGCCGCGGTGGAGGCAGGCAGGCCGCCCGGTGCCTTGCCCACGCCCAGGTCCACGCGACCCGGCGCCAGGCTGGCCAGCAGGTTGAAGGTTTCGGCAACCTTGTACGGTGCGTAGTGGCGCAGCATCACCCCGCCGGTGCCGATGCGGATGCGATGGGTCTGTGCCAGCACCCAGGCCGCCAGCACTTCCGGCGCGGGGCTGGCCAGCTGCGGCGTGGCGTGGTGTTCGGCGAACCAGTAGCGGTGGTAGCCCAGGTGCTCGGCGTGCAGGGCCAGCCGCAGGCTCTCGCGCAGTGCCTGTTCGGGCGTGCCGCCTTCTCGGATCGGGCTCTTGTCCAGCACGCTGGTCAGGTAACTCATCGTCTTCGCCTCGCTCAGGGGTGGGCCACGGGAATGCCAAGCAACCCGTTGAGTGCGGCGAGGATCGGCTCGGCACCGGACACCACCTGGCGGTCTTCATGCACGCCGCTGGCATGCGCGGACTGCACGCCCTGCGGCAGCACCAGCTTCGGCAGCGACTGGTCGTGTTCGCCGATTTCGGCGATCACTTCGCGGCGTGGCCGTGCAAAGCCGATGCGGCGCACGTCCAGCTGGGCATCCAGGCCGTCGATGCTGGACAGTGCGCCTTCCAGCAGCAGGCTGTGCCGGCAGAAGAAGCGCTGCCCCGGCAACTGGCCGTCTTCGAACGAACGGTCCAGCAGGAACAGGATCGGTTTGTGGGCAGGAGATGCAGACACGGAAGGAAGTCCTCGTCTTGGTCGGCAGGAACCTGCCGTTGGAACCACGATGCTAGGGAGGGCACCGACGCGGGCTGCGCCCTAACCCGCCAAACAGCGGTCGGATCCCGCCAGCCAGATACGCATTGGCGATAAGCAAAGTGCCTGCGGTGATGGCACCGCCTGCACCTGGCCCACCTCAGGCGATGCGGCGCAGCGGCGCATGCAGTGCGGTCGGCGACAGGTGCCCCACCGCACGCTCGGCCGCCAGCTGGATGCGCGCCTGCAATGCAACGCTGCTGATCCGCTCTTCGTCGAAGTCCGCCGGCGTGGCATACACGCCGATCGGCAAGGTATGCGCCTGCAGGAAACTGAACAGTGGCCGCAACTGGTGGTCGATGACCAGCGCATGCCGCTCACTGCCGCCGGTGGCGGCCAGCAGCACCGGCGTGTCGACCAAGGCATCCAGCCCGATGAAATCCACCAGGTGCTTGAACAGCCCCGGATAGGAACCGCGGTAGACCGGCACGGCGGCGACCAACAGGTCGGCCGACTCGATCGTGGCCAGCGCGCGCTCCACCTGCGGCTCGGCTTCACTGCGCTGCAGTGATTGCCCCAGCGAGCGCGCGATCGGCGCCAGCTCGACCAGTTCGATGCCGATGTTGACGCGCTGGCGCAACGCCTCGAGCAGATGCCGCACCAGCAGCAGCGTGCGCGAATTCGCCGAGGGCGTCGGCGAACCCACCAGTGCAACCACATTCAACGCAGATGACATGAAACGCTCCCATGTAGCGCCAGGCCATGCCCGGCTGTTTTTGGCATGACCCTCAAAACCGATAATTGACGCGCCCGTACCAGAACGTGCCGATGGTGCTCAACACATCGCCGGTGTCCCAGGTGGTTTCGATGCTGGCCACGTCGCTGGCGCTGCGTGCATGCTCGGGCACCTTGCGGGTGCGCTTGTCGAAGGCGTTGTTGATGCCCAGCGCCGCGCTCCAGCCGCTGCCCAGTTCCACGCTGCCGGACAGGTTGGTCACCAGCACCGGCGGCTGCTTGTATTCCACGCCGTTGTTGAGCCGCTTGATCGGCCCGTAATAGGTGAAATCCACGTTCGAGCGCCAGCGTCCGTTCTGCCAGCCAAGCCCCGCCACCTGCGTGTAGGCCGGCGTGCGGAAGCGCAGCGCGTATTCGCTGGAGCGGGTGAGCAGGTTGATGTTGGGCAGGCCCTGCAGCACCTCCGGGATGTCGCGCACTTCGCGGATGGTGGTGCGGCCGACGTTGGCCGCGTAGCTCCAGCGCAGCTTGCCCCAGCCGGTTTCCTGGTTGGCCTCTACGGTCAGCTCCAGGCCGCGCGTGCGGGTATCGCCGACGTTGGTGAAGTAGCTGGCATAGAACGCATCGCCACTGAGGATGCTGATGCCAGCCGTGCCCAGCAGCGCGTCGATGGTGTTCTTCTGTGCCGCGCTGAGTACGGTGCCGCTGTTGTCGGTGATGCGCTCCGGATCCTGCGCGTTGTAGCCGATCTGGCTGGACTGGCCGAGCTGGCCGCGGATGTCGATCTGGTAGGCATCCAGTGCCACGTGCAGTGCGGGGCTGGGATCCCAGGTGACTCCCAGGCTGTAGTTGTTGGCTTTCTCCGGCTGCAGTGGCGTGGCGCCCAGCGCCAGTGCCGCCGGCGAGGACACCTGCGCCACCAGCGTGGTGCCGCACGGGCAGCTGCCGGTGGCCTGGTAGAACTGTGCGCCCAGGCTGGGGGCATGGAAACCGTTGCTGACCGTGGCGCGTATGCCGAAGGTATCGGTGAAATCGAAGCGCGTGGTCAGGCGGCCGGTGGAGACGCTGCCGAAATCCGAATGGTCTTCCCAGCGCGCGGCCGCATCCAGGTACCAGCGCGAGGTGACGTTGGTGGCCGCGCCGGCATACACCGCCTTGCTGTTGCGCGTGGCCTCCACCGCATCGGCAGTGGAGTAGCCGACGAACGCGGCGGCGCCGAAGCCGGTATAGGACTCCCACTGCCCTGCCCCGCGCTCATAGCGTTCATGCTGGTATTCGGCGCCGGCGCTGACTTCCAGTGGCGAAGCGAACGCGGCCACGTCGAAACCACGGCGCAGGTCCAGGTTGGCGATGCCCTGCTGGTAGTCCAGCTTGCCGTCGTAGAAGTCGGTCGGTGCGCCGGGATAGTCCAGCGAGAAATTGGCCGAATCGCGCGTGTAGGTGCGCACCGTATTGCGGTTGCCGGTAAGGCTGGCGTCGTAATCCCAGCCGCCCCACTGGCCCTTGATGCCGGCCGTGCCGGTGTACTGCTGCTCCTTGGTTTCCAGCACCGGCAGGAAGCCATCGGGCCATACGTTCAACACGCTGGGCGCGTTGTAGGTGCCGAAGATGGTCGCCGGCAGGCGGAAGTTCTGGATCGCCTGCGCGGTGCGGTCGCTGGCCGTCGCGGTGGCGTAGAACTGCGCGTCCTCGCCGATGCCGTGCGCGGCATTCAGCGCGAAGGAGCGCAGCGCGTAAGACGGCGAACTGAGGATGGTATTGGCCTCCGCATCGCGGCCGGCTTCAGCCGGGTTGGGCGTGGCGCCCGCCGGCAACTGGTTGTTCGGCCGCAGCGCGACCAGGTTGCCGTCGGCATCGACGGCCGGGTAGCTGAGGTAGCCGTCGATATAGCGGCGGGTGCGGATGGCATGGTGCTGCCGCGTGCTCTCGCCCGACAGGTTGATGAAGCCGTCCTGGCCCCACGGCAGCCCGATGTTGGCGCGTACGCTGGTCCGGCTGCCATCGCCATCGATGCTCTGCCCACTTTCCACCGAGACATCACCGCCCTGTGCCTGCGATTTCAGGATCACGTTGATCACCCCGGTGATGGCATCGGAGCCGTACACCGCCGAGGCGCCATCGCGCAGCACTTCGATGCGGTCGATGGCCGATACCGGAATCAGCGCAAGGTCGGCCCAGGCGTGGCCCGGATAGCCGCCGCCGTTTGCGCCGCTGACATACGCGCTGGCATTGCGACGCTTGCCGTTGACCAGCACCAGCGTGTACCCCGGCGACAGGTTGCGCAGCTGGTAGCCGCGGATCAGGCTTTCCTGGTCGCTCTGGTAACCGCCGATCTGGCTCAGCGACGGCAGGCTGCGTTGCAGCGCCTCCAGCAGGTTGGCCTGGCCGGTGGACGCCAGGTCTTCGGCGGAGATCACGTCGATCGGCGTGGAGCTGTTCTTCACCGTGCGGTTGCTGGTGCGCGAACCGGTCACCACCACCGCATCCAGCGTCGAGGCAGCCACGTTGGACGAAGACACCACGGTATTGGCCGGCGCATCCGCACCGGCAGCAAAGGCAGGGGCGGATCCGGCGGCCAGGCCGGCCGCGACCAGCACGGAGAGGGGGGACAGCGTCGGAGAGCGCAGGCGCATGTGGGGACCGGATGGGAGACGTCCGTCCATTCAAGGGCGCGTCGGCAACCAGCAACAGTCATCAAAGCGCCACGGACCCGCCACATCGCGCCATGGATATGCCCGTTGGGAATGTCAAAACGCCCGCGCCATGTGTTCGGGTGCCGCGCCATGCATTCGCATGTGTAGCGCCGAGCCATGCTCGGCGAGCGCAGCGGCCGCCACGCAATCCGCCGAGCATGGCTCGGCGCT
>NZ_JACGXS010000015.1 GCF_014117215.1 Stenotrophomonas tumulicola | reverse complement strand
CAGGCCCACCTTCGACAGGTGCATGCAGCGTCGGGTAGCGCCGGGCCATGCCCGGCGGCTCTTGTTTCCGGCATCGCACCAACGGCAGCGGGGCATGGCCCCGCTCTACCATTTTTTTAACGCGGCTGGCGGCCACCGGAAACTGTCCGGGGGCCGGGCGGGGGGGGTATGCGGGGCCTTGAGCGGCAGGAGCCGCGAAGAGCTACAAGGACGTACTTGCGCGTGCCCCGCATACCCCACCCGCCCGGCCAACCCCCAGATGCAGCTCGAAAGCCCACCCGCCGCGAGGGGGTTCCACCCGTTCGACCCGCCTACACCCCGCCGGCAAACCCGTGCTGCCGCCACGCCTCGTACATCACCACCGCCACCGTGTTGGACAGGTTGAGACTGCGGTTGTCCGGGCGCATCGGCAGGCGCAGGCGCTGGCCGTCGGGCAGGGCATCCAGCACGTCCTGCGGCAGGCCGCGGCTTTCCGGGCCAAACAGGAAGGCATCGCCATCTTCGAAGGAAACGCTGTCGTAGCGGACGCTGGCGCGGGTGCTCAGCGCGAACAGGCGCCGGGGAGCGATGCGGGCCAATGCGGTGTCCAGGTCCGGATGGACCTGCAGGCGGGAATACTCGTGGTAGTCCAGGCCGGCGCGCTTGAGCTGCTTGTCGTCCAGTGCGAAGCCCAAGGGCTCGACCAGGTGCAGTTGCGCGCCGGTGTTGGCGCAGAGGCGGATGACATTGCCCGTGTTGGGCGGTATTTCAGGTTGGAACAATACGACGTGGAACGTAGGGACCTGGCTCATTGGCGCAGTGTAATGCGCGGCGCGGGTAGATCGCGGCTGGCCGGGCCCTTCCTGTTGAAAGCAGCCCGGCCTTCAGGCCTGTGTCGTCGGGTGGATGGCGGACCGTGGCATGCGGCAATGACTCACGGGCGGATCAGCACAGCGGCGGTTTCCATGGCCAGCGCCTGCAGATCGGCCTGGCTCGGACGCACCTGGACGACCGGCAGGTTGATGATGACGTTGTTGGCGAAGGCCGTAGCGGCGTTGGTCAGCGCGACGGTGTAGTGCTCGGCCTGCAGTTCCGCGGCCAGGGCCACTTTCTGCTCCAGGCTCGGACGCACTTCGACCGCTGCGAGGGTGGTGATCGACGCGGCGGCCGGCATGGCGATGGTGATGCCATCACGGTCGGCGATCTGCTCGGCGCTGGGACGGACCTGCACCGCTGCCAGGGTCGGGATGCTGCTGGCGCGTTCCCAGGTCTGCTGGGCCAGCTGGTCGGCGTCAGGACGAACCTGCACCGTGTCCAAGGTCTTGATGGAAGGGGAAGCCTGCACCGACGAGACAGCTGCGGTACCGGCGATCAGGGCGGCGATGGCGATGGCAAAGGTCTTGGTGTTCATGGCGGGGCCTGTTTAGTGTTGGTGATCAGTGGTGTGGTAGTAAGGTAGTACACCGAATCTGGGCTTGCAAGAACAATTTCGATTTTCTTTCTATTGTTCAGCTAATGGTCAGTTTCGATCTGGTTCGTCCTGTGTCGCACTAAGGACAACGCAAGCCACGTGCCAACTTTTTCTCATTAATTTTCAATTGTTTACATATCCGTCCGGGTGTCCGATGTCCGGACAGGTGTCCGCCCGGCTGGTAACGGACAGGCCGCGCTGTGGCCGACAAGGGCGGCTGATGCGCCGGATTGCGTCGGAATCACTTCCCCTTGTGACCGTTGGCCGGTGCGGGTGTGACCGCGCTCGCGCTAGGATCGGCCTTCATTTAGATGACCAAGGATCAGGAATGACCACCAATCTGCGTCCGCGCGCTGCGCTGCTTGCCGTGGCACTGACTGCCGCCCTCGGTGGCCTGGCGCCCGCGCCGTTGCTGGCCAAGCCGGCTGCCGTCGCCAAGGTGGACATTCCGTTCGAGCAGTTCACCCTGCCCAATGGCCTGCGCGTGGTCGTGCATACCGATCGCAAGGCGCCCATCGTCGCGGTCAATGTCTGGTATCACGTGGGCAGCAAGGACGAGCCCGCTGGCCGCACCGGTTTTGCGCACCTGTTCGAACACCTGATGTTCCAGAGCAGCGAGAACCACGACGGCGAATACTTCGAACCCTTCAAGCAGGTCGGCGCCACCGGCCAGAACGGCACCACCAACACCGACCGCACCAACTACTTCGAGAACGTGCCCACCACCGCGTTGGACATGGCGTTGTGGATGGAGTCCGACCGCATGGGCCACCTGCTCGGCGCGATCGACCAGGCTGCGCTGGACGAGCAGCGCGGCGTGGTGCAGAACGAAAAGCGCCAGGGCGAGAACCAGCCGTATGGCCAGGTCTGGACCCAGCTCAACCGCGCGCTGTACCCGAAGGGCCACCCGTACCACCACAGCGTCATCGGCTCGATGAACGATCTCAACGCGGCATCGCTGGATGACGTGAAAACCTGGTTCCGTACCTGGTACGGGCCGAACAATGCCGTGCTGGTGCTGGCCGGCGATATCGACCTGGCCACCGCCAAGGACAAAGTGGCCAGATACTTCGGCAACATTCCGGCCGGCCCGAGCATGGCCCAGCCGACAGTGGACGTAGCCGCGCGTCCGGCCGACACCCGCGAAGTGATGACCGACAAGGTGCCGCAGGTGCGCATCTACCGTGCATGGAACGTGGCCGAGGTCGGGACGCGCGACGTCGACCAGCTGCAGCTGCTCGCGCAGGTGCTGGGCGGCGCGAAATCCTCACGCCTGGGCAAGCGCCTGGAGCATGAAGAGAAGCTGGTGGACAACGTCAGCGCCGGTGCTTTCACCTCGCAGCTGGGCTCCAATTTCATGGTGATGGCCACGGTGAAGCAGGGCGTGGACCCGGCCAAGGTGGAAGCGATCATCGATGAGGAAATCGAACGCCTGGTCGCCGAAGGCCCCAGCGCTGACGAGCTGGCACGTGCCAAGACCGCATTCCGCGCCGGCTTCATCCGTGGCATCGAACGCATCGGTGGCTTTGGTGGCAAGGCCGACGCCCTGGCCGAATGCACCGTGTACACCGGCGACCCGGGGTGCTTCCGCGAATCGCTGAAGAACATCGACCAGAGCAGCGCCGCCGACCTGCGCACGGTGGGTGGCAAGTGGTTGGCCAAGGGCAGCCACACCCTGGTGGTGGAACCTGGCGAGCGCGTGGCGCTGGAGGAAGAAGCCTCGCAGAGCCCGAAGCCCTTCGAGCTGCCTGCCGTGGACAGCAAGTACAGCACGCTGCCGGCACAGGTGGACCGCAGCACGGGCGTGCCGCAGACCAATCAGTTCCCGGAGTTGAAATTCCCGGAGCTGCAACGTGCCACGTTGAAGAACGGCACCCGGGTGATCCTGGCCGAGCGCCATGAAATTCCGGTGGTGCAGTTCAGTTACCAGTTCCCGGGTGGCTTCAGTGCCGACCAGGACCGCAAGCCGGGCACCGCCAACTTCGCCATGAGCCTGATGACCGAAGGCGCCGGCGACCTGGGCTCATTGGCCTTTGCCGATGCGGCCGACGCGCTGGGCGCAGACCTGGGCGCATCGGCCGGGCTGGACTTCAGCACGGTTGACCTGTCCGCGCTGAAGGAGAACCTGGCACCGTCGCTTGGCCTGTATGCCACGCTGCTGCGCCAGCCGCGCTTCGACCAGTCGGAGATCGACCGGGTCAAGGGCAGCTGGATCGCCGGCATCGCGCAGGAAAAAGCCAACCCGACTGCATCTGCGATGCGCGTGTTGCCGCCGTTGCTGTATGGCAAGGGCCATCCCTATGCGATTCCGTTCACCGGCAGCGGCGACGAGGCGGCCATCGCCAGCCTGACCCGCGACGAGCTGGTGGACTTCCACCGCGACTGGTTGCGCCCGGAAGAGGGCACGCTGATCGTGGTGGGGGACACCACGTTGAAGGAAATCGTGCCGCTGCTGGAACGCCAGCTGGGCGACTGGAAGAGCGAGGGCCCGGCGCCGAAGGTCAAGGCAGCCGTCGACGTGGCGCTGCCCAGCGCACCGCGGGTGTTCCTGATCGACCAGCCGGGTGCGGTGCAGGCCAACCTGTTTGCCGGCCAGGTGGTGCCATCGTCGGTGGATCCGGAGTCGATCCGCTTCGACATCGCCAACGGCGTGCTGGGCGGTGATTTCACCTCGCGGCTGAACATGAACCTGCGCGAAGACAAGCACTGGTCCTATGGGGCACGCAGCAGTGCCAGCAGCACCGTCGGCCAGCGGCCGTGGATGGCGATGGCACCGGTGCAGATCGACAAGACCGGCCCGGCACTGGCGGAAATGCGCAAGGAAATCCTCGAGTTCGCCAACGGTAGCAAGCCGGCCAGCGCCGCCGAGGTGGCACGCATCCGCAACATCCAGACGCTGAGCCTGCCGGGTGCCTATGAGACGGCCAGTTCGGTGCTGGGCACCATCGGCAGCCTGGTGCAGTTCCAGCGCCCGGACGACTACGTGTTCCAGCGCAAGGCCGAGATCGAAACCATGACCCCGGCGCAGGTGCAGCAGGCGGCCGGGGCGATCAAGCCGGAGGCGCTGACCTGGGTGGTGGTGGGTGACCTGAAGCAGACCGAAGCGGCGGTACGCGCGTTGGACCTGGGTGAGGTGAGCATCATCGACGCCGACGGCAAGCCGGTACCGAAGGCGAAGTGATCCGTTGGCAGGTGCCGTCTACTGGCCGGCACCTGCCCGATCCACGCGAGATCCTTCGCATACGCGCGTGATGCGCCCGTGGCGCCGGGCGATGCCCGGCGTGCGCTGCGGCAGGGTTTACTTCGCCGCCGGCGCCGGTTCGTTGACGATCGTTTCCAGGTCCTTCTGCAGGTCCGCGAACAGCGGCTGCATGCGCGACTGGATCGCCACCATCACGTTCTGCATCAACGCCGGGGTCTTGTCGAGCAGGCTCTGCCCGGCGCTGCTCTCGTAGAATTCGGCCATCGCCAGCACGTCTTCCTTGCTGAAGGTCTGTTTGTACAGGTCCACGTACATCGGGCGCAGCTGCTGCCACGACAGTGCCTGGCGCAGGGTCTCGGCAGTGCGTGCCTGGATGCGCTTCAACTGTTCCTGCTTCTGCGGGTCCAACTGGCGCTGCTGCGTGATCTGGTCGAACTGCTGCTGCTGCATCGCCTCGATCTGCGGCAGCATGGCGTCCAGCATGGACTGCGCGCGTGACGCCGACAGCAGCCGGTTGATGTCGCCATCGGTGGGTGGCGCGGCCAGCGCGGGCAGGGAAACAAAGGCAAGCGCCAGCAGCAGGGTGGCGCGGCGCAGGTGGCGGGAAAGGTGGATCATGCGGACGTCCTGTATGAATGATGGTCCCAGCATACCCGCCAAGCTGGCGAAGGCGTCGTGTTGGAGGCCTGATCGCGGTGGAACGACCCGCGATGGCGACAGCCAACCGTCATCGCCTGCCGCTACAATGCGCCCATGGGTACTGGACCGGTCGACATCTCTGCACAGCTTTCGATTCCCGACGATGAAATCGTCGAGCGTTTCGTGCGTGCCAGTGGTGCCGGGGGCCAAAACGTCAACAAGGTATCGACGGCGGTGGAGCTGCGTTTCGACGTGGCCGGTTCACCGTCGTTGTCCGAGCCGTTGCGCGCACGCCTGCTGGCGCGCCGCGACCGGCGCGTGACCGGCGATGGCGTGCTGGTCATCGACGCGCAGCGTTTCCGCACCCAGGACCGCAATCGCGAGGACGCGCGCGAGCGGCTGGCCGAGTTCATCCGTGCCGGGCTGAGCGTGCCCAAGCCACGCAAGGCCACCAAACCAACCTACGGGTCGACCCTGCGTCGCCTGGACGCCAAGAAAGGACGCGCGCAGATCAAGCGCGGCCGCACCACCCGCAACTGGGAGTAAGCCTTGAACCAACCCTCGCCACCGCTGCCGCTTGTGCCGCCGAACATGCCGCAGGTCAAACCGAACGCCTTCATGCGCTGGCTGGCGCGTGGCGCACTGCGCCTGGGGGGCTGGAAGGTAGTGGGCACCATCCCCGACGTACCCAAGCTGGTGATGATCATCGCCCCGCATTCGTCCAACTGGGATGGCTACTGGGGCATGGCGGTGAAGATCGCGTTGGGCCTGCAGGTGCGCGTGCTGGGCAAGGCCTCGTTGTTCTGGTGGCCGCTGGGGCCGTTGCTGCGCCGGCTGGGGGTGATCCCGCTGGATCGCAGTTCGCCGCAGGGCACGGTGGAACAGGCGGTCGGGCTGATCCGCCGCTCGGAAAAGATGTGGTACGCGATCACCCCGGAAGGGACGCGCAAGGCGGTGACGCACTGGAAGGCCGGTTTCCTGAAGATCGCGCGGATGGCCGACGTGCCGGTGCTGGCGGCGTATTTCCATTACCCGGACAAGACGGTCGGTTTCGGCCCGCTGTTCCAGCCCAGTGGCGATGACGCGGCGGACATGGCGGCGATCCGTGAGTGGTATCGCCCGTGGGTAGGCAAGACCCGCGGCACCGTCTGAGCGGCCACAGGCCGCCAGCCCATGCGCCAGTTCCGGCACATGCCGGCACGGCGGCGTGGGAGTAGTCTGGAAGGCTGGCGACCGCTCCTGGTCGCCCCACCAGGAGTCTTTTGCATGTCGCGTACCGTCATCCTGGCCGCCGCCATCAGCTTGGCGCTGGCTGCCTGTTCCGGCAAGGAGCCTACCCCCGTGTCCGAAGCCCAGAATGCGCCGGCGCAGCAGCCGGCCGATGCGTCCACCAATCCGCTGCTGAGTGCCAGCACGCTGCCGTACCAGGCGCCGCCGTTCGACAGGATCCAGGACAGCGATTACCTGCCGGCCTTCAACGAAGGCATGCGCCAGCATCTGGCCGAAGTGCGCGCCATCGCCGACAGCGGCGAGCCGGCCACCTTCGACAACACCATCGTGGCGATGGAGCGCAGCGGCGAAACGTTGAACCGTGTGTCGCGCATCTTCTTCGGGCTGGTGCAGGCCGATACCAACGATGCACGGCAGCAGGTCCAGGAAGAAGTGGCGCCGAAGCTGGCCGCGCACCAGGACGAGATCAACCTCGATCCGAAGCTGTTCGCACGGGTGAAGTCGCTGTATGACCAGCGCGAAACGCTGGACCTGGATCCGGTGCAGAAGCGCCTGGTGGAACACTACTACGACGGCCTGGTACGTTCCGGCGCGCAGCTGTCCGACGCCGACAAGGCCAGCCTGCGCAAGCTCAACGTGGAAGAAACCACGCTGTCCACGCAGTTCCACACCCGCCTGGTTGCAGCCACCGCCGCTGCCGCCGTGGTGGTGGATGACAAGGCCAAGCTGGCCGGCCTGGGCGACGATGCCATTGCCACCGCGGCCGCCGATGCGAGCGCGCGCAAGCTGGAAGGCAAGTTCCTGCTGCCGCTGCAGAACACCACCCAGCAGCCGGTGCTGGGCTCGCTGAGCGACCGCGAACAGCGCGCCGCAGTGCTGGAGGCGTCGGAAACCCGTGCCCAGCGCGGCGATGCCAACGACACCCGGCAGACCATCCAGCGCCTGGCCCAGCTGCGTGCGCAGAAGGCCAAGCTGCTCGGCTTTGCTACCTATGCCGACTACAACCTCGGCGACCAGATGGCCAAGACCCCGGCTGCTGCGCTGAAGCTGCTGACCGACACGGTGCCGGCTGCCACTGCCAAGGCGCGCGCCGAGGCAGGCGAGATCCAGAAGGTCATCGATGCACAGAAGGGCGGCTTCAAGCTGGCCGCATCGGATTGGGATTTCTACGCCGAACAGGTGCGCAAGGCGAAGTACGACCTGGACGAATCGCAGATCAAGCCGTACTTCGAAATGGACAACGTGCTGCAGAACGGCGTCTTCTACGCGGCCACGCAGCTGTATGGCATCACCTTCAAGCCGCGCACCGACATTCCGACCTACAACCCGGACATGAAGGTGTACGAAGTGTTCGACAAGGATGGCACCTCGCTGGCCCTGTTCTACACCGACTACTTCAAGCGTGACAGCAAGTCCGGTGGCGCGTGGATGGACGTGTTCGTCGAACAGGACGGGCTGACCGGTGCCAAGCCGGTGGTCTACAACGTCGCCAACTTCACCAAGCCGGCGGCCGGCCAGCCCGCGCTGCTGAGCTTCGACGACGTCACCACCATGTTCCATGAGTTCGGCCATGCGCTGCACGGCATGTTCTCCAACGTGAAGTACCCGTCGATCGCCGGTACCTCCACCTCGCGTGATTTCGTCGAGTTCCCCTCGCAGTTCAACGAACACTGGGCGCTGGACCCGAAGGTGTTCGCCAACTACGCGAAGAACTACAAGACCGGCGAGCCGATGCCGCAGGCGCTGGTCGACAAGATCCTGAAGGCACGCAGCTTCAACCAGGGCTATGCGACCACCGAGTACCTGTCGGCCGCACTGCTCGACCTGGCCTGGCACACGCAGAAGGCTGATGCGCCGCTGCAGGACGTGGATACCTTCGAAGCCGCCGCGCTGAAGAAGTTCAACGTCGACCTGGCGCAGGTGCCGCCGCGTTACCGCAGCAGCTACTTCGACCACATCTGGGGCGGTGGCTATTCGGCCGGTTATTACGCCTACTTCTGGGCCGAGGTGCTGGACCATGATGCGTTCGCGTGGTTCACCGAACATGGCGGCCTGACCGCTGCCAACGGCCAGGAGTTCCGCGACAAGGTGCTGTCGCGCGGCAACAGCGTGGAGCTGAGCCAGCTCTACCGCGATTTCCGCGGCAAGGACCCGTCGGTGGAACCGCTGCTGGAGTTCCGCGGCCTGAAGTGATGTAACCGGACGGCGGGGGAAACCCCGCCGTTCTGCTTTCCGGCATCGCCGAGCCGCAGCGCCCGTATCGCCTGTATGCCCGTAACGCCTGTAGCGCCGAGCCATGCTCGGCGAGCGCAGCGGCATTCGCCAAGCGCCGCGGCACACCGGTGGCCCATGGCGTAACCCCAACATGGCCGTCCGGCCACGGAACTGTCGGGCTACCCCACTTGTCCAAGCAGTCCAATCCTGTCCCCGAGCATCGCCATGGAAGCCACCGCCCGCCCGCCTTTATCCCAACGTGCCCTGCATTGGCTGAAGAAGGAAGCGCTGCCGTTGCTGGTGATGCTTGGCCTGCTCGCTGCCGCCCGTGACACCCTGGCCAACCACTACGTGGTGCCCAGCGGCTCCATGCAGCCGACGCTGGAGCCAGGTGACCGGGTGGTGGTGGACATGCGCGCCTATGGCCTGCGCCTGCCGTTCACCCAGCACGCGCTGCTGGATGTCGGTGCACCACAGCGTGGCGAAGTGGCGGTGTTCGATTCCCCCGCCGACGGCACCCGCCTGATCAAGCGCGTGGTGGCCGTGGCCGGTGACCGCGTGGACGTGCATGCGGGCCACCTGAGCATCAATGGCCAACCGCTGCAGCTCGATGACGCCGCCGCCGCCGAGCAGTTCGGTACCCGCACCGCCCGGCTGGACCTGGACATGGGCGGCGGCCCGGACGTGGACGGCGTGGTCGTCCCGGCCGGCAAGCTGCTGGTGATGGGTGACCACCGCGGCAACAGCTTCGACGGCCGCTTCTTCGGCTTCGTCGATGCCGACAAGGTGTACGGCAGGGCCGTCGCCATCTACTACCGCCGCGGCGCCGGCTTCGAGTGGTTGCGCCTGTAACCCCGGCGATGCCCGGTATGGCGGGCCATATCCGGTAGTGACGGGCCATGCCCGTCACAGACCCATTTCAACCAGGTCGCAGAACATATCAATCCGTAGCCAACAGGTTATGGATCGACTTGATAACCGGGTCTAACCTAGCCCCGTCCCCACACCCCCGGCCACCCCCACGGCCGCAACGATCCCATGAACGGCGATACCGCGGCCGCCATCGAGCGCCGCATTCCCTCCGGCCAGGCAGCGCCAGCCGCAGCACCAGCAACCCATATCGAACAGGGCACCCCGGCATTCCGACGCACCGCCGTGGCCTTGTTCCTGGCCGGTTTCTCCACCTTCGGGCTGCTGTATACGGTGCAGCCGCTGCTGCCGGAATTCAGCCGCCACTTCGGCGTGTCCGCCGCCAACAGCGCGTTGGCGCTGTCGCTCAGCACCGGCCTGCTGGCGGTGATGATGCTGCTGGCCGGATTGGTCTCCGACCGCGTCGGTCGCCGCAACGTGATGATTACCGCGCTGCTGGCATCCACCGTGCTGTCAGCCGCCAGTGCGCTGGTCAGCGACTGGACCACCCTGTTGGTGCTGCGCGCGCTGCTGGGCATTGCCTTGAGCGGTGTGCCTGCGGTGGCCATGACCTATCTGGTAGAGGAAATGGACAGCCGCGCGATGGGCCTGGCGATGGGCCTGTACATCGGCGGCAACGCAGTGGGTGGCATGAGCGGGCGGTTGATCGCCGGCATCGTCGCCGACCATTGGGGGTGGCGCTGGGGCATCGGTGTGGTATCGATCATCGCCGTCGCTAGCACCCTGCTGCTATGGATACAGCTGCCACCGTCGCGTCATTTCCAGAGCCGTCGCGGCGGCCTGCGCCAACTGCCTTCGCGCTGGCGCCAGTTGTTCGCAGATCCTGGCCTGCCGTGGCTGTTCGCCACCGCCTTCCTGCTGATGGGCGTGTTCGTCACCCTTTACAACTATCTCGGCTACCACCTGCTGGCACCCCCGTACCGGCTCAGCCAGACCGTGGTCGGGCTGATCTTCAGCGTGTATCTGGTGGGCACCTTCAGCTCCGCATGGATGGGCCAGCAGGCGATCCGCCATGGCCGTGGTCGCGTGCTGTCGATCTGTTACGCGCTGATCGTGGCAGGCATCGTGTTGTTGGCGATGCCGTGGCTGTGGACGATGGCGATCGGCATCGCGCTGGTGACGTTCGGCTTCTTCGGTGGGCATTCGGTGGCCAGCAGTTGGGTCGGCAGCCGTGCCGGATCGATTCGCGCCGAAGCCTCCGCGCTCTATCTGTTCGCGTACTACCTGGGCTCCAGCGTGCTGGGTGCCATCGGTGGCCTTGCCTACACCGCATGGGACTGGCTGGGCGTATGCCTTTTCACCGGCATGTTGACGCTGGTCGGCGCCGGCATCGCCTGGAGCCTGTGGCGTAGCGCCGAGCCACGCCCGGAATCTCAGTAGCGCCGAGCCATGCTCGGCGAGCGCAGCGGCACCGGCACATCCGCCGGGCATGGCCCGGCGCTACCAGTGCTCGCGCCGGCGGCTGCCATCATCAGCGGCGCCGAGCCATGCTGGGAATCTCAGTAGCGCCGAGCCATGCTCGGCGAGCGCAGCGGCACCGGTACATCCGCCGGGCATGGCCCGGCGCTACCAGTGCTCGCGCCGGCGGCTGCCATCATCAGCGGCGCCGAGCCATGCTGGGAATCTCAGTAGCGCCGAGCCATGCTCGGCGAGCGCAGCGGCACCGGTACATCCGCCGGGCATGGCCCGGCGCTACAAATGCTCGCGCCAGCGGCCGCCATCGATGTTCAAGGCCGAGCAAATTCCGCCTGCAGCAACGCAGTGAAGTTCCGGATCAACGGCGTCACGCCTTCCCGTCGCCATGCCAGTTGCACTTCGGAATGCGCGCCACGGTCAGCCAGCGCGACGAAGCATGCGCCCTCGATCTGTATGTGGCTACACGACGAGGGCAGGATGGCCGCGCCCAGCCCGGCCGCTGCCAGGCTGATCAGGGTCGACGCCTCGCCGGCTTCCTGCACGATGCGCGGGGTAAACCCCGCCGCTGCACACAACGCAATCATCTGGTCGTGGATGCCTGCACCGACGCTGCGGTGGAACCCCACGAAGGGCCCATGCGCGAACTGTTTCAGCGCCAGCACGGTAGTCGCAGGATCGCGTCCGCGCAGCGCGGGGTGATCGCGATGCAGCACCAGTGCAAGCGGATCGGTGAACAGGCTATGCGCCACCAGCTCTGGCGGCAGCACGCGCTTGCGGATGATGCCCACGTCCAGCGCGTTCTCCAGCAACGCATCGATCTGCTGCAGGGTATTCATCTCGCGCAGCTGCAGCCGTACCTGCGGGAAGCGTTCGCGGTAACCGAAAATCGCCCGTGGAATCTGCGGCACCAGCGGCGTGGCGCGGGTCAGCCCGATGTGCAGCTCGCCAATTTCCCCGCGCTGTACGCGCTGCACTTCGTCCACCGTCACATCCACCTGTTGCAGGATCGCGCGCGCCTTCTGCTGCAGCAGCGCGCCGGCCTCGGTGAGCTGCACGCGACGGTGGCTGCGCACGAACAACTGCGCGCCAATCAGGTATTCGAGCTGGCGGATCTGCTGGCTGAGCGGCGGTTGCGACATGCCCAGCCGCTCGGCGGCCTGGCCGAAGTGCAGCGTGTCAGCTACGGCGAGGAAGTAACGGAGATGGCGGAGCTCGACGGACATGGATGGATTGTAGGGAAGGACGGTGCATAAGGAAGGATCTAGTCCCGCAGTCCACTTGACTGGGATGGACATATGGTGAATGTTCGGCCAGCCATCAACAGGGGATAGCAAGGATGCTGGACAGGATGTCGGGCCGCCATGTCGCGGCCAGGGGATTTGGGCGCGTGGCATTGGTCACGTGCTGGCTGGCAGCGGCATCGGGGTGGCCAGCGGCCAAGCGATGCAGCCTTATCAGGAATATGACAAGCGCCTGCGCACGGCCGAACAGGTGGGCGCGCTGACGTCGGACCTGTTTGGCGATGCGGTCAATATATTCGACCAGAGCGTTGCCTTCGAACAGATCGACATCGACATTCCCGGCACCAACGCCTTGCCGGTGAAGTTGAATCCCCCTCAAAATGTTCCAGAGGGAATGAGGGTTCGCGTTATGCCCCCGACTCAGCAGTACCCTAATGGGTATTGGAGGCTGGAAAAGCCGATGCCACAAGGTGGACATCAAGGAATTAACCCCTCAACGATGAAGCCTGGCCCGCAGCATGAGACCCATGTCCTGTTGCCTCCTAAGCCGCCAGAGACTTGATATATGCATCCATTACCTAAAGATTTTGATTCCTCCATTCTCGTGGGCAGAACCATCGAGAGTATTTGCTACGCCGAATATCAAGTGAGCCTGTATTTCTCTGGCGAGCTGACTCTTCAGATAGAGAGTGGATATGAATTGCACGGCTCGGATGGGTTTATTGAGAGTGTCAGTTCTTTTCCCGTCGCGGCTTCTTCGCTTATGAGTGTTATTGGTGATGAGGTGGAATCAGCCGAATTTAAGCGGGTGAGTGGCAATATGGTTATTTGCTTCAACAGGGGGGCATCACTTCATTTGAGAGGCGATGTAGGTCAGTACGAGTCCTACAGGCTGACCTCGAAAAGCATGGACATCATCGTTTGATGCGTCGTAGTACCAGCGTAGCGGCGTTGTCAGGTTGACTTACTGACCGCCCATGACGCACAAGGTGTGGCGTTCGCTCAGAACCCGCGTTGGCTCATGCGATGGTGGTAATCGTGATCTCATGCCATGCGCCGCGAGGCCTGCATGGCGCGAGCGGTGAACGCATCGAGGCTGTCGCCGCCGTGTTGTCGTAGCCACGCGCCGCCGGCGTCCTGCGCGTCGGCCAGGAATGATGGGGTAGAGGTAGGGTTTGGTAGGAATGATAACCAGCTATCGGATGCGTTCAGGCATGTCGAAGCAGCTGACTTCAATCGTGAAGCAGTGCAAAAACCGGTTATATCGGATCTCCGATCAACTGCATCAAAACTTCAGGACGGAAGTCCGTTGAATCAGACTATTACGGTGAGTGGAAGAGATGTAACCTGCACCGCATATAGGCTTCAGGACGGGACTGTCAATGTCGGACGAATCACGACTCCATGATCATGAATGTAGACGCTTTCTTGATCCTGAAGAAAAAGGGCTTGTAACTGTGTTGATTGATAAGGCGGGGCAGTTGAATTTGCCGACTGGCTGGTTGGATCGAGTGCAGGTAATTCCGCTCGACGATGGTGGAATGGGAAGCTTGCGCTTCCTGCCTTTGATGAAGAGGGAAAGGCGAATGGGGAGGCAAGCAGCGGAAGTCTGTTTTGTTGATGACGACGGGGTGGGCGTGATCGTGACATTGAATCTGGATGAGGATGACTTTCCATTTGAGCTTGATGTCTGGAAGACTAATTTTCAGCCTCTGGTTCATGGATTGAAGGTGCCGTAACCATGGGCCAGATCAGAGCGAGAGCGAATCCTTTCGACGTATGGCCGCATCCATCCGACGAAGAGGCGACGGGGGAACCGTATAAGGAAGAGTGTCGTGGCTATGCCGCGAAATGAGATGTGATACCGATTTGCCCCGGCATATGCGGGTCCACCTGCAGCTCGCTCACCCACCTCGCAGCACACGCTCGGCCGACAGCGCCAGCCCCTGGCTGGCCAGCAGCAGCCCGTCGGCCAGATGCGGGCTTCCCAGCCATGTATCAGCGCCTTCGATGAGGTTCTTCTGCGCGCGCTGCAGGATTTCCAGCGTTGCGCCCAGGCCCACCAGCATGCGCAACGCAGACGTTACGGCATCGCGGTGGATGGAAGGCAGGGTCGCCTGTTCCAGCTTCATCCGTTCCAGTGCCAGATGCACCGTGTCCTCTGCCGAGGGCAGGGGCATTCCGTAAATTTCCAGCATCCGCTCAAGCTTCATGGCGAAATCGCGGGGAAGGTCGTACATCGCATCGCCGATCAGCGAGTGCAGGCGTGGCCTGCTCATGGAATAGTGGGACATGGCTCAACCTCGTGGCAGGGTGAGCCACCCGTGCCGGGCACAGGGTGGCGGACGATGCGGGTTGGCATACCGGTGCTTACAGCGGAAAAACCGGCGGATTGGGAATCCCCACGCATCGCCCGCCGTATGACCGGCAAGGCAATGCATTCTCCGCCGTGCCCAAGGGGCGACAACAGAGCTATCCCACTGTAAGCAATCAGGATGCCAATCCCGGCTGACGCATGTGTGTGCCAGCGACATCATCGTGCGCAGGCTGCACGCCGGTGGTCCATGAGGAAATCTGTGTTTTGTTCGGACGTGGGTGGGATACGGCAGACGGCGTGAAGCGCGTGATGAGCAACGCTCGTCATCCACCAGGTGCGGTGGCGCGTCAGCGTTCCGAGTGCCCGCTCTGGTCGTACTCGCGCGGTGAGAACAGTTCTGGCTGGATCATTTCCACGAAGGCCCGCGCCTGCGCCGACAGCACCTTGCCACGCCGCACGATCACGCCGTAGCTGCGCTCCGGGAACCATTCGCGCATCGAACGGGCCACCAGCTTGCCCGGGTCGGCGTCGTTCAGGCACAGCGCCGGCACGATGGAAATGCCCATGCCCATCGCCACGTACTGTTTGATCACTTCCCAGCCGCCCACTTCCAGCGCGACGGTGTACGGCAGCCGGTGGCGCTGGAATACCTGGTCCACCAGCCGGTAGGTGATCTGCCGTTTCGGCGGCAACACCAACGGGTGCTGCGAGATCGCTTCCAGGCCAAGCGGGCCATGCGCCAACGGGTGGTCGTGCGGGGTGATCAGCATCTGCTCGAAGCGGTAGGCCGGCGCATAGGTCAGGTCGGCCGGCACGTCGGTCATCGATCCCACCGCCAGGTCGGCGGCGTCCTCGCGCAGCAGGTCGGTGCCGTCGGCGCTGATGGCGTTGTGCAGGGTCAGGCGCACGTCCGGATGGACCTGTCGGAAGCGCTCCACGATGCGCGGCAGCAGGTACAGGATGGTGGAACTGTTGGCGGCGATGTTCAGTTCGCCCGCGTCCAGTCCCCGCACCTTGTCGCGGAAGCGCGCCTCCAGCCCGTCCAGGTCTTCCACCAGCGACTGGGCCATTTCGAACAGCAGCTGGCCCTCGCGGCTGGGCACCAGGCGGCGCCCGCTGCGCTCGAACAACACCACGCCCAGCTCCCGTTCCAGCGCCTGCAATTGCTGGCTGATGGCCGGTTGGCTGACGAAAAGTGCCTCAGCGGCCCGTGAGACAGAGCCCAGCCGGACCGTCTGGCAGAATGCGCGCAGCGGCTTCAGCCGGTCGGATTTGTAGGAAAAACGGGGACTTGGCGTTGGGCGTGTGGGCATGATGTAACGAGTATAAGCACATCTTATTCAACGCATTGCAATAACTGCTTTGTCAAATACATGGCTGGAGAAGCACGGTAGGGGCGTCCCTCGATGCTGGAGTGTCCCCGATGTCCGCCGTTGCTTCTGCCATTCCGTCGCCGTCCGCCAAGCCCACCCCTGGAATTTCCCTGACCACCCAGTTGGCCGGCCAATCCACGCTGTTGCCGGCACCGCTGCTGGCCCTGCTGGTGTCGCTGCACCGGGCGGTGGAACCCGGTCGCCAGGCCCGGCTGAAGGCGCGCGTGCAGCGCCAGGCTTTCTTCGACCAGGGCGGCCTGCCGGACTTCCGCACCGACACCGCGCCGATCCGCGCCGATGACTGGAAGGTGGCCCCGGTGCCGGCCGCGCTGCAGGACCGCCGGGTGGAGATCACCGGGCCGACCGACCCGAAGATGGTCATCAATGCGCTGAACTCGGGTGCCAAGGTGTTCATGGCTGACTTCGAGGATGCCACCGCACCCACCTGGCGCAATTTGTTGGCCGGCCAGCAGGCGCTGCGGGCGGCGGTGCGCGGTGACCTGCAGTTCACCGCACCGGCCAGCAACGGCAAGCCGGGCAAGCACTATGCGCTGCGCCCGTTCGAGGAGCAGGCGGTACTGATCGTGCGTCCGCGCGGTTGGCACCTGGACGAGAAGCACGTGCTGGTGGATGGCCAGCGCCTGGCCGGCGGCCTGTTCGACGCGGCGGTGTTCGCTTTCCACAATGCCCGCGCACTGCAGGCCAGGGACCGCGGCCCGTACTTCTACCTGCCCAAGCTGCAGAGCATGGAAGAAGCTGCGCTGTGGGAGACCGCGCTGTCGCACATCGAGGGCATGCTCGGCCTGCCGCACGGGCAGATCAAGGTCACCGTGCTGATCGAAACGCTGCCGGCCGTGTTCGAAATGGACGAGATCCTGCATGCGCTGCGCGACCGCATCGTCGGCCTGAACTGCGGGCGCTGGGATTACATCTTCTCGTACCTGAAAACCTTCCGCCGCCATGCGGACAAGGTGCTGCCCGAGCGCGGCCAGGTGACCATGACCCAGCCGTTCCTGAAGGCCTATTCGGAGCTGCTGATCCAGACCTGCCACCGCCGTGGTGCGCATGCGATGGGCGGCATGGCCGCGCAGATCCCGATCGGCCACGATGCTGCTGCCAACGAGCAGGCGATGGCGCGGGTACGTGCGGACAAGCTGCGCGAAGTGAGCGCCGGCCACGATGGCACCTGGGTCGCACACCCGGCGCTGATCCCGGTGGCGATGGCGATCTTCGACGAACACATGCCCGGCCCGAACCAGCAGCACGTGCTGCGCCAGGACGTGCGCGTGGACCGCGACCAGCTGATCGAGCGGCCGCCGGGTTCGATCACCCGCGGCGGTTTCGAAGGCAACGTGGAAGTGTGCGTGCGCTACCTGGCGGCGTGGCTGGACGGCAATGGCTGCGTGCCGATCCACAACCTGATGGAAGACGCCGCTACTGCCGAGATCAGCCGCAGCCAGCTGTGGCAGTGGCTGCATACGCCGGGCCAGCAGCTGGACGACGGCACCGCCATCGACGCTGCGCTGCTGGACCACACCCTGGCGCAGCTGCCGGCCCGCCTGGGCGACCGCGCGGCGTTGCCGGGCGGTGGCCGCGTGGAGGAAGCCATCGCGCTGCTGGCCGAACTGAGCCGCGCCGATGAGCTGGATGACTTCCTGACCCTGCCGGCGTACGCACGCATCGACTGACGCCTGCACCGAACCGTTTCTTTTCCCGCTGTAGCACCACGAACTGGAGATAGACATGAGCAAGCTGCCCACTGCCGAACAGATCCAGCACGACTGGGACACCAACCCCCGCTGGCAGGGTATCGAACGCAATTACACCGCCGCCGACGTGGTGCGCCTGCGCGGCACCGTGCACGTGGAGCATTCGCTGGCCAAGCTGGGTGCGGAGAAGCTGTGGGGCTACCTGCGGGAAAAAGAGTTCGTCAACGCGCTGGGGGCGCTGACCGGCAACCAGGCCATGCAGCAGGTGAAGGCGGGCTTGAATGCGATCTACCTGTCGGGCTGGCAGGTGGCCGCCGACGCCAACCTGGCCGGCCAGATGTACCCGGACCAGTCGCTGTACCCTGCCGATTCGGTGCCGGCGGTGGTCAAGCGCATCAACAACACCCTGCTGCGCGCCGACCAGCTGCACCATGCCGAAGGCAAGGATGAAATCGACTTCCTGCAGCCCATCGTGGCCGACGCCGAGGCGGGTTTCGGCGGCGTACTCAACGCCTTCGAGCTGATGAAGGCGATGATCGAGGCCGGTGCCGCCGGCGTGCATTTCGAAGACCAGCTGGCATCGGTGAAGAAGTGTGGCCACATGGGCGGCAAGGTGCTGGTGCCTACCCGCGAGGCGGTGGAGAAGCTGAACGCTGCGCGGCTGGCCGCCGACGTGATGGGCGTGCCGACCCTGCTGGTGGCGCGCACCGACGCCGAAGCGGCGGACCTGCTGACCAGCGACATCGACCCGAACGACCAGTCGTTCGCCACGGGCGAGCGCACCCCGGAAGGCTTCTATCGCACCCGCAATGGCCTGGACCAGGCGATCAGCCGCGGCCTGGCCTATGCGCCCTATGCCGACCTGATCTGGTGCGAAACCGGCAAGCCGGACCTGGAGTTCGCCCGGAAATTCGCCGAGGCGATCCACGCGAAGTTCCCGGGCAAGCTGCTGGCCTACAACTGCTCGCCCAGCTTCAACTGGAAGAAGAACCTGGACGACGCCACCATCGCCAGGTTCCAGAAGGAGATCGCCCGCTACGGCTACAAGTTCCAGTTCATCACCCTGGCCGGTTTCCATGCCCTGAACTACTCGATGTTCAACCTGGCGCACGGGTACGCGCGCCGCCAGATGAGCGCCTTCGTGGAACTGCAGGAGGCAGAGTTCGCCGCTGCGGACCGCGGGTTCACCGCGGTCAAGCACCAGCGCGAGGTCGGCACCGGGTATTTCGACGCGGTGACCCAGGCCATCCAGCAGGGCCAGTCGTCGACCACCGCGCTGACCGGATCCACCGAAGAGGAGCAGTTCAGCGCCGGCCGCGCTGCCTGAAGCCGGACAGGGGCCAGATCCCTTCTGCAGGCGGGAAAGGGATCTGGCCCCGGCCGCCTCGATCGACAAAAAATGAGACGCGACGCACAGTTTAGGGCGGTGCTATGCTCCGCCCCTGAGAAGGCATGATCTGGTCAGCGGGGCAGGGGAATGATCGGCAGGGGCGCGGCCGCTGATGGGTGCGAACCGGCAGGCATCGCCACTACGGCGATGGCTGGGATCGTGCATGCCCTGTTGAGCCCCGATGAGATCGGACTGTTCTCCGGATTCGCCCAGCGGCGCAACCTGCAGCAGGGCGATTGCCTGTTTCGCCGCGGGGACCGTGGCAGCAGCATGTTCGTCATCACCAGCGGCCAC
Organism: Stenotrophomonas tumulicola; assembly: GCF_014117215.1. GTDB lineage: Bacteria > Pseudomonadota > Gammaproteobacteria > Xanthomonadales > Xanthomonadaceae > Stenotrophomonas > Stenotrophomonas tumulicola. The sequence goes on along the minus strand of NZ_JACGXS010000015.1, from coordinate 22,553 downwards.
GTCGAGCTGGATTTCGGCGAAGACCTGGTCATCAAGCGGCTGGGCATAAACGAATTCTTCGGTGAGCTGGGGTTGCTGATCGGCGACCACCTGCGCAGTGCCGACGCGCACGCTGGCCAGGATACCGAGGTGCTGGAACTGGGCCACGCGGACTTCCACCGGCTGGTAGAGGCCGAACCCGTACTGGTGGCGTACTTCCTGCGCCGTTCCATCATGCGCGTGGTCAGCAACGAGCAGATGCTGATCGGCCAGCTGCGTCGTCGCAACCATGACCTGGAAGCGGCGCTGGACAACCTGTATGTCACTACCCACCAGCTCAGCCATACACGCGAACTGGTGCGCACTGATGAACTGACCGGCCTGCACAACCGTCGCGGCCTGGCGCTGTACCTGCAGGAATGCCGCGCGCAGGAGGATGGTCCGGCGCAGGGGCTGCTGCTGATCGACTGCGACCGCTTCAAGCAGGTCAACGACCAGTTCGGCCACCTGGCCGGCGACCGCGTGCTGCAGAGCGTGGCCAACATCCTGCGTTCGATGGCGGGCGCTGACGACCTCGCCTGCCGCCTGGGGGGGGATGAGTTCTGCCTGTTGCTGCGCCGGGCCAACGCAGCCATCGTCCAGCACGCCGCCGAGTTCGTGCTCAGCGCAGTGCACGGGTTGCTCGAGCGCAGCCATGGCATGCCGCAGGTCTGCCACCTGAGCATCGGGGCCAGCCTGCTGCAGGCCGACGCGGACTGGAGTGAGTGGTATGCCAATGCGGACCGCGCGCTGTACCAGGCCAAGCGCGGTGGCGGCGATCGCTTGTGCTGGCCGCATGATGTAACCGAAATCCACTAGGCGGAGGCGAGCATGCGCGGTGACACGGATTCGTCCCCCCACGTCCCGCAGATGCGGGCGTTGCTGTTCACGGACCTGTGCGATTCGACGACGCTGGTCGAGCGTATCGGCGATGCCGCCGCCGCCGAACTGTTCCAGCAGCATGACCGCCTGGTGCTGGCCATGCAGCAGCGCTGGCGTGGGCAGCAGATCGACCGCTCCGATGGCCTGTTCCTGTTGTTCGAACGCCCGGTCGATGCGCTGGGGTTCGCACTGGATTACCAGCAGGGCCTGCGCCAGCTGGGCCAGGGCAACAACGTGCCGCTGCTCGCCCGCGCCGGCCTGCACGTGGGCGAGGTGATCCTGTGGAAGAACAGCGCTGAAGCCGTCGCGTTGGGATCCAAGGCAGTGGAAGTGGAAGGGCTGGCCAAGCCGATGGCCGCACGCCTGATGCAGCTGGCGCGGCCGGGACAGATCCTGCTCTCGGCCACTGCCGAATCGATGGTGCGGCGCGCCGCCGATGGCATGGGCGAGGTTGGCAACGGGCTGAAGTGGAAATCGTTCGGGCGTTGGCGTTTCAAGGGCGTGGCGCAGCCGATGGAAGTGTTCGGGGTGGTGTCGCCGACGGTGCCGCCAGTCGGTCGCCCGCGTGCCACGCCGAAGGCGATGCGTGATATCCCGCCGTGGCGGCGACCGATGACGATGGTGGCGGAGGCGACGTTCGCGGTGACGCTGGTGGTGGGGGTGTGGCTCATGACCCGGCCGGCGCCAGCGATCGCGTTTGTCGAAAGGGATTGGGTAGTACTTGGTTCGCTCCATAACAAGACCGGGGATCCACTTCTAGGAGATGCGTTGCAGCAGGCATTCCGAATCAGTCTTGAGCAGTCCCAGTACGTAAATGTGCTCAGTGAAATGAAAATCAGGGAAACCCTGCGCAACATGCAGCGGGATCCAGGAGAACTACTGGATCGAGCTTCGGCTAATGAAGTTGCGATCCGCGACGGGGCAAAAGCCGTCATCATGCCCTCAGCCGTTGAGGTTCACGGGAAGCTCCGAATTTCGGTCGAGGTCCTGGACCCGGTAAGTGGGCGAACGGTCTACGCCGAACATGCCGATGGGCTGGGGCTCGAATCGGCGCTTGCTTCAACTGATCGCGTCGTGGCATCCATGCGAACGCGCTTGGGTGAGACTGTCCAGAGCATTGGCCGCGCGTCATCCCCGTTACCGCAGGTGGCTACTGGCAGCCTGGACGCGCTACATGCGTACGCGACGGGCATGAAGGCCTACGGCGAACTCCACTACGCGGACGCACTTGGATTTTTTGAACAGGCGGCGCGATTCGATCCAGGCTTCGCGTCCGCATATCTGGCCCAGATGCGCGTTCTTTTCGCCTCCGGCGATAATCTCCGGGCGCGCGAACTACTTGCGCGCGCCGAAGGGCTGAGCAACCGGCTTCCTCCGCGTGATCGCTTGTATCTGGACGCCTGGTCTGCCGAACTGCAGGGAAAAGGTGTTGCCGAGAGCGCCATCAAGTGGAAGCTGCTGGGCGATCTCTATCCCGACTATCATGCGGCGCACGCGAACCGGGCGAATGCGCTTTTCAGTCTGGGCGAGTACGCGGCGTCGGAGCAGGAAGCAGGCCGTGCGGTGGTGCCGCAGAATCCCCTGCGTTCACTCGCGCTGCAAATGCGGGCGAGAGCTAGATTCGCACAGCAGAAAGTTGAGGCTGCAATCATCGATTACCGCACGGTCCTGAATGCAGGGAAGGCACCACCCAATCGCGAACTGGCTTCCGCTCTCGCAACCACGGGTGACTATGGGGCAGCCAACAGGATGCTGGATTCGATTCCGGCAGATAGCCTGCCTGCCTGGATACAGCGCATAGCGGTGGCATTGGACGAAGGCTCGCCAGGGCAGGCACGCATTGCCTTGGTAGAGGCAACCCGACGTTGCCGGATGAAAGGCCATGTATGCAACGTTTTCCGTGTCCAAGGGTTGACACTGGATGTTCTCTCTTCCGATCCCCCATCCGTTGTGGTCTTCCGGCAAGCACTGCAGTCGATGTACAGCGATGCCCAGCAGGCTGATGGGGCAGACCGTGCCGAGTGGGCATTCATGGGGACGGCCGGACTTTATCTGGCTCAACGCGCAGGGTATGACCACGTCGCTGAAGAATGGATTGATCGCTATGCCGAGCTAGGCCAGGCACTGGCCGATCCTCGTGCACTTCAGATGGTGGAGCTGGTCCGCGCGGTGAGCCTGTTCCGCGACGGACACCAGCACGAAGCCATTGAGCGATTGCGTGCTGGAATGGATGGCCGCGAACTATTCCAGGCACACGTATCCTTGCACGACATGTACCTGGACAGTGGCCAACCTGAGCTGGCCGAAGGCCAGCGACACTGGGTGGCAGAGCACACCGGGCTCGCCTACGTGGAGAACCCGGGTACATATGCATTGATGGCGCTGAACCTGGGCGACGTGCATCGCCTTCGGCAATGACGCGTTCGTATCAGGCCTGTGGGTCGCGATTCATCGTCACATCTACTTGGCCTGCTACGAAACAGTGCGGAACGTAGAACGAGGCGTGAGAAGCGAGGAAGTCAAGTAGACGGTTGCGTGACAGCTGGAACTCTTCCTTGCTCGCCAGTGGTCCGGCTGATTCACAACAGAGGCTGGAAAGGCCAGCTTCGGTGCTGATCTCTGCCAAGGCGCTGGATGGGTTACGTTCAAAACGAACGCGAAACCCATCATCGGTGCTCAGCAGGTCCAGTAGTCTGGATGCATCTTCGCTGCTGAGTGGCTTCTTTTCGGATGTCATGATAATTGGCTGCGTGAGTGACCGGGCGTCCACGGGTGTAACGGATGCAACGCCCCTCGCCCATCTAGCACTAGCGACTGGTGAGACGGAAACTTTAAGCTTGCGGCCAGACGCCTGATATCCGGCCGTTGTTGGTCACCATCTGGGGGCTTGCGTACTGCTTTATCTGGCCAGACGCGCTCGGAAGGCTCGAAAACTCTAATCCACGCAGGAAATACATGAACGCCTCGAGGTACCGTCGATGCCACGCCGTGGCTGTCATCCCGAATGAGCAGCCACTTTTTTCATTGGAAAATTTGCTGGCAGGTGGAACAGGGGTCGAGTTTGAACAGCAGTTGCAGGTGCGGGCGGCACATCTGGATTTACCGGTGGTATTGACGCCTGAGGCCTGCGCGCTACTGCTGGAGACCAGCGCTGAGCAGTGGCGGTTGTTGCCCGAGGATACCCGGGCCCGGGGGCTGGTCCAGGATCTGCTCGCCGTGGGCCTGCTGATCGTGGAAGAGGGGGAGCCCGCGCAGCCTAGACAATCCGACCAGCGGGTGCGTGACGGCCACTGGTGGGCGCTGTCGGCCATTCACCACAGGCACTCGCGTTGGGCAGGCGTGGACAGCGCCAGTGACATGGTGAAGAACCATCTGGTTACCGCGCAGGATCTGGTTCAACAACTCGGCAAGCCCCCAGCCGAAGCGCCCGACCGCCAGGCGGGCGCTATCGCGCTACCGCGGGCGATGCCTGACGCGGTCGCGGAACTGCTCGCGGGACGCACCACCTGTCGTAATTTTGATCCCGACAGGCCACTGCCACTGGATGTGCTGGCCGGCATGCTGCAGCACGTGTTGATGGCACAGGCACAAGTGGAGACGGAGCCCGGTGTGCGCTTCTTGAAGAAGAACGTGCCCTCGGCAGGCAGCCTGCACCCGCTTGAGGCATTCGTCGTCGCGCGGAATGTCGAAGGGCTATCGACGGGCATCTATCACTATCACGCCGTTGCCCATGAGCTTGGACGGGAGGCCACGCAACCCGAAGATATGGACGGATTCTGTCTGCGTTTGCTGTCGGGGCAGCATTGGTTCGCCTCAGCGCATGCGATGGTGGTCCTGGTCTGCCGCTTTGGCCGAAACTTCTGGAAGTATCGCAATCATGCCAAGGCATACCGGGCGGTAAGCCTGGATGTCGGCCATGTCTCGCAGGCTTTGTACACGGCCGCCACAGCCAAAGGCCTTGGAGCCTTTGTCACGGCTGCCATCAATGAGTCCGAGATCGAATCGCTGCTGGGGTTCGATCCGATGGTGGATGGCGCCTTGGCTGTATGTGGATTCGGCTGGCGGGCGGACGCCATGGCCACTGCAGAGTTCGATCCGGCGGGACAGGTCTGGACGCACTGGGGCCAGACCTGAGACACGCGATGTTCAAACTGCGGTGGGTGGAGCAGGCGAGCATGCGGGCACGTGACTTCAGGCGCCACCCGCCTCGAAATCCACCAGCACCGCCCCATCGCCCACCTGCTCCCCCGCCTTGGCGCGGAATCCATGCACCGTCCCATCCGCCGGCGCGGCCAGGGTGTGCTCCATCTTCATTGCCTCCAGCACCACCAGTGGCGTGCCGCGGCTGACCTTGCTGCCCGGCTCCACCAGCGTGGCCACGATCTTGCCGGGCATCGGTGCCAGCAGGCTGCCGGCATCGGCACTGGCCTGTTCGGACTCGCCCACCGGGTCATGCACGGTGAAGCGATGCTGGCCGTGCGTGGTGAACAGATAGACCTGGGCGTCGTCGCGTTGCGCGGTTGCACGCATGCGGCGGCCATCCAACTGCACATCCAGTTGCCCGTTGGCGAACCGACCCGTTACCTGCAACGCCAGCTCATCATCGCGCTGCACCTGCCAGCCGCCGGCCTGCGCCACCACGCGCAGCGTGTGCTGCCGTTCGCCCTGTTGCAACGGCAGCACGCGCGCCGCTGCGGTGCCGATGCGCCAGCCATCCTGCGCCCGCCACGGTGACTGCGTGTCCCGCGAATCGGACGCCGATTCCGGCGTGGTCACCACGGCGGCAATGGCGGCCAACGCCCACAACGATTCCTCGCCTGCCAGCGGTGCCGCCAGCGCTTCCTGCTCGCGCTCGATCAGTGCGGTATCCAGCTTCGCCTGCGAGAACGATCCGGTGCCCACCAGGCGCCGCAGGAAGCCGGCATTGGTGGTCACGCCCACCACCTGGCAGTCGGCCAGCGCCTGCTGCATGCGGCGCAAGGCAGCGGCACGATCCACGTCCCATACGATCAGCTTGGCGATCATGGGGTCGTAGAACGGGGTGATGGTGTCGCCCTGCTCTACGCCGGTATCCACACGTACATGGGCGCTTTCAACCGGCAGCCGCAGGTGGCGCAGGGTGCCGATGGACGGCAGGAATCCCTTGTCCGCGTCTTCGGCATACAGCCGCGCTTCCAGCGCATGGCCGTGGATGGCCAGCTCCTCCTGGCGCTTCGGCAGCAGCTGGCCGGCGGCTACGCGCAGCTGCCACGCCACCAGGTCGGTGCCGGTGATGAACTCGGTCACCGGATGCTCCACCTGCAGGCGGGTGTTCATTTCCATGAAATAGAAATCGCCGTCGGGCGAGGCAATGAACTCCACCGTGCCCGCACCCACGTAGCCGACCGCGCGCGCGGCGTCCACGGCGGCCTTGCCCATCGCGGCGCGGCGCTCGGCGGTCATGCCGGGGGCGGGCGCTTCTTCCAGCACCTTCTGGTGGCGACGCTGCACCGAGCAATCGCGCTCGAACAGATGCACCACGTTGCCGTGGCTGTCACCGAATACCTGGATCTCGATATGGCGCGGGCGCAGCACGTATTTTTCCACCAGCACGTGGTCGTTGCCGAAGGCCGAGCGTGCTTCGCGCTGGCAGCTGGCCAGCGCCTCGATGAAGGCCGCGCTGTCGTCCACGCGGCGCATGCCCTTGCCGCCACCGCCGGCGCTGGCCTTGATCAGCACCGGGTAGCCGATGGCATCGGCCTGCCCGCGCAGGAACTGCGGGTCCTGGTTGTCGCCATGGTAGCCGGGGGTCAGCGGTACGCCGGCCTGCTGCATCAGCGCCTTGGCCGCGCTCTTGTCACCCATCGCACGGATGGCACTGGCCGGTGGGCCGATGAAGACGATGCCGGCGGTGGCGCAGGCTTCGGCGAAACCGGCGTTCTCGGACAGGAAGCCGTAACCGGGATGGATGGCCTGGGCACCGCTGCTCCGCGCCGCCTCCAGGATCACGTCGGCGCGCAGGTAGCTTTCCGCCGCCGGTGCCGGGCCGATCGCGATGGCCTCGTCGGCCAGCCGCACATGGCGCGCGTTGCGGTCTGCATCCGAATACACCGCCACGGTGGCGATGCCCAGCCGGCGGCAGGTGGCGATGACGCGGCAGGCGATCTCGCCGCGGTTGGCGATCAGGATCTTGTTGAACATTCCGGAGTGCTCGGTCATGGCGCAGGTCACATGCGGAACACGCCGAAGCGTGTCTCGCGGGCCGGGGCATTGAGGCTGGCCGACAGGGCCAGGGCAAGCACGCGGCGGGTGTCGGCTGGATCGATGATGCCGTCGTCCCACAGCCGCGCGCTGGCGTAATAGGGGTGGCCCTGGCGTTCGAACTGGTCGCGGATGGGCGCCTTGAAGGCATCTTCTTCCCCGGCTGGCCACGCGCCGCCCTTGGCTTCGATGCCATCGCGCTTGACCGTGGCCAGCACGCTGGCGGCCTGCTCGCCGCCCATCACGCCGATGCGGGCGTTCGGCCACATCCACAGGAAGTTGGGCGAGTAGGCGCGACCGCACATGCCGTAGTTGCCGGCACCGAACGAACCGCCGATGACCACGGTGAACTTCGGCACTTTCGCGCAGGCCACCGCCATCACCAGTTTGGCGCCGTCCTTGGCGATGCCGCCCTGTTCGTACTTGCGGCCGACCATGAAGCCGGTGATGTTCTGCAGGAACACCAGCGGGATGTTGCGTTGGGTGCACAGTTCGATGAAGTGCGCCCCCTTCAGTGCGGACTCGGAAAACAGGATGCCGTTGTTGGCGATGATGCCGACCGGGTAGCCATGCAGGTGCGCGAAGCCGGTGACCAGGGTGCTGCCATAGCGCGGCTTGAACTCGTCGAAGCGGGATCCGTCCACCAGCCGTGCGATCACTTCGCGTACGTCGAAGGGCTTGCGCGTGTCGGATGGAATCACGCCATACAGTTCGTGCGCCGGGAACAGCGGTTCCTGCGGGGCCTGCAAGGCCATCGCCGGTTCCGGCTTGCGCCAGTTGAGCTGGGCGATGATCGCGCGCACGCGGGCCAGCGCCTGCAGGTCGTTGTCGGCCATGTGGTCGGCCACGCCGGACAGGCGCGTGTGCACGTCGGCGCCGCCCAGGTCTTCCGCGCTGACCACTTCGCCGGTGGCCGCTTTCACCAGCGGCGGGCCGCCCAGGAAAATGGTGCCCTGTTCGCGCACGATCACCGTTTCATCGCTCATCGCCGGCACGTAGGCGCCGCCGGCGGTGCAGCTGCCCATCACGCAGGCGATCTGCGGAATGCCCTGCGCGGACAGGTTGGCCTGGTTGTAGAAGATGCGGCCGAAGTGGTCGCGGTCCGGGAAGACTTCGTCCTGCAGTGGCAGGAACGCGCCGCCGGAATCCACCAGGTAGATGCACGGCAGTCGGTTCTGTTCGGCCACTTCCTGCGCGCGCAGGTGCTTCTTCACCGTGACCGGATAATAGGTGCCGCCCTTGACGGTGGCATCGTTGGCCACGATCACGCATTCCACGCCGCTGACCCGGCCGATGCCGGCCACGACGCCCGCGCAGGGTACGGCGTCGTCATACATGCCATGTGCGGCCAGCGGTGCGATCTCCAGGAACGCACTGCCCGGGTCCAGCAAGGCATCGATGCGGTCGCGTACCAGCAGCTTGCCGCGTGCGGTGTGTTTCGCCCGCGCCGCTTCACTGCCACCCAGCGCGGTGCGCGCCAGCGTGGCGTGCAGGTCGTCGACCACCGCCTGCATCGCCGTGCGGTTGGTCTCGAAGGTGTCGCTGCCAGCCTGCAGCTGGGTGCTCAAAGTACTCATGGAAGGCCCTTACAGCGTGCGCTGGAACAGTTCGCGACCGATCAGCATGCGACGGATTTCCGATGTGCCGGCACCGATCTCGTACAGCTTGGCATCGCGCCACAGGCGGCCGGTGGGATACTCGTTGATGTAGCCGTTGCCGCCCAGGATCTGGATCGCCTGGCCGGTCAGCCAGGTGGCTTTCTCGGCGGCGTACAGGATCGCGCCGGCTGCATCCTGGCGGGTGGTGCCACCCTGGTCGCAGGCACGCGCTACCGCATAGACGTAGGCACGGCAGGCACCGAGGCCGACGTACATGTCGGCGATCTTGGCCTGGATCAGCTGGAAGCTGCCGATCGGCTCACCGAACTGGTGGCGCTGGTGTACGTAGGGCATCACCACGTCCATGGCTGCGGCCATCAGGCCCAGCGGACCGCCGGACAGCACCACGCGTTCGTAATCCAGCCCGGACATCAGCACGCGCACGCCGCTGCCTTCCGCACCCAGCACGTTTTCCACTGGCACTTCGCAGTCCTGGAACACCAGTTCACTGGTCGGCGAAGAGCGCATGCCCAGCTTGTCCAGTTTCTGTGCGGTGGAGAAACCTTTCATGCCCTTCTCCACCAGGAACGCGGTGATGCCCTTGGCGCCCGCTTCCGGATTGGTCTTGGCATACACCACCAGCACGTCGGCATCGGGGCCGTTGGTGATCCACATCTTGTTGCCGTTGAGCACGTAGTGGTCGCCGCGCTTGTCCGCGCGCAGCTTCATCGACACCACGTCCGAACCGGCGCCGGGCTCGCTCATGGCCAATGCGCCGACCAGCTCGCCGCTGCACAGGCCAGGGAGGAAACGCTGCTTCTGTTCCTCGGTGCCGTTCTTGCGCAGCTGGTTGACGCACAGGTTGGAGTGCGCGCCGTAGGACAGGCCGATGCCACCGGAGGCGCGCGAGATTTCCTCCATCGCCACCACGTGGGCCAGGTAGCCCATGCCGGTGCCGCCGTATTCCTCTTCGACGGTCATGCCCAGCAGGCCCTGCTCGCCGAACCTGCGCCACAGGGCCAGCGGGAACTGGTTGGTTTCGTCGGCGTGGGCGGCCAGCGGGGCGATCTCGGCGGCAGCGAACTGGGCCACGCTGTCGCGCAGCATGTCGATGTCTTCGCCAAGGCCGAAGTTGAGGGAAGGAACGTGCATGCGGGCGACTCCACGTAATGCGGCAGATGGGGGCGCCGGTGGGGGGGCGGACAGGATGTCCGCGCGGGCGATGGCTCCAGACTAGCGGGCTTTGGATAAAAAGTGAACACAAGTTCAAAAATTGAACCTACAATCATCCCATGGCTTACAAACGCTCTCCGCTGATGGAAGAACGGATGGCCGGGGCGCGCGAGCGCATCTTGGTCGCGGCCCGCGAACTGGTGGCCGCCGGCGGCTATCGCAATGCCCCGGTGACCGCCGTGGCTGCCCAGGCGGGCGTCTCCACCGGACTGATCTACCGCCACTTCCCATCCAAGGCGGAATTGTTCGTGGAAGTGCTGAACGCGGCGGTGGCGCATGAGATGACCATCCTCGAAGGCATCGCGGCGGGCAGCGAGCCGGCGCCCGAACGCCTGCGGCTGGCGATCATCGCCTTCGTCCGCCGTGCCTTGGCCGGACCGGGGTTGGCCCATGCCTTCATCGTCGAACCCGTGGACCCGGAGGTGGACGCCGAGCGCCTGCGCGGGCGCCTGCGTTTCGGTGGCGTATTCCGCGCCCTGGTCGAAGACGGTATCGCCAGCGGCGCGTTTCCCGCACAGGATGTGGACGTCACCGCAGCCTGCATCGTCGGTGCCTTCACCGAAGCGTTGGTCGGGCCGACCGCGCCGAGCCGGCAGGCACATCGCGATGAGCACGCGCTGGCCGAATCAATCAGCGCGTTCTGTCTGCGCGCGGCAGGCGGATAGAGCCGGGCAGCGGAGCGCCATGCCCGGCAGCCTTCCGGTGGACGAGGAGGGTTGATCGTTTCCAGGCCTGCCCCGGCCACTGCCGGATTGGTGCGATGCGTCACTGAACATGCCTGTTGCCGCATGCTGACTGCGTTCTATACTCGCCCGAGCAGGCTCGCTCGCTCAGCCGTGGTCCACCGACTACCAGCCAGGGGTAACGAAGAGTGCGGAATCATGATCTTGAGTTCCTGAAACGTTTTTCCATGGTCATCGGTCTTCTCGTGACGATCACCCTGGGGTTGATCCTGCTGGCCGCATGGCTGCATACGCGCATTCCGGCGGAAGTGTCACCTACCGCGGCCAAACGCACTGAACAACGCATTGCCCCGGCTGGCGCGGTCTATGCCGGCAGCACCGGCGCCGCCGCCCAGGCCGCTGCCCAGGCAGCGGCGTTGGCCAAGGCCGCATCCCAGGTGGCGTATGGCGGTACCACCGATGGCAAGGTGATCTTCGACAACCTGTGCACGGCCTGCCACACCACCGGTGTCGGCCTGGCGCCCACCCTGGACCACTCGCACTGGGATGCGCGCATCGCGCAGGGCAAGGAAACCCTCTACAAGCATTCCATCGAGGGCTTCACCGGTCCGGATGGCGGCATCATGCCGCCCAAGGGCGGCAACCCGGCGCTGACCGAAGAACAGATGCATGCCACGGTCGACTGGATGCTCGACAACCTGAAGTAGGGCGGTCCATGACCTGCTGACCCCGGTCGCGCCGGTCCTGCGCTTTGCCGCTTGCGGCCAACCGCCAGGCGTGGCATCAGGCTTTCATCTTTTGTGGTTACAGTGACGGCATCCCCTTCCGTTGCTGCTGTAACCGCCTGGAGCCGTTGTCGATGCGTCGTTGCCTGCTTGCCCTTGCCGTGGCTTTGTCCGTTCCTGCCGTCTTTGCCCAAGCCCAGCCGGATGCACGACCCTCGGCAGCGCCGCAGGCCATGCCGGGCCAGCTGGCCACGCCGGCCGACAGTGGCAGCATCAGCCTCGCCCGCGTGCCCAGTGACTGGCATGCGCTGGACGGCCAGTACGTACGCATCGCCGCACCGCTCACCCTGGTGGGTACCGATGGCCTGGAGCGCTTCGGCCAGCTCACGGTCGCCTTTGAAGACCGCCTGTGGCAGCCCACCGAAGTGGCCGCGCCGGGAACGGCCGGTTTCAGCCAGGTGACCGCCAACAACCAGCGTCGCCGCCTGCTGCTGGATGACGGCAGCGATGCACGCGATCCGCAGCAGGTGCCTTACCTGCCCGCTGGCGCCGTGCTGCGCACCGGCATGGCGCTGCGCGGCGTGGAAGGCCGCGTGCACGTGGACGCACAGGGACGCCCCAGCCTGCAGTTGGGACGCATGCTGGAGCTTCCGCCGCTGCAGCGTCCACAGGTACCGACGGTGCCGGGCACGCTGAAAGTGGCCGCCTTCAACCTGGAGAATTTCTTCAACGGCGATGGCCAGGGCGGCGGCTTTCCGACCCTGCGCGGTGCACGCACGCTGGAAGAACACCAGGCGCAGCTGAAGAAACTGATCGCCACCATCGGGCCGCTGGATGCGGACGTGGCGGCCTTGATGGAGCTGGAAAATGACGGTTACGGCCCACAGTCGGCCATCGCCGCGCTGGTCGATGCGCTCAACGCCGCCCCGGACAGCCATGGCGACTGGCGCTTCGTTGACGCCGGCAAGGGGCCGGGCGACAACCCGATCCGGGTCGGCATCATCTACCGGTCCAGCCGCCTTACCCCGTTGGGCAAGCCGGCCACGCTGGAAGGCGGCCCCTTCGCCGAACACAGCCGCGTGCCATTGGCGCAGGCGTTCCAGGCCGGGGACGGCGTCCCCTTCATGGTGGTGGCCAACCACTTCAAGTCGAAAGGGTGCCGTGATGCCAGCGGCGCCGACGCTGACCGCGACGATGGCCAAGGCTGCTGGAACGCGACGCGGGTGACCTCGGCGCAGCAGCTGGATGCCTGGATGCAGCGCGATCCCACCGGCACGGGCGCGCGTGACGCCGTGCTGCTGGGCGACTTCAATGCGTATGCCATGGAAGACCCGATCCGCACCCTGCGCAAAGCCGGCTGGCAGGATGCGTTCGCGCTGGCCAAGGTCGAGCGTCCGTACAGCTACGTCTATAACGGCTATAGCGGCCGGCTGGACCACGCATTGCTCAATGCCGGCATGGCCAGGCGCCTGGCCGGTGCGGCGGAATGGCACAGCAATGCCGATGAAATGGATGCCAGCGGCTACCAACAGCGGAACGTGGACGGGCCGTGGCGCAGTTCCGACCACGACCCGTTGCTGCTGGGTTTCGATCAGTAGCGACGCCGAATTTCGAACGTGGCCCGGCAGCCATTGTTGACCCAGACTGCGCTTCGGTCCTGTCCCCAGTCGCGGCCGGCGACGCACGGTGATTGCGAATCCTGGCTGGCCAGCCGTACGTCATCTCCGCGCGACAAATCAGCTTCGCAGCGGCTGTAGCGATGATCCTGGCTGTTGCAGCGGATGACGTCCACACGTGAGGGATAAGGTCGCGCAGGCCCCGACGATGGGTAATCGTCCCACGCTCCACCAGGAACAGTGCCGCAGCCGGAAACGGCAAGGCCCATAAGCCCCATCATCACGCTGTTCTTGATCTGACCCCTCATCCCATCACCTTCTGATTGTTTCCAGTGTGGGCAGTCTAGGGGTGTGCTGCAGGCCATGGACGGCAAAGCGGTGACGGGCATCTCAGCATTGAAGAAATCAAATGTATCCGAGATTTGCCCGCATACAGCCAATTGTCATGGCGGGCTCAGCCAATTGCGATCAGGATGATGGCCACTACGGCAAGCAGCAGTCCCAGCCGGTTCCACACGCTGACGCGCTCACCGAAGACCGACACCCCCACCAACGTGCCCAGCACCACCACGCCGATGTTCATGCCGGCGAACACCGTGGCCGGGCTTTCGGGCAGGGCTTGGTGCGCGTGCACATAGAACAGGATGTTGCCGCCATTGAGCAGGCCCAGCAGCGCGCCGGCGCCGAGGTTGCGCCAGGCCAGCCGGCTGCGGCCGCTGGCATGCCGCCATAGCTGCAGCGCCAGCATCAGCACGAAGGCCAGGCTGAAGCACACCAGCAGGGCGGCCATCGAGGGCGTCCCGGACAGTGCGACCTTCTTCAGCAGGATGTCGACCGCTGCGAATCCGACCCATACGCCGAGCAGCCAGCGCCAGCCGCCCGGGGACGTCGCCGCTGCCGGTCCGCGCGGACGCAGGCTGATCGCCACCATCGCCACCAGGCCCAGGCCCAACCCCGCCAGTTTCCACGGCGTGGCCGTCTGGCCAAAGAACGCGAAGGCGGCCAGCAGCGAAAGCAGCAGCGACAGCCGCTGTGCCACGTCGCTGCGCACGATGCCGGCCACCGCCACCGCCCGGCCCAGCACCAGGAAGATCGTCGGCAGCACCACCGCCAGCGCCAGCAGCGCGGCCCAGGGGGCGTGCGTGGACTGCAGCGAGGCCATCGGCGGGCGCAGTACCAGGCCGGTCAACGCAGCGGCCACCAGGTAGTTCCAGGTGACCATCTGCGCGACATCCAGCTGGCGGGGGCGTGCCAGCTTGAGCAGTACCGACACCAGGACGCTGCAGATCACTGCGAAGACAAGGAAGAACATAGGGGCCGGGAGCAGGGAGCGGGTGGGGGACGCTATCATGTTGCCATGCGCAATCCATCTTTCCCCCTGCAGTCGGAAACCCTCGTCCTCGATGGCCCGGTCGGCCCGCTGGACGTGGCGGTCGACCTGCCCAAGCCCGACGTGCCGGTACAGCCGGTGACCGCGATCGTCTGCCATCCGCTCTCCACCGAGGGCGGCACGATGCACAACAAGGTGGTCACCATGGCGGCCAATTCGCTGCGTGACCTCGGCGTGGCCACGGTGCGCTTCAACTTCCGCAGCGTGGGCGACTCTGCCGGCAATTTCGACCATGGCAACGGCGAGCAGGACGACCTGAAGGCCGTGGCCGCCTGGGTGCGCACGCAGCGTCCAGGCGACCAGCTGTGGCTGGTGGGTTTCAGCTTCGGTGCCTATGTCTCGCTGAAGGCCGCCGCCGAGGTGCAGCCGCAGGCCCTGGTGTCCATCGCGCCGCCGGCCGGTCGCTGGGACTTCGAGGGCATACACCCCCCGGCCCAGTGGCTGGTGATCCAGGGTGAGCAGGATGAGATCGTCGAGCCGCAGGCCGTGTTTGATTGGCTGGACACGCTGGATGCGCCGCATGAACTGGTGCGCATGCCGGACACCAGCCACTTCTTCCACCGCAAGCTGATCGACCTGCGCGGCGCGATCACCCACGGCGTGAAGCGCTGGCTGCCGGACGCGGTGGCATGAGCGAGGCGGTGATGACCCCTTCGCAGCGCTATGCGGAGGGTGCCGCGCGCGGTGAATGGCAGGACGATCCGGCACAGCACGCAGCGCTGGCCGAACTGGACCGCATCCACCTGGCGCTGATGGATGATGCCGATGACGGCTGGCTGGACCGGTTGTCGTCGTTCTTCAAGAAGCCGGAGGCGGTGAAGGGCCTCTACTTCTGGGGTGGCGTGGGCCGTGGCAAGACCTTCCTGGTCGACCTGTTCTACGACGGGCTGCCGATCCAGCAGAAATACCGCACCCATTTCCATCGCTTCATGCGCGGCATCCACGAGCGCCTGCGTGAACACCAGGGACAGAGCGACCCGCTGGCGAAGATTGCCCAGGAATGGCGCGGCAACCTGCGCGTGCTGGTGCTGGATGAGTTCTTCGTCACCGACATCGGTGATGCGATGCTGCTGGCGCGCCTGCTGGAACGCATGTTCGCCGAAGGCGTGACCCTGGTGACCACGTCCAACACGGCGGTGGAGAACCTGTACCTCAATGGCCTGCAGCGCGACAGCTTCCTGCCTGCCATCGACATGCTGCAGCGCTACTGCGTGGAGCTGTACGCCGAAGGCACCGAGGACTACCGCATGCGTGCGCTGACCCGTTCACCGGTGTACCGCACGCCGCTGGCCGAAGACAGCGATGGCTGGCTGGCCACGCGCTGGGCCGACCTCAGCGGCGGGCAAACGGCCAAGACAGGCAATATCGAGATCGAGGGCCGCAAGATCCCGGTCCGCGGCCGGGGCAAGAGCATTGCGTGGTTCGACTTCGCCGCGCTGTGCGAGGGCCCGCGCGGGCCTTCGGATTACATCGAGATCGCGCAGGAGTTCAATACGGTGCTGCTGGGCGGCATTCCGGCATTCGATCGCAGCAACGAGGACGCCGCACGCCGTTTCGTCAACCTGATCGACGAACTGTACGATCGCCACGTCAACCTGGTCTGCACCGCCGCCACGTCACCGGTGGAGCTGTATACCGGCACCCGCCTGCAGGGCGCGTTCGAGCGCACCGCCTCGCGCCTGATCGAAATGCAGAGCGCCGAATACCTCGGCACCCCACACCGCGCGTAAAAAGGGGACGGAGGGGATTAAGTCGCATCTGGTCTTAACGGGCCAGATGCGACTTAATCCCCTCCGTCCCCTTTTTATTCGCCGCGCTCCAGCAGCCGCAGCGGCTGGCCGTTGAACTGCACCTGCAGGGCATCGTGTACGTCGGCCAGTGCCTGCACCTGCGGGCACAAGGCGTTGGCCTTGGCTTCCAGCTGCTGTCCGCGTGCTTCCATGCGTTGCTCCAGTTCGGTTTCCAGGCTGTCGGCGCGGCGCTCCATGGCCCCGGCGCGGCCAGTGAACACCTGCCACAGCACGCTGCGGGTCAACGAGGCGGCCAGCGCTTCGGCCATCTCTTCCACACGGGCCTCGAAGCCTTCGCCAAAGGTCGACTGCTCCCAGTAGCCGCGCCCCAGGCTGTCGTCCACCCACGCCTGGGCCTCGCGCCGTACCTTGCGCACCTTGCGGGTGTTCTTGCTTCCGGTCATCACCTCGACTACCCCGTCCACCGCATCGAAGGTCAGGTCCACCACGTCGCGCGCCAATCCGGCGGCCTCGGGCATCAGTCGCCGCGCGCTGGCTTCCAGCTGGCGCAGGCGGGCGGCATCGGCCTCGTTGACCTCGACCATCTTTCCGTCCAAGCTCAGTTCGCCGTCATGGAACACCACTTCATGCGGGGCCTGCGGGCCGTGCCGCAGCCAGACGCCCCCGCTGTCCACCAGGACGTCGTAGCGGGTGGTGATGCCGCACTGGTCTGATTGCAGCGACGGCGCCGAACCCGATCCGGGTTCGCCCATCGCCGGCAGCGCAACGGCCGCCAGCAGCAGGAAACAGGGCACGCGGTTGATCATGGGGGACACCTCCAATGTGAGCCTGCAGGATCGGTGCTGGCACCTCCTGCGGCGAGGGCCGGAAGTCACTGCGCCGACCGGCCTTGCGCAGCCAGCTTCGTGTAGCTTGCGTGAAGGCGATTGTTGCGTTCATCGGAACCCGTTGTCGCACCAGAATCGCGACTTCCACCCTTGACTGCGCATTGGTTTGTGGCAGGTCCCGACGTCGGTGTGGGCGCCTGAAAGTCCTGATCCTTGCGCCACAAGGGATTGAGCGAAATCCCTACATTTGGCGTTGACGGACCCCTGGACCCCCACTATCTTGTGGCTGTCGGTGCCGGCGACCACAAGTCGCCGGTCCGGACGGGAAGTCCGGGTTGCCTGCTGGCAGGGCTTGCCGACAGCCGCATATGCACGTGTGCGGCGCTGGCTGCGTGATCTCCGGTCGGGTGACCGGTGTTGCGGGCGCGGTGTGCGGGCAAACCGCCACCGTCGCGCCTTATGCGACGCCACTTCCCCATCCTGATCGATCCGCACCGGATCTGGTGCCTGCCTGGCAGGTGCGCCGTGCACCCCAACTCACGCTTAGAGGACCACCGCCGTGACCACCGAAAACAGTGCCACCATCGAAAAGGAAAGCGAGTTCCTGTTGACGTCGCCGCCGGCCGCGCACGCCATGAGCGTGACCAAGCGCAATGGCACGACCGAACTGGTGGACCTGAACAAGATCGTGCGCGCGGTGCAGCGTTCGTCCGAAGGCCTGCATGCGGTGGATCCGATGCGCGTGGCGACGCGGACCATTTCCGGCCTGTACAACGGCGCCACCACCCAGGAACTGGATGAACTGTCCATCCGTACCGCGGCGCTGCTCATTGGTGAAGAGCCCGAGTACGGCCGCCTGGCGGCGCGCCTGCTGGCCAACTACATCGCCAAGGAAGTGTCCGGCCAGGAGATCCATGCGTTCTCGCAGTCGGTGGGCCGTGGCCACGAAGTGGGCCTGATCAACGACCGCCTGCTGGGCTTCGTGCAGACCAACGCACGCAAGCTCAACGACGCCATCGATCCGACCCTGGACCTGCATTTCGATTACTTCGGCCTGCGTACCCTGTACGACCGGTACCTGCTGCGCCATCCGCATACCCGCAAGGTCATCGAGACCCCGCAGCAGTTCTTCCTGCGCATCGCCAGCGCGCTGAGCGAAGACGTGCCCGAAGCCCTGGCGCTGTACAAGCGCATGGGCAACCTGGACTACCTGCCGTCGTCGCCGACCCTGTTCAACTCCGGCACCACCCACGAGCAGCTGTCCTCGTGCTTCCTGCTGGATTCGCCGCAGGATTCGCTGGAGTCGATCTACTCCAAGTACGGCGACATCGCCCAGCTGTCGAAGTTCTCCGGCGGCATCGGCGTCAGCTACACCCGCGTGCGTTCGCGTGGTTCGCTGATCAAGTCCACCAACGGCCACTCCAACGGCATCGTGCCGTGGCTGAAGACCATGGATTCGTCGGTGGCGGCGGTGAACCAGGGCGGCAAGCGCAAGGGCGCGGCCTGCGTTTACCTGGAAACCTGGCATGCCGACATCGAGGATTTCCTCGAGCTGCGTGACAACACCGGCGACGAATCGCGCCGTGCGCACAACCTGAACCTGGCCAACTGGATCCCGGACCTGTTCATGAAGCGCGTGGAAGCCGACCAGGAATGGTCGCTGTTCGATCCGCGCGTGGTGCCCGAGTTCACCGACCTGTTTGGCGAAGCCTTCGAGACCGCCTACGTGCAGGCCGAAGCGCAGGGCAAGGCCAACCGCACCATCTCCGCGCGCAAGCTTTACTCGCGGATGATGCGCACCCTGGCCGAGACCGGCAACGGCTGGATGACGTTCAAGGACAAGTGCAACCGCGCCAGCAACCAGACCCTGCGCCCGGGCAACGTGATCCACCTGTCCAACCTGTGCACCGAAATCCTGGAAGTCACCTCGGCCGAAGAAACCGCGGTGTGCAACCTGGGCTCGATCAACCTGGGCAACCACTTCGACGGCCACGGCGAGTTCGATTTCGACAAGCTGGCCGACACCGTGCGCCTGGCCGTGCGCCAGCTGGACCGCGTGATCGACCTGAACTTCTACCCGATCGAATCGGCACGCCGCGGCAACCTGCGCTGGCGTCCGGTCGGCCTGGGCTGCATGGGCCTGCAGGACGTGTTCTTCCGCAAGCGCCTGGCCTTCGACAGTGCCGAAGCCCGCGCGCTGTCGAAGAAGATCGCCGAGACGATCTATTTCCACGCGCTGGAAACCTCCTGCGAACTGGCCCAGGAACGCGGCAAGCATCCGTCCTTCGCCGACACCCGTGCGGCCAGTGGCGAACTGCAGTTCGACGCCTGGAACGTGGTGCCGGAAGACGGCGAGCGTTGGGATGTGCTGCGTGAGCGCATCAAGGAACACGGCCTGCGCAACTCGCTGATGATCGCGATCGCACCGACCGCCACCATCGCCTCCATCGCCGGCTGCTACGAGTGCGTGGAACCGCAGGTGTCCAACCTGTTCAAGCGCGAGACGCTGTCCGGCGACTTCCTGCAGATCAACCGTTACCTGGTTACCGAACTGAAGAAGCTGGGGCATTGGACGCCGGAAATGCGCGATGCGATCAAGCTGGCCGAAGGTTCCATCCAGGGCATCATGCAGATCCCGGAAACGCTGCGCCATGTGTACCGCACCGCCTGGGAACTGCCGATGCGTTCGCTGATCGACATGGCCGCCGACCGCGGCGCGTTCATCGACCAGTCCGCTTCGCTCAACCTGTTCATGGAAAGCCCGAACATCGGCGCCATGTCCTCCATGTACATGTACGCCTGGAAGCAGGGCATCAAGACCACGTACTACCTGCGTTCGCGTCCGGCGACCAAGATCGCCAAGACCACCGTCAGCAGCCACGTCGCCGCTGTCGACCCGGTGGATGCGATCGCCTGCTCGCTGGAGAACCCGGAAAGCTGCGAGGCGTGCCAATAATCGCGCCGTGCCGGCCCCCGGGCCGGTACCGCTGACACTGTAGAGCCGGGCCATGCTCGGCTGCTTTCACCGTAAAACCTAGGAAACACCCATGGCCGATAAACCCACCCAGATGCTGCTCGACCCAGGTTTCGAACTGACCCTGCGTCCGATG
Organism: Stenotrophomonas tumulicola; assembly: GCF_014117215.1. GTDB lineage: Bacteria > Pseudomonadota > Gammaproteobacteria > Xanthomonadales > Xanthomonadaceae > Stenotrophomonas > Stenotrophomonas tumulicola. Next base: position 2,480 of record NZ_JACGXS010000015.1, on the reverse strand, counting down.
CGCTACTCGCAGTTCTATGAGATGTACCGGAACGCGATCAAGAACACCTGGACGGTGGAAGAGATCAACTTCCAGATCGACATCAGCGACCTGCACAGCAAGATGTCGCCGGCCGACCGCCACCTGATCCACCGCCTGGTCGCGTTCTTCGCCACCGGCGATTCGATCGTGTCCAACAACCTGGTGCTGAACCTGTACCAGCACCTCAACGCGCCCGAAGCGCGCATGTACCTGTCGCGCCAGCTGTACGAAGAAGCGCTGCACGTGCAGTTCTACCTGACCCTGCTCGACAACTACCTGCCGGATCCGGACGAGCGCGTCAAAGCGTTCGCCGCGGTGGAGAACATCGATTCGATCAAGAAGAAGGCGGATTTCTGCTTCAAGTGGATCGACTCGATCCAGGACCTGCGCCGTATCGAAACGCGCGAGCAGCGTCGCCAGTTCCTGCTCAACCAGATCTGCTTTGCCGCGTGCATCGAAGGCCTGTTCTTCTTCGCCGCGTTCGCCTACGTGTACTACTTCCGTTCGCGCGGCCTGCTGAACGGCCTGGCCTCGGGCACCAACTGGGTGTTCCGCGACGAAAGTGCCCACATGGAATTCGCGTTCGAGTGCGTGGACGTGATCCGCGAGGAAGAGCCGGGCCTGTTCGACGATGCGATGAAGCAGCAGGTATACGACATGCTGGCCGAAGCGATCGAATGTGAAGTGCAGTTCGCCGAAGACGTGCTGTCCGGCGGCGTGGCGGGCATTTCCACCCGTGACATGCGCCAGTACCTGCAGCACTGCGCCGACAACCATTTCCACCGCCTGGGCATGGAAAAGAAGTACAACGTGCGCAACCCGCTGTCGTTCATGGAGCTGCAGGACGTGCAGGAGCTGACCAACTTCTTCGAACGCCGCTCTTCGGCCTACCAGGTCGGCGTGAAGGGCGAAGTCGCCTTCGACATGAACTTCTGACCAACTGCCTGCCGCTGCGCTCGCCGAGCATGGCTCGGCGCTACCAGTGCAGGGTTACCGTTGCGGTAGCGCCGAGCCATGCTCGGCGAGTGATCTGGTAGCGCATAGCCATGCTCGGCGAGCGCAGCGGCAGCAGCACCCGAAAGGGACGGATGCGACATAATCGCTCCGTCCCTTTCTCATGCCGGTATCCCCATGCCCGCCCAGCCCGAATCCGTGCCGCCGACCGAAGTGCGCATGGCTGAAATCGTCTTCCCCAACCACACCAACCACATGGGCACGCTGTTCGGTGGCCAGGCGCTGGCGTGGATGGACAAGGCCGCCTTCCTGGCGGCTGCCCGTTATTCACGCCGCACGGTGGTCACCGCGCGCAGCGACCAGGTCGACTTCAAGCTGCCGATCCGCATCGGCCAGATGGTGGAAACCATCGGCCGCATCGTCGAGGTCGGCCGCAGTTCGATGCGGGTGGAAGTGGAACTGATCGCCGAGGACCTGCACAACGGCGAACGCAAGCTGTGCACGCGCGGCCACTTCGTGATGATCGCGCTGGACGGCGAAGGCCATCCCACTGCGGTGCCTGCGCTGCCTGAAGGCCTGCCGGCCCCTTGAGGGCCGCTTGCGTGGGGGCCGCCACGCCCCCATCTGGATTCCCATGAGCCAGCCGCTGACCGATTTCATCACGCGCGCCCGCCGCCTGTTGGTGTTGACCGGGGCCGGCTGCAGCACGGCTTCGGGCATCCCGGACTACCGCGATGTCGATGGCCAGTGGAAGCGCACGCCACCGGTCACCTACCAGGCTTTCATGGGTGAAGCGGCCACGCGCCAACGCTACTGGGCGCGCAGCCTGGTCGGTTGGCCCCGCTTCGGCAATGCCCGCCCCAACGGCACGCACCATGCATTGGCGGCGCTGGAAGCCGGCGGCAAGATCGAGCTGCTGCTCACCCAGAACGTGGATGTCCTGCACCAGCGTGCGGGCAATCGCAACGTCATCGACCTGCATGGCCGGCTGGACCTGGTGCGTTGCATGGGCTGTGAACGACGCAGCGGGCGCGAGGATTTCCAGCAACGCCTGCTGGCCGCCAATCCCGGCTGGGACACGCTGGAGGCCGGCATCGCCCCTGACGGCGACGCCGACCTGGAAACGGACTTCTCCCGTTTCGTGGTGCCTGATTGCCTGTACTGCGGTGGCCTGTTGAAGCCGGACGTGGTGTTCTTCGGCGAGAACGTGCCGCGCGAGCGCGTGGCGGCGGTGCACGACCACCTGCAGCGCGCCGATGCGGTGCTGGTGGTGGGTTCCTCGCTGATGGTGTATTCCGGTTTCCGTTTCGTGCAGGCGGCGGCCAAGGCCGGCATTCCGGTGGCGGCATTGAACCGGGGGCGTACCCGTGCCGATGAACTGCTGGCGTTCAAGGACGAGCGCGATTGCGCCGAGGCTCTGGCGCCGTGGTTGGCCGGGTAGCGCCGCGCCATGCTCGGCGGGCGTGAAGCGCGCGGATGGATTCCGCCGAGCATGGCGATCGGAA
>NZ_JACGXS010000014.1 GCF_014117215.1 Stenotrophomonas tumulicola | reverse complement strand
TCGTGCACCAGGCGCCGCGTCACCCTGGGCATCCGCGCCGACTTCTGACCCGTGCTCCGGTAGCGCCGAGCCATGCTCGGCGACGGCCGGAATCCGCCGGGCATGGCCCGGCGCTACAGGTCCAGCGTCCCAGGGATCGTGCACCAGGCGCCGCGTCACCCTGGGCATCCGCGCCGACTTCTGACCCGTGCTCCGGTAGCGCCGAGCCATGCTCGGCGACGGCCGGAATCCGCCGGGCATGGCCCGGCGCTACAGGTCCAGCGGCAAGACCTGCTTCAACGTGGCGATCCCCTCCCAGGGATCGCGCTTCAGACGCCTGGCCCGCGCCAGCGCCTTGTCCAGCGGGAATGCATCGGCCGCTGCAATGCGGCCCAGTTCTTCCCAGCGCAGCGGCACCGCCACGCCTGCGCTGTCGCGTGCGCGCAATGACCACGAACACACGCTGGTCGCCCCACGCGCATTGCGCAGCCAGTCGATGAAGATCACCCCGGTGCGCCTGGCCTTGCTCATCGTGGCTACGTAGCGGTCCGGTGCATGCTGCGCCAGCGCCTGCGCGAAGGCCTCGCAGAACGCCTTGGCCTGGTCCCAGCCGGCCTTCGGCTGCAGCGGCACCACCACGTGCAGGCCCTTGCCACCGGACAGCCGCACGAAGCTCTGCAGCCCCACCTCCTGCAGGCGGGCACGGATATCGCGTGCGGCGGCCTTGACCTGCACCCAGGTCACGCCTTCACCCGGATCGAGATCGAACACCAGCCGATCTGGATGTTCGGGGTCCTGCACGGTAGCCCCCCACGGGTGCAGCTCCAGGGTGTTCATCTGCACCAGTTGCAGCAGGCCCTGCACGTCGTCGACGAATACGTAGTCCTCGGTTCCGCTCTTCTGCTTGAGCGGTACGGAACGCACCGCATCGCCCAGCCCCTGGCCATGATGTTTCTGGAAGAAGCAGGCCTGGCCCACTCCCCGTGGGCAGCGCAGCAGCGACAGCGGCCTGCCGGCGATTTCAGGCAGTATCCACCGCGCCATGGCCCGGTAATAGTCCGCTACATCGCCCTTGCGTATCTTCCGCCCGGGATACACCACCCGCTCGGGATGGGTGATCGTCACCGCATTGGACACGGCGCTGCCTCCCTTTTCCTTTGGCGAAAGGACCCGCCCGTCCATCTTGTCGACCCGCAGTCGCCTGAAGCTGGCCTGGCGCAGCAGCCCCTCCTTGCCCAAGCCGCGGAATGCCACCTCGGCCACCAGCACCGGTTCAACCCAATGCACGCTGGAAGCGCGGAACGGGACATGCGCGGGCAGCTCCAGCACCGGCTGCTTCACTGCCAGCGTTTCCAGCTGCGAGCCGAGCGCATGCAGCTGCGCATCATCGAATCCAGTACCGACGCGTCCCACGTAACGCAGGCCACCTTTGTCCTGCACGGCCATCAGCAACGAGCCAAAGCCCTGCCGCGATCCCTTGGGCGGTGTATGGCCGACGATCAGGAATTCGTCGGTGTCTTCATGCTTGACCTTCACCCAGCTGCGCGCGCGCACGTTGACGTAGGCGGCATCCCGCTGTTTGCTGATGATGCCCTCGAACCCCGCCTCGCCACTGGCGGAGAACACCGCCGGCCCATGGTCGATGACATGGTCGCTGTAGGCCAGCGTGCCAGGCTTGCTGCCCAGCAACGCTTTCAACAAGGTCTTGCGCGCCAGCAACGGCGCGCGGCTGATGTCCACGCCGGCTACGCCGGGCAGGTCGAACACCACATAGCGCAGCGGTTGGCTGGAACTGCCGTCGATCACCCGCTGCAGGGCGGCGAAGTCACTGCGTCCGTCTGCGTGCAGCACCACCAGTTCGCCATCCAGTCGCGCATCGCTGACCGGAAGGGCGGCGACCGCCCGGGCAACCTCCGGGAAGTCGTCGCTCCAATCCAGGCCGTTGCGTGACCGCAGTTTGACCTGGCCATCGTCGAGGTCGGCCAGCAGCCGGTAACCATCCCACTTGATTTCATGCAGCCATCCCGCCCCCTCCGGTGCGGTGTCCCGGTGATCGGTCAGCTGCGGTGCGAACTGGTGTGGATAGGGCGCAGCGCGCGCACCATCCAGCAGCAGCGCACGCTTGCGCCAGCGACTGTCCGCCTTGCGCGTGCGCGTTGCGCGGCCTGCCGGCCTGCCCTTGGCCGCGCTGGGCCTGGTAGAGCCGCCGCCCGCTTCAGCCGGTGGATCCCGCAGCAGGTCGTCGGCCTCGGCGTCCCGGGCCTGCGCATCATCGCGCTTGATCAGCAGCCATTGCGGCTGGCGTCCCTTCAGCGCGGTGCGCACCAGCTTCCAGCCACCGGACAGCCGTTCGCCATGCAGTACGAAGTCCAGCTTGCCCGCCGCCAATGCCGGCAGCGGATCGCCTTCGCTGGCCCAGGTGCCATGGTCGAAGACATCCACGTGGCCGGCGCCGTAATGGCCGTGCGGGATGTCGCCTTCGAAGGTGGCATAGGACAGCGGATGGTCTTCCACTTCCACCGCGAGCCGTTTCTCGCCAGCGCGCAGCGACGGGCCTTTCGGCACCGCCCAGCTCTTCAGCACGCCATCCATCTCCAGGCGGAAATCGTAGTGCCGGCTGCTGGCATGGTGCAGTTGCACGACGAAGCCCGGCCGCCGGTCCGGATCGCCTTGCGCGGGCTGGTCGTCCGGCTCCGGGGTACCGTCGGCAGCGGTACCCAGCCGGCGCTTGCGGCGATACTGGTGCAGTGACATCGTTCAACCCGCCCGGCGCCGGGGCGCGGCTTTCTTCGCGGCTTTCTTCACTGCCTTCTTCGGGGCCTTTTTCGCCGCCTTCTTCACCGGTGCCTTCTTCGTTGCCTTGCTGGCCGTCTTTTTTGCCGGGGTACGCCGTTTGGCGTCCAAGCTCTTCTGCAGCAACGACATGAAGTCCACCACGTTGGTGGTGGCGTCCTCGTGCGGGGTCGGTTCGTCCTCCACCGTGGTGGTACCGCCCTTGGACCTGATGCGCTTGGTCAGGATGCCATGCAGGCGTTCGCGGAATTCGTCATGGTAGTGCGACGGATCCCAGTCACCCGCCATGGATTCGATCAACTGCTCGGCCATCGCGGTTTCCTTGCTGCTGATGCGATAGTCGGACAGGCTTCCGCCGGGCAGCTTGTAGTCTTCCGGATCCACCAGCTCCTGTGGATAACGCAGGATCATCAGCACCAGGGCATCCTGGTTGGGCATCACCGCGCAAAGATACTCGCGGGTCCGCACCACCACCTTGGCAATGCCGACCTTGCCGGTACGGCGCAAGGTCTCGCGCAACAGCACATAGCCCTTCTCGGCCTTCTTTCCCGGCACCAGCAGGTAGGGTTTCTCGAAGTAACGGGGATCGATCTGCGCTGCATCGACGAAGCTTTCCACCTCCACCGTTTCATGGCTTTCCGGCGCGGCCGAACGGATGTCGTCCTCTTCCAGCACGACGTAGCTGCCCTTGTCGTACTCGAACGCCTTGACGATGTCCTTCCACGGGACTTCTTCGCCGGTATCGGCGTTGACGCGTTCGAATCGGATCGGCTTGCGATCACGCGAATCCAGCATGCGGAACTGCAGGTCGACCTTCCGCTCGCCGGACATCAACGAGACCGGTACGTTCAACAGGCCGAAGGAAAGGGTGCCGGTCCAGATCGGGCGGGCCATGGGCGCTCACCGGGTGACAGGGGACGCCCAGCTTCGGCGCATGGCCGTGAAACGGCCGTGTCTGCGGCGTGCAGGACGTGCCCGGACAGAGCCGGACCGATGCCCGGCAGCGTCCGCCCGGGTGCTGGGCGCAGGCGGCCTGCCGGGCGCCGGCCGCCTGCGCGGTTCATTGCAACAGCGGACGCACTGCGGAAATCGGCATGTGGTCCAGCGCCAGCCAAGCGTCCTCCACCACGTTGCGGGCCTGCGGCCAGCGCAGGCGCGATTCGCCACGCATCTGTTCCCAGTGTGCGGCAAGTTCGCCTTCGGTTTCCTCATCGCCACCACGTGGCCAGTCGGCAGCGTGCGTGGTCAGGGCGAAGGCATAGGCCGGGCACAGGTCACGCCAGCGGCGACGGCCGTGGCTGCGGCGCTGTTCGTAATCGTTGAGCATGTACTGAAGGTAATCCTGCGCCACCGACTGTGGGTCTTCCTGCCGGTGGCGGCGGCTACGGCGTTGTGCAGGGGCCTGTGCCAGCGGATCGCGCAGGGCACTGAACAGCGACGGCATGGGACGTTCCAGGCGTGGCATGGCGCGGCTCCTGCAGTGGGGCGGATGGGCAGATTTACCCGCGCGGCCGTTACCCAGTCGTGACAGGAATGTCGAGGAAACCGGGCCCGGGATTCGCAGTCGCTTTACCCGGATGGCGCTTTAGTGGAGTCCCTGCCAGGAGAGCGGCCATGAATCGAGACGTATCCCGGGATCCCCTGCGCGAAGCCTCTGCCCCGGCTGCGGGCGAACAGCGCGGGAAGCATGACATCGCCGACGCCGAGAACCGCGGGACTGGCGCGCCGTTCATCGACGATGGCGACCACCTGCCGGTCAAACGTGAATGCGAACAGGCGGCACAGGACCGCAAGGACAGTGGCGACCGCCACCGCGGGGGACAGGAAAGCCCATTGAAACGGCGCGAGCGCAAGCAGCACGCCAGCGACAACCAGGACGAGGCGCTGGAAGAGACCTTTCCGGCAAGCGACCCTACCTCCCCGTTCGTACCGGCCAAGGCCCCCGATTGAGGGCACCGTGGCCGGGCGTGCTCAGCGCCACGACCACTGCACGCCCAGGCTGCCGCGGCGATCCGGGCCGGGCTCGTAGTAACGCCCGTTGCCGTCGTTGACGATCACCGAACCGATGTAGCGCTGGTCCAATGCGTTGTCCACGCGTGCGAACACCCGCAGGTCACCGGCATCGAGCGTCCAGCTGCGGCCGGCTTCCAGGTTGAGCAGCGCGTATCCCGGTGCCCGCTCGGTGGCCAGGTCATTGACCACCGTATCGCTGCTGGCGGTCACTTCGGCCGCCCACTGCCATTGGCGTGGCTGCCATTGCAGGCGGGCAAAGGCCTGTTGCCTGGGCACGCCAGGCAGGCGGCTGCCGGCGTCTACCGGTGTATCGGGGACGCTGCAGCCGCTACCGCCGCAGGCCAGGTAACCGCTGCGCACCTGCGCCTGCAGCCAGGTCCAGGCCACCTGCAGGTCCAGGTCCTGCGCCAGCGGCTGGCGCCATGACAGTTCGGCGCCCTGGCGGCGGGTGCGGCCGATATTGCGGTACGTGCTGCGTCCACCGGTGTTGCTGGCCACCGCCAGTTCGTCGTCGGTATCGGCGCGGAACAGGGTGACATCCAGTTGGCGGCCATCCTGCGCGTGCCATTTGCTGCCGATTTCCACATTGCGGCTGCGTGCGGCTGACAGGTCCAGCGCCAGCCCGGCCTGGCCATCGGCGCGGTAGCCCAGTTCGTTGAAGGTCGGTGTTTCAAAGCCGCGTCCTGCGGCGGCATGCAGGCGCCATTGCGGGGTCACTTCGAAGCTGACCCCGGCAACCGGCGTGGTGGCCTGGTAGCGGCGGCGGCCACTGTCGTCGGGATTGCCGGCGGTGATGTAATGGTCCCGCGAACGGAAGCGCACGCTGCTGTGGCGGGCACCGGCCAGCAACGACCAGCGTTCGCTCCATTGCCACCAGGCCTGCACGAACTGGTCCACGTTGGACACGGTGTCACGCTGGTCGCGGCGCAACCGGCCGCGTACGCCCAGTTGGTCGCCGATGAAGTTTTCATGGCCGGTGCGATGCTGGCGCTGCTGGTCGGCGTTGATGCCGGCCGTGACGTCCAGGGCGCGTCCGGCCAGTTCGCCGGTCCAGCCCCAGCGCGCGTCCAGCCCGCCATACCCCGAATCCAGGCCGATGACGCCGCCGGCATGCAGCGGGCTGGCCTGCGGCGCTGGCGGGATGGCCAGGAACTGGGTGACCTCGCGCTGCCCGGCATAACCGGTCAGGCGAAAGCGGTGCGCATCGCGGGTGCCGCTGTAGACCAGTCCGGCCTGCGCCTGGCGTGCCGACTTGCGGGTGTCGTACTGGTGCGCCACGGCGGTGGCCTGCCGCGGGTCAGCAGCCGCCTGCGCCCGTGTCAGGCCGAGTGGATCCTGCGCATCGGGTGCATCCAGATAGTTCAACAGCAACTCGAGGCGGTCCTCGCCCACGGCCATGCCCAGGCGCGCATTGAGTGATTCGCGCCGTGCCTGGCTGTGGTCGCGCCAGCCATCGGTACGGAAATGGTTGGCGGCGATGTTGTAGTCCACCGGACCCTGCACGCCGCGCAGTTGCGCACCAACGGAGAGCGTATTGTCCGTTCCGGCATTCACCCGCAAGCGCCAGGGATCGCCCTCGCGGCCACGCGCGCTGTGGACCTGCAGCACGCCGCCGGAAGAGTTGCCGTACAGGGCTGAAAACGGGCCACGCAGCACCTCGATGCGCTCGGCACCCAGCAGGCTGGCGTGCGACAGCTGCCCCTGGCCATCGGGCATCGTCGCCGGCACGCCATCCACCAGCACCCGCACGCCACGTACGCCGAAGGTCGAGCGGGCACCAAAGCCGCGGATGGACAACTGGGTGTCCTGGGCCAGGTTCTGCCGATCACGCGCCAGCACCCCGGGAATCCCGTCCAGCGCTTCGGACAACTGCGCCTGGGCGCCTGCGCGGTCATCATCGATCCATACCGTATCCAGGCTGGCTGGAAGCGCGAACGGGTCCACGTGCTGGACCCGTGCCGCCTCGACCTCCACGGCAGGCAGGCTGCGCGGGGCCTGCGCCCCGGCGACGGTCGACAGCAGCAGGGTACCCAGGACAGGCAGCCGGCAGCGCGCCGGAGGGGGGTTCATCATTCAGGGCCAGGATATCGGGAAGAAGCCCCATGGTACCGACGCAGGCGTGACGGGGAATGCCGCGCCTCCGGTCCCTTTGTTACGATGGCGTGGTCGTGGCCGATGCGGTCGCGACCTACTGCGTGCTTTCTTCCTCCCCCTTACCGAATGAGTACCGCCGTGTCCTTCTTTGCAAACGTGGAACTGGTCCCGGGCGACCCGATCCTGGGCCTGACCGAGGCGTACAACGCCGACAGCCGTCCGACCAAGGTCAACCTGGGTGTGGGCATCTACTACGACGAGAGCGGCCGTATCCCGCTGCTGCGCGCCGTCAAGCAGATCGAGCAGCAGCTCGCCACCGATGCCAAACCGCGCGGCTACCTGCCCATCGATGGACTGCCTGCCTATACCCAGGCCACGCGTGAACTGGTATTCGGCAAGGATTCGCCACTGCTGGCCGCCGGCCGCGTGGCCACGTCGCAGACCATCGGCGGCAGCGGTGCACTGCGCGTGGGCGCGGACCTGCTGCACAAGCTGTTGCCGCACGCCACCATCGCCATCAGCAACCCGAGCTGGGAAAACCATCGCGCGGTGTTCGGCGCGGCCGGCTTCGAGGTGGTGGAGTACAGCTACTTCGATGCGGCGACCCACGGCGTGGACTTCGACGCCATGCTGGCCGACCTGGGCAAGCTGCAGCCGGGCACCGTGGTCCTGCTGCACGCCTGCTGCCACAACCCGACCGGTGCCGACCTCACCGTCGACCAGTGGAAGCAGGTGGCTGCGCTGTTGAAGGACCGCCAGCTGTTCCCGTTCATCGACATGGCCTACCAGGGTTTCGACAAGGGCATCGAGCAGGATGGCGCCGCCGTGCGCATCATCGCCGAAGCCGGCATCGACAGCTTCGTGGTCGCCAACTCGTACTCCAAGTCGTTCTCGCTGTATGGCGAGCGCATCGGTGCGCTGTCGGTGGTGGCCCCGGATGCGAACGCGGCCAAGGCCGTGCAGTCGCAGGTCAAGCGCATCATCCGCACCATCTACTCCAGCCCGTCCAACCACGGTGCGGCGCTGGTGGCCGGCGTACTCAACAGCGTCGAGCTGCGCCAGCTCTGGGAAGCCGAGCTGACCGAGATGCGCGAGCGCATCCATGCCCTGCGCAACGGCCTGGTGGAAAAGCTGGTCGCTGCCGGTGCACCCGGGTTTGCCTTCATCAACGACCAGGCCGGCATGTTCTCCTACTCCGGGCTGAGCCGCGCCCAGGTGGACAGGCTGCGTGACGAGTACGGCATCTACGCGGTCGGCACCGGCCGCATCTGCGTGGCCGCGCTCAGCCAGAACAACCTGGACTACGTGGCCCAGGCCGTGGCGAAGGTGGCAAAGGCCTGAAAAAAGGGGACGGAGGGGATTAATAATCCCCTCCGTCCCCATTTTCTGTCCGGGCGGGCGACAATAGGCGATTCTCCCTGTCGCTTGAGGCTTGCCTGCCCATGTCCCGTACGTCGTTGACCCGGTATCTGATCCAGGAACAGCATGCCGGCCGCATCAATGCAGACCTGCGCCAGCTGATCGCCGTGGTGGGCCGCGCCTGCACCAACATCTCCATCGCCGTCAGCAAGGGCGCCCTGGGCGGCGTGCTGGGCGAAGCTGGCACCGGCAACGTGCAGGGTGAAGCGCAGAAGAAGCTGGACGTCATCAGCAACGAGATCCTGCTGGAGGCCAACGCCTGGGGCGGCCATCTGGCGGCCTGTGCATCCGAAGAGATGGACCACTGCCAGCCGGTACCGGACATCTATCCGCGCGGTGATTTCCTGCTGCTGTTCGATCCGCTGGACGGCAGTTCCAACATCGACGTGAACGTGTCGGTCGGCACCATCTTCTCGGTGCTGCGCTGCCCGAAGGACGTCGAATGCCCGAGCGATGAGAGCTTCCTGCAACCCGGCACGGCCCAGATCGCCGCCGGTTACTGCATCTACGGCCCCAGCACGCAGATGGTGCTGACCGTCGGCCACGGCACGCATGCGTTCACCTTGGATCGTGAAACCGGCGAATTCGTCCTGACCACCGAGGGCATGCAGATTCCGGCGGCAACGCAGGAGTTCGCCATCAACATGTCCAACCAGCGCCATTGGGAAGCGCCGATGCAGGGCTATGTGGACGATCTGCTGGCCGGCAGGGAAGGCGCGCGCGGCAAGGATTTCAACATGCGCTGGATTGCCAGCATGGTGGCCGACGTGCACCGCATCCTGACCCGTGGCGGCATCTTCATCTACCCGTGGGACAGGAAGGATCCGTCCAAGGCCGGCAAGCTGCGCCTGATGTACGAAGCCAATCCGATGGGCCTGCTGGTCGAACAGGCCGGTGGCGCCGCATCGACCGGCCGCGAGCGCATCCTCGATATCCAGCCGGACCAGTTGCACCAGCGCGTACCGGTATTCCTGGGGTCACGCGAGGAAGTGGCCGAAGTGGTGCGCTATCACCAGCAGCACGACGCACAGCAGGGGTGATCACGCAGCGGCCAGCATGCTGGCGCGCGCGGCGATGCATGACCGTGACGTGACATCCCCCTCGCCAGTGGGCACCATCGAAGGCCCGCTGGCGAAGGATGCACGCATGCACGCGCAGGACCCGGTCGATTTCATTGAAGTGATCCACAACGCGGTTCCGGCGGATGCCTGCGCGGCAATCGTGTCGCGTCTGCGCGCAAGCAACCGCCTGCAGCCCGGTGCGGTGGGCAGTGGCGTGTTCCCGGAACTCAAGCGCAGCAAGGATCTTCGCATCAGCGGGCTGGATGACTGGCAGGACGTGGAAGGCGTGTTGCAGCAAGCCGTTTTCAGCGGGCTTTTGAGTTATCTACGCCGTTATCCACAGGCATTGATCGCGCCGCTGATGTTGCAGATCCAGGACAGCAACGGACAACCCAGGCGCCTGACGGCGGAGGATTTTCCGCAGATGGACCAGGCCGCGCTGTCAGACCTGGCACGCACCTGCCTGAGGCCGGGCGCGATCAACCTGCAGTGGTACGAAGCGGGAGAAGGCGGTTATCCGTATTGGCACTGTGAATTGTTCCCGAGGGACCCACAGGCCGAAACCCTGCATCGGCACCTGCTGTGGACGCTGTACCTCAACGACGGATTTGAACAGGGCGAGACCGAGTTCCTGTTCCAGGGCCGCAAGATCGCCCCGCGCACCGGCAGCCTGCTGATCGCCCCGACCGCCTTCACCCACACCCACCGCGGCAACCGCCCGCAGGGGGGCGACAAGTTCATCGCAACCAGTTGGATCCTGTTCCAGTCCGCGCAGAAGCTGTTCGGCGGCTGATCCACTGTTGCAGCAGGCCCAGGCGCCGGCGGGTAGCCTTGGCCTGTCGGCGCCGGCGGAGCAGGTGCCACGCACCACGCGAACCCCCCAGTGCGGACAATGCCGCCAGGCCAAGGAAGATCACGCCCTCGGACAATGGCATCGGCCCGATCACCACGTCTTCCACGAAGATGAAGAACATCCTGAGTGCGCTGGCCAGCAGGAAACCGGCCACCAGTACACGATAGGTCCCCACTCCCCGGGCGCTGGACGCACACGTGTCCACCTTTCCCATGGCCGACATATGCAGGGACGCCCGGGGAGATGAGGATTCTTTTGCAGCGAGCGTCGTGCTCATGCGCAGGCTTTCCGTAGGTTCGATGCACGCGGCCTATGTTGGCCGACCCGCCTCATCCGGTCTTTCGAAAATCGATCATCCGCACGAAAAAAGGGGACGGAGGGGATTAAGTGGCAACCCGGCATACGGACTGCGACTTAATCCCCTCCGTCCCCTTTTTCACAGCGATCAGAACAGGCTGCCCTGCGGTGTGTCCTCGCGCGGCGGCGCCGGCCGCACGAAGCGGCTGCAATCCAGCTTCGGCCAATGGCTGTTCTGCGCATCGAAGCCGAACCGCCTGCGTGCCAGCTTGAAACGGTTTGAAAGCAGGTCCGCGTAGACGCCCTGGCCGCGCATGCGGGTGCCGAACCGGCTGTCGTAATCCTTGCCGCCACGCAGCTGGTTGATGGTGCTCATCACGTGCGCAGCGCGGTCGGGATGATGCGTATCCAGCCAATCGCGGAACAGCGGCGCCACTTCCAACGGCAGGCGCAGCAGCACATAGCCGGCGCTGTTGGCACCGGCATCGCGCGCCGCTTCCATCACCGCTTCCAGTTCGGAATCATTGATCCACGGAATCACCGGCGCGACCATCACGCCTACCGGCACGCCGGCATCACGCAGGCGCTTCATCGCGCGCAGGCGCGCATGCGGGGCCGCTGCGCGGGGCTCCAGTTTCGCCGACAGATGCGGATCCAGCGTGGTCACCGAGAAGTGCACGCTGACCAGGTCCTGCTGCGCCAGTGGGACCAACAGGTCCAGGTCCCGTTCCACCATTGCGTTCTTGGTGATCAACGAGAAGGGATGGCGTGCCTCCAGCAGTACTTCGATCAGTTGCCGGGTCAGCTTCAACTTGCGTTCGATAGGCTGGTAGGCATCGGTATTGATGCCGAGCGCGATTGGCTGTGGCACGTAACCGGGCCGGGACAGTTCCTTGCGCAGCAGTTGTGCGGCGTTGGTCTTGGCGAACAGCTTGGTTTCGAAATCCAGCCCCGGCGACAGGTTCAGGTAGGCATGCGATGGCCGCGCAAAGCAGTAGGAGCAGCCATGCTCACAGCCCCGATAGGGATTTACCGATTGGCTGAAGCCGACGTCCGGGGAATTGTTGCGGGTGATGATGCTGCGCGCCGTTTCAGCGCGGACCTCGGTGCGCAGGCGTGGAGCGGCAAACTCCTCGCTGTCGTCGGAGGTCCAGCCGTCATCCACCGTCTCGCTGACAGTGCTCTCGAAGCGCCCGGGAAGATGTGAGGAAGTGCCTCGGCCTTTGATCGCGATACCCATGATCGAAGGGTAGGGCGGGGCCGTCTCAAGGAATGCGACAGCAGCCTGAAGGGTTCAGTCGACTGCGCACAATGGCGTTTCACCGGGCCGCAGGGTCAGCACCCGTACGCCCGTGCCAGTGACCGCTACGGTGTGCTCGAACTGCGCGGAGAGCTTGCGGTCACGCGTGTATACCGGCCACTGCTCAGGCTGCGAACGGATCGCCGGCTTGCCCTGGTTGAGCATGGGCTCGATGGTGAACACCATGCCTTCCTGCAGCACCATGCCGGTGCCGGGATGGCCGTAATGCAGGATCTGCGGCTCTTCATGCATCTCCCGGCCGATGCCATGGCCGCAGTATTCCTTCACCACGCTGTAGCCGTGTTCGCGGGCATGTCGGGCGATCGCATGGCCGATGTCGCCCAGGCGTGCGCCAGGGCGGACGGCCGCGATGCCTTTCCACATGGCCTGGTAGGTTGACTGCACCAGTCGGCGCGCTGGATAGGCTACGTCACCGACAAGATAGGTGGTGCTGGAATCGGCGATATAGCCGTTCTTCTCCAGCGTGATATCCAGGTTGACGATCTGGCCGTTGCGCAGCACGTCTTCGGCCTGTGGGACGCCGTGGCAGACCACGTCGTCGATGGACGCGTTCAATACGAACGGAAAGCCGTACTGACCCTTGCTGGCAGGCCGTGCCTGCAGTTCATCGACGATCATCCGCTCGACGAAGTCATTGATCTCCAGCGTGCTCCTGCCTTGCAGAGGCAGCCCATCCAGGCGGTGGAAGACCTGCGCCAGCAGCCTGCCCGCCTCGGCCATCAACGCGATCTCGGTCGGTTGCTTGATCATGATCGCAGCGGGCTCAGTCCGCCAGGCTGTACGCCTGCAGCACGCAGCTCATTGGCGACGATGTCCTGGAAGCTCAGCTCCGGATGCATTTCGCAGAGCATGCCCACCTTGATCCAGAAGTTCGCCTGCGCGTTGATGGAGCGGTGGCTCACGGTGCAGGCGCGACGCAGCTGATCGTGCAGCGCGTCGTCGATGTTGACGATGCCCATTGGCGGGAATCCGATGCGGTTGATATACGTATTATATATATTTCATATATCAACGCCAGCGTCATGCTTGGCGGCCGTTCACCCAGGTCACAGCAGCGCCAGATATCCGCGCACGGTCGCCGCCAACCCGTCGTACAGCGCTTCGCTGATCAAGGCGTGCCCGATGGAAACCTCCAGCACCTCCGGCACGGCAGCAAGGAATTCCCGCAGGTTTGCCTGCGAAAGATCATGGCCGGCATTCACCCCCAGCCCGATGGCCTGCGCGCGGCGCGCGGCCTGTGCGAACAGCGCCAGCATCCGGGCAGGCTCGCCGGCCGCATGGGCCTCGGCGTAGGGCCCGGTATACAGCTCGATCCGATCAGCACCCACCTGCGCGGCCACTTCAAGCAGCGGATTACCCGCATCCACGAACAGGCTTACCCGGCATCCCATTGCCTTCAATCCGGCCACCAGCGGGTGCAGCCGCTGCGCGTCACGCTCGAAATCGAAACCATGGTCGGAGGTCAGCTGGCCATCTCCATCCGGGACGAGCGTGGCCTGTGCCGGCCGCGTGGCTTCGCACAGTGCCAGCAGGCCAGGATAGCCTTGGCGTGGTGGGGCGAACGGATTGCCTTCAATGTTGAACTCGACCCCGCGTGCGCGGGTCAGCGCTGACAATGCATGCACGTCTTCAGCGGTGATGTGGCGCCGGTCCGGCCGTGGGTGCACGGTAATGCCATGCGCGCCGGCGTCCAGGCAGGCCTGGGCAGCGCGCAGCACATCCGGGTCATGGCCGCCGCGCGAGTTGCGCAGTACGGCGATCTTGTTGACGTTGACGCTCAGGCAGGTCATGGCATTGGCGTGGAAAGCAAGGCGCAAAGTGTAGCGCCGCTGTCACAGCAAGGGCGAGGCCAGGCGGGCGAAGGCTTCCGGCAGGCGGTGGCGCCACAGGCCGCGGTTGCGGTCGTCGTGCACCCGGGTCGCGCAGGCAAACTCATGTTCGAGGATACCGGCCAGTTCGGCGACGCGACCCGTATCGCGCAGCAGCATCGACAGTTCGAAGTTCAGGCGGAAACTGCGGTGGTCGAAATTGGCGGTGCCCACGATGCAGACATCGTCGTCGGCGATGAAGGCCTTGGTATGCAGCATGCGCGGGCCATACTCATATATCTTCACCCCGGCCTGCAGCAACTCGTCGAAATACGACCGCGCCGCCTGGGTGACGAACCAGGAATCGCTCATCTTCGGCACCAGCAGGCGTACGTCCAGCCCGCCCAGTGCAGCCGAGGTAAGCGCCATCCGCGCCGCTTCGCCGGGCACGAAGTAGGGCGTTACCAGCCACACCCGATCGCGGGCTTCATGGATCGCCGCCACGTGCAGGCGGTGGATGGTTTCCCAGCTTGAATCCGGCCCGGACACCAACACCTGTGCGTCGATGCTGCCGGCGTCACGGGAGGGTGTTCCACGTGGCCACAGCCGCTCCGGGTCGAATGTCCTTGCATCCTGTCCACTTGCGTACAACCAGTCTTCGATGAAGACCAGCTGCAGGCTGCGCACCACGTGTCCACGCAGGCGCATGTGCAGGTCGCGGTAGGCATCGGGATCGCGGCGCTCGTTCTCTTCGTCGGTGATGTTGATCCCGCCGGTGAAGGCCAGCACGCCATCGATGACCACCAGCTTGCGGTGGGTCCGCAGGTTGAGCCACGGTCGCTTGAACGGCTTGAGCAGCTGCCGCGGGTGGAACCACACCACTTCCCCGCCCGCCTCCAGCAGCGGCTGCAGGAAGCGGGTCCGGATGTTGCCCGCGCCGACCGCATCGAGCAGCAGGCGCACCTGCACGCCGCGCTCCGCCGCAGCCACCAGTGCATCGCGCACCTCGGTACCGGTGTGGTCGGGCTCGAAGATGTAGTACTCCAGGTGCACGTGGTCCCGGGCCTGGGCGACGGCTTCCAGCAGCGCGTCATAGGTAGCCGCGCCGTCGACCAGCCATTCCACTTCGGTGGCGCTGCTGGGTGCCAGCCCGGTGGTGGACTGGCCGATCGCCGCCAGTTCGGTGCAGTCCGCGTCGGGTGGGCAGACGCTGCTGTAATGCTCCATGCCCGAGCGCGAACGGCCGCGACGCAACCGCTGTCTTTTTACCTTCTGCGGGCCCAGCAGGTAATAGATGAAAAGCCCGATCCACGGCAGCGCGGCAAGCGAGAGTATCCAGCTGAGCGTGGCCACCGGCTCGCGCTTCTGCAGCATGATCCAGCCGGTCAGGCCGACCAGGTACAGCACATAGGCAACGGCAAGCGAGGTACCCAGATGCGGGATGGCATCCAGCCAGTGACGCAGGGCATCGAAGAGGGCAAGCATCGGCGGATGATAACGCGACCCCCAACAAAAAAACGCCCCTGTTTCCAGGGGCGTTTCCAATCGCGTCATGACTGCGTATTGCGCTGTTACTGCTGTACGAAACCAATCTTCTTCATCTGGGCGTTCTTCGCGCCGGCCAGGATCTTGGCCATCACGTCGTACTCCGAGTCCGGGCTCGCGTCGATCCGCAGTTCCGGCTGGTTCGTCGGGTCACGCTGGACCTCCTGTTCCATCCGTTCCTGCAGTTCGCCCACTGCCACCGGGCTGTTGTTCCAGAACACCTGGTTGCTCGCATCGACGCGCAACTCGATCGGCGGCGGCGGTTCGACCGTCACCGGCGGCGGGTTGAGCACGCGCTGCGGCAGATCCACGGCGATCGGGTACGTCATGATCGGCGCGGTCACGATGAAGATGATCAGCAGCACCAGCATCACGTCCACGAGGGGCGTGACGTTGATGTCGGCCATTGGGCCTTTACCACCACCAGAACTGAATGCCATGGCTTACTGCCCCTTCACTTTGGTCGCTACGAAGCCGACGTCGAGCATGCCCTGTTCCTGCGCGACCTTGGTCAGGTCGTTGATGACGCGCATCTTGGTGGTGCGGTCACCGCGCAGGTTCAGCGGCGGCTGGGGAGTCTGCTGGGCGGCGGTGGCGAGCCGGGACTCGAGGGTCCCGTGATCGATTTCCTCGTCGTTCCAGTAAATCGTGCCGTCTTCCGTCACCGCCAGGGTGATCGGACCGGCACGCTTTTCAGCGTCGTCCGGGTTCTGCACCAGGTTGGCCTCGGGCAGCTCGACCTTGACCTTATGGGACATCAGAGGCGCCGTGATGATGAAGATGATCAGCAGCACCAGCATCACGTCCACAAGGGGCGTCACGTTGATGTCGGCCATGGGGCCGCCGCTGTTACCACTACTGAAAGCCATAACGGGCTCCGTCTAGATCGTGTTGACTACTACCTTCGTTTCCCGGTGAAGCGCGTCCCTTAGCGGACGCGCGAACCGGTGGCGAAGAAGTCGTGCAGGTCGTGCGCGAAGGTATCGAAACGGCTGATGGTCGCGCTGTTGATCTTGCTGAAGAAGTTGAAGGCGAACACGGCCGGGATGGCGACGAACAGGCCGATCGCGGTCATGATCAGCGCTTCACCCACCGGGCCGGCAACGGCGTCGATGGAAGCCGAACCGGTAGCACCGATCTTGATCAGCGCGCCGTAGATGCCCCACACGGTACCCAGCAGACCCACGAACGGAGCGGTCGCACCGACGGTGGCGAGCAGGGTCATGCCCGACTGCAGGTTGTTGCTTTCGCGGGTGACGGCCTGGCGCAGGGCGCGGTCGACGAATTCCGAACGGCTCAGGGTTTCACCCAGGCCACCGGAAGCGCCGCCTTCGGCACGCTGGTGGTGGGCGGCAGCCTGTGCGGCGTCCAGGGCGATCTTCGAGAACGGCTCCGAAGCCGACTGCTCTTCCATCGCACGGATGGCGTCCTGCGCGTTCGGGGTATCCCAGAACAGGCTGGTGACCTTGTCGGCAGCAGACTTCAGGCGGGTAGCGCGGAAGATGTTGATGACGGTCCAGTACCAGGACATGGCCGACATGACGATCAGGGTGATCAGCACGACCCAGGAGACTGCGAAGTCGCCCGGCTGGCTGGTCATTTCATGGATGAGGTGCTCGAAGCCCATCTGCGACAGGGCGTTGGAGTTGCCCCCGGCAGCAGCGGCGATGAAAATTTCCTGCAGCATGACGCTTACCTTTGTTGTGTGTGGTGTTGAAGGGTATAGCTGAACATAAGAACCATCAGCGGGGGGGTGGCCCGGCGGCCACCCTGGCGCATCAGCTCAGTGCAAAGTTGACCGGTACGCGGACACGGCCCGCGGCTTTCTTGCCGCCCGATTCGGCTGCGTTGAAGCGCCACTTGCGTGCGGCCTCCATTGCGGCGCGGTCCAGGTCGCGGTTACGGCTGGATTTCTCGACCGTGACATTGGTGACGTTGCCTTGGGCATCGACATCGATGATCAGGATCACTTCACCCTGGATACCTGCACGGAATGCGGCCGGCGGGTAACGCGGGGGATTCATGTTCTTCGACGAGATATCGACGCTGGCCTCGATCGAAGTCGGCGGTGCCGGCGGCGCGGGCGGCGACGGCGGGGTGACGATATCGGTCGGACGCGGATCCGGCACGTCCACGACCGGCGCCTGCGGCGGCGGCGGAACCGGTGACGGCTTCGGCGGCGACAGGTTTTTCACCGGCGGCGGCGGGGTTTCATCCGGCGGCGGCGGCGGCGGCGGTGGTGGCGGCGGCGGCGGTGCGTCGACGATGGTCACCATCACGTTGCGTTCTTTCTCCGTGGCCGCCTTGGGGGCGACAGCCGGGATCAGAAGCATCATGAACGCTGCTGCATGCAGTGCGATTACAAACGCGATGCCGAAGACGCGGGGCCAGCTCAGGCCCTTCTCTTCAGTTTCTTCGTAGCGGTGAAAGACTAGTTGTTCCGTCATGCGCCAAGAGCTCGATTGTGGGGCCGGGATACCCGGGGGCGGGATCCCTGATCAGCGGTGCATGACACCGCAGGAACCTCCAAGCTTATACCAATCCTGAGTGCCTGCGCACGCTCTGTGCAGGCATTCAGGCGTTATTCCTACTTACTTCAGGTTGATGATTTTGTCCGCATCCGCGGCGTTCTTCAGGCCACCCTTGGCCTTGGCCTGACGCGCCGCTTCCTTGGCCTGGGGAATCTTTCCTTCGCTGTGCAATACACGTGCCAGGTTCAGGTAAGTCTCGCCGGTCGGGGACAACGGAGCGGCCTTCTGCCACGCCTCGATGGCCTTGTCGACCTGCTGCGGTTCTGAATAGTAATAGGACTGCGCCAGGGCCAGGTAAACCTGATGGTCCGGCTTCAGGATGCCCTTTTCGAGCCCCTCGTTGATTACCGAAATGACTTCCTTTTCCTTGTTTTCGGTATTGGCGTAGATTGAATAGAGCTGCTTGTATTCACGCTCTTCGGTCAACTGCCCGGAAGCACGCAGCTTGTCCAGCACCGCACCGGCCTTGTCCATCTGGTCGGCCTGGGAATACATGCTGGCCAGGTTGAGCTGGGCCTTCTTGTCATTCGGGTTCTTCGCAGCCAGCGCTTCAGCCGCCTTGACCGCTTCACCAATCTGGCCGCCTTCGGAGTAGGCCGCCATCAGCAGCTGGTTCCACTGGTCCTTCGGTTCCGGCGAGGCGGCGATGGCTTCCTGCAGCACCGGGATCGCTTCGTTGTAGCGCTCCAGCTGGTACAGGGCCTGGCCCTTGATGATCAGTTCTTCGGGCTTCTTCGATCCGCTTTCGGCGAAGTATTTGTCCAGCAGGGTCAGGCCCTGGGCCTGCTCGGCCTTGTCGTCGTCCTGCAACTGCAGCTGGGCCAGCATCAGCATCGACTGGTAATGGCCGTTGTTGTCCAGGCCGTTGTTGTCCAGCACCTGCTGCAGGTACTTCTTGGCCGTAGCGGTATCGTCGGTCTGGTAGGCCGCCTGCGAAGCCAGCTGCGAGGCCAGCGACTTGTCATATTCATTCGCCGCCGGGTTGCCCAGGATCTCCGTGGCCTCGGCCAGCGTCTCCGGGAACTTCTCGTCGTTGTAGCTGTCTACCAGTTTCTGCAGCTGCTTGCCGAGCTTCGGCGAGGACTTCAGTGCCGGCTCCTTGCGGGTGGCGTCCGGGTACAGCACCTCGGCCTTGGCCGCTTTGCCACCGCGGCGTTCGCGCTGCTCGGAACGATCGGCAGAGCGCGCCTGGGCGAATGCGTCGGTGACCACGGCGCCACTCACGGCAGTCGCGATGAAGACGGTGAGCAGGGCTTTCTTGTGGTTACGGAGAATCATCTTTCACCTCGATCGGAGCGCTGGACGGTAGCAAGGGCGTACGTCAGAAAAATCTGAGCCGCCAAACCTATCAGAATTATGGGACGTGAGAAATCGTTTCCTGTGCTGCATCACAACATATTCACGGATTCTCAGCTACAGCGTGGCTTGCGCCCGGAGGCCTGGGCCTGCTGGTAAACCCCCTGCAGGCCCGGTGCATCGCGCTGCAGTTCGCGGATGCGGTTGGTGGGGTCCGGATGGGTGGACAGCCACTGCGGGGTACGGCCTCCGCTGGCGGCCATCATGTTCTGCCATAGATTGACCGCCTGGGCAGGATCGAATCCAGCCTGCGCCATCAGCCGTTGTCCCACCACATCGGCCTCGCTTTCCTGGGTGCGGGAGCCGGGCAGCAGGAACAGCGTCTGCGCGCCCATGCCACCGAACTGGTTGACGGCACTTGCAGCCGTTTCGCCATAGGCAGCGCCAGCCAACGCGCCAACGACCGACAGGCCGGTCTGCGCGCCCATCTGCCGGGTGATGCGTTCTTCATGGTGCCGGGCAATGACGTGGCCGATCTCATGCCCGATGACGGCCGCCAACTGATCCTGGTTCTTGGCTACGGTAAAGATGCCGCTGTTGACGCCGACTTTGCCGCCCGGCAACGCAAAGGCATTGGGCTCCTTGTCGGCGAACACCGCAGTTTCCCAACGTACACCACGGTATTGGGATGGGAGCTGGGCGACCAGCGCGTTCACCACGCATTGCACGTACGCAGTCTGCTTGCCGTCGGTGCTGAGTTTTTCTTTCTGCTTGGTTTCTGCGAATGCCTGCGCACCCAGCTGATCCAACTGGGCCTGGGAGACGCCGCCCACCACCTGGCGCCGGCCCGTCGGCGAAGTGGTCGTCGCGCACGCGCTGAGCAGCGCGGTAATGGTCAAGGCCAGCAGCAGTCGTTTCATCGATCGGATCCCCGTGTTCATGACACGAGTTTCCACTGACGCAGCTTAATGTTTCGTCAAGCGGGACGATCGGTTCGCACCTTCGCGCGCATCAGCCCGTTACCCGGTCACTGCGGGATGCCGAACACCATCAGCACGCCCAGCGCCACGGCATTGTTGAGCGCATGGGCGGCAATAGGGGCCCACAGGGTCCCGGTGCGCTGGTACAACCAGCAGAACGCAGCCCCCATGCCGCCGTAGATCAACCACAGCTGCGCGATCTCCAACGGCCCATTGGCGCTGGTTCCAGGAATTTCATGCACCAGCGCAAAAGCGAGGCTGCTCAGCAGCATGCCCAGCGCGGGCCGATCCGCCTGCAACAGGCGCCCGAACAGCACGCGCCGGAACAGCAGCTCTTCATAGGCAGGCGCCAGCAGCACGGCGAACAGCATCAGGAATACCGGGAACTGATCGACCGCGCGGCTCATCAGGTCCAGGTTGGTCGGCACCGGTTCAACGCCGGCCTGGCGGGCCAGGAACGCGATGCCGTTGCTGCCGATGATGACCAGCGTGGCGACCAGCAGCGTCCATCCCCAGGTAGAGGGAGCCTTCAGCGCACGATGCGAGCTTTCCCGTTCTGCGGTGCTGGCGCGGCGACGCCAGAAGTACAGGATCAATGCCGCCCCTCCCGTGGCCACCAGGGCCATCAGGATCTGCGCCAACGGGCCCGGTTGGCCCAGCAACGTGGCCAGGTTGTCCGGATCCGGGGCCTGTCCACCGGGGGCTGCCGCCTCCATGCCGACCATCAACCCGCGGTATAGCCCCCAGCCCAGTCCAGCGATCAGGCTGAGCCCGAACAGGATGGACGCGGCCAGGCCCAGGTCGATGAGGAAACCCGCCACCGGCGAGCCGGTACTGCGTGGCGCGGATGCCGGGGGGAGCAGGGGAGGCGGAACCTGGGCAGTGGAGGACATCGCAATCCTGTCGTCAATGATGGACGCCGATGCGGGCACTGGGCACGCACCGGCTGTCCACGATTGTGTCAGATATCCAGATTGGCGACCTTCAGCGCGTTGTCTTCGATGAAGTCGCGGCGGGGTTCAACCACATCACCCATCAGCGTGCTGAAGATCTGATCGGCGGCGACAGCGTCTTCAATGCGCACCTGCAGCAGGCGACGCGTATCCGGGTTCACCGTGGTATCCCACAGCTGTTCCGGATTCATTTCGCCCAGGCCCTTGAAGCGCTGGATCTGGCGCCCCTTCTTGGCCTCGTCCAGCAGCCAGTTCTGCGCCTGCGCGAAGCTGGCCACTTCGATCGACTTGGACCCCCGCGAGATGACTGCCCCCTCGCGTACCAGGCCATGCAGCAGCACGGAAGCCTGGTAGAGCGCACGCAGTTCGCCGCCATCGAATGCTGCCAGCGGCAGGACCTGGATGTGCTCTTCACCCATGTGGCGGCGCGTCACCAGTACCGCCGCCGGACGCTGCTCGTTCGGCTCCTGCAGTTCCAGGGTGAAACGTGCCGACCCCAGGTTGCCTTGGTTGAGGCGCGCAGCCAACGCATCCAGGCCTTGCCCGGCAGGCGCGTTGCGCAGGTGCTCCAGGTCCATCGGGATGAAGTCGACCAGCGCTTCGAGCAGCTGGCGGTCGTAGCGATGCGCATTGCGGGCGATCGAATCGAGTGCTCCGGCGTAGGACAGCAGCAGCTTCTCCAACGCCACGCCATCGATGCCGGGTTCGCCGGTCGCCGGCACAAGGGCCGCATTTTCCACCGCGCTGCTGGCCAGGTAGCTGTCCAGTGCCGGATCGTCCTTCAGGTACAGCTCGGTCTTGCCTTGCTTGATCTTGTACAGCGGTGGCAAGCCGATGTAGACGTAGCCACGCTCGATCAGCTCCGGCATCTGGCGGTAGAAGAACGTCAACAGCAGCGTGCGGATGTGCGCGCCGTCGACGTCGGCGTCGGTCATGATGATGATCTTGTGGTACCGCAGCTTGTCCGGGTTGTACTCGTCGCGGCCAATACCGGTTCCGAGCGCCGTGATCAGCGTACCGACCTGGTCGGAAGCCAGCATGCGGTCGAAACGCGCACGTTCCACGTTGAGGATCTTGCCGCGCAATGGCAGCACGGCCTGGTTCTTGCGGTTGCGGCCCTGCTTGGCCGAACCGCCTGCAGAGTCACCCTCGACGATGAACAGTTCGGACAGCGCGGGATCCTTTTCCTGGCAATCGGCCAGCTTGCCGGGCAGGCCGGCGATATCCAGCGCGCCCTTGCGGCGGGTCAGGTCGCGGGCCTTGCGGGCGGCTTCGCGCGCGCGCGCGGCGTCGACGATCTTGCCGGCGATCGCCTTGGCTTCGTTCGGATTTTCCTGCAGGAACTCTTCGAGCTTCGCGCCGAACGTACTTTCCACCGCTGGCTTGACGTCCGAGCTGACCAGCTTTTCCTTGGTCTGGCTGGAGAAGCTGGGATCGGGCACCTTCACCGACAACACCGCGATCATGCCTTCGCGCATGTCATCGCCGGTGAAGCTGATCTTGGCCTGCTTGGCGATGCCGCTCTGCTCGATGTAGTTGCTGAGCGTGCGGGTCAGTGCGGCACGGAAACCGGCCAGGTGGGTACCGCCATCCTTCTGCGGGATGTTGTTGGTGAAGCAGTACATCGTTTCCTGGTAGGAATCGGTCCACTGCATGGCCACGTCGACGACGATGCCGTTGGATTCGCCGGTCACCGAGATCACATTCGGATGCAACGGCGTCTTCAGCTGCGCCAGATGCTCGACGAAACTGCGGATGCCGCCCTCGTAATGGAAATCGTCGCGCCGACCTTCGCCACGCTCATCGATCAGGGTGATCTTGACGCCAGAGTTGAGGAAGGACAGTTCGCGCAGCCTGCGCGCCAGGATGTCGTAGTGGAACTCGACGTCGCTGAAGATCGCGACCGCCGGCTTGAAGCGCAAGGTGGTGCCGCGCTTTTCCGAAGCCTCCAGCTGCTTGAGCGGGTACAACGGCTCACCCAGCGAATATTCCTGCTGGTAATGGTGCCCGTCGCGCCAGACATCCAGCCACAGGTGCTCGGAAAGGGCGTTGACCACCGACACACCGACACCGTGCAGGCCACCGGAAACCTTGTAGCTGTTGTCGTCGAACTTGCCGCCGGCATGCAGCACGGTAAGGATCACTTCCGCAGCGGAAACATTCTCTTCCTTGTGGATGTCCACGGGAATGCCGCGGCCATTGTCCGAGACAGAGACCGAGCCATCGGTGTTGATCCTGACCACGATATCGTCCGCGTGGCCAGCCAGCGCCTCGTCCACCGAGTTATCGACGACCTCGAACACCATGTGATGCAGGCCGGTGCCATCGTGCACATCGCCGATATACATGCCGGGCCGCTTGCGGACGGCCTCCAGGCCGCGCAGGACGGTGATCTTGCTGGAATCGTAGTTGCCGTTGGGGGACGGGATATTCTGTTCGTCGGTCATTGCGCTTGCCGTAGGCTCCGCAGGTCGGGCGCCGTTTGGGGCGGCGCGCCGAGAAAGGGGGGATAGCAACCTGAATTATACCAGCCGGGCAGGTCTCTCCCGTCTGGACCACTATGGCACAGCCATGATCTGTCCATGTTCCACGTGGAACCGCGCGATATCCTGGTTGTCGGCCAGCGCAGCCGGCGCCTCGGTGGCGGTGACGAATATCTGCGCCGGGCCGGACAGCAGGCGCTCCAGCACCCGGGCCTGGTGCGTCCTGTCCAGCTCTGATGCCAGGTCATCCAGCGCAATCACCGGCCAATGCCCGCGCTGCTCGGCATAGTCTTCCGCCTGCGCAAGCAGGCAGGCCAGTGCGGTCAGCTTGGCCTGTCCCCGCGACAGGGCATCCCGGCCGGGAATGGCCGCAAAGGCCACCGACCAGTCCGCGCGGTGGGGCCCGACCGACGTGTAACCCGCCTGGCGGTCACGATCGCGTGCCAACAGCAGCGCATCCGCCAGCGAAAGGTCCTGCCTGCGCCAGCCTGGGCTCAGATTCATGCTTTGGATGGCGAGCTGTGGCGCCAGATCGGCAGCCACCTGCACCGCGCGCTCCTGCAGCCGTTCCAGATACTGTTGGCGCCGCCCCGTCAGCGGTTCGCCCGCCTCGGCAAGCTCATGGTCCCACGTGTCCAGCAACCGTGCAGACCCACCTTGCTTGAGCAAGGCATTGCGCTGCTTCAGGGCCCGGGAATAGCGTCGCCACAACGGAAGAAAGTCTGGTTCCACGTGGAACAGTCCCCAATCCAGGAATCGACGCCTCGGCTCGCCGCCACCGCAGACGAGTGCGTGGCTTCCGGGCTCGAATGTCACCACGGCAAGCGCCGCGCAAAGATTTCCCAACTGCGCCACGTCCTGGCCGTCCAACCGGCCGCTCCAGTCCTGCCCGGAATGTCGAAGGCCAGCCCGGCGCGTGTGGTGTTGCCGGTTGGCCTGCAGCTCGTCCCATTCAACGAACACCTCCAACGCATCCCGGCCCTGGCGGATCAACCCATCCCGCACGCGTCCGCGAAAACTCCGCCCGTAAGCCATCAGATGCAGCGCTTCAAGCACGCTGGTCTTGCCGGCCCCGTTATCGCCGGTCAGCAGGTTCAATCCCGGCTGCGGCAACAATTCGACCGCATCGAAGCGGCGCACCTGGGTCAGGGAAAGACGGCGGATCTGCATGGGAAGGAAAACGGATCCAGAGAGAGGAGGAGTGCAATCCACCAGCTTACTGCATCAGTCAAGCGCCGCCGGTCGACACCGGACAGCAGGCCTGGACCCACCAGCGAGCAGATCAGTTCCACGGGGCATTCGTTCGCAAAAGCGTCCCCAGAATCTTCGATTCCGGGGAGATGGCAAGCGCCGAAGCGCTCGGATCTGAAGAATTCCAGGTCCGCGAACGCGCTCGGGGTCTGCAGATGCTCCGTACCTGCACCCGCAGAGCGCCTGTTTCCTTGAAATCTGCAGGGCTATACCCCTGGCGACCTCCCAGAATTCAAGGAATTTCCGCTCCTGCAATGGCTCAGCCGCAAAACCTCTGCATGACCTATGCACAGGCATGGGGCAAGCTGTGGATAAATAGCGCTCGCAACTGACCCTTGAATTCTATCCACAGGTAAGCCCCCACCCCCAAGCACGGTTACACAAGGGGTTTCAGCACCATAAACTCTATTTATATCAAACACTTAGGGTAGTTCTACATGAATTCTGGCCCTACCATCACCACCATGCTTTAGATTTATACCCAGTATTTAAAGCATGGCAGATCCAGATATTCGCAGGATCCGCATTGTGGATAGTCGCCAGGGCAGGGCACCTGCATCTTTCTGGAACACACGGGAAGAACGTAAAACTCGCCTTGCCCACGCAACGAATGCGCAAGGTCCTACGCGTCGGAACAAGCAGCGGGCCTCTCCCCCTGCAAACGGAAGATGCTCCACGTGGAACAAAAAAAAACGCCCGGAAAGATCCAGGCGTTTTTGCTGTTCCACGTGGAACCGGCCAATCAGAGACGCAGCGGCATTACGACATGACGCGACTTCTCGCTGCTGGCCTCGCGGACCAGCGCCGAAGAGTTCGAATCACGCAACTGCACGATGACGTGTTCGTCGCGCAATGCTGACAACGCGTCCAGCACGTAGTTGACGTTGAAACCGATCGCCAGGTCGCTGACCGTGGTTTCTGCCTCGATCTCCTCCTGGGCCTCTTCCTGCTCCGGGTTATGCGCGCTGATCTTCAGGTTGCCCGGCGAGACTTCCACGCGGATCCCCCTGTACTTCTCGTTGGACAGGATCGCCGCACGCTGCAGCGAAGCACGAAGCGCCTCGCGATCCACCTTCACTTCACGATCCGCGCCAATCGGAATGACCGCTTCGTAATCCGGGAAACGGCCATCGATCAGCTTCGAGGTGAACGTCACATCGTCGCGCTTCACGCGCACGTGGCTGCGGCCGACTTCCAGCTCGATCTCGCGATCACCGCTCTCCAGCAGGCGCTGCAATTCGGTCACGCCCTTGCGCGGCACGATGATCTGCCGCTTGGAACCACTCGGCTTGGCCAGGTCGGTTTCGCACAGCGCCAGGCGATGACCGTCGGTAGCCACCGTACGCAGCGTATCGCCGCGAAGATCGAACAACAGTCCGTTGAGGTAATAGCGGACATCCTGCTGGGCCATCGCGAACGCCGTGCGCTCGATCAGCTCCTTCAGGGTCGCCTCGCCGATCGCAACGCGCTCGGTGGCCTCCACTTCGTCTACGGACGGGAAGTCGTTGGCCGGCAACGTTGCCAGCGTGAAGCGGCTGCGTCCGGCCTGGACGGTGATTTTGTCGCCGGTCTGCGAGACCGTGATCCGGCTGCCATCGGGCAGGGCACGGATGATCTCGAACAGCTTGCGGGCAGGAATGGTGGTTTCGCCGTCCTGGGCGTCCTCAACCGCGATCCGCGACACCATCTCCACTTCCAGGTCGGTGCCGGTCAGCGATAGCTGGCCGTCCTTCACCTGAACCAGGAAATTGGCCAGGACCGGCAGGGTCTGGCGGCGTTCGACCACGTTGACGACCTGTGCCAACGGCTTGAGAAAAGCTTCGCGCTGCAGTGTGAAACGCATGTGGTTCCGTGCCCCTATGCTTTAAAAAATGTGGAATAAATCAAAAGCTTGGTGGTGCTGGTAGAGCCAGAATTCAGGGAAAACACATCTAAGTATTTGTAACTAAAGGGTATTTCATCATCGAAACCCTCTGGAATACTGCCCCTCAAGGGGGAGGGAAAGCTGTGGATAGAATTCAGTCGGTCATCGACGGCCTTTTTATCCACAACCTGTCCCGTGCTTGCCCCCGGATTCTGCACCGTTTTGTGCGATGACGCCTCAACGGCGTGCGTGCATCATTCGCTCAACTTGCGGATGAGCTTGTCCCAGTCTTCCCGCAACTTGCCGTCCGTCTCCATCAACGTCCGGATCTGACGGCAACCATGCAGCACCGTCGTGTGGTCACGTCCGGCGAAGGCGTCGCCGATCTCGGGCAGGCTGTGCTCGGTCAGCTCCTTGGTCAGGGCCATCGCGACCTGGCGCGGCCTGGCCAGCGAACGGGTCCGGCGCTTGGACAGCAAATCCTTGATCTGCAGTCCGTAGTAGTCGGCAACGGTTTTCTGGATGTTGGGAATGCTGATGGCCTGCTGCTGGGCCCGCAGCAGGTCGCGCAGGGTTTCCTGGGCGAACTCGGTGGTGATCGCACGGCCGGTGAAATTGGCACGGGCGGTCAGGGTATTCAGCGCGCCCTCGAGGTCGCGCACATTGGAGCGCATTTTCTTGGCAATCAGGAACGCAACATCGTCGGGAATATCCGTGCCGCGCTCCCGCGCCTTGGCCAGCACGATGGCAGCGCGGGTTTCGAAGTCCGGTGGTTCGATGGCGACCGACAGGCCCCAGGCCAACCGCGACTTGAGCCGCGCCTCCAACCCCTCGACTTCGCGTGGATACCGGTCGCAGGTCAGGATGATCTGCTGCTTGCCGTCGAAAAGCGCATTGAAGGTATGGAAAAACTCTTCCTGGGTGCGATCCTTGCCGGCGAAGAACTGGATGTCGTCGATCAACAGCGCGTCCACCTGCTGGAACTGGCGCTTGAACTGATCCATGGTCTTTTCCTGCAAGGCCCGGATCATCGCGCTGAAGAACTGTTCCGAACGCAGGTAGAGCACTTTGGCGCCAGGGTTGGCCTCACGCATGGCGTTGCCGGCAGCAAACATCAGGTGGGTCTTGCCCAGTCCGGTGCCTCCGTACAGCAGCAGCGGATTGTGTGCGCGGTCGCCGGGCTTCTGCGCGGCCTGGAACGCCGCCGCCAGTCCAAGCTGGTTGCTGCGGCCTTCGACGAAGTTGGCGAAGGTGTAATGTGAATCCATGTTGCCGGCGAACGGCACCACCGGCCCACTGGCCTGCACCGGCTGGGCAAGCCCCGGAATCGGCGCGATCTGCGCTTCCACGGGGCGAGGACGCGAACCGATTTCAAGAAAAACGTCGCCAAAACCCGCGAAGTGGGTCAACAGCTCGCGGATCCGCGGCAGGTACAGCGCGCGCACCTGGTCGACGATGAACGCGTTCGGGGCAAACAGGATCAAGGCGTCAGCGCGCAGATCAGCCTGCAGCGGCTTCAACCAGGTGTGAACGTCTTCCGGCGGAAACTCCGCTTCAAGGCGTTCGAGACAACGGGACCATGCATCCATCGGCAATAATCAACCTGGGCTGGCGGGCAGGCGCCGGAAAGCGCCGTCCCGACTGGCCGGAATGGGGGAAAAGGATGGCTCAGACTACCACCGCGCCGCAGGCTCTGGAATGCTTGTCCCACAGTTATTCACAAAATCATCCACAGCTATTGCACAGCCACGTGAAATGACGTAGTCACAAGGGCTTGACTTATGGGGGGTGCCACCTCTAGAATTTCCGGTTCTTTCCGTCCATTTCATACGAGAGGCCCACATGGCCACCAAGCGCACTTTCCAGCCCAGCAACCTCAAGCGTAAGCGCGACCACGGCTTCCGTGCCCGTATGAAGACCGCAGACGGCCGCAAGATCCTGTCGCGTCGCCGCGCCAAGGGCCGCAAAGTCCTGAGCGCCTGATTGCCATGCCGCTTCCCGCGGCAGACGCAATCCTTCCGATAGTGAGTACTGCCGACCCGCGCAAGCGATTCCCTCGCTCAGCGCGGGTTCGCACGCGTGCCGAATATTCTACGGTCTTCAACGGCGCCCTTCGGGTGTCCGAACCGCTGATGACCCTTCACTGGCTGCCAGGAGACCGGCCGGCCAGGTTGGGTCTGGCCGTCTCCCGCAAGGTGGATCCGCACGCCGTAGGGCGTAACCGGATCAAGCGCGTACTGCGTGACGCCATGCGACATTGTCGCGCCGATCTCCAGCCAGGCGACTATGTCGTCGTGGTGCGTGCTGCTGCGCGCTCGGCCAGCAACGACGACGTCCGCCAGGCCTTCCTGCGCCTGTTGCGGCGCCACCGCGCATTGCCCGCACCGGTCGCGGACGGCACAATGCCGCCTCCCGATGGCGTCGCATCGCCTTCTTTGAACGCGCCGGCATCACGTCCCGGCCCCGCAGAGCCTGTCCGCTGATGAACCAGACCCGTGTTTTCCTGATTTTTGCCTGGCTGATGGTGGCCGTGCTGCTATGGATGGAGTGGAGCCGCGAGACCTCGGCCCCGCCCACCGCGGCGGCGACCACCTCGGCGCCGGCGGCCCAGCAGGCGGTTCCCGGCGCTACCCCGGGCGGCGTTCCCGGTGCGCAGGTACCCGGCGCCGGCGCCGGCGCCGCGCCAGCGGCTACTACCACCGAGGCCAGCGCAGCTCCTGCTGCCGCCCAACGCGTGACCATCACCACCGACGTGCTGCGCCTGGTGCTGGACGGTGGCCGCGTGCTGGATGCCGAACTGCTGCAGTTCCCGCAGACCAAGGACGACAACAGCCCGCCGGTGCGCCTGCTGACCGAAGACCCCGCGCACCCCTACAGCGCCGTCAGCGGTTGGGCCAGCGAAGACAAGAGCGTGCCGGTGCCCGGCGCGGATGGCTTCAAGCTCGCCAGCGAACAGCGTGAGTTCGTGCTGGCCGATGGCCAGGACGAACTGCAGATCCCGTTCGTCTGGAACGGCCCGAACGGCGTGGTGATCGAACGCACCCTCACCGTGTCGCGCAACCATTACGCGGTGCAGGTGAAGGACGTGGTCCGCAATGGCGGCGCCGCGCCATGGAATGGCTACGTGTACCGCACCCTGGACCGTTCGCCGACGATCCTGTCGCGCAGCATGACCAACCCGGATTCCTTCAGCTTCAATGGCGCCACCTGGTACGACAACGACAAGAAGTACCAGCGTCGTGCGTTCAAGGATTACCTGGACGATGGCGCACTGAACCAGAACATCACCGGCGGCTGGCTGGCGATGCTGCAGCATCACTTCTTCACCGCCTGGGTTCCGCAGGCCGACCAGGTCGCCCACTACGTGCTGTCGCAGAGCGAAGGCCGTGACCAGATCGAAGCACGCGGCCCGGCGTTCAACGTCGGCCCCGGCCAGCAGGTCAGCACCGAAGCGCGTCTGTGGGTAGGACCGAAACTGGTCAACCAGATTGCCAAGGAAGACGTGCCGGGCCTGGACCGCGTGGTCGACTACAGCCGCTTCTCGATGATGGCGGTGATCGGCCAGGGCCTGTTCTGGGTGCTGAACCAGGTGCACAAGCTGGTGGGCAACTGGGGCTGGGCCATTGTCGGCCTGGTGGTGCTGCTGAAGATGGTGCTGTATCCACTGTCGGCCGTGCAGTACAAGAGTGGCGCCAAGATGCGGCGCTTCCAGCCGCGCATCGCGCAGTTGAAGGAACGTTATGGCGATGACCGCCAGAAGTTCCAGACCGCGATGATGGAGCTGTACAAGAAGGAAAAGATCAATCCGATGGGCGGCTGCCTGCCGATCCTCATCCAGATGCCGATCTTCTTTGCCCTGTACTGGGTGCTGGTGGAATCGGTGGAACTGCGCCAGGCGCCGTGGCTGGGCTGGATCCAGGACCTGACCGCGCGTGATCCGTACTTCATCCTGCCGGTGATCAACGTGGCGGTGATGTGGGCCACGCAGAAGCTGACGCCGGCACCGGGCATGGATCCGATGCAGCAGAAGATGATGCAGATGATGCCGATCGTGTTCGGCGTCATGATGGCCTTCATGCCGTCCGGCCTGGTCCTGTACTGGGTGGTCAACGGTGGCCTGGGCCTGCTGCAGCAGTGGTGGATGACCAAGCGTCACGGTGGCGAGCCGATACCCGCCCCGGCCGCGAAGAAGTAAGACACACAGGAACCCGCCGCAAGGCGGGTTTCCTGCTTCTGGTCCCCCGCACACCGACACCGCACAATGCATGCCATGGACACCATTGCCACCGACACCATCGTTGCCATTGCCACCGCTGCCGGCGCCGGCGGCGTGGGCGTGCTGCGCCTGTCCGGTCCGCGCGCGGCCAGCATCGCCCACCTGCTCGGCGCGCCGACGCTGCGCCCGCGCCACGCGCACTACGCGCGGCTGCGCGGTGCCGACGATGAGGTGATCGACGATGCCATCGTGCTCTGGTTTCCGGCACCCAACAGTTTCACCGGCGAAGAGGTGGTGGAACTGCAGGGCCATGGCAGCCCGGTCGTGCTGCAGCAACTGGTGGCCCGTTGCATCGCCCTCGGCGCACGCCAGGCACGGGCCGGTGAATTCAGCGAACGGGCCTTCCTCAACGGCAAGCTGGACCTGGCCCAGGCCGAGGCCATCGCCGACCTGATCGCTGCCGGCGACCATCGTGCCGCGCGGGCAGCGCGCCGCTCGCTGGATGGGGTGTTCTCGCGCCGCGTGGAGCAGGTGATCGAGCAGTTGGTGCTGCTGCGGATCCACGTAGAGGCGGCCATCGACTTCGCCGATGAACCGCTGGATACGCTGGGCGGTGCGCAGGTACGACGCGGCCTGGCCGCCGCCCGCGAAACCCTGGCGCTGCTGCGTCGCGATGCCGAACGCGGCCGGCGCCTGCGCGATGGCCTGCACGCGGTGCTGATCGGCCCGCCGAACGCTGGCAAGAGCTCGCTGCTCAACGCGCTGGCTGGCAGCGACCGCGCCATCGTCACCGACATTGCGGGCACCACCCGCGATACCCTGCGCGAGACCATCCGCCTGGACGGACTGGAACTGACCCTGGTCGATACCGCGGGCCTGCGTGACGGCGGCGATGCCATCGAACGCGAAGGCATGCGCCGCGCGCGCGCGGAGATCGAACGCACCGACCTGGCGTTGATCGTGCTGGACGCGCGCGAGCCGGCGGCAGGCGAAGCGGCCATCGGCGAATCGATGCTCGCCGTGCCGCACAAGCTGTGGATCCACAACAAGAGCGACCTGCTGGCCGATGCAGGGCAGGGCAGCACCGACCCGGACCGGGTGTTCGTGTCCGCTGCCACGGGCGCGGGGCTGGATGACCTGCATGCGCGGCTGCGTTCGATTGCCTCGGCCGGTGCTGGCGAACAGGTGGAAGGTGAGTTCTCCGCGCGCACGCGCCACGTGGATGCCATCGAACGCGCGCAGGACCATGCGCGGCAGGCAGATGGCGAGCTGGCGCATGAGCATCTGGAGCTGGCAGCCGAAGAGCTGCGGCTGGCACATGACGCGCTGGGCGAGATCACCGGACAGATGAGCGCCGATGACCTGCTGGGGCGGATCTTCTCCAGTTTCTGCATCGGCAAGTAAGCCCGGCTGCCGCTTGCCGCCGGAAACCGTCGGGGTGGTACCGCGGACTGCGGGGGTAGCGCCGAGCCATGCTCGGCGAGCCTACAGTGCGGTCGCTTTGAAGCCGCCGAGCATGGCTCGGCGCTACATGGGTGTCATATTGCAGACGCATACTCGCTGCATTCGCCAAGCCGAGGGACGTCGTCGTGAAATCGTGGGGTTGTGCATTGCTGTTGTCGTTGGCCATGGCACCATCGGTGGCCATGAGTGCTGAACCTCCACCCCCGGCACCCGCCAAGGCTTCGGTCTATGCCCATCGCGGGGCCAGCGCGCTGTTGCCCGAGCACACCCTGGCGGCCTATGCGCAGGCGATTGCCGACGGCGCCGACTATATCGAGCCCGACCTGGTGATGACCAAGGACGGCGTGCTGGTGGCTCGCCACGAGAACGAGATCGGTGGCACCACCGATGTCGCTTCACGTGCGGAGTTCGCCGATCGCAAGACCACCAGGACCATCGATGGCGAGACCGTCGAGGGCTGGTTCACCGAAGACTTCACCCTGGCCGAGCTGAAGACCCTGTATGCCCGCGAGCGCCTGCCGGAACTGCGCGGCACCGCCTTCGATGGCCAGTTCCGCATCGCCAGCTTCGATGAGATCCTCGACTTCCTGGTGCAGCAGGCGGGCCGCGCCGACAAGGGCATCGGCCTGGTGCCGGAGATCAAGCATCCGGGTTACTTCCAGTCCATCGGCCTGCCGATGGAGGACAAGGTGCTCAAGGCGCTGCGCGGCAATCCGTACACCAAGGTTGGCCCGGTCACCCTGCAATCCTTCGAGACGGCCAACCTGCGTTACCTGCGCAGCAAGATCGGCCGCAACAGCAACATCCGCCTGCTGCAGCTGACCTGGAAGGGCGATACCCAACCGGCCGACGTAGCCAGGGCCGGTGGCACGCTGACCTACGGCCAGATGCTGACCCCGGCTGGGTTGAAAGAGATCGCGGGCTACGCCGACGGCATCGGGCCGGAGCTGCGCTCGATCATTCCACTGGATGCCGACGGTTCGCTGGGCGAGCCGACCACGCTGGTGCGTGATGCGCACGCCGCCGGCTTGATGGTGATCCCCTACACCTTCCGCCCGGAGAATCCGTTCCTGGCGGCGAACCTGCGCAGTGGCGAGGCCAACGCCCGCAACAACGACGGCTCCATTGCCGAAATCCGCACTTACCTGGCCACCGGTATCGATGCTTTCTTTACCGACGACCCCGCGCTGGGACGCAAGGCCGTTGACGGCCCCTGAGCGGGGCCCGCACCGCACTGGCTGGCGACCATGCGACGCCTGCGGATGTCCGTACACGGCCCTGCTCATTTTCCGGCAGACAGGCTGGAACCGATACCCTGGTGCAACGGGCAGTGACGTGGATCACCGCAGCGGCAGCAACGCCGGACTGGCTGCCCGCGGTGGGCGATGAAGCACAGCAGCAGCAGCACCACGATCATCAGCAGCGCGATGATCCCCAGTTCCAGCATGGCGCCGTCAACGCCGGCCATGCAGCGCACCCATGGCATCTTCGACCAGCTCGCTGGCGGCCAGGAACAGCAGACCCTCCAGATGATCGCCCAGCTGTTGCTCGGGCCCAGCATGGCGCCGGGTCAGGTGTGCGGCATGCAGGATCTGCAGCAGGGCGTCCAGCCCCTGGACGCTGTGGCCGAGCGTCGCCAGATCGTCCGGGTGGCCGGGCCACAGGCCCGCTTCCTGCCACGGTAGGCTGTCAGCGCCCGCGTCGTGATGCATCAGGGTGAGATGGGCGACCAGCGCCGGCGTGGGGTCCTCCATGCCAAGCTCGGCCAGTTTCTGCTCAAGCCGTTCGACGATGTGGGAGGGCAGTTCCAGCACGGCGTCGCCAATCAGGGCGTTCAGCCGGGCACCCGGTGGTGAAAAGATTCCCATGTCGCTTCCTCGCAGCGGGCCACCTGCGGATGCGAGGTGGCGGACGGTGCGGGTTGGCGTACCGGCGCTTTAGCTGATCAATGAAACCGGCGGATTGGGAAATCCCCACGCACCGTCCGCCGCAGAATGGCAGGACGATGCATTCTCCGCCGTGCCCGAAGGGCAAGTACAGAGACGATCAGCTAAAGCAAAACGGGACGCCAATCCCGGCTGGGCCTGTTGGTTCCAGCACATGCATCGTGGCCAAGGCGGGCCAGAGGCGTCCATGGGCAAATATGGAAAGTGCTCCGCCTGCATGCGGATTTCCGCGTCGCCGAGCATCGCCCGGCGGGCTCATTCGCCGTCGCGCTGCCCCGGCCGCCGGAACGGCAGCACGACGTAATCCTTGCCTTCGCGCGGCTGCCACAGCACCGGCACGCGCCGTGGCGACGGCGGCTCCAGCTCGTCATCGGGCAAGGCCTCTGCCGACTCTTCTTCGTCTTCCCAGCTGTAGCGCTGGCGCGGTGTCATCGGGTCGCTCTGGCGGAACAGCAGCGCGGCGATGATGCCGGCGAACGCGCCGCCCATGTGCGATTGCCACGACACGCCAGGCGTATGCGGCAGCACCGTCATCAGCATGCCGCCGTAGAACAGCATGCCGATCAATCCAGTGGCGATGGCCGCGCGGTCGCGACGCAGCAGGCCCAGGCTGGCCAGCAGGAACATCAGGCCATGGGTGACGCCGCTGGCCCCCAGGTGGCGGCTGCCCGGATCACCCAGCAGCCATGCGCCGATGCCCGATCCGATCCACAGCAGCGGCAGCGCGCGCAGGGTTGCCTTCGGGTACACGCTGCCGGCCAGGGTACCGAGGATGATCAGCGCGATGCTGTTGGCCGCGATGTGTTCCACCGAAGCATGCAGCAACGGCGCCCCGATCAACCCCAACAGGCCTGGCCATTCCAGTGGTGCCACCGCCCAGGGGCGCCAGTCGAAGTGGCCCTGCAGCGCGAATACCGCCACCAGCACCACCACGGCGCCCAGGCTGAGGTTGAAGGCACGGAGGATGCGCAGTCGATCGGTGGGCGTGGCTGGCGTCTTGCCAGCTGGCACGGGTGCGTTGGCGTTCATATCCAAAGCAATGGCGGTGGCGGGCACGAAACCAACCCCGCCAGCGTGGGAAAATAGGGCCGGCCGGCGGGACAATCCCATCGGCCGGTCACCGGACAATGCCAGACCGGCGCGACCGGCCCAGGCCCGTCAGGCCTGGTTGTCGCCTTCCTTCGGCGGGATCTTCAGGCTCAATACCACCGTGGTGGCAATGATCAGGGCAACCACGCCCAGCGAAATCGGCGTCGGGATCTTGAAGATGTCGATGATCATCATCTTGATGCCGATGAAGGCCAGCACCAGTGCCAGGCCGTAGGGCAGCAGGTGGAAGCGATCGGCCATGCCGGCCAGCAGGAAGAACATCGCGCGCAGGCCCAGCACCGCGAATACGTTGGAGGTCAGCACGATGAACGGGTCGGTGGTGATGGCGAAGATTGCCGGGATGCTGTCCACGGCGAAGATCACGTCGGTCACGGCAATCAGGATCAGCACCGCGAACAGCGGGGTATACCAGCGCTTGCCGTCGCGCATCACGCTCATGGCGTTGCCGGCATAGTCCGGCAGCAGGCGCAGGTGCCGGCGCATCCAGCGCAACGCGGGGTTGGTCTCCAGGTCCGGCTCCTGGCCGGCGGAGAACCACATCTTCCAGCCAGTGAACAGCAGGAACGCGCCGAATACGTAAAGCAGCCAGTGGAACTGGGTGATCAGCACGCTGCCTGCGAAGATCATGATCGTACGCAGCACGATCGCGCCCAGAATGCCGATGATGAGCACTTTCTGCCGCTGTTCCTCAGGCACCGCGAAGTAACCCATGATCATCAGGAACACGAAGATGTTGTCGACCGCCAGGGCCTTCTCGACCAGGTAACCGGTCAGGAACTCCAGCCCGACCTTGTTGGCGACCACCTGGCCCGCCGTCTCGTTCAGGTAGTACCAGAGGCCACCATTGAAGGCCAGGGCCAGCAGCACCCAGCCGATGGACCACCACAGGGCTTCCTTGAACGTGACCTTGTGCGGGCCGCCGTGTCGCATCAGTACGAGGTCGACCAGCAGCGCGATGATGACCACCGCGCCGAAGCCGCCCCACAACCAGATATTGCCAATCGTCTGCATGGGAGTGTCCGTTGGAAAAGAAAAAAGCCTCAAGCCGGGACGGCGAGGATCTGCAACGGAGGATCAGGGGATCCAGGGACAGAGCTTCGCCGGTACGGCGAAGGTCTCGCTCACAGTCCCAAAGGGCGGGACTGCCGTTGCACCGGAGCCTGCTGGCTCGAATTGACGGCGACAACGTCGGGAGCTACTCCCCTTCTGGGGCCGATTCTGCGGCCTGTGTGGCGCTGCGTCAAATGTGGCGGCCGACTCCAGGCCTGGGGCGCCGGGCGTCTACAATATGCGCATGAATACCCCTGTCCCCTCAGTCCGCCTCAAGAACGCCTGGCGCTCCAGCCACCCGTGGATCTTCCAGAAACTGGTCGAAAAGCCGACCGTCCGGCCCAAGCCCGGCACCATCGTCGATGTCATCGGGGTGGACGGGGACTTCATCGGACGTGGCTTCTACAACGGCCATTCGCGCATCGCCCTGCGCATCCTTGAAACCGACCAGCGCGTGCCGGTGGATGCCGGCTGGTTCTCGCGCAGGATCGCCCAGGCGGTGTCGCTGCGTCGCGACGTGCTGAAGCTGGATACGGTTTCCGACGCCTGGCGCGTGGTGCACAGCGAAGGCGATGGCCTGTCCGGCCTGGTGGTGGACCGCTACGGCGACCTGGTGGTGGTGGAATTCTTCGCCGCCGGCATGTTCCGCCATCGCGAATGGATCTATGAAGCGCTGCGCGAGCAGTTCCCGGGCTGCCGCTTCCACAGCTTTGCCGACGAGCACGTGCAGAAGCAGGAAAGCTTCGATTTCCACGGCAACACCACCACCGAAGCGTCGGTGATCACCGAGTACGGCATCAAGTTCCGTGCCGACCCGGCTGGCGCGCACAAGACCGGCTTCTTTGCCGACCAGCGCGAAAACCGCGAATGGCTCAGCCAGCAGGTGGACGGCAGGAGCGTGCTGGACCTGTGCTGCAACACCGGTGGCTTTGCGGTGTACGCCGCGGCGCGCGGTGCCAGCGAAGTGGTGGGCATCGACATCGATGAGGATGTGATCCAGATCGCCAAGGGCAACGCCCGGCTCAACAACGTGCGGCCGAAGTTCGTGCAGTCGGATATCTTCCCGTGGCTGCGCGATGCGGCCAACCGCGGCGAGCAGTACGACGTGGTGATCCTGGATCCGGCCAAGATGACCCGCGACCGCGACCAGGTCATTACCGCGCTGAAGAAGTACCTGGACATGAACAAGCTGGCGCTTGGCGTGGTCAAGCCCGGCGGCCTGTTCGCCACCTTCTCGTGCACCGGCCTGGTGGCCGAGGACCAGTTCCTGGACATGCTGCGTCGGGCCGCGTTCTATTCCGGCCGCACCATCCAGATACTGAAGGTGTCCGGTGCCGGCCCGGATCATCCGTTCATGGCCCACGTGCAGGAATCGCGTTACCTGAAAGCGGTGTTCTGCCGCGTGGTGGACTGACGGACTCTACCTGCGCTCGCCGGGCATGGCCCGGCGCTACCCATCGGCCGGCAGCAGCGCTATGGTCAGGTCTTTCCCCCCCGGTGAGATCCTGCATGAGCCTGCGTCGCCTGCCGTTGCTGCTTGCCCTGGCGCTCAGCATTCCGCTTTCCGCCCACGCCATCGAATTCAGCGCTGACGAACTGCAGCGGGCCAAGGCCCTGCAGCAACGCCTGCTCACCCTCGACAGCCATCTGGACACGCCGGCCAACTTTGGCCGCGACGGGTTCGACATCGACAACCGCCACGACCACAACGCGCTGTCCCAGGTGGACTACCCGCGCATGGTGGAAGGCGCATTGGACGGTGGCTTCTGGGCCATCTATACCGGCCAGGGCGACCGCAGCCCGGCCGCCCACCTGCGTGACCGCGACGCCGGCCTGCAGCGCCTGCTGGAAATCCGCACCATGCTGGCCGCCAACCGCGAGCGCTTCGCACTGGCCTTGACGCCAGCCGACGCGGTGCGGATCAAGGCCGACGGCAAGCGCGTGGTGTTCATCAGCATGGAGAACGCCAGCCCGCTGGTGGCCGACCCGTCGCTGCTGTCCTTCTACCACCAGGCTGGCCTGCGCATGCTCAGCACGGTGCACTTCGCCAACAACGAGTTCGCCGACTCGGCGACCAACCCGAAGGGACCGGAATGGGACGGGCTCAGCGATGCCGGCAAGGCCCTGGTGCGTGAAGCGGTGCGGCTGGGCATCGTCATCGACCAGTCGCATGCCTCCGATGCCGTGTTCGATGACCTGGTTGAGATGATGCCGGTGCCGTTCGTGCTGTCGCACAGTTCGGCCAAGGCCGTGCATGACCATCCACGCAACCTGGACGATGCGCGCCTGCGCAGGCTGGCCAAGGCCGGCGGCGTCATCCAGGTGAACGCCTATGGCGGCTACCTGGTCGATCCCGGCAAGAGCGAAGCCCGCAAGCAGGCCGAGGAGGCATTGAGCAAGCGGCTCGGCGGCTGGGGAAAGATGGACATCGCGCAGGGCGTGGAGCTGCAGCGGGGCGAGGAAGAACTGGACAGGCAGTTTCCGGTCCGCCACGCCAGCCTGGACGATTTCTTCGCCCACATGGGCCACATCCTGGACGTGGTCGGGCCGGAGCACGTCGGCATCGGCCTGGACTGGGATGGCGGCGGCGGATTGACCGACCTGCGTGACGTCAGCGAGCTGCCGAAGATCACCGCGTGGCTGCTGCGCCGGGGCTACGACGACAAGCAGATCGCCGGTATCTGGGGCGGCAACCTGCTGCGGGTGATGCAGCAGGCGCAGGCCCATGCGGACAAGCAGGGCACGTAGCGCCGGACCATGCCCGGCGCCCCCCGCCTCTTACCTGTCGATCAGCGCATGCCGGCGGCTGTAGAGGAAATACACGGCCAGCCCGATCACGTTCCAGACCAGGAAATACAGCTGGGTGCTGTGCGGCAGGCTGATGAACAGATAGATGCAGCCCAGCGCAGCGGCCGGGCCGACGATGTAGGCCAACGGCGTGCGGAATTTGCGCTCGCGGTCCGGCTCGCGCCTGCGCAGTACCACCAGGCAGACGCCCACGGCGGTGAATGCCGCCAGCGTACCGGCGTTGGCCAACGCGGCGATCTCGTCCAGCCGCGCCACGCCGGCCAGTGCCGATACCAGCAGCGCGCTGAACAGCGTGGTGGCTACCGGGGTTCCGCGCGCGCTGACGTTGGACAGGCCGCGCGGCAGCAGGCCGTCGCGGCCCATGACGAAGAACACGCGGCTTTGCCCGAACATGAAGGCCAGCAGCACCGTCGGCAGGGCGATGATCGCCACCACGCCGATCGCCAATGCGGCGGTCGGATGGCCCATCTGCCGCATGATCAATGCCAGCGGCTCGGCACTGTGGCCGAACACGGCGTAGCTCATCGCACCGATGGCGGCCAGCGCCACCAGCATGTAGACGATGGTGCAGCCGACCATCGAACCGATGATGCCGATCGACAGATCGCGTCCCGGGTTCTTGGTTTCTTCAGCGGCGGTGGCGATCGCGTCGAAGCCGTAGAAGGCGAAGAAGATGATCGCCGCCGCCGCCATTACGCCGCGCTCCACGCCATCCGGGCCCAGTGACTTGGCGAAGCCATAGGGCATGAACGGCTGCAGGTTGGCGCTGTCGAAAGCGGGCAACGCGACAGCGACGAACACGGCAAGCGCGATGATCTTCAGCACCACCAGCACGGCGTTGAGCGTGGCGCTTTCCTTGGTGCCCAGCATCAGGCCGCCGGCCACCACCCAGGTGATGATCACCGCGGGAAGGTTGAACACGCCACCTTCCACGTGCGGCCCGGCCGACAACGCCAGCGGCAGGCGGATGTCGATGCCCAACTGGGTATGCACCCAATCCAGGAAGCCGACGAAGTAGCCGGACCAGCCGACCGC
Source organism: Stenotrophomonas tumulicola (assembly GCF_014117215.1). Classification (GTDB taxonomy): domain Bacteria; phylum Pseudomonadota; class Gammaproteobacteria; order Xanthomonadales; family Xanthomonadaceae; genus Stenotrophomonas; species Stenotrophomonas tumulicola. Next base: position 39,298 of record NZ_JACGXS010000014.1, on the reverse strand, counting down.
CACGGTACTCACCACCAGTGAGTACTCCAGGATCAGGCTCCAGCCCACCACCCAGGCGAAGATCTCGCCCAGTGCGCTGTAGCTGTAGGTATAGGCGCTGCCGGACGCCGGCATCATCGTCGCCAGTTCGGCATAGGACAGCGCAGCGCAGGCGCACACCGCGCCGGCGATGGCAAAGGAGATCAGTACCGCCGGGCCGGCCAGGTTCGCGCCGACGCCGATCAACGTATAGATGCCGGTGCCGACGATCGCGCCGATCCCGAGCGCGATAAGGTGCGGCCAACTCAGCGTGCGGACCAGCTGCCTTCCGGCTTCGTGGACGGTGACGGTATCCAGGGATTTTCGCCGGAGCAGGGACATTCGGGCCTCGTGACATGAAACGACAAGAGGCCGAGTGTTACCGAACACGGCGCAACATTACTACTGCCAAGCGCTTACCGCCGAGTGCTAGATGCTGTCCGCGGCGAGGATTGCCGGAAACGGCACAATCGGTGGACGATGGCGAAAAGCGGCTGCGGCGGCGTCAGCCGTTCAAGCCCAGCCGGACGCCGAACCCCAGCAGGAACACGCCGGCCACGCGCCGCAGCAGGTCGCTCACCCGGGGATGCTGGATCAACCGGCGCCGGGCCAGGTTGCCCGCACCGATCAGCAGCGAGCAGTACGCCACGCTGACCACGAAGACGATGGCGGCCAGTGCGGCAAAGGTGGCCATGCCCTGGTGCTGGCGCCGGTCGATGAACAGCGGCAGGAACGCCATGTAGAACAGGATCGCCTTGGGATTGAGCAGGCTCACCAGGATGGCCTGGCGGAAGTAGTGGCCCGGCGCGAGGCGGATCGTGCCAGGCGCGTCAGCGCCAGCGTCTTTCGGTGTCCGCAGCAGGTTGATGCCGACCCAGACCAGGTAAGCCGCGCCCAGGTACTGCACGGCATGGAACACCGTCGGGTTGGCCTTCAGCAGCGCGGCGACACCGGCCAGTGCCAGCCACATCAGGATCTGGTCGCCGACCAGCAGGCCGGCCAGCGCCGTATAGCCGCCGCGCACGCCACCGCGACCGGTAGCGGTGAGCAGGGTGAAGGTGCCTGGGCCCGGCAGCGCCAGGAACACCAGCACGGCGCCCAGGAAGGTCCACAGGTCCTGGATGCCCATCCACGGCATGGCGGCTTGCTCGTTCAACACAGGGGGCCGTCATTGTAGTGCCGCACCGCGCGCCCGGCGGCGTCTTCGTGATGTCGAGCCATGGCCGATCAGCGGGCCATGGACCCGCTTCATGGATCGACGCGCCGTACCGATGGCGCCGCCGCATGCCCTGCGGGCACGGGCAGTCCCGCCAGCAGCGGCACCAGGCGCTCGGCCAGGAACCCATGCAGTTGCCGCACGGCCGGCGAGAACTGCTTGCGGTGCGGGCACACCAGGTTCAGCGGCAGGCCCTCGCCGCTGCCGCCCAGCAGCACCTGCAGGCGCCCGGCGCGTACGTCCTCGCCCACGTCCAGCCAGGATTTGTAGGCAATGCCCTCGCCGGCCACTGCCCAGCGCCGCACCACGTCGGCGTCGTCGCACAGCAAGGCGCCGCGCACCGGCACCACGCTGCGTCGACCGTCCAGTTCGAAACTCCAGCGGTCGTGCGTGCGCCCGCCCAGCTGGTAAAGCAGGCAAGCGTGGTCCTTCAGCGCATCCAGGTCGTCCGGCGTGCCACGCCGCTGCAGGTAGACCGGCGATGCCACCAGCACCCGGCGATTGGCCGCCAGCAGCGGCAGCGCGACGTAGCTGGCATTGTCGAAGCGGCCAAGGCGGAACGCGATGTCCACCGGATCGCGGAACACATCGGCGACCTGGTCGGACAACTGCAGGTGCAGTTGCAGCCGCGGGTGTTCATGGCGGAAGGCGGTCAGCCAGGGCAGCAGCACGTTGCGGCCCAGGTCGGAGGGCGCGGCGACCTGCAGGGTGCCGCCCAGCTCCGCGGCTTCACCCTGCACCCGCGCCTGCCCCTCGCGCAGCGCGGCCAGCACCTCCTGTGCATAGGGCAGGTACAGCGCGCCTTCGGCGGTCAGCCGCAGGCTGCGGGTGGTGCGCACGAACAGGCGCAGGTCCAGTTCCCGTTCCAGCCGGGCCACGGCGGCGGCCACCTGTCCCGGCAACAGGTCGGCCTCGCGCGCGGCGCTGCTGAAACTGCCCAGCGCGGCGGTACGCACGAACAGCTGCAGGTCATCGAAGCGGACCATTTTCACCATGGAAGAGAAAGTGATGTCCGATTCTGCGCCTTTCCAGCCGCGAGCGCAGCGCGCATCCTGCAGCAACCCCCTTCTATTGCTGCGGAGTTCCCCCCATGCGTGCTGTTGCCTATACCCGCGCCGGTTTGCCCATTGACGATCCGAAGGCGCTGGTCGACATCGACCTGGACGTGCCTGCGCCTGGTCCGCGCGACCTGCGCGTGGCGGTGAAGGCGGTGGCGGTCAATCCGGTCGACGCCAAGGTGCGCCGCAGTGCCGCCACCGAAACGCCACGCGTGCTCGGCTTCGACGCGGTGGGCGTGGTTGATGCGGTCGGCAGCGAGGTGACCCTGTTCCAGGTCGGCGACGAGGTCTACTACGCCGGTGCCATCGACCGTGCCGGCAGCAATGCCGAATACCAGTTGGTGGACGAACGCATCGTCGGCCGCAAGCCGACCAGCCTGGACGACGCCAGCGCCGCCGCGTTGCCGTTGACCGCCATCACGGCCTGGGAACTGCTGTTCGACCGCCTGCGCATCGCAGAAGGCGGTGGCGAGGGGCAGACCTTGCTGGTGATCGGCGCCGCAGGTGGCGTCGGTTCCATCCTGGTGCAGCTGGCGCGGCAGCTGACCCGGCTGACCGTGGTTGGCACCGCGTCACGGCCGGAGACCCAGGATTGGGTCCATGCCCTGGGCGCGCACCACGTCATCGACCACAGCCAGCCCCTCAGCGAAGGCCTGGGCCGGCTGGGCATCAAGCAGGTGCAGCACGTGGCCAGCCTGACCCATACCGACCAGCATTACGCGCAGATCATCGAGGTGCTGGCGCCGCAGGGCCAGCTGGGCCTGATCGATGATCCCGGCCAGCTGGACGTGATGGCGCTCAAGCGCAAGTGCCTCTCGCTGCATTGGGAGTTCATGTTCGCCCGTCCGCTGCACCAGACTGCGGACATGCAGCAGCAGCACGCGCTGCTGAACCGCGTGGCCGGGCTGATCGACGCCGGCGTGCTGCGCACCACGCTGGGTGAGAACCTGGGCCGCATCAATGCCGCCAACCTGCGCAAGGCGCATGCGCTGATCGAGAGCCAGAAGGCGAAAGGCAAGATCGTGCTGGAAGGCTGGTAAGCAAGGATCGGTAGCGCCGGGCCATGCCCGGCGGAAGCCGCCCGTTGCGGTCCGGAGAGCGCCGCCGGGCATGGCCCGGCGCTACCGGTTCCTGACAGGCGCAGCGCATGAGACTGGGGCCGCCTAAACTAGCGGCATGGAAACCCAGACCCTTGCCCTAGTCGCGGTGCTGCTGCTGGCCGTGATCCTCGTCCTGCTGGTGGTGGTGCTGCGCCGCTCCACTGCCGGCGTCGCTTCCTCCGAACTGGAAGCGCTGCAGGGCGTGCTGTCCGAAGAGCGTGAGCGCAGCCTGGCCTCGCAGGTCGATGCCGGCCAGCTGCGTGGGCGCCTGCAGGCATTGCAGGAAGACATCGACGGCGAACGCCGCCGCGGGCAGGAACGCGCGCAGGCGCTGGTTGCGGCGCAGGCCCGGATTGAACGCGACGCAGCCCTGGCCAGCGAACGGGATACCCGCCTGGTCGAACGCGAACAGGCGTTGCAGCAGGCGCAGGCGCAGCTGCGCGACGTGCAGCAGCAGTTGCAGGCCCAGCGTGAAAACTATCAGCAACTGCATGGCGAACACACCCGCGTGCAGGCCAACCTGCAGCATTCGCAGCAGGCCAGCGTGGAACTGCGTGCCTACCTGGACAGCGCCAAGGAAAAGCTCAGTGGTGCCTTCGCCGAACTGGCGGGCAAGGTATTCGAGGAACGTGGCCAGCAGTTCGAGAAGAACGTGCGCCAGGCCACCGGCCAGTCGCGGCTGGACATCGAGAACCTGCTCAAGCCCTTTACCGAACGCCTGCAGGAGTTCCGCGGCCGGGTGGACGTGCTGTATGCCGAAGAGGCGCGCGAGCGCGCCAGCCTGCTCGGTGCGGTGGGGGAATTGAAGACGCTGAACCAGGACATGGCCTCGCAGGCGGCGGCACTGACCAATGCGCTGAAGGGCAATGCGAAGGTGCGCGGCGACTGGGGCGAGCTGATGCTGGAAACCGTGCTGCGCAGTTCCGGCCTGGAAGAGGGGGTGCACTACAAGCGCCAGCAGCATGTGGTGGATGACGACGGAGAGCGCCTGCGCCCGGACGTGGTGGTGAACTTCCCGGACCAGCGCAGCATCGTGGTCGACAGCAAGGTCAACCTGGTGGCCTGGCAGGAAGCGATGAATGCCGTTAACCCCGAGCTCGGCAGCGATGCACTGTTGCGCCATGCCACCGCGCTGCGCGCGCATGTGCGCGATCTCGGTGTGCGCAACTACCCCAAGGCGATGGGCTATGAGGAGACGCTGGACGTCACCATCGCCTTCGTCCCGATAGAAGGGGCGCTGTCGGCGGCGCTGTCTACCGATCCCTCGCTGCAGACCTATGCCTTCGACAACAAGGTGGTATTCGCATCGCCGAATACCTTGATGGCCCTGTTGCGCGTGGCCGAGCGCCTGTGGACACGCGACAAGGTGCAGAAGCAGGCGCTGCAGATCAGCGATGCCGGTGGCCTGGTGCTGGACGCGCTGATGGCCTTCCTGGCGGACTTCAACAATGTCGGCAAGAAGCTGGAAGACGCTACCACCGCGTTCTCCAATGCGCGCAACCGGCTGCAGGATTCGCGCAACTCCGCCATCAGCCGGGCCCGACGACTGGCCGAGCTGGGCAGCAAGGCCAGGAAAGCCTTGCCGCCTGAACTGCAACCGGATGCCGTCCAGCAACTGGTGGGGCCTGACGAAGAGTAGACGTGCTGCTTCGGTATCCTCGGCATCCACCCGGACAATCGCGGATACCGACAATGCGTGTTCCCCTGCTGGCCAGCCTGCTGCTGGCATTCTCCCTCGCCGGTTGTGCTGGCGGCACCCGGCCGGATGCCACGGCGGCGGCGGCCACGCCATCGGCTACGACGGATGCGGCGGCCTGCACTGCACAGGGGGGCGAGCTGCGTCCGCTGGGCCGCCTGCAACGCGTGCAGTGCGTGGTGCCCTACGCAGATGCAGGCAAGGCCTGCACGGCCAAGGCCGATTGCAGCGGCCAATGCCTGGCCACGGGTGAAGTCGCCGCCGGTTCGCCGGCCTCTGGTGTCTGCCAGCGCGATGCCAGCGAGAACTTCGGCTGCCGCCAGCGCATCGATGGCGGCCTTGCGCAGGGCACCATCTGCGTCGATTGACCGCGCGCTGCTGCTGCGGCGCCGCGCCAGTATCCTGTGTACATCCACTTTCCCCATTGGAGCCCATCGTGACCCAACCGATCCAGGACATTGCCCTCACCACCATCGACAACCAGCCCTCGTCGCTGGCCGACCATCGCGGCAAGGTGCTGCTGCTGGTCAATGTCGCCTCCAAGTGCGGGCTGACCCCGCAGTACGAAGGCCTGCAGAAGCTGTATCTGGAGAAGAATGCCCATGGGCTGGAAGTGCTGGGTTTCCCGGCCAACAACTTCCTTGGCCAGGAACCGGGCAGCGAGGCGGATATCCAGCAGTTCTGCCAGCTTACCTACGATGTCAGCTTCCCGATGTTCGCCAAGATCAGCGTGGCCGGCGATGACGTGCATCCGCTGTACCAGCAGCTGATCGCCGCGCAGCCGCAGGCCATCGGCGAAGGCCCGATGCGCGAGCGCCTGGCCGCCAAGGACCTTGCGCAGCCGGCACCAGGCATCCTGTGGAACTTCGAAAAGTTCCTGGTCGGCCGCGACGGCCAGGTCGTCGCACGCTTTGCCCCGGATGTCACCGCCGATGATCCGCGCCTGCGCGAAGCCATCGACGCGGCGCTGGCCGCCTGACCCAGGGGCTCCCTGCATCCGACACAATGCGGGGATCCAGGGAGATCGGTAGCGCCGAGCCATGCTCGGCGGCTGTTTGCAGACGTGCCCGGCCGTGTCCGCCGAGCGTGGCCCGGCGCTACCGGAAAGCAAAAAAAACCCGCCGAAGCGGGTTTTTTCATCGAGGCCGCGGGATCAGTTGCCCCAGTCCGGCATCGGCATGGCGTCCACCGGGATCGGCGAATCCAGGTCGTCATTGCCGCGCGCATGCTTGCCACGCAGATCGTTCTCGATCTGGTAAGTGCGGCGCTGCAGCCAGGCATCGCGCACCAGCGCGTACTCATCCACTGCACTGGAACGGATGTCATCGGCTGCCAGCAGCTGCGAACGCGCGTCCACCAGCTGCAGGCCCTGCAGTCCGATGCGCACCTTGTCTTCCTCGACCTGGCGTATCGGCGACAGCGGAATATCGCCGGCCAGCCCGAACACATCGCGCACCGTGCGTGGGCCGAAGAACGGCAGCTCCACGTAACGCGAACGGCGCCAGCCCCACGCACCCAGCGTCTGGCCGAAGTCTTCCTTGCGGTTGGCGACCATCGCCTTGCTGGCCGGATCAAACAGGCCACCAATGCCCAGCGTGCTGTTCATCAGGAAGCGACCCAGCGTGTCCCAGGCATCATCCGGACGGCCCTGCAGCAGCTGGTTGACCACGGTCACCGGCGAACGGAGGTTGCTGAAGAAATTGCTGACCCCGGTACGGGCGAAGCGCGGCACCACGTTGGTGTAGGCAGTCGCCAGCGGACGGGCCACGGCGTTGTCCACCACCACGTTGAAACGGTGCACGCGACGATTCATCTTTTCCCACGGATCGTAGGAGGCGGACGAACCACCACTGACACCATCGGTGCCATAAAGCGCGGCGAAATCGTCCTCGGTGGCGTCCGGCACGCCATCAGCATCGGAATCGGTGGAATCGACGGCTGGATCGGCCGTGGCCGGCGCGGTGCCGGAGACCTCCGATGCCGCCGGGACGTCGGGGGCGGCCGCATCCGATGCGGGTACCGTGGTGGACGCTACCGGACCGGCATCGCGTGCCGGCTTGGCGGCACAGGCGCTGAGCACGGCGGCCAGCAGGAAGAGGGGGAATATGCGTACGACGTTCATGTCAGCTCGCGGCAGAAGGTGCATTGAAATCAAGGTCTGCAGACAGCCGGTAGGCCGCCTCCAGTTCGGTCAGGCCGGCAGGCGAGCCGGTAATGGCCAGCGTGCGCCCCTGCAACCGCACGCGCGCGGCAAGTTCGGCCAGCAAGGCCACGCCGGCACTGTCCACCTGCGGCACGTCGGCCAGGTCCAGTACCTGTACGCTGTTGGCCATTGCCTGCAGCTGCGGCCACAGTGCGATCACCGCGCCGCGGTCCAGCGTGCCGGACAGGCGCAGCGTGCCCTGGTCCAGCCGGGCCTGGGCGCTGGTGTTACTTGCCATTGCCCGGTGTTCCGGCCTGCAGGGAGCCGCTGCGCAGCTCGGTAGCCACCTGCTTGATGCCCTTCTGGCGCAAGGGGGCATCGAACTGGTTGCGGAAGGTCTGCACGTAGGAGATACCTTCGATGTTCACGTCGAAGATCTTCCACTGCCCCCCGTTGTTGCGCATCAGGTATTCCACGGGGGTCGGCTGGTCGCCTGCGCGCACCAGTTCGGTGGCCACGCGCACGCCGCGGTTGCCCGGCAGCGGGCTTTCACCCTTCAGGCGGAAGGTGGGCTTGCCCTGGATGTTCAGCAGCGCCGAACCGTAGCGCTGCATCAGGTTGTCGGCCATGGCATCGGCGAACAGCTTGATGTCGGCATCGGAGGCACCGCGGGAATGCTGGCCCAGCACCAGGCGCGCGGCATAGTCGCGATCGAAGGTGCGGTTGAGCTCGCTGTTGATGAAATCACGCAGCACGGTCGGGTTCTGGCTGAACTCGGCCTTGCGCTGCTGCAGCGTGCTCATGATGCGGGTGCTGGCATCGATCACCGTCTTGCCGGCCTGGCCCTGCTGGGCGCTGGCGGCGGCAGGTGCGGACTGTGCCGAAGCCAGCAGCGGGGTGGCGGCAAGCAGGCTGGAGGCCAGCAGGAGCGGAAGGAATTTCATCTTCATGGTTGCGGTTCCGTTGCAGGCGCCGCGGCGCCGTCGTGGGGTTCATTGGATTCGGCTGCGTCGCCACCGGCGCCACCACCGAACATGTACTTGCCGACCAGTTGGATCAGGTCAACGGCAGGCTGGGTGAACACGATTTCATCACCGGCCTTCAGCACGTCCGGATCGCCGCCCGGTTGCAGGCTGATGTAGCTTTCGCCGAGCAGGCCGCTGGTCAGGATGCCCGCGGAGGTGTCGGCCGGCAGGTCCTTGAACTTGCCTTCCATGCGCAGGGTCACGATGGAATCGAACTTGACCGGGTCCAGGTCGATGGCGGCCACCTGGCCGACGGTGACACCGCCGATCTTCACCGGAGCCTGCTTGCGCAGCTGGCCGATCTGGGAAAAGCGTGCCTTCAACTCGTAGCCGTCGCCGCCCAGGCCCCAGCGTTGGTTGGTCGAGGCGACGGCCAGCACCAGCAGCGAGGCCAGCGCCAGCAGCAGGAAAGCGCCGACGGAGAATTCCAGTCTGGGACCGCGGATGGCCATGTTCATCTCACCATTTTTGACAGGTGCCCCGGATGGTTCCGAAGCGGGGTTTTCAGGTCGCTTCCGCGCTGCAAAGCGCAGGAAGCAGTAAATCACGCAGTTACTGGAACATCATTGCCGACAGTACGAAATTGAACATCAACACCAGCAGCGAGGCATTGACCACCGCGCGGGTGGTGGCAACCGACGTACCTTCGATGGTCGGCTCGGCATGGAAACCCACGTAGGACGCGACCAGCGCGGCGGTACCGCCGAAGATCGCCGACTTCAGCATCGCCACGCCGAAGTCGTCCCAGAAATCCACGCTGTTGCGCAGCGCGGACCAGAACACCCCGTTGTCCAGGCCCAGCACGTGCACCGCCTCGAAATAACTGGCGCTGATGGCCAGCGAGCAGAACACGCCGGTCAGCAGCGGCACGGTCAGCACGGCGGCCCAGAAGCGGGGGGCAACGGCCTTGGCGACCGGGTCGATGGCCATCAGTTCCAGTGCCTTGATCTGGTCGGTGGCGCGCATCAGGCCCAGCTCGGCGGCAATGGAGCTGCCAGCGCGACCGATGAACAGCAGCGCGGTCAGCACAGGCGCCAGCTCGCGGTACAGCGACAGGCCGAGCAGGGTGGACAACGCATCGGCGGCACCGAAGGTGGTCAGCGTGCGATAGCCCTGCAGGGTCAGCACCAGGCCGACGAAGGCACCGCCGACGGCGATGATCGGCAAGGAACGCGCACCGATCTTGTAGATTTCGCGGGTCAGTTCGGCCAGGAAATCAGCGGTGGGCAGCGAGCCGCGCAGCACTGTCAGCGAGAACAGCCCGGCACGGCCCAGTGAGCGGGTCGCTTCAATGAACGGCATCAGGCAACCCTCGCACGCGGTTCGGCGTCGAACGGAATCGGACCATCCGGCTGTCCATGCAGGAACTGGCGCAGCAGCGGGTCCTGGCTGGATTCCAGCGCGGCGGGGCTGCCCTGGAACACCACCCCGCCATTGGCGATGGCGATGACCTGGTCGCAGATCGGCAGGGTCTCGTGCACATGATGGCTGACGATGATGCTGGTCAGGCCCAGGCTGTGGTTGAGGCGCTGGATCAGGCTCATGATCACCCCGGAGGCGATCGGGTCCAGCCCGGTCAGCGGCTCATCGTAGATCATCAGGGGCGGATCCAGCGCCAGCGCGCGCGCCAGCGCCACGCGCCGGGCCATGCCGCCGGAAAGCTCGCGTGGCCAGGCATCGCCGGCGGCCAGCAGGCCCACCGCGTGCAGCTTCATCTGCACCAGGCGTTTGCGGACGGCAGCGGGCAGCCTGGTATGCGTGCGCAGCGGCAGGGCGACGTTCTCCGCCACCGTCAGGTCGGTAAGCAGGCCATTGCCCTGCAACAGCACGCCCACGCCCTTGCGCATTTCCAGCAGGTCGCGGTTGCCGGTGGGGATCGGCTTGCCGAACAGCGTCACCTGGCCCTGTACAGGGCGCAGCTCGCCGGTCAGTGCCGCCAGCAGGGTCGATTTGCCGCTTCCCGAAGGACCCAGCACGGCGGTGATGCTGCCTTGGGGAACCTGCAGCGATACGTCGCGCAGGATGGTCCGCCCGCCGCGATCAATGCGGACGTTGGACAACTGCACCAAAGGGGTCGCTGAAGCCTGCATGGGCACCATTAACGATTTTCCGACATTGAAGAATCGGGACCTGCCGCTGAACATAAGCGTACTGACCCGTCCACTATTGTCGCATGGGCCGGCCCCGCCTGCCCGCGGGCCCGGCGGGACAATGCACTGCGGCCGCGGGATGACGGCGCGCAAGGCCGCGTCCATGGCGGTTGCGTCACCGCCGGACGCTGTGCCGGACGTCGGGCATTCATTTCCCGCATTGCTGCGGCACACTGTGCGGGATGAATGACCCGGCCGGCGACTTCCGCCTCTACCATTCCAATTCACTGGACCTGCTGGCCACGCTGCTGGCACGGCATGTGCGCGTACCGATGGCCGGGCAACCGTTGTTGGCCCCGGAGACCGTGCTGATACCGCAGGTGGCCATGCGGCGCTGGTTGCAGTCCACGCTGGCTGCCGAATACGGGGTGGCGGCGAACCTCGAGTTCCTGACCCCGGGCGAATTCGTGGCCCGGGCACTGAATGCGAACGTGCCCGGCGAGGACGACGATCTGGATGCAGCCGCGCTGCGTTGGCGCTTGTATGCCGCCCTGGGCGATGCGCAGTTGATGGCGCAGGCGCCAATGCGCGCGCTGCAGTCCTATCTTTCCGGCAGCGATCCGATCAAGCCATGGGCATTGGCCGGCGAACTGGCCAGCGTGTTCGAGAAGTACCAGGCCTGGCGCCGCGACTGGCTGCTGCGCTGGGAGGCGGGTGCCGATCCGCAGGATCCCCAGGCCATCCTATGGCGGGCCCTCGTGCAGGGCCGGAGCTATCGCGCACGCCGCATCCAGGCCTACCTGGACCGGTTCGAAGGGGCTGGCAAGCCGCTCCCGCACGGCTTGCCGTCGCGGCTGTCGGCGTTCGCCACCCTGAACATCTCCCCGGACGTGCTGCGGGTCATGGCCACCCAGGCGCGCGTGGGAGAGCTGCATTTCTACCTGCCCACGCCGGTGCAGTCGTACTGGGGCGACCTGCAGACCCTGGCCGAGCGCCTGCGCAGTGGCGCGCCGGATCCGTTCGGTGAAGCTGCCGGGGAAAACCGCCTGCTGGAAGCCTGGGGTGCCGCCGGGCGCGATTTCATGGCCGTGCTCGGCAGCTATGAAGTGGTGCATCCGGCCGGCGAAATCGCCGCCTATGTCGATCCCGAAGAGGGCGCGGGGCCGACCCTGGATGACGGGGGGTTGTCGGACAGCCTGCTGCATCGCCTGCAGCGCGATCTTTTCCATCGCCGTGGCACGCCATCGGGCACGCTGCTCCCCACGTTGCGGCTGGATGACCCCAGCCTGCAGGTGCACGCCTGCCATACCCGCCTGCGCGAACTGCAGGTACTGCACGACCAACTGCGCAGCCTGCTGCAGGACCCGCGCTTCGATCCGCCGCTGCAGGCCCGCGATATCGCGGTGCTGGCGCCGGACATCGATCCCTACGTGCCCTACCTGGAAGCGGTGTTCGGCGGCCGCAGTGGCGGCGATGACCATATTCCGTACGCCCTGGCCGACACCAGCCCGCTGGCGGGCGAACCGTTGGCCGACGTGTTCGTCCATCTGCTGGGCCTGCCGATATCACGCTTCGGCCTGAACGAAGTGCTGGACCTGCTGGCCAGCGCACCGCTGGCCGAAGCGGCCGGACTGGACGCAGCCGCCTTTGATCGCCTGCACGACTGGTTGCAGGCAGCAGGCGTGCGCTGGGGGCTGAACGCCGATCACCGGCGACAGCACCTGGCACCGGCCGACGACGCCTTTACCTGGCAGTTCGCGCTGGACCGGCTGCTGCTGGGCCATGCCAGCGGCAGCGATGCCGACATCGCCGGGGTGGCCCCGTGGCCAGAGCTGGAAGGCAGTGCGCTGGATGCGCTGGACCGGTTGCTGCGCCTGTTGCGGGTGCTGGCGGTATACCAGCAACGGCTGGGCGAAACGCTTGCACCGGCGCAGTGGCGGCAGCGCCTGCTGGGCCTGCTGGATGCCCTGTTGCCGACGCCGCCGACCTCGCCCAACAGCCAGCGTGCGCTGGAACGTCTGCGCCGCCTGGTCAACCAGTTCGCCGAGGATGCCGAAAAAGCAGGCTTCGACGGCGGCGTGCCGGCGGACGTGGTCCGTTCGCACTTCGCCACCGCGCTGGCCGAGGCCGATACACGTGCGCCCCTGCTCACCGGCGGCATCAGCTTCGGCCGCATGGTGCCGATGCGCTTGCTGCCGTTCCGCGTGATCTGCGTGCTGGGCCTGAACGATGGCGACTTCCCGCGCCGCGATCCTGCCGCCGGCCTCAACCAGCTCACCGCTGAACTGGACTCACCGCGCCGCCGCCATGGCGACCGCTCGCTGCGCGAAGACGATCGTTTCCTGTTCCTGCAGCTGTTTGCCGCCGCGCAGGATGCGTTCTACCTGAGTTACCTCGGCGCGGACCCGCGCGATGGCAGTACGCGCGAGCCGTCGGTGCTGGTCAGCGAACTCATCGATGCCGCCCTGCAGTACCACGCCGATCCGCATGCAGCGGCCAGGCAGTTCGTCGTCCGGCATGCGCTGCAGCCCTTCTCGCCAGCCGCCTTCGGCGGCGGCGATCCACGGCGCTTCAGTTACCGGCGGCAATGGCACCCGGCCGCCGCCAGCAGCGGCGGTGCCCGTGGCCAGCTTCCCGCGTGGATCCACGGTGCGCTGCCCGTGCCGCCGACCGTGGAGGCCGCCGACAGCCTGTCACTGGATGAGCTGCGGCGCTTCCTGGTCGATCCTGCCGGACAGTTCCTCGCGCTTTCACTCGGCCTGCGCCTGCCGGGTGAGATGGAGGAAACCGATGACGTGGAGCCACTGGTGCTATCCGAACGCAGTCCGGAAGCACGCAGCGTGCAGCTGGCGGTGGTGCAGGCCACGCTGGCCGATGATGACGCGCCGCTGTACCCGCGGCTGCGTGCACGCGCGCTGCTGCCATCCGGCGCGCTGGGCGAACGCGGCTTCGAAGCGCTGCAGGCGCACGCCCGGCCGTACGCCATGGCGCTACGCGAGTGGCTGGATGATGTGCCGCTGCAGAGCCGGCGCTATGAGGTGGTCATCGACGGCGTGCGCCTGCACGGACGCGTGGGCGACCGGCATCCGACGGGGCTGGTGCGCCTGCGCAGCGGCAGCCTCAACGGCAACGCAGCGATCCGCCACGGCCTGGACTGGCTGCTGGCCAACGCCGCCGGCGACCCCTTGCCGCTGGTGCAGTTCCACGACGAAGGCGAACGGGGCGTGGGGCCGCACGTGCTGCCGGCATTGCCCGCCGCGCAGGCCATCGACGCGCTGCGCGCGCTGCTGCAACTGCGCGCGCGGGGCCTGCGTGAACCGCTGCGCTTCGGTCCGTACACGGGTTGGACGCTCTACACCGCCAGTGCGGAAAAGCAGTTCAGCGAAGGTGCCAAGCGCTGGCATGGTTCTGACCGCAGCTGGGGCGAGGCGCATGGCGAAGCCATCCAGCTTGCGCTGCGTGGCCATGATCCCTTTACCGACGAGGCCAGCTTCGCCGATCTGCTGCATACCAGCCGCGTGGTGTTCGGCGCGGTGCGCGAGGGGCGGGGGCTACCGCACGATCCGGTCGAGGGCAGGGCATGAACGACCACCGGATCCAGATGGCCGATCCCTACCTGACGCTGCCGCTGCATGGCGTGCGCCTGATCGAAGCCAGCGCCGGCACCGGCAAGACCTTCACCCTGGCCACGTTGTTCACCCGCCTGGTGGTGGAACAGGGCCTGCGCATCGGCCAGGTCCTGGCAGTGACCTTCACCGACGCCGCCACCCAGGAGCTGCGCAAGCGCATCCGCGAGCGCCTGGCCCTGGCCGCGCAGCTGGTGGATCGCGCCCCCTGCGATGACGACACGCCCGACGTCATCCTGACCCGCTGGGTGCTGCAGCGGCACCTCGGGACCGGCATCGAGAGCGCCAGCGCGCTGCAGCGTCGCCTGCAGGTGGCGGCCGATGAGATCGACCTCGCCTCGATTTTCACCATCCACGGTTTCTGCAGCCGTGTGCTGCGCGAACATGCGCTGGAGAGCGGCCATACCTTCGATGCGCCGGAGCTGCTGGCCAGTGACCGCGCCCTGCTGGAAGAACTGGCCGCCGACCTGTGGCGCGTTCATGCCAGCGATGCAACGGCGATCGATGCGCTGGCCCGGCTGTGGAAATCGCCGGAAAACCTCGCGGGGGATCTTTCCACGCTGTTGAAACCATTGCCGTTGCTGCCGCCCGTTGCGGCCGTCGGGCCGGATCCCACGGCGCAGCTGCAGGCAGCAACCGAAGCACTGGCGCAGGGCATCCGCGACCACGGCGATGCATTCTTCGAGGCGCTGTGTGTCGCGGTGGATGAGAAGTGGCTCAATGGCGCGTCCTACAAGCTGGGCTGGCTGCAGCCGCTGTGCACGCAACTGCGTGACTGGGCACTGCACGATGCCCCGGCCACGGTGCTGGACAGCGAACGGCTGCCTGCGCTGCTTCCCGACGTGCTGGTTGCCAGGACCAACAAGGCGCATGCCGGGCGCACGCCGGCTTCGCCGTTGCAGGCGCTGTTGCAGGATTACCTGCAGGCGCGGCAGGCGCGTGCCGACTGGCTGCGCACGCAGGCCATCAACTTCCTGCACGCGCTGCGCGGGCAGGCGCGGCAGCGGTTGGATGCGCTCAAACGCGCGCGCCGGGTGCAGACCTACGACGACCTGATCGACGGGGTGGCCGATGCCGTGTCCGGCCCGCACGGGGGGGCGCTGGTACGGCAGCTGCGTGCGCAGTACCGCATCGCCCTGGTGGACGAATTCCAGGATACCGATGACCGCCAATGGGGCATCTTCCACCGCGTGTTCGGCGACAGCCAGGAAACGCGCGAGGCCGGGCTGGAGCCGGCGCTTTTCCTGATCGGCGATCCCAAGCAGGCGATCTACGGCTTCCGTGGCGGTGACATCCACACCTACTTGGAGGCCAAGCGCGAAGCCGACGTGGCGCCGGCGCTGGACCGCAATTTCCGCTCGCGTCCCGCCGTGCTGCGTGCCCTGCAGGCCCTGTACGGGAATGCAGGTCCCACGGCTTTCCTCGACGACGACATCCAGTTCGAGCCGGTGGCCGCTGGCAACGTGCGCCGCGATGACGATTTCCTGCGCGATGGCACGCCGGCGCCGGGCCTGACCGTGCGCGTGCTGCGCAACGAGGCCGGACGCCCCTTCAATGCCGACCCGTCGCGGGAGCTGGCCTGCGCGGCGTGCGTGGCCGATATCCACCAGGTGCTGCTGGATGCCCGTGCGGGGCGCGCGCAGCTGCGTGGCCGCGCTGTGCAGCCCGGTGATATCGCGGTGCTGGTGCGTTCGCATCGTGAAGCCACGCTGGTACAGCGGGGATTGGCCGCCGTGGGCATCCCGGCGGTGGCCGCCGGCAAGCAGAGCCTGTTTGCCACCTCCGAAGCGCAGGACCTGCGTGCGTTGCTGCTGGCCCTGCTGCAACCGGCCGATGAAGGGCGCCTGCGCGCCGCGCTGGCCACCGTGCTGCTGGGCCAGGACGCGGCAGCGATCGCCGGCATGGAGCGCGACGGCGACGTGCAGCGTGGCTACCAGGCGCAACTGCTGCAGTGGCGCGAACGCTGGAACCGTGGCGGGCCATTCGCCGTCATCGCCGATGCCTGTGCCGGCGAGGCCGAGCGGCTGCTGGCGCTGGTCGACGGCGAACGGCGGTTGACCAATTACCTGCAGCTGGGGGAGCTGCTGCAGGAGGCTTCCGCGCAGGCGCTGGGCATGCACGGCCTGCTGGACTGGCTGCAGGGACAGATGGTCCACGCCGACCAGGACGACGAACAGCAGCTGCTGCGGCTGGAGTCGGACGCACGCCGCGTGCAGATCATCACCCTGCACAAGAGCAAGGGGCTGGAATACCCGCTGGTCTACCTGCCGTTCGTCGGTGTCGACGGTGGCGCGCCGAACACCGCCAGCCACTGCACGGTGCACGCCAACGCACGCCGTGAGCTGCACTGGAAACTGGACAAGGATGCCGCCTGGGACGCTGCCACTGCGCTGCGCGACCAGGAGCAGCGCGCCGAGGATGCGCGACTGCTGTACGTCGGGCTGACCCGCGCCGAGCACGCCCTCTGGATCGCGGCAGGCGACATGGCCGGGCTGGCCAGGACACGGCTGGCGCCGATGCTGGGCGACCTGCAGGCGCTGGCCGCGCACGCGGACATCGCCATCGATGACGCGGCGCCGGCGCCGCGGCCGCCGCAGCTGGCGATCGAGATCGAGGGGGCGCTGCCGCCGGTCCGGGCGATCGAACGGCGCGTGCCGCATGACTGGTGGGTCTACAGTTTTACCCAGTTGGCCAATGCCGATGCCGGCAACGACATCGATGCGGCGGCGACGGAAGTGCCGGCCCCGGCGGCCGACGAACCGGCGGGCGCGGAGCTGCCGCTGGAACCGGCACTGCCAGCCGGTGCCGAGCCGGACAGCATGCCGGTGGATCCGCGTTTCATGGGCAGCCGCTTCGGCAACGTGCTGCACGATGCCTTGGAGAACACCGATTTCGCCGCCTGGGGTGGCTGGCAGGAAGGCCAGCAGGCACCGCCAGGCCAGGCGCAGGTGCTGCGCAAGGCGCTGCGCGACGAGGGTTACGCCGATGCGGACCTGGACGATGGCGTGGCGGTGTTGGTGCCGCTGGTCGGCCACACGCTGACGGTCGCGTTGCCGGAAGGCGGCGCGCTGCACAGCCTGCCGCCGGGCGAGCGTCGCGCGGAAATCGAATTCCACTTCGCCATGCAGCCGACCGCGGTGCCGGCGTTGCTGCGGTTGCTGCACCGCTTCGACATCGTGCCGGCGCGGCGCGGCTTCGGCCTGCGCCGCCAGCTGGAAGGCCTGATGACCGGCAAGATCGACCTGACCTACGTGCGCGATGGACGCTGGTATGTGCTGGACTACAAATCCAACCGCCTGCCCGGCTACGCGCCGGACCTGTTGCGCACGGCGATGCACCACAGCGAATACGACCTGCAGGCGTTGATCTACACGGTGGCCCTGCACCGGTGGCTGCGCTTCCGCCTGGGCAGCCGGTACGACTACGCGCGTGACATGGGCGGCATCCGCTACCTGTTCTGTCGCGGGCTGGGGATCGAAGGCGAGGGCCTGTATGCCGCGCGCTTCGATGGGGAACTGGTGGATGCGCTGGATACCCTCTTTGCCGGCGGTGAAACGGCACAGGCCGCGCTGGTCGCCCGCGTGCTGGGAGGCCAGCCATGACCCTGTTGTCCGAGCTGAGGAACACCGGCCAACTGCGCACGCTGGACCATGCACTGGCGATCAGCCTGGGACGGCTGCGGCCGGAGACCGCGCCGTCGGTGCTGGTGGCGGCGGCGCTTGCATCACTGGCGGTGTCGCAGGGCCACGCCGGGTTTGATCCGGCGCAGCCGCAGCGGCTGGTGGAGGGCGGGTTTGATTGGCCCAGCCCAACGCAGTGGCTGGAGCAACTGCGTGAATCAGAGTGGGTCGCGCTGCCGGAGCAGCCTGGCGTTGCCAGCGCCGATGCCCCCCTGGTGCTGGAAAACGGGCTGCTGTACCTGCGCCGTTACCGCGAATATGAGCGCCAGCTGGCGGAAGGCCTGCAGCGGATCGGCCGGTTCGCCTTGCCGTCGATGGCGCTGGAGTCGCTTGCGTCGCTGTTCGCGCAGTTGTTCCCCGACGCCGCAGGCGGCGTTGACCACCAGGCGCGTGCGGCGGCGGTGACGTTGCGCCATCCCCTCTCGCTGGTGACCGGTGGCCCGGGTACCGGCAAGACCACGACCATCGCGCGCCTGCTGCTGTTGCTGGTGGCCCAGGCCATGCAGGCGGGCCGGCCGGCGCCACGTGTTGCCTTGGCCGCACCCACCGGCCGCGCCGCCGAACGCATGGCCGAAAGCCTGCGCCTGGCCACGCAGCGCCTGCAGGCCGACGGGGTCGATCCTGCATTGTGCGAGGCGTTGCCTGGCAGTGGCACGACCCTGCACCGGTTGCTGGGCGTGATCCCGGACTCGCCGCGCTTCCGCCACCATGCCGACAACCCGTTGCCGTTCGATGTCGTGGTGGTCGACGAGGCATCAATGATCGACCTGCCGATGATGGCCAAGCTGGTGGAGGCGACGGCCAGTGGAACGCGCCTGATCCTGCTCGGTGACCCGGACCAGCTGCCCTCCGTGGAGGCCGGCGACGTGCTCAGCGCGATCCTGCGCGCCAGCGGCGATGGTGAAGGCACGCGCAGCGACGATGCGCGCGCGCTGCAGTCGTTGCTTGCCCCGGCGACGCTGCGCCCGGATGCGCCGCCCACCGCTTTCGCCGGCCGTCGCGTGCAGCTGCAGCGCGGCTACCGGCAAGGCCAGGCGCTGGACCTGGCACCACTGGCAACGGCGGTCCGCAATGGGGACGGCGCTGCCGCCATGGCCCTGCTGCGGCAGGGCGAGCTGGCCGGTGTCAGTTTCCACGAAGGGTTGCTGGATCCGCTGCAGGAACAGCGGGAGCACCTGCTGGCACGATGGCGCGCCCTGGGTGACGCTGCCGATCCTGCCCAGGCACTGGCGCAGGCCGGGCGGCTGCGGATATTGACTGCATTGCGCGAAGGAGCGCAGGGTGCGCGCGGCCTCAACAGCCGCATCGAAGCCCTGCTGGCCGGTGCCAATCCCGGTTACTTCCATGGCCGGCTGCTGCTGGTCACCGAAAACAGCTACCGCCACCGGCTGTTCAACGGAGACATCGGCATCTGCCTGCGTGATGGAAGCGGAGCAACCGCAGCCTGGTTCCCGGGCGATGTGCCGACGCAGCCGCGGGCGTTCCATCCCGCCGCGCTGCCCGCCCATGAGAGTGCGTTCGCGATGACCGTGCACAGGGCGCAGGGTTCGGAGTTCGACGAAGTCTGGTTGCAGCTCCCGCGGCACGACACGCGCGTGTTGTCGCGGGAACTGGTCTACACCGGGCTGACCCGCGCACGGCAGCGGCTGCACGTGGCCGGCAGTGCCGAGGTCCTGGGGCTGGCATTGCAGCGCCACGCCAGCCGATTGTCCGGGCTGGCCTGGCGGCTGGGCGCACAGCCGGTGCAGGGGGAACTGCCTTTCACCCCTTCCAGCGGCTGATTGCCCCGCTCCATCGACAGCAGGTAGTGACGGGCCATGCCCGTCACCCGCATGCCGATGGCACTCCAGAAGCAGCGGGTCATGGACCCGCTCTACCGGGCGCCTTACTCCAGCACCAGCACCGTGCCGTCCGGGTACACGATGGCCGCTTCGTCGCTGCTGGCATCGAAGAAGCCCAGGCCATGCTGGTGCGCCAGCACCTGGAACATTTCATGGGCACGTTCGGCCACCGCATCGTCGAACGAGCCGTAGATGACGTGCTGGGCAATGCTGTAGTCGGTCACTTCCGCGCGGTCGTCCTCGTCGTCGGACAGCGGGCCGTCCATCGGCGGGAAGTGCTCGGCGATGTCGGCGAACCAGGCCTGCAGGGCGGGCGTGCTGACCTTCGGGTCATCGTGGTCGTGATCCTCGTTCCAATCCGTCTGTTTTTCATACCAGGCAATGAAAGCGGCAGCATCGCGCGGTGCCACGCCGGGATCGAAAACCATCATGTCGTAGCTCATTGGAGCGGTCCTGTTGAAGGTGCGCAGCAAGCGCGGACGCGCAGGGTAGCGCGTCGGTGCTTTCGGCGGGATGACTGGCCGGGCAACGGGCCGATCAACGCTACCACCCGGGTTCGATGTCCGCGTCCGGGAACAGGGCGAAGCGCAGGCCGACCAGCCCCATCAGGGCTTCATCGCGTGCCTTGCAGGCCGCCACCCCGCCTACCCGTGCCAGTGAAGCATCCAGGCGCTCACGCAGTGCGTCTTCACCGGGCAACGGGTGGCGTGCGGCCACCTGCCGGCGGTAATGCGCCGATACGTCGGCCAGGATGCGCTCCACCGCCTCGCGGCTGCGCTCCGGCAGTCCCAGCCGGGCGCGCCGCAACTGCAGGATGTTCAGGCCCACGCGCGCTTCGGTCAGCATGTCGACCGAAGCGATATCGCTGCCTTCCGGCGTTGCCGCCAACCGTGGCGCCAGCAGCCCGAGCAGGTCCAGCATGCGCGCGGCGAAGCGCTCGCGGTCCTGCTGGCCGCGGCCTTCTGCGGCTTCGGCCAGCGTGTTCCAGCCCTGCCGTACCAGCCGTCGCGCGGTCCATTCGGCACCCACCGAGCGGAACAACCGGGTCATCACCACCGCGAATCCGATTCCGATGAACATCGCCACGGCTGAATTGACGAAGTTCTGGATGTTGGCGCTGTAGGTGTTCTGCACGCTCAGCAGCGCGACCAGGTTCACCGTCAATGGCAGCGCGAACAACATCGTCTTCGGGTTGTGCAGCAGTACACCCAATGGCAGGAACACCACCGCCAGCAGCAGCACCAGCAGGCCGAAGTCATGCACCGCCGGGAAGATGCCGAACAGGTAGATGCCGGCGACGAAGCTGGCCACCACCGCCCAGAACAGGAAGGACATCATGCTGGGCGCGGGATCGTCCTGCGCGGCGAAGAACGCCGCGGCCACGGCCGCCATCATCGCGCCGTTGCCACCCCCTTCCCAGCCCAGGCCGATCCACAGCACGCAATAGCTCATCAACGCGATTCCCGCGCTCAGCGCGGAGAACAGCGCCATGCCGTAGTCCACATGGCGGGCTTCGGCGACGGCACGCGCGGTGATGCGGTAGTGCGCCGTGTCCAGGGGAGCGGTGCCCTGTTCAATGGCGTGGTGCAGGGTGCGGCAGTCCTGCCACAGGTCCACCAGCTCTTCCAGGCGCAGCAACAGGGTGGCCAGCTGCAGGCGCTGCAGGTCCTCGTCCATCCGGGGCTTGAGCGCGCTGATGCGGGAGCGGAGCTGGCTGTACGCATTGGCGTCGGGCAGGGCGTCGGGTGCTTCCAGCCAGTGGCGGATGTCGTCCACCAGCGGCTGCAGGCCTGCCGGCAGGCCATCGTCGTGGCTGCGCAGTGCACCCAGTCGATCGGCGATCGAGGACAGTACCGGCAGCAACAGCAGCATGCGTTCGCGCAGGCGCTCCATCGACACGGCCGAGCCGGCGTGGCGCGGGTCGTCGCGACGCAGGAATTCGATCAGCGCGTCGAACTGCACCAGATCGGCCGCAAGCCGGTTTCGCGGCGCCACCGCGCGGCCACCGTCCAGGATCTGCCGGCACCACTGTGCGGCATCGCCCATCCAGTTGCCGATGCGGCCGGTCAGCATCGGTCGCACCGACGCCGGGAACACCAGCGCGGCGAACAGCACTGCCACCACCGTTCCGAGGATGATCTCTTCGCTGCGCGCCACCACGGTGTCGAAGATCACCTCCGGCGAGGTCACCGCAGGGAAGCCGATGAAGGCCGTGGTGTAACCGGCGAGCAGGAACGCATAACCGCGTGGGCCCCGGTTGAGCAGCGCGAGGAACAGGCAGCCGGAGAGCCACAGCGACATCGCGGCGCTGAGCAGCAGCGGGGTTCCGACCAGGTGCGGCAGCATCACCAGCGTCGCCGCGCCCGCCAGCAGCGTGCCCACTATGCGATACACGCCCTTGGCCCGCGTTGGCCCGAGCAGCGGTTGGCTGACGATGTATACCGTGGCCATGGCCCAGTATGGCCGCGACAGGTTGCCCGCCAGTCCGATGTACAGCGCGGTGATCGAGGCCAGGTAGGTCTTGATCGAAAACATCCAGCCTTGGCGGTCCAGCAGCACGCGCATCGGAACCTACCTCGCTGCCGTGGGGGCAGCGCGGGGGGCTTCGGCATCCCAGCCACCACCCAGCGCCAGGAACAGATGGATCTGGTCGCGGGACACCTGTGCCTGTGCCTCGGCCAGGGTGGCATCGGCACTGGCCAGGCTGCGGTCGGCGTCCAGGCTGGACAGGTAGGGCGTGCGCCCGCCCTGGTACAGGCGGCGGTTCTGCTCGGCAGCCAGCGCGGCCTGCTGCTGCGCCACCTGCAACGACTGCAGCCGGCGCAGGTCCTGCGCATAACGGTCCAGTGCCGTCTGGGTTTCGCGCAGCGCCTGCAGCACGGTGTGGTCGAACTCGGCCAGCGCCGCATCGGCGCCGGCCTCGGTGGCACTGATGCGCGCCCGCGTGCCTGACGAAGGCAGCGTCCAGGAAATCAGCGGGCCGAACGACCACTGCCGGGTCAGCGGTTCACCGAAGTCGGCCAGCAGGCCGGCCGCGCCGATCGACGCGCCGAAGTGGATATCCGGATACAGTTCGGCGGTGGCCACGCCGATCCGCGCGGTGGCGGCGGCGAGCTTGCGCTCGGACTGGCGGATATCCGGGCGCCGGGCCAGCAGTGCACGCCCATCGCCGATCGGCAGCGGCTGGGCCAGCACTGGCGCGTGCGCGCAGTCGACCACGCCGGCTGGCAGCTGGCCCGGCGTCTGTCCCAGCAGCGCTGCCAGTGAGTACGCAGCCGCCTGTCGCTTGGCCTGCAAAGGCGGCAATGCCGCTTCCAGGATTGCCACCTGCGCGTTGGCGCGTGCCAGTTCCGGTGCGGTGCCACGGCCGGCGGCGATCAAACGCTGGGTCACTTCACGCCCCCGCTGCTGCAGTTGCAGTGAATGCGTGGCCACGTGCAGCTCATGGTTGGCGTGGCATATTTCCAGATAGTTGTCGGCGACCTCGGCCACCACGGTGATGCGCGCCAGGTCGCGCGCGGCAGCGACGGACTGCTCGTCCGCGCGCGCCGCTTCGGCGCCACGCCTGAGCTTGCCGAACAGATCGAACTGGTAACTCACCGCGAACTTGCCGTCGGCCAGGTTGATCGGCGGCAGCTCGTGTTCCAGCAGGAACGATTCCGCCGACAGCTGGGCGCGGCTGACGCCGGCGTCGGCCTCGTACTCGAAGCCACCGGCGTCCATGGCCTGTTCATACATCGCGGCGGCGCGTCGCAGGTGTGCGTCTGCGGCCTTCAGTTCCACGTTGTCGCGCAGCGCCTGCTCCACCAGTCCATCCAACGTCGGATCCCGGTACAGCGACCACCAGCGCGCGGGCAGTCCAGTGTCCGCAGCCAGCGCGCTGCTGCCGGTGTCGAGGAACGCGGCGTTGGCTTCGGGTCGCTTGAAGGCCGAGCTGTCGGGCAGTGCATAGTCCGGGCCGACCGTGCGGCACGCGGCCAGGCTGGCCAGGGCGATCACCAGGCCGAGCCGGGGCAGCCGGGTGGCAGGGCGCAGGGCGTTCACAGTCCCGCCCGTGCCGGCGTGGTGCCGGCCTGTTCCTGCGCATGTCCGGCCACGTCCACCGTCACCGTGGCGGTGCGCCCGGAAATCAGCTGCACGCCCGGAGGGATTTCGTCGATGGCGATGCGCACCGGGATGCGCTGTGCCAGCCGTACCCAGTCGAAGGCCGGGGTCACGTTCGGCAGCAGGCTGCTGCCATCGGTGCGGTAGCGGTCCTCGATGCCGGCGGCGATGCTTTCCACATGGCCCTGCAGTGCCACGTCCTCGCCCATCAGGCGGATGTCCACGCGTTGGCCGGGCGCCACGCCACGCAGGCGGGTTTCCTCGAAGTAGCCGTCCACGCGGAACGAGGCGGTGTCCAGCAGCGCCAGTACCGCCTTGCCAGCGACCACGTAGTCGCCCACGCGCACGGTGCGATCGTTGATCTGGCCATCGGCCGGCGCACGCACTTCGGTACGCGCCAGGTTGAGTGCGGCAAGGTCCACCGCCGCCTGCGCGGTCGCCACCGTGGCCTGCGCGGCCTGCAGCCGGGCACGGCGCACCTCGGCATCCTCGGCGGCGACCAGGTCCTGCAGGCTGCGGTCGCGGCTGATCTCGCGGCGCAGCTGGGCCACCGTCGCCTGGCGCTCGGCCAGCGCGGCCTGCGCCTGTTCCAGCGCGATGCGGTAGCGCGCCCGGTCGACGACGAACAGCAGTGCGCCTTTCTTCACTGCCTGGTTGTCAGTGACTTCCACCGCTTCCACCAGGCCGGATACATCCGGCGCGACCTGCACCACGTCGGCGCCGACATGCGCATCGCGCGTCCACGGCTCGTCCATGTAATAGACCCACAGCTGGCGCAATACCAGCAGCGCGACGATCACCGCCAGCACGGTCAACACGGGCGGAAGGGCTTTCTTGACCAGTTTGTTCACGATTGCATCCAACGCAGGAGGTGGAACAACAGGCCGAGCACGATTCCGTACAGGGCCAGGTTGAAGAGGGCCGGATGCCACACCAGCCGATAGGCGCCGGTGCGTTGCAGCAGCACGCGCACGCCGGTGTTGACCACGTAGGCCAGCAGCATCAGCCCGAGCAGGGTCGGGATGAACACACCATGGAGACTGAATTCACCGGGCATTGGCAGGTATCTGGTTTCAGGGCGGGGGAGGGCGGAACCGGGAACGACATCAACGGGCGAAGGCCGCTGGCGTCTGCACGACAGCGGCAATGCCCACGGGGCAATGCACTTACGTAATACGGTCGGCGGCGCTCGCCAGCAGCTGCCACACCTTCAACACGGCGCGCAGTTCGTCCAGCGAAAGTTCGCCGAAGACGTCCTGGCGCAGGCCGATCAAACGCTGTTCCAGCTCACTGACCAGGGCCTGGCCCTCATCGGTCAGCCACAACAGGTTGGCGCGGCGGTCGCTGGCGTCGCATTCGCGGCGTACCAGCCCGCTGGCGGACAACTTGTCCAGCAGGCGTACCAGCGACGGGCCTTCCATGCCCAGCTGCTGGGCCAGCGTGACCTGGCGGATGCCGCCACCGGCGCGGCCGATCATCAGCAGCGGCATGGTGCAGGCGGTGGAGATGCCGTAGCTGCCCAGCGTGGTATCGGCCAGGCGCTGCCATTGCCGTCCTGCATAGAGCAGGCCGGAGCTGAGCTGCATCTGCAGCCGGGTACGTTCGTCGAGGGAGTCATTCATGGCAGATAGATAGGATACTACTAATTTGTCTCCTATCAATACCCCCTGCCCGATGGCACCGGGCCACGCGCGGCCGGTGCCTGGACCGCGCCATGAACACCACGGACCCGGCAGGGGGACGATCCCCCCTCCGGTCGGCTACCATGCTCGGCCCACCCGGGATGCAGCACGCAATGAGCAAGCACGACAAGAATTCCAATGCGCCGCAGGGCGATGTCACCCAGACGCAGGCCGAAGAGGCCGTGCGCACGCTGCTGCGCTGGGCCGGCGAAGACCCCGCCCGCGAAGGCCTGCTGGATACCCCGCGCCGCGTGGCCGAGGCTTATGGCGACTGGTTCAGCGGCTACCGCGATGACCCGCGCGCCTACATGGAGCGCACCTTCGAAGAGGTTGCCGGCTACGACGAACTGATCGTGCTGCGCGACATCGAGTATGAAAGCCACTGTGAGCACCACATGGCGCCGATCATCGGCCGCGTCCACGTCGGCTACCTGCCGGCTGGCAAGGTGGTGGGCATCAGCAAGCTGGCCCGCGTGGTGGAAGCCTATGCGCGCCGCTTCCAGGTGCAGGAAAAGATGACCGCGCAGATTGCCCAGTGCATCCAGGACGTGCTGCAGCCGATTGGCGTCGGCGTGGTGGTGGAAGGTGCGCATGAGTGCATGACCACCCGTGGCATCCACAAGCGCGGTGTCAGCATGGTCACCTCGAAGATGCTCGGCAGCTTCCGCGAAGATGCCCGCACCCGCGCCGAGTTCCTGCGCTTCATCGAAGTCGGCGGCAAGCGCTGATCGCCTCGTACGCCCGGTGCCGGTCCTGGTGGCCGGCGCGTTTCCTGCCGCGTGGCCGCGCGCCACGCCGCTTCATTCCGGATTCCGTCGCTGCATGAAGCACCGCGAACGCATCACCCGTTACCGCCATCTGCGCGAGCAACCGCAATGGAAGCTGCTCGCCGCCGACCACGCGCCGGAGATCATCGGCCTGCTGCAGGGCCTGTTGATGGATGGCGAGCGCACCCTGGCCGCCGCCGTCCTGCATGAGCGCCTGCAACGCGCGTTGGACCAGCTCAATGGCGAGGAACTGTCGCGCGAGCTGCCGCGTACCGCCCAGGCCTATGTCGCCCACTGGCTGGCGCAGGGCTGGCTGGAGCGGCGCCTGCCCGAGGGCGCCGACCAGGAACAATACGAACTGTCCACCCAGGCGCTGCAGGCGATCCGCTTTGCCGACAGCCTGGAGCAGAGCCGCGTTGCCGCCACCGAGAGCCGCCTGGCACTGGTCATCAACCAGTTGTCGCAGCTGGCCGCGCAGACCGAAGCCGATCCGGACGCGCGCCTGTCGGCGTTGCGCGACGAGCGCGACCGCATCGATGCGGAGATCGCCCGCGTCGGCGAGGGCAGGGTGGCCGCGCTGGATGGCAAGCGCGCGCTGGAGCGTGCCCGCCAGATCATCGGCCTGGCCGACGAGCTGACCGAGGACTTCCGCCGCGTCCGCGACGACTTCGAGAAGCTCAACCGTGAATTCCGCGAACGCATCATCGACGACGAGGGCGAACGTGGCGACGTGCTGTCCAAGCTGTTCGAAGGGGTGGATGTCATCGGTGACAGCGACGCCGGCCGCAGCTTCCAGGCCTTCTGGCGCCTGTTGAACGACGCCGAGCAGAGCGCCCAGCTGGATGCGGCGCTGGAAACGGTGCTGGCACGGGGCTTCGCACGCCGGCTGGATCGCAACGAACGCGCCTTCCTGCGCGGCTTCACCGGCACCATGCTGGAGCGTGGCGGCCAGGTACACGATGTCCTGCAGCACTTCGCGCGCAGCCTGCGCGGCTTCGTGCAGAGCCGCGGCTACCTGGAACAACGCCGCCTCAACCAGCTGCTCAAGCAGGCACAGGCCGAGGCACTGGCCCTGCGCGATGATTTCCCCGCCCAGCGTTCGATTGGCCGCGACCTGCAATTGACCACCAGCCGGCTGCGCTCGTGGTCGCAATGGAAGCTGCACGACCCGCGCAGCGCGCAGGTCGATGGCAGCGTGCTGCGCAATGATGCGGCGGCGATCAGCCTGGAAAGCGTCGGTGACCTGGTAGCGTCCTCGGAGATCGACTTCCGCAGCCTGCGCCGTGACCTGCATGACCTGCTGGGCATGCAGCCGAAGCTGAGCATCGCCCAGGCGCTGTCGCAACGCGATGCACCGCAGGGGCTGGGCAGCGTGATCGGCTACCTGTCGCTGGGCACGCGCTTCGGCACGGTAGTGGAAGGCGAACAGGAGCTGGCGCATTGGCGTGGCGGCGATGGGCAATGGCGCCGCGCGCGCATTCCGATGGTTTGGTTCACCCAGGAGAAACGCCATGAGCTGGCATGAAGATCCCATCGAGTCGTCCCGCCTGGATGATGGCGACGAGGTGCATGACGCCGAGCCGGTGGTGGTCACGCCGCTGCCGCGCCGTAACAACGATGTGCTGTACCTCGGCGACACCGGCCGCCTGTCGGCAGATGCACGCCGCGCGCTGTGCCAGCTGCTGATCGGCCCCAGCATCGACCAGCAGCGCCATGCCAGGCTGTGGCCGGCGCTGCTGCGCAACGAGGCGACCCTGCGCTCGGCACTGTCCGACCTGTTCCTTGAGCTGGTGCTGGACCGGGAAAGTGGCGTGGCGTTCACCCGCCAGGCCGACACCGAGGACCTGGATACGCCGGTGCTGCTGCGGACCTCCCCGCTGACCTTCATCGACTCGGTGCTGCTGCTGTACCTGCGCCAGCAGCTGGGCGAGGCCGATGCGCGCGGCAACCGCGCGGTGGTGGCCGATGCCGAGATGGCCGAGGCGCTGGCGGTGTATGAGAAGAACCTGTCCACCGACCGCGCCGGCTTCAATCGCCGTGTTGCCTCGGCAGTGCAGAAGATGAAGGACAACCACATCCTGACCCGCCTGGCCGGGCAGGAAGATCGCCACGAAGTCTCCCCGGCGTTGAAGCTGCTGTTCTCGGCCGAGGACGTATCGGCGCTGTCGGCGGTCTACCGCCAGCTGCGCGAAACCCCGGCCGCCGAAGCCTGATCGAACGGAACCCCCGCATGGCCCTCTCCAAGCATACCCCCGCCCTGTTCACCGAAGGCCTGCCGGACCCGCGCCTGCAGCAGTTCCGCATGCGTCGCCTGCAGGTGCATAACTGGGGCACGTTCAATGGCCTGACCGAGGTGCCGATCGCCGAGAAGGGCTTCCTGTTCGTGGGCCGGTCCGGCTCGGGCAAGTCCACCCTGCTCGATGCCATGTCCGCGCTGCTGGTACCGCCGGCCATCGTCGACTTCAATGCGGCGGCACGTGAAGCCGAGCGAAGCGGACGCGACCGCAACCTGGTGTCGTATGTGCGCGGCGCCTGGGCCGACCAGCAGGACCGCGGCACCGGAGAGATCGCTACGCAGTACCTGCGCAAGGGTGCCACGTGGACCGCGCTGGTGCTGGAGTACCGCAATGGCGACGGTCGCGTGGTCAGCCTGGTGCGGCTGTTCTGGATCGCCGGCAATGGCGCCACCGCCGGTGACGTGCGCAAGCACTACATGGTTGCCGAACGGCCCTTCGACATCGTCAAGGACCTCGGCGGCTTTGACCTGGACCTGCGCAAGCTGAAGCAGAAGCTGGCCGACGTCCATCATTTCGACAGCTTCGCCGGCTATGCCGAACGCTTCCGGCACCTGCTCGGCATCGACAACGAGATGGCGCTGCGGCTGCTGCACAAGACCCAGTCGGCGAAGAACCTGGGCGACCTCAATGTCTTCCTGCGCGACTTCATGCTTGATACGCCGAAGACCTTCGACGCAGCCGAGCGCCTGGTCAATGATTTCGCCGAACTGGATGGTGCGCACCAGGCCGTGGTCACCGCGCGCAGGCAGGTGGAAACGCTGCTGCCCGCACGCGGCCACTACAACGAACTGAAGGGCATGAACCGCCGCCGTGGCGATGACGAAACGCTCAAGCTCGGCCTCGACAGCTTCCGCGAGTCGCGTCGGCAACAGCTGATCGACGCACGCCTGCGCGAACTGGATACGCGGGACCGCGGCTTGCTGGGCGAAGAATCGCAGCGGCGGGCCACGCTGGACAACCACCAGGCGCGGCTGGGCGAGCTGGAACTGCTGCGGCGGCAGCAGGGCGGAGAGCGCATCGAGGAACTGGAGCGCGAACAGGGCCGTGCCGAGGCCGAGCGCGACCGCCGCCAGGCCAAGCGTGGGCAGGCACATGATGCCGCCCAGCAGCTGCAGCAGGTGTTGCCGGATGACGCGCAGGGCTTCGCCGAGCTGGTGGAGCGCGCGTCGACCGAGCTGCTGGACCGCAAGCGGGCCTCCTCGGCCCTGGACGATGCGATCAGCGAGCGGCTGGGGGGAAGGCGCGATGACGAGCGCCGTTTCGGCGACGTACGGGCCGAACTGGATGCGATGCAGCGCAATACCTCCAGCATCCCCGCGCCGCTGCAGAAACTGCGCGCGCGGCTGGTCGAAGAAACCGGACTGCCTGAAGCCGCGCTGCCCTTCGTCGGCGAGCTGATCCAGGTCCGCCAGGACGAGATCGCCTGGCAGGGCTCCATCGAACGCGTGCTGTCCGGCTTCGCACAATCGCTGCTGGTCGATGACAGGCACTACAACGAAGTCGCCGACTGGGTGAACCGCACCCACCTGGGCATGCGGTTCACTTATTACCGCGTGCGCCGCAATGATGAGGCATTCGCCCGCGATCCATCGCCACGTTCGCTGCTGCACAAGCTGGAACTGCGCGACCACGCGTTCGAGGGCTGGCTGCGGCGCGAACTCGGCAAGCGCTTTGATTACGAATGCGTCGATGCGCGGCAGCTGCGCAACGTGGACCGCGGCATCACCCGCGAAGGCCAGGTCAAGCATCCCGGCGATCGTTTCGAGAAGGATGACCGCACCGCGGTCACCGACCGTCGTCGCTGGCTCCTGGGCTTCAACAACCGCGACAAGCTGGCGGTGTACGAGAAAGAAGCACAGCAGCTGGCCCAGCGTATCGCCAGCTGTGATGAAGACGTCGCCCGCCTGCGCGCGCAGCGCGACCATGACAACGACCGCCGACTGGCCTGCCACCAGCTGGCTGGCATCAGCTGGAATGAAATCGACCTGGCCACGCCGCAGCAACGGCTGGCCGACATCGAAGCCAGCCTGCGCGACCTGCGCGAAGGCAATGCCGACCTGGAAAAGCTGGCGCAGCAGATCGACGCTGCACGGGCGGATATCGAGCAGGCACGGCGCACCTATGAAGACACGCGCGTAGAGCGAGGGCAGTTGGTGAAGGAGCGCGACCGCCTTGATCGCGCCCGCCAGCAAAGCCGTGCCCTGGTGCTTCCGGCACTCGGGACCACCCAGGAAGCCGGCTTGCAGGAGCGCCTGGATGCGTTCGGCACGCTGAGCCTGGAAACGCTGGAGGCGCACATGCGCCAGGTCAGCAATGCACTCAACGAATCGCTGTCGTCGTCGCAACAGGACGTCAACCGCGTCGAGAACCAACTGCTGGGCTGCTTCCGTCGCTTCGTGCAGGCCTGGCCGGAGGAATCGGGCGACTTCACCGTGTCGGTGGCATCGGCCGAGGATTTCCTCGCACGGCTGGAGCGGCTGGAGCGCGACGGCCTGCCGCAGCACGAAGAACGCTTCTTCGACCTGCTGCAGAACCAGAGCAAGAACAACCTGCTTGCATTGCAGCGGCACAGCGCCGAAGCGCGCAAGTCGATAGGCCAGCGCCTGGACGAGGTCAACGCCAGCCTGGAACAGGTGCCGTTCAACCGCGGCACCCTGCTGACCATCGAACTCAGCGACCGCCGCCTGCCTGAAGTGCTGGAGTTCCACCAGCAGCTGCGCGACGTGCTGTCGCAACAGCAAACCGAGCAGCGCGAGCTGGCCGAAGCCCAGTTCGCCGTCCTGCGCCAGCTGGTCACCCGGCTGGGTTCACCGGAAGGCGAGGACAAGCGTTGGCGTGAGCTGGTCCTCGATGTGCGGATGCACGTGGAATTCATTGGCGTGGAACTGGACGCGGCCACGCGCCAGCAGGTGGAGATCTACCGCAGTGGTGCGGGCAAGTCCGGTGGGCAGCGGCAGAAGCTGGCGACGACCTGCCTGGCCGCCGCGTTGCGCTACCAGCTTGGCGGCGCCGACGGGCAGCTGCCCAGTTACGCCGCGGTGGTGCTGGACGAAGCGTTCGACAAGGCCGACAACGAGTTCACTGCGTTGGCGATGAACATTTTCGACAACTTCGGCTTCCAGATGGTGGTCGCCACGCCGCTGAAGTCGGTGATGACGCTGGAGCCGTTCATCGGCGGCGCCTGCTTCGTCGAGATCAGCGGCCGCCACGATTCCGGCGTGCTGCTGATCGAGTACGACGAGGAAGGCCGGCGCCTCAAGCTGCCCGAACGCAGCCGCCAGCAGGCCGTCAAACCGGAAGAAGCCGAGGCCTGACCGCGCCGTGGCACCGGTAGCGCCGGGCCATGCCCGGCGGACCAGGGCAGGTCGCGAAAATCCGCCGAGCATGGCCCGGCGCTACCGAAGCCGTGTGCGCCGTGCGCGGGGCATCACGCGAACGTATCCCACCCCATCCGTGCGATCAGCACCACCACCAGCGCCACGAACAGCTTGCGGATGAGTGGGGTGCCGCCACGCAACGCCAGCCGCGTGCCTACCACCGACCCCACGATGTTGGCCACCGCCATCGGCACCGCGAAGACCAGCAGCACATTCCCGGTCGGCACGAAGAAGGACAGCGCCGCTACGTTCGTCGACAGGTTGACCACCTTCGATGCGGCCGAGGCGCGCAGGAAGTCCAGGCCGAAGAAGCGCACGAACAGGAAGATCAGGAAGCTGCCGGTGCCCGGCCCGAAGAAGCCGTCGTAGAAGCCGATTGCCGCACCGATGGCCAGTGCGATCAGCAGTTCGCGCCGCCCCACCTCGCGCGGCCGATGCAACGCACCGAAATCCTTCTTCCACAACGTATAGCCGAGCATCGCCACCAGCAGCACCAGCACCAGCGGGCGCACCGCATCCTTCGGCAGCAGGCTGACCGCCGTCGCCCCCAGGAATGAAAACACGAAGGCAGTCGCGGCGGCGAACAGCACGGGCCGCCATGGGAAGCGGACATTGCGTGCGTAGCGCCATGCCGATGCTGCGGTGCCGAAGGCCGAGCTGAATTTGTTGGTGCCGAACAGCAGGGCGGGCGTGTGCTGCGGCAGTACCGTGAACAGGCCGGGCAACTGCACCAGGCCGCCGCCGCCCACGGCCGCGTCGACCAGGCCTGCGATGAAGGCGATGGCGACCAGCCACCAGAGTTCGGGGGGAACCAGTTCAAGCACGGAGACGCACCTGCATGGGGGGCGACAGGATACTCCGGCAGCGCCACGCCATGGCTGCCGCCCAGCCTGCGGCCCCTGCCCACCCGTGCAAAAATGCGTGCATGAGCAAGAACTCGCCAACGCCCTGTCCCTGCGATCCCGGCAGGCCCTATGCCGATTGCTGTGGCCGTTACCATGCAGGCGCCGCCGCCCCTGACGCTGCCAGCCTGATGCGGTCGCGCTACAGTGCCTATGTCCTGCAGCGGACCGACTATCTGTTGGCCAGCTGGCACCCGGAAACACGCCCGGTGGAACTCTCGCTGGACGATGTGCCGGGACAACGCACGCAATGGCTCGGACTGACCGTCCACTCGCACCGCGAAGAGGGTGACAAGGCCGACGTCCGGTTCACCGCCCGTTACCGCATCGGCGGCGGGAGTGCAGTAAAAATGACCGAACACAGCCGCTTCCAGCGCATCGGAGGCCAATGGTTCTACCTCGACGCGCTCGGGGCGTCGCCACCTCGTGACACCGCCCTCACCGCCGCTGCCCGAAGCTAACGTAGGTGAATCGCATGCTTGCCATTACCGCTGCCGTCTCCCGCCAGTCCGCGCTGGCTGACCAGTACGCCGAGGTGCGCCAGCGCAGCGTGGCGTTGGCCGCGCCGCTCAGTGCCGAAGATGCGATGGTGCAGAGCATGCCCGATGCCAGTCCGGCCAAATGGCATCTCGCCCATACCACCTGGTTCTTCGAGCGCTTCGTGCTGGGCGCGGATGCGGCCTACCAACCGGTTCAGCCCGACTGGCACTTCCTGTTCAACAGCTACTACGAGACCATCGGGCCCGCCCATGCGCGCCCGCAGCGCGGCCTGCTTTCCCGTCCGAGCCTGGACCAGGTGCAGGCCTACCGCAGGCGCATCGACAGCAGCGTACTGGCCCTGCTGCGGGGCGGCGCGCTGGATGATGCGATCCTGGACCATCTGCAGCTTGGCCTGCAGCATGAACAACAGCATCAGGAACTGCTGTTGACCGACATCAAGCACGCGCTGTGGAGCAACCCGCTGCAGCCGGCCTACCGGGATGACCTGCCGATACCTGCGACCGGCACTGCCGGGCCGTTGCAGTGGATCGAGAGCGGTGAACACATCGCCTGGATCGGCGCCCCCGCGTGGCCCGATGATGCCGGCTTCGCCTATGACAACGAATCGCCGCGCCATCGCGTGCTGGTGCCAGCCCACGCGTTGGCCAGCCGGCCGGTGAGCAATGCGGAGTACGCTGCCTTCATCGCGGATGGGGGTTACCGGCAGGTCCAGCTGTGGATGAGCGAAGGCTGGGCACTGTGCCAGGCAGGGCAGTGGCAGCATCCGCTGTACTGGGATGACGCCCTGCAACGCGAATACACGCTCGGCGGCTGGCGCGTGCTGGACCCGCATGCGCCGGTATGCCACATCAGCTATTTCGAAGCCGATGCGTACGCCCGTTGGGCAGGTGCGCGACTGCCCACCGAGTTCGAATGGGAGGCTGCGGCCAGTGCCGATGCCGAGGATGGCAGTCCTGCCGATGATGGCCGGCTGCACCCGCAGGCGGGGCAGGGCAGCAGCGGTTCCCCGCGATTGCATGGCGAAGTATGGGAATGGACCAGCAGTGCCTACGGCCCGTATCCGGGCTTCAGGACCTTTCCGGGCAGCCTCGGCGAGTACAACGGAAAGTTCATGTGCGGGCAGTGGATATTGCGTGGTGGCAGTTGCGCGACACCGCGTGGCCACGTGCGTGCCAGCTACCGCAACTTCTTCGACCCCTCCGCGCGCTGGCAGTTTTCCGGCGTGCGCCTGGCCCGGGATATCCAATGAGCATCGTTCCGTGAGTACCGTTCATGCAGCGCGACAGGCGCTGACCGACCTGACGCCCAGCCGCGCGCGCGTGCTGGCCGACGCCGTCGCCGGCTTGTCCAGCCAGCCACGCCGGTTGCCTTCGAAGTACTTCTACGATGGTGCGGGGTCGGCGTTGTTCGAACAGATCACCCGCACGCCCGAGTACTACCCCACGCGCACCGAGCTGGCCCTGCTGGATCGCTGCCTGCCAGAGGTGGCAACGGCGGTGGGTGCGCAGGTACACGTGGTGGAACTCGGCAGCGGCAGCGGACGCAAGACCGCGTTGCTGCTGGATGCCCTGGACGAGCCGGTGGCCTATACCCCGATAGAAATTTCACGGGCGGCGCTGCTGGCCAGCATCGACCACCTTGCTCCGGCGTTGCCTGACGTGGAGATGCTGCCGGTCTGTGCCGACTTCACCCAGCCGGTGGACGTGCCGGAGCCGGAGAACGAAGCCGCACGCCGCCTGCTGTTCTTCCCGGGTTCCACGCTGGGCAACTTCGACCATGACGAAGCCGTGGCACTGCTGCGTGCCATGCGCCAGACGATGGGCGAGCACGGGCTGGCGCTGGTCGGCATCGACCTGCACAAGGACACGGCCACCCTTGAAGCGGCGTACAACGACGCCGCCGGCATCACCGCCGCATTCACCATCAACCTGCTGCGACGGCTCAACAACGAGATTGGCAGCGATTTCGACCTGCAGGGTTTCCACCACCGCGCCCGCTACAGCGTTGCGAACCTGCGCATCGAAACCCAACTGGTCAGTGATCGCGCGCAGGACGTCAGCATCGAGGACCACCGTTTCCACTTCGCGCCGGGTGACGCCATCCAGGTTGAATACAGCCACAAATACACCGAAGCCAGTTTCCAGCGATTGCTTGACGCGGCTGGCCTGCAGGTCATGGCGCGCTGGGACACGATCGCGCCGGAACCGGCGTTCGGCCTGCGGTTGCTGCGTCGCCGCTGAGCGATGCTGCCGCTATGATCGGGCCATGGCGGCGCGAGGCGAAGGATGTCCATGACAAAGCGGTTCCTGTTGTTGCTGGCTTCCCTGCTGGCCAGTCCTGCATTGCCTGCGCAGCCCGGGATGGCGCAGGCCACGCCGGATCCTGGATTTGCCGGCTGCCTGGCCACCCTGCAGGCAGCGGCTGCCAGGCAGGGCATCTCCGCCGATCGCTTTGCTGCCCTCACCGTTGGGCTGCAGCCTGATCCAGGCGTGTTGCCGCTGCTCGATGCCCAGCCTGAGTTCACCACGCCCATCTGGGACTACCTGGCTGCACTGGTCGATACGCAGCGGGTGGAGGACGGGCAGGCCATGCTGGCCCGGCACCGCGCGCTGCTCGATCGTCTTTCCAGCGAATATGGCGTGGACCCGGCCACCATCGTCGCGGTCTGGGGCGTGGAAAGCGACTACGGACGGGTATTCGGTAAACGCCCGCTGTTGCAGTCGCTGGCCACCTTGTCCTGTGCCGGGCGGCGGCAGCCGTTTTTCCGCAGCGAACTGCTGGCCCTGCTGAAACTGATCGACCAGGGCGACCTGCGTGCCGAAGGCCTGACCGGATCCTGGGCCGGTGCGTTCGGGCACACCCAGTTCATGCCCAGCACCTATGCACGCATCGCGGTGGATGGAGACGGTGATGGCCGCCGTGACCTGGTGGCCAGCATCCCCGACGCGCTGGCATCGACGGCGAACTATCTAAAGCGCGCCGGCTGG
Organism: Stenotrophomonas tumulicola; assembly: GCF_014117215.1. Taxonomy (GTDB): domain Bacteria; phylum Pseudomonadota; class Gammaproteobacteria; order Xanthomonadales; family Xanthomonadaceae; genus Stenotrophomonas; species Stenotrophomonas tumulicola. The sequence goes on along the minus strand of NZ_JACGXS010000014.1, from coordinate 3,188 downwards.
CGTAGCGGCGAGCCGTGGGGCATCGAAGTACGGGTGCCCGCAGGTTTCAACCCCGCCAAGGCCGGCCGGACCCAGCGCAGGCCGTTGGCCGACTGGCGCGCGCTGGGCGTGACCACGCTGCAGGGCAACGCCATCACCCCTGCCGGAGTGGCCGCCGATGCACGTGCGGCGTTGCTGTTGCCGGCTGGCAACAAGGGCCCGGCACTGCTGGTGTTCCGCAATTACGACGCGATCTACAGCTACAACGCCGCCGAAAGCTATGCGCTGGCCATCGCCACGCTGGCCGACCTGCTGCGCGGAGGCGATGGCCTGGCAACCGCATGGCCGACCGACGATCCCGGCCTCGGCCGCTACGAGCGCCGCCAACTGCAATCGCTGCTGGTCGCGCGTGGCCATGCCATCGGCCAGGTCGACGGCATGATCGGTACTGCCAGTCGGCGCGCCATCCAGGCCGAGCAGCAACGGTTGGGCTGGGCCAGGGCGGACGGGCGAGCCGGACGCCGCATCCTGCAGGCGCTGCAGGCAGACCCTGTTCCTGCGGCTGCCAGCACCCGCTTCACCCTTCCTTCCAACCATCAACAGCTGGCCCGGTCGCCGGCGGTGCGGAGTACGTCCACAGTGCAGCAGATCCAAGGCGTGACCAGTGGCCAGTTCCAGGGACTTGATGCCTGGCTGGTCGAAACTCCCCAGGCAACCGCCGCCATCAGCGTGTTCGGCGGGCAATTGCTGTCCTACGTGCCCAGGGGCGGGCAGGACGTGATGTGGCTGTCGCCGCGGCGTGCCGACCTGCCCACGCCGATCCGCGGCGGCAGTCCGGTGTGCTGGCCCTACTTCGGCCGCCAGGGGCAAGGCAATGACGTTCCGTCGCATGGCTTCGTGCGCACCCTGCCGTGGGAACTGAAACAGGCGCGAAAGCTGGTTGATGGAAACATCGAGCTGACCCTGGCCCCGCCCGTGCTGGACAACCTGGCGCTGCGCCTGCAGATGGTGGTCACGGTAGGTGCGACGTTGCAGCAGCAGCTCATCACTGAAAACACCGGCACTGTGCCCGCCACGATCACCCAGGCGCTGCACAACTACTTCCGTGTCGGTGATGCCGGCCGCGTGGATGTGGACGGCGTGGATGGACTGGAGTACCTGGACAAATATGAGAACTACGCCCAGTCCCGCCGGCAGCAGGGGCCCTGGAACCTGCGTGATCCCCGCGACCCGGGCCGCAGTGACCGCATCTATACCGGTGCCGGGGGCCGCTACGTGCTGCGCGATCCCGTACTGAAGCGCCGCATCACGCTGGAAACCCAGGGCAGCCGTGCACTGGTGGCATGGAATCCGGGTGCCGAGGCGGCTGCCGGCATGGCCGATGTCGGCGATGGCTGGCGTGACTATGTCTGCCTGGAAGCGGCCAACGCCGGCCCGGACGTGGTCACCATCCCGGCCGGCGGTCGCCACATGCTGCAACAGACCCTGTCGGTGCAACCCCTGTAACGAAGGTGGGCCGGGATCTGTCAGGGATCACGATCCTGCAACCGGGAGCCGCCGAGCATGGCTCGGCGCTGCCGGGCTACGCTGCCGCCCGCGGGCGCAGCACCAGCAAGGTCACCCCACCGGCGACCAGCCCCCAGAACGCAGAGCCGATCCCCCACAGCGAAAGCCCCGACGCGGTGACCAGGAACGTCACCAGCGCCGCCTCCCTGTCGCGTTCTACTGCCAGTGCACTGGCCAGGCTGTTTCCAATGGTGCCGAACAGCGCGATGCCCGCCAGGCATGCGATCAACTCCTTGGGGAAGGCGGCAAACAGCGCGGCAACGGTCGCGCCGAACAGTCCGACCAGTACATAGAACCCACCAGCCGCCATTGCCGCGGTATAGCGGCGGGCGGGATCTTCGTGCGCCTCGCGCCCCATGCAGATCGCTGCGGTGATCGCAGCAAGGTTCAGCGCAAAGGCGCCGAAAGGTGCAAGCATGCTGTTGGCCACGCCGATCCAGCTGATGATGGGGGAGATCGGCGCCTGGTAGCCGGACGCGCGCATGACCGCTACGCCGGGGATGTTCTGCGAGGCCATGGTGACCACGAACAGGGGCAGCGCCACGCTGGCCACTGCCGCCCAGCTCAGCTGCGGACTGGTCCACACCGGCATGGCCAGTTGCAGGTGCACGTCGTGCAGGAGCAGTTGTCCCTGCGCCAATGCCACTGCGATGCCCACCAGCAGCGTGGCGATCACCGCATAGCGCGGCAGCCAGCGCCGGCCCACCAGCCAGGTCACGAACATCGCCAGGGCAAGGCCGAACTGTGAGCCCATGGAGACGAACACATCCAGTCCGAAACGCAGCAGTACGCCGGCCAGCATGCCGGCGGCCAGTGCCAGCGGGACACGTTGCATCAGCCTGGCGAAGACGCCGGAAAAGCCAAGCACCGTTCCCAGCACCGCGGCGAGCAGGAAGGCACCAATGGCTTCGGGGAGGCTGACGCCTCCCGCACCCACCACCAGCATGGCCGCACCTGGCGTAGACCAGGCAGTGACGACCGGAACCCGGTAACGCAGGGACAGGCCTATGCAGGTGATGCCCATGCCCAGTCCCAGCGCCCACATCCATGAGGCGATCTGCTGCTGGTCCGCACCCACCGCCTGCGCGGCCTGGAACACGATCACCGCTGAACTGGCGAAGCCAACCAGCACCGTGATGAAACCGGCCACCACGGCCGGGAGAGAAAGATCGCGCCACCATGCGCGCCGAGCCACCACATCCATCGTTGTTGTCCCATGCTTGAACACTGCATACATAACGGTTGCCCGGCCCTGCGCGCAACGCGCGCAGGGCCGGGTGCCGGAGACTGTCGCCCTGACGTGCGACCTGCTGCACGATCGATGTCATCAAATTGAAAAAAGATGTTGACGAATCCTGCAGGATCTCTACAATTCGCTCCCTCGCTGCAACGCAACGCTTTCTTCGGAAAACGACGCGAAAACAGCACGCCAACACCGCCGGACGATCCAATCGAACGAAGGTGTTGACGGACTGGAAAAGTCCGTCATAATAGGCGGCTCGCTTCAACGGAAAGGCCTTCGGGCAGACCGCTGAAGCAGCAGAGTCAACCACGGATCGCTACGGCGAAACGACCTTGAAAAAGGTGTTGACGAAGCGGAAAAGCCGGCTATAATGGGCGGCTCGCAACGACGGAAACGTCGG
>NZ_JACGXS010000013.1 GCF_014117215.1 Stenotrophomonas tumulicola | reverse complement strand
CGGGCCATGCCCGGCGATGCTTCGCGGAAATCCGCCGGGCATGGCCCGGCGCGACCCCGTTCCGGCCTGCCCTCAACCGCCCGGGAATGCCTGGCGCAGTTCGTCCACCAGCACCCGCTCGTTTTCCGAATAGTCGATCGGCACCGATACCAGGTGCACGCCGCCCGCGTTGAACGCCGCTTCCAGGGTGGGAATGAACTGTTCGATGGCGCTCACCTCATGGCCCTGGCAGCCATAGGCCTGTGCGTACTTGACGAAATCCGGGTTGCCGAAGGTCATGCCGTAGTCGGCGAAGCCGTCCACCGCCTGCTTCCAGCGGATCATGCCGTAGGCGCCATCGTTGAGGATCAGCACCACCAGGTTCAGGCCGAGCCGACGTGCGGTCTCCAACTCCTGGCTGTTCATCATGAAGCCACCGTCGCCACACACCGCCAGCACCCGCCGCTGCGGATACAGGATCGAGGCCATGATCGCCGATGGCAGGCCCGCCCCCATCGTCGCCAGCGCATTGTCCAGCAGCAGCGTGTTGGCGACCTGGGTGCGATAGTTGCGCGCGAACCAGATCTTGTACATGCCGTTGTCCAGCGCCACGATGCCGTCGGCCGGCATCACCTTGCGCACGTCGTGTACCAGCCGCTGCGGCGTGAAGCCGGCCTCCTCGGCGCGGTCGGCGATGTGGTCCAGGATCGTCGCGCGCAGCGGCAGCAGCGCATCGGCGTTGGTCACCTTGCCTTCGATGCGGTCGGCCAGCAGGGTCAGCGAACGACCGATATCGCCGATCACCTCCACCTGCGGGAAATACACCTGCTCCACCGCCGCCTGCGCGTAACCGATATGGATGACCGTCGGGCCGCCCGGATGCATCACGAACGGCGGCTTCTCGGTCACTTCATGGCCGATGGTCACGATCACGTCGGCCTGGTCGATGGCCATGTGCACGTAATCGCGCTCGCTCAGTGCCGCCGTGCCCATGTACAGGCCCGAGCCCCCGGCCACCGCGCCCTTGCCCATCTGCGTGGTGACGAACGGAATGCCGGCGCGCAGCACGAACGCCGACAGCGCCTCGCTCGACTGCGGCCGCGAGGCCGCCGAGGCGATCACCAGCAGCGGGCGCTTGGCGTCGCTGATGATCTGCGCCGCGCGGTCCAGCGCGCCCGGGCTGGCGATCGGACGGTCGACCGCATGCGGCGGGATCAGCGCGACCCCGTCCACCTCCATCGCGGCGATGTCTTCGGGCAGCTCCAGCAGCACCGGGCCGGGTCGCTCTTCCTGCGCGGTACGGAACGCCTCGCGCACGATGGTCGGGATCGTCCGCGCCGAGACGATCTGCCGCGCGGACTTGGTCAACGGCTTCATCGTGCTGACGATGTCCACGATCTGGAAGCGCGCCTGCTTGCTGGCGACGATGCCCTTCTGCCCGGTGATCATGATCACCGGCCACGCCCCCAGCAGCGCGTAGGCCGCACCGGTGGTGAAATTGAGGGCGCCCGGGCCGAGCGTGGCCAGGCACACGCCGGGCTTGCCGGTCAGGCGGCCGTAGGTGGCGGCCATGAACACCGCCGCCTGCTCATGGCGGGTGATGACCAGCTCGATGCTGGAATGGCGAAGCGACTCGACGACGTCGAGGTTCTCCTCGCCGGGAATGCCGAAAATGCGCTCGACGCCCTCGTTTTCGAGTGCGGCGACGAGCAGGTCTGAACCCTTGGACATGGAATGACGTCCTTCTCGCTGGACTTGATGATGGATCGTTGCAGGTAAGGAGGATGCCCGGCGTCAACGCCGGTCGAACCACACCGTCTGCGCGTTGACGAATTCGCGGATGCCGAAATGGGAGAGCTCGCGGCCGAAGCCACTCTTCTTTACGCCACCGATCGGCACACGCGGGTCGGAGGCGGAGAAGCCGTTGACGAACACGCCGCCGGTCTGCAGCCGGCGCGCCAACTGCATAGCACGGGCGTGGTCGCCGCTCCACAGGTTGCCGCTGAGACCGAATTCGCTCTGGTTGGCCAGTTCCACCGCATGGTCGGCATCGCGGGCACGGCTGATCGACGCCACCGGCCCGAAGGTCTCGGTATCGAAGGCCTGCATGCCCGGCTCGACCCCGGCCAGCACCGTCGGCGCATAGAAACTGCCCGGGCGATCCAGCTGCTTGCCGCCCACCAGCAACTGCGCACCGGCATCCACCGAGGCACGCACCTGGGCATCCAGCTGTTCCAGCAGGTCCTGGCGGGCCATCGGCCCGATGCGGTTGCCCGCCTCGCGGCCGTCGCCGATCGTCAATGCCTGCACCTTGCCGCTGAACAGCGCCACGAAACGCTCGTAGACCGCCTCCTCGACGATGATGCGCTTGCCGGCGATGCAGACCTGCCCGGTGTTCTGGAAACGCGAGGCCACCGCCGCGTCGGCGGCAGCCTCCAGGTCGGCGTCGGCCAGCACGATGAACGGGTCCGAGCCGCCCAGTTCCAGCACCACCTTCTTCAGCGCCTGCCCGGCCTGGGCGGCGATGCTGCGGCCGGCGGCCACGCTGCCGGTCAGGGTCACCGCGGCGATGCGATCGTCGGCGATGGCCGCACTGGTGCCCTCGCGGCTGATGTTGGCGGCGATGAAGGTACCCTCCGGCAGGCCGGCCTCGCGCCAGGCGGCGTCCAGCAGCTTGGCGGTACCCACGATGTTCTCGGCCGGCTTCAGCAGGAAACCGTTGCCGCCCATCAGGATCGGCACGGCGGCGCGCATCACCTGCCAGTACGGGAAATTCCACGGCATGATGCCCAGCACCACGCCCAGCGGCAGGTAGGACACATACGCCTTGTCGTCGGCAACCTGGGTCGGTTCGTCACGCAGCCACTGCGCACCGTTGTCGGCGTACCAGTCGCACAGCACGGCGCACTTCTCGATCTCGGCCAGCGATTCGGCGTGGACCTTGCCCATTTCGGCCGTGGCCAGCGCCGCCAGCGCATCGCGGTCGCGGCGCAGCACGGCGGCCATCGCATGCAGCACGGCAGCGCGCTGTTCCAGCGACTGCGCGCTCCAGGCGGCAAAGCCGGCCTGGCCGCGATCAAGGATCACGTCCAGCTCGGCCCCGGTGATGAACGGATGGCTGGCGATCTGCTGGCCGGTGGCCGGATCACGGGAAATGGCGGGGGGTACGGCGGGGAAAGCGGACATGCAGGTCTCCTGTCGTCTCGACAACGGGCCGGCGACCCGTTTCCTGATCACGAATGTGGACTCGTTGTCGCAGGGTAACAAGGCATCCACTCATCCTGTGACCCGGACTTACCTGCCTGAACAGGTGTTCTGCCGGGCTGCGCCCGGCACCCGCAGAAGCGTTGAAGCAACAGCCGGAGCAACAGCAACAGCAAAAGCTGGGTTCCAGTGGGATGGCGTGGTGGATCCGGTGGCGGGGGACGCCGTGAATCCGTCCATGGAGGCTTGGTCGCCGCATCCATGCGGCTCACACCCCCGCCACCGGACCCACCACGCCTTCGACAATCTCCCGCGATCTGCAGTAGATCCAAGCCATGTGTGAATGACTTTCTCCAATCGATTCGATGATTCCGAATGAAGAAATGAAGAAATGAAGAACAGCCGAGCACGGCTCGGCTCAACAGATCGCAGGAAACTGTCGAAGGCGGGGTACTGTGGGTTTGCGGGGTGTGAGCCGCAGGATGCGGCGACCAAGCCTCCATGGACGGATTCACGGCGTCCCCGCAAACCCACAGTACCCCGCCATCCCCAGGAAGCCCGCGGTTGCTGTTGCTCCGGCTTTTGCTGTTGCTTCAACGCTTCTGCGGGTGCAGGGCGCAGCCCTGCCGATACCCCCTACTTGCGTGGCAGGTAGGTCACCAGCGACAGGTCATGCCGGCTTTCCGGCACCAGCGCCACATATTGCAGGTCAAGCAGGCCACGGGTGGGGTGATTGAGCCGCTTGGCGCCTTCGTCGAAACGGCGTACATCGTGCTCCGGCCACCACTGGCGGAACTCCTCGCTGTGCGCGGCGATATCCTCGGCCAGCGCCAGGAAGGGTGCCTTGTCCGGTGCCTGCGCCATCGCCGCACGGAATCCGGCCAGCAGGCCACGGGCCATCTCTTCCCAGTTCAGGATCAGCGTGCGGTACGGCGCATACAGGAACACCAGCCGCAGCGTGTTGCGTTCATGCGGTGCCAACTGGCTGTAATCGACGAACAGCTCGGCGATGGCCGGGTTCCAGGCCAGGATGTCGAAACGGGTATTGCGCACATAGGCCGGGATCGGCTGGATCGCCTCGACCAGTTGGCACAGGCCGTCGGTGACCGATTCATCCGGAGACTCCAGCGGCACCCCATAACCGGACAGGGCGAACGCATAGGCACGCTCGTCGTCGCTCATCCGCAACACCTGTGCCAGCCGTTCCAGCACTTCGGGCGAGGCGCGCACTTCGCGGCCCTGCTCGATCCACGTGTACCAGCTGACACTTACCCCGATCGCCAGCGCTACTTCCTCGCGCTTCAGGCCGGGGGTGCGACGCCGCCCGGCCGGCAAGCCGAGCGTGGCAGGGTCGACACGGGCGCGGCAGGCCTTGAGGAAGCCGCCCAGTTCCTTGCGTTCACTCTCACTGCGCATCATCGCCCCGCCCTGCAGCTGTCAGCAGCGGTGGGGAACGCCATCGACGTCCCCCATCCGGTGGCCCGGGCAGCAGGCTTGACGGCTGCCACTGGCCTGGCCTCAGGCATCGATACGCTTGGCGCCAGCTTCCAGGCCGGACTTCAGGCTGGCCTCGATGAACTCATCCAGGTCGCCATCGAGCACCTTCTGCGTGTCCGTGCGCTCGATACCGGTGCGCAGGTCCTTGATACGGCTCTGGTCGAGCACGTAATTGCGGATCTGGCTACCCCAGCCGATGTCGGACTTGGTCGCCTCGAGGGCATCGCGCTCGGTATTGCGCTTCTGCACTTCCAGCTCATACAGCTTGGCCGCCAGCATCTTCATCGCGGTGTCGCGGTTCTGGTGCTGGCTGCGGCCGGTCTGGCACGCAACCACCGTATTGGTCGGGATGTGCGTGATGCGCACCGCCGACTCGGTCTTGTTGACGTGCTGGCCACCGGCACCGGAGGACCGGTACACATCGGTGCGCAGGTCCGCGGGGTTGATGTCGATTTCGATGTTGTCGTCCACTTCCGGCGACACGAACACCGAGGTGAAGCTGGTATGGCGGCGGTTGTCCGAATCGAACGGCGACTTGCGCACCAGGCGGTGCACGCCGATCTCGGTCTTCAGCCAGCCATAGGCGAAGTCCCCTTCGACGCGGAACGTGGCCGACTTGATGCCGGCAACGTCGCCACCGGACACTTCCATCAGTTCGGTCTTCCAGCCGCGTGCTTCGCACCAGCGCAGGTACATGCGCAGCATCATTTCCGCCCAATCCTGGGCTTCGGTGCCGCCAGCGCCGGCCTGGATGTCCACGAAGGCGTTGCAGTTGTCCATCTCGCCGGAGAACATGCGCTGGAATTCCAGCTGCTCGACGTGCTTCTGGAACTTGTCCAGGTCGGCAACCACCGCCAGCGCGGTGTCTTCGTCCTGCTCGCCTTCGGCCAGCTCCAGCAGTTCGGTCGATTCCACCAGGCCGTCAAGGATGTTGGCGATGCCACCAACGGTCTTGTCCAGCTGGGAACGCTCGCGGCCGAGGTTCTGCGCGTATTCGGGATTGTTCCAGACGTCCGGGTTTTCCAGCTCCCGGGTTACTTCTTCCAGGCGTTCTTTCTTGACGTCGTAGTCAAAGATACCCCCTGAGCGACACCACCCGATCGGTCAGATCGGCGATGCGCTGGCGGACAGGATTCAGCTCGAGCATGTCGGCGGTTTCGTGTTCGAAAAATGACCTCGAATTATAGCAAAAGCATCGACCAACGCGGCCCGGGCCCCTAGCGGCACCGCCCCCGGTGTGTCGGGCGACCCTTCCCCGGTAGTGACGGGCCATGCCCGTCACCCACCACCCGTCACCCACCCGTCACCCACCCAGCGCCTGCCGCAACACCGGCAACTGCCGCCGGCTGCACGGCACCCTGCCCCCGTCGGCCATGTGCAACAGGGCCTCCCCGCCTTCCAGCGGTTCGATCGAACGCAGGCAGGTCCGGTTGACCAACCAGCTGCGGTGGCTGCGCAGGAATACGTCCGGATCCAATCGCTGCTCCAGCGCGGCCATGGTGATGCGCAGCGGATAGTCATGCCCGCGCACCCTCAGGTTGACGTAATTGCTGGCGGCCTGGGCGTACTCGATGTCGGCCGTTGCCACCAGGAACTCCTTGCCCAGCTTGCGCACCAGGAAGTGCGCCGGGCGCTGCACCGCCTCCTCTGGCGGGCTGTCGTCGGGGACGGCCAGCAGGTGCGCCTCGCCCTGGCGTCGGCGCCCGAACCAGCTGAAGAAATGCTCGATCGCCACGAAGATGAAGAACGCACGCACGTCCTTTAGGTATTCATAGAGCAGGCGCGACGCCCAATGCGTGTCGTCGACATAGTGGTAGCCCAGTGCGGCATAGGCGGCGTGCCGAAGCGCCAGCATTCCGGTCACGTGGACCAGTGACCAGCCGACACTGGCCAGCAGGTACAACGGCAGGCGCCGCTTCCAGGTATCGGCATGCAGCGGCCAGCGTTGGCAGCCCCACCACAGCACGGGCAGGGTCAGCAGGATCAGGCAGACGCTGCTCAGTTCCCAGATCAACGGCTCCCACAACTCCAGGCCATCGCCGCGACGCTGCGCGTCCATGATCTCGACGAAGGCGTTGGCCACCGCGGTAACCAGCAGGATCGACGTCCAGACCAGCAAGCGCGTGGTGGGACGCCAGCGAGCGCGCGCAAGGGTCATCGTGTCGTCCATGCAGGGGGCCGAAGCGTGCATCAAGGTCGCATGGTAGCGGCCGCACCCCGTCCCCGGGCAACCGCCATTGGTCACTTTTTCCCGGGGTTCCGGCCCTCGGCCAGGCCCATCCCGGCGTGCCGCATGCACGCTGCAGGCCTGTTCCCGCACAGCCAGCGCCATGAACCGACGCCACGACATCGACGCACTCCGCGTATTCGCCTTCGCCCTGCTGATCCTCTACCACACGGCCATGGCCTACGTGGACGACTGGGGCTTCCACCTCAAGAGCAGCTACACCAGTGAATGGTTGCAATGGCCGATGCTGTTCGTGAACCGCTGGCGGATGGCGCTGCTGTTCCTGCTATCCGGTATCGCCATCGCCCTGATGGGGCCTGGACAGCAGATCGGGCGCTTCGTGGCAAAGCGAAGCTGGCGCCTGCTGCTGCCGCTGCTGTTCGGCATGTTCGTGGTCGTGCCTGTCCAACCCTACTGTGAGGCCGTCGCCAGTGGCCATGCCGCGCCTGGGTTCTGGGCCTTCCTGCTGCGCTATTGGCAGGTCAGTCCGTGGCCGCAGGACAGCTTTACCGGTTGGCAGTTCGGCATTACATGGAACCACCTGTGGTACCTCGCCTATCTCTGGGTCTATACCGTCCTGTTGGCGCTGCTGATGCCGTTGCTGGGCAGCGCGACGGTGCGGAGTGCCATGCAACGCTTCGCCTGCGCGCCGGCACTGGTGCTGGTCGGCGTGCCCAGCGTGGTGCTGTTCATCTGGGTAGCCTGGCTGGACCCTCGGTATCCTTCCACCGGCGCGTTGTTCGACGATTGGTACCAGCACGCCAAGTATGGCTCGGTATTCCTGGCGGGCTACCTGCTCGCCCGCCAGGCGTCCTTCTGGGATCGCGTGGTCGCGCTGCGCTGGACCACCCTGTGGATGGCCCTGGTTGCGATCAGCTGGTACTTCGGCATCCGCGTGCTCGGGCGGATGCTGGCGGAAGATTCCGCCCTGCGGCAGTGGCCGGACGCATTCTGGACCGCACAGGTGATGGCAAGCCAGTCGCTGTACCTGTGGGCGATGCTGTTGACGCTGCTGGGCTGGGCCAAGACCTGGCTGGACCGTCCATTCCGCTGGCTGCCGTACTGCACCGAGGCGATCTTCCCTTGGTACATGCTGCACCAGAGCCTGATCATCGTGTTGTTGTTCTGGCTGAAGCCACTGCAGTTGGGGCCTTGGTGGGAGCCTCTGCTGGTGCTGGCCGGGACGGTCGCCGGCTGCCTGCTGCTGCACGAACTGCTGATCCGTCGCATCCCGGTGCTGCGCCCCCTGTTCGGCATGCCGGCGCGCGGGCGTTCTTCGCGGACATCGCCCATTGCCATCGCCCAGGAAGGCGCGCGCGGGTAGTGACGGGCCATGTCCGTCACCGGCAGAAGCAAGCGGGTCATGGACCCGCTCTACCAGTCAACGCCAGCGAACGACAGCGCTTGGTCCGCGCGCTGCCATGCGCGACCATGGTCCACCCATTCGCTACAAGGATGTTCCATGCGCCTGCTTTCCCTCCTGCCGCTGTTGTTGTTGGCGCCACTGCCTGCATTGCAGGCTGCCCCCGCCACGGTCACCGGTGTGGCCTTCACCCACAACGACTGGACCCTGGCCTGCGACAACACCCGCACCTGTCGTGCGGCCGGTTACCAGCCCGACGACGACAGCGACAGCCTGCCGGTGTCGGTGCTGCTGACCCGCCACGGCGGCCCGGATCAACCGGTCAGCGCGGAGCTGATGCTGGGCCAATATGATGAAATCGTCCTGCCTGCGCGGTTGAGCCTGCAGATCGATGGCGCCGACCAGGGCCCATTGGACTACGACGCCGAGGCCGGCACCGCCACCTTGCACGCACCGCAGGTGGCGGCACTGCTCGCTTCGCTGGCAGGCACCCGCCGCATCGTACTGGCCGGCGACGACCAGCGGCAATGGACGCTGTCCGGCAGCGGTGCATCGGCCGTGCTGCTGAAGATGGATGAGTTCCAGGGCCGCCTGGGTACGCCCGGCGCGTTGATGCGCAAGGGCAAGCGCGCCGAAGCCTCGGTGCCGCCGGCGTTGCCGGTGCCGGTGGTGGTGCCTGGAAAGATCGTTGCCACCCGCCCAGCGGATGAAGCCCTGGCCGGCTCGGCCGCACTGCGTGCCGCATTGACCGCTGCCACCTCGGTCGACGACTGCCAGGCGCTCGGCCCGGGAGAAGGCCTGATGGCCGACGAGGGCCCGCAGGAAATCACCGTGAAGCGCCTGAGCGCGGACAAGCTGCTGGTCTCGATGCCCTGTTGGCGTGGCGCCTACAACGAGGGCAGTGGCTATTGGGTGGTCAACGACCGCGCGCCCTACCAGCCGGAGCTGGTCACCACCCTTGGCAATGAAGACGATGTGCGCACCATCAGTGCTTCCCACAAAGGGCGTGGACTGGGTGACTGCTGGTCCATGCACAGCTGGAGCTGGGATGGCAGCCGGTTCGTGCCGACCTCCACCTCCACGTCCGGCATGTGCCGGCTGGTCGCCGCAGGCGGTGCCTGGACCCTGCCAACGCTGGTGACCAAGGAACAGCACCGGTAATGACGGGCCATGCCCGTCACCGCCAGAAGCAGCGGGTCATGGACCCGCTCTACCGGGGGCTACAGCACCGTTTCGGTGGTGACGGGCCATGCCCGTCACCGCCAGAAGCAGCGGGTCATGGACCCGCTCTACCGGGCCAGGTGCGTGCAATGCTCCACGATCAACTGGATGGCGGTGCCGCCGCGGTAGTCGTCGCAGGCCAGGCGGTACGCGAGGTGCACGTTGCGCGACGGCGCATTGCCGGTCCAGCCACCGAAATGGATCGCGTTGAGCACCCCGGCGGTTCCAGGACGCCGCAGTTCCAGCTTCAGGTGGCGCTCTTTCAGCACGCGCCAGTTGGTCACTTCGAAATGCCCATCGAACAGCGGCTCCGGGAAACCCTGCCCCCACGGGCCCGCCAGGCGCAGCGCATCGGCATGGTGGTGGTCCAGTTCGTCCGCGCCCAGTTCCCCGTCGCTGAGTACCTGCTGCTGCAGCATCGCCGGATCCAGCAACTGCTGCACGGCGGCGACGAAAGCCGCCTCGAACCGCTGCAGCTGGTCGCCATGCAGGCTGAGGCCGGCGGCCATCGCATGGCCACCAAAACGCTCGATCAGGCCCGGCTGCTGCGCATCGACCAATGCCAGCGCATCACGGATGTGCAGGCCCGGGATCGAGCGCGCCGAGCCGCGCAGTGCATCGCCGCCCGGTTCCGACGGCGCGAAGGCCACCACCGGCCGATGCAGCCGGTCCTTCATCTTCGAAGCCACCAACCCGACCACGCCGGGATGCCAGTCCGCGTCGAACAGCACCGCCGCGACGGGGCGCTGGCCATCCTCGTCGAGCACCACTTTCGAAATCGCCGTCTCGGCATCATCGGTCATGGCCTGCTGCACGGCACGGCGTTCGGCATTGATCTGCTCCAGCGTCTGCGCGATGCCGCGCGCTTCGTGCGGGTTCTCGCTCAGCAGCAACGCGATGCCCAGCGCCATGTCTTCCAGCCGGCCGGCCGCATTCAAGCGTGGCCCCAGGGCGAAACCGATATCGGTGGACGTAAGCCGCGCCGCATCACGGCCGCTGGCCTCGATCAGTGCCTTCAGGCCGACGCAGCCCTGCCCCGCACGCAGCCGCCGCAGGCCGGCACTGACCAATGCACGGTTGTTGGCGTCCAGCGCCACCAGGTCGGCGACCGTCCCCACCGCGACCAGGTCGAGCAGCGTCGCCAGGTCCGGGCCCTTGCCATCGGCAAAGACACCCTCGTCGCGAAGATGCCGGCGCAGCGCCAGCAGCACGTAGAAAATCACGCCGACGCCGGCCAGCGACTTGCTGGGAAACGCGTCGCCCTCCAGGTTCGGATCGACGATGACATCGGCCGGCGGCAGCGCCGGACCTGGCAGGTGGTGGTCGGTGACCAGCACCTGCCAGCCCTTGGCCTTGGCCGCCGCCACGCCCGCATGGCAGGCAATGCCATGGTCGACGGTGACCAGCAGGTCCGGCTGCAGCATCGCCAGTTCTTCCACCAGCGCAGGCGAAAGGCCGTAGCCGTGCACCATGCGATTGGGTACCGCATGGGCGACGTTGCGTGCGCCAAGCATGCGCAGGCCACGCACGCCGACCGCGCACGCGGTGGCGCCGTCACAATCGAAATCACCGACGACCACGATGCGCTTGTCATCGGCGATCGCCGCCGCCAGCAGGTGCACGGCCGCGTCGATGCCGCCGAGCAGCTCCGGTGCATGCAGGCTGCCAAGCCGGGGCACGGCAAGTTCGGGGGTGGGTGCGCCACGGCTGGCATACAGGCGCGCGAGCAATGGCAGCGTGCCATCAGGCCAGGGCGCGACCTCTACGCTGGCGCGGCGGCGGATGGTGGGTGTATCGGATGGGGGGTGCGCAGCTTCGGCGGCAAGGGGCATCGGCAGCGCCGGTGGAAATGACCCAGGCATGATAGCGCGAGCCGGATACGGCAGCGCCCGGCGAGCGCAGCGGCGCGGCAAGCAACAGCCGCCGGGCATGGCCGGGCGCTACGGTTCGTGCAGCTGTCGCGGCTTCTTCCAGAACTTCCAGCGCTGCGCCCGCTCGAAGCGGAACTGCACGCCGTCCTCGAAATCCAGCACCAGTTCCTGCAGTTCGCCGCGCCGCAATGCGGCCAGCAACGGCTGGATCGCGTCGCTGCCCAGCAGTTGCAATGAACGCAGCTGGCGCAGGTCCACCAAGGCATCCACGGACTGTTCGCCGTCCAGCTGCACGCCCGCCGCCTGCGCCAACCCGCGCAGCAGCGCGTCGCGGCTGCGTACCTGGGCATGTGCCGTCTGCACCTTCGCAGGCAACCTGCCCGGGCCCCAGAACCACAATGAATTGATCGGCGCACTGCCCTGCGCCATGCGTTGCTGGTTCCACGGATGGGCATGCAGCACCACCTGGGCTTCGGTCAGCAACGCCCGCCATGGACGGCCTTCGGCGCCTGCAGGCAGGTGGGCGAACAGGTCATCGCCAAGCACTTCGTCCGGGCTGGCGAAAACAGGAAGCGCCATGTCCTCGGGCAGGCGCAGGTACCAGCGCGATGGTTCCGGGGCATCCAGCTGCAGGCCATGTTCGTCGAACACCGGCTGCAATGCGGGCAGCAACGCGGCGGCGTCCCGTGCATCCGGCCGCAGGGTGTCGCCGTGCCCCATCATGCGTGCGCCCTGCATGTCGGGCACCATATGGGCAGGATCGGCACGCAGCCAACGCTGTCCCAGTGCATCGCCCACGTCGAGCTGGCGGGTAAGCGCCGCCACCGGCAACGGCGAACCAACCTCGCCGTCAACGGTGAAATGACGTTGCAACTGTGCGTTCTCGCCGGCCTGGTGCACGCTGTGCACGGCCTGGCCGAACGCGCGGGCGACATCGGCCGGCAACGCTGCTGCAGCAAACCGGTTGCGTGTGGGCAGCAGCAGCGTTGCGCTGGCCATCGATCAGCCTGCGTAGCTGACGCTGACGATTTCGTACTCGCGCTGGCCGGCTGGCGCGTCGATGGTGATGCTGTCGCCTTCCAGCTTGCCGATCATCGCGCGCGCGACCGGCGACGAAATCGCGATCAGCCCCAGCTTGATGTCTGCTTCCAGGTCGCCAACGATCTGGTACTTCTTCTCTTCGTCGGTTTCCACGTCGGCCAGGATCACGCTGGCGCCGAACACCACCTTGGAACCCGCATTGAGCTTGCTCACGTCGATGATCTCGGCGTGCGACAGCTCGCCTTCCAGCTGCTTGATGCGGCCTTCGATGAAACCCTGCTCCTCGCGCGCGGCATGGTACTCGGCGTTTTCCTTCAGGTCGCCGTGCTCGCGCGCTTCGGCAATCGCGGCGATGACCTTCGGACGCTTGACCGACTTCAGCTGGTCCAGCTCTTCGCGCAGGCGCTGCGCGCCTTTCAGGGTGATCGGTGCTCTCATGCGTTCAGTTCCTTGTGCAGTTCCTGCAGCGACCAGACCGGGCCGGTACCGCGGAATTCCAGCGAATGCACCAGCGCCTTGGCGCCGGCAATGGTGGTCGAATAGGTCACGCGATGCTGCAGTGCCTCCCGACGGATCGAGAACGAATCGTTGATCGCCGCACGGCCCTCGGTCGTGTTGACGATGTAGACGATCTCGCCGTTCTTGATGGAGTCGACGATGTGCGGACGGCCCTCGACGACCTTGTTGACGACCTCGCAGTCCATGCCGTGCTGCTGCAGCCATGCGGCGGTACCGCGCGTGGCGACCAGGCTGTAACCACGCTCCAGCAGCGCCTTGGCCACCGGCAGCACGCGCTGCTTGTCCGGATCGCGCACCGACACGAATGCCTTGCCGACCGGCGGCGCCTTGATGCCACCGGCTTCCTGCGCACGCGCAAAGGCGGCGCTGAAGCTGCGGCCCACGCCCATCACCTCGCCGGTGGAACGCATCTCCGGCCCGAGGATCGGATCGACGCCCTGGAACTTGGCGAACGGGAAGATCGCTTCCTTGACCGAATAGTAATCCGGCACGATTTCCCGGGTGGCACCCTGCTCGGCCAGCGTGCTGCCGGCCATGCAGCGCGCGGCGATCTTGGCCAGCGGCATGCCGGTGGCCTTGGACACGAACGGCACCGTGCGCGACGCACGCGGGTTCACTTCCAGCAGGTAGACGATGTCCTGGCCATCTTCACCGGTCTGGATGGCGAACTGGGTATTCATCAGGCCGACGACACTCAATGCCTTGGCCAGCTCGACCACCTGGCGACGCAGCTCGGCCTGGGTCTGCGCCGACAGCGAGTACGGCGGCAGCGAGCAGGACGAATCGCCCGAATGCACGCCGGCCTCCTCGATGTGCTCCATCACGCCACCGATCAGCACGTTGCCCTGCGCGTCGGCGATGATGTCCACGTCCACTTCGACGGCGTTGTCCAGGAAGCGATCCAGCAGCACCGGCGAATCATTGGACACCTTCACCGCGTCGCGCACGTAGCGGGCCAGGTCGGACTCGCCGTACACGATTTCCATCGCGCGGCCGCCCAGCACGTAGCTCGGGCGCACCACCAGCGGATAGCCGATCTCGCGCGCCAGCAGCAGCGCTTCCTGGTCGTTGCGGGCGATGCGGTTCGGCGGCTGCTTCAGGCCCAGGTTGTCCACCAGTTGCTGGAAGCGCTCGCGGTCTTCGGCAAGGTCGATCGAATCCGGGCTGGTGCCGATCACCGGCACGCCATTGGCTTCAAGCGCACGCGCCAGCTTCAGCGGGGTCTGGCCGCCGTACTGCACGATCACGCCCTTGGGCTTCTCCAGCTCCACGATCTCCAGCACGTCTTCCAGCGTCAGCGGCTCGAAGTACAGGCGGTCGGAGGTGTCGTAGTCGGTGGATACGGTTTCCGGGTTGCAGTTGACCATGATGGTTTCATAACCATCCTCGCGCAGCGCCAGTGCAGCGTGCACGCAGCAGTAATCGAACTCGATGCCCTGGCCGATGCGGTTCGGGCCGCCACCCAGGATCATGATCTTGTCGCGGTTGCTCGGCGCTGCTTCGCATTCGTCCTCATAGGTCGAATACAGGTAGGCGGTGCCGGTGGCGAACTCGCCCGCACAGGAATCCACGCGCTTGTACACCGGGCGCACGTTGTGGGCGCGGCGCAGTGCACGCACGGCGGCCTCGTTGGTGTCGGTCAGCTGCGCCAGGCGCGCATCGGAGAAACCGGCGCGCTTGAGGCGGCGCAGGCGCGCGGCGTCCAGTGCATCGATGCCGGCGGCAGTGACCTCGGCCTCGGCCGCGATGATCTCTTCGATCTGGTCCAGGAACCACGGATCGATGAACGACAGCGCATGGATGTCCTCCACCCCCATGCCGGCACGGAATGCATCGGCGACATAGAACAGCCGCTCCGGGCCCGGGGCCTTGAGCTCGCGGCGCAGCGTCTGCAGGTCGTCCTCGTTGGCCAGGTCCAGCCCGGTCGGATCAAAGCCGACCTTGCCGGTCTCCAGGCCACGCAGCGCCTTCTGCATCGATTCCTGGAAGGTGCGGCCCATCGCCATCACCTCGCCCACCGACTTCATCTGGGTGGTCAGGCGCGAATCGGCGGCCGGGAACTTCTCGAAGGCGAAGCGGGGGATCTTGGTGACCACGTAATCGATCGACGGCTCGAACGAGGCCGGGGTCAGGCCGCCGGTGATCTCGTTCTTGAGTTCGTCCAGGGTGTAGCCGACGGCCAGCTTGGCCGCGACCTTGGCGATCGGGAAACCGGTCGCCTTGGACGCCAGCGCCGAAGAACGCGACACGCGCGGGTTCATTTCGATCACCACCACGCGGCCGGTCTGCGGGTTGATGCCGAACTGCACGTTCGAGCCACCGGTATCCACGCCGATCTTGCGCAGCACGGCGATGGAGGCATCGCGCAGGCGCTGGTATTCCTTGTCGGTCAGGGTCTGCGCCGGCGCCACGGTGATCGAGTCACCGGTGTGCACGCCCATCGGGTCCAGGTTTTCAATGGAGCACACGATGATGCAGTTGTCGGCGGTGTCACGCACCACCTCCATCTCGAATTCCTTCCAGCCCAGCACCGATTCCTCCACCAGCACCTCGGTGGTCGGCGACAGTTCCAGGCCACGGGTGACGATGTCGACCAGCTCTTCGCGGTTGTAGGCGATGCCGCCACCGCTGCCGCCCAGGGTGAAGCTGGGGCGGATGATGGTCGGGTAACCGACGCGGGTCTGGATCTCGATCGCTTCTTCCAGCGTATGCGCGACCGCCGCGGACGGGCACTCCAGGCCGATCTCGCCCATCGCCACGCGGAACAGCTCGCGGTCTTCGGCCATGCGGATGGCTTCGCGCTTGGCGCCGATCAGCTCGACGTTGTACTTCTCCAGCACGCCGTTGTCGGCCAGGTCCAGCGCGCAGTTCAGCGCGGTCTGGCCGCCCATGGTCGGCAGCAGCGCATCGGGCTTTTCCTTGGCGATGATCTTCTCGACCGTCTGCCAGTTGATCGGCTCGATGTAGACCGCATCGGCCATCTCCGGGTCGGTCATGATGGTGGCCGGGTTGCTGTTGACCAGCACCACGCGGTAACCCTCGTCGCGCAATGCCTTGCAGGCCTGCGCGCCAGAGTAGTCGAACTCACAGGCCTGGCCGATGACGATCGGGCCAGCACCGATGATGAGGATGGTTTTCAGGTCAGTGCGCTTTGCCATTTTCTTCTCTAGGTCGGTACAGCGTGACAAGGGGGAGTGATCGCACGCTGACGATCAGGAAATCTGTCCGGGGTCGAAGTCGATGTGGCATTCGCGCTGCAGCGCGCCGGCCATCCGTTCGCCCAGGTCTTCCGGCATCGCGCCATCGGCGCTGATGCCTGCGATGAAACGCTGGAACGCGGGCGTCCCCATGAAGCGGCCGATCTCCAGCTTGCTGGCTTCGCCCACCTGCGGAGCCTCGGTCGCGATGCCAGCCTGCTTCTGCGCGCTGGCCTGGAAGGTGCGTCCCATGTCGACGCCGGCGGGCGTGGCCATGAACTGCTTCCACTCGCCCATCAGCCCGGCGCCTTCATCGCCCATGCTGCCGGCGATCTGCTGCTGGAAATGCTGGTCCAGCAGCTGCCCGACCTGGCTGGCGGCACAGTCGCGACCCGCCGCATCCAGCGCCTGCAGGCCCGGTGCCACGCTGACCAGCAGCGCCGCACTGTCCTTGCCCAGCCGGTCCATGCCCAGCTGCTGCATGACCACCGCGATCTCCGACGGACTGGCCGGCTGCGCCGAAGCGACGCCGGCCAGCAGCAGCCCAGCCAGCAGTGCGGGGATGCGCATCAGGCGTTGGCCCCGGCCATCAGGGTCACGAAACGATCGAACAGCGGGCCGACATCGGTCGGACCCGGCGAGGCTTCCGGATGGCCCTGGAACGAGAACGCCGGCACGTCGATGCGCGCGATGCCCTGGTTGGTGCCATCGAACAACGAACGGTGGGTGACCCGCAGGGTGGCCGGCAGGGTCGCCTCATCCACCGCGAAACCATGGTTCTGCGAGGTGATCATCACCCGGCCGCTGTCCAGGTCCTGCACCGGATGGTTGGCGCCATGGTGGCCGTGGCCCATCTTGACCGTCTTCGCGCCGGAGGCCAGCGCCAGCAGCTGGTGGCCCAGGCAGATGCCGAAGGTCGGCACCTTCGCATCCAGGAAGCTCTTGATCGCCTCGATCGCGTAATCGCACGGTTCCGGGTCGCCCGGGCCATTGGACAGGAACACGCCGTCGGGCTTCAGTGCCAGCACCTCGGCCGCCGGGGTCTGCGCCGGCACCACGGTCACCGCACAGCCGCGCTCGGCCAGCATGCGCAGGATGTTGGTCTTCACGCCGAAATCGTAGGCCACCACCTTGTACTGCGACGGCACGCTGACGAACGCGTTGGCGTCCAGATCCAGCTGGCCCTCGTTCCAGCTGTAGGTCTTTTCAGTGGACACGACCTTGGCCAGGTCCATGCCCTTCAGGCCCGGGAACTTGCGCGCCGCTTCCAGCGCCTTCTCCACGTCGATGTCCCCTGCCATCAGCGCGCCGTTCTGCGCACCGCTCTCGCGCAGGATGCGCGTCAACTTGCGGGTATCGATGCCGGAAATGGCCACCACGCCACGCTGCAGCAGCCAGTCCTGCAGCGAGACTTGGCTGCGCCAGCTGCTGGGCCGGCGCGGCACGTCGCGCACGATCAGGCCGGCCGACCACACCTTGGACGCTTCGTTGTCCTGGTCGGTCATGCCGGTATTGCCGATGTGCGGGTAGGTCAGCGTGACCATCTGCCGGGCGTAGGACGGATCGGTCAGCACTTCCTGATAGCCGGTCATGGCGGTGTTGAACACCACCTCGCCGACGGACAGGCCGGGCGCGCCTACGGATTCGCCCTCGAATACGGTGCCGTCTTCGAGGACGAGGATTGCGGCTTGGGTCACGGAAATCTCACTTTGGCTACCGAGGGGTACCGAAGGTCACGCCTGCGCGCACGGTAAAAACCGGTTGCAAAAAAGCGCGGACGTACGGTTCAGGACCGGTCCGGCTGTCGTGTTTCGGCGAGTGCGAATTGTAGACGCATGCGGGGGCCGGCGCCAGCACCACGTTGCAGGACGTAACGCGGCGCCCGGCTGCATGCCCCGTGGTAGCGCCGACCCATGGTCGGCGAGCGCAGCGGGCCGTTTATTGCCGCCTCCGCCGAACATGGTTCGGCGCTACCCGCCCCCCGCCCACCCATTCAGCCGGCCAGCAGGTCCCGCACCCGGTAACTCCCCGCTGCCCGGCCGGCCAGCTGCCCGGCCGCGAACAGCGCGCCGCGGGCGAAGATGTCGCGGTTGCTGGCCCGGTGCACCAGCTCGATGCGCTCACCCAGCCCGGTGAACTGCACCAGGTGTTCGCCGACGATATCGCCGGCCCGCAGGCTGGCGTAGTGCGGCTGCGCCCCGCCCCGCCCGGCCGCCGCGCCCAGCGTCAGCGCCGTACCCGACGGTGCATCCAGCTTGCGCGTATGGTGCGATTCGACGATGTCGCAGTCCCAGCCGGCAAGGGCCTGCGCGGCACGCTCGACCAGTTCGTCCAGCACCGCCACGCCCAGGCTGAAATTGGACGCCCACACCAGCGGGATCTTCGCAGCGGCAGCGTCCAGCGTGGCGCGCTGCGCCTGGCTGATGCCGGTGGTGCCCGATACCAGGCCCGCCCCGCGCTCCACGCACAAGGACAGGATCGGATCAAAGCCTTCCGGCAGGCTGAAATCGATCGCCACGTCGAAGGCCGGCGCGCCGGACAGTTCGCTGGCAGCGAAATGCGGGACACCGTCCACCACCCGTTGTGCAGGCGAACGGCCGGTAAAGGCCGCGACCACCTGCAAGGTGTCGGTGTTTTCGGCAGCCAGCCGCAGCAGGGCCTGGCCCATGCGCCCGGAGGCACCGTGGATGAGCAATCGCAGGGGAGTCTGGTTCATGCAGGAAGGCTAGCTGCTGCCCGCGCGTTTGCACAGGGGGCCGCCCTGCCGGCCGCCGGGTTGCTACGCTGGTGCGTCCCTTGCCACGCTGGATGCGGTGTCCCGATGCAGATTTCCGAACAACTGGTGCTGGTCACCGGCGCCGCCCGCGGCCTGGGCCAGCACATTGCCCGCGCATTCGCCGCACAGGGCGCGCGGGTCATCATCAATTACCACCGCAGCGCCGACGCGGCCCATGCACTGGTGCAGGAGCTGGGCCCACGCACCCTGGCGGCGCAGGCCGATGTCACCGACAGGCACCAGGTCGATACCGCGCTGGCCCTTGCCCAGGCGCATTTCGGCCAACCGGTCAGCACGGTGGTGAACAATGCCCTGGCCAGCTTTTCGTTCAACGGCGACGCACGCGACAAAGCCGACCGCATCGGCTGGGCCAGCTTCCAGGCCCAGTTCGACGGCAGCGTACGCGGTGCGCTCAACACCGTGCAGGCGGCGCTTCCAGGCATGCAGGCGCAGCGCTTCGGACGGGTCATCAACATCGGCACCAACCTGTTCCAGAATCCGGTGGTGCCCTACCACGACTACACCGCCGCCAAGGCCGCGCTGCTCTCGCTGACCCGCACCCTGGCTGGCGATCTCGGCCCCGATGGCATCACCGTCAACATGCTGTCCGGCGGCCTGCTGCGCAGCACCGATGCCAGCGCCGCCACGCCAGAAGCGGTGTTCGACTACATCGCCGCCAATACGCCGCTGCGCAGCGTGACCACGCCGGCCGAATTCGCCGATGCCGTGCTGTTCTTCGCCTCGCCCTGGTCGCGCGCCGTCAGCGGACAGAACCTGGTGGTGGATGGCGGACTGGTAAGGGACTGATACGTCCTGCCCGTCCCGCGCTGCGGCCATGTCGAACCAACGCGGCTGCACATCCTGTTCACGGCCAGCGCCGACACTGAAGCAGCGCAGGCCTGCTGCGCGCAGAGGACCTGCCAGCCACTTCCCATGCGCATCGTCATCGCCGACGACCATCCCACCATCCTGGCCGGAATCGAAGCACTGCTCGGTCCGGCCCCGCGCCTGCAGGTGGTAGGCCGGGCCAGCAGCGTGGACGAACTGCTGGCGCTGCTGTCCACCACGCCCTGTGAAGCGGTGGTCACCGACTTTGCGATGCCCGGTGGCCGCAATGCCGATGGCCTGGCGCTGCTGTCGCAGTTGTGCCGCCACCCTGCCCGGCTGCAGGTGGTGCTGCATACCATGCTGGAACTGCCGACCACCCTGGCCCAGGCCCGCCGGTTGGGGGTGCGGCACATGGTCGGCAAAGCCGATGCCAGCGGACACCTGGCCGCCGCGCTGCAGGCAGCCGGCATCGGCGCGGAGTACTACTCACCGGCCATGCAGGCCTTGCTGGAGCGCGCCAGCGGATCGGGCAGCAACGTTGCCAGGCCGCTCACCCCCGGCGAACAGGAGGTGGTCCGGCTGTTCGTGTCGGGCATGACGGTCAATGCAATCGCCACGCAACTGCATCGCAGCAAACAGACGGTGAGCGCGCGGAAGATGAACGCCATGCGCAAGCTGGGCCTCACCCACGATGCCGAACTGGTCAAGGCCTGGTTGGACCTGCCCGCGGACACTCCGGGTGCCGCCAGCTGAAGGGTTCGGCCATATCCGCCGCGTCCTGTCGTACTGGTCCAGCCGGGCTGCAGACCCGTCCTGAAAACGGCCGGAAACGACCGGCGCCGCCCCTTTCGCCACTAGCCTGCGCAGCAACCCGATGCCCTGCAGGTCCAGACGATGCTGCTTCGCCCCGCCCATGCCCCGCGCCTGCTGCGCGCCATTGCCATGACCCTGCTGCTGGCGGCAGCGGGATTGCCGGCGCCGCCGTCAGCGGCGCGCGCCGATGGCCTGCCGGGCCACGCGTCCCTGCAAGCCGTCGGCCCGGTGCTGCCCGAGGCCATTCCCATGGCCTGGATGCACCCGATCGAGGTGACCGCGCCGGACGGCGAGGCACGCCGTTTCGCCGAACCGCTGTCCCGCTACCGGATCAGCAGCCCGTTCGGCCGCCGCACCCATCCCATCCGCGGGCGACGCCACCTGCACAGCGGCGTGGACCTGGCCGCACCGCGCGGCACGTCCGTACTGGCCATCGCAGCCGGCACGGTGGTGGACATCCAGCAACGCCAGACCGGTTATGGCTGCTACGTGGTAGTGGACCATGGCGATGGATATCGCAGCTGGTACGCCCATCTGCAGGCATTCGCGCCTGGCCTGCGGATCGGCAGCCGCCTGCTGCGCCACCAGCCCATCGGCCAGGTGGGCAGCTCGGGCGCAGCCACCGGGCCACACCTGCACCTTGAAATCCGCCACGACGAAGTGCCGCAGGAACCCTTGGCACTGCTGCATCCGGCACCACCGGAAGCACCGGCCACCATCATCGGCATCGCGCCGGCCTGGCGCGCCAATGCGGCACCGCCCTGACCGGCACCTGCCGGCAACCTGCGCCCTGCTATCGCTTCGGCGCCGTCGGCCCGCAGCTGTCGCAGCCACCACAGGCACCGCCGCTGCCGCCGGCTGGCGGTGCGATACGCCGGCCCATCGCCTGCAGCCAGCCTGCGCGGCCCGGCCGCAGCAGGCGCAGCGCAACCACGCCACGTGCCTTGCGCACCGTGCCGGGGAACTGCTTCTTCAGCACCACCCACGCGCTGGCCAGCACCGCCAGCGCCACCACCAGGTACTGCAGCAGCAGGCCGGCATCCATCAGCCGCCTCCCAGCGCCACGGTCACCTGGTAGGTGATCATTGCCGCGATGTAGGCCGCCGCGAACAGGTAGATCGTCGCAAAACCCATCTGCTTCCACGAGTTGGTCTCGCGCTTGATGGTGGCCAGGGTGGAGATGCACATCGGCGCGTAGATGAACCACACCAGCAGCGACAGGCCGGTGGCCAGCGACCAGCCGTCGCTGACGATCGGCGTCAACGCCGAGATCGCCGCATCGTCGTCAGGCGCCGACAACGCATAGATCGTCGCCAGCGACGACACCGCCACTTCGCGCGCGCCCATGCCCGGAATCAACGCGATGCAGATCTGCCAGTTGAAGCCCAGCGGCGCGAAGATCGCGGTCATCGCGTGGCCAAGCTGGCCGGCGTAGCTGTAGTCGATGGCCGGCATCGTGGCGTTTTCCGGTGCGCCCGGGAACGAGAGCAGGAACCACAACAGGATGGTCAGCGACAGGATGATGCCGCCCACGCGCTTGAGGAAGATCATGCCGCGCTCGTACAGGCCCACGGCCAGGTCGCGCGGATGCGGGATGCGGTAGGACGGCAGTTCCAGCATCAGCGGGTGCTCGCTCTTGTCGCGGCGCCACCGCTTCATCACCCACGACATCACCAGCGCGCTGAGGATGCCGGCGACATACAGCCCGAACAGCACCAGTCCCTGCTGGTTGAAGATGCCGACCTTCTCGTCGGGAATGAAGGCGCCGATCAGCAGCGCATACACCGGCAGGCGCGCCGAGCAGGTCATCAGCGGCGCCACCAGGATGGTGGCCAGGCGGTCGCGCGGGTCCTGGATGCTGCGGGTGGCCATGATGCCCGGCACCGCGCACGCGAAGCTGGACAACAGCGGGATGAACGAACGCCCGGACAGGCCGGCCGATGCCATCATCCGGTCCAGCAGGAACGCCGCACGCGGCAGGTAGCCGGATTCTTCCAGCGCCAGGATGAAGGCGAACAGGATCAGGATCTGCGGCAGGAACACCACCACGCCCCCCAGCCCGGCGATGATGCCATCGGTGATCAGGCTGGCCAGCGGGCCTTCCGGCAATATCGCGCCGGCCTGCTCGCCCAGCCAGCCGAACAGCGCTTCGATGCCGTCCATCATCGGCGTGGCCCAGGCGAACACCGCCTGGAAGATCAGGAACATCACCACCACCAGCGTCGCCAACCCGAACACCGGATGCAGCAGCCAGCGGTCCAGCGTGTCATCGACCTTCGCCGTGCGGGTGGGCATGCGCACGGAGGCGTCCAGGATGCCGCGCACGCGCACGTGGTAATCCCGCTCTTCGCTTTCCTTCGCCTCCACCGGCGCATCCAAGTGCGGCACCATCGCGTCCAGGCGCTCCACCAGTGCCTGCGCGCCATGCTTGCGCACGGCCACGGTTTCCACCACCGGCACGCCCAGCGCGCGCTCCAGCGCCGGCACGTCGATTTCGATGCCACGTCGCTGCGCGGCATCCACCATGTTCAGCGCCACCACCATCGGCTTGCCCAGCTCGCGCAGCTCCAGCGCGAAGCGCAGGTGCAGGCGCAGGTTGGTGGCATCGATCACGCACAGCAGCACGTCCGGTGCGGCTTCACCCGGATAGAAGCCACGGCACAGGTCGCGGGTGATCGCTTCGTCCAGGCTGGCCGGCTGCAGGCTGTAGGCGCCCGGCAGGTCCAGGATGGCGAACTCGCGGCCGGATGGCGCGCGCAGGCGCCCTTCCTTGCGCTCCACGGTCACGCCGGTGTAATTGGCCACCTTCTGCCGGCTGCCGGTCAACTGGTTGAACAGCGCGGTCTTGCCGCTGTTCGGGTTGCCCACCAGCGCCACGCGCAGCGGCATGTTCACGGCGGTGCTCATGCGGCCGCCCCCGGCACGCGGCCATCGGCCAGCGCACTGACCTGCACGCGTGCCGCCTCGCTGTGGCGCAGCGCAAAGCGGGTGAACCCGACCTGCACCAGCAGCGGCTCGCCACCGATCGGGCCGCGCGCCACCAGGCGCACGTCCTCACCCTTGACGAAGCCCAGCTCCCTCAGGCGGCGTGCGATGGCGTCGTTGGGGTGCGTGTCATGGACGGCTTCGACCACGGCGTTGGCTTGCAAAGGAAGATCGGACAGCGTCACTCGCGCACTTCTCAGTGAGTAAGAATGGTTATCAATTCTAACATCGCCGCGTCGCGTCATGGCCCATGACCGATGGCCCGCTATGATCCATACAGGTACCGAACGACTCCCCACGCATATGACCGAATCCCTGCTGATCGAGCGCTCCGGCGTGATCCTGACCCTGCGCCTGAACCGCCCGACGCTGCACAACGCCTTCGATGCCGCGCTGATCGCCGCGCTGACCGTGGCGCTGGACGAGGCCGGCCGCGACCCGGCCCTGCGCGCGGTGGTGCTGGCCGGCGCCGGCGCGTCCTTCTCGGCGGGCGCGGACCTGCAATGGATGCGTGGCATGGCCGCTGCCAGCGAAGCGGACAACCGCACCGATGCGCTGGCCCTGGCGCGCCTGATGCGGACCCTGGATGAACTGCCCAAGCCGACCATCGCCCGCGTCCACGGCGCGGCATTCGGCGGCGGCGTCGGGCTGGTGGCCTGCTGCGATATCGCCCTCGCCGCCGATTCGGCGCGTTTCGGCCTGACCGAAAGCCGGCTGGGCCTGCTGCCAGCGGTGATCTCACCCTACGTCGTGGAAGCCATCGGCGCGCGCCAGGCACGCCGCTGGTTCGCCACCGGCGAGCATTTCGACGCGGCCACCGCGCTGCGGATCGGCCTGCTGCACGACGTGGTGGCCGATGACCAGCTGGATGCAGCGGTGGCACGGCAGCTGGACCTGCTGGGCAAGGCCGGCCCGATAGCGGCGGCCAGCGCCCGCGACCTGGTCCGCCAGGCAGCCCGCAGCAGCGACCGCGATGCCCTGGACGCAGCCAACGCCGATCTGATCGCGCGCCTGCGGGTCTCGGCCGAAGGCCAGGAAGGCCTCGGCGCGTTCCTGGCCAAGCGCCCGCCCGCATGGGCCCGCGGCGACTGACCCCTCTCCGCACCGCCAGGCGCCTCGCCCCCGGGATACCTGGCAGGCGGCGCAGGGTTCCTCGTGGCCGCCATCATCGCGGCCCTCTCCACGACCAGGATGCTCCATGACCACCCCTGTTTCCCTTTCCCTGCCCTGCCACTTCGCCACCAGGAGGCGCAGCGATGACTGATTTCGTCCGGATCGTCGAAGTAGGCCCGCGCGACGGCCTGCAGAATGAAAAACAGGCCGTCAGCACCGCCGACAAGATCAGCCTGGTCGACCGCCTGTCGGCCACCGGCCTGCGCAGCATCGAGGCCACCAGCTTCGTCAGCCCGCGCTGGGTGCCGCAGCTTGCCGACGCCGCCGAGGTGTTCGCTGGCATCACCCGCCGCAGCGGCGTGTCCTACCCGGTGCTGGTGCCCAACGAACAGGGCTATGAACGTGCCCTCGCCGCCGGCGTGGAAGAAGTGGCGGTGTTCACCGCCGCCTCGGAAACCTTCAACCGCACCAACACCAACGCCGGCATCGACGAATCACTGGCCCGCTTCGAGCCGATCCTGCGCCGCGCCGGCGCCGATGGCATCCGCGTACGCGGCTATGTCTCCACCGTGCTCGGCTGCCCCTACCAGGGCGAGGTGCCAGTGGCCGACGTGGTGCGCGTCGCACGTGCGCTGCACGCCATGGGCTGCTACGAAATATCGCTCGGCGACACCATCGGCGTCGGCACGCCGCGCAAGGCGCGGCAGATGCTGGAAGCGGTGGCCGGCGAGGTGCCGATGGAGGCGCTGGCGGTACATTTCCACGACACCTACGGCCAGGCCATCGCCAATATCGCCGCCTGCCTGGAGGCCGGCGTGCGCGTGGTCGACAGCGCCGTGTCGGGTGCCGGCGGGTGCCCCTATGCGAAGGGTGCCAGCGGCAACGTGGCCAGCGAGGACGTGGTCTACCTGCTGCGTGGCCTGGGCCTGGAATCCGGCGTCGACCTGGAGCAGTTGGCCGGCATCGGCCGCTGGCTGGCTGCATTGCTCGGCCGGCCCACCGGCAGCCGCACCGGCAAGGCGCTGGAAAACGCATGAGCCGGTGCCGTTCGCGCGATGCCGTCGCCGCCCTGTCCGCCAACGCAGCGCACAACGGCGTTGCGCCGCCCATCCGCTAGAATCGCCGGTTCTTGAACCTGCAGGAACGTGCAATGCAGCTGTCTTCCGTGCGAGCCGTCATCACCGGCGGTGTATCCGGCCTGGGCCTGGCCGTGGCCGAACACCTGGTCAAACAGGGCGGCAAGGTCGCCCTGTTCGATCTCAACGATGACAAGGGCGCCGCCGCCGTGCCGGCACTGGGTGCCGGCAACGCCCGCTATTTCCGCGTCGATGTCAGCGACGAAACCGCGGTGGCCGACGCCATCGACCAGGCACACGGCTTCCTCGGCGGGCTCAACGTGGCGGTGAACTGCGCCGGCATCCTCGGTGCCGGCCGCGTGCTCGGCAAGGACGGCCCGATGCCGCTGGCCGGGTTCCAGGGCACGGTGATGGTCAACCTGGTCGGCAGCTTTAACGTGGCCAAGGCCGCTGCCAGCCGCATGCAGCACAATGACGTCGCCGACGACGGCGAGCGCGGGGTGATCATCAACACCGCCAGCATCGCCGCCTATGAAGGCCAGATCGGCCAGGCGGCCTATGCCGCCTCCAAGGGGGGCGTGGTGTCGATGACGCTGCCGATGGCCCGCGAACTCGCGCGCTTCGGCATCCGCGTCAACACCATCGCCCCGGGCATATTCTGGACCCCGATGGTCGATGGCATGCCGGCTGCGGTGCAGGAATCACTGGCTGCCTCGATCCCGTTCCCGTCGCGGCTAGGCAAACCGGAAGACTTCGCCAGCCTGGTCGCTTACATTCTGGGCAACACCTACCTCAACGGCGAGACCATCCGCCTGGATGGAGCCACCCGGCTCGCTCCGAAGTGATTCCCCCGGGCGCCGGGACGGCGCCCTCCCCAATCAATCGATACGAACATGAAAGCCAGCGATATCAAGAAGGGCAACGTCGTCGAGCACAACAACGGCGTCTACCAGATCCGCGACATCGAGCGCAGCTCGCCGCAGGGCCGCGGCGGCAACGTCCGCTTCCGTTTCATCATGTACAGCGTGCCGGGCGGCAACAAGCTCGACGCCAGCTTCGACTCCGATGACAACCTGCCGGAAGTCGAACTGCTGCGCCGCCAGTCCACGTACTCCTACAAGGATGGCGAAGCGTTCGTGTTCCTCGACGACGAGGACTACACCCCTTACACCCTGGATGCGGACGTGATCGGCGACGACGCCGGCTACATCACCGACGGCCTGGCCGGCATCTACGTGCAGGTGATCGACGACCAGCCGGTGGCCGTGCAGTTGCCGACCAGCGTGGTGCTGGAAGTCGTCGAAACCCCGCCGGAGCTCAAGGGCGGCACCGCGACCAAGCGTCCGAAGCCGGCCAAGCTCAATACCGGGATCGAGATCATGGTGCCGGAATACATCGCCAACGGTGAGCGCGTGCTGGTCAATACCGCCACCGGCGAGTTCGCCGGACGCGCGGACTGAGCCCGCTGCCGGGCAGCGCCGTCGCGCGCGGCCCGGCATTCCGCCTGGCATGGTTTGAAATTTCGCCGAGGATGGTTTGGCGTTCCGCCGAGCATGGCTCGGCGCTACCCGGCGTGGCGATTTACCTTGTCGCGCTGAAATTGCCGCAACCATGCAACTGGCGGGCGCCAACGGTGAGCATCGCCCTGGCCTCGAACTCGTGGCCGCTCATGTCGTCCTGGCAGGCCACGCGCTGGATGCTCAGCTTGATCGGCGTACCGTCCGCTGCCGTGCCCGTCCAGCCATCCGGACCCTGCGTCGGCGTCGCCACGTCATACGTGCTCTCGCCGTAATCCACTTCCACGTGCAGGCCGGGAAACTGCTCGTCGCCAAATACCGCCAGCCACCCCGGCTCGTTGCCGGTGGCGCGGAAAGCACCTGGCATGGCCTCTGCCGGCGGTGTCTCGACGGCAGGCGTCGCGGCAGCGGTCTCGGGCTGAGGCTGGGGCTGCCGGTCACCCGTTGGCTGGCAGGCAATGGCCAGCGCGACGATCAGCGCAGTCGGCAGAAGAAAAAGCGATGGGCGCATTGACGGCTCCTCGTCTTCAATCAACAACGAGCTAACCTAGCACTGCGCCGCCCAACACAGCGGGAACGGCCTGTACCACCCATTCAGTCTTCAGCGGCCGGCATCGGTGCTGCCTGTCGCCGGAGATGCTTCCCCAACACGTCCAGGTTCGCTTCCAGCTGCTCCAGCTCGTCGCGCTGTGCTTGCGGCAGCGACTGCCGCATGCGTTCGCGCAACTGCTTCCATGCCTGCGGCGAGTGTTCTGAAAACGCGGCCAGATGCGGCTGCAGGCGCCCCAGTTCCTCGCCCTGGGGCAGGCCATAACCACCACCTTCCAGCATCGCGCCGGGGCGCAGCCATTGCCCGGACTGCTGCAGCAATACCTGCAGGTTACGCGCGCCCTCGCTGTCGGGCTGCTTCAGCAATTGCCGCTTCAAACGGTCGCGTGCGCGCAACTCGGCCCGGCCGAATGCAGCCTGTTCCAACAGCAACAGGCCGGCGGTCGCGCGCATGCCGCCCTGCGTCAGCCACGGCGCGCGCGCCGATGCATCCAGCTTGATCCATGCAGCAGCGTCCTTCGCGGGCAGCGCCAGCTGCGCCTTCGCCGCCGCAAACAGGACCTCGTAATGCGTGTCGCTGGATTCGAAATAGAACCCGTCACGGATCGCCTTGGCACGGTCGTCCAACACCGACTCATCCAGCATGCCCAGCCGGCCCAGGCGCCGCCTCAGCCCGCTCGGCGAGAAGCGCTCGATACCGGGTTCCTGTAGCGCCGGCACGCCGGCCTGCAACAGCTTTGCGGTTTCCACCGCGCAGTTGTTGCTGACGAAGTAGTAACGTCCGTCGTAACTCCAGTGCACCTGCGCCGTACGCTCCAGCAGCCCGGCAATCTGCCGTGGCGACAACTGCAATGGAATCGATGCCAATCCGCGCTGTTCCACCTTGGTGTATTCGTCCACCACCTGTTGCAGCGGCAGCACGAACAACCGGGACGGATAGCCGCCGGTCAGCCCACGCCAGCTGGACAGCTCGACATCGCCGACGAAGGCACGGAACGACAATACGCGGTGCTGGTCCAGGTCCAGGCGACATGCCGGGCCCGGCTCGCGCCCTTCGCGGCAGATCACCAGCCGCAGCATGCTGTGGCCCCAGCGGCTCATCGCCACCTGCCCGCCTTCGGCGAACAGGTAATCCACTGCATGGACGCGCGCCGGATCGAGCTGCAGCAGTTCGACGGCACCTTCCTCGTCGCCAGCCTGCAGCAACGGCACGGTGCTCGCGCAGGAAACCGTCGGCGCGGGACGCGGCCCCAGCGCATGGTCCAGCCAGGCTGCCAGCGCAGGACGCCGGCAGGCAAAATCGTCGTCCAGCAGCCAGTGCTCGCTGTTCACCGCCAGGTACTCGGCCGCACTCTCCAGCTCATACGCATCCGGGCTGCGGTCGCTGAAATGGTTCGCGCTGCGCCCCAGCTTCCACGGTCGGCGCTGCCAGCCGGCCAGTTCACGCAGGCGCGGATCACGTGACCAGCGACCGGCCGGAGCACGGTCGGCGACATGCACCAGTTCGTGCACCAGCGCCGCCTGCAACCTGCGCAGGCCGGCATCGCCCTCGCCTGCCAACAGTGCGCGCTGCAATCGCAGCTGGCCCGCGAACGCCCGCCCCGCCACGTGGCCGGGAAGCGCGTCGGTCCAGTGCACCGGTACCTGCGCCGGCAGCGCATCGCGCAGGCCGCCCGGCAACCGCTCGGCCAGGCCCTGCACCACCGCCTGCGCCCGCGCGCGTTCGTCCTCGCCCAGTCCGGCCGGGTCGGAAACCAGTTCGGTTGCCTGCAGCACAGGCGCCACGCACAGCAGGCACGCCGCCAGCCACGCACGGCGTGCCACCGCCATCAACGTGCGAGCAGTGCCTGCGCCAACGCCAGGTCGCTCGCCTCGCGTGCAGCCACGTCACGCTCGCGCAGGTGCGCCAGCGCCGCCTGCAGGCGCACGCCACGGATCTGCCCCTCGCTGGCGACGAAGGCGGCCGCGTCATCGCGGGCAGCCAGGACCACCTTGTCATCGCCGGAGCTGCTGCCCGAGGAATTGGACGAAGCGCCTGACGCCGAGCCGGCCGAGGTGCCAGCGAAGCTGGAGGCACCGGCCGCCAGCGGCAGCGCCAGCAGGGCCAGCGCGAGCGGAGTCAGGAGAAGGGGCAATCGGGTCATCGGCGGTTACTCGTGAAAGGATCGTGCAGAGCGTAACCGACCATCGACATCAGCGGCATGTCAGCTGTCGAACACCTTGCCGGGATTCAGCCGGGCTTGCGGATCGAAGGCACGCTTGACCGCCTTCATCAGCGCGATCTCGGCCGCCCCGCGGGTGCTGCCCAGGTAATCCTTCTTGACCAGGCCGATGCCATGTTCGGCCGATATGCTGCCGCCGAAGCGCGCCAGCACCGCGGCCAGCAGCTTGGTCACGTGTTCGCATTGCTGCAGGAATTCCGCATCGCCGGTGTCATCGGGCTTGAGCACGTTGATGTGCAGGTTGCCATCGCCGATGTGGCCGAACCACACCACCTCGAAGTGCGGGTACGCCTCGCCGATCAGCGCCTGGGTTTCGGCCAGGAATGCCGGCATCGCCGATATCCGCACCGACACGTCGTTCTTGTACGGCTTGTAGCGCGCCACCGCCTCGGTGATGCCCTCGCGCAGGCGCCACAGTTGCGCGGCCTGTGCGTCGCTGGCACTGATCACCCCGTCGCTGACCCAGCCGTTGCCCATGCAGTCTTCGAACGCCGCCATCGCCGCCGCTTCCTGCGCCTCGTCGCCAGCAGCGAACTCGGTGACCACGTAATACGGATGGACCTCGTCGAACGGTGCCTGCGCGCCATGCGCCAGCACGTGGCGCAGCGCCTTGTCGGTGAAGAATTCGAAGGCCTGCAGCTGCAAGCGCGCGCGGAAGGCAGCGAACACCTGCATCAATACCTCGAAACTGGGGATCGCCAGCAGCATCACGTTGCTGGCCGGCGGCGGGTCGGTCAGCTTCAGGGTCGCCTCCACGATCACCCCCAGCGTGCCTTCCGAGCCGATCAGCAGTTGCCGGAAATCGTAGCCGCTGGAGTTCTTGACCAGGCCCTTGTTGAGCTCCAGCAACTCACCGTCGGCGGTGACCACCTTCAGCCCGGCGATCCACTCGCGGGTGTTGCCGTAACGGATCACCCGGATGCCGCCGGCATTGGTGGCGATGTTGCCGCCGATCGAACACGAACCGCGCGCGGCGAAGTCCACCGGATAGATCAACCCGTGTTCCAGCGCGGCGTTGTGCACCGCCTCCAGCGGCATGCCGGCCTGCACCACCAGCGTGCGGTCCACCGGGTCGTAGTCCAGCGCCTTGTTCATGCGTTCCAGGCTGAGCACCAGCTCGCCATTGGCCGCCACCGCGCCACCGGACAGGCCGGTACGCCCGCCGGAGGGCACCACGGCCACGTTTTCAGCGGCGCTCCAGCGCATCACCGCCTGCACCTGCTGCACCGTCGACGGCAACGCGATCGCCAGCGGCGCCGGGGTCCAGCGCCGGGTCCAGTCCCGCCCGTAATGCTCCAGGTCGGCGGCATCGGTCTGCAGCCGCAGGTCGGGGACGGCCTGGCGGAGCGAGGCAAGGCGGAGGTCGGTCATGGCATTCCAGCACGGCGCGGAGAACGGCAAAGCGTGCCAGTGCCGGTGCCCAGCGTCCAGCCCCGTCGACGCCTGCCGCGATGGCTACGGATGCAACCAATTGCGCAGTGCACCATCGCCCGTTCCATCTGGCATAGTGGTCAGCCCTTGTCCCCGCTGGCCGTGCCGTCCCATGTCGCCGAAGAAGACCTCTTACCCCAAGCAGGATATCCGCGTACTGTTGCTGGAGGGGGTCAGCCAGACCGCCGTGGATGTATTCACCGCGGCCGGTTACAGCCAGATCGAACGGCATTCCAAGGCATTGCCGGAAGACGAACTGAAGGCACGCATCGCCGACGCGCACATCGTCGGCATCCGTTCGCGCACCCAGCTGTCGGCCGACGTACTGGCCGAAGCCAAGCGGGTCATCGCGGTGGGCTGTTTCTGCATCGGCACCAACCAGGTCGACCTGGACGCGGCCGAACTGCAGGGCATCCCGGTGTTCAACGCGCCCTATTCCAATACCCGCAGCGTGGCCGAACTGGTCATTGCCGAAGCGATCATGCTGACCCGCGGCATCCCGCAGAAAAACGCCGAATGCCATCGCGGTGGCTGGTCGAAGTCGGCCGCCGGCAGCCATGAAGTACGCGGCAAGACGCTGGGCATCATCGGTTACGGCCACATCGGCACCCAGGTCGGCGTGCTGGCCGAATCGCTGGGGCTGCAGGTGATCTTCCACGACGTGGAAGCCAAGCTCTCGCTCGGCAACGCGCGCGCCGCCGCCAGCCTGGACGACCTGCTGGAACGTTCGGACATCATCACCCTGCACGTCCCGGAGACGCCGGCCACGCAATGGATGATCGGCGCCACCGAACTGGCGAAGATGCGCCGCGGTGCGCACCTGATCAACGCCGCGCGCGGCACCGTGGTCGACATCGGCGCGCTGGATGCCGCGTTGCAGTCCGGCCACATCGGCGGCGCTGCACTGGACGTGTTCCCGGCCGAACCGAAGGGCAACGGCGATGCGTTCGAGTCACCGCTGACTGCCCACGACAACGTCATCCTCACCCCCCACGTGGGCGGCAGCACGCTGGAAGCGCAGGACAACATCGGCGTCGAAGTGGCGGCCAAGCTGGTGCGTTACAGCGACAACGGCAGCACCCTGTCAGCGGTCAACTTCCCGGAAGTCACCCTGCCCGAACACCACGGCAGCCTGCGCCTGCTGCACATCCACCGCAACGTGCCGGGCGTGCTGTCCAAGGTCAACGAAACCTTCTCGCGGCACAACGTCAACATCGACGGCCAGTTCCTGCGCACCGACGCCAAGGTCGGCTACGTGGTGATCGACATCACCGCCAGCGAAGCCCAGGCCAGCGCCGTACGCGAAGAGCTGGCCGCCATCACCGGCACCCTCCGCACCCGCGTCCTGTACTGAAAAAAGGACGCGCCGCGCCGTCGCACCGAAACGCGCCATGCCGTAACGCCGGGACGCACCGCACCGTAGCGCCGGGCCATGCCCGGCGAGCGCAGCGGCACCGCAACCATCCGCCGGGCATGGCCCGGCGCTACAGAGCCCAGCGGTGGGCCATGCGCTGCAGGGAGGCGTCGGCCTGCGGGTCGTGGGCGATCTCCGCCACCGGGCGCCAGGCCAGGTCCAGCGATTCTTCGCTGACCACGAACGCCTCCGAAGCACCTGCACGGATCACGAAACGCACGTCGTAGTGCCAGTGTCCGGCCACGTCACCGCGTTCGGGAATCCAATGCTTGTCCAGGTCGAAGATCGCCGGGTCGTCCAGCACCAGCCCGGTCAGTCCGGATTCCTCTTCCGCCTCATTCATCGCCACGCGCGCCAGATCGTGATCGCCATCGGCATGTCCGCCCAACTGCAACCATCGGCCAAGCTTGCGATGGTGGGTCAGCAGCACCCGCGTCCCATCTGCGCTGACCAGCCAGGCGCTGGCAGTGAAGTGGCCGGCCACGCGTTCGCGTAAAAAAGGATCGACAGGATCATCCAACAATGTGCCGAATTCGTCAGCCAGTGCGCTTTGCATGGGCACTTCAGCGGCATGGGCCTGCAGCAGTTTACGCAGGCGATCATCAAGCACGGCAAGGGCTACGACAGTTTCCGACATGTCCGACACGTGTTCAGCAACGATATCGGCCATTATCGCCACAAAATGTTGCACATGCGGCTTGTGTGCACCCTTCAGCTTTGGCTAAGGTACAACGGGGCCTTCGCATGGCCTTCATCCACCAGACGTGCCGGCGGCAATGCATCGCCGGCCACTCATGATCATTTTAGGGAAGTACCGCATGCTGAAAGCTCTGTTGAGGGTCAAGCCGGTCGCGCCAGCCGGACACGTCGATGCCGGCGAACCCATCGAAGGCAGCCTGGACGGCGAAGCCACCCTGAAACGGACGCTCACGGCCAAACACCTGATCCTGCTGGGCATCGGCGCAGTCATCGGCGCCGGCATCTTCGTGCTGACCGGGCAGGCCGCAGCCAACCACGCCGGTCCAGCCATCATGCTGTCCTTCGTGCTGGCTGGCATCGCATGCGCCCTGGCCGGCCTGTGCTACGCCGAGTTCGCCGCGATGATGCCGGTCTCCGGCAGTGCCTACTCCTACTCCTACGCTACCCTGGGCGAGGGCATGGCCTGGTTCATCGGCTGGTGCCTGGTGCTGGAATACCTGTTCGCCTCGGCATCGGTCGCGGTGGGCTGGTCGGCGTACCTGATCAGCTTCATCACCACCACCCTGGACATGCCCTTCCCCGATGCACTCAGCGCGGCGCCGATTGCCTGGACCGGCCAGGAGTTCGTCAGCTCGGGCAGGCTGTTCAACCTGCCAGCGGTGCTGATCGTGGCAGCGGTATCGGGCCTGCTGTACGTGGGCATCACCCAGTCGGCCTTCGTCAACGCCATCATCGTGGCGATCAAGGTCACGGTGATCTGCCTGTTCGTCGGCTTCGGCGCGACCCATATCGACCCGGCCAACTGGACCCCCTTCATCCCGGAGAACACCGGCGTGTCCGGCGAGTTCGGCTGGAGCGGCGTGTTCCGCGCGGCGACCATCGTGTTCTTCGCCTACATCGGCTTCGATGCGGTCTCCACCGCCGCGGGCGAAACCAAGGACCCGCAACGCAACATGCCGATCGGCCTGCTGGGCTCGCTGGCCGTCTGCACGGTGGTCTACATCATCGTCTGTGCGGTACTGACCGGCATGATGCCGTTCCACCTGCTGGGCACCGACAAGCCGGTCGCCACCGCGCTGGAGCCCTACCCGACCCTGGTCTGGTTGAAGACTGCCGTGGAGATCGGTGCCATCGCCGGCCTGTCCTCGGTGGTGCTGGTGATGATGATGGGCCAGACCCGCATCGCCTACACCATCTCCCGCGACGGCCTGTTGCCGAAGCTGTTCGGCAAGGTGCACGCGCGCTTCCACACCCCGTACTGGAGCACGATCATCGTCGGCACCCTCGCCGCCGCGCTGGCCGGCCTGGTGCCGCTGAACGTGCTGGGCGAACTGGTTTCGATGGGCACGCTGCTGGCCTTCGCCACCGTCTGCATCGGCGTGCTGGTGCTGCGCTACACCCGCCCCGAGCTGGAGCGTCCGTTCCGCGTGCCGCTGGTGTGGGTGATCTGCCCGCTGGGCGCGGCGATGTGCCTGTTCCTGTTCTGGCAGGCGTTCGTGGTGCATTGGCACCTGTTCGTCGGCTGGACCATCCTCGGCCTGCTGATCTACTTCGGCTACGGCATGCGCAACAGCAAGCTCGCCAGGTCGCCATGATGCTTCGACGGGCCGGCACCTTGCCGGCCCGTCTGTTTCCACGCACGTTTCCCCGCAGGTCCCAACGGCCTGCCCGCACCGACAAGACCAACACACATGCTCAAGCAACTGTGGGCCACCAAGCATCCGCACGCCGCCCATGAAGACGCCAACGGGCTCAGCCTGACCCGCACCCTTGGCCCATGGGGGCTGACCGCGCTGGGCATCGGTGCGGTAATCGGCGGCGGCATCTTCGTCATCACCGGCCAGGCCGCTGCCAACCACGCCGGCCCGGCCATCATGCTGTCATTCGTGCTGGCGGCGATCTGCTGCGCGTTCTGCGCACTGGCATACGCCGAGTTCGCCGCGATGGTGCCGGTCTCCGGCAGCGCCTACAGCTACACCTATGCCACCTTCGGCGAGCTGGCCGCCTGGTTCATCGGCTGGATGCTGGTACTGGAATACGGCGTCTCCGCCTCCGCCGTGGCGGTCAGCTGGACAGGTTATTTCCTCAGCCTGCTCAGCCATTTCGACATCCACCTGCCCGCTGCATTCGTGAGCGCACCGCTGGATGGCCAACTGCGCCCCACCGGCGCCATCGCCAACGTGCCGGCCGCCATCCTGGTGCTGCTGCTGACCTGGCTGTGCTACGTCGGCATCCGCAAGTCGTCCGGGATGAACATGGCCATGGTGGTGTTGAAGACCGGGCTGATCGTGCTGGTCATCGTGGCTGGCTGGAAGTACGTTGACCCCTCCAACTGGACGCCATTCATCCCGGAAAACCAGGGCCCGGGCCAGTACGGCATGGACGGCGTGCTGCGCGGCGCGGCGATGGTGTTCTTCGCCTACATCGGCTTCGAAGCGGTCTCCGTGGCGGCGCAGGAATCGCACCGGCCGCAGCGCGACATGCCGATCGGCATGATGCTCTCGCTGGTGGTCTGCACCGTGCTGTACATCGCCATGGCCGCAGTGATGACCGGGCTGGTGCCGTACCAGCTGCTGGGCACCGATGAACCCGTGGTCACCGCCGTGGCCGCACATCCGCAGCTGGGCTGGTTGCGCGTGGTGGTGGAGATCGGCGCACTGGTCGGCCTGTCATCGGTGGTGCTGGTGATGATCATCGGCCAGCCACGGATCTTCATGATCATGGGCCGCGATGGCCTGCTGCCGCCGCTGTTCACCAAGATCCATCCGACCTACCGCACCCCGCACATCAACACGGTCATCACCGGCATCGGCATCGCCCTGCTGGCCGCGCTGTTCCCGCTGGACGTACTGGGCGAACTGACCTCGATGGGGACGCTGATCGCCTTCGCCGCCGTCTGCGCCGGCGTGCTGGTACTGCGCCGTACCCAACCGGACCTGCCGCGTCCGTTCCGCATCCGCGGCGCGTGGCTGGTGTGCAGCCTGGGCGTGCTGAGCTGCCTGGCCCTGCTGTCGGCGATGACAGTGCACAACTGGATGCTGATGGGCGTGTGGACGGCGGTCGGTTTCGCCATCTACTTCGGCTACGGTTTCCGCCACAGCCGCCTGCGCGGGAAGTAAAGCCCGCGACGACCCCGTGGCGCCCTGCGTGGTGAAAAACAAGCCGCCGGGCATGGCCCGGCGCTACCACCACGGCCGCCTGCGCGGGAAGTAAAGCGCGCAACCAACCCGTAGCGCCGGGCCATGCCCGGCGAGCGCCCTGCGCGGTGAAAAACAAGCCGCCGGGCATGGCCCGGCGCTACAATGTGGGCATGAACGCGCCTACTTTTCCGTACGATACCCAGCGCCTGAGTGAACTGGCACAGCTGCTGATCGACAACGTCCGCGAGCTGGCGCAGGCCGGCTGGACGCCGGCGACCAGCAGCAACTTCTCGCATCGCCTGGACGACCGCCACGCGGCCATCACCGTCTCCGGGCGCGACAAGGGCCGGCTGATCGAAGACGACATCATGGTGGTGGACTTCGACGGCAAGGCCGTGGGGCGTCCGCTGCGTCCGTCAGCCGAGACCCTGCTGCACACCCACCTGTATCGCCGCTTCCCGGAAATCGGCTGCGTGCTGCACACCCATTCCCCGGTGCAGACCGTGGCCTCGCGCCTGTACGCCGCGCAGGGCCACATCCGCCTGGAAGGCTACGAACTGCTGAAGGCCTTCGCCGGCAACAGTACCCACGAAATGGCCATCGACGTACCGGTCTTCGCCAACACCCAGGACATGGACGTACTGTCGGCACAGGTGGATGACCTGCTGGACCGACAAAGCCTGTGGGGCTATCTGATCGACGGCCACGGCCTGTATGCCTGGGGCCGTGACATGGCCGAGGCCCGCCGCCACCTGGAAGCCTTCGAATTCCTGTTCCAGTGTGAACTCGAACTGCGCAAGCTGCGCGGCTGAACCGGCACGCCGCGGACCAGATTCCACAATGGAATCTGGCCCCGTGCGCCGGGCTGCTACCCTATCCTTCCCCCGAAACGTTCAAGCCGACGCCATGAGCCGACTGCGCATCTACGACGATACCGCCCCGGAATCCCCGTTGCTGGATACCCAGGACGGTGACCGCATCACCACCGAGCTGCAGAAGATCGGCGTCACCTTCGAACGCTGGAAGGCCACCCAGCCGGTCGCCGCCGGTGCCAGCCAGGACGAGGTGTTCGCCGCCTACCGTGCCGACATCGACCGCCTGGTCGCCGAGCGCGGCTTCAAGAGCGTGGACGTGGCCTCGATCGCGCCGGACAACCCCAACCGCGCCGAACTGCGCAAGAAGTTCCTCGACGAACACTTCCACAAGGAAGACGAGGTGCGCTTCTTCGTCGCCGGCTCCGGGCTGTTCACCCTGCACGTGGCCGACAAGGTCTACGAGATCGAGTGCGTGAAGGACGACCTGATCGCCGTACCCGACGGCACCACCCACTGGTTCGACATGGGCGACGCGCCGAACTTCGTGGCGATCCGCTTCTTCACCGAAGCCGATGGTTGGGTAGGCCATTTCACCGGCACCGACATCGCGCAGAAGTTCCCACGCTACATTCCTACCCAGGCCTCCTGATCCATGCAGCCGCGCGTCATCCTCACCGACATCGAAGGCACCACCAGCAGCATCTCGTTCGTCAAGAACGTGCTGTTCCCCTATGCACGCAAGGCGCTGCCCGACTTCATCGCCACCCACGGCGACGAACCGCAGGTGCGCCGCTGGCTGGACACGGTGGCGGTGGAGATCGGAGGGGCCTGCCAGGACAGCCTGGTGGCCGAGACGCTGCAGGGCTGGATCGACCAGGACCGCAAGCACACCGCGCTGAAGGCGCTGCAGGGCATGATCTGGGAATCGGGCTACCGCAGCGGCGCCTACAAGGCGCACTTCTACCCCGAAGTTGCCGCCGTACTGGAAGGCTGGCACACCGCCGGACTGGCGTTGTACGTGTACTCCTCCGGATCGGTACCGGCGCAGAAGCAGTTCTTTGGTTTCAGCGAAGACGGCGACCTGACCGCGCTGGTGTCGGGCTGGTTCGATACCGAAGTCGGCGGCAAGCGCGAGGCCGACAGCTACCGCCGCATCGTGCAGTCCATCGGCGTGCCGGCCGGCGAGATCCTGTTCCTGTCCGACGTGGTGGAAGAGCTGGATGCCGCACGCGAAGCAGGCCTGCAGACGCGCCTGCTGGATCGGCTGGACGATTATCCCCTGCCACGCACCGGCGAAGCCACGCACGGCCACGACCGCGCAGAAAACTTCCAGCAGATAGCGTTTTAAAGGCGGCCCAGGCCCCCGGGCCATGCCCCACCGTTAGTGACGGGCCATGCCCGTCACCGCCGGCCAACCATCACATCGCCCAACGTCTGCACGCGCAACGCGGCGCGCAACGTATCGGCATCGGCATCGGCGTGCAGGCCGATCACCCTGCGCTCGCCTGGCAACAGGTCCAGCAGGTTGTCGTCCACCGTTGCAGCCAGCGCGCCAAAATCAATCCACGCGGCCCGCACCAGGCCGCGCGCCTGCAGCACCACGGCCCGTTCCGTGCCTTCGCCCTGGATGCCCGCTTCCAGCTGCCCGGGCAACAACGCCTGGTCGCGCGCCTCGACGAAATGCACCAGCTGGCGTGACAGTACGTGGCCCTCCTGCAGCAGCTCCACCACCACCAGCGTGCGCGCAGGATCGGCATCGCCGCGCAGCCGCGCATCGCTGAAACGCCCGACCTCCGTCGCCGAACCCGCCGCAAGCACCAACGCCTGCTCCTGCATGTCCAGCTGCCGCCCATCCACGTCCAACACCCGCAGCCGCCACTGCACCCGTTGCGGCCGAGGCGTATCGTTGAGCAGGCTGACGCGGGTGATTCCCTCGTCGCGCAGCGCTGCCACCGCCAGTTCGGCAAAGAAGCGACGCGCCTGGAAATGCAGCGGCTTCCAGTTCCCGTCATGGTCCAGGCCGGACCACGAGGCACCCGGCCACACGTCATTGAGCTGCCAGTACAGCGAACCCATCGTGTACGGACGCGATGCACGATGATGCAGCGCCGCCAGCGCGATGCCCTCGGCCTGCATCACCTGCCCCAGGTACAGGAACGCGGGGAAGTCCGCCGGCTCGCCGTAGCCGGCACGGATGTAATGCAGCAGGCGTTCGTTGCCCAGCCCCGCCATGAACTTCTGGTGCGCCTGGATCACCGGGCTGTCGATGCGCTGCCCGGCACGCGGCGCGATACGGTCGACCATCGCCTGCGACGGCCACGACTGCAGCCCGTACTCGGACATGAAGCGCGGCGTCTCGCGCAGGTACGCGCTGACCGGCAACGCCGGATTGCCCCATACCTGCCAGTAGTGCTTGTCGCCGCGCGTGGAGTCGTTGGCGGCCACATCCAGGTCGTTGCCCGGCGAGCTGGACCAGTACGGAACGCCCAGGCCTTCCTCGGCCACCACCTGGCGCAGGTCATGGCCGAACAGGTCCACATAACCCTGCCAGACCCTTGCCGCGAACGCGGGATCGGCCTGTTCCAGCTCGCGGCCATGGCCCCAGTCCTTCCAGGCCGTCTCTTCTTCGTTGTTGCCACACCACAGCACGATGCTGGGATGGTGGCGCAGGCGACGCACGTTGTCGCGCGCCTCGGCCACCACGCTGCGGCGGAACGCCGGATCGAACCCGGGCTGCATGCCACCGCCGAACATGAAGTCCTGCCAGACCAGCAGGCCCAGTTCGTCAGCCAGCTCGAAGAACGCCTCGTCCTCGTAGTAACCACCGCCCCAGTTGCGCAGCATGTTCATGTTGGCGTCGCGTGCGGCCGTCAGGATCGTGCGCAGGCGCGCCGCATCGACGCGCGCCGGGAACGCATCGAACGGAATGACGTTGGCGCCCTTGGCGAAGATCTCGCGTCCGTTGATGACGAAAGCAAAGCCCTGCCCGCCCTCCTCGTCCAGCTCACGGCGCAGTTCCACGCTGCGCAGCCCGATGCGTCGGCTGGCCTGCAGCGCGCGGCGGTCGCCGTCGCCCAACGACGCCTGCACCGTGTAGCGATCCTGTGCACCCTGCCCGGCCGGCCACCAGCGGCGCGGCTGGGCGATCCGTACCGGCACCTCGACGCGATGTTGCCCGGGTTGCAGCAGGACATCGCGCAGCACCCGCGCCACCCGGTGCCCTTCCGGGTCGCGCACCTCCAGCTGCAGCGGAACCGATACGGCCGGGCCGTCATGCTCCACGTCGACCAGCGCGGTCAGTTCAGCCGCATCGGCGTCCAGCTGGTCGGTGCGAACGGCCAGGTCGGTTACCCGTTGCCCGTCCCACGTTTCCAGCCTCACCGGACGCCATGCACCGGCGGTCACATAGCGCGGGCCCCAGTCCCAGCCGAAATGGTAGGCAGGCTTGCGCACGAAGTTGCCGACCATCGCGTCTTTCGGCTCGTCGCCATAAGGCGAGGGATAGTTGCCCGCGATCCTGTGCGGCATCGCCTGCACCGTGGGCAGCAGCGTGGTGATCGGCGAACGGAACACGATGCGCAGGGTGTTGCCACCCGCGCGCAGGCGGCCGTCCACGCGGCGGGTCCAGGTGCGATGGGCGTTGTCGGCGCGCAGCAGGGGCTGGCCGTTGAGCTCGACCTCGGCAAAGGTATCCAGGCCCTCGAACACCAGCTCCGCATGTGGCCGCGCCAAGGTGCCGGCATCGACGTCGAAGTCCGCGCGGTACTCCCAGTCCGCCAGCCCGATCCACTGCAGCCCGGCCTCCGGCGCACCGACGTAGGGGTCCGGGATCAATCCATGCGCGAGAAGATCGGTATGCACGCTGCCCGGCACCTGTGCGCTGCGCCAGCTGCTGGCCTCGGGGTGTTCACGTACCTGCGCGTTGCCCGGCAGCAGGCGGAATTCCCAGCGCGCGTCGAGCGGCGTGGCGAAGGCCAGCAATGGCGCCAGGCATGCCAGCAGGGTCATGCAGATGCGCAGGAAAGCGTGTTTGATCAGCATGGCCGTGCCCCTTCGATGTAGGTAGTGACGGGCCATGCCCGTCACCCACGCGCAGCGCGCAATGCCGCCGGGCATGGCCCGGCGCTACGGACGTACTACGTTCAGCACTTCGTAGCAGGCGCCCATCGTGTGGTAATCGACCTTGCCCGCCGGGCTCTTCTCGTCGCTGTACTTGCG
The DNA here is from genome assembly GCF_014117215.1 of Stenotrophomonas tumulicola. Taxonomy (GTDB): domain Bacteria; phylum Pseudomonadota; class Gammaproteobacteria; order Xanthomonadales; family Xanthomonadaceae; genus Stenotrophomonas; species Stenotrophomonas tumulicola. The sequence goes on along the minus strand of NZ_JACGXS010000013.1, from coordinate 59,363 downwards.
GTTGTCCGCATCCAGGATGCGGAACCACGCGCCATGCACATGATCGACGAAATGGGCCCACGAATACGCCCACAGCCGCTCATACCAGTCCCAGTACACCGCCTCGCCGGTGCGCTTTGCCAACAGCGCGGCAGCCGCCAGCGATTCGGCCTGCACCCAGAAATACTTGTCGTCGTCGCACACGCCACCATCGGGATCGAAGCCGTAATACAGCCCACCGCGCCCTGCATCCCAGCTGCGTTCGACCGCCACGTCGAACAGGTGGCACGCCGTCGGCACCAGCCAGTCCGCCTGCACATGCCGGTCCAGGATCAGCAGCAGCTTGGCCCATTCGGTCTGGTGCCCCGGCTGGAAGCCCCATGGCCGGAACAGGTGCTTGGGATCGTCCAGGTTGTACTTCCAGTCGACGTTCCAGTCGCTGTCATAGTGCTCCCAGACCAGGCCATCGGCCTTGGCCGCCTGCCGTCGCGTCATGATGTCCGCCAGCTGCAGCGCACGATCCAGGTAACGCTGCTCGCCACTGGCCTCGAACGCAGCCAGCATCGCCTCGCACATGTGCATGTTGGCGTTCTGGCCGCGATAGCCGCTGAAGTTCCACTGCGCATCGGCTTCGTCGCGGTACAGGCCATGCTGCGGTTCGAAGAAGCGCCGCTCCAGCAGCTGCCAGGTTTCATCCATCCAGCCGCGCGCCTCCTCGATGCCCGCCTTCAGCGCGCAGCTGTAGGCCAGCAGCACGAACGCCACGCCATAGCAGTGGTTGGTGTCGTCCTCCACCTTGCCATCGCGCAGTGTCCACGCGTAGCCGCCGGTGGCAGGGTTGCGGTGCACCTCGCGCAGGTAGCGCACGCCATGCTGCACGCCTTCCAGGTAGGCCGCGTCGCCGAACTCGCGGTAGGCCATGGCGTAGTTGAAGACGAAGCGCGTGCTGCTCACCAGGTGGCGATGCGAGGCGTCGTACACGCTGCCATCGTCACGGAAGTAGTGGAAGAAGCCACCCTTCGGGTCGATGCAGCGCGGATGGTAGAACGCCATCGTGTCGGCGACGTGGCCGCGCAGGAACGCGGGGGAGCGGAAATCCGGGGTCTGGGTCATCAGTGCGATTCCTGTGGTTGCAGCAGCAGCGCATCGACTTCGCCGCGCGTGGGCATCGCGGCGAAGGCGCCCTTGCGGGTCACCGCCAGCGCGCCCACCGCCGCGCCGAAGCGCAGCACGTCGGTCATCGCGGCGACATCGGTACAGAATGCCGGCAGTCCGGCGGCATCCACGCCGCGTTCCACCAGCGCGGTCAGCAGGCCGCCAACGAAGGCATCGCCTGCCGCGGTGCTGTCCACCATCGGCACGCGGAAGCTGGCCGCCTGGCCATGGCCCTCGCGCGTGCGCCACTGCAACGGCGCGGCACCGTCGGTGACCACCACCCAGCGTGCCTGCGCGGCAAGCAGCCGCTGCAGCACCTGCTCTGCCCCGTCCGTGCCCAACGGCGCGGCCAGGAAATCCAGCTCCTCGCGCGACAGCTTGACCACGTCGGCCAGCTCCAGCGCCTGCCACAGCCACGGCAGCGGGTCGCTGCCTGCCGGCCACAACGCCGGGCGCAGGTTGAGGTCCAGGCTGACCAGCGCGCCTGCCGCGCGGGCCCGCCGCATGCCCTCGTAGGTGGTCCGTGCGATGTCCGCTTCGGTCAGGCTGTTGGAGCACACATGGAAACAACTGGCCTGGGAAAAGCAGGCCGGCTGGAAATGCGTGGCACGGAACAGCAGGTCCGCCGCGGGCGGGCGGTAGAAGCTGAAACTGCGCTCGCCCTGCGCGTCCAGCGCCACGAACGCCAGCGCGGTCTTGGCCGCATCGGTGCGGGCAATGAAGTCGGTGCCGACCCCCTGCTGCTGCAGGCTGTCGGCGAGGAAATCACCAAACATGTCGCGGCCCAGCATGCCGACGAACTGGGTATCCACGCCCAGCCGCGCGGCGGCCACCGCAACGTTGGCCGGGGCACCACCGGCGTACTGCAGGAACGCCCGCGGCTGCTCCGGGGAAGCCGGCGGTTGAGCTAGTAGATCGATCAAAATCTCGCCGAAACAAACAATGCTGCCCATCCCTGGCTCAGCCTCCCTGGGGTGTGTTGGCGGGCAGGCGGGCGCCTGACAGGCCGAAGAAGATGATGTAGCCGTAGCACAGCAGCGGCAGGATGAAGCTCGGCTGCAGGCCGATATGGTCGGCCAGCACGCCCTGCAGGTACGGCACCAGCGCGCCACCGACGATGGCCATGATCAGCAGGCTGGACGCCTTGTTGGTCAGCGGCCCCAGGCGTTCGATGCCCAGCGCGAAGATGGTCGGGAACATGATGGAATTGAACAGGCCGATGGCCACCACCGAGTACAGCGCGACCTGCCCGGAACTGGCCATGGTGGTACCCAGCAGCAGCACGTTGACGGTAGCGAACAGGGCCAGCATGTGCCGTGGCGAATAGCGCGCCAACAGCGCCGAACCGGCGAAGCGGCCGATCATGGCCATGGTCCAGTAGGCCGACACATAGTGCGTGGCTTCCTTCTCGCTGAAGCCACCGATGGTCGGCATCGACAGGTAGTTCACCAGGAAGCTGCCGATGGACACTTCGGCACCGACATAGAAGAAGATGCCCAGCACGGCGAACAGCAGGTGGCGGTGGCGCAGCGCGGCGCCATACCCCACCTTGTGGCCGTCATCCACCTTTTCGGTGTTCTCGCTCAGCGTCGGCAGGCGGAACAGGTAGACGAACAGCGCCAGCAGCACCAGCGCGATCGCCAGCCCGATGTACGGACCCTGCACCGACTGCGCTTCGGCCGCACGGTAAGCCGCCTGCTCGGCCAGCGGCAACAGCTCGATCTCATCGGCGCTCTTGACCGTGTTGGCCAGGATCAGCATGCCGCCGAAGATCGGTGCGATCGCCGTGCCCAGCGAGTTCAGGGCCTGTGCCAGCGTCAACCGGCTGGAGCTGGTCTCCACCGGTCCCAGCAGCGCAACGTACGGATTGGCCGCTACCTGCAGCACGGTGATGCCGCTGGCCAGCACGAACAACGCGCCCAGGAAGGCTTCGTACTGGCGCAGTTCGGCGGCGGGCCAGAAGCCCAGCGCGCCCACGCCGGCAATCAGCAGCCCGGCAACGATGCCTTTCTTGTAGCCCAGGTGCGCGACCAGCCGACCGGCCGGCATCGACATCAGGAAGTAGGCGCCGAAGAACGTGAACTGCACCAGCATCGCGCGCGCATAGTTCAGCTCGAACACCGCTTTCAGGTGCGGGATCAGGATGTCGTTGAGGCAGGTCAGGAAGCCCCACATGAAGAAGATCGTGGTGGCCACCGCCAGCGCGACGCGATTGTTGACCGTCGGTGCGCCACTTCCGGGCGTGGGATTCAGGCGGGGCGTTGATGAGATCGGCATGCGGGGTCGCGCCTCAATGCGCGTAGGTTCAATGGGGAAGGAAGTCAGGTCGGGCGTGCTGCGCTGCTTTCGCGGATACGCAGTTGCAGCGGGGCAACGGTCTGCCGTGGCGGCGCATCGGGCGATTGCACGCGTTGCAGCAGCAGTTCGGCGGCTTGCCGTCCGCGTGCGCGCGGATCCACGGTCAGCGTGGTCAGCGGCGGCACCGCAACGGCGGATTCTGGAATGTCATCGAAGCCGGTGACGGCGAAATCGCCACCCGGGCGGATCCCGCGCGAGGTCAGGCCCAGCATCAGCCCCAGCGCGACGGTATCGTTGTAGCAGACCGCCGCACTCGGGCGCAGGCCATCGGCAAACAGCTCGTCCACCCGCGTGGCCGCTTCCAGGCGGTTGGGCGCCGATTCGATCAGCCACTGCGGCGACACCGCCAGCCCGGCCTCGGCCAACGCCTGCTGGTAACCGGCGCGTCGCTGCGCGCAGGAACTGGACGCGGCGTGGCCGCCGAAGAAGGCAATATCGCGGTGGCCGCGTTCGATCAGGTGGCGGGTGGCCAGGTAGGCCCCCTGCTGGTTGTCCAGCGACAGGAAATCCCAGTCGGCGCCGTCCATCGTACGGTTGAACAGCAGCACGTTGGCGGTCGGACCCAGGGCCTGGCGCACCTCGGTCGCATCGCTGCCTTCGGCCGGCGACAGGATCATCCCGGCAGGCGTGTGCTCCATCAGCGTGCCCAGCACCGCCTGCTGGCGTTGCGGCGATTCGCCGGTGCTGCCCAGCAGCGTCACGTAACCCTGCTCACCCAGCGCCTCGTCCACCCCGGCGGCAAACTCGGCGAAGAACGGGTTGGACAGGTCGTTGATCACCAGCGCCACGCTGGATGACGTGCGCCGGCGCAGGTTGGCCGCCGCGCGGTTGTAGACGTAGCGCTGGCGCCGCAGTTCCGCTTCCACCCGCGCACGCGTATCGACGTTCACCAGCGGGCTGCCGCGCAGCACCAGCGACACGGTCGCCCGCGATACGCCGATCGCATTGGCGATGTCGGTCACCGTGACCGCGCGGTCTCCCCCCTTGCGCGGCGGCTTCGTGCTGGTGGCGTCATTCATGCTGGGATGTACCCTGCGCTGGGGGAAGTGCCTGAATCATAACGGGCGCAGCCCGCCGTGCCACTGGCAACCGTCGCGCATATCCGGCAATGGATCATTGCAGCACGCTGCCCGGGGCGGCGCAGAACGACACCGGCAGGTCCTGCGTGGCGGTGCCCCAGCCCTGTTCCGGCGCCTGCGAACCCAGCGTCCACTGGATGCTGGCGCCATCGCGCAACGTCTCCCAGTCCAGCCATACCGCGGCCTGCGCCTTCCCATCCACGCGCACGTCCTGCACGTACTGCAGGGTGCGGCCATCGGCGCCCGGCGCACGCAGCGTCAGCTGCCGGCCATTGCCCAATGCGACATCCACCTTGGCGAAGCGCGGCGCGTGCAGCAGGAACTGGCCGCTGCCCGGCACCGCCGGGTACAGGCCCAGCGCACTGAACAGGTACCAGGCCGACATCGTGCCCAGGTCGTCGTTGCCGGTAACGCCATTGGGCGCATTGGTGAACAACTGCTGCGCGGCCCGCACCACCGCGGCGGTCTTCCACGGCTGGCCGATCAGCGTATACATCCACGGCGCATGCAGGTCCGGCTCGTTGTTCGGGTTGTAGCGGTACTGGTTGTAATAGCTGTACGGCCCGACCACCCATTCGCGGCGCGCGGCCTGCAGCGGATCGGCCAGCAGCGCATCCATCGCGAAGAACGTATCCAGGCGCTTGCCGGCCTGCTCGCGGCCATGCATCGCTTCCACCAGCCCGGGCACGTCCTGCTGCACCAGCCACTGGTACTGCCAGGCGGTGCCTTCGTGGAAACCATGGTGCGAGCGCGGGCTGTAATGGCCGTCGGACGGGGTATACCACTGCTCGCCCTCGGTGCGTGGACGCGGGAAGCCGGTGAACCCGGTCTCCGCATCGCGCACCGAAGCGTCCCACACGTTGCGCCAGTTGCGGCCGCGCTGGCGCAGCACCGCCGCGTCATCGGCGTGGCCCAGGCCATCGGCCATCTGTGCCAGCGCGCAGTCGGCCAGCGCGTATTCCAGTGTCGCCGAACCGCCATGGTGCGGGTCCACGTCCATGCCCTTCGATGGGAACGCGCGGTCGTACACCACGTAGCCCTTGTCCAGGTAGGTGGGGTTGCCCGAACGGCCGGCAGCCCGCGAGTTGAGCGGCGGCACGTCGAAGGCATTGCGGCGCAACGCCGACCACGCCTCGCCCTCGCGTCCCTGCAGCGCACCGAAGCGCCACAGGTCGGCCATGAACGGCGTTACCGGATCGCCGGTCATGATGTTGGTCTCGAAGTTGGCATAGCCCCAGCGCGGCAACCAGCCACCCTGCGCATCGATAGCCAGCAGGGTGCGGCCGATATCGCGCGCCACCTGCGGACGGGTCAGCGCCAGCCACTGGTTCTGCGCGCGGTAGGTATCCCACAGCGAGAAATACTCGTAGTAGGTCCAGCCGTCGGCGCGGTGGATCGCATCGTCGTAACCGCGGTAGCGGCCATCGGCATCGCTGCCGGTCAGCGGCTGCAGCAGCGCGTGGTACAGCGCGGTATACAGCACGGTGCGATCATCCTTGCTGCCACCCTGCAGCTTCACCGTGGACAGTTCCTCGCGCCAGGCGTCCTGGGCCAGGCCGCGCATGCGGTCGAAGCCAAGCAGCTTGTCGCCCTGCATGCCCTCGCTGCGCAGGTTGTTGCGCGCACCTTCGGCATCCACGTGCGAGATCGCACTGGTGGCGGTCACGGCGCGGCCATCGGCCAGGTCGAAACTCAACCAGGCCCCGTTGGGCTTGGTTTCGCCCTCCATGCTGTGGCGCGCGCCAGGCAGGCCACGTTCTTCGCCCCAGGTACCGAATGCCTTGAACGGGCGGTCGAACTCGATGCGGAACCAGCTGGTGTACTGGTGGCCACCACAGAAACTCTTGGTGACCAGCTTGCCTTCCACGGCACGGTCGCCCACCACGTCCACCACGCTGCCGATCACCGAATGGCGTTCGTTGGCCTGACCGACATTGACCAGCACGTGCCCTTCCTGCTGCCCGGCCGCGAAGGTATAGCGTTCGGCGGCGGCGCGGGTACGCGCGGTGGCCTCGGCATCGATGCCGCCGTAGCCGGTCAGGCGCACGCGGTAGTAACCGGCCTGGCCGATCTCGCCATCGTGGGTATAGGCCGATGCATAGACCTTGTGGTCGAACGCCTTCGAACTGGCGGTGTCGAAATCCCCGCCCGGCCCGATGGTCCCCGTCACCGGCAGCACCGACACCTGCCCGCCCTGCTCCCAGCAGCCCGCGCCGGACAGGAACGAATGGCCGAAGCCGCGGATCTTCTCATCGTCGTAGCGCCAGCCGGCGTAATGGCTGCCGATGGGGCTCACCTGCACCAGGCCGAACGGGGCGGAGGCACCCGGGAACGTGTTGCCGTCATCCTTGCTGCCGATGAACGTATTGACCTCGCGCTCCAGCGTGGCCGGCGCGGCATGCAGGACGGGCACCACGGCCAGCGCGAACAGGCAGGCCAGCCTGGCCAGCGGCGTGGTGGCGCGCAGGGATGAACAGCGTCGAAAGGTCACGTTCGCAGGCTCCTTGGCGGGCGGTGAGGCAGCGGCAACCAGCGCGCGGGCGTCCCACGGCAGCAACGCGCCATGCGACCCCAAATCGCTGTTTCAGCTGATTTAGATCGATTGAAGTAAACATGAACGTTCAGGCCGATGCATTCTGCGCCGCAACATGGCGATGCCGGTCGAGGCAGCGCCATTCACAAACCCTTCATATTGCGGAGCAGCATGCCAGTTGCGCCCGGGCGTGCTAAAAAATGCGCGCCAATCGTTTAGATCGATCCAACTTCAAACGGTCACGATTGCCGGGTTCGGAGCCAGACGGTGTAGCCACCAGGCGCTCTGTCCCCCTGCCCCACGCTGGAGTTGTCGGCTTCATCCATTAGATCGATTCAAGTATTCCGCATCAGCCAACAGTTCGATCCAGGAGAGGGAGAGAATGAACTACATGTCATACAAGCACGGGCGCCATACCTTGTCGGCGGCCATCGCGTTTGCCCTGGCGACCAGCGTGGCGCCGGCCAGCGTCTTCGCACAGGACGCCACCCCGCCCACCACCGCCACCACCCCCGATGCGTCCACGCCCGCCTCGCCCAGTGCCACCACGCTGGACAGCGTCAACGTCACCGGCTACCGCTACGCCATCGAAAAGAGCCTGCAGCAGAAGCGCGATGCCAATGCCGTGGTGGAAGTCATCACCGCCGAAGACGTCGGCAAGTTCCCCGACAAGAACGTCGCCGATGCGCTGCAGCGCGTGCCCGGCGTGGTGATCACCCGCGACGGCGGCGAAGGCAAGAATGTCAGCGTGCGCGGCCTCGATGCCGACCTCACCCTGACCCAGTTGAATGGCAACTACATCGCCACTTCGGAAAGCAACGACGAAGCCACGCGTTCGTTCAATTACACCCTGCTGCCATCGAACATGCTGGAGAGCGCGGAGCTGTTCAAGTCGCCCGAAGCGCGGATCGACGAGGGCGGCATCGGCGGCACGGTGATCCTGCACACCCGGCGTCCGCTGGACATGGAAGCCAACTCCGGCTTCGTCAACATCGAAGGCGTGTCCTCCGACACCAGCGATGGCGTGGACCCGCAGATGTCGGCGATGTATGCCTGGCACAGCAAGGACGAACGCTTCGGCGTGCTGATCGGCGCGACCAAGCAGAAGCGCACCAACCGCAGCATGGAAGTCACCGTCGACGACTACCAGTGGTATGGCGCCGGCACCCAGGCGGTGGATGCCTACGGCAACACGCTGGGGCAGGACGGCATCCACTACTGGTGGGGCGAATCCGGCTTCAACAACCAGACCGGCGACAACTACAGCGAATTCTTCATGCCCACGTCGGTGAACTTCGGCGTGCGCGAAGAGGAGCGCGAGCGCACCGGCGGCCAGTTGACCTTCCAGTTCAAGCCGGTCGACAACGTCACCATCACCGCCAACTACTTCCGCTTCGAACTGCAGGGCGACTACACCCTCAACCAGGCCAAGATCCCGGAATGGAACATCGCCCGCTACAACGGCGATGGCAACTGGGCCGGTGGCCGCCTTGTCAACGGCATGGACTTCGATTCCAGCGGCAGCATCGTCACCGGCGCACAGTATGAAAAACTGGCCGGCAAGGCCTATTACTGCAGCGAAGACCAGGCCGCCGCCGCTGGCCTGCCCCCGGGCGGCTGGGGACCGGATGACTGCACCATCCCCACCCCGCAGCTGAGCGGCGCCTACAGCCGCGAAAAGGCCCTGTCGCAGACCGGCGACCTGACCGTGGACTGGGAAATCAGCCCGCTGTCCAAGGTCACCTTCAAGGGCGGCCGCACCTGGTCCGAAGGCGGCCCGTCGATCAACTTCCGCATGTCGGCCAAGCCACGCCGGCAGGTGGATGGCGTGTGGCAGGCCGGCAACAACTACAGCGCGTGGGACCTGACCGGCACGCCGTCGGCCACCTTCTCGCCGGACCTGCAGGACCAGTTGATGGCCGGCATCGCCGAGATCGATACCGGCTCCACCGACTCGTCGTGGACCGAAACCAGCATCGAACAGAACTACTTCCAGGCCGACTTCACCCGCCTGTTCGAAAGCGGCTTCATCGACTCGTTCCAGTTCGGCGTGAAGTACCGCGACGGCAAGGTCCACCGCAATACCGGCAACACCTACTGGGCCTGCCAGGGTGCTGACCCGAACGACTACGAGGCGCGCTACCAGGCCGGCAACTGCGCCGACCCGGAAAAGAGCGTGGCCCAGCCGGGCTTCTTCCTGTCCAACCCGATCGACAACATCGCCGGCGGTTTCAACGCCAACGTGCTGCCCGGCATCAACTACCCCGCCTACCTGGCCTACCTCAACGATCGCTATGGCGGCATGCAGAAGCGCATCGAGCCGGACTTCGTCTACGACGTCAACGAAAAGATCTACTCGACCTACTTCCAGGCCAACTTCCGCACCGAACGGGTGCGCGGCAACCTGGGCGTGCGCCTGGTACAGACCAAGCAGCACGCGTCCTCCAGCGATTCGGTCGAGCGCTTCATGGACTACTTCGTCGATGGCCCGGACGGCAATCCGCTGGCCTGTCCGCCCGGGGCACCGCCGGCCGGCACGGTCTGCGAATCCGGCTTCGTGCGCCAGGACGTGCGCGAGAAGACCTACACGCAGTCCTCGCTGGACAAGACCTACACCGACGTACTGCCCAGCTTCAACATCGCCTGGGACATCACCGACAAGCTGGTCCTGCGTGGCGCGGCATCGAAGGTGATCGCACGTCCGGGCTACACCAGCATCGCCTACCCGGGCGGCCTGGACTACATCAGCGAGGAATACAGCAACGACCGCCGCGTGGCCGGTGGCACCACCACCCCGGGCTGGTACGGATCGGGCAGCAACAAGGAACTTGAGCCGTTCGAAGCGCTGCAGTACGACCTCGGCCTGGAGTATTACTTCCAGCCGGGCGCAGTGGCCGGCGTGGCCCTGTTCCGCAAGGACGTGGACAACTTCACCGTACCGGTGGTGGCCGACCAGCAGATGACCGTCGGCGGCGAAACCGTGACGGTGCAGAACTACTCCACCCAGGCCAATGGCCGTGACGGCGTGTCGCAGGGCGTGGAAGTCTACGGCCAGTACACGTTCGATTTCGGGCTGGGCCTGCAGGCCAACTACACCTACAACGACACCAACCTGGCTTCGATCGTGCTCAATGGCGAAAACATCGGCGCCTCGCCGCTGGTCGGCAGCGCGAAGAACCAGGCCAACGTGACCGTGTTCTACGAGAACGAAAAGTTTCTGGCGCGCGCCTCGTACAACCGTCGCGGTGAAGTGGTGGGCGGGCTGAACAACGGCATGACCCAGTACACCGAGCCCTACGACCAGCTGGACCTCAACGCCGCGTACAACCTGACCGAGTCCCTGACGCTGACCGCCTCGGTGCTCAATGCCACCAAGTCCGAGCAGCGCATCCACCTGGGCGGCGACACCAAGGCCCGGCTGCTGTCCAACATCTACAGCGGCCGGCAGCTGTACTTCGGCCTGAACTACAAGTTCTGACGGTAGAGCGGGGCCATGCCCCGCTGTTGTTGCGCGCTGTGCGCGGGTGACGGGCATGGCCCGTCACTACCGGGTTCGGTGGGCACGGTAGAGCGGGGCCATGCCCCGCTGCTGTTGCGCGCCGTGCGTGGGTGACGGGCATGGCCCGTCACTACCGGGTTCGGTGGGCATGGTAGAGCGGGGCCATGCCCCGCCGCTGTTGCGCGCTGCGCGCGGGTGACGGGCATGGCCCGTCACTACCGGGTTCGGGGGGCGTGGTAGAGCGGGGCCATGCCCCGCTGCTGTTGCGCGCTGCGCGCGGGTGACGGGCATGGCCCGTCACTACCGGGATCGGTGGGCATGGTAGAGCGGGGCCATGCCCCGCTGCTGTTGCGCGCTGCGCGCGGGTGACGGGCATGGCCCGTCACTACCAAGGCTGATGCTGCGTGGTGACGGGCATGGCCCGTCACTACCGGGGACCGTCGTTACCTGGGCTGTGCGGCCTGCAGGGTGTAACGCGTGCTGGCGTTGAACACCGCGCCGTCCGGCTGGGTCGCACGCACTTCCACCTTGTGCTCGCCCGTGGCCAGGTCGGTCGGCAATGCACCACGCCACAGGTGCGGCGACGCGGTGGCTTCCGGCGAACGGTCATAGCCACGCAGTTCGGTGGCGATATCGTCTGCGACATTCTCCACCAGCAGCCGCGGGTCCGCCTGCCGCACCTGCTTCATCGGCTGCCAGGCCGCGCCGTCGACGCGGTACTCCACGCGGGTCGCGTCCTCGCCCATGTAGACATTGGCGAACACGCCCCATGCCGGGTACGCGCCCTGGCGCAGCACCTTCGGGGCATGCAGGCCGATCTGCTCGCTTTCCGGCGCGCCGGCCACGCGGTACTGAAGGCGGTAGGTACCGTTGCCCGCCACGTCCAGCAGCGCATAGCCCTTCGGCGTACCATCGCTCATTGTACTGTCCGGCACGCCGCGGCCATCCTTCACCCCGGACCAGAACGCGCCACAGTTGGCGCCCACGTTGTATTCGTGCAGCGGCTGGTCACCGTGCCAGCCGTCTGCCGCCGCATGGTAGTAATGCTGCTGGGCATGGCTGTGGCCGCTCAGCACCAGCACGTTGCGGAAATCCTTGAGCAGGGCGAACAGCCGTTCGCGGTCGGCACGGCGGAAGGTCTCGCGTCCCGGCGCCGCATCGAACAGCGGGATATGCATGCCGAGCACCAGCAGGCGATCACGGCGCAGGCCCTTCAGGTACTGCTCGATGAAGGCGAACTGGTCCTCGCGCAGGCCACCGATGTACCTGGGCATGGCGGTCGGCTCGTACACCACGTCATCGAGGAACAGGAAGCTGGCACCCCCCTCTTCCACCGCATAGGTATCCGGCCCGTAGACCGCGCGCCAGCTGTCCAGCGAATGGGCATCGCTGGCCGCGTCGAAATCCAGGTCATGGTTGCCCGGCACATGGAACCAGGGCACGCCCAGTTGGGTGGTGACCTTGTTGATCGCCGGATACAGCGCCAGGTCATCGTTGACGATATCGCCCAGCGTGACGCCCAGCCGTGCCTTGGTCCTGCCCACCAGCGGCCGCACGATGGACGTGTCGTAATAGCCGATATCGCCCAGTGTCGCGGTCTGCGGATCGGTGAACAGCAGCATCTGGAAACCGCGGCGGTTGTCGCGGCGTTCCGGTGCCAGCGCGAAATCATAGGCGTTGGCCGGCGTGGTGGTCGGCGCGATGCCGGCATACCTGAGCGCGGGCGACCCTTGCGGAACGTAATGGCGCCAGAAGGCCGGCAATCCATCGGCGGCGGCGGGAATCTGGAAGCCCTCCGGCTTGATCACGAACACCGTGTCGCCCTCCTCCACCTGCAGCCGATAGCTGCCATCGGCGCTGGTACGGGTGATCGTGCGGCCGTTGGACACCTGCACGCCGCCCATTCCGGGATCGGTGGGGCCGCGGCCGGGCTTGCGATCGCGCTCCTGGTAGACCTTGCCGCTGATCGTCACCGGCGCGGCCCATGCAGGCACGCTGGTCAGCATCAGGCAACACAGCCAGGCGGCAGGCAATTTCATCGACACGGTTCCCCGGGAAAAGTCGCGATAGTGTAGCGCCGAGCCGTGCTTGGCGGATTTCAATTCTGCCGCTGCGCTCGCCGGGCATGGCCCGGCGCTACTTCACATCGGGCATGGCCCGGCGCTACTCCACATCGGGCATGGCCCGGCGCTACTCCACATCAGGCATGGCCCGGCGCTACCGTTCCCGCGGCACATCACCGGTGCCGCGATTCCAGCAGCGTGCGCACGTCCTGCAGCGACAACCCGCGCGCGCGCAGCAGCACCAGCAGGTGGAACACCAGGTCCGATGCTTCGCCCAGCAGTTCCTCGTCGCCCTGTGCAACGGCCGCAAGCGCGGTTTCCACGCCCTCCTCGCCCACCTTCTGCGCGATGCGGCGGATGCCGCCTTCGAACAACGAGGTGGTGTAGCTGCCTGCTGGACGCTGCGCCTCGCGCGTGGCCACCAGTTGGTCCAGTTGGCCGATGAAATCCTTCGCGGCCTGCGGAAAGCAGCTTTCCGCGCCGGTGTGGCAGGTCGGTCCCGCCGGGCGCGCCCGCACCAGCAGCGTGTCGGCATCGCAATCCACGGCGATCGACTGCACCGCCAGCACGTTGCCCGACTGTTCGCCCTTGGTCCACAGCCGCTGCCTGCCACGGCTGAAGAAGGTCATGTGGCCGGTCTCCAGCGTCGCCTGCAGCGAGGCGGCATTGACGTAGCCCAGCATCAGCACCTGCAGGCTGTCCACGTCCTGCACCACGGCCGGCAGCAGGCCATCCCCCTTGGTCCAGTCCAGCGTATCCAACGCTGCCTGGCTGGGCAGCACTTCAATAGACATCCCGCACCTCGATCTGTTGTTCGCGCAGGTAGCGCTTCAATTCCGGGATGGCGATGGTCCCGCTGTGGAACACGCTGGCCGCCAGCGCACCGTCCACGTCAGCCTGGTCGAAGACCTGCGCGAAGTGTTCAGGGCTGCCGGCACCGCCAGAGGCAATCAGCGGCACCTGGCAGGCGGCCCGTGCATGCCGCAACTGCTCCACGTCATAGCCACGGCGCACGCCATCGCTGTCCATGCAGTTGAGCACGATCTCACCGGCACCGCGGCGCTGTACCTCGCACACCCAGTCCAGCGTGCGCCGTGCCACCGCCTGGGTCTTGGCCGGGTCGCCGGTGAAACGGCGCACGCGCCATTGGCCGTCGGCCTCGCGCACCGAATCGATGCCGACCACCACGCACTGCACGCCGAACGCATCGGCCAGTTCGGTAATCAGCTCCGGCCGGCCCAATGCCGGGGAGTTGATCGAAATCTTGTCCGCGCCGGCATGCAGCACCCGCCGCGCGGTCTCCACGTCGCTGATGCCGCCGGCCACGCAGAACGGGATGTCGATCAGCCGCGCGATGCGTTCGATCCAGCCCACGTCCACGCTGCGCCCGTCCGGGCTGGCGCCGATGTCATAGAACACCAGCTCGTCCGCGCCCTGTTCACGGTAGCGCAGCGCCAGCTCGGCGATGTCGCCCATGTCCACGTGGTCGCGGAAGCGAACGCCCTTGACCACGCGCCCATCGCGCACGTCCAGGCAGGGAATGATGCGGCGGCTCAGCATGCCAGTGCTCCGGCCAGGTCCATGCGCTGCTCCAGCAGTGCCTTGCCCAGCACCGCGCCGCTGCAGCCGGCAGCCCGGGCGGCGGCAACGTCGGCAACGTCGCGGATGCCGCCGGATGCCTGGATCGCCACGCCGGGCAGCAACGCGGCCAGGTGGCGATAGAGCGCCAGGTTGGGGCCGGCCAGCATGCCGTCGCGGGCGATGTCGGTACACAGCAGGTGGCGCATGCCGGCCGCCGCATAGCGTTGCGCCAGCACGTCCAAGGTGACGCCTGCGTCCTCGGTCCAACCGTGGATGGGCAACTGCCACTGGCCCGCCTCGTCCTGGCGTGCGTCCAGCGCGATGGTGATGCGTTCGGCACCGAACTCGGCCAGCCAGCCGATCACCGCCCCGGGCTCGCGCACCGCCAGCGAACCGACCACCACCCGGCTGGCGCCGGCATCAAGGATGCGCGCCACGTCATCGCGGCCGCGCACCCCACCGCCGGTCTGCACCTGCAACCCGGCCTGCGCGCGGATCTGCGCCAGCAACGGGGCCAGCGTGTAGCCGCCCGCCCGCGCCGCATCCAGGTCGACCAGGTGCATCCAGCGTGCACCCTGCGCGGCAAACGCCTGCGCGCGCGGCAGCGGATCATCGCCGTAGCGGGTTTCCTGGGCATAGTCGCCCTGGCGCAGGCGCACCACGCGGCCCTCGCGGATGTCTAGGGCGGGATAGACGATGAAACTCATGCGGCGGTGTCCTGCAGGAAGTTGCGCAACAGCAACGCACCGGTATCACCGGAGCGCTCGGGATGGAACTGGGCGCCGAAGTAGCGGCCGTGTTCGACCACTGCACTGAACAGGCCGCCATGGTCGCAGGCCGCCACCGTGTGGGCATTCAATGGCGCGGCATAGCTGTGCACGAAGTACGCACTGGCGCGCTCGGGCAGCCCCCTCAGCAGCGGCGAGGGATGCAACGGCAACAGCCGGTTCCAGCCCATGTGCGGTACCCGGATACCGGTGGCCGGCACCAGCTTGCGCACCGTGCCGGGTACCAGGCCCAGCGCTTCCACCCCGCCCTCTTCGGAACGTTCGAACAACAACTGCATGCCCAGGCAGATGCCCAGCAACGGTACCTGCAACTGGCGCAGTGGCTCGAACAGCCCCTGTGCGTGCAGGCGCTGCATGGCCGGGACCGCCGCGCCGACGCCGGGCAGGATCACCCGCGTCGCACCGTCCAGTCCGGCCGCATCGCGCACCAGCCTTACCTGCGCACCCAAACGCTCCAGCGCAAAACGCACCGAGCCCAGGTTGGCACCACCGGCATCGATCAGGGCGACGTCGGTCACAGCGCCCCCTTGGTGCTGGGCAGCTCGTTGCCCTGCCGCGCAACCGCAGTACGCAGCGCACGGGCCAGTGCCTTGAAGCAGGCTTCCACCTTGTGGTGGTCGTTGTCGCCGCGCACCTGCAGGTTGAGGTTCAGGCCTGCGGCATCACACAGCGAACGGAAGAAATGCGGCACCAGTTCGGTCGGCAGGTCGCCGACGCGCTCGCGCTTGAACTCGCCGTCGAACACGAAATACGGCCGGCCGCTGAAATCCAGCGCGGCACTGGCCAGGCTTTCGTCCATCGGCAGGGTGAAGCCATAGCGGCCGATGCCACGCTTGTCGCCCAGTGCTTCGCGCAGCGCCTGCCCCAGCGCCAGGCCGGTGTCTTCGATGGTGTGGTGTTCGTCGATATGCAGGTCGCCTTCGGCATGGATGCGTACCGAGATGCCGCCGTGCTTGCCGATCTGCTCCAGCATGTGGTCGAAGAAGGGCAGCCCGGTGTGGATCCGTGGCTCGGCTGCCGCGTCCAGGTCCAGCTCGACGCGGATGCGCGTTTCCCTGGTATTGCGCTGGACCACCGCCGTGCGCGGTGCATCGGCCAGCGCGTGGGCGATGGCCGGCCAGTCCCAGTCACCGCCGAACTCCTCGGTGCGCAGCTGGAAGCCGCGGATATTGAGGTTGTCGGCGAACTGGATGTCGGTAGCGCGGTCGCCCACCATCGCCGAACGCGCCCAGTCGATGCTGCGGTCCTGCAGGTAGGCCGTCACCAGGCCGATGCCGGGCTTGCGCGTCGGCAGGTTTTCATGCGGCCAGCTGCGGTCGACCAGCACGTCACGGAACACGATGCCCTGGCTTTCGAAGACGTGCATCATCAGCGCGTGCGGCGCATCGAAGACGGCCTGCGGGTAGGCGTCGCTGCCCAGCCCGTCCTGGTTGCTGACGATCACGAACTGCCAGCCCGCGTCGCGCAGCTTGATCAGGGCCGGAATCACCTCCGGCACGAAGCGCAGTTTCTCGTACGCATCGATCTGGTGGTCGGCCGGCTCCTCGATCAGGGTGCCATCGCGGTCGATGAAAAGAATGGGGGTCATGCGGCGGCCCTCCGGGCCGAAAGCGCGGCAAGCACGCGTTGGTTTTCCGTGGGGCTGCCGATGCTGATGCGCAGCGCGTCGCCAAGCTGCGGCGCGGCGCGCTGGTCGCGCACCACCACCCCGGCCGCCAGCAGCGCATCGAATGCTGCTTGGGCATCCTCGAAACGTACCAGCAGGTAGTTGCCCGCAGACGGGTAGACACGGCGCACGCCTGGCAGGTCCGGCAGCCGTGCGGCCAGTCGCTCGCGTTCAACCGCCACCTCGGCGATCCGCGCGCGGGTCTGTTCCAGCACGGCCGGCTGCAATGCGGCCAGGGCCAGTTCGGCGCAGGGCTGCGGCACCGGATACGGCGCCTGGCAACGACGCAGCGCAGCGATGACCTGCGGCGCGGCCAGCAGGCTGCCGATGCGCGCGGCGGCCAGCGCATGCGCCTTGGACAGCGTGCGCAGCACGGCCAGGTTCGGATGGTCGGCCAGCAGCGCGGTGGCCGACGCCTGCGTGCTGTATTCGATGTAGGCCTCGTCCACCACCACCAGCGCCTGCCCGGCCAATGCCCGTGCGGCACGCACGATGTCGCTGGTTGCGATTTCGCTGCCGGCCGGGTTGGACGGCGAGCACAGGAACACCAGCCGTGCGCCCTGCCCGCGTGCGGTGGCGATCACCGCATCGATGTCGGCCTGCAGCCCATTCGGGCCATCCACCAGCGGCACTTCCAGCAACGGCGCACCCTGCAGCCGCGCGCACACCGCATACATGCCGAACACCGGCGGAGTGGCCAGCACCGCATCCTGGCCGGGCCGGCAGAACGCGCGCACCAGCAGGTCGATGGCCTCGTCGCTGCCGCGGCCAACCAGCACCTGCGCCGGCGATACCCCGTACAGCGCGGCCAGCGCCTGCACCAGCGCCGCCGGCTGCGGATCCGGATAGCGGCGGCTGCTGCCGCGCGCATCAGCCGGATTCGGCCATGCCGATTCATTCGCGTTCAACCACACCTCGCCCTGCTGCGCGCTGCTGCGTGCGGAGCTGTAGCCGGCGAAGGACTGCAGGTCCGGGCGCAGCAGTTCCAGCACGTCCTGCACCTTGGCGTCGTTCATGCCACCGCCTCCATGCGCACGGCCACGGCGCGCTCGTGCGCATCCAGGCCTTCGGCGCTGGCAAGCACGCGCGCACAGCCGCCGATGCCGGCGATGCCTTCGGCGCTGGCACTCTGCACGCTGATCGTGTTCTGGAAACTGGATACGCTGACACCGCTCCATGCACGCGCCGCACCTGCGGTGGGCAGCACGTGGTTGGTCCCGCTGCAGTAGTCGCCCAGTGCCTCGGGGGTGTAATCGCCCAGGAAGACCGAGCCGGCGGCCTGCACCTGGCCCAGCCAGGCACGCGGCTCGCGCAGTGCCAGGATCAGGTGCTCGGGCGCATAGCGGTTGCTGATGTCGAACGCCTCCTGCAGCCGGCCGACCAGGATCAGGCGCGAAGCCGACAGCGCCTGGCGGGCGATGGCCTGCCGCGGCAACAGCGCGACCTGGCGCTCCACTTCGGCCTCGACCGCCTGCAACAGCGCCGGGTCATCGGTCAGCAGCAGCACCTGCGAATCCGGGCCATGTTCGGCCTGCGACAGCAGGTCGGCGGCAACGAAGGTGGGGTTGGCACCGGCATCGGCGATGACCAGCACCTCCGACGGTCCGGCCGGCATGTCGATGGCCGCCACGCCGTCCTGCGCCACCTGCTGCTTGGCTTCGGTGACGAAGCTGTTGCCCGGCCCGAACAGTTTGTCGCAGGCCGGCACGCTGGCCGTGCCGTATGCCATCGCCGCGATGGCCTGTGCACCGCCCAGCTTGAAGACACGTTGCACGCCAGTCAGCCGCGCGGCCACCAGCACCGCGGGATCGGCCGTGCCATCGGCACGTGGCGGAGTGCACAGGATCACCTGAGGGCATCCGGCCAGCCCGGCCGGCACACCCAGCATCAACGCAGTGGACGGCAACGGCGCGCTGCCGGCCGGGACATACAGCCCCACCCGGCCGATCGGGCGGATCACCCGTTCGCACTGCACGCCCGGCGCGGTTTCCACCGCGTAGCCCTGGCTCATGCCCGCCTCGTGGAAGCGCGTGATGCGTGCAGCCGCCTCTTCCATGGCCGTGCGCAGTTCGGCGGAGACGGCTTTGTCGGCTGCCTCGAATTCCGCGGCGGACACTTCGATATCGTCCAGCTGCACGCCGTCGAAACGCGCGGTGATCTCGCGCAGGCCCGCATCGCCCTGCGCACGCACCTGCGCGACCAGGGTGGCCACCGCTTCGCGCGTCCGTACGGCGACGGCCTGCACCGGGCGCAGCAACGCCTCGCTGCGTGCCGGTTCATCCAGTTGTGACCAGGTAAGACGATTCATGCCAGCGACCGCTCCACGCTCAAGACCATCAACTGCTGGGCGCCGGCGCGCTCCAGCTCTTCCATCCGCTGCCAGGTCAGCGGGCCCGGGCACATCGTCTGCAACCGCAGCGCACCCTCGTCGGCCGGCAGCCGCACCAGCGGTTCGGCGTCGGCCAGCAGTTTCTCCAGTGCGGGCACGTTGGCCTGCTCGGCGCGGAACATCAGCAGCTTGCGGTCCTGCACCTGCACCACGCCATCCAGGCGGCGCAGCAGCATCGCCATCAGCGCGCCGCGCGCATCGTCCGGGCTGCGCACCGCACCGGCCAGCACCGCCTCGCTGTCCAGCAGCGTTTCCACCGGCTTGAGCTGGTTCGCACGCAGCGTGGCGCCGCTGGATACCAGGTCGCAGATGAGGTCTGCAGTGCCAAGGCGCGGGGCGATCTCCACCGAACCGGACAGTTCCACCACCTGCGCATCGATCGCGCGCGCGGCCAGCCAGTCCTTCAGGATGGCCGGGTAGCTGGTGGCGATGCGGGTACCGGACAGCTGCGCCGGTCCCTGCCACTCCCATTCGTCGGGCACCGCCAGCATCAGGCGGCACTGGCCGAAGCCCAGCCCGCGCAGCGCATGGAACGCCGGCGCCAGGCCTGCCTGCACGCGTGCGGCACCCTGCTCGTCCAGTTCGTTGCGGCCGACGATGCCCAGGTCGCAGACGCCATCGGCGATCAGCCCCGGGATGTCATCGTCGCGCACCAGCAGCAGGTCCACCGGCAGCGATTCGCCGTAGCAGAACAGCTTGTCGCGGCTCTCGCGCCAGCTCAGGCCACAGGCGCTGAGCAGGGCGCGGGCCGGCTCGGCCAACCGCCCGTTCTTCTGGATGGCGATACGCAGCCGGTCGCGTGCCGGGGCTGCCTGGATTGCACTCATGGGGAAAGTCTCTTGGGAATTCGGTCGATGCGTGTGGGTCAACGCGCTGCAGTGCGGGCAATGGCCGCTGCATAGCCGCGATGACCGTGTTCCAGCGTGCGCGCCACCCGTCCGGTGGTGGTCACGCTGACGCCGGTGCGCTCGTGGATTTCACGGTACGGCACGCCCTGCTGCAGCAATGGCACCACTTTCCAGCGGTCGGCCATGGCTTCCAGCTCGGCCGGCGTGCACAGGTCACGCAGGAACGCACCGACCTCGGCCGGGTCGCGCAGGGCGGCAAAGGCCTTGGCCAATGCGGCCAGGTCGGCCTGGGTGTCTTTCTGGTCGGGGGCAGGACGGGCTTTCATGGGGGTCGCAATCGGTATTAATGTAATAGCGCGTTAGTACATTAGCGCAAACATCAACCCAGGTCAAACCGGGGAAACGAAAACGCCCACCGGATGGGTGGGCGTTCTACGTGCTACATGCGTGCGTAGCGCCGAGCCATGCTCGGCGGAATGCCTGACGGCCGCTGCGCTCGCCGAGCATGGCTCGGCGCTACAAAGGCGGACGGCTCGGCGGATGCCCGGCAGCCCCTGCGCCCTATGTACGTAGCGCCGAGCCATGCTCGGCGGAATGCCTGGCGGCCCCTGCGCTCTATGTGCGTAGCGCCGAGCCATGCTCGGCGGAATATCTGGCGACCGCTGCGCTCGCCGAGCATGGCTCGGCGCTACAAAGGCGGACGGCTCGGCGCTACCGGGCCAGGGCGTCAGATCACGCCATCGCGCGGGCCTGCTCCAGTTCCACCTGCAGGGTGGTGGCCAGCTCGTCGCGGGCTACTTCGAACTGCTGTTCGCGCAGCAGGTCCTTCACCGCCACCACGCCGCGCGCCAGTTCGTCCTCGCCCGCCAGCACCACGAAGCGGATGCCTGCCTTCGCCGCGTACTGGAACTGCTTGCCGATCTTCTTCGCTTCCATCTGCACTTCGGTGTTGATGCCACCGGCGCGCAACCGGCGTGCGATGTCCAGCGAATGCGCCATGCCCTGCTCGTCCATCAGTGCCACCAACGCGTGCACGCTGCTGGCCTCGATGCCCTCGATCAGGCCAGCCTCGCGCAGCTGCCAGAACAACCGGGTCAGGCCGATGGAAATGCCCACGCCCGGAAGCCGCGACTTGCTGTAATGGCTGGCCAGGTCTTCGTAGCGGCCACCGGAGCAGATCGAGCCGATCTGCGGGTGGTCGGTCAGCATCGTTTCGTACACGGTGCCGGTGTAGTAATCCAGGCCACGCGCGATGGAGAAATTCAGGCAGTACGCAGATTCGGGCACGCCCAGTGCCTTCACCAGCTGCAGCACCTCGCGCAGCTCGGCCACGCCGGTACGCAGGGTCTCCGTCGCGGCCACGTCGGCTTCCAGCACGGCCAGCTGCGCCAGCGCATCATCGTGCCCGGTCGAACGCACCGCCACGAAGGCCAGGATCCGTTCCACCTGCGCGGCCGGAATATCGAAGCCCTCGCCCACCAGCGTGTCGCGCACGTAGTCGGCGCCGCGCTTGTCCAGCTTGTCCACCTCGCGCAGCACGGCCAGCTGCCGCTCGCCCTCGGCCACGCCCAGGGTTTCAAAGAAGCCGCGCATCAGCTTGCGGTTGTTCAGCTGCACGGCGAAATCGCCGATGCGCAGCTCGGAGAACACGGCATGGATGACCGCCAGCACTTCGGCGTCATAACGGATGCTCAGCGCATCCTTGCCGATCACATCGATGTCGCACTGGTAGAACTCGCGGAAGCGGCCGCGCTGGGCGCGCTCGCCACGGTACACGCGCTGCATCTGGTAACGGCGGAAAGGGAACGTCAGGTCGTGTTCGTGCTCGGCCACGTAACGTGCCAGCGGCACGGTCAGGTCGAAGCGCAACGCCAGTTCCGGCAGCGCCTTGTCGGCGGCTTCGGCGGCGTTGGCCAGCGCACCGGTGGACTGCACGAAATACACCTGGCGCTCGGTCTCGCCACCGGATTTGGTCAGCAGCACGTCGGACAGCTCGAACACCGGGGTTTCCACCGGCAGGAACCCGAACCGCTCGTAATTGCGGCGGATGACGTCCAGCATGCGCTGGAACGCGATCTGCTCGCGCGGCAGCAGTTCCATGATGCCGGGCGGGGTTCGGGGCTTGATCACGAGGGGGCTCCTGCAGAAAACGGGGGAAGGGCAAGGGGCGATAGTGTAGCGGTACGGCCCACCCGTGCGCCCGCGCCAGGGCATTCCAGCGGCATGACGTATCATGGACACCTCTCCTGCTGCGCCCGCCCCCACCCCATGTCGCGGTTTGATTCCGGCCCTGCCGATGCCCCCCCTGCTGCCGCCACCGGCTGCGCGACCCTGGATTGCATGCACTGCTCGGTGCGGCACCTGGCCGTATGTTCGGCGCTGTCACCGGACGAAGGGCTGGCCCTGGAAGCGGTCACCGTCTCCCAGCAGGTGGCCATGGGCAGCACGCTGGCACGCAGCGGCGAGCCGCGCCAACATGTATATACCTTGACCCAGGGCGCGTTGCGGCTGGTGCGGACCTTGTCCGACGGTCGCCGCCAGATCAATGGTTTCGTGCTGCCGGGCGATTACCTGGGCCTGAGCGGCAGCGACCACCACCGCCACGACGTGGAAGCCATCGCCGACAGCCGCGTGTGCCGGGTATCGCTGCCGCACATGCGTGAGCTGCGCCAGCGTTTCCCGCACCTGGAACGCAAGCTGCTGCAGCGGGCCTGCCAGGAGCTGGATACGGCGCAGGATGCGGCATTGGCGCTGGCACGCCTGCAGCCGATGGAAAAGGTCGCCGATTTCCTGCTGCGCCTGGCCGAACGCGAAGCGCGGCTGGGGGGCGAGGCATTGCGGGTGATGCTGCCGATGGGGCGTGGTGATATCGCCGACCATCTTGGCCTGACGATGGAGACGGTCAGCCGTACATTCACCCGGTTGCGGCAGCAGGGGTTGATCGCCCTGCCCCATTTGAACGTGGTGGAGATCGTGGATGAGCCGGGGTTGAGGGTGTTGGCGGAGGGGTGATCGGGGGGGTGGATTGACGGTGACGGGCATGGCCCGTCACTACCGAAGCGGCGCTGTCGCCCCCTGGTAGAGCGGGTCCATGACCCGCTGCCTTTCGCGCGCGGCGCGGTGACGGGCATGGCCCGTCACTACCGAAACGGCGCTGTCGCCCCCCCGGTAGAGCGGGTCCATGACCCGCTGCTTTTCGCGCGCCGGGGTCACCGACGCAATATCTCGCGCAGTGCGGGGTAATCCGCGGGCAGCGGTTCGGCGTGGGCTGGGCGCTGCAACAGGGCGGCCAGCGCGGGCGGGACGTCCAGCGGTTGGTCGATCAGCGGCTCCACCACGGATTCGAACTTGGCCGGGTGCGCGGTCGCCACCACCGCCCAGTCGCCGCGGGTGCCCTGCGCGCGCAGGTCGTCCAGCACTTTCACTGCCGTGGCCGTGTGCGGGCAGAACACGTCGCCGCTTCCCGCGAATGCGCTGGCGATGGTCGCGCGGATCGCTACGTCGTCCACTGCGCTTGCCGTGAACGCTTCGCGCAGCGCGGCGTCATCGCCGGCATACAGCCAACGCAGGCGCTCGAAATTGCTGGGCGCGCCCACGTCCATCGCGTTGGCGGTGGTCGCCACGCTGGGGGCTGGCTGGTAATCCGCGCCGGCGAAATAGCGCGGCAGCACATCGTTGGCATTGGTGGCCAAGGCGATGCGGCCGATCGGCAGGCCGATGGCGCGCGCCAGGATCGCCGCCATCGCATTGCCCAGGTTGCCGGTGGGAATGACCAGGTTGAGCGCGCTGCCTCCAGCCTGCTGGTGCTGGAGCGCGGCATGCGCGTAATAGCTCATCTGCGGCAGCAGCCGCCCCAGGCTGATGCTGTTGGCCGAACTCAGCGGAACCTCAGCCTGCAGCGCAACGTCACCCAGCGCCTGCTTGGCCATCGCTTGGCAGTCATCGAACGATCCGGCCACGCGGAACGCCTGCACGTTGTCGCCGAAACAGCCCAGCTGATGCGCCTGGCGCGGCGAGACGCGGCCATCGGGATACAGCACCACCACGCGCAGGCCGGGTTGGCCATGGAAGGCTGCCGCCACGGCTGCGCCGGTATCGCCGGAGGTGGCCACCACGATGGTCAGTGGCCGTGCCTGTCCCGCACGCAGGCGGGCCAGCGCCGCGGCAAGGAAGCGCGCACCCACGTCCTTGAATGCCGCGGTGGGTCCATGGAACAGCTCCAGCACGTGGTCGCCACGGCGCGCCAAGGGCCGCAACGGCACCGGGAAATCGAAGGCTTCCTGGCAGATCGCCGGTAACGCTTCGGCCAGCGCGTCGCCTTCGAAGAACGGTGCCAGCACCTGCGCGGCGGTCTGCGCCAGGGTGGGCGTGGGCGACCATTGGCGTGCGTCGGGCAGGCGTTCGGGCACATACAGTCCGCCATCGGGGGCCAGGCCTGCGGCGATGGCCGCGCTCAGGGAAACCGGTGCGGACTGCCCACGGGTGGAAACAAAGTGCATCACTACATCCTTTGAAGACAGGAAAGTCACAGCAGCACCGCAGCCGGCGCTGCCAGCGAAGACACCCATGCCTGGCTGCCCAGGCCGGCCGCATCGAACGCGGCCTGCACCGGCGCGGCGGCAGCCTGCGCGCTGGCCTGGTCCTCGAACCAGGCAAACACGCTGGGGCCGGCGCCGGAAATGCTGGCCCCCATCGCCCCGGCCGCCAGCGCGGCATCACGCGCCGCATCGAAGCCTGCAATCAATGGCGCACGCCTCGGCTCCACCAGCACGTCACGCAACCCGGCCCGCACCAGCGACGCATCGCCCTGGAAGCAGCCGGCCAGCACCAGCGCAAGGTTGGCGCTCTGTGGCACGAAATCGCCCAGCGCATAGCTGCCCTGCAAAGCGGCGCGCGCGCGGCGGGTTTCCAGCACCGCATCGGGGTGCACCAGCAGGCTGTGCCAGCGGGCCGGCACCGGAATCGGCACCAGCCGGTCGGCCGTGCTCAGCACCAGCCCACCCAGCAGCATCGGCCCCAGGTTGTCGCCATGGCGGCCGCCACTTGCCACCATCTCGCCCTCCAGCGCGAAGGGATACAGCGCGTGCCGGTCCAGCGGCGCATCCAGCAGCGCATTGGCCGCCACAAGCGCGGCCACGCAGGATGCCGCCGATCCGCCCATGCCCGATCCCAACGGAATGCCCTTGTCGATCTCCAGCGCGAAACCGAACGGCAATTCCAGCGCCTGGCACAGCGCCAGCAACGCGGCACCGGCGGTATTGAGCGCGGCCTCGCGCGGCAGCGGCAGGTCGGTGCCACGGATCGCCTCGATGCGCACCTCGCGTTCGGCGATGCGCCGCACCGCCACCGTATCGCCAATCCCGGCGATGGCATGGCCCAGGATATCGAAGCCCACGCCGACATTACCCACCGACGCCGGTGCAAACGCACGTGCAATCACAGCCGCGCTCCTTCTCCGGCGGCCACGCGCAGCAGGTCGGCGAACACGCCTGCCGCGGTCACCTCCGGACCGGCACCCGGCCCCTGCACCACCAGCGGGTTGTCGCAGTAACGCCGGGTACGGAACTGCACCACGTTGTCGGTCAGTTTCAGGTTCGCGAAGGCATGGTCGGCCGGCACTTCCACCAACCCCACTGAGGCATGCCCCGGCGACAGCGCGGCGACATAGCGCAGCACCGCACCGCGCCCCTGCGCCTGCCGCAGGCGCTGCAGCAGGGCATCGTCGTTGTCGCCAAGGCGTGCCATGAACGCATCCACGCTGCCGGCACGCAGTGCTTCGGGCACCAGGCTTTCCACCTGCACCTGTTCCAGGCTAAGCGCATGGCCGGCCTCGCGGGCGAGGATGACCAGCTTGCGGGCCACGTCGATACCGGACAGGTCATCGCGTGGATCCGGCTCGGTATAGCCCATGCCGCGCGCCTGCTTCACCAGCGAAGAGAACGACTGGCTGCCATCGAAGCGATTGAACAGCCACGCCAGCGTGCCGGAGAAAATGCCTTCGATGGACAGCACCTCATCGCCGGTGTCGACCAGGTCGCGCAGCGTGGTGATCACCGGCAGGCCCGCGCCCACGGTGGCCTCGTAGCGGAAACGCGCTCCGCTGGCTGCCGCTGCCGCACGTATCTGCTGGTAACGCGGCAGCGGCCCGGAGCCGGCCTGTTTGTTCGGGGTCACCACGTGGATACCCGCCGCCAGCCAGCCGGCGTAGCGCTCGGCCACTTCGGCGCTGCCACTGCAGTCGATCACCACCGCATGCGGCAGGTGCGCGGCCAGCAGGTGCGTGGTGAAGCTGTCCAGGTCGCTGTCCACCGAAGCGGCGCGTACTGCATCGCGCCAGTCGCCCTGCACCGCACGCGGCGCCAGGTGCATGCCACGGCGCGAGGCCACCGCACGCAGCCGCAGGTCGATGTTGGCCTTGCCCAGCAGGTGCGGTTGCGCGGCCTGCAACTGGTCCAGCAGCGCCGCACCCACGTTTCCCGGCCCGATCACGCCCACCGCGAAGGTCTGCGGCGACAGCCAGAAACCGGCATGGGCGGCGCGCAGCGCGCGGGTGGCGTCCGCACTGTCGATGGCCACCGAGATGTTGCGCTCCGACGAACCCTGCGCGATCGCCAGGATGTTGACCTGCGCGCGCCCCAGCGCCTCGAACAGGCGCGCGGCCACGCCGGGCTGGCCGGCCATGCCGTCGCCCACCGCGGCCAGCACGCTCACCCCGCCGGTCAGCTGCACGCGCTGCACCTGGCCCACCGCCAGCTCATGGGCGAAGGCCTGCAACAATGCGTCGCGACCGCGCTCGGCTTCATTGCCACGCACCACGCAGCAGATCGAATGCTCCGACGAGCCCTGCGAGATCATCACCACCGATACCTGCGCCTGGCGCAGCGCGGCGAACACCCGCTCGGCCGTGCCCGGCACGCCGATCAGGCCGGTACCTTCCAGGTTCAGTACCGCCAGCTCCGCACTCAGGGTCAGGCCCTTGATCGGCCCGCGCACGGAGCGCTCGGCGGTGATGCGGGTGCCGGGATGGTCGGGCTGGAACGTGTTGCGGATCAGGATCGGCAAGCCGCGCTGGATGGCCGGCGACATCGTCTGCGGATGCACCACCTTCGCACCGAAATACGCCAGCTCGCAGGCTTCGTCGTAACTCAATGCTTCCAGTTGCACGGCCTCGGGCACCAGCCGCGGGTCGGCCGACAACACCCCGTCCACGTCGGTCCATATCTGCAGTTCTTCGGCGTTGAACAGCGCGGCGAAGATCGCCCCGGAATAATCGCTGCCGTTGCGGCCAAGCGTGGTGACACGGCCCTGGCGGTCGCGGGCGATGAAGCCGGTGGCCACCACCCTCGCCTGCGGGTTCAACTGCCGCCACGCTTCAAGCCCCCGCGCGCTGGCTTCCCAGTCCACGTTGACGCCCAGCTCGCCATGCTCCACCACCAGCACATCGCGTGCATCCAGGGTCGCGCACTCCACCCCGCTGGCGATGAAATGCTGGCCCAGCAGGTGCGCCGAACAGACCTCGCCCAGCCCCTGCACGCGGTCCAGCGCCTCGGCGGGCAATCCGCCGATGACCGCCAGCGCACCCAGCAATTCGGCCAGTTCCTCGAAACGCGCGTCCAGCCACTCCACGCTGGCGCCGGCATGCTCGCCGAGCAGCGAGGCGGCGGCACCGCGATGGCGTGCGCGCAGTCCATGCCATGCCTCCTGCCACAGCGGGGAGCCGGCCGCGGCCAGCCTGGCCAGCTCGATCAGGGCATCGGTGACGCCCTTCATCGCCGATACCACGGTGACCTGCACTGCCTCCGGACGCGCCAGCAGCAGGCGGGCCACGTGGCGGTAGCGCTCGGCATCGGCAACGGAGGTGCCACCGAACTTGTGCACCACCACGCGCGGCACGACGGCGGCGCCAGGCAAGGCAGGATCGGCGGGAGATACAACGGCGGCAATGGACATGGTGACCTCGGTGGGAGGCCCCGCATCGCGTCAGTGGAAGGTTTCCCCGCCACCTGGTTCGGTGCGGGGCCGTGGTTTTCGTGAGTTACGCGAAGACGACGGACCGCACCCGGCGGGTGGTGACGGTGGTGGTAATGGTGGTAATGGTCGTGTTGCCGCCTGCGATCGGCCGCGCGCCCGCATGCGCCGCTGGGGCGGTGTGGGCAGTGGCGAAGGCGGAGGAGGCAAGGACCATGCGGTTAGAAAACACTGCCGCGCATGACGCTGTCAAGTGCTGCATCGCAAAAAAACATCACGGGAATAGTTGCATCAGCGACCATGCCGCAACCCCGGGCGTTTGGTCTCCGTAATGCCTGACGTTTGCCTTCCGTAGCGCCGGGCCATGCCCGGCGGGAAACCAAAAACGCCGCGCTGCGCGCTCGCCGGGCATGGCCCGGCGCTACCCCCCACCGGCCATCATCCGACGTGTCCATCACCGGTCATGCACCATCCGACGCGTACGGCACCGGCCACCATCCGGCGCGTACGGCGCCGCCATGCATCATCCGGCGTGTTCGGCAATGGCCGCCGGCGCACGATGTGCATGTGCGCACAGCAATACGCCCGCCACCAGGCAGACGATGGCCAGCGCTTCCAGCAGGGTCGGCCAGCGGCGCTGCCAACCGAAGCCATATAACAGCGCAAACAGGGTCTCGAACACGATCATCTGCCCGGTCAGGGTCAACGGCAGCAGCCGGCTGGCGCGGTTCCAACACGCATTGCCGAGCAGCGAGGCGAGCACCGCCACACCGCCACTGATACCCCAGAACAGGCCCCACTGCCCGCCACTGTGGGCGCTGTCGTTGAACAGGAACGCCGTAGGCACCAACAGCAACGCCAATGCCCCGGTCACTACGCCGGTCAGCAACGACCAGTCATGCGCGGACAGATCCGGGCGGCGCGCCAGCCAGCGGCTGTTGCCCACCGAATATGCCGCCCAGGACAGCAACGCCCCGAACGCACACAGCAGCCCCAGCACGCGCTGCCGCCATGGCGTGGCAACGTGTTCGGAGGCCAGCGATTCGTAACCCACCAGCCCCACGCCCAGCAGGCACAGCAGCAGCGCGGGCAACAATGGGCGCAACGGCACCGCGCCGGCATCGCGTACGCCGACCAGCGTCACCACCACGGGAATCAGGCCAACGATCAACGAGGCCGCCGCGCCACCGGCCCATTGCACCGCCGTCGCCAGCAACAGGAAGTACACCAGGTTGCCGGCCAGGCTGAGCCACAGCAGGCCCCGCCATTCGGCCGCGCCCAGGCGCGGTGCCAGCCGCTTCCAGCGCGGCCACAGCAATGCCAGCGCGACGGCACCATAGATCAGGTAGCGTCCTGCCGACAGCTGCACGGCATTGAAGGCGATCAACACCGCCGGGGCCAGGAACACCACGCCCCACAATGCGCCGGCCAGCACGCCGTTGCCGATCCCCACGCCCATCGAACGATTCATCACGCACCTATGCGTACAGACAGGGCGCGAAGTCTAGGCGGTTGCCATGCCCTTCGTCTTGACCCGGACTACGATTGCCGCTGGCGCCAAGTCGTTGGCGTGCGGCCGGTTTCGCGGCGCAGTGCGCGGGTCAGCGCGCTTTGTTCGGAATAGCCTGCGGCCTGCGCGATATGGCTGATCGGCAACGACGTGGTGCGCAGCAGGTGGCGCGCCCAGCGTAGCCGCAGCGCGCTCAGCCATGCCTGCGGCGGCATGCCGAACTCGCGCAGGAAGCGCGCGTGCAGGTGGCTGCTGCTCAGGCCGGCGATGCGTGCCATGCGTTCGACTGTCCAGGTCTCGCCGGGCGCGGCCTGCATGCGTGCACACAGTGCCTGCAGGCGCGCGCCGCTGCCATCCGGGGCGAACGCCTGCAGCAGGATGGGCAACAGCGCGGTGCCGTCGGGTTGTTGCTGCAGGGCATTGCGCAATGCCAACGGCAACGACAGCCAACGCTGCCCGCGCAGGTGTTCCAGCGTATTGTCATCGAACCACTGCGCGTCGCAGTCGATGATCAGGTGCTGGTTGTGGCCTTGTCCCACCTGGTCATGGTCCTCGCCGGGCGCCACGAACACGCCCTGCAGGGCGGTCAGGCGCGCCGCATGGCCGTCCAGTTCGAACTGCAGCTCACCCTCTAGCGGCAACACCCATTGCGCGAAGTCATGGCGGTCGCCCCCCCAGGCATCACCATAGCTGCGGACGTGGAAGCGCGGTGCGTTCATGCATGAAGTGTAGCGCCGGGCCATGCCCGGCGGAAAATCAAAGGCGCCGCGCTGTGCGCTCGCCGGGCATGGCCCGGCCGAAAATCAAAGGGCGCCGCGCTGCGTGCTCGCCGGGCGATGCCCGGCGGAAAATCAAAGGCGCCGCGCGGGGCGCTCGCCGGGCATGGCCCGGCGCTACGGAAAACCCGGGTTACGGAAAACCCGGACGGCGCGACCGGGGGGCTTTATCACCATGCACGCGGGATTGGCTGATCCTCGCCCATCCCTGGGCCGACGACACTGCTGCCATGTCCAGTCGCCATCTCCAGCGTGGTCGTTGCTCCTTTCCGGGTGGCGTCTATGCCCTGACTACCGTGACCCACGGCCGCAGGCCGATCTTCAAGACCCCAGGCAACGCCGAGATAGTGATCGCGTCGTTGCGCTACCTGGAGCGTTCGGGAGTCAGCCATTCATTTGCATGGGTGGTCATGCCAGATCATGTGCATTGGCTGCTCCAATTGCGGAAAGGCAGCCTTGCGAGCTGCATGCTGTGCTTCAAATCCCGCAGCAGCCGGCTGCTGGGCCAGGCTTCGGGTCTGACCGGGCGCCTTTGGCAGCCCAGCTACTTCGACCAGGCAGTGCGATCCGAGGCGTCGCTGCGTGAGCATGCGCTCTATATCGCCGCCAATCCGGTCCGTGCCGGGCTGGCGAACGCGCTGGGTGACTATCCGTTTGCGTGGTGCAGATGGCCGCTTGGGTAGCGCCGGGCCATGCCCGGCGGGAATCAAAAACGCCGCGCGGAGCGCTCGCCGGGCATGGCCCGGCGCTACAGAAGCATGGCCCGGCGCTGCAGAGGCATGGCGGGGCGTTCGTCGGGCGTGGCGAGCCGGTCGCCCATGACGAGCCGGTGGTCGGGCATGGCGGGGTGTTCGCCGGGCATGACGAAATCGCCGCCAACCCGGTCCGTGCCGGGTTGGCGAACGCGCTGGGTGACTATCCGTTTGCGTGGTGCAGATGGCCGCTGTAGCGCCGGGCCATGCCCGGCGGGAATCAAAAACGCCGCGCGGGGCGCTCGCCGGGCATGGCCCGGCGCTACAGAGGCATGGCGATGCGTTCGTCAGGCGTGGCGATGCGTTCGTCGCGCGTGGCGGGGTGTTCGCCGGGCATGGCCCGGCGCTACAGAGGCATGGCGATGCGTTTGTCGGGCATAGCGGGGTGTCCGCCAGGCTGGCCCGGCGTTAGCCGACCAGCGGGCGAACTACGTCGTCCAGCAGGTCGATGGCGCTGGGCGCGTCGCGGCCGGCGTCCATGTGCCGGCTGAAACCCAACCAGTCGGCCTGGGACAGCAGGCGCACGCGTTCGGCGTCGACGGGTAGCCAACGCATCGCCCAATACGGAAATTGCCGGTGGCCAACGGCGCCGCGCGCCAGTTCGATCACCCCGCCATGGCTCCTGGATTGCAGTATCCGCTCGTACACCAAGTCCACGCCGTCGGCCGGGCCTTCGAAATACTGCAGGAAGCGCGTGCCGTCATGCAGCAGCACGCCGGTGACGCCCGCAAGCCGGTTGAAACGGGCCGCATCGTCCACGATTTCGTCCAACCTGCCTGCCAGCCTGGCGGGCAATGCCTCGCTGACATAAGCGATGGCTCTCAACGGCATGATGCTTCCTTCACCTGACGAACACATACGGTAACAGGTGCAGCACACGCGTGCCGATAGCCGCTCAGCGAACCTGAAAACTTCAGGTTCGCGTTGTTCCGTTCAGCCGCGGCGTGGCAGCCGCGCCTCGAACACCACGTCCTGTGCATCGTTGCGCGCGTGCAGCGTGCCGCCATGTGCACGCACGAACTGGTCGGCGATATACAGGCCCAGGCCCAAGCCCTTGCTGGCATGGAAACTGGCCTTGAACGGTTCGAACAGGCGCGGCAACAGGCTTTCGCCAATCTGTCCGCGGTTGCGCACGCGCAACGCCACTTCGGCAGGTTCCTGCCCATCCACCTCCACCTGCACCACGCCACCGCCGCCATGCGCCAGTGCGTTGCCGATCAGGTTGGAGGCCACCTGGGCAAGACGGTCCACGTCACCGTGCAGGTCCATGTCTCCCTCGGCACGTACCTCGATGGTTGCACCGGCATGGCCCTGTTCGACTTCCTGCACCACAGCGGCCACCACCGTGGCGGCGTTGCAGGGCACCCGCTCCAGCCGCAGGCCACCGGAGCGGATGCGGGAGAAGTCCAGCAACTGCTCCACCATCCGTGCCATCCGCAGCGTGCTCGACTCCAGGTGGCGCAGCGTCTGCTGCGCACTGGCATCGGACGGGATATCCAGCGCCAGCTTGTCGGCGCACAGCAGGATCGCCGACAGCGGCGTACGCAGGTCGTGCGTCAGCACCGCCACCATCGTTTCGTTGAGCGTCAGCGCACGTTCCAGCGCTTCGTTGCGCTCCTTGAGCAGGCGCTTCTGCTGGTGCAGTTCGATGAAGACGCCCATCTTGCCGAGGATCACCTGCGCCTCGATGGGCTTGTACAGGAAGTCCACCGCACCGGTTTCGTAGCCCTTGAACGAGCGCACCGGGTCCTGCGGCGATGCCGTCAGGAAAATGATCGGCACATGCCGGCTGCGTTGCGAACCGCGCATCAGCTCGGCCAGCGTAAAGCCGTCCATCTCCGGCATCTGCACATCCAGCAGGGCCAGCGCGACGTCATGCTCCAGCAGCAGTTCCAGCGCCTCGTTGCCGGAGGATGCGCAGAGGATGCGCAGGCCATCGCGGCGCAACAGCGCTTCCATCGCCACCAGGTTCTGCGGCACGTCATCGACGATCAGCACGCTGACCGGCTCCGATCCAACACCCGCCACAGGGGGAAGCAGATTCATTTCAGCTCCTTCAAACGTTCACATATCCGGGACAGCACCAGCACGGCATCGGCACCGGCGCGTTGCAGCGCCGAGGCCGGCATCAGCGATGCTTCGGCATCATCGGGGCACTGCAGCCAGGCCTGCCCGCCCGCATCACGCACGGCGGCCACGCCTTCGCTGCCGTCGCTGCTGGCGCCCGTCAACAGGATCGCAAGCACCTGCTCGCCGAACACCGCCGCGGCCGACTCGAACAGCGGATCGATCGCCGGCCGCGAGAACAGCACGGGGGCATCCATGGACAGCGCGATCATCGTGGTGTCTTCCACCAGCAGGTGGTAGTCCGGCGGGGCGAAGGTCACCGTGCCGGGCTGCAGCGGCTGCTTGTCTTCTGCTTCACGCACCACCAGCGCGCAGTCCGGATCCAGCAGCTCGGCAATGCGGCTGGGGCGGTCGCGCGGCAGGTGCAGCACCACCAGCACCGGCATCGACAACCCTGCCGGCAACGCACGCAGCACGTGCTGCAGCGCCGACACGCCGCCGGCCGAGGCACCGATCACCACTATCCGTGGAGGCACGGGCACGTCCATCATGCGGCCTTCCGGTACAGGCGCTGTTCGCGCGAACACACTTCAAAGGCGTTGCCGTGCTCGCCGAACTGCAGCGACTCCTTGCTACCCAGGCCAAGGAAGCCCCGGTGCACCAGCGCCTCGCGGAACAGGCCGACGGCGCGGTCCTGCAGCGGGCGGTTGAAATAGATCAGCACGTTCCGGCACGACACCAGCTGCACTTCGGAAAACACCGTGTCGGTGGCCAGGCTGTGGTCGGCGAAGACCACGTTGCGCCGCAGCCGCCGGTCGAACACCGCGCCGTTGTAGTCGGCGGTGTAGTAGTCCGACAACGATCCCTGCCCGCGTGCCTGCAGGTAGTTGCGGCTGAACTGGGCGATGCGGTCGATGCCATAGGTGCCCGCCTCCGCCGCCGACAGCGCGGCCGGATTGATGTCGGTGGCATAGATGATGCTGCGATCAAGCAGCCCCTCTTCCTGCAGCAGGATCGCCAGCGACCAGACTTCCTCGCCGGTACTGCAGCCGGCCACCCACAGCTTGATCGACGGATAGGTACGCAGCACCGGCATGGCATGCTCGCGCAGCGCCACGAAATACGCCGGGTCGCGGAACATCTCCGATACCTGCACGGTGAAGAACTGCATCGCCTGGGCAAACAGGTCCGGCTCGTGCAGCAGGCGGTGCTGCAGGTCCGCCAGGCGCTCGCACTCATAGCGCTGCATCGCCTGGCGCATGCGCCGGCGCAGCGACGACACCGCATAGTTGCGGAAGTCGTAGTGGTAACGCTGGTAGATCGCCTCCACCAGCACCTTCAGTTCAAGGTCGAACAGCTCGGCCTCGTTCATTGCCGCGAGCACCACACCCGGCACAGGGACACCAGCTTGTCCACGTCGATGGGCTTGGCGATGTAATCGTTGGCGCCGGCCTGCAGGCAGTGTTCGCGGTCGTCCGGCATCGCCTTGGCGGTCAACGCGATGATCGGCAGGTCCTTGAACTGGCGCTGGCTGCGGATCTCGCGCATGGCCGCCAGGCCATCCATCTCCGGCATCATGATGTCCATCAGCACCAGGTCCACCTCGGTGGTGGCCAGGCGTTCGACCGCCTCGCGGCCGTTGCGCGCGATCTCCAGCTTCACGCCCAACGGTTCCAGCACGCTGGACAGCGCGAAGATGTTGCGCACGTCGTCCTCGGCCAGCAGCACGGTGCGCCCGTCCAGCACCGAATCACGGCGCCGCGCCTCGCGCAGCAGGCGCTGCTGGTCGGTGGGCAGGCTGGCTTCCACGCTGTGCAGGAACAGGGTCACTTCGTCCAGCAGGCGTTCGGGCGAACGCGCGCCCTTGATGATGATGCTCTTTGAATAGCGGCGCAGGCGCTGCTCTTCCTCGCGTCCCAGCGCACGGCCGGTATACACGATGACCGGCGGGAAGCCGACTTCTTCGCTGCGCGCCATGTATTCCAACAGGTCATAGCCGCTGCCGTCGGGCAGCGCCAGGTCGGTCACCATGCAATCGAAGGTGGCGCTGCCCAGCAGTTGCACCGCCTCGGCGATGGTGCCCACCGCGGTGATCTCCAGCTGCTCGCGCCCCAGCAGCAACTGCAGGTTGGCGCGCAGTTCGCTGTCGTCCTCCACGATCAACAGGCGGCGCACGTCGCGCTGGCTGGTCGCCTCCAGTTGCTGGATGGCCTCCACCAACCGTTCGCGGGTGGCCGGCTTGATCACGTAACCGATCGCCCCCAGCTCCAGCGCCACCTGGCTGCGTTCCATGCCCGATACCACGTGCACGGGAATGTGGCGGGTCTGCGGGTCGCGCTTCAGGCGCTCCAGCACGCTCAGCCCGGAAACGTCCGGCAAGCCGAGGTCCAGCAGCACGCCACTGGGGCGCAGCTCGCGGGCCAGGCTCAGCGCTTCCTCGGCCGTGGTGGCGACCACGCAATCGAAGTCCAGTTCGGCCGTCAGCCCCACCAGCGCCTCGGCGAAGGTCGGGTCGTCCTCCACGGCCAGGATCAGCCGTTCGCTGCGCGCGGCACCGGCACGCCGGATGACCGGCGCGGCAGCCGCCATGGCAGGCGCGGGCGGGTTTGCGAACGAGGCCTCGGCCTGCACCGGAAGGGGGGCGGCGGCCGGGGCCGGAGCCCCACTGCCATGCCCGCTGCCCAGCAGCGGCGCGGCATCGACCTGTTCCGGCGCGCCGTCCAGCGGCAGCTCCAGCACGAAGGTACTGCCGCGGCCCAGCTCGCTGTCCACGCGGATGTCACCGCCCATGCGCGACGCCAGGTCGCGCGAGATCGACAGGCCCAGGCCGGTACCGCCGTAGCGGCGGCGGGTGCTGCCATCGGCCTGGCGGAACGCTTCGAAAATCGCATCCAGCTGCTCGGCGGCAATGCCGATGCCGCTGTCGCGCACCACGAAACGCACCCTGTCGCGTCCCACGGCCTGCACCTGCAGGCTGACCGAACCGTGCTCGGTGAACTTCAAGGCATTGGCCAACAGGTTCTTCAGTATCTGCTGCAGGCGCTGGCTGTCGGCGATGAACTGGCTGGGCGCACCGGCGTCGGCGACGACCTCCAGCCCCAGGCCCTTCTCCCGCGCCAGCGGCTCGAAGGTTTCGCGCAGCCGCTGCAGCGCGCCTTCCACCACCACCACTTCATCGGCCAGCTCGACATGGCCGGCCTCGATGCGCGCCAGGTCCAGGATGTCGTTGATCAGCGCCAGCAGGTCGTTGTTGGACGACAGGATCGCCTGGGCATACTTGACCTGCTCTTCGCTGAGCGTGTCATCGCGGTTGTCGGCCAGCAGCTTGGCCAGGATCAACGAACTGTTCAGCGGCGTGCGCAGCTCGTGCGACATGTTGGCCAGGAACTCGGATTTGTAGCGCGATGCCACGGTCAGCTCGTTGGCATTGCGCACCAGTTGAGACTGCGCCACCAGCAGCGCCTGCTTCTGCCCTTCCAGTTCGTGCGTGCGCTCTTCCAGCTGCACGTTGGTCTGCTCCATCTCCGCCTGCTGCTGCTCCAGGTTCGCCTGCGAATGCAGCAGGCTGCGGCTCTGTTCTTCCAGTTCTTCGTTGGCCACGCGCAGTTCTTCCTGCTGGGCCTGCAGCTCTTCGCCCTGGCGCTGTGATTCCTCCAGCAGTTCGGCCAGCCGCGCGCGCAGTACCGCCGCACGCAATGCGATGCCGATGGTGTCGGCGCAGCGCTCCAGCAGGACGCGGTCCAGTTCCGGCGAGTGCCCGGGACGAATGCGGCCCAGCTCCACCACGCCGACGATCTGCTCATCGCTGAGGATGGGCGCCAGCAGGCGTTCGCGGATGGCGGTGTCGCCCAGGCTGCTGCTGATCTGCAGCACGCTGCCCTTGCCCTCGCGCAGCAGCCGCACGCGGCCGTCCTTGATCACCTGCCCCAGCTGGCCCTCTTCCAGCGCCAGCGAGGCCGGGATGGAGGCCGGCAGTGCCACCCCGCCGGTCATCAGCAACTGATGGTTCTCGATGCGGTACATCACCCCGGTCTGCGCATGGAGCTGCTCGGCCAGGGTGGTCATTGCCGCCTCGGCGATACGCTCCGGCCCCAGGTCGCCGCGCAGGCTCATCGCCACCACGTTTTCGCTTTCCTGCAGCCACAGTGCTTCGGAGGCCGCCCGGCGCGCGTGGATGGCCCGGTTGACGATCAGCGCGATCATCAGGAACCCGAACGCGCCAATGGTGCGGTTGATGAACGAAAACGCTGAATTGGCACTGTCCGGCGCGATGTTGTAACCCACCACGAGGAACACGCAGGCCGCCACCGCAACCAGCACCGGCAGCGCCGTGTGGCGCTGGAAGACCGTCACGCCGACCGCCAGGAAGTACGCCAGCCACACCGCGTAACCCAGCGGCACAACCAGCTCCAGCGCAGCCGTAGCGGCCAGCAGGGACCCCGACAGGGCCCAGATCCACGGATCACGCGTGCCTGAAACGGTTGTCATCATCGAAGGTCCAGACCCAAAGGAGCCCGATGGTAACTGAATGCATGTCGTTTCCGGCACGACTTCTGGCACGTGCCCGCCTACACAGATCCTTCACACTGTCGCTTCTAGCTTCACCCGCTTCAGGGGGAGAAAGTGCAGTCCCGTGGTACACGCAGTCACCAAGCTCACCGCACAGACCGATTCATCACGCCAGCTGAAACTGCTTTTCGAAAGCGTCAGTGACCACGCACTGTACCTGCTCGATACCGATGGGCTGGTCTGCAGCTGGAATCCAGGCGCGCAGCGCATCAAAGGATACAGCGCCGAAGAAGTCATCGGCACCCATTTCGGTCGCTTCCACTGCCCGGTCGACCGCGACGCCGGCGAGCCGGAACGTTCGCTGGTCATCGCCATGCGTGAGGGCCGCTACGCCTGTGAAGGATGGCGCCTGCGCAAGGATGGCAACCGCTTCCGCGCCAGCGTAGTGATCGAGCCGGTGTTCGAGGGCGACGAGCTGGTCGGCTTCGTCAAGGTCACCCGGGACATCACCGAAAGCTACCAGGCGCAGACCCTGCTGCGCGACGCGCAACGGGCGCTGGCCAGCACCCAGCAGTTCGAGAGTGTCAACGTGCTCAGCCGCGGCCTGGCCCATGAGTTCAACAACCTGCTGACCACCGTGCACAACGCGCTGGACCTGATCGCGGTGCGCAGCGCCGACGATGCGGCCACCATGCGGCTGATCGAAAATGCACAGGCAGCGGCCGACCGCGGCGCCATGCTCACCCGCCAGTTGCTGGCCTTCGGCAGCGGCCAGACGCTGGTGCGCGAGCGCGTGGACGTGGCCGCCTGGCTGGCCCGCACCCTGCCCGCGCTGCAGGGCGCCTGCCAGATCGGCCTGGTGCTGAAGGCCGAATTGCGCCCGCAGTTGCCGGATGTGCTGCTGGACCCGGCACAGCTGGAAAGCGCACTGCACAACCTGGTACGCAACGCCTGCGATGCCATGCCCGATGGCGGCAGTGTCTGTATCATCGGCGAGGTGGAACGCCGGCTGGATCCACAGGCCGACGTGCCCACGTACCGGAATTATGTTGCGCTGCGCGTGCTGGACGATGGACACGGCATGGCGCCGGAGATCGCCGCCCGCGCCAGCGAGCCCTTCTTCACCACCAAGGACATCGGGCAGGGCAGCGGCCTGGGCCTGAGCCAGGTGTTCGGATTTGTCACCCAATGCGGCGGCTTCGTCGATGTATCCAGCACCGAAGGTGGTGGAACGACGGTCAGCCTGCTGCTGCCAGCCCTGGAGGTTCCCGCCAATGACTGAATCCATCCGCGTGCTCATGGTCGAAGACCAGGAGGACCTGCGCGACATGATCGGCCTGGCCCTGCAGGACATGGGCATCACCGTAGACACCACCGCCGATGGCCACGAAGCCATTGCAATGATGGAACGCGACCAGGCCTACGACGTGGTGTTCAGTGACATCAGCATGCCCAACGGCATGTCCGGCATCGAACTGAGCGAGCACGTGGCACGCGTCCAGCCCGGTGCGCGGATGATCCTTTCCTCCGGCTATGCGCGCTCGCAACTGCCGCCGCTGCCGGGGCATGTTGAATTCCTGCCGAAGCCTTATCGGCTGCGGCAATTGGTTGAATTGTTGACGCGTGGTTGAACGGTGGCCGGTGACGGGCATGGCCCGTCACTACCCATTCAAATGCGAAACGGCCCGCCACCCGTTCAAATCCCGCCATCCCGACCACGGCCCGGCAAAACGGCCGGCCGGCCATGTAGCGCCGGGCCATGCCCGGCGGAACGACCCGTCACCCATTCAAATCCTGCCATCCGGACCACACCAGCTGGATGCCGATGCACAACAACACGAACGCCACCAACTGCTGCATCACCACCGCGCCAGCCGGACCCAATCGCGTTACCACCACGATTGAATTGCGCAGGATCAGGTAAATCACCACCGCCACCATCAGCGCACCGCCCACGGCCACGATCGCCCCGGACAGGAAGTGCAGCGGGTTCATCGATTCCCCGTGCGCGCCCAGCGTGATGCATGCGGAAATCACCCCCGGCCCGGTAGTCAGCGGAAACGTCAGCGGATAGAAACTGCGCTGCATCAGCTGGTCATCCGCTATCCCCGCCGCCTCGGTTTCATGCGCCGTCGGCGCCGCATCCGAACGCGCGGCCAGCATGCGCCACGCACTGGCCGCCACCAGCAGCCCGCCGCCGAAACGCACCACCGCCAGCGAGATGCCGAAGATGGTGAGCACATACGTGCCCACCAGCATCGAGGCGATGATCACCCATGCCACGTTCATCCCGATCTGCCTGGCCAGCATGCGCGCCAGGCCATGCTTCGTCCCCACGCTGGACACGAAGATGGACGCGATGCTGAGCGGGTTGATGATCGGCAACAGGGTGACCGGCACAAGGAACATCTCCTTGGCCAGGGCAGTCAGGTATTCCATTCCAAGCCCCATCGGCACGCGTGATCAGAACGACCAGCGGGCTCCCAGATAGACTTCGCTGGACACCACGTTTGCACGCATGTATTCGTCCTGCAGCATGCGGGCGTTGGTGAACGCGTTCCATCCGCTCTGGGCCTGGCCCATGTCGGCATAGCGGTAGCCCAGGTCCAGCGTCAGCTTTTCGATCGGCGAATAGGCCACGCCGGCACCCAGCGACCAGGTCAGGTTGTCCTGGCGGCCAACGTTGTAGGTACGGGTGGGCATGCCCTGCCAGCCATCGGATTTGATGCGGGCGATGCCCAGGCCAGCGGAGGCATACAGCGACACCTGGTCGGTGACGGCGAAATCGCGGTAGACATTGGCCATCAGGCGCTGGGCGCGGATGTAGTTGACGTTGTTGCTGGCCGGGAACGCGGTGGAGCCGCTGGTGAACGTATCGCGCTTCGGCAGGGTGTACTCCCCTTCCACGCGCCAGCCATTGCCGAACTGGTAGCCCAGTGCCAACGAACCGGTGGTGAACTTGTCCTTTTCCTGGCCCGGCACGAACGCACCGATACCCGGACGCGCACTGGCGTCCATGCTGCGCGCCTTGTGCTCGGCACCGATGACACGGCCGCCGACGTAGTACCCGGCATCAGCCGCGAACGCAGCCGTGGACTGCATGCCGGCCAGGGCCAGCAGCGAGAGCGAAACAAGCTTCAACTTCGACATCAGGTCTTCCAGATAAGAGTGAACAGCCAGCACGCACTCTAGGGCCGTGCCTTGCTGGTCCCCTATCAGACGGAGCTGATGTTGGTGTTCGGCGGGGTGGCGGGCGCGCTGGGTGACGGGCATGGCCCGTCACTACCAATCGTGCCAATCGTTCTGCTTGACGGGCATGGCCCGTCACTACAGGTCGTGTCGTTCCGCGTGGCGGGCATGGCCCGTCGCCACCTGAGTCATTCTTCGTCGTGCCAGCCTTTCCGGCCGTAGGCCACGCTGCGCAATCGCGACATTCGCCAACCACCATGCGAACGAAGCCGCCCGCTGTCCCCAGTGAGCACAAAACGACATGCGCCCCATACAGCCGTCAGCAGGTCAACATGCCAACTGCGGAGCTTGCGAAAGGCATAACGGAAACGGGCACGGTACATAGGAATGCGCGCTGGAACGGGCAGCCATTCGCTGCCACTCCACGCTAGAGGCGGATGCCCGACACCTCAATGAGACAAATCCGAAAATGCCACGTCAGCCGTAGTGCACGGCGAACGCCCACACCTCACTCGTCTTCGTCGCTATGCCCCCGGCGCAGCCGGGAAACGCGCCAGCCGGCGTGCGAACGGAAGCGACCGGTATCGCCGGTCAACCCGTAACGCAGCGCCAGCCAGCCTGCCTGCACTGGCCCTACGTGCCAGCCGCGCACCTTCCTGAATGCATAAGAGAAACGGTGCAGGCATTTGTCCTGATCGTGCGCGGTGCGTCGCGAAGAGGGCGGTTCCCCATGCATGGCAGGCCTCAGCTTCCAGGGACGTGCTGGGTGACGGTGCGGGTCTGGTGGCCCATCCGGCTATGGCGCTTCTGCTTCTGCCACGCCCATACACTGAATTGGGCCAGGCCAATGACACAAGCAAAGATTGCCGCAACTTGCAGCAGGCTGAAAATAAGGTTCATGGCGCGCTACCAGATCGGGGGAGAGGGGGGACCCGCCAAGTGCGAAAAACA
Source organism: Stenotrophomonas tumulicola (assembly GCF_014117215.1). Taxonomy (GTDB): domain Bacteria; phylum Pseudomonadota; class Gammaproteobacteria; order Xanthomonadales; family Xanthomonadaceae; genus Stenotrophomonas; species Stenotrophomonas tumulicola. The sequence goes on along the minus strand of NZ_JACGXS010000013.1, from coordinate 17,703 downwards.
CCACACCGAACGGCTCAGTGCCAGATTACCGTCATTACGTTATTCCCTTTTGTGAACCGTATCACATTTTTTGGCCAGCGCAAATGATAGTTCGTCAGCTCTTTGACGCACGTCCCATATAAGCGCTCCCTACCCCACCGCACTGACGGAACGGATCACCCGCCTGGTGCCTCGGGCCTCGTGATGGCCTACGCAGGATGACGTCATCGGGGAGCCGTTGGTTTCGCACTCCCCCACTCACATCCCACAGCAAAACCGCACATTTCCTCATGTACGCGGGCGGAAATCCTGCGCACGATGGTTGGGCTGGCGCATTCAGCGCCAGCCGGGATTGGCGTCCCGATCAATTTTCGTCCGTTCGGCTCTGTTGTCGCCCATTGGGCACGGCGGAGAATGCATTGCCTTGCCGGTTACATGGCGGGCGATGCGCGGGGATCGTTTTCCCGATCCGCCGGTTTTTGGACGAAAATTTTCCGGTACGCCAACCCGCATCGTCCGCCACCTTGCGCCACGGCGCAGGTGGCCTCCACGAGATGCCGAGGGCTACCGATGACCGATCCCACCCCCGCCAGTGAGCGCCTGCAGGCCCTCATAGGCGATGCCATTCACGACCTCTCACCTCATTTCGTCAGCAAGCTCGACCGCATCCTGGCCGGCCAAGATGGCATGGAGGCTACCAGCGACCGTGTGGTGGATCTCTTCGGCGACCGGAGGGGCAACACGCGTCCCGGAGGAAAGCGGGCATCCGCCAGCCGGCTGGATGAGGCGGCCTCGATCAGCCGCAAGCTCGCCGGGCTGGGCGCCATCATGCAGATCCTGGAAGCGGCGCATCACTGCCGGGAAGACGACACCAACGAGCCCGTGCTTGGCGTGCACCTGGTGGAAGGGCTGCTGATGGCTGGCCGGGAGTTGTTCGATGCGGTGGATGAGGGCATGAGCGGGGCGCTGTAACACGAGGTCATGACCCGCTGCTCCTGGCGATGACCTGCCGGTGACGGGCATGGCCCGTCACTACCGGGGCCATGCCCCGCTGCTTCCGCCCCACGGGCCCCACAAACGAAAAGGCCCGGTGCAATGCACCGGGCCCCTCAATACCAGATCAAACGCAGGCCTCAGCCTTTGTCGTCCGAAGCGTACTCGTAGTAGCCATAGCTGTAATAGCCGGTAGCGCGCTTCTCAACCGCGTTGAAGATGGCGCCCTTCACCTGCACGCCGTTCTGCTCAAAGCGCTGCATGGTCAGCAGGATCTCCTTCGCCTGGTTCACGCCAAAGCGGGTGACCAACAAGGTGGAGCCTGCATGGGTCGACACCAGCGCAGCATCGGTAACGGCCAGGATCGGCGGCGTATCCACGATCACCAGATCGTACTGCTGCGACAGCGACTCCAGCATCTGCTGGAAGCGTGGGTGCATCAGCAGTTCTGCCGGGTTGGGCGGAACGTCGCCACGCACCATGTAGTGCATGTTCTCCTGGCCTGGCAACGCATGAATCGCTGCCTCTACCGCAAGCTTGCCGCCCAGCACGTCTGAAAGTCCGTTCTGGTTGGAGGTGCCCAAAATCTTATGCAGGGTGCCCTTGCGCATGTCCGCATCGATCACCAGCACGCGCTGGCCCGCCTGGGCAATCACCGCAGCAAGGTTGCCGGACACGAAGGTCTTGCCCACGCCGGGACGCGGACCAGAGATGGCCAGGACGTTGTTCTTGGCTTCCAGCATCGCGAAATGAAGGCTGGTCCGCAGGCTGCGCAGGGCTTCCACGGCGGGATCCGCCGGATCAGTGACTGCCAAGAGATGCTGGCGGCCGTCGGCCACCACGCGGGTGCCGTGCTTACCCTTGCGCAGCTTGGGCATGGCACTGGACACGCTGAGCGGGATGGCGGCGTAGATCGGCAAGCCGAGTTCTTCGATGTCCGCGGGATCTTCGATACCCGGGTTGAGCATGCGCTGAAGCAAGACGAAAGCGACGGAGAAGAAGGCACCGAGCAGCGTGGCGATAGCCACGATCAGCGCCTTGCGCGGCTTCACCGGGTTGGCAATGTCTACCGCGGCCGGATCGACAATCCGTACGTTACCCACCGCACCCGCACGCGCCACGTCCAGTTGTTGGGCCTGATTGAGCAACGCGGTGTACATCTCATTGCTGACCTGCAGATCGCGGGTCAAGCGCAGCAGTTCCTGCTGGGTGTCGGGCAGGTTGCCAACATCACGCTGGAAGCCAGCCTTGCGCCCTTCCAGACTGGAAATCTGCGAGAGGAGCGCCCGATAAGCCGGATGTTCGCGGGTGAAACTACGATCCATCTCCGCCTGCTTCAGGCGCAACTGCTGGATGCTGGCCTCCACTGCCACTTCCTGATCCAGCAGCCCCTTGGTCTGCATGGTGATATCCACGGAGTTTGCCTTGGACTGGTAGGCGGTCATCGCCACCTGAGCCTCTTCCACCTGGCGGCGGATCACCGGCAATTGCTCCTTGACGAACTCCAGCTGTGACGCCGCTTCGGCCGAGCTGCGCTCCACGTTCTGGCGGACATAAGCATCGGCAACTCGGGCAACTACCGCCTCGGCAGCGACTGGATCTTCGTTCTCATAGCCGAGCTGCAGAATGCCAGACTCCTTGCCCTGCTCAGCCGCTTGTACAGTCTGCTGCAATTGGGAGACCACATCAAAGCGACGCAGCTTGACCAGATCAAACCGGGTATCCGGGTTGGCTCGCAACGCCAACACATCCAAAGTCACGCCTTGGCCTGTGGCAGATTTGCCTGCCTGCCCGCGGAGAATCTCTTCGCCGTCATCGTTGTACAGCACAAAGCTGCCGGCAGCGCCCGACTGCAGCACCAACGGCGCACCAATGAGTTCATTCGGCACCTCAAGACGATGAATCTGCAGCGACTCGCCGCCCCAACCATAGCTGCTCGCCCCGAAGCGCGGAGGCGCAACCGCATCTGGAGTCTCAGGCTCAAACCGACGCGCGAAATAGTTGCCAAGAATCGGAAAGCGACGCGGCGTTGCAACGATGTCCAACTGCAACTGATCCACGGCCGTCCCTATGACAGTCCGTGAAGTCAGCAGCGCGACCTCAGTGGTCGCAGCGGCACTGGTTGTGCTGCCCATGGAAGCAAGATCGGAAATGCCTGGGATGGCCGGCAATTTTGATTCGACCTGGACCATGGATTGCGCCCGATACACTGGCGAAGCCAGCAGCGCATACAACGCACCCACGATGAGAAACACCGCGGTGGTACCGATGATCAACCACTTCCGATCTATGAGAACACCAAGCAGTTCCCGCAGATCGATCTCATCATCCCTGCTGACCGCACGTGAATCCGTTTGTTTTGTCATCGCTTCCACTTAATTCAGGAACAGCCCAACTTGGCGTCTGGCTGCTCGGTCAAATTTCTACAGCAAGGCAGTCATCGGTACACTTTCCGGCAACCAAAACGATGTCTCGATAAGCGAAAGCAGGTCTTAGGAGCGAGCCCAGGCCTTTACTTATCAATGACTTGGCGATTCTTAACTATTGCCGAGCGCGTCAGTCTACGCGGATCGCATCGCCCGCGCGACCCTAAGCATGCTCCGACGCGATGGGTAAAGTACGATGCGATTCGGATTCAGGGCGTGAAGATGCATCAGTAGCACTAGCTCCCCAGCAACACCTCCCGCCGTCCTTCGCTGTTATCATCCCCGCCCCCAACTGCCACCGCAGGGAGCCGTGACAGGGATTGGGTGCAGCCTCACGTTTGTGAGGATCAATACGACTGAAGGAGCAGCGGAATGATGCACAGGGAGGCTTTGCTATTGGCCTTGAGCGCCGGGGCCGCTGGTGGGTACCGCCCAGCATGAGTCCCTCGATTCTCCCCGACATCCGTGTGGGAAATTGCCCGCCCTCTTGTAGTACGATCCCCTACGCCTGCAGGAATGGCCCCCACAAGTCGGTCTTGCGGACTGAGTTCCATATCATTGTGGGGCGGCGAACAGTAGCGCGCTTGAGGGGAAGCGCATGCTTGCTGGATGCGCCGCCCCCGTCCTTCACCTACAGCGCGCTTGAGATACAAGGATCCCCTCAATGAAGATTGCCGTGGCCGGGACAGGCTATGTAGGCCTGTCCAATGCGGTTCTGTTGTCCCAGCACCACCAAGTTGTTGCATTTGATATCAATGCTGAGCGGGTCGAGAAGATCAACACTCGACAGGCGCCACTTGAAGATCGGGAAATCGAGGATTTCCTGGCCAACAAAACGTTGAACCTGGTGGCCACGCTGGATCGTCGACAGGCTTACGAAGGCGCGGCCTTCGTGATCATCGCCACGCCGACCGATTACGACCCCCAGACCAACTATTTCAATACCGGCTCGGTGGAATCGGTGATCCGAGACGTGCTGGAGATCAACCCGGATGCGGTAATGATCATCAAGTCCACCGTGCCAGTTGGTTGCACTGCGGAGTTGCGCAAGCGCTTCAACACCGAGAACATCATCTTCTCGCCGGAGTTCCTGCGTGAAGGCAAGGCGCTATATGACAATCTGCACCCCAGCCGGATCATCGTGGGCGAACGCTCCGACCGGGCGGCAGTGTTTGCTGAATTACTGAAGGAAGGTGCCATCCGCAAGGACGTACCGGTGCTGTTCACCGATGCGACTGAAGCCGAGGCGATCAAACTATTCGCGAATACCTACCTGGCTATGCGTGTTGCGTACTTCAACGAACTGGATACATATGCGTCCGCGCATGGAATGGATACACGCCAGATCATCGAAGGCGTCAGCTTGGATCCGCGCATTGGCGGGCATTACAACAACCCATCATTCGGGTACGGCGGCTATTGCCTGCCGAAGGACACCAAGCAGTTGCTGGCTAACTACAAAGAAGTTCCTCAAAATTTGATACACGCGATTGTGGAGTCCAATCGCACTCGCAAGGACTTCATCGCAGACGAAATCATTCGTCGCAGCCCCAAGATTGTTGGTGTCTATCGCCTAGTAATGAAATCCGGTTCCGACAACTTCCGTGCGTCTGCAATTCAAGGCGTCATGAAGCGCGTCAAAGCAAAGGGAATCGAGGTGATTGTTCATGAGCCAGTCCTCACGACCGGCGATTTTTATCGCTCACGTGTAGTCAATGACCTTGCCTCCTTCAAAGAGCAGGCGGACATAATCGTCGCCAATCGTGTTACACCAGACCTACACGATGTCCGGAACAAGGTTTACACCCGCGATCTTTTCGGCGCGGATTGACAACCAGAATGTCCACAGAAGAGACCACCACCGACTTAAAGAAGAAGGCGGTTCGCGGCGGCGCAATCTCCATGGCAGCGCGACTGAGCACGATCATGATCCAGATCTGCTCCATCGTCGTGCTTTCACGGCTCCTCGCGCCTGATGATTTCGGCATCATCGCAATGATCACGGCGATCACTGCGTTCATGGGACTCTTCCGGGATATGGGCTTGTCTGCAGCCTCGATCCAAAAGGGGGAGCTCTCTGACGAACATACCAATGCACTTTTCTGGTTAAACGTGGCTGCCGGAGGGCTACTAACCCTGCTGACCATGGCCTCTGCGCCATTGATTGCATGGTTCTACGATCGGCCTGAGTTGCAACCGGTGACCCTTCTGCTCGCGACTACCTTCGTAATCTCTAGCATTGGTGCCCAGCACTCGGCACTGATGCAGCGAGAGTTACGCTTTGGGCCAAAGGTAGCAGGAGATGTCGCAGGCGCGCTGCTCACGCTTGTCGTTTCAATCACTCTTGCCCTGTTTGATCAGGGCTTCTGGTCTCTGGCCTGGGGAACCGTGCTGGGCGCTGCTCTAACCACGTTGATGTACCTGAAAGGATCGAAATTCAGACCCAGCATGCCCAAAAGGACAGGAGGCATCAGAGAGCTACTCGGATTCGGCGCAAATGTAACTGCTTTTGAACTCGTGAACTATTTCCATCGAAATCTCGATAGCGTACTCATCGGCCGCGTATGGGGAGCGGAATCTCTTGGCCATTATAGTCGCGCCTACCAAATGATGATGCTTCCGATCAGCAGCCTCAGGGCGCCGATCAATGCAATTGCATTTCCTGTCCTCAGCCGCCTACAACATAATCCGGCGGAGTTTCGAACTTTCTACTGCAGAATCGCGTCACTGCTTGCATTCCTCTCCATGCCACTCATGGCGTTCCTGATAATCAATTCAGAAAATGTAGTTAGCATCGCGCTCGGCAAACAATGGATCGCTGTCGCACCTATATTTGCCCTTTTAGGGATAACAGGATTCATTCAGCCCGTCGCCAGCTTAAGGGGCCTTGTGCTTTTGAGCCTGGGACAGACAAGGCTCTATCTGGCATGGGGGATCGTTAATGCTGCTGTAGTCAGCGTGGCATTTCTCATCGGAGTGAGTTGGGGCCCGACAGGCGTGGCGCTTGCATACGCTATTGCAAACTACCTGATTCTCTATCCATCTCTGGTCTACTTTTTCAGAGAGACACCGTTAAGGCCATTAGACTTCTTCTCCTCAATAGCCATTCCGCTGACGGCAACGATAGTGGCCGCAATCGGGGCTTTCATTTCCACCCAATATTTGGTGATGACCGCCTCCAATTGGATCCAATTGGGTTCCTCCGCCGCAGTCTTCCTTGCCCTCTTTCTGGTTGCCGTATTACTACTTCCCGGCGGCAAGAAGACGCTCAAGGACTACTACACCATGCTACGGATGATTAAGAAATGACAACATCGTCAAGCAGGATAAAGGCCGCACTGCGACCCGTAAAGCGCACCATAAAGTGGATCATTGGAACCGTCGACTCGTCAGCTGCCCGCCTCGCTGCTGGGAGTCGCCCGCTTTCCAATCTGTATTATGCGCTTCAGGGCAACTTTGGCCGCGAGCATCGCGCGGTTCTACATGGACGCCGCCGGTATCTTGAATCATTGCGGAACCCGTCTGGCAATACCAGTCTCTTGCGCCGCAATGTCCATCGACTTGAAAAGGGCCTTCTAATGCGGCCCAGGCGCCTTCCATTTGGCCTTGACTACATCAAGGAAACGGTACTTGCATATTCGCGCGCGGCCAACGCCGGTGCCGAGATCAATGAGCTGCTTTGGGCGCGTGATGTGCTCGAAGAGTACATGTCAATTACTCCCCAACACGCCATAATCGATCCATTGCGCGAGGTCGTTTCACAGACCACGGCGTCCATTCTGCACACTGCAGACCCTCATCCGCGGACACCATATCTGCGCTCGCGCAGTGAGCAACCAACCGTTAGCTATGAGCAGCTTCTCAAGTTGGCAGAATATCGCCGCTCGGTCCGGTGGTTCATGCCCGACGCCGTGCCCAGGCACCTGATTGACAAGGCAATTGAAGTCGCAGCATATTCACCAAGCGCCTGCAACCGCCAACCGTTTGAGTTTCGCGTCTTTGACAACCCAGACCTCGTCTCCAAGATTATCAAGCTACCCATGGGGACATCGGGCTTCGGGCATCAGGTTCCGGCCTTGGCGGTTGTGATAGGCAAACAGCGAAACTACTTCAGTGAGCGCGATCGTCATCTCATCTACATTGATGGCTCTCTTGCGATAATGTCGTTCGTTTATGCCCTAGAGGTCCAAGGCTTGGGTTCTTGCTGCATCAATTGGCCAGATATTGAGGACCGTGAGCAGAAGATGCAGAAGTTGTTGGATCTTCAGCCCGATGAGCGGCCCATCATGTTGGTCGCCCTGGGTTACCCAGACGCCGAAGGCATGGTCGCCAACTCGACCAAGAAGAGCCTTTCGATCATGCGACGCTATAACTTTGAGGAGCCGTCGCCGCCTGCCCCCGCCCAATCCGAACGGAATCCCGCGCAATGAAAGTCATCGAGATCAAAGGCATTGGTATCCCAAACAAGGGGGCCGAACTCATGCTGCATTCGGTTCTTCAGCACTTCGAGTCCGAGCATCCCAGTATGTTTGTCGTCGAGCCGAATACGGGATACGTTGGACGTGCGCGCTACGGCCTGTGGCAAAAAACGAGCTTCGAAGTCCGGGGCCGCGCAGTAGATGCGTCCTGGATCTTCCGACTTATCCCACGCACCTTGCGCCGCAAGTTCGGCCTGGTCCTTGACAGCGAGATCAACACGATCATCGATGCCTCGGGCTTTGCCTATGGTGACCAGTGGGGCGCGCGCAAGGCGCGCGAACGCTTGGGTAAGCGTTTGCGCAAATGGAAGGCGGCGGGAAAGAAGGTCATCTTGCTCCCTCAAGCCTTTGGCCCCTTCACAAGTGACGCTATCCGCTCGGAAATGGCGACGATCCTTGAACATGCCGATCTCGTCTTCGCGCGAGACAATCAGTCTTTCTCCCACCTCGAGAAAGTCAGTCCGGGAAAAGCTTTCAAGTCGCCCGACTTCACCAACCTCGTCAAGGTCCCTTCGTACCCTGGAAGAGAGGCCTTCGCAGGCAGGCCGTGCGTGATCCCGAACAGCAAGATGATCCAGATGGGACGCATATCGGAGGAAGCATACGTCGTAGGCCTTACAGAGGCTGTTCAAACACTGCTGGAGAACGGGATGAATCCCTTTCTACTTTTGCATGAGGGTGCCGCCGACTTGCGTCTCGCAGAGTTGGTCAATCAGAAGCTTGGAAACGCTTTGGAGATCCTCCGAACAGATGATGCGCTGGAGATCAAGTACGTCATCGGGAAATGCTCCATCGTCATTAGCTCCCGTTTTCATGGGCTGGTCAGCGCTCTATCCCAAGGCATTCCCGTTGTAGCCATGGGTTGGTCTCACAAATATGAAGAGCTACTTGCAGACTATGGCTCGGCAGACCTTCTGGCAGACCCCCAAGTAGCCGGCTCGATCGCTGACAAAGTGCGACTTCTCCTCCAGCCTGGGCAAATAGAGAAAGCGACGGAAATCATAGAAGGACATGTGGAGACCCAAAAGTCTCTGGTAGCTGAGATGTGGAAGCGCGTTGACGCCACGCTTGCCTAAACTTTCATAGCTCCCAATTTGCAGCCGAGGTGCGAATGTTCATTAGCGTCATCATCCCGACCTACAACAACAACACCGAGCTACGGCTCTGTCTTGCATCACTCGACGCACAAAGCATTGGGAAAGATGCGTTCGAAGTCGTGGTCGTCGATAATGGCTCCAAGACACCGGCCAGTGAGATCACCCGGCTCTTTCCATTCTGTCGATGCGTGCAAGAGTCAAAGCCAGGCTCCTACAATGCCCGCAACACAGGCGTCGAGCACGCCAAGGGCGATGTGCTAGCGTTCACGGATGCTGACTGTCTGCCCGACAGCGACTGGCTGAAAAATTCCCACCGACTCATGGCCCAGAATCCCAACTGGCAAGCAATAGGTGGGGATATCGAGGTCACTCTGAGTGAGACCCCTAATTCTGCCGAGATATATGAATCTATATTCTCTCTGAAGCAGCGCATCTACGTTACCGAGCTAGGTTTTGCAGCTACAGCAAATCTAATCGTTCGGCGAGACGCCTTTGACGCCACAGGACATTTTGACGGCGGACTACTCTCTGGCGGCGACTATGATTGGAGTCGACGATATGCAATGGCCGGAGGTCAGCTCCATTTCGCACCAGATGTACTTGTTCGGCATCCTGCCCGTGCGTCCTATCGCGGGCTCGTGAAGAAGCGCCGTCGCGTGATCGGAGGAAGGCGCCTCGTAGATGGTCGGTATCCGAACCATTCCTCCCAGCGCACTATCAACCAGCAGTACGGGGCGAGCCAAAACCTAAAGCTACTGATGAACTCGGCAACTGAACACGTTAGTCTCCTGCGCTCGTGGCAGGTGCTGGCGATGAAGCTGAGCTTAGGAATTGTCGCCCGATATGAGAAGGCTCGCCTCGCCCTCGGCGGAACACCTCTACGCTGAGCGGACGTCACTTGCAGCGAAATGGAAGTGCCTTTGAAAAATATTAACTTTGTAGTCCTCCCATATCGTGACCGCTACTTTGCCGAGCGGTATGGCGTGGCAGTGCGCGACCTCCATATCATCCAGGCATTAGGAGCATCTCCAGACGTTGCCTCTGTGAATGTCTTCAATCGCCCCGTATCATTGCATGAGCGCATTCTCGGCGTTAAAAGTCAACATATTGGGCAATCACCATCGGCCGAATTCCCGGGCGTCGAATGGATCGATGTAACTTCGCCCGATCCAATTGGCCCCCTCTTCAAACGTCGCTGGGTTGCCGGCTGCTATAGCGGATGGGTAGAGAGAATTTCAAGGTTGAAGAAGAAAGGCCATCTCAATGTCCTTCTTGACTTTACTCCGCTATCCCGAATTCCATACCATCTGCTAGATTTCGATGTCATCTGGTATGATTTGATCGACAACTTCGCCAAGCATAATCGTTTCTCCAACCAAGAGAGAAATATTGTTGCGACCAAGTATCGGACAATAAGTACAAGTGCAGATCTGATTACTGCTGTCTCCCAGGGAGCGTTGAATGCCGTCGATAGGGCATCATCGGCATGCTTCAACGTCCTCCCCAACGGTTTGCCGCTGCTGCGTCAAGAAGCTGGACTGGATCAGGCAATCAACCCGGAACATGACTTTGGCTTCATGGGTTTTGTAACCGACAAATTCGATGTTGCCTTGGTAGCCAGGCTATCGGGATTGGGCTACAGCACCGCGATTCACGGCGAAGTCTACGATGCAAGCGTCGGCAATCAACTCGCGAGCCTTTCTGGCGTGACGCTATTCGGTGGTTTCAATGCCGCTGATGCATACACAAAGGCAGCAAGCTTCCGAGTGGGCTTGATCCCTTATTTAGCCGACAAGCGCCATGACGAATCTCCACTAAAGCTATACCAATATCTCGCCTGGGGACGCCCCGTAATGACCTCAGCAGAGTTCGAGATTACAAATAAATATATTTCCGACTATAGCGGCCTTGATGAAGAAGCCCTCAGGGAGCTTTGCGTCTCAATGTTGGCCACTGCGAGTGACGACACCCTCGTGCCCAACATCCGTAACAGCGTTGATCACTCGGTCAGATGGGACACGAAGATTGCTGGTCCGCTTTCCGCCATACGAAACATAGAAGCCCAAGCCCTTGAAGATATCGGCCAGCATGTACCTTAGAACTAAAAATCTGCCACTCTATATCTTCATTGCTATCGCCTTTTTGATAGGTGGACCATTGCAATTTTTGGGCATCGTCAGCCCTACGCAAACCAATTACGTCGCGCTACTTGCTTGCCTTGTTTACCTCGTATCCAATGGCATAACCATGCCATCCCGTAGTGAAATGCTGCTCTTTGGCATCGCACTGTTCATCTACGCCGGCATCGTATACAACGGCAGCAGTCTACCGGGCGTACTCGTTTACACCTACTACCTCGCTTGCCCCCTGATCGCAGTCAGAACAGCAAAAATGGCCGTCTCCAAGGGCGCGATCGGTTCGTATAGAACCGTCTACATGATCCTGATAGCGACCTTGGCGTTGCAAGCAGTGGCAGTCATCATACAAAGCTTCTTCGCTGACCAGCTAATCTCCATCGCCGCTGGCGATATCAGCCGCACTGACATCACATCTGGCACTTTTTTTGTGAAGTCAGATGGCTCTTTGGCTGTTTTCTGCGCTATTTCAACAGTGCTTTTTCTCTCATCGCCTTTGCGCCTTAGATGGAAGTTGGCCGCAGTTGCATTCTCTGGCCTAGTTGTTTACATGTCCGGATCAAAAGCAGCCCAAGCCTATTTCCCACTCGCCATCATGGCGACACTTTTCTATAGAGGCACAGCAGCAAGTAGATTCCGTATTCCGCTGCGCGCGCTGGCCGGCCTATTCCTCATCATTATAGTGGTCATCCTAGCTACAAAAGCCCAAGAGGTCTACGCCGCCTTTATGAGCAACCTTCACGACACATACGACTACCGCTACGGAGACAACCAGGCGCAGCGTTTCGCGCCACTAGGGGATATGATTTTTTCACCCACATCATATCTTGGCAATGGCGCATTGCATTATTACAACCCACTAACTGGCGAATGGCTCTACTATTCCGGATTTAGTCTAATTTATTCATTTTATTATGACTTCGGCTTGATTGGGCTAGTACTAATAAGCCTCTACGTCGGCACAATGCTAAGGGAGTTGTCAGGAAGCTGGGTAGTGACGGGCTTCGCGTTCTCAGCGTTCACCGTCTTCTCAATCACCGCATTCTCACTCACGGATCTTTCCTTCTTCTTCTTTCTGGCGTACGCATGTCTCCATCAGAGAAATTTGCAACAGCCAGACTCATCTGAAATGAGGTCGCTGCATTGAGCAAGTCATTGAGAATACTCGGTATAAGAGGCGTGCCAGCTGCGCACGGCGGATTTGAAACGTTTGCTGAGTACCTTTCGCTTTATTTGGTAGAAAAAGGTTGGAACGTCACCGTCTATTGCCAAGAAGATGGTCACGGCAAGCCTTGGACCGACTCATGGGAGGGCATCACTCGCGTGCACTTCCCTGTTTCCCAGACTGGCCCCGCTGGGACTATCGCCTTCGATCTCAAGTCGACGCTACATGCTGCTGCCGCGGCTGAACCGTGCCTCATTCTCGGATACAACACTGCGGTTTTCATGTCCTTGCTACGGCTGCGCGGAATACCATGCCTGATTAACATGGATGGCATAGAATGGGCCCGCGCAAAGTGGGGCTCCATGGCTAAATTATGGTTCTGGATGAACGACTGGGCTGGCTGCTGGCTGGGCACCCATTTGATCGCAGATCATCCAGAAATTAAGCGCCACCTAAGTTCGCGCGCCCGTGAAAGTAAGATTACGACTATTCCGTATGGCGCACCCCACGTCTTAGAGGCAGAGACAACTGCCTTGGAGCAGTGGGGATTGCAATCTGGAAAATATCTGACTGTAATTGCGCGGCCAGAGCCAGAGAACTCGATTCTCGAGATCGTCCAAGGATTTTCAAGCCGTAGCAGGGATCTAAAGTTACTTGTTCTAGGCAATTACGATAGAAGCAACTCCTATCAAGCAAGTATCCTGGATGCCGCAAGTGATGACGTGATCTTCGCCGGCGCGATCTACGATGGCGAAATCGTCCGCGCCATCAGATACCATTGCCTGGCATATGTACATGGCCATCAGGTTGGCGGCACCAACCCTTCTCTGGTGGAGGCGCTTGGAGCAGGAAATGCTGTAATTGCGCACGACAACCGTTTTAATCGATGGGTCGCTGGAGATTGCGCAGAGTATTTTACTGATGCTGAATCTTTGGGCGTGATACTAAACAACATTGACGCGACGATGATTGATCGGATGCAAGGCGGTAGCCGCCGCCGATTCCAAGACGGACTAACCTGGCCACAGGTACTTTCCGAATATGAATTATTGATTGCCACGCACACAAAATGACTCTACCAATCCCACAGTCAGCCACCACATCCACGTCCACTCCAAAGTTTCGTTTGGATATCAATGGGCTGCGGGCCATCGCGGTAATGATGGTAGCCATCTATCATTTTAAATACCAGTTCGGCTATGGCGGCTATGCAGGCGTAGATGTTTTTTTTGTCATTTCCGGATTTCTCATGAACGAGATCTATCGGAAGTCTGCTCCGTTCTGGGCGGGAGCGATGGATTTCTACTCTCGCCGCCTCAATCGCATCTATCCAGCCCTGGCCTTTTTTTCCGCAGCGACGTTTCTTCTGTTATTGCCATTCTCAGCTCCGAGCGCATTATCTTCCGTGGCTAGAGAGGTGCTTGCGGCCCTTACGTTCACAAGCAACATCTTCTATTGGAAGTCCACAAGCGGATACTTTGGCGCTGCAGCCGACTCCTTCTCGCTGCTTCACACATGGTCGCTTTCTCTTGAGTGGCAGTTTTACATATTCTTCCCCCTGATAATTTTTTCTGGCAACATCTTTCGCCGCATCATTCCGTTGTGGGCAATCTACCTATTACTCGCAGTTGGATCGCTCGTCGCATGCCTGATTCTGGCTCCGCGGTTTCAGAATCCAGCCTTCTATCTTCTTCCGACGCGCGCATGGGAGCTGCTGATTGGCGCCTTCGCATCCGCAGTTCCGCTTCGAAACCGCTTTCCTCGCCTATCCGAGGTGACAGGATTAATCGGCATAGTACTTTTTTTCCTTGTATCGAAGAGCTCTGTGGGCTGGCCTGGCCCTTGGACGCTCGTTCCGACCATTTCCGCAGCATTACTACTCCACGCAAACATTGGTAACGAACGAAGTTTTCTTCGGTTTCAACCATTTCAGAAGCTGGGAAATTCTTCTTATTCAATTTATTTGGCGCACTGGCCCATTGCCCACCTTTTCCATGTAAAGCAAATTGCTTTCACACCCATATCGTCGGGAATTGGGCTGGTTATATCCGTCATCCTAGGCATGGCAGGCCATCATTTTATCGAGAGGAGATTCAGGCCGCGCTTTCTGTCGATGATCGCAATTGGACTTGTCATCATCGCGACAGCGTTTCTGGTCTCAAAGCTTGAATTATCTAAGCACTGGCTTCCAAAGCAGGTCATAGAGCTGGATAGCTACGCCAACTATGTTGGCACTACGCGTCATCGAGACCAATTCGGAAACCTCAATGCCACCTGCTTTCTCAGCAGTTCCCGTAATGGCGTTGATCTCTTCGATGACAAATGTATCCCGCGAGGAAGTAAGCCACGGCTTCTGATCCTGGGCGACAGCCATGCGGCCCAGTTATCCAGATCATTGAAGGACGAGTTCACTGAATTTGACGTATCACAGGTGACAGCTTCGGGCTGTCTTCCCGTCCCGAGTTCCCATGGTGCTCAGCGCTGTACTGAGTTAATGAACAAGTTCTACAACGAAATACTTCCATCAACGCACTTCGACATCGTACTAGTGACGGCTCACTGGTTCTCTTTGGCCCCTGACATTAAGCCCTTACCTAAGCTTATTGCGTCAGCCACCGACCGCTTGTCCATGAATGCAGGGCAGGTCTATGTGATTGGCCAAACGAAGGTTTATGACCATCCGCTGTTCAAGCTACTCCAAGTCGGTGCTGACCCGGCTTCTCATGAAGTTGAGGGCGCGCAACGCCTTAATGACTTCCTGGCTAAAACTTTTGCTACAGGTAACACACGATATCTCAACGTGTATGAGCTCAATTGCAAGGCAGTAGGATGCAGCTATATTGATGATAAGAATGAGCCATTCATGTTTGACGACAATCATCTAACACCTGGCTGGGCGGCGGCAGAGGCGAAGCTGCTCCGAGAATTGATGAGGGAGGAGATCGCACCCTCGCCTTCGCATGATGAGCTGGCGGGCAGCCCTGTCAGTGATTGATATGCGCAAGTGGCGGCAGCGATTTCTGCCGTCACGTTGATTTTGATTGATCGACGGAACCTGTCGACACTCCACTACCACTACCATCTTTTGATCGGCTGGACACGCTGCCCAACTCCCTATTGCTTTCAATAGTGTTTTTTGCGTGAACCTCAATACTCTCACGGCTGTTAACGTGGTTCTTTCAGAACCCGCGCGCGATAAGGAAGGCCGTTAGGAACAGTAAAGTTGTTGCCACCCTGCTCCGTGGCCAACTGACTCCCTTGGCTCCGCAACGAATCAAATCCGACAGACCCCTTGGCTGCGGAGGATCCGCGATTATCACGAACCACTGCAGTGCCGGCCAAGACACTAATTCCATATCGGGGAAAATCTCGAATTACATTTCCTCGAACGCTGCCACCGCGGGGAGTTACTACTGTGGGCGTTTTCGGCGTTATCAACTCACCGGACGAGTTGCGCAACCCATTCAGAGTCCCTTTGCCAACGCGAATACCCCCGATCCGCCCTCCATATAATTCAAACCCTGTAATATCCAGGTCCCAAAGCCCTAGCCAACTTACGCAGTACCCAGGCGCACGATTGGCGAAATCCCGAATTTTAACGTTTTTTATTTCTATATTTTCAACATATCCGCCACTTGTAGCCGTGAATACGACAACACCGTCCAGTCCACGCGCCCAACTTTCAGTTGGAGGGTTTAAGTTATTAATTCTACTATCGTGTATTCTTATGTTTTTTGTTACACCACATGTGAATAGACGATGGGTGCCGAGCGGGACCCTTCCCAACTGAGCGGCCTTGCCTGCAACTGCGTCCTCTTTACTTGAGGCCAGGCGGATATGGTCAGAGTCGACTACAATCACAAACCAATAATTTGCTCGAGGAAGTCCCTCCACGCCCTCTTTTGCGTCCATGCGTGCGTAGATCAGCGGGTGTGCTGGAGATAACCCATGTCCAATCAATTGAATTGAATCGGAATCCACCTGAGCTGCCGTAAAGTCCTTGCAGCCCAAGCAATAGGGCTCAATCCCAATCACTTCCCGCACACAGTTCTCGGCAATGACTTGGATCGACCCACCCGAAACATTGCCATATTGCACACCGAAGTTTGCCGAATTACTCAGACGAGCCTTCACATTCACGTTCTTGGATGGTCGATTGTTGGGCTGAAAAGCAGATACTCCAATAGCGCCGCCTCTAATCTCCCCATCCGCAGCAGCGCTTGCCGTGATCCAGCCATCGAAATCAAATGCTGCCATGTTATCGATTAAGATTCCGTGCTCCGCATGCGGCCCGCATCGATGGAAGCGCAAACCCGAGATGGACGCCTTTTTCATTTCTTGCTCGCGCGATCTTCCTATAATGCGTTTGCCCCGCGATGTGAACCACCCGAAGATCACTGGGGGATCAGCCATATCCCCCGTCCAACTCATGTTGTGAATCGGGATCTGCCTAGTCGTCTTGTATTGCTTGCCTTTTGCGAACTCCACCGAATCGCCAGACTCCCCGGCTTTCACTGCAAGATCAAATGCATTTGCATTGTCAGTGCCCGCTCCGGTATGGATATCGCCATCGCCAACTCCCCCCAACTGCTCGAATGGAATTATTTTCATACAATGGCTTTCCTTCTAGTGCTGCCGCTTAGTTAATTTTTCTTAATGAAGAACGAAGGCTCGCCCTATAGCAGGCGCTTGCGCACCAAACTCCATCGGCCATCCCCCTATTGGGAGCCGCAATGTCAAGAGCAAGCTAGAAATACCACGTCCCACTTTAAGCATGGGCACAGCGTCATTGATAGATTGCTACATCGTTCGGCTCCTTGCTATGTCATTGGTGAATGCCAGATTAGTTAGAGCATTGCCATCCGCCGTTTCTTGCGCTCGGCAGGCCGCCTCATTGCCCCGGCAATGAGGCGGCCTGCTATGCTCGGTTCGGTCTAATATTGCCTTTTCGAGGAGATCACTTATTGCTACTTGGCTAGTCACCGGCGGTGCCGGATTCATTGGCGGCAACTTCGTCCTCGAGGCGGTTGCCCGCGGCGTCAAGGTCATCAACCTGGATGCCCTGACCTACGCCGGCAACCTGAAGACCCTCTCCAGCCTGGAAGGCAATGCCAACCACGTGTTCGTGGAAGGCGATATCGGCGACAGTGCGCTGGTGTCGCGCCTGCTGGCCGAGCACCAGCCCGACGCGGTGCTGAACTTCGCCGCCGAGAGCCACGTGGACCGTTCCATCGACGGCCCGGGCGCGTTCATCCAGACCAACGTGGTCGGCACCCTGGGCCTGCTGGAAGCGGTGCGTGATCACTGGAAGGCACTGCCAGCCGACAAGGGCGAGGCATTCCGCTTCCTGCACGTGTCCACCGACGAGGTCTACGGCACCCTGGGCGAGACCGGCAAGTTCAGCGAAACCACCCCGTATGCCCCGAACTC
>NZ_JACGXS010000012.1 GCF_014117215.1 Stenotrophomonas tumulicola | reverse complement strand
CCGACGTTTCCGTCGTTGCGAGCCGCCCATTATAGCCGGCTTTTCCGCTTCGTCAACACCTTTTTCAAGGTCGTTTCGCCGTAGCGATCCGTGGTTGACTCTGCTGCTTCAGCGGTCTGCCCGAAGGGCTTTCCGTTGAAGCGAGCCGCCTATTATGACGGACTTTTCCAGTCCGTCAACACCTTCGTTCGATTGGATCGTCCGGCGGTGCTGGCGTCCCTCTTTGTCGCTGGAGGCCCCTGTTGGCGACCCCTGCGACGGGGGAGGGAAAGTATGTCCCTTTCCGTAGGGTTTGGGAAGGGGTTCGAGCAATTATTTTCACATATCTGAAGGAAGTGGCCGGCCATGCCCGCCATCGCACGGCATGGCCAGTCACGGCGGGGCATCGCCCCGCCCGACCGGCCCTTGTTCAGCCCGCGACCAGGCGAACCCGGGCGAAGGTGCGCTTGCCCACCTGCAACAGGCCTTCAAAGCCTGGCTGCAGGACCTGCTGCGCGTCTTCCACCACCCCGCCATCCACCTTTACCGCGCGTTCCTTGAGCTTGCGGTTGGCCTCGGAGTTGCTGGGCGTCAGCCCGGCCGCGGTCAACAAGGCGACGATACGCAGGCCTTCGGCCGGCACCACCACGTCCTGCAACGGCAGTTGGGTGATGTCGCCCTGCCCGGTCACGGCAGCGTTCCAGCCGATGACCGCCTGCTCGGCGGCGGCCGCATCATGGAAGCGGGTGGCCAGCTCGCGCGCCAGCCGCAGCTTCACCTCGCGCGGGTTCAGCCCGCCCGTGGCGACCTGGTCACGCAGCGCGGCGGCCTCGGCCTGGCTGATGTCAAAGGACAGCAGCTCGATCCAGCGCCACATCAGGCTGTCGTCCACCTTCATGGTCTTGGTGACGATGTCGATGGCCGGTTCACTGACACCTATATAGTTGTCGAGCGACTTGGACATCTTGTTCACCCCGTCCAGGCCTTCCAGCAGCGGCATGGTCAACACCACCTGCGGCTTCTGCCCGTGGTGTTCCTGCAGGCCACGGCCCATCAGCAGGTTGAACTTCTGGTCGGTTCCACCCAGTTCGACATCGGCCTCCAAGGCGACCGAGTCATAGCCCTGCACCAGCGGGTAGAGGAATTCATGGATGGCGATGGACTGCTGGGCGGCATAGCGCTTGGCGAAGTCGTCGCGCTCCAGCATGCGTGCCACGGTGTGCTGGCCCGCCAGCCGGATCATGTCGGCCGCGCCCATCTTGCCGAACCACTCCGAATTGAAGCGGACTTCGGTCTTTTCGCGGTCCAGCACCTTGAACACCTGCTCTTCATAGGTGCGCGCATTGGCCAGCACGTCTTCGCGGCTGAGCGGCTTGCGGGTCAGGCTCTTGCCCGACGGGTCGCCGATCATCCCGGTGAAATCGCCGATCAGGAAGATGACCTGGTGGCCCAGGTCCTGGAACTGCCTCAATTTGTTCAGCAGCACGGTATGGCCCAGGTGCAGGTCCGGGGCGGTGGGGTCGAAGCCTGCCTTGACCCGCAGTGGCTTGCCGCTTTGCAGGCGCGCGCGCAGGTCCTCGATCTTCAGGATCTCGTCGGCTCCGCGGCCGATCAGGGCAAGGGCTTCTTCAATGGACGACACGTGACTACTCCCGGCAGAGGCCGTTTTTACGATGGGGGTGTTAATAGCAAGTTAACCGAATCGGCTTCACAAAAGCCAATAGGCACAAGGGTTTGACGCGCTTTTCATACCTGTCTATGGTAACCGGCGAACCAGCCCGCGCTCCCGGGCCAGCCAGGAAAAATCGTCTGATGCTCAATTCCGATCATGGCCATGCGCGTAAACAGCGCTTCAAGGAACGGCTCCACGTCCTTCACGACAACGCCCTGCACCGGAAACTGAGGCAACATCTCCCCGCCGCCTTCAATGAGCGCTGGACGCGCCGCCATTGGATGCACGCGACCCTGTTCGCGACCATCGGCGCGCTGGTGGCGACGATCGTGCCCGGTTTTTCCAGCACCATCGATTCGCCATTCCCGGATGCACATACCAGCCTTGCGCTGCCCCTGCCGCCGATCGCCACTTCGCGCCAGCAGCACACCCCCGGCGACAGCTGGCACGTGCTGCGCGTGGAGCGTGGCCAGACCCTGAGCGACCTGTTCAACGAGGCAGGTATCCCGGCGACCACCATGCACCGCGTGCTGGATTTCCCTGGCGCGCGCGACGCCCTGGTGAAGCTGCGGCCAGGCACGGAGATCGCCTTCGACATGCCGCTGTCGGGCGAGCTGCGTTCGATCCGCTTCAACCGGGACAACGAGAACCGGGTGGAGCTGGCATTGACCGGTGACACCATCAAGGAAACGGTCAGCAAGCGCGAGACCAGCACCCGCACCGTGGTGACCAGCGGCGAGATCACCAGTTCGTTGTATACCGCTGCACGCAAGGCAGGCCTGTCACCGTCGGCGATCGCCACGATGACCGACGAAATCTTCAAGTACGACATCGACTTTTCCAAGGAAGTACAGCCAGGCGACCGCTTCAGCGTGGTGATGGACGAAACCTGGCGCGAAGGCGAGCGGGTGGACACCAGCAACATCCTTGCGGCCACCTTCACTTCCGGCGGCAAGACCTATTCCGGCTTCCGCTTCGATCGCAACGGCAAGTCCGAGTACTTCGATGCTGACGGCCGGCCGTTGAAGAAAAGCTTCATCCGCATGCCGATCCAGTTCGCGCGGCTGAGTTCCAACTTCGGTGCGCGCAAGCACCCGGTACTGGGCAAGATGCGCATGCACAAGGGCGTGGATTATGCCGCCCGTACCGGCACGCCGATCATGGCCGCCGGCGACGCACGCGTACAGTTCGCCGGCGTGCAGCGCGGCTACGGCAACGTGGTGATCCTGGACCATGGCCGTGGGCACACGACGCTGTATGGGCATATGTCCCGCTTCGCCAAGATCAAGACAGGCCAGCGGATCAACCAGGGCACGGTGATCGGCTATGTCGGCTCGACCGGCCTGGCGACCGGCCCTCACCTGCATTACGAATTCCGCGTCAACGGCGTGCACCGCAATCCGCTCAGCGTGACCATGCCGCCGCCCGAGCCACTGAAGGGCGCCGAGCTGGCCGCGTTCCGGGCGCAGACGTCGCCGGCCCTGGCGCGCATCCAGGGCATGGAGAAGATGATCTACGCCGATGCCAGCCCGGCATCGAAGCCGCGCGAGGTGGCCAGCGCGGCACCCCGCAGCAACGGCAACAAGCGCGGCTGAGCAGCGCATTGACGGGTAACGACGGGGCGCCCAAGCTGGCGCCCTCGTCGTTTCTGGAGCCACGATGGCCGCTTCCCATGACCCCACTGCCCCGCTCTACCTCGGCCTGATGTCCGGCACCAGCGCCGATGGCATCGATGCGGCCCTGGTGCAGTTCCCCGCAGCGGGTGGCTGCCGCTTCGTCGACGGGCTGACCACGGCGTGGGAGCCGACATTGCGCAGGCAAGTGGTGGCGCTGGGCGAAGGCGGCGAGGTGGCCTCGCTGGACGAGCTGGGTGATGTCGACGCGCGCATCGGGCTGGCCTTCGCCGGGGCCGCCAACGCACTGCTGGCGCAGGCCGGGTTGCCTGCAGCGGCCGTCCGCGCGATCGGCTCGCACGGGCAGACAGTGCGCCATCGCCCCACTGCATCGCCTGCCTTCACCCTGCAGCTGGGTGATGCCAATCGCATCGCCGAAGGCACCGGCATCACCACCATCGCCGACTTCCGCCGCCGCGACGTCGCCGCAGGCGGCCAGGGTGCGCCGCTGATGCCGGCGTTCCACCTGGCCATGCTGGGTACCGCCGACGAAGACCGTGCGGTGCTCAACCTCGGGGGTATCGCCAACCTGAGCCTGATCCCACGCCAGGGCACGCTGCTGGGTTTCGATACCGGTCCGGCCAATGCGCTGCTGGATGGCTGGTGCCAGCGCCACACCGGAAGGCCCTTCGACGCCGACGGTGGCTTCGCGGCCAGCGGCAGGGTAATCGAAGGATTGCTTGCACGCTGGCTGGCCGACCCCTGGTTCGCACTGCCGCCGCCCAAGAGCACCGGGCGCGAACAGTTCCACCTGGCCTGGGCCGAAGCCTCCATCGGCGAGGGGCAGCATGCCGCCGCCGACGTGCAGGCGACGCTGCTGGAACTGAGCGCGGCGACCGTGGCCGATGCGCTGCTGCGCTACCAGCCGGCGACGCGCCGGGTGCTGGCCTGTGGCGGTGGGGTGCGCAACCGGGAGTTGATGCGCCGGCTGGCAGCACGCCTGCCGAATGCCGTGGTCGAATCCAGCGCCGGGCACGGACTGGACCCGGATTACATGGAGGCGATGGGATTTGCATGGCTGGCCCATCGCACCCTGACGGGGCTGCCGGGCAACCTGCCCAGCGTTACCGGCGCGCGCGGACCGCGCATCCTCGGCGCGATCCATCCGGCCTGATTTGGCCTGATTTGGCCTGGAAAGGACCGCGCCATGGTCGCCGGGCATGGCCCGGCCGTTGCGGCGCCAGCCGACGCGTTGCCGCCGCCTAGAAACCTTGCCCGGCCGGCAGCGCCTGCAGGGCGACGATGGCATCGGCCAGCGCATCCACTTCCCGGTCGGCAAAGCCACTGCGCACTTCCAGCTCGGTCGAAAACAGCCCCTGCTCCAGCACCGCCACGCAGGCCTGCGCCTGCGTCCAGCCACGGGCCACGGCCAGCCGATCGATCCGCTCCAGCATCATGGGATCCACTTCCCGCAACAACAGCTCCGCCATGCTCACTCCCCATTCCGCAGGGCGCCGCCCCCTCGGCGCTGAGGGCCGATCATCCCGCACGGCGCGCGTGCAGGCAATCAGGGGGCAGGTGCACCACGATCGGACAGCCGCGGCCACAGCCATGCCAGCAGCAACAGGGTAGGCACCACCGTCACCGCACTGAGCATGAAGAACGTGCTGTAGGACGTGGCCTCGACGATGTAACCGGACACGCCGCCGACGAACTTGCCCGGCAGGTTCGCCAGCGACACCAGCAACGCATACTGCGTAGCGGTGAAGTTGCGGTCGGTCAGCGAGGACATGAAGGCCACCAGCACCGTGCCGGCAAACCCCTGGAACAGGTTGTCCGCACTCAGCGCCGCGTAGAACGCCCACAACTGGCCCGGGTTGTGCGCCATCAACAGGAACGCCAGGTTGGACAGCGCCACGCCCAGCGCCGCCACCAGCAGCATGCGGCGGAAACCGAAGGCGGCCACCGCGATGCCCCCAAGGAACGCACCGCCAATCCCCATCCACACGCCGAACAGCTTGGAGACAGTGGCGATATCTGCCTTGTCGAAGCCTGAGTCCAGGTAGAAGGGACCGGCCATCACCCCGATCACCTGGTCGGGGAACTTGTACATGCCGACGAAGGCCAGCAACGCCAGCGCCAGCACGATGCCATTGCGGGTGAAGAAGCTGGTGATCGGCTTCAGGAACGCCTCGCCGACGTCGATGCGCCGCTGCACGGCGTTCGCCGGACGCGCTGGCTCACGGCACGACAGCGTGGCCACGATGGGCAGCAGCATCAAGGCAGCCATCGCCAGGTAGGCGATGATCCAGCCTTCGTACTGTGCCAGGTAGAGCGCTCCGGCGCCGGCCAGGATCAGGCCGATGCGATAACCCAGCGTGTAAGTGGCCGCCAGTGCGGCCTGGGAGGTTTCCGGCGCGATCTCGATCCGGTACGCATCCACCACCGAATCCTGGGTGGCGCCGGCAAAGGATGCGATCAGCACCCACGCCACCAGCGGCCAGACGCCCTGCTCCGGGCGGACGAATGCCAGTGCGATCAACCCGACCAGCACCACCACCTGCGAGGCCAGCAGCCACGAGCGGCGGCGCCCCATGAACGCCAGCAAGGGCAGCGCGTAACGGTCCAGCACCGGTGCCCAGACGAACTTCAGCAGGTAGAAGAAGCTGGCCAGGCTGATCAGGCCGATGCTGCCCAGGTCCAGGCCCACGTCGCGCAGGCGCGTGGACAGGGTCTGCGAGGCGATCAGCAGGAACGGCAGGCCGCTGCCGAACCCCAGCAGCGCCATGGTCAGGGCCGATGGCGTGCCGAAGGCGCGCTTGATGCCCGCCCAGCCCTTGTAGGAGGCTGGCGCTGCCGGATCACTCACGGAGCGAAGTCCACGCTGAACGGGGCGTGGTCGGAGAAGCGCTCGTCGCGGTAGATCGAGCAGCTGCGCAGGCGCTCACGCAGACCGGGGCTGACCAGTTGGTAATCGATGCGCCAACCGACGTTGTTGGCGCGCGCAGCGCCACGGTTGCTCCACCAGGTGTAATCCTCGCCGCTGGGGTGCAGCAGACGGTAGGCATCGGCCCAGCCGCGGCCGTTGGCCAGGTCGGTGGCCTGGCCATGGTCGGCACACAGGGCATTGAGCCAGTCGCGCTCCTCGGGCAGGCAGCCGGAATTCTTCTGGTTGGATTTCCAGTTCCTGATGTCCAGCGCCGAGCGGACGATGTTCCAGTCACCGCACAGGACGTAATCGCGGCCACTGTCCAGCCACTGGTCCAGGATCGGCCGCAGCCATTCCATCACTTCGAACTTGAAGCCCTGGCGCAGGTCGCCGGAACTCCCCGACGGAATATAGAAGGACACCACGCTCAGGTTGCCGAAGCGTGCTTCGATGTAGCGGCCTTCCTCATCGAAGGGCGCCCAGCCCAGCGAAGTGATCACCTGGTCGGGTTCACGCTTGCTGTAGATCGCCACGCCGCTGTAGCCCTTCTTGGTGCTGGCATCGCGGTAGAAGCAATGGTGGCCATCGGGTCGGAACATCGGGTCGGACAACTGCGCCTCCTGTGCCTTGGTTTCCTGCAGGCACAGGACGTCGGCGTCCTGGGCCCGGAACCAGTCGAGGAAGCCCTTGTTGGCGGCCGAACGGATGCCATTGGCATTGAAGCTGATGATGCGCATGCGGTTACGTCGGGTTGCGGCGGAAACCGGCCAAGCATACCTGTTGCCACGGCGGGGCAGATCCCTTCTGCCATCGGGGCCAGGCCCCACCTACCCCGGCAAAAGGGGCCTGGACGCGGGAAGTACAGTACGATTTGCGCTCCAAGATGAAGATAGATCGAGTTAGATGAGCGACCATCGCCACCGTTTCCTGCAGCTGGCCCTGAGCGCCGATGCGCTGCGCTTCGGCCAGTTCACCCTGAAATCCGGCCGTCTGAGCCCTTATTTCTTCAATGCCGGGCGATTCGATTCCGGCTCCCGCATGGCGCAGCTGGCGCTGTGCTATGCCGATGCCGTCGATGCCGCCGGCCTCAAGTACGACGTGGTGTTCGGCCCGGCGTACAAGGGCATTCCGCTGGCGACTGCGATGGCCTGCGAACTGGCCCAGCGCGGCCGCGACCTGCCCTTGTCGTTCAACCGCAAGGAAGTGAAGGACCACGGCGAAGGCGGCCAGCTGATCGGTGCCGACATGACCGGCAAGCGCGTGCTGATCGTTGATGACGTCATCACCGCGGGCACCGCGATCCGCGAGGCGATGACCATCATCCGCGCCGCCGGCGGCATCCCGGCCGGCATCGTAGTGGCGCTGGACCGCCAGGAGATCGCGTCGGAGTCCGATCCGCGTTCGGCCGCGCAGGCCGTGGCCGAGGAAGCCGGCATTCCGGTGATCGCCGTGGCCACGATGGCAGACCTGCTTGATTTCGCCTCGGGAAACCCGGAACTTGTCGGCTACAGGCAGCCGCTGGAGGACTATCGTTCCCGCTACGGTTGCCGACCCACGCGCTGAACGACCCAAGGGGGGGTGGTCGCCATGTCAAGGGTGGTTTCCAACATCGCCATCGTCCTGCTGCTGGCCGCGCCGTGCGTGGCCAGTGCACAACGCCAGGGCCAACCGCAGCCCAAGAAGCTCTATTGCTGGACGCAGGCTGGCGAGCGCATCTGTACCGATGCCCTGCCTGCCGATGCGGTGAACAACGCCCGCGAAGAGTTCAACGCCCGCAGCGGGCTGCGCAGCGGACAGGTCCAGCGCGCGCTGACCGATGACGAACGGGCCGAAGCCGAGGCAGCCGAAGCACAGCTGCGGCTGGATGAGATGGCGCTGGAGACACGGCAGCGCACCGAACAGGCGATGTTGTCCACCTACGGGAATGAAGCCGACCTGCGCCGGGTGTTCGCCGAGCGCGTGGCCATCCTGGAAAACAACATCAACACGGCCCGCTACAACGTGGCCAGCCTGCGCGATGCCCTGTTCACCGCACTGGCCGGCGCCGGCGACAACGAGCTGGCAGGCCGCGCGGTCAGCGAAAAGCAGGCCGGCACCATCCGCCAGCGCCATGCCCAGCTGCTGGTCCAGCAACGCATGCAGGCCAGCTTCGAACGCCAGCGCCAGGAGCTGGATACCGAGATCGATGCAACGGTGCAGCGGTTCCTCCTGCTGAAGGGAACCGCCCCCACCGCCTGAGCCCTGGGCCGAGGTGGGCCGGATGCCGTTGGCCGCCGGCCAAAGGGATCCGGCCCCATCCTGTCAGAAGCCCAGGTCCTGTTCGCCGAACAGGGGCTGCAACTGGTCGCGGAACTGGGTCTTGATGCGCTCCAGCGCCTCTTCGGTATCCGCTTCGAAACGCAGCACCAGCACCGGGGTGGTATTGGAGGCACGAACCAGCCCCCAGCCGTCGGCGAAGTCCACGCGCAGGCCATCGATGGTCGAAACGCGCCCGCCCGCGAACGGACCATCGGGTGCCTGCACGGCACCGACCACCAGCGACACCAGCGCATGCGGCGTGCCGTTGGCCACCGGCACCTTGATCTCCGGGGTCGCCACGCTCTGCGGCAGTTCCTCCAGTACTTCCTGCGGCGTCTCCTCGCGCAGCGCGAGGATTTCCAGCAGGCGCGCCGCGGCATACAGGCCGTCGTCGAAACCGAACCAGCGTTCGCGGAAGAAGAAGTGGCCGCTCATCTCGCCGGCCAGCTCCGCATCGGTTTCGGCCATCTTCGCCTTGATCAGCGAATGCCCGGTCTTCCACATCATGGGGCTGCCACCGTGCCGCAGCACGAAGTCGGCCAGCCTGCCGGTGCACTTCACATCGTAGATGACCATCGCACCCGGATTGCGCAACAGCACGTCGGCGGCAAACAGCATCAGCAGGCGGTCGGCGAAAATGATCGTACCGTCCGGCGTCACCACGCCCAGGCGGTCGCCATCGCCATCGAACGCCACGCCCAGGTCGGCACCGAAACGTTTGACCGTCTGCACCAGGTCCTGCAGGTTGTCCGGCACGCTCGGGTCGGGATGATGGTTGGGGAAGGTGCCATCCACGTCGCAGTACAGTGGAATGACGTCCGCGCCGATGGCTTCCAGCAACGGCTGCACCAGTGCACCGGCGACCCCGTTGCCGGCATCGGCGACCACCTTCAGCGGCCGCTCCAGCTGCACGTCGTCGGCGATGCGGCGCACATAGTCTTCATTGACGTCGCGCTGCTGGTAGCCACCCGGCGAGGTGGCAAGCGCCAGGCGGCCTTCGACGATACGCTGGTGGAGCGCGGTCACCGCATCGCCCGACAGCGTCTGCCCGGCGATGACGATCTTGAATCCGTTGTACTCGGGAGGATTGTGGCTGCCGGTCACCGCCACGCAGCTGCCGGCGCGCAGATGGTGGCTGGCGAAGTACACCACCGGCGTAGGCGCCAGGCCGATGTCGATGACATCGCAGCCCGCCCTGCGCAATCCTTCGGCCAGCCCTGCGGCCAGTTCGGGACCGGACAGCCGGCCATCGCGGCCGATCACCACCTCGCGCAGGCCCTGTGCCACGACTTCACTGCCGATGGCCTGGCCGATCAGTGCCGCGACTTTCGGCGTCAGCTCTTCGCCGACCACGCCGCGGATATCGTAGGCGCGGAAGATCCCAGCCGCCAACGTCGCCGCAGCAGCAGGCGGCGATGCTGCAGCACCGGAGGCATCGCCGGTTGCAGGGCCATCGGGCGCCTCGGCGGCGGACAGCGCCAGGCTCTCGCTGAGCGTCGGCCCCTGTTCTTCGGCCGGCATCCGCGCCCCGCGCACAGGCAGCAGCGGCAGGCGCGACCTGCCGACCAGCAGCAGCACGGCGATCAGGACCAGCAACAGGCACACGATGGAGGCCGCGAGCGGTCCCAGGCCAAGCGGGCCCGGCTCGATCGACGGCACGCCTGCGGCAAGCCGCAGGCTGCTGTTGCTGATTGGACGCGCGAGTACTTCGCCGCTGTCGGCCAGCGCGCGGTTGCCACGCTCAAGCACGTTGAAGCTTCCCTGGCGCAGGGCCAGGTAACCCGCATCCGGCGCCTGCACCGCAGCCAGCGGACCGGTCAGCTGCATCAACGGCTGGCGCACATAGGCGACCATCGGACCGTTGTCGGTCTGCATGCGCGCCGCCAGCCCAAGGCGCGCACCGTCGCCATCGCGGACCACGCGGGCGACCGGCACCTCCGCACGCAGCGCTGCCTCCAGCAACGCCAGGCGCGCATAACCGAATTTCTGCGGGTCCGCATAGGCCGCATCCAGCGACGCCGGCCACACCTGCGCGTCTTCCACCCCGGTCCAGCCCTCGCGCAGCGCAAGCGCGGCCGCCGAGGCGTCGCCCGCTTGCAATGACTGCTGCACGCGTGCCGATTGCAGGTGCTTGCCAAACTGCAGCAGCTGGCCATCCAGCGCCCGTTGCAACCCCTGCAGGGCAGTATCACGTGCCTGTTCCAGCTGCGTGCCGGTGTTGGCCTGCCGCCATTGCTGCACGGCGCTCCATCCGAAAACCACAGCCAGCAGCACGAGCATCGCCGCGAGCAGTGGCCCCGTGCGTCCGCTGACCGCCAAACCCTTCCCCTTGCTGCCGATCATCCTTCCCCCCGTGGTCAGCGCACTCCGGTATGGCCGAATCCACCCGAGCCGCGTGCGCTGTCACTGAAAGTATCCACTACCTGCAGCCCCACGCGCACGATCGGCAGCACCACCAGCTGCGCGATGCGGTCACCGGGTTCGATGGTGAAGGCCTCCCGTCCCCGGTTCCAGGTGCTGATGAGCAGGGGCCCCTGGTAATCAGCGTCGATCAGGCCGGTGCCGTTGCCGAGCACGATGCCGTGGCGATGGCCCAGCCCTGAACGCGGCAGGATCACCGCGCACAGGGTGGGGTCGGCCACATGGATGGCCAGCCCGCTCGGCACCAGCGCGGCGTCACCCGGCTGCAGGGTCAGCGGCGCTTCCAGGGCAGCGCGCAGGTCCATGCCGGCACTGGCCTCGGTGGCATAGGCCGGCAGCGGCCAGGTGTCACCGAAACGCGGATCCAGCAGCTTCACCTGCAAGGGCTGCAGCGGCGGGGAAATCGTGGAAGTTGCTGCATTCATGCCTTGAGCCTTTGCGCGATGAGCGCGAGCAGTTGTCCGGCCAGTTCGATCTTGGACGTTGCGGGGAATACCTGTTCGCCATCCTGCCAGTAAGCGGTGGCGGCGTTGTCATCGCTTTCGAAGCCGCCGGTGCCCTGGCCGACCTGGTTGGCGATGACCAGGTCCAGGCGCTTGTCCACCAGCTTGCCGCGCGCGTACTTCTCCACGTCATGCGTTTCGGCAGCGAAACCGACCACCAGCTTCAGCGCCTGGGTCTGCGTGGCGACCTCGGCCAGGATGTCCGGCGTGCGCACCAGTTCGACCACCAGCGACTGGCTGTCGGCATTCTTCTTCAACTTCTGCGGCGCGACCTGGCGGGGGGTGTAATCGGAAACGGCGGCCGCGCCAATGTAGATGTCCGCCGGCAACGCACCCAGTACGGCCTGGCGCATCTGCGCAGCCGAACGCACGTCGATGCGCTCTACCCCGGCCGGCGTGGCCAGGTGGACCGGCCCACTGACCAGCACCACGCTGGCGCCCAGGCGCGCCGCTGCCGCTGCCAGCGCATAGCCCATCTTGCCGCTGCTGCGGTTGCCCACGTAGCGCACCGGGTCGATGTCCTCATAGGTCGGGCCAGCACTGATCAGCACCCGCAGGCCGGCCAGCTCGGGGGCCGGGGACGGAGACGTGCTGCTACCTGCTTCGCCCCGTTCCACGGCCACCAGCGCAGCGACGATGTCGCCCGGTTCGGCCAGGCGGCCAGGACCGGATTCACCTTCGGCCAGCGGACCGTCCACGGGACCGACCACCTGCGCGCCGCGGTCGCGCAACAGCGCGATATTGGCCTGCGTGGCCGGGTGCAGCCACATGCGGTGGTTCATCGCCGGGCAGACGGTGAGCGGTGCCGTGCTGGCAAGGCACAGCGTGCTGACCAGGTCGTCGGCATGGCCCTGCGCCAGGCGCGCCAGCAGATCGGCGGTGCCCGGCGCAACCACGATCCGGTCGGCCCAGCGCGCCAGTTCGATATGCCCCATGGCCTGTTCGGCGGCGCTGTCCCACAACGTGGTGCGGGTGGGCTGCCCGGACAGGGCCTGGAAGCTGAGCGGGGTGACGAACTGCTGCGCGCCAGCGGTCATCGCGACCTGTACCAGCGCACCGGCATCGCGCAGGCGGCGAACCAGCTCCAATGCCTTGTACGCCGCGATCCCGCCGCCGACACACAACAGCAGCCTGCGCCCTTCCAGCGGGCGCTGCGGCGCCGGGGAAGCCTTGGGTGAGTCAGCCACCGGGAAATCCTATGCATACAAAGGCATTAGCTTACCCGAAGGGCCGGTTGACGCCGTATTGGAGTCCATATGACCGCCGGATATAAGTACATGTGTGCAAGCATCAAACGAAGGCAATTGACGCCCGCGCCATGCCCCGAGCGTGGCCGATACCTCACCCGCGTCGACGCAGGACCGCACCCGTGTTCATCCGTACCATCATCGCCGACGACCATCCGATCATCCTGCACGGCGCACGTGTCCTGTTGCGCAATGCCCGGATCGACGTCGTCGGGGAGGCGCCCGGAGGCGAATCGTTGCTGACCCTGCTGGCCCGGCAATCCTGCGACGTGGTCCTGACCGACCTCACCATGCCCGGCGAAGGACTCGATGGACTGGAACTGCTGGACCGCATCCAGTCCGTCCATCCGGGGCTGCCGCTGGTGGTGCTGACCGGAACGGCCAGCCCCAGCGTGCTGGCCACGTTGATGCAGCGGGGCGTCCGTGGCGCGCTGGACAAGGCCGCCGACTTCGACGAGCTGGCCCAGGCCGTACGCACCGCCGCATCGGGCCAGAACTACGTTTCGCAGAATCTGCGTTCGCACCTGGAAGCCCGCGACCTGTCCCACCGCGCGCGTCCGGCCACGTTGTCGCAAGGCGAGCGCGAGGTGCTGGAGGGTCTGCGCAATGGCTTGAGCATCAATACGATCGCGCAGCAGCGGGGGCGCAGCCCGAAGACGGTCAGCCGGCAGAAATCCGACGCGATGCGCAAGCTCGGGCTCACCCGCAACCACGAACTGCATGCTTTCCTGCAGACATGCCCCATAAGCGGAAGCAGCAACGACTGAGCCGTGACCAGGTCCATGCCCCATGGGCCGCAGCGGCCAGGCGGACGACACTGTGGGCATGGCAATCCATGACTGGCCCGCCCAGGAACGTCCCCGCGAACGATTGTTGGCCCATGGCCCCCGCGCGCTGTCCGATGCAGAACTGCTGGCCTTGTTCCTGGGGTCGGGGACGCGCGGACGCGATGCGGTACAGACCGCGCGTGACCTGCTGGGCACCCATGGTCCGTTGCGTCGGCTGCTGGACCTGCCTGCAGCGCAGTTGGCGCGCCTGCCGGGATTGGGGCCGGCACGCAGCTGCGCGCTGATGGCGGGTATGGAACTTGCCCAACGCCACCTGGCTGCACGCCTTCAGCAAGGTGAATGCGTCGGCCAGTCCGTCGCCGTGGCGGCTCGTTATCTGCAGCACCGCCTGCGAGGGAGGCCCAACGAGGTCTTCGTGGCGCTGTTCCTGGACAACCAGCACCGGCTGCTGGCCTGTGAAGAACTCTTCCACGGCACGGTCAATGCTGCCTCCATCCATCCACGGGAAGTGGTCCGGCGTGCGCTGGCGCTCAACGCAGTGGCGGTGATCGTCAGCCATAACCATCCATCCGGGAACGCGGAGCCCTCGCGTTCCGATCGCGAGGCGACCAACGCGCTGCAACGCGCCCTGGCGCTGGTGGATGTGCGCCTGCTCGACCATCTGGTCGTCGGGGAAGGCCCTCCGGTGTCGTTCGCCGAACGCGGCTGGTTGCCGGAGCCCGGGGCCGCCAGCTGAGCGCCAACCCCCTGCGCGGCATCCACAGGCCGCTGAGCGCGGGCAGATCGGCTAAAATGGTGGATTCCGCCGCTCACTTCACAGCAGGCCTCGTGAAAAATCTCCTCCGCGCCCTGATCAGCCAAGGCATCGAAGCCCTGCGTGCCAATGGCACCCTGCCGGCCGACACCCTGCCCCCGGAATTCGTGGTTGAACGCCCGAAGACCCGTGAACACGGTGACTTCGCCACCAATGCCGCGATGCTGCTGGCCAAGGCCGCGCGCAGCAATCCCCGCGCCGTCGCCCAGGCCCTGGTCGAGGCCCTGCCGAAAAGCGCAGACGTCAGCAAGGTCGAGATTGCCGGACCGGGCTTCATCAATTTCCACCTTGCCGCCAGCGCGTTCCAGCGCGAAGCCAGCACGGTGATCAAGGAAGGCCACGACTACGGCCGCAACCTGTCCGGCAACGGCCGCACGGTGGGCGTGGAGTATGTCTCGGCCAATCCGACCGGACCGCTCCACGTTGGCCATGGCCGTGCCGCCGCCATCGGCGACTGCATCGCGCGGGTGCTCGATGCCAATGGCTGGAATGCCAAGCGCGAGTTCTACTACAACGACGCCGGCGTGCAGATCGAGAACCTGGCGCTGTCCACCCACGCCCGGCTCAAGGGCATCAAGCCCGACGAAGCCGGCTGGCCTGAAGGTGGCTACCGTGGGGATTACATCCAGGACGTGGCCGATGCCTACATGGGCGGCGCCGCCGTGGACCTGGAGGGCACCACGGTGGTCGGGGCCAAGGATCCGGACGACATGGCGGCGATCCGCCGTTTCGCGGTGGCCTGGCTGCGCAACGAGCAGAACCTGGACCTGGCCGCGTTCGGCGTCGATTTCGACATCTATTTCCTGGAAAGCTCGCTGTACAACGATGGCAAGGTGGCCGAAGCGGTCGCCCGTCTGCAGGAATCTGGCCATACCTACGAAGAGGGCGGCGCGCTGTGGCTGCGCTCGACCGATTTCGGTGACGACAAGGACCGCGTGATGCGCAAGTCCGACGGCACCTTCACCTATTTCGTACCGGACGTGGCCTACCACCTGTCCAAGTGGCAGCGTGGCTACGAGCGCGCCATCACCGAGCTGGGGGCCGACCACCATGGCTCGCTTGCACGCGTGCGTGCCGGCCTGCAGGCGATGGGCGTGGGCATTCCGCAGGGCTGGCCGGAATATGTGCTGCACCAGATGGTGACGGTGATGCGCGGCGGCGAGGAAGTGAAGCTGTCCAAGCGTGCCGGCAGCTACTTCACCCTTCGTGACCTGATCGACGAAGCTGGCCGCGATGCCACGCGCTGGTTCCTGATCGCGCGCAAGCCGGATTCGCAGCTGACCTTCGACATCGACCTGGCCCGCCAGCAGAGCAATGACAACCCTGTGTTCTACGTGCAGTACGCGCACGCACGGGTGTGCAGCCTGCTGCGCCAGGCGCAGGAAAAGGCGCTGGTGTACTCGCAGGCAGAGGGGCTTTCGACCCTGCGCACGCTCGACGATGCCAGCTCGCTGAACCTGATGAATGAGATTTCGCGTTATCCGGAAGTGGTGGACGCCGCCGGCCTGGCCCTGGAGCCGCACCTGGTCGCGCAGTACCTGCGTGAATTGGCACACGCATTCCACACGTGGTATCACGGGACGCCTGTACTGGTGGAAGACGCTGGCGACCGCAACGCCAAGCTCACCCTGGCCTGCGCTGCACGCCAGGTGTTGGCCAATGGCCTGGAACTCCTGGGCGTGACCGCCCCGGAAAAAATGTAAGCACGGGAGAAGCAGTAGACATGGCAGCACGACGCGGCAAGAGTCAGGCACGGCGCAACAGCAGCCAGGGAACGCCCGGATGGGTGTGGCTGGTCGCGGGTGTGGCGATCGCGGCCGTTGTGTTCCTGGCCGCCCCCAACCTGCTCAAGGGCGATGCCGAAGGCTTCCTGCGTTCGGGACCACGGCCGGACCCGAACGCGCAGCCGGCACAGGTAACCGACGTCGACGGCGACGTGGGTGCCCAGTTGGAGACGCCAGCCGCCAAGCCGGCAGAGCCGGCCAAGCCCGCCGCCACGCAGTACGATTTCTACACGCTGCTGCCGGGCAAGGAAGTGGAAATGTCCGATGCCGAGCTGGCCGCCAGCACGCGTGCAGAGGACCAGCGGCGCGCGCGCGCGGAAGCCCAACGCGCGCAGGCGGCGCTGGAAGGCCGGCCGGTGGTGGCAGCGCCGGCACCCGCTTCGACCGCCGCCGCCACGTCCGTGGCCGTGGCCAGCACGGCTTCGACCGGCACGACCACGCTGCCGCCGCCGTTGAGCGAGCGCGCGCCGACCAGCACGATGGCGACCACGCCACCGGCCACCACGGCAGCCACGCCGCCGGCCGCCAGCGACGCCACGCCCGCAGCCAGCAACGTGCGCTACATCCTGCAGGCAGGCGCGTTTGGTGCATCGGGCGATGCCGAAGCGACCAAGGCCAAGCTGGCCATGATCGGCCTGGCTGCGCGGGTGGAATCAGCGCAGATCAACGGCAAGACCGTGTACCGCGTGCGCATGGGACCTTACGGCACCGCCGGCGAATTGTCCGAAGCCAAGCAGAAGCTCGACGGTACCGGCCTGCAGGCGATGGCCATCAAGGCACAGTAACCGTGCGAACGCAGCGCCGAGCGATGCCCGGCGCTGCGGCGGCTTTCCAACAGGCCTGTTGCAACGGGCCACTGCAGCGCCCGCTGGCAGGCGCCGCCGCGTGCGTCCTCAGCCTTCGCGTGCGACCTGGAAGCCAGCGAACGACTGGCTGACCGGCATGATTTCCAGGCGATTGATGTTGAGGTGCGGCGGCAGGCTGGCCACCCAGAAGATCTGCTCGGCGATGTCTTCGGAGGTCATCGGGTTGGCGCCTGTGTACAACTTGTCCGATGCATCCTGGTCGCCGTGCGTGCGGACCACGGTGAACTCGGTTTCCGCCATGCCCGGCTCGATGGTGGTCACCCGCACGCCACTGCCATGCAGGTCAGAACGCAGGCCGAGCGAGAACTGGCTGACGAATGCCTTGGTGCCGCCGTAGGCATTGCCGCCCGGGTAGGGATAGACGCCTGCCACCGAGGATATGTTGATGATCGCGCCCTTGCGCTGCACCAGCTGCGGCAGCAGGCGATGGGTGAGCGTGACCAGTGCGGTGACGTTGGTATCGATCATCGTGCGCCAGTCTTCCAGCGTGGCGTGCTGTGCCGGCGCCGTGCCCTGCGCCAGGCCTGCGTTGTTCACCAGCAGGTCGATCTGCGCGAACGCCGGCGGCAGGTTGGCCAGCGCCTGTTCCATCGCCACGGCATCGCGCACGTCGAACACGGCCGCATGCACCGTATCGGCGCCATAGGTGTCCACCAACGGCTGCAGGCGCTCGCCGCGACGGCCGGTGGCGATCACTTTCCAGCCTGCCTTGGCGAAGCGATGGACGGCAGCGGCACCGAAGCCGGAGGTGGCGCCGGTGATCAGGGCAGTACGGGTCATCAGACAACTCCAGAGATATCCAGGCCCACATTCTGGCACTGTCGGCCGGGACCTGCGTTGCCGGACGTGGCGCGGCCGATCAACGCACGCGGAACACGCGCGCCTTCGGCAGGTCCGGGTCGACCTGCAAGAACCAGCGTCCGGCGATGCCAGGGACCACTTCGACCTGGGGGTCCTGCACAGGGCGGCGCAGTGTCATCTGGCCCTTCAGCACCTGCCATTGCTGGCCATTGTCGAGGGTGAACAGCGTGCCGGGCTCCCAACCGCCGATGGTGCCGGTCGCCCGTGCCTTTACCGGGCCCTCATCCAGCCCGATATGCATCGGCGCCGGCCCCAGCGCTGCGCCGGTGGACGGTGCGGCGCCGGCGGACGGCACCGTTGCCTCGGCCTGTTCCAGCAGGCGATTGAGCGCACCCAGCTGGCCCGCGCTGAGGCCCACCTCGGCCAGGCCAGTGGGATCCAGGCGCTGTTCCAGCGGCACATAAGGCCGTTGTGCCCATGCCGGTGCTGCCCATGATGCAACCAGCATCGCCAACGGAATCCAGGCACGCATTGGAACTATCCTGCTTCAAGGGGTCGAGGGCAGCACTATGCTGCAGTTCGATGACGACCGGATGACAGTGGCGGGGGCGGTACAATGCGCATCCCGGCGCGCCGTGCCGGCGGTGTGGAAGACGATGATCAACAACGATGTCCTGCGCAGCCTGCGCTATGCCCTCGACCTGAGCGACAACCACGTGGTGGTGTTGTGCGAACTGGCCGATCCCGCTTTTCCGGTGACTGCCGAGCAGGCCCACGCCTGGTTGAAGCAGGACAATGAGCCGGGATTCGACCCCTGCAGCGATGCCGCGCTGGCCCATGTGCTGGATGGCCTGATCGTGCACCTGCGCGGTCGCGATGAAAGCCTGCCGCAGCGCGCGATCGAAACGCGTATCGACAACAACCTGATCCTGAAGAAACTGCGCGTGGCATTCCAGCTGCGCGACGTGGACCTGCAGGAGATCTTCCAGGCAGCCGGCTTCGCGGTCACCAAGCCAGAATTGAGCGCCGTGTTCCGGCAGCGCGACCACAAGAACTTCCGCAAGGCCGGCGACCAGTTGCTGCGCTATTTCCTGAAGGGACTGGTACAGCGCGTACGCGGCGGCTGATTGACGGGCATGGCCCGTCACTATCCGGGCCGTGCCGCCCGGCGCGGTATCATGCGTGCCTGTTCAACGGAGTACGTGCGTGGACGCGATCCTGACCCCGGTGTCGATCGGCGAGCTGATCGACAAGATCACCATCCTGGAAATCAAGGCCGAGCGGATCGGCGATGCGGCGAAGCTGGCCAATGTGCGTACCGAACTGGACGGCCTGTTGCCGCTGTTCGAAGGGCAGCGCAGCAGCCAGCCTGCGCTGGAGGCGCTGAAACAGCGTTTGAAGGCCATCAATGAACGCATGTGGGACATCCAGGACCAGCTGCGCGACAAAGAGGCTGCGGAAGTCTTCGACGACGCGTTCGTACAGCTGGCGCGAGGCGTGTACCAGACCAACGGCGAGCGCGTGCAGGTCAAGAACGAGATCAACCAGGTCGCCGGATCGGCGCTGGTGGAAGAAAAACAGTACCAGGGCGAGTAGCCCCGCGGCCACTGCACCGAAACGAAACAGGCCCGGCAGTCGCCGGGCCTGTTTCGTTCATGCGGGATGCCTGCGCTGGGCAGGCGCGCACGGCATTACCAGCTGAAGCGCGGGCCGACCGACCATTCCTTGTCGCCGTCTCCGTTCATCTTGATGTCGCCGTTGATGCCCCAGTTCTGGTTCAACTTGACCTGGGCGCCGAGGCGGCCATAGAACTCGCCGTCCGGATTCACGCCGTGCTTCTTGCTGTAGTCCTCGTAACCGGCCATGGCATACACCTCGGCATGCTGGCCGAACGCGGTGCGGATGCCGGCTTCGGCGCTGTAGCCATTGAAATCCAGGCCGTCATCCTTCGGGTCGTACTTGTTGTAGGCGGCACGGGCCACGAAGTCGGTCGACGGGGCGATCTCGACGTTGTAGCCGACGCCCAGGCGCCACTGGTCGACGTCTGCGCGGGTCGCGTCCACTTCCTGCCTGCTGTACTCACCGAACACATGCATGTTCGGCAGCACGCTGTAGGAACCCTTGACGCCCCAACCATCGGACTTGCCACCGGCGGCATCGGTCTTTACGTAGTCGCCTTCGGCATAGTTGTAGGACAGGTTCTCGGCAGCCGATGCAGCGAACGGCAGTGCGGCGGCCAGGGCCAGGGCAATCAGCGAAGTCTTCATGGGTACAACCTCTTGTCTTTCTGGTTTTGGTGCAGCGGCGCCGGAACGCCATCGCATCGGGTATGTAAAGTTTCCGTTTTTCGGCCTAACCCATCCTGAAAGCAGGAAAGAGATTTTGGGCTGCTATTCAGCTGTTTTCAGGCATACGCGCGCGCATTTCATGTTTCTGCGCAGCCACCGCGTTCACGCCGCCCCCCACTCATGGCGGGTACACCGGCCGAGCACGTCAGATTGCATCGCGGCCAGGCGCGCCGTCGTTGTCGATTCCGGCGCCACTGGTTCGTCGTACCCATGAAGGCGCTGCATCCGCAGCCCATCCGGAGGACCCACATGAGCTACATCGACGGTTTCGTGTTGGCAGTACCCACCGCCAACAAGCAGAAGTTCATCGACCACGCGCGCACCGGCGATTCGGTGTGCATGGAGCTGGGCGCGATCCGCGTGGTGGAATGCTGGGGCGATGACGTCCCAAGCGGAAAGCTCACCGACTTCCAGCGCGCGGTAAAGGCCGAAGAGGGGGAGACGGTGGTGTTTTCGTGGATCGAATGGCCGGACAAGGCCACGCGTGATGCCGCCATGAAGAAGATGATGGACGACCCGCGCATGGATCCGGCCAATAATCCGATGCCCTTCGATGGCAAGCGGATGATCTATGCCGGTTTCGTGCCGGTGGTCGAACTGGGCGCATAGACCGGGGACGCCATCACGGCGTTCGCGTGTCGGATTCATCGGTGCCGTGCGTACCCAACATCACGCCGGCACCCATCCCACCCATCGCCCCCATGCCCGCGCCGCCGCCAGCCCCACCGCCCTTTCCGCCCCCAGCGCGGTCGGCGCCTTCAGCGCGGCCCTTGCCACCACCGGCGGACGCGGGTCGCGTCGGCCCTTGGTTGGGAATGGACAGGCCGGCAGGGATCGGAGCCAGGTCCAAGGCTTCACGGATGAAATCGCGCAACGACAGCACCAGCGCATGGGTATGCACCGGTCGTCCCTCGACCAGGTCGGTGGCGGCATGCGCGGCCAGCCGGACCTGCTCGTCGGTACCCAGCAGCAGGATGTCCGACAGCGCCGCCTCGACTGCGTCGCGGATGCGCCGTGCACGGTCCGAGCCGGATTCAAGGACGCCTTGGCCATGCGTGCGATCGCGCAACTGGCGCAGGTGGGTAGGGTCGACGCCAAGCTCGCCGGTGAATGAGCCGCCCAGCGTCTTGTAGGCCGCCATCAAGGTGCGCAGGCGTTCGTTGATCTGGCGGTTTTCGCGCTCGCGGCGTTGTTGCAGGGTCTGCATCACCAGCAGGCGGATACCCACGCCGAGCAATGTGATGATGGCCAGGCCAGCCAAGGTGGAGAGCACTGCCTGCCAGGAACTGAAATCAAGACCGCGCATCGGGGATCACCTCGCAGAAGAGGCCCCCATGATGCCCTGAACCTTGTGTGCGGCAGCATCACCCTGTCCCTGCCGCCAGCGATGGCGGCAGGGACAACGGGGAACTTACTTCGCGCGCTTGGCCACGGCCTTGCGGCCAGCCGCCTTCTTGGCGGGGGCTTTTTTCACTGCGACAGCCTTCCTGGCGGCAACAGTCTTCTTGCCCACGGCCTTCCTGGCGGCGACGGCCTTCTTGCCGACAACCTTCTTGGCAGCGACGGTCTTCTTGCCGACGGCCTTCTTGGCGGCGACAGTCTTCTTGCCCACGGCCTTCTTGGCGGCGACAGTCTTCTTGTCGACGGCCTTCTTGGTGGCGACGGTCTTCTTGCCGACGGCCTTCTTGGCGGCGACAGTCTTCTTGCCCACGGCCTTCTTGGCAGCGACGGTCTTCTTGCCGACAACCTTCTTGGCGGCGACAGTCTTCTTGCCGACGGCCTTCTTGGCGGCGACGGGCTTCTTGCCGACAGCCTTCTTGGCGGCGACGGTCTTCTTGCCGACAACCTTCTTGGCGGCGACGGTCTTCTTGCCGAC
The DNA here is from genome assembly GCF_014117215.1 of Stenotrophomonas tumulicola. Taxonomy (GTDB): domain Bacteria; phylum Pseudomonadota; class Gammaproteobacteria; order Xanthomonadales; family Xanthomonadaceae; genus Stenotrophomonas; species Stenotrophomonas tumulicola. The sequence continues at coordinate 91,104 of NZ_JACGXS010000012.1, read as the reverse complement.
AGCCTTCTTGGCGGCGACGGCCTTCTTGCCGGCCGTCTTCTTCACGGCAGCCACCTTCTTGGTGGTCGTCTTCTTCACTGCGGCAGCCTTCTTGGTCACGGCCTTGCCAGCGTCGGCCTTCTTCTTGGCAACAGCCTTCTTCAGTGCAGTGGCCTCGGCCTTGGCGTTCTTCTTGGCCGCTTCCAGCTTCTGCCGGGCCTTGGAGATCGACTTGCCCACCGACTTGGCGGCTGCGTCGGCCTGCTTCGCCACGGCCTTCTCGACCTTGGCAACGGTGGTCTTCGCCTTGGCGACGCGCGTGGTCGCTGCCTTGCGCACGCGCTTGGCAGTGGTCTTGACGACGGCCACTGCGTCTTCGGCGGTGTGGGCGATGGTCTCGCCTACGTTGGTCGCGGCTTCCTTTACGTTCTCGACGGTCTCGCTCAGCGTCGTCGTCACACCATTACCGTTGCTCATGTTGCCCTCCTGGGGGGCTGGGATGTCAAAACGGAGGCGATGCTATACCGGCGAAGTGCATCGTGGAACGGGCAGTGCGGCGCATGCAAGCAAGCCTGCACTGGCAGTGACATGGCGCAGGCATCGAAAGCATCCGCGGCACTGGAGGAAAAGTGCTTCTTTTAAACGGTTTCGTGCATGCCACCAGGTTGCCCGACCTTCACCGCACGACGGTTGCACGGCATCGCCGCCGCAGCATGCCGATGCGTCATCGACGTCGGTGTTTGCGCGGAACTGCGCAGAAATGCCAGCGCCCTGCCGCCCTCTTTCATGGCGGGTTTATCCCTTGCAGGGGACACTCCGGGCGCTTGCCCCCGCACACGGGTGGGTGCGCGTCGGCCAGGTCGATCGACCGGACACGCCGCCGCTTGTAGTCAGGCCGGCACGACCCTACCGTATGCACCGACGGCCCCACACCAGCCTGGACCTTTATTCCCATGCGACCCATTCCGACCCTGCTCACGCTCGCGCTGGCCGCCGCTTTCGGCGGCTTTGTCGCCAGCGGCCTCAATGCGCACCTGGACAACCGCGCGGAGGCGGCGCCCGCCCCGGTCAGCATTCCGGCCGCCAGCGCATTGCCGGCATCGGTCGCCGGCCAGCCCGTGCCATCACTGGCGCCGATGCTGGAGAAGGTCACTCCCGCCGTCGTCAGCGTCAACACCAAGCAGGTGGTGCGGGTCCGCAATCCCTTTTTCGACGACCCGTTCTTCCGTCGCTTGTTCCCGGACGTACCGCAGGAACGCATCAACGAGTCGCTTGGCTCCGGCGTGATCATCGATGCCGCCGAAGGCCTGGTACTGACCAACCACCACGTCATCGACAATGCCGACGATGTCCAGGTAACGCTGGCCGACGGGCGCACGATGAAGGCGGAGTTCCTCGGTTCGGATGCCGACACCGACATCGCGCTGATCCGCATCCCGGCGCAGGACCTCACCGGCATCACCCTGGGCAACAGCGACCAGTTGCGCGTCGGCGACTTCGTGGTAGCCATCGGCAATCCATTTGGCTTCACCCAGACGGTGACCTCGGGCATCGTGTCCGCCGTCGGCCGCAGCGGCATCCGCGGGCTGGGTTACCAGAACTTCATCCAGACCGACGCGTCGATCAACCCCGGCAACTCCGGTGGCGCGCTGGTGAACCTGCAGGGGCAGCTGGTCGGCATCAACACGGCCAGCTTCAATCCGCAGGGCAGCATGGCCGGCAACATCGGACTGGGCCTGGCGATTCCGTCCAACCTGGCACGCAACGTCGTCGACCAGTTGGTCAAGCATGGCGTAGTGGTGCGCGGCACGCTGGGTATCGAAAGCCAGAACCTGACCCAACAACTGGCACAGGGACTGGGGTTGTCCGAATCGCGCGGTGCGCTGGTCAGCCGCGTGCTGGCGGGCTCCGGTGCCGCCGCTGCCGGCGTCCGCGCCGGAGACGTGGTGCTGAACGCCAATGGCCAGCGGGTGGACAGTGCGCAGGCGCTGCACAACATCGAAGGGCTGGCGGCGGTGGGCAGCACGATGAACCTCGAACTGCGGCGCGACGGCAAGCCGCTGCAGGTGAAGGTCACCTTGAAGGAGCAGGCCCGCGCCGTGGCCGGCGACACGCTGGATCCGCGCCTGGGGGGTGCCACCTTCGTCGACCTGCCCGAGTCGCTGCGCCAATCCGGCATCACCGGGGTGCTGGTGAACGAGGTGGCCCGCGGAAGCCGCGCCGCCGCTTCCGGCCTCGCCAAGGGCGACATCATCACCGAGGCCAGCGCAGGCGAGTTCGCCGACCTGGCCAGCTGGAAGGCCAATTTCCAGCAGCGCCCGCAGCAATTGGTGCTACGTATCGTGCGCGGCAATGCCCGGGGCCAGTTGGTGATGCGCTGACGGCATGGCGTACCGTAACGTCCCCTATACCCGGCCGATGGTATCCATGTCGTCCGTGGCCATCGCGCGCCGATGGCGGCTGCCATTCCCACTGAACAGGAGATTCCGATGAGCCCCACCAATACCGAGAACCTGAAGGACCATCTGGGCGAAGCATCCGCCCACCTGAAGACGGCTGCCAACGCCGCCGGTGGTGCCATCAAGGGGGCTGCAGGTGCCGCCGGCGATGAGCTGCGCATCGGCAAGGCCAACGTCAAGGCTGAACTGTCAGACACCGCGCTTTCCGGCCTGGCCGCTGCCGAATTCGGTGGCGCTGCCGCCAAGGAACAGGTCGATGCGCTGATGGACAAGGGCAAGGACCTGGTCGACAGCGCGGCCGAGCTCATCCGCGAGCGTCCGCTGGCCTCGTTCGGCGTGGCCTTCGCGGCCGGCTGGCTGATCGCCAAGCTGGCCCGCAGCGGCGGCGACAAGTAAGCCGCGGCGTGAGCGAAAGCGACGATACCGCGCGCGAGCCCGATCCAGCGGCGACCCCGCCGCTGGAGGAGAGCATCCGCCAGGTCACCCAGGCCAGCCGTGCGACGGCAGACGCCGCGAAGCATTCGCTGCGGTCGTTGCGTCGGCTGGCGTCAGCGGATTTCGCACTGGCGCGCAGTGCCTTTGGCCGGGCGTTGGCATGGTCCGGCGTGGCCATCGTGTTCGGTGCGTCGGCGTGGCTGTTGATGGCCGCGACCCTGATCGCGCTGTTGCAGAGTTGGGGCATGTCCTGGCTGCATGCACTGCTGATCACCTCGTTGCTGAGCCTGGCGGTGACCTGCCTGGCGGCGTGGCGCGTTTCCTACTTCTTCCACCACACCGGCATGCACTCCACCCGCCGGCAGCTTTCCAGGCTGGGGCTGTTCGACGAACCCAGCGACGAAGATCCCGACGCAGGCGTGCAGTTGCCGGAGGGCAAGCCATGAAGTTCAGCAGGCTGCGCGACCGCGTGAAGCGTTGCGAACAAGTAGTGGCCGTGCGCCTGACCGATACCCAGGACAACTGGGGGGTGTTGAGCCAGGTATGGCGCAGCGGCTGGTCGCCACTGCGGATCATCCTGGTGGGGGTGGCCAGCGGCTTCGTGGTCGGCAAGCTGGAAATTCCCGGCAAGGTCAACGGCGCACGCTGGCTGCAGATGGTCGGCTCGGTCTCCAACCTGTTCGCCAGTGCACAGGCGGCGTTTGCATCGGCCATGGCGGCGCACGCAGCCGACAGCGCCGACGATGCCGCCGCCCAGGCCGACACGGCGGCGGACAAAGCCGACGCAGCGGCCGCTGCGAATCCGCCGACCGGGGCCACGCGCGCAGCGGCCAGCGCAGCGGAACACCCTGCGCCGCGCCCGGCCGAAGCGGCCACCGAATTGTCCGAACGTTGACACGGGCACCCCGCCGCGTTGATCGCGGCGGGAGGATAATCGTCCTTCTTTCCCTGCCGGTGCGCCGATGAGCGAGTCCCAGCCCTCCGTCCCGGCACCCCTGGCTTCGGCCCTGCCCACTCCACCTCCACCTGCACGTCCGCGCGCGCCGGTGTCGCTGCTGGTACTGGCCACGCTGGCGGTCGCTTTTACCTTGTGGGCGGCGCAGACGGTGGTGCTGCCGATCCTGCTGGCGGCGTTCTTCGCCCTGGTAGGCAACCCCATATTGCGCCTGCTGCAGCGGGTATGGATTCCACGCGCACTGGCGGCGTTGATGGTCATCACGGTGGGACTGGGGGCAACCACCGCGCTGGCGGCGCAGTTGGTGGTGCCGACCATGGAATGGGCGCAGGAGGCGCCACAGCAGTTGCGCAAGATCGGACGACAGCTGCAGAACCTGACCAAGCCAATGCAGCAGGCCAACCAGGCAGCGGAGAATTTCGCGCGCGTGGCAGCCGGCGAAGGCAGCCGCCGGGTACAGGTGGTGCGCACCCAGCTCGACGATCCCTACAAGGTCATTACCCAGGCCCCCCGCCTGCTGGCCGCGGTACTGGCGGTGGTGCTGCTGACGCTGTTCTTCATGATCTATGGGCAGAACCTGCAGCGGCATGCGATCGCGTTGTTTCCCAGCCGCCACCAGCAGCGCTTCACCAGCGACATCCTGCGTTCGATCGAACGCGAGGTATCCCGCTACGTGCTGACCATCACCTTGATCAACACCGTGGTCGGCCTGCTGTTCTCGGGCGTGCTGGTGCTGCTGGGCCTGGAGCTCCAGGACGCACTGTTGTGGGGAACGGTGGCCGCCCTGCTCAACTTCGCCCCCTACGTAGGCCCCCTGATCGGCGTGGCGATGATGCTGCTGGTGGGCTTCGTGGAGTTCAGGGAGCCACTGCAGGCGGTGCTGCCGGCAGCCTGTTACCTGGCGCTGCACACGCTGGAGGGGCAACTGGTCACCCCGATCGTACTCGGCAGGCGAATGAAGCTCTCGCCGCTGGTGCTGATCCTGGCGCTGATGATCTTCGGCTGGCTCTGGGGATTCATCGGCCTGCTGCTGGCGGTGCCGCTGCTGGTGTGCATCAAGCTGGTGCTGGCCCGCCTGGAAGGCATGCAGGGCTGGGCCCGCCTGCTGGAATGAAAGCCATTCACGACGGGCGTAGAATGGCGGCGTGAACTTTCCTGTCCTCGCCATTACCCTCGACCTCGACGACACCCTGTGGCCCTTCGCTCCGATCGGCGCACGCATCGACCAGGTGCTGCACGACTGGATGCTGGAGAACAGCCCCGCTACCGCGGCCATGTTCCCGGTGGCGGCCATGCGCGAGCTGCGCGACCGCGCGTTCGTCGACAACCCCCATCTGCACCATGACCTGAGTGCACTGCGCCGGCTGGCGCTGCACCGGGCATTGCAGGCCAGCGGCGCCGACCTGGCCCTGCTGGAGCCTGCATACGAAGCGTTCTTCGCCGCGCGCAACCAGGTGGAGTACTACCCCGATGCCCTGCAGGCGCTGCAGCGGATGGCCGCGAAGGTGCCGGTGGCCGCGCTGAGCAATGGCAATGCCGACCTGGAACGGATCGGCGTCTCGCACCTGTTCGCCTTCCAGCTGGGCGCACGCGAACACGGGGCCGCCAAACCGGCCGCCAGCATCTTCCACGCGGCCTGCACGCGGCTGGGCATCGCACCTGCCCAGGTGTTGCACGTGGGCGACCACGTCGACATGGACGTGGCCGGCGCCATGTCCGCCGGCCTGCGCGGCTGCTGGATCAACCGCGACGCCGCGCACTGGAACCATCCCTCGCTGCAGCCCGACCTGCAGTTCGACACCCTCACCGGGCTGGCCGACTGGCTTGATGCCAACGTCGCCGCCACCGCATCCAGGAGTCCCTGATCCATGAGCGACATCATCGGTTTCACTTCCCAGTCCGAACACGCCCTGCCACTGCACGTACTGGACCGCGACGGGTTCAAGGCGTGGAACGCCGCCCAGCCGCCTGCGCTGCAGGCCTGGCTGCAGGCGCAGGGGTTCACCGGCAGCGCGCACAGCGTGGTGCTGCTGCCTGGCGAACAGGGCATCGCCGGCGCGGTGATGGGGGTGGGCGATGCCGCCGATGCCTACAGCTACGCACATGCGCCGCATGCCCTGCCGGCAGGCACCGTGTGGCGGCTGGCCAGTGAACTCGATGCCGCCCAGCAGGCCCTGCTGCAGTTGGGCTGGGGCCTGGGCAGCTACCGTTTCGATCGCTACCGCAAGCGCAACCGCGCACCGGCACAGTTGCTGGCCAGCCCCACGGCGGAAGTGGCGGCGCTGGTCGAGGCCAGCCTGCGCGTGCGTGACTGGGTCAACACGCCTACCGAAGACATGGGCCCGCAGCAGCTGGAAGATGCAGCACGTGCGTTGGCCGATGCACACGGCGCGCAGGTCGAAGCCATCACCGGCGAGGCCCTGCTGCAGCAGAATTTCCCGGCGATCCATGCCGTTGGCCGTGCCTCGCATCGCGCACCGCGGCTGGTGGTGCTGCGCTGGGGCAAGGCCAGCGACCCGTCGCTGGTACTGGTTGGCAAGGGCGTGTGCTTCGACACCGGCGGGCTGGACATGAAGCCGGCCGATGGCATGCGCAACATGAAGAAGGACATGGGCGGTGCGGCACACGCGCTGGCGCTGGCCGGACTGGTGATGGCGCAGGGCCTGCCGGTACGGCTGACCCTGCTGGTGCCAGCCGTGGAGAACGCAGTAGGCCCGGATGCGTTCCGCCCGGGTGAAGTGATCGCCACGCGCAAGGGCCTGAGCGTGGAGATCGACAACACCGATGCCGAAGGCCGGGTGATCCTGTGCGACGCGCTGACCTTCGCCAGCGAGCAGCAGCCGGACCTGGTACTGGATTTCGCCACCCTGACCGGTGCCGCACGCATTGCACTGGGCCCGGACCTGCCGGCACTTTTCAGCAACGATGACACGCTGGCCCAGCAGTGGCTGCAGGCCGGCGAAGCGACCCGCGATCCGGTATGGCGGATGCCGCTGTGGCGCCCTTACCTGCGCTACCTGCACAGCAACATCGCCGACCTGGCCAATGCCGGTTCGCGCATGGCCGGTTCGGTGACGGCGGCACTGTACCTGGAGCGTTTCCTCGCCGAAGGCCAGCGTTGGGCGCACCTGGACGTATATGCCTGGAATGACGGCGAGCGTCCCGGCCGACCGGCCGGCGGCGAAGCGCTGGCCCTGCGCTCGGCCTGGGCGATGCTGAAGACCCGCTACGCCTGAGAGAGAAAGGGGACGGAGGGGATTAAGGCGCAAATGGCCCTGAAGGGCCATTTGCGCCTTAATCCCCTCCGTCCCCTTTTTACAGCCAGCCCTTCTGGCGGGCGAGGCGGTAGGCTTCGATGCGGTTGGCCACGCCCAGTTTGCCGATGCATTCGGACAGGTAGTTGCGCACGGTGCCGTGCGACAGCCCCAGTTCGGCGGCGATCTCGCTGGCGGTGCGGCCTTCGCCGGCCAGCCGCAGCACGCGGCGCTCGCGGTCGGTCAGCGGGTCGGCCTGCGACCAGGCATCCAATGCCAGTTGCGGATCGATCGCGCGCAGTCCGTTGCTGACCCGGCGCAGCGCGTCGGCCAGGTGATCGGCCGGGGCATCCTTCAGCAGGTATCCCAGCACCCCGGCTTCCAGGGCGCGACGCAGGAAACCAGCACGCGCAAAGGTGGTCACGATCACCACCTTGATCGGCAGCGCGTGGCGGGTGATGCGCTGGGCCAGTTCCAGTCCGGTCAGCCCGGGCATCTCGATGTCGGTGACCAGGATGTCCGGCTTCAGCTGCTGCAGCATGCGCCAGGCCGCCTCGCCATCCGGCGCCGAACCCAGCACCTCGATGTCCGGCTCCAGCCCCAGCAGTGCCGACAGCGCGCCGCGTACCATCGCCTGGTCTTCGGCCAGCACGATGCGGATCATGTGCCCTCCTTCGATACGGCATCCAGCGGGACCGCCGCGGCCATTGCAACAGCCGTTGCCTCAGGGGGCAATGGCACCCGCACCGCGATACAGGTGCCTCCCTGCGGCAGCGCCTTGACCTGCAGCGTCCCACGAAGCGCGTCGATGCGCTCACGCATGCCGATCAGGCCGTTGCCTTCGGTGTGCACGCCACCGCGGCCATCGTCGCGGACCTGCATGGCCAGCTCGTTGCCATCGCGCTCGAAACGCACCTGTGCCGTGGTGGCGCGCGCATGGCGGGCGATGTTGGTCACCGCCTCGCGCAGCACCAGCGCCAGCGCCCGCTCGACGTCCACCGGCATCGCCGGCGGTGGCAGATACTCCAGGTGCACCTGCTGGCATTCCAGCAACAGCCGTGCCGATGCCAGTTCAGCTGCAAGGTCGCTGGCACGGATACCGGTCACTGCGCTGCGCACCTGTGCCAAAGCCTGCCGTGCAACCTCCTCGGCCTCGCCGATTTCCAGCCGCGCGCGCGCATCCCCGCGGTCGTACAGCTTGCGCGACAGTTCCAGCTTCAGCGTGATCAGCGACAGCGTGTGGCCCAACAGGTCGTGCAGGTCACGACCGATGCGCTCGCGCTCGGCGGTGGCGGCCAGCCGGCGTACTTCTTCCTGCGAAAGCTGCAGCTGCGCATCACGTTCCTTGTTGAGTGTTTCCACGTTCACCACCAGGCCGATCACCAGTGACATGAAAGGGATCCACACCAAGGTCTGCCAGGGCCACCCAGACAAGTGCGTCGTGGTGACGAAGACGGCGTTGAGCGCCAGCAGCTGCACCACGTACACCCATGTCCTGCCATTGCGGCAGACACGCAACATCACGCAACCGAAGATGAAATAGCTGATGCCCGACGGGTACCACGGCACCAGCACCAGGCTCATCGCCACCATGCCCATCGCATAGCGCGGTGCGTGGTGCCGGGACGACAGCAGCGTCCGCGAATACAGCCACAGGAACAGTGGATAGCTGGCCAGCGTCAACAAGGCCCAGCGCAGCGTATAGCCGGGCCCGAACAAGGGCGTCAGGAACACCCACGACGTCCACAGCAGGTGCACGTAGTCGCTCCAGCCCGACTTGCCGAGCCGCAGGTTCTCGGCCACGGCCGAGTCCGGTGCGGGGCGCAGGGCATTGGCGAGCCAGTTCGACGGCACGGCGGATTCCAGGCGGGGACGGTCGCGGCCGATCATGCCATGTCAACCGATACGGCGCAGGCGCCGCGCGGCGAGCAATGCGAACACCACCGTCACCGCCAGCAGCACCAGCACGTGCGCCCCCCCGTTGCCGCTGGCAGCATGGCCCATGATCGGAAGTGCCAGCTGCGCGGCATGCCACGTCGGCCATAGCGGCGCGATGCTGCTGAACACCACCGGCAGCACCGACAGCGGAATCCACAGGCCAGACAGCAGCGCCAGCGGCAGGTAGACCAGGTTGACCACGGCCGGCGATGCCTCGGCACCGACATGGCAGCCGATCAGCATCCCGACCGCACCCAGCGGCAGCGCGACCAACGCCGCAACACCGAGCAGCCCGACCATCTGCATGGCCACCAGCGGAACGCCTCCCACCGCCATTGCCGCGATCATCAACAGTGCCGCCACGCCCATCGCGAACATCACGGCCATCAGCATGCGGGCCAGCAGCGGTGCGAGTGGCGGAACGGGTAGCGCCCGTTTGAGGGTCAGCAGCCCGGTGGCACGGTCCATCGCCAACTGCACGCCGAAGCCAAACAATGCCGGGCCCATCGCACCGAATACGCAGTAGGTGGCCAACAGATAGCTCGCCGCCTGCCTGTTCCCCAGCATCACCCCGAACACCAGGTAGAACAGCACCGGGAACAGCAGGCAGGGCAGCACGAAGGCGGGCGTCCGCCAGGCGCGGCGCAGTTCGGCCTTCAGTTCGGCGACGTAGGGCGCAAGCAGGCGCCCGGCCGCACCGCGCGGGGACGAGGTCGCCAAGGCGTTCATGCCGCCTCCCGGGTCAGTTCAACGAAGGCCTCGGCCAGCCCGCCACCACGTACGTCCAGCTCCTGCAATGAAGGATCCTCGGCCAGCAGGCGGGCCACGACCGGTTCGGCCGGCTCGGCCAGCAACCGCAGGTGGTCTCCGCTGCGTTGTACTTCCCGCACGCCGGGCCAGCGCTGCACCTCCTTTTCGCTCAGCACGCTGCGGCAGCGGATCTGCCGGGGCGCCAGCTGCGGGCGGAACGAGGCCAATGGCCCATCGGCCACCACGCGCCCCTGTTCCAGCACGATCACCCGTCCTGCCAGCGCTTCGGCTTCTTCCAGGTAATGCGTGGTGAGCACGATGCCGCAGCCTTCGGCCACCAGCTGGCGGATGGCCTGCCACATCGCCTGCCTGGCTTCGATGTCCAGGCCCGTGGTCGGCTCATCCAGGAACAGCAGCCGCGGACGCCCGCACATCGCGATGGCGAACTGCACGCGCCGCTGCTGGCCACCGGACAGCTCTCCGTAAAACCGTTGCCGTAGCGGCGCCACGCCGGCCAGCGCCAGGCAGTCGTGCAATGCGCGCGGATGCGGGTAGCTGGCGCGGAACTGGTCGACCAGCTCGCCAACCCGCAGTTTTTCCGGCAACGCCGTGCTCTGCAGCATCACCCCGACCTGTTCGCGCTGGCGACGCGACTGCGGGTCGCCCCCGAGCAGCTCGACATGGCCTTCATCGGCACGCCGCAGCCCGAGCATCACCGCGATCGCAGTGCTCTTGCCGGCACCGTTGCGGCCGAGCACGGCCAACACCTGGCCGGGATGCACCTGCAGGCTGATACCGTGCAGGGCCTGGGTGGCGCGATAGCGCACCTGCACGGCGTGCAGGGCGGCCAACGGCAATGGGGCGTGCGTCTGCATGAAAGTGCTCCACGGGGATGTGCGGGCCACGATGCCGCCCCTGCCATGGCCGGGGCAGTAGCCGCCGTCAGCCACATCGGGTGACAGCTGTCACTGCCCCGCCCCGCCCGGACGCCGCATGCTGTGCCTGCACGGGAGTGGCGGTTTGCCCCATCCGGGCGTTGCGGTCACACTCCGCTCGATCCATCGTCATGGTCCCTATGAACGCCTCTACCGAACTGTTGAAGGAACTTCGCATCGACCGCAAGACGCCGACGCCGCCTGCTCCGGGCAGCCGTCGCTGGCTGTGGATCCTGGTCGTCATCGTGGTGCTGTCGTGCGCCGCAGTCGCTGCCTGGACGCTGCGCCCGCAGGCCATCGAAGTGCAGGCCGCGCCGGCCGTGGCGCTGGGCGAGGCCGGCACCACCGCCTCGGTGCTCGACGCCAGTGGCTACGTGGTGGCCCGCCGCATGGCCACCGTATCGGCCAAGATCACCGGCAAGGTCCGCGAGGTGATGATCGAAGAAGGCATGCGCGTGGAAGAAGGCCAGGTGATGGCAACGCTCGACCCGATCGATGCCGATGCCGAGCGCGACCTGTATGCCTCGCAGGTGCAGGCAGCGCGCAGCCAGGTCGCAGGGCTGCAGGCGCAGCTGAAACAGGCCGACGCCGAAGCAACCCGGCTGCAGGCGCTGGTCGACCGGCAACTGGTGTCGCGCTCGCAGTACGACCAGGCCATCGCCCAGCGCGACAGCCTGCGCGCGCAGCTGGACACCGCACAGCGCAACGTCAAGGTGGCCGGCAACCAGCTGGCCATCGCCGACCTGGGCGTGGACAACAACGTGGTGCGCGCCCCGTTCTCCGGCGTGGTCACGGCCAAGGCAGCCCAGCCGGGCGAGATCGTGTCACCGCTGTCGGCGGGCGGCGGCTTCACCCGCACCGGCATCGGTACGATCGTGGACATGGAATCGCTGGAGATCGAAGTTGAAGTCGGCGAAGCCTTCATTGGCCGGGTGCAACCGAAGATGCCGGTGGAGGCCACGCTCAATGCCTATCCTGACTGGAAGATCCCCGCCGAGGTCATCGCCATCGTCCCCACCGCCGACCGTGGCAAGGCGACGGTGAAGGTACGCGTGGCGTTGAAGGCCAAGGATCCGCGCATCGTGCCGGAAATGGGCGTGCGGGTGAGCTTCCTGGAACAGCCGAAGGCCGAAGCGCAGGACAAGCCGCAGGGCGTGCGCGTGCCTGCCGATGCGGTGGTCAAGCGTGACGGTGCCGATGTCGTGTTCGTGCTGGGCGATGACAGCGTGCAGCAACGCGCGGTGAAGCCGGGCATGGCACTGAACAGCGACCGCCAGATCCTGCAGGGCGTGCGCCCGGGTGAGCTGGTGGTGACCGGCCCACCGGATGAACTGCGCGACGGCAGCAAGGCCACGCAGAAGCCGTAATCGAGCGATCGGCGGCCAGCGGCCGTCCCTACACAACGTGGAGAAGCAGCATGTCGACCCTCGTTTCACTGCGCAACATCACCAAGACCTACCAGCGCGGCCCGGAGCAGGTGAAGGTCCTGCACGGCATCGACCTGGACATCGAACAGGGCGACTTCGTCGCGCTGATGGGGCCTTCCGGTTCGGGCAAGACCACGCTGCTGAACCTGATCGGCGGCCTGGACTCACCCAGCGGCGGTGAGATCACCATCGAAGCCGAACGCATCGACAGGATGAGCGCCGGCCAGCTGTCCACCTGGCGCAGCCACCATGTCGGCTTCGTGTTCCAGTTCTACAACCTGATGCCGATGCTCACCGCGCAGAAGAACGTGGAATTGCCGCTGTTGCTGACCCACCTGGGCGCGGCCCAGCGCAAGCGCAACGCAGAGATCGCATTGACCCTGGTGGGCCTGGCCGACCGCCGCTCGCACCGTCCCAACGAACTGTCCGGTGGCCAGCAGCAGCGCGTGGCGATCGCCCGCGCGATCGTCTCCGACCCCACCTTCCTGATCTGCGACGAGCCGACCGGCGACCTCGACCGCCAGTCCGCCGAAGAAATCCTGCAGTTGCTGCAGCTGCTCAACCGCGAGCACGGCAAGACCATCATCATGGTCACCCACGATCCAAAGGCCGCCGAGTACGCAACGCACACGGTGCACCTGGACAAGGGCGAACTGGTCGAAGCAGCCCCCGCCCACTGACAGGAGAACGGCGATGAAGTATTTCTCCCTGGTCTGGGCCCAGCTGTTCCGCAGCCGGACCCGGACCCTGCTGACCCTGCTGTCGGTGGTGGCCGCGTTCCTGCTGTTCGGCATGCTCGATTCGGTGCGCGTGGCGTTCACCTCTGGCGGCAATGTCGAAGGTGCCAACCGGCTGATCACGGCTTCGCGGCTGTCGATCACGCAGTCGCTGCCGATCCGCCTGGACGCCCAGATCCGCCAGGTAGCGGGCGTGCGCGACGTCACCTACGGCATGTGGTTCGGTGGCATCTACCGCGACCCCAAGGATTTCTTCCCGAACTTCTCGGTGGCACCGAACTATTTCGATATCTACCGGGAATTCGAGATCGCACCTGACCAGCTCCAGCGCTGGCAGGACACGCGTACCGGCGCCATCGTCGGCGAACAGCTGGCCAAGGACTTCGGCTGGAAGATCGGCGACACCATTCCGCTGCAGGCCACGATCTTCCCGCGCGACGGCAGCAACGACTGGCCGCTGGAACTGGTGGGCACGTTCCGTTCCAGGGACCGCACGGTAGCGGCCAACGAAGAAAGGCAGCTGATGATGAACTGGAAGTACTTCGATGAGTCCAACGACTACATCAAGAACCAGGTCAGCTGGTACACCATCACCTTGGACAACCCGGACCATGCGTCCCGTGTCGCGCAGGCCATCGACGCGATCTCGGCCAACTCCGACCACGAGACCAAGACCCAGACCGAATCCGCGTTCCAGCAGGCCTTCCTCAAGCAGTTCGCGGACATCGGCATGATCGTCACTTCGATCATGGGCGCGGTGTTCTTCACCCTGCTGCTGCTGACCGGCAACACCATGGCCCAGGCCGTCCGCGAACGCATCCCCGAACTTGCCACGCTGAAGACGCTGGGCTTCCAGGACCGCACGGTACTGACGCTGGTGATGGTCGAATCGATCCTGCTGGTGGGGCTGGGCGGGGCGATCGGCATGGGCCTGGCGGCGTCCATCCTGCCGGTGCTGGCACCGAAGACACGCGGATTGCTGCCGCCACACGTACCCAGCGCCACCTGGCTGGTCGGCGTCGGCTTGATCATCGTCATCGGCATCGTGGTCGGACTGCTGCCGGCGCTGCGCGCCAAGCGGCTGAAGATCGTCGATGCCCTGGCCGGACGTTGAGGAGGACGCGACATGAAGAACACACTGAAGAAGTGGCTGCTCAACACGGGAATGCTGGCGCTGCTGGCGGTCGGCCTGGGCGCATGGATCTGGCTGCCCTGGGCTGGCGTGCTGGGCGTGGCCGTGGCGGTTGCGCTGTGGCTGATGCTCAGCCGCAGTGGGCGGCTGGCGCTGGCCGCCACCCGGATCGGCGTCGCCAGCCTGCCGCAACGCTGGGGCGCCTCGTCGGTGATCGTGGTCGGCATCGCCGGCGTGGTCGGCGTGCTGGTGGCGATGCTGGCAATGGGCGAAGGATTCCAGTCCACCCTCAACAGCACCGGCGATGACACCACCGCCATCGTGCTGCGCGGCGGTTCACAGGCCGAAACCAATTCGGTGATCACCCGCGAGCAGGTGCCGCTGTTGTCCACCCTGCCCGGCGTGTCCCGCGACGAGAAGGGCCACGCGCTGCTGTCGCCGGAACTTTCACAGGTGGTCAACCTGGAGTCGAAGGCCGATGGCACCGACGTCAACGCGCAGTTCCGCGGCGTTGGCGAGATGGCCTGGGCGGTGCATGACAGGGTCCGTATCGTGGAGGGCAGGAAGTTCGCCACCGGCAAGCGCGAAATGGTTGTCGGGGAGGGTGCCAGGTCCCAGTTCAAGGGCATGGAGGTCGGCACCACGCTGACCCTGGGCAACCAGGCCTGGACCGTGGTTGGCGTGTTCGCGTCAGGCGACGCACACGATTCGGAGCTGTGGACCGATGCCGATACCCTGGCCACCACCTACCAGCGCAGCGCTTTCCAGTCGATCAGCGTGCGTACCGATGGCAAGCCGGGCTTCGAACAGTTCAAGACCGCCGTGGCTGCAGACCCGCGCCTGAAGCTGGACGTGGAAACCACCCGCGTTTACTACAGCAAGCAGGGAGGCGGGCTGACCACGCTGATCAACATCCTCGGCAAGGTGATCGGCGCCATCATGGCCATCGGTGCCGTGTTCGGCGCATTGAACACCATGTACGCCGCAGTGGCCACGCGGGCCCGCGAGATCGCCACCATGCGTGCGATCGGCTTCCGTGGCCTGCCGGTGGTGACAGCGGTGATGCTGGAGACAATGCTGCTGGCGCTGGTGGGCGGACTGCTGGGCTGCGCCGTTGCGTGGCTGGTATTCAATGGCTACAGCGTGTCGACCATCGGCAGCAACTTCAGCGCGGTGGTGTTCAAGTTCCATGTGTCACCGGAACTGCTGTGGAGCGGACTGAAGTGGGCCTTGGGCATCGGCCTGGTAGGCGGACTGTTCCCCGCCCTGCGCGCAGCACGGCTGCCGATCACCACCGCATTGCGCGAAGTATAGAAAAAGGGGACGGAGATAAAAAGGGGACGGAGGGGATTAAGTCAAAAATGGCCCTCTCGGGCCATTTTTGACTTAATCCCCTCCGTCCCCTTTTTATCTGCGGGCTTTCCACAGGCCGTCGAAGACGAACAGGCCCAGTCCCACCCAGATCGCGATGAAACCCATGGCCCGCGCGCCGTCGAAGGGCTCGTTGAAGAAGAACACGCCCAGCAGCAGGCCCAGGCTGGGTGCGATGAACTGGAGGATGCCCACCGCGGACAAGGCGATGCGTTTCACACCATAGGCGAAGCCGATCAATGGCGCAGCGGTGACCACGCCGCCAAAGATCAGCAGCAGATCGTTGCGCCAACCCCAGCCCCCGAAGAACGCACCACCGTGGCCGTTCTCGCTCCACAGGGCAAAGCCCAGTGCCGGCAGGAACAGGTACAGGCTTTCCACGGCCAGGCCCGCTACCGGATCCACTGAAATCAGCTTGCGCAGCAGTCCGTAAAGCCCGAAGGAGCCAGCCAGGCCGAGCGCGATCCACGGCGGCGCGCCGGCCTGCCAGGTCAGCCACGCCACACCCAGCGCCGCACAGCCCACGGCCAGCCACTGCAGCCGGCGCAGGCGTTCTTTCAACACCACCACGCCCAGCACCACGCTGACCAGCGGGTTGATGAAATACCCCAGGCTGGTGTCGATGACATGCCCGGCGTTGATCGCCCAGATATACAGGCCCCAGTTGAATGCGATCGCCACGCTGCTCAATGCCAGCGTCGGCAATGCGCGCGGCTGTGCGGCAATGGCCTTCCACCATTGCAGCCGGCTGCTCAGCAGCAGCCAGGCCACCACCAGCACCGTGCTCCAGATGATGCGGTGGGCGATGATCTGGAACGATGGCACCTCGCGCAGCAGGTGCCAGTACACCGGCACCAGCCCCCATAGCACGAAGGTGAATGCCGTGATGGTGAAGCCGCGACGCTGCTCCTGCTCGCTGATGGGCACCGCGCTCATCGGCGGGTCCTCGCCAGGGTCAGCACCAGCACGCCAGCCAGGATCACCGCCATGGCGACCATGTCGCGCCATCCAAAACGTTCGCCATTGAGCAGCGCGCCAAGCAGCACCGCGATGACCGGGTTGACGTAGGCATAACTGCCCGCCAACGCCGGACGTACGTTGTGCAACAGCCACACGTATGCAGTGAAAGCGACGATGGAGCCGAACACGCACAGATAGGCGACGGCAAGCAGGCCATCGATGCCAGGCAGCGACGTGGGGCGCTCGCCGACGGCCAGGCCGGTGATGACCAATAGCACGCCGCCACAGATCATCTGGCCGGCTGCCGTCATGAACGGGCCGGGCAGGTCCTGCCCGCGCACCCATACCGAACCGAATGCCCAGCCAACCGGTGCCACCAGCAGCAGCACCAGCCCGGTGGGTGACGCGGCAAGGCTGCTGCCGGCATTGAGCCAGACCACGCCGAAGAAGCCGATGGCAATGCCCAGCCATTCGCCACGACTGGCGTGCTGGCCACGGAGCGCGGAGAACAGTGCCATCCACAATGGCACCGATGCCACCGCCGTGGCGGCCAGTCCGGAGGACACATCGCGCTCGGCCAGCACCACCATGCCATTGCCCAGCAGCAGCATGGCGAACCCCATGACCGCCAGGTTGCGCCACTGCCGCAGGGTCGGCCGCGGCAGCTTGCGGAACAGGCGCAGTACGACATACATCAGGCTGCCGGCGATGATGAAGCGGGCGCCGGATACCGAGGTCAGCGGCAGTACGCCGGCCTGCAATGCCTTGGAGATGCCCAGGTAGGTGGATCCCCAGACCACGTAGACCAGCAGCAGGGCCAGGGCGACAGCACCGCCACGGGGGGCAGGGGGGGAATCAGGAACGACGGCCATGGGCCACCACGATACGGGAGAACGGAGATTCTAGGCCTTTGCCGGGCCTTGGGCAGCCTGTCCGGCAGCATGCTGTTTTTCGATGGGTGAGCGATGACGTGACTCGTACTCACCAACGACTCCGCAACATCGATGGCCGGTGTCCTGCGGCGAACCGGTAGCCCCACAGGCAGCAGCGAGCTTCACTGAATCGCTTCGCCTGGCAGCCCACACGGCCATCTCGCAGCCAGGCGACAAGCGGGCAGGGAAAATCGATGCCGATCCACATGGGGCGTCCCGTAAGCCGGACAACTGATGGCACGGAGCCGGTTACGTAGGGAATGTGCGCATTGAACTGCAAGCAATACGCACGACAGCGCAGAACGGCGATGCTCAGCACACTTCACTGAGCCGTTATCCAATGTAGTGAGCGTGCTCGCGCAGCCCGCGCGGCAGCAATCATATAAACAGGAAAACGATCATGAAGATTCCACCACTATCCCGTCCCGTCGGCATGTTTGGCACGGCCGAGGCTGCTTGTCCTACGAGTCCAACCCTTATTTTCGCAATCATCGTGATCGTTCGCCCCCGTCCAGTCCAGTAGCCCGGCCAGCAGAAGTCATATCAATCGCAGTGGGCGACCAGAGGCCGCCCACTGCAAGGAGGTTAACATGATCAACTGGGAAACCATGGATCAGCTGGCCAAGAGTCGGAGCCACACATGCGCCTTGTCTACCGCATATGCGAGAAGTCGCATCAAACGTTCGAAGATCGTTGATGAGGACATTGCGGAGCGAATCAATGTCCTGGCTGACGGTTTGATTGAAACATGCCCGCCCTCACGCTCATGCGAAATCATGCGATCGGTGGCCGATATCATCAAGGAAGAGTCGGTGATGCGCATTTTCACCGATGAGGCGCGCATGCATCTGGAGAACCCACTCTATTCAACTGCTGCCCAGGTCGTCGAAAGCGACATAGTCTCTGGCTTGGTTCTGCACCGGCATCCCCTGCTCAGAGTGACTTGCGCCACGACATCGTCGTCGCCACAGATGCGATTGCAAGCTGAAGATCTGAGCATTGATTCATCAATGGCAGTCGGAGGCTACGACTCCTTCGTCGTATTCCTACAGGCACGGGAATGCGCAATCGATTTGTTTGAAGTCGATCCGAGCATGGACGATCGGCAAATTCTCCTTCCTCCCGTTCGGAAAGAGATGCGTACTGGCGACCATCTCTTTCTGGAGGGTGGGAAACAGGGCTTTGTTCTGGCGACCCCCCAATGCAGGGTGAACATGATCCTGCTCGCGCGTCAGCTTCCCCGCGACCCCCTAAGCCGCCTCTACGACCGCAAGACGCGTGGACTTGTGAGAATCAGCTCAGCCTCCGTAAGGGATTCTCGCATACAGAATCTTGCAACTGCGCTGGCACGGCTCGAGGGCACAAGAAATGGCGACGCTCTGGAGCAGTTGACTCATCACGACTCCTACTTCGTCCGATGGCACGCCGTGCGCGAACTCTGTTCGATGGACGAGACCCGTGCCTACGCCCGGCTGAAAAAAATGGCTCACGGCGACCCACACGAAGAAATACGATCCCTTTCGAGACAACTTACAGCCAACGAAGGTGAGTGACATGCCGATCCATATCACAGACCCGTCGTCCGACCAGATCTGCATCGATTCCCTGGTAGATCATCTCATCGATAACAGATTCGATCCGACCGACCATCATTGCCTCATGGAGACCGCACCTTTTCTCAAACGGCTTGCAAACAACCAGACCTTCCTCTCCGACCTCATCTGCAGCGAGATTGAGAACTACCACGTCCTGCAGGAGGACAATCCTTATGTGCCGCAGGTTTTCATGCTTGACCATGACAGGCTGAAGGAGAAATCGACGTTTCTTCGAGCGTGCCTGTGGCCTGGAACAACCGATGAAATCCTGACTTCAAGTGGACACAAGGCCTTCTACTACGGGCTTCCCCATGACCACAATTTCAACTTCCTGACCGTTGGCTATGCGGGGCCCGGCTACGTAAGCGACTATTACGAGTATGACTACACTGCGGTGGTCGGGTTGCAAGGAGAGGAAGTCGACCTTCAGTTCAAGGAGCGATCACAGCTAACCAAGGGTCATATTCTCCTCTATCGCGCATTTCGCGATGTGCACAGTCAATATGCACCTGAGAGTTTTTCGGTGTCGCTGAACATCATGGAGAACACCTGCAGATCTGCTGTCATGGACCAATACACTTTCGAACCAGGTACCAATCGCATCTCGAGTTCATTCTCACGCTGCTCTCCCGGAGCACTATTCTCGATCATAGCCTCCACTGGCGGCGCAGAGGGACAATCCCTGTTGTCCCACATTTTTCAACACCATCCTGTTGACCGAATCCGCATGTCTGCACTGGAATCCCTGATGACCAGCGC
The DNA here is from genome assembly GCF_014117215.1 of Stenotrophomonas tumulicola. GTDB lineage: Bacteria > Pseudomonadota > Gammaproteobacteria > Xanthomonadales > Xanthomonadaceae > Stenotrophomonas > Stenotrophomonas tumulicola. The sequence continues at coordinate 71,486 of NZ_JACGXS010000012.1, read as the reverse complement.
CGCTGATACCAACACAGCCTTGGCGCTTGGGAGCTTGGTGAGCGTGAACCACAGTCGATTCATGCGCGAACGCGCACGGACACTTATTGGACGGATGGAAAGCGCGAGCCAGCGAGCTTCCTGAGGATGCAGGAAAGTTCAGACGTCATCACCCCAATTCGCCATACTGTTCGCCAAGGAATGGATCAACTGGCGAATGGTGCGCCGCTGATCGTGATGATCAGCGGCCGCCCCCGACCCACGGAGTGGGCCCATGACTCTCTGTCCGATCAACGACGCGCGGATTCGCTGGCATCGCGTGTCTTGCGGAACTCCGAGCCGTCCTCCCAACGTGGCCACGTGCGGCTGTTGGCCAGTTCAGCGCCCAGGTCATAGACCAGCAGCGTATCGGCGGCATGCCCCGCCGGGTCCCACGTCGGGGTCCAGGCATCGCAGGCCTGGTGGTAGCAGTCGGCGAAATACTTCTCGCGCAGCGCGCGGCCCGCTTCGACGCCGCCATCCAGCTTGTCCAGGCCCGGGCCAACGGTGATCGCCGGCACGCCAAGGCGCGCGAATGCGAAGTGGTCGGCGCGGTAGAAGAAGCCGGCTTCCAGGTTCGGGTCCGGGCTGTAGCTGCGCCCGCGCGCCTTGGCCACGCGCTCCAGGTCACCTTCCAGCGACACGCGGCCCTTGCCCCACGATGCGATGTCGCGGGTTGCGCCATCCGGGCTGAACATCTCGATGTTCAGCACCGCAGCGGTCTTGTCCAATGGCGCCAGCGGATGCGCAGCGTAATAGCTGGCACCAAGCAGGCCCTTCTCCTCGGCGGTCAAGGCAACGAAATACAGGGTGCGCTGCGGCTGCGGGCCGGCGGCGAACACGCGGCCCAGCTCCAGTACGGTGGCCACGCCAGTCGCATTGTCGATGGCACCACGGCGTATACGGTCGCCCTTCGCATCCGGCTGGCCGATGCCGAATGCATCCCAGTGCGCGGAGAAGATCACCGCTTCATCAGCATGCGCGCCACCGGGCAACTTGGCCACCACGTTGCGGGTCACCACTTCCTCGCGCTTGAGCTTGAAGGCCGCCGTGAGACGGGCGTTGTCCAGTGCGACCGGGGTGAAGTCGGCACGCATGGCCCTGCGCTTCTCGGCGTCGAAGTCCAGGCCCGCATCGGAAAAAATCGCCTCGGCCAATGAGCGCTGCATCCAGCCGCGCAGCGGGGTGTGCTGCGCCATGGCCTCGTCCTGGCTGCGCTGGATGTCGAACAACGGCGAGGTCCCCGAACTCTTCACCGTCGCCCAGCCGTAGGCAGCCGGTGCGGTCTCATGCACGATCAGCACGCCGGTGGCACCGCGCCGCGCAGCTTCTTCGAACTTGTAGGTCCAACGGCCGTAGTAGGTCACCGCCTTGCCATCGAAGGCGCCCGGGGCATCGGCTTCGAAGTCGGCGTCGTTGATCAGCATCACGGCGATCTTGCCGCGCAGGTCGACGTCCTTGTAATCGTTCCAGTTGCGCTCCGGCGCGTCGATGCCGTAGCCGACGAACACCAGCGGCACGTCATCCACGGCCACGCTGTCGCGCGGCTGCAGACTCTGCAGGGTGACGTCCTCGCCATTGACCAGCACGCGCTTGCCGCCCTTCAGCGACAGCGATGCGGTCGCCGTGCCGTCCAGCTGCGCACGCACCAGCGGCACCGGCTGCACCCAGCTGCCGTCCACGCCGCCCGGCTGCAGGCCGTAGCTGCGGAACTGCTCGATGAGGTACTGCACCGTGCGCTCTTCGCCTTCGGTAGCCGGCGCGCGCCCTTCGAATTCGTCGGAAGCGAGGATCCGTACGTGGCGCGACAATGCCTGCGGGTCGATGCCACCACCCGGCAGGTCATTGGCCGCATGCGCAAGGCCACCGACGAACAGGCAGGAAGACAACAGCAGCACGCGCATCGGATTCACGACTTCACCGGGCAGGAGACAAGGAGGTTCCCGAGTGTAACGTGACAGCGCGATGACGCGGAGATCAGCGCCGTTCGCGGTCCAGCCAGCAGGCCAGGCCCTGCGCATTGAGCTCGATGTCCATGGCCAGCACGTCGGCCACGGCATCCTGGTCCAACGGGCAACCGTGTGCCTGCGCGCGCTCCAGGTACAGCGCACGCAATGCGGCCAGCAGGTGCCGATGGCGATCCGGCCGCCCATCGCACTGGCGCCCTATCGCCACCATCGCGTCGATCTGCTCCAGCAGGTCCGCAGCCAGCTTCGGCACCTGTTCGACACGGCCGTAATGGGTCAGGTACATCCCTTCCGGCGCGTATGCCAGCATCCGGCGGATCGAAGCCTTGAGTGGCCCTGGATCGAACTGCACCGGCGAGGACGTCGGGATGATGAAGGCGCCCGCCGCGCTGTCCAGCTCGCGGTAGGACAGGCCAAAGGTATCGCCGGTGAACCAGCTGAGGCTGCGTGCATCCCATATGCAGTAGTGGTGCTGTGCATGTCCGGGGGTATGCAGCAGCAACAGTTCACGACCGGCCAGGTCGATGCGATGGCCGTCTCCTGCCACTACCACGCGATCTGCAGGTACCGGTTCGATCCGGCCGTAGCTGCGCGCGATTTCTTCTTCGCCATACACCGCCGTGGCGCCGGCGATCAGCCGCGTAGGGTCGATCATGTGCGGTGCCCCGCGGGGATGCAGCACCGCACGCGCGTTCGGCAGCTGCTGCATCAGCAGTCCCGCACCACCTGCGTGATCCAGGTGCACGTGGGTGAGCAGCAGCCAGTCCACCGCATCCACGCCCAGGCCGGCGTTCTGCAACGCCTGCAGCATGGCCGGCACGGCCAGCCCGGTACCGCAGTCGATGAAGGCCGCGCGGCCCTCCTCGACCACCAGGTAGGCCGCGTCGAAGTCTCCGCGCTGGAAACCGGTATCGATGGTGTGGATGCTGGGATCAAGCGACATCGGACGCTTCCTGGCTCAGGCAACAGCCACCATGTTAGGCATGTGGCAGGCCAGGCTTCGATCCGCCTTTGGTCGCAGCCTGCAACCAACGCGGCCGCAGCAGCAGCGCGATGACCAGCACCGCCAGGAAGGCGCCGTAGGCGTAGAGCACCGCCAGTACCTGCGGCCAGATCGGGCCGGCACCGGGTTGCGCCATGCCGATGCCGAACCCCCAGTGCATCGCCAGCACGCTCGACAGCAGCGCCAATGCCAGCGTCACGATGTCGAAGCCGCGTCGCCGGGCACCGCGCGGCTGGCGCGGATACAGCCAGAACAGGCTGCCGAGCAGGATGAACCAGGGCAGGAACAGCAGCAACGACAACCAGGCCATCAGCGAGCTCCATGTCAGCACGTCACCAGCGCGCGGACATCATGCCACGGCGTGCCTAGTCTTCGCGCAATGCCGCCAGCGCGGCCAGCACGGCGTCGACCTCGGCTTCCAGCTTGAACAGCTCGCTCTGCAGTGCATCGCCCTGCTCGGCCTGTTTCAGCACCGCGATCAACTGGCCGGCATCGCGTGGTGAATCGAAGCCCGCGCTCTGGACTAGCAGCGTGCCATCGCTGTCGGTCAGCTTGAAGTAGAAGCGCCCATCCTTCTCGCGGTACTGCTTGAACACCGGCAGCGCCACGCGCGCGGCCGTGGCAGCGACCGCCTTCGGTACGTCAGCCAGGTCACGCAGGCCGACGGCATGCCGGAGTTCCTTCAGCAGCGGCACGGCGAACTGTTCGCGCAGTTGCTGGCCACGCCGGCGCAGCAGCGCCTCGATCTTTTCCGGCTCGGCCATCAGCGCTTCATAGCGGGCGCGCAACGGCGACAGTTCTTCGTCGATGCGTTCGAACAGCTGCTGCTTCGCATCACCCCAGCCGATCCCCGCCGCGAAGGCCTGCGCGAATGCAGCGGTCTGTTCCGGCGTGGCGAACGCCTGGTACATCTGGAACAGCGGCGAGCCCTCGGTGTCCTTCGGCTCCCCTGGCGCGCGCGAGTCGGTCAGGATGGAGGACACCAGCTTCTTCAGCTCGTCGCGCGGGGCGAAGAGCGGGATCGTGTTGCTGTAGCTCTTGCTCATCTTGCGCCCGTCCAGGCCCGCCAGCGTGGCTACCTGCTCGTCGATCACCACTTCCGGCAACGGGAAATATTCCTTGCCGTAGACGTGGTTGAAGCGCTGGGCGAAATCACGCGCCATCTCGATGTGCTGGATCTGGTCACGGCCGACCGGTACCTGGTTGGCCTTGAAGATGAGGATGTCGGCGGCCATCAGCACCGGGTACATGAACAGTCCGGCACTGACACCGGCATCCGGGTCCAGCCCGTCGGTCTCGTTCTTGTCCATCGCCGCCTTGTAGGCATGGGCACGATTGAGGATGCCCTTGCTGGCCACCACGGTGAGGAACCACATCAGCTCGTTGGTTTCCGGAATATCGCTCTGCCGGTAGAACCACACCTGTTCCGGGTCCAGGCCGCAGGCCAGCCAGCTGGCGGCGATCTCCAGAGTGGAACGCTGGGTGCGCTCGGGCTCCTGTGCCTTGATCAGGCTGTGCAGGTCGGCCAGGAAGAAGAAGCTCTCGATTCCCGGCGCCTTGCTGGCAGCGATGGCGGGGCGGATGGCGCCGACATAGTTGCCCAGGTGCGGGGTGCCGGAAGGGGTGATGCCGGTAAGGACTCGGGTGGTCATGACTGCTCGACGGGAAACCTGCGGTGAACGGCTCCAGTTTACCCTCCACCGGGCAACCCCGTTGCGCCCGGCGGTGCGTTCCTGTGTTCACCCTGCCCTGGAGAACCGCGATGAAGCGCCTGCTGCCCCTGCTGTCCATCCTGCTGCTGTCCGGCTTCACGCCGGCCGCGCCGCCACCGAAGCAAGCGATCCCTGCCGACCAGGCCCTGGTCGAACTGAGCCTGGTAGACCGCGACAGCGGCAGGGTGCTGCCCCGCATCCCGCATGCCGGCCAGCGCTGGGTGCCTGGCGAGCGCGGCCACCGCTACGCCGTCCGCTTGCAGAACCTCAGTGCCAGGCGGGTACTGGTAGTGGTGTCGGTGGATGGCATCAACGCCATCAGCGGCGAACAGGCCACCCCCGACCAGACCGGCTACGTGCTGTACCCGTGGCAGACCACGGACATCACCGGCTGGCGGAAATCGAATGCCGACGTGGCCCAGTTCGTCTTCAGCAGTCCCGGCGACAGCTATGCACAACGGACCGGCCGCGGCGACAACCTCGGCGTGGTCGGCATCGCGGTATTCAAGGAGAAGGAGATGGCGCGTCCCGTGCGGCGGCCGGTGCGGCCGCCGGGCCGGGCGCTTCCTGCCTCGCCAATGGCCTCCGGCGACGCCGTGCGCGAGAGCGTTTCCCGGGCCACGACGCAGCGGCTGGGCACCGGCCATGGTGAGCGGGAGGATTCGGTGGTGACCGACACGCATTTCACCCGCGCCACCGCTGCTGCCAACCAGCAGACCCAGTTGCGCTATGACAGCGTGCGCAACCTGCGTGCGCGCGGCATCGTGGTCGCATCCTACCTGCAGGAAACGCGGGAACCGCAGGCGTTCCCGCAGCGGTTCGTTGCGGACCCGCCGGCACGATGAACGGCGTTCCTCCGCGCCCGACAAAAGAAAACGGGCCATATGGGCCCGTTTTTTCCTCGATGCATCTGCTGCCACGGCTTACTTGTAGTCCGGGTAATCCTTGCGCAGCGAGGCGTCGAATTCCTTCACCTGCTTGTCGGCCTCGTCGCGGGCGATGCCATAACGTTCCTGCAGGCGACCGGACAGATACTCCGCATTGCCTTCAGCGACCTTGAAGTCGTCGTCGGTAAGATCGCCCCACTTTGCCTGGGCCTTGCCCTTGAGCTGGGTCCACTTGCCTTTGATGATGTCGGTGTTCATTACTGGGCCTCTTGAGATACGACGGTGGGGTTACCGCACGCCAAGCATGCAGCGACGCGCGTTGCATCCCGGTCAAGCGTGGATGAAACAACTGCTCACGTGCTTGAACGGGACTGCCTCGCGATGACGATCCATCGGCCACGGAAAACCCCCGCGCACAAAAAAGGCCGGGAAATCCCGGCCTCTGCTGCTTGATCCCCCGAAAGCGATCAGTTACCGCGCGCGGCGTCTTCCACCTTCTCACCCGCACCCTGCACGTCCTTGCCGGCGCCGGCAACGGTGTTGCAGCCGGCCAGCATGGCTACCGAAAACATCGACAACAGCATCAGGGCAATAGCACGCTTCATGGACTTTCTCCTGGTTGACTGGATATATCACCGCGACAGCGGTTCGGGCGGCGGAGAGCCGTTGGTCAGCACTTGCCGTCCTTGCAATCCTGCGCCGTGTCATGGACCGCCTCACCTGCGCCCTGCATATCCTTGCCGGCACCGGCAACGGTATTGCAGGCGGTGAGCGAGCCGGCGGTACACAGCGCCAACAGCAATACGGAAATGATGCGCTTCATCGTCTTCTCCTGTTCAAGGCGCGGCGTCCGGGACGACCGGAGCGTGCCGCGTGAGGAGCAATCTGGCGCGCTCGGCGTGGAGCGAGCGTGAACGACTGGCTGATCCGTTCATGCAGGCCCAACCTCCCCTTGCTGTCAGTCGCGCATCAGCGTCGATTTGCCGAACAGGCTTTCCACCAGGTCCACGGCCAGCTCGGCCGTGGCGTTGTGGGTATCCAGCAGCGGGTTCAGTTCGACGATATCCAACGAGCCCATGCGGCCGCTGTCGGCAATCATCTCCATTACCAGTTGCGCCTCGCGGTAGTTCACGCCGCCAGGCACCGTGGTGCCCACGCCGGGGGCGATGCTCGGGTCGAGGAAATCGACGTCGAAGCTTACGTGCAGGTGGGTATCCGGCCCCAGGTCCGCCAGTGCGGCCTCCATGGTGCGCTTCATGCCCGCTTCGTCGATGTAACGCATGTCATAGACGTCCACCCGGTGATGCTTGATCAGGCGTTTTTCTTCCGGGTCCACCGAACGGATGCCGATCTGCCGGACCTGCGAGGGCAACAGCGCCGGGGCATCGCCGCCCAACCGGGTCAGCGCATCCGGACCCAGCCCGCACAGGCACGCCACCGGCATCCCGTGCACGTTGCCCGACGGCGTCACCTCGCTGGTGTTGAAATCCGAATGTGCATCCAGCCACAGCACGCGCAGGTCCTTGCCTTGTTCGCGACACCAGCGCGCCACCGCGGTGATCGAGCCGATGCCCAGGCAGTGGTCGCCACCGAGCATGATCGGCAGGCGGCCGGCACGAAGCTCGGCCAGGCTGGCCTCCATCAGCGCACGGTTCCATTCCACCACTTCATCCAGATGCCGATAGCCGGCGACCGGTGCGGTCCACGGGTTACGCGGGCCGTCCAGGTTGCCCAGGTCACGAACGTCCACGCCGCGTGCCGCCAGCGCTTCGGGCAATCCGGCAATGCGCAGCGCCTCCGGGCCAAGCCTTGCACCACGGTGGCCGGCACCGATGTCAGTGGGGACGCCGATCAGCGAGACGGGAATATGGCTGGCCATGGGGACTGCTCCGCGGGAAAAAGAAGATCAGTCTAGCCAGCGCAGCGATGGGCGACTCGCGGCAGTGCAGCAGGGTCGGCGATGCCGATGGCCATGCTGCCAGGCATGGCGGAGGGTTGCTTCGGCATTTATCCGCGCGTGGCGCGACGTTTTCTGCCGAGCCAGGCGGCGTCCGTCACTGCCATCATGAACCGGCACGCGGCCGCCTGCACGCCGGGACGTCGCGTGCCTCCATGACCTGCAGGAGCACGCCTTGACGATCCAACTGACCTTGGCCGACGCCCACGCGCTGGTGGCCAGCATCCTCTCCCGCGCCGGCTTTTCCCGGGCACACGCACGGGCACTGGCCAGCACCATCGTCGCCGGGGAACGCGACGGCTGCGCCTCGCATGGCCTGTATCGCACGCTGGTCTGCGTGCACTCGCTCCGGACCGGCAAGGTCGATGGCACCGCCCTGCCCACCGTGCATGAGCAGGCGCCGTCGATCGTGCGTGTCGACGCCCGTGGCGGCTATTCGCTGCTGGCATTCGAAGCCGGGCTGCCGCACCTGGTCGAGAAGGCACACAGGCAAGGGATCGCCGCCATGGCGATCAACCACTGCGTTCATTTTTCCGCGCTCTGGCCCGAGGTGGAACGGCTGGCCGAAACCGGGCTGGTCGCCCTGGCCTGCAACCCCAGCCACGCCTGGGTGGCCCCCGCCGGCGGGCGCGCGCCACTGCTGGGAACCAATCCCTTCGCCTTTGGATGGCCACGCCCGGACAACCATCCCTACGTGTTCGATTTCGCCACCAGCGCGGTGGCGCGCGGTGAGATCGAGCTGCGACGACGTGCCGGCCAGCTGATTCCCGAAGGGGTGGCCATCGATGCGGCCGGCCATGCCACCACCGACCCGCAGGCCGTGGTGGACGGCGGTGCCATGCTGACCTTCGGTGGCTACAAGGGCTCAGCGTTGTCGACGATGATCGAGCTGATCGCCGGGCCGCTGATTGGCGACCTGACCAGCATGGAATCACTGCGCCATGACGGCGGCGCCGGGGCATCGCCCTATCACGGCGAACTGGTGCTGGCGCTGGATCCGTCGCGCTTCATCGACGGTGATCCGTCGTCCCACATGGCGCGCGCCGAAGCCCTGCTGGAAGCCTTCGCCCCCAGCGGTGCGCGCCTGCCCTCGCAGCGCCGTTACCAGGCCAGGGCCTGCAGCCTGGCCGATGGCATCCGGATCCCCAAGGCGCAGCATGCCGAACTGGTGGCGCTGCGCGACGATCCACGGGCAACGGTGCTGCCCGGCTGAAGCCGCAGGTAGCGCAGGGGTCAGCCCAGCAACCAGGCACCGAATACCGGTCCCGCCGAGTAACCCGGCTCCGGCTCGATCCGCACCTGCCAGCCATCGGGTGACCGGGCATGCAGCGGCGCAGGGAGTGGATAGTCGACGTCGACGAAACGATCGCCACGGCCACCGTCCAGCACTTCGTTGGCAAGCACCACACCGTTGACCGCGATGGAAAATCGCCGACGATGCTCCTCGCCCCAGTAGCGCAGGCGCAGCGCGGTCGCCGGGCCCGCTCCCTGCAGCGTGAACTCGACCCGGCCGCCGCTGCGCACATCGCGCCCCCTGGTCCGCCGGTACAGCACCGGATAGGAGCTTCCACGCGCTGCCAGCCGATGTGCGGTCTCGCTGGCCTCGTCGCCCGGTTGCAGGTGATCCACCAGGCGGTCGGCCAACGCCGCCTGGCCAGCCGCATCGAAGGAGCCTGCAGCCGCCCGACGCCGCTGGGCCGCATCGTCCGGCTGGCGGAAGTAGACCGCGTGACGCCGATCGTGAAGCCCATGGAAGGGTGCGAAACGCACGGGCTGCGCATGGGACGGCAGCGGTACCTGGAAGCTGCCATCACCCGCTGGCTGGGCAAACAACGCAGCCACCGGCCCGGTCGCCAGCGTGGGCTCGACGCCATCCCATGGCTGGTCCGCCGGCCCCAGGTCTGCCGCGAGCACGCACGGCCCGCGCTGCAACGACACCAGCGTGGCCTCTCCGGCGCAAGGCTCCGCCCGCACCTCCATGGCAAACTCCAGCTGGATGCGTTCGCCCGCTTGCCACGGGCCCTGCAGTTCCAGGTAGCCATCGCGGACCCGTGGCACCTGCAGCCTGCCATTGCGCGTCACGCGCACGTTGCCGGCCCAGCCTGGCTGCCGGAACCGAAGCCATCGCAGACCGGCGTCGCGATCCTCCACGACCGTCAGGTCCACCTTGCCGGACTCGGGCAGGCTGGACTCCAGCCGCAGCGCCAGTCCCCGCGCCGGGTCGTCCAGCACGGCCGGTATGTACAGGTTGACCGCAATGTCGGCGCCTTCCTGCCAGAAGATGTCCTCGCTGAAACTGGCGTGGCTTTCCATGCCGGTGCCAACGCAACACCAGAACTCACCTTCAGGGCTGGAATACTTCCGCGCCTCACCGCCCAGCATGGGTGTCATGTAGGTGAAACGGCCACCGTCGGGATGCTGCTGTGACAGGACATGGTTGTAGACGGCCCGCTCGATGTAATCGTAGTAGGCCGACTGCCCCGACCATCGGTACAGGTAGCGCGACAGGCGGATCATGTTCAGGGTGTTGCAATGCTCGCAGGTCTGTTCGGTGAGGTAGCGCGAGACCGTGTCTGGCGCCTGGAAGTACTCGCGGTCGGCGTTGCCGCCGATCGCGTAGCTGTGATGTCCCACCACCCGCTGCCAGAAGAACAGCGCCGCCGCCGCATCGGCGCTGCGCCGCTGCAGTTCGAACTGGCGGGCGACGCCGAGCAGCTTGGGTATCTGCGTGTTGGCATGCAGCCGATTGAGCTGGTCGCGGCCGGCCGCCAATGGCTCGACCACCTGCTCATGCGTGAAACGTTCGGCCAGGCGGACCCAGCGGCCATTACCGGTGCGGGCGCCCAGCTCCGCCAACGATTCCTGCATGCCGCCGAACTCGCAGGCCAGCACTTCCTGCATCCGCGCATGGTCCAGCGGTGCCAGCGCTGCCTCCACGTAGCCGGCGATACCCTCCAGTACCGGCAACGCATCGGCATTGCCGCAGCAGCGATGCGCATCCAGCAGGCCGGCCAACAGCTTGTGCCAGGTGTAGAAAGGCGCCCAGCTGCCATTGAGATCGAAAGGCTGCGCACGGACATTCCCCAGCGACAGTTCCTCCAGTACCGCCCTTCCACCCTCCACCGTGCCATCGGCGCGTTTTCGCGTGAACCCGGCCACGTAACCATCGCCGCCGGCCTGCTGGCAGGCACGCAGTTCGTCGACGATGTAATCGACACGCGCCTTGCAACCTTCCTGCTCACTGCCCGCGTGCATCAGCGACAACGCGCTCAGGTAGTGGCCAAGGGTGTGTCCGGCGATCGTGTCGGCCTCCCATCCTCCATAGGCCTCGGCCTTGGGCTGCAGCCCCGCCTGCGAACGGAAGTTGTGCAGCAGGCGATCGGCGGACAACTGCATCAGATAGCGGTGCGTTACCTCCACCGAGGCCCGGAACACCGAGGGAGACAGGCGGACGCCCGCGACGGCCTGCCTGGGGGCGCCGGTGGACAATGCTGCCACGGCACCCGGGAAGCCGACCAGCCCGGCGGCGGCAGCGGCGGAACTCCACGCCAGGAAGCGGCGCCGGTCCAGCGCCAGCACCGGCACCTCCCTACCCCTCCCCTCATCCTTCATCATCGACCACCTGCATGGGGGCGTCGGGCAGGCCAGCGGCAGCCTTGGCCTGGCTGACCATGCGACGCACATCTTCGCGCAGCCTGGCCGAGTCGTAGACGATGCCATCCTTGATGGTGAAATCGACGCCGCCGATGCGCTCCACCTTATCGCTCTGGTCATTGAGCCGTATCGTGCCGGTGCCGTACAGCAGCTTCAGGTTGGCGACGGGATTGCCGCGCACCAGCACCAGGTCGGCCTTGCGCCCCACGCGGACAGTGCCTGCACGGTCTTCATGCCCGAGGATGCGCGCGCCGGCGCCGGTGGCGGCATGCAGCACTTCCAGCGCGCTGAATCCCGCCTCGCGCAACAGCTCCATTTCCTGCACGTAGCCGAAGCCATACAGGTTGTAGATATAACCGCTGTCGCTGCCCACCCCCACCAACCCGCCGCGGTTCTTGTACGCGTTGACGAACTGCATCCATGACCGATAGTTGTCGCGCCAGTCGACCTCGTTTTCCAGCGTCCAGTCGAACCAGTAGGAACCATGGTGATGCCGGCTGGGGCGATAGAAATCCCACAGTGCCGGCAGCGTGTAGGCGTCGTGCCAGGTGGCATTGGTCATGCGCATCAGGTCACGGCTTGCCAGGTAGGCCACGAAGGTAGGACTGAGCGCGAAATCGTGCTCCAGCATTTCGTCCATCACCTCGTTCCAACGTGCGCTTCCCGGTGCTGCCGCCTGGCTCCACAGCCGGCCGGCTTCGGCAAAGCGCCACTGCTCGTCGGTATTGTTGAAGTCGACCGGCCATTGCTGCAGGCGACGGTCGGTGAACATCGCCTCCGGCAGGCCATACCAGTGTTCCATGGAGTCCAATCCACGTGCCGCCGTCTTGAGGACGTTGGCATAGGCAACCATCTGCTGCGAATGGTGCATCGTAGTACGCATGCCGATCTCCTCGGCTTCGTCCAGCGCAGCGAACAGGACGTCCTCCGGTATCGCACCGATGAACTTGATGCCGTCGGCGCCGCGTTTTCGTGCGCTGCGCACGGCTTTCCGCGCGGCGTCAGGCGTATTGATGCCCGGCTCGATCGCGTTGAAGAACGGATAGATGTCAAGCCGCGGCGCGACGATCTCATTACGCTCGCTGCGACGCTTGACGTCGGCCATCCATTCGATCGGCCTGCTGCTGCCGAGCTCACGTGCGGTGGTCACGCCATGCGCCAGCCACAGCTTCAGCACGTACTCCGGCGCCACGCCCTGGCTGTCGTCGTGTCCATGCAGGTGTACGTGGGTGTCCACGAAACCGGGAAGCAGGGTGAAGCCCGTTCCGTCGATCTCACGATCACCAGCGGCTACGCGTTTTCCGGCGACTATGGCCCCGGGCGCACCGATGGATCGTATTTCGGCAATCCGGTCATTCTCGATGACGACATCGTAGGGGCCCTGTGCCGGGGCCCCCGTGCCGTCGATGACATCGACGTTGCGGATCACCAGGCGTGCATAGGGGCCCTCGCCCGCATCACGCGCCGGTATGTCGCCTGCACTGGGTCCTGCGCGCGCCACCATCATCGCCTGGCACAACGCCACGCCCAGCGCGGCCGATATCCATCGCTTGCTGAGTTCCATTGCCTTCTCCCTCCATCGCCCATGAATGCCGCGTCGCCTCGACGACGCGGCACCCGGGTGGTCAGAACTTCACGCGCACGCCGAAGTTGTAGCGGCGACCAAGGACGTCATACACACCCACGTCGGTATTGGCATCGCCGGCCAGCGCGGTGCCCAGGATGGGGGGCTGCTTGTCGAGCACGTTGTCGATGCCCGCGAAGAGCTGGATGCTGTCATTGAAATCAAAGGTCGCATTGGTGTCGACGTACCACACGCGCGGCGCCTTGTTGACCGCGGCGGTAAGGCCAGGACGCAGGTCGAAACCATCTATCATCCGGCCCTGCAGGCGTACCGCCAGCGGCCCACTCTTGTAGCCAGCGGTGAAGTTGACCTTGAAGTCCGGAATCATGATGGCCCCGGTGCCGCCGCCACAACCTCCTCCCATGTAGCCGGCGCAGTCCAGCTCACCCTGGTCGGCGATCACCTGCATGGAACGCTCGAACAGCCAGCTGGTCAACAGGGTCAATGAGACGTTGCCGTCATTGCCACCGATGCCCCATGGCACGGTGAACCGGTAGTCGGCCTGGAAGTCCAGGCCGCTGGCCTTGATCAAGCCGACGTTCTGCAGCGTCGAGCGCACGTCGTCGATCTGGCCGTTGGGCAACCGGATGATGGCGCGGCAGGTGGGCGAGTTAGCATCCAGCCGGCTGAAGCAGTCGCTGAGCATCTGGTTCGCGCTCAGGCTGGTGATCGCATCCTCGACCTCTACTTCGAAGTAATCCACCGCGAAGTTCAAGCCCTCGACCTGGGGAATGGAGAACACCGCGCCGACGGTGAACGTGTTGGACTTCTCTTCCGACAGGTCCGGATTGCCGCCGCTGGTGCGTTCGAAGCCCACCGAACCCTGCGAGAAATTCGGCAGGTCGGCTGCCGGCACGCCCTGCTGTATGCACAGCTGCTGCTGGGCCTGGCTGGGATTGGCCGCTGCGGTGCAGGGGTCCACGCCGGCGGTGAAGCCACGAGACTGCGGTGAGTACAGTTCGTTCAACGAAGGTGCGCGGATGGCTACGTTGTACGCGGTGCGGAAGCGCAGCCAATCCGACGGTGCCCACTCCATGCCGATCTTCCAGGTGTTGACCGCGCCGATCGTGGAGTAATCCGAATAGCGTGCCGCGGCCTCGATGGCGAGGTCATCGGCGAACCGTGCGCCGCTGAGCAGCGGCACGCGGAACTCGGTGAACAGCTCGCGGACACTGAACTCCCCCGACATGGGGGCCTGCGAGACGGCACCGTACTCGCCCGCCACGTCCATCGCACTGGGCTGGAACGCATACTCGTCCTTGCGGTACTCCGCACCGAAGGCCATCGCCACCGCGCCGGCGGGCAGGTCGAACATCGAGCCACTGATGCTGGCACCGACAACGGTACGATCGAAAGTTTCGTAATGGGCACGCTGCGGCGTCAGGAAGGCCGCCGATTCCGGACTGATGGAGCCCAGGCCGAAGATGCTGGCCGGTACGCAGCCACTGGCCGGGTTGACGCACGCCAGGTTGCCGGCGCCATCCACGGTGGCATTGAGCGCCTGCGCCAAGCGGGCCTGGTTGATCATGTTGTTCTGCGTGGTATCGGTGCGGGTGCTCTGGTCCTGCACGAATGCATCCCAGCGCCACCAATGGCCGCCACTGGCCTCGAAGTCCCCGCGCAGCCCGCCGACCAGGTTGTGGCTGGTACGGTCATAGGTATAGAAACGCGTGCCGAGTTCGTCGGCGCGACGTCCTGCGCCGACGATGCTCGCGGTTCCATCGCCGTCCGGATCGAAGATGTGCGCGTTGTCGGAGAAGAACTGGCGGACCGATGGCAACAGCACTGGGTTGTTGGCGAAGTTCGGCACCAGCAACGTGGACGATGCGGCACCTGGCGTCACCGGGGTGAAGGAATCCGGCGCCTGCTGGTAGCGGTTGGCCGAGTCGGAATAGTAGACCTCGGCATAAGCCTCCACAGCGTCGTTGATCTTGAAGTTCGCCAGTGCGGTGACCTGGGTGCGTTCCAACGGCCGCTGCAGGAAGTTCAGGTCGGCATAGTTGTAGGCATCCTGCGGATTGCAGTAGACCAGCGGCGTGCCGTTGTCACCGAAACGGATGCCGGTGGCTGCACTGCACTCACCAGTGGGGGTCAGGTCCACGCCCACCAGCGATCCGAGCTGGCTTCCGCTCAGGCCGATGCGCGTACCTGGAATGGAACCTGAGCCGCCCGGGACCAGCTCGCCATCCACCGTGTCCAGCGGCACCCGCGAGAATCCGCGCTTGCCCTGCAGCACTGGATCGCGGTCCGTGCGGCTGATGGATACCACGGCATTGCCGCGGTCGTCGGCGAAGTTGCCGCCCAGGGTGATGTCGTACTTGTCGAACGCCCCATCGCCTTCGGACGTCTGGCCATGCGTATAGGCGGCTTCGAGCCCACTGAAATTCCTGCGCATGATGAAGTTGACCGCACCGGCGATGGCATCGGAGCCATACACGGCCGAGGCACCGCCGGTGACGATCTCCACGTTCTCGATCAACGCGTCGGGGATGGTGGCGAGATCCACTACGCCGTCGGAGTTGGCTGCCATGAACCGACGGCCATTGACCAGGGTCAGCGTGCGGTTGGCACCCAGCCCGCGCAGGTTGGCGGTCAGTACGCCGGAGCCGCCGCCATTGTTGACGCTGGACGTATTGCCGGCTGCCAGTTGCGGAAACTCGTTGAGGACGGTTTCGATGGTTGCGCTGCCCGCGGCCTGGATATCTTCGCGGGTCACCATCGTGGTGGGACTGGGTGCGTCCAGGTCCGGACGGATCAGGCGTGAACCGGTCACGGTGACCGCATCGAGCCGGACCGGCTCATCGTCGCCAGCGGCCTGTGCGAAGGCAGGTGCGATACCCCACGGACTCCCGCAGAGTGCAAAGGCCAGGCCTGCGGCAAGCTTTGCCGAGCGTGGAAACGGGCGGTGCATTAACGAAGTGCGCGTTCTACAACAGCGTGCAGAAGTGGATGCGACTGCCATGGTCTCTCTCCCGTGACAAGTTGGCTGGACAGCCCCGTGCGTGCGGGGGCAGCTTTCAGGTCGTCGTCCCGCCGGCTCCGCAATCCACCAATCCCTTGATATCCACGCA
Organism: Stenotrophomonas tumulicola; assembly: GCF_014117215.1. Lineage (GTDB taxonomy): Bacteria > Pseudomonadota > Gammaproteobacteria > Xanthomonadales > Xanthomonadaceae > Stenotrophomonas > Stenotrophomonas tumulicola. The sequence goes on along the minus strand of NZ_JACGXS010000012.1, from coordinate 55,593 downwards.
AGCCGACAGGTGAAACTTCCCTGTCACGCAGTCTGTTTCCTCGCGCATATGACAGTCTTGTGATTCTTGCGGGAATCGGATGCAGATATCCGCACAATGCATTCCGGTCGCGAATCCGCAGCCCGCTACTTTCTCGATGCATTGCAATTCCGGCGCGCGGAATCCAGCAGAATCCAGCGCGCGTGACTGCAGTGGCGTCGCGCATCTGAATCGCAGCCGATGGCTGCCGGCCATGCCGGGCAGCCATCGGCCTGGGTCAGGGTGCAGCGACGGTGGCCTGGCCCGCCTTGCGCTCGGCGATGAAGGCCCTTACCTCCGATTCCAGCACGGGCAACGGCACCGAGCCGAGATTGAGGATGGTGTCGTGGAAGGGGCGCTGGTCGAACGTTGGTCCCAGCTCACGCTCGGCTTCACTACGCAGGTCGCGAATCGTCTTGTAGCCCAGGTAGTAGGCCGTGGCCTGGCCCGGCCACGCGATATAGCGATCGACCTCGGTCACGATGTCGTGGTGCGCCAGCGCCGTATTCGCGGCCAGGTAATCGATCGCTTGCTGCCTGCTCCAGCCGTATTCGTGCAGGCCGGTATCGATCACCAGCCGCGCGGCGCGCCACATCTCGAAAGTCAGGCGGCCAAAATCATCATAAGGCGTCTCATAGACGCCCATCAGTGTCCCCAGCCATTCGGTATACAGGCCCCAACCCTCGCCGTACCCGGAGAAGTAAGTCTGCTGGCGGAAGTCCGGACGGGTCGGGGCCTCCAGCGCCAATGCAGCCTGGAAGCTGTGGCCGGGCACGCATTCGTGCACCACCAGCGCAGGCAGGTTGTACAGCGGACGCGATGGCAGGTCGTAGGTGTTGAACAGGCAGGAATCCAGGCCACCACGGCCGGAGGTGTAGATCGGTGCCAGTTCATCGGGTACCGGCAGGATGGTGAAGCGGTATCGCGGCAACGTTCCCACCACGTGCTTGAGCTCGCCATCGACCTTCTTGGCGATCCACGCGGTATAGGACAGCAACTCCTGTGGCGTCTTCGCATAGAACCGTGGATCGGTGCGCAGGAACTCGAGGAACTCCGGGAAGGTGCCGCCGAACCCGGATGCAGCCATGACCTGCTGCATCTCGGCGTGGATCCGCTTCACCTCGGCGAGGCCGATGTCATGCACCTGGCGGGGCGTCATGTCGCGGGTGACGAACTCACGGATCTGGGTCTTGTAGAACGCACGCCCGTTGGGCAGGTCGCTGGCGCCGGTGGTGGTGCGGGCCCGTACCAGGTACTGCTCGCGCATGAAGGTGAGCAGCCCGCTGTATGCCGGGACGACGTTTTCCAGCACGGCTTTCCGGCCCTGCTCGCGCAGCTGGCTGAGTGCCGGCTCCGGGATCGAGCGCGGAATGCGGTCGAACATGGCCAGGTATGGATTCTCCGCATCGGTGCGGGTGTAGGGCTCGATGGTCTTGTCGCGCCCCTCCACCGAGGAACGTGGAATGCTCCACCCACGCGACAATCCGGTGTCCATGTTGACGATCTGTTCGCTGAAGTAACGCGGGATGTCGTCCAGCCGCCCAATGAAGCGACGCCAGTCTGCTTCGTCCTGGTAAGGCTGGCGTGGATTAAGTCCGGCCCAGAAGAACGTATCGCTGTTGAAAGGCGCCTCGTAGGTCTTCCAGACCGCACCATTGTGCAGGCCTTCGACGGTCGTGCGGAACACCGCCGCGTTGATCTTCTCCTCGCGCGACAGCTGTCCAGGTGCAATCGCATCGAGCTGCGTGAGCACCTGCGCCCAGTAGTCCGCGCGCCGCGCCCAGGCCTGTGGCGTCACCGACGGAAATCGTGCCGCGGCCTGCCAGCGCCCATCGATCTTCTCGCGCGCGAACTCCTTTTGCCGCCATTCCCATTCGGTGTCGTACAAGGTGCGCAGCGCGGCTTCGGCTGCATTGGCTGGCGGTGCCAACTGCTGTTCCTGCCCCTGTGGCTGGGCCCATGCGATGGACGGCAAGGCCGCGCCGATGGCAATGGAAAGGGATAGCGCCAGCACGCAGGACGTGTGGCGGCGAGGATGGGCAACAGACATGGTGGACCTCCGGAGGTTGCTATACCTATCTGGGATGGGCGTCGGTCATCGCGTTCCAGGCCGGCGGCTGCCTACCCTGGAGATGGCGGACGAAGAAATCGAACTGGCGTCGGTGTGCGTAGTCGATCGGCCCGGTAGAGCGTCCAACCGTGTGTTCCCCACCCGGGATGTTGAGCAGGTCGAAGTCCTTTCCTGCACGGATCAACGCGTCCACCACCTGCATGGTCGAGGCCGGGTCGACGTTGCTGTCCTGCTCGCCGACGATCAGCAGCAGTTCGCCCTGCAGGCGGTAAGCGTTGTCCACGCCCGACGCGCGCGCATAACTGTCATCCACCGGCCAGCCCATCCACTGCTCGTTCCAGCTGATCTTGTCCATGCGGTTGTCGTAGCACCCATTCCAGGCCACGCCGGCGCGGTAGAACTGCGGATGGAACAGGAGCGCGCCAAGCGTACTCTGGCCGCCGGCGGATGCCCCATAGATGCCCACCCGGGAGATGTCGTAGGAGCGATCGCGTGCGGCCAACGCCTGGTGCCAGGCAATGCGATCGGGAAACCCGGAGTCGCCCAGGTTCTTCCATGCCACGTCATGGAATGCCTTGGAGCGGTTGGATGTCCCCATGCCATCGATCTGGACGACGATGAAACCCAGGTCGGCCAGCGCCTGCATGCCGATCACCTTGTCACCGCCGCTGTGGTACCCGAACGGCCAGAAGCCCTTGGGCACGAAGGAATCATGCGGGCCCGCGTAGATGTTCTCGATCACCGGATAGCGCCTGGCCGGATCGAAGTCACGTGGGCGCACTACCAGGCCCCAGATATCGGTGACACCGTCACGTCCCTTGGCGACGAAACTCTCCGGCGCACGCCAGCCGGCGGCGCGCAGCGCGGTGATATCCCCCTGTTCGACCTGCCGCGCCAGGCTGCCATCGGCGTGACGCAGCTCCATGACCGGGGGCATGTCCACGCGCGAATAGGCGTCCACGTACCAGTTTCCGTCGGGCGAAGGCGCGACATCGTGGTCCGCATCGGCGTGGGTCAGGCGCACCGGATCGCCCCCGTCCAGGCCAACCCGGAACACTTGCCGGAAGTAGGGATCGCGCCCTGCGTCCATGCCGCTGGCGCTGAACCATACCTGGCGACGCGCCGCATCGACCTTCAGGACCTCGCGCACCACCCACGGCCCACTGGTCAGCTTGCGTGGCGGCCTGCCGGTACGGTCATACAGGTACAGGTGCCGCCATCCATCGCGTTCGGACAGCCAGACCACCTCGCTGCCACCGTCCAGTTCGTAATGGTACGGACGCGAGACATCGACGAAGGTGCGGCTGTCTTCGGTGACCACCGCATGGGCGCGGCCATCCCGGCTGGATACCTCCACCAGGCGCACCCGCTGGTGGCCACGCTGTATGTAATCGAAGGCGAAAGCCGTGCCGTCCGCACGCCAGCGGATCGGCGACATCCGGTACGGATTGGGGAACAACGCATCATCCACGCGTGTCAGCCGGCCACTGGCGACGTCCGCCAGCACCGGCTGCTCCCTGTCTACCGCATCGCCCGGCCTGGGGTACAGCTGGGTCTGCAGCCGGGGCGGTCCGCCGCCTTCAGGCGAGGTTTCCACGCGGGTGACCAGGTGCGCGTCCCCCGGGCGAACGTGGTAGAACGCCAACTGCCGTGAATCAGGCGCCCACGCAATGCTTTCCGGGTCGTAGAACCCGGTGGCGTTGCCATCCCGCGTCAGCGCCCGCTCGCTGCCATCGGCAACGCGTCGCAGCACGATGTCATGGCCGCGGGAGAACGCTTCCCAGTTTCCGTCCGGAGAGCGGCGTGGTGTGTTGTCCGCATCCACCCGGAGGTCGCGCACCACCCCAAAACCGCGTGGTCGTCGCGGGGAAGCGGCTTCCTGCTGGCAGGCGTAGCTGTACAGGTTGCAGCGCAATGGCATCGCGCCCACCTGCAGGCGTGCATGGGGCACCCCATCGACCTCTATCGCCTGGTAGTCCTCGAATGGCAGGTGCAAGGCCTGCGTATGAAAACCGGTGGCCGCTGCAATGCCCTGGGCGAGGCGCGCATGGTCGAACGCCGCGCTGCCACTGCCCTGTCGTGGATCGAAAAGCTGGAAACGAAAACCACCTTCCACGGTCTTGCGGTAATGGAAGCGGCCATCCCCATGCCATTGCGCCGGCCACGCCACGTCGCGGGTAAGCCCGATCCACTGCGACCTCAGGGCAAGCGAACGCTCCACCTGGGCAGGCAGCGGCAATACCTCGGCGTCGGCACGGGCATCCGTACCCATGCCGCAGGCCAGGACGATCATGGCGGCAGCGAGGATCGTCTTCAATCGGCTTCATCCTCGTCCAGGTCCAGCTCATGCGTGCGCAGCCCGCTGCGCGCGGCCCACTCGTAGATGCCCAGCGCAACCACCGCCACGATCAACGAATCCCACGGATGGGCAACCAGGCCGATGCCACCGAAGGTCCCGAGGTAGGACATCGCCATGACCAGCACGTAGAAGACGATCAACCACAACGAGCACTGGACCTGCCGCAGCAGCTTCTGCCGCCCCTGCACGGAAGGCAGCTTGTAGATGACATAGGCCGCGAACATCACCACCTGCAGCCCGAGCAGCCACGACAGCACCTGCCAGCGCGACCAGTAGACGATCAGCGCGGCCACGATGAAGGACACCGGCCCAAGCACGGCGAACGCACGCACCTTGAATGGCCGCGCCAGTCCTGGCGCGCTGCGACGCAATGCCGCCACGGTCACCGGCGCCACCGCATAGCTCAGCACCAGCGCGGCAGACACCACGCCGATCAGCTTCTCCCAGGACGGAAACGGAAGCGTCCAGAACAGCGACAGTGCAAAGCTTGCCCACAGCGCGCGGCGCGGTATGCCGGACTTGGCGTCGATCTTGGTCAACGCGGGCAGGAAGCCGCCACTGCGCGCCCAGCCGTACATCACCCGCGGCGTGGCGTTCATGTAGATGTTGCCGGTACCGCTGGGCGACACCACCGCGTCGGCCACCACCAGGAACGCCAGCCAGCCCATGCCCAGGGTCAATGCGATATCGCGGTAAGGCAGTGCGTAGAGCTTGTCGATGCCCGCCCAGCCTCCCGCCAGTTGCCCGGCGGGGATGGCACCCAGGAACGATACCTGCAGCAACACATAGATCACCGTGGACAGCGTTATCGACAGGATCAACGCGATCGGGATCGTTTTCTGCGGCTCGCGCACTTCGCTGGCCACCGACACGATCGGCGTCAGGCCCAGGTAGGCGAAGATGATGCCGCCGGTGGAAATGGCCAGCTGCACGCCTGCCGAGCCACTCGGTGCGAAGCCATGGACCTGCATGTTGGCGCTGTCGAAGTGGGTCAGCAGCAGCACGATCACCAGCAGTGGCACCATGAACTTGAACACGCTGACGATGTTGTTGGAGATCGCGAAGCTCTTGACGCTGAAATAGTTCAGCAGGAAATACAGCACCAGCAATCCGAACTGGACGAGCCAACCCAGCAGGCTCGGATCGCTGCTGCCTTCGACGTTGAGGCCGGGGAACCAGGCTGCCGCGTACTGGCGGCTGGCGACGGCCTCGATCGCGATCAGGCTGGAGAACGCGATCAAGGTGACGAAGCCCATCAACGAACCCAGCAGCGGCCCATGCGAGAACTCCGGATAGCGCACCACGCCGCCGGCGCGTGGCAGCGCCGCCCCCAGCTCGCAGTAGACCAGCCCCAGCAGGAATACCGCAAAGCCGCCGAACACCCACGACAGGATGCCGGCCGGTCCGGCCATGGCCGAAACATGGCTGGCTGCGAAAAGCCACCCGGAGCCGAAGATGGAACCGAGCCCGATGAAGGTCAGGTCGGTCAAGCTGAGCGTCTTCTTGAACTTGCCTTGCGATGCCATGGATCACCTGCGCGTTATAGGACGTGTTCGGCGAAGCGGGGGACGACTTCGTGCGGGGGTTACCTCATGCAAACGGGATGTCGATTGCCGGCGATGGCGTGGTGAACCACCGCGCGCCATCGGCTGTCACATGGAAATGGTCTTCCAGGCGCACGCCGAACTGGCCAGGCACCACGATCATCGGTTCATTGCTGGCGCACATGCCGGTTGCCAGCGCAATGCGGTTGCCGCGCACCACGTAGGGCGCCTCGTGGATGGCCAACCCACAGCCATGTCCGGTGCGATGCGGCAGGCCAGGCAACTGGTAATCGGGGCCCAGGCCGGCCGCGGCCAGCACCCTGCGAGCGGCCGCATCCACGTCTTCGCAGGCCACGCCGGGCCGGACCGCCTCGAAGGCCGCCTGCTGGGCCTCTTTCTCCAACGCCCAGATGCGTTGCTGCAGGTCGCTCGCCCGGCCATGGATCCAGGTGCGGGTGATGTCCGAGTGGTAGCCGTGCACGGTGCAGCCGGTGTCGATCAGCACCAGGTCACCGTCGCGAAGTTGCTGTACGCCGGGGATGCCATGCGGGTAGGCCGTGGCATGGCCGAACTGCACGATGCAGAAGGTGGAACCATCGTCGGCACCCAGCGCACGGTGCGCCTCGTCGATGAAGCGCACCAGTTGCCCGGTGGTGATGCCCTCGTGCGCGATACCCGCTGCCAGGCGCTGCACGAACAGCGTCATGTCACAGGCCTGCTGCATCAACGCCAGTTCTGCCGGCGACTTGCGCATCCGGCAGCCGTCGATGAGTACGGTGGCGTCGGTGATGGCAGCGGCCCGCAGGTGCCGGGCCAGCCCGGTGTGGATCGCCAGGGCAGCGGCGGGGTCGAGTGCCAGGGTACTGGCCCCGCGCTCGCGCATCGCCTGTGCCACCCGCGCGTGCGGGTTCTCGTGTTCCTCCCAGAGCCGCTTGTCCACCTCGATGCGCAGCACCGCGTCGAGCGAGCCTTCCTCGAACGCAGGACAGACCAGCACCGGCTTGCCCACGCGGGTGACCAGCAACGCTACCAGCCGTTCGCTGGCCGCCCAGGCAACCCCGGTGAAGTAACGCAGCGAGGCGCCGGCGGTGACCAGCAGCGCGTCCACACCCAGGCGCTGCATCAGCGCGCGTGCCTGTTCAATCCGCTGCCCATGTTCATCGGCGCTGATCGGGGCCGCCTGCGCTTGCCAAGGCCGCAGCTGGGCACGTGCATCGGACAGCGACAGGTGGCCGATCTGCGGCGTCATCCTTCCGCCCCCACTCCTGAGGTGCTCCATTGCCCATCCACCAGGCGCCAGATGTGTCCGGGATTGGCATCGCGCAGCGCCGGCGGCAGCAACGCGTCGGGTACGTTGTCATAGCTGTGCAGGCCAGCAAAGCGGCGGATGGAGCCCGGCATGCCCACCGAGGTGAATCCCGGATGGCTGGTAGCAGGATAGGGACCGCCGTGGTTCTGCGCCGGGCTGACCGCCACGCCGGTGGGCATCCTGTCCACGATCAGGCGACCGACGCGTGGCCGCAGCAGCGGCATCAGCATGGCCGCGAATGCGTCATCGCTGCCATCGCCAGCACGATAGACGGTAGCGGTCAGGTTGCCCTCGAAAGCACGCGCGATGGCCAGCGATTGCGCCGGGCCATGGCTGCGTACGACCACGCTGGCCGGGCCAAAGGCTTCGACCTGCAGCGCCTGTGGTGCTTGCAGGAAGCACTCGCCATCGACTTCCAGCAGTTGCGGCTGGACCCATGCCCCGTCGCGCTGGGGTGTCGGCCTGCCCGCGCGATGCGATGCCCCTGCCTCGGCCAGGGCCTGGAGCGCTGCCGTGAGGTGCCGCTTGCCATCGGCGGAGAACAATACCTGCGCCTGGGCGGCATCAAAGCGCTTGCAGGCGTCGGCCAGGAAAGCATCACCCGCCTCGCCGTGCGGTACCACCAGCAAGCCGGGATTGGTACAGAACTGCCCACTACCCATCGTGCACGAGGCGAAGAATTCCTGCGCCAGGGCGCTGCCGCGCTCGGCCAGCGCGCCCTCCAGCAGGAACACCGGATTGATGCTGGACATTTCCGCGTAGAACGGAACGCCAGCCCGGTCAGCCAATGCCTTGAGTGCCAGGCCACCGGCACGGCCCCCGGTGAATCCGACTCCACCGACGGCCGGATTGCCCACCAGCAACTCGCTGGCCGCGCCTTCCACCTGGTACAGCAGTTGGATCGCCGCTGCCGGCAGGCCTGCGGCGAGCAGCGCATCGTGGGCGATGCGGCCAAGCATCAGGCTGGTACCCGGATGCAGCGGATGCACCTTGGCAATCACCGGTGCCTGCGCGGCGATGGCGGATGCAAAGTCGCTGCCGGCAATGGCATTGAAGGCGAAGGGGAAGTTGTTGGGGCCGAACACCACCACCGGCTTTGCCAACGGGCCATACATCGCGCGCAGCCCGGTGGCGGTATCGATCACCGGATGCGTCCAGCTGCGTTGCCAGACGGCGCGTGCGGCCTGGCGCAGTTGCCCGGTGGTGCGCGGCAGTTCGACATCACGCAGGCGCGGGCTGGCTGGCAGGCCGGTTTCACGGTGCGCCATCGCCACCAGCGCATCGGCCTGGGCTTCGATGCCATCGGCGTAGGCATCCAGGAAGCCTGCGATGCGCGCCGGGTCGGCGGAAGCCATCGCCTCCGCCACTCCAAGCGCTGCAGCCAGTGCCTGCTCCACCTCGCGGCGTGAGCTGACCGGATACCGGTCTCCGATCGACTCGCCGGTGGTCGGGTCGTGCGCTTCCAGCGAACCTGACGGCTCGACCGCATCGCGCCACGTGCCGGCAACAAGGACTGGCTGCAGATGGCTCATGCTTACAACTCCGGGCGGTGTTTGATGGCGCTTTCGATGATCAGCAGGGCCGCATCGCGCTCTGCCCCTTCGACCACCAGGCGCGGTGCCCGCACCCGCTCATTGCCCCAGTCGACGCACTGCTGGGTCAGCTTGATCAGCTGCACGAACTTGGGCACGGTATCCAGGCGCAGCAGTGGCAGGAACCAGCTGTAGAGATCCTTCACCGCGTCATAGCCGCCGTCGCGCGCGCGGTTGAACAGCGCAACGGATTCATGCGGAAACGCATTGACCTGTCCGGCGATCCAGCCGGTCACGCCCATCGCCAGGCCTTCCACGATGGCATCGTCGATGCCGGTCATCAGCACCAGCCGGTCGCCGGACAATGCCTGGATGTCAGCCAGGCGACGGATGTCGCCGGAGGATTCCTTGACCGCCTCGACCTGCGGCAGTTCGTTGGCCAGCTCGGCGATCTGCGCGGCGGTGAAATCGGTCTTGTACGCGATGGGATTGTTGTACAGCAGGATCGGCAGCCCGGTCGCCTTGGCGATGGCCCGGAAGTGCGCGCTCATTTCCTTCCAATCGGTGGAGTAGGCATAAGGCGGCAGCACCATCAGGCCGCGGGCGCCTTCAGCTTCGCAGGCCTGGGCCAGGCGTACTGCTTCGTCGGTGGACAGCGAGCCGATGCCCGGGATCACCGGCGCCGTGTCGCCCAATGCCTTGACCAGCGTGCGCACGATGGCGATCTTTTCGTCGAACGAAAGCGTAGCGCTTTCGCCAAGCGATCCCAGCGGTACCACGCCGATGCAGCCGGCCTCTATCTGCCATTGCGCATGCTTGGCGAGGAAAGCGTGGTCGACTTCGCCATCGGCGGTGAACGGCGTGGTGAGTGCAGGAATGACGCCCTGCCACATGCTCTTGCTCATTTAACGACTCCTGGGGATGGATCCGCCGGCATGCTGGGCTGCAACGCAGCCAGCACGTTCAACGGAACGGGAAAGACGGGGGGACGCAGCCCCATGCGGGGGAGGTGGGCGATCTCGGCCAGGGCCGGGCCGCAGATGCGCCCCTGGCATGGGCCCATGCCGCATCGCGTGTGCAGCTTGATCGCGCGCGCGTCGTGCTTGCCGGCCAGGTCAGCCAGGCGCACGTCCTCGCATCGACAGACCAGGGTGTCCCGGTCCGCCAGCTGGCGGACCGGTTCGCCCAGCGCGAAGTGCGCGCGCAGCAAGGCGGCGAAATGCCGGGCACGCTGGCGGCGGGGGAAGTACCGCCGGGCGGCGTCCGGCGCGCCGGCGGCCGCCAGGCCGGCGATGTGGCCTTCCACCGTGGCGCAGTCCACGCCGCCGATACCGCATGCTTCGCCGGCTGCGAAGACATCAGCCCTGCTGGTGCACTGGAACTCGTCGACCTTGACGGCCGCATGGCGGCCCTCCGGCTGCAGTTCGCAGGACAGCAGCTGGGCGACCTCGATGTTCGGTACCAGGCCGAAGCCACACGCAAGCTGGTCACATTCGATCGTCTCGCGGGATGCGCCGCGCTGCAGCTCGACGGCCTGCACCTGGTGCTCGCCCAGCGCACGCAGCACATGGCTGCCAAGACGATAGGGCACGCCGACCAGTGCCGCGCGCAGCCGCGCCGCCTGCAGCGCCTTGGCCGGCCAGCGCCACAATGACGCGGCGAATGCGTGGACCTGCGCGCGCGATGCCTGCTCATGGATGCCGACGACGTGGGCACCATGCTGCTTGAGCGTATGCGCACTGGCCAGCAACAGCGGACCGGAACCTGCCAGCAGCACCCGCCGCCCCTGCAGTGGGGCGCCCTGCTTGGCCAGTGCCTGCGCGCCACCGGCGCCAGTGACACCGGGCAATGTCCAGCCCGGGAAAGGCAGCAGCAGTTCGCGTGCACCGCTGGCCAGCACTATGGCATCGTAGTCCAGCGTGGTCGCGCCGCCATCGCCATTGATCAACAGGCGCCCTCCCGCAGCGGCCACGACTTCGCAACGCGACAGCAGCAGCGTTCCTGCCGCCGCTGCCGCCTCGCGCCGCTGCAACGCCGCGGCAGGTGCACCGTGGCGCACGTCGTTGCGCCAGACCTGGCCGCCCGCCACCGGCTGCGCGTCGATGATCACCACGCGGGCCCCCTGGCCCGCTGCGGCGATGGCCGCGGACAGTCCCGCCGGTCCGGCGCCGACGACGGCGACATCACAACGAAGATGGCGCTCAGCCATGGGTGACCACCTCCATCGCATCGGCCACCGGCAGCAGGCAGGTGCGTTCCTGGGCAACGCCATTGACGGTCGCGCGGCATTCGAAGCAGACGCCCATGCCGCATAGCGGGGCACGACGCATGCCGGTGCACGAGGTGCGCGTGGTGCCGCCCACGTGTGCGATCGCGGCCGCCACGCTGGTGCCGGCGATGACCGCGATGTCCTGCTGGTCGATCCGCAACCGGACCATCATCGGCGTCATGCCCATGCGATCACCCGCGCCGGATCGTAGGGCGCCGGGTCGATCGCCGGCACGCGGCCTTCGATCAGGTCCAACAGCAGCTGCGCGGTACCGGTGGAGGTGGCCACGCCCAGTCCTTCATGGCCGGTGGCCACCCACGCGCCGCGTCGACCCGGCACTGCACCGATGTAGGGACGGCCATCAGGCGTGCAGGGCCGCTGCCCCGTCCATACGCGGATGGCCTTCAGCGATTGCAGCCCCGGCAGGAAGCGGAAGGCGCGCTGCAGCATGCTGCGCAGCACCGCCGGATTGATCGCTCCGTCCAGTACGCCCTGCTCACGCGAGGAACCCAGCAACAGCTGGCCGGTGGGCCGCGGCTGCACGTTGAAGGCAACGCTGACCGCATCATTGCCATGCGCGCTGTTGGCATAGCCCAGTTCAAGCACCTGGTGACGGAGCGTGCCGGGATAGCGGTCGGTGATGACCAGGTGGCCACGCCGCTGGTGCATCGGCAGTTCCGGCAGCAACGTCGTGCTGGCGGTTCCGGCAGCGACCAGCACCGGTCCGGCGAGGTGGCTGCCGTCGTCCAGCTCGACGCCCTGTTCGCGCAGGCGGACCACCCGACGTCCCTGCAACAGGCGGGCTCCACCTGCCACGGCCCGCGCCACCAGCCAGTTGCAGATGCCCGGTGGATACACCACCGCTTCGCCGGGCACCCGCATGCCGCCCAACAGGTCGCCTGCCAGCGTCGGTTCAAGCTGGCGCAGCTGCGCCGCATCTACGGCCTCGGCATGGATGCCCGCCTTTGCCAACCGCTGTACCCTGGCCGGCACCGAGGCCAGCTCGTGTTCGGTTGCCGCCAGCCACAACGTGCCGCAACGGCTGAACTCCGCATCGGCGACGCCCTTGTACTGCTCCCACAGACCCAGCGAGTAACGTGCCAGCGCCAGTTCCGCCGGATCATCGTCCATCGCCACCAGGTGGCCCATCGATGCTGCGGTGACACCGCCGCCGATGACATCCGGCTCGATGAGCGCGACCGTACATCCACGCTCTGTCGCAAGCTTGGCGCAGTGGGCACCGACGATTCCGGCGCCCACGATGATCAGGTCGAAATGATCCATGTCAGGGATTCCCACCACCAATCCCCCACGCCAGCGGATCGTCCTGTTCGATCAGCAGCTGCGAGGTTCCGGTGATCCATGCCTGGCCGGTGATGGTGGGCATGACGCCGCGTTGGCCGTTGCGATAGCTGCCTTCGAAAACGCTGCCGAGGATGCCCTGCTGCACCCAGCGCTGGCCCTCAGCCAGTTCGCCGTCGGCGGCCAGGCAGGCGATCTTGGCGCTGGTGCCGGTGCCGCACGGCGAGCGGTCATAGGCACCGCCGGGACACATCACGAAGTTGCGCGCACCGGAACCGTCCGGTGCCACGCCACTGATCTCGACATGGTCGATCACGCCCTCGTCTTCGCCGCGGATGCCGGCCGCGAGCAGCGCCTGCTGGACCGCGATGGTATAGAGGCTGAGTTCGGCGCGGTGGCTGATATCCAGCGGCGCGGGCGTCTGTTCGGTGATGAAGAACCAGTTGCCGCCCCACGCAATGTCACCGCGGATCGTGCCATGTCCCGGCACGGCCACGCTGACGCCGGCCCGGTAGCGGTAGCTTTCGACGTTGCCGATGGAGACCCGTCCGTCCGCATGCAGCGTGACGCCCACCTGGCCCACCGGCGTCTCCACCAGGTGCTCGCCCGGCTGGATGCGCCCCACGTGGGCCAGGGTGCGTGCCAGGCCGATGGTGCCGTGCCCGCACATGCCCAGGTAGCCCACGTTGTTGAAGAAGATCACGCCGGCACAACAGCGCGGGTCGGTGGGCTCCAACAGCAGCGCACCGACCATCGTGTCCGAGCCGCGCGGCTCGCAGGCGATTGCGCTGCGCCAATGATCGTAGCTGGAGCGGAACAGTTCGCGGCGTTGCGCCAGGCTGCCGCCGGGCAGGTCCGGGAAGCCGGACATGATGACCCGCGTGGGTTCGCCTGCCGTATGTGAGTCGATGATCTGGATGGTCCGCATGCCGTCATCTTGGTCTTCACAGGCGAGCCCGCGCTAGGACAGACTCCCCAACCCGAATGCGGAAATATGCATAATCGGAAATGCCGGCCACATGCCGCGATGCTTCTTTCCTGCACCAGCCACCGTTTCCTTCGCGAAGGTCTACGAAGCAATGCAGCACAACGAGCCCGCCACCCCGATCGACGTACAGCTGTCCTTGAATGAGCTGCAGGACATCTTCGATGCCATTCCCGACGTGGTGTTCTTCATCAAGGACAAGGACTGCCGCTACACCCACGTCAACAACACCCTGGTCAAGCGGCTGGGCATGCGCGACCGGAGCGAACTGGTCGGCAAGACGGCGCTGCAGGTCTTCCCGGAACGACTGGGCAGCTCCTACGTCAACCAGGACAAGTGCGTGCTGGAGGGCGAGATGATCGAGAACCAGCTGGAGCTGCATCTGTATGCCAACCGCTGCGCAGGCTGGTGCCTGACCATCAAGCGCCCGCTCGACGGCGGCAAGGGCATTGGCGGGTTGATCGGCATTTCCCGCGACCTGGGCCGGCCGGACAACGGCCACTCCTCGTTTACCCGGCTGCAGCGCGCGTTTGCGCACATGCAGGCCAACTATGGCCTGCCATTGCGCGTGCAATCCCTGGCCGACATCGCCGGCGTTTCAGTGGCGCAGCTGGAACGCCTGTTCAAGCGCGTGTTCCAGCTCAGCCCACAGCAGTTGCTGACCAAACTGCGCATCGAAGAAGCCATGCGGCTGCTGCAGGGCGACATGAACATCGCCGAGATCGGGCAGACCTGTGGCTTCTCCGACCAGAGCGCCTTCTCCAGGCAGTTCAAATCCACCGTGGGAATCACCCCGCGCGACTATCGCGCGATGATGCGCTGAACGATCCGCGCCCTGCGGCCTTTGCCGCCAGTCACGCGATGGTCGCCCGCCCGGTGAGTTGGGCATCACCGCGCGCGTGGCGCAGCAGGCGGCGGAACACTTCGACGATGGCCAGGGGCAGCAGCCAGCTTGCCCACAGCAGCATCGCTACCAGTGCGCTGCTTGGCGCCTGCCCCAGCGCGATGGCCGCAGGCAGCATCAGCCGGAACATGACCGGCGCCAGGCTGACGACATAGTTGCGCACCATCCACTGCTGGTGCACCTCGATCCGGCGATGTCGGACGGCGACCATGCCGGCAAGCGCGGTGGACAACCAGGCCAGGGCGGTGGCGGCGAAGCCGGCACGGATCGAGAACGGGGCGGGAGTGGTCAGGATGAGCGCGGCCGCCGCCGCACTGGCAACAAGCAGTCCATACAGATACACGCGTCCAAGCTGGCGATGCAGGCGTGGGCGGGCGCGGCGCAATCGGCCAAGGAACTGCACCGGGCCGAGCAGCAGGGTGACCAGGCCACCACCGAGATGCAGCCACAACCAGCCGTGGCGATCCATGAAGCGGGCATAGGCAGGGCCGTCCAGCGAGTGGTACTTGCCGTACACGGCCAGCAGGAATTCGGCGCTGACCGCCAGCACGGCAAGCCAGACAATCGTCCAGCCCACCACGCGGACCGCGCCGAGGCGACGGGGCTCAACAGCCATGGCCATGCATGCTCCTTACCGGGCCACGCCCTTATAGCATGGGGCCGGCGGCAAGCCCGCCGTAACGGAACCAGGGCACCGGGCGTGCTAGGTTCTGGTCAATCCCTCTGCAAGGAGCGCATTGTGATCCGTCCCAGACTGCTGATTGCCATGGCGCTCGCCGCGTCATCACTGCCCGCGGCCGGCCTTGCCCAAGCGCCCCTGCCCGTGCCCGAAGGCCCCGCACCGGCACCACATTGCCTGGATGCGGGCAACGTCCAGCATGTGAAACAGGCCGAAGCGGGTTCGATTGCCGTGCGCGCCGGAGATGGCCAAGCCTATCGACTGGACTTCGCTGCAGCATGCCCTGGCGTCCCGAACGGCAGGGAGATTGGACTGGAGACACCCGAGGGCTGGGCCTGCGGGCGACCCGGCGAACGCCTGCTGGTGGATGGCCGGGCCTGCGGCATCAGTGCGGTGGACCAGATCGACAACCGCGCCTTTGCCAGGATCGCGCGCGAAAGCAATCGACAATATCCGACGACGCTGCCTGCGGTGACTGTCACCGGCAAGGCCAACAACGACGATCGCGGGCGTCGGCTGCGGGGTTCACCGGATTTCTGTTTTGCCACCCGGGACGTGCGGGGCTGGAACGAAGACCCCAAGGGAATCATGGTGGAAACAAACCCGCGCCGGAACGGCGGAAACCGCTTTTACCGGATTGAAGTAGCAGGTAGCTGCAGCAAATTTGCCGGCGTCAAGCGGGTGGAATTCGTGTCGGGCCTGCAGAACGGGCTGGTCTGTGGCAACCCGGGCGACCGCATGGTGGGGGTCGCGTTCAGCCCCGGCGTCATGATGGACACGCGCATTCCCGGCTCGCAATGCACCGTCGTCGAGGTGTATCCGAGCAACTGATCCCGCCCCGGCGGCTATGGCCGGACCTACAACATGCACAGGAAATCCGGAATGCGGTCACCTTCGAGCCCCCGGCACTCGATCCGTTCCTGATCGATGCTTGGGCCACCGCAAGTAGACTTGCAATCCGACTACCCCCCCCCCTTTCCATTTGAGGTATCGCCATGACCGTATCCATTTGGCTGGGAGCTGTCTCCCGAATTGTCCTGGTTGGCGTGGGATGTTCGATGCTTTCCGGGTGCATCAGCTCCGTGGGCCCTCGGGTATCGGGCAGCGGACGCTGCTCCGACGAATCGCTGCACTGGGCCGTTGGCCAACCGGCGAATGAGGAGAACATGCGCCGCATATCACGCGAGAGCGGAGCAGGACTGGTCAATCCGATCGGTCCGGACAGAAGCGTCCAAAAGGATCATCGCGATGATCGCCTGCGCGTATTCATCGACGCCAACAATGTGATCCAAGCCGCCCGCTGCGAGTGAGCGGGACGCGTTGGGGCCTTTTGGGGAAGTGATAAAGTCCGCTGAGGCTTGCGCGGGTAATGCTACGGACTTGCAGGGCCCTGATCAGATGGTCAAGGCACAAGGGAAACCGGTCATGAAGGCATGCATCATGGGATTGCTGGCGCTTGGCGCCGCCACCGTGGGACACGCAAACGCAGCCGATGAATTCGCCTCCACCCCGTCAACGCGCGGGCAAGCCGAGCGCGCCGACCAGGCACTGCAGGTCACGCCGTACCTGTGGGCCGCCGGCCTGGACGGCAGGATCTCCCCCTTCCGGCGCGCGCCGACCATCGGCATCGACAAATCGTTCTCCGATGTCCTGGAGGGTCTCGAGTTCGGCGGGTTCGTGAATCTCTGGTTCCGTCGGGGAGCGTTCGTGTTTTCCGCTGACCTGATGTATGTCAGCACCCGCGATGGCCACGCATTCGGCCCACTGCCGCCGCTACCCGTTCCCGTGCCGCCTGGCACGGTTGTCGACGGCCGGGTCGACAGCCGGCAGGCCAACATGACGCTGCAGGCGGGCTATCGAACCGTGGACACCGAGGATTTCACGCTCGACGTGCTGGCCGGCGTACGGGCATGGTGGCTATCCAACGACGTAACCGTCAGCGCCCTTGGGACATCGCGCGGTTACGGCGAGCGTTTCGATTGGGTGGATCCGGTGGTCGGCCTGCGTGCTTTCCAGCGCCTGCACGGTGGCTGGTCACTGCAGGCCCAGTTGGATATCGGCGGATTTGGTGTCGGGGCAGATTCAACGTGGTCGGTGCTGGCGACCGTCAATTACATTGCCAGTGACCGCTTCTCCGTGTCGGGTGGCTACAAGGTGCTCGATGTCGATTACGATCACGCTGGCGATGTCTACGATGCGCGGCTGAAGGGGCCGGCATTCGGCCTGACTTACCGGTTCTGAACCGCACCTCGTGCCTCCGTGTCGCGGGCATCAACTTTGTTGACCGCGCAGGGTATCCACACAGGGATAACGACAAGATGGCAATCGCAAGCATGCTGCGCAGGTTTTCGATGTTGCTGGTCCTTGTCTCCTCCGCTCTCGCGTGGGGACATTGCGCTGCAGCTGAAAGCGAATTGCTGTTCCGTCAGGTCCGAGTGCTGGATACCGTCCGTGGAACACTTGGCGATCCGACAGATGTGCTGGTCCGCGGCAATCAGATCGCGGGCATCGGCGCGAATGCGCAGCCTTCGGAATCGGCACAAGTGATCGAGGGTCGTGGCCGCACGCTGATGCCAGGCTTGATCGACGCGCATTGGCACAGTACGTTCACGGCGCTTTCGCAGGCCACGATGACCGCACCGGACGCGAAGCCCGAATTGCTGGCTGCCACGGTTGCAGCCGAATCCGAGCGTACCGTGATGCGGGGGTTTACCAGCGTGCGTGATGTCGGCGGCCCCGTTTTCGAACTGAAGGCAGCCATCGATACCGGCAAGGTGGTCGGGCCGCGCATCTGGCCATCGGGCGCCACCGTGAGCCAGACCTCCGGTCATGGCGACATGCGCCTGCCGCACGAGCGTTCGCGTCGCTTCTTCGGCAAGCCGTCGCTGGCCGAGGAAATGGGTGCAACCTTCATCGCCGATGGCCGCGACGAGGTACTTACAGCCGTGCGCGAAAACCTGCGCATGGGCGCCAGCCAGATCAAGCTGATGGCTGGCGGTGGTACATCCTCGGCCTACGATCCGGTCGACGTTACGCAGTACACCCTGGATGAAATGCGCGCTGCGGTCGAAGCGGCCGAAGACTGGGGCACCTACGTCACGGTGCACGCGTACACGGTGCGTGCGGTGCGGCGCGCCATCGAAGCGGGCGTGAAGTGCATCGAGCACGGTCAGTTGCTGGACGAGGCCACCTTGAAGTTGATGGCCAGGCAGGGCGTATGGCTGTCGACCCAGACCCTGCGACCGAGCACCGACGCGATGGATCCAATTCGCCGCGAAAAGCGCAAACCGGTGATCGAGGGGCAAGCGCGCACGATCGCCGCAGCCAAGCGGGCAGGCGTGCGCATGGCCTGGGGCACCGACTTTCTGTTTGAACCTGAACTCAATGTCGAGCAGAACGCTTTCATCCTCGGGTTGCGCGACTGGTTCACGCCGGCGGAGATCCTGAAGATGGTGACGCATGACAATGCCGAACTGCTGGCACTGTCAGGCCTGCGCAGTCCCTACCAGGGTCGCCTTGGCGTTGTGGAAGTTGGCGCGTTGGCCGACCTCCTGCTCGTCGAAGGCAATCCGCTGGCGAACCTCGATCTGATTGCAGATCCAGTGCACAACTTCGCCGTCATCGTAAAAGACGGACGTGTGATCAAAGGCGAACAGGCGCGAAATGACCTGTAACACATGCCTGTTCAACACGACCGAAGAAACAATTCTGGTGTTTTCCTGCGGGCTGGGCGCAGTCATCGCCTGAAGATTGGATTTAACGCCTTCGATGCGCTTGCGAACAGCAGGCAGCCTGTGATCGGCAAGGACAGGGGCTTTGATCCGAAGCAGCCTGATCGCCCCCTCATCACGCCTCCGGCGACCAACGATCCATCCAGTTGACGACCAGATCGCTCCCCTCTGACTGCCTGGACCGTAACTCGCTGATTCCGTTGTGAATCGCGGCGATACGGGGCCACTTGGTGATGGTCGAAAAAAGGGGGATTGGTGCCGCTTATCCGAATCGAACGGATGACCTACTGTTTACAAGACAGTTGCTCTACCAACTGAGCTAAAGCGGCATGGTACGGCGCGTGGGCGGCAGGCCAGCCCAGCGGGGCAATTCTACCGCAGACGCGCACAGTCCAGCGAGCGCTGTTGCGCGGCGCCGCTGCGTTGCCGCGCCGCGTTGGCGGCCTGCCCCGCTACCAGCGCCCCCTGCACCCACCACGTGCTTGTCGCCTCGCCGCCGCCCTGCAGGAGGGGCTTGAAGCCGGCGGCCCTCAGCGCAGTGACCCGGCGTTCGGCGCCTTCCCGGTTGCGGTACTGGCCCAGCGCAATGGCGTTGGCTTCCGGCCCCTGGGCAATGATGTAGTAATCGCCCAGGCCGGCCGCGACGATCCGCTGCACCGTTTCCTGCGCTGCTTCGCGCGAGGCAGCGGGTGGCAGCAGCACCCGATAGCGGGCGTTGCTGCCCCCTGCCGCCTGTTGTTCTTCCACCGCGCGCATACGTTCCAGCACGCCTCCCAGGCGCGCCTGCACCGTCGCGGCGGCGGCCGGATCGGCGAAGGGACCCAGCGCGACGCAACGCGGCGGAGCCGCCGGTGCCGATACGGATGGCGATTCCGGTGCCGATGGCGGTTCCGTCAGGGTGGTGGCGTCGACCAGCGCTGCGGGTGCGTCGGGCAGCCGGGCATGGCCCGGCTCTACCGGAGCAAGTTGCAGGGTCGCCACGCCGGAGGGCGGCGTCGGTTCCGGCGTTGCCGGTTCGACGCGCAGTGCCCACCACAACGCGACACTGATGTTCAGCAGGACGAGGACAACGATCAGGGCACGGGTCAGCATCCCCCGATCCTAGCCTGCCGCGGGGGGCAGGTGCACGGCCCAGCGCGCCAGCCCATCGAGTACCAGCAGCGGTTCGTGGCTGGTATCGGGGGGCAGGTGCGGCAGCAGCGCCGGTGCACCGCCGCCATGCAGCAGCAGTGCCACCGGAGCCTGCAGCAGCTGCTCACCTTGCGCGCGGCTGCGTTCGATCAAGGCGATCGCCGCCCCGTCGCAGCCCGATGCCAGCGCATCGTCGGTGTCATTGGCGAACTCGTGATACTGGCCGCCACTCGGCGGCAACTGCACCGCCCGCGCATGCAGCGCTTCGCGCATGGTGGTCGGTGACGCCGCGATGCGACCACCGTGGTGCAGGCCACCTGCATCCAGCAGATCGATGGTCAATGCGGTGCCGACCCCGGCCACCAGCACATGGCGCTGCCCGCGCGCGGCGGCAAGCAGGGCGAGGAAACGGTCGACGCCGAAGCGTGCCGGCACCCCATAGGCAATACGCAGATCGGCGAAACGGCCTTCGGTATGCGCCACGTGCACGTGCTGGAAGCGCATGCGCAGGATCTCCAGCATGGTTGCCGTCAGGCCTGGCGCGGCCACGCTGGCGACATAGGCAATACGTCCCTGCGGCAGCGCGCGCAGTGCTTCGCTGCGCAGGTCCTCGGCACCGTGCGTCCACGCCTGCACGTTACCGGCACGGTCGCCGCGCAACGGCGCGTACTTGAAACGGGAATTCCCCAGGTCGAACAACCAGTCGCTCATCGCGCCCTCACGCTGACTTCGCCGGCATGCACGTGCTGCTCGCGGCCATCGATGACCACCCGCAACGCGCCGTCTTCGGCCAGGCCCAATGCCTGGCCTTCCTGCCAGGTACCGCCCTGCTCCACGCGCACCGCGCAACCGGCCAGGCTGTCCAGCGCGGCATAGCGCGGCAGGAAGGGCGCCAGGCCTTCAGCCTCGAACTGCTCCAGTGCGGGCAGCAGGTGCGCCAGCACGCCGGCCGCCACCGCGGTGCGCTGCACCGGCTTGCCGGCCAGGCGGTCCAGATCGGTCCATGGCTGGTCGATGCGCGCAGCGAAGGCGTCAGGCATATGGACGTTCAAGCCGATGCCGATGACTGCGCGTGCAGGGCCAGCGAACTCGCCGCCGCCTTCCACCAGCAGGCCACCGAGCTTGTGCCCATCGGCCACCAGGTCGTTGGGCCATTTCAGGCGGACCTGCGCAAAACCCTGCGCATGCAGTGCCTCGGCAACCGCCACGCCCGCCACCAGGCTCAGGCCACCCAACTGCGCCAGCCCACCGGAGAAGCCGCGCAGTACCGAAAGATAGACATGGGCCGCCAGCGGCGAGGCCCATTCGCGGCCGCGGCGGCCGCGTCCGCCGGTCTGGCGCTCGGCCAACATGACGCGGCTGCCGCGCTGCGGTGCGCTGCATCGCAACAATTCACTATTGGTGGAACCGGTGCTCCAGACCACCTGCAGGTCGTCCAACAGGCTGATGACCGGCCCTGGCAAGGCCGCACGGACCCGTTCCGGCTCCAGCAGGTCCAGCCCCTGGCAGAGCGTGTAGCCGCCGCCGGCGCGTCCCTCGATCACCACCCCGGCCGCTCTAAGTCCTTGAATCCGCTTCCATATCGCGGCACGGGTCTGTCCCAGTTCGCGGGCCAGGGCATCACCGGACAGGGGTCCGGCGGCCAGTTTGGCCAGCAGTTGGCGGTCGTCCACGGCAGCTTCCATCAGGTAAACAGGGAAATTATGCGACAACTGGACTGCCCCCGCCCGCCCGGTCTTCCAATAGCCAACGGAAATCGGGCTAGAATCGAAAGCTCACCCGCCCTTAACCACGGATGTTGTCGATGCGCTGTCTTGCCCATTGCATGGTCCTGTTGATGGCCCCGCTCGTTGCCAACGCGTCGACCGCGCAGGCCAGCGAAGGGCGCGGTGACTGCGTGTATTCCACGCCCGACGCCGAGCGTCCGCCCACCGCACGCAGTGCCGCGGCAGCCGTGCCGACCACCCCGAAGCCGGTGCCTGCGCAGGCCACGTCCAATGGCAGCGGTGGTGGTGGCAGCGACGACGAAGTACTGCAACGGCTGCGCGCACCGAAGTGGCACAGCTTCCTGCCGGGAATGTTCCGCTGATCCAGGCATTGATGCGGTGGCTGCGGCCTGCGCCGCGGCCAATTCCCGATATGTCGTGGCAGCAGGCCTGCCGGCGCGCACCCTGGGTGGACCGTCTATCCGCTGGTGGCCAGGAGCGCCTGCGCGCGCTGGCGGCCCGCTTCCTGCACGAGAAGACCATCAGCCCGATCGGCGAACTGGTGCTGCGCGAAGAAGACCTCGTGCTGCTGGCAGCGTTGTGCTGCCTGCCGCTGCTGGAACTGGGCGAAGTGGGCCTGCGCGGCTGGTCGCAGCTGATCGTCTACCCTGATGCGTTTCGCGTACAGCGCAGCCATGTAGATGCCGCCGGCGTGCTTCACGAATGGGATGACGAACTGATCGGTGAAAGCTGGGACAGCGGACCACTGGTCCTGTCATGGGCCGATGTCCAGGCCGACCTGCAGGCGCCGTTCGACGGTTACTGCGTGGCCGTGCACGAGATGGCGCACAAGATCGACGCACTGGATGGCGCGATGGATGGCACGCCACCGCTGCCGCGCGAATGGCAACGCGCGTGGGCCCGGGATTTCCAGCAGGCTTACGATGGGTTCTGCATGCAGGTCGATGCGGGGGAAGAGACCTTGATCGACCCCTATGCCGCCGAAGCACCGGAAGAATTCTTTGCCGTGGCAACCGAGTACCACTTCTCCGCGCCAGGCCTGCTGGCCGAAGCCTTGCCCGCCGTGGCCGAGCACCTGCGGCGGTTCTACGGACCCAGCCCTTCAACGCCATGACGCCGTCGACCCGGTAGCGCCGAGCCGTACTCGGCGGACCTGCCGCTGTGCTACCGGTAGAAAGCGCGAAGAGCGTGACCACCAACGGTCGCCACCCACCACGGCGCATCGATGCGTTACGGTCCGGCCGGCAGGCGCACTTCGAAACGCGCCCCGCCCAGCTCCGACGAGCGTGCCACCAGCAGCTCACCGCGGTAGTCCTTGATCAGGTCCTGCACGATGGAGAGCCCGATGCCATGGCCCTGCACGCGCTCGTCGCCGCGCACGCCGCGCTGCAGCACCTTGGCGATGTCTTCCGGCGCGATGCCCGGGCCATCATCATCCACCGCCAGCAGCAGCCCCGGGCGACGGGTGTTCGGCGCCGGCAGTGGCTGCGCTGTCAGCAGCACGCGTCGCGTCGCCCACTTGAATGCATTTTCCAGCAGGTTGCCCAGCAGCTCCTGCAGGTCGCCGGGTTCACCATGGAAGCGTGATGTCTCGTCGATATCGAACTCGCACAGCACGCCCTTGCCGGCATAGACCTTCTCCAGCCCGCGCACGATCTCCTCGGCGTTGGGCTCGATCGGCAAGGGCGCGGAGAACAACTTGTGTCCGGATGCCGCAGCGCGCGCCAGCTGGTAGGACACCAGGTTGTTCATGCGCTGCAGCTGCACGTCCAGTTCTTCGCGCAGGGCGCCATCGCTGGATCCGCTGTCCATCTGCGTGCGCAGCACGGCGATCGGCGTCTTCAGGCTGTGGGCCAGGTCGGCCAACGTATTGCGCTGGCGCTCCAGGTTTTCGCGCTCGCTCTCGATGAAGGCATTGATGCTGTCGGTCAGCGGCTCCAGCTCACGCGGGTGGCGTTCGCTCATGCGCTCGGTTTCACCGCGCTGCACCTTGGTCAGTTCGTTGATCACCCGCCGCATCGGCCGCAGGCTCCACTGCAGGATCACCGTCTGCAACAACAACAGGATCAAGCCGATGCCACCCAGGTAGAACCATACCCGGCCGCGGAATACGCGCAGCTGCGCACCCAGCGCGCGCGAATCTTCCATCACATAGATGGTGTACGGGAACTCCGTGGCGGGATCGGCATCGGCATCCCACACCAGGCCCAGCCCATAGCGGTAGACCGAGCCCTCGCTGCCGTCGATCTGGATCATCGGCAGCGGGCCTTCGAATACTTCCTGGCGCGGTGCCAGCAGGCCGCCGCCGACGGCGGGCAGCATGGGACCCTCGGCGGACATCGAATTACCCTTGCCGCCCGGCATCACCACCTGCAGGTACAGGCCACTGCCAGGCACGTCGAAGCGCGGATCCGGCGGTTGTTCGCGGATGTACAGCGAACGGTCGCGGGTGAAGTCGATGCCGGCCGCATACGCGGTGGCGTAGTTCTTCAACCGCTCGCGCAGGTTGGCGCGCGCGGTATCGGCGAAGGCCGCGTCCAGCGCATAGCCGGCCAGCGCCAGGAAGGCCACCAAGCCCACCGATGCAGCCAGCAGCTGGCGTGCCTGCAGTGAGCGCGGCCGCCAGCGTCGGAACCACGGACGGCCGGACATCATGCAATCGCCAACGAGGGGCTCAGCCCTCGTTGCGCGGAATGGCGAAGCGGTAGCCGCGACCGCGCACGGTCTCGATCGGCTTCAGCTCGCCATCCGGATCCAGCTTCTTGCGCAGGCGCCCGATGAACACTTCCAGCACGTTCGAGTCACGGTCGAAATCCTGCTGGTAGATGTGTTCGGTGAGGTCGGCCTTGGAGACCAGTTCACCGGCATGCATCATCAGGTATTCCAGCACCTTGTACTCGTAGCTGGTGAGGTCGACGTTGCTGCCGGCCACGCTGACGGTCTGTGCAGCCAGGTCCAGTGCGACCGGCCCGCATTCGAGGGTCGGCTTGCTCCAGCCTGCGGCACGGCGCAGCAGCGCGTTGACGCGGGCCAGCAGCTCTTCGACATGGAAGGGCTTGACCAGGTAATCGTCGGCGCCCTGCTTCAGGCCCTCGACCTTGTCCTGCCAGCTGGAGCGTGCGGTCAGGATCAGTACCGGGAACTTCTTGCCCTCGTCGCGCAGGGCCTTGATCAGTTCCATGCCGGACATCTTCGGCAGCCCCAGATCGATGATGCCAACATCGAAGGGGACTTCGCGGCCCATGTACAGACCTTCCTCGCCGTCCTGCGCAGCATCGACGGCAAAGCCTTCGCGCTTGAGCCGGGCTGCCAGGGTCTCTCGCAGCGGAGCTTCGTCTTCGACCAGAAGGATACGCATGAACTCTCCCTAGTGTGCTGGGGTCGGCCCGGTGGGCCGGTGGATAACGGGTGTGATGCGCCAATAATCCCTGTTCAGGGGTTATCGCCGCGTAGTGATGACATATCCGATCGGGGTGTGCGGGGCTGTGAACGCTGCGCGGGGTCATCCATGTAGCGGACCCGCCCGCGGTCATCCATGTACTTCACCCGGTTGATGTCCCGGCCATCGAACGGGACCTGTTCAACCCCCAGGATGTGCCCGCCGGTGGAGCGCTGCACCCGGCGCACGGCATCGGACATCGAACGCTGGTCTTCGCGTACCGCGCTGCGGGCCACCACTTCCGGGCGTTCCCGCATCTGCGGCCGCTGCTGTACCTGCGGCTGCGGCTGCGCGTTGACCTGCGGCAGCCACACGCATGCGGTCACCACCATGGCGGTGGCGAAGGCAAGCTGGCAGGTAAGGGAACGGGACACCATCGTTGCGATCCTAGCCGAGGTCGGCAATTCGTTCAAAAATCGTGAAGTGAATGTCCGGACCCACGGCCCGGCTCTTTACGTTTCTTTTGCAAATTTCGACTTTGGGCAGTGAATCCGGTCTGAACTTTTCTGAAGATCAGCTGTGTTCGTTCAGATAACTTAACCCAAATGGCGCAATCCGGGGCCTTTTTCGGACGCACGGCACAAATCAGGCCGCAGCGCGGTCACCTTCGCGCACGGTGACGACCAGCGCCTGCTCCAGCAGGGCCCAGTCCGCCCCGGGGCGATGCGCGCCTTCGCTGAGGATCTGCCGGAAGGCGCGGCCACCCGGTTGGCCGTGGAACAGGCCAAGGATGTGCCGGGTGATGTGCTTGAGCGCGGCACCGCTGGCGAGGTGCGCTTCCACGTAGGGCCGCAGCGCCCGCAGCAGGTCCTGGCGGGACTGCAGCGGGCTGCCGGCCTGCAGGGTGTCCAGCCGGTGCAGCAGGTAGGGATCATGGTAGGCCGCGCGGCCCAGCATCACGCCATCGACCTTGCCATCCTGTGCCTGCACCGCCTCGACACTGGCCAAGCCGCCATTGAGTACCACCGGCAGCGCGGGACGCTCCTGCTTGAGCCGGTAGGCCCAGTCATGGCGCAGCGGCGGCACTTCGCGGTTTTCTTTCGGCGACAGGCCCTTCAACCAGGCATTGCGCGCGTGCACCACCACCATGCCGGCGCCAGCCTCGGCCTGGCGGTCGACGAAGGAGGCAAAGACCTCGTAATCGTTGTCCTCGTCCACGCCCAGGCGGCACTTCACCGTGACCGGGATATCCACCGCGGCCACCATCGCCGCCACGCAGTCGGCGACCAGCGCCGGCTCGCGCATCAGGCAGGCACCGAAGCGCCCGGCCTGTACCCGGTCGGAAGGACAGCCGCAGTTGAGGTTGACCTCGTCGTAGCCCCAGTCCTGGGCAATGCGCGCGGCCTGCGCCAGCAGCGTCGGTTCGCTGCCGCCCAACTGCAGCGCCAGCGGCTGTTCAACCGGATCAAAACCCAGCAGGCGTTCGCGGTCACCGTGGATCACCGCGTTGGCATGGACCATTTCGGTGTACAGGCGCGCAGTGGGTGCCAGCAGCCGGTGGAACACGCGGCAATGCCGGTCCGTCCAGTCCATCATCGGGGCGACGGACAGGCGCAGGGATTCGGCGTAGCGGGACGCGGCGGCAGCTTGCTGGGTCATGGGGACGTCGGTGGAGGCGGGAAACTGCAGGCAATGCCTGCGCGATCAACAGTTTACACCGAGCGGCTGAATGCTTCGCCGCCCCACCACGGTAGTGACGGGCCATGCCCGTCACCCGCGCACCGGGCCGCGCGCGCGGTGTTCGCCGGAATCCTGCACCGCGGGATTTCCGCCGGGCATGGCCCGGCGCTACAGCCGCGTCATGGTCCCGCCTACAATCCCGGCATGGCAACAGACCACCCACGGTTCTTCGATACCCGCACCGAACAGGGCGTACTGCGCCTGTCCATCGCCGCATCGCTGGGAATGGCGTTGGCTGCCATGGTGTTCGGCCTGCTGGCCAATTCGTCGCTGATCATCTTCGACGGCATCTACGGCCTGATCGATGTCGTGATGACCTGGCTGTCGCTGCTGGTCGCGCGCCTGATCGCGCAATCCACCCAGACCGACATGCTGCAGTCGCGCCTGAACCAGCGCTTTTCCATGGGCTTCTGGCACCTGGAGCCCATCGTGCTCGGCGTGAGCGGCACATTGATGATCGGCGCAGCGCTGTATGCGCTGGTCAACGCCGTGGACGCCCTGACCTCGGGCGGGCGCCTGATCGCACTGGGGCCGGCCATCACCTTCGCGGTGATTTCCATCGTGGCCGAATCCGCGCTTGCCGTCTTCACCCTGCGCGCGAACCGACGCATCGGCTCGGACTTCATCGCACTGGATGCGAAGAACTGGATCGTCGCCGCCAGCATGTCGGCCTGCTACCTGGTGGCGTTCATCGGTGGTGCGCTGGTGCGCGACACGTCGTTGGCCGGGATAGCGCCCTACATCGATCCGGGCATCCTGGCCGTGGTCTGCCTGTTCGTCATGGTCGCCCCGATGGCCACCGTGCGCCAGGCGCTGGCCGGCATCCTGCTGGTGGCCCCGCCTGAACTGCGCGCGCATGTGGATGAGGTAGCCCGTGGGGTGGTGGCGCGGCATGGCTTCCTGGAATACCGCAGCTACGTGGCGCAGGTAGGACGTGGCGAACAGATCGAGCTGTTCTTCGTGGTCCGCGCCGACGACCCACCGCGGGCGCTGGCCGAATGGGACGTGCTGCGCGATGAGATCGGCGAGGCGCTGGGCGAGGAATCGCCGGACCGCTGGTTGACCATCGTGTTCACCACCGACCTGGAGTGGGCGGTATGACCGACGCCGTCCTGTAACGCCGGGCCATGCTCGGCGGACTGCCGGGGCCGTGCGGGGTGCTCGCCGAGCATGGCTCCGCGCTACGGTGCTATTGCGTTGCGCCATTGCCGTGGCGACTGTCCGGTCTGCGCCTTGAACGCGCGCGACAGCGCCGCTTCGCTGCCGAAGCCAACCTCGCCGGCAATCCGCTTCAGCGGCTGGCCGCGGCGCAGTGCCTGTTGCGCCAGCCGCGTGCGCCATGCCTGCAGGTACTGTCCCGGGGTGCTGCCGATGACCTCGCGGAATCCTTCGGAAAATGCACTGCGCGACATCCCGGCGCGTTCGGCCAGCGTCTGCAGCGACCAGTCTTCCGCCGGCTGTTCGTGCATCGCCACCAGCGCATGGCGCAACCGCGGGTGGCCCATGCCGGCCAGCAGCCCCACCTGGATCTGCCCGTTCTCCATCAAGGTGCGCAGCACCTGGATGATGACCAGTTCGAACAACCGGTCCAGCATCGCCTGGCGGCCACAGCGCTCGGCGAAGGCTTCTTCGAACAGCACGCCCAACACCGCATCGCTGCCCAGCAGCGCCGCCAGCGGCAGGCACACCGGGCTGGGCAGCGCCTCGGCCACCGGGCTGCCTTCGCCTGCCTCGAAACGTAGTTGCGCAGTGACCAGTGGCACCTCGATGCCGTCGTCGACTCTGAAGTGGTGCTCCTGCGGCCGCGCATACAGCAGCACGCTGGGCTGGTCGACGCGGATCAGGCTGCCATCGGCGCCGACCACACTGACGCCCCCCTGGCGGAGCAGATGGAGCAGCGGTTGGCTGCCGCCCTGCGATGGCACCCAGTGGCCAGCAATCCGGCCGCCCTGCAGCAGCCGCGCGCTGACCGGGAAACGGTCCAGCAAGGATTCGAGGCGATCCAGCATGTCTGGACGATCCGTCAAGTTTTAAGGACTACATGTTGCCATACGTCCGTGTAATGCGCGCAAAGTACGCTTCACCGGCCAACCGGCCATCCCTTGAAGGAACTACGCCATGTCCATCGAAAAGGTTCTGTACACCGCCCAGGCCACCGCAACCGGCGGCCGTGAAGGCCGCGCCGTGTCCTCCGACAACGTGCTGGACATCCAGCTGTCCACCCCGCGCGAACTCGGCGGCGCTGGCGGCCCGGGCACCAATCCGGAGCAGCTGTTTGCCGCCGGCTATTCGGCCTGCTTCCTGGGCGCGCTGAAGTTCGTGGCCGGCCAGGCCAAGGTCGCGCTGCCGGCCGACACCACGGTCACCGGCCGCGTCGGCATCGGCCAGATCCCGACCGGCTTCGGCATCGAGGCCGAGCTGACCATCGCCGCACCGGGCGTGCCGCGGGAACAGCTGGAAGAACTGGTGCAGAAGGCCCACATCGTCTGCCCGTACTCCAACGCCACCCGCGGCAACATCGACGTGACGTTGATCGTGGCCTGAGGAAAAAAATGGGCGGATGCCGGTCGAAACCGGGCATCCGCCCATCCCACCGCTGTCAGCGGCGTGACGACCCACGGTCGCCACCCGCCAGATCGCTATTTTTCGTTGCTGACCAACTGCACCACGCTGGAGAAATCCAGCTTGCCGCGACCGGCCTGGTGGTTCATCGAATACAGGTTGCGCGCCAGCTCACCGAGCGGGATCGACGCGCCCACGCCCATCGCCGCTTCCACCGCCAGGCCCAGGTCCTTGAGCATCAGGTCGCTGCCGAACCCGCCGCTGTAACCACGCGACGCCGGTGCATTCTCCAGCACGCCCGGCCACGGGTTGCACACTTCGGTGGCCCAGCTGCGGCCGGTGCTGACTGCCATCATGTCCGACAGTACCTTCGGGTCCAGCCCGTGCGCGACACCGAGCGCGATCGATTCGCCAGTCACCGCCATGATCACGCCCAGGGCCATGTTGTTGCACAGCTTGGCGACCTGTCCGGCGCCGCTGGCGCCCACATGGAAGATGTTCCTGCCCATTGCCTGCAGCAGCGGACGGGCACGTTCCAGCGCGTCTGCTTCACCGCCGACGATGAAGGTCAAGGTGCCGGCCGACGCACCGGCGGTACCGCCGGAAACCGGCGCATCCAGCATCTGCAGGCCACGTGCGGCGGCCGCTTCGGAGACCTTGCGCGCGGTGGCCGGGGCGATCGTGCTGCAGTCGATGACCAGCGCACCGCCGGGAATATCACCCAGCAGGCCATCCTCGCCCAGGTACACCCCTTCGACATGGCGGCTGGCCGGCAGCATCGAGATCACCACCTCGGCATCGGTCAGCGTGTCCAGCGCGGAGGTAGCCGCCGTGGCGCCGGCATCGACGGCGGCCTGCACCGCGGCCGGCACCAGGTCGAACACGCGTACGGCGTGGCCGGCCTTGGCCAGGTTGGCGGCCATCGGACCGCCCATGTTGCCCAACCCGATGAATGCAATACGGCTCATGCGAGGTTCCTTTCAGCAGTAGTGGCCTCCAGGTCGGCCAGCGGATGCTGGTCGATGGGCCAGGGAGAATCAAAGAAGCCGGCAGCCCATTCGGCGCTGGCCGCGGCAAGCGTGGCGGGCTGCCAGTGGGGCGTACGGTCCTTGTCGACCAGCAGCGCACGGATGCCTTCGGCGAAGTCGCCATGCGCGGCGCAGTGCAGTGCGGCGATGTACTCCAGCCGGTAGACATCGGCCAGTCGTGCACCGGCACAGCGACGCTGCAGCTCGAAAGCCAACCGTGCCGAACCGGGCGCGCCGGACGCCAGCGTCTTCTGCGCGGCCTGCAACCAGCCGTCGTCGGTCTGCAATGCGGTGATGCGTTCAACGATGGTGGGCAGGTCCTCGCCTGCGCAGAGATCATCGACCAGCGCCGCATGGGTCGACAACGGGCCGGCAGGCGCATCGCTGGCGAAAGACTGCAGCAGCACGTCCAGGCGCGCGTGGCTGTCGGCGCTGTCGCCACTCCACGCCACCTGCAGCAGGGCATCGAGAACATCGGCGCGGCGTGCCTCGGCGACATGCACATCGGCCAGGCCGGCATGGATCGCATCGCCGGCGTTGAGCAGCGCACCGGTCAATGCCAGGAACAGGCCGCCGTTGCCGGGAACGCGCTGCAACAGCCAGCTGCCACCGACGTCCGGGAACAGCCCAACGGTGATTTCCGGGAACGCCAGCTTGGAGCGCTCGCTGACCACGCGGTGGCTGGCACCGGACATCAGCCCGATGCCGCCGCCCATCACGATGCCATGGCCCCAGCACAGGATCGGCTTGCGGCAGGCATGGATCAGGTAGTCGACGCGGTACTCGACGTCGAAGAACTCCAGTGCGTAGGCGTTGTCACGGATATCGGTGCTGCCAGCATCGCGATGCGCCTTCATGCTGCGGTACAGGCTGTGCAGGTCGCCACCGGCGCAGAA
Organism: Stenotrophomonas tumulicola; assembly: GCF_014117215.1. Lineage (GTDB taxonomy): Bacteria > Pseudomonadota > Gammaproteobacteria > Xanthomonadales > Xanthomonadaceae > Stenotrophomonas > Stenotrophomonas tumulicola. The sequence continues at coordinate 24,427 of NZ_JACGXS010000012.1, read as the reverse complement.
GGCCTTTTCGCCAGCACCCTGCAGCACGATCAACGCGATGCCGTCATCGCTGGACCAGGCCCGCAGGCGCTCCAGCAACAGATGCGCCATCGGCAGCGAAAAGCCGTTCAGCGTGCGCGGTGAATTCAGCGTGGCGATACCGATGCGCGTCCCGTTGGCAGCGGCTCGTTCCTCGAACAGGACCGGAGCTTCTTCAACGCGCACGTCGGTTTCCCGGCTCATGCGTTCTTCCACTGCGCCGTACGCTTTTCAAGGAAGGCACTGACGCCCTCCACCTGGTCGGCGGTGTCGAACAGGTCGACGAAGGCTTCGCGCTCCGCCACCAGTGCCGCGGCGTGGGTACCGGTGCGGGTGGACTGCACCAGCGTCTTGCAGGCGGCGACGCTGGTCGGGCTCTGCCTGCCAGCCTTCTTCGCCCATTCCAGCGCCAGCGCCTTGCCTTCGCCCTTGCCGGCCTTCTGCTCGGCCAGGCCGATGCGCACGGCGGTATCGGCGTCGATGCGCTCACCGAGCAGGATCATGCGCTTGGCCCAGCCTTCGCCAACCAGTCGCGGCAGGTTCTGCGTACCGCCGGCGCAGGGCAGCAGGCCCACGGTGGCTTCAGGCAACGCGACCTGTGCGTGTTCTTCGATGATGCGCAGATCGCAGGCCAGCGCACATTCCAGGCCACCGCCCATGGCATAGCCGTTGATGGCGGCGATGGAGACGCCGCGGAAGCCGGACAACGCCTCGAACGCCTCGCCAAAGCGGCGTGCAGCCTCGCGTGCCGCGGCCTTGTCGCCGGACGCGAACTGGTTGAGGTCGGCACCGGCGGAGAAGAATTTCTCGCCGTCGCCGCTGATCACCAGCGCATAGATGTCACGATCGGCGTTGAGCGCACCCACCAGGTCGCGCAGCGCGGACAGGCTGTGCACGGTCCAGGTATGCGCCGGCGGGTTGTGCAGGGTGATGACGGCGACGTTGCCGTCAGCCTCCACCTTCAGGCCGACGTGGTCGTGGTTGCGCCAATCGTTCATCGCAGTTCCTCTTCGGTATTGAGCAGATGGCGGGCGACGATCACCCGCATGATCTCGTTGGTGCCTTCCAGGATCTGGTGCACGCGGCAATCACGCAACAAGCGTTCGATCGGATATTCGCGGATATAGCCGTAGCCACCATGGATCTGCAGCGATTCGTTGCAGATGGAGAAACCCGCATCGGTGGCGAAGCGCTTGGCCATCGCACACCACACCGTGGCATCGCTGGCGCCGGCATCGAGCTTGCGTGCAGCGGAATGGACCATCTGCCGTGCGGCGACCAGCTCGATGGCCATGTCGGCCAGCTTGAACTGCAGCGCCTGGAATTCAGCCAGTGCCTTGCCGAACTGGCGACGCTCACCCATGTAGCGGCGCGCGGCATCCAGTGCTCCCTGCGCGGCCCCCAGCGAACAGGCGGCGATGTTGATGCGGCCGCCATCCAGGCCCTTCATCGCCAGCTTGAAGCCGCCTCCTTCCTCGCCCAGCAGGTGGCTGACCGGCACACGCACGTTCTCGAAGGTGATGCCACGGGTCGGCTGGCTGTTCCAGCCCATCTTCTCTTCCTTGCGGCCAAAGCTGATGCCCGGCAGGTCGGAAGGCACCGCGATCGCGCTGACGCCCTTTGCACCGGCACCACCGGTACGCGCCATCACCACCAGCAGTTCGGTCGCGCCAGCCCCGGAAATGAAGGCCTTCGAGCCGTTGAGCACGTAGTGGTCGCCATCGCGCACGGCGGTGGTCTTCAGCGAAGCCGCATCCGAGCCGGCACCCGGTTCGGTCAGGCAGTACGAGGCCAGCTTGATACCGGCTGACAGATCCGCGCCCCAGGCAGCACGCAGGCTGTCCTGGCCCCAGGTGGAGACCATCCACGACGCCATGTTGTGGATGCTTATGTAAGCCGCAGTGGATGGGTCCACGTTGGCGAGCTCCTCGATGACGACGGCGGCGTCCAGGCGGCTCAAGCCGCTGCCACCGACCTCGGGATCCATGTACAGGCCACAGAATCCGAGTTCCCCGGCCTTGGCGATCGCCTCGCGCGGAAAGATGCCCTCCGCATCCCATCGCGCGGCGTGCGGCGCCAGTTCGGCCTGGGCGAAGTCACGCGCTGCTTCTCTATAGGCCTGCTGCGCTTCTTCGAGTTCCGTCGTCATCGAGTTACTCATGGCTGGAACTCCGTTGTTACTTCAAGCTGATGGTGGTGTTGACGCCGTGGCCCAGCGTCTCGTCGTCGAACCAGCGTGCGGTGATGGTCTTGGTCTGGGTGTAGAACATCACCACCTGCTTGCCGTACGGACCGAGGTCGCCCAGCTTCGATGCGCGCGAACCGGTGAACGAGAACAGCGGCACCGGCACCGGGATCGGCACGTTGATGCCGACCTGGCCGACATCGATGTCTTCCTGGAACTTCCGTGCGGCTGCGCCGGACTGGGTGAACACCGCCGTGCCGTTGCCGTTCGGGTTGCTGTTGACCAGTGCGATGGCGTCGTCCAGCGTCTCCACTTCCAGGATCACCAGCACCGGCCCGAAGATTTCCTCGTCGTACACGCGCATGCCCGGCTTGACGCCGGAGAAGATGGTCGGGCCGACGAAATTGCCCTTCTCGAAACCGTCCACCTGCGGGTTGCGGCCATCCAGCACCAGCGTGGCGCCCTGCTCCACGCCCGAGGCGATCAGGTTTTCGACACGCTCGCGGGCACTGCAGGAGATCACCGGGCCGACATCGGTGCCTGCCACCGAGCCGGCGCTGACCTTCAGCGTCTTCGCCTTGGCCACCAGGTCCGGCACCCACTCGCGCGCTTCACCGACCAGCACCAGGGTGGAGGCGGCCATGCAACGCTGGCCCGCGGCACCGAAGGCGGCACCGACCATGGCGTTGAGGCTCTGTTCCTTGTTGGCGTCCGGCAGCACCACGGCGTGGTTCTTGGCGCCCATCATGCATTGCACGCGCTTGCCGGCCAGCGAGGCACGGTTGTAGACGTGGGTGCCGACGCGGGTGGAACCGACGAACGAAACCGCCTTGATGTCCGGGTGGTCGCAGATCGCATTGACCACTTCCTCGCCACCGTGGACGACGTTGAGCACGCCCTTGGGGATGCCCGCCTCCAGCGCCAGTTCGACCAGGCGCATGGTGACCATCGGGTCCTGCTCGGATGGCTTGAGGATGAAGGTGTTGCCCGTTGCGATGGCCATCGGGAACATCCACAGCGGGATCATCGCCGGGAAGTTGAACGGGGTGATGCCTGCGCATACGCCCAGTGGCTGCAGCAGCGTGTAGGTGTCCACGCCGTTGGCGACGTTGTTGGCCAGCTCGCCCAGCTGCAGGTTGCCGATGGCCGCGGCGTGCTCGACCACTTCCAGGCCGCGGAACACATCGCCTTCGGCATCGGGCACGGTCTTGCCCTGTTCGGCGCTCAGGGTGTGCGCCAGCTCGCTCATGTGCTCGCGGATCAACTGCTGGTACTTCAGGAAGATGCGTGCGCGGGTGCCGATGGGCGTCTTGCGCCAGGTCTTGAACGCTTCCTTGGCGGCGGCAACGGCGGCGTCGACTTCACCGACGGTGGCAAACGGCACCTTGGCCAGGACGTCCTGGGTGGCCGGGTTGATGACGTCCTGCCAGTGGGACGTGGACGACTCGATGAACTGACCATCGATCAACAGGCGGACGCGGGGCGCTGCAACGGTCATGACATTCCCAGGGGTGCGAAAGATGCTTTGCATTATTCACAGCGGAACACTCGATTTCTGGCCCGTATCCGCTTAATCTGGCCAACCAGCAAGGCGATTGTTGTTAATTTTGTGAATGACAGTCCTTCCCAGCGCCAGATGGGGCTTCGGCTGACGAAGCTCCGCACCCAGCACGGCTACACGCAGGCCCAGCTGGCACAGGCCCTGGGCGTGTCGGCCAGCTACCTGAACCAGATCGAGCGCAACAAGCGCCCCCTGACGCCGGCCGTACAGGAACGGTTACGCGATGTCCTCGGCGAGCTTTCCGGGCTGTTCGACGCCGATGCGCCAGCCGCGCTGCAGGACGCGCTGGGCCAGACCCTGCGCGACCTGGGCCTGGCCGACGTCAGCGCCCACGAACTGCGTACCTTGGCCGGCAACCTGCCGCAGGTCAGCAACGCGCTGCTCGACCTGCACCGCCGCCACCTGGCCCTGCGCGAGCATGCGGCGGCGCTGGAGTTCCAGCTCGGCGAGCCCGGGGCGGGCATGAGCCTGCCAGCCGGTGACCAGGTGCGCGACTTCTTCAACCGCATGCACAACCACATCCCCGAACTGGACGAACTGGCCGAACAGCTGTTCACCGAATGGGGGCTGGCCCCGGGCCACGTAGCGCCACGCCTGCGGCAACTGCTGGCTGATCGCCACGGCGTCATCGTCGAGGTGGCGCCGCTACGCGCCGGGCGCGAAAAGCGCCTGTTCGACGCGCAGGCCCGCACGTTGTGGCTTCCCGACTACCTGGAACCAGGCCAGCAGGCCTTCCAGATGGCGGCCGAGCTGGCACTGCGCGGCCATGGCGGCCAGGTCGATGCCGTGATCGCGCGCGCCGGCTTTGGCGATGACGAACGCATCGCGCAGGCGCGCATCGGCCTGTCCAACTATTTCGCCGGTGCACTGGTGATGCCCTATGGGCCGTTCCTGCGCGCAGCCGAACACAACGGTTATGACATCGAGCAGTTGGCCCACCAGTTCGGTGTCGGCTTCGAAGCGGTCTGCCATCGACTCAGCACGCTGGCCCGGCGCAGCGCACCCGGACTGCCGTTCTTCTTCATCCGCGTGGATCGCGCCGGCAACGTGTCCAAACGGCATTCGGCCACGGACTTCCACTTCTCACAGGTGGGCGGATCATGCCCGCTGTGGATCGTCTACGAGGCCTTCAACCAGCCTGGCCGGATCCTGACCCAGACCGCCCGCATGCCCGACGGCCGCCGCCATTTCTGGCTGGCCCGGCAGGTAAGCAGCGGGCCGGTCGGCCATGGCCAGCCACGCAAGACCTTTGCCGTGGCACTGGGCTGCGACCTGCAGCATGCCGAGCGCCTGGTCTATGCGAACGGGCTGGATATCCAGCGCCCCGGCAACTCGGTATCCATCGGTCCGGGTTGCCGTGTGTGCCCACGCGAAGACTGCATGCAGCGCGCGTTCCCGCAGTTGCCGGGACGGCGCTGACATCCGGATGTAGCGCCGAGCCATGCTCGGCGAACGCGCTGCCATGGCGCGCCGCTAGTAGATCGGCGTCACCTTCATCTGCGGTAATGGCCGCGGCGCACCGTCGGTCAGATCGGGGCCAAGATCCTCCCAGGTAGCACCCTGCTCGGCCATCCGCGCATACAGCGCCTGGGATTCGCGCTGCTTTTCCTGCGAGCCCAAGGGGTAGGACGGCGGCGCGGGTTGTCCACTGGCCACGCTGGAATAGACGGCGCGGTAGGCGACCACCTGTTGCGCCGGATCATCGGTACGCGACACTTCCAGCGTGTAGCGCTGGTAGGCCGAGGCCAGGTTGCGCCAACGCACCCAGTAATGGTTGTCGAACGAGAACGCACAGAAGCGTTGCCCGGCCAGCGTGCCTTTTTCCGCGATGCGACCGAGCACTTCCTGCGGCATGTCCAGATTCATGCCGCCTTCGTCGCCTTCCAGCACCACGTTGACGATGCGGTCGCGATACCCGGGCGCGCGCGCCTGCAGCAGGTCGCGCCAGTTCTGCATGGTGGCCACCACCGCGAACAGGAAGCGCGCCAGCTCAGTAGCCGCAAGCGGCGAGGCGATATCCCGATAGCCGCGCTGCCAGCCCTCGCGGTTGCCACGCGGGCGGACCACCGCGCGTTGCAGCGCTTCGTCCGGCGCAAGCCCCTCATCCAGTTCTTCGGCCTGGGTCGGGTAGACCAGGTTGATCGCGAAGGTCGGCCAACGCGGCAACGCGGCATCGAACAGGTGGATGGGGAAATTGCTGCTGATGCCACCATCGGAGAACCAGCACAGGCGGAAGCCGGCGATGGTCGACGTCGCGCCACCGCCACTGCTGGTCAGTCCCTCCATGCTGTCGGCGACGTTATGGCCGCGGCGTCCGGGTTCGGCCGAACTGGCCTGCGCACGCCGCTGCCGGCGTGCCGGCTCGTGCAGTGGCACGGCACTGATCAGCAGCGGAAAGCTCAGGCTCATGCGCGTGGCCACCAGCACCGGCAACTGCTCGTCGGGCGGCAGCTGGTAATAGCGCTGCCCTTCCACTTCCTCGCTGGAGCCTGCATGCCGCACCAGCCAGTCCACTACGCTGGATGGGAACAGTCGCTCGAATTCCTCGCGCAGGAACCAGAAGCAGCCGTCGGTGAACGGCAGCGTGCGCGGCTCGTTGTGCGATACGCAGGTGCTGATCATCTGCAGGGTGATCGCGCGCGGATCCGCCGGCTCATCGGCGTAGCGCGGCGCGGCGTGCAGGTCGGCGAAGGTCAATGGTTCGTCCGCCGGTTTTCCGGCCAGCCGTTGCAGGCTGCCATGCAGCCAGTCGGTCAATGCCGGCCGCAGCGGGCCATCGCTGCGTCCCGTGCACAGGCCCAGCAGGTTGCCGCGCGCCACCCGCGCCACCCGCAGCAAGGCACCCGCCACCCCGGCACCGTAAGCGCACAGCAACGAGGGCAACAGCGTGGCCAGCACGCCGGACAGGCCCCCCGCCCATGCACCAAGGCCCAGCAGCGCGGCCAACGACAGCAGCACCTCGAAGGGCGCGATGGTGAACACGGCAGCCAGCACGCAGAACACCTTGCGCGGCCAGCCGGCATGGCTGGCCAGCACCACCAGCAGGCGGTAGGCCGCCCGTGCGCCGCGCGCGGGCTGGAACAGGCCATAGATGAAGCCACGCCGCGACAACTGCGCGGAAACCTCGACCAGCCCGGCGAAGCCGGCCCCGGCCTCCAGCACCTCGCCTGCATGGCGACGGCGGTCGCCCAATGCGGCGGCGGCGGCGACCGCCGCCGCGATGGCGCCGGCCGACGTGCCGCCGATGCTCTTGAACCGGTACTCCTTCGCCAGCGCCAGCACCGCGTTGGGATACACGATGCCGCTGGTGATGCCGCCCTTCATGACCAGATCGCAATATTTAGCTGCCATGTACCCCTCCACGCATTCCCTATGCGTCCGATTATGGCCGCTGCATCTCTCACCGAATGAGATACATGCGTCACTCCGGCCCGCCATCATCCGGAGCGGCAACAGGAAAGGTAAATGTGACTTATTCTCATTCAAGGGGTAGCATGCCGCGCCTGAGATCCCTTCGTACTCCGCGCGCGCCTGTCACCCCCCGCCCATGCCGTCCAACGCCTCCACCCTGACCGAGCTGCTGATCCGCGAACGTCCGGCGTTGCTGCGCCTGGTGCGCTCCATCCTCGGCCACGACAACGGCGCCGAAGACGTGATCCAGTCGGTGTGGTTCAAGGCGCGCGGGGTGGACAGCGCACAGCAGATCGACAACCCGCGTGCCTATCTGTACCGGCTGGCGGCAAACCTGGCCACCGACCATGGCCGCGAGCACACCCGCCGCACCCGGCTGCTGGCCGAGCACTACCTGTGGGGTCCGGATGAAGTGCTGTCCACCGAAGAACAGGTGATGGCCCAGGACGAACTGCAGCGGGTGCTGGAAGCAGCCAGCCACCTGCCCGAGCCAACCCGCAGCATGTTCCAGCTCAATCGCCTGCAGGGCCTGACCCAGGCCGAGGTCGCCAAGCGCCACCGGGTTTCGGTGACCACCGTGGAAAACCATATCCGCAGCGCCCTGCAACGACTGTCGTGGGCCCGCCGTGGCCGCTGAACCGCAACCGGCCTTGGGGACTCGGCCATGCCAGGCGTCTTGTCCATGACCACGGTCCATTGCCCCACCCCATCCATTCCCCCCACAGCCATCGATCTTCCACCGCCAGCCATGAGCCCGCAGCCACCGACCGCCCCCGGCACCACCGCCGCAGATGACGACGCCCTCGCCATGCAGGCCCACGCCTGGATTGCCGCACTGGCGTCCGGTGCGATGGAGCACGCGCAGTTGCAGGCCTTCGAACAGTGGCTGGCACTCCCGGGCCACCGCCGCGCGTTCGAGTACGAGCGGCAGCTGTGGCGAAGCCTGGGCCCGCGCAGCGCCAGTGGCCTGGCTGCCACCGCACCACAGCGCAGGCGCCAGCGCTGGAAGCGCGCAGCCTGGGCCAGCGTGGCAGTGCTGGCGCTGGTGGCCATCGCGCCGGAGGCGACGCTGCGGCTGCAGGCCGACCATCGTAGCGGCGCCGGCATCGCCGAGGTCACCCTGCCCGATGGCAGCCGCGCGGTGCTTGATGCCGAAAGCGCCATCGCCGTGCATTACGGCGCGCACACGCGGCGCATAGAACTGCTGCGTGGCCAGGCCTGGTTCGAAGTCACTGCCGATCCACGGCGTCCGTTCCAGGTCAGCGCCGACGGCGGCGTGGTCGAAGACATCTCCACCGCGTTCGCCGTCGCCCGGCGCGAGGACCAGGTCGAGGCGATGGTCGAACAGGGCCGGGTCCGGGTGGCGGCGCGCGAAGGCGGCGGCTGGACCTACCTGGATGCCGGCCAGCGCGCCCGCTACGGACGTGGCAGGGAGGTGAACCGGCTTGGCGACGTGGCGCCGGACCGGATTGCCAGTTGGCGGCAGGGCGAGCTGCTGCTGGATGCCACCAGCGTCGGCGTGGCGGTGGAGCGCATTGGCCGTTATCGCCAGGGCCCCACCTTCGTGCGCGGCGATCTTTCCACGCTGCCCGCGGTCAACGCCGCGCTGCGGCTGGACCGCCCGGAACAGGCGCTGGATGCGCTGGCCAGCAGCGCCGGGCTGCGCATCACCCGCCTGCCACTCGGCGTGGCCATCGTGCGTCCGGCTGCCGCCGGCGCGCAGTGAATACAACGACACCTGCGATTGGCCTTGGGGAACGCCGCCCCTGGTTCGTCTCTACTGCAGAACGTTCTCGCCGCCGCCATGCACGTTCAACGTGCCCGCACCCCCGGTGCGGCCTTTCCGCATCCGCGGCTTCGACAATCCACAGGTTTTTCCATGCGTAATGCTTTCCGCGCGGGCGGCCGCCCTCGCCCCTCCCGTCTTTGCCTGGCGCTGTTCGCCGCCGGCCTTGTCGCCCCGGCCGCACTGCCGGTGCTGGCGCAGTCTTCCGGCGCCGCGATGCGCACGGCCGCCACCCGCTTCGACATTCCCGCGCAGCCACTGGCCGACGCACTGCGCAGCTACATGCGCCAGTCGGGCGTGCAGGTGGCCTATCCGGCCGCCCTGGCCAACGGCGTGCAGTCCAGCGCGGTCAACGGCGAACTGGACGCACAGGCTGCGCTGGCCCGCCTGCTGCAGGGTAGCGGGCTGGTCGCGCGCCGGGTCGGCGCCGATGCGGTCAGCCTGGAGCGCGCACCCGGCGCCGATGGCGATGTGATCGTCACCGATGCACTGAGCGTGGCCGGCAATGCCAGCGATGGCGGCAGCGCGCAGGCACGTGCGCTGGACGTGTACCGCAACGCAGGTTCCAGCGCCTATATCCCGCGCGACACCATCGAACGCTTCCGCGGCACGTCCACCGCCGACGTGGTGAAGGGCGTGGCCGGTGTCACCGCCGGTGACCCGCGCGTGGCCAACGCGCTGGACGTGAACATCCGCGGCATCCAGGGCCAGAGCCGGGTACCGGTGATCATCGACGGTGGCCAGTCGACCATGGATACCTACCGCGGTTACGCCGGCCAGTCGCAACGCAGCTACCTGGACCCGGACCTGATTTCCAGCATCACCATCAGCAAGGGACCGACGCTGGGCGTCAATGCCTCCGGCGGCATCGGCGGCGTGGTGGAGATGGAAACGCTGAAGATCGACGACGTGCTGCGCGAAGGTCGCGACAGCGGCCTGCGCGTGCGCACCGGCATGGCCAGCGGCAGTTCCAACAACGTGCCGCCCTACAGCGCCGTGCCGCGTACCGATCGCAGCGCGCTCGGCAGCCAGTTCTTCAACCTGGCCGCCGCCCGCCACTGGGATCGCTTCGACCTGGTGGCCGCCTATGCCTGGCGCGAGAACGGCAACTACTTCTCCGGCAAGCATGGCTATGAGGACTTCCCGCAGACCCGGCGCACGCTGGCACCGCTGAACCCGCCGGACACCGAAGTGTTCAACACCTCCTCGCGATCGGAATCGTTCCTGCTCAAGGGCACTTGGCGCATCGACGACGACCAGACCCTGGAAGCAGGCTACCGCCGCTACGAAGGCACGGCCGGCGAAATCATGGCCTCGCAGATCATCCGCGTCGATCGCGACCGCGTACCGCAATGGGACCCCGGCCACGTCGACATGGATGCATGGAACCTGCGCTACCGTTTCAATCCGGACAACGACCTGTTCGATGTGAAGGCCAACCTCTGGTACACCCAGGCCGACAGCCTGATGTACAACGGCCTGACCGGCATCACCCCGTGGTACTTCGACCGCCGCACCGAATGGTATGACGGCCCGACATTCAACGAAGATCCCGGCTACAAGGATGCCTACCGCAACGAACTGAGCCAGGAACGGCTGGGCCTGGACGTGGGCAATACCAGCCACTTCTCCACTGCGGCCGGCCTGTTCACGCTGGACTACGGCCTGTCCTACAGCGACGAAGACGTCGGCCCCGGCCCGCATTCGCCGATCATGCATGACGACCTGGTCAACAACCGTTTCCTGCGCAACGCGGCGCGTCGGGAATCCAGCGCGGTCGCGTCGCTGAAGTGGCAGCCGGACGAGCACTGGGAAGTGCTGCTGGGCGGCCGCTACAACCGGGTCAGCGTGCATGACCGCAACCGCCTGGCGACGGTGGCCGGCGAAGAGGTGATCGGCCAGTACCGCTACACCCAGCTGCTCGATGGCGATCCCAGCCTGCCGGCATGGCGCGCCGACCGCATCGCCATGCTGAACTGGTATCCCGATGCCAACGGCCAGTTCACCGAAGCGTCGCTGCTGGCCTCGCCCTACGAGAAAGGCACCGTGGCCGACATTGCCGGCTGGAACTTCTATTCCGCCGACGATGCCGAAGACCTGGTGGTGCCGACCAGCTGGACATGGTCGCAGCCGATCCGCCGCCGCGACGATGCCTTCATGCCGACCGCCAGCGTGGCCTACCGCTTCAACGAAGATACGCTGGTCTACATCAAATACGCCGAAGGCGTGAAGCTGCCCAGCCTGTTCGAGACCACCCTGGGCCTGTTCACTGCGGCGCGGCCAACCGCCGAGCTCAAGCCCGAACGCGCCGCTACCTGGGAAGTGGGTGCCAGCACCGTGGCCCGTGGCGTGTTCACCGAAGGCGACCAGGCGGCGCTGAAGCTTGCCTACTTCAACACCCGCATCGACGACCTGATCACCCGTGATTACCGCACGCTGTCGGCCGGGCTGATCCGCAACGTCGACCGTTTCAAGGTCTCCGGCCTGGAGCTGCAGTCCAGCTACGACAGCGGGATACTGTTCGCCGATCTGTCCGCGCACTACTACATCGAAGCCAAGACCTGTGCCCCGGACATCGCCGCCGAGCGCCGCGCCTATGGCACCACGCGTGGCATCGTCGAACTGCAGAACACCCCGGACTGCGTCGACGGCGGTTTCGAAGGGTCCTACAGCAACACGCAGAACCCACCGCGCTACAACGTCAACGCCACCCTGGGCGCACGCCTGTTCGACAAACGCCTGACCTTCGGCACCCGGGTGATCCACAACGCCGGCCCGATCAGCAAGCTGGACAAGGAATGGAACGTCGGCCTGTCGGCGATCCAGCAGCTGTACCGTCCGGCGACCATCGTCGATGTGTTCGCCAGCTGGAAGGCCAGCGAGCAGTTCGCCGTGGACTTCAACGTGGACAATCTGACCGACCGCTACTACCTGGACCCGCTGGCGCTGGGCGTGATGCCGGCGCCAGGCCGCACCGCGCGGCTGGCCCTGACCTACCGCTACTGAGCCGCACCGTGCCGGGGGCCACGATGCCCCCGGCGCCTGCGTGGCATTCCCGCGATTGCCGACGCGGCAGATGCCCCACCTGCCGTTCCACTCCCCCTCCTGCACGACGCACCATGACCATCGAAACCGCCACCGAAACCCGAAGCCAGCGCCTGAAGGCCGCCACCCGAGACAGCCACGGCGCGCTGGACAAGCGCATCATGGCCGGCGACATCTTCGCCAGCCGCGGGCAGTTCGCCCGCTTCGTACGGGTGCAGTACCGCTTCCATCGCGATATCGACGCGCTGTACGACAGCCCCGGACTGGACGCATTGCTGCCGGACCTGGAAGGCCGCCGCCGCCTGCCGCAGATCAGCCGCGACCTGGTCGACCTGGAACAGGCACTTCCCACGGCCGCCGCGGCACCGCTGCAGCCCGACCTGCCGCTGCCGGTTGCGCTGGGCTGGCTGTACGTGGCCGAAGGCTCCAACCTGGGCGGCACCATCCTCTACAAGATGGCCGCCAAGCTGGGCCTGGATGCCGGCTTCGGCGCCCGCCACCTGGCCGCGCACCCGGATGGCGCCGCCCGCCACTGGCGCGAGTTCACCGCTGCGCTGGACAGCGTGGTGCTCAGCGCTGGACAGGAACAGCAGGTGATCGACGCCGCCGACGCTGCATTCCGCAGCGTGCACGGCCATGTCGAAGAAGAGTTCGCGTGATGGCAGGCATCGCCCGCTGCGATGCAGCCGGAAACGGGCCGCGCTGATGCGCTGGCTGTGGTTCTGCCTGGGTTGGCTGATGGTCGCCTTGGGGGTGATCGGCGCGCTGCTGCCGGTGATGCCCACCACCATCTTCCTGATCCTGGCCGTGGGCTGCTTTGCCCGAAGTTCGCCGAAGTTCGAACGGATGCTGCTGCAGCACCCGCGCTACGGCCCCGCGTTGCGCCTGTGGCGCGAACAAGGCGCGGTCAGCGGCAAGGGCAAGGCCTTCGCCAGCGCAGGAATGGCGCTGGGTTTTGGCCTGTTCTGCTGGGGCGCGCGGCCGTCCTGGCCGCTGCTGCTGGGTGTCGGCCTGTTCTTCGGCGCCAGTGCCGCCTTCGTGCTGTCACGACCGGCGCCGCAGCCGCTGCCGCCCTCTGCTTCGTCTTCCCCTGATTGATTCCTGCCGCACGGTGCCACCTGCGCACCGCACCGCCCCAACCTGCGACCCCGCCATGCCACTGCCCCCCTTGCTTGCTGCCACTGCCATTCCCACCCACCTCACGCCCTGGGGCATGTATCTCGCCGCCGACACCGTGGTCAAAACGGTGATGATCGGCCTGGCCGTGGCATCCATCGCCACCTGGACCATATTGCTGGCCAAGAGCTGGGAGCTGGGCCGCCACGCCCGGCAACTGCGCCAGGCGCGCGCACGGCTGCTGGAAGCGGCCCGGTTGCCGCCCCATGGCGGCGACGCCAGCTTCGACCATGGCGCGGCCAACGCACTGGTCGAAGCGGCATGCAATGAACTGCGCCTGTCGCATGACGCCGCCGTGCCGGAGGGAATCAAGGAACGCGTGGCGTCGCGGCTGGAGCGCATCGAACTGCAGCATGCACGGCAGCTGCGCAGCGGTATCGGCCTGCTCGCCAGCATCGGCGCCATCGCCCCGTTCGTCGGCCTGTTCGGCACGGTGTGGGGCATCATGAACAGCTTCGTCGGCATCGCACAGGCCAACACCACCAACCTTGCGGTGGTTGCACCGGGTATCGCCGAAGCGCTGCTGGCCACCGCGCTGGGGCTGGTCGCCGCCATTCCGGCGGTGGTGGTCTACAACCACTTCACCCGGGTGCTGGCCGGCATCCGCACGCTGATGGGCGATCTTTCCGCCGCCGTGCAGCAGTTGGTGTCGCGCGACCTGGACCGTGCCGCCATCGCCAGCGCGCGCACCGCGCACTGAGGCCGAAGCCATGGCGATCAAGACCGCACGCGATGACGATGATGCGCCGGAAGAAAGCCACGCGATCAACGTCACCCCTTTCATCGACGTGATGCTGGTGTTGCTGATCATCTTCATGGTGGCCGCGCCGTTGGCCACCGTGGACACCCCGGTGCAGTTGCCGGCCAGCAATGCGCAGCCGCAGCCGCGCGATGAGCAGCCGCTGTTCCTCACCGTGCAGGCCGACCTGTCGCTGGTATTGAACGACCAGCCGGTACGCGCCGGCGGCCTCAAGCCGGCACTGGATGCCTTGACCGGCGCTGATACCGGGCAACGCATCTACCTGCGTGCCGACCGGGCCGTCGCCTACGGCGACCTGATGCAGGCGATGAATGCACTGCGTGATGCCGGCTACCGCAAGGTCGCCCTGGTCGGGCTGGAACAGCAGGCACCATGAGCAGCAACCGCTGCGGGCTGCTGCGCTGGTCGACCAGCCTGGCCATCGTGCTCGGCGTGCATGCAGCAGGGATCGCGCTGGCGTTGTGGTGGAACGCACACGCACCGGACGTGCCCACCGAACTGCCACCGGAAGCCCTGATGGTGGAACTGGCTGCACGGCCGGAAGCACCGCCCGCACCTCCGCGCGAGCTGCCACCGGGCCCGCTGCAGCGCGAACAGCATCGCCCGCAACCCAGGCCGGTGGCGAAGATCGACCTGCCGCCCGACGACGCCGAGGAAGCGGACGCCACCTTGCGCCGCGACGAACAGCGCGAGGACGAACCGACCGACCAGCACGACGTGGCGCAGTCGTCGGCGCCACCGGACGTGCAGGCAGATGCCTCGCAGCGCCATGCCGCTGCGCAGACAGTGAGCGGCGTGCGCGGGGATGCGGTGGTCAGCTGGCAGGGCCTGCTGCTGGGCCACCTGCAGCAGTACCGGCGCTATCCGCGCCAGGCCGAGCGGCTGCGCCAGCAGGGCGTGGCCTATGTACGCTTCGCCGTGGACCGGCAAGGCAATGCCAGCAACGTGCGCATCGGGCGCAGCAGCGGCCACCTGCTGCTGGATGAGGAAACCCTGGCCACGGTGCAGCGCGGCAGTCCGCTGCCGGCGCCGCCGGACGATGTTCCCGGCAACCCGGTGGAAGTGATGGTGCCGGTGGAGTTCTTCCTGCACCGGCAGTAACCCCGGCATCGCCGCCGGTGCGGGAAGCCACGCTGCGGCCTCTGTGTTTACCGCTTGACCACCGCAGCACAAGCGCCTACCTTGTGTGGGCCGAAGGTGTTCATCTCTTCATCTGCATGAAGGGATGGAATTAAACGGGAATCCGGTGAAGGCGCCTTGCGCGCCCATTCCGGAGCTGCCCCGCAGCGGTGAATGGAAACGACCTCCGTCAACAGCACTGGGCCTGCGTGCCTGGGAAGCGACGGACAGTAGGTGGGCTTGGCGGCCCGCGTCCAACAGCCCGAATACCGGCCCCGGCCGGGGGACACGACCGTCCCTCGATTCGACCTGGAATCTCCGCGGGGAGGTTGCCCGGCCCATGTCGTCCTGCTGCCTGCAGGGCGCGTCGGCACGTGCGCCTGACCACGGCATCCGGTTCGCCCGCGGGGGCGAAGGTCGCTGGCAGGGCATGCGCGTACCGGCGACGGCACGCGCCGCGCCGTGCGGTTCCTTCGTTCCTCAATGCCGATATGCAATGAGGACACGCTGCAATGACCACCGTTACCAACCTGGGATTTCCCCGCATCGGCGCCAAGCGCGAACTGAAGCGGGCGCTGGAACGCCACTGGAGTGGCGAAGATGACACCGCCACCCTGCAGGCCGCTGCCGCGGCATTGCGTGCGCGCCACTGGAAACTGCAGGTCGCCGCCGGCGTGGACGTGCCGCCGAGCAATGATTTCAGCCTGTACGACCAGGTGCTCGACACCGCCTTCCTGTTCGATGCCATTCCACACCGCTACCGCACGCTTGCCGAGCACGAGCCGCTGGCCGCCTACTTCGCCATGGCCCGTGGCCTGCAGCGCGAAGGCATCGACCTGCATGCGCTGGAAATGACCAAGTGGTTCGACACCAACTACCACTACCTGGTGCCGGAACTGCAGGCCGGGCAGGCGTTCGCGCTACGCGGCGACAAACCGTTGGCGGAGTTCCGCGAAGCGAAATCGCTGGGCATCCACACCCGGCCGGTGCTGCTGGGACCGGTCAGCTTCCTGCTGCTGGCCAAGACCACCGACGGTTCGGCGGCGCTGGAGCTGCTGGATGCCTTGCTGCCTTCCTACGTGCAGTTGCTGGCGCAGCTCGCCGAAGCCGGGGCGGACTGGGTGCAGCTGGATGAACCCCTGCTGGTGCAGGACCTGGACGATGCCGCGCGGGCGGCGTTCGAACGTGCCTATGCCGTGCTGGGCGGGGCGGCTGCGCAGGTGCGGCCGAAGATCCTGCTGGCCACGTACTTCGGCGCGCTGGACGACAACCTGGAGCTGGCCGCCTCGCTGCCGGTTGAGGGCCTGCACGTGGACCTGGTGCGCGCGCCGGAACAGCTGGACGCCGTGTTGAAGGCGCTGCCGGCCGGGCGCGTGCTGTCGGCCGGGCTGGTCAATGGCCGCAACATCTGGCGCACGCACCTGGACAACGCACTGATCCTGGCCCGCTATGCGCAGACCGACCGCGGTGCGGACCTGCTGTGGCTGGCCCCCTCGTGTTCGCTGCTGCACAGCCCGGTGGACCTGTCGCTGGAAAAGAAGCTCGACGACGAGCTGCGCAGCTGGCTGGCGTTCTCGCGACAGAAGCTGGAAGAACTGCGCGTGCTGGCCGACGCCCTGGATGGCAGGCCATCGGCAGAGGCGGGCCTTGCCGCCAACCGCGACGCGCTGGACGCACGTCGTCGCTCGCCCCGGGTGCACAACCCCGCCGTTGCCGCACGCCTGGCCGCACTGACCGGTGCCGACGCACAGCGTCACAGCGGTTATGCACAGCGGCGCGTGGCCCAGCATGCCGCGTTGCAGCTGCCGTTGCTGCCGACCACCACGATCGGTTCGTTCCCGCAGACGCTGGAAGTGCGCGAAGCGCGTGCGAAGCACAAGTCCGGCAAGCTCTCCCTTGCCGACTATGAGGCCTTCCTGGAACAGCAGACTGCCCATTGCGTGCGTGAACAGGAAGCATTGGGGCTGGACGTGCTGGTGCACGGCGAATTCGAACGCAATGACATGGTCGAGTACTTCGGCGAACAGCTGGAAGGCTTTGCGTTCACGGGCAACGGCTGGGTGCAGAGCTACGGCTCGCGCTGCGTGAAGCCCCCGGTGATCTTCGGCGACGTCAGCCGCCCGCAGCCGATGACGGTGCGCTGGTCCCGTTATGCCCAGTCGCTCACCCGCAAGCCGATGAAGGGCATGCTGACCGGGCCGGTGACCGTGCTGCAGTGGTCGTTCGTGCGCGACGACCAGGAACGCGACCTCACCTGCCGGCAGATCGCCCTGGCGCTGCGCGACGAAGTGAACGACCTGGAAGCAGCCGGCATCGGCGTGATCCAGGTGGATGAACCGGCCATCCGCGAAGGGCTGCCGCTGCGTCGCGCGCAATGGCGCAGCTACCTGGACTGGGCCGTGGAAGCATTCCGCATCAGCACCAGCGGCGTGCGTGATGCCACCCAGGTCCATACCCACATGTGTTACTCCGAGTTCAACGACATCATCCATTCAGTGGCGGCGATGGACGCCGACGTCATCTCGATCGAAACCTCGCGTTCGCGGATGGAACTGCTGGATGCATTCGTGCGCTTCAACTATCCCAACGAGATCGGCCCCGGCGTGTATGACATCCACTCGCCACGCGTACCGGACAAGGCGGAAATGGTGGACCTGCTGCGCAAGGCACTGGCGGTGCTGAAGCCGGAGCAGCTGTGGGTGAACCCGGACTGCGGACTGAAGACCCGAGGCTGGCCGGAAACCCGTGCGGCCCTGCAGGCACTGGTGGCCGCCGCCGCGGAACTGCGCGCCGAGCAGGCCGACGCCAACGTCGCCTGATCCTGTCCCTGATGCACGGGTCGCCGCCGTTGCCGGC
This sequence comes from Stenotrophomonas tumulicola, assembly GCF_014117215.1. Taxonomy (GTDB): domain Bacteria; phylum Pseudomonadota; class Gammaproteobacteria; order Xanthomonadales; family Xanthomonadaceae; genus Stenotrophomonas; species Stenotrophomonas tumulicola. Next base: position 6,510 of record NZ_JACGXS010000012.1, on the reverse strand, counting down.
GGCCCGTGCGGTACCGAACGATGACCGAACTCCAACGCCCTTCCCTGTCCCTGCCCGACGCCGGTGGACGCCTGCTGCTGCATTCCTGCTGCGCGCCCTGTTCCGGCGAGGTGATGGAGGCGATCACCGCCTCCGGGATCGACTACGCGATCTTCTTCTACAACCCGAACATCCACCCGGTGAAGGAATACGAGCTGCGCAAGCAGGAGAACATCCGCTTCGCCGAACAGCACGACGTGCCATTCATCGATTGCGACTACGACACCGACAACTGGTTCACGCGCGCACGCGGCATGGAGAACGAACCCGAGCGGGGCATCCGCTGCACGATGTGCTTCGACATGCGCTTCGAACGCACCGCGCTGTACGCCCATGAACACGGCTTCGACACCATCAGTTCGTCGCTGGGCATTTCGCGCTGGAAGAACATGGCCCAGATCAACGACTGCGGGCATCGCGCCGCTGCCCGTTACCCGGGCCTGCAGTACTGGGACTACAACTGGCGCAAGGGGGGCGGCGCCAGCCGCATGGTCGAGATATCCAAGCGCGAACAGTTCTACCAGCAGGAGTATTGCGGCTGCGTGTACTCGCTGCGCGATGCCAACCGCCACCGGCGCGAAACAGGCCGCGAGCGGATCCAGATCGGCCTGCTGTACTACGGACAGGAAGCCGGCCAGGACAGCAAGGATTGAGCCCACGAGGGCGTCCGGCTAGGCTGGACGCCCCCCGCCTGGAAACGCCGATGACTGCCCTGCCTGCCCACGTGGCCCTGATCGTGGTGGACCTGCAGCCGGACTTCATGCCCGGCGGCGCGCTGCCTTGTGTCGATGGCGACGCATTGGTCGAACCGATCGCCGCGTTGTTGCACGCGCGCCGGTACCACGCCGTCGTGGCCACCCAGGACTGGCATCCGCGCAACCATGCCTCCTTCGCCAGCCATTACCCCGGCCAGGCACCGTTCGCGCAGATCCAGCTGCATGGACATGCGCAGACGTTGTGGCCCGATCATTGCGTACAGGGAACCACCGGCGCCGCATTGCATCCGGGCGTGGACTGGGACGTGGCGGACATGGTGCTGCGCAAGGGCACCCGCCCACGGGTCGATTCCTACAGCGCCTTTCGCGAGAACCACGGCCCGGATGGCACGCGTCCGGCCACCGGCCTGGCCGGCTGGCTGCGCGAACGTGGCATCACCGAGGTGCACGTGTGTGGGCTGGCACGCGACTACTGCGTGTTGTGGACCGCGCAGGATGCGGCAAGCGCTGGCTTCGCGGTGGGCTTCCACTGGGAGCTGACCCGTCCGGTCAGCGCCGACAACGACGATGCCACCCGGCAGGCGCTGGCCACGGCGGGGATCGCACTACTCTGACCTGGCGATGTCCTGCGCCGACCGCGCTCGCGGCATGGCCGTGGTAGCGCCGAGCCATGCTCGGCGGATCCCATCCGGCACCGTGATGTCCGATACAGGCCGCGCTCCGCGCTCGCCGAGCATGGCTCGGCGCTACTCTGATCTGACGGTGTCCTGCACCGACCGCGCTCGTGGCATGGCCCTGGTAGCGCCGAGCCATGCTCGGCGGATTCCATCCGGCACCGTGATGTCCGATACAGACCGCGCTCCGCGCTCGCCGAGCACGGCTCGGCGCTACTCTGATCTGTCCTGCACCGGCCGCGCTCGTGGCATGGCCCTGGTAGCGCCGAGCCATGCTCGGCGGATCCCATCCGGCACCGTGATATCCGATACAGACCGCGCTCCGCGCTCGCCGAGCATGGCTCGGCGCTACCCTGATCTGACGGTGTCCTGCGCCGACCGCGCTCGTGGCATGGCTGTGGTAGCGCCGAGCCATGCTCGGCGGATCCCATCCAGCACCGTGATGTCCGATACGGAGCGCGCTCCGCGCTCGCCGAGCATGGCTCGGCGCTACCCTGATCTGACGATGTCCTGCACCGGCCGCGCTCGTGGCATGGCCGTGGTAGCGCCGAGCCATGCTCGGCGGATCTCATCCGGCACCGTGATATCCGATACGGACCGCGCTCCGCGCTCGCCGAGCATGGCTCGGCGCTACTCTGATCTGACGGTGTCCTGCACCGACCGCGCTCGTGGCATGGCCGTGGTAGCGCCGAGCCATGCTCGGCGGATTCCATCCGGCACCGTGATGTCCGATACAGGCCGCGCTCCGCGCTCGCCGAGCATGGCTCGGCGCTACCTGCTTCCGGCGTCAGCGGAACACCACCGTGCGGTGCCCGTTGAGCAGGATCCGATGCTCCACATGGCGGCGCACCGCCCGCGCCAGTACCTGCGATTCGGTATCGCTGCCCAGCCGCACCAGTTCGCGCGGCGTCATCGCATGGTCTACCCGGGCCACGTCCTGTTCGATGATCGGGCCCTCGTCCAGGTCTTCGGTCACGTAGTGCGCGGTGGCACCGATAATCTTGACCCCGCGCGCATGCGCCTGGTGGTAAGGCTGCGCGCCCTTGAAGCTGGGCAGGAAGCTGTGGTGGATGTTGATCGCGCGGCCGGCCAGCGCGCGGCACAACGTCGGCGACAGGATCTGCATGTAGCGCGCCAGCACCACCAGGTCGATCTTCTCGCGCTCCACCAGGTCGATGATCTGCTGCTCCTGCACTGCACGCGTTTCCGCGCTGACCGGCAGGTGGTGGAACGGGATGCCGTAGGAGGTCGCCAGTGGCGCGAAATCGGCATGGTTCGAGGCCACCGCCGCGATGTCCACCTTCAGCTGGCCGCTGTGCACGCGGAACAACAGGTCGTTCAGGCAATGCCCCTGTTTGCTGACCAGCACCAGCAGGCGCGCACGGCGACGCCCGTCATGCAGCTGCCAGTCCATGCCGAAGCCCTCGCCCAGGGCAACCATCGCGGCATGCACGGTATCCAGCGGCTGGCTGGCATCACGGTCGAAATGCACGCGCAGGAAGAAGCGACCGCTTTCCTCGTCGCCATACTGCTGGGCGTCGAGGATGTTGCAGCCATGGTCATAGAGCAGGCCGGACACGCGGTAGACGATGCCGGTACGGTCTGGACAGGACAGGGTGAGGATGGAGTCAGGGCGCATCCGGCCAAGTCTAGGGCAGCCTGCTGCGCCGCGGAATAAATGCTCTCAGATGCAACTGGTGGTGACGGCCGCTGGCCGTCGTTGCATGCATCCAGGATGACGGCCAACGGCCGTCACTACCCTCAGCCCGGCGGATGTACTGTCAGGGCCACCAGCCGCAGCACCAGCGGACGCACCACCAGCACGCAGCAGAACGCCACCGGCATGGCCAGCAGGTAGGCTTCCAGCACGCGGACCAGGTAAGCCTCATCGATACCGGCATGGGCGGCGGTGATCACCAGGCACATCAGCATCGCCATGATGCTGGCCATGAAGAAAGCGAACACATAGGGCGTGGCGCGGTGGCCGAACTTCCACCCGCGTCGGGCAGGTGTGGAGGTGTGGTCAGTCATCGTGGGGGTCATACGGGAACAGCGGGGCAGCATGCCTGAAGCACCAGCGCGCTGCATCCGTACCGGGCTTGGGGCAGTCCGAAGCAGAACTTTGGCCGTGGTCGTGGCACGCTGTGGGGTCCATGAACCTGCTCCAGCTCATCCGCACTTTCACCCGCACCGCCGAGACCGGCAGCATCGCCGGTGCCGCACGCACGCTTGGTATCAGCGCCACCGCCGTCGGCCAGAACATCACACGGCTGGAGGCGCACCTGGGCGTGCGCCTGTTCAACCGCAGTACCCGCTCGCTTTCACTCAGCGAAGCCGGTGCGCTGTACCTGACCAAGGTGCAGCACATCGAAGCCGACCTGGCTGGCGCACAGGCAGCGGTCAGCAGCGGCGATGTCGAACCGGCCGGCCCGCTGCGCATCGCCTGCAGCCGCGCATTCGGCCGCCACGTGCTGGCGCCGATGCTGCCGGCGCTGCAGCGGCGGCATCCCCGGCTGCAGGTGGAACTGCGCTTGTCCGACCGTGCGGTGCGGCATGCCGAAGAGTCCGTGGACGTCAGCATCCGCATCGGTGCGCAGCTACAGGATGGGCTGGTGGCAAAGCCGCTGGCCCGCATCCCGTTTGTGTTCTGCGCCGCGCCGTCCTATCTGGAACAGAACGGCACGCCGACGTCGCCGGAGCAGCTGGCCGATCACCGCGCCCTGCTGTTCCGCTTCCCTGCCGATGGCCGCCCACTGCGCTGGGGCCTGCTTGGCGAGCAGGGACGCGTGGAAGCCACGATGCAGCCCGGGATGGTCTGCGATGACATCGATGCACTGGCCGAACTGGCCGCTGCCGGCGGCGGCATCACCCGGCTGGCCGCGTTCGTCGCCGAGCCCTACCTGCGTGATGGCCGGCTGCAGACGGTGCTGGCCGATGATCCACGCTGGATACCCGAGCCGATGGAAATGTTCTTCTGCCTGAGCGATCGCCGCGATTTCACCGCCCGTATCCGCGTTCTGTTCGAGCACCTGCAGGCGGGGTTGCCGGTGGCATGGAAGCCGCAGGCGGTCTGATGTCTCGGAGCTGCCGGCCAGGCCCCGGCTACACTTGTTCAAGCCGCGCTTACGTGCAGGGTGATGCCCAGCGTGCGCGCCACCTGCAGGATGGTGGCGAACTGCGGCGAGCGCCGGCCGCTCAGTTCGCGTCGCAGCAACCGGCAGGACATGCCACTGCGCTCGGAGAAATCGCGCATACCCTGTGCATGTACGACGGCGCCCAATGCCTTGGCGATGAGCACCGCGTCACCGTCGCTTTCGATGATGCAGGCTTCCAGCAAGGCGGCCACGGCGGCGGGATGCTGGAAGCGCGCGGCCACTTCCAGAAGCTCCAGGGTGGTTTTATGTACCACGGCACGTCCGCCTCGGTGGGAAGGTGACGTGGAAGGCGTGGGAGCTGTCAGGACGTTCTCGAGCATCGATGACCTCGCATCGTGAGAGGCCACCTGCGCCTTGGCGCAAGGTGGCGGACGGTGCGGGTAGCAGTACCGGCATGTCTAGATCCACTTCAACCGGCGGATCAGTGATCCCCACACACCGCCCGCCATGGAACCGGCAAGGCAGTGCATTCTCCGCCGTGCCCAGCGGGCACGAACAGAGAGGATCTGGACATCGTCGGGACTGCTATCCCGGCTGGCGCAACCGGCACCAGCCCGAACATCCTGCGCGGGGGTGACTGATTGCGTCCATGAGGAAATCTGTGTTTTTGCAGGAGCGTTACGACCAACGGTCGCCACCCACCAAGCGCATCAGCGCAAAGCGTGGCTCAGCGCGCCTCAAACACACCGCGCGCCTCGCGCGGTTCACAGCGCAGGTACTGCGGCGCCGGCGTCACGCTGTCACCCAGTGCAGCGGCAGCATGCCACGGCCAACGCGGGTCATAGAGGATGCCGCGGGCCAGCGCGACGGCATCGGCGTGGTTATGGCGCAGGATCGATTCGGCCTGGTCGGGCTCGGTGATCAGGCCCACGGCGATGACCGGCATGCGTACCTTGGCCTTGATCGCAGCGGCGAACGGCACCTGGTAACCCGGGCCGATGTCGATCTTCTGCCGCTCGTCCAGCCCGCCGCTGGAGACGTGCAGGAAATTGCAGCCGCGCGATTCCAGGATCAACGCCACGGTTTCGGTCTGGGTGATGTCCCAGCCACCCGGCACCCAGTCGCTGGCCGAGATACGCACGCCCACTGCGATCTTCGGCGACACTGCGGCACGCACCGCGTCGTAGACCTCGATCAACAGGCGCAGGCGGTTCGGCAACGCACCACCATAGCCGTCGGTTCGCTGGTTGCTCAGCGGCGACAGGAACTGGTGCAGCAGGTAACCGTGCGCGGCGTGCAGTTCGATCAGCTGGATGCCCAGGCGCTCGGCGCGACGTGCACTTTCCGCGAATGCCTGCACGATATCGGCGATCTCGGCCTCAGTCAGTTCATGCGGTGCCGGATTGCCGGCATGGAACGCACGTGGCGACGGTGCCACCGGGGTCCAGCCGTTTTCATCATCGGCCGGAATCTGCTTGCCGCCTTCCCACGGACGCGACACCGATGCCTTGCGGCCGGCGTGGCCGAGCTGGATGCCGATCGGCATCGACGACCAGCGTCGTACCGACGCCAGCACGTTGCCCAATGCGGCTTCGGTGGCGTCATCCCACAGGCCCAGGTCGGCATGGCTGATGCGGCCACGTGCTTCCACCGCAGTGGCTTCCAGGATCAGCAGGCCCGCGCCGGACTGGGAGAGGCTCCCCAGGTGGATGGTGTGCCAATCGGTGGCCTGGCCATTCTCGGCGGAGTACTGGCACATCGGGGCGATCACGATGCGGTTGGGCAGGGTCAGGGGCCCGAAGGTGACGGGCGACAGCAGCTGGCTCACGTGGGGGGATTCGCAGGGGGATAGACAGGGGGCTATTGCAGCGCCGATGGCGCGATAGATCAAGCGGTTCGGTGGATCACAGGATCGTGCGGGTAGCGCCGCGCCATGCTCGGCGGAATCCATCCGCGCGCTTCACGCCCGCCGAGCATGGCGCGGCG
>NZ_JACGXS010000011.1 GCF_014117215.1 Stenotrophomonas tumulicola | reverse complement strand
TGGCGGGACACGCCGTGAACCCATCCATGGGGGCTCCTGTTCGGCTCCTGCCTCACAAGGTCCCGCCAACCCACCCCGCCCCACCTTCGACAGGTCCATGCGGCGTCGGGTAGCGCCGGGCAATGCCCGGCGGAACGGGGTAATGGGTGATGGGTAGAGCGGGGCCATGCCCCGCTGCCCTTGTTTCCGGCATCGCGCGAACGGCAGCAGGGCATGGCCCCGCTCTACCGATTTTTCTTTGTTTCGCGCCAAGCCGCCCGGCCTCATCTTCGACAGGTCCATGCGGCGTCGGGTAGCGCCGGGCCATGCCCGGCGGAACGGGGTGATGGGTAGAGCGGGGCCATGCCCCGCTGCCCTTGTTTCCGGCATCGCGCCAACGGCAGCGGGGCATGGCCCCGCTCTACCATTTTTTTCAACGCGGCTGGCGGCCACCGGAAACTGTCCGAGGGCCGGGCGGGTGGGGTATGCGGGGCCTTGAGCGGCAGGAGCCGCGAAGAGCTACATGGATGTATTTACGCGTGCCCCGCATATCCCACCCGCCCGGGCAACCCCAGATACAGCTCGAAAGCCCACCAGCCGCGAGGGGGTTCCACCCGTTCGACCGGCTTCGTTCATGCATTTTTGATCCCCTCGGCGCACGCGCCTGCGATGATGGGGAACCGGAATTCACCGGTGCTGGTCCAAGTGCGATGAATCAGATCCCTGCCGTCTCCACCGCCGATGCCACCGCTGGCCGCCTTGCTTCGCGGTTGCATGATGACTTCCAAGCCCTGCGCATGGCGCTTTCCAGCGAAATCGTCGGCCAGGCCGATCTGGTCGAACGGTTGCTGATCGCCTTGCTCGCCGATGGCCATCTGCTGGTGGAAGGCGCGCCCGGGCTGGCCAAGACCACCGCCATCCGCGCGCTGGCCAGCCGCATGGATGCCGATTTCTCGCGCGTGCAGTTCACCCCTGACCTGCTGCCGGCCGACCTCACCGGCACCGAAATCTGGCGTCCGCAGGAAGGCCGCTTCGAGTTCGTCCCCGGGCCGATCTTCCATCCCATCCTGCTGGCCGACGAAATCAACCGTGCCCCGGCCAAGGTGCAGTCCGCACTGCTGGAAGCGATGGGCGAGCGCCAGGTCACCGTGGGCCGCCATACCTATCCGCTGCCGCCGCTGTTCCTGGTCATGGCCACGCAGAACCCGATCGAACAGGAAGGAACCTTCCCGCTGCCGGAAGCGCAGCTGGACCGCTTCCTGATGTACGTGCGCATCGGCTATCCGGACGAGGGCGCGGAAACCGAGATCCTGCGGCTGGCGCGTGAACGTGCGCGCGGCGCGCTGGATGCTGCCCCGGCGCCGCCCCGGCGCATGCCGCTGCAGGACGTTTACGAAGCACGTCGGGCGGTACTCGACCTGCACCTCGCGCCGACCCTGGAGCGCTACCTGGTCGAACTGGTGCTGGCCTCGCGCGAACCGGCGCGCTACGACGCAGCGCTGGCGCGACGCATCGCGTGGGGCGCAAGCCCGCGTGGCTCGATCGCCCTGGAACGTTGCGCGCGGGCGCGGGCCTGGTTGGCGGGGCGCGATTTCGTCACCCCCGATGATGTCCGAGCAGTGGCTGGCGATGTGCTGCGCCACCGCGTGCTGCCCAGCTACGAGGCCGTGGCCGAAGGTTGGGACGGTGAGCGGCTGGTGCAGGAACTGCTGGCCCGCGTCCCGGCGCCCTGAGCATCATGCAGGCCACTGATCCTTCCCAGGCCGTGCACGGTGATGGCCTGGTGCCAAGCCTGGCCGAGCTGGTCGCGCTGCGCGGCAGTGCCGTGCGTCCGCCCGCACCACGACGGGGGCGTGTCGGCCATGCCGGGCAAGCGCCGTCGGCGCTGCGTGGACGCGGCATGGAGTATGCCGAGTCGCGCGAGTACGTTGCCGGCGACGACGCACGCCACATCGACTGGCGGGTCACTGCGCGCAGCGGGCGCGCGCATACCAAACTGTTCCAGGCCGAGCGCGAACGGGTCAGCCTGATCGTTGCCGATACCGACCCGGCGCTGTACTTCGGTACCCGCACCCGCTTCAAGTCCGTGCAGGCGGCACGCGTCGGCGCCGTTGCGGCGTGGTCGGCGCAGCGGCGTGGCGACCGCCTGGCCGCACTGCGCGGCAGCGTGGTGGAGGCACCCATTCCTCCAGCGAGCGGAACACGTGGTGTGTTGCGCGTGCTGGATGCGTTGACGCGCTGGTACGCGCACCCGCCCGAAGAAGATGCCGGGCTGGAACATGCGTTGCAGCAGGCGGCGCGGGTGCTGCGGCCTGGTGCGCGCATGCTGGTACTGGCCGACCCGCAACGTGCGCAGGCGATCCCGGCCGCACGATGGGCCGGGTTGGCCCAGCACCATGAGATCGACCTGCTGTTGATGGTGGATCCGCTGGAACTGCAGCCGCCTTCTGACACCCTGGATTTCATTGCCGGCCAACAGCGTGTGCGCCTGGACCTGCGCAACGCACAGGTCCGCGAGCAGTGGCAGGACCGGTTCGTGCAGCCTTTGGACCAGTTGCAGCGGCTGCTGGCGGCGCGCCGCGTGGCAGTGCACGTGATCGCCACCGATGCGCCAAGCGCAGGATGGTTGGCACCGGACCTGCCGCAGGTGCCGACATGAGCGCGGCGCTGCCGCTGCGTGACGTGCATCTGCCGCCGGCACCCGGCCTGTGGCCACCGGCGCCGGGCTGGTGGCTGCTGGCCGCCGGGTTGTTGCTGCTGCTTGCCGTGCCACTGTGGTTGCAGTGGCGCCGCCGGCGCCGGCAGCGCGCCTGGCTGCGCCGGTTCGATGCCGACCTGCAGGCGGCGGGCGATGGCCCAGCGCGGCTGGCGGCATTGGTGATCCTGTTGCGGCGCGCCGCACGCCAACAGCGGCCGGGCAGCGAACTGCTGCAGGGTGACGCGTGGCTGCAGGCACTGGACCCGAAGGGAGAGCTGGCGCCGGCGCAGCGTGCCTTGCTGCATGAGGGCGCCTACCAGCCGCGCATCGATACCGGGCAACTGGCTGCGTTGGAACGCTGGGCGGCCAAGCGCTATCTGGCATTGCTGCAGGAGCGTGGGTGATGATCCTTCCCGCTTGGCCGTGGCCGGACCTGTTGCTTGCGTGGCCGTGGGCACTGCTGGCGTTGCCGTTGCCGTGGCTGATGCGGTGGTGGCCGCAGCGCGCGGCTGCAGCGGACGCTGCATTGCGTGTTCCATGGCCGGCCCAACTGCTGCAGGACATCGCTGGCGAAGCCGATGCCGGCGGTGCGCGGTTGCACCGGGTGCTGTTGTGGCTGGCTTGGTGTTGCCTGTGCGTGGCGGTAGCGCGACCGCAACTGCTGGGTGAGGCGGTCAGCCCGCCAACCCAGGCGCGCCAGTTGATGCTGGCGATGGATGTTTCCGGCAGCATGGGCGAGCCGGACATGGTGCTCGGCGACCAGGTGGTCGAACGCCTGACTGCCGCCAAGGCCGTGCTGGCCGACTTCCTGGACCGCCGTGCCGGTGACCGCGTTGGGCTGCTGGTGTTCGGTGACCGTGCCTACTCACTGACGCCCATCACCGCCGACTTGGCCAGCGTACGCGAACAGCTGGGTGATGCCGTGGTCGGCCTGGCCGGTCGCGAAACCGCCATCGGCGATGCCATCGCACTGGCAGTGAAGCGATTGCGTGGGCAGCCGCAAGGGCAGCGTGTACTGATCCTGCTCACTGACGGGGTCAGCAATGCGGGCGTACTGGCGCCGCTGCGCGCGGCAGAGCTGGCCGCCACCGAGCAGGTGCGCATCTACACCGTGGCGTTTGGTGGCGATGGCGGAATGAAGCTGTTCGGCATCGACCTGGGCCAGGCGCAGGATCCCGTTGATGAAGCCACCTTGCGGAAGATCGCCGAATCCACCGGGGGGCGTTTCTTCCGCGCCCGCGACACCCGTGAACTGGCCGGCATCTATGCAGAGCTGGACCGCCTGGAGCCGGTAGATGCGGAAGGCCCCGCGCTGCGCCCACGCGAAGAAATCTATTACCGGCCGTTGGCGCTGGCGATGTTGCTGGGCGCGCTGGCATGGCTGTGGCGGGGACGGCAACGATGAGCGTCGGCTTCATTCCCACGTTGCACTGGGCGCGGCCAGAGCTGTTGTGGGCACTGCTGGCGCTGCCGGTGATCGCATGGTGGGCGTGGCGCCGCGGCCGTGACGCGCGGCGCTGGCAGCAGGCGGTCGATGCGCACCTGCTGCCGCACCTGCTGGTGACCGGCACGCAGGGTGCGCGGCGCTGGCCCTGGGCAGTGTGGGTGGGTTGGGCGTTGGCCGTGCTGGCGTTGGCTGGACCCGGCTGGACGCAGCAGGCGCAGCCCCTGCAGCAGCCGCAGTCGCCACTGGTGGTGGTGCTGGACCTGTCCACGCGCATCACCGCCACCGACCTGCCGCCGTCGCGGCTGCTGCAGGCACGCGCCAAGCTGGCCAGCCTGCTGCAGCAACGCGAAGGCGGACAGCTGGCGCTGGTGGTGTATGCCGACGATGCGTATACCGTGGCGCCGTTGACCGATGACATGGCCAACGTCGCGCTGTACCTGGATGCCCTGGCGCCGCAGGTGATGCCGTCCGATGGCCAGCGCACCGACCGCGCGCTGGACTGGGCGACGCAGCTGCTGCAGCGCAGTGGCATGCGGGGTGGTGCGATCCTGCTGCTCACCGATCACGCCGACGCAGCGGCGATCGAAGCGGCTGGCCAGGCGCGGGGACAGGGCGTGCGGGTATCCGTGCTGGGGTTGGGAACCCCGGCCGGGGCCGCGTATCGCGATGGGCGTGGGCAGATCGGCAACGCCGCGCTGGATGAAGCCAGCCTGCGACGGTTGGCATCAGCCGGCGGTGGACGCTACCGGCGGCTGGCCAGTGATGTCAGTGACCTGCATGCGCTGGACCTGCATGGTGCCGATGCGTCGGCCGGTGCGCAGGTACGCGATGGCGTTCGTCATTGGCTGGACCAGGGTTACTGGCTGGTGCCACCGTTGATGCTGCTGGCGCTGCTCGCTTTCCGTCGTCGTGCCGTGGTGCTTTCGGCGCTGCTGGTGGTTGGCATGGCCGCGCTGCAGCCGGTGCAGGTGCAGGCCAGCCCCAACCCGCCTGCGGATGCCGGGACGGATGCAGGCACGCCCTGGCTGCGCGCGGACCAGCGTAGACAACAGCGCCTGGAACAGGGCGTGCAGGCATACCACGCGGGTGATTTCGCTGCCGCGGCCAGTGCGTTCGAGGGCGTGGACAGCGCTGAAGGCTGGTACAACCTGGCCAATGCGCGTGCGCGCCAGGGCGATCTGGACGGTGCGATCCAGGCCTATGACCATGCATTGGGCCAACGCCCGGGCATGCCGGATGCGGTTGCCAATCGGGCCGTGGTGGACGCCGCACGCAAGCGCAAGCCACCGCCGGCACCGAACGATGGCCAGGCCCCGCCTTCGCAGGATGGGGACGGACAGTCGCCGGCCGGACAGGGACAGCCGCCTGCGCAACAGCAATCGCAGCCATCTTCCTCCCACGCTGCGCCGCCGCCTTCGCAGGACCAGCAGGGCGACCAGGGCGACCAGGGCGACCAGAAGGGCCAGCCACCGTCGAAGCCCCCTGCGGACCCACAGGCACAGGCACGTGCCGATGCCGAGCAGCGCCAACGCATGCAGCAGGCCATGCAGGAAGAGGGGGCCGGGTCGGACGGACTGCCGGCGCAGCGCAGTGATGGCCGCACGCCGCAGCAGCGTGAGCAGCAACAGGCAGTCGAGGCGTGGATGCGTCGCGTCCCTGACGAGCCCGGCGACCTGCTGCGCGCCAAGTTCCAACTGGAAAACCAACGCAGGAAACGGGAAGGAAGATGACACGCCGCGCCTCACCCTCATTCATTGCAGGGCTGCTGCCGTGGTTCTGCGCACTGCTGTTGTGCCTGCCATCGCCGTTGCTTGCACAGACCCGCGCTTGGCTGGATCGTGCACAGGTGGACATGGGCGGCACGGTCACCCTGAACATCCAGACCGACAGCGATGCCGCGCCTGATTTCGCCCCGCTGCGCGCGGATTTCGTGCTCAGCGGCCAGACCCGCAGCCGCCAGGTGGAATGGAGCAATGGCCGCATGCAGGCGCGCACCCTGCATGGCATCGCATTGTCGCCACGGCGTAGCGGGACCCTGGTCGTGCCCCCCCTGCAACTGGGCACGGCGCGCACCCCCGCACTGCAACTGCAGGTCAGTGCAGCCACGCCGGCCCGCAACGATGGCAGCGCAGCAGCCTTCATCGAAACCGAGGTGGATGATGACAGCCCCTACGTGCAGCAGAGCGTGGGTATCGTGGTGCGGCTGTTCTACGCCGCGCAGCTGGCCTCTGGCACGCTGGTGCTGGATACGCCGGAAGGGGCTTCGCTGCAGGTGGTCGGGCAGGACCGCACCGACGTCCGTGAGATCAATGGCCGCCGTTACAATGTCGCCGAGCGCCGTTACCTGTTGATTCCCGAACGCAGCGGCCCCCTGCGGCTGCCGGGTGCGCGTTTCGATGGTCGCACTGCCGGCAGCTTCTTCGAGGACTTCTTCGGTGGTGGAGGCGATGGCCGCATGCGCGCCGCCGCAGCCGAGCAGGTACTGCAGGTGCAGGCGCAGCCAGCCAACGCACCGCAGCCATGGCTGCCCCTGCATGACCTGCGCCTGCGCTACACGCTGGCTCCCGAGCGCGCGCGCAGTGGCGAAGCCGCGACGCTGGAAGTGGAAGCGATTGCCATGGGAGCCACCCGTGCACAGTTCACCGAGCTTCCGGTTCCCGACCTGGGCAGCGAGGCGCAGGTGTTCGCAGAGCCGGCGCAGTACGACGAAACCTTCAGTGGTGGATCTCCCCGCTTGAAGATCACCCGGCGCTATTCCATCGTGCCGCGCGCGGCAGGCACGCTGCAGGTTGCCGGTATCCAGATGCGCTGGTGGGACGTGGGCAGCGGGCAGGTACGCAGCAGTCGCCTGCCGGATCTCAGCCTGGCCGTGGCTGCGGCAAGGGGCGGCAGTCCGGGCGCCGCGCCGCCGGTGCAGGCGCTGCAGACCGACGCCGCGTTGCCTGGCAGCGACGGCGATGGCGCCACGATCGCCCTCCCGCTTCCGCAGGACGGTTCTTCCGTGCGGACGTGGCCGTGGACCGCATTGGTCGTTGGCCTGCTGCTGTTGTGGCTGCTGACCCTGTGGTGGGGCTGGCGACGCGGACGTGGCAGGCCGGCAGATGCGACGGCGCCCGGCGCCACAGACCCTGCCGCAGCGCGGCCAGGCACGGCGGAGCTGCGGCGTGCGCTGGACACCGACGGCCTGGCCGAGGTGACCACGCTGCTATGCGCGATGGCGGGCGTATCGCGATTGGAACAGGTCGTCACCAGGCTGGACGACGCGCGCCAGCGTGAGGCGCTGCTGGCGCTGCAGAGGGCACGCTGGGCAGGCGAGGGCGAGCTGCCTGCCGTCCGCCGACAGGTGAGGGAGGCCTTCCGTGACGGACCGCACTGGTCGGCACAGGCAAAAATCGCGCAGACTGACCTGCCCCCCCTGTATCCGCGCGGCTGAACAAAGCAGCAGGATGGCGAGGGCGCTTTGCTAAAGTTACGTTCACTTGTGAGGAAATCGACCCGATGACAGCAGCCAGCCCCGCGAAGAAGAAGATGCCACTGCACTGGAAAATGGGCATCGGCTTTGCCATCGGCCTGCTGGCGGGCCTTGCGGTACATGCATTGGGCGGGCAGATGCCCGGATTGATGGACGTGGCCAAGTGGCTGATGCATTACGTCACCACGCCGGCGTCGGGTCTGTTCCTCAACCTGATTTTCATGCTGATCGTGCCGCTGATCTTCTCGGCGCTGGTCATGGGCGTGTCGGAAATGGGCGATATCCGCGCCCTTGGCCGTATCGGCTGGAAGACGCTGGCCTACACCGTGCTGCTGTCGGGCATCGCCGTGGCCATCGGCCTGGTACTGGTGAACGTGCTCAAGCCCGGTGCCGGCGTGGACCCGCAGGTGGCCGCGCAGATGCTGTCGGAGAACGCCGAACGCAGCAAGGAGATCGTCGCCGGCATCCATGGCAGCCCCAAGGGGGTGGACATGCTGCTGTCGATCGTGCCGAGCAATGTGCTGCAGGCTGCATCTGACAATGGCGCCATCCTGTCGTTGATGTTCTTCGCCCTGATGTTCGGTATCGGCATGGTGCTGACCGACGATGAGAAGGTTGCCCCGCTGCGCCGCGCCATCGAAGGCGTGTTTGAAATCTCGATGACCCTGATCAATCTGGTCATTCGCCTTGCTCCGTACGCCGTCGCCTGTTTCATGTTCAACCTCGCCGCGCTGTTCGGCTTCGAGCTGATCATCCGCCTGGGCGCATACGTGGGCGTGGTGGTGCTTGCGCTGGGCGTGCACATGATCGTGACCTATGGCACGGCGGTGTGGCTGTCGGGCCGCTCGCCGATCGGCTTTTTCCGCGACACCCAGGAGGCCACCGTGATGGCCTTCTCCACCGCGTCCAGCAACGCCACCCTGCCGACCGCGCTGCGCGTGGCCGACCAGATGAAGCTGCCGCAGCGCGTATCGCGTTTCGTGCTGACCGTGGGGGCCACCGCCAACCAGAATGGCACCGCGCTGTTCGAAGGCGTCACGGTGATATTCCTGGCCCAGTTCTTCGGCGTGGACCTGAGCATCGGCCAGCAGGTGATGGTGATGGCGGTCTGCATCCTGGGCGGCATCGGCACCGCCGGCGTGCCCTCCGGTTCGCTGCCGGTGGTGGCGATGATCTGCGCGATGGTCGGCGTGAACCCGCTGGGTATCGGCCTGATCCTGGGCGTGAACCACTTCCTGGACATGTGCCGCACCGCCCTGAACGTCACCGGCGACCTGGCCCTGACCACCCTGGTGGCCAAGGGTGAAAAGGACGAGCCGGCGGTGCCGGCAAGCACCAGCCGGGTGGACTGACCGCTGTCGCAGGTCGCGTGGCGCCGGGCCCTGCTCGGCGTTCCCTGGCCGGACCGATGCCATGGGGGCCCGCCGGGCATGGCTCGGCGCTACAATAGGGCGCCCGCACGTTCGCGGCCGCCTCCCTGATTCCGACCGAACTCATGACGCAGCCTACCCGCCGCCAGTTGGCCAACGCCATCCGCTTCCTTGCCGCCGACGCGGTTGAAACCGCAAACTCCGGCCACCCCGGCATGCCCATGGGCATGGCCGACATCGCCGAAGTGCTCTGGAACGACTACCACCGGCACAATCCGAACAATCCGCAGTGGTTCAACCGCGATCGTTTCGTGTTGTCCAATGGCCATGGCTCCATGCTGCAGTACGCACTGCTGCACCTGAGCGGCTACGACCTGCCGATCGAGCAGCTCAAGCAGTTCCGCCAGTTGGGCAGCAAGACCGCTGGCCACCCCGAGCACCACGAGACGCCTGGTGTCGAAACCACCACCGGACCGCTGGGCCAGGGTTTCGCCAATGCCGTTGGTTTCGCCCTGGCAGAGAAGCTGCTTGCACAGCGCTTCAATCGCCCTGAGCTGGAAATCGTCGACCACCGCACCTGGGTGTTCATGGGCGATGGCTGCCTGATGGAAGGTGTGTCGCATGAAGCGGCTTCGCTGGCCGGTACCTGGGGCCTGCACAAGCTGGTCTGCTTCTGGGACAACAACCACATCTCCATCGACGGCAACACCGCCGGCTGGTTCACCGACAACACACCCGAGCGCTTCGAAGCGTATGGCTGGAACGTGGTGCGTGACGTGGATGGCCATGATCCGGAAAGCATCAAGGCAGGCATCGACGCGGCGCTGTCGCAGTCCGACAGGCCAACCCTGATCTGTTGCCGCACCACCATCGGTTTCGGTTCGCCGAACAAGGCAGGCAAGGAATCCAGCCACGGCGCCGCGCTGGGCAAGGATGAACTGGAAGCCACCCGCAAGGCATTGGACTGGCCGTACGCCCCGTTCGAAATTCCGGAAGAGATCTACGCTGGCTGGCGTGCAGGCGGTACCGGCACGCTGCGCCAGGCCGAGTGGGAACAGCAGTTCGACAAGTATGCCGCGCAGTATCCGCAGCAGGCCGAAGAGCTGACCCGTCGTTCGCATGGCGAGCTGCCGGCTGATTTCATCGCCAAGGCCGATGCCTACGTCGCCCAGGTGGCAGCGGAAGGCCCGACCATTGCCTCGCGCAAGGCCTCGCAGCTGGCCATTGAAGCGTTCGCCCCGCTGTTGCCGGAACTGGTCGGTGGATCGGCTGACCTGGCGCATTCCAACCTGACCCTGTGGAAAGGCAGCAAGTCGGTGGCCACCGACGACGCCAATGCCAACTATGTGTATTACGGTGTGCGCGAGTTCGGCATGACCGCGATCGCCAACGGCCTGGCCCTGCATGGCGGATTCCTGCCGTTCGATGCGACCTTCCTGGTATTCAGCGATTACGCGCGCAACGGCGTACGCATGAGTGCGCTGATCCCGGCACATGCCATCCACGTCTATACGCACGATTCGATCGGCCTGGGCGAAGATGGCCCGACCCACCAGCCGGTGGAGCACCTGGCCTCGCTGCGCTACATCCCGAACAACGATGTCTGGCGTCCGTGCGACGCAGTGGAGTCGGCAGTCAGCTGGAAGGCGGCGATCACCCGCCAGGATGGTCCGAGCTGCCTGGTATTCAGCCGCCAGAACCTGCCGCACCAGCCGCGCAGTGCCGCCCAGATCGCGCAGATCGAACGTGGCGGCTACGTACTGGCCGACGCCGAGGGCGGCAATCCGGATGTGATCCTGATCGCCACGGGCTCGGAAGTCTCGCTGGCGACTGAAGCCAAGGTGCAACTGGACGCCGCTGGCCTGAAGACCCGCGTGGTGTCGATGCCATCCACCGATGTGTTCCTGCGCCAGGATACGGCTTACCGTGAAGCGGTGCTGCCGAAGGCCGTGCGCAAGCGCGTTGCAGTGGAAGCCGGTGTCACCGGTTTCTGGGGCCAGTTCGTCGGCCTGGATGGTGCGGTTATCGGCATCGATACCTTCGGCGCGTCGGCACCGGCCAGTGCGTTGTACAAGCACTTCAACATCACCACCACGCACGTGGTGGAGGCGGCGAAGGCGCTGTAACGGCGACTGTCGCATGCTGCGGAGAAGGCCGGCGCAAGCCGGCCTTTTCTTTTCCCGCGGCTATCCAGGGACGCGTGCGAGGCCATCGTATGTAGCTGATTTTCAGGCGATACCGCCGGAATGATCCGTTCCCGCGCACGAGGTTTCCAGCACGCCGGGACATGCGATTCTGGTGGCATGAAAACCAAGACGAAAACCGGGGTCATGATTGCCATGCTGGTGGCGCTGGGCAGCTTCGGCGCACAGGGCCAGGAGGACGGTGCACAGGCCGATCTCTCCAGGTTCCGCTATGGCCTTGAAACGATGCGGCAGATATCCAATCCCGGGCTGCTTGCTCACCGGAACTTCTACGACCGGGCATCGGTTGGTCCGGATGCGGCCTGGTTCGATGCCGTCAAACAGGGCAACCTGGCCGAAGTAGAGCGCAGGGTGCGGGCTGGCCAGGATCTGGAAGCCAAGGACGAAGCTTCGCTCGGACAGACCGCGCTCGGCTGGGCTGCCTTCATCGGCTATATGGACATCGTGCAGTATCTGGTCGAGCAGGGGGCGGACATCCGTGCCACGGACAGGGCCGATGTCTACAACGCGCTCAAGTCCGCCGTGATGGGCGGAAACGTCGATGTCGTCAAATACCTGCATGCCCTGTTGAAGGATGAAACGGATTGGGATGCCCGTGAAAGCGACCAGGAAACCTTGTTCATGGTGGCTGCGGTGGATGGGCGCCTGGCAACCGTGAAGTACATCCTGCAGTTCGCCCCAGACGTGAATGTGGTGGCGATCAATGACCATCCGAAGATTGATGAAAGCCCGCTCAGCGGTGCGTGCGAAGGTGGATTCACCGATGTTGCCGAGCTGTTGATCTCAAAGGGGGCGATCAACCATAAGACCGGTCGGTCCAGCTGCAACTGAGCGGCCGGCATGGCGTGGTACAGCGGGGCAAGGCCCCGCTGCTCAGGCTGTGCGCGCCAATGCCAGCCGCAGCAGGCGGGCGTTGAGCCGTTCGCCGACGCCTTTCGGTGCTTCCAGCCCCATCCGCTGCAGGTACACCGCGTCGCCATCGCCGGCAGGCTGCTTCAGTGCTGCCCACGCCGTGCGCAGCGTGCTGTTCCGGGTCTGCGTATTCGCTTTCAACCAGCCCAGCGCCTTCAGCAGTACCTGTTCAACCTCGGTGAAATCACTGCCCAGGGGATAATCCGGCAGCGTGCCATCGGCACGGAACCCGGCCAGCGCCGCGGCAAGCGCCTGGGGAGTCGCGCGTGCTGCACGTGGGTCCGGCCGCGTATCGGCAGGAACCTTGCGCGCCGACGTCGCCTGTTCCAGCAGGGACTGCTGGAAAGGCGCTTCGGTGATTCCCAGCATGGCCAGCACGCAGTCGGCGTCGGTCATTCCCCGCAGGTCGGCGATGCCGTATTCGTTGAGGTACACGTCGCGCAGGTGGCGCGGGATCGTCGTATGGCCGTAGTTCCAGCGGACGTTGCTCTGGCGTTGGCCGCCATCGTCGCGCGCCGCGCGGAACAGCAGCACGCTGCGCGCGCCCGGCAGCGCATGCGCCATCGCCACGAAGTTGTACTGGCCACCCACGCCGGAAACCACCCGGCCATCTTCCAGCGCATCCGACACCGCGGCACCCAGTGCGGTGGCCATCATGCAGGAATTGAAGAAGCGGGCGTGCCGGCGTTGCAGGCGCTCCAGCTCTTCGTTG
This sequence comes from Stenotrophomonas tumulicola, assembly GCF_014117215.1. GTDB lineage: Bacteria > Pseudomonadota > Gammaproteobacteria > Xanthomonadales > Xanthomonadaceae > Stenotrophomonas > Stenotrophomonas tumulicola. The sequence goes on along the minus strand of NZ_JACGXS010000011.1, from coordinate 104,432 downwards.
CCACCGTACAGCTGGTTGATTTCGCTGATGCGACGCATGCCGATGGCGCGACGCTCCTCGTCCGGCAGCGTACGCAGCCACTCGTAGAACTCCGGCGAGCCCAGGTAGAACGCGCCGTGCAGGCATTCGCCTTCGGCGGCCAGGGTGGCATGGTCGGCGGTGTAGGCGCTGCCGTTGTCCAGTCGCTTCATCAGTGCCAGGTCATCGTGCACCTTGCGCTTGATCACCCCGCATTGCACCAGTTTGCGGAAGCCTTCGTTGAGCATTTCGCTGCAGCCGTACAGGCCCTCTTCGAACGGTCCAAGCCCGCCGATTTCCGCTACCAGCGGGTGCTGGGCCAGTTGCGGGTCCAGTGCATGCAGCACGCGCCGGTAGAGGGCGTTGTCGGTATGCCGCAGCACCAGTGCATGACTGAGTGCGTCGGCCAGCGTGCCGATGCCGATCTGCAGCGTGCCGCCGTCGCGCACCAGCGTGCTGGCATACAGCCCGATCGCATGGTCGGCATCGCCGACGGGTTGTCGCGGCAGGCCGAACAACGCCGGGTAGGGGCCGGCAGGGCTGACGACCAGGTCGAAGAAGCGTTCTTCCACCGCTGCCGCACCCCCCAGCCAGGGGAGTTGCGGGTCCACTTCGGCGATCATCAATGGACGTGACAGGCCGCGTGCAGCCATCGCATCCAGGGTGTCCTGGGTGATGTCGTTGTTGCAGGAGAGCGAGAGCAGCGAGCTGCCTTCGCGGCGTGCGACCTTCTGCACGATGGCGCACGGCACGCGTTGCGCGACCGCGTCGGCGGCATGGGTGTAGTTGAGGCTGGTATAGCTGGCCTGTGCCTGTCGCGAGCCCAGCAGTGCGCCCGACTGCATGTAGAATTCTTCTACCTGGACATGCGCTGGCAACGCATCGCGCGCCATCGCATCGGCATAGGCCAGGCGCTGGAAGCCGGCGCCGAAATGGCGCTCGGCGAACGGTGCCATGAAGCGGGCTTCCAGGCCTTCGCCACGTGCGACTGGCGGATTCAACGAAAGCGCGGTGTATATCTGCAAGGGACGGGAAGGGTCACCCTCGATGCGCTGGTAGAGGGCATTGAGCAGGCGATGTGGCTTGCCCAGCGCCAGTGGCGCACCGATGCGCAGCTGCCCGTCTACCCGCGCCAGCAGCCAGTCGACGGCGCCATCCAGGTCAGTCAGGTGGTCGGTCATGCGGCGTGGTCCTGCAATGGATATGACGGCATTACAGCATGTCGGGCTTGAATCGCCGTCGACGCGAGACTTCGGCGCCGGCGACCATGAACTGTCCATCGCCGCGGTAATGCACGGTGCGCGGCAGTTTCGGCCGCGGCGCAACATGGGCCTTGACGATTTCCCAGATGAACAGATTGTTCGAAACCACCTGGCTGCCGTCATGCAGGCGGCACTCGAAGCTGGAATGGCATTGGCCGACCAGCGGTGCGCCGACCTTCCCGGCAGGGACTGCATCCAGGGAAAACCGGTCGAACTTGTCCACGTCGCGTCCACTGCAGTTGCCGATGTCCACCACGGTGTCCAGCAGTTCCACGCCAGGCACGTTGATCACGCACTCGCGGCTGTCGCGGGCCAGGCTGAAGCTGTGGTTCTCGTTCCATATATAGGTGGCGACCAGCGAGGGAGAAAAGCCCATCACCATGTGCCAGCCCATCGTCATGATGTTGCGCTGGCCATGCGCGGCCGTGCTGACCAGGATGATGGGCCCGGGTTCGAGGAAGCGACGCGCGTCCTCGACCGGATGGTCCAACTTATGTAGCGATCTCATGGGAGCTCCTGCATGGCATCGACCTGCATGCTGGGCGAAGACGGATGAAACGCAGGTCGAGGACTTGACATCGGTCTCGATTACGAGCGTAATCGCAATCACTCGATTACGGATGTAAACGATGATCCAGATCAGTGAAGCCGAAGCGGTGGTGATGGACGTGCTGTGGGGTCAGGCACCCCGCAGCGCGGAAGAGGTAGTGGCCGCACTGGCGGGCCGCAACTGGGCGGAGGCGACCATCAAGACGCTGCTCAACCGGTTGCTGACCAAAGGTGCGATAAGTGCCGAGCGCGATGGTCGACGCTATCTGTACCACCCGCTGCTGCAGCGTCAGGCCTGGGTGGCTGAGCAAAGCCAGGACTTCCTTGGCCGTGTGTTCGAGGGGCGGGTCGCACCGCTGGTAGCGCACTTCAGCCAACACGGCCAGTTGAGTGCGCAGGACATCGCCGAGTTGAAAGCATTGATCCAGGCCTTGGCCGAGCCGGGAGAAGGACCGTGAGCGGGCTGCTCCAGTTACTGCTGGTGGCGAGCATCTGGCTGGGCATCGGCGTGGTGCTGTTGGCAGCGATACGGCCGTTGCTGCTGGCATTGGGCGGCGCGGGACTGGTCTATCGCAGCTGGTGGTTGCTGCCGCTGGTGCTGCTGGCGCTGTGCCTGCCTGTGCCAACGTTGCCGATGGGTGACGCATTGCCTGTCCTCGGCCACATCGCGGTTCCCGGCCTGTCGGCCGCCGGTACGATGGTGCCATCGGGCTGGCCCATGGCGTTGGCCGGGCTATGGGGGCTGGGTATGGCCACCACGGCGGTGCGCAGTTGGCGTGCCCAGCGCCGGTTCGAACGCGGCATGGGGACGCTGCGAGCGCGCGAGGATGGCAGTTGGCAGGCCAGTGGCGACCCGGGCCTGCCTGCGCTGGTGGGCCTGCTGCGGCCACGCATCGTGGTCGGACCACGGTTCGATGCACAGTTCGACGCCGCCGAGCGGGAACTGGTGCTGCAGCACGAGCGCAACCATCGCCGTCATGGTGACCATCTTGCCAATGGTGGGCTGTTGCTGCTGCGTTGCGTGTTCTGGTTCCACCCGTTGCTGGCGTGGGCGGCCCGTTGCTTCCTGCGCGACCAGGAACTGGCCTGTGACGCGCGCACGGTGGGTATCCGACCGGCGCTGCGCGGTCTTTATGCCACTGCCCTGTTGAAGGCGCAGCTGGTCCATCCGGCGGCACCGATGGCCTGCCATTGGCGCTGCCAGCCCTTGTTGAAGGAGCGCATCATGATGTTGGGTCAGTCGAAGCGGAAGCGGTTGCCCTGGTTGTCCGGCCAGGTGCTGGTGGCCGGACTGTGCGTGGCGGTAGGAGGCGTTGCATGGGCCAGCCAGACGGGGCAGGCGTTGCCCTCCGGCATCGATGTCGCTCCCCTGCCGGCGTCCGCCGATGCGTCCCCTGTTGCCGGCGACCGGCAGGCGCAGGCGTTGAAGATGCCGCCACCGCACTACCCGAAGGCGGCGTTCGAACAGAGCCAGACCGGTGAGGTGGTACTGCGCGTGGACATAGGCGCAGATGGGCAGGTGGGCGATGTGCGTGTACTGAAGGCCAGCAACCCGGGCGTCTTCGACGACGTCTCCATCGCCGCGGCCAGGCAGTGGACCTACCAGGCTGCCATCAAGGACGGCAGACCGGTAGCGTCTGCGCTGCGCATTCCGATCACCTTCGCGATGGATGAGACGGAGCCGGCCCCTTGAAGCGTGCGGCAGCGCTGCCGTTGATGGTGGCGTTCCTGGCTGGGTGCGCTGGGCATGACCGCTTGACGGCGATCGATACGCGGGACGAGCAGGTCGAGCACCGGCAGTTGCAGGTAGGTTCCGGTGCGGGTGCCGGCGCCATCGAGCCCTACCAGCTGCGTCCCAGCGAGGGCTATCGGATGCCGCAGTTGCATACCGCGCCACCGCCGGTGGTGGGCGCGCGCGATCCGCGTCGCAATCTTGCGCCGACCATGGTCTGCCTGCAGGTGGTGGTCGACGCCACCGGCGCAGTCGAACGCAGCCTGCCCTTGTCCAATCGTGACGAATGCAAGGCCGGACTTGCCGCTGAGAACACCATGCTGCTGCAGGCCGCGCAGGAAGCCGTGGCGAAATGGGAGTTCACACCGGCCGCCGTATGCCATTTCGCCGCAGGCGTGCCCGTTGCAGACCCGGGTGACTGCAACGGTGCCGAACACGTGGAACCGGTGCCGGTCAGCCTGTTGTACGCCTTCACCTTCGAGATCGTGCAGGGCCGCCAGTACGTCCGAAAGAAAGAATGAAAAGGGGACGGAGGGGATCAAGTCGTCTTTGGCCGCAATGATAGCCAAAGACGACTTGATCCCCTCCGTCCCCTCTTTTCAGGCGCCGCCCTGGATGTTTGCTTTCACGGCGGCCTGCATCAGCTTTGGTTCGGGCAGGGTGGCATCGCGTGCCTGGCGCATGGCGACGAACGCGGCTTCGTCTACCCCATCGTGCACATGGATGTTGTGCGCACGCTGTGCGCCGATGGTGGTTTCGTTGGCGATGTCGCGACCGCCCGGGCCGTAGTCGTGGCAGACGAATACGCGGGTGTCCTCCGGCAACGCTAGCAGGCGCTGGATGGAACGGTACAGCAGCGCTGCATCGCCACCGGGAAAATCGCAGCGGGCGGTGCCGCCGTCGGGCATGAACAACGAATCGCCCGGGAACAATGCATCGTCGATCAGGTAGGCGATGCTGTCGCTGGTGTGGCCGGGAACGGCGATGACCCGGCCCCGCAGTTCCCCCAACGCAAAGGCCTCGCCGTCGGCGAACAGGTGGTCGAACGGGTTCCGTGCCAGCGGCAGGTCCAGTGCGTAGCGCGGCGCGAAGGTGGCCTGGACCGCGCCGATGCCATCACCGATTCCCAGCCGGGCGCGGGGGAACTGTCGTTTCAACCGACGCCCCGCCGACACGTGGTCGGCGTGGGCATGGGTCTCCAGCAGCCACTGCACCTCCAGTCCGTTGGCCTGCACATGTTCCAGCAGCGGACGCAGTGGCGTTTCGCTGGTCGCGTCGGTATCCGGGTCGTAGTCCAGCACGGCGTCGATCAGCGCGGCCTGGCCGCTGGCAGGGTCGTGCACCACGTAGCTGAACGTGCTGCTGTCGGGGTGAAAGAACGACTTGACCTGGATGGGCATGGCAGGGCTCCTCAGCGGTGGCCGAGCGCGCTGTTCAGGACCTGTGCCAGGCGCTCACCGGCGATGCGCAGTTCGCCTTCGGCCACGGGGCGATAACGGGCGGTGTACTCGTCGCCGAGCTTACGTGAAGCGGGGTAAACACCTTGTTCAACGGCGATGCGGCAGCTGGCCTCGGCCCATGCCGCCGCGTCATGGCGCAGGTCCACGCGGCGTGGCAGGCTGGGCTTGGGCAGGGCCTGCAACACCGCCACGTAGCCATCGTCATCCAGCTTGCGGGTATTGAGCAGGCCGCTGTCCCACAGGGAGTGCAGGTTGCTGCCGCGGTCGTTGAACTGCAGCTGGAAATCATTGCCGCCCTTGTCGTGCCCGTAACCGGCATGCATGGGCTGGTGGATGTCGCCGACAAGATGGACGACGAACTTCAGCGCCTGCGCGCGCTCTGCATTGCTGCGCTTGCTGTCGGACAGGATCAGGGTCTGTGCCTTCAGCGCCTCGACGACGCAGTTGCCATCGGGGCAGTGCCTGGGTGCCAGGTAGCGGCAATCGTCCTCGGCGATGTTGACGTAATGCCAACGGGCCGAGCGGCGACCGAGGTCGCGGTCATGCGCGCGCAGTTGGTCGGCCCATGCTGCGACGCCGGGCAGGGTCGGGTCGGCTTCGCCTGCCAGCAGTTCATCGACTTCGGCACGCGCTGCCGGGGTGAGGCGGGACTCGGCGATGCGCCCTACCAGGCGGTGGCCCTGTGCGCCCCAGGCCAGGGCATTGGTGGAAACGAGGGTAAGCGCCAGGGCCAGGGCAGCGGCCGGGATCAGGGAGTTCATTTTCATCGTTGCATTCTAGCGGGCGGCCTGCAGCCGGACTTGCCCGGATCTGGCCGCGCCATGCCCGGTGGCGCTACGCTGTGTCCATCGGCTATCAGCGGGAACGGCGGTGGAGCAGAGGATCGTGGGTCTCATCGGTGGCATGAGCTGGGAAAGTTCGGCGCAGTACTACCGGATGATCAACGAACAGGTGCGCGATGCGTTGGGAGGTACCCATTCGGCACGGGTGCTGCTGTGGTCGTTTGATTTCTCGGAGGTCGAGGCGTTGCAGCATGCTGGCGATTGGGACGCAGCGACGCGCCTGATGGTCGATGTGGCACGGAGGCTGCAGGCGGCGGGCGCCAGCGCGCTGGTCATCTGCACCAACACCATGCATCGCATGGCGGACACGGTGCAGGCCGCCATCCACGTTCCGCTGCTGCATATCGCCGATCCCACCGGCATGGCGGCGAAGGCGGCCGGCATACAGCGCATCGGACTGCTTGGCACGGCGTTCACCATGGAGCACGACTTCTACAAAGGCAGGCTGGCGCAGCGGCATGGGCTGGACGTGCTGGTCCCGGATGCAGCAGACCGTGCCCTGGTGCATCGGATCATCTACGAGGAACTGGTGCAGGGCCGGGTGCTGCCAGAGTCGCGCCAGGCCTACCGCGGGGTGATGCAGCGGTTGGTGGAGCGCGGTGCGCAGGGCATCATCCTGGGCTGCACGGAGATCATGCTGCTGGTGGGTGCCGACGATGCCAGCGTGCCACTGTTCGACACCACCGCGTTGCATGCACAGGCTGCGGTCGATCACCTGCTTGGGCAGGATCCCCTTTCCGCTGGAAAAGGGACCTGATCCACTCAGTCGTTGGCCGCTGACAGTTCCTGCCCACGCTGTTGCGCGGCTTTCAGCGCGCATTCCACCAGTGTTTCGAAACCACCGGCCTGGAAGGCCTCGATCGCCGCCTGGGTGGTGCCGCCTGGCGACGTCACGCGGCGGCGTAGTTCGGCCGGCGCTTCATCGCTTTCATCCAGCATGCGCGAGGCCCCCAGCAATGTCTGCTGCACCAGCAGGCGGGCAGCATCGGCTGGCAGGCCCTGGGCGATGCCTGCCGCTTCCATGGCTTCGGCCAGCAGGAACACATAGGCCGGACCGCTGCCGGATACCGCAGTGACCGAATCCATCAACGCTTCGTCGTCCACCCACACCGTGCGGCCTGCGCTGGCCAGTACCGTGTCAGCCTGTTCTCGCTGGTCGGCTGACACCTGGGCGGTGGCGAACAGGCCGGTGACACCGGCGCCGAGCAGCGCCGGAGTATTGGGCATGGCGCGCACCACCGGCAGGTCGCCGCCCAACCAGCCGGCCAGCTGCCTGCTGGTGATGCCCGCGGCGATGGAAACCAGCAAGGGCTGCTTCGACTGCGCCAGCGCCTGCAGCGACCGGCAGACATCGCGCAGCGCCTGTGGCTTCACCGCCAGCAGCCAGGTGCCGGCCTGGCCAGCCGCTTCGCTGGCTTCGGCATGCGTTTCCACGCCGAAGTCGGCAGCCAGCGCCCGGCGCAGCTCCGGTACCGGCTCGGCGACGTGGATACGGTCTGCGGCCATTCCCCGGCGTACCAGCCCTGCGATCAGGCTGCGGGCCATGTTGCCGCCACCGATGAAGGCGATGGACGTCTCTTTCATGTGCGTTCTCCTGGTGATCAGGCCGGACGGGCGCGCGCGCCGAACAGCGCGGTACCGATCCGGACCATGGTGGCGCCTTCGGCGATGGCCTCGGCGTAGTCGCTGCTCATCCCCATCGACAGCGTGTCGGCCTGGGGATACTGCCGGGCCAATGCCTGTTTCAGGGCATGCATGCGCATGAAGGCGGCACGTCGACGGGCTGCGTCCGGCCACGGTGCGGGAATGGCCATCAGGCCGCGCAGGCACAGCGTCGGCTCGGCGCTGATGGCTGCAGCCAGGGCATCGATGTCCTGCGGCTGGCAACCGTGCTTGCTGCCTTCATCGTCGATGTTGACCTGGATCAGCACGTTCAAGGGGGGCAGGTCGCGCGGACGTTGGTGGGCGAGGGCATGGACCAGCTTGGTGCGGTCCACGCTCTGGACCCAGTGGAAGTGGCGGGCGGCCAGCTCGGCCTTGTTCGACTGCAGATGGCCGATCAGGTGCCACTCCAGCGCCAGGCCGCGCAGCGCCTCGATCTTGGCCAGTGCTTCCTGTACGTAATTTTCGCCAAAGGCATGCTGGCCCTGCGCGGCCAGGGTGGCGATCGCCTCGGCTGGCTGGGTCTTGGACACCGCCAGCAGCAACGGGACTGGCCGTCCGGCGGCCTTGGCCGCGTCCTGCAGGTTGCTCAGCATGTCGGGCAGGGGGCTTTGCACGTAACGCGTTCCGGTGTGACAGGAGGCTATACTGCCGCCCGGGGAAAGATCCTTCCAGTCCAAGCCGTTATTGGGGAGTAGCCGCTCATGGATATCGCCGAGCTGTTGGCGTTTTCCGTCAAGAACAAAGCATCCGACCTGCATCTGTCCGCAGGCCTGCCGCCGATGATCCGTGTCGATGGCGATGTCCGTCGCATCAACATCCCGGCGCTGGACCACAAACAGGTCCATGCGCTGGTGTACGACATCATGTCGGACAAGCAACGTCGCGATTACGAGGAATTCCTCGAAGTCGACTTCTCGTTCGAGATTCCATCGCTGGCGCGCTTCCGCGTCAACGCGTTCAACCAGAACCGCGGTGCCGGTGCGGTGTTCCGTACCATTCCGTCCGAAGTGCTGACGCTGGAAGACCTGGCTTGCCCGCCACTGTTCCGCGAGGTGATCCAGCAGCCGCAGGGGTTGATCCTGGTGACCGGTCCGACCGGCTCGGGCAAGTCGACCACGCTGGCGGCGATGATCGATTACATCAACAAGAACGAGTACGGGCACATCCTCACCGTCGAGGACCCGATCGAGTTCGTGCATACCTCGCAGAAGTGCCTGATCAACCAGCGCGAAGTGCACCGTGATACGCACGGTTTCAACGAAGCCCTGCGTTCTGCGCTGCGCGAAGACCCCGACATCATCCTGGTCGGCGAACTGCGTGACCTGGAAACCATCCGGCTGGCGCTGACCGCTGCCGAAACCGGCCACCTGGTGTTCGGCACGCTGCATACCAGTTCGGCGGCCAAGACCATCGACCGCATCATCGACGTGTTCCCCGCAGGCGAAAAGCCGATGGTGCGTTCGATGCTGTCGGAGTCGCTGCGCGCGGTGATTTCGCAGGCGCTGCTGAAGAAGGTCGGCGGCGGGCGTACGGCGGCCTGGGAGATCATGGTCGGCACCCCGGCCATCCGCAACCTCATCCGCGAGGACAAGGTGGCGCAGATGTATTCGGCCATCCAGACCGGCCAGCAGGTGGGCATGATGACCCTGGACCAGCATCTGCAGGACCTGGTCAAGCGCAGCCTGATCACCCGCAACCAGGCCCGCGAATATGCCAAGGACAAGCGTCTGTTCGAGTAAGGCGAGGTAACGGCGGGGCATGCGTCGAGCAGGCGCATGCCCCGCGTCGCCGCGTTGCGCCCATCGTCCCGTTCCCTGGAGTCCGCCGTGAACAGTACCGCCACCAGTTCGATCGATTTCACTTCGTTCCTCAAGATGATGGCGCAACAGCGCGCCTCCGACCTGTTCATCACGTCGGGCATGCCGCCGTCGATAAAGGTCAACGGCAAGATCTCGCCGGCCACGCAGACGCCCCTGACCCCGCAGCAGAGCCGCGACCTGGTGCTGAACGTGATGACGCCGGCCCAGCGCGAGGAATTCGAGAAGACCCACGAATGCAACTTCGCCATCGGCCTGGCCGGGGTTGGTCGCTTCCGTGTCAGTTGTTTCTACCAGCGCAACCAGGTCGGCATGGTGCTGCGTCGGATTGAAACGCGTATCCCGACCGTGGATGAGTTGTCGCTGCCGCCGATCATCAAGACGCTGGCGATGACCAAGCGCGGCATCATCCTGTTCGTCGGCGCCACCGGTACCGGCAAGTCGACCTCGCTGGCCGCGATGATCGGATACCGCAACCAGAACTCCACCGGGCACATCATCACCATCGAGGACCCGATCGAGTTCGTGCATCGCCATGAGGGCTGCATCATCACCCAGCGCGAGGTCGGCATCGATACCGACAGCTGGGAAGCGGCGTTGAAGAACACGCTGCGCCAGGCACCGGACGTGATCATGATCGGCGAGGTGCGTACCCGGGAGGGCATGGATCACGCCATCGCGTTCGCTGAAACCGGACACCTGGTGCTGTGCACGCTGCATGCCAACAATGCCAACCAGGCGATGGACCGCATCATCAATTTCTTCCCGGAAGATCGCCGAAACCAGTTGCTGATGGACCTGTCGCTGAACATCAAGGGCGTGGTTGCCCAGCAGCTGGTTCCTTCGCCCGATGGACGTTCGCGCAAGGTGGCGATGGAGATCATGCTGGGCACGCCGCTGGTGCAGGACTACATCCGCGACGGCGAGATCCACAAGCTCAAGGAGGTCATGAAGGAATCCACCCAGCTGGGCATGAAGACCTTCGACCAGAGCCTGTTCGAGCTGTACCAGGCGGGAGAGATCAGCTATGAAGATGCGCTGCGCCATGCCGATTCGCAGAATGAGGTACGCCTGCGCATCAAGCTGAGCCAGGGCGGTGACGCGCGCACGTTGTCGCAAGGGCTGGACGGGGTGGAGATCTCCGAGGTCCGCTAGCGCCATGGCATGGGGCGCCTGACGCTGCCGGGGTACCTCGCTTTGGTGCTGCCGTCAGTGGGCGAATTTGCCGCCGCAATCGGCGTCCTTGCCTGGGCCGGTCTCGATGGTGGCCAGCAGGGCGGCAGGCGGGGCGATGCTGCCCAGGGTGATGGCGATGGCACCGCGGATGCCCAACGCCTTGAAATCCGGCCGGAAGGAGGGATCCTTGAACGTGCCGCCGATGCGCAGTGGCGAACGTAGCACCAGGATGCTGATGTCCTTCGGGCGTGGTTTCAGCAGCAGGTCCAGCTGTTCGCTTTTCAGGTTGATGCTGCCCTCGCCGACGATCAGCGTATCGGTGGTGTCCACGGCAAGCGCGCGGCTGTCCATGCGGCCATCGCGCACGCCGAAGTCCGCGAAGGCACAGCGCAGCGGAATCTGCCGGTCACCGGTGAACAGGAACTTCAGCGATTCGGCGACGTCCAGTCCCGCCAGCTCCATCACCAGGTTGCCCACGTGGCCCTTGCCCATGCCTACGGAAACCGTACCGTCGCTGCTGCCCAGCATGGCGGCGATGGAATTGCCGCTGCCGCTGAGGTCTATTTCGCCGCCGATGCCCCCCGATGCCTGTTCGGCGAGTTTTGCGTCGGGGAACAACTTGCCCAGCTGGACACGGCGCACGCTTGCCTGCAGCGACGTGGCGATCTGCGGCCTGCGTGCATCCATCCGGATCGTGCTGCGGATATCGCCGCCGGCAACGCCGAAGTTCAACGGCACCAGCTGCAACAGGCCGTCATCCAGTTTCAGGTGTACGTCCATGTCGTCCAGGGGCAGCGCAGGTGAGTTGATGCGCTGTGCTTTCCACTGCACGTCCGCATCCATCGAGCGGAGTTTCCCCAGGTCGTAGGGCGTATCGGGCAGCACCGTGGCCTTTGCCGCCAGCCGGGCTGCCTCGGCCTTCTGTGCAGCGTTGGCCGACTCGCCGCTGCCGGTTCTTGGCGGGGCGCCGACGAAGCCGGCCAGATCGTCGAAGTCGAGCCGCTTTGAAACGAGCACCGCGGTCAGGCGCGGCCGCTCGCCGGCCACGTCGATCCTGACGTTGCCACCGAGGTCGCTGTCACCGACCTGGCCTTTGAATGCGTCGTACTGCCAGATCTGGTGGTCGCGCTTGAGTCGTCCGTCCAGCCGATAGGGTGGGGTGGATGGCAGGGCGATGCCGACCAGCGGATAGAGATCCTCCAGATCCTGGCCACTGAGGCGGAACTGCAGGTCGAAGGTCTGGAACTGGAAGGGATTGGTCAGCGTGCCGCTGGCCACCGCATGGGTCTGGCCAGCGCGACCATCCAGGTGGATGCGAAAGGGATGGTCGCTGTCGGTCAGTTCCAGCGGGGATTCGGTATTGCCATTGAGCGTGAACGCATTGCCCTGCCAGGAACCTTTGCCGGTAACCAGCAGCGGCGGGGCCGCATCAGCCTGCTTCGGGTCACCGCTGCGCACGTTGACGCGGATGTCGGTACGGCCAAGGACATCCAGGTATTGCAGGCGGCCATCGTCGATGCGCAGGCGCTGCAGTTGCAAGGGTTCGCCGCCACCGCTGCTTTCGCCGAGAAAATCCCAGTTGCCTGCTTCGCCCTTGCGCGGTGCCGCCTGCAGCAGGGCATCGGGCCGGGTAAGGCGGACTTCCGGCAACTGCACGCTGCCGCGCAGCAGCGGCCAGGCGCGCACGTCGATCTCCACGCGGTCGGCACGGACCATCTGCGGTTGCTTCGCCCAACCTGCGTTGGCGAAGGTGATGGCGTCTGCGCGCACGGTCGTTATCCGTCCGAGGTCGACGTCAAGGGTGCCGATGTGCAGTGCCCGTCCGGTTTTTGCCTGCACCGCACGTTCCACGGGTCCCTTGAACCAGTTCCAGTCCCACAGGGCGATCAGCAGCAGGATGGCGGCGATCACGAACAGCAGCACGGCCAGCCAGCGTTGCCCGCGTTTGCCGGGAGCGCGGAAGCGGCGGGATGGCACGCGGTTTTCTGCCGGGGGCGGGGTGGCGTTCACGCGCCTAGCGTTGCCTGTTCATCGTGCACAGGGTGCGAAGCAGGTATTCGGACCGTGTGCAGGAGACGGTAGAGCGGGTCCATGACCCGCTGCTTTTCCCTACAGCCGCGCGGACGGCAGCGGGTCATGGACCCGCTCTACCGGCGCTACAACACCTGCGCGGTGACCGCGACGAAGTGGCAGACGCTGCCGCCGATCACGAACAGATGCCAGATCGCATGGGAATAGCGGATCGATTCGCGGTGGTAGAAATAGGTGCCCAGGGTGTAGGACAGGCCGCCGGCAAGCAGCCAGCCCAGCGTCCACAGATCGATCGCCGCAAGCATTGGCTTGATCGCTACCACGATCAGCCATCCCATGGCGATGTAGATCGCCGTGGACAGGGCCTTGAAACGTCCGGTGTAGAACAGCTTGAAGACCACCCCGGCCAGCGCCAGCGTCCAGATGGCAGTGAACAAGCCCCAGCCCCATGGACCACGCAGGCCGATCAGGGTGAACGGCGTGTAGGTGCCGGCAATCAGTACGTAGATCGCGCAGTGGTCGAACACCTTCAGCCGGCCCTTGGCGATCGGGTGCTGGATGGCGTGGTACAGGGTGGACGCGGTGTAGAGCAGCAGCAGGGCAATGCCGAAGACGATCGAGCTGGCAAGCTGCCAGCCATCGCCATGGGTGGCGGCGAGGGTGATCAGCACCGCGCTGGCGGCGAGGGCAAATACTGCACCCAGGCCATGGGTGAGCGCGCTGGCTACTTCTTCGCGGATCGAAGCAACAGAGGTCATGGCAAGCCGAAAGGGTTGCAGGGAGGGGGACCTGCGTCCCCCCTATCATCGCCGCGATGGCGGATGCTTGCACGCCCGGTGGGCTGCCTGCGGTTCAGGCGACCGATTGGGTGTGTGCCGCTTCACGCGTGGCCGAGAAGCGCACGTCCGGCGCCCGTTCCTGCGCCAACTGCAGGTTGACCCGGGTGGGCGCCAGGTAGACCAGCTGGCCGGCGGCATCCACCGCCAGGTTCAGCGCATTCTTCTCGCGGAACTCTTCCAGCTTCTTCTCGTTGCTGCAGGTCACCCAGCGCGCGGTGACCACGCCGACCGGTTCGAAGCTTGCCTCCACGCCATACTCGTCCTTCAGGCGATAGGCCGCTACGTCGAACTGCAGCACGCCGACCGCACCCAGGATCAGGTCGTTGCTCATCAGCGGGCGGAAGAACTGGGTGGCGCCTTCTTCGGACAACTGCGCCAGGCCCTTGTGCAACTGTTTGAGCTTGAGCGGGTCGCGCAGGCGCGCGCGCCGGAACAGTTCGGGGGCGAAGTTGGGAATGCCGGTGAAGGTGATCGCCTCGCCCTCGGTGAACGTATCGCCGATGGAGATGGTGCCGTGGTTGTGGATGCCGATGACATCGCCCGGCCACGCCTCGGCGGCGATCTCGCGGTCGCTGGCCATGAAGGTGAGTGCGTTGGCCAGCTTCATTTCCTTGCCGGTGCGGACATGGAAGGTCTTCATGCCTGCGGCGAAGCGGCCGGAGCACACGCGCATGAAGGCCACGCGATCGCGGTGCTGGGGATCCATGTTGGCCTGGATCTTGAACACGAAGCCGCTCAGCTTGTTTTCCTGCGGAGCGACTTCACGGCCGGTGCTGGCGCGTGGTTGTGGCGAAGGCGCGTGTTCGACGAAGAAGTCGAGCAGCGGCTGCACGCCGAAATTGTTCACGCCCGAGCCGAAGAACACCGGCGTCTGCTTGCCCTGCAGGTAGGCCTGCGGGTCGAACGGATGGCTGGCCCCCTGCACCAGTTCCAGCTCATCGCGCAGTTCGGCCAGCATCGCCGCACCGATCTTCTCGGCCACGCCGGGCGCGTCGATGGACGGGAAGATGGTCGAATCCTGGCGGGTGAAGTTGCGGCCCGGTTCATACAGATGGACCTCGCCGGTCAGCAGGTGCACCACGCCCTTCAGGCGCTGGCCCATGCCGATCGGCCAGGTCACCGGGGCGCACTGGATGCCGAGCACGCTTTCCACCTCGTCCAGCAGGTCGATGGGTTCCTTGCCCTCGCGGTCCAGCTTGTTGATGAAGGTCATGATCGGGGTGTCACGCAGCCGGCACACCTCCATCAGCTTGATGGTGCGTTCTTCCACGCCCTTGGCGACGTCGATCACCATCAGCGCCGAGTCCACCGCGGTCAACACGCGGTAGGTGTCTTCACCGAAGTCCGCATGGCCGGGGGTATCGAGCAGGTTGACGATCTTGCCGCCGTATGGGAACTGCATCACCGAGGAGGTGACCGAGATCCCGCGTTCCTTCTCCAGTGCCATCCAGTCCGAGGTGGCATGGCGGGCGGCCTTGCGGCCCTTGACCGAGCCGGCCATCTGGATCGCGCCTCCGAACAGCAGCAGCTTTTCGGTCAGCGTGGTCTTGCCGGCGTCAGGGTGGGAAATGATGGCGAAGGTGCGGCGACGCGCAGCCTCGGTGGCGACTTCGGACATGGCATGGGCGCCCGCCCGGGGCGCTGATCAAAGAGATAAGCCGATGATTATCGCCGAAAAAGGGGACGGAGGGGATTAAGTCGTTTTCAGCCGTCCGGTGTCATTGGCGACTTAATCCCCTCCGTCCCCTTTCATGTAATGGAGCTGGCCGCGGGCGGTGACGATGCGGATGGGCACGGACTCCAGGTGCGTGCCGCGCCGGATCTGTACCGCGAAATGCAGGTGCGGGGCGGTGCTGTAGCCGGTGTTGCCGGACAAGGCGATGCGCTGTCCGGCTTCCACCCACTGGCCTTGGCGCACGCGCACGCCGTCGTGCTGCAGATGGGCATAGACGGCGATGCTGCCGTCCGGATGCTGGATGCGGACGTAGTTTGCCCGCGCGCGGTCGTGCTGCGGGTCCAGTCCATTGCCACTGAAGCCGGCCTGCAGGTCCAGCACCCGGCCTGCGCGGGCCGCCAGTACCGGGGTGCCCTCGGGCAGGGTGAAATCCACGGCATGGCGGTTTTCGGCGTCGCGGTGGCTGAAACGCCCCTGCGGCGCCTGGCCGACACTGAACCGGCGTTCGTCGAATGGCAGCCGGTAGGCCACATCCTGCAGGCGCTGCCCAGCTTCGTTGCGAGCCGGGCTGTCGGGCCCGGCAAGCCCCCAGCCATTACGCCAGTCGCTGCCTGGACTGGCGGTGGAAAGCAGCGGCAACAGGCAGAGGGACAGGCACGGCAGGCGGCGCATCGCAGGGTCCGGCAGGGAGTCGGCGGACTGTAGCAGGCAGCCGCGGCGCCGGATGCGCTGGATCAGTTCCAAATAATCCATCTCTTTATCCGCATGAAGGGATTGACAAGTGCGGAAGGCGCTGGCATCGTGGCCACACCATCGAGACCGGCAGAGGGACAGGCCCTTTGAAGCCGGGGCAGCCCGCAGGCGCGCAAGCGCCGGCGTAGGTGCCAAATCCTGCGGGGACCGTGGCGTCCACCGGAAGATGGTTCGAGCCGTGCACCAGCAGGTGTCTCTCGAACGCGGGCCCGCGAAGGCTCGATGGCCGTTTTCCTACTGGATACCGCCATGAGCTTCGCCCCCAGCACCGCCGTCCGATCCGAATCCTTTGTCCCCGCCAGCGTGCCGGTCGAAGACCGCGTGCATGCCGTGCGCGGCGAGTTCGCCGCGGTGCTGGAGATGCGCCACGCAGGCCAGTGCCCGGTGCGCATCCGTTACGAGTGGGTGGGGCCGGTCGACGCACCGGTGGTGGTGCTGGCCGGTGGCATCTCCGCCCACCGCCACGTGGCCGCCAACCTGCAGTTCGCGGAAAAAGGCTGGGCCGAGGGCCTGGTAGGCGCCGGGCGCGCGTTGGATCCACAACAGTTGCGCGTGCTGGCCTTCGATTTCATCGGCGCAGATGGCGCGCTGGACGTGCCGATCGACACCGCCGACCAGGCCGATGCACTGGCCGTGCTGCTCGACCACCTCGGCATCCCGACGCTGCAGGCTTTCGTCGGCTACTCCTACGGCGCACTGGTGGCCCAGCAGTTCGGCCTGCGCCATCGCGAACGCGTGCAGCGGCTGGT
Organism: Stenotrophomonas tumulicola; assembly: GCF_014117215.1. GTDB lineage: Bacteria > Pseudomonadota > Gammaproteobacteria > Xanthomonadales > Xanthomonadaceae > Stenotrophomonas > Stenotrophomonas tumulicola. Next base: position 87,864 of record NZ_JACGXS010000011.1, on the reverse strand, counting down.
CGTGGTCAGCGGTGCCCATCGCGCGCATCCGTATGCCGCTGCCTGGCGTGCGCTGCAACGTCGCGCGGTGGCGCTGGGCCAGCTGCAATGCAGCGACGAGAACGGACTGGCATTGGCGCGTCAGTTCGCCATGCTCAGCTACCGCACGCCGGAAGAATTCGGCGAACGCTTCGATGCCGCGCCGGAAGTGGTCAATGGCCGCGTGCGCGTGGCCGCCGAAGACTACCTGGATGCCTCAGCTGCGCAGTACGTGGCCCGCACGCCGGTCACCGCATGGCTGCGCCTGTCCGAATCCATCGACCTGCACCGCGTCGATCCGGCGCAACTGCTGCGGCCGACCGTGGTGGTCGCCGTGGAAGGCGACCGCCTGGTGCCACTGGCCGATCTCGTCGCCCTGGTCGAAGGCCTGGGCCCGCGCGGCAGCCTGCGGGTGCTGCGATCGCCCTATGGGCATGACGCCTTCCTGAAAGAAACCGATCGCATCGACGCGATCCTTGCCAACGCCATCCGTACCCCGGGAGAAACCGCATGAGCCTGACGTCCAACGGCACGCTGTCCGCTGATCCGTCCTGTAGCCGCACCACCGCCGCCGTACGCGCTGGCATCGATCGCGACACCGCACATGGCGCGGTCACGCCTCCCATCGTGCTGTCTTCGAACTTCAGCTTCGATGGTTTCGGCAACAAGCGTCAATACGACTACACGCGCAGTGGCAACCCGACCCGCGACCTGCTTGGCGAAGCACTGGCGGAACTGGAAGGCGGCGCGGGCGGCGTGGTCACCTCGACCGGCATGGGGGCGATCAACCTGGTGCTGCAGGCGTTGCTGGGCCCGGAAGACACCCTGGTGGTGCCGCACGACGCCTATGGCGGCAGTTGGCGGCTGTTCAACGCTTTGGCCGGCAAGGGCCAGTTCAAGCTGGTCACAGCGGACCTGACCGATCCACGCTCGCTGGCGCAGGCACTGGCCAGCCAGCCCAAGCTGGTGCTGGTGGAAACCCCGTCCAATCCGCTGCTTCGCATCACCGACCTGCGCTTCGTCATCGACGCCGCGCACAAGGCCGGCGCGCTGGTGGTGGTTGACAACACTTTCCTGTCGCCGGCCCTGCAGCAGCCGCTGGCGTTTGGCGCGGACCTGGTCCTGCATTCGACCACCAAGTACATCAACGGCCATAGCGATGTCGTCGGCGGCGCGGTGGTGGCACGTGACCCCGAACTGGCGCAACAGTTGACCTGGTGGGCCAACGCGCTCGGCCTGACCGGCTCGCCATTCGATGCTTTCCTGACCCTGCGCGGCCTGCGCACGCTGGACGCGCGCCTGCGCGTGCACCAGGAAAACACCGCCGCGATCGTCCCGTTGCTGGCAGCGCACCCGGTGGTGGCTGCGGTGTACTACCCGGGCCTTGCCGAGCACCCGGGCCACGCCATCGCCGCACGCCAGCAATCCGGCTTCGGCGCCATGCTGTCCTTCGAGCTGGCGAGCTGCGAAGGCGACGATCCGCATGCGGCGGTACGCGCCTTCGTGGATGGCCTGCGCTATTTCACCCTGGCCGAATCACTGGGCGGAGTGGAGAGCCTGGTTGCGCATCCGGCAACCATGACCCATGCCGCCATGACCGTGCAGGCACGCCAGGCTGCCGGGATCAGCGAGGGCCTGCTGCGCCTGTCGGTGGGCATCGAGTCCGAACGCGACCTGTTGGCTGACCTGGCCGCCGCGCTGGACCGCGCCGCCGCCGTGGTCGATGCACAGGCCCGGCAGAAACAGGTCGTGGACGCATGAACGCGCAGGTCATCGAACTTCCAAGCGTCGCACCGGGACGACTGGCATTGCTGGGGACCGGCACCGTCGGCTCGGCGTTCGTCGCCCGCTACCAGGCGTTGCAGGCCCGTGGCCTTGCCTTGCCACGCTTTCATTGGCTGGCCAACTCGCGTGCCGTACTGGCTTGCGAAGGTGCGCCAGAGCAGCCGCTGCAGCAAGTACGGCAGGCGCCTCGGGTAGCGGCCGCTGCGGCGCCGTGGACGCAGGCGGACGCCCTGCACGCTGGTGACGTGGTGGTCGATGCGACGGCCAGCGAAACGGTCGCTGCGGAACACGCGCACTGGCTTGCGCGCGGCGTGCATGTGGTCACGGCCAACAAACTGGGCCAGGGCGCGCAGCAACAACGTGCCCTGCAGATCGCCGCGCGCTGCGTAGAGACCGGCGCATGCTATGGCGACAGCGCCACGGTAGGCGCGGGCCTGCCGTTGCTGAGCAGCCTGCGCGCGCTGGTGGAAGGCGGCGATCGCATCCATCGCATCGAAGGCGTGCTGTCGGGGTCGCTGGCCTGGCTGTTCCATCGCTACGACGGCCAGCAGCCGTTCTCGGCGGCGGTACGCGAAGCACTGGATGCCGGATTCACGGAGCCGGACCCGCGCGTAGACCTTTCCGGAGAAGATGTCCGCCGCAAGCTGCTGATCCTGGCACGTGCCTGTGGGCTGGGCCTGGGCGACGACCAGGTGCTGGTGGATTCGCTGGTGCCGGCTGCATTGGCCGCGCTGCCGCATGCGCAGGCACTGGCGCAGCTGGACCAGCTTGACGAGCCGGTTCGCCAGCGTTGGCAACGGGCGAACGACGCCGGACAGGTGCTGCGCTTCATTGGCAGCGTCGAAGCGGGTGCTGCCCGGGTCGGCGTGCAATCACTGGCAGCGGATCATCCCCTGGCTTCGGGCGCGGGAACCGACAACCGTGTCGCCATCCACAGTGATCGTTATCGCCATCAGCCTCTTCTGATCCAGGGCCCCGGGGCAGGCGCGGAGGTCACCGCTGCGGCGCTGCTGGATGACGTGCTGCGCATCACGCGAAATGGGATGGCAGACCGTAGTTGATGCTGCAGATCTGTTTAATATCGATCAATTGCGGTGATCGAAGAGCCTGCAGTGAAAGATCTGGAAAACGCCTCCCTCCGCGTCGCACTGCTCGAGGATGACGCAGTGCTGCGCGAACGGATTCTTTCCCCGCGTCTGCGCGACCATGGTTTCGATGTCATCGGGCTGGGCAGCGCAGCCGCGCTGGAGCGACTGCTCCTGGCCGGCGTTCCCGACATCATCGTGCTGGACGTCGGCTTGCCGGACGCAGACGGGTTCGATCTGGCACAGTCGCTGCGGTCGCGGTTCCCTGCGGTGGGCGTGGTGATGCTGACCGGGCGTGAGAGTCCCCACGACAAAGTGCGTGGACTGGTCGATGGCGCCGATGCCTACCTGACCAAGCCGGTCGAACTGGGCCTGCTGGCGGCAACGTTGCACAGTCTTGCCCGGCGATTGCAGGCGGTCATGGCCACCGATGCTTTCGCCTCGCCACCTGGCTGGCGCCTGGCGGGTGGAGGCTGGCGCCTGATGGCACCCTGCGGGCAGGCGGTGTTGTTGACGCGCAGCGAGCGTCCGCTGGTGCGTTGCCTGATACAGCACGCCGGACAGGTGGTCGGGCGCGACGCCCTGATCGCCACCCTGACCAGCAATACCTTCGAGTTCGATACGCATCGTCTGGATTCGCTCATCCATCGGTTGCGACGCAAGGTTGCCGCAGCAAGCGCGCATCCTTTTCCGCTCTCGGCCGTGCACGGTGCCGGCTACGTGTTCGCTCCCTGATCAGGCTGCCGGCAGCAGCAGGCCGATGCGCGTGCCAGCGCCATGGGTACTGTGGACTTCAATGCGTCCGCCATTGGCGTGCACGACATCGTTGACCACCGCCAATCCCAGTCCGGTTCCCTGGTCGCGCGGCTTGGTGCTGAAGAAGGGCTCGAACATGCGTTGGCGGGTCAGGGCATCCATGCCGTGGCCATGGTCTGTAACGATCAGGTGCACCGAGCCGGTGCTGTACATCACCTCGATCCTGACGCCGCCACGCGCGTGTGCCCCCAGCGCATCGCGCGCGTTCGCGACAAGGTTCAGCAGGACCAGATCGAACTGGTTGCGGTCCATGAACAGGTGTGCCGCGCCATTCACTTCGCCGAGCTTCAGCTGACTGCGGTTGACGAACAGCTGGCGCAGCATGGGAAGCAGCTCGACCAGCGCTGTACGGACACAGAAGCGCTCGGCATCCACGCTGTCCTGGCGGCTGAAACGCAGCAGCGCGCGACAGATATGGTTGCCTCGGCGCGCCGCGACGTCGATGCCCTCCAGCGCATCCACGAGGGCGGCTTCGCGTTGCAGGGGGCTGCCGGCCGCGCGATTGCGTTCGTCGCAGAAGCCACGGATCACCGCCAGCACGTTGTTGAAGTCGTGTGCGATGCCGCTGGTCAGGCGGCCGGCGATTTCCAGTTTCTGCGCATGCAGCAGGTGCTCCTGCAGTTTCGCGCGCTGGCGCATTTCTTCACGCAGCGCGTCGCCGTGGCGGCGCTCGCGGACCAGCCCATCGCGCAGGGCGCTGGCGGTACGGTCGAGGATGAAGGCGATGATCAGCCAGGCCAGCAACAGCGAGGGACCATTGTGCATGGCATTGGCCGTCCATTGCCCGTCGTGGCCCGCATGGTAGTCGGTATGCATGCCCACGAAGAACACGCCGAGGATGCCGAACCAGGTCAGCCACAAGGCCCTCCGTCCCAGCACCAGTGCTGCCATCGCCAGCAGCAGGAGCAACGGTGTCTGGTCGATCAGCAGGGCGTGCGCGCCAAGCTTGTGCCAGGTGATGCAACTGCTGCCGAGCAGGGCAATGATGAACAGGCATACGGCGCGTCGTAGATGCCCCCGACGTACCAGCGCAACGCCGATCAGGGCAGCTGCTGCGGTAAGCAGGTCGGTTGCCAATACCAGCGTCCAGCCACGTGGAACCGGGCGATCTCCCAGTTGCCACAGCCAGTTGAGCGGCAGGGCCACGCCGTAGAACAGCAGCAGCAACTGGATTGCCGGCGCCATTCGCCTGTCCACGTCGTCATTGAGCGCGGCTGGTGTCCACGCCTGCAGCCAGCGACGCCACGTCGAAGAAGAGGACGGCGGGGAAACCTGTGACATGCGGCGCGCGGCAGCCCGACCGACGGTGAGAAGTGGTGAGTATTCAGTGACAACACGTGCGTGACAACAATCACGGCTGAATCGTACGTTCATCCACGCCGCTGCTGGCCGTCCGCAATCGGACTGCATTCCACGCGCTGCGCGGCGCTTCTTTGGACACTCGGGCCCAGCGGCCTGGATCGGTGCATGACGCCGTCCGGCCCGCGGGACGGGAGTGCATTGCCCTTCGAACCGTGAGGTGCTGGATGAACAAGATTTTCAGTCGTGTATGGAGCCGCTCGTTGCAGCAACTGGTGGTGGCTTCGGAGTTGGCCACGCGTGGTCATTGCCAAGGGGGCAGGAGGCGCGTGCCGGCCTGCGTGATGGTGGGCGCGCTGCTGCTGCCTGCATGGGCAGCAATGGCATCGGAAGATGCACGCATCCAGCCTGAAGCGGGTGTGCCCGGTGGCTACGTGGCGGTTGATGGCAGCAATGACGGGAGCGACGATGCGCAGGCCATGGGCGACGCGGCGGTGGCGGTGGGCGTGCTGGCACGTGCGCAGGGTGCCGATGCCACCGCCATAGGCAGCCAGGCGCGGGCGACAGCCGTGGGTGCGTCGGCGTTCGGCAGCAATGCGCGTGCAACGGCGGGGTCTGCCACTGCGGTGGGCCAGAGCGCTCGTGCACTGGCCACAGGCGCCGCCGCGCTCGGGCAGAACGCGACGGTCAGCGCACGGGGCGCCTCTTCGGTCGCCCTGGGCGCGTATGCGGAGGCAGACGCCGCGGATGCAGTGGCGCTGGGTAGCAATGCGCTGGCAGATCGCAGCGGCACGGTGTCGGTGGGCCGACGCGGGCAGGAGCGTCAGATCACCAATGTCAGGGCCGGTATCGAAGCGACAGATGCGGTCAACGTGGCTCAGTTGGACGAGGTCAAGGATCAGATCGGCGATCTGGATTACATCGCCATCGATGGCAATGCCGATCGCAACGACCGCGCTACCGCGACCGGTGAGACGGCCGTCGCCATCGGCTCGCGTGCGACCGCCGAGGGTAATATGGCCACCGCTGTCGGTGCCGAGGCCTGGGTGCAGGGCATAGGCGGTTCGGCATTTGGCCAGGGGGCAAACGTACACGGCGACGCCGGCACCGCGATAGGCCAGTCTGCGCTTGCGGCAGGATTGGGAAATACAGCGGTGGGTGCCAGTGCATCCGCCGAGGGCAAACAGGCCGCGACCGCATTGGGTGCGCTGAGCACGGCCATGGGACAAGGTTCCACCGCCGTCGGCGCACTGGCGCAAGCCTACGGCTCCGGCAGTTTCGCCGCAGGCTACGATGCCGGCACCAACAGTGATAGCGGCGTGGCCATTGGCGCGAACTCCCGTGCTGCCGGCGGCGACTTCACCGTGGCGGTGGGCGGGAAGGCCCAGGCTGTAGGTACCGGCGCGACGTCATTGGGGGCCAGTGCACGGGCCAGCGGCGACGATGCCAGCGCACTGGGCAGCTTGGCGACGGCTGTGGGTGATGCGGCACTGGCTGTGGGCAGCAACGCCTTCGCGCAGGGTATTGGCAGTGCCGCGCTGGGGGCCAGCAGCCTGGCCGATGCCGATCATGCGCTGGCGGCGGGCGACAGCGCGCAGGCGGGCGGTGAGTCGTCGGTAGCCCTCGGCCATGGCGCCACGGCGCTGGGGGAGCGCGCGATCGCACAAGGCAGCGGCGCGGTGGCCACGGCGCAATCGGCGATCGCGCTTGGCGATGGCAGCACGGCCGAAGGGCCGGGCGCGATGGCGTTGGGTTCGTTGTCCTCATCGCGCGGCTATGCCAGCGTTGCGGTGGGTGGCTTGGCCGAAGCCAATGGCAACAGTTCGGTGGCGTTGGGTACACAGGCCATTGCCGATGGTCCGGCCAGCATCGCCATCGGTGTCGAGTCGGTGGCTGCCGGAGATTTTTCCACCGTGCTTGGCCAGTCCAGCCGGGCCATCGGGCATGGCAGCGTGGCATTGGGCGCGTCCAGCAACGCCGACGGATTCCGCAGCATCGCGGCAGGCTACAAGGCATCTGCACGTGGCGACGGTTCCATTGCGCTGGGCGGAGAGTATGTCTGTGATGGCCTATGCATCGAATCCAACACAGCAGCGGATGGTCGCAACAGCATGGCCCTGGGAGCATCGGCGCGTGCGCTGGGCAACGATTCGGTGGCGCTCGGCCCGCTGAGTGGTGCGTTCGGTGAACAGGCGGTGGCGCTGGGATGGCACTCGGAAGCCTATGGCAACAACAGCACTGCCATTGGCAATGATGCGATGAGCAAGGGAGCCAACAACATCGCGCTGGGCAGCAAGGCGCACGCCGCCGGCGGAGACGATCCGGCCATCCTCAGCAACAACATCGCCATTGGTACCGACAGCCTGGCTGGCTATGCGTATTCCACCGCCATAGGCACCAATGCGCGTGCCACGGGACTCGGCTCGATGGCGTTCGGTTGGGACGCCCACGCTTCGAGCTGGAACAGCCTTGCCCTGGGGCCATCGGCCGAGGCAAGCGAGGCGTTTGGCGTTGCAGTCGGTTTCGACAGTCACGCTGATGCTTTCAGTACGATCGCGATCGGCGCGTCCGCGCGCGCTTCCGGCAGTGCATCCACTGCCGTTGGCGGCAACAGCACGGCCGAGGGCCTTGGCAGCGTGGCGGTGGGCAAGATGGCCTACAGCCATGGCGACTACGCCATGGCGCTGGGCACCATGGCGGTTGCTTATGCTGACCGCAGCGTGGCCATCGGCAATTCCTGGGTACAGGAACAGGCAGCTGACAGTGTGGCGCTGGGCCATGGTTCGCTGGCGACGCGTGCCAATTCGGTGTCGGTCGGCGCTTCGCAGGAATGGTTCGATGAGATGGGCGAGTGGCACGGCGTGATGCAGCGCCAGATCACTGACGTCGCCGCTGGCACCGAGCAGACCGACGCGGTCAACCTGGGCCAGTTGAAGGAAGTGGAAGCCAAGGCCGGCAATGGGCGCTACGTGGCCGTCGATGGCGCTGGCGATGGCAGCGATGATCCGATTGCGGCCGGCACAGGCGCATCGGCCATTGGGCCACAGGCGCTGGCTGATGGCGCGGGGAGCGTTGCGGTGGGGGCCCAGTCGCTGGCGCTCGGACAGGACACGACCAGCATGGGGCGTGCGAGCAATGCGGTCGGAGCGGGCTCTACGGCATACGGCGCGGGCGCTTCGGCATCTGGAGAGGGCGTGACCGCGTTGGGTGCGGCCAGCAGCGCCAACGGCGAGGGCACCGTGGCGATCGGTCAGGGGGCGATGGCGCATGGCATCGGTGGGACCGCGGTAGGAAGCGGGGCGATCTCGGCCAATGGGGCCGCGTTTGGAACCGAAGCACTGGCGACTGGCGCACTGTCGACGGCCGTAGGACCTGCGGCGAGGGCAACCGGATTTGGATCGGTCGCGGTGGGCTTCAACAACCGGGCCACCGGCGAAGATTCCACCGCACTGGGCACCATTGCCTATGCCACGGGCAATGGTTCCACCGCGGTCGGGTACGGTACCAATGCGACCGCCGAATACAGTGGAGCATTTGGGCGCGGTTCGTCGGCAACCGCGCAGGCGGCGACCGCGATGGGTGTTTGGTCGCGCGCTACGGCGGAAAACGCGATTGCCATCGGCTATATGGCACGGGCCTCGGCAGACGATGCGATCGCCCTGGGGGCACGCAGCATCGCTGATCGCAGCGGTACGCTGTCCGTCGGCAGCGTCGGGCGTGAGCGCCAGATCGCCAACGTCGCCGACGCTACCGAAGGTACCGATGCGGTCAACAAGCGCCAGCTGGATACCGCCATCTCCGACATCGGCGACGGTCTGGGTGAACTTGGTGCGACGGCCGTGCGTTACGACGACAAGGGCAAGGACCGGCTCAGCCTGGAGGGCGAACAGGGAACGACGATCAGCAACCTCAAGGCTGGCGTGGGGCGCAGCGATGCCGTCAACGTGGATCAGTTGCAGGGCGTAGTACGGGCATTGGGTGGCGGCGCCGAGCTTGGCGGGGACGGCATGCTGATCGGGCCGGTGTACACGGTCCAGGGAACCCGTTTCGGCAATGTCGGCGGTGCGGTGAGCGCGCTTGATGGCGCATTGAGCGGGCTGGACGCTCGCGTGGGCGTGCTCGAATCCAACCCGGGTACAGGTAATGGCGATGGAGGCGTGGGTAGCGGGGCCGGGGATGTACCCGGAGCAGGCGGAAAGGGCCCGGTGATCGGTCCGGGCGCAGGGCCATCGCCAGCTGATGGCCTAGTGGCCGCAGGCGGTGGCGCGGGCTCGATCGTGATTGGCGAGGGCTCCGTTGCGGGCGAAGCGAATACCGTTTCGGTCGGTAGTGCGGACAACACCCGTCGCGTTACCAACGTGGGTACGGGCACGGCCGCAACCGATGCGGCCAATGTAGGACAGATGCAGGCGGGCGATGCGCAGACGCTGGCATCGGCACGTACCTACACCGATTCGCGCTTCAAGCAGATGGATGATCGCTTCGTCGACCTGAGCCAGGACCTTGACCGTCGCTTGGGCCAGCAGGACCGGCGCATCGACCGCCAAGGGGCGATGAGCAGCGCCATGATGAACATGGCGATCAACGCATCGGGCAGCCGCAGTCCACGCGGACGCGTGGCCGTGGGTGCGGGCTGGCAGAACGGCGAGCAGGCCTTGTCCGTCGGCTATGGCAAGCAGGTCGGTGAGCGCGCCAGCTTCAGCCTGGGCGGTGCCTTCAGCGGCAGTGACCGCTCTGCGGGCGTCGGCTTCGGCATCGACCTCTGATCCTGCGGGGCCGCTCTGCCTGGGGCGGCCTCCTTTCTGATGTTCCTCTTGGAGAAATACCCATGAGTCATTGCTTCACCACCAAGGTCGGCGTCCTGGCCGTTGCCATTTCGCTTGGCACCGTCCCGATGCTGGGCCACGCTGCCGACGTTCCCGTGGCGCGCGCACTGGTTCCGCTGCGGCAGTTGCCCGACGCATCGGCAGTTGCACCGGTGCAACGTTTCATCGTCAAGTACAAGCCCGGCAGCGCACCCGCGCGCGATCGCAGCCGGGTGCAGTCCAGCCTGCGTGCTGCCAGTGCAGGCGCCATCGGCACGCAGTCGGTCCGCGGTACGTTGGGCCTGCAGGCACTGCGCCGCGGCGCCACCGGTGCGGAAATCGTGGCGGCTTCGCGCCCGCTCGATGCCGCGGAGGCGCAGGTCGTGCTGCGCCAGCTGCGGCAGGATCCGGACGTGCTGTACGCCCAAGTGGATGGAATCAAGCATGCCCTGGATCTGATGCCGAACGACCCGCAACTTCCTGTTTATCAGTGGGACCTGCTCAATACCGTGGGCGGCATCTATGGCCCGCAGGCCTGGGAGCACAGCACCGGCGAAGGCGTGGTGGTGGCCGTGCTGGACACCGGCTCCACCCCGCATGCTGACCTGAAGGACAATCTGATTCCTGGCTACGACTTCGTTTCATGGTATGGCCAATCGCCGGACGAGCCCGATGTTGCCGGAGACGGCGACGGCCGCGATCCAGATGCCACCGATCCGGGCGATTGGTGCGAAGGCAGTCCCAGCAGCTGGCATGGTACCCATGTGGCGGGTACGGTGGCGGCGATGACCAACAACGGGCTGGACGTGGCCGGCACCGCGTGGGGCGCCAAAGTGCAGCCGGTGCGCGTGCTCGGACATTGCGGCGGCCTCACCTCGGATATTGCCGATGCGATCGTATGGGCGGCAGGTGGAAAAATCGATGGCATACCCGTTAACCCCACTCCGGCCGATGTCATCAACATGAGCCTGGGCGGTGGTGGTGGTTGCGAGGAAGATTCGGTTACGCAGGAAGCAATCGATTTTGCTGTATCACGCGGTACTACGGTGGTTGTTGCTGCCGGCAACAGCAATGCTGATGTTTCACAGTTCAGTCCCGCCGGCTGCAACAACGTCATTGCGGTTGGCGCCACCGGTGTCGGTGGAACGATCGCCAGCTATACCAATTTCGGTTCGGGCGTGGCCTTGGCCGCTCCTGGCGGCGATCCGAGCAGCAACGCAGGCCTGTCGCAGGGCTATATCTGGTCCACCGGCAATGACGGTAAGACGGTGGCAGGCAAGGATGCCTTGGTCGGCATGATGGGTACGTCGATGGCTGCCCCGCATGTGGCCGGCATCGTGGCCCTGATGCAGTCCGCGGCGGTGGGAGCGGGTCGTGGTGCACTTACCCCTGCACAGGTGCACGAGCTGCTGGTGGCGTCGGTGCGTCCGTTCCCGGTGCCGCCACCGGTCGACAGGCCCATCGGCGCGGGGCTCGCCGATGCAGGGCGCGCGGTGCAACTGGCACTGGGCAATGACCTCCCGGAGCCACCGGCGCCCGAACTGCAGAATGGCGTGCCGCTGCAGGGCCTGGCTGGGGCAAACCAGCAGTCGTTCCTTTACCGGATCAATGTGCCGGCAGGCGCCCGCAGCTTGAACCTGCGTACCTTGGGCGGCCGCGGTGATGTCAGTCTGTATGCGGCGCCTGGTGTCGAGCCTTCAGCGGAGGATGCGCCCTACCGCTCCCTGCATGCCGGCACCGCCGAGGCGATCGTCATAGGCAGCCCGCAACCAGGGACATGGTACCTGCGGGTGGTGGGCGAAGCCGCGTTCAGCGAAGTCAGCGTGCTGGCCATCGCCCGCTGACCTTCCACGCGACAAGACGGGACAGGGGCAGCGCGATCAACGTGCCCCTGTTCCTGTCAGCGGTGAGCGTCCAGGAAGCGCAGCAGCGCTGTGTTGAACCGGGCCGGATCCTGCACCTGCGGCGAATGGCCCAGGTCGTCGAACTCCACCAGTTGCGCACCGGGTATGGCCGTGGCGGCTGCCTTGCCCAACGCGGGATAGTCGCCCAGTCGTGCCTTGAGTTCCGGCGCCGCGAGGTCGCGGCCGATGGCGGTGCGGTCCTTCTGGCCGATGAACAGCGTGGTCGGCGCGGTGATGTGCTTCAGTTCGTAGACCACCGGCTGGTTGAAGACCATGTCTGACGTCAACGCCTGGCTCCATGCAACGGCGTCCTTGCCCGGCCCGGCGTACATGCCGGCCTGCATGCGGGCCCAGTGTTCGAATCGTGGCTTCCAGTCGCCGTCGTAATACACATCCAGCTGGTACTTCTTTATCGAATCGAAACTGGTTTTCAGTTCGTTGGCATACCAGGCGTCCACGCTGCGCCAGGGCACGCCGAGTGCCTTCCAGTCTTCAAGGCCGATCGGATTGACCAGCGCAAGGCTCTGCGTGGCCCGTGGATACAGCAGCGCATAGCGCGCGGCCAGCATGCCACCCATGGAATGGCCGACGATATGCGCGCTCTGCACGCCCAACTGCTGCAGCAGGGCATGGGTGTTGGCGGCCAGCTGGCCAAACGAGTATTGGTAGCCCTGCGGCTTGCTGGACTTGCAGAAGCCCACCTGGTCCGGCGCGATCACCCGATAGCCGGCATCCAGCAAGGGCTGGATGCTTTCCTGCCAGGTGGCGGCGCAGAAATTCTTGCCGTGCAGCAGGACGACGGTACCGATGGCCGCGCGGTCCGGTGAAAGGTCGAGATAGGCCATTTCCAGTGGCTGGCGTTGGGACTCCAGCGCAAACGTCTTCACCGGGTAGGGGTAGTCGAAACCTTCCAGACGGGCGCCATGGCTGTCGGCGGCGACGGCGGTCAGTGGAAGGCAGGCGAGCAATGCGGTGGCCAGCAGGCGCATGGTGGTCTCCGTGGGCAAACCCCGAGGGTACCTGCAAAACCATGACGACTCCCGGTCGTCATCCACCAGCGGCCAGCTTGCCGGTCAGCACTCGATGACGTTCACCGCCAGGCCGCCACGGCTGGTTTCCTTGTACTTGTCCTGCATGTCACGGCCGGTATCGCGCATGGTCTTGATGACCTTGTCCAGCGATACCTTGTGCTTGCCATCGCCGCGCATGGCCATGCGCGATGCGTTGATCGCTTTCACCGCGCCCATGGCATTGCGCTCGATGCAGGGAATCTGCACCAGTCCGCCGATAGGGTCGCAGGTCAGGCCGAGGTTATGCTCCATGCCGATTTCGGCCGCGTTCTCGATCTGGCTGGGGGTGCCGCCGAGTGCGGCAACCAGGCCGCCGGCCGCCATCGAGCAGGCCACGCCTACTTCCCCCTGGCAGCCGACTTCGGCGCCGGAAATGGAGGCGTTCTCCTTGTACAGGATGCCGATTGCCGCGGAGGTCAGCAGGAAATCGAAGATGCACTGTTCGTTCGCGCCGGGGCAGAAACGATCGAAGTAATGCAGGACGGCAGGCAGTACGCCCGCCGCGCCATTGGTGGGTGCGGTAACCACGCGACCGCCAGCGGCATTCTCTTCGTTGACTGCCAGCGCATACAGGTTGACCCAGTCCAGCGTGGTCAATGGATCGCGCATGGCCGCTTCCGGCTTGGACGACAGCTCGCGGTGCAGTGCAGGGGCGCGGCGACCGACATGCAGGCCCCCCGGCAGCGTGCCCTCCTGGAGGATGCCGCGCGCCACGCACGATTGCATGGCATTCCAGATCTCGCGCAGCAGTTCGCGGATCTCGTCTTCGCTGCGCCAGGACTTCTCGTTCTCGAACATCAACTGCGCGATGCTCAGGCCACTGCGCGCCGTCTGTGCCAGCAGCTCGTCGCCGCTCTTGAAGGGGTAGGGCAGCGGCGTTTCGTCGGGCACGATGCGGTCATCGGCGGCGTCGTCCTGGTTGACCACGAATCCACCGCCTACCGAGTAATAATCGCGGGTGGCGATTACCTCATCATTGGCATCAAAGGCGGTGAAACGCATGCCATTGGTATGGTAGGGCAGCTTCTGCCGCTTGTTCATCCCCAGGTCGCGCTTTTCGTCGAAGAAGATTTCATGCTGGCCCATCAGCCGGATGCGCTTGCTGCCACGGATGCGCTCCAGCGTGGCCGGGATGATGTCCGGATCGATGAGGTTCGGGCGCTGGCCCTCCAGGCCCAGCAGCACGGCCTTGTCGGTGCCATGGCCACGGCCGGTCAGGGCGAGCGAGCCGTAGACGTCGGCGCGGATGCGCACCACGTCCTGCAGCCTGCCCGGATCCAGCAGCCAGCGGTGCACGAAACGTTCGGCCGCTTTCATCGGCCCGACCGTGTGCGAGGAACTCGGGCCAATGCCGATCTTGAAGACGTCGAAGGTGCTGACTGCCATGGATGCCGTACTGCGGGTACCGGAAGAGACCGCTATTCTAACGGTTCGCCGTGCTCGACCCTGGCTGCGGCGCAACAATACCTGCCATCTGGAGCGAATCCCGTGCTGACCCTGTTCCAGCGTGATGACTGCCATCTCTGCGACCTGGCGCTGGAGGTGCTGGCCCAGGCCAAGGTGCCGGAATTCCGTTCCGTGTTCATCGACGAGGATCCGGTGCTGGAAGCACACTACGGCATGCGTGTGCCGGTGCTGGGCCAGTCGGCCGGGACCGGTGAACTCGACTGGCCCTTCGACGCGGCCACCGTGCAGGCCTGGTTGGCCGCGGCTGGGTAGCGCCGGGCCATGCCCGGCGAGCGCAAAGCGCGGCCATCGGTGAAAGCTGCCGGGCAAACCTGCCGGGCAAAGCCGCCGGGCATGGCCCGGCGCTACCGGATGAGCCGGCCTTACTTCGCGTTGAATATCACCCTGGTGCTGATGGCCGTCTCGTCGGGAATGGTCTTGGTATCGGCCCAGTCACCGCCACCCACGCCGAACTCCAGGCGCTTGACGGTGGCCTTGCCGCTCAGCACCGGTTGCGCGCCGGGTGTCCAGGTGAAGGTCAGGGTCACCGGCTTGCTGATGCCGCGCAGTTGCAGGGTGCCATCGGCTGCATACCGGTCGTTGCCCAGTGCGCGGAAGCCGCTGGCGGTGTAGCGCGCCTGCGCGAACTTGGCGACATTGAAGAAATCCGCGCCCAGCAGGGTGGAGTCGCGATCGCTGTTGCCGCTCTTCGCCCCGGCCAGCGGGATCTCCACATCCAGCTTGCCGGAGGCCGGATCGGCCGGGTCGAAGCTGAGCTGGGTCTTGAAGCCCGGGAAAGTACCGGAAAACACTTCGCCGTCGTACTTGGTGGCGAAGGCAAGCGTGGAGCCCGGTGCCTGCACGTAGTCCGCGGCGATGGCGGGTGACGCTGCAAGCAGGCCGGCCAATGCGGCAGCCACGGCGGTCGGGGTGGTCAGTCTTATGGTCATCGGTCAGTCCTTCTGTGGGGAGGCGAGCCAGCCACGCGGCAGCATGCGTGCCAGCGTGGCATCGCGCTGGAAAAAATGGTGGTAGAACGCTGCGCCGGCATGCGCCAGCACCACGGCGATCAACAGCCAGAAGCCGTATTCGTGGATGGCGTGCGAGATCGCCACCGTCCCTGGATCAGGCGCGACCAGCTTGGGAACATCCACCAGCCCGAACCAGCGGAACGGGCGCAGGCCGCTGGCCGAATCGTAGACCCAGCCAGAAAGCGGGATGGTGAACATCAGCACGTACATCAGCCAATGCGTGGCACCGGCGATGCGTTCCTGCCAAGTGGGAATGCCGGGGACCGGTTCGGGCGCGCCGGCGGACAACCGCCAGCCAAGCCGGAACAGCACCAGCGCCAGCACGGTGATGCCCAATGATTTGTGCGCGGTGTATACCCAGAAATACTTCGGCGTCTTCGGCAGCTCGCCCATGGTCAGGCCGACCACCCCAAGGGTGAGGATCAGCAGGGCGATCAGCCAGTGCAGTGCCTGGCTGACACGGCCCCAGCGGAGCGTATTGCGGTTCATGGGATGCTCCTGTCGTCGGGGGTTGCATCATCCGGGGAATCGGAAGGTGAAGCAGGCGCAGGGGTTTCCGCGTCGCCGCCGCTGCGGTCGCGGACAGCCTCCACCTCCATGCGAAGCTGGACGGTATCGCCGATCATGCCCGGCCATGCCGTGATGCCGAAATCACGGCGGCTGAGGGCCGTGGTGGCGGTGAAGCCCGCGGTGCGGCGAAACGGAGGCATGGGGTGACGCTTGAGCGCATTGAGCGTGACATCCAGCACCACCTCGCGACTGACGCCACGCAGGGTCAGCTGGCCGATGACGCGCGCATGGGTGTCGTCGACGGGCAGCACCTGCGTGGACACGAAGCGCGCCTGCGGGAAGTTCCTGCCGTCGAGCAGGTTGCGCGCCAATGCCGCCTTGTTCCACTTGTCGTCGCCCAGGTCCAGCCTCTCCAGTGGAACCCGCACGTCCAGGCGGGCTGCCTCCCACTGACCTGGATCGAAGTGCAGTTCACCCTCGCTGCCCGATACCGTGCCCAGTGCGCTGGAGAAGCCTGCGTGCTCGATGGCGAACAACACGCGGGTGTGCACCGGATCGAGCCGATACATCGTGTCTGCGGCCAACGCCAAGCCGGGCAGCAGGCAAAGCAGCAGGGTCAGGGTCGGTCGATGGAACACGCGAAAGCTCCTGCAGGGGACGGGATGATCATACGCACCGCACCGGGGTCGCGAGCAGCCACATGGCTGCAACAGTTCATGGTGGCGATGGCGCCTTGACCGTCCAGACGCGTCGCCGGATGCACGTCTGGTCCGATACGCCGGGACGCTGGGGCAGGGCTGTGTGACAATTCCGGTCCCCAGGGGAGCCGCCATGGCGACGTACATGCATCACGGACGTGCACTGTTGTTATTGCTGGCGATGGTCGGGATCCCGGTGCCCGGCACGCAGGCTGCTGCCGCGCCGTCGGCATCGCCCGGGGTGGCGGAAACCCCGCAGCTACGGCGTTTTGGCACGGCCGAGGGCCTGCCTTCGCGGATGGTGACGGCATTGGCGGAGGACCGCCAGGGCCATGTATGGGCTGCCACCGACGGTGGGCTTGCCCGCTTCGACGGCGTTTCGCTGCAGGCCTGGCGGCATGATCCGCAGGTGGAAGGCTCGCTGCCGGGCGATGAGATCGAGACACTGATCGTGGATCGTCGCGATCGACTGTGGCTTGGCATCAACGGCGTCGGCCTGGTACGCATGGGGCCGCAGCGCGACGGATTCGAGGCCATCAACGACATCAATGAGGCCTGCGAAGGTCAGTTCTGGACCTTGGCCGATGACGATGACGCGCTGTGGATCGGCACCAGCGGCTATGGACTATGTCGCCGGCAGGAAGATGGCACGGTGCAAGTGTTTCGCCATGATCCGGCCGATCCGCACAGCATTCCCAGCGATACGGTCTACACCAGTCTGGTCGATCGCCGTGGACGATTGTGGCTGGGCACCGAACGGGGCGTGGCGCGCTGGAATGGCCGCAGCTTCGACCGCATCGGCGCTGACGTGCTGGCCGACATGCCCGTGTTGCGACTGAAGGGGGACGCGAACGACGATGTCTGGGCCGGCACCCAGGCGCACGGTCTGCTGCGCATCGATGGCAGCGACCATGTGCAGCGTCCGGGCTGGGGGGGAGGGGCATCGCTGCGCTCGGCCTCGGTGCTGCATGACCGCCTTGGGGGATATTGGATCGGCAGCTCGGACGGATTGCTGCGTGGTGATGATCAACGGCTGCGCCGCCTGGAGGGAGACCGCGGAAGCGGCTTCCTGACCGCCCATAGCGGTGTGCTGGACATGCTGCAGGATCATGAAGGGGGCATATGGATCGCACTGCTCACCCAGGGGCTGGCCTACCTGCCACCGGACTGGCGCCGCTTTTCCACCTGGTACCAGCTCGATGGCAAGTCGTTGGACAGCCAGTACCTGCTCAGCGCGGCAAGCGACGGCACCCACTTCTTCGTTGGCGCTGCGCATGGGGTCTACCAGCTCGATCCACAGGGCAGCTTGTCGTTGCTGGTCAACGATGAGCGCCTCGGCAGTGGCGCGATCTGGTCATTGCTGCCGCGGCCCGATGGCAGCCTGTGGCTGGGCCGCGCTGGACGGATCAGCGTGTACGATCCGCAGCGGGAAACCTACCGCGACCTGCTCATCCATGGCGGTTCGGACCTGCGCCAGCGCATCGACCTGATGCGTGCTGCACCGGATGGCACGGTATGGCTGTCGGTGATGAACCATGGCCTGCAGCAGCGCGACGCAAGCGGAAAACTGCTGCGGGAGGTACTGGCCAAGGCGCTGCCCGGGGGCTCGGATGCACCGGTCGAGCAGTTGCGTTTCGATGCGCGCGGGCAGTTGTGGGCAGTCGGCAACATGGGCGTGCTGCGCTTGCAGGATGATCGTTTCATCGCCGTGCCCGGCGTTTCCCGCGGCAGCATCTTCGATCTCGCCTGGCAGTCCGCCAGCAGCCTGTGGCTGGCTCGCCAGGGCGCTTTCGAACGTTATGACTGGGATGGATTGAGCCTGACGCTGCGCGAGCAGGTCGGTGCCGCGCAGGGGGTGCCGCCGGTTTCGATGGGCGGGCTGGTGCCTGCCGCGAACGGCGAGGTATGGGCAACCAGTCCGCGTGGCTTGTTGCGCTGGGACCCGCAGCGTCGCCAGCTGCGCATCTACAGCGAGCGGGATGGCTTGCCGGATTCGGAGTTCACCGGCAGGCCGCCGGCCCAGGACGCGGCAGGGCGGGTCCTGGCAGTCTCGCAGACCGGCCTGGTGGCCTTCGATCCCAACGTGGATGACGTGGCCCTGCCACCGTCGCAGCTGGTGGTCGGATCGGTCCGGGTCCGCCGCGACGACGCTGAAGGATGGCAGGACGTGGCGGCCGATGCGCCGATCGTGCTGGGACCGGATGACCGCGACCTGCAGATCAACGCGCGCCTGTTGTCCTTCGCCAATCCCGCCGGCAATGCCTACCGCTTCCGGGTGCAGGGTTACGACCTCAACTGGGTGCCGGCCATGGAGGGGGAACGCACGCTCTCGCGCCTGCCTGCAGGCAACTATCGAATCGAGATCCAGGCACGTGCCGCCGCAGGAGACTGGACGCCATCGCGCGAACTGCTCGTGCAGGTGTTGCCGCCATGGTGGCGCAACGGCGTAGCGCTGCTGGTGTACGTGCTGTGTGCTCTGTTGCTGCTGGCGGCAGTGGCGTGGTACGTGCGACTGCGCCTGCGGCGGCGGCACCAGTGGCAGCTCAGCCTGCACAAGCAGCACCTGGCTGAACAGGCGTCGCAGGCCAAGAGCCATTTCCTGGCCACGCTGGGCCACGAAGTACGTACGCCGATGACCGGTGTGCTGGGCATGAGCGAACTGCTGCTGGACACCTCGCTGGACGAGCAGCAGCGCAGCTACGCCGGTGCGATCCACCAGGCTGGCAACCACCTGCTGCGGTTGGTGAACGATGCGCTGGACCTGGCCCGCATCGAGGCGGGGCGGCTGGAACTGGACATCCGGCCGTTCGCGCTGGGCGCCTTGCTGGACGAAGTACAGGGCCTGATGGAGCCGATCGCGCGCCAGCGCGGCCTCGATTTCCGGCGTACCGTGGCCTTGCCGGGCAACCTGTGCGCGAGTGGCGATGAGATGCGTATCCGGCAGATACTGATGAACCTGCTGGGTAACGCCATCAAATTCACCGAGCGCGGACATGTCGGGATCGGGGTGAGACCTGCCGGCGACCATGTCGGCCTGGTGTTCGAGGTGATCGACAGCGGCCCGGGAATCAGCGCCGACCAGCAGGAACGCCTGTTCCTGCGTTTCGAGCAGGCCGATGGTCCGCGTACCGCGTCACGCTATGGCGGCACCGGACTGGGGCTCGCCATCTGCCAGGAACTGGCGGTCGCGATGGGCGGGGGGATCACGGTGGACAGCCGGCCAGGCCAGGGCGCGCGCTTCATCGTGGAGCTGCCCTTGCCCTGGCAGGTCGAGGAAGGGAGTCCGGGATCGGACGTGCCTTCAATGAGCCTGAAGCTTCCCCCATTGCGCATCCTGCTGGTGGAGGACGATCCGACCGTGGCGGACGTCGTGGTGGGACTGTTGGCCGTGCGCGGGCACCGGGTGGTGCATGCGATGCACGGCCTGGCCGCGTTGGCGGAGGTGGCGACTGCGGACTTCGATGCCGGCCTGCTCGACCTTGACCTGCCCGCGCTGGATGGGCTCTCCCTGGCACGGCAACTGCGCGCGATGGGCCATGTGTTCCCCCTGGTGGCCGTCACCGCGCGCTCGGACGTCTATGCCGAAAGCGAAGTGCTCAGTGCTGGATTCGATGGCTTCCTGCGCAAGCCGGTGACCGGGGACATGCTGGTGGAAGCCCTTGCAAAGGCGAGGTTGCGACGCGGGCCCGGCTGAACACCGAGCAGCCCTGGCGGGACGCGGCAGGCGTGGAAAGTGCCGTGAAGGTCGCCTGGTTCGGTTTACCATGCGGGGGCAGGCGGCATGCCGTCGTGTCCGCAGTGGGGGCGGCATTGCGATGCCTGCCATGGAACGGTTGCCCGGAACGGGGAGAGTCGCAGGGTGCTGGGGTTGCGTACGGCGTTTGCATTGCTGTTGTTGGGATGGCTGGCGCTGGTGCCGGCACTGGCGCAGCCGGTGCCGCCGACACCCCGCCAGTTGACCGTGTTCGACGGATTGCCATCCAACACCGTCAACCGCATGGCAGAGGACCGCCTGGGCTATCTGTGGATAGCCACCAACGACGGCCTGGCGCGTTTCGATGGTCGCAATTACCGGATATGGCGTGCGGAAGACGGACTGCGCGACAACCGGGTGTGGACCGTCATCGCCGACGCACGCAACCGGCTGTGGGTCGGAACCGAAAACGCAGGCCTGATCCGGATGTCGGCCGACCGACGCGACCTGCGTTTCTACGATCGTGCCAGCCAGCCACTGCTGGCCAGCAATACGGTCTGGAGCGTGGCCGCCACGCCGGACGGGGCGATATGGTTCGGCACCTACGAAGGCGGGCTGTATCGCCTGGATGCGGACGAGCATCTGCAGCGGTTCCTGCCTGAGAGCGGCAATGAGCGCAGCCTGCCCTCCAACAGCGTACCGTTCCTGGCTACCTTGCCCGATGGCACGTTGTGGGTCGGCACCAAACGGGGCCTGGCGCGCTGGACCGGCCGTGATTTCGAACGCGTCCCCGAACGCGTGCTGGCTGGCGCGGTGGTCAACGGCATGACCGCCGATGCCGACGGCAGCTTGTGGATCAACACCTTGGCCAGCGTCCTGGTGCGGCGTCCGGATGGCCGTTTCGAGCCTGCTCCCTGGCCGGTACCGGCCGATGACCAGGTGCTCGGCATGATGCTGCACGACGAACAAGGGGGGTATTGGCTGGATACCCGATCAGGCCTGGGGCGCGGCGTCGATGGCCGCTACCAGAAGGTGCCGCTGTACAGCGCACTGGCGCGCGGCCAGGTGAGGCCGAACTGGAGCGGCGCCTTCCAGGACCGCGAAGGGGGGCTATGGCTGGCCAGCACCAATGCCGGGCTGT
Organism: Stenotrophomonas tumulicola; assembly: GCF_014117215.1. Lineage (GTDB taxonomy): Bacteria > Pseudomonadota > Gammaproteobacteria > Xanthomonadales > Xanthomonadaceae > Stenotrophomonas > Stenotrophomonas tumulicola. The sequence continues at coordinate 66,562 of NZ_JACGXS010000011.1, read as the reverse complement.
GGCACCTGCTGCCGCGCTGGTGGCAGTTTTCGGTACTGTCCCGGCTGGAGGATGATCCCGGCTCGCTGCGTAATGGATTCGTGTTGGGGACAGCGCCCGCCGACGATGGGGGCATCTGGGCGGTAGGCGGGCATGGTGCGCTGGACAAGCTGGACCCGGCCACCGGCAAGGTCCAGCAGCACCTTACCTGGGTCAATGGCAACCACTGGCTGCTGTCGGTGGCCGAAGACGAGCGCGGCCAGGTGTGGATGGGCTCACTGGATGCCCTGGTGCGCTACCAGCCGCGCGATGGCCGGCAGCGTCGCTGGGCGGCCGACGCCAAGGTCGATGCCGTGATGGAAGGCAACGTACAGGACATCGCCGCCTGTGGCGGAGAGGTCTGGACGATGTCGCCGGGTGGGATGCAGGCGAGGGACCTGGATGGCCGCGTGCTGTCCACCGTTCCGCTGGGCCAGGCAGGGCTGCAGGCGGGGCAGCTGAATTTCAGCGTGGAATGCGGACCACGCGGACGTCCCTGGCTGACCAGCAGCCTGGGATTGCAGGAATGGGAACCAGGCAGCCGCCGCTTCGAGATGGTCGATGGCGGACCGGTCGGCGCCGTGCACGCCATGGTGCTGGCTGGCGACGACCAGGTCTGGCTGTCGCAGGACGGACGCCTGGTCCAGCACCGCTGGAATGGCAAGGCATTGCAGCGGCACAGGGTAGTCGGTCCGGTGCAGGGGTATCCCGCCGTAGCAGCCAATGGCCTGTCGGTCGATGCCAGTGGCATCGTATGGGCCAGCAGCCCGCGCGGATTGCTGCGGGTGGACCCGCGCGCGCCCAGCGTGCGGCTGTATGGGGTGCACGATGGCCTGCCCAGCCAGGAGTTCCGCGAGAACACGCTGGTGGCCAGCGCCAGCGGCCTGCTGGTAGCGGGCACGCCGGCCGGCGTGGTGATGTTCGATCCGCTGAAGATACGCCAGCCGATGCGGCAGGCACCGCTGGTGATCGAGCGGATCGAGGTCGGCCGTGGCGACGAGGTGGTCGACTTGACCCATGAGCGCTCGATTGTCATCCAGGATGGCGACCGCGACCTGCACATCGTCGCGCGGCTGTTGTCCTTCAGCGACGCGGCATCCAACGATTACCGCTACCGGTTGACGGGCTATGACCCGGATTGGGTGGATGCCGGCGCTGCCGGGGAACGTGTTTTCTCCCGATTGCCGCCAGGCACGTATGCGCTGGAGGTGCAGGCGCGTTCGGCCGACCATGTCTGGTCGCAGGTGCAGAAGCTGGAATTCGAGGTGTTGCCGCCGTGGTGGCGAAGCCTGGCCGGCGTGCTGGTGCTGGTAGCGACCGGATTGCTGGTATTGAGCTTGTTTGCCTGGCTTTACCGGCGACGCCTGCAGCGGCGGCATGCGTACCAGATGGCCGTGCACAAGCAGGAAGTCGCCGAGCATGCGTCCGCAGCCAAGACCCGGTTCCTGGCCAACCTGGGCCATGAGGTGCGTACACCGATGACCGGCGTGCTGGGCATGACCGAACTGCTGCTGTCGTCGCCGCTGGACATGCGCCAGCGCAGCCAGGCCGAATCCATCCGCATGGCAGGGGAGCACCTGCTGCTGCTGGTCAACGACGCGCTGGACCTGGCGCGCATCGAATCGGGCCGGCTGGAACTGCAGTCATTGCCCTTCGATCCGCATGGGCTGCTGGCCGACCTGCAGACCCTGTTGTCGCCGCTGGCGCAGCAGAAGGATCTGTCGTTCACCGTGCAGGATGACCTGGAGGGCGATTGCCAAGTGCTGGGTGATCCGTTACGGGTGCGGCAGATCCTGTTGAACCTGCTTGGCAATGCGGTGAAGTTCACCCAGCAGGGCGGCATCACGCTGGCGGCACGCAGCGAAGCGAGTGGTGAGGGGCTGCAGTTTGAAGTGTCCGACACCGGCCCGGGCATCACCGCTGAACAACAGAAACGCCTGTTCGGGCGGTTCGAGCAGGGCGATGGCGCGCGCACGGCGGCCCAGTATGGAGGCAGCGGCCTGGGCCTGGCGATCAGTCGTGAGCTGGCGCTGGCGATGGGCGGAAGCATCACGGTGGACAGCCGGCTGGGGCGCGGTACGCGTTTCATCGTCAGCCTGCCGCTGGTGCTGTGTCCGGCGGACCTTGCCGGCCATTCCAGCGGTGGCGTGGCGGCGGAGGTCGCCGCGTTGGCGCCACTGCGCATCCTGCTGGTGGAAGACGATGCGACGGTGGCCGACGTCGTGGCCGGATTGCTGGCGGCACGCGGGCACCTGGTGGTGCATGCCGGGCATGCCCTGGCAGCGCTGCGGGAAATGGCCGGCGAACGGTTCGACATCGGCCTGTTGGACCTTGACCTGCCGGGACTGAGCGGCTTCGACCTGGCATCGCACCTGCGCAACCAAGGGCACGACATGCCATTGCTGGCGGTGACGGCACGTACCGACCCGGACCTGTCCGAACGCGTACGGGCAGCGGGCATGCAGGGATTCCTGCGCAAGCCGGTGACCGGCGACCTGCTGGTCGAAGCGATCTCGCGGGCGTTGGCGGGCGACCAGGCTGGCTGAAAGCCATATTCCGCCGGGCATGGCCCGGCGCTACTCGGCGACTTCTTCGAATGGCCCGACGCTGCCTCGACGCATGCACACGGCGCTGCGGCCTTTGATGTTGACGTTGCGCCCGCCGGGCATGGCCCGGCGCTACTCGGCGACTTCTTCGACCTGTTTCGGTTCCGGGCGGGTATCGGGCAACTGCAGGAAGATCAGCGTGGAGGTCAGGGTGATCGCGCCGACGCAGACGAACGTGGCGTGCAGCGCGGCGGTGGCGCCATGTGATTCCAGTGGTGCAAATGCCGCCAGCAGGCTGCCGGCGGCAGCGGCGCCGAAACCGGCGGCCAGCATCATCACCATCGACAGCAGGCTGTTGCCGGGGCTGGCGAACTCGCGGTCCAGGTCGCGCAGGGTCACTGTGTTCATGACGGTGAACTGCAGGGAATTCACCGCGCCGAACAGGGCAAGCTGCAACAGCCGCCAGCCCATGTGCTGGCCCGGGGTCATCAACGCGAAGCTGGCCATGGTGAGGCCGACCAGCACGGTGTTGGTCATCAGCACGCGGCGGTAGCCGAAGCGCTCCACCAGCTTTACCGACATTTTCTTGGAAACCATGCCGGCGGCGGCCACGGGAATCATCATCAGGCCGGCATTCATCGGGCTCATGCCCATGCCCACCTGCAACAGCAGCGGGATCAGCAGCGGCATGGCACTGCTGCCGATGCGCGAGAACAGGTTGCCGAGGATGCCGATGCGGTAGCTCGGCACGCGGAACAGCGCGAGCGAGAACAGCGGCGCGGTGGAGTTGGCCGCATGCAGCCAGTAGCCGACCAGCGCGGCGAGCCCGGCCACGGTCATCAGCATCACCAGCGCGTGCGGCGTGCCCATGCCGGAAATGCCGTCCAGCGCAAGCGACAGCACCACCATGCCGAACGCCAGCATCGCATAGCCACGCAGGTCGAACCGGCTGCGATGGGCCGCGTAGTGGTCAGGCATGATCTTCAGCGCGACCACGTAGCCGATCACGCCGATCGGCAGGTTGATCAGGAAGACCCAATGCCAGGATGCGACTTCCACCAGCCAGCCACCCAGCGTGGGGCCGACCAGTGGGCCGATCAGCGCGGGAATGGCGATGAAGCTCATGGCACGCAGGAAGTCGTCGCGCGGCACGGAACGCATCACCGCCAGCCGCCCCACCGGCAGCAACATGGCCCCGCCGATCCCCTGCAGCACGCGTGCGGCAACCAGCTGGTGCAGGGTCTGTGCCAGTGCGCAGGCCAGCGACCCCAGGGTGAACAGGATGATGGCGAGCAGGAAGACCCGGCGCGTGCCGAAGCGGTCGGCGATCCAGCCCGAGGCCGGGATGAATGTCGCGACCGCCAGCGCGTAACTGAACACCACCGACTGCATCTGCAGGGGGCTTTCGCCCAGGCTGCGGGCCATCGCCGGCAACGCGGTATTGACGATGGTGGAATCCAGCATCTGCATGAAGATCGCCAACGACACCAGCCACAGCAGCGGGCGGATGGAGGCATAGCGTGATGTCATCGTGGGCGAATCGATGCGGACGGGGTGCCTATCATCGCCCAGCAGTGGTCACGACGCGATCAACGTGGGTCGGACCACCCTGTCGGGAAACGCCTCAACGCGCGCTGAGGCGATGCACCGCATCCACCAATACCTGCACGTTGGCCGGGTCCATGTCAGGTGACATGCCATGGCCCAGGTTGAACACGTGGCCTTCGCGCGAACCGCCGTTGCCGGCGGCGTAGGTATCCAGCACACGACCGGCGGCGGCGGTGATCGCCTCCGGGCTGGCATACAGGGTGGTGGGATCGAGGTTGCCCTGCAGCGCGACGCGCCCACCGGTGCGGCGCACGGCTTCGTCCAGGTCCAGCGTCCAGTCCAGCCCCAGCGCATCGGCACCGGTGTGCGAGAGGGATTCCAGATGCAGGCCGGTACCCTTGCCGAACAGGATCAGCGGTGTCCGCTCACTGCCTTGTCCGCGTTCCAGTTCGGCGGCGATGCGTTGCAGGTAGCGCAGCGAGAATTCGCGGTACATGGCTGGAGACAGTACGCCGCCCCATGTGTCGAACACCTGCAGGGCCTGCGCACCGGCAGCACGCTGTGCCCCCAGGTACGCGATGACGGCGTCGGTCACCACCTCCAGCAGCCGGTGCAGCTGCTGCGGATGGTTCAGCGCCATCGCCTTGATGCGCGCGAAGTCCTTGCTGCCGCCACCCTCGACCATGTAGCACGCCAGCGTCCATGGACTGCCGGAAAAACCGATCAGCGGCACCTGGCCATCCAGTTCGCGGCGGATTACCCGGATCGCATCCATCACATAACCGAGTTCCTGTTCCATGTCCGGTACGGCAAGCCGGGCGATGGCGGCTTCATCCCGCACCGGGTGGCGGAACTTCGGGCCTTCGCCTTCGACGAAGTACAACTCCAGCCCCATCGCATCGGGGATGGTCAGGATGTCCGAGAACAGGATAGCCGCGTCCAGTGGAAACCGGCGCAATGGCTGCAGGGTGACCTCGCAGGCGATCTCCGGGTTCTTGGCCATGGCCAGGAAGCTGCCGGCCTTGGCGCGCGTGGCGCGATACTCCGGCAGGTAGCGACCGGCCTGGCGCATCAGCCAGACCGGCGTGTGGTCCACCGGTTCACGGCGCAGGGCGCGCAGCAGGCGATCGTTGCGGAGGGGGCTGGTCACGGGGGCATTCCTTGTGCGGGGGCGGCGAGGGGTGCCGGCAGGGGGGACAGTGCGCTCATGCGCTGCTGGAAATGATGCTGAAGCCACGGTGCAGTTCGGCATCGCGTGCTTTTTCGAACGCCTGGCGCGCTTCCTGCTCCTGCAGGTACAGCTCGCGGCGAAGCTGCGAACGTGCACCGGCGCGGCCGGACTCGCGCAGCAGTTCCCAACTGCCGAGCAGGTCCGGTTGCAGGCTGAGGCGCAGGAAGCGGGGCGCTTCATTGCCGATGGCGGGTTGTTGCAGGTGTACGTGCATCCGGTGATTGTAGTGCCGGCTGCTGGCCGGCAACCATGTGTTGCTGAACGGCATCGCGATGGACCTGCCATGCTGCCGTGCGCCGCAGGGGCATGGCAGGCAGTCATGAACGATGCTCATGACCGCCAGTGGTGAAGGGGTGCCAATCACCGGCAGGCCCCGGCGTAAGGTGGTGTTCCCCTTGTTTGTCCGGCGTGGCCGGCAGGAGCACCAACATGGAATCCCGCGAACTGGGCCGCAGCGGCCTGCAGGTATCTGCGCTGGGCCTGGGGTGCATGGGCCTGAGCTATGGCTATGGTCCGGCAACCGAACGGTCACAGGCGATTGCATTGCTGCATGCCGCGGTAGAGCGGGGCGTTACGTTCTTCGACAGTGCCGAAGCCTATGGCCCGTTCCGCAACGAGGAACTGCTGGGCGAGGCATTGGCTGCCTGTCGCGACAAGGTGGTCATCGCCACCAAGTTCGGTTTCAAGGAGGGCCAGGTGGACGCCGGCCTGGACAGCCGACCCGAACGGATCCGTGCGGTGGCCGAGGCCAGCCTGAGGCGGCTGAGCACCGATCATATCGACCTGTTCTACCAGCACCGGGTGGATCCCAACGTACCCATCGAAGACGTGGCGGGGACCGTAAGGGACCTGATCGCCGAGGGCAAGGTGCGGCATTTCGGTTTGTCCGAGGCCGGTGCGGCGACCGTACGCCGTGCCCATGCGGTGCAACCGGTTGCAGCGGTGCAGAGCGAGTATTCGTTGTGGTGGCGCGAGCCGGAGACCGCGCTGCTGCCGGTGCTGCGGGAGCTTGGCATCGGCTTCGTACCCTTCAGCCCACTGGGCAAGGGCTTCCTGACCGGCGCTATATCCGCAGATACGACCTTCGATGCCGGTGACTTCCGCAATTCGGTTCCGCGTTTCGCTGCGGAAGCGCGCGCGGCGAACCAGGTGCTGGTGGACCGTATCGGTGCGATTGCCACGGACAAGGGGGCCACGCCGGCACAGGTCGCGCTGGCCTGGCTGCTGGCCCAGGCGCCGTGGATCGTTCCCATTCCCGGCACCACCAAGGTGGCGCGCCTGGATGAGAACCTGGGGGCAGCAACGCTGGCCCTCGGCGAAGCGGAGCTGGCACGTATCGCCAGCGCGCTGGATGACATTGCCATCGTGGGGGACCGCTACAACGCGGAGCGGGCAAGGCTGGTCGGGCGTTGACCGACGGCACGCTGGCGCCGGGCGATGCCCGGCGGGCGCCCCTTGCGCCGGTGGTCGTCAGGTTGCCGGAGCGGTGTCGCCGCGCAGTGCCTGGATGACGATGCGCAGGGCGACCGAAGACTGGCGCCGCGACGGATAGTAGGCGTGGTAGCCATCGAACAACGGGCACCAGTGTTCCAGCACCGTCTGCAGGCGACCCTGCGTGATCGCTGGCCCGGCCAGGTCGGAAGGCAGCCAGGCCAGCCCGCCATCGGCCAGCGCTGCGCGCAGCATCAGCGCGCTGTTGTTGAAGGTCCACTGTCCGGTGACCCGCACGTTGATCTCCTCGCCATCGCGGGCGAACTCCCAGGGCATGAGTCCGCCATGGGTCGGCAGGCGCAGGTTGATGCAGTTGTGGGTAGCCAGCTCGTGCGGATGCATGGGGATGACGTGGTGGCGGAAATAGGCAGGCGAGGCCACCACGCACATCTGCAGCGGCGCGCTTATCGGCACGGCGATCATGTCCCTGGCGACCTGGTCGCCGAGGCGGATGCCGATGTCATGGCGCTGGGCCACGATGTCGGACAGTCCGTAATCGACGGTAAGTTCCACCTTCAGGTCCGGGTATTCCTGCAGTACGCGCTCCAGGCGCGGCCACACGATATGTTCGGCGGCGTGGCCGGCGGCGCTGATGCGGATGGTGCCGGCCGGGCGGTCGCGGTACTCGGCCAGTGCCAGCAGTTCCTCTTCTATTTCAGCCAGCCGTGGCGACAACGTATCCAGCAGGCGCTGGCCGGCCTCGGTAGTGGAGACGCTGCGTGTAGTCCGCGTCAGCAGCCGCACGCCCAGCCGCTGCTCCAGCGCGCGCAGGGTGTGGCTCAGTGCGGATTGCGAGACCCCCAGCTGGGCGGCGGCGCGGGTGAAGCTGCCTTCGCGTGCGACATGGACGAATGCTTGCAGGTCATTGAGGTTTTCTCGCGGCATGCTCCCATCATGGCCCGACGTGGCATGCCCGGCAATTGATGAGTCGTGCTTCTGGATGCATGCGCCGTCCCCCATGCAATGCATCGTCGGGAGCAGGATAGGCTGGTTGTCCAACACCAAGGAGATCCGCATGTCCTTTTTTCTGTCGGCCATCATGGCCATGGCCGCCCCGGCCAGTACCGGCGAAGCTTCCTCCATCACGGTGACCGGCGCCGGCAGCGCGCCTTCAGTAGCGGGCCCGGACAGCTACTTCACCGGCAAGGTCCGCGTTGATGCACCGTTCCAGGGCACTGCTCCGGCACGGGTCGGCGGCGCCACCGTCAGTTTCGAGCCCGGCGCGCGCACCGCCTGGCATACCCATCCGCTGGGCCAGACGCTGATCGTGACCAGCGGCATCGGCTGGGTGCAGGAATGGGACAAGCCGCGCCAGGCACTGCGTCCGGGCGACGTGGTGTGGATCCCGCCGGGCGTGAAGCATTGGCACGGTGCGAGCGCCGAGGTGGCGATGAGCCACATCGCCATCGCCGAGGCGGTCGACGGCAGCCCGGTGACCTGGCTGGAGCAGGTCAGCGATGCGCAGTACGCGGGGCCATGACCGGCCATCCCCGGCCGGCATGGGTCATTCCATGCCCAGCTTCTTCAGCTTGTAACGCAGCGCGCGGAAGGTGATGCCCAGCTGTGCGGCGGTGCGGGTCTTGTTCCAGCGGTTTTCTTCCAGCGCGCGCTGGATGGCGGTGCGTTCCATCTGCTCGATGTAGGACGGCAGCGCGGCGCTGGCGGCAGGCAGGTCCACCACCGCTTCAACTGCTTCCACCGCGGTGACCGCTGGCGTGCCCGGCGCACGGGCGGCAGCTTCCGGAAGGCGCAGGTCGGCGGCACCGATACTGTCCGCTTCGGCCAGCGCCAATGCGCGCTCGAGGATGTTCTCCAGCTCGCGCACGTTGCCGGGAAAGCCATAGCGCGACAGCGCATCGAGCGCGGAGGGGGCGAGCAGCGGCGGCGGACAGCCGTGGCTGCGCGCCAGCCGGGCCAGGATGGACGCCGCCAGTTCGGGCAGGTCTTCATGCCGCTCGCGCAGCGGTGGCACGCGCAGTTCGATCACGTTGATGCGGTAATAGAGGTCGTGGCGGAAGCGCCCTTCGTCCACCAGCTGTGCAAGGTCCTTGTGCGTGGCCGACAGGATGCGCACGTCCACGGGGTTTTCGCTGGATGCGCCTACCGGGCGCACCGATTTCTCCTGGATGGCGCGAAGCAGCTTCACCTGCATCTGCAGGGGCAGTTCGGCCACCTCGTCCAGGAACAGGGTGCCGCCGTGCGCGGCCTGGAACAGTCCCGGCTTGTCGGCGTGGGCCCCGGTGAAGCTGCCCTTCTTGTGCCCGAAGAACTCGCTCTCCATCAGTTCGGACGGAATGGCACCGCAGTTGACCGGTATGAAAGGGCCTGCACCGCGTGCGCCCTGCTCGTGGATGGTCCGTGCGACCAGTTCCTTGCCCACGCCGGACTCGCCCAATATGTAGACCGGGGCCTGGCTGCGCGCGACCTTGCCGAGCGTGCCGCGCAGCGACTCCATCGGTTGCGAGCGCCCCAGCAGCCTTGCCTGCTGCTCGGCGGGCGCTGCCGCGCGCGGGCGCTCGGCGTTGTTGAGCTCCAGTGCATGCTTCACCAGCCCGCGCAGCACGGCGATGTCCACGGGCTTGCTGACGAAGTCGAATGCGCCCGCTTTCAATGCTTCTACCGCCAGGTCCATGCTGCCGAACGCGGTGATCATCGCCACCGGCGTGCGGGGATGATGCTGCGCGATCTCGGTCACCAGTTCTATGCCATTGCCATCAGGCAGGCGCATGTCGGTGATGCACAGGTCGTAGGAATTGCTGGCCAGCAGCTCGCGCGCCTCGGCGAGGTTGGCAGCGGTGTTGATGCGCAGCCCCATCCGACCCAGGGTCAGGACCAGCAGTTCGCGGATATCGCGCTCGTCATCGACAACAAGAGCGCTACGGGTTTCGTTCATGGGATGCAAGATAGCGGAGCGGGTAGGTGGCGACAAATCATCAGTGCGCAGGGAAAACCCGCGACGTCACGACAAGGTATGCGGGGCAGGCAGGATCACCCTGAAACAGGCACCTCCGGCAGCCACCGGCACATACTCCAGGCGCGCCTGGTTGGCGCGGCAGAGTTCCCCTGCGATGTACAGGCCCAGGCCGGTGCCATGCTCGGAGGTAGTGAAGAAGGGCTTGAAGAGTTGTGCCGCCACGGCATCGGGGATGCCCGGGCCGCGGTCCATCACGTCGATCACCGGAGTGCGTTCCTGGCGCGCCACGCGCAGCCGGATATGTGCCGGTTGTTCACCGATGCGCCCGTACTTGAGTGCGTTGTGCACCAGTGCGGTGAGGACCTGGTGCAGGTGGCGCGGATCCACCTGCGCGGCCACCGAGGTTTCGGACACGATCGCTTCCACGCTGTCCGTTTCCAGTGACAGGACCTGCTTGTACTCCAGTACGAAGCGGCGCACGAATGCCGCCAGATCGACATTTTCCGGATGGGAGCGCTCGCGGCGGGCGAGTGCCAGCACGCTTTCGACGATGCCGTTGGTGCGTTGGCATTGCTGGTGGATGATCTGCAGCAGGCGGCGGTCGCCTTCGCTGAAGCCGCCGGCCCCTTCCTCGAGCAGTTGCACGGCATAATTGATCGCCGCGAGCGGATTGCGGATCTCATGGGCGAGGCTGGCCGAGAAACGTCCCATGGCCGACAGCGTGAGCGACTCGGCGCGTCGCGAAACCACGCTGGAGTCGTCCAGGAACACCAAGGTAAGGTCGCTGCCGGCCAACAGCCTTGCGAAGCGTGGCTGCACCTCGGGATGGTCGGCCGACAACTGCAGCGGCGTCTCTTCCTGGTTCCATCCGCTGCGCCAGCGTTGCAGTCGCCGTGCCAGGCCGGGCGCGGCGCTGGCAAGTGTCGGGCTGCCGCTGTTGCCATCGTTGTCGCCGAGCAGCGTGGAGGCCGCTTCATTGGCCAGCGTGATGCGGCCTTCGCCATCGACCACCAGTACGCCGGTACGCATGCGACGGATGATCAGTTCATTGATCTGGAACAGGTTGGCGACCTCGTCGCCGCGCTGGTTGGCCAGTTGCTGGTTGCGCCGTGCGCGGTTGGCGACCTGGAAGCTGATGAAGGCCAACGCCAGGTAGCTGGTGGTGAACATCGCCAGCTCGGCCAGCGTACGGGTGGGATCACCGCCTTCCAGCAGTTTCCACAGGTACTCGGCCACGGTGGCCACGCTGGCGCCGAGTGCGAGGGACACGCCCAGCGACAATGGCAGCAGGGTGGCCGCAGCGGCGATGTTGAACAGCAGCGACATCGAGATGCCGGCGCTTGCGCCAGGCAGGGCATGCGACAGCAGCGAGGCGGCGACGATATCCAGGCCGACGCCGACCAGCACGATCGGCCGCAACCGATGTTCGCTGCGGCCCACCAGCAACAACAGCAGCGACAGCAGCAGGTAGGCACCGGACACGTAGGCGGCCAGTGCGGGATGGCTTGCCTGCCCCATCAGGTCGGCCAGGGGGCTGAACAGCAGTCCGGCGATCACCGTGGCGATCAGCAGCCGGTACAAGGCGAAGAAGTACAGTTCGCGCCGAGGGATGGACTCGATGCGGTCGATCAGTGAAGCGGTCGGTGACACGCCAAAACTCCCCTTCTGGCTGTGGACCAGTATAGGCGCGCCGGGCGCAGGAACGGGACAGGATCGGGCAGGTGCCGCGCGCATGGCCGCACCCGCGGCCACGCCATGGTCGGCCCCGCGCGCACAAATAACTGAAAATCCAGAAGAATCCCGGCCATTGGGAGGATCCTGTGCCGGCATCTTTGCGCCACGCGCCGGGGTCGGCCACAATAGCGGGCCCGCCGCGGTCCGTGCCGGTGCCCGTGAGGGGGCCTTGGAGGAGATGCGTGCGGTCGTTCCTATTCCCACGGTGACGCATGAATTTCCACGAATACCAGTCAAAACAGCTGCTTGCCGAGTACGGCATCCCCGTCCCGGCCGGCAAGGTCGCGGCTACCCCGGATGAAGCGGTCGAAGCGGCAAACGCGCTGGGCCAGGGCCCCTGGATGGTCAAGGCGCAGATCCATGCCGGCGGCCGCGGCAAGGCTGGCGGTGTAAAGTTCTGCAAGACGACCGACGACGTGAAGGCCGCTGCGGCCAAGATGCTCGGCACCAAGATGGCCACCTACCAGACCGCTGGCGTCGAGCTGCCGGTCAACCTGGTACTGGTGACCACCGCCGGTGAGATCGTCAAGGAGCTGTACCTGTCGGTGCTGGTCGACCGTGGCACCAAGACCATCACCTACATCGCTTCGTCCGAAGGCGGCGTGGAGATCGAGCAGGTCGCTGCGGAGACCCCGGAGCTGATCCACTCGCTGAACGTGGACTTCGTCGAAGGCGTGCAGGGCTACCACGGCCGTGATTTCGGCTTCAAGCTCGGCCTGACCGCCAAGCAGGCCGGCCAGTTCGCCAGCATCATGGTGAACCTGTACCGCCTGTTCAACGAAAAGGACCTGGCGCTGGTTGAAATCAACCCGCTGGCGATCCTGGACGACGGCAACCTGTACGCGCTGGACGGCAAGTTCGACAGCGACGACAACGCCGCGTTCCGCCAGAAGGCCCTGGTCGCCATGCGCGACAAGACCCAGGAAGACGAGACCGAAGTGACCGCTTCGGAGCTGGACATCAACTACGTCACCATGGACGGCAACATCGGCTGCATGGTCAACGGCGCAGGCCTGGCCATGGCCACCATGGACGTCATCAAGCTCAACGGCGGCGAGCCGGCGAACTTCCTGGACGTGGGCGGCGGTGCCAACAAGCAGCGCGTCATCGAAGCGTTCAAGCTGATCCTGTCCTCGGACAAGGTCGAAGGCATCTTCGTCAACATCTTCGGCGGCATCGTCCGCTGCGACATGATTGCCGAAGGCATCATCGCAGCGGTCAAGGAAGTGGGTGTCAAGGTTCCGGTCGTTGTGCGCCTGGAAGGCACCAACGTGGAAGAAGGCAAGCAGCTGCTGCGTGACAGCGGCATGGCCATCATCCCGGCTGACAACATCAACGACGGCGCCAAGAAGGTCGTTGAAGCTGTAAAAGCCGCTGCCTGAACCACGACACCAAGGAAATCCAATGTCTGTCCTGATTAATAAAAACACCAAGGTGATCGTGCAGGGCTTCACCGGCCAGCAGGGTACCTTCCACGCCACCCAGATGATCGAGTACGGCACCAAGGTCGTCGGCGGCGTCACCCCGGGCAAGGGGGGCACCACCCATATCGACCTGCCGGTGTTCAACACCGTTGCCGACGCCGTGCAGAGCACCGGCGCCAATGCCTCGGTGATCTACGTGCCGCCGCCGTATGCGGCTGACGCGATCCTGGAAGCCGCTGCTGCCGGCATCCAGGTCATCGTGTGCATCACCGAAGGCATTCCGGTGCTGGACATGCTGCGCGTGAAGAACGTGCTGACCCGTTCGCATCCGGACACCGTGCTGATCGGGCCGAACTGCCCCGGCGTGATCACCCCGGGCGAGTGCAAGATCGGCATCATGCCGGGCCACATCCACAAGCCGGGCAAGATCGGCATCGTGTCCCGTTCGGGCACCCTGACCTATGAAGCGGTCAAGCAGACCACCGAAGTCGGCCTGGGCCAGTCCACCTGCATCGGCATCGGCGGTGACCCGATCAACGGCCTGAACTTCGTCGACTGCCTGAAGCTGTTCAACGAAGACCCGCAGACCGAAGGCATCATCATGGTCGGCGAAATCGGCGGTGACGCTGAAGAAGCCGGTGCCGAGTACATCAAGAACCACGTGAAGAAGCCGGTCGTCGGTTTCATCGCCGGTGCGTCGGCTCCGGCCGGCAAGCGCATGGGCCACGCCGGTGCGATCGCATCGGGCGGCAAGGGCACTGCCGAAGGCAAGTTTGCCGCCATGGAAGCTGCTGGCGTCGTGACCGTCCGTTCGCCGGGCGACCTGGGTGCTGCCATCGCCAAGCTGGTGAAATAAGACCGCTGCCGGCCTTCGGCCGGCACGATCCTGTAGAGTCGCGCCATGCTCGACTTGCTTCAAACAGGAAGGCCGCCTCCGGGCGGCCTTCCTGCGTCTGGGCATCGCGCGGTCATCCGCCGGGCATGGCCCGGTGCTACCCGGACGGTCTGCACGGTAGCGCCGGGCCATGCCCGGCGAGCGCACAGCGCGGCGCTACAATGGGCACATTGCAACCACAGGCTGGAACCCCATGGCTTCGATCCGCATCGCGATGGCGCAGTTTGATTTTCCGGTGGGCGCCGTCGCGCGCAATACCGACCGCATCATCGACCTGATCGAACAGGCCCGCGATGAACACGGCGCCGACCTGGTGGTGTTCCCGGAACTGGCCATAAGCGGGTACCCGCCCGAAGACCTGTTGCAGCGACCGGGTTTCCTGCGCGACTGTGAGTTGGCGATGCAGCGCATCGCCGCCGCCTGCACCGGCATCGCCGCCGTGGTCGGCTGGCCGCAGACCGCCGGCTCGGTGGTATACAACGCCGCCAGCGTGCTGCGCGATGGCATCGTCGAAAAGACCTACCGCAAGCGCGAGCTGCCGAACTACGCGGTGTTCGATGAGCGGCGCTACTTCGACATCGACCCGGATGGCCCGAGCTGCGTCTTCGATGTCAACGGAGTCCCGGTGGGCGTATTGATCTGCGAAGACCTGTGGTTCGCCGAACCGTTGGCCGATACCGTGCGCAGTGGTGCGCAGCTGGTCGTGGTGCCCAATGCCTCCCCCTACGAGCGCGGCAAGCATGCCCAGCGTGACGCGGTGTTGGCGGCGCGCACGCGCGAAAGCGGGGCGGCCATTGCCTACCTCAACGTGGTCGGCGGGCAGGATGCGCTGGTGTTCGATGGCGCGTCGGTGGTAGCCGACGGGGATGGCACCGTGCATCCGGCGGCGGCGGCGTTCACCGAGCAGTGGCTGGTAGTGGAATATGACGGCGGCAGCCGCCGCTTCCTGCCACACCAGTGGATGGATGACGGCGACGAAAGCATGGACGCGCTGGCCTGGCGCGCGGTGACCCGTGGCATCCAGGACTACTGCGCGAAGAACGGCTTCCGGAAGGTATGGCTTGGCCTGTCCGGTGGCATCGATTCGGCGCTGGTACTGGCCATGGCGGTGGATGCATTGGGCGCGGACAACGTGACCGCCGTGCGCCTGCCATCGCGCTTCACGGCCGGCCTGTCCAATGACCTGGCGGTCGAACAATGCGAGGCGCTGGGGGTGAGGTTGGAAGCGGTGTCGATCGAACCCGCGTTCAAGGGCCTGATGGAAGCACTGGCTCCCCTGTTCAAGGACACCACCGCGGACATCACCGAAGAAAACCTGCAGTCGCGAAGCCGGGGCGTGATCCTGATGGCGCTGGCCAACAAGTTCGGCGGCCTGCTGCTGACCACGGGCAACAAGAGCGAATATGCGGTCGGCTACGCCACCATCTACGGCGACATGTGCGGCGGCTACGCGCCGCTGAAGGACCTGTACAAGACAGAGGTGTTCGGCCTGGCCAAGTGGCGCAACACGGTGGGTGGTGCACCGGTGATCCCGCCAGCGGTGATCAGCCGCCCGCCATCGGCGGAGCTGCGCGACAACCAGCTGGACCAGGACTCGCTGCCGGCCTACGACGTGCTGGATGGCATCCTGTACCGCTTCGTGGACCAGGAGCAGTCACGCGATGAGATCGTCGCCGCCGGCTACGCGGCGGACGTGGTGGACCGGGTGCTGCGGCTGGTACGCACCAGCGAATGGAAGCGCCACCAGGCCGCTCCGGGTCCCAAGGTGTCGCGCCGGGCTTTTGGCCGCGAGCGCCGCTACCCGATCAGCAACGGCTACCAGGGCTGATGCATCCAGACGCGTCAGATGCCTGATCGCGCTACCACTTCATCCTCGATCTGCTGGTCGAGGACATGGTTCACCTCATCAAGGGTACGTGGCTGGTGCTGGACCAGGGCCATTGCGTGCATGGCCGTTTTCTTGTTCCTTACCGTCTGCGTGAGGAAGTACTCATCGGCGATGGAATCCTGCAGGTCTGCGCGCACAAGCAGGTTCCGGTGGCGGCCGGCGCATCCTTCGTTGCGGACCACCTGCCTGACGTCGGACGGATTGAAAAGATCGACATCGCCCCGTCCCCGGATGTTGCAGTCCCGCAGGATGCCACTGACCGCATGCTCCTTCATGGCCTGGGCATGAGGTGTATGGACGACGCTGGCCTGGATCCTGTCGCGCAGCCCGGTTGCGGACTCGGTAACGGGCAGTTCCACGTCCATGTGCATCGCCCTTGCCACGATGGTGACCGGCGCGCGCTTCGGTGATACTGGCGGGGGCAACTGGTCCCGGATCCGGAACAGGTGCTGGGCCTTGTCCGGATGCCAGCGACCGGTCGCCCGGAATACCGTGTCACCCACGCAATGCATCAGCATGCTGCCCACGGGGGCAGGCACATCCGGAGCCGAGGCCATGCAGGTATCCAACTGCGCCAGGAAACGTACGTGCACGGCGCTGCGTGCGTGGTCGAGATTTTCCGGGCCGGGCGTCGCCGATCCCGAGTCCGGGGTCCCGGGCACGCGCGAGGCTCCCGTCGAGGACAGGGAAAGCAGTGCAGCCATGCAGCGCCCGGGATGGACCAGCATCGCTCTGCGCCCGAAATCCAATGTTGAATCCACTACATTGAACAGTCCGTTGCCCAGCGTACGCAGCGGCAACGCGATGCTGCTGCTGTTTCCGCCAGCGGGCGGGCCAGGTGGTTGCCGGGGACGCGAGGCAGGCGGATTGGGGGCAACGGAAAGTGTGGCGGTCGGCATGGCGGGTTCTGGCCTGGCACGGGAATCCACACCTTGTATCCCGGCACCTGGCGCCGCTTGCAGAAAGTGAGGGTTGGCAATCGGGACAGTGCAGGATGCACCCTTTCCACAATGATCCAGATGGCGGAAGAGGGAAGCCGCGCGGTGCAGCAAGGTCGGCGCAGTTCAAGCCGGGCAGTTGCAGGAAACGCGCAGGTCCAGCAGAGGTTGCCTCGGTTGTGACCGCGGTCCGCTGCCTGTCCGGTATTCCCATCTATCTTGCCGTGAGTCCACAACACGGAGTCACGCACATGAATCTTTCCCAGCTGTTTGTCGGTACGTTGGCGGTCATGTCGGGAGCCCATCGTTCACCGGCATCCGGACTGCATCCTCCTGGCGACGCAGCATCCCCATTTCACGCCCTTGTGCCTGCGGAGATAGGCAATGGCGAGTTGGCTCCCTCGTTCGATCTGCCTGCTATGCTGATGGACGTCGAAGATGCGGTGTATCGGTGCTGGGACCATGGCGCGAAGCGGCGGGTTCCTGACCAGCGCAAGGCAGTGCTTTGCACTGTCCGTGCGGCGTTGTCGCTCTGTGACAATGGCGCCGACCCATGGTGCGGAGAGGCGGCCAGGAGAACGGTGGTGGATGGTCGGGTTGTCGCAGCAGGAGCGCCGGGAATCCACTTCGATACGCTCTCCGGGCATTCACCGGCAGCGGGCCATCGTTCGCTGGACGCGCTGCTTGCGCGGGCGGGGCCGGAGTTCAAGGCATCGACGGTGTTCCAGGACAGCATGGACGCACTGGAAATAGAGTTCGGCGACCTGACCGCTTTTGACACCAGCCAGCCGGGGATTGCGTTGACGGCAGCGGATCTGTTGCAGGTACTGAACGACAGCGACAGCGGGGAAATGTTCGGGAATCCGCCTGCCGGGTCGACATCATGGACACTGGCACGCTTCGAACTGGCCTTGAAGGCGCAGGGGATTACCCTGCACAACGCGTTGAAGTCGATTGCCAGCGAGCATGTGCAGAGTGAGCCGGAGCATTATGCCGAAGCGTTGCTCGACCGGCTGGAGCGATGGCTTGACCAGCGTTTTCCCAGAGATACCGACGTCGCGCTCGGTGCCCATCGGCGTCATCATCTCCTCGGCCTGCTGGCCGATCACATCAACCTGAAAGGGGAGCAGGCCGGTCCGCGTTGACCGCGATGGCCGGCGAGACGCTTTCCATGGTGTCCCGGATGCAGAAGAGCCCCGCATTGCGGGGCTCTTCTGCATCCGACGCCGATGTCGCGGGATTACTTGCGGTTCATCGTCGCGTTACGTTGTCCGGTGGTTGCCGACTTTTCGCCCGCGAACGGGTTGAGCTTGCGGATCATCCACGGGTAGTTCGGCCAGTCGTTGCGCAGCCACGGGTGGTCCGGTGCATTGAGCTCCAGCACGCGGCGTGCATCGTCGGCCAGGGTCTTGTTGCCCACGTGGGTGTAGGCCTCGCCCAGCACCGCCACCGCATCGTACTGGTAGGCACTCTGCGGGTAGGTCTCCAGCAGGTAGTTGGCGCGGCCCGCAGCCGACACCCAGGCTTCGCGGCGCAGGTAATACAGCGCATTGTCCAGCTCGTGCTGGGCGAATACGTCACGCAGGTCGTTCATGCGTTTGCGTGCATCGGCGGCATAGCGGCTGTTCGGGTACCGGTCGATGACGATATTGAAGTCGGCATAGGCCTGGCGCGGCGTGGACAGGTCGCGCCGGCTGGCATCCAGCGACCACACGCGGCGCAGGAACACCGTGTCGCGGTTGCTGTTGGCCAGGCCGCGCAGGTAGTACAGGTAGGCCACGTTGCGGTGGGTCGGGTAGGTACGGATGAAGCGGTCCACGCTGGACACCGTGTCATCGTTCTTGCCGGCCTTGTACTGGGCGTAGGCGGTTTCGATCATCGCCTGCTCGGTGTACGGGCCATACGGGTACTGGGCGACCAGGCGGCGGAAGTTGGCTTCGGCGCCACTCCAGTTGCCGCCTTCCATCAGGCTGTGGCCCTTCTGGTACAGCGTCTCGACCGGCTGGCCTTCATCGGGGTTGTCCCCCTTGGTACCACGGTTGCAACCGGTGGCGGCGATCACCAGGACCAGCAGCAGGGCGGTCAGGCGGATGGGCGCGAAGAGCGGGGAAGAGCGTCGGATCATGGGGTCAAGGCGGGACGCGGCTGGAATACGAAGGGTCGATGATAGCCTAGTGTCCTGTCCAGCGACTGAAACCGGTCGCCGGGATCCCTGAATTCGTCTCCAGAAGTTGCCGCCATGTCCGATTCCCCTGCTGAACAGGCCCGCCAGGCCACCGTCCCCGACACCGCTGCCGGCCGCCGCTTCGACGCGGTGCTGGCCGAGCTGTTCCCCGAGTTCTCCCGTTCGCGCCTGTCCGAGTGGATCAAGTCCGGCGACGTGCTGCTGGATGGGGTCCCGGCCCGCCCGCGCGATCCGGTCCGGGGGGGAGAAATCGCCACCCTGCATGCGGTGATGGAGACCCAGACCCATGCTGAACCGGAAGACATCCCCCTCAACGTACTGTACGAAGACGAACACCTGTTCGTGATCGACAAGCCGGTGGGGCTGGTGGTGCATCCTGGCGCCGGCAATCCCAGCGGCACCCTGGTCAATGCACTGCTGTTCCGCGACCCCTCGCTGTCGGCCCTGCCGCGTGCGGGCATCGTGCATCGGCTGGACAAGGACACCAGCGGGGTGATGGTGGTGGCGCGCACCCTGCAGGCGCAGACCGCGCTGGTGGAACAGCTGTCCGAACGCCAGGTCCACCGCCAGTACCTCGCCGTGGTGGTGGGCGCCCTGGTGGCCGGCGGAACGGCCGATGCGCCGATCGACCGGCATCCGCGCGACCGCCTGCGCATGGGCGTGCGCGACGACGGCAAGGAGGCCATCACCCATTACCGCCTGCGCGACCGGTTCCGCGCCCATACGGCGCTGGAATGCCGGCTGGAAACCGGCCGTACCCACCAGATCCGCGTGCACATGGCGCACCTGCGCCACCCCATCGTCGGTGACCCGCTGTACGGCGGTGCGTTGAAGCTGCCGAAGGGGGCCAGTGAAGAACTGGTCGCCGCGCTGCGTGGTTTCAAGCGCCAGGCACTGCACGCCGAAACGCTGGAGTTCGTGCACCCGATGACCGGCCAGCCGCTGCGCAACAGCGCCGTCGTGCCGGCGGACATGCAGCACCTGATCAAGGTGCTGCGCGAAGACAGCGAAGCCTTCGCCGAGCGCGAACGCGGCAGGGACCGCAGGTGAGCGATCTGCCGTTGCTGTGGGCGGACTGGCCGGCACCCACGCGGGTGCGCGCGCTGACCACGCGCCGCCGCGGCGCCGGCGTATCGCTGCCGCCGTTCGACCAGTTCAACCTGGGCAACCGGCATGCGTTCGATGGCGATGACCCGGCCTGCGTGGAGCGCAACCGCGCGCTGCTGCAGCACGGCCTGGCGCTGCCCGGTGCGCCGCACTGGCTGCGCCAGGTGCATGGGACCACGGTGCTGCGCTTCGACGCGGCACCCGCGGCGGGGTGCAGTGAACCGGTCGCCGATGCAGCGGTGACCTCGGTGCCCGGCGTGGTGCTGGCCATCCTGACCGCCGATTGCCTGCCGGTGGTGCTGGCGGCACGCGACGGCAGCGAGATCGGTGCGGCCCATGCAGGCTGGCGGGGACTGGCCGACGGCATCCTGGAAGCCACGGTGGCGGCCATGCACGCCGCGCCTGCCGACCTGATGGCATGGTTCGGACCGGCGGCGGGCGCGACCGATTATGAGGTCGGCCAGGACGTGCACGACGCTTTCGTCGGACATGACCGGGCTGCCGGCACGGCATTCGTGGCGACCCGGCCGGGGCATTGGAAAGTGGACTTGTACGCCCTGGCCCGGCAGCGTCTGCAGGCAGTGGGCCTGGGCGCAGCGGCTATCCATGGCGGCGGCCTGTCGACCATGGCCGACCCGGATCTGTTCTCGTACCGGCGCGACCGGCGGACCGGGCGCATGGCGACCCTGGTCTGGATGCAGGACCGGTAGGGCGGGGCCACGGACCCGGGGCGCCCCGCATGGCGGTGCCGTCAGGCCTCCAGTTCCTGCAGGAAGCTCTGCCGCCAGTGATTGATGTCATGCCGGCGCAGATGCTCCATCATCGCGTTCCAGCGTTCCTGGCGACGCTTCAGCGGCATCGTCGCGGCCGTGGCGATTGCGTCGGCAACGCCATCCAGGTCATGCGGATTGACCAGCAGCGCCTGCTTCAGTTCATCGGCCGCGCCGGCCAGCAGTGACAGCACCAGCACGCCGGGGTTGTCCGGATCCTGCGAGGCGACGTATTCCTTGGCGACCAGGTTCATGCCATCGCGCAACGGGGTTACCAGGCCAACGGCGGCGGAGCGGTAGAAGCCGGTCAGCGTGGCATGGGTGAAGTTCTGGTTGACGTAACGAAGGGGCGTCCAGTCAGGTCCGGCGTGGCCACCGTTGATATGCCCGGCGATCTGTTCCAGCTGGCTGCGCAGTTGCCGGTATTCGGTGACGTCGCCGCGCGAAACCGGCGCGATCTGCAGGTAGGTCAGGCTGCCATGCTGGTCAGGGTGGCGTTCGAGGTAACGCTCGAAGCCCAGGAAGCGTTCGGGCAGGCCCTTGGAATAGTCCAGCCGGTCCACCCCGATCGCCAGCTGCCGGTCGCGCAGGCTGCCGCGCAGGTCCTTGACCGCGGTTTTGCCGACGGCGGCCTTGGCCTGTTGCGCGATGCGCTCGGTGTCGATGCCGATCGGGAACGCAGCGGCACGGAACCGTCGTCCATCGGGTGCTTCCAGCTGTCCATCACCCAGCACCCGGCCGCCGCCGAACAGGCGCAGGTAGGTCTGGAAGCGGTCCGCATCACGCTGGGTCTGGAAGCCGACCAGGTCGCAGGCATACAGCGAGGAGAACAGCCGCAGGTGGTCCGGCATTGCCTGCAGCAGGTCGGCCGAGGGCATCGGCACGTGCAGGAAGAAGCCGATGCGGCAGCCGATACCCCGCTCGCGCAGCATCGCCGCCAGTGGAATCAGGTGGTAGTCATGGATCCAGACGATGTCGTCCTCGCGCAGCAACGGAGCAAGCTTGCT
Organism: Stenotrophomonas tumulicola; assembly: GCF_014117215.1. Lineage (GTDB taxonomy): Bacteria > Pseudomonadota > Gammaproteobacteria > Xanthomonadales > Xanthomonadaceae > Stenotrophomonas > Stenotrophomonas tumulicola. The sequence goes on along the minus strand of NZ_JACGXS010000011.1, from coordinate 44,866 downwards.
GGCGAACAGTTCGTTGACGCGGTGGTAGGTCTCGCGGGTGCCGCGGTCATAGTCCACCAGGTCCAGGCGGAAATGCAGCAGCGGCCACAGGGTGCGGTTGGCGAAGCCGTTGTAGTAGCCATCCACGTCATGCTTGTCGAGGTCCATGGTGACGTAACGGATATCGCCCTCGACCTGTTCGTGCAGCGTGCCGCTGGCATCGCGGGTGGCTTTCCCGCTCCAGCCGAACCACAGCCCGCCGCGCTCCTTCAGTGCTGCCAGCAGGCCGACGGCCAGGCCGCCGGGACGTGTGTCGCCAGGAATGGCCACCCGGTTGGAGACCACCACCAGCCGGCTCACGAGGCCTCCTGCCAGGACCGCGACAGGCGCATCGCCGCAGTGATCAGGCCGACGTGCGAGTACGTCTGCGGGAAGTTGCCCCAGGCTTCGCCGTTGTCGAAGGCAAGGTCTTCGGACAGCAGGCCAAGGTGGTTGCGGCGCGACAACAGCATCTCGAACATCGCGCGTGCCTCGTCCATGCGGCCAATGGCCGCCAGCGCGTCGATGTACCAGAACGTGCAGATGGTGAAGCTGGTCTCCGGTTCGCCGAAATCATCCGGCGCCACGTAGCGGTACAGTGCATCGCCGTGTTTCAGGTCGCGGCCGATCGCCTCCACCGTGGCGATGAAGCGCGCATCCATCGCGTCGACGAAGCCGATGTCGGCCAGCAACAGCAACGAGGCATCCAGCCGATGGCCACCGAACGCATCGGTGAAGTGCCCCAGTTCCTCGTTCCAGGCCTCGCGCATGATGCGCTGGTGGATGCTGTCGGCACGTGCACGCCAGTAGTCGGCGCGGTCGTCCAGCTTGAGCCGCACGGCGATCTTGCACAGGCGGTCGCAGGCGGCCCAGCACATCGCGCTGGTATAGGTGTGCACTTCGGTGCGGCCGCGGAATTCCCATAGCCCCGCATCGGGTACGTCATGCAGCGCGAAGGCCTGTTCGCCCAGCAACTCCAGCCGCGCGAACGCATGTTCGTCGCCGGGATCCTGCAGCCGGCGGTCGAAGAACAGCTGGGTGGACGCCAGCACCACGCTGCCATACACATCATGCTGGCGCTGTACCCAGGCCAGGTTGCCACGGCGCACCGGCCCCATGCCGCGATAGCCGGACAGCGAGGGCACTTCGTGCTCGTCCAGCGAGGCCTCGAAGCCGATGCCGTACAGCGGTTGCAGCGTGCCGTCCGCGGTGGCCAGGTTGAAGATATAGCCGAGGAACTGCTCCATTGAACGGGTGGCGCCCAGCCGGTTCAGCGCGCGTACCACGAAGGCGGCATCGCGCAGCCAGCAATAGCGGTAATCCCAGTTCCGGCTGCTGCCCGGCGCCTCGGGAATGGACGTGGTCATCGCTGCGATGATCGCGCCGCTGTCCTCGTACTGGCACAGCTTGAGGGTGATCGCGCTACGGATGACCGCGTCCTGCCATTCCAGGGGAATGGAGAGATAGCGCACCCATTCCCGCCAATAGGCACGCGTCCGTTGCATGGCTTCCTGCACGTAGCCGTTGAGCGAACGATTGAGCGATTCATCCACGCCCAGTACCAGGTGCACGGTGTGGTTCAGTACGAAAGGAAGGCCGTCGCGGACGAAGCGCACGGGTACATCGGTGGTCAATCGCAGCACGTGGTCGGGCAGGACCCAGCGCACGTGGTTGCTGCCCCAGGTGGAATCGGGCACGCGCTGGCCCCAGTCGGCCAATGGACGCGCCAGCACACGGATGCGCGGGCTGCCGGCGATGGGGCGGACCTGGCGGATCAGGCTGACTGGCCGGTAGAAGCGGTCGTTCTGGCGCCAGCGCGGTGCGAAATCGATGATCTCCAATGCGCCGCCGTGGCTGTCGCGCAGCACGGTGCGGAGGATCGCGGTGTTGCTCAGGTATTCCTGTTCGCTGCTGCTGAAGTCTTCCAGTTCGATGGAGAAATCCCCACCTTCCTGCTGGTTCGGCCCGAGCAGGGCGCAGAAGGTCGGGTCGCCGTCGAAGGTGGGCAGGCAGCTCCAGACCACGCGGGCCTGGCGATCGATCAGCGCGCCGAAACTGCCGTTGCCGACCACGCCGAGGTTCAGGTCAGGATGGATCATGGGCGGAACATCTCGTCTGCGGCCGTGGGGTCGGCCTACCACGCATTCTCACGCAACCATGCGTGCACGCTGCGTATGTCCTTCAGTTGGAACACGGCTTCGCTGGGGTCGCGCTCGCCCACCAGCACGCTCCAGCCGTGCAGCCTGTTGGCGGCGTCGAAGCCGTGTTCGTCGGTGAGGTCGTCGCCGACGAACACCGGCAGCCGCCCACGGAAAGGCAGGTACTGCGTCATGCGTCGCACTGCACGGCCTTTGTCGCTGCCGACCGGTACGAACTCGACCACGTGATCGCCAGGTTGCAGGCGATAGTGCGCATTGCCGCGGACGTGCCGTTCGGCAAACGCGCGCACCTCATTGGCCGAATGTGGCGCGGCGCGCCAGTGCAGGGCCATGCTGGGGCCCTTGTCTTCGATCAGCACCCCGGGGTGGCCATGGGCGAACCGCATGGCCTGCTGGTGCAGGGCATGCAGCCACTCGGTGGTGCTTTCGTCTTCGCTGCTGTCGTGGACCGTGCCGTCGGCATTGCGCACCTGGTGTCCGTGCAGGCCGGCCGCGGGCAGGTCCAATGGCGCGAACAGCGCATCAAGCTGCGCCAACGGCCTCCCGCTGACCAATGCAACCGCACCTTCCAGGCGGTCACTGATGCGGCCGATCGCCTCGCGGACCTCTGGCAACAGGGTCACCGCGTCGGGGCGCTCGGCGAACTCGATCAGGGTGCCATCGACGTCCAGGAACAGTGCACAGGCATCATCCAGCAACGGCGGTGGCGGACGAAGAGGGAGGTCGTTGGCCATGTCCGGCACGATGCCAGCGCACGCGTGAGCATGGCGTCACCCCGTCCGAAGTGGGCAGCGTACCGTGGTCGGCGAAGGCCGGCGGTCGACACCGGCCAGGGCGGCTGGCCAGGCACCCACTCAGAACGTATAGCGCACCCGGCCATACCAGTAGGCGCCGTTGCTGCCGATCGGCGACAGCACGTCGTAGGGCAGGTTGCCGTAATAGTAGATGTCCTCGTTGGAGAGGTCCGGATAGTTGTCGGTGAGGTTCTGCCCGCCCAGCGCGACGCTCCACTGCGGGGTGATGCGGTACTCCGCTTCCGCGTCCAGCTGCCATTCGGCCTGGTAGGTCTGGGTTGGCTCGAAGCCATCGCCGAAATTGAACACGCGCGTCGCACTGCCGTGGCGGCTCACGCGGCTGGTCAGCGACCAGCGGTCGTTGCTCCACGAGGCGGAGAACTGCGCCCGCGTGCGTGGCGTGGCGTCGGTGAGTGTGTTGCTCTCTTCCACGCCGAACAGCACGTAGGCCGGATCCAGCGCCTGCAGCGCGGCGGGCGTACGCAGCACGCTCTTCAGTTCGGTCTTCGTATAGGCCCAGGTACCGGTGAGCAGCAACTGCCCATCGCCCAGCGCGTGGCGCCAGTTGGCCACCAGCTCCGCACCGCGGGTACGGGTGTCGGCGGCATTGACGAAAAAGTTGGCGCTTTCCAGTCCGGCCACGCCGAACTGCTGCTGCACGAAGTCGGTCAGTGCATCGCCGGTGATGCTTTCCGACAATGCGATGCGGTCGTCGATCTCGATCTGGAACAGGTCGAGCGAGACGTCGAAGTTGTCTCCGATGCGGCTGGTGAAGCCCAGGCTGGTATTGAGCGATTTTTCCGGCTTCAGGTCCGTTGCCCCCAATCCACGTGCGATCGGGTTGTTGACGGAGAGCAACCGCCCCTGCACCAGCTGGCCGGCCGCGTTGTAGCCGGTGGAGGTCGACTCATAGCCGATCTGCGCCAGCGACGGTGCGCGGTAGTTGTTGGACACCGCGGCACGCAGCGCGAAGGCCGGGGTGAATTCGTAGCGCAGGCCCAGCTTGCCGGTCAGTTCGCCGCCGAAGTCGTCGTGGTGCTCGTAGCGGGCCGCGATGTCGCTGGAAAAATGCTCGCCCACCTGGCTGGACACGCTGGCGTAGACGCTGGTGACGTCACGCGACAGGTTGGCCGCATCCTGCGGGGTCAGGCCGCCGCCGGCCTGGGAACCGGTGGGACGGTCGGTATACGGGCCAGCGGCATAGCTGGCTGGGTCGCCCGGACGGGTCTCGTAGCGCTCGTGGCGTGCTTCGGCGCCCAACCCCAGGCTGTGGGTGGTGCTCCCGCCCTGCTGGAACACGCGTCCCAGGTCGAGGTTGGCCACGCTTTGCGCGTACTGGTAATCAGCGGTCTTGAAACGGGTCGGGCTGGTGGGACCCAGCGACGCATTGAGCGTATTGCGCATGCGGTAGGTGAAGTCGTTCTGGCCGAAGTCCAGGCTGGCATCATAGTTCCATTCGCCCCACTGGCCACGCGCGCCGGCAACGGCCTGCACATCGCGGTTTTCGCCTTCGGAAACCGGACGGTACCCGTCGGGATAGATCTCCTTCCAGTTTGCTTCGCCATCCGGATAGCGGAAGTAGTTCGCGCCTTCGGTGTCGCGCTGGTTGTAGGTACCGAAGGCATAGAACGTGCCGGTATCGCCGAACGGGATCTCGGTGTTCAGCCAGCCGTTGAGGTCCTTGCTGGTACCGTCGCCCAGCACGTAGTTGCGCTGGCCCTGCAGCGCCAGGTTGGCATCGGTCTGGTCCCACGGTGGAATCTGGTCGAAGCCGGCGCGGTTGGTGGCTTCGCGGTTCTTGTATTCCACGCCGACGCGCAGGAAGCCGCCGTCCTCGCCGAGCGCCGTGCCGACGTTGGCGCTGAAGTTGCCGGTCTGGCCATCGGTGAGGGTGCGGCCGATCGGCTTGAGGTCGGTGTGGTGCGCACCAAAGCTGGCCTCGATGGCACCTCCTTCCGGGGTGTTGTCCAGGATGACATTGATCACCCCGGCCACGGCATCCGAACCATACAACGCGCCGGCGCCGTCGCGCAGGACCTCGATGCGCTTGATCGCGCTGACCGGGATGGCGTTGAAGTCCACCGGCGTGGTGCCCTTGCCGATCTTGCTGTCGGTGTTGACCAGTGCGCTGTGGTGGCGGCGCTTGCCGTTGACCAGTACCAGCACCTGGTCCGGGGAGAGGCCACGCAGCTGCGCGGCGCGGACGTGGTCGGCGCCGCCCGAATTGGACTGCCGCGGGAAGTTGAAGGAGGGCAGCAGCGCCTGCAGCGCACTGCCCAGCTCGCCATTGATCACGCCGGCCTTGCGGATGTCCTCGGCTGTCAGCACATCCACCGGCGAAGTGGATTCAAGCACCGTTCGATCCACCGCGCGGGTGCCGGTGACGATCACCGTATCCAGGTTGGTGGTGTCCTGGGCCAGGGCCACGGCCGGGGACAGGGCGAGTGCGATGGCGAGGCCGAGCGGCGACGCAGGCAGGCGGGGGGGCATGGGAACTCCGACAGCAACAGCATGGGAAGGGGGATTCGGATGGTTTCATTTACATCCATCCGGATGGAGCGATATATTATCTTGGCGTGATTGCCGGGTATAGCGCAAGCCCCGGCGTGGAATGCATCAGCTCATGCCGCGGCGGCATGACGTTGGTTGCGGATGCAACAGGCGGAGCTGTGTACGCTGCTGCGCTGTCCTTGCCGGGCGTGGCCCGGCACTACACCTGGTTTCTGGAGATCCATCGATATGAAGCGTTATGGGCTTGTCTTCGCCGTGCTGCTGGCCACCAGCGGCTGTGCCACGTTGTCTTCCAACGCGCCAGCGTCGGCGGACGCCACCGCGACGATGCAGGGTGACGCAGCGCGGCCGGCCGCTGCAAGCGGCTGGGTGCGCAGCGAGCTGTACTTCGGTGTCGGCGAAGAACAGGGTGCCGGTGACAGGGAACAGGCCGATACGATCAGCGATGCACAATGGCGTGCCTTCCTGGACAAGGAGGTCACGCCGCGTTTTCCTGACGGCTTGACCGTGTTCGATGCCTATGGCCAGTGGTTGTTCCGTGGCGACGCCGAGCCGAACAGGTTGCGCACCAAGGTACTGGTCGTGCTGCATGAAGACTCCCCCAAGCGCCGTGCCGACATCGAAGCGATCCGCCTCGCATGGAAGCAGGCAACCAGGCACCAGTCGGTGCTGTGGTCACGGCAGGCGGTCGAGGTGTCGTTCTGAGGAATCCGGCGCGCACGGGAATGTCACCTGTACCTGGCTAGGCTGGGGTTTCCCCCATTGCTGGAAGCCAGGCCATGAGCAAGCGCGTTGCCGAGATCGTCATCGATACCCTGCAGCAGGCGGGCGTGCGGCGCTGCTACGGCATCGTCGGCGACACGCTGAACCACGTCACCGATGCCATCCACCGCAGCGACGTGGAATGGGTCCACGTCCGCCATGAAGAGGCTGCCGCGCTGGCAGCCGGGGCCGACTCCCTGGTCAGTGGTGAACTCACCGCATGCGCGGGTTCCTGCGGGCCGGGCGGCCTGCATTTCATCAATGGCGTTTTTGAAAGCAACCGCAACCGCGCGCCGATGGTACTGATCGCCAGCCAGGTGGTGACCAGCGAGCTGGGCATGGAGTTTCCACAGGAGGTGGATTTCAAGTCCGTCTATTCCTCCTGCAGCGTGTTCTGCGAACAGGTGCACAGCGCCCAGCAGGCGCGGCGCGTGGTGGCGATGGCCTGCCAGGCCGCCATCAGCCGGCGCGGCGTGGCGGTGGTGATCCTGCCAGCCGACATCAGCGAAGCCGAGGTGAAACATGACGTGCCGTTCTCGGTGCACTACACGCAGCCGGTGCTGCGCCCGGCAGACGAGGAACTGCTGCACGTCGCCGAACTGCTGGGGCAGGGCAAGCGGATCGGCATCTATGCCGGCGCCGGCTGCCAGGGCGCGCATGCGCAGCTGCTGCAGTTGGCGGAACGCCTGCAGGCACCGGTGGCACATACCTCCCGGGCGAAGGATTTCGTTGAACCGGACAACCCGTACAACATGGGGATGACCGGCATCTTCGGCATCGAATCCGGCTTCCACACCGTGATGGAGTGCGACACGTTGCTGCTGCTGGGCGCCGATTTCGCCTGGGGGCAGTATTACCCGGACAAGGCCACCATCATCCAGGTCGACCGCGATGGCAGCCACCTCGGCCGTCGCCACCCGGTAGGCCTTGGCGTGGTCGGCGACATCGGCCCGACGCTTGATGCGCTGCTTCCCATGCTGCAGCCGCGGCTGGAACGCAGCTTCCTGGACGAATGCATCGAGCGGCGCGACAAGGCCCTGGCCACGCGTGCGCAGGAAGAGCAGCCGGGCACCGGGGCGGTGATCCATCCGCAGTACCTGACCGCGCTGCTGGACCGGCATGCGGCCGATGATGCGCTGTTCACCGCCGACGGCGGATCGCCGATGGTCTGGGTGCTGCGGCATATCCGTGTCAACGGGCGCCGCCGCACGTTGACCAGCCTGCTGCACGGAACCATGGCCAATGCGATGCCACAGGCATTGGGCCTGCAGAAGGCATTCCCGGGACGGCAGGTGATCTCGCTGTCCGGCGACGGCGGGCTGGCGATGCTGCTGGGCGACCTGTTGACTGCGGTGCAGGAAGACCTGCCGATCAAAGTGGTGGTGTTCAACAATGGTTCGCTGAACTTCGTCGAGCTGGAACAGAAGGTCGAAGGGTTGCTGGACAACTACACCGGCCTGAAGAACCCGGATTTCGGCCGCCTGGCCGAAGTGATCGGATTCCAGGGCCGTACCGTCACCCGCAGCGAGGACCTGGAAGGCGCCGTGCGCGCGTTCCTCGCGGCGCCGGGGCCAGCCTTGCTGGACGTGCACACCAGCCGGACCGAACTGGTGATGCCGCCCCAGGTGGAGGCCCGGCAGGTGGCGGGTACCGCGCTGTATGCGGCCAAGGCGGTGCTGGGCGGCCGGATGGGCGAGGTCAAGGACCTGTTGACTTCCAATTTCCTGAAACGTTGAGCAGCCCCGCTCAACGCAATGCCACCAGGATCACCGCGGTCAGCGCCAGCACCGCGCCACCGCCGATGGCCACGTCCCGTGGGATGTGGGCCAGCCCCGGGCGTGCGCTGGCCAGCACGGCCTCGGCGCCGGCGCCTGGCCGGTCGCGCGTGCCGAGGCAATACATCCAGCCCAGGGTCATCGCGGCAGTGGCGGCACACAGCACGCCGCCGATGATGGTGAAGTGCAGCGTGAGCAGGCCGCTCTCGCGCAGCACGAACAGCAGCGCGCTCAGGACATGGCCACAGACCAGCCCGCGCAGCGCTGCGCCTGCGCCCAGCCGGCGCAGCCACAGGCCCATCAGGAACACCGCCACCAGGGGCGAGGCGACGAAGGCGAACACCTGTTGCAGGTAGCTCCACAGCCCGGCGAAATGCTGGATCATCGGTGCCCACAAGGCGGCGACGATGGCCACGGCCACGGTCACCCAGCGGCCGACCGAGGCCAGCTGCGATGAGGTCAGGCGGGGATAACGGGGCTGCACGAAATCCAGCGTGATCAGCGTGGCCGAAGAGTTGAGCGTGGCCGACACCGTGGACATCAGGGCGGCGATCAGCCCGGCCAGGATCAGCCCGGCGATGCCGGCCGGTGCGTAGGTCGTGACCATGGCCGGGAATACCTGGTCGGCATGTTCAAGGCCGGGCAGCAGCACGCTGGCCAGTGCGCCCGGAATGGTCATCAGGAAGATCGGCAGCAGCTTCAGCGCCGCGGCGATCACCGATGCGCGGCTGGCGGTCTGGATGTCACGCGCCGCCAGCACGCGCTGCACGATGTACTGGTTCATCGTCCAGTAGTAGAAGCCCACGATGGGCAGGCCGGTCAGCAACCCGAGCCACGGGACCCCGGGATCGTCCAGCGGCCGGATCAGCGACAGCTTGTGCGCATCCACCCGTTCGGTGACGTTGGTCCAGCTGTAATCGAACTGGGCGAACACCAGGGTGGCCAGCAGCGCGGCACCGGCCAGCAGCACCACGGTCTGCATCACATCGGTATAGACCACCGCGCGCAGGCCACCGCAGGCGGTGTAGGCCGCAGTGAAGGCGGCCACGACCAGGCAGGTGCTCCACAGCTCGGTGCCGGGCACGAACACCGAAACCACCAGCGCGCCGGCGTACAGGGTGCCGGCCGTGTCCAGCACGATGGACAGGAACAGCGTGACCACCGACAGGTACTTGCGCATGCGCGTGTCGAAGCGCCGTTCCATCAGTTCCGGCAACGTGGAGACGCGTGCGCGCATCAGCACCGGCAGTACGAACACCGCGGTGAACATCAGCACGATCCCGGCCATCCATTCGTAGTTGGCGGCCGAAATGCCGCCACTGTAGGCCGCGCCCGGCAACCCGATCAGGGTGTCGGAGGATACGTTCGAGGCGAACAGCGAGAAGCCCACCGCCAGCGGGCCGAGCGAGCGCCCGGCAAGGAACAGGTCATCGGCGTCGGCGTTGCGGCGGGTGGCGGCCACCCCGATGACGGCAGTAAGGACGAAATAACCGGCAATAACCCAGTAATCGATCGGCTGTAGTGAGTGCATCGCTCCAGGCAGGGGAAACGGACGACGTATTTCAGGGAAACATGGATCGCGGTGCGGTTGCAAACCGCCGCCCCTGTTTTCCGTGCTCGCCAAGGCCTACCATCGGCACCTCCCCCCACATCTGCCATGGCCCCCATGCCTGCCTCGCATCCTGCCTCCCCGGCGCGCCCGCGCTGGTTCGTCGCCGGCGATCTCAACGGCTTCTTCGGCCTGGTCGTCGACAATCTTTCCATCCTCGGCTTCATCGCCATGGCGCTGGTGGGGATGTTCCAGTTCCCGCCCGAGGTGGTGTTCACCCACATGTTCCCGGGTACTGCCTTCGGCGTGCTGGTCGGCAACCTGCTCTATACCGTGATGGCGCGGCGGCTGGCCGCGCGGACCGGCCGCGATGACGTCACCGCCATGCCGCTCGGCCTGGATGCCCCGACCAGCATCGGCATGGCCCTGCTGGTGCTGGGCCCGGCGTTCGTCGCATTCAAGGCACAGGGCATGGATCCGCAGGCTGCAGCGATTGCCACCTGGCAGCTGGGCATGGCGTCGCTGGTCATCATGGGCCTGCTCAAGCTGGTGCTGTCGTTCTTCGGTGAGGCGGTGACCCGCGCACTGCCACGTGCGGCCCTGCTGGGCTCCATCGCGGGCATCGCACTGGTGTTGATGGGCTTGCTGCCGTTGCTGGAAACGCTGCGTTCGCCGCTGGTGGGCTTCGTCACCCTGGGGCTGCTGCTCTACGTGCTGATCGCCAAGGGCAAGCTGCCCGTCCGTGGCCCGGCCGTGCTGCTGGCGTTCGTGTTCGGCACGCTGCTGTACTACGGGCTCGGCATGGCCGGACTGGGTGCACCGGGCTTCCAGGTGCCGGCATGGACGGCGCCGCAGATCGTGCTGCCGCTGCCGACGCTGGGTTTCCTCGAGGGCCTGCCTACGGCGATGTCCTACCTGCCGCTGCTGCTGCCGTTCGGCCTGCTGATGGTGGTCGGCGGCATCAACGTGTCTGAAAGCGCGCGCGCCGCCGGCGACGATTACCGCACGCGCGACATCCTGCTGGTGGAGGCCGTCGCCACGCTGGTGGCCGGTGTCTGTGGCGGTGTCGCGCAGACCACTCCCTACATCGGGCAGCCGGCCTACAAGCACATGGGCGCGCGCAATGGCTACACGCTGCTGACCGGCCTGTTCATCGGCATCGGCGGCATGCTGGGCATCGTCTCCGGGCTGGTGCAGTGGCTGCCGCTGGCGGTACTGGCGCCGATCATCGTCTACGTAGGCATCGACATCACCACGCAGGCATTCCAGGCCACCCCGAAGCAGCATGCCGGTGCGATGGTGCTGGGCTTCCTGCCATCGGCTGCCTACCTGCTGGCGATCAAGGCGCCGGGCTGGATCGCCCCGGAGCAGATGGGTGCGATGCTGGCCACGGTGGATGGCCATGGCCTGCCGGAACTGGCGGTGATCTTTGCGCTGGGCAATGGTTTCATCATCACGTCGATGCTGTGGATTGCCACGGTGGCGGCGATGGTGGATGGGCGCCTGCGTCGTGCCTGCGGTTTCCTGCTGGTGGCGGCCGGACTGACTCTGTTCGGGCTGATCCATTCGGTGGATCCACGGGGCGGGATCTACCTGCCGTGGGACCTGGAAGGGCTGGCGCGAATCATCAGCTGGCAGTTCGCCGGTGCCTACGTCGCGCTGGCCATCGTGCTTGGCCTGCTGTCGCTGCAGAAGCAGCCGGTGAAGCCGCTGGGCGACGGCGCGGCTTGATGCCGCTCCGCCAGCGCCGGGCATGGCCCGGCGCTAGCGGTCGCCGTCCAGCTCCGGGTAGTGGCGGAAGATGCCGTTGGTGTTGAACGCCAGCCGTCGCCCCGAGGCGAGGTAGGCCGCAATGCCTGGCCGCTTCTCCACCCGGTCCTTCAACGCCTGCAGCAGCGGCAACGACGGCCACAATGCCTGCATGCGGCGCGGAAACATGTAGTCCAGCCCGCTGAGCAACTGGAACAGCGACAGGTCCACGTAGGAGTGTTCGCGCAGCGGGTGGCGTCCGCCATTGGCTCTCAGCACCTCCTCGAAGTAACCCAGGAACTTCGGCAGCCGCTCCCCGCGCATCGCTTCGGCACGGGCCCGGGCCTCGGTCTTCTGCTCGTCGTAGTACTTCGATGCCGCGATCGGATGATGGGTGTCGTGCACTTCGGCGACCAGGTCGGCGATGGTCAGCTGCAGCTGCAGGGCCTGCACGCGCCGGGATGCCGCGTGCGGTACCAGGTCGAGGGTGGGGCCGAGGAAATCGAGGATGGCGGCCACCTGTGCGACCAGTTGGCGGCCAGCCTTCAGGACCGGCGGTGCGAAGGGGCGGTGGCCATCGGTCTTGCCGGCGAGCAGCGGCGTCATGATGGCGTCGCCGTGGACGCGGGCCATGTCGGTATAGTCGGCGCCGGCGTCTTCCAGTGCCAGCCTGACGAACTCGCCGCGTCCCTGGATGCCGGTCCAGTAGTAGAGCTCGTAATGCATGTCGGTCCTGCCGGGTGGGTGCATCCCAGTATCGGCCGGGTGGCGACAGAATCCGGTGAGCATGCCTGCACGCGGCGTTGGCGCCGGCTGAACCATCATCTCACCGGGCCTTGAAACCAGGCAGGGCAGCCGCATCTGTCTGGTAGTGCCGGCGCGGCCGGCTTCTCCTGATCGAGGAACTGACATGCGGATGGACAAGCTCACCTCGCGTTTCCAGCAGGCGCTGGCGGACGCGCAGTCGCTGGCCGTGGGCCGCGACAATTCAATCGTCGAACCGGTGCACGTGTTCAGTGCGCTGCTCGACCAGGCCGGTGGCAGCACCCGGCCGTTGCTGGCCCAGGCCGGAGTCAACACGACCGTGCTGCGCGAGCGCCTGGACGAGGCGCTGGCTGCGCTGCCGAAGGTCTCCGGGCAGGCGGGCAACCTGTCCATCGGCAATGACCTGGGCCGGCTGCTGAACCACACCGACAAGCTTGCCCAGCAGAACGGCGATGCCTTCATCGCCAGTGAATGGTTCGTGCTGGCGGCGCTGGAGGATGGTGGCAGCCTGGGCATGGCGCTGCGCGCAGCTGGCGCCGACAAGGCACGCCTGCAGGCGGCCATCGACACCCTGCGCGGTGGCGACAAGGTGCAATCGGAGAACGCGGAAGAGCAGCGCCAGGCGCTGGAGAAGTACACCATCGACCTGACCGCGCGTGCCGAGGGCGGCAAGCTGGACCCGGTGATCGGTCGCGATGAGGAGATCCGCCGCACCATCCAGGTGCTGCAGCGGCGCACCAAGAACAACCCGGTGCTGATCGGTGAACCCGGCGTGGGCAAGACGGCCATCGTCGAAGGCCTGGCCCAGCGCATCATCAACGACGAGGTGCCTGAAGGACTGCGCGGCAAGCGGGTGCTGTCGCTGGACATGGGTGCGTTGATTGCCGGCGCGAAATTCCGTGGCGAGTTCGAAGAACGCCTGAAGGGCGTGCTCAATGACCTGGCCAAGAGCGCCGGGCAGGTGATCCTGTTCATCGACGAACTGCACACGATGGTCGGCGCGGGCAAGGCCGATGGCGCGATGGACGCGGGCAACATGCTCAAGCCGGCGCTGGCCCGTGGCGAGCTGCATTGCGTGGGTGCCACCACCCTGGATGAGTATCGCAGGTACATCGAGAAGGACGCTGCGCTTGAGCGCCGTTTCCAGAAGGTGCTGGTCGGCGAGCCGAGCGTGGAAGACACCATCGCGATCCTGCGCGGGTTGAAGGAGAAGTACGCCGTGCACCATGGCGTGGAGATCACCGACCCGGCGATCGTTGCCGCCGCTACCCTGTCGCACCGTTACATCGCCGACCGTCAGTTGCCGGACAAGGCCATCGACCTGATGGACGAGGCCGCCTCGCGCATCCGCATGGAGATCGATTCCAAGCCGGAAGAACTGGACCGCCTGGAACGCCGGTTGATCCAGCTGAAGATCCAGCGCGAGATGCTGAAGAAGGAAAAGGACGATGCGTCCCGGCAGCGCCTGGCCGACCTGGAATCGGATATCGAAGGGCTGGAGCGTGAGTTCTCCGATCTCGACGAAATCTGGAAATCGGAGAAGGCGGCGCTGCAGGGCGCCACCCGGATCAAGGAGCAGATCGAACAGGCCCGGCTGGAGCTGGAAGCAGCACAGCGGCGGCAGGACTTCGGCCGCATGAGCGAGATCCAGTACGGGCAGCTGCCGCAGCTGGAAAAGCAGCTGGCCGACGCGCAGGAAGCGGAGAACACCGAGTTCAGGCTGGTGCAGGACCGGGTTACCGCCGAAGAGATCGCCGAAGTGGTTTCGCGCTGGACCGGTATCCCGGTCAACCGCATGCTGGAAGGCGAGCGCGATAAGCTGCTGCGCATGGAAGAGATGCTGCACCAGCGCGTGGTGGGCCAGGAAGAGGCGATCAAGGTGGTGTCTGATGCGGTGCGTCGCTCGCGTGCCGGCCTGTCCGACCCGAACCGCCCGGGTGGTTCGTTCCTGTTCCTGGGGCCGACCGGCGTGGGCAAGACCGAGCTGTGCAAATCGCTGGCCGAGTTCCTGTTCGACAGCAGCGACGCGATGATCCGCATCGACATGAGCGAGTTCATGGAGAAGCACAGCGTTGCGCGCCTGATCGGTGCACCCCCGGGGTATGTCGGCTATGAAGAAGGCGGCTACCTGACCGAGGCCGTGCGTCGGCGGCCGTACTCGCTGATCCTGCTGGACGAGGTGGAAAAGGCGCACCCGGATGTCTTCAACATCCTGCTGCAGGTACTGGACGATGGCCGCTTGACGGACGGGCAAGGGCGGACCGTGGATTTCCGCAACACCGTCATCGTGATGACCTCCAACCTGGGCTCGCACCAGATCCAGGACATGGGCAGTGACGACAGCCCGGAGGCCTATACGCAGATGAAGGCGGCGGTGATGGGCGTGGTGCAGGCGCATTTCCGCCCGGAGTTCATCAACCGGCTCGACGACATCGTGGTGTTCCATCCACTGGACAAGGCGCAGATCAAGCAGATCGCGCGGATCCAGATGCATGGGCTGGAATCCCGGTTGGCGGAGCGTGGGCTGAAGCTGCAGGTAGGTGATGCGGCGTTCGAGTTGCTGGGCAACGTTGGCTTTGATCCGATCTACGGTGCCCGTCCGCTGAAGCGTGCCATCCAGGCGCAGTTGGAGAACCCGCTGGCGCAGAAGATACTGGGCGGCGAATTCGTTGGTGGCGATACCATTGCCGTGGACGCGGCCGGCGGCCAGCTGGTGTTCGCCAAGGGGTGACCGTTTCCCGTGCCTGGGGCGCCGGGCCATGCCCGGCGGCTTTCAGAGGAACGTCACCCGGTCTGCATCGCGCCGCGCCATCGGATCGCCCGGCGTGCAGTTGAATGCCTGCGCGAATGCCGGCATGTTCGACGGGGCGCCGTCGGCACGTACTGTTCCAGGCGCGTGGTTGTCGGTGACCATGTCCAGCGCGATGCGTTGTGGCGTGGCAAGTGTCCGCCATGAAAACGCGAAGTTGGCGAAGAAGCGCTGCGCGCGGGTCATGCCGTCGACCATCGGATCGGGGATGCCGGCCGTCGCGGCCTGCATCGCATCGAAGGCGATCGCCAGCGCACCCAGGTCGGCGAGGTTTTCATCCAGGGTCAGCGCGCCATCCACCGGCCGGCCATCCACCTGATACTGCCCGAACTGGGCTTCCACGCGCGCGGCCAGGCTGTTGAAACGACGATGGTCGTCCTCGCTCCATCCGTCGCGCAGGCTGCCGTCGGCAGCGAACTGGCTGCCCAGCGAGTCGAATCCGTGGGCCATTTCATGGGCGATGATGACGGCGATGCCGCCGAAGTTCAGGGCATCGTCGGCGTCCGGGTCGAAGAAGGGGGGCTGCAGCAGGGCGGCCGGCAGCACGATGCGGTTCTGCGTCGCGTCGTAATAGGCATCCACGGTCTGCGGGGTCATCTTCCACGCATCGGTATCCAATGCCTGCCCGATGCCGTTGATGTTGTGCCGATGCGTGAAGGCCTGGGCCGCCTGTACGTCGTGCAGGAAATCCTGGCCGTGCGTCAGCCCTTCGGGCCACGCCTGCCAGCGTTTCGGTTGGCCATGCTCCAGGCGCATCCGTCGTGCTTTCTCCGCGGCCTGGTGGCGCGTGGCGTCGTCCATCCACGGTACAGCCTGCAGCCGTCGAACCAGGGCGTCGTGCAGCGCGCTGGTGAGCGCCTGCATGCGTTGCGCGGAATGCGGTGAAAGCGTTGCGTCCACGTAGGCTTTGCTGAAGGCGCTGCCGGCGCTGCGCTCGATGATGTCCAGCACCCGTGCCCAGCGTGGAATCTCGCCCTCACGCCCCTTCAGCGCGACATCATGGAAGGCGCGATGTGCCGCGACGAATGCTTCACTCATATAGGGCGCTGCCGCGTCCAGCGCGTGGAACCGCAGATAGGCCTTCCAGTGGTCCAGGGGGGCACTGCCCAGCAGCCTGCCGGCTTCGGCGAAGAATTCCTGCATGCCGAGCGAAATGCTGTCCGGCGCTTCGATTCCCTGCGCCTGGAAGAACTGATGCCAGTCGATGCCATTGCTCTCGATCCGCGCCTGTTCGAGGCTGACCGGGTGGTAGTAGATGGACACATCGGCAGTCAGCTCGGCGAAGGCTTTCGACGCGGCGGCCAGTTTTCGTTCCAGCCCCAGCACGTTGCTGGCGGCGGCCACGGCCTCGTCGGCGGGCATGCCTGACAGCTGCAGCGTGCGCGCGATATGGGCCTGGTAGGCCTGCACCAGCGGAGCCCGTCCCGGCTCGGCGTACCATCCACTGTCGGGCAGCCCGAGACCGCCCTGGGCCAGATAGGCCATGGACCGGGAAGGGTGCCGCAGGTCGGGCAGCACGGTCAGCGCGAACAGCGGGTTACGTCCCTGTGCGGCGATCTGGAACAGGTGCTGGAACAGCGTCTGGCGGTCGGTCAGTTGTTCAATTGCCTGCAGTTGCGGCAGCAGCGGCGCGATGCCCCGCGCTTCGATGTGGGCCGTGTCCATGCCGCCCGTCCACAGGTCGGCGATGATCTTCTCCGCTGCATCGGGATGGGGATGTGCAGCGATCTGTCCGGCCAGTTGCAGCCGGACCAGCAAGGAACGGTCGCGCAGCTTGTCGAAGGTTCCTTCGCGCGTGCGCCCTGGCGTCAGCTGCGCGCTTTCCTCCCAGCGTGCATTGACATGGGCGCCCAGCGATTGGCAAGGCGATCGCGTGATGTCCATTTCACCGGCGTCGAAGCGTGGCAGCGGCGGAAGGGCCGAAGGGTCCAGCTGGAATCGTGACGGGGCAGGTTCGGTTGCATCCGGGTGGCCGAGCAGGTGGACCAGCAGCGCGCCGATGCCGGCGCTTCCGAGCAGCAGCGTCCCGGTTGCAAGTGCAGCACCGCAGTGGCGCGGCCTGCGCACACAGGTGGCGGTTGTCGCATCGGTGATGAAGTTGGCCACGCTGGATGGCACGACGGGATGCAGCAGTGGACTGTCGGCAGAAGCCGACGGCGCCGCAGCGGGAATATCGTGCATGGCAATGGACACATCAGCGGCCCCCGCGCCCGGGGGCCATCCGCCGTGCGCAGGGAAATCCGCTGGTCCGCGGTCCGCAGGCAACGGCACCGCGGTGCTGCGTGGCAGGGCGCTGCTGGCCAGCAGCAGGAGGGCGGCCAGATTGGCGACGCCATGTGGATTCAGGGCCGGTGTGGGCCGGCCGAAGCGCTGCTGGCGCGTGGCAAGGCGCGTGGGTGCCGCCCTGCCTGCATGCATGCGTTGATGGTTGCCTTGGGCGAGGCGTGCGGATGTTGGATCGATGGGCATGTGGGGCTGTTGCTCAAGGGGAGGGGCTGCGTTGGGAATCGGCTTCACGCATGCGAGGTATCGGTCGCCGCAGGCGGCCGGGTCGGGGTATCGCGGCGACGGTGCCGGACGACGTCCAGCAGCGCGTCGGCAAAGGCGACCCCCATCGGCGCACTCACTCGATGCAGGCGATCGTTCGCCCCATGGACCAGCACCGGTGGTGCCAATGGGTGGTCCGCGCGCAGTGCCTGGAGGCGCTGCCATGCCTGGTCCGCAGCGTGATAGCGCCGCTCCAGCTCGGCCACCTCGTCCGCAGGCAGTTGCAGCTGGCCGTTGCGCAGGGCCTCATGCCTGCTCCAGTCGACCTGTACATCGCACGCCAGCCAATCCATCCGTGCGGTGTCCAGCCGGACCCAGGCTTCGGCATCCACGGCGCTCACCTGCGCAATGCCGATGCAGGGGATGGACGCATTCTGGAAGGCGACGTTGTCCGAGGTCATCAGGAGCGCCGTGCCCGGTACGGCACGGGTGAAGCCGTTCGCGGCGAAGTGCCGTTCGAACGCCAGCGCTTCCCTGCGTTCCGTGTCACTGGTCGTTGGGGCCTGCAGGAACATCGGCGCCCGTCCCAGGTACGGTGATGCGGCCAATGCTTCCGAGCCGGACAACACATAGCTGTGGCCGCCGCGTCCCACCAGGTCGATATTGATGACCATGGTCGGGCAATCGTCGCATTCGCGGCACTGTGTGATGTAGGCGTTGGCTCCCAGCAGGCCCAGTTCCTCGTTCGAGGTGACCAGCAGGTCCACCTGCGTGCCGGCAAGGGGCGCCTCGGCGGCCAGTTGGCGGGCCACATGCAGCAGCGTTGCCACGCCGGAGGCATTGTCGTACGCGCCGTGCGATCCACGCGACAGGCCGATCATGTCTCCGTGGGCGACCAGCAGCAACCGGCGTGCAGGCGCCGTGCCGGGCGCCGGCGGCATGCGTATGCGCAGGTTGAATGCGGGGGACGGATCCTCCATGCCCAAGGGCCCCAGCCCCCTGGCAGCGTACGGCAGCCATTCCACGTGCCCCGCATCGCGTTGCAGCAGGCCCGCGATGACCTGTTGTCGACGGCTGTTGGCCTCGATCCAGCGCTGTCCGGGAGAGGCGCCTGCCGCCGTGTCGCTGGACGTGCTGGCGACGATGGTTTCCATGTCATCCTGGAACGCTGCTGCTTCGGGCGTGTAGATCATCGCCAGTGCCTCGGCCAGTGCCAGCAACGGGCTGTCGCCAAGCAGGGGCGTGGCGTCGGCGCCGCCGGGCCACGGCGCCATGGCTGCCTGTGCCGATGCCGATGCTTCCCCGATGGGTGCCACCAGCTCCTGCAGGTGGGCGATGGTTGCCTGCGGCAGCGTCTCCAGCAGGGCATTGATGCGCTCTGCCCGGCACTGCGGCTCGCCGCCGCAGTCGCGGGCAATCTGCAGCAATGCCGTGCCCGCATTGTCGGGTCCATGCAGTTCGATCCGCTCGATTTCCTCCTCCAACCGGTCCAGGCGTTGAACGGGGCTGACAGGCGAGACGGCGCCGGTCATGCGCGATGCCGGCCAGGTTGCAGCGGCAAGTCCGGTCACGCCCAGCACCAGCATGCCAGCGGTCACCGCTGCGGCGCAGTGCCGTGGCTGTGCCACGCATAGCGCAATGACGCCATTGCTGATGGAAGGCAGTGCCTGCGGCAGCAAGGGGGCGCCGCGGGCCGAATGGGGGCCTGCGCTTGCGCCGGTAGCGGGTATCAGTGCGTCGCGATGAGGGCCCGGTGCAACTGGTGGTTGCTCCCGGCGCGAAGCCGACCCCGCCGGCAACGCGCTGGCCAGCAGGACGCATGCGGTGAACAGCCCGCTGGCATTGCGGATCCGCAGCAGGCGGGGGGCATCCTGTTCGCGGGCATGCCGCGAGGATCGGGAGCCAAGGCTGCCGTTACGACGCTCGAAGCATCCTGCGACGCCACGGCTGTGCTCGATGGATGCGCTGGGCATCGGGGCCTTCCGAGGGGAGGAGCCAGCACTATCGATGCATCGGCGACCGGCATTGAAGCGCCGGAAGCGACAGATGCCAGGGAATGATCGATTACTGCACACTGGCGGCAGGTCACGGCATCCTGATACCGCAGCATGATCTGCTCATGGCGCGATGCCATCACCGCAGGGCGCCGGGTGGCGTAACGTGGGCTTGCCTCTCCAAGGGCGTGGCAACCCAGTCCCCGGCCGGTGCGGGCCGGTCGGGGACCTTCTGCAGCGTGGCCACCAACCCCGCGGTGGCCCATGGCAGTCACACCACCGGGATGCTGTGCTGCTGGCGAAGGGAGCGGTAGGGCGGAGTGGCGAGGATCATTTCGGCCAGCGAGTAAGCCAGCTCGCGCTCGGCCATCACGGTGCCGTCGGCGCCGTGTTCCAGCAGATGCTTCACTTCGACATCGCTGTGCGCACGCGCCAGCAGGGTCAGGTGTGGATTGATGGCGCGCAGCTTGGCCAGGGCCTCGCCCGATTCCAGTGGCTGCGGAATGGCCAGCACGGCGATCTTCGCCCGTTCCGGGTGTGCCTCGGCCAGTACCCGGTCGGCCGCCGCGCTGCCGCGGATGGCGGCGATCCCGGCCGCATGCGCGCTTTCGACGTGTTCCTTGTTGTCGTCGATCACCAGTACCGGTACGCCGCGGTCGCGCAGCACATGGGCCAGTTCACTGCCCACGCGTCCATAGCCGATCACGATGGCATGGTCCTGCAGGTCGCGCGAGGGACCGATGGCTTCCTCGGGTTCTGGCGGCAGTGGCGTCCTGGCAAGCTGCCGGGCCTGCCAGCGGTCCAGCAGGCCGAACACCACGGGATTGAGCATGATCGACACCAGTGCGCCGGCAAGTACCAGTGACTGGCCTTCCTCGGGCAGGATCTGCAGCGCCACGCCCAGTCCCGCGATGATGAAAGCGAACTCGCCGATCTGGGCCAGGCTGGCCGAGATGGTCAATGCGGTGCTGGTGGGGTGGCCGAAGGCGCGCACGATGAAGAATGCCGCGGCGGACTTGCCGAACATGATGATCAGGACCGTGGCCAGCACCTGCCAGGGGTGTTCGATGATGATCATCGGGTTGAACAGCATGCCGACGGATACGAAGAACAGCACCGCGAAGGCATCGCGCAGCGGCAGTGAATCGTGCGCTGCCTTCTGGCTGAGTTCCGATTCGTTGAGCAGCATGCCGGCGAAGAACGCACCCAGCGCGAAGGACACGCCGAACAGCATGGCCGAACCGAAGGCCACGCCCAGTGCGATGGCCAGCACGGCCAGGGTGAACAGTTCGCGCGAACCGGTACCGGCAATGCGCTCCAGGATCCACGGAATCACCCGCCGGCCGACGACCAGCATCACCGCCACGAACAGGCCCAGTTGCACCAGGGTCCAGCCAATGTCGGCCAGGATGCTGCCGAGCGTATGGGTTTCCTTGCCGGCGTCGGCACCGAATACGCCGGCCAGCACCGGCATCATCACCAGCGCCAGCACGCAGGCCAGGTCTTCGACGATCAGCCAGCCCACGGCGATCTTGCCGCGCATGGTTTCCAGCAGGCGGCGTTCTTCCATCGCACGCAGCAGCACCACGGTACTGGCCGTGGCCAATGAGAAACCGAACACGATGCCATGGATGGGTTCCCAGCCCATCAGGGTCGCCACGCCCCAGCCAAGCAGGGTTGCCACCAGGATCTGGCCGATGGCACCGGGGATGGCGATCGCCTTGACCGACATCAGGTCTTTCAGCGAAAAGTGCAGGCCGACGCCGAACATCAGCAACATCACGCCCAGTTCGGCCAACTGGTTGGCCAGTGCCTGGTCGGCAACGAAGCCCGGCGTGAACGGGCCGACGCAGATCCCAGCAACCAGATAACCGACCAGGGGGGACAAACGCAGCTTGTTGGCCAGCGCGCCGAAGATGAAGGCGAGCCCGAGGCCAACGGCGACGATGTTGATCAGGTCGGTGTCATGGTGCATCGGGTCTCGCAGGCGGTACGTGGGATGACTTGATTTTCACCGATGGCGCGGCATACGGCAAACGCCGGGCAGGGCCCGGCGTTTGCGGTCGGCTGCGTTGGCAGCCGCGGGCCGTGCCCGGCGGATTTTTTACCAGGTGTAGCGGACGCGGCCGTAGACGTAGGCGCCATTGAAGCCGAACGGAGAGTAATTGCTGTACGGCAGCATGCCCCAGGTGGAGTTCTGCAGGTCCACGGTGCGGTCCGGGTACTCGTCCAGCAGGTTGTCCGCGCCCAGCGTCAGGGTCCAGTTCTCGCTGGGCTTGTAGCTGGCCGAGGCATCCAGCACCCACTTCGCATCGTAGGTCTGGTCGCGGGTGGCGGTGGCCGAATTGCGCACCGTGAAGCTGCCATAGCGCGTCGCTGCCAGGCCCAGCTCCCAGTGATCAGAACGCCAGGTGCCACTGACGATGGACTTGTCGCGCGGGAAGCTGTCCTCGATGCGGCCGATTTCATCGCGCCCGATCAGCGACTGGGTGATGCCCAGGGCCTGGAATACCGCCGGCGAACCGTCGAACTTCTTCACCTCGGTATCGTTGTAGCTGTATGCCGCAGTCAACTCCAGGCTGCTGGCGGTGAACGGCACGGTGTAGCTGGCTACGGCATCGACGCCGCGGGTGCGGGTGTCCAGGTCATTGGTGAAGTACGAGAACGCGGTCACCTGCGGCAGGCCAAGCCCGGCCAGCAGGTCGGCCACGGCGGCGTTGTCGGTGGTGGTGATGTTGGATGACAGCACGATGCGGTCGTCGATCTCGATCTGGTACGCATCCACGGTCAGGTACAGGCGGTCCACCGGCTGCAGCACCAGGCCCAGGCTGTAGGAGGTGGAGGTCTCCGCCTTCAGGGGGGCCGAGCCCAGTGCCTGCGCGGCATCGCTTGCCGCCGGGAAGGTGCCGCGTTCGACGAATTCGCCGTTGATGATCGTGCTGGTCACGGCCTGGTAGCTCTGCTGCGCCAGCGACGGCGCGCGGAAACCGCTGGAAGCGGTGGCGCGCAGCGCGACCTTGTCGGTGAAGGCATAGCGCGCCGACAACTTGCCGGAGAACTTGTCGCCGAAGTCCGAGTAGTCTTCGTAGCGGCCGGTGACGCCGGCGGAGAACTTGTCGCTCAGGTCGGCTTCCAGCCCGGCATAC
Source organism: Stenotrophomonas tumulicola (assembly GCF_014117215.1). Lineage (GTDB taxonomy): Bacteria > Pseudomonadota > Gammaproteobacteria > Xanthomonadales > Xanthomonadaceae > Stenotrophomonas > Stenotrophomonas tumulicola. The sequence goes on along the minus strand of NZ_JACGXS010000011.1, from coordinate 22,348 downwards.
ACCGCGTAGTTGTGGCGGTCGGTGTTCACCTGGTTGGTCGGAGTGAAGCCAGCGAAGCCCTGGGCGCCGCTTCCGGTATAGGAGTCCAGCTCGCCTGCGTTCTGTTCCCACTTCTCGCGGCGGTACTCGCCGCCAAAGGACAGGGTGACCGGATAGGCCAGGCCCCAGTCCAGCGACTTGGTGAAATCGGCATTGAAGATGTCCTGGGTGTACTTCAGCGTGCCGTCGTAGAAGTCGCTCGGGCTGGTTGCGCCGAGGCTGTAGTTGATGCTGTTGCGGGTATGGAAATCCAGGGTGTTCTCGCCATGGTTGGCGCTCAGGTCCCAGGTCCACCCGCTTTCGGTGTTGCCCTTGACCCCGGCCACGACGGAGCGGTCCCTGGAATACTGGTTGATCTGCGGCACGTAGCCGTCCGGGTAGGTCTGGGCCAGCAACGCGGTCTCGCCGAGGTGGTTGGGCGAGCGGTAGAACGCGAACGAGGTGATGTCGCGGTTGCTCAGCAGTGCGTTGGCATAGCCGGTGACGTTGTCGCTGAAGGCGAAGCTGGCATTTGCCGATGCGGCGCTGGCATCGACCTGCGGGTCGCCGACCACGAAGGTGGTCTCACCGATGCCGGGGAAGTTGCTGGTATCCGGGGTGGTGCCCTGGTAGGGACCGGCGCGGTTGCTTTCATCCTGCTGGCTGTACTGGCCGGCCACGTGCAACTGGCCGCGGCCATTGCCGAAGGTAAAACCGGCATCGCCTGAGATCTGGTTCTTGTTGCCGTCGCCAGCCGAATACTGGCCGTGGTCGACCGCCAGGCTGCCACCGCTGCCACTGCCCTTGAGCACGATGTTGACCACGCCGGCGATGGCATCCGAACCGTACTGTGCCGATGCACCGTCGCGCAGCACCTCCACCCGTTCGATGGCGGCGATCGGGATCGCATTGATGTCCACCGCCGATGAGCCGCGGCCGATGCTGCCGTTGACGTTGATCATCGCCGACGTGTGGCGGCGTTTGCCGTCCACCAGCACAAGTACCTGGTCCGGCGACAGGCCGCGCAGCTGCGCCGGGCGGATGCCACTGGTGCCGTCGGTCAGCGCAGGGCGCGGAAAGTTCAGCGACGGCAGCGCGCGCGACAGCGCGGTGGCCAGCTCGGAGGTACCGGTGGACTGCAGGATTTCCGGAGTGATGATGTCGATCGGGGACTGCGATTCGGCGACGGTGCGGTCGGCTACGCGGGTGCCGGTGACGATGACCGTATCGAGGGTGTTGGCGGTCTGCGCGGCAGCGGCGAAACTGGAGGCGCCCAGGACGACGGCGACGGCGGTGGCTAGCTTGCTGGTCTTGCGGATCATCAGGACATGGCTCCGGTTGGGGGCGGCGGCACCGGCGACATCTCAGGGGCGGGACGGCGTTTGTTGCGGTGCGCAATACAGCAGTTAACGGCAATTTAATCCCCTGTCAAATGACGGTAACGTCAAAAACTGTTGCAACAGCAACGGTTTAGCGTCATCCACAGGGAATGCGGGGTAGGGGCCCGGGAGGCCGCAGACAGTCCGCGGAGGGAGAGAGGAGGACTGCCGCAGCGCATCCCGGGATACGTCAAGTATTCGTTAACGTTAGAATTGCGTCGCAGGAAAGGTGCTCACCAGCACATTCCATTCCGTTATATGGACCCCCCCGATGATCTCCCTCCGTAATTTCGCCTTGCGCCGCGGCGAGCGGCTGCTGTTGTCCAATGTCGACCTGACCCTGCATGCCGGTTACCGCGTGGGTGTGGTCGGCCGCAACGGTGCGGGCAAGTCCAGCTTGTTCGCGGCGGTGAAGGGCGAACTGGAGGCCGACAAGGGCGATGTCGACCTGCCGGGCAAGATCCGCATCGCCAGCGTTGCCCAGGAAACCCCGTCGCTGCCCGACCCGGCGCTGAGCTTCGTGCTGGGTGGCGACATCGAGGTCGCCGCGGTGCTGGCCGCCGAGGCTGATGCCACCGCCCGCGAAGACTGGGAGGCGGTGGCCGAAGCGCATACGAAGATGGCCGAGCTCAATGCCTACGACGCCGAAGCGCGCGCGGGCAAGCTGCTGCATGGCCTGGGTTTCCCGGCCGAAACGCACCACCGCGCGGTGTCCTCGTTCTCCGGCGGCTGGCGTGTGCGCCTGAACCTGGCGCGGGCATTGATGATGCCCAGTGACCTGCTGCTGCTGGACGAACCGACCAACCACCTGGACCTGGATGCGGTGTACTGGCTGGAACAGTGGCTGTTGAAGTATCCGGGCACGCTGCTGCTGATCTCGCATGACCGCGAGTTCCTCGACAACGTGGCCACCCACACCCTGCACCTGCATGGTGGTGGCGCCAAGCTCTATCCGGGCGGCTATACCGACTTCGAGCGCCAGCGCGCCGAACAACTGCGCCAGCAGCAGATCGCGCACGAGAAGGAACAGACCGAGCGTGCCCATCTGCAGAGCTTCATCGACCGCTTCAAGGCCCAGGCCAGCAAGGCGGCGCAGGCACAGAGCCGGATGAAGCGCCTGGCCAAGCTGGCCGGCACCGAAGCGGTGCGCGCCGAGCGCGAGTTCCGCATCGAGTTCGCGCCGCCGTCCAAGCTGCCGTTCTCGCTGATCCGCCTGAACCACGTCGAGGCCGGCTACGGCAGCGATTCGGTGATCCTGCACGACGTGGGCTTCGGCCTGGAAGCCGGCCAGCGCATCGGCCTGCTCGGCCCGAACGGTGCAGGCAAGACGACCCTGGTGAAGACCCTGGTAGGCGAGCTGGCGCCGATCGCCGGCGAGCGCGCCGCGCATCCGGACCTGCGCATCGGCTACTTCGCCCAGCACACCGTGGAGTCGCTGCACGAAGGGCAGTCGCCGATGGAGCATTTCCGCGAGATCGCGCCGGACGCCCCCAACCAGTCGTTCCGCGATTTCCTCGGCAAATGGAACTTTGCCGGTGACCGTGCCTTCGAGTCCGTGGACGGATTCTCCGGCGGCGAGCGCGCGCGCCTGGCATTGGCGCTGATCGCCTACCAGCAGCCGAACGTGCTGCTGCTGGATGAGCCGACCAACCATCTTGACCTGGAAATGCGCGAGGCACTGGCCGAAGCGCTGAGCGATTTCGAGGGTGCCATCGTGATGGTCTCGCATGACCGCCATCTGATCGGCCTGGTCTGCGATACGTTCTGGCGCGTGGCCGACGGCGTGGTCGAGCCGTTCGACGGCGACCTGGACGAGTACGCGGCGTGGCTGCGTACCCGCCCGCAGGCACAGGGCACCAAGGCCAAGCTGGCCGATACCGCGACGCCGGCGGCGGTCAGGACGGAGCCGGTGGTGCAGGTGGTGCAGAAGAAGGCTCCGAACCCGCACAAGCTGGCCGCTGCCGAAACCCGGGTGGCGGGCCTGGAGTCCAGCCTTGCCGAACTGGACCGGCAACTGGCTGATCCGGCCAACTATGCCGACGCCACGCGCATGGCGGTGCTGGGGCGCGACCGCGAAACAACCGCTGCGCAGCTGGAACAGGCCGAGGCGGCGTGGATGGAACTGCTGGAATCCTGATTCCAGCAGTAGCGCCGGGCCATGCCCGGCGGCCTTGCCCATCCGCTGCGCTCGCCGGGCATCGCCCGGCGCTACCTCTGCCCGGCGCTACGCACGCTGTGCCTGCAGCCATTCGCGGAACCGTCGCGACGCATCCCGCTCGACACGCGAACGCAACCGGGTCAGCCAGTAGCGGCCCAGCTCCAGGGTGATCGGGAAGGGCTGCTGCAGTCGCCCTTCGGCCAGTTCCTGGTCGAACATGCACAACGGCAGCAGGGCCACCCCGGTTCCACCGGCGGCCGCCGCTGCCAGGGTCAGCGATGAATCGAACACCGGCCCGCGTGCCTCCACGCCCTGCATGCCGGCGGCCTGCAGCCAGCGCGGCCATTCATCGGTGCGGTACGAACGCAGCAGGGGAACATTGGCCAGGTCGCGCACCGAGGTAAGGCGACGCGCCAGTACCGGAGCGCAAAGCGTCGCAAACGGCGCGTCCCATATCGCCGTGCTCTCCTGCCCTTGCCAGTCGCCGTCGCCGAAACGTATCGCCAGGTCCAGGCCTTCTCCGGCCAGGTCGATGCGGTTGTTGTGCGTCTGCAGGCGCAGTTCGATATCCGGATGGACGGCCTCGAATGACGCCAGCCGCGGCAGCAGCCAACCGGTGGCGAAAGTGCCGACCACGCCTACCGTCAGTACCTCGCGGGCGCCGTGCGCGCCGGTGACGCGGGCCATGGCCAGCGCGATGCGGTCGAAGGCCTCGTTGAGCACGGGATGCAGCGCCGCGCCCTCTTCGGTGAGTGCCACGCCACGCGGCAATCGATGGAACAGCCGGATGGCCAGCCGCTCTTCCAGCACGCGGATCTGGTGGCTCAGCGCGGCCTGGCTGACGCACAGTTCCAGCGCCGCCCGGGTGAAGTTCTGGTGTCGCGCGGCCGCTTCGAAGGCGCGCAGGGCGGCAAGGGGAAGTTGCGATCGCAGCATGTGAAAGCCGTGAGCGGAAATTATGGGATTGGCTCATCCTAGCGCGGCGAGGCGAATCCTGAGCTGGCATTCGTGGCTGAGGCATTCAAATGGCTCATGTCTTCCCCTGAAAATCCCTGCTGGTGCCGCCGCCGGCCTGCTTCAATAATCAGTCCTCACCGCCTTGGAGACGCCGCATGACCGCACGACGCAGATTCCTCAGTTTGGCTGCCGCCACCGCGTCTTCGTTGCTGGCGGCGCCGTTGCTGGCGCGTACCGGTGCAGCGGTGCCGGCCATGACGCCTGGTGCGGCCGCCATCGCTGCGGCCGGGGACTTTGCTGCGCTGGAAAAAGCCAGCGGGGGGCGGCTGGGGGTTACCTTGCTGGACACCGCCACCGGACGCCGCATCGGTCATCGCCAGGACGAGCGTTTCCCGATGTGCAGCACGTTCAAGTGCGTACTGGCGGCAACGGTGCTGGACAAGGCCGCCGGCGGCGCGTTTTCGCTGGACCAGCGCCTGCCGATACGCGCGGGCGACCTGGCCGAGCATGCACCTACGACGCGACGGCACGCAGGCAAGGACCTGACCGTGCGCGACCTGTGCCGCACCACCATGGTGACCAGCGACAATCCCGCGGCCAACGTGCTGTTGCGCCAGGTGGGAGGCCCCGCGGCGGTGACCGCGTTCCTGCGTGCGCAGGGAGATGCGGTCACCCGCAACGACCGCTACGAGCCGGAGATGAATCGCTTCGAGCCCGGCGATCCGCGCGATACCACCAGCCCGGCGGCAATGGCGGCCACGCTGCAGCGGCTGGTGCTGGGCGATGGGCTGACCGCTGCATCGCGGCAGCAGTTGGCCGACTGGCTGATCGACAATGAAACCGGAGATGCCTGCCTGCGCGCGGGACTGGGCCCCCGTTGGCGCGTAGGCGACAAGACCGGCAGCAATGGCCGCGACACGCGCAATGACATTGCCGTGCTGTGGCCGCTGCAAGGCGGCACGCCGTGGGTGCTTACGGCCTACCTGCAGGGAGCAGGGGTGGACAGCGCGCAGCGCGATGCGGTGCTGGCGCGCGTGGGCATGCTGGCCGACGCGATGGTCCCGGGCTGACCCTGGCATCCCGCCGCCACCTGCATGGCGCGGCCGGGAACCGTGCAGGTCCCGGCCGCTGGTGCTTCATGCGTCGGCGCGCTTGCCCTGCACGGCATCGAGGAAGTCACGGCCCCAACGGTTCACGTCGTAATACTCGACGATGCCGTGCAACTGGCGCAGCCGCCCGCTGGCCTCCTCCTCCGGCATCGACAGGGCCTGCATCAGCCCCGCGGCCAGGTCGGCGGGGTCGTGCGGATTGGTCAGCACCGCCCCCTTCAGCTCGGCCGCCGCGCCGGCGAACTCGCTCAGCACCAGCACCCCGCTGGTGCCTTCGATGCCGTGGGTGGCGACGAACTCCTTGGCGACCAGGTTCAGGCCATCGCGCAGCGGGGTGATCCACATCACCTGTGCGGCAGCATAGTGTGCCACCACCTGCTCGAACGGCAGCGCCTGGGCGAAGAAACGCACCGGCGTCCAGTCCAGCCGCGAGAAGCGGCCGTTGATCCGGCCCACCGCCTGTTCGATCTGGTTCTGCAGCGTGCGGTAGACGGTCATCTCGCGCGCAGCCGGCACGCACACCATCAGCAGGGTGACGTTGCCCTGCTGCTCCGGGTGCTGCTCCAGCACGCGTTCGAAGGCTTCCAGCTTGGCCAGCGTGCCCTTGGTGTAGTCCAGCCGTTCCACCGACAGCACCAGCTTGCGCGCACCGATTTCCCGGCGCAGCTTGAAGATGTCGTTGCGCACGTCGCTGCGGGCCAGCGTGGAATGGATCCGGCGCAGGTCGGTGCCGACCGGGTGCGCACCCAACGCCACCTCGCGGTCGCCCACCCGCAGCCGGGTGGTCATGGTGTCCAGGCCCACCGCGCAGCCAAAGGTCAGGAAGCGCGGCGCGCAGTTCTCCCACGCCAGCCGCTCCACCGGCATCGCCCCGCGTACCACGTCGACGAAGTTCTCCACCTGCCGCGGGATGTGGAAGCCGACGTAGTCGCAGCTGAGCAGGCTGCCGATGATCTCGCGCCGCCACGGCACCACGTTGAACACATCGGCCGACGGGAAATAGGTGTGGTGGAAGAAGGCGATCTTCAGGTCCGGGCGCAGTTCGCGCAGGTAGGCCGGGACCATCCACAGGTTGTAGTCGTGGATCCATACCGTGGCGCCGTGTGCGGCCTCTGCCGCGGTGGCTTCGGCGAACTTGCGGTTGACCTTCAGGAAGACCTGCCAATCGTCCTCGCGGAAGCGCGCGCGCTCCCAGAACACGTGCAGCATGGGCCAGAACGCTTCCTTGGAAAACCGCTTGTAGAAGATGTCCACTTCTTGCCGGCTCAGCGGCACGCGGCTGGCGCGCAGGGTGGGGTAGCGCGCGCTGTCGACATCGACATGGCGCTGGAATGGACGTTGCTTCGGTTCGTCGATGCCCCAGGCGATCCAGCTGCCCTTCTGGCCGCCTTCGAAAAAGCTCAGCAGCGAGGGAATGATGCCGTTCGGCGAACGTGGCGCGCGCTGCACCAGCTTGCCATCTTCGTAGGACTCATCGAAGGGCATGCGGTGGTAGACCATCAGCAGCTCGGCACCTTCCGCGCGCGCGGTGTCCTGCGGCTGCAGGTGGGGATCGTCCTTGGCCAGCAGCGCGAAATGTTCGATCGCCTCGAGAATGCCGCCACAGCCAGGTGCCTGCGCGTGCAGGGTACGATCCTGGCCTTCGGTGGCCTGCAGCAGGGCTGCTTCGGACTGGCCGACGCAGACGCCGCGGAAGCCGGCGACGTACATCGACAGGTCGTTCAAGGTATCGCCGGCCACCAGGATGCGTTCCTGCGGCAGCTCCAGCAGGCGCGCAAGCGCGGCCAGGGTGCGGCCCTTGTCGGTGCCTGGCGGCAGGATGTCCAGGTAGCGGTCGGCGGAGTACAGCACGTCGCAGCCCAGCGCGGCGGCGGTGCGTTCGATCTCGCCACGCAGCGGGGCCAGCGTTTCCGGGTCGCAGAAGTAGGAGCAGCGACGTTCCTGTGGGACGTCCTGGCGCTGCAGCGCGGTGAACGGGCGCATCGCCTCGGCCACCACCTGTTCGCCGGGCCAATGTGCGTCGATCATCGACTGCAGCGGTTGCAGTGGCTGCAGGGTGTGGCCGTCGACCACGGTGGCGCCGACGTCGCAGACGATGTAGTCCGGACGCGGGATGGAACGGTCGGAAAGCAGCGGCATCACCGCTTCCAGGCCGCGCCCGGTGATGAACACCAGCGAGATGCCCGGATGCTGGTCGATCAGGCGGTACAGGCGCTGCCGTTGTTCGGCGCTGCCGGCCAGGAAGGTGCCGTCCAGGTCGGTGGCCAGCACCAGCTGCGGACCGCTGGTGGTTTCGGAATGGGAAAATTTCGCGGGGGGATTGAGTGTAGGACTGTCGAGGGTCAATTCACTTCCTTTTCTTCGTGGATGGGAGATTCGGTTTCGGCCATCAGCTCCAGTGCTGAGGGCGTGGTGCGCAGCATCGGCCGGAACGGGGCCGGATGGGTGCGCAGGCGCGCATGGCGCAGGCGGATGCCGGTGAAGGCGGCCAGGCAGGAAAGCACGGCGGCGAAGTACAACGGCAGCGCCGGAGCGCCATGGTGGTCCATCAACCAGCCGGCGACCGCCGGCCCCAGCGCGGCGCCGACGCCGTGCACCAGCAGCAGGCTGCTGCAGCCGGACAGCAGGTCCTCGCTGGCCAGGTAGTCCAGCATGTGTGCCACGGCGAAGGGATACAGGGCGAACACCAGGCCGCCGTAGCAGAACACCAGCAGGAACATCAGCTGCAACTGCTGCTGGATCGGTGGCAGCGCGCACAGGATGGCCACTGCTGCAGCGGCCACGCTGAGCGCGCACAGGCCGATGCGGCGGTCATGGCCATCGCTGATGCGCCCCAGCGGCCATTGCAGGATCGCGCCGCCGGCGATGGCCGTCAGCATGAACAACGGCACGCCATCGCCCTGCAGCCCGATGCCGCCGGCATACACCGGCAGCAGGCCCCAGAATGGCCCCATGGCCAGCCCGGACAGGCCCGCCGCCACGGTGGCGACCGGGGCCAGGCGGTACAGCTTGCCCGCCTTCAGGCGCGGCACCGTGGGCACGTCCGGCTGCTGCAGGCGGGTGGTGGTGACGGGCAGCATGGCGGCGCAGACCAGCAATGCAGTGACGGTGAACATCGCCGCCGACCCCGGGTCACCCAGCATCAGCAGCAATTGGCCCACCGCCAGCGCTGACAGATTGACCATCATGTACAGCGAGAACACCCGGCTGCGGCGCACGGGATCCGGTTCGGCGTTGAGCCAGCTTTCGATCACCGTATACAGCCCGACCAGCGCAATGCCGGTAATTACCCGCAGCAAGCCCCATCCCCATGGATTCAGCCACAGCGGATGCAGCAGCACGGCCATGGTGGCCAATGCCGCATGGAACGCGAAAGCGCGGCTGTGGCCGATGCGGCGGATCAGTGGAGGAGCGCTGAACGTGCCGATGAAGAAGCCGGCGAAATACCCCGACATCACCCAGCCGAGGGCCGCGGCACTGAAGCCTTCCTGGCCACCGCGGACGGCCAGCAGGGTGCCGAGCAGCCCGCCGCCGGTCAACAGCAGCGCGACTCCAACCAGCAACGCGGTCAGCCGCAACACGGGTGCGACCTTCGTGGGGAAGGTTTGGCGAACACGTGGCCCACCTTAACACAGGGCACCTTACCGGCTTGTTGCAATGGACTAGAATGCGCGGCTCGATCCCGTCCAAGCGCCGACCCTGATGCCGATCTACGCCTTTGCCTGCACCGACTGCGGCCACGCTTTCGACCGCCTGCAGAAGATTGCCGATGCAGACCCCACGCAATGCCCGCAATGTGCCCGGCAGACAGTGAAACGGCAGGTCACCGCACCCTCATTCCGTCTGGCCGGGGGCGGCTGGTACGAAACCGATTTCGGTGCCAACAAGAAGAACCTGGTCGAAAAGCCCGCCGCTCCGGCCGCCGGCAGCAGCGACTGACGGCGCGGGGTTTGCGTGCTGCGGCGCGGCTGGGTAGGGTGGGGCGATGAACATGTTCCGCGTTTTCCCGATGATGGCGCTGCTGGCCGCGGCCGGATGCAGCCAGCAGGCGACCGAAGGGGTCCCCGACGATGTCGCCACGGCGCCTGCCGATGCGTTCCTTGCCACCGTGGCAGCGCATTGCGGCAAGGCCTACGCCGGCGAGGTGGTGGAAGACAATCCGGCAAGCACCGGGCCCGATCCGTTCGCCGGCAAACGCCTGGTGATGCATGTCCGTGGCTGTGACGATCCTGCGCATGAACTACGCATTCCCTTCCATGTCGGCGACGACCATTCGCGCACCTGGGTGCTGAGCCGCACCGAACATGGCCTGCGCTTGAAGCATGACCATCGCCACGAGGACGGCAGCCCCGATGCGATCACCCTGTATGGTGGCGACAGCAAGCCGCCGGGAACCGCGCAGCGCCAGGAATTCCCGGTCGACGCCGATTCGGTGGCGATGTTCCGCAAGGCCGACATGCTGGCGTCCACCCACAACACCTGGGCCATGGAGGTGGACGCGGATTCACAGTTCGTCTACGAGCTGACCCGCCCGGATGGCCGCCGCTTCCGCGTGGTGTTCGATCTCACGCAGCCGGTGGCACTGCCACCGGCGCCGTGGGGCGCAGATACACCGTAGCGCGGCGCGTGTCCCGCTTGCCGCCGGGCAGGGGCTCGGCGCTGCCCGGCGCTGGAATATTCAGCGCACCCCGAAGCGCGCGCGGCAGCCGTTGCTGACCCATAGGCTGCCATTGCTGTAACCCCAGCTCTGGCCTTCCCGGCAGGCACTGCCGGACAACTGCTGGATCACCACCGGGCGCCCTTGCCGCGCATTCCAGGCGCAGGTGTTGCGGCGCTTGTCGTTGCTGCTGCAGGTCACGCTGTAATTGTTGTTGCCGCCGCCCCAGTTGCCGCCGCCTTGGCCCCGGCCCTCGGCGAACTCCGCGCGGCAGCCACTGTTGACCCACACCGTGCCATTGCGTGCTCCCCAGCTGCGCCCTTCCACGCAGGGCGAGCCGGAGATCTGCCGCACCAGGCGGGCGTTGCGCCATCCGGTATTGCAGACCCGTTCGCGGTTGTTCTGGCTTTCACAGCGGATGGTGCGGTCGTTGCCGTTGCCGTTGCCGTTCCAGCCGCCACCGTTGCCACGCAGCGAGGTGGCGATGTCCTGCTTGATCCGCGAAAAACCCCAACCGGAATTGACCTGGGCCAGGTAGAAGCGCAACTGGTCGTCAGGGATGCGCCGGCCATTGGACTGGTCGGCATATTCCTGGCCGATGACCCGTGCACGGTCGTTGGCCGACAGCCGGGACAGGTCCTCCGGCGCATAGGCACGGGTGCCGACCTGCGCGTGGACGGGAAGCACAGGGGTGGAGCAGGCAAGTGCGGTGGCCAGGCAGGCCAGGGTCCAGCGGTTCATGGCGACATCCCCGAACGGTCGATGGTGCGCGACTATAGGGACCGACCGCATCAAATCGGCGTGACTGCCTCCGGCCGGCCCCCCGGCACGGCCGGCATTTGCCCCGGATGGGGGCTGGGCCGCAGAATAACGGGCTTTCCGGCCCCTCCTGGTGCCGGCGTACTCCAGCGGAGCTTCCCCCATGCGTACCCACTTCTGCGGCCTGGTCGACGAGACCCTGATTGGCCAGACTGTCACCCTCGCCGGCTGGACCGACGTGGCCCGTAACCTGGGCGGCGTCTGCTTCATCGATCTGCGCGACCACGAGGGCATCGTGCAGGTGACGGTGGAGCCGGAAAACGCCGAGGTGTTCAAGGTCGCGGCCAGCCTGGGCTACGAGGACGTGCTGCAGGTGGAGGGCGTGGTGCGTGCCCGCCATGCGGTGAACGACAAGCTTCGCAGCGGCAAGGTGGAAGTGATCGCCACGCGCATCACCATCCTCAACAAGGCCGCGCCGCTGCCGTTCCACGCACACGAAAATCCGGGCGAGGAAACCCGCCTGAAGTACCGCTACCTGGACCTGCGCCGGCCGGAGATGCAGCGCATGCAGCGTACCCGGATCAAGCTGGTGCAGGCGTTGCGCCGCCACTTGGACGAGAAGGGCTTCCAGGATATCGAAACCCCGATCCTGACCAAGGCCACCCCGGAAGGCGCGCGCGACTTCCTGGTGCCCGCGCGCATGCACCCGGGCGAGTTCTACGCCCTGCCGCAGAGCCCGCAGCTGTTCAAGCAGATCCTGATGGTGGCCGGCTTCGACCGCTACTACCAGATAGCGCGTTGTTTCCGCGATGAAGCCCTGCGTGCCGACCGCCAGTTGGAGTTCACCCAGCTGGACATGGAGTTCGCCTTCGTGCGCGAACAGGACGTCCAGGATTTCGTCGAGGGCATGATCCGCGCCATCTTCAAGGAAGTGGTCGACGTCGAACTGGCCGCCAGCTTCCCGCGCATGACCTGGGCCGAGGCGATGCGTCGCTTTGGCTCGGACAAGCCGGACCTGCGCATCGCACTGGAACTGGTGGACGTGGCCGAGCTGGTCAAGTCCAGCGGGTTCCCGGTGTTTGCCGCCGCCGCCAACGATGCGGACGGTCGCGTCGCCGCGCTGCGCATCCCCGGTGGTGCCACGCTGAGCCGCAAGCAAATCGACGAATACGCCGCCCACGCTGCCAAGTACGGCGCCAAGGGCCTGGCCTACATCAAGATCGGCGACAACGGCGAAGTCAGCTCGCCGATCGCCAAGTTCTTCAGCGAAGAGGCGTTCGCCGCACTGGTCAGCCACGTGGGGGCCGGCAACGGCGACATCGTGTTCTTCGGCGCAGGCGGCTACAACAAAGTGTCCGACTTCATGGGCGCGCTGCGGTTGAAGGCCGGCAAGGACTTCGGCTTGGTCGCCGATGGCTGGGCGCCGCTGTGGGTCACCGACTTCCCCATGTTCGAATGGGACGAGGAGGCGCAGCGCTACGTGGCCCTGCATCACCCCTTCACCGCGCCGGCGGTGGACGACATCGCCGACCTGCGTACGCATGCGAAGACCGCGGTTTCGCGTGGCTACGACATGGTGCTCAATGGCAATGAGATCGGTGGTGGTTCGATCCGTATCCACCGTCCGGACATGCAGAGTGCGGTATTCGAATTGCTGGGCATCGATGCCGAAGAGGCACGTGCCAAGTTCGGCTTCCTGCTGGATGCGCTGAACTATGGCGCACCGCCGCACGGTGGCATCGCCTTCGGCATCGACCGCATCGCCGCGCTGATGGCCGGCACCGAGTCGATCCGCGACGTCATTGCGTTCCCGAAGACCACCGGCGCGCAATGCCTGATGACCGATGCACCGTCACCGATCGCCGACGCACAGCTGGCCGAAGTGCATATCCAGGTGCGGCCGAAGGGCTGACCGGGCAGGGGCGGGGCCATGCCCCGCCGGGATGCCGGCCACTGGCCGGCACCACGCCAGAAGCGCAGGGAACGACATGACCACAGGCCATTACGCCATTCGCCGCGCCACGGTCGATGATGCATCGATCCTGTCGGCACTGGCGGAGCGGACGTTCACCGAAACCTTCGGCCACCTGTATCCACCTGGTGACCTGAAGGCTTTCATCGACGAATCCTACGCAGTGGACCGGCAGCGGGTGATCCTGGCCCATCCGGACTACGCGGTGTGGTTGCTGGAGCGTGATGGCGTGGCGATCGGCCATGCCGCAGCCGGCCCGTGCGGCCTGCCGCACCCGCAGGTGCGGCCCGGTGATGGCGAGCTCAAGCGCCTGTACCTGGTCAAGGACGAACAAAGCGGTGGCTGGGGTAGCCGGCTGCTGGAAACCGCATTGTCGTGGCTGGAGCGCGACGGACACCGCGTGCTGTGGCTGGGCGTGTGGTCGGAGAACTTCGGTGCGCAGCGCTTCTACGCCCGCCATGGCTTCCGGAAGGTGGGGGAATACCTGTTCCCGGTGGGCGACACCCATGACCTGGAGTTCATCCTGCGCCGCGAACCGGGCCTGGCCTGATCCGCTCAGGCAGGGGCAGGCAATGTCCCGGCCGGTGGGTTCCAGAGCCGGTTCGCTGCCTGCCACGCGGGTTCCCTGCCGCGCACCATGGCATGCAGCAGCTCAAGCTCATGGTGGTTCAACACGCCGGCCTGGAGGTCTTCGTTGATCGTGTCGAGACGTTGCCTGGCATGGACCGCCGTTGCGGAGGAGGCACGCGGATATCCCTGGTACAGGGGACCAAGGCCCTGCTTCATCGCCAGGTTGGTGTTGATCACCTGGTCGATGAGTGATGCACGGGAAACTTCGGTCCCCATGCCCAGATAACCGGTCGTATGGGCGGTGACCAGGCGGTGGTAGGGAATGACGTTCTGCCAGCAGGCATGGCGTTCGGGCGTGAACATATGGTCGTGTTCCAGGTAGATGACCTGGTGTCCCATCAGTGCGAAAGGCTCCAGTGCGCCGCTGCGGATGCCGATCAGGGGACCGCCGACCTTCTCCAGCAATCTGTTCATGAAATACCACTGGTTCTCGCGTGGGGCCAGCGGGCGCTTGCCGTCCACTTCCGCGGCCCAGAAGCGGCCGATGTGCGGATGCATCTCCGGGCGATAAGGGTGGCGGTCGAAAAGGCGGATCCTGCCGTCATCGTCCTTGACCCGGTTGATGTAGGTATCGGCGATGCAATACACCGGGGTGCCAGCTGCCTTCAGCGAGTCTGCAATCTGCTCGAACATCGCCGGCCGGGAGATGGCTTCGCTTTCGCGGGCGTTGGCGAATTCACGATCTGCGATCCAGAGGCCGGCCGAACCTGTCGTGATGTCCTGTTCGGCGATGACCTGGTCGACCAGTGCATCGATGCGATGGCGCTCCTCGGCGGGAACCAATGCGTCCAGCTTGCCGCGCACCAGCTTGAACATCGGCGCGTCGGGCCGGAGGGGGGCCGCGTGCGCCTGCTCCTGGCGAAAGCGCCGTGCGATCAGTTCGGTGGTGGCGGATATGTGGAAGACATGTGGATCCCGGTCCGTCGGCGCCAGCGTGGACAGCGGCGAGCCGGAGCCATCGATCAGCTTGAAGTGCCCGCGCGTTTCCGCGGAATCCAGTGACTCCCTGGCCGCCTTGAGGCTGGGGCCGCTGTACTCATGGATGGAGACCCGGTTGGCTGCATCCGGCTCGCCATTGCGCTGCAGCGCCGTGCGGATCACATCGGCAGCTTCCCGCGCGCAGTCCTGTTCATGCTGGTTGCCGACGCTGTAGGCCACTGACACATGAAGGCGTGGATCGATCAGCATCGCCAGGATCAGTGAATAGCGATCGCCCGTGGCATAGCCTGGAAGGAAGGTATGTATCGGTCCGTCCATGGCCAGCATCCGTTCATGGCGGTTGTCGCGAGCGTGCAGGTAGGCGTTGCCGCTGCCATCCAGCGGATTGATGAACTTTGCCTGGTTGCGCAGCACCTGTTCGCGCGGGACGGCTGCAGCAAGTCGTCCCGCGGTCTCCCTGGAGCGGGCAAGTACTTCCTGTCCGATCTCGCGCCGGATGCTTTGCCCATCATAGGCGTGGTTTTCATAGGCACGGGCGAAGCGGGCCCGGGTGGCGGGATCAGTCGGATTGGCGGCGGAGAAGAACAACGTCGATGCTGACGTGCGTTCGTCCTTCATCGTGACCTCTTCGCTAGCGGACAACATCTGTGCGCAGGCCCGCCCAGCGACGAACTTCTCACCTTTGTAATCCAGGTCGAAGCAGGGCAGGTGGGACTCATCCTCGAACAGCGGTGTGGTGGCCGAGGATCGGAAGAAGATCGCTGATGCCTGGGCATGAAGGGGCGAGCAGCCCAGGGTGCCGGGGGAGCCCGGGCGGTGGGCGATCGACGTCTGCGGGACGTACGCGGAGACAGGCAGGGACAAGGAAGGCATCAGATTCGATCCATGGGAATGGCAGCAGGGGGATGCAGGCGGGAGCCTGGGCATCAGCACATCTGGATGAAGTGGCTGCGCAGGCTCCGCAGTTGGGAAAGCGTGTCGTTGACGCGGTACGCATCGGCGTCGCGTGCATGCAGCGTGTGGACCAGCCGGAGTTGTCCTGCGGCCTGGTCAAGGGCCACGCAGCTGCCCTGCAGCAGGCGTGGCTGGCCATGCATCGTGAGCCAGCCGTGGAGCTCCTCATTGCAGGGGCTCCGGGCACGTTCAAGCAGGGGCGCGTGGAGGATCAGCAGGTCCGGATCGTCGCTGAACTCCAGTGTCCATGCGATGCCCTCGCTGTCTTCCAGGATGAAGGCGCCGGTACTGGAATCGATGGGGATGGCGAGCAGGTTGGAAAGGTCCCGGGTGAGCTGGCTGGACCAGTGGGCGCCTGTTTCGGTGATTCTGTTCATTGCCACGTGGGGAGGGGGAATGTCGCGCCGGAATTGGCGTGGCCAGATAATGTTTTCAATCAGGTTAACGGCGCTGAACCGGAATTTTTATTTAGTTATATTGAATGAATTATGTAAGTAATGATTGATTTTTTATTTTGACTCCAGGTTTTGGCAGGGATTGCTGTCTGTTTTCGATAGTATGGGGCGGGATTTTCGTGGGCGATCAGCTGGCATTAAAGTGCAGGGAAACGCGCGATCGGCCAAATGCGACAAGGCGTTGCCGTCACACTCTCCATTCCCTTCTCTACGGCAATGAAATGCTGGTCGTGTGTTAATAGGCGCTATCCATGGGAGGTCTGCATGACATCGATTAATACCGTCACGACGCAGCCTGGAGGCGCTCCTCCAGCGGGACATGATTCGTTCAAGCCGGTTGCATGCCTGCCTCACTCGGTCGACAACCGGCCGCTGGTGGCGCACCGCATTGCAGAGCGCCTGCGTGGACGTGCGGCCGGCGTGCGTGTCCGGCAATGCGTCGTTGTCAGGACAGTGGCTCCCGGCCTTGTCTCGGTACGGATCAGGGGAGGGCGCGCGGATTTCGAAAGGATCGGCCTGGCCTGCGCATTCGACGACAGTGGAGGGGCGGGCGAACCTCCGCCATCGTTGAGGAAACAGTTGGGGTATGTTGCCGTTGACCAACGTTGCTTTGCTGGCCGGGTGGTCGTGGGGGAGGGGCTGCTGGACGCATCGGAGCTTGCGACATGCGTGGGCCCACGCCCGGAAGTGGGTGCGGTGGTGGTACGGATCAATGGGGGCTATTTCAATTTTCTGCGGCGCGCTTCGGCAGAGGTGCCCGAGTACGCGGCGATAGGCCCGGTGGCGGGTGCCGGCGGCCGGCCGGGGCTGTCCCTTCCCGTGCCGGCAGCTTTTGCATCCGATTACCAGTCGGTGACGTTCGGTGACGGCTCGCTGTTCTCCTCCGCACCTGTCCTGAGCCGCCGTGGGACGGCGGTTTTTGCCGGGAAAGCACAGGACGATCCGAACTATCGTCTGCCCGAAGGCTTTTCGTTCGATCGGGGCGGGCTGATCCCGCCCGGCCATCTATGGCACGCCCATGATGCGAACCCACGCGCGGGGCTGAGCCTGCCTGCGGGGCCGGGCGAAGGCATCGTGCGCCTCGTTGCCGCCCCCATGCCGGACCGTTCGATGGCGGCCAGCGGCTACACCCTGCGGACCTTCTCACAGGTAATGGCCCGGTTGGATCGGCTGCACCCGGATGGACGCGGCAAAGGCGTGGCGAATTCGTCGTTGAACCTGGACGGGGGCGAGTCGTTGTTGCTGCAGGCCTGGGCGGGTGGGCAGCGACGGGTGGACATCCGGCAGGTAAGCCACCCGCGGTCGGTGGGGAATTTCATAGAGTTCAGGTCGCACGGTGTGCTGGGTGCCGGCATTCCAGCGCGCCAGGTGGGTCCGGAAGGGCCGGGCGACATCCACACTCCCCTTTAACGACGGAAATGGCCACACTGGGCGCATGACGAGTTCAGTGTTGCTGTTGCATGGCATCTGGAATGCACGCGCTTGGGTCGGGCCATTGGCCTGGCGTTTGCGCGCGCGCGGCTTCGTGGTGGAAACCTTCGGCTATTCCAGCGTGCTCGGCGGTCCGGACGTTGCCGTGCCGCAATTGCTGGACCGGCTGCAGGGCAGTGGCCCGATATCGCTGGTCGGACATAGCCTGGGCGGGCTGCTGGCGTTGGAAGCGCTGCGCCGCCAGCCCGGCCTGTGCGTGGACCGGGTGGTCTGCCTGGGTTCGCCGCTGCGCGGCAGTGGAACCGCCCGGTCGCTGGCCGAACATGGCTGGTCGGCGGCACTGGGCCGCAGCAGCGACCTGCTGCTGGATGGCCTGCCGGACTGGCGGGGCAGGGCGCAGGTGGGCCTGATCGCCGGTTGCGTGCCGCATGGGCTGGGCAGCCTGCTGGGCGCGCTGGACGGTGACTCCGATGGCACGGTCGCGTTGGCTGAAACCCGCTTGCCCGGACTGGCCGATCATTGCGTCGTACGCTGCAGCCACAGCGGGCTGGTCTTCTCGGTGGATGCCGCCCGGCAGACGGCCCAGTTCCTGCGCCACGGGCGCTTCCATCGTGGCGGCCAGGCCGCCGCAGCGTGATTGCGGCGGTCATCCTGCATGGCTGGACACGGTGCAGGCGCCCGATCAGGTAGAATCCGCGGCCTGTTCCTGAAGCCGCCAAACGGAAGCCCCCATGGGTAGAGGTCCCTCCATCGAAGGCCGCAAAAACGCGTCGGACGCGAAGCGCGGCAAGATTTTCACCAAGATCATCCGCGAGATCGGCGTAGCCGCGCGTGGTGGCGGGGGCGATCCCAACAACAATCCGCGCCTGCGCGTGGCGATGGACAAGGGCCTGTCATCGAACATGTCCAAGGACGTGATCGAGCGTGCGATCAAGAAGGCCACCGGTGAACTGGAAGGCGTCGAGTACGAAGAGATCCGCTATGAGGGCTATGCACCTGGCGGCGTGGCCGTCATCGTGGACTGCCTGACCGACAACAAGGTACGCACCGTTGCCGATGTCCGCCATGCGTTCAGCAAATGCGGCGGCAACATGGGCACGGAAGGCTCGGTGGCGTTCATGTTCAAGCGCCTTGGCGTGATCAGCTACGCGCCGGGTGCCGATGAGGAAACGATCACCGAAGCCGCGATCGAGGCTGGCGCCGATGACATCGTGGTGTATCCGGATGACGGCTCGATCGACGTGGTCACCGCGCCCGATACCTTCCAGGCCGTCAAGGACGCCATGGCCACCGCCGGGCTGCCCGGTGACCATGCAGAGATCACCTTCCGCGCCGACAACGACATCAAGGTCGAAGGCGACACGGCCTTGCAGGTGAAGAAGCTGCTGGACATGCTGGAAGACCTGGACGACGTACAGGATGTCTATTCCAACGCCGATCTCGGCGCCGACGCGTACGCCTGAGCCGCGAATGACCCGCATCCTCGGCATCGACCCCGGTTCGCAGCGGACCGGGGTCGGCATCATCGACGTCGATGCGGCCGGGCGCATTTCGCACGTGCACCATCAGCCGCTGGTGCTGCTGGGCGCGGACGATTTCCCCCAGCGCATGAAGATCCTGGTACTTGGCCTGGCCGACCTGATCATCGAATACCAGCCGCAGGAAGTAGCCATCGAGAAGGTATTCATGGCGCGCAACCCGGATTCGGCGCTGAAGCTGGGCCAGGCCCGTGGCGCGGCGATCTCGGCGGTGGTGCTGCGCGACCTGCCGGTGAGCGAGTACGCGGCCAGTGAGATCAAGCTGGCCGTGGTCGGGCGCGGCGGGGCGGAAAAACAACAGGTCCAACACATGGTCGGGCTCATGCTTGGCCTGAGGATGAAACTGCAGGCCGACGCCGCCGATGCGCTGGCGGTGGCCATCACCCATGCCCATGTACGGGCGACGGCCAACCGCCTGGGGCTCGATACACGCCAGGCCTGGAGCCGGAAATGAGGAGCACTGCTGCATGATCGGTCGCCTGCGCGGAATCGTGGCCTACAAGGCCCCCCCTTGGCTGGTGGTGGACGTCAATGGCGTTGGCTACGAGCTGGAAGCGCCCATGAGCACGTTCTACGACCTGCCCGACATCGGTCGCGAAGTCATCCTGTACACCCATTACGCACAGAAGGAAGACAGCGTGTCGCTGTATGGCTTCCTGCGCGAAGGCGAGCGCAGGCTGTTCCGCGAAGTGCAGAAGGTCAGCGGCATCGGTGCGAAGATTGCCCTGGCGGTATTGTCGGCGGCCAGTGTTGAAGAGTTCGCACGCATGGTGCAGGCCGGCGACGTCACTGCATTGACCCGCATCCCGGGGATCGGCAAGAAGACGGCCGAGCGCATGGTGCTGGAACTGCGCGACCGCGCTGCCCAGCTGGGCGCAGGCGGCGTGTTGCCCTCCAGCAGTGGCCCGGCCGCCGCCGACCCGCTGTCCGAGGCCACCGTGGCGCTGCAGCAACTGGGTTACAAGCCGGCCGAAGCCGCACGCATGGCCCGCGACGCGCACGCCGAGGGCGACGAGGTGGCGATGGTGATCCGCAAGGCCCTGCAGTCGGCGCTGCGCTGAACCCGCACGCCGTTCCTCTTCCCCGATAAACCCAGTCCCGCCAGGAACCCCATGTCCAGCCCTTCCAATCCGCACGAACCCGGCCATGGCCACGCGCCCAGCGGCAGTGGCATGGCGCTGGTCATCGGTGCGATCGGCGTGGTGTTCGGTGATATCGGCACCAGCCCGCTTTACACGCTGAAGGAAGCCTTTTCCGGCCACTACGGCCTGAGCAGCGACCATGACACCGTGCTCGGCGTGCTGTCGCTGGCGTTCTGGGCGCTGATCCTGGTGGTGACGCTGAAGTACGTCACCATCATCATGCGCGCCGACAACGACGGCGAGGGCGGCATCATGGCGCTGATGGCATTGACCCAGCGCACGCTGCGCAAGGGTTCGCGCTCGGCCTACGTGGTGGGCATCCTGGGCATCTTCGGTGCCTCGCTGTTCTTCGGCGACGGCGTGATCACTCCGGCCATCTCGGTGTTGGGTGCGGTGGAAGGCCTGGAAATCGCGGCACCCGGCCTGCACAGTTTCATCCTGCCGATCACCATCGTGGTGTTGCTGGCGGTGTTCGCCGCCCAGCGCTTCGGCACCGAGAAGATCGGCAAGGCCTTCGGTCCGATCACCTCGGTCTGGTTTATTTCGCTGGCGGCGATCGGCCTGTACAACATCGTCGATGCCCCCGAAGTGCTGAAGGCCTTCAATCCGTGGTGGGCCATCCGTTTCTTCATCGACCATGGCTGGCATGGGGTGTTCATCCTTGGTGCGGTGGTGCTGGCGGTGACCGGCGGCGAGGCGCTGTACGCCGACATGGGCCATTTCGGCGCCAAACCCATCCGGCATGCCTGGTACTTCTTCGTGCTGCCGTGCCTGGTGCTGAACTACCTGGGCCAGGGCGCACTGGTGCTGGAGCATCCCGAGGCGGTGAAGAATCCCTTCTTCGAGGCGGTGCCGGACTGGGCGCTGTATCCGATGATCGTGCTGGCGACGATGGCGGCGGTGATCGCCTCGCAGTCGGTCATCACCGGTGCGTTCTCGGTCTCGCGCCAGGCCATGCAGCTGGGCTACATCCCGCGCATGCGCATCAAGCACACCTCGCACGACACCATCGGCCAGATCTACATTCCGGGCATCAACTGGGGCCTGGCGGTCATGGTCATCGGCCTGGTGCTGGCCTTCCAGAGTTCGTCCAACCTGGCCGTGGCCTACGGCATATCGGTGTCGGCGACGATGCTGATCGACACGTTGCTGCTGGCGCTGGTGGCACGCACGCTGTGGCCGAAGTGGAGCCGCTGGATCGTGGCGCTGTGCGTGGTGTTCTTCATCATCGACCTGGGCTTCGTCATCGCCAATGGCGCCAAGCTGATGCAGGGCGCGTGGTTCCCGGTGGTGCTTGGCATCGTGTTGTTCACGCTGATGCGTACCTGGCGGCGTGGTCGCGAGCTGCTGCGTGATGAAATCCGCAAGGACGGTATCCGCCTGGATACCTTCCTGCCGGGGTTGATGCTGGCGCCGCCGGTACGTGTGCCGGGCACCGCCGTGTTCCTGACTGCCGATCCCACCGTTGCCCCGCATGCGCTGATGCACAACCTCAAGCACAACAAGGTGCTGCATGAGCGCAACGTGTTCCTGCACGTGGTGACCCTGCCGGTTCCGTATGCGGCGGAGAGCCAGCGGTTGAAGATCGAATCGGTCGGCGATGAGTTCCATCGGGTGTACGTGAAATTCGGTTTCATGGAGACCCCGGACGTGCCGCTGGCGCTGATGCGCTCCTGCGACCATGGGGGCATCTATTTCGACCCGATGGATACGACCTTCTTTGCCAGTCGCGAGACCATCGTGGCCACCGCCAACCGCGGCATGCCGATCTGGCGTGACAAGCTGTTCGCGCTGATGCATCGCAATGCGGCGCCGGCGACCGGCTTCTTCCGCATCCCGGGTAACCGGCTGGTGGAGCTGGGCGCGCAGGTCGAGATCTGAAGCAGAAGCAACGTCAACGGCAACAGCAACAGCTAACGTCAAAAGCAAAGGCTGCAGGGCTGGGGGTTGGTGGGGCGGGGTGGGTTGGCGGGACGCGCCGTGAACCCATCCATGGGGGCTCCTGTTCGGCTCCTGCCTCACAAGGTCCCGCCAACCCACCCCGCCCCACCTTCGACAGGTCCATGCGGCGTCGGGTAGCGCCGGGCCATGCCCGGCGGAATGGGGTAATGGGTGACGGGTAGAGCGGGGCCATGCCCCGCTGCTCTTGTTTCCGGCATCGCGCCAACGGCAGCGGGGCATGGCCCCGCTCTACCGATTTTTCTTTGTTTCGCGCCAACCCGTCCCGCCCCACCTTCGACCGGTCCATGC
>NZ_JACGXS010000010.1 GCF_014117215.1 Stenotrophomonas tumulicola | reverse complement strand
GCACAAAAGGGGACGGAGGGGATTAAGTCGTTTTTGGCCGCTGGTGGCCAAAAACGACTTAATCCCCTCCGTCCCCTTTTTTACCAGTCGAGCTGGGCCGGCAGCAGGCCGCGAAGCTCCTGCTCGGTAAGGTTGCGCCACTGGCCGGGCTTCAGTGCGCCGATCTTGATGTTGTCGATGCGGACGCGGCGCAACTGGGTCACCCGATAGCCGAATTCGGCGGCCATCAGGCGGATCTGCCGGTTCAAACCCTGCTGCAGCGTGATGCGAAAGCCGAACTTGGCGATCCGCGAGGTGCGGCATGGCAGCGTCGTCTGGTCATGGATGCGCACGCCGCGGGCCATGCCACGCAGGAACTCATCGGTCACCGGCTTGTTCACTGCCACCAGGTATTCCTTCTGGTGGCCATTTTCCGCACGCAGGATCTGGTTGACGATGTCGCCATTGCTGGTCATCAGGATCAGTCCTTCAGAATCCTTGTCCAGCCGCCCGATAGGGAAAATGCGCTGCTCGTGCCCGACGAAGTCGACGATATTGCCCTTCACCGAACTTTCAGTGGTGCAGGTCACTCCCACCGGCTTGTTGAGCACGATGTAGACATGGCGACGGCCGCCGGGCCGGCTGGCCTGGCGGGCACGCAGTGGCTGCCCGTCGACAAGCACCTTGTCCTCTTCACCGACCACCGCGCCGGTGCCGGCAGGACGTCCATTGACGGTGACGCGGCGTTCGCCGATCAGCCGGTCGGCCTCGCGGCGGGAGCAGAAGCCGGTTTCGGCGATGTATTTGTTGAGACGGATGGTCATGCGTGCATTATCAGCCATGTTGGGGCCGGATATCCGCAGCGTCGCGCCAAGGCAGAAGCGGTAGCGCCGAGCCATGCTCGGCGGGCACCACCAGACACCGCGATGAAGAGCCGCCGAGCATGGCTCGGCGCTACCGCTTTTTATTTCTCATGAAAAAGCCGCATCGTTTCCGATACGGCCTTGATGCGGCCAGCAGGGCATCGCCCTGCTCGACCAACCGGGGTCCAGGTCAGACGCTGCGCGGACCGCGCGGCTTGAAACCATCCCGACGCGGCGGACGGTCGTTGCCACCCGGACCACTGCGACGCGGGCCGCCCTTGTCGAAACGCGGCTTGGACGGCGCACGCGGGGCCTGGCTGATGTCTTCGCCCGGCTCGACACGACGCATCTGCAGCTGCTGGCCGGATACCCAGACCTTCTTCAGGTGGGTCAGCACGTCCTGCGGCATGTCCACCGGCAGGTCCAATACCGAGAAACCATCGTGGATGTCGATGCGGCCGATGAAGCGGCTTTCCAGGCCGGCTTCATTGGCGATGGCACCGACGATGTTCGCCGGCTTCACGCCATGCTGGTGGCCCACTTCGATGCGGAACGTTTCCATGCCCTGCTCCGGCGCGCCGCGCGGTGGCATTTCACGACGCGGACGCTCCTGGAAGCCTTCGCCTTCGGCACGCGGGGCGCGTTCGAAACGTGCGCCACGATCAGCACGCTCCGGACGGTCACCGCGATCGAAGCGCTCGCGCGGAGCACGCTCTTCGCGGGCGGCGCGCACCGGCGGCTGCAGCAGGAACGGCGTGTCACCCTGCATCATCTTGGCCAGCGCGGCAGCGACATCGATCGCCTTCACCTCGTTCTCGGCCTCGAAACGCTCCAGCAACTGGCGGTAGAAGTCCAGTCCGCCCTGGCCCAGCGTCTCGGTGATGCGGGCGGTGAACTTGTTGACACGGTTGTCGTTGACCGCTTCCACGCTGGGCAGCTGCATCTCTTCGATCGGCTGCCGGGTGGCACGTTCGATCTGGCGAAGCATGCCCTTCTCGCGCGGGGTGGCGAACAGGATCGCCTCGCCGCTGCGGCCGGCGCGGCCGGTACGGCCGATGCGGTGCACGTAGCTTTCGGTGTCGTACGGAATGTCATAGTTCAGCACATGGCTGATGCGCTCCACGTCCAGGCCGCGTGCCGCCACGTCGGTGGCTACCAGGATGTCCAGCTTGCCTTCCTTGAGCTGGGCGATGGTGCGTTCGCGCTGTGCCTGCTGCATGTCGCCATTGATCGCCGCCGCAGCCAGGCCACGGGCCTGCAGCTTGCCGGCCAGTTCTTCAGTGCCGGCCTTGGTCCGCGCGAAAATGATCATTGCATCGAACGGCTCCACTTCCAGGATGCGGGTCAGCGCGTCCAGCTTGTGCATGCCGCTGACCCACCAGTAACGCTGGCGGATGTTGGCCGACGTCGTGGTCTTGGTGGCAATGGTGACTTCAGCAGGATCCTTCAGGTAGGTCTGCGCGATGCGGCGGATCTGCGAGGGCATGGTGGCCGAGAACAGCGCCACCTGGCGCTTCTCCGGCAGCTTCTTGAGCACCGCCTCGACATCGTCGATGAAGCCCATGCGCAGCATCTCATCGGCTTCGTCCAGCACCAGCGTCTTCAGTTCGGACAGGTCCAGCGTGCCGCGGTTCAGATGGTCGATGACGCGGCCGGGCGTACCTACCACGACATGTACACCGCGGCGCAGCGATGACAACTGCTGGCCATAGGGTTGGCCGCCGTACACCGGCAACACCCGGAAACCGGGGATCTTGGACGAATAGGTCTGGAATGCCTCGGCGACCTGGATGGCCAGCTCGCGGGTCGGCGCCAGCACCAGCGCCTGGGGCTTGATCTGCTGCAGGTCGATGTTGGACAGTACCGGCAGGGCGAACGCTGCAGTCTTGCCGGTGCCGGTCTGGGCCTGGCCCAGCACGTCGCGGCCTTCCAGCATCGCCGGGATGGTGGCGGCCTGGATCGGCGAGGGGGTTTCGTAACCGACTGCGGCCACGGCCTGCATGACGGGCTCGGAAAGGCCGAGCTGCGCGAACTGCAGCGGCGCCTGGGTATCTTGGGACATGGGGAACTCCGAAGGCACTGCCACGAACGTGGCAGGCGAAAAAAGGGGGGTATTTTGCGCGTAGGGCGCCCTTCTGTCGCGTGCCCTGGCGCTTTTTCGAGCCCAAAGGATACAGCACCTTGCATGAACCCTGCGTACAGCGCCATGGGGCCGCCCACTGGCAACGGGCCTGTCCTACGGCTCCCGTGCCATGCCCCGGCTGCTCCCGCCGCCCGCCATGGCGCACAATAGGCGCCGTTTTCCAAAGGATACCCCCATGCAGATCCTCGAGTTCGACCTTGATGGTGACTACGTGGAACTCAAGCAGCTGCTCAAGCTGACCGACCTGGTCAGCAGCGGCGGTGAGGCGAAGATGGCCATCAGCGAGGGACTGGTGCTGGTCGATGGCACCGTGGAGCTACGCAAGGCGTGCAAGATCCGCGCCGGCCAGCAGGTCGAGTTCAACGACAGCCTGATCCGGGTACTGGCGCTGGCCTGAGGCAATACCGGCCGATAACCGGGGCAGCCATGCCCGCTCTGCCACGTGCGCTACCCCGCGGCAGCCACCGGCTGGGTCAGGTGATGGGCGATGAGCTGGCGGAAGGGTCGCACCCCCTGCGCCATGCGCAGGCCGGCCGCACGCAATACACGTGCCGGTGCGCGTTCGTCGGTGTAGAGGCCGGCGATCGCATTGGTCGCCTCGTACAGCGGCAGGGATGCCAGGCGATGCCCACGCTGGTAGCGCGCCAGCATCCCCGCATCGGCGATATCAGCGCCGCGGGCGTGCTGTGCAGCCAACAGGCCCGCCAACCGGTGCTGGCTGGCCAGGCCCAGGTTGAAGCCGTGGGCGGTCACCGGGTGCATGCCCACGGCCGCGTCGCCGATCAATGCGGCACCCGTCGCGACGAAGCGCTGCGCATACACGCCCACCAGCGGATACGCCTGCGGCCGCGCCACCGGCTGCATCTGCCCGAGTCGATTGCCGAAGAATCCCGTGATGATCCGGCCCAGTTCCTGCGGTTGCATCGCCAGCAATGCATCGATCTGCTGCGGCGGCAGCGTGATCACGGCCGAGGCCTGGTCGCCGTTGAGCGGCAGCAGCGCCATGGTGCACCCGTATCCGAACCATTCCCAGGCCACGTGGCCATGGTCGCGCTCGACCTGCATCCGGCAGACCAGCATCGACCTGCCGAAGTCGCGCGTGCGCGCACCGACCCCAAGCATCCGCCGTGTCGGCGAGAAGCGGCTGTCGGCGGCCACCAGCAGCCGCGCATGCACGCTGCTGCCATCGTCCAGCTGCACCTGATGTCCGTCGGCGACCGGCCGTACACCCTGCACCTTTCGCCCATCCAGCAGTTCCAGCCCTGGCTGCTCCCGCACCGCGTCCCACGCCGCGCGACGGATCAGGTGGTTCGGCACCAGCCAGCCGAGCGGGCCGTGCTGGCCGCGTCCACCGCTGAAATGGAGCGCGAACGGTGACGTACCGTCCATCACCTTGGCCTGGCGCAATTCGGAAATGTCGCCCGGCGGCAACCGCTGCCACACCTGCAACTGTTCAAGGGTCTGCCGCGACGCATGGGTCAGCGCGATCTCGCGTCCATCGAAGGCAGCCTCGGCCAGCGCCTGCCGAGGCTGCGGATCGACCAGGGTCACCCGCAACCCGGTAGCCGCCAACGAGCGGGCAAAGCACAGGCCGACCGGCCCGGCGCCTGCCACCACTACATCCGTTGCCTGCATGCCTGCACCTCCTCCAGCGTCGTCATCACGCCCAGCCTAGCCTCACCGGGACGGCCCGGCCCTTGATCTGGATCATGCCGCGCCTGGGCGGATCACAGCAGCGCCCATGCCAGCATCAGCACGCCGGCCAGCGAAACCACCCAGGCCAGGCTGCGTACGTAGGGAACGCCGAACGCGTACAGCGGCACGTAGACCAGCCGTGCCCAGAAATACAACTGCACCGCCAGTGCCGTACTGCTGTCCTGGCGACCAGCCACCACCACCGCCAGCGCCGCAGCGGCAAACATCGGGAACGTCTCCAGGAAGTTCGCCTGCGCGCGCTGCAGGCGACCGGCCAGTACGCCGACCGGCCTGCTGTCACCATCGCGTGCCGACGCATTCCAGCGTGTGCCGCGTTCGCGGGTCACCGCGGCGGCGGCGGCAAGATATCTGCACGATGCCCAACAGCATCGCCCACGCCAGCATCTGGATCTCGATAGCCATGTCGGTTCCTCAGGCGCCCGGCGGGCGTACGCTGTAGCCGGACAGCCGCCACACCTGGTCTTCATCCAGGCGGAAACTGACCAGTTCGCGGACCGGCTGTGCACTGTTGGCGAACCGGGTCGGGAAGGTAACGCTGACATACAGCCCTTCGGGCACCGTCGCATCGCCGTTGTACTTGACCCGGCTGATGCTGGGCTGGCCGCGGCCGACCAGGGCGCCCAGGCGCGCACGGTCGGCGCCGACGATTTTCAGGAACTCATCGCGCTTCTGCGCCTTGCGGGCCACGGTCGACGCACCGTCCCACGCCTCCCCCGCCCGGTTGCCATCCACCAGTTGCGCCACGCGCAGCGCGGCCTGCTGCATTTCCGCGTTCTGCTTTTCCAGTGCGGCCTGCTGGGCCGGGGTCAATGCCGGTGCAGGCGCCGTCGCCGGACGAGAAGGCGCAGGCGTCGCGGTGGGCGCTGGCTGGACCGGCGTGCTGCGCGCGGCGGCCTGCGCCGCCGGCTGCTGGGCGATGGCCGGCGCCGCCAACGCAAGGGACAGGGGAACCAGCATGGACAACGACAGCGGGAAACGCTTCATGGCCACCTCGACCGGGGAACGTGCCCGCAGTCTACGCCAACGTCCGACGGGCATGACGGTGTCAGTGCGAGGCGGCGTCCTGTGCCAGCGCGGCTTCGCCAGGCGCCTCTGCCGTTCCCGGTTCCGCCTGGCCGGGCACCAGTGCCTGCTCGCTTGCCGGCGCCGTGGGCGCCGGCGGCAGGGTGGCCACATCAATCTCCGACAAGGGACTTTCCTGCGGGCACACCGGATCGGGGAAGCCGAAGCGTTCCTTCAACGCCTGCCCGCAGGTATTGACCGCTTCCAGTTCCGCGCCCTCGTGCTTGCACTGCTGGTCGAACGCCACCAGGAAAGCATCTTTCCGGCGCACGAAATCGTCCCCACACACGCGCATCTGCTTGATGCGTTCCAGGTCGTCCTGCACGGCATTGGTGCCGTCCAGGCCGAACTGGCGCAGTTCCTCGGCACTGAGCAGGCGCAGGCTGCGGTTGGGCACGGTCATCATCAGGTCCGCCACGCCCACGGCCACGCCGTTGCGCTGCAGGTAGTCCTTGACGTTGTCATACACCTCGTGCAGTTCGCGGTTGAGCTCCGCGCGCGAAGTGGCCTTGGAACTGATACGCATCATCCGGTGGATGCCGACCTTGCCCGACACCAGCCGGTTGTCGCCGGCAGCCAGCACGAACACGCACGCACTGTGGCAGATCGAGCCTTCGCGCACCCATATGGTCCAGTTGGATTCGCCGATGCTGTCGCCAGCGACGATGGCCGACTCGACCTGCCCGCCACTGGAATCCAGGTCGAGGATACGCTTGTGGATCCCAAACTGGTCGGCCACCACCGACAGTCGCCATACCAGCTCGGCGAAACCGGCATTGACCTTGCCGCTGTAGCGCACCCGCAGCAGGCCGCGTGCGGCGCAGGCCTGCAGCGCCGGTTCGATCTGCTCCCGCGCCAGCCCCGCGAGCTCCTCGCCATCACCGGGCTCGGTCGCATAGTCGGTGCTGCAACTGATCCACGCCGTGCCATTTTCCAGCGCGGCGGCCGGCCACGGGCGGTCGGCCCGGCTGGCCGGCAGCGGGGTCGGCGGCGGGGCATCGGCCACGTTGATCGACACCATGTGGTCGCCGTCGGCGCTGGGCGCGCGCGTGGCGGCCTCGTTGGCCGTTACATTGCCCGGATTCTCCAGTTGGCTGCACGAAGCCAACGCCAGGCACAGCAGGGGCGACCACCATTTCAGCGACATGAACCATCGAACCGGTCAGGAAACACCCGCACAGTCTAGGGCCTATGCGCGGCGCGGCGACAACCGTTCCTGAACTGCGGCGGGCACCGCACATTGATGTCCGAAAGTGGCGAGCCCCGCCCATGGACTGGGCCTAGACTGTCCCCATGGACGCTACTGCCACCCTCGACACCGCAACCTGCGAACGCGCCCGTCTGGCACGCGACGCCCGCTTCGACGGGCTGTTTTTCACCGCCGTGCGCAGCACGGGCATCTACTGCCGCCCGGTGTGCCCGGCGCCCCCGCCGAAGCCGTCGAACATCAGTTACTACCCGACCGCTGCCGCGGCGGCGGCGGCCGGCTACCGGCCATGCCTGCGTTGCCGGCCCGAACTGTCCCCCGCCGCCCAACAGGCACAGGGCCAGGAAGTGGTAAGGCGCGCGCTGGAACTGATCCACGACGGATTCCTGCAGCAGGACAACGCGACCGCGCTGGCCGCGCGCGTCGGGGTCGGCGCCCGGCAACTGCAACGGTTGTTCGTGGCCACGCTCGGGGCTACGCCCTTGCAGTTGCATACCACCCAACGGTTGCTGCAGGCCAAGCAGCTGCTGACCGAAACCCGGCTGCCGGTGACCGACGTGGCGCTGGCCTCCGGCTTCAACAGCCTGCGTCGCTTCAATGATGCCTTCGTCACCGGCTGCGGCATGCCGCCCAGCGCGATCCGCCGCGTGCCTGGCGCATTGAAACCCGGCCATGACGGACTGCGCCTGCGCCTGGGCTATCGTCCTCCGCTGGATTTCGGCCTGATGCTGCAGTTCCTGCAGCGGCGCATGATCCCCGGCATCGAGCGCATCACCCAGGACCGTTACGAGCGCGCGATCGGCACGCCACGGCACCCAGCGCTGCTGCGCGTGCGCGCTGATCCGCGCCGCAGTGAGCTGTTGTTGCAGCTTGACGGTGTCGATCCGCGGCAGGTGCCCCACCTGGTTCGCCGCGTGCGCCACATGTTCGACCTCGACGCCGACCTGCGCCAGGTGCACGCCACGCTGGCGGTGGAGCCGTTGCTGGCGCGCGGCATCGAACAACGTCCCGGGCTGCGCGTGCCTGGCGGTTGGGAAGGCTTCGAAGTCGCCGTGCGCGCAGTACTCGGCCAGCAGGTCAGCGTTGCGGCGGCGACCACGCTGGCGCGGCGACTGGTGCAGGCGCATGGGCAAGCGCTGGACGGCATGCCGGAAGGGCTGGATCGTCTGTTCCCGCTGCCTGCGCAATTGGTTGACGCACCGCTGGAGGAAATCGGCCTGCCGCGCACGCGTGCGGAAACGCTGCGTGCCCTCGCGCGCGCCTGCGAAAAGGGCCAGCTCGACTTCGGGCCCGGCCAACGGCTGGAGGCGTTCATCCAGCAATGCATCGCCCTGCCGGGCATTGGCGCGTGGACGGCGCATTACATCGCGCTGCGGGCGCTTGGCCAGCCCGATGCCTTCCCGGCTGGCGACCTGGTGCTGCAACAGATGCTCGGCACGCCAGAGAAACGCTTGACCGAGCGCCAGGCCGAGGCCCGGTCGCAGGACTGGCGCCCGTGGCGTGCCTACGCCGTGCTGCACCTGTGGCACCTCTCCGTCCCCTTTGCAGGAGCTTCGCCATGACACTGTATTACGACCGTTTCGACACGCCGATCGGCGAGCTGACCGTAGCCGGCGACGGACATGGCATCAGCCACATCCTGTTCCCGCGCAACCGGCATGACGCCAAGGGACGCGAACATTGGCAGCATGGTCCGCAGATGGTGCGCGACGCGCGCGAGCAGTTGCTGCAGTACCTGCATGGCGAACGCAGCAGCTTCGAGCTGCCGCTGTCACCACGCGGCACGCCATTCCAGCTGCGGGTGTGGCACGCGCTGGCCGGCATTCCCTTTGGGCAGACATGGAGCTACCTGGAACTGGCCACCCATCTCGGCCAGCCCACTGCCACCCGCGCGGTGGGTGCCGCCAATGGGCGTAATCCGCTGCCGATCGTGCTGCCCTGCCATCGCGTGATCGGACGCGATGGCTCGCTTACCGGGTTCGGCGGCGGACTGGAAACCAAGGCAGCGCTGTTGCGCCTGGAACAGCGCCAGGTCGGGCTGTTCGACCCGGCATGACTTTCGTTGTCTTGGGTACGTCATCGCCGCGCCCTAGAATGGCGCGATGACCTATCGACATATTGCCTGGGCGCTGGCCGCCACGTTGCCGCTGGCGGCCTGCTCCACCCCACCCGCCGCCGTCGCTCCCGGACCAGCCGTCGCTGCACACACGGCCGCCACGCCGAAGCTGCTGCTGATCTCCATCGATGGCCTGCGTGCCGACGCGCTGGATCGCGGCATCACCCCGAACCTGCAGCGCATCGTCGATGGCGGCGTGCGGGCACGCTGGATGACACCGTCCTATCCGGCGTTGACCTTCCCCAACCATTACACGCTGGTCACCGGCCTGCGCCCGGACCACCACGGCATCATCCACAACAGCATGGATGACGCCGGGCTTGGCCGCTTCAAGCTGAGCGACCGCAAGGCGGTCTCCACGTCCGAGTGGTGGGGTGGCGAACCCATCTGGGTAGCTGCCGAGAAGGCCGGCGTGCGCACCGCCACCTGGTCGTGGCCAGGCAGCGAAGCGCCGGTGCAGGGCATCCAGCCCAGCCAGTGGCGCCACTATGACGCGAGCGTACCGTTCGAAGACCGCGTGCAGACCGTACTGGGATGGCTCCAGCAGACCGATGCGGATGCGCCGCGGCTGGCCACCTTGTACCTGGAACACGTGGACCATGCCGGCCATGACCACGGTCCCGACTCACCGCAGTATGCAGAGGCGATCGAGCGCGCCGACCAGGTGATCGGCGAGGTGCTGGACGGGCTGCAGCAGCGCGGCCTGGCGGACACCACCAACGTCATCGTGGTATCCGACCACGGCATGGCACCGGTGCCTTCGGGCCAGGCCGTTGCCACCGAAGACATGGTCGACCCTGCACTGGCACGCAGCATCAGCGTCGGCCAGTCGGTCGGCTTCGAACCGCGGGCCGGCCACGAAGCCGCTGCCGGGCAGGCCTTGCTGGGCCGGCACGCGCATTACCAGTGCTGGAACAAGGGTGACCTTCCGGCACGCTGGCATTACGGCAGCAATCCGAGGATCCCGCCGATCGTATGCCAGATGGACGAAGGCTGGGATGCCCTCAGCCGCGAAACGATCGCCAAGCGCGAATTGCGGGACCGCGGATCGCATGGCTACGACAACGCCCTGCCCTCCATGCGGGCCGTGTTCATCGCCCGCGGGCCCTCGTTCAAGCAGGGCCAGCTGATCGAAGGCTTCGACAACGTCGACGTATATCCGCTGCTGGCGCGCTTGCTGCAGGTGCCGGTGCCGGCTACCGACGGCGATCCACAGACGCTGCTGGAAACCCTGCGCTGAGTGCAGCGGCTGCTGCAACAGGTTGTTGCCCCGGTGGCGCCTGCGCGTGCACATCGGCCATGCGATCCTGCATGCCCGTCCCAGCCAGCGAGAACGCCCGCATGACCACCATCATCGCCCCGCGCGTGCACGACATCGGCGGCCTGCAGGTCCGTCGTGCCGTGCCGACCCTGCAGGCACGCAGCGTCGGCCCGTTCGTGTTCGTCGACCAGATGGGGCCCGCCGTGCTGGATCCCGGCACCGGCATCGACGTGCGTCCGCACCCGCATATCGGGTTGGCGACGGTCACTTTCCTCTGGTCCGGCGCCATCGGTCACCGCGACACGCTCGGCTCGGACCAGGTCATCCGCCCCGGCGACGTCAACTGGATGACCGCCGGCCGCGGCATCGCGCACTCCGAACGCACGCCGCCGCCAGAACGCGAACACGGCCATCCGTTGCATGGCATGCAGACCTGGATCGCCCTGCCGAAGAATTACGAGGAGGTGGAACCGGCGTTCCACCACCACAGCGCCGCTACCCTTCCGCAGCAACGACGCAACGGCGCCTGGCTGCGGGTGATCGCCGGCCGCGCCTACGGCGAGGAGTCCCCGGTCAAGGTTTTTGCCGATACGCTGAACGTTGCCATTGACCTCGATGCGGACGCCGAGATCGATATCGACACCGGCCATCGCGAACGCTCGATCTACATCCTGGAAGGCCAGGCCCAGTTGGATGGCGTTGACGTGCCGCCGCAACACCTGATATTACCTGCCGAAGGCGCGCGTGGTCGGCTTCGGGCGAAGACGCCGTTGAAGGCAATGCTGATGGGCGGCGAGCCTCTGGATGGGCATCGTCACTTGTGGTGGAACTTCGTATCGAGCTCCAAAGAGCGTATCGAACAGGCGAAACACGACTGGGAAAATGGCCGTTTCGGCACGATTCCTGGCGACGACAAGGAATTCATCCCGTTGCCAAGCCCCTGATCATCCGTCTGATATCCAGGGGTGTTTCAATCGTGTGAGCCTGCAATCGCTGCCCTTTGGTGCCCGCTTGGGCTTCTTTCCATTGGAGATTTCAGCGATGAGCATGGGCAAACGATTGGCAGCCGAGTTCCTCGGCACGTTCTGGTTGGTCCTCGGCGGCTGTGGCAGCGCGGTGCTGGCAGCGAACTTCGGCGGTGACGGCAACCCGCTGGGCATCGGATTCCTGGGGGTGGCGCTGGCCTTCGGCCTGACCGTGCTCACCGGCGCCTATGCATTCGGGCATGTATCCGGCGCGCACTTCAATCCCGCCGTCAGCGTGGGCCTGTGGGCGGGCGGCCGGTTCGCCGGCAAGGACCTTGCCCCTTACCTCATCGCGCAGGTGCTGGGAGGCCTGCTGGCCGGATTCATCCTGATGCAGATCGCCAAGGGCAGCCCCTCCTTCGCCCTTGATGCCGGGCAGGCCGGCGCATTCGCCAGCAATGGCTATGGCGCACTGTCACCAGGCGGGTACAGCGCCGCGGCGGCCTTCCTGTGCGAGGTGGTGCTGACGGCGGCCTTCCTCGTCGTCATCATGGGCGCTACCCATGGCCGCGCGCCGGCCGGTTTTGCGCCGCTTGCCATCGGCCTGGCATTGACCCTGATCCATCTGATCAGCATCCCGGTGACCAATACCTCGGTCAATCCGGCCCGTTCAACCGCCGTGGCCGTGTTCGCCGGCAGCGGGGCGATTGGCCAGCTGTGGCTGTTCTGGGTTGCTCCCCTGCTGGGCGGGCTGATTGGCGGCCTGATCGCCAAGTGGCTGGGCGAAGACCGTCCCTGACATGCCGCTTCCCGGCAGCCGTTGCGGCGATGCCCCGGGGCGTCGCCGCCCGGCGCGGATAGTTACGCATGAAAGCGAAAATTGTGCACCTGCTCACGTTCCGTTAAGGTCGTCGAATCACCTGCCAGCCTGCCTGGCAGGCCAGCACGGGCACCCGGGGATGGGGCCCGGTCGTCATGGCGGCCAATCCGGTCCGCTGCTGGTGTCACCGACTCGTTGCCTGGGGGAACCATGAACTTCGTGCCTGCCGCCGTCCTGTTCTGCCTGTCACTGCCCATCTTCAGCGCCATGGCGCAGAACACCGCCCAATGCCCATCGCTGCCCGCTGGCAGCAGCCTGCAGTGGCAGGAACGGGTATCCGGCGACCTGCTGGTCTGCCGGGCCAGCACTGGCGAGGGACGCGAAGTGATGAGCCTGATGCTCTCCCGCAACGATCCGGACATTCCCCTGCCGCGCGCCCTGCGCCAGGAAAGGGACAGCTTCGCCGGCGAAACCATGTACTGGTACCAGCCCGACCTGGGCGGCCAGGAACCGCCGGGCTTCGCCGACCGCCGCATCAGCGTGGTGAAGATCGACAAGAACCGTT
This sequence comes from Stenotrophomonas tumulicola, assembly GCF_014117215.1. Classification (GTDB taxonomy): domain Bacteria; phylum Pseudomonadota; class Gammaproteobacteria; order Xanthomonadales; family Xanthomonadaceae; genus Stenotrophomonas; species Stenotrophomonas tumulicola. Next base: position 138,425 of record NZ_JACGXS010000010.1, on the reverse strand, counting down.
ACGCACAGTTGTCGCTGTACCCGGCCAACAGCGAAGAACGCAGCGGCCTGCAGCAGATGGTCCGTGGCATGAACCTGACGCCAGCGGCCGTAGCCGCCGGGCGCTGAGATGACCGCTGCGTCGGCAGGGCCACCTGCCGGCCGACGCATTGCCGGGCAGGACTCAGAAGCGGCCTTCCTGGAAGTCGACGAAGGCCTGCATCAGTTCCTGGCGGGTGTTCATGACGAACGGACCGTGCCGTGCCACCGGCTCGCGCAGCGGGCGGCCCGCTACCAGGATCAGCCGCGCGCCAGCCACGCCAGCCTGCAGTTGCAGCGCGTCGCCTCCGCCGAGCACGGCCATTTCCTGGCTGGCCACCGCACGCGCATCATCGCCTGCACCGAGGCGCATATCACCTTCGAACACGTAGGCGAACGCATGGTGGCCGCTGGGCAACGTGTAACTCCAGGCAGCGCCCGGGTCCAGGCTGACGTCCAGGTAGACCGGATCGGTGGCCGGCTGCACGATCGGACCGACCGTATCGTCCACGCGACCGGCGATCACCTTCACCTGCACGCCGGACGTGGGCTGCACCAGCGGAATGCGGTCAGGCGCGAACTCCTGGTATTTCGGCGCCGTCATCTTCTCGCTCGCGGGCAGGTTCACCCACAGTTGGAAACCGCGCATGCGTCCGCTTTCCTGTTCGGGCATCTCCGAATGCACCAGGCCGCGGCCGGCCGTCATCCATTGCACGCTTCCCGGGGTCAGCAGGCCTTCATTGCCATGGTTGTCCTTGTGCCGCATGCGCCCATCCAGCATGTAGGTGACCGTCTCGAAACCACGGTGCGGATGGCTGGGGAAACCGGCAATGTAGTCTTCGGCCTTGTCGGTACCAAACTCATCCAGCAGCAGGAACGGATCGAGTTCCGGCAACGCCGCGCCACCAATGACCCGGGTCAGGCGCACGCCGGCCCCATCGGAAGTGGGCGTGCCACGGATGGTACGCAACACGTGGGTAGAAGCCTGGGAGGACATGACAACTCCAGAAAAGGGACTGACAGCAAGATGGTGGTTGCCGCGGGAAGGACCAAGCCTGGCCGCCGCAACCGATTGTTCCAGCGCTGGCAGCCCGGAAGGCCGGGCGACCGCGACGGCGTTACGACCAAAGTACTAGCCTGCAAACCCCCTGTCTGCATTGACCCTGCCAAGGGCAAAGCGGACCCTTACGACGTTCTTCCGGGAGAGGTCACCTCATGAAAGGTTTCTCAAAGCTGGGCTGGGCCGTTCTCGCCCTGCTCGGCGCATTCTGTCTGGGCACCGTCGCACTGCGCCGCGGTGAGCCCATCAACGCCTTGTGGATCGTCGTTGCCGCAGTCTCCATCTACCTGATTGCGTACCGCTTCTACGGCCTGTTCGTGGCCAGCAAGGTGCTCCAGCTGGACCCGACCCGGGCCACGCCCGCCGTGCTGAACAACGATGGGCTGGATTACGTGCCCACCAACAAGCACGTGCTGTTCGGCCACCATTTCGCCGCCATCGCCGGCGCAGGCCCACTGGTTGGCCCGGTGCTGGCCGCGCAGATGGGTTACCTGCCCGGCCTGCTGTGGCTGGTGGTCGGCGTGGTACTGGCCGGTGCGGTACAGGACTTCATGATCCTGGTGCTGTCCAGCCGCCGCAACGGCCGTTCACTGGGCGACCTGGTGCGCGAAGAAATGGGGCCGGTACCAGGTACCATCGCGCTGTTCGGCGCATTCCTGATCATGATCATCATCCTGGCGGTGCTTGCGATGGTGGTGGTGAAGGCGCTGGCGGAAAGCCCGTGGGGCATGTTCACGGTGATCGCCACCATGCCCATCGCGATCTTCATGGGCGTCTACATGCGCTACATCCGCCCCGGCAAGATCGGCGAGATCTCGGTGGTCGGCCTGATCCTGCTGCTGGGCTCGATCTGGTTTGGTGGCATCGTGGCCGCCGATCCGGTCTGGGGTCCGGCCTTCACCTTTACCGCCAAGCAGATCACCTGGATGCTGATCGGCTACGGCTTCATCGCCTCGGTGCTGCCGGTATGGCTGCTGCTGGCCCCGCGTGACTACCTGTCCACCTTCCTCAAGATCGGCACCATCATCGCGCTGGCCGTCGGCATCCTGATCGTCATGCCGGAGCTGAAGATGCCCGCGCTGACCCAGTTTGCCGCCAGCGGAGACGGCCCGGTGTGGAAGGGCGGAATGTTCCCGTTCCTGTTCATCACCATCGCCTGCGGTGCGGTGTCAGGCTTCCACGCACTGATTGCTTCGGGTACCACGCCGAAGCTGCTGGCCAATGAAGCGCACGCACGCTACATCGGCTACGGCGGCATGCTGATGGAATCGTTCGTCGCGGTGATGGCCCTGGTGGCCGCCTCGATCATCGAACCCGGCATCTACTTTGCGATGAACAGCCCGGCGTCGGTGATCGGCGCGGACGCCATCTCGGCGGCGCACTACATCACCACCAACTGGGGCTTCACCATCACCCCGGAGCAGTTGGAAGCAACCGCGGTGGCCATCGGCGAGCCGACCATCCTGCATCGTGCCGGTGGTGCACCGACGCTGGCGGTGGGTATCGCGATGATCCTGCACGAAGCGATCCCCAGCGCGGGCGATGCGATGATGGCGTTCTGGTACCACTTCGCGATCCTGTTCGAGGCGCTGTTCATCCTCACCGCGGTGGATGCCGGCACCCGTGCCGGTCGCTTCATGCTGCAGGACCTGCTGGGCAACTTCATCCCGGCATTGAAGAAGACTGAATCGTGGTCGGCCAACATCCTGGCCACGGCGGGTTGCGTCGCGCTGTGGGGCTACCTGCTGTACTCCGGCGTGGTCGATCCGTTCGGCGGCATCCAGACGCTGTGGCCGCTGTTCGGCATCTCCAACCAGATGCTGGCCGGCATCGCGCTGATGCTCGGCACGGTAGTGCTGTTCAAGATGAAGCGGGACCGCTACGCCTGGGTCACCGCCGTGCCGGCCGTGTGGCTGCTGATCTGCACCACCTGGGCCGGCCTGATCAAGATCTTCGACAGCAACCCGGCACAGGGTTTCTTGGCCCAGGCACACAAGTACCAGGACGCCATCGCCAGCGGCACCATCACCGCGCCGGCCAAGACCGTCGGCCAGATGCAGCAGATCGTGCTCAACGCCTACGTCAACACCACCCTGACCGTGTTGTTCCTGCTGGTGGTGTTCTCGATCCTGTTCTACGCGCTGAAGACCATCGCGGCCGCACGCCGCGCGCCGCAGCGCACTGACAAGGAAACCGAGTACGTGAAGCTGCTGCCGCACCAGATGGCGGATCTCTGATGAGCACCGAACTGGTACCCGTCGGCCAGCACCAGGCCCATCGCCGCGTCTGGCGGCGGCTGGTGCAGACCGCCCGGCTGTGCTGCGGCATCCCGGATTACGACAACTACGTCCGGCACGTGCTGGAGAACCATCCTGATCGCACTCCGATGGACTATCCAACGTTCTTCCGCGAGCGCCAGGAAGCGCGTTACGGCGGAAAGAACGGAGGACGCTGCTGCTGAGCGGTAGTGCCGGGGCGTGCCCGGCGGCGGATGAGATGAGGTAGCGCCGAGCCACGCTCGGCGAACGCGGGTGACGGCCAACGGCGCCGTCACCCGCCATGTACAGGGACCGCCGCCAGGCGGGTACCGCCAACAAGCCACGCTGCCGCATGTGATGCAGTGAAGACAGTGTTAAGCTCGGAAACATGCCGCCGCCTGCGGTTTTTTTTTGCCTGTTTTCTTTCGATCGACAGAGGACCCCATGCCGACCGAACCCGTTTCGGCCCTGATCTCCAGCGACATTGTCGGCCTGGGCCTGATCGCCGCCACCCTTGCCCTGATCTTCTGGGCCGCCAGCGGTCCCACGCCACTGCTGAAGAAGATCTTCGCCTGGGTTCCAGCGCTGCTGCTGTGCTACTTCGTGCCGGCCATCTACAACACCGCCGGCATCATCGACGGCCACAACACCGCGTTGTACAACCCGGTGGCGCGCGACGTGCTGCTGCCGGCCGCGCTGGTGCTGCTGACCCTGTCCATCGATCTCAAGGGCATCGCCAAGCTCGGCCCCAAGCTGTTGCTGGTATTCGTCGCTGGCACCGCCGGCATCATGCTCGGCGCCATCGTGTCCTTCCAGGTGATGAAGCTGATCCATCCGGAAACCGTGGCCGGCGATACCTGGGCGGGCATGGCCGCATTGGCTGGTAGCTGGATCGGCGGCGGCGCCAACATGGTGGCCATGCGCGAGATCTTCGGCACCGACGCCACCACCTTCGGCCAGTTCGCCGTGGTCGATGTAGCTTGTGCCAGCTTGTGGATGGCCATCCTGCTGTTTCTTGCCAACCGCGCCCCGCAGATCGATGCACGCAATGGTGCCGACACCCGCGCCATCGACGAAATGAAGGCGCGGATCAGTGCCTACGAGGCACAGAACGCGCGCATTCCCAGCCTGACCGACCTGATGGTGATCGTCGGCGTGGCACTGGGTGGGGTAGGCCTGGCACATGCCATCGCCGCACCGTTGGCCGGGTGGTTCAAGGCCAACGTTGGTTGGGCCAGCCAGTTCAGCCTGGACAGCCAGTTCGTCTGGGTGGTGCTGCTGTCCACCGCACTGGGGCTTGGCCTCAGCTTTACCCGGGTCCGGCGCCTGGAATCGGCGGGTGCATCGCGCCTCGGCACCGTTTTCCTGTATTTCCTGATTGCCTGCATCGGCATGCAGATGGACCTGCTGTCGTTGCTGGATCGTCCCTGGCTGTTCGTGCTGGGCGTGATCTGGATGGCCACCCATGTACTGGTGCTATGGATCGTCGCCAAGCTGGTCCGCGCCCCCTTGTTCTTCTTCGCCATCGGCTCGCAGGGCAACATCGGTGCAGCAGCATCGGCACCGGTGGTGGCCGCGGCATTCCATCCATCGCTGGCCCCGGTCGGCGTGCTGCTGGGAACGGTGGGTTATGCGACCGGTACCGGCCTGGCCTATGTCACCGGCTTGATCCTGAAATGGATGGCCGGGGCCTGACCTCCGGGCATGCATCGCGGCATGCCCGGAAGGATACCTTTTCCACTTGCGGTAGAGACCGCCGCCCACTAGCCTTCGGCGATCGATCACCACCCAAGGACTGCCCGTGAAACATCGTCATCTCCTGCTGGCCTCGGCGATCGCCGCAGCCACGCTGGCCCTCGCCGCCTGCCAGAAGGAACCCTCGCCAGGCGCAGAAAGCGGCGCCACGACCAGCGCCCCGGCCGGTGAAACCGCGGACCAGTTCGTCGCCCGCATCAATGCCGAGTACAAGGCGGCCTATCCGGAGATGACGTCGGCGCAGTGGCTGTCCTCCACCTACATCAACAGCGATTCCGAACGCGTGGCGGCCAAGGCCAACGAACGCTCGCTGACCCAGCTCAACAGTTGGATAGAACAGGCTGGCAAGTTCGACGGCCAGCCGATGTCCGATGACAGCAAGCGTGCCATCCAGCTGCTGAAGCTGATGTCCTCGATGCCCGCACCACGCGACCCGGCCAAGCTGGCCCAGCTGACCCAGATCGCCACGCGCATGGAAGGCAGCTACGGCGCGGGCAAGTACTGCACCGACGCCAACGATCCGAACTCCTGCCGCCAGTTGGGTGACCTGGAGCAGGTGCTGTCCAGCAGCCGCGACTACGACCAGCAGTTGGATGCATGGCAGGGCTGGCATGGCACCACCAAGGACATGCGGGGCGATTACCAGCAGTTCGTCAGCCTGGTCAACGAAGGCGCCAAGGGCCTGGGCTTCGCCGACGCCGGCCAGATGTGGCGCAGCGGCTACGACATGCCACCGGAGCAGATCGGTCCGGAAACCGACCGCCTGTGGGAACAGGTCAAGCCGATGTACGAACAGTTGCACTGCTACGCGCGCGGCAAGCTCGATGCGACCTATGGCAAGGACAAGGCCGAGGTGGGCAACGGCCTGATCGCCGCGCACCTGACCGGCAACATGTGGCAGCAGGACTGGTCCAACCTTTGGGACCAGCTGCAGCCCTACCCCGGTGCCGGCAGCCTGGACATCACCGCCGCATTGGAAAAGCAGTACCAGGGCAACCTGAGCAGTGCACTGGCCAAGGCCGGCGGCAATGCCAACGTGGAGGGCCTGTACAAGGCGCAGCGTGAGGCCGAGCTGCGCACTGCAAAGCAGATGACCGAGCGTGCACAGGACTTCTACGTGTCGCTGGGCATGCCGGAACTGCCGAAATCGTATTGGGAGAAGACCCAGTTCATCAAACCGCAGGACCGCGACGTGGTCTGCCACGCCAGCGCCTGGGACATGAACATGGAAGGCGATGTGCGCACCAAGATGTGCATCAAGCCGAACGAAGAGAACTTCACCACCATCTACCACGAGCTGGGCCACATCTATTACGACCTGGCCTACAACCCCCTGCCGCCCCTGTTCCAGGGCGGCGCCAACGATGGTTTCCACGAAGCCATCGGCGATACCATCGTGCTGGCGATGACGCCGAAATACCTCAATTCGATCGGCCTGGTCGACAAGCCAGAGGAAAGCCGCGAGGCGGTGATCAACAACCAGATGCGCATGGCCCTGTCGGGCGTGGCGTTCCTGCCGTTCGGGCTGATGATCGACCGTTGGCGCTGGGGTGTGTTCGATGGTTCGATCACCCCGGACAACTACAACAAGGCATGGTGGGACCTGAAGGCCCGCTACCAGGGCGTGGCGCCGGCCAGCACGCGTGGCGAGGAGTTCTTCGACCCGGGCGCCAAGTACCACGTGCCGGGCAACACGCCCTACACCCGCTACTTCCTGGCGCGCATCCTGCAATTCCAGTTCTACAAGGGACTGTGTGATGCATCGGGCTACAAGGGCCCGCTGCATGAGTGCAGCTTCTACGGCAACAAGGAAGCCGGGCAGAAGTTCTGGGCGATGCTGAGCAAGGGTGCCAGCCAGCCCTGGCAGGCCACGTTGAAGGAACTGACCGGTGGTGAAAAGCTCGACGCCGGCCCGATGATCGAGTATTTCAGCCCGGTCAATGCATGGCTGAAGGAACAGAACCAGGGCCAGGCGTGCGGCTGGCAGGCCAGCGCGGCACCGTAATGCCAGACCGGTGGATCCGGTAGAGCGGGGCCATGCCCCGCCGTGGCGAGCCATGCTCCGCTGTGACGGGCATGGCCCGTCACTACCGCCGATCGTCAGTTGTCCTTGCCTGCTGCCAGCCTCGCGGCCAGCGCGGCCTTGAATTCCTCGAAGGTCTGCCCCTGTGCCGTCGCTTCGGCCTGTGCCGCATCGCGCAGCGCATCCGAATAGACCAGGCGTACCGGCGTGCCCTGGCGTTCATGCAGCTCGCCGGCCTGCATGATCAGCGCCAGCACGTGCGCGGCGCTCTCGGTCTGCCCGGCAATGCGTCCATCCATGCCCAGCACCCACTCGCCATCACGGCGCACGATGCCGGCCAGCAGCGTGCGCTGCTGGTCGCGCAGCTCCGCATGCGGTTCCACCGGCGAGGCGGTGGCCTGCTCACGGTTGGCGGCTTGGGTTTCGCGGCGCCGGCGGATGTCGCGGCGCAGTTTGGAGGTGGTCGACATCGGCAGCTTGCAGCATACGGGGGGCGCAAGGATACCCTACACCACCCCGCCCGCTGCTTCACGGCAGCGCGCGCTCGCGCCGGTGCTCCCAGTACCAGAACACGAAACCAACCGCGAAGAAGCCCGCCTGCCCCAATGCCAACTGCAAGGGTGAGTGGCTGAGCAGCGGTGAAACCACGCCTGCCACCAGGGTGCTGGCCATCAACTGCAGGAAGGCCTGCAGCGACGAAGCCAGGCCGCGCTGGTGGGGATACATGTCCAGCACCGCCAGCGCCAGGATCGGGAAGATCAACGCCATGCCCAGTCCGCCTAGGAAGATCGGCAGCACGGCCCATGGCAACGCCAGTTGCGGCGCCAGCGCGACGTAACCGATGTTCAGGACCGCCGAGAGCGCGCAGCAGACGAAACCAGTGGCCACCTGACGGGTCGGCGTGGTGCGCCCTGCCATGCGCCCGGACAGGTACGAGCCGGCGGTCATGCCGCCGATGGTGGGTATGAACAACCATGCGAAACCACCCTCGCCCAGCCGCAGGTGCTGCATCACGAATGCCGGCGCGGAGGCGATATACAGGAAAATGCCGCCGAAGTTGATGCTGCCGGCCAGCGCCAGGCGCATGAAACGCGGATTGGAGCCAATGCGCAGGTAATCGCGTACCAACCCGCGCGGGGACAACGGCGTGCGTGCCTGCACCGGGTGGGTTTCAGGCAGGAAGCGGGCCGTGGCCGCCAGCAACAGCAGCGAGAACACCACCAGGAACCAGAAGATCAGCGGCCAGCCTGCGCCACTGAGCAGGATCCAGCCCCCGATGATCGGCGCGATCGCCGGCGCGATACCGAAGATCATCGATACCTGGCTCATCAAGCGCTGTGCATCATGCCCCTGGTACACGTCACGGATCACGGCACGCCCGACGATCATGCCCACGCCCGCGGAAAGGCCCTGCAGCGCACGGAATGCCAGCAGCGTGGGCAGGTCGGTGGACAGCGCGCAGCCGACCGAGGCCGCTACGAACACCACCAGCCCCCCCAGGATCACCCGCTTGCGGCCCCAGGCATCGGACAACGGCCCATGGGCCAGGCTCATCAGGCCGTAGAACAACAGGTACACGCTGACGGTCTGCTGCACCGCTACTTCATCCACGCCCAGCCGCTGCGCCAACTGCGGAAACGCCGGGAAGATGGTGTCGATGGAGAACGGGCCGAACATGGCAAGGCCTGCTAGCAGCAGGGCCAGGCGGCGGGTCGAGGGCGAAGCGGCAGTCATGGAAGCATCCGGAATGGCCGCGCACTCAATGCGCGGCGGGCGCCGGCCCCGGCCCCGGAAAGGACAGGAAGGCGGCGCCGCATGAATACGAGAATGGCGCCATGATAGGGGGTCGGCCTTCCCATTGCCACGCGATCCCGCCCCGGACCGTCCGGGGAGTCGTCGCGCATTCAGCCGATCTGTCCGGGTGCCGGGTCCCCCGTCCTTCCAGCGCAACCGCTATAATCGACGGGCAACACGGTGGGAGAAGCAGGACACCGCTGCCGAAGGCGCAACGCCCGTAATCGCTCAGGCCCGATACCACCCGCATCAAAACTCTGGAGAGACCGGTTCGATCCGGCGCCGAAGGGGCACGAAGCCGCGCAGATGCGCGCTTCCAAACTCTCAGGCAAAAGGACAGAGGGGCGCCCCGCAAGCTGCCTGTTGGCGGCCTGCCTACGCGCGTGCCCTTTCCCGACGGATCCTTCGCCATGTCCCAGAATACCCCTTCGCTGCGCGAGCTCGAGCACCACCAAGCGTTCGTCGAGCGCCACATCGGCCCCAACGATGCCGAGGTCGCACAGATGCTCGATGTCGTCGGCCATGCCTCGCTGGATGCACTGACCGATGCCATCGTGCCGGTCCGGATCAAGTCGCCGGCGCCGCTGGCGCTGCCCGAATCGATCACCGAGGTGCAGGCGCTGGCCAAGATCCGCGCGATCGCCGACAAGAACACCGTGCTGCGCAGCTTCATCGGCCAAGGCTACTACGGTACCCACACGCCGAATGTCATCCTGCGCAACATCCTGGAAAACCCGGCCTGGTACACCGCCTACACCCCGTACCAGGCGGAAATCTCGCAGGGTCGCATGGAAGCGCTGATCAACTTCCAGACCCTGTGCGCCGACCTGACCGGCATGGAAATCGCCAACGCCTCGCTGCTGGACGAAGCCACCGCTGCCGCTGAAGCGATGACCCTGGCCAAGCGTTCGGCCAAATCGAAGTCGGCCACCTTCTTCGTGCACGACGCCGTGCACCCGCAGACCCTGGAACTGCTGCGCACCCGCGCCGAGCCCATGGGCATCGTGCTGCGCGTGGGTACCCCGGCCGAAGCGCTGGAAGCGGAAGCCTTCGGCCTGCTGCTGCAGTACCCGGACACCTTCGGCCAGGTCGGCGACTACAAGGCGCTGGTCGATGCCGTGCACGCGCGCGGCGGCCTGGTGGCCGTGGCCACCGACCTGCTGGCGCTGACCCTGCTGGCCGCCCCGGGCGAATGGGGCGCGGATATCGTGGTCGGCAACAGCCAGCGTTTCGGCGTGCCGTTCGGCTTCGGCGGCCCGCACGCGGCCTTCATGGCCTGCCGTGACGCTTACAAGCGTTCGATGCCGGGCCGCCTGATCGGCGTCTCGATCGACGCGCAGGGCAACCCGGCCTACCGCCTGACCCTGCAGACCCGCGAGCAGCACATCCGCCGCGAGAAGGCCACCTCCAACATCTGTACCGCGCAGGTGCTGCTGGCGGTGATGGCATCGATGTACGCCGTGTACCACGGTCCGGAAGGCCTGACCCGCATCGCCCGCCGCACCCACCGCCTGGCCTCGATCCTGGCGGCTGCGCTGCGCACCGCTGGCGTGCAGGTGGGCAATGACTTCTTCGATACCCTGCACGTCACAGCGGTCGACGCCGATGCGATCCACGCCAAGGCACGTGCGGCCGGCTACAACCTGCGCGCGATCGACAGCAGCTCGGTAGGCATCAGCCTGGACGAGACCACCACCCGCGATGACATCGTCGCCGTGGCCGCAGTGTTCGGTGCCAGCCTCGACGTGGAAGCGCTGGATGCCAGCACCGCCGACGCGCTGCCGTCCGGCCTGCTGCGGCAGTCCGCATTCCTGACCCACCCGGTGTTCAACACCCACCACAGCGAGCACGAACTGCTGCGCTACCTGCGTTCGCTGGCCGACAAGGACCTGGCGATGGACCGCACGATGATCCCGCTGGGCTCGTGCACCATGAAGCTCAACGCCACCGCCGAGATGATCCCGGTGACCTGGCCGGAGTTCTCGCAGATCCACCCGCTGGTGCCGGCCGAGCAGGCGCTGGGCTACAAGGAACTGATCGATTCGCTGGAAGCGATGCTGGTCGAGTGCACCGGCTACGACGCCGTCAGCCTGCAGCCGAATTCCGGTGCGCAGGGCGAGTACGCCGGCCTGCTGGCGATCCGCGCCTACCACCGCTCGCGCGGCGAAGATCATCGTGACATCTGCCTGATCCCGGATTCGGCGCACGGCACCAACCCCGCCTCGGCGCAGATGTGCGGCATGAAAGTCGTGGTCACCAAGACCGATGCCAACGGCAACGTTGACGTCGAGGACATCCGCCTCAACGCCGAGAAGTACAGCGACCGCCTGGCCGCGATCATGATGACCTACCCGTCCACGCACGGCGTGTTCGAGGAAGAGGTGGTGGAGATCTGCGAGATCATCCACCAGCACGGCGGCCAGGTGTATACCGACGGCGCCAACATGAACGCCCTGGTCGGCGTGGCCAAGCCGGGCAAGTGGGGTTCGGACGTTTCGCACCTGAACCTGCACAAGACCTTCTGCATCCCGCACGGCGGCGGCGGCCCGGGCGTTGGCCCGTGTGCGGTCAAGTCGCACCTTGCCCCGTTCCTGCCGGGCACGCTGGGTGGCAACGGTCCGGTCGGCATGGTCAGCGCCGCCAGCTTCGGCAGCGCCTCGATCCTGCCGATCAGCTGGATGTACATCGCGATGATGGGCACCGAAGGCCTGCGCAAGGCGACCCAGGTCGCGCTGCTCAATGCCAACTACATCGCCACGCGCCTGGCGCCGCACTTCAAGACCCTGTACACCGGTCGCAATGGCCTGGTGGCACATGAGTGCATCCTGGACGTGCGCCCGCTGGAGAAGACCAGCGGCATCGGCGCCGAAGACGTGGCCAAGCGCCTGATCGATTTCGGTTTCCATGCCCCCACCCTGAGCTTCCCGGTTGCCGGCACGCTGATGGTGGAGCCGACTGAAAGCGAATCCCTGCATGAACTGGATCGCTTCATCGACGCGATGATCCAGATCCGCGAGGAAATCGCCGCGATCGAAGACGGCCGCCTGGAACGTGAGGACAACCCGCTGAAGAACGCACCGCACACCGCCACTGCGGTGACCGCCAGCGAGTGGACCCACGCCTATCCGCGCGAGCTGGCCGCCTTCCCGCTGGCCAGCCTGAAGCAATCCAAGTACTGGCCGCCGGTGGCGCGCGTGGACAATGTATATGGCGACAAGAACGTGATGTGCGCCTGCATCCCGATCGATGCCTACAAGGACGACGAAGTCGACGCCTGAAGCCAGGCAGTCCGGCCACGACCCGTTCCACAGACGGCCCGCGCAAGCGGGCCGTCTCTTTTCCATGGGGCCGCCATCCCTGCACGACGAACCACTGTCGTGTTCGGCATTGTCTTTTGCGCCAAATGAAAGACATGGCGCGGGGATCAGCTTCACATCACCTTTGGCGATTGTCTCCCGTCGCATTCAACGTGGCCTACGCGCGCAATGCAATCCAGACACCCATCGCACAATTCCAAAACAGTGCCCATCCTGCGGCATGCGTCACATTGCGCCGCGTTTGCTCTTTCTGCATCGGCGCACGATGCCTCCACGCCCTGACGCTGGCCAGTCAGGACGGATCCCGGATCGCGACCGGGGTCGACGACGCCGCCCATTCCGCGCGGCGAAACCACGTTTCTTGGAGAATCATCATGAATCACCTGAAAACCCTCGTCACCTCGGCTGCGCTCGCCTTCGCCTTCGCCATCCCGGCTGCCAATGCACAGAACGCACCAGGCCAGGATCGCGGCGTAGCGGATTGCGCACTGCAGTTCGTCCAATGCTTGACCGGTGGAGGCAGCGCGGTCACCTGTGGCATCGCGTTCGCACAGTGCCTGGCCAGCGGGGGTGCCGCTGCCGGCGCAGCAGACCGCCGCGAAGACTGAAATCGCACGGGACGGTGCGGACGGAACGGTGCGGACGCGGACACGGACGCACCGTTTCATGACATACGACAGCGGCAGCTCCTGGTGAAATCCTGCCATCAACGGGGAAGGGGGCATTCGGCCGCTTTTGGAGATATTCGATGAACATTCCAATGTCCTTCATCTGCTCTGCAGTGCTTGGTCTGGCAGCACTCGTACCTGGGCAGGCCCATGCCGCGTCGACAGCCCATCCGGAGGGCGCCGTCGACTGCTTCAAACAGTTTTTCCAGTGCTACTACCTCAACGGAGGCGACCTGATTACCTGCAGTGCAGCATTCGCCAAATGCCTGGCGTCCGGGTCCAGTGTCGCCATGCTGCCCGGCCGCAGTGACTGATGCCTTTCCAGTCCGCAGGTTGATTGCTTTCGCTCACCTTTCCATGGAATCGATCATGTTGAAGTTCCGATCCACCGCCGGGGCCCTTGCGCTTGCCCTCGCTCTTGCCGTTCCCACTGCCCACGCGCAGACGTTGCCCAGCGGGAATCCCGTTGCCTGTGCCGTGGAGTTCGTCAAATGCGTGGCTACCACAGGTAACTGGATTACCTGTGGTATCGCATACAGACAGTGCGTGGACAAACCCTGAGCCCGTCGACGGGATGCCCGAGCCGGGCATCCCGTCGGGAACACATTTGCCTACTTCAATGCCGGGGCGGCACGCATTCGTCGAGCGACGGCACTGCCCGACGCGATGACCAGGGTCAACCCGACCATGGACAGGAACTGCAGGCGGGTATCTGCTTCGGAAAGCAGCAGCGCGAAGATCATCGCCAGGATCACCAGCGCGATGATCGTCAGCCACGGGAATGCCGCCATGCGGAACGGCAGCGCCACCCCGGCGGCATCCGCACGGCGCCGCAGCACCAGTTGCGACAGCAGCGACAACGTCCACACCAGCAGGCATGTGGAACCGACGATATTGAGCAGGACCGGCAGCACCTTGTCCGGGAACAGCAGTTCCAGCACCGTTGCGACAAAACCAAACAGCACGCTGGCCAGCACCGCGAACACCGGCACGTGGCGGCGGTCGGCCCAGCCCAGCAGCGCGGGGGCCTCGCGACGCTGCGCGAGCGAGAACATCATGCGCGACGCACCATAGAGGTTGGCATTGAGCGCCGACAGCAGTGCGATGACCGCTATCAGGGTGATCGCAGCGGCCGCACCTGGAATGTTGGCCGCTTCCAGTACCGCTGCGAAGGGCGATTTCAGTGCGGCGCTGGTCCACGGCACCACGGCGATGATCACGCTGAGCGAGCCGATGTAGAACACCAGGATGCGCCATGCCACCGTCCTGATCGCACGCGCGATGCTGCGCTCGGGATCCTCCGTCTCTGCTGCGGCCACGGCCACGATCTCGGTACCGCCAAAGGCGAACACCACCACCAGCAATGCCGCCCCGATCCCAGCCAGCCCGGTAGGGGCAAACCCACCATGGGCGGTGAAGTTGGACAGTCCCGGTGAAACCGCATGCGGCAGCCAGCCCATCAGCAGCGCCACGCCGATCGCGATGAAACCGAGGATGGCGACCACCTTGAGGATGGCGAACCAGAACTCGAACTCACCGAAATTCTTTACCCCCAGCAGGTTGATCGCAGTAAAGAAGAGCATGAACGCCAGCGCCGCCATCGGGACCGACAGCCCCGGCCATACCGTAGCCAGCAGGCCGGCTGCCCCCACCGCTTCAGCGGCGATCACGATCACCAGTTGCACCCACCACAACCACCCCACCGTAGCCCCTGCCGTGGGGCCTAATGCGTCACCCGCATAGACCGAGAACGCGCCGCTGGTCGGCTTGGCTGCCGCCATCTCGCCGAGCGCGTTCATCACGATGATCACCAATGCGCCAGCGACCAGATACGACAGCAATACCGCCGGTCCGGCCAACTGCACCCCCACCCCGGAACCCAGGAAAAGCCCGGCGCCGATGGCGCTGCCCAGCCCCATCATGATCAGCTGTCGGGGCTTGAGCGCATGCTCCAGGCGTGTGGTCGAGGCGGCGGCGTTGGAAGGCGGGTTGGCGGGCATGAAGGGACGCTATGTGCGGCAACAAGACCGCCACATTACCTTGTCCGGCGCCAGCGGGCATAGGCCGGATGGCCTGGCAGCTCAGTTGCCGGCCAATTCGCCGATGCGGACGCGGTAGGCGCGTGGCGAGACACCGGTTTCGGCCTTGAATTTGCGGGTGAACGCGCTCTGGTCGGTGAAGCCGCACGCCTGGCCGATGCTGGCGATGCTGTCGTTGCCATGCAGCAGATGCATGGCCATCTGGATCCGCAGGCGGGTCAGCACCTGCTGCGGGGTCATCTGGAACACCTTGCGGAAGCTGCGCTCCAGCTTGGACAGCGAGAACCCGGTGATGTCCAGCAGCGTCTGCATGCGCACGTTCTCCGCGTAGTGCGCATTGAGATGGGCCAGGGCCAGCCGCAGGTGCTCGTACTGCGCTCCCAGGCTGTGCTTCTGGCCAAGATCACGGGAGATGCCGATCAGCCCTTCGATGCGCCCATCCACCCGCAGCGGCCGTTTGCAGGTGAGGCACCAGCCCGGTTCGCGGTTGGCGAACAGGTGCAGCTCCATCAGGTTCTCTATCACCAACCCATCCAGCACCCGCGCATCCTGGTCGGCATAGTCGGCGCTCAACCCGGTCGGATAGATCTCCGCGGCGGTACGGCCGATGATTTCCTTGCGCGACTTCAGCCCCAACCGCCGCAGCATGGTCTGGTTGATGTGGGTATAGCGCCCCTCGCAGTCCTTCATGAAGAACAGCACGTCCGGAATGGCGTCGAACAGGGATTCGATGTCGGCGGGTTCAACACGCATGCGCATAGCATAACTGACCCGGGTTTCACCTGCGCGGGACCTGGGGTTAACACCCGACGCGCCACTGTCTACCGGTGCAATGCCCCTTCCACCAGGAGACCGTCGATGGCCGCCAGCAAGCCCTCCAGCAAGCGCAGCGCCAGCAAGAAGACTGCCAAGGCCGCCACGCCCGTCCGCAGGCAACGCGGTGACGGCGATGAACTGCATCAATTTGCCGGCGGCACCCATCCCACGCTGACCACCAACCAGGGCCTGGAGGTTGCGGACAACCAGAATTCCCTGCGTGATGGCCCGCGCGGGCCGACGCTGCTGGAAGATTTCATCCTGCGCGAGAAGATCACCCACTTCGACCACGAGCGCATCCCCGAACGCATCGTGCATGCACGCGGCAGCGCCGCGCATGGCTACTTCCAGCTGACCCGATCACTGGCGAAGTACAGCCGCGCCAAAGTGCTGACCGAGGTGGGGGTGAAGACCCCGCTGTTCACCCGTTTTTCCACCGTGGCAGGTGGTGCCGGCTCGGTGGATACCCCGCGCGACGTGCGCGGTTTCGCGGTCAAGTTCTATACCAAGGAAGGCAACTGGGACCTGGTCGGCAACAACATCCCAGTGTTTTTCATCCAGGATGCGATCAAGTTCCCTGACCTCATCCACGCGGTGAAGATGGAGCCGGACCGGGCATTCCCGCAGGCCGCCAGCGCCCACGATACATTCTGGGACTTCATCTCGCTGATGCCCGAATCGATGCACATGGTCATGTGGGCGATGAGCGACCGGGCCATCCCGCGCTCGCTGCGCATGATCGAAGGATTCGGCATCCACAGCTTCCGCCTGCTTGATGCCGACGGCGCCTCCACCTTCGTCAAATTCCACTGGCGTCCGAAGCTGGGGCTGCAGTCCACGATATGGGACGAGGCAGTGAAACTGCAGGGTGCCGACAACGATTTCCAGCGCCGTGACCTGTTCGAGTCCATCCAGCGCGGCGACTTCCCGGAATGGGAGCTGGCGGTGCAGCTGTTCACCGAGGAAGACGCCGAAAACTTCCCGTTCGACCACCTGGATCCAACCAAGATCATCCCCGAAGCACTGGTGCCGCTGCAGGTGATCGGGCGCATGGTGCTGGACCGCTGGCCGGACAACTTCTTCGCCGAGACCGAGCAGGTGGCGTTCTGCCCGGCCAACGTGCCGCCGGGCATCGATTTCAGCAACGATCCGCTGCTGCAGGGACGGCTGTTCTCCTACCTGGATACCCAGCTGATCCGCCTTGGCGGTCCCAATTTCAACCAGCTTCCGGTCAACGCGCCCAAGTGCCCCTTCGCCAACCACCAGCGCGACGGACACATGCAGATGCAGGTACCGAAGGGTCGGGTCGCCTACGACCCCAGTTCACTGCAGGAGGACAGCCCGCGCGAAACCCCCACCGGCTTCCGCAGCCACGCCGGCAGCGATGATGGCCGCAAGGGCCGCACGCGTGCAGCCAGTTTCGCCGATCACTACAGCCAGGCACGCATGTTCTTCCGCAGCCTGGAAAAGCCGGAGCAGGCACACCTGGCCAGCGCCATCGTATTCGAGCTGTCCAAAGTGGAAACGCCCCACGTACGTGAGCGCGTGGTCGGCCAGCTGCGCAACATCGACGCATCACTGGCACAGCGCGTAGCCGATGGACTGGGCATGGACACGCTGCCCGCGCCAGCCCCGACCGCCCTGCCCGCGCAGGACCTGCCGAAGGCTCCGGAGGTGCGCGTGATCGGGCGTGGCAAGGACACGGTGCAGGGCCGTTGCGTTGGCATCCTGTTCGACCACGGTTCCGATGCCGGGGTGATCGCCAGCCTGCGCAAGGCCGCGCGGAAGGCCGGTGCCGAGGTGAAGCTGGTGGCACCCACGCTGGGCGGCGGCGTGCTCAGCGATGGCAAGCTGCAGGCGGCAGATGGCCAGTTGGCCGGCACGCCATCGGTGCTGTTCGATGCGATCGCCGTGGTGCTCAGTGCGGACGCGGCCAGATTGATGACGAAGGAATCTGCCGCGGTGGATTTCGTCAGCAATGCTTGGGCACACCTGAAAGCCATTGCCCGCGACGAAGGCGGCGCGACCCTGCTGAAGGCCGCGCGCGTCGGCAGCGACGCAGGTGTCGTCGATGCGGCTGACTCCAAGCGCTTCCTCGCCGCCGCCGCAACCCGCCAATGGGCGCGCGAACCCAAGGTGCGCCAGCTGGCCTGACCCCATCGATGGAGAAACCGACATGACACAGGGTGACAAATCCGCCTATACCGACAAGCAGAAGCGCCAGGCCGCGCACATCGAGGAAAGCGAAAAGGAAAAAGGCCGTTCCGCCGAGGACGCCGAGCGCATTGCCTGGGCCACGGTGAACAAACAGGATGGCGGCGGCAAGAAAAGTGGCAGTGGGCGCGCCGGAAGCAGCAGGCCGGGCCATCACTGACCCGGCCGCGCGCCAGCGTTTTCACGGTTACTGCGCATGCAACAAGGGCAAGGTAGGGGCAACCAACGCATGGAGTTCCGAATGCTGCCTACCTGCCCGCCGTGTTCCCATCTGCTTGCCGCCTGCATCGGCCTGGCCTTTGCTTCGACGGTCTCCGCACAGGTGCCCACGCCGGCTGCACCGCAGGCAGCCGCCATCGCAGGGGCCCCGCTGGACACCGCGCCGCGCTCGCCGTTGCATGCACAGGTGCTGCTGGACCGCGCCAACTTTTCGCCCGGGCAGATCGACGGCGTGACCGGTTCCAACCAGCGCCGTGCGGTGGAAGGATTCCAGCGCGCGCGGGGCCTGGAAGCCACCGGGGAACTCGACGAGGCGACCTGGAAGGCGCTGGGTGCCGAAGACACGGTGCCACTGGCACGCTACACACTGACAGCCGAGGACGTCGCCGGCCCTTTCCAGCCAACGCCGAAGGGACCGGCCGCCCAGGCAGCGCTGAAGACGCTCGGCTTCGGCTCGGTGCAGGAAGCACTTGGTGAGCGATTCCATGCATCGCCGGAGCTGTTGGAAGCACTGAATCCCGGCATCGACCTGGGCAGGGCGGGATCGGTCATCCAGGTTCCCGACATCGGTAGCGGCCCGCTGCCCAAGGCCACCACGCTGGTGGTCGACAAGTCCGCATCCACCCTGCGATTGATTGATGCCCAGGGCAAGGTGCTGGCACAGGTGCCGGTGTCATCGGGCAGCAGGCATGACCCGTTGCCGATCGGCCGCTGGAAGATCCTGGGCATCTCGCGCGATCCGACGTTCCACTACAACCCCAAGCTGTTCTGGGATGCGAAGAAGGGCGAGAGCCGGCAGACGCTGCCACCTGGGCCGAACAACCCGGTGGGCCGCGTGTGGATCGATATTTCCAAGCCCCACTATGGCCTGCATGGCACGCCGGAACCCGGCCATGTCGGCAAGACCGAATCGCACGGTTGCGTGCGCATGACCAATTGGGACGCGCTGCGGGTTGCCGACGCCGTCGATGCCTCCGTAACCGTGGTGATGCAGGAGTAAGCAGATGCGCCTGATGCCGTTGATTGCAGTGGGACTGGTCGTTGGCGTGGGCGCCGGATGGTGGCTGCGCGGGAACCCGGGAGAAGCCTTGGACATCGCGCCGATGGATCCTGCCTCTGTGCTGGCGGCAACCGATGAGGCGGCCATGCAACGGGCTGCAACCCTGCCGGAACCTGCTGCAGACCCGCCGGGCGAAGCCCGTCCCTCCTCCGGCAACAGGCTGCTGTTGCCGGTGCAGGGCGTGCAACCCTCCCAGTTGAGCGACACGTTTACCGATGCGCGCAGCGCCGGACGTGTCCACGATGCGATCGACATCATGGCCAGCGAAGGCACGCCGGTACTGGCGGTCGCCGACGGCCACATCGAAAAACTGTTCGACAGCGAACGCGGTGGCATCACCATCTACCAGTTCGATCCGGATGGCCTGCACTGCTATTACTACGCCCACCTGCAACGGTATGCCGATGGGCTGGCTGAGAAGAAGCAGGTCAAGCGCGGCGATGTGATCGGCTACGTCGGCAGCAGCGGAAACGCGAACCCCGACGCGCCGCACCTGCATTTCGAGGTGCACCTGCTGGGGCCTGAAAAACAATGGTGGAAGGGCGAATCGATCAACCCCTATCCGTTGCTGGCTCCCCGGTAATGACGGGCCATGCCCGTCACACAAGCAAAAGCAGCGGGTCATGGACCCGCTCTACCACCGATCATCAGCATGCTCCGCCCGGATGTTCGAGCGGCCAGCGCCAGGTAGTGACGGGCCATGCCCGTCACATAGGCAAAAGCAGCGGGTCATGGACCCGCTCTACCACCGATCATCAGCATGTTCCGCCCGGATGTTCGAGCGGCCAGCGCCAGGTAGTGACGGGCCATGCCCGTCACACGGGCAAAAGCAGCGGGTCATGGACCCGCTCTACCACACAAAGAGGCCCCGCTTTCGCGGGGCCTCTTCCTGATCAGGCGAACGGGTCCTGCAGCACCATGGTGTGGTCACGGTCCGGACCGGTCGACACGATGCTGATCGGGCAACCGGCCAGCTCTTCCAGCGAACGCAGGTAAGCACGCGCGGCCGGCGGCAGGTCTTCCCAGTTGGTGATGCCATGGGTGTTCTCGGTCCAGCCCGGGAACTCCAGGTACACGGGGGTGCATTCTTCCCAGCCCTGGCCATCCAGCGGCGCGTACTCAGTGCGCTTGCCGCGGTATTCGTAGGCGATGCACACCTTCAGCTTTTCCATGCCATCCAGCACGTCCAGCTTGGTGATGCACAGGCCGCTGATGCCGTTGATCGCCACCGCGCGCTTCAGCGCCACGATGTCCATCCAGCCGCAACGACGCGGGCGGCCAGTGGATGCACCGTACTCGGCGCCACGGTCGCGGATGCCCTGGCCGATCTCATCGTCCAGCTCGGTCGGGAACGGGCCACCACCGACGCGGGTTGCGTAGGCCTTGGCGATACCCAGTACGTAGTCGATGGAATCGGCACCGACGCCCGCTCCGGCCAGGGCGCCGCCAACGGTGGTATTGGAGCTGGTCACGTACGGATAGGTGCCGTGGTCGATGTCCAGCAGCGCGCCCTGCGCACCCTCGAACAGTACGCGCTTGCCCTGCTTGCGCAGCTCATGCAGGATCCCGGCCACGTCGGACTTCATCGGCTGCACGTACTCACCGAAAGCCAGCGCTTCGTCGAAGGTCTGCTGGAAGTCCACCGCATCGGTGCCCAGGTACTTGGTCAGCACGAAGTTGTGGTAATCCAGCGCGGTGCGCAGCAGTTCTTCCAGCTGTGCCGGGTAATGCAGGTCAGCGATGCGGATGCCGCGGCGCGCCACCTTGTCTTCGTAGGCCGGGCCGATGCCACGGCCAGTGGTGCCGATCGCCTTGCCGCCAGCGGCACGCTCGCGCGCCTGGTCCAGGGCGATGTGGTACGGCATGATCAGCGGCGCGGCCGGGGAGATCTTCAGGCGTGAACGCACTTCCACGCCGGATGTTTCCAGCTCGGCGATTTCCTTCTGCAGCGCGGCCGGGGAAATCACCACGCCATTGCCGATCAGGCACAGCGCGTCGGCGCGCAGGATGCCCGACGGGATCAGGTGCAGCACGGTCTTCTTGCCGTTGATGACCAGCGTGTGGCCGGCATTGTGACCACCCTGGAAACGCACGACGGCACCGATTTCCTCGGTAAGCAGATCGACGATCTTGCCCTTGCCTTCATCGCCCCACTGGGCACCAAGCACTACGACAGACTGACCCATGACGGGCTCCTCGAATTGTGTGCGGCCATCGGGGCCGCGGACGGGTAGACCGCGGCAAGGCCAGCCAACGCGGGATGGCCGCTCCAGCGGGGAGCAGCCGGCGATGGAAAGCCCGGACACGGAAAAAGCCGAACGGGAGGCCCGTCCGGCTTTTGTGCATTATCCGGGTTTCAGGTGGCCGCTGCCACCCCGCTGGCGTGTTCCGTCAGCCCGGGTTCGAAGAAGCAGGCTGGGGGGCACGCGGCAGGATGCGGGCAAATGGCGCGGTGGGTCGCGGCATACAGCCGAATGCCTGATCGAACCCTTGCAGCTGGCGCGCCAGCTCCGCGCGGAAGGGCCCCGGCGGATGCGGATCCTCACCCGCCTGCCGTTCCAGCTGCGCACGGGTCGGGTTGGCGGCGTGCAGGCTGGCGGCGGCCATGAAGAACCGCGGGGGGTCGAAGCGGCGCCCGGCAAGCTCCGCCTCGGCCTCGCCGGCACGCTGTGCGGCACTGAGGCCGCGAAGATCGCAGGCGGCCTCTTCCAGCACCCGCGGCGCGTCAAGGTGTGCCTGCCCGATCCACAGATCGTCAATGCGCTGCTGGATGGCGGCGTCTTCCTGCTCCAGCAACGCCTCACCCTGTTGGCTGAGTCCGGGTTCGTCAGCCAGCAGGTGCGCCAGCTCATGGCCCAGCAGCGCGCCAAGCATGCCCCATTCCGCTTCTGGAGATTGACCGGATGCTGCGGCAAGGGTGGCCAACATCGCCGGCGACACGCGTACCTGGCGGTCGATCACGTGCGTTTCCAGGGCGATCCAATGGGCCAGGGGCGCGGCGGCGGCGGACCGGTCATTGCCGATGATGGCGACGATCTCGCGCACCTCCATTGTGGCCAGTGCCTGCAGGCTGTCCAGCAAATGATCCGAAGCCTGCAGGCGGCTCCAGTCGCTTCCACTGCCGCGATAGGCCACCGACACGATCGCTGCGTCCAGTACCGACTCCAGCACGGCCTTGTCCGCGGCCGGCAACGAGGACTCGGCGACATCGTTGCGGAACACCTCCCTGACCTGGTCGAAGATCTGCGTTGCACGCTGCGCCAGCGCGGGATCTGCCCCGTCGCCGTACCAGGCACTCAAAGCCAGGGCGCCGCCGCGGGTCGATTCCAGCCAGGGCAGGAACATGTCCGGATCGATCCTGCCATCCAGGTATGGCGCCACCCGAAGCGCCTGCTGGAAGCGCAGGAACATCTTCCAGTCGTCCATCGACCGGGTCGACAGCAGTTCCCGCACCTTCCTGCACGCCTCGATGCTGGTGTGCAACGGGATGGCCGGATCCAACCCCAGCGCCTGCCACGCCGCTGCCCAGGGGAATCCTGGAAGGGCCGCATCGGCCTCGGCCTGCGTGTAGGCGCCCAGATGGTCTGGCGCCTGTGCCAGCACTTTCTCCATGTCCAGCACGGTCCGCGCAGCAACCACGGCTTCGCCTTCGGTCATGCCGGTCCTGGCCAGCAGACCGGCGATCCGCTCCAGGTAGGCCACGACATCCGGGTGGGTGGCAGGCTGCCGGTAGATCCCGCGCTGCTCCTCTGGCCGCAGGGCGATATCGGCCACCATCACCCCGGCATGGAAGTAGCGTTCCAGCCCGAGCACCGATTCCCGCCCCTGGGCCATGCCTGTGCAGATATGCCGTTCCACGTCGGCCCGGTTCGACAGTGCATTGATCGCATCCAGTCGCGGCACGAAGGACGCCCATTGCGGGCCGGAACCGGACAGGGCATTGGCCCGGATGCGGGCGATGGCACCCTCGGCGCCCACTGCCTGGAGGGACGCGCGGGAAAGCCGGTCTTCCAGGCCTGCAGCAACCGCACGTCTTGCGTCACCAAAGAAGCTGGGCATTTCGCTGCTGGCGGGATGCTGCAGCTTCCAGAAGCCGTTGACGTACTGATCGAAGTCCGTGCAGGGGCTGGCGAGCCACGCCGCGATTCCCTGCCAGAGCAGTGAGCTGCCCCCGCCCATGCTTTCTTCCGCGACAGCCAGCGTTTCCTCTTCCGCCAGTTCAGCCAAGGGCTGGCGGAACCCTGAGAGCAGTCCGGCGGGGAACGCGCGGGCGGTGCCGAGCCCATCGGCAGGAGACGGCAGCGCGCGCAACTGCCGGGCGTCGGTAATCGCGCGCAGGCCAGCAGGCCCGAACGGCGTGCGTGATGCGGGGAGCGAGGCCGATGCGTTGGCAGATATCCGCGCAGCGGTACTGGCGAACTGCTCGCCGGCAAGCAACAGGGCGGTGCATGCCGTCAGTACGGTCCGCGTATCCCATGGCCGGTTGCCAACGTATCGGATGCCCGGCAGCGGGCGCGGAGCCTGCCGGTTGCTGCCGGATACCGGACCCCTGCGCTGCGCCTGGCGGACCTCGTTGTTGCCCTGGCTGCGGCGAACATCACTGGATGCTAGCGGCATCGTCGTTGCTCCACACCACGGAGCCTGGACACTAGGCCAGTCGTCCCGCCACTTTAAGTGCTGAACCCGACAACGAGCGATTCCTGCAATGCCACCGCCAGGCTTAGTGCCGCGCCCACCACAACAAACTGAGCCCGGCCAGCAGCACCACGCCGCCAAAACTACGCAGCGCCGGCCCTGGCAGGTCCAGCAACCGCTCGGCCATGCGCTTCCACGCCAGCGGCGCAGCGAACAACAACAGGCCTTCCAGCACGGCCACCAGGCACAGGGCGGCGAACAGGTCTTTCATCGAAATACTCCACGAAAAGCACGGGGCCCGGACATGCCGGGCCCCGTGTAGGAAGCGAAGCGACGACCTCAGCGGTCGTTCTTCATGTACTGCAGGAACGGATCATTCTTGTCCAGCACGATCACGCCGTTGCCATCGGTCAACGAATTCCGATAGGCCTCAAGGCTACGGGTGAAGGCGTAGAACGACGGGTCGGTCGAACCGGCGCGACCGTAGATGCTGGTCGCCTCCGCATCGCCCTCGCCTCGCAGCCGCTGCGCGTCACGTTCGGCCTCTGCCACCAGCACCGTCGCCTCACGATCGGCCTGGGCACGGATTGTGAGCGATTGTTCCTCGCCCTCCGCACGCAGCTTGGCCGCTTCCTGCTTGCGTTGCGCGCGCATGCGCTCGTACACGTCGTTGATCACCTGGCTGTCGGTCGGCAGGTCGATCTGCTTGATGCGCAGGTCGATGATCTGCATGCCCAGGCCCTGCACCGCTTCATTGATGCCGGTCAGCTGGTCGGCGATCAGTTCGCTGCGGTCACCGGACACCAGCTGGGTGAGCGAACGCGAGTTGATCTGGTTGCGCAGCGAGTCGGTGATGATCGGCGCCAGGCGGGCATTGGCCACGCGCGGATCGCCACCGGTGGCGCGGAAGTATCCGCGGACGTCGGAGATGTAGCCGATGGCGAAGAAGTCGACGCTGACGTCCTTCTGTTCGGCGGTGAAATAGCGCGCCGGTGCGGTATCAAGCACCTGGAAGCGGCGATCGAACACCCGCACCGACTCCACCAGCGGCAGTTTGAAGTGCAGGCCCGGCTTGATGTCCGCGCGCACCACCTTGCCCAGGTTCAGCACCATGCCGGTCTGGTCTTCGCGGACCACGTACACGGAGCCGAGCAGGCCGAACAGGATCACGACCACCAGGCCGATCCACAGGGAATTTCTCATTGGCTGCCCTCCTCACGGCCGCTCGGTCGTCCCGTCGGGCGGCCAACCGGCCGACCTGCATCACGCGGGGCGGGGGCTGCACTGCCAGTGACGGCAGGCAGCACGACATCCGGGTTGGAGAGCGGCAACTGCGCTGCCCCCCCCACCCGCGAATCGCCCGGAACGGGCACGTACAGCAGCTGGCGACCATCGCCGCCGATGATCTTGCGGTTCTCCGACAGCACCTGCTCCACCGTTTCCAGCCACAGGCGCTTGCGGGTCACTTCCGGCGAGTTCCTGTACTGCTCCTGCAGCAACGTGAAGCGCTGGGCATCACCCTCTGCGCGGGAAACCACCGCCGCCTTGTAGCCTTCGGCCGTGGTACGGGTGCGCGCGGACTGGCCACGGGCTTCCGGGACCACCTTGGCCGCATAGGCCTGCGCTTCGTTGATCAGGCGCTCCTTGACCTGCTGCGCGCCGTTGACCTCGTCGAACGCGGGCTTGACCTCTTCCGGCGGACGCGCATCGGGCAGGGTGAGCCCGGTGACGGTGACGCCGGTGCGGTAGGCCGCCAGCAGGGTCTGCAGGCGGGTCTCGGCGGCCGTTGCCAGCGGACCACGGTTGTTGAGCACCGAGTTCAGGTCGGCACGTCCCACTTCCTCGCGCACCGCACTCTGCGACGACTGCTCCAGCACCTGGTTGGCATCGAAGGTGCCGAACAGGAACAGGCGCGGGTCGTCGATGCGGTACTGCACGTTGAGCGAGACATTGACGATGTTCTCGTCGCGGGTCAGCACCGGGACCTGGATCGAGAAGGTCTTGATCTCGGTGGCGTTGACCTTGGTCACCGACTCGATCGGCCAGGGCAGCTTGAAGTTCGGGCCGGGCTGCAGGATCCGCGAGAACTGGCCGAAGCGCAGTACCACGCCCCGCTGCTGCTCACCGATCAGCTGGAAGCTGGAAAACAACAACAGCAGCACCGCCGCCACGGCGATCCAACGAACAATGCCTCCGTCCAACATGTCCTTCAACGGACCGGGGAAACCGCCCCAGCCACCACCAAATCCGCCGCCGCGGGGCTTGGAGGGCCCCCGTCGGTTCTCGTCGGGACCTTGTCCGCCCCTGTTGCCGCCGGGTGTATTCCAGGCCATGCACGCTCCATCTCAATTGGGCCGCGTCACGGGCCGTTCCCGTGACACCAGCCATATACCGGTTGGGTGATTCTACAAGATGGGGCAGACCAGCAGGATTGGAAGGGGGTAAGGTGACGATTCCTTCGTCAGCGAGCGTTTCAATGGCCTTTCCGGAGACTTTCACGGCCTTCCGCATCCACAAGGACGACCAGGGCCACCATGGCGGCCTGGAGCAGCTGCGGCTGGACGACCTGGCCGCCGGCCAGGTGCTGGTGCGCGCGCAATGGTCTTCGGTGAACTACAAGGACGCGCTGGCGGGGACCGGCAAGGGCCGCATCCTGCGCAGGTTCCCGCTGGTGGGCGGCATCGACGTGGCCGGGACCGTGGTGGCTTCCACCGACCCGGCATGGCGCGAGGGCGATGCGGTGCTGGCTACCGGCTGTGGCCTCAGCGAAACCCGCGATGGCGGCTACAGCCAGTATGTGCGGTTGGAATCCAGCGCGGTGATCGCCCAGCCTGCCGGTTTGACCGCGCGCGAAGCGATGGTCCTGGGCACTGCCGGCTTTACCGCTGCACTGGCCCTGCTGCGCCTGCAGGACAACCGGCTTGCCCCCGCACACGGCCCCCTGGCGGTGACCGGCGCCAGCGGCGGCGTGGGCAGCCTGGCGGTGGACATCTTCAGCCGGGCTGGCTACGACGTGCATGCCATCAGCGGCAAGGCGGAGCAGGCTGACTGGCTGCGCTCGATCGGGGCGGCGGAGGTCCTGCCGCGGCAGGCACTCGCAGACACCGGCCCGTTGCAGTCGGCACGGTTCGGCGGTGGCCTGGACAACGCCGGCGGCCCCATGCTGGCCAGCCTGCTGGCACAGACCGTGCCCTATGGCAGCGTGGTCAGTGCCGGGCTGGCTGCCGAACCCTCGCTGGAAATGACCGTGATGCCGTTCATCCTGCGTGGCGTTTCGCTGCTGGGGGTGTCTTCGGCCAATGCGCCGCGCGATCTGCGCGAACAGGTATGGGAGCGGCTGGGCGATGCATGGAAGCCGGCACACCTGGACAGGATCTGCACGCGCGAAATCACCCTTGCCGACCTGCCCCTGGTCTTCGAGGGCATGCTTGCCGGCGGTTCACACGGGCGAACCGTCGTACGGATCGACTGAACGTGGCAGGCGGGCGACGGACGGTGCCGCCCGCGCTTCACCCCGGACCGAGCCGCGCACTACACTGCGAGCATCATCCGGGGAACAACATGGCACGCATCCTGATCGTCGACGACTCACCGTCGCAGCTGTTGGGGATACAGCGCATCGTCGAGAAGCTGGGCCACCAGATCCTGACCGCCACCGATGGAGCGGCCGGGGTGGAAGCAGCACGCGCCCAATTGCCCGACCTGGTGCTGATGGACGTGGTGATGCCCAACCTCAACGGTTTCCAGGCCACGCGCACGCTGGCGCGCGACGAAACCACCCGGCACATCCCGGTCATCCTGGTCACCACGAAGGACCAGGACACCGACCGGATGTGGGGCATGCGCCAAGGTGCCAAGGCCTACATCACCAAGCCATTTTCGGAGGATGAGCTGTCCGAGGTGCTGGAGCGGGTGTTCGCCGGGCAGGCGGGATGATCGCGAACGAAAAGCGGTAGCGCCGAGCCATGCTCGGCGGAAACCATCAGGCTTCATTCCCCCCAAACCCGCCGACCATGGCTCGGCGCTACCGAGGCGGGGCGGTTGCCCTGGCTTCAAGCCGTGCGCAGCACAACGGCCATCACACCGTTTCGCCGAAGGCCTTGGCCAGGTCGCGGTAAGCCTGTTTCTGCACGTCATCGGCAGGGCTCGGCGCGATGATCTCCAGCTCGATGATCTGGTCGCCCTCTGGATTCCCCGGCAGCCCCCGCCCACGCAGGCGCAGCTTGCGCCCCGCATCCGAATCGGCCGGGATCTTCAGTTCCACCGCGCCACCCAGCGTCGGCACGCTGATGCTGGTGCCCAGCGCCGCTTGCCAGGGCGTCACCTGCAGGGTGTACAGGATGTTGCGGCCATCCACTTCGAACTGCGGATGCGCTGCATATTCCACTTCCAGCAGCAGGTTGCCGCCGCCGGTACCCTGCCCTCCCAGGCGGATCACCTGGCCAGGACGGATACCCTTGGGCACGCGCACGTCCAGTTGCCGGCCGTTGACCGTGATGCGCAGCGAGTCACCGTTGTAGGCCGCCTCCAGGGGGACCGACAGCTTCGCCCGGGTGTCACGATTGGGCGCGTGTCCACCGCTGCTGAAACCCGCACCGGGCCCACGAGGGCCGGCACCACGCTGGCGGGCGAACAGGCTTTCGAAGAAATCGCTGAAACCCGCACCGCCACCGGCACCGCCGCCGAACACTTCCTCGAAATCGTAGCCACCGCCGCCGGCGTAATTCGGCGGCACGTTGAACTCTTCGCCCGGCCGGTAGCCCTGCGCGCGAAGCTGATCGTAGGCCGCGCGCTTCTGCGGATCACGCAGCGCTTCGTATGCCTCGTTGATGCCCTTGAACTTGTCTTCGGCGCCGGCCTCCTTGCTGACGTCCGGATGGTACTTGCGCGCCAGCCGCCGGTAGGCGGTCTTGATCTCCGCATCACCCGCGCTGGGCTCCACCCCCAGGGTGGCGTAGTAATCCTTGAATTCCATGCTGCTACCTCGAAATGATCCGCCGGTGCCGGGGACCGGCCGGCGCATATTCTACCGTCTGGCGGGTGAGGGCCCCGGCCGCCACGCCTTGATCCTGCGCAATGCCCCGCACGGTGCCGGAGCGCATCATCATGCTGCCACCCTCCACCGCCCGTCCGGCCAAGATGGGTGTGCACGCAAGGTTCTCAAGTCCTTGACGCAGCCATCCCACCGCCATGCCTAACCTGACAGGCCTGCAAGGAGTCCCCATGAGCATCACCGTTGGCGAGCAGATTCCCGAAGTCACCCTCAAGCGCATCCGTGATGGCATCGAAACCCTGGATACACGCGCATTGTTCGAAGGCCGCAACGTGGTGCTTTTCGCAGTGCCGGGCGCGTTCACACCCACCTGCTCGGCCCACCACCTGCCGGGTTTCGTCGAACACTTCGCCGCATTCCGGCAACGCGGCATCGAGGTGTACTGCATGGCCGTGAACGATCCCTTCGTGATGAAGGCGTGGGCCGAAAGCCAGCACGTTCCCGCCGGGCTGCTGATGCTGTCCGACGGCAACGGGGAATTCACCCGGGCGCTCGGCCTTGAGATGGACGCCAGCACGTCAGGCATGGGGGTGCGCTCCCGGCGTTTCGCCCTGTACGTGGAGGACGGCACCGTCCGCGAAGCGTGGATAGAAGCGCCCGGGAAATTCGACATCTCTTCTGCCGAGCAGGTGCTGGAGCACTTGCCCGGCTGATTCATCGGAACGCCGGGCCAGGCCCGGCACAACCAGGAGAACAGGCCAGCCATGTCAAAGCCAGCCAAGCACCATCCGGTCTATCCCGCCGGCATCAGCGACCGCCAGACGCTGCGTGAAAACGCCCGTCGCAACGTCGAAGACGGCGCGATCACCGACAGCTACAGTGCCGACCGCAAGGCAGTCATCCACCTTCTCAACGACGCGCTGGCCACCGAGTATGTCTGCGTGCTGCGCTACTACCGCCACTTCTTCATGGCCAAGGGCATGCTGGCCGATGCGGTCAAGGCGGAGTTCCTCGAACATGCCCAGCAGGAGCAGGCGCATGCCGGCAAACTGGCCGAACGCATCGTGCAGCTGGGCGGCGAACCGGATTTCAATCCCGATACGCTGAGCGCGCGCTCGCATGCCGAGTACAAGGAAGGCAGCGACCTCCGCGACATGGTCCGCGAGAACCTGGTTGCCGAGCGCATCGCCATCGACAGTTACCGCGAGATGATCAACTTCGTCGGCGACAAGGACACCACGACCAAGCGCATCCTGGAAGAAATCCTGGCGCAGGAAGAGGAACATGCCGATGAATTCGCCGACCTGCTGGATGGCTGGATCGGCAAGTAGCGGCATGATGGGGTGGCGGGCAACGGTCGGTCGCCCCCATCGACGGCACGCCGGCCTACCGCAGCACGCGGAACCGCACGCGCGTCCAGGTGCCATCGCTGGCCAGTGCGGTCAGCGCATGCTCACCTGGCTGTTCCAGGCGCTGGCTGAAAGACTGCGTGCCGCGGGTGCGTGCGATCCAGCGCCCGTCCAGCAGCCAATCGATCTCCTGGTCACTTCCCAATGCCCGAAGCTGCAGGCGCACGCCCTGCGCAGCGCCGGGGGAACGTGCCAGCGTTGCACCATCATTCAATCCATCGATGTGCAGCGCGATGCTGGACTGGCGACCATCATCACGGCAGTCGGCGGCCAACGGGGGAAGTCGCGAGGCATCCCGGTTCGCCTGCGGCAACCACGGTGACAGCAGCGCAGGCCAACGCGCGAGTTCGCGTTCGGCTACCACATGGGGGGCGCTGCAATCGGCGGACAGCCGCCGCCCGGTGGTCGCGTCCACCTGGTAGCGTTGTCGGCCTGGCTGCCAGCGACGTGCATCGCGTTCGGCGAACGTCGGCGGCACATTACCGTCCAGCAACCAGGCTGGCATGCGACGCTGGCACAGCCCTGCATGCAGCGCATCGGCCAGCTCGCCGCTGGGCCAGCAGATGTCCGCCCGGCTGACGCTGGCCGGCATGGTGGCCGGTGCATTGTCGCCGCGCTGCCTCGGCAGGCTGTCGACCACTTCGAACAGCAACGGCAACGCCGTGACCGCACCATACTGCCCAGGTAATGGCGTTCCATCCGGCCGTCCCACCCATACCCCGACCGTATGGCGACGCGTGCTGCCAATCGCCCACGCGTCGCGGTAGCCATAACTGGTCCCGGTCTTCCATGCCACCCGCGGTCGCCCGCCCGGATCGAAGGTATCGGTGCCCTGGCCCGGTCGTGGGTTGGACTCCAGCATCTCGCGGGTTATCCAGGCCGCCCCTGGCGACACCAGCCGGCGCTCCACCAAGGGCTCGGCATCGGTGTAACGGACACGCCCGGCGATGCCATCACGGTTGAACGCGGCAAAGGCCCCGACCAGGTCCTCCAACCGTGCCCCGGTGCCACCGAGGATGAGCGACAGGTTCGGCGCGCTTCCGCGCGGGAAGCGCAGCTGGATGCCGGCATGCGAAAGCCGGGCCGCGAATCGTGCACGCCCCACGCGATCCAGCAGGTCCACCGACGGCACGTTCAACGACAGCCGCAAGGCGGTGGCGGCGCTGACCGGACCATTGAAGGCTTCATCGAAGTTGCCGGGCCGGTAGCCGCCGAAGCTCTGCGGTGCATCCACCAGCAGGCTTTCGGAATGGATCAACCCATCGTCCAGTGCCATCGCATACAGGAAGGGTTTCAACGTCGACCCGGGCGATCGCCATGCCTGCACCATGTCCACGTGGCCCAGCCGCTGACGATCCCCGAAATTCAGCGTTCCCACGTACGCACGCGCCTGCAGCGTCTGGTTGTCCACCACCAGCAGTGCCGCGGACGTGCGTTCGGGCAAGCGGGAGAAGTAGCTGGCCAGGCGCTCTTCCAGCGTGCGCTGCAGGCCTATGTCGATGCTGCTCTGGATACGTGCTTGACCCGCATGCGCTGCATGCAGCCGTTGCGCCAGCAGTGCCGCGTGCAGTGGTGGCCGCAGCGAACGGGCCACCACCGTTTCCATGCGCGCATCGGCAACCGCCTCGTTGGACCAGTCGCCCAAGGCCGCCATCCTTGCCAGTACCTTGTCGCGCGCCTGCTGCGCCGCCTGGGGGTGGCGGTCCGGGCGCAGCCTGCTGGGCGCCTGCGGCAGCACCGCCAGCAGCGCCGCTTCGGCATGCGAAAGCTGTGCCGCTGGTTTGCCCAGATAGGCCCAGCTCGCCGCTTCGACGCCCTCGATGGTGCCTCCATAGGGCGCGCGCTCCAGGTACAGCGCAAGGATCTGGCGCTTGGACAGGTGCGCTTCCAGCTGCAGCGCGCGCAGCATCTGCTTCAGCTTGCCCCAGGGCGTACGGGTATGCGGATCCAGTATGCGCGCCACCTGCATCGTCAGCGTCGAGCCACCGGATACGATCCGGCGCTGCCGCAGCATCTGGCCGCCGGCACGCACCAGTGCCACTGGGTTGATGCCCGGGTGCCGCCAGAACCAGCGGTCTTCATACCCCAGCAAGGCCTGCAGGTACAACGGCGATACATCGTCCACCGAAGTCGGGTAGCGCCAGACACCCTCGGCATCGGCGAATGCGCGCAGCGGACTGCCATCGCGCGCCACGACCAGGGTGCTGGTATCGCGCTGTGCCGGCAACGGTGGCGGGAATGCCTGGTCCAATGCCAGCAGCAGTACCAGCAAGCCCGCCGTCGACCAGCGCAGGCAACGCAAAATCAGCCGCGACCGATGTTTCCAGTACCTGCGCACGCCGGACCATGCGCTCAAG
Source organism: Stenotrophomonas tumulicola (assembly GCF_014117215.1). GTDB lineage: Bacteria > Pseudomonadota > Gammaproteobacteria > Xanthomonadales > Xanthomonadaceae > Stenotrophomonas > Stenotrophomonas tumulicola. The sequence goes on along the minus strand of NZ_JACGXS010000010.1, from coordinate 105,791 downwards.
CCGACGCTCCAGGGGCGGGTACGTCATCACTGGGCCAGTGCGTCCTGATCTGCCCGCGCCTGGGGACATGGCCTTCCCCATGAACCTCCCGGAGCTGACGATGACCTCCCCCGCTTGCATGCCCCGCCTCCAGGCCGCGCTGCTTTCTGCCGCCCTTTGCCTTGCCCTGCCCGGCGCCATGGCCGCCGAACCTGCCCCGCACTGGGGCTACGAACAGATCGCCGCACCAACGCAGTGGGCCGAGTTCGCGCCGTCCTGCAGCGGCAACCTGCAGTCCCCCATCGACCTGTGGAGCAGCTCGATCCAGCATGGCACGCATCGCAAGCTGTCGGCCGACTATGGGTATGCACGCTTCGATGTCGTCAATAACGGGCACACCCTGCAGGCCACGCCGCAGCCGGGCAAGGACAACTACATCGAACTGGAAGGCGAGCGCTTCAACCTGCTCCAGTTCCATGTCCACACCCCCAGCGAGCACCGGGTAGATGGCCGTGAGCACGCAATGGAACTGCACCTGGTACACGCCAACGCGGACGGCAAGCTTGCCGTCGTCGCGGTGTTCTTCGATGTCGGCGAGCCCAACACCGCCCTGGGGGAACTGTTCGAGCGCATCCCCGGCGAACTGGGCCAGGCCGGCAATGCCATCTCGCTGTACAGCCGCATCAATCCGGAAAAACTGTTGCCCGACCATTCGCGCGTGGTCCGATACACCGGTTCGCTTACCACCCCGCCGTGCTCGGAAGGCGTGCTCTGGAACATCGAGCTGGAGCCCCAGCAGCTGTCCCAGGAACAGCTCGATGCCCTGCGCCATGTCTATCCCCACAACGCCAGGCCGATCCAGCCGTTCAATGCACGCCCCCTGGCCGACGAACCCGCGGCCCGCTGAGCAACGCATCCGGGAGGCGCCCATGCGCTTCCCGGAAACGCCCGGTGGCAGCCGTGGTCACGGCTGCACCACCGTGATCGACGCCGGATTGCTCCGACCGACGCCGCGCAGCTGCGGGCGGTACATGTCTTCCACCAGTGATGGCGGCACCATGTACGTTCCCGGCGTCACCGCACGCACCAGGTAGAAGACCGTAGCCTTGCTGCCACGCGAGAGCTTGAGTGCGGCGACGTAACGGTCATCGCGGAATTCTTCGTGCTGCACCTCGGCCGCATTGCTGCGGTCGTCGATGCCGATGCCATCGACCACCACATCGGCCCACTGTTTGGCATCGCCCAGGTTGAAGTTCTCGATTTCCAGGCCAGCCGGCAGCAGGTCGGTCAGCAGCGCATCGGGCATGCTGCTGTCGGACGTCACGGTGACGCGTACGATCAGCGCCTCGCCTTCCTTCAGCGGACGGGGCGACCATGGCTTGCCATCGGTGCCGAACCAGCTGCGTTCCACCCCGATCACGCTGTTGTCCGGCGCGGGTGCACTGCGGGGAATGCCGGCCACGTCGATGCTGGCGAACATTGGTGGCTCGCCGGTGGGCGCAAAACGCACGCCACTGGCCAGCTGCGCGGCATCGAAACTGCGGCCGAACAGCCTGCGCCCATCGATGGCCTCGCTCCGTGCCCCGATCACCAGCTCACCGGCCACCAGCTTGTCCTGGTTCGCCGCCAGTGCCTTGCCCAGTCGCGCAATGGCCACCTGTTCCTGCGTGCTCAGCCACAACCAGCCACTGTTGCGCCGCGCATCCAGCTCACGGCCAAGTTCGACCGAACGGGCATCCCAGGCCGGCTTGGCCAGGTTGTGCTCATGGGTCAGCGCGATCATCAACGCATCGTCGCGGATGGCACTGCCGTAGTCGCCGAAATACGACGGGCGCTCGCTGCTGGGCTTGGCGAAACCGGCAGCGATGGCGGCCTCACCACGCTTGCGGTCTCCCTGCAACGACAGCGCTACGCCCAGATGCACCAGCGGCAGGCCACCGATGGCCTTGCCACGTTCGTTGTCGTACAAAGTCCGCAACGTGCCCAGCGGGGCGCGGTTGACCCGGGCCAGCACGTAACCGGAATACGCCTGGTTGGCGAACTTCAGGTTGTCGCGCCGGTCCTGCCCATAGAAGGGGTTGCCGCCGGACAGCAGGTCTTCGCCCAGCCGGGCCAGGGCCTTCTGCAGCACGTTGTCCGGCACCGCGAAGCCGGCATCGCGGGCATCGAGCAGGAACTCGGTGATGTACGGGGTCAGCCACGGATTCACGTATCCGTCGTCACCCCACATGGAGAAGTTGCCGTTGGCCACCTGCATCGAGGCCAATCGTCCGAACGCCCCTTCCATGCGCTCGCGACGCACCTTGGCATCCAGCCCATCGGCCCCCAGCATCGTCGACGTCGCCTGGTCCAGGATCAATGCGGCATAGCCCTTGCTGGTGGTCTGTTCGGCGCAGCCATATGGGTAATCCAGCGCCCCTTGCAAGGCACTGGCGAACGGGATGGGCGGCAGCGGGCTGACCAGCAGGCGCGCTGTCACCGACCCGGCCATCAGGCCGTCAGCGAGACTGCTGTCCAGCGCGACCGGTGCCAGCGGATCCAGCGTACGCACCTGGGAGCGCAACACCTGCGGCCATGCCGCGCGTACCGGCAGGTCGTAGCGGCGGTCGGCCTTGAAGCCGTTGCCATCCACGCGCACGCGCAGGCTGGCCACGCCATGGCCTTCGCGCGCACCGAGCGGGAAACTCAGCGTGGTCTTTGCATCGGCAGCCAACTGCATGCTGCGACTGCCCTCGCCCAGGCTCAACGGGCCTTCGGCATCCACGCGCACGTTGAACTGTCCCGGCTTGCCGGTGAAGTTCTGCACATCCAGGGTCACCGTACTGCGGTCACCGGGGGCAAGCACGCGCGGCATGCTGGCTTCGGCCAGGATCGGTGCACGCACCACCGTTTCCACGTCGCGTCGGCCATAGTGGTCATCGGAATAGACCAGCGCCGACACCCGCAGCGTACCGTTGAAATCAGGCACCTTCAGCCGGACGCGCGCATTGCCGCCGGCATCGAGCTGCACCGGGCCACTGAACAGGTCCACGGTCTGCACCCGCGCCGTCGGCCGCTTGGCCTGCGGCAACGCCTGCAGGGCCATGTCGCCGCCAAACTTCAGTTTCCCGCTGCTGCCGTCGAAACTCTCGATCACCCGGCTGTAGATGTCATAGGCATCGATGCCCAGGCGCCGTTGCGCGAAGAAATGCGCCGCCGCATCCGGCACCGGGAAGCGGGTGATGTTGAGGATGCCCACGTCCACGGCCGATACGGTCACGTGCGCCGCCTTGCCGGCCAGCTGCGGCACGCTGACGGTGATCGGCAGGTCCTGTTCGGGGCGCATCTGTTTCGGCGCCACCAGGCCAACCGCCACCGTACGGGACTTGCGGTCCATGGGTACGTGCACCACGCCCACCGCGCGCGCCGGGGTGATCTTGCTGGGCGCACTGCCACCGCGGAACACCAGCGCCGTGATGTAGACGTCGTGGCGCTCCCAGTCGGCAGTGACCGGAATCCTGAACGTGCTGCCCGGCTTGGCGTCGATGTCCTGCACATACAGCATGCGGTCGGTCTCCACCATCAACAGGCCACGCCCGGCATGCGGCGGGGTTACCGTCACCTGCAGCATGTCACCGGCCTTGTAGCCGGTCTTGTCCAGCGCCAGCTTGACCTTGTCCGGACGCGCGTCCAGGCCACGATTGTCATCGCCCCAGCTCCAGCCGGCGCGGAACGGATAGCGGCTGGTCAGCCCGGTCGCCGGATCGAACACATCCACCCGATACTCCCCCCATTCGACCGGGACATCGAAGGCCACCGCACTGCTGCCGGCATCGACGGTACGGGTATCCTTGTTCTCGAAGCGGCGGGTGAAATCGTAATCCCAGCGATTGTCGTTGAAGGTCCAGTGGTAATCACGCAGTTCGCGCACCAGGGTGACCTTCATGCCCTTGGCCGGCTGCGGCGTGCCGGCCGCATCCACGCGCAGCAGCTCGAAGCGCGCCGTGCCATTGGCATCGGCGCCGTCGCCCGGATCGAACAACGGGCGTATGCCGACCAGCGCCGGTGCCGGCCACATCACCCGCTTCAGGCTGCGGGTAACGGTGCGTCCGCCGGTTTCGTACAGGCTGCCGGACAGCACAGCGGCCACCGGCGTCTTCGCCTTGGCGGCCTCTTCAGGAAGATCGATGTCCTGGCGCAACTGGCCATTGGCCGCCAGCCCGGTGTCGACCACGTCCTTGGCTTCGCGCGGCAACTGCACCGTAGGGTCGCCGAAGAAGTACCCCGGCAGGCCCTCGACAGGTTGCTGCTCCACGGCTACCGCCAGCCGCGCGGTGAAGCGGTTGCCGTCGGCCGGCGCGCCATACAGGTAGGCGCCGTCGACATGCACGCGCAGCGGGTCGCCGGGCTTGAGGTGCTTCTGCGGGCTGTCCAGGTCCAGCTTCATGCGCTCGGGCAGGAACTCCTCGATGCGCAGGGGCATGCCCTGGATCGCTTCCTTGCTGGCCGGGTCGGTGCGGAACTCGACCTGCCAGCGCCCGGTGGGCGCCTCAGCGGGAATCAGCTGCTCGAAACTGAAATAGCCCTGCGCCCCGGGTTGCAGGCGCGTTTCGCGGAATATCCTGCCGTCAGGTTGCTTCAGCCGCAGGAACACCGGCTGCTGGCCGTTGCCATCCTTGCCTGCGGCAACCGGCTTGCCGTCGTTGTCGCGCAGCAGGGCCGACAACCGCACGGTCTCGCCCGGGCGGTACAGGTCGCGTCCGGACCAGGCGAAGACATCGAACCAGGCATTGTCACGACCGGACACGGCGAACTCGCTCAGGTCCAGCGCCGGCTGGTTGAATGGCAGGAAGCTGGTGTCCTTGCCACTGCCGGCAACCAGTACGTGGCTGGCATCCAGGGTGTAGTCCAGCAATGCATTGCCATTGCCGTCGGTGCTGCCGCGCAGGACCACCTCGCCCTTGCCATCCAGTACGCGCACGTCCACCTTCTTCAATGGCGTACCGTCCTTCAGTGATGCGGTGTGCACGAACAGCTTGTCCTTGTAGGCACGGGTGTGCAGGCCGATGTCACTGACGGTGAAGAACGCCGTGTCGAACTCTCCGTCGAAGGCGCCGGTGCGCTTGAGCACGGCGAAATACAATCCCGGCTCCTGCAGTTCCTTGATGTCCTGCGTCGGCAGGTAGGTCAGCACGCGCTCGTTCTGCTTGCCGCCCAGGATGAAGCGGTTGACGTAGACCGGCTCGGCCAGGCGGCTGATCGGCGTGCGTTCGCTATAATCACTGTCCAGTTCCCAGCTGCCCCGGCGGCCGCCACGCTGGTACTGGCTGAAGAAGGTCGGCAGCTCCTTCTCGCGCACGCGCAGGAACTCCACGTCCACTTCCGGCACGTTGACCGATACCACCGGCAGGCCGCGGCTGTCGCGTGCCGGCAGCACGCTGCCCTGGGAGGCAAAACCGGCCACCGGCTTCAGTTCGCCACTGAAGACCTTCTGCCGCAGTTCCTTGCCCAGGCGGTTGCCATCGGCGGCCAGCAGGTCTGCCGACACCACCAGCGAGTACTCCCTGGCCGCTTCGACGAAGGGATAGCGCAAGGTCCTGCCGTCATCGGACAAGGTCCAGCTGCTGTCCTCGCCGCCGACCTTCTCCTCGAAGCGCACCAGCGTGTCGAAATCCTGGGTGCCCACCAGCGGGCGCGAGAATTCCAGTGCCAGCGACAGGCCGTCGTTCTTCTGGTCAGGATAGGCCCGCAGCAGCACGAACTCCGTCACCTGCTCGGCCTGGGCCGTGATCGCTTCGCCGCTGGCCGCCGGCAACTGCCCGCTGTCGTTGCGGCTGCACCCAGGCAATCCCCCCAGCACGCCTGCTGCCAACAGGGCTGCCGCCCATCCCCAATGCCGAAGCCGCGCCGGACCGGTCATGTCGTCACTCCTTGATCTAGGCAGCCAGTATAAGGGGACCATCAATGCGTTGATGCCGCTGCGCTCGCCGGGCATGGCCCGGCGCTACCCCTCCTTATGGCCTGGCGCTAGCCCTCCCTGGCGTACAGGCCGACATAGTCCTGCACCGGCATCGCCGCCAGCGCCACCGGATCCTCCGACGCGGCCAGGATGTCCTGTCGCTGCGCCGGGCCGAACCGGTTCGACACATGACGCTGGAACTTCTCAAGCAGCAGCGGCATGCCTTCGCTGCGACGTCTTGCATGGCCCAGCGGATATTCCACCACCACTTCCGGCAATTCGCTGCCGTCATCGAAACGCACGGCCAGGCCGTTGGCGATGCTGCGCTTGCCGGGGTCCAGGTAATCCGCACTGAAGCCGGGATCCTCCACGCACTGCATTTTCGCCCGCAGCATGTCGATACGCGGATCGGCAGCGACCGCATCTTCGTAATCAGTCGCCTCCAACCGGCCATGCAGCAGTGCGACCGCCACCATGTATTGCACGCAGTGGTCGCGATCGGCGGGGTTATGCAACGGGCCGTGTTTGTCGATGATCCGCACGCAGGCCTGCTGCGTACGGATCACCACCTGCTCGATCTCCTGCACCGACCTGCCCGCTGCCTGCAACTGCCGATGCAGGGCGATCGCTGCCTCCACCGCCGTCTGCCCGTGGAACTCGGCCGGGTAGCGGATCTTGAACAGCACGTTCTCCATCACGTAGCTGCCGAACTCCCGCTCCACCTGCAGCGGCTGGCCACGCAATGACACGTCCTGGAAGCCCCAGGTGGGCGCGCTCAGCACCGAGGGATAGCCCATCTCACCGGTTTCGGCCATCAACGCCAGGCGGACCGCACGGCTGGTGGCATCGCCCGCCGCCCAGCTCTTGCGCGATCCGGTGTTCGGCGCATGCCGGTAGGTGCGCAGCGCCTGCCCATCGACCCAGGCCAGCGACACGGCATTGAGCATGCGCCCGCGATCCAGCCCCAGCATCCCGGCCACCACGGCCGTGGAGGCCACTTTCACCAGCAGCACGTGGTCCAGCCCAACGCGGTTGAATGCGTTGCGCAGCGCCAGTACACCCTGGATCTCATGAGCCTTGATCATCGCGGTGAGCACATCACGCATGCGCAGCGACGCCCTGCCGGACCGGCACAGCCAGTCGGCAGCGGCCAGGATCCCGCCCAGGTTGTCGGAAGGATGGCCCCATTCGGCCGCCAGCCAGGTGTCGTTGAAATCCAGCCAGCGCACCATCGCACCGAGATTGAAGGCCGCCTGCACCGGATCCAGCACGTGCCCGGTTCCCGGCACCCGCGCACCGTTCTCCACCACGGTGCCAGGTACCAGCGGTCCCAGCAGTTTCGTGCACGCGGGGAAGGACAGCGCTTCCAGCCCGCAACCCAGCGTATCCAGCAGGCAGTAGTGCGCGGTCTCATATGCCAGCGCCGAGTCGATCGAGGTGTCGCGGACGTAGTCGACGATGTCCACCAGCAGCGCGTCCCACGCGGCGCGGTCGTTGGATGGGGCGAGGTTGCTGGACATCATCGATCTCCTCTGTAACGTCGGGTCATGCCCCGCGGATCACCGCCAGGCGAGGCCGCTGCGTTCGCCGGGCATGGCCCGGCGCTACAACGTATCGGCAGGCACGCGCACCGTCCCTTCCATCAGCACGCGTGCGCTGCGGCTCATGATGGCCTTGGTGACTGTCCACTGGCCGTCAAGGCACCGGGCTTCGGCCCCCACGCGCAAGGTGCCCGACGGATGCCCGAACGTCACCGCCTCGCGTGCGCCACCACCGGCGGCCAGGTTCACCAGGGTGCCCGGGATGGCCGCCGCGGTGCCGATGGCCACTGCCGCGGTGCCCATCATCGCGTGGTGCAGTTTTCCCATCGACAGCGCGCGGGCATGCAGGTCGATCTCGACGGCGGCAATCTGCTTGCCGCTGGAAGAAACGTAATCCTGCGCGGGCGCGACGATGGCGACCTTGGGCGTGTGCTGGCGCGTAGCGGCAAGCTCGATGCTGTCGATCAAGCCCATGCGCACCGCACCGTGGGCACGGATCTTCTCGAATTTCTCCAGCGCAGCACGATCGTCGTTGATCGCCGGCTGCAGCTCGGTGCCGGTGTAGCCCAGGTCAGCGGCATTCAGGAAGATGGTCGGGATGCCGGCGGTGATCATCGTCACCTGGAAGCTGCCGACGCCGGGCACGTCCAGCGTATCGACCAGGTTGCCGGTGGGAAACATCGCCCCGTCCTCGCCGTCGTCGGAGGGATCGAGGAATTCCAGCTGGATTTCCGCAGCCGGGAAGGTCACCCCGTCCAGCTCGAAGTCACCGGTCTCCTGTACCTGGCCGTCGATGATCGGCACGTGCGCGAGGATGGTCTTGCCGATGTTGGCCTGCCAGATGCGTACGCTGCACACACCGTCATGCGGCACGCGCGCCGGATCGATGAAACCGTTGCTGATCGCGAACGGGCCGACCGCGGTGCTCAGGTTGCCGCAGTTGCCGCTCCAGTCGACGAACGCCGTGTCGATGGACACCTGGCCGTACAGGTAGTCGACGTCGTGATCCGGCACCGAGGGCGTCGAGATGATCACGCACTTGCTGGTACTCGATGTCGCACCGCCCATGCCATCGGTGTGCTTGCCGTACGGATCGGGCGAGCCGATCACCCGCATCAGCAGCGCATCGCGCGCGGTACCGGGCACCTGCGCTGCGGTCGGCAGGTCCTGCAGGCGGAAGAAGACACCCTTGCTGGTGCCGCCACGCAGGTAAGTGGCAGGAATGCGGAGCTGGGGGAGATGGGTCATGTCGGGATGCCTTGCAGGGAACCAGGGATTCAGCGCTGTATGGCCAGCGCGGGTGAGTGTCGTCTTTGCCGGGTCTGCATGCTGCGACGCTCCCAGCGGAACAGCCACAGGATGAGCAGCTTGGTGCTGCCGTCGCAGGCCCGCACGTTGCGCGGGCCTGCGTGCCATCACGCCGCCTGCGAGGCCTCCAGGAAATCCTGCGCGAAGCGCTGCAGCACCCCGCCGGCCTCGTAGATCGACACTTCTTCGGCCGTATCCAGGCGGCAGGTAACCGGCACCTGCAGTTGCTCGCCGTTCCGGCGGCGGATGACCAGGACCAGCCCGGCGCGCGGCACGCGCTCGCCCAGCACGTCAAAGGTCTCGGTGCCGTCGATGCCCAGGGTCGTGCGGTTGACGCCGTCCTTGAACTCCAGCGGCAACACGCCCATGCCGATCAGGTTGGTGCGATGGATGCGTTCGAACCCTTCGGCCGCGATCGCCTCCACGCCGGCCAGGCGCACGCCCTTGGCGGCCCAGTCACGCGAACTGCCCTGCCCATAATCCGCTCCGGCGATGATGATCAACGGCTGCCTGCGCTCCATGTAGGTCTCGATCGCTTCCCACATCCGCATCACCTGTCCTTCCGGTTCCACGCGTGCCAACGAACCCTGCTGGACCTGGCCGTCGACGACGACCATTTCATTGATCAGTTTCGGGTTGGCGAAGGTGGCACGCTGCGCGGTGAGATGGTCGCCACGGTGCGTCGCATAGGAGTTGAAGTCCTCCTCCGGCAGGCCCATCCTGGCCAGGTATTCGCCGGCCGCACTGCTGGCCAGGATGGCATTGGACGGCGACAGATGGTCGGTGGTGATGTTGTCGCCCAGCACCGCCAATGGACGCATGCCGGTCAACGGCCGCTCTCCGGCCAGCGCGCCCTCCCAATAGGGCGGACGACGGATATAGGTACTCTGCGGACGCCAGTCATACAGCGGGGCGACTTTCGGGCCCTGGTCGACCTTGAAGGTGAACATCGGCCCGTAGACCTGCCGGTACTGCTCCGGCTTGACGCTGGCGGCGACCACAGCGTCCACTTCGGCGTCGCTTGGCCACAGGTCCTTCAGGGTGATTGCATTGCCCTGCGCATCCACGCCCAGCACATCCTTTTCGATGTCGAAACGCACGGTGCCTGCAATCGCATACGCAACCACCAGCGGCGGCGAGGCCAGGAAGGCCTGCTTGGCATAGGGATGGATGCGGCCGTCGAAGTTGCGGTTGCCCGACAACACCGCAGTGGCGTACAGGTCGCGGTCGATGATTTCCTGCTGGATCGCCGGATCCAGCGCGCCGCTCATGCCATTGCAGGTGGTGCAGGCAAAACCGACGATGCCAAAGCCCAGCTGCTCCAGGTCCGGCAACAGTCCGGAAGCTTCCAGATACAGCTGCACGGCCTTGGAGCCAGGCGCAAGCGAACTTTTCACCCACGGCTTCCGGTCCAGTCCCGCGCGGTTGGCATTGCGTGCCAGCAGTGCCGCGGCGATGACATTGCGCGGATTGCTGGTGTTGGTGCAGCTGGTGATGGCCGCGATGATCACCGCGCCATCGGGCATCAGGCCCTCTGCCTGCTCCTGCCTGCCGGACGCCAGCTTGGCCGCGTCGGCAATGCCACGCGCCGCCAGTTCGGTCGTCGCCACGCGCTTGTGCGGGTTGGATGGGCCGGCCATGTTGCGCACCACGCTGGACAGGTCGAACTGCAGCACGCGTTCGTACTCGACCGCGGCCAGGTCATCCGACCACAGGCCGGCAGCCTTGGCATAGGTTTCCACCAGTTGCACCTGCGCTTCCTCGCGGCCGGTCAGGCGCAGGTAGTCCAGGGTCTGCTGGTCGATGGAGAACATCGCCGCAGTGGCACCGAATTCCGGCGTCATGTTGGAGATGGTGGCGCGGTCGCCGATGCTCAGCGCACGCGCACCCTCGCCGAAGAATTCGATCCAGGCACCCACCACCTTGGCACCGCGCAGGAACTCGGTCAGCGCCAGCACGATGTCGGTGCAGGTGATGCCCGGCTGCGGCCGCCCGGCCAGCTGCACGCCGATGATGTCCGGCAGGCGCATCCACGAGGCACGGCCGAGCATCACGCTTTCTGCTTCCAGCCCACCCACGCCGATGGCGATCACGCCCAGCGCGTCCACGTGCGGGGTATGGCTGTCGGTGCCGACGCAGGTATCCGGGAAGGCCACGCCATCGCGCACCTGCACCACCGGCGACATCTTCTCCAGGTTGATCTGGTGCATGATGCCGTTGCCCGGCGGGATCACGTCGACGTTCTTGAACGCCTTCTTCGTCCAGTTGATGAAGTGGAAGCGATCTTCATTGCGGCGGTCCTCGATGGCGCGGTTCTTCTCGAACGCGGCCTTGTCGAAGCCCGGGAACTCCACCGCCAGCGAGTGATCCACGATCAACTGGGTCGGGACGACCGGGTTGATCTGGGCCGGATCGCCACCGGCATCAGCGATGGCGTCACGCAGGCCGGCCAGGTCGACCAGTGCGGTCTGGCCGAGGATGTCATGGCACACCACGCGCGCGGGAAACCACGGAAAGTCCAGGTCGCGGCGACGTTCGATCAGCTGGCGCAGCGAAGCGTCCAACGTGGCCGGGTCGCAGCGGCGCACCAGGTTCTCGGCCAGCACCCGCGAGGTGTACGGCAATGTCGCATAAGCACCTGGCTGGATCGCATCGACCGCGGCACGGGTATCGAAATAGTCCAGCGAAGTGCCGGGGAGGGTCTTGCGGTAATCAATATTCATGGCTGGCGATAGCTGCTTCTCTGGCGGGCCGGGTGCGTGGTTGCGACCGCCCGGGCGTCTTTCCGCCGCCCGGGCCGCCTGCATCACTTGCGCTTGTCGATCGGCACGAAGGCCTGGTCTTCCGGGCCGGTGTAGTTGGCGCTGGGACGGATGATCTTGCCGTCGATGCGCTGTTCGATGATGTGCGCGCTCCAGCCGGAGGTGCGTGCGATGACGAACAGCGGGGTGAACATCGCCGTCGGCACGCCCATCATGTGGTAGCTGACCGCACTGAACCAGTCCAGGTTGGGGAACATCTTCTTGATGTCCCACATCACCGTTTCCAGGCGCTCGGCGATGTCGTACATCTTCATGCTCGACTGTTCTTCGGACAGTTCGCGGGCCACGTCCTTGATCACCTTGTTGCGCGGATCGGACACGGTATAGACCGGATGACCGAAACCAATCACCACTTCCTTGCGCTCCACCCGTGCCTTGATGTCGGCCTCGGCCTCGTCCGGGTTGTCGTAGCGCTTCTGCACTTCGAAGGCCACTTCATTGGCGCCACCATGCTTGGGCCCGCGCAATGCACCGATGCCACCGGCAATCGCGCTGTACATGTCGCTACCGGTGCCAGCGATCACGCGGCAGGCAAAGGTGGAAGCGTTGAACTCATGTTCGGCATACAGGACCAGCGAGGTGTGCATCGCCTTGACCCACGATTCCTGCGGCTTCTCGCCATGCAGCAGGTGCAGGAAGTGGCCGCCGATGGAATCGTCGTCGGTCTCCACGTCGATGGCGCGACCGTTGTGGCTCCAGTGGTACCAGTACAGCAGCATGGACCCCAGGCAGGCCATCAGCTTGTCGGCGATATCGCGCGCACCCGGGTGGTTGTGGTCATCCTTCTCCGGCGCCACGCAGCCAAGCACGGAGACACCGGTGCGCATCACGTCCATCGGGTGGGCCGACGGCGGCAGTTCCTCCAGCGCCGCCTTGACCGCTGCCGGGATGCCGCGCAGCGACTTCAGCTTCGCCTTGTAGGACTTCAACTCGGCCCGGGTGGGCAGCTTGCCGTGCACCAGCAGGTGGGCGATCTCCTCGAACTCGCTGGTGGTGGCCAGGTCCAGGATGTCGTAGCCACGGTAATGCAGGTCGTTGCCGCTGCGACCGACGGTACACAGCGCGGTATTGCCGGCGGCAGTGCCGGACAGGGCGACGGATTTCTTCGGCTTGAAGGTCGGGGTGGCAGTCGTATCGTTCATGTGTTCCTCCCGGAATTGCGTTGCAGCAGGTTACTTCTTGGCGGCGAACAGTGCATCGAGCTGCTGTTCGAAGGCGTGATAGCCGATGCGGTCGTACAGCTCTTCCCGGGTCTGCATGCCGTCGACCACGTTGCGCTGGTGTCCGTCGCGGCGCACCGCTGCATAGACGTTCTCGGCGGCCTTGTTGGCGGCGCGGAACGCAGACAGCGGAAACAGCTGGATGGCCACGCCGGCCGAGGCCAGCTCGTCGCGGCTGAACAGCGGGGTGGCACCGAACTCGGTGATGTTGGCCAGCACCGGCACCTTCACCGCATCGACGAAGCGCCGGTAGGTATCCAGGTCATAGGCCGCCTCGGCGAAAATGCCATCGGCGCCGGCCTCGACACAGGCGATCGCGCGTTCGATGGCCGCATCCACGCCGTCGACCTGGATGGCATCGGTGCGCGCGATCAGGAAGAAGTCCGGATCGGTCCGGGCATCGGCAGCGGATTTCACCCGATCGACCATTTCACCCTGCGATACGATTTCCTTGCCCGGACGATGGCCGCAGCGCTTGGCGCCGACCTGGTCTTCGATATGGCAGGCGGCGGCGCCAGCCTTGATCAGCGACTTCACGGTACGCGCGATATTGAATGCGCTGGGTCCGAAGCCGGTATCGATGTCGACCATCAGCGGGAGGTCGCATACATCGGTGATGCGGCGGACATCGATCAGCACGTCTTCAAGCGTGTTGATGCCCAGGTCGGGCAGGCCGAGCGAACCAGCCGCCACACCACCGCCGGACAGGTAGATCGCGCGGAATCCGGCGCGCTTGGCCAGCAACGCATGGTTGGCGTTGATCGCGCCGATCACCTGCAACGGCGATTCGGCGGCCAGCGCCTGGCGGAACCTGGCACCAGCGGAAGGAAGGGAAGTGGCAGTCATGCAGCAGTCCTGGCGTGAAGTCCAGAGATAGGCGCAAGCACCGTGCCAACCTGCAACCCGTTGATTTCATTGGCGTCGCCATGGATCCGTCATGAAACATATGAAACATTGAAACGGATGTATCATGAAACATCCTCCCTCACGGCGAACGACATGCACGCCCCCCGCCCACCGTTCCCCTTCGCCGACCACGACGCCAGCCGGCCGGTGATCTGGACGGTCAGCGTCTCACGCCTGACCGGCCTGCTGGGTGACGTGATCCCGGAGTTCGATCGCCGTGCGCGCATCGAGCAGATCAACCTCGGCTTCGAGGAGGCGGTGGCCCTGATCAACCAACGCCTTCGCGGCGAGCACTGCGACGTGGTGATCGCGGGTGGTTCCAACGCCGCCTGGCTGCGCAGCCGGCTGGACGTTCCGCTGGTGCCGATCCAGGCCAATGGCTTCGACCTGATGGAAGCGCTGGCGCGCGCCCGCCGCATCGCCCCGCGCATCGGCCTGGTCACCCATGCCGGCGACGTACCGACCCTGGCCAGCTTCCAGGACAGCTTCGGCCTGCAGATCGAACACCGGCGATTCGTCACCCGCGAAGATGCGCGCGACTGCATCGCCGACCTGCGCGCCAACGGCATCGAGGTGATCGTCGGCACCGGCATGGCGATCGACCATGCCGAGGCCGCCGGCCTGCAGGGCGTGCTGCTGTACTCGGCCGACAGCGTGCGACAGGCATTCGAGCATGCCCTGGAATTGACCCATACGCTGGCACGCTCCGGCAGCCGCCCGGCACGTACGCGCCGACGCGACACCCAGCGCGGCGATGGCCACGCCCTGCTGGGCAACAGCCCTGCGATGGACGTGGTCAGGCAGCACATCGCGCTTTACGCCCCGCACGAGAGCACCGTGCTGGTCAGCGGAGAAACCGGGACCGGCAAGGAACTGGTGGCCCGCCAGCTGCACGCATCCAGCGGCAGAGGCGGCCGCTTCGTAGCACTCAACTGCGGCGCGATCACCGAATCGTTGCTGGAAGCAGAGCTGTTCGGCTACAGCGACGGCGCCTTCACCGGCGCGCGCCGCGGTGGCCGCATCGGCCTGGTGGAAGCGGCCGACGGCGGGACCCTGTTCCTGGACGAGATCGGCGAACTGCCACTGCCGTTGCAGACCCGGCTGCTACGCGTGCTGGAAGAGCGCGAAGTATTGCGCGTAGGTGCCACTGAGCCGACCCCGGTGGACCTGCGGGTGGTCGCCGCTACCCTGCAGTCACTGCAACAACGGGTACAGGCCGGACAGTTCCGGCGTGATCTGTATTACCGGCTGGCGGCACTGCACATCAGCCTGCCGCCACTGCGTGCACGCCGTGATGACATCGCGCTGCTGGTCCAGCACTTCTTCCGCCAGTTGCGGGGCATCGATGCGCCGCTGGACCGGCGGGCGCTGGCGACACTGGAGGCGGCCGACTGGCCCGGCAACGTACGCGAACTGCGCAACCTGGTCGACCGCCTGCGCATCCACTGGCAGCCCGGCGAGGCGCCGATCGACCATGCGCGGCTGCTGGCGCTGGCGCCTGAGCTGGGCGGCGGCCAAAGCGTGGGATTGCCCTTGGAGGGGGAAGCCGGAAAACCCTCGCACGAGCAGTTGCAGCAACTGCTTGCCAGCCATCGCAACGACCGCGAGGGCATGGCGCTGGCGCTTGGGATTTCGCGCACGACGCTATGGCGCTGGCTGCGTGCCGCGGGACTTGGCTGAGCACGACGCGCTGGGCGGCCCCGCATGCATCAGGTGCGCCGTGGCGCCCATGGTGCTTCCAGCGCGAAGCGACCGCTGCCTGCCACCGCCACCCATAGCAACAACACCGCCAGCGGCACCTCGGACAGATAGAAGAACCAGCTCAACCAGTCCAGCATGCCCAGCCCGGCCGGGATCCGCGCGATACCATCGGTCAGCGCTGCCACCACGCAGATCGCCGCCAGCAGCAGCGCCGCCGGCCGGCTGAGCAGGCCCAGCACCAGCAATGCCCCTGCGATCCATTCGATGCCGCCCAGTATCGGCGCGCTCATGCCTGGCCAGGGGATGCCGGCATCGTTCAACGTGTGCAGCATGCGTTCGCGCCCGGCCTCGGTGAACAGCTTGTTCCAGCCGGACACGCTGAACATCACGCCAGCCACCACCCGCGCCAACAGCAACAAGCCCGCTTCCGCGCCCCGCCGCAGTGGCGCGACCGCAAACACATCGGGAAATCGCTTCATTCTGCAGCCCATACGTGGAGAGAGCTGCGAGCGTGCGGCACGACCACCGGTCAGGCAATGGGTGGCAGCCGCACCGTCCGCGCCGCCTTGTCGAGGCGCGCTCCACACCGGGCCGTTTACGTCAAAACCATCGACGACACGCCGTCATGGATACAGCAACCGCTTGCCCCACAGGCCCTGGCCGTCCTTTTCATAGCACCAGCGTTCGTGCAGGCGGAACTGCGCGCCATGCCAGAATTCGATCCGGTCCGGCACCACGCGCAATCCGCTCCAGCCGACCGGCCGCGGCACCGGCAGGCCTTCGAAACGCGCTTCGGCATCGGCCACGCGGGCATCGAACTCCTCCCGCGATGACAGCGTCCGTGACTGCTGCGAAGCCCAGGCACCGATCTGGCTCATGCGCGGGCGGCTGGCGAAATAGGCGTCGGCCTCGGCATCGTCCACCTGTTCCACGCGGCCTTCGATGCGGACCTGCAGCCCCGCCTCGCGCAGGCTTCGCCACAGGAACAGCAACGCGGCCTGCGGATTGGCCTGCAGCTCGCGCCCCTTGGGGCTGTCCAGGTGGGTGTAGAACACGAACCCGCGGGCATCGAACGATTTCAGCAGCACGGTGCGCGCCGAAGGGCGGCCATGCGCATCCGCAGTCGCAACGGTCATGGCATTGGGTTCGACCTCGCGGCTCTGCCTGGCCTCTTCGAACAGGCTGGAAAACCGGGTCAATGCTTCGGTGTAAAGATCGCTCATCGAGGGCTCGTTTCTCATGCGGATTGGGCTATTGTGGCGGCATGCCTGCAGCTGCGTACATGCCCAACCCGAAAGGCTTCCCGGACACGCTTGTCGAACAGGCGCTGGATGATGCACTGGACTGTGGCGCCAAAGTACCCGTATTGGCGATCAGCGGCCTGCAGGGCAGCGGCAAATCCACCCTCGCCCTGCAGGTCGTTGCGCGTGCACAGGCGCGCGGCCTGCGTGCGGCCGCCCTGTCCATCGATGACGTGTACCTGACCCGCGCCCAGCGCCAACGCCTGGCGCGCGCCGTACATCCATTGCTGATAACCCGTGGCCCGCCCGGCACCCACGACCTGCCACTGGCACATTCAGTGCTGGATGCCGTGGTGGCGCGGCAGCCATTGGCCCTGCCGCGTTTCGACAAGCTGGCCGACGAACGCGTATCGCCTGCACAGTGGCCGCAGCTGGCCGAACCACTGGACCTGCTGGTGTTCGAAGGCTGGTTCCTTGGTACGCCGGCAGAGCAACCGGCCGCGCTGGACACCCCGCTCAACGCGCTGGAGCGCGAGGCCGATGCGGACGGACGCTGGCGGCGCTGGTGCAATGCCGCGCTTGCCGACAACTATCCCGGCCTGTGGCAGCGCTGCGACCGGCTATGGTTCCTCCAGCCTCCGGATTTCTCCGTGGTGCCGCGCTGGCGCTGGCAGCAGGAACAGAACCTGCAGGCGGCGCAACCAGGCCGCAGCGGCATGACCCGCCCGCAGCTGGACCGCTTCGTGCAGTACTACGAGCGGGTCAGCCGGCAGGCGCTGCGCGCCCTGCCGGACGTGGCCGACCGGGTGATCGCGCTGGACGGACAGCGCCAAATCATCGGCGTCCGCTGAGCCACCGGCTCATTCAACCAGGAAGGTCACCTTCAGGTTGACCCGCCATTCGGTGATCTCGCCATCGCCGTTGGTGACCACCTTGGTCTCGTTGATCCATGCCCCCTGGATGCCTTTTACCGTGCTGGATACCTTCTTCAACCCACTGCGCACGGCATCCTCCACGCTTTTGGGAGAGGAAGCATTGACTTCGATGACCTTGGCGATCGACATGACGGCGGCTCCAGAGGCGCGCGGGACGTTCCGCGCACCCCGATGCTGGGCCCGTGGGCCGTAAAGGAATGTCACGGAGGTGTTAGCATCACGGCCGATGAATCCTGCTCCGAACCTGATCCTGATCGGCCCGATGGGGGCCGGCAAAACCTGTATCGGCCGCCGCCTCGCCGAACGCTTCACGCTGGACTTCATCGACGTCGACCAGGCCATCGTGGAGAGCGCCGGGGCCAGCATCCCGACCCTGTTCGAACTGGCCGGCGAAGCAGGCTTCCGCCAGCACGAGCGGCAGGTGCTGCAGCGGCTGATGGCCGGCCGCGGCCAGTTGGTTTCCACCGGCGGTGGCGCGGTACTTGATGCCGGCAACCGTGAGGCGATCGCCCGGAATGGCTTCGTGGTCTACCTGCGGGTCAGCGTGCAAGCGCAACTGGAACGCCTCGCGCGCGACAAGGGGCGTCCGCTGCTGCAGCGCCCGGACCGCGAACAGGTCCTGCAGGACCTCGCCTTCCAGCGCGACCCGCTGTACCGGCAACTGGCCGATCTCACCCTGGACACCGATCCCTATACCGCCACCGAGGCCACCTCCCACCTGGTGGTGAGGCTGGCCGCACTCTGGCAGCGACAGGACCTACCCGCATGACCCCCCACTCCCCCCTGCAGGTCGCCGTTGGCGGCGCGCACCCCTATTCCATCACCATCGGCCCCGGCCTGCTGGCCGACGGCCAGGCCCTCGCCGCCTGCGTCCGCGGTCGCCACGTGCTGCTGGTCAGCGACAGCGGCGTGGCGCCGCTGTACCTGGCAAAGCTGCGCGCAGCGCTGCAGCAGGTACGCCCCGACCTGCTGGTCGGCGAGCACGTGCTGCCCGCCGGCGAGGCGTCCAAGACGCTGGCCGAGTTCGGCCGCGTGATCGAGGCGCTTGCCACGCTCGGCGCCACCCGCGATGCCTGCGTGGTCGCACTGGGCGGCGGCGTGGTCGGCGACCTGTCCGGATTCGCCGCTGCCTGCTGGATGCGCGGCGTGGACTGCGTGCAGGTACCGACCACCCTGCTTGCCATGGTCGATTCCTCGGTCGGCGGCAAGACCGCCGTGGACATCCCGGCCGGCAAGAACCTGGTCGGGGCCTTCCATCCACCGCGCGCGGTCATCGCCGACACCCTGGCGCTGTCGACGCTGCCTGCCCGCGAACTGCGTGCCGGCCTGGCCGAAGTGGTCAAGTATGGCGCACTGGGCGATGCCACGTTCTTCGACTGGCTGCAGCAGCATGCCGGTGCGTTGCTGGCCGGCGACAGCGCGCTGCTGGCCGAAGCCATCGCCCGCAGCTGCGCGCACAAGGCGGCGATCGTCGCGCGCGATCCCTTCGAGAAGGGCGAACGTGCACTGCTCAATCTCGGCCATACCTTCGGCCATGCGATCGAAACCGAGCAGGGCTATTCTGCACCGGGCCGTGAAGCACTCAACCACGGCGAAGCGGTAGCGGTCGGCATGCTGCTGGCCGCACGCCTCTCCACCACGCTGGGCATGGCAACGGCGGCCGATGAGCAACGCCTGCGTGCCCTGCTGCAGGCACTGCAGTTGCCGGTGGAGATCCCGGCAGGCCTGGAGCCACAGGCGCTGCTGGGGCGCATGCGGCTGGACAAGAAGAACGTCGCCGGCCGCTTGCGCCTGGTGTTGTGGCGCGGTATCGGCCAGGCTGAAGTGGTGCCGGACGTGGACGAAGCAGCCGTGCTTACGGTGCTGGAGCCCCGCTGACCGGCATCGGGCAACGCGCAACGCCGTAGCGCCGAGCGATGCTGTAGCGCCGAGCCATGCTCGGCGAGCGCAGTGGTCATGGGCGCGGTGCCGGAGCAGCAAACCGCCGAGCATGGCTCGGCGCTACGGGTTGGTGGCCGGACTCAGCCCGCGACGATGTACTGCTGCAGGTGCTCCAGTTCCTGCTGCTGCGCGTCGATGACCGCCTTGACCAGGTCGCCGATGGAAATGACGCCCACCACCGCACTACCTTCCACCACCGGCAGGTGCCGGATGCGGTGATCGGTCACCAGTTGCAGGCAATGTTCCACCTGCGCGCCCGGCCCTACCGTGACCAGCTGCGCGGTCATGATGTCGGCAACCGGCGTATCGCGCGAAGAGCGGTCGCGCAGCACGATCTTCCGCGCGTAGTCGCGCTCGGACAGGATGCCGGCCAATCGTGGCCCGTCCATCACCAGTACCGCGCCAATGCCTTTTTCAGCCATCAGGCGGATCGCATCCACGACCGCCGCATCCGGCGCGACCGCATGAACTTCAGGAGACTTGCCGTCCAACAACTGCCGAACTGTGGTCATCTGCCTGCCCTCCCGGGGTGGGTTCCAGATTCGAGTCTGCCACGCCCGGTGCGATGCACGTGTCAACCAGGTACAGCGGCCGCTGCTTGGACTCCTCGTACAGACGACCGAGATACTCCCCGATCAGGCCCAGGGCGATCAGCTGCACCCCACCCAGGAACAGGATCACCGCCATCATGGTCGGCCAGCCTGCGACACGGTCGCCATACAGCGCCGCCTTCACCACCACGCCTATGGCGAACAGGAAGGCGCCTGTCGCAGTCAGCATGCCAAGGTACGTCGCCGCCCGCAGCGGCACGGTGGAGAAGCTGGTGATGCCTTCCAGCGCGAAATTCCACAGCTTCCACAGGCTGAACTTGCTGTCACCGGCGACCCGGGCCTGCCGATGGTAGGGCACCGCGATCCGCCGATACCCTACCCAGCTGAAGAGCCCCTTCATGAAACGGTGGCGTTCGCGCAGGCCATCCAGGGCCTGCAGCGCGCGCGGCGACAGCAGGCGGAAATCGCCGGTGTCGGCGGGGATGGGGGTGCGCGACAGGCGTCCGATCACCCGGTAGAACATCCGGGCGGTTGCGCGCTTGGTCCAGCTTTCCCCTTCGCGCGCCAAGCGCGTTCCATACACATTGTCGTAGCCTTCCCGCCAGCGCGCCACGAAGGTAGGGATGAGTTCGGGGGGATCCTGGCAGTCGGCATCCAGGATCATGGCGGCCCCCTCGCCCACGCGGTCCAGGCCGGCGGTCAGTGCCGCCTCCTTGCCGAAGTTGCGCGACAACCGTAGTGCCGAAACACGCCGGTCCTGCCGTGCCAGCGCGCTGATGCAATCCCACGTCGCGTCGATACTCCCGTCATCCACGTACAGGACGTGCCCATCAATGTCGCGCATGGTGGTGAGCACGGCCAACACGCGCTCGTGCAGGTGCGGCAGCGCGATCTCTTCGTTGAAGACGGCAACGACGATGGTCAGGCGATCCTTTCTCATCGCCTGATTGTACTCAGTCGTCCTTCAGGTAGGCGTTGCCGCCCAATTGCCGGGCCTGCCGCTGGATCCAGGCGGCGCGCCGCTGTACATAAGGCCCCGGTCGCGCAGCATCGTAGCGTCGCGGCGCCGGCAGCACCGCAGCCAGCCGTGCGCTCTCCGAAGCCGTCAGCTGCGACGCGTCCTTGTTCCAGAATGACCGCGCGGCCGCCTGCACGCCATAGATGCCATCGCCGAACTCGGCGATGTTGGCGTACACCTCCAGGATCCGCTGCTTCGGCCAGAACGTCTCGATCAGCAGGGTGTACCAGACCTCCAGGCCTTTCCGCAGCCAACTGCGCCCCTGCCACAGGAACAGGTTCTTCGCCACCTGCTGGCTGATCGTGCTGGCGCCACGCAGCCGACCGCCGGCCGCATTATGGTCGCGTGCTTTCTCTATCGCCTGCAGGTCGAAGCCGCGATGCAGGGGGAAACGCTGGTCTTCGGCCGCCACCAGGGAAATCGGCAGGCTGGGCGCAATCTGCTCCAGGTCGCGCCACTGGTAGTGCAGGCGATAGGCACCATCGGCCTGCGCCAGCGCCTCGCCATACCGCCACAGCATCACCGTGGAAACCGGTGGATCGATGAACCGCAGCAACAGCACCTGCAACACGCTGAACGCCGCCAGCAGCACCGGCAGCCACAACAGCCGGCGCCAGCGCCAGCGCGCCCTGGCCGCCGGCGGCTCCGCCTTGTGGTTATCCTGCCCTGCCCCCATTACTGGCTCACCCTTCTTTCGCTTGGTTGTCGGCACATTATCCGGCAACCGACTCCCTACGCGTACCGAGCCGATGACCGACCAGAATGATTCCCTGACCCGTTTCCTGCTGCCCGATGCCGGCGTCCGCGGCGTACATGTACGCCTGCAGGGCGCCTGGCAGCAGATCCTTTCGCATGGGCACTACCCGGTGAACGCCGCGGGCATGCTGGGCGAAGCCTGCGTGGCATCCGCCCTGTTCACCGGCCATACCAAGGTCGATGGCCGCCTGTCGATCCAGTTGCGCAGCAGCAGCACGCTGCGCACCCTGTTTGCCGAATGCACCGCGGCCGGTACCCTGCGCGGCATCGCGCGGGTCGAGGATGACCAGGATGCGCCACGTGAGCTGGCCGCCCTGGGCGAAGATGCGGTACTGGCCATCACCATCGAGAACCCGGGGTTGGACCCGCGCGAACCGCAGCGCTACCAGAGCCTGGTCAGCCTGACGGCGCCCAGCCTGGACGAAGCCTTCGAAGACTACTTCCGGCAATCGGAGCAGCTTCCGACGCGGCTGCTGCTGGTGGCCGACGCGCAGGGCGCTGCGGGCCTGCTGCTGCAGAAGCTGCCCGGCGACGAGGGCGACGAAGACGGCTGGAACCGCATCAGCGCGCTGTTCGAGACGCTGGGCAAGGCCGAACTGCTGGCAACGCCGGCCGAGCAGCTGGTACATCGCCTGTTCCATGAAGAAGCCCCGGAGCTGATGGGCAGCAAGGCGCTGCGTTTCGGCTGCTCGTGCTCGCGTGAACGGGTGACGGCCATGCTGGAATCACTGGGCGAGGAAGAAGCCCGCGCCGCCGCCCAAGCCACCGGTTCGGTCGATGTCCGCTGCGAATTCTGCGGACGGGAGTATCACTTCCCGTTGACGGAAGTGGAGATACTGTTTCAGGGTGCCGGTAGCTCCATACCCGCACCTGAACGCCTTCAGTAAAGCACGCCATCACCGCAGCGAGTTCGTGTTCTGGGGAGGACAACGGCTTGTTAAAGAATCATAAACCGCCTACGCTCCAGTTCCCGTATTCGCGGGAACTTGTCGTTTTCCTGTTGGTCTGACTCATTCCATGCATTCTTTCCTGCGCCTGCCACTTGCACTGCTGATCGCCCTCGGGACGGTCGCGGGCGCGCATGCCCAGGCCAAGGACACGCGTACGGTCATTCCGGTGTGGAACAAGGGCAGCGGCAAGGTAGAGGCCCTGCTGTACCTGGAACCGACCGGAGAACAGATGGCCGGGGCACGCTGGCATTTCGGCCGCAGCTCGCTGGATGCGGCATTCGGCCTGTCGTCCGGCGATTCGCTTGGCCTGCTGTGCAACAGCAGCCGCGGCACCAGCATCAGCGGACTGGCCAGCCACTGCATGCTGGCCAGCCTGGGTGATGATGAAGATGAATTGTCGCGCCGCTTCAGCGGCACGGCCGCCTTCAACCGTGCTGGCGGACGTGTCGGCCTGACCGTGGGCACCGGCCGCGAGACACTGCCGGCCTGGTTGGCAGGCCCCAACAAATCGCCCTCGCTGCGCGCGGAGCAGAACGACCTGACGGTCTTCGGACAGAAGAACATTGGCCGCGAAGGCTTCGTTTCCATTGGCGGCACCTACGCCAAGGCACGGCTGGTTCCACTGGCCGATGCGTCGCCCTCCATCGTCAACCGCTGGGACAGCCGCAGCATCAGCATCGGCGCCGGCTACGGTAATTTCAGCGGAAACATCATCGGTCGCGTGGTGGACGTGCCCGGCCAGCCAGGCAAATGGGAAGGGCTGGGGGTTGGCCTGACCTGGCGCACGCCCTGGTCCGGGCAGTTGACCGTGGGTGCGGAGAACGTGGTGAGCCGGGGCAAGAACCCATTCTCACCACGCAATGAGAGCAACGATGACGGGACCGTTCCGTACGTGCGCTACGAGCAGGATCTGTAAGCAGCTGATCTAAAGACGTTTTTTTCAGAGCGCCCCGGATTCCGGGGCGTTTTCGTTTGCGTGGCCGTTATCGGCCTTTGCCGAATTTCACCAAAATCACGCGAATCATTAACAAAGCTTTAATTTTGGAAAAGACGGAAGTAGTATCGGGATCAGCCCAGCGAATTTTGGCAGCGCCTTTCGCTTCCTTCGCGGGCCATACCACGTAGCTACCAAGACAACTTGGAGAGAGAGCCCAATGAACCGCAACAGCAATAAACTGCGTGACGCTGTCGTCATCGCGCTGATCACCAGCGCTGCCGGCACCGGCGCCGCCATCGCGCAGGAAACCTCTGGTACCACCAACCTGGATCGCATCTCGGTCACCGGTTCGCGCATCCGCCAGGTTGACGTCGAAACCGCCCAGCCGGTCCTCACCATCTCGCGCCAGGACATCCAGAACCAGGGCTTCAGCTCCGTCGGCGACATCCTGCAGAACATCTCCGCAGCCGGTAGCCCGAACTTCAGCCGCGCCTCGCCGCTGACCGCCAACCAGGAAGCCGGTGGCCAGTACATCGACCTGCGCAACCTGGGCGCACAGCGCACTCTGGTGCTGGTCAATGGCAAGCGCCTGGGCATCACCCCTGACGGCTACCAGGACATCTCGGTCATCCCGACCTCGATGGTCGAGCGCATCGACGTACTGAAGGACGGCGCCTCGTCGATCTATGGCTCGGATGCGATGGCCGGCGTGATCAACATCATCACCCGTCGCAACTTCGACGGCGCTGAAGTCAACGTATACAAGGGCCAGTACAGCCAGGGCGACGGCGAGAAGGAAACCTACGACTTCGTGATGGGCTTCTCCGGTGACCGTGGCTCGCTCACCGTCGGTGCCGAATATCACAAGGAAGAGGGAGTCTGGGCCAAGGATCGCCCGTTCACCGCAGATACCTATCCGGATTGGGATCCGGCCTCCTCGCTGACGCCGGTCGGTCAGTACGGCAATTACAACCGTAACGCCAACCGTTGGCAGCGCAACGCGGACGGCACCCTGCGCCTGGATGACGACGGCAATCTGATTCGTTCGTCAGCGGCATGGTCGGTAGCCAATCGTCCCGGTGATGCCATCGGTGCTGACGACTTCCACCCGCAGCGCGCCGAGGACCAGACCCGCTCGTCCGACCAGATGCACCTGTTGACCCCGCTCGAGCGTCGTTCGCTGTTCGTCAGCGGCAACTACGACATCACCGACAACATCCGCTTCACCACCGACCTGTCGTACACCAAGCGCCAGTCGCAGCGCCAGATCGCAGGCTACCCGCTGCAATCCTCGGCATTCGGTACCCCGATGGCCGGCGCGACGTACGTGACCAACCCGGATGGCAGCCGCAGCTACGTCAGCAACGGCAGCTACTTCAACCCGAACGGCAATGCAGATCTGTATGATCCGGACGTGGCTGGCCTGGTTGATTCCGACGGCAATCCGTACTCTCAGACCAACGATATCGACTTCCGTCGTCGTGGTTGGGAAATCCCGCGCACCACCGATTCGACCCTGACCACCTGGCGCTTTACTGCAGCTCTGGAAGGCTCGTTCGAAATCGGCGATCGTTACTTCAACTGGGATGCGGGCTTCCTGTACAACGAGAACGACAGCCTGCTGGTCAACAACGGCAACTTCTACATCCCGGCCGTCGCTGCGGCCGTGGGTCCGTCGTTCATGAATGACCAGGGCAATATCGTCTGCGGCACCCCGGGCAATGAGATCGCGGGCTGTACGCCGTGGAACCCGTATGCTGGTTACGGTGCAGGCGGTGAGCAGTATTCGCTGTCCGATCCGAATGTGCAGAATTACCTGTTCCGTGAAGAGCACGCCACGGGCAAGACCAGCACCCATAACTACTTCGCCAACCTGTCCGGCACAATCGTAGCGCTACCGGCCGGTGATCTGGGCTTCGCGGTGGGTTACGAGTACCGCAAGGAGGACGGTGAGTTCAATCCTGATGCCATTGCACAATCGGGTGACTCGACCAACCTGGCTTCGGGCCCGACCTCTGGCTCGTACTCGGTCGACGAGTTCTACCTGGAACTCAGCGTGCCGATTCTGGCTGACCTGCCGTTCGCCAAGGAACTGACGCTGGACGTCGCCACCCGCTACTCCGACTTCACCAGCTTCGGTGATACCACCAACAACAAGTTTGGCCTGAAGTGGCGCCCGATCGACGACCTGCTGATCCGTGGTACTTATGCCGAGGGCTTCCGCGCTCCGACCATTGGCGATCTGTACGGCGGCACGTCGCAGACCTTCCCGACCAACTTCGTTGATCCGTGCGATAGCGTCTACGGTGACGTCGGCGGCAGCGCGCGTTGCGTCCAGGACGTCGGTGCTGGCTATCGCCAGTTGTCGCAAGGCTTCGTCCCAACCACCGGTCGTGCAGCGCAGAGCCCGGTTCCGTTCAACTCGGGCTCGAATCCGCTGCTGACTCCCGAAATGTCGGAATCCAAGACCATTGGCTTCGTGTACAGCCCGAGCTACATCAGTGGCCTGACCGTGGGTGTCGACTGGTGGAATATCCGCATCGACAACACCATTGTCACTGACAGCCCCAACCTGATCATGGAGGACTGCTACGTCCGTCTGATCGAGTCGCGCTGCGCGATGTTCACTCGTGATCCCAGCAACGGCAACATCGTCGGTGAACTGAACTACGGCAACCGCAATGCTGGCTATACCGAGACCGAAGGTTTCGACTTCGATATCGGCTATGTCCGTGACACCGATTGGGGCCGTTTCTCCGTCAAGTCGGCCACCACGTATGTCGGCAAGTACGAAGAAAAGTCCACCGACGATCCGGAAGCAGTACCGTCCCAGGTCAACGGATTCGGCGCATCCTTCCGCGTCCGTTCGAACCTTGGATTGGGTTGGAGCCTGAATGACTGGTCGGTCAACTGGAACCTGCGTTATTACTCCGGCACCAAGGAAAGCTGCCGCTTCACCACGCGTTGCACGCTGCCGAACTACAGCGCACCGGATACGCTGGGCACCATTTCCCCGCAGACCGAACTGGGCGCAGTAACCTTCCATGACGTGCAGGTTTCCTATGCCGCGCCGTGGAATGCCACCGTCTCGGTTGGTGCCAACAACGTGTTCAACAAGGTTGGCCCGATGATGACCTCGCAGCCGAGCTCGAACTTCTCGTACTACGGCGGCTACGACATCGGTCGCTTCCTGTACCTGAAGTACAACCAGAAGTTCTGATCGGTTCATTGATCGACAACGTCTGAAACAACGGCCCCGAAAGGGGCCGTTGTTTTTTATGCGACAGCATGGAAAGCGATGCGCTGCACGCACGAAAAAGCCGCGAAAATCGCGGCTCTTCTGTTCCTCAACGCGGCGATATGTGGTTCCGCTCTATCGGGTCACCCCGGGATCAATGTGTCGATCACATGCTCCACATACGCCTCGAATTCCTCACGCGCCTGCTTGGGCTGCTGCAGCTGCAACGACAGTTGCAGGAAGCCCACGTAGGCCGCATAGGCCAGCCGTGCGCGATGGCGCGCATCGGTGGAACTCAGCCCCGCCTGGCGGAACGAGGCAATCAGGTAATCCATGCGCCGCTGCGATACGCGGTCAATCACCGGACGCACCATCGGGTGGTCCAACGCCTTCAACAGCTCGCTGTAGATGATGTGCGGCTGTACTTCATGCGCCACCACCTGGAACAGCTGGCGCAGGCGCACGCGTGGGTCGGGCACCTCTTCCAGGCTACCGAAGACCTGTTCCTGCTCGAACAGCTCCCAACGTTCCAGCGCGGCCTGCAGCAAGGCGTCGCGCGATGGGAAGTGCCAATAGAAGCTGCCCTTGGTCACCCCAAGACGACGCGCCAGCGGTTCAACCGCTACCGAGCCGACACCTTGTTCAGCAATCAGATCGAGGGCCGCCTGTGCCCAGTCTTCAGCACTCAGGCGGCTGTTTCGGCCAGCGCGCGGTTCGCTGGCGGGAGTTTCGGATTCGCTCATTGCCTGATTTAACCATACGGCGCAGTTCGTTGCAGTACGCCTTGGCATATTAAGTGACGGTTACCGCCGGGAGCGAGGCGCTGCATCGCACCATACGATGCAGTATTGACATCCCCTGCCAGGGCTCCATACTAATAAGTATGGTCACACCCCCTGCTCCCACTACGTTGCCGAACCTGCGCCTGGACGCAGCGCATGGCATGGTCCTGTCCGCTTCAGCCGACACCCGCGGACGGCGCGGACCGGTGCTGTTTGCACACGGCTTCGGGCAGACCCGGCACGCATGGACCGCCACCGCCCGGACCCTTGCCTCGCACGGCTTCCAGACTCTTGCTTACGATGCGCGCGGCCACGGAGATTCGGACTGGAACGCCGACGGGTTGCCCTACCATGGCGACCAGTTCGCCGACGACCTGATCGTGCTGGCAGGCGAGCAGGCGCGCGCGCCCGTGCTGGTTGCCGCCTCCATGGGAGGACTGTTCGGACTGCTGGCTGAATCGCGCTGGCCGGGCCTGTTTTCCGCCATGGTGCTGGTCGACATCACCCCACGCTGGGATACCGCCGGCGTCGAACGCATCCTCGCCTTCATGACCGCCCATCCGCAGGGATTCACATCGCTGGCCGAAGCGGCCGATGTCATCGCCGCCTACCTGCCACACCGCCCGCGCAAGTCCGAAACATCCCTGCGCGCACTGCTTCGCGAAGACGACCATGGCCGCTGGCGCTGGCACTGGGATCCACGCCTGGTCGCCGAACTCGCACGCGACAGCGAGCAGCACCAGGACGCGCTGGCAGACGCTGCGCGCCGCGTGAAGTGCCCGCTGCTGCTGGTCAGTGGCGGGCGCAGCGACCTGGTCACGCCCAGGACCATCGCCGATTTCCTGGCCCTGGCACCGCATGCGCAGCATGTGCAGCTGCCGCAGGCCACGCACATGGTCGCCGGCGATGACAACGACGCCTTTACCGCTACTGTGTTGCACTATCTGGACGTGTTGCCCCCGGCCCCGCCCGCAGCATCGTCCGCCGAACCCGAGCACGTCACCGGAGCACGCTCATGAGCATCGTTCTTCCCTTCCTCGCCCTGCTGCTTGCAGGTGCGTTCGCGGCCTACCACCGCATGCGGCTGATCACGTGGACACTCATCACCCTCGCGCTGCTGGCGGTGTGCTGGTTCGTGCCCTACATCAACCAGACCGCCACGATCGTGGCCGCTGCCATCCTCGCCGTCATCGCCGTGCCGCTGCTGCTTCCCTTCATCCGCAAGCCGCTGCTGACGGCCCCGATGATGAAGGTATTCCGCAAGGTCCTGCCGCCCCTGTCGCAGACCGAACGCATCGCGCTGGAAACCGGCTCGGTCGGTTTCGAAGGCGAACTGTTCACCGGTGACCCGGACTGGAACATCCTGCTCAACTACCCCAAGCCGCAGTTGAGCGCCGAAGAGCAGGCGTTCATGGATGGCCCGGTGGAAGAGCTGTGCAGGATGGTCAACGACTGGGAAATCACCCACGTCCACGCCGACCTGCCGCCGGAGCTGTGGGCCTTCATCAAGAAGAACCGCTTCTTCGGCATGATCATCCCGAAGGAATACGGCGGCCTGGGCTTCAGCGCGCTGGCCCACCACAAGGTGATCCAGAAGCTGGCCTCGGTGTCATCGGTGGTGAGTTCCACCGTCGGCGTGCCCAACTCCCTGGGCCCGGGTGAGCTGCTCAACCATTACGGCACCCAGGAACAGAAGGACCAGTACCTGCCGCGCCTGGCCGACGGCACCGAAGTGCCCTGCTTCGGCCTGACCGGTCCCTTCGCCGGCTCCGATGCCACCTCCATTCCGGACTACGGCATCGTCTGCCATGGCGAGTGGAACGGCGAGCAGGTGCTCGGCGTCAGGCTGACCTTCGACAAGCGCTACATCACCCTGGCGCCAGTCGCCACGCTGATCGGCATGGCCTTCCGCATGTATGACCCGGATGGTTTGATCGGCGAGACCCGCGACATCGGCATCACCCTGGGCCTGCTGCCGCGCGATACTGCCGGCGTCGAGATCGGCCGCCGCCACTTCCCGCTGAACTCGCCGTTCCAGAACGGCCCGATCAAGGGCAAGGACGTGTTCATCCCGCTGACCCAGCTGATCGGCGGTGCCGCGATGGCCGGCAAGGGCTGGAACATGCTCAACGAATGCCTCGCGGTCGGCCGTTCGATCACCCTGCCCTCCACCGCCAGTGGTGGTGCCAAGGCCGGCGCTGCGGTCACCGGCGCCTATGCGCGCATCCGCAAGCAGTTCGGCCTGTCGGTTGGCCGCTTCGAAGGCGTCGAAGAAGCGCTGGCGCGCATCGGCGGCAAGGCTTACAAGATCAGCGCGCTGTCGCAGGCCACGGCAGCGGCGGTGGACCGCGGCGACGTGCCGTCGGTGCCCTCTGCGATCGCCAAGTACCACTGCACCAGCATGAGCCGCGAAGTGATCTCGGACATGATGGACGTGATCGGCGGCAAGGGCATCATCCTCGGCCCACGCAACTTCGCCGGCCGCAGCTGGCAGGCCGCGCCCATCGCGATCACCGTGGAAGGCGCCAACATCATGACCCGCAGCCTGCTGATCTTCGGCCAGGGCGCGATCCTGTGCCATCCGTGGGTAATGAAGGAAATGAAGGCCGCGCAGGATCCGGACCGCAAGGCCGGGCTGCAGGAGTTCGACCGCAGCCTGTTCGGGCACATCCGTTACGGCATCTCCAACGCGGTGCGTTCATTCTGGTTCGGCCTGACCGGTGCACGCTTCGGCGCTGCCCCGGGCGATGCCTATACCCGCCGCTATTTCCGCAAGCTGGACCGCTACTCGGCCAACCTTGCGCTGATGGCCGACATCTCGATGATGACCCTTGGCGGCAAGCTGAAGTTCAAGGAATCACTGTCGGGCCGCCTGGGCGACGTGCTGAGCCATGTGTACATGACCAGCGCCATGCTCAAGCGCTACCACGACGAAGGCGCACCGCAGGCAGACCAGCCACTGCTGGCATGGGCATTCCATGACAGCGTGCACAAGATCGAGGAATCGCTGTCGGCGGCACTGCGCAACTTCCCGATCCGCCCGATCGGCTGGCTGATGTGGCTGCTGATCTTCCCGCTGGGCCGCCGCGCCGAGGCGCCGGGCGACCGCCTGAGCCGCCGCGTCGCCGCGCTGCTGATGTCGCCCAACGAGGCCCGCGACCGCCTGGCTGACGGCGTGTTCCTGACCCCCTGCGAGAACAATCCCGGTGGCCGCATCAACAGCTACCTGGCAAAGGCGATCATGGCCGAACCGGTGGAGCGCAAGTTCCTGAAGGCGCTGAAGAGCAAGGGCATCGAAGCGCTGGACTACAACAAGCAGCTGGACGAAGCCGTGGCCGAAGGCGTACTGACCCAGGACGAGCGCACGCTGCTGGAAGAGCTGCGTACGATCACCCTGGAAGCCATCACCGTGGACGACTTCGACACCGAAGAACTGCGCTCGGCCGGCTATCGCGATCAGCAGCAGAAGCAACCCGGCTCGCAGCAGGCGGCCTGAATACCGCTGCCAGGGCAGGAATGGGAACGGCGGGCTTCGGCCCGCCGTTCTTCGTTGGTTCGCAGGGCCGGTAGCGCCGGGCCGTGCCCGGCGACAGCGCTCAGTACAGGCTGCCGCCCGCCCGCCAGATCGCCGCCAGCGCCAGCAACGCCGGCACTGCCTGGATGAAGAAGATGCGCTTGTTCACGCTCCAGGCTCCATAGCACCCTGCGACCACCACGCAGGCCAGGGAGAAGATCGCTATCTCCACGTGGTGCCCCAGGAGTCCGTAGAGGATTCCTGCCGCCAGAAACCCGTTGTACAGGCCCTGGTTGGCCGCCAGCACGCGGGTTGCCTCGGCCTTCTCCGGGGTATTGCGGAACGTCCGCAAGCCAAGCGGACGCGTCCACAGGAACATTTCCAGCACCAGGAAGTAGACGTGCAGCAAGGCGACCAGCAACGTCAACGATAACGCGATCCAGATCATGGGCAATCCTTCCGAAGTTGCACCGAGCTTACTACCAGCCCCATGCGGCTACCGATCACGCGGCAGTTTCTTTTCTTCGCGTAGTACGCCGAACGCGGCCACGGTCATCATCGCAGCCACGACGATGCCACCAGCAAACACCAGGTGCGACCCCATCAGCGACAGCGCCTTGTGCACCCAGGCGAAGCCCAGGTCCGCCCCGCGGTAGACCACCGTATCGATGGCTGCGCCGGCCTTGTAGCGCCACTGGCGGTCCACACGGGTGTAGATCGTCTCGCGTGCAGGCTTGAACAGCGAAAACTCGCTGGCCCGGGTCACCACCTGCACCATCGCCACCAGCATCGGCAGCGGCGAGGCAGCCAGCACCGAGAAGCCAAGGATGATGGCGAACGCCGGAACCAGCAGTGCCGGGGCGATGCCGTGGCGCGACAGCAACCAGCGCGTCAGCGCCAGCTGCACCACCAGCGTCAGCGCGTTCACCGCCAGGTCGATGTGCGAATAGAACGCCGTGCGGGCATCCTGATCAGGGTAGGCCAAGCGGACGATGGAAGCCTGTTCGTTGTACAGCAGTGTCCCCACCCCGACGCCGAACAGCACCAGCACCGCCAGCCAGCGCAGCAACGGCTCGCGCATGATCAGCTTCAGCCCGTCCAGCACGCTGCCGCCCATCGGTTGTTCACCGGAGACCAGTTGCTGCTCGCGCTCACGCGCCACCGCCCAGTGCCGCAGCCGCCAGATGCACAGCAGGCAGATGCTCAGGAAGCCCGCCGACACCAGCATCAGGTTGGCAATGCCCACGCGCTGCACCAGCGCGCCGGTAATGAGTGGCCCCAGGAAAGCGCCGACGGTGCCCGCCGCGCCGATGTATCCGTAGTAGGCACGCGCCTGCGCGTTGGAGAACACATCGGCCATGAAGCTCCAGAACACCGCGACCGCGAACAGGTTGAACACGGCAATCCAGAAGAAGAAGGCCATGCCGCGCCCCGGCACGTTGCTGTCGAACATCACATGGAAGCCGAGCAGGGTGACGATGAAGAAGCCGTACACCACCGGCATGAATACCCGCCGCGGATACCGGCTGACCAGCCAGCCGTACAACGGCTGCAGCAGCAGCATGATCAGGAAGACGCAGGTGAACAGGAACTGCAGCACGAAGTCCTGCAGGGCCACGCCGTGCCCGGCGAACCAGGCGATCAGGGCCTGCGGAAACACTTCCTGCAGGTCGGACGAGGAGGCCATCGCTTCGCGTACCGGCCGCAGGACGTAGTAGCCGCTGAGCAGGCAGAAGAAGTACAGGAACGACCACCACAATGCTGGAGACTCGTGCAGGGCAAGGGCGAGCCGACGTATCGACCCACCCGGGTTCGCCGCGCTCACGCGTCACCCGGCGCGCGCGGAAGGCGGCAGGAGGAAGGCATGGGCAGCTCCGGAGGCGGGAAAGCGCGTACGTTATCCAATGCACTGCAACATCGCCAGCGGCGCGGATCACCCGGCACCTCTTTGACGCTGGCAAAACACCATCTTTTTCAACAAGATGCGCATTCATCTTCGCTTTGTTTGTGCAACGATGAAAAGCGGCGATAGAATCGGACGCAGCAGTCGCGCTCGGGTCCAGATCGATGAACAGAAACAGCAGGCGTCGTCCATTCCGTACGGCGGCCACCGGAATGCTGGGCATGCTGATGCCCGTGGCCATGTCCACCACCGCGCAGACAACGCCGGCATTGCCGCCGATGCCCGCGAACATCGAATCGGCGGTGGTCACGCCGGCGCATACCCAACCCGCGGCCTATCGCACCAGCCTGCCCGTCAACGCGAAGGCACCCGCTGCGGGCTTCGATGTGAGCCAGATCGAGGCAATAGCCCAGCAGCTCACCTATGGCGAGCGTGTCCCGGGCATGGCCGTTGCCATCGTGCAGGGCGGCCGCGTCCTCAGCGCACGCGGCTACGGCGTCACCGACGTCAACAATCCGCTGCCGGTCGATTCGCACACCGTGTTCCGGTTGGCGTCGCTGTCCAAGGCATTTGCCGGCACCATGGCCGGCCTGCTGGTCAACGATGGCACCCTGCGCTGGGACAGCAAGGTCACCGAGTATGTGCCCGGTTTCCAGCTCACCACCCCCGAAGCCACCGAACGCCTGACGGTGGCGGACCTGCTCAGCCACCGCGTCGGCCTGCCCTACAACGCGTATGACCGTGACGTCGAAGCAAATGCTGATTACTACACGCTGACCCACAAGCTGGCCTCGACTTCGCTGAAATGCCTGCCGGGCGAATGCTATGCCTACCAGAACGTGGCCTTCAGCCTGATCGGCGACGTGGTCTATGCCGCCTCGGGCAGCTTCTACGAACAGTCGGTCGAACGTCGGCTGTTCAAGCCGCTGGGCATGGACGATGCCAGCCTGGGCCTGGCTGGCATCCAGGCCAGTTCGCGCTGGGCGCGTCCGCACGTGCGCAGCCGCAACGGCTGGGTGTCGCTGACGCCAAAGCCGACTTACTACCGTCTGGCACCCGCCGCCGGTGTCAATGCCAGTGCCAGCGACATGGCGCAATGGCTGCTGGCACATACCGGGCATCGTCCCGACGTACTCCCCGCTCCGCTGCTGGCGACGTTGCATTCGACCCTTGTCAGTACACCGGGCGAAATGCGTTCGGGCTGGCGCCGCGAGCGCCTGCACTCGGCCGGCTATGCGCTGGGCTGGCGCAATTTCGACTATGCCGGCCACGAGGTGGTGTTCCATGCTGGCGCCGTGCAGGGCTACCGCGGCCTGGTCGCGCTGGTACCCGAACGCGACCTTGGCATCGCCATCCTGTGGAATGGCGAGAGCAGCCTGCCCAGCGGCCTGCTGCCCACGGTGCTGGACGCGGCGATCGGCCTGCCCACCCAGCGCTGGCTGGACATCGACACCGATTTCGGCAGCGACAACCTGATGACCGAGAACGCACCAGCCAAGGACAAGCGCAAAGGCGCGTCCGCCAACCGTGCGGTAGCCTCCCCACGCTGATCAAAAAGGGGGACGGAGGGGATTAAGTCGCAAATGACCCGTTCGTGCGGGAAGCGACTTAATCCCCTCCGTCCCCTTTTTCGTGCATAAAAAAACCCCCTCTCCGCTGGGCAGTCGGAGAAGGGGCTTCAGGATACGGCTATCGGGATTGCTTAGATCAGCGGTGCCGGGGTGGCCGGGAGGGCCACCGGAGCGGCCTTCTTACGACGTACTGCCGGCTTGCGAGCGGCCTTCTTTGCAGCCGGCTTCTTCGCAGTGGCCTTCTTGGCGGCCTTCTTCGCGGTCTTCTTCACCGCCTTCCTGGCAGTCGCCTTCTTCGCGGTGGCCTTCTTGGCTACCTTCCTGGTCGCCTTCTTGGCTACTTTCTTGGCTACCTTCTTGGTGGCCTTCTTCGCCGTCTTCTTGGCCGCCTTCTTTACCGTCTTCTTCGCGGGCTTGCGTGCGACCTTCTTGGCTGCCTTGCGGGCAGTGGTCTTCTTCGCAGCCTTCTTGGCGGTGGTCTTCTTGGCGGCCTTCTTCGCCGTCTTCTTCACTGCCTTCTTCGCCGTCGCCTTCTTGGCGACCTTGCGGGCGGTGGTCTTCTTGGCAGCCTTCTTCACTGCCTTCTTGGCGGTCGCCTTCTTGGCTACCTTCTTCACTACCTTCTTCGCAGCAGCTTTCTTGGCTACCTTCTTCGTCGCCTTCTTGGCGGCGGGCTTCTTCTTCGCAGTTGCCATGGGATGGCTCCTCGTCAGTGATGGAGAGTTGATACGCCCAGGTAAATCGAACCCGCTGGAACTGCTGGCGGGGGCCGCCGGCGTGTTGTCCGCGCCGTGACGGATGCAACGATGCACGCTTCGATCGGCGAGGCTGGCATCGTGGCAGAACGGAGGGTGCATTTCGTCGGGGGAAGCTGTGCCGACTCCACTGTCTGTCGACGTGTAGTGGATGTCCGGGTTGTGCTTTGCGCCTGACGATTGATCTGATGCACTCGGTTTGGCAGTAAAGGTCTGCTGGGCGAAACCTAATCACGCTTTTTTTGGCTGTCAACAACCCCCGTCAAAAATTTTCACGCCAAGGCTGCCATTGAGCGACCTCGGGGATGGGGTACAGCACATGCCGCGGCGTCCATTGCATGCACATTGCAGGGACCGAAATCATCGCGACGCCATGTCACCCATGCAGGAAAGTGCTTTAAACAAGCCACTTTTACATCGCGACCAAAACGCGCGCGCGCACTGCCTCCGCGAAGGCGCCAAGCCCACGCCGCGCGCGACGCCTGTTGGAACGCTTCGAAAACACGGTGTTTTTTTTTCACACGGGGAAGGCCGTTCCGCAGGGTGCAAACGCGGTTTTGCGCAAAACTTTTCGCGACACCTCAGGCGATGTCCAGGCCGATGGTGCGCGTAACGACCCGGCCGGTGCGTGGGCTCATGAGCAAATCGCGTTGTCGACTACCGCAATGGTCATGAGCGTATCCTTGGTACATGGCGCACAAAAAAGGACCGCCCTGGGGCGGTCCTCGGGAACGACATGACGCTGGCAATCAGTGGTCGTCGTCTTCCAGCAGTTCGGCGTACGCATCCGGGTCCAGCAGCTCGTCCAGCTCATCGGCGCTGGCCGACTCGACGACATAGAGCCAGCCGTCGCCATAGGCGTCTTCGTTGATGGTTTCCGGCTTGTCGGTCAGCGCTTCGTTCACGGCAATGACCTTGCCACTGACCGGACTGTAGACATCCGATGCCGCCTTGACCGATTCGACGACCGCGATGGCTTCGCCCGCCTTCGCATCAGCGCCGACTTCGGGCAGCTCGACATACACCAGGTCGCCCAGCAGGCCCTGGGCGTGGTCGGAAATACCAACAGTGACGCGGCCGTCGCCTTCGACGCGCGCCCACTCGTGGGACTTGAGGAACTTGAGGTCGCCGGGGATCTCGCTCATGACACTGCTCCAGGAATACAGGTGTGGAAAAAACGCGGGTAGTGTAACCAACCGGCCGGGCCTGCTGGCAGGCCCAGGCCGATATTCGTCGATCAGGCGTCGACGAGGACGCCTGGCTGGGCCTGGCCTTCGCGCACGAAGGGGAACTTGACCACGCGCACCGGCACCTGTCGGCCGCGGATGTCCACGTGCACCTGTCCGATCTCGCCAGCCGGTACGCGGGCGAAGGCGATACCCTTGGCCAGCGTCGGAGAGAACGTACCGGACAGGATTTCGCCCTGGCCGCTGGCCGTGGTAACCGCCTGTCCGTGGCGCAGCACGCCCTTCTCATCCATGACCAGGCCGATCATCTGCCGCGCGTCACCGGCGGCCTTCTGCGCCTCCAGCACGTCGCGGCCGATGAAACCGCGGCCTTCATCCAACGACACGGTCCAGGCCAGCGCGGCTTCGTAGGGGGTGATGTCCTCGTCCATGTCCTGGCCATACAGGTTCATGCCGGCCTCCAGACGCAGCGTATCGCGCGCGCCCAGGCCAGCCGGCTTCACGCCCGCCTGCAGAAGCTGGTTCCAGAAAGCGACGACGGCATCCTGCGGCAGCAGGATCTCAAAGCCATCCTCGCCGGTGTAGCCGGTGCGCGCGACGAACAGCTCGACGCCGTCACCGGATCGAACCTGCGCTGCCGCGAAGCGGGCCAGCTTGCCCAGCACGTCGCGGCCCGCCGGGTCGACCAGGCCGATCACCGCGTCGCGCGCCTGCGGCCCCTGCACGGCGAGGATTGCCAGGTCCGGCCGCTGTTCGACGTCGACGTCGAATGGCTTTGCCTGGGTTCGCAGCCAGGCCAGGTCCTTCTCGCGGGTGGAAGCATTGACCACCATGCGGAAGAAGTCCTCGCCGAGGTAGTAGACGATCAGGTCGTCGATGACGCCACCGCGCTCGTTGAGCATGCAGGAGTACAGCGCCTTGCCCGGGACTTTCAGCTTGTCCACCGAATTGGCCAGCAGGTGGCGCAGGAACGGCTTGACCTGTTCGCCGCGCAGATCGACCACGGTCATGTGGCTGACGTCGAACACGCCGGCTTCGCGGCGCACCAGGTGGTGCTCATCCAGCTGTGACCCGTAATGGATGGGCATGTCCCAGCCTCCGAAGTCGACCATCTTGGCGCCGAGTGCGCGGTGGGAATCGTTGAGCAGCGTCTTCTGGGTCATGACCGGGTCCGGCAACAGGGAAACGAAGCGGCCATTATCCCAGATTGATCGGCAGCACTGCGCTGCACCGCCGCAGGCAGAAGCAAAAGCGACGGCAACAGCAAAAGCTGCAGGGCTGCTGTTGGGTGGGGCGGGATGGGCCGGCGGGGGACGCAGAAGCTGCATAACGCCCCCGGCAACCCACCCCGCCCCACCTTCGACAGGTCCATGGGAGCCATGGAACCTTCGGTAGCGCCGACCCTGGGTCGGCGGAAGGTGTCAGGAGATATCAAAGGAATCCGCCGAGCATGGCTCGGCGCTACCGCCATTCTCTTTTTCATCATGCGGCGGGCGATAAGGAGCCGGGCCATAGCCAGATGCATCTTCACCGCCCCCACCGCGAGGGGTCTCACCCGTTCGCTTCCACCTGCAGCACGCCACCGGCCACCGCCACCACCCGCACCCGGGTGCCGGCAGCCAGGTCCGGGCCGGTCACCTGCCACGACGCATCATCAATGCTGACCCGACCCTGCCCTGCCACGATGCCCTGCTGCAGCACCGCCACCCGACCCACCAGTTGTTCTGCCCGGCGGTTCAGCAGCGGCGCGTCGCTTGCCCGCGCGCGGGTGCGGCCCCAGCGTCGGTAACACTGGATCGCCACCACGCTCAACAGGACGAACGCCACCACCTGCCACAGCAAGGGAATGCCCGGCAACAACACGACGATCAGGAACACCGCTGCCGCCCCGATGCCGATCCACAGCATGAAGGCGCCGGGCGCAAGTGCTTCGGCAGCGAACAGCAGCAGCGCCAACGCGCCCCAACCGACCACTTCCCAGCGCATGTCAGCCTCCAATGCGCGGCGGCACCGCGCGCCCGGACTTCTCTTCCTGCTTGGCGAAGGCATGCTTGGCCAGTTCGGCCACGCCCGCGATCGAACCGATCACCCCGCTGGCCTCCATCGGCATCAGCACCAGTTTCTGGTTGGGCGAGGTGGCCAGTTCCTTGAAAGCCTCCACATACTTCTGTGCGATGAAGTAGTTGATCGCCTGTACGTCGCCCTCGGCGATCGCCACCGATACCATCTGCGTCGCCTTGGCTTCGGCTTCGGCCAGTCGTTCACGCGCCTCCGCGTCGCGGAATGCGGCTTCCTTGCGGCCTTCGGCCTCCAGCACGGTGGCCTGCTTTTCGCCATCGGCACGCAGGATTTCCGATTGCCGCGCGCCTTCGGCCTCCAGGATCTGTGCACGCTTCTCACGTTCGGCCTTCATCTGCCGCGCCATCGCGTCGAGCAGGTCGCGTGGCGGCTGGATGTCGCGGATTTCGATCCGGTTGACCTTCAACCCCCAAGGGTTGGTGGCCTGGTCGACCACGCTGAGCAATTGGGCGTTGATGACCTCGCGCTGGCTGAGCGATTCGTCCAGGTCCATCGAGCCGATGACGGTACGGATGTTGGTCTGCACCAGGGCGATCATCGCCACCTCCAGGTTGGCCACCTCATAAGCGGCCTTGGCCGCATCGAGTACCTGGAAGAACACCACGCCGTCCACCCGCACGGCCGCATTGTCCTTGGTGATGACTTCCTGGCTGGGCACGTCCAGCACCTGCTCCATCATGTTCACCTTGCGGCCTACCCCGTACACGATGGGGATCAGGAAATGCAGGCCGGGCGACATGGTGTGGGTATAGCGGCCAAAGCGCTCCACCGTCCATTCATAACCCTGCGGCACCATGCGCACCGCCTTGAACAGGATGACCACGGCCACGAAGGCCAGCACCACGGTAAAGAACATCGTCGGGAACATCGCGCTTCCTCTTCCATGAAAACCGATCTGCAGCATACCGCGCCGGGCGCTTCGTACACCGGGACGTGGCAGCGGCAGGGGCAACGGGAAGCA
Organism: Stenotrophomonas tumulicola; assembly: GCF_014117215.1. Lineage (GTDB taxonomy): Bacteria > Pseudomonadota > Gammaproteobacteria > Xanthomonadales > Xanthomonadaceae > Stenotrophomonas > Stenotrophomonas tumulicola. The sequence continues at coordinate 66,057 of NZ_JACGXS010000010.1, read as the reverse complement.
ATCCGGCGGCCCGGGCCATGGCCGGCGGGCGGTTGCGGGCCGGTGGGCAAGACCGTGGGCAAGAAGCCGCCGAGCATGGCTCGGCGCTACTGCTCCGGTGGCAGCCGCTCAGATGCGGGTGGTGGCCATGAAGCGTTCACGGTCCTGCGCGGTACGCCGGCGGATCTCCGCCAGCGCTTCATTTTCGGTCGCCTCCAGCATCGCCTCGAACAGGCGCTGGAAGTGATGGCGCATCGCATTGCGCGCTGCAACAGGATCACGCGCGGCCAATGCCTCGAAGATCGCCATGTGCTCGTCCGCCCGGCTCGCGCCATCATCGTGGCAGACCCGCGCATAGACCTCGCTCACCCGCGGCAGGTCGCTGCGCATGCGCCAGATCTGCTGCACGAAATACTCAACCACCGGATTGCCCGACAGCCGCGCGATGGTCAGGTGGAAGCGGCGATCGAAGTCGCCGGCCTCTGCGTCGGTCAGGTCGCGCCGGCACAACGCGTCGGCCAGCACGCGTAGCTCGGCGATATCCTCGTCGCCCAGGTTGCCCGCCGCCAATGCCGCCGCCTCGGCCTCGAACACTGCGCGCGCAGCGGTCAGGTCGAAGGCACTTACGTCAGGGAAACCACCCTGCCCGTCCAGGGGGCGCGGCTTCACGTACACTCCCGATCCGATCCGGATCGCGATCCATCCCTGCGCTTCCAGGGCGATTTCCGCCTCGCGCACGGTTACCCGGCTGACACCGAATCGTTCGGCCAGTTCACGTTCGCCGGGAAGCCGCGAGCCCGGCGGGAATTCGCCGTCCTCGATCAGCTTGCGAAGCTTCGTGGCAATGGTCTGGTACAGGCGGTTGGCGGACATGAGGCTGACCCTTGGTGGTTCCCTCCGGCACCGTCCCGGGCCACCGCGCGCGGGGCTGGTCCGGTTGGAGCAACGGCGCGGCCCTGGAGGCCGCGCCGTCTCGTTCAGAACTTGTATCGTACACCGAAATACGCACGTCGCCCGTAGCTCACCACCTCGCGGAAGTTGCCATACAGCGGTTGGTACGCCACACGCGGCTCGTTGGTGAGGTTCATCAGCTCCAGCGACAGCGACAGGTGCTTGTTGACGCGGTAACGGGCCCGCAGGTCCACGCTGGTGTTGTCATCGTAGTACCGGTTCTGCTGGGCGGCATTGCCGGTGAAGTCCTGGTAATAATGCGAGCGGAACTTGCCGATCGCCTGGATGTTGAAGCGGCCGATGTCCCAATACAGCGAGCCGGACAGTACATGCCGCGAGAAGCCACTCAGCCCAGCGGTCGGCACGATCGCCGGCAGCACGGTGCCGTCACTGTCCAGCTGCTCGCCCAGGCGTGGATCCTGGGTCTGGTAATCGGTATCGGCATAGTTGTAGCTCAGTTTGAAACCCATGCCGTCGAAGGGCTTGGGCAGGTATGAGAAGCGATGGGTCGCGCTCAGTTCCAGGCCGGTCAGCGTGCTGTCCTCATCGGTAGTAACCTGCTGGCGTACCGGCACGTTCACCGTCTGCCCGTTGATGGTGTAGGTTTCGTCCACCAGCGCGGTGGCCGTGCCGCCATTGAACTGTTTCCAGTACACGGCGCCGGCCAGCAAGGTATCGGCGTTCGGGTACCACTCCAGCGACAGGTCACCATTCCAGGACATCAGCGGCTGCGCAGCCGGATTGCCGCTGGCGCTGATGTCATCCAGCGCGTCGGCCAGGTCGGTATAGGTGGAATCACTGTTTACCCGGATGGTGCGTCCGGCACCCAGCGCAGCGATATCCGGACGCGACATGCCACGGTAGGCACCCACGCGCAGCAGCAGGTCCGGACGCAACTCGAAGCTGGCGTTGAAGCTGGGCAGCAGCTTGTCATTGCCGGCCTTGAATACCTGGGTGGTGAAATCACCGGTCGGCTGCAGGCGGATGCTGCCGTCGCCGTTGTCGACGATGGCCAGGTCGGTGCGCACGCCTTCCGAACGCACGTCGGTCTTCACCCAGCGCACGCCGACATTGCCGGTGACCGGCAGGCCAAACCATTCGCTGCTGAACTCACCCAGCAGGTACAGCGCGCGGGTCTTCTCGGTGATGTCCACGTTGTTGGGATCCTGGAAATCCGGATCCAGGCCGCTATCGGAGGTGCCGCGGAAGGACTGGTACAGGCACGTCGGGTCGAAGTACGCCCATTCGGAAATCGTGTTGCCACTGGTGGCATCCATGAAGTCCTTCTGAGGGAACGGCGACCGGCACGCCTGGTTGGCCGCGATGATGCTGGCCTTGTCCCCTGCCACGCGCTGGTCGTAATCAGTGACCAGGGTATTGTCGCGCAGGCGGTAGTCGGCCTGGCTGGCACGCAATCCCCCCTTGATGCGGGTGAAGAATCCGCTTTCCGGCAGGAAGCTGGCATCGAAACGACCGGCGCGGATCTCATGGTCGTTCTCGGTGGCGCTGGAGCTCACCCGTGCGGCACCGGTATAGGCATCCCAGTTGTTGACGTCGAATGCAGGGTCCAGCGCCACGCTGGGCACCTCACCGTCCCACGCCCAGTCGTAATCGACATAGCCGGTGGTGCCGCTGCTGATGCCCGGCACCACCGCGTCGGCCGTATCGCGCTGGTTGGCACGCAGGCGGGTCATGCGTTCGTTGTCCACGCGCCGGGTATGCGAGTACGACAGGTCGGTGGATAGCTCCCACGCCGGGCTCGGGCGCACGATCAGGTTCAGGCCGCCTCCGGTGTATTCCTCGTTGCGCCAGTATCGGTTGGACGTGGAATCGATGGAGGTGCTGCCGGAAAGCTGGCGGACGATGCCATTTTCATCCACGACGCGGTCAGTGATGCCACGGCGCGCGTTGGACAGGCTCAGGTCGCTACGGTTCTCGTTCCAGTTGCGGTCGGTATGCTCGAAATCGACATTCACCTCGACCACGTCGTTCGGCCGCCACTGCACTGCAGCGAACTCGCTCTGGCGGTCATTGCGTTCCTGCTTCAGGCGATAGATGCGACTGCTGGGCACCAGGTAATACGGCGCACCGGCGGCAATGGCTTCTGCACCGGGCTCGGCACAATTTGCGTTGGCAACGTTCACCGTGCCATCGCAGGCATACCAGGTAGACCCGCTGGTGATGCTTTCTTCCGGATCTGAACCATCCAGGCGCTGGAAGCCCAGCGAGATACCGAGCTGGCCGCCATTGCTGAACTCGAACTGGTCGATGTAGCTGGCCGTACCGCGGTACCCGATGCCATCGTCATCGCTGAACTTCTTGTCGTACTCGGCCCAGCTGCCACGCAGGTCGATCTGCGCCGCACGCTTGCCATACTCCAGCGGCTTGACCGTCTCCAGGCCGATCGTACCGGCCACGCCACCCTCGATGATGTCGGCACGCTGGGTCTTGTAGATGGCCACGGTGTTGACCAGCTCGGCCGGGAACATGTTGAAGTTCACCGAGCGATCGCCGCTGCCGTTGGTGATCTCACGGCCATTGAAATTGGTGCTGCTGAGGAACGCACCGAGGCCGCGGATCGAGATTTCCGACGCGCCACTCTTGTCCCGCGTCGACGCGGCGCCGGTCAGCGTTTCGATGGCGTCGGCCAGCGAAGGGGCTGGCAGGTCGCCGATATCCTCAGCCGACAGCACGTCGGAAATGACGGTGTCATCGCGCTTTTTGTTGATCGAACTCTGCATCGACTCGCGGATGCCGGTGACCTGCACCTGGTCGAGCGTGGTGGCAGGGTCCGGTTCGGCCTGCTGGGCCAGCGCGGGGCCAGCCAGCGCACAGAGCGCGGTCAACAGCGCCATGGCCAAGGGGGTTCGATGGATCGGTGCTGCAGGTAAGACACTGGCAATACGCGGCATGGTTTCCTCCTCCCAAAGGATGACCCGCATCACGGGCCTGGGCAAAGCTTCGACACGCAGGCATACAAATGTCAACCAATTGGACTGATTATTTCGCCTTACCTTTGATCTAGGCCAGTTTGCAAGCAAATCATGTGCTTCTGCAGCATGACTTTGCGCCACCCATGCCCTACAAATACCCATCAACTGGACTGGCACATCGGTTTACACTTGACCCGGTCCATCATTGGACGCGTCCGCATCGGAGGGGAAGACCATGCAGTTCCCATCACGCCGCTTGTCGGCAAGCCTGATCCTGGCAGCCACATTGCCGCTGGCCGCCAGCTGCCACGCGGCCAGTCATCTGGTCCACGATGCAGGCGAGTTCGCCATTGCTGCCGCCGCCCTGCAACCCGGCGACGAAGTGGTGCTGGCCAATGGCACCTGGACCGATGTCCGCCTGCTGTTCAAGGCTAACGGCACGGCTGCCGCCCCGGTCACCCTGCGCGCACAGACCCCGGGCCAGGTGATCCTGAGCGGCCAGTCCGACCTGCGGCTGGCCGGCGAATACCTGCACGTTGCCGATCTGGTGTTCCGTGAAGGATTCACGCCGGGCGATGCGGTAGTGGCCTTCCGCGAATCCAGCAAGGCGGTCGCCCGGCACAGCCGCGTCACCGGATTGGTGATCGACGACTACAGCAATCCGGACAGCGGCGACCAGGACCAGTGGGTGATGCTGTATGGCGCGTTCAACCGGCTCGACCACAGCCAGCTGCGCGGCAAGACCAACGCCGGCCCGACCGTGGTGGTGGTGCGCGACGCCACGCAGGGCCTGGACAACCAGCACCGCATCGACCACAACTGGTTCGGCCCGCGGCCGGAACTGGGCGTCAATGGCGGGGAAACGCTGCGCGTCGGCGCCAGCGATGCGTCGCTGAGCGACTCCAACAGCACCGTCGAGTTCAACTGGTTCGAGGGCTGCGACGGCGAAACCGAAATCGTCTCCAACAAATCCGGCGGCAATACGTATCGTGGAAACGTGTTCTACCGTTCGGCCGGCGCCCTGACCCTGCGCCACGGCAATGGCAACCGGGTGATCGACAACGTGTTCATCGGCGATGGCAAGGCAGGCACCGGTGGGGTGCGGGTCATCAACGCCCGGCAGCTGGTGAGCAACAACTATTTCCAGGGACTGGCCGGCAGCAGCAACCGGGCCGCCCTGGCGGTGATGCATGGGCAGGCCGACGCCGCGCTTTCCGGTTACTCCCCGGTGGTGGACGCGGACCTGGAACGCAACACGTTCGTCGATATCGCAAAGTTGAGTTTCGGGGTCGGCTACAACGAGCAGAGCGGCGTCGTGGTGCCGCCCAGCAGCAGCCGCTTCAGCGGCAACCTCGTGGTCAACCGCAACGGCAAGGACCCGGTGACGGTCAACGGCAACCTGGCTGGCGTGGCATTCAGCGGCAACCTGCAATCGCCACAGGCCTCCACCGCGCTGCCCGGTGGCGTCGACGGTGCACAGGTAGCGCTGGCGCAATCCCCCACCGGGCTGTGGATACCCTCGCCCGCGCTTGGCGATATCGGCGCAGCCCCCAGCCTGGCCGTGATACCGCGCGACGATACCGGGGTGTCCTGGTATCCAAAACAAGGGGAATGGACGGAAGCGGCCACTGTCGGCCACCGTCTGCCCGCCAACGGAGCTGATCGATGAAACAGACGTGCCTGTCCTTCGCCCTTGTCCTTGCCTGCGCCGGGGGGGTGCTGGCCACGATGCCGTCGCCGCCTGCCCAGGCAGCGACAACCGCAACGTCGGAAAGTTCGGCCGCACCGGTGCTGGTGACCCCGGCGCAATGGCAGCAGATGGCCAGCCAGGGCGAACGCTATCCATGGTTCGCCAAGGAACAGGCACGCACCGAGGCACAGCTGCGGAAGATGATGCGCGCCGGCATCGACGTCCCATTCCCCAAGGACAAGGGCGGCGGCCGCACGCACGAACAGCACAAGCGCAATTACCAGGCACTGCTGGCGGCCGGTACGCTGTACAGGCTGACAGGCGACACTGAGTACGTGGACTACGCGCGGCGGATGCTGCTGGAGTACGCCAGGCTGTACCCCACGCTGGGGCCGCATCCGGAAGGCCGTGGGCAGATCCCGGGGCGCGTGTTCTGGCAGGTGCTCAACGATTCGGTGTGGCTGGTCAATGCGGTGCAAGGCTACGATGCCATCCGCGATGCACTGCCGGCCAAGGACCGGCAGACCATCGATGACAACGTGTTCCGGCCGATGGCCGAATTCCTCGCCAGCGAGCCGAAGAACTTCGACCAGATCCACAACCATTCGACCTGGGCAGTCGCGGCCACCGGCATGACCGGCTATGTGCTGCGCGACCAGGAACTGGTGGAGAAGTCACTGCGTGGCAGCCGCAAGGACGATACGTTCGGCTTCCTGCGCCAGATCGACCTGCTGTTCTCACCCGACGGATACTACGAGGAAGGTCCCTACTACCAGCGTTATGCGCTGGCGCCCTTCCTGCTGTTCGCCAACGCCATCGAGCGCAACGAGCCACGACGGAAGATCTTCGAGCGCCGCGACGGCGTGCTGCTGAAGGCGGTGGACGTGCTGGTGCAGAGCAGCTATGGCGGGCTGTTCTTCCCGATCAACGATGCCATCCTGGACAAAGGCGTGGACACTGAAGAACTGGTGGCCGGCATCGGCATCGCCTACGCGCGTACCGGTGATGGCCACCTGCTGTCGGTCGCCGAACAACAGGGCCGCCTGCTGCTGACGCCGGAAGGACTGCAGGTTGCACAGGCGCTGGCGGATGGCAAGGCGAAGCCGTTCGACTATCGACCGATGCTGCTGCGCGATGGCCCCGACGGCGATCGTGGTGGCCTGGCGATCCTGCGCATGGGCGGCGAAGGCGGCCAGGCGCTGGTGCAGAAGGACACCATGCAGGGCATGGGCCACGGCCACTTCGACAAGCTCAACTGGCTGTTCTACGACAACGGCCAGCCGGTGGTGACCGACTACGGTTCGGCGCGCTTCCTCAACGTGGAAGCCAAGCGCGGTGGCATCTACCTGGCCGAGAACCGCAGTTGGGCCAAGCAGACCGTTGCCCACAACACCCTCGTGGTGGACGAACGCAGCCACTTCAACGGTGATTGGAAACGCGGCGAGGAACACGCACCGACGGTACGTTTCTTCCAGGCTGACGAGGACACCCAGGTGGCCTCCGCGACGATGCGCGATGCGTACCCCGGCGTAACGTTCACCCGTACCCAGGCGCTGCTGCGGCATCCCGACCTGGGCCTGCCGGTGGTGCTGGACCTGCTGCAGGTGCAGGGCGCGAAGCCGGCGCGCTATGACCTGCCACTGCACTTCAATGGACATATCGTCAGCACCGGCTTCCAGGCCGAACGTTTCGTCGACCAGCGCCCGGTGCTGGGCAAGGACAACGGCTACCAGCACCTGTGGCTGGATGCGCGCAGCCCTGCCAGCAGCGAGGCGCGTACGTTGGCCTGGCTGCTCGATGGCCGCTTCTACAGCTACCGTTTCGGCAGCAGCGCGCCTGCGCAGGCGTTGCTGGTGGAGAGCGGCGCCAACGACCCCGAGTTCAACCTGCGCCGCGAGCCGGCCCTGGTGCAGCGCGTGGAAGGCCAGCGCGCGGTGAGTTTCTTCAGCGTGCTGGAGCCGCATGGCGAGTACAACGGCACCGCCGAATACGTGCACGGCGCCGACAGCCAGATCCGCGACCTGGTGCGGGTGCGCGGCACCGACGCAGAACTGCTGGAACTGCGCCTGGCCAGCGGCGCCCGCATTGCATTGGGCGTGGCCGACGACAGCACGAGCGAGGGCGAGCACACGGTCACCGTGGATGGCCATGCCTACCGCTGGCACGGCAGCCACGCACGCATGGACCGGACCGCCGGCAAGGAAGCGGCGCGATGAACGCAACCTCCCCGCTGCAGGGCCTGCGCAAGGTCCCGGTGCGTTCAGCCGTGCGCTGGCTGATCGTCGGCCTGATCGCGGTGGCCACGGTCATCAACTACATCGACCGCAACGCATTGGCGGTGATGTGGCCGGAAATCGCCCGTGAAGTCGGCGCGACCAAGGATGATTATGCGTTGCTGGTGACGGTCTTCATGCTGTTCTACGCCGCCGGGCAGTTCCTGTTCGGCCGCGTGTTCGACCTGATCGGCACGCGCATGGGCTTCGCCTTGTCGATCAGCGTGTGGTCGATTTCCATCGCCCTGCACGCCGTTACCCATTCCATCCTGTCTTTCAGCCTGGTGCGCGCGATGCTGGGGCTGAGCGAGGCCGGTGCCTGGCCTGGCGCGGTGAAGGCCAACGCGGAATGGTTCCCGGCGCGCGAACGGGCATTGGCGCAGGGCGTGTTCAATGCCGGCGCCTCCATCGGCGCCATCGTGTCGGCACCGGCGATCGCCGCGCTGTACCTGTGGCTGGGCTGGCGCGGCACCTTCGTACTGGTGGGCGCGCTGGGCTTCCTGTGGCTGCTGCCGTGGCTGTTCGTATACCGCGCCGGGCCGGACAAGCATCCGTGGGTGAGCGATGCCGAGCGCCGCCTGATCCTGCAGGACCAGCAAGGTGCCGATGCGACCACCGCCGCGCCGCGCGGCGTACGCGAACTGCTTTCCCACCGGCAGAGCTGGGGCATGCTCGCCTGCCGTTTCCTGCTCGACCCCATCTGGTGGTTGTTCGTGTCCTGGCTGCCGATCTACCTGGCGGAAACCTTCGGCTTCGACATCAAGCAGATCGGCCTGTTCGCCTGGGTGCCCTTCGTCGGCGCCATGCTCGGCAGCCTTGCAGGTGGCTGGCTGTCCGGACGCCTGATCCGTGCCGGCCACAGCGTGGACCGCGCGCGCAAATGGTCCATCACGTTGGGTTGCATCGTGATGGCACCGGCGCTGCTGGGTGCGGTGCTGGCCAACGATCCGCTGCTCGCGGTACTGACCATCGCCGCGGTGCTGTTCGGTTTCCAGGTGGCCATCGGCAACATCCAGACCTTGCCGGGCGACCTGTTCGGTGGTCGCTCGGTGGGCACGCTGGCCGGGCTGGGTGGGCTGGCCGCGGTGGCCGGCACGCTGATCACTACCTGGCTGGTTCCGGTGCTGACCCGTCAATCCTATGCGCCGATGTTCATCCTGGTCGCCGCGCTGGTCCCTCTTTCGCTGGTGGCGCTGTGGTGGCTGACCGGCACCGTGCGCCGCCTCGACGAGCCGTCGCCAGGCGCCTGACCCGCATCTCTTTCGCTTGTTTCCCCACGTAACAAAGGAGTTTTCCGCATGTCATTCCAGGACAAGGTGGCCATCGTCACCGGTGGCGGCCGCGATATCGGCCGCGCCATCTCGATCAAGCTCGCCGCCGCAGGCGCACGTGTGTGCTTCAACTATGCCAACGACGAAGCCAGCGCGCGCGAGACGCTGGCGATGATCGAAGCCGCTGGTGGCCAGGCCATCGTCCACCGCGCCGATGTCACCGATCCTGCAGCCGTGGCCGGACTGGTGGCCGCCGCGCAGGCCGCGTTCGGACAACGCATCGACCTGCTGGTCAACGTGGCCGGCGGCATGGTCGAACGGCGTCCGCTGGCCGGCATCGATCCGGCATTCTTCCACAAGGTCATCGACCTCAACCTGACCTCCACCTACCTCACCACGCATGCAGTCGTGCCGCACATGGGCGAAGGCAGCGCCATCGTCAACTTCGCCTCGCAGGCCGGACGCGATGGCGGCGGTCCCGGTGCATCGATCTACGCCACCGCCAAGGCTGGCGTGATGACTTTCACCCGCGCCATGGCCAAGGAACTCGGCCCGAAGGGCATCCGCGTCAATGCCTTGTGCTGCGGCATGATCGCCACCCGCTTCCATGATGAGTTCACCAAGCCGGAAGTGCGCACTGCCGTGGCAGCCGGTACACCGCTGCGCCGCCAGGGTCGTCCGGAAGAAGCGGCCGATGTGGCGGTGTACCTGGCCTCGGACGCGGCGGCCTTCGTGACTGGCGCGAACGTAGACGTCAACGGCGGCACTTTCTTCTCCTGACCTGGAGGCTCGGCCATGCTGCGCTGGTTCACTGCCCTACCCTTCGCCATCGGGGCCGCGCTTGCGGCCCCGGCTGCCATCGCCGAACCCATATGGGTCACCGCATGGACAGCCTCTCCCGCCCCGGACCGCCTGGATGGAACACCGCAGGCACCCGTGCAGTTCGCCGCACAGACCGTGCGCCAGGACATGCGGCTGGGCAGCCGAGCCGATGCGGTGCGCCTGCGCATCAGCAACGAACTGGGTGTTGCGACGCTGCGGGTGGAGGACATGACCCTGCGCGTGCAAGGTCGCGGCGGCACCGCCATGCCGGTACTGGTAGGGGGGCGCGCTGTCATCGAGGTCCCGGTCGGCGCTGCGTTGCTGAGCGATCCATTGCCGCTGCAGGCAGCGGCGATGGAGGAAGTGAGCGTCACCGCCTTCTTCCCGCAGCCGACACGGCCGGCAGTGCGGCGCACCACGCTGCGCGTGGTCGATGGTCGCCAACCCGGCGTCGGTGACCAGGTAGCGGTGTCCTATCGGCAGAACGTGATCTCGGCGGTGCTGGTGCAGCGCGAGGATCGCCCTTCGGTGATCGTGGCACTGGGCGATTCGATCACCGAAGGCGCAACCGCCAGCCGCGGCATGCACCAGCAGTGGCCGGAGCGCCTTGGCGTGCGGCTGCAGCAGGCCTGTCCGGATCGCTTCGTGGTACTCAACCAGGGTATCAGCGGCAACAAGCTGCTCGACCACGGCCGCAGCCACAGCGCCTTGGCGCGGCTGGACCGGGATGTCATCGCGGTGGCCGATGCCGACCAGGTGATCCTCTTCGAAGGCATCAACGACATCCGCCACGGCGGCGGGCCAGATCCGCTGCCCGGCCGCAACGCCGATGACATGATCCTTGGCTACCGGCAGCTCGCCACCCGCCTGCATGCGCACGGCGCGCGCGCCTACATCGGCACGCTGACTCCTTTTGGCGGCTCCGAACGCTATGAGCCGGTCTCGGCGCAGGCACGCACCGCCATCAATGCCTGGGCGCGCGGCAAGGACAGCGGATTCGATGCGGTGGTGGATTTCGATGCGACCCTGCGTGATCCGGCGCGGCCCGAGTCATTGCCCGGGGGCATCACCCGTGACCACCTGCATCCCAATGACGAAGGATACGCGCGGATGGCCGATGCGATCGACCTGGAGATGCTGGGATGCAAGGCGCGCTGACGGATGGACCGGGTAGAGCGGGTCCATGACCCGCTGCCATTTGCGCGGTGCCGAGACGAAAGACAGCGGGTCATGGACCCGCCCTACCAGGAATCAGCCTGCGCTGCGCGGACCGAACATGATCACGGCCATGCCGACCAGGCACAGCGTGACACCCAGCAGGTCCCAACGACTGGGCCGGATGCCATCGACCAGCCACAGCCACATCAATGCGGTACCGATGTAGACGCCGCCATAGGCGGCATACACGCGCCCGCTGGCGGTCGGATGCAGGGTCAACAGCCAGGCAAACAGGGCCAGGCTGGCGGCAGCCGGCAGTAGCAGCCACACGCTGCCGCCCTTGCGCAACCACATCCACGGCAGGTAGCAACCAATGATCTCGGCCAATGCCGTGACGATGAACAGCGCGAAGGTCTTCATCCCTTCTTTTCGCTGGCCTTGGCCTGTTGCCACAACGCTTCCTGGGCCTGCAGGTCGAGTGCGGACAATGCCATGCCGGTATCGGCCGCGCGTGCTTCCATCGTGCGGAAACGGCGCTCGAACTTGTGGTTGGCACCGCGCAGTGCAGCGCCCAGGTCGATGCCGCCATGGCGGGCCAGGTTGGCACAGACGAACAGCAGGTCGCCCAGCTCTTCCTGCAGGCGTTCCTGGTTGCCGGCAATGTCGCCGCGCTCGAATTCTTCGCGCAGTTCCTGCAGTTCTTCGGCCGCCTTTTCCAGCACCGGCAACGGACCGGGCCAGTCGAAGCCGACCCTGGCAGCGCGCGACTGCAGTTTCATGGCACGCTGCCATTCGGGCAGCCCCCGTGAGATGCCAGCCAGCGCCGAGGTATCGGCCTCCCCCTTGGCAGCGCGTTCTTCGCGCTTGATCGCCTCCCAGTTGCGCAATACCTCTTCGGCATCGTCCGCGCTCGCGTCGGCGAAGATATGCGGATGCCGACGTACCATCTTGTCGCTGATCGTGCGGGCCACGTCGGCGAAGGCAAAAGCACCCTGCTCTTCGGCCATGCGCGCATGGAACACCACCTGCAGCAGCAGGTCGCCCAGTTCGTCGCAGAGGTCGTCCAGGTCGCCGCGATCGATCGCATCGGCCACCTCGTACGCCTCCTCGATGGTATAGGGGGCGATGGTGGAAAAATCCTGCTCCAGGTCCCACGGGCAACCCGCCTGTGGATCGCGCAGGCGGGCCATGATCGCCAACAGGCGCCCCAACTGGTCAGCGGCCTCGATTTCGATCATCAACGTTCCTCTTCAGCATCGGTCATCCAGGTGCGCCACGGCAGCCGGCCGTCACCAAGCGCGATGAAATCGCCGTTGAGCAGGCTCTCGCGGCGGTTGTAGCGGAAGGGCTTGCCCGTCGCGGCCGAGAGTACCACCCCACCTGCAGCATGCAGCACGCACTGCCCCGCCGCGGTATCCCATTCGCTGGTGGGGCCGAGCCGCGGATAGACATCAAGGCCACCCTCGGCAATGCGGCAGAACTTCAACGACGAGCCCTGCGCCACGGTTTCGATATCGCCCATGCGCTGCAGCAGCGCCTGCGTGCGGGGCGAGCGGTGCGAACGGCTGGCCGCCACCCGCAACGGCGCCTGCGCCGGCACCCGGGTGCGCAGCACCGTGTCGTGCAGGCCCTGGCGGCGATAGGCCTGTTCGCCGCGCATGGCATGCCATGCCAGCCCGGTCACCGGTGCCAGCACCACGCCGAACGTCGGAGCGCCCTGGTAGACCAGTGCGATGTTGACGCTGAACTCGCCATTTCGCTTGATGAACTCACGCGTCCCGTCGAGCGGGTCGACCAGCCAGTAGGCTCCCCAGTGACGACGCGTCTCCCAGTCCACCAGGGGCGATTCTTCCGACAGGATCGGCAGGTCCGGAGTGAGCCGCGACAGACCGTCGACGATGCACTGGTTCGCGGCAAGATCGGCGGCGGTGACGGGGCTGTCGTCGTCCTTCAGGATGACGTCGAAACCGGCAGCGTAGACCTGCATGATCGCCGCAGCTGCATCCTGTGCGATGGCAATGACGGTTTCCCGCAGGTCATTGGTGATGCGCACGTGGGTCATGCCGTCCACGGCCGATGGGCATACGGCCCTGTTGCGTGGCCGCTCATGCGCCCTGTTCCAGCCACTGCCGCGCGATGAACAGGGCCGCCAGCGAGCGGCCTTCGGAAAATTCCTCGCGCAGCATCAACTGGTCCAGCCGCGACAACTTCCACGGCACCACTTCCAGCTCTTCCGGTTCATCACCGGGTAGCCGTTCCGGATACAGGTCACGCGCCACCACCAGCCAGGACTGGTGGCTCATATAGGTAGGGGCGAGGGTCATGGCGCGCAGCACGTCCACGCGGCGCGCGCCGTAGCCAGCCTCTTCCTTCAGTTCCCGGTCGGCGGCCTGTTCAGGCGTCTCGCCCGCATCGATGCGTCCCTTGACCAAGCCCAGTTCGTAACGGTGCATGCCGGCCGCATACTCGCGCACCAGCAACACGGTGTCCTCATCCAGCATCGGCACCACCACCACCGCACCATGGCCACGGCTGACCAGCCGCTCGAAGCGCCGGCGTTCGCCATTGGAGAACTCCAGGTCCAGGTGCTGGCGCTGGAAGGGCCCGTTCTCCTCGTCCGTGATGCGATGGATGATGGGAAGCGGGCGGCTCATGCGGGAATCCCCGTGCGGGCCGATAGAATGGGCGGAGGCAGCAACATGTTCATGAGCCCAAGATGCTAGCAGACCCACCGCCCTCCCCGCTGGACGCCGACGACCAGGACGTTTCCGTGCTGGCCTGCCGGCGCCCGCCCCCCCTCCCGGAGACCACCGCATGCGCGTGACCCGTTGTCCCGTCGACCTGCCGTTGCAGGTGGGGCTGACCTTGTCGTTGCCGGAAGATACCGCCAACCACCTGCTGCGGGTCCTGCGCCTGCGCGAGGGCGATGGCTGCGTCCTGTTCAACGGCGATGGCCATGACTACGCTGCCACCGTGGTCGCGGCCGGCAAGCGCGAGGCCCAGGTCCGCATCGACCAGTCGCTGGCGGTGGACCGCGAATCGTCCCTGCGCATCACCCTGCTGCAGGGCGTGGCGCGCGGCGAGAAGATGGACCTGATCCTGCAGAAGGCCACCGAACTGGGCGTGGCCGCCATCGTGCCGGTCAACGCCGAGCGCACCGAGGTCAGGCTCGACGGCGCCCGGGCGGAGAAGCGCGTGGCGCATTGGAACAGCATCGTGCGTTCCGCCTGCGGACAATCAGGACGTGCTGCCATCCCGTTGGTGGAAGCCCCCACCGCGCTGGCCACGGCCATGTCCATGCTGCCCGGCAACGCATTGCGGCTGACCCTGGACCCGCTCGGCAGCCAGCGCCTGTCCACCCTGGATGCAGCGCCAGCGGACGGTATCGTCATTGCCATCGGTCCGGAAGGGGGCTGGTCGCCGCGTGATCGCGGGCAACTGGAGCAAGCGGGCTTCCAGGGCCTGCAACTGGGTCCGCGCATCCTGCGCACGGAAACCGCAGGGCTGGCCGCGATCGCTGCACTGCAGGCGCGGCTGGGAGACCTGGGCTGAACCCGGCCCGGCAACGCCGGGCCATGCCCGGCGCCTGCGCCCTATAGCGTATCCAGCGCCCGTTCCAGCGCGTCCAGGTTAGGCAACAACGCGCTCTGTTCGCCCAGCAGCACCCGCATGTGCACGCTGTCGGGCAGCGTCTCTTCGGAGGCATCGGCCAGCAGGCCATCGCGCGGCACCGAAATCAGCTGCGGGAAGCTCTGCGTAAGCAAGGCGAAATAGGGGCGCCGTGCATCGCCGGCAAGCGACTTCAGCACCACCACCTTGTTGTTGGCGCCAATGCTCTCCTCGCCCAGCCCGGACAACCGCGCAAAGGACACCAGCGGCACGTTCCAGCCGTGCCAGACGAGTTCGCCGAGCAGCCATCGGGGGCCATCGGCCGTCGGCTCCACCACCGCTTTTGCCATCATTTCGGCCACGGTGGCGCTGGGCAACAGCACGCGCTCGGCGCCGGACTGGATCAGGACGCCACGGATTTCATCATTGCTGGTGTAGCTCACTGCGATTCCCCTTGTTCCGGAAGTGCCCAGCGTGCGCTGATCGCCTGCGCAAGCTCCTGCGGTTCACCTGCGAACATGCCAGCGGCCACCACGGCGGTGGCTGCGGCCGGGTCATAGCAGGCATCGCCTACCTGGCCGCCAACCCAGGCACCGGCTTCGGCCAGGTCCAGCACATGCCCGACACGACCGAGGTCGGCACCACTGAGCACCACCACCGCGCTTTCGGCAGCCGGCAGCGTGGACAGCTCCAGGCCGTGTGCATGCGAATGGAAGTACAGGCCCTCGTCGCGCATGCCGAGCGCGCTGTCGTCGGACAGGATGTAAACCCGCCCTTCCAGCACGTCCGAACCGGGCTCCGCCAGTTCCACCGGCAACGGCGACACACGCGCCATCTGCTTGACCAGGTTGCCGTAGCGCGCGCCGTCAAGTGGAATGCTCACCAGCAGCGGCACGCCAAGGCGTGCAGGCAGCGCGCCAAGCAGACGACGCAGTGCGTCCGGCCCCCCGATGCCGGCCAGCACCACGACGGCACCTCGGGCGCCGCCTCGCGGTCCCGGCGCCGGTTCCATCTCCACCAGCGACAATCCCCCAACATCGAATGCAGGCAGCGGCGACTGCGCTGCAACGGGCGATGCACCTGCATCGGCGCCTGCAACTTCGTCCATCAACGACCAGTTGTTGTGGTCGCCCAACGAAGCCGGCACCGCTGGCGTATCCGGTTCCGGTGGCAGGTACAGGCTGTCGCCGGGCAGCTGCCCGGCCGCATCGGCCGCTTCGTCCAGATGGAACGACAGGGGCGCCTCGGCGTGCAGCTCGGCAGGCGTGGCAGGCAGGCCCGGTTCCGGCAGCACCACTTCTTCAACCTCCGCGCCCGGTGGCAGCACCTGCGCATGGCCATGCAGCTTGGCGGCAAGATGGCGGGCCCAACGTTGGGTTTCCCAGCCTTCGCGGCGCGCGGCCAGCTCAGCTTCGTCGAATACCAACGTGAAGTCAGGCGACGAAAGCACCACATCGAGCCGCTCCAGGGCGTCTTCCACCGCAGGCTCCAGCGCGATCACCACGGCCTGTGGCGCAGCGGCCAGCAAGGTGGCCGGATCCAGCGAAGCCGGGTCTTCTTCCAGCACCAGTGCCACGCCGGCCTGCGCCAGCGCTTCGCGCAACCGTTCACGCGCTGGGCCGCTGCGTGCCAGCAGGGCCACCGCCGGGATGGCGTTTGCATCATTCACGGACACGGGCAATCCCCAGCAGGTCGTACACATTGCGCATCAGGTCCAGCTCCTGGTACGGCTTGCCCAGATACCGCTGCACGCCGATCTCGAAGGCACGCTGGCGATGCTTTTCGCCACTGCGCGAGGTGATCATCACGATCGGGACGTCCCGATAGCGCGGGTCGGCACGCATCGCCGTCGCCAGCTCATAGCCGTCCATGCGCGGCATCTCGATGTCCAGCAGCATCAGGTCCGGGACGCGCTCGTCGAGCCGTTCCAGTGCTTCCACGCCGTCGCGGGCGACGCTGACTTCGAAGTTGTGCCGTTCCAGGATCCGCCCGGTCACCTTGCGCATGGTCAGCGAATCGTCCACCACCATCACCAGCGGAACCTGGCGCTGCTGTTCCTGCGTGGGCGCCGGCAGCGGCCGGTGCGGGTTGGCGACGAACCGGCGCACCAGCGGTGCCACGTCCAGGATCACCACCACGCGCCCATCACCTGTGATGGTGGCGCCGTAGATGCCCGGCACCGAGGCGATCTGCAGGCCGACCGGCTTGACCACCACTTCACGATTGCCCAGCACCTGGTCGATCGCCACGGCAGCACGCAGGTCACCGGCACGTACCAGCAGCAGCGGTACCTGCGCCTGCCCTTCGGCGCGTGCCGGTGCCTGGCCGACCAGGCTGCCCAGGTCATGCAGCGCGAAGTCCTCGCCGCTGTAGCGGTAACTGCTGTCACCGGCCTCGAACCGTTCGCGCGAGATGCGGCCGATGCCGCTGACCGAGGCCACGGGCACCGCGAACGTCGTATCGCCGATCTGCACGAACACTGCCTGGGTGACCGCCAGCGTCTGCGGAAGGCGCAGGGTGAAGCGCGCCCCTTGGCCACGGACCGAGTGGATGTCCACGCTGCCGCCAAGCTGGCGCACTTCATTGCGGACCACGTCCATGCCCACGCCGCGTCCAGCCAACTGGCTGAGCTGGTCGGCCGTGCTGAAGCCTGCAGCAAAGATCAGGTTGTCCAGCTCATCGTCGGCCAGCGTCGCGTCCGCGTGGATCAGGCCGCGCTCCAGTGCGCGGCGGCGGATGGCATCGCGATCGAGGCCAGCGCCATCGTCGGCGACTTCCAGCACGATCTCGGACCCCTCGCGCTGCAGTCGCAGCGAGATTTCACCTTCTTCCGGCTTGCCGGCGGCGCGACGCTGCTCGGCGGATTCCAGCCCGTGCGCCACCGAGTTGCGCAGCATGTGCTCCAGTGGCGCGACCATCCGGTCCAGCACGTTGCGGTCCAGCTCGCCGTGTGTGCCTTCCAGCGTCAGGTGCACCTGCTTTCCGGTGTCCGCGCCGGCCTGGCGCACCACGCGCCGCAGCCGTGGCACCAACCCGTCGAAGGGCACCATGCGCGCGCGCATCAGGCCATCCTGCAGTTCCGAACTTACCCGCGACTGCTGCTGCAGCAGCGAATCGTACTGCCGCGACAGATCGTCCAGCACGCCCTGCAGGCCGCCGAGATCGGCTGCCGATTCGTTCAGTGCACGGCTCAGCTGTTGCAGGGTGGAGAAGCGATCCAGCTCAAGCGGATCGAATGCCTGGTCGGCCTGTTCCTGTTCGCGCTGGTAGCGGGCGACGATCTGCGCTTCGGTTTCCAGGTCCAGCCGTCGCAACTGGTCGCGAAGGCGCGCATTGGTACGTTCCAGTTCGCCCATGGCGCCCCGGAACGCGCCCAGCTGCTGTTCCAGCCGCGAGCGGTAGATCGCCACCTCACCGGCATGGTTCACCAGCCGATCAAGCAGGTCGGCACGCACGCGCACCTGCTCCTGCTGGGGACGCTGCGTGCCTTCCTCGTCAGCGCCGGCGTCCACCGGCAACGGCGCCGACAGGGGCACGCTGGCCATCAGTTCAGCGGTACCTGCCGGCAGGACATCGCCTTCGCCCGCGCTGCTTCCGCCACCGTCATGTCCGTGGGTGCGGGCATCGAATGCAGCTACCAGGTCATCGGCGGGCTGCACCTGGCGGTGTTCGCCGGTCAGGATCAACAGGCGATGCAGCCGGTCGAAGCCGCGCTCCAGCAACTGCACGTCACCGCGCTCAAGACGCGTACGCCCTGCAGCAACCGCTTCCAGCACCGACTCGATGCCATGTCCCAGGTCGCCGATCGCGTTGATGCCCGCCATGCGCGCACCGCCCTTCAGCGTATGCAGATCGCGCTGCAGGCCGGCCAGCACGTCGCGGTCATCCGGCGCGGCACGCAGCTCATGGATCAGGCCATCGCAATGGTCCAGCAGGTCCTTGCCTTCTTCCACGAAGATGTCGACCAGCTCACGGTCGAACACGGTGAAGTCCAGCACATCGGCATCCAACGCAGAAGGCGCTGGCGACTGTCCGATGGCGGCCACGCCGGTATCGACGGCCTCGTGGGCGATCGGCACTTCCATTTCGAAATAGGGCTGGCGGAACGCCTCGCCGGGTGCCTCAACGGCATCGGTCGCATCGTCGGCAGGCTCTTCGGCGAAGGCATCGGCCTCGGCCGGCTGCTGCTGGCCACCTACGCCAATTACATGCACCGCCTCGTCATCTGACGCGCTCTCTTCCACCACATGCAGCCCTTCCTCCAGCGCCTGCTGCAGTGACAATGCGTTCCCGAACGACGGTACGTCCGGGAACGCCTCCTGCGCATCGTCGGCATCGGCGTCGGCCGCATCGGGTCCGGACCACGACTCATCCGCACCGCCCGTCGACGTCGGCCCGGTAGCGACCACGCCCGGTTGGGCCTGCGCATCGTCGCCTGGCAGCGAGGCCTCGATGGCATCGTCCACGTATCGCGACAGGTCATCGGCACCGGTGAGCTGCACATCGAACGACGCAGGCAGCCTGTCGTGGGCCCGTGGCGCGTCCACCGTTTCCTCAACGTCAGCTACGTCCGGCTGCGCGCTGCCAGCCCATGGATTCCCGATGCCCTCCTGCATTGCAGGCACCAGGAACGCGGACAGATCGGTAGCGGCAGTCAACTCGACAGGCGCCGGATCAACCTCCGGGGCGACGGCCTCTTCCAGGACAGTGCCGGTGACCTGCAATTGCAGGTCGTCCGTCGTTTCGACCTGCCCGACCCCTCCAGCCTCTCCAGCGCCTTCGACTGCTTCGACTGCTTCGGCATCCGCAGCCGCGTCGGCGTCTGCGACCTCCTCGACATCTTCGATTTCTTCGATCTCGTCGAACGCAGGCCACTGTGCTTCTGGCAGCGAGGCTGCCAGCGCCTGCAGCCGGTCGGCCAATGCCTGCTGCGATGGCACGCGCGGCTGTTCGGCCTGCAGCGCCAGCATGGTCGCCTCGATGGCCCGGGCAGTGGCGGCCAATGCGTCGACAGCGGGTTGGCCTGGCAACTCGGCGGCAGCCAGCGCGCGCTTGATGTAACTCTCCGCGCTGCCGGTCACCAGGGTGATCTCGGGCACGTCGGTCATCGCGAACGCGCCGTTCATGGTGTGCACGGCACGCAGCAATGGATCGCTTACCGGCTGTGGCCCTGCCTGCGCCTGCCGCAGCCAGGCATTGAGCGTGACCATGTGCGCATCCACCTCGGCTTCGAGGATCTCGCGCAGCACACTGTCGATATCGGCTGGCGTGCCTTCAGCCTCTTCCGTCGCCGCTGCGGCATCCCGCACCGGCGGGTCAGCCGCTTCCTGGCCGGCCCGTGCCTCCACCGGCGTCGTCGGCAGCGGCACATGGAACGTTTCCTCGCCCGCCGCAACGCGGTCGGCAATGGCCTGCAGTGCCTGTAGATCGGTGCTGATCGGCGACCCGCCGCGCAAAGCGGCGTTGAGCTCGGGCAGGGCCTGGTAGGCCTGCTCTACTGCGGCAACCACCGCCGCCGAGGCCGGACGCATGCCCTCCAGCACCCGGTTGAGCATGCCTTCGATCTTCCACGAAAACTCGCCCAGCGTGCGTGCGCCGACCAGGCGGCCACTGCCCTTCAAGGTGTGGAATACGCGGCGGATCGGACGCAGCCGATCCATGTTGTCCGGCTGCATGCGCCATGCAGGCAGCAGGTTGCCCAGGTTCTCCAGCTCTTCGTCGAACTCCTCCAGGAACACGTCCCGGATGTCCTGGTCGATGTTCTCGGCCTGTTCGTCGAAGCCCGCCACCCACGTGGCAGGCGGCACGACGGCCGCCGCTGTCGGCGACGCGGCGGCTTCGTGCACCGCTGTCGCATCGGCCTGTGCGGCATCCGGATCGAACGTCGCCGCCGCCGCCGTCAACTCGGCGAAGAAGTGCGCATCGGCATCGGCATCGTCCTGGCCGGCCTCGCCAGCCACGTCCAGTGCACCGAAGCCTGCGGGAACCTCGACCCCCTCGGCTTCCATCGTGTCCAGCGACAGCACGTCATCGGCGTGGGTGATGCCACTTTCATCAAAATGGAAGCTGATCGCCTCACCGCCATCCAGGGCGACATCGGCTTCGGCCAGGACCGGATCGAACACACCTTCGTCAATGACCAGCAGCCCATCGGTGGCGACATCCGCGCCATCCTGCACGGGCAGCGGCGGCACGTCGGCATCCACCCACTGCATCGGCGCCACCGTCGTGGCGATGGAAGCCTCGACATCCTCGGCCGAAACGGGATCGAAATCGGCGGACATGTCGGCCCGCTCGTCGTCGGCAGGTCCTGCTGGCTCGAACACGACATCTGGCAGCCGTGGCGGAACCTGCGCCGGTGCAGCAGCCAATGGCGTCAGTTCCAACGCGTCCCAGCCAACCGGCGGCAATGGTGGAACCTGCAGCGCTTCGCGCAGTACCGGCGCCTCCACCTCTTCCACCGGAGCCGCTGCGGCGGTCGCCGCAGGCACCGTGGCCTGATGCACGGGAAGCGGCCAGTAATGCAGCGCCTCCAGGCTGCTGCGGGTGATGTCCAGGATGCTTTCGCGCCCGGGGCGGCGGTCGCGCAGTGCTTCCAGGTAATACTCCAGGCTGGCCATGGCATCGGCCAGGGTGTCCAGGTGGCGCCCACTGGGCACGCGCTGGCGGGCAACCAGTTCGGTGTCGATGTAGCGCTGCACGCCCCCCAGGTAGCCAGCCGGCGTGGCAAGGTCGAGCATGCGCAGCGCGCCGCCCACTTCACCCAGCAGCCGCGGCACTTCGCGCAGCTCGTCATGGTTCCAGTTGGTTTCGATGAACGCGACGAAATGCTCGCGCGCCACGGTGAAGTTGGCGATCGCTTCATGCGCCAGGATTTCCAGCGTCCGCCGGGTCTCGGCAGCGGCCGGGTCATCCTCGCCGCTTCCGGCCGCGCCCAGGTGCGCGACCTGGTCGTCCAGCGATGCGTCGACGTAAAGCAGTGCCCCGGCGACGTCCAGCAACATGCCTTCGTCGATCTGTTGCTGGCCTTCGACGACGGCGCGCAGCGCATCGCGCTGCTGCACCACGACGTTGCGGGCCACATCCAGGCCCATCATTGCCAGCGTATCGCCTACCGCGCCCAGCTCATCCACCTGTTGCTGCAGTTGCCGGGGTTGTCCCTCCGTCCGCAGGTGCAGGTCCAGCGCGTCCTTGATCCGCAGCAGCTCTTCCTTCACCGCGCTGCCCACGGTATCCAGCAGCTCGCGGTTGCGCCCACTCAGGCTGCCCCGGGCATGGTCCAGTTCGGCTTCACTGGCTTCCACGCTTTCCGGGGCGAAGGCCAACAGCACGCTTTCATTGATGCCCGGCGCACCACGCGCGGCGCGGATATCGTTGAGCAGCGGCAGCAGCACGATGGGAATGTCGCGATGGCCGTTCTGCAGGCGCTCCAGGTAATCGGGCAGCAGCACGCTGCCGCGCATCAAGGTGGCACAGGCCTCGTCGCGGTCCAGCACCTCGCCGGCGCCCACGGCTTCGGCCAGTTGCTCCAGCTCCTCGGCCACCATCGCCGGGGCATACAGTTCGACCATGCGCAGGGTTCCCTGCACCTGGTGCAGGTAGCCTGCGCAGAAGCGCATGCGGCTGGTATCGGACGGCGCTTCGACGAAATACTCGACCTCGTTGCGCACCTGGCGCAGGGTCTCGTCCAGCTCCGGCTTCACCCAGCCCAGGGCGGCGTGGCTCATTGCGTCGCGCAGGGTACTCATGGCTGGGCTCCGGTCGCCGCCACGGCCTTGCAACGACGTGCACGGGCGGCTTGTTGGCGGGAATAATGACGATGCTTCATCAGGTGATCCTTGCTCCTTCGCGCCGCCTGCTTATGCCGGCAGCTTGAAGTCGGCGACCGAACGACGCAGGTCGGCGGCCAGCTGTGCCAGGTGGCCGATCGACTCGGCGGTCTGGCCCGCGCCCTGCGATGTCTGGCCGGTGATCTGCCGGATCACGCCCATGGTCCGGGTGATGTCCGAGGCGGCGGAAGACTGCTGCTGCGCAGCCACGGAAATGTTCTTGATCAGGGTGTTCAGCGCATTGGACACGCGCTCGATCTCGGTCAGCGCGGTGCCGGCATCTTCGGCCAGGCGCGCACCGGACACCACTTCGGCGGTGGTCTGTTCCATCGAGGTAACCGCCTCGTTGGTGTCGGCCTGGATCGCCTGCACCAGGTTCTCGATGCGCCGGGTAGCACCGGAGGTACGTTCCGCCAGGCGCTGCACTTCGTCGGCCACCACGGCAAAACCGCGGCCGGCCTCACCTGCCGAGGCCGCCTGCACGGCCGCGTTCAATGCCAGGATGTTGGTCTGTTCGGAAATGTCATTGATCAGTTCCACGATCGAACCGATCTCCTGCGAGGATTCACCCAGGCGCTTGATGCGCTTGGACGTCTCCTGGATCTGGTCGCGGATCTGGTCCATGCCCTGGATGGTCTCGCGCACCACGCCGGCGCCTTCGGCGGCGATCACCACCGAGCGCTGCGCCACCTCGGCCGATTCGGAAGAGTTGCGCGATACCTGTTCGATGCTCGACGCGATCTCGCCGATACGGTCCGATGCGGTGGTGATCTGGTTGGCCTGGTGGCCCGCCGCTTCGGCCAGCTGCATCGCGGTGGCCTGGGTTTCCTGGGTCGACAACGCAACCTTGGCCGAGGTGTCGTTGATGGTGGTCACCAGATGACGCAGCTCATCCACGGCGTAGTTGATCGCGTCCGCGATCGCGCCGGTCATGTCTTCGGTCACCGACGCTTTCACGGTGAGGTCGCCTTCGCCGAGCGAACTGATTTCATCCAGCAGGCGCATGATCGCCTGCTGGTTGCGGCTGTTGAACTCCACCTGTGTCTGGTAGCGCAGTTCCTGCTCGCGCGAACGACCGCGTACCGAGGTGCTGACGAAGCCGATGATGGCGATCAGCGACAGCAGGCCGGAGCCCACGCCGATCCAGAAATTCGGGAACAGCCTCGTATCGTTGATCGAACCGAACGAAGAGAACGCGTTGAACAGTCCCTTGCTGTCGGTGAGCATCCCGGTCGAACCGGCGGTCAGGCTGGCAGCGGCAGCCTGCGCGGCGAACAGCTGGCGCGAGCTGGCCAGGATCGCATCGGCATCGGCCTTCATCGCCGTCCACTGCTGCTGCGACTGCTCCAGCGCGGCCAAGGCGGCAGCGCCCTTCACGGCAACCACGCCCAGTTCCTCGTTACCGTTGCCCAGGCCTTCCAGCACCTGGCTGAAGACCGTGATGTCACGCGCCAGCGCATCGCCAGCCGACGAAGCGGCCGAACCGCCTGCACGCATTTCGGTGATGCGGCGCGCCATCGAACCGGCTACCACCACCTGCTGCAGCGCACTGTAGATCTGCGACGCGGGCGCGCCGGAAGCGCTCATCGCCCGCACCACTTCGTTCAACTGCGCCTGCAGGCCGGGGATCGCACCAGAAAACGCATTGGCATGCCCGGCCAAGGTCAGTACCGCCGGTTCACTGGACACCAGCTGTGCCGCGCTCTGGCCCAGCGGTTCCCAGGTGGCCGACAGCTTGGCGATCGGCGCGCTGACGCCGGGCTCCTTGCCGTAGCGCCCCTGCAGGGTGGCCATGTGCGCATCGATCGCGTTCCGCGTGGCCTTGAACGCGGTGAACGCCTGCGCGTTGCCTGCCACCGCCTCACGGCCCTGGTTGGCCAGCTGCTGGGACAGCACCTGCAGGTCGGCGGCCTTGGTGCTGGCGTCTGCCAGCCGGCTGCCCTGCCAGGTGGCCACGCCCGTGTTCAGGCCGAACAGCGCCATCGACAGCAGCAGCAGGATCAACCATGCGTTGGTGCCACCCAGGCGCAGCTTGCTGGCCCTGTTGGAGTCCGAAGCAGTACTCATCGTTCAACCTCGATGTTCAAAGCGAATGCAGGAACGGCGGGCGGCCTTCAGGCCGCGGCCTGCCGGAATTCAGGGGTCCGCGACAACAGCGAAAGCGAGAAAACGCCCCAGTCGTGGCCGTCGGCGTGGAAGGCGCGGTCGACGAAATGGCCATAGCGGCCATCTGCCAGGTCTCCGACCGGGACCTCCTGGTCCAGCTCGAAGCTGCGCTGTCCGAACAGTTCATCGATGGTCAGCGCCACGTCGCCGCCGGCCTGGCGCATCACCAGCACGCGCTGGCCTTCCTGCTGCACGGTGCGGCTGCCTTCCAGGAACAGTTTCATGTCCACCACCGGGAACAGGTTGCCGCGCAGGTTGCCCACGCCCAGCAGCCAAGGTTGCGCACGCGGCACCGGGGTCACCGGCGGCATCGGGACGATTTCCACCACTTCGCGGAAATCGGACACCAGCCGCCGGGCACCGACCCGGTAACCGACGCCACGCCACAGGTCCTGGGCGAACTGCCGTTCGGGCAGTTGTACCGCGTGCGCCAGGCTGCGCCGTTCATAGGCCTCGAGGATGTCGAAAGGAGAGCGCATCAGGACACCAGTTCGTTGATCCGCGCGATGAGGGCTTCCTCGCGCGGCGGCTTGACGATGTAATCGGCCGCGCCCTGGCGCAGCCCCCAGGCCTTGTCGGTTTCCATCGCCTTGGTGCTGACGATGATCACCGGGATGTGCCGGGTGGCCGCGTCCCGCGCCAGCGCGCGGGTGGCCTGGAAACCGCTCATGCCGGGCAACACCACGTCCATCAGCACCAACTGGGGAACGTGGTCGCGCACCAGTTGCAGGCCGTCTTCGGCGTTGTCTGCTTCCAGCACTTCATGGCCGGCCTTGCGCAGCCATTGGCCGAACACCGCACGGTCGGTCGGTGAATCCTCGATCAGGACGATACGAGCCATTTTGCCTTTCCCCCCTGGTCAGGCGTTGACGTACGTGCGGATGGCACCCAGCAGTTCTTCGCGCGTGAATGGCTTGGTCAGGTACTGTTCCGAGCCGACGATGCGTCCACGTGCCTTGTCGAACAGGCCGTCCTTGGACGACAGCATGATCACCGGCGTGGCCTTGAACAGCTGGTTGCCCTTGATCAGCGCACAGGTCTGGTAGCCATCCAGGCGCGGCATCATGATGTCCACGAAGATGATCTGCGGCTGCTGGTCAGCGATTTTCGCCAACGCCTCGAAGCCGTCGGTAGCGGTGACCACCTCGCAGCCTTCGCGTTTCAGCAGCGTTTCCGCCGTCCGGCGGATGGTCTTCGAGTCATCGATGACCATCACCCGGAGTCCTGCGAGCTCCCCGCCCGCAGTCATGTTCTCAGTCATTACCGCTCCCCATGCGCGGCACTTCGGTCGGTGCCGCTGCGAAGGCGTATCTATATCGCACTTGCGCTGCCGCCAGCAAGTTCGGCGATCACTTTCCGCTCTGACCACCCCGTCCGCCCCCCGTCGCGCACCGGTCGCACGCAGCGTTGCGCCAGCGGGGACGGGCACGCCACTGGCAGAGCCGCTACCATCAGCACCTTGCCTGAAAGGTGCCCCCATGCCGCTGAACGTCATCGTGGTGATGGATCCCATCGCCCACATCAAGATCGCCAAGGACACGACCTTCGCCATGCTGCTGGAAGCCCAGCGCCGTGGCCATGCCCTGCATTACGTGAAACCGGGTGGCTTGAGTCTGGACTGCGGCCGTGCGGTGGCCCAGACCGCACCCCTGCAGGTCCGGGACGACCCGGCCGACTGGTACACCCTTGGCAGCTTCAGCCGGACCGATTTCGGCCCCGGCCAGATCGTGCTGATGCGCAAGGACCCACCGGTGGACGCAGAGTTCATCTACGACACCCAGGTGCTGGACGTGGCGGCATCGGCCGGCGCGCTGGTCGTCAACAACCCGCAGGGGCTGCGGGACTTCAACGAGAAGCTCGCCGCGCTGCTGTTCCCGCAATGCTGCCCCCCCACCCTGGTCAGCCGCGATGCGAAAGCCCTCAAGGCCTTCGTGCTGGAACACGGCCAGGCCGTGCTGAAGCCGCTGGACGGCATGGGCGGGCGTTCGATTTTCCGCAGTGGCACCGGTGATCCGAACCTGAATGTGATCCTGGAAACGCTGACCGACGGCGACCGCAAGCTGGCCCTGGCACAGAAGTTCATCCCTGACATCAGCGCAGGCGACAAGCGCATCCTGCTGGTTGACGGCGAGCCGGTGGACTACTGCCTGGCGCGTATTCCGCAGGGCGACGAATTCCGCGGCAACCTCGCCGCCGGTGGCCGCGGCGAAGGCCGCCCGCTGAGCGAGCGCGATCGCTGGATCGCTGCACAGGTGGGACCGGAAATGAAACGGCGCGGCATGCGTTTCGTCGGCCTGGACGTGATCGGCGACTACCTGACCGAAGTCAACGTCACCAGCCCCACCTGCGTGCGTGAGCTGGATGCGCAGTTCGGGCTGAACATCGCCGGCAACCTGTTCGACGCGCTCGAGGCCGGCCTGTCTGCATGAGCACGGTGGCGCCGTTGCCAACCGCGGCCCGCGAGTCGCAGCGCCTTGGGGCCACGCTGGCACTGTCGGTGGCGTTGCACGCGCTGCTGATCCTCGGCGTTGGATTTGCCGTGCGCGGCGACGCACCGCTGGTGCCCACCCTGGATGTGATCTTCAGCCAGACCCGCACCGCACTGACGCCGAAGGAAGCTGACTTCCTGGCTGCCGCCAACCAGATGGGCGGCGGCGAGCATGACAAGGCGATGCGCCCGCGCGACGCCCAGGCCGGCATCGTGCCGCAGGCGCTTCCCGGCAGCAGTCCGGTTCCGCAGCAGCGCCGGGATGCCGCAGCGCCGCCGCCACCGCAGGCCCGTGTAGTCAGCAGCCATAACGGCATCGACCAGGTTGCGCTGGCGCAGAACCGGCCGATACCCGAGCAGCCACGACCGGATGCCGTACCGGACGCACGCGAGCAGCACGACGCCGACATGGCGCGCCTGGCCGCCGAGGTCCATCTGCGTTCCGCGCAATACGCCAAGCGACCCAACCGCAAGTTCGTGTCGGCAAGCACGCATGAATACGCATGGGCCAATTACCTGCGCGCGTGGGTGGACCGCGCCGAACGTGTCGGCAACCTGAACTATCCCGACGAAGCCCGCCAGCGTCGCCTGGGTGGACAGGTGGTGATCACCGTGGGCGTGCGGCGCGATGGCAGCGTGGAAAGCAGCCGCATCCTGCGCTCCAGCGGCACGCCGTTGCTGGACGAAGCTGCGTTGCGCGTGATCAGCCTGGCGCAACCGTTTCCGCCGTTGCCGGAAACCGACGATGCGGTGGACATCCTGCAGGTCACCCGCACCTGGGCGTTCCTGCCCGGCGGCGAACTACGCGACGAGTAAAGGGTTGGCTGGCTGGGCTGCGTCGGCGGGACACGTCGACAGGTCCATGCGGCGGGGTAGCGCCGGGCCATGCCCGGCGGGAATGGGGTAATGAGGTCTGATGTGTTTCCGCCGGGCATGGCCCGGCGCTACCGCTTTTTCTTTTTCGACCGCCTACTTCGCCTTGGACGCCCGTAGTGCCTGCTGCTCCACCAGCGTCAGCGCCACGTTGTCGCGCAGGTAGGCCGGCTCCACGCGCTCGGGCGCAATGCCCTCGCCCCGCGCCAGTCCCGGCAACGCCAGTGCCAGCACGTCCGACGCCCGCGGCAGCGCCGTGGCGTCCACGCCCAGCAGCGCATCGCCCAGCTGCACCACCAGCGCAGCATCGGCCGCGGCAAAGCCGGTGCCCACGCCATGGCAGCGCACGCCGGCAGCCACTTCCATCGCCTGCGGTGGACATACCCGTTCGGCATCCTGCAACCGCGGCACCCCATCCACACGCTGGTAGCGGGCTACGTATACCTCGCCCATGCGTGCATCGATGGCCGCCAGGATCTGCGTTGCATCATCCGGCGCACGCATCGCCAATGCCTGCAGCGTGGATACCGGCAACAGCGGCCGGTCCAATGCCAGCGCGATACCCTGCGCCAGCGCAATGGCCAGCCGGACACCAGTGAATGCCCCCGGCCCGCGTCCCAACGCGATCGCGTCCAGCTGCGAGCGGGCGATACCGGCTTCGGCCATCAACTGCTCCGCCCACGGCAACGCCAGCTCGGCATGGCGGCGTGGCGCGATCTCGAAGCGCTCCAGCACCTGGCCATCGGCATGGAGGGCGACCGAGCAGGCTTCGGTGGACAGTTCAAAGGCGAGCAGTTTCATTGTTTCAATTCAGAACAAGGGAAATGAGGCACCGGGTGGAATCTCCCCGGCAGGGGCCGACAGCGGCCATTGTGGCGCAAAGAAGGCCTGCACATCGGCCAGCTCACGGGTACGCCGGAACGGCGGCAGCGATTCGAGGAATACGCGCCCATAGCCCCGGTTGAGCAGCCGCGGGTCGCACAGCACCAGCACGCCGCGGTCGGTCTCGCTGCGGATCAGCCGACCGACCCCCTGTTTCAGCGCGATCACCGCCTGCGGCAACTGCTCATCGCGGAACGGGTTGCCCCCTTGCTGGCGGATGGCATCCAGCCGCGCTTCGAACACCGGGTCGTCGGGCGCGGCGAACGGCAATTTGTCGATCACCACCACGCTCAGTGCATCGCCCACGACGTCCACGCCCTCGCGGAAACTGGCCGAACCCAGCAGCACGCCGTTGCCGGATTCACGGAAACGCTGCAGCAGCGTCGCGCGAGGCGCCTCGCCCTGCACGAACATCGGCCACGGGGCGCCACGCAGCGCTTCGGCTGCCTCACGCAGCGCGCGATGCGAGGCAAACAGCAGGAAGGCCCGCCCCTGCGAGGCCTCCAGCACGGGCCGCAACGTGGCGATCAGCGCCGTACCGAATCCGCGCGATGCCGGATCCGGCAATCCCGCCGGCAGGTAGCACAGGGCTTGTCGTGGCCAGTCGAAGGGGCTGGGCTGTACCAGCGTACGCGGATCATCCAAGCCCAGGCGCTGTGCAATGTGCTCGAAACCTCCACCTACCGTCAGCGTCGCCGAGGTGAATATCCAGGCAGCCTGGCTGCGCTGGCGATGCTCGCGCAGCGGTGCGGAAACATCCATCGGAGTACGCTGGCAGCGGAAGCCACGCGGCGTGAGTTCGTACCACAGCACGTCGCTGGACGTGGACTGCTGCTCGGGCTCGGCATCGAAATCCGGCACGGGCGCATCATCGCCCAGCCAGCGCGACAGCCGGGAAACAGCTTCGCGCGCGCGCGCATGGCAGGCATCCAGTCCAGCCGCCGCCTCGCGCAGCGTCTCCAGCACCTGCAGCAGGACGTGCAGCGCACTCATCACCGCATCGAATCCATCACGTACCTGAGGCACCGTCAACGCACGCCATTGCGTCCCTCGCTGCGGCAACCCTTCCATCGCCCTGCGCAGCTCGGCCAACGCCTGCTCCAGGCCCGCCACCGGCATCTGCAGCGCGGCCTGTGCACCGGCAACGCTGCGCGCTTCAACAAGGCAATCGCGCGCCAGCTCCTGCCACGGCCGCATGCCAAAGCCCTCGCCGAAGAACTGCGCGGCCAGTTCGGGCAACTGGTGCGCTTCATCGATCACATAAGCCTGTGCACCCGGCAGCAACTCGCCGAAACCATCCTGCTTGAGTGCCAGGTCGGCCAACAGCAGATGATGGTTGACCACCACCACGTCGGCAGCCTGGGCGCGCTGGCGTGCCTGCACGACGAAACAGTCCTCGTAGAAGGGACAGTCCGGCCCCAGGCAGTTGTCCACGGTCGAGGTCACCATCGGCAGCAGGGGCGAATCGTCCGCCAATGCGTCCAGCTCGGCCATGTCGCCGTGCCGGGTGCGCCCGGACCAGGCCAGGATGCGCTGGAACTCGGCAGCCTGCTGCGGGCTGGAAAAACGCGGTTCGCCCCGTGCCTGCTGCAGGCGGTAGCGGCACAGGTAATTGGCGCGACCCTTGAGCAGCGCGCTGCGGTGGCCCGTGCCCAGGGCCTGGCGCACGCGCGGCAGGTCACGGTGGTACAACTGGTCCTGCAGCGCCCGGGTGCCGGTGGAAATGATGGTTTTCAATCCCGACAGCAGCACCGGTACGAGGTAGGCATACGTCTTGCCGGTGCCGGTGCCGGCCTCGGCCAGCAGCAGGTCGCGTTGTTGCAGGGTGTCGGCGATGGCTTCGGTCAGGTACAGCTGCGCCGGGCGCGGCACGAACGCATCCAGGTGGGAAGCGAGTGCCCCGCCTTCGCTCAGCGCCTCGCGGCTGGCATGGACAAGATCGGGCTTCATCGAAGCGTTACAGGATACCGGTTCGGAATGGCGGGAATGGAGGATGGGTAGAGCCGGCCCATGACCCACTGCCCTTGTTTCCGGCATTGCGCCAACGGCAGCGGGTCATGGACCCGCCCTGCCTTTTTCCATGCGCGGCTGGCGGATGGGGCTGCGCCGCTCGACGGTCAGTAGCGCATGATCCCCGGCACCGTGCAGCCTTCGATCTGCGCATGCGCGGACACCGCGTTCTCCTTTTCACCCCGCGCCAACCGGGCCTGCTCGATGGTCGCCCAATGACGGCGGCACAGCGGGCCGGTCTTCGACCCCAGGTCGATCGCCTTGCGCGCGAACTGTTCGGCAATCGCCCACTGTCCCTGCAGCAATGCCACTTCGGCACGCTCCTGCAGCACCGCAGGATCTTCCGCAACGATTTCCAACGCCTGGTCCAGATGAGCGGCTGCGCCCGCAAGGTCACCGGACTGGCGCTGTGCCTGCGCGCCCTGACGCAGGTCATCCACCTGCGGATCGCGCAGCGGCTGTACCGACAACTCCTTGTCGTCCGGACCGGCAGCGGCTTCCACGGCCGCCATGCGTTGCGCGGCGGTCGTTGCATCCACCGGCGTGGCGATCGGCGGTGCACTGCTCACGCAGGCGGCCAGGACGACGCACGCCACGGCCGGAACGAGGAGACGGTGCAGGGAAGCGAATTTCATGGCAATCACCTTGAAGACGTCGATGGCGCGGGTTGGGTCGCAGGTTCCGGGGCCGCCGCCGGCTTGGGCTCCAGCCCGAACCAGCTGCGCCAACCGCCGCCGCCCTGGTCGCCTTCATCCGGCCCTGCCGCAGGCGGCGCGCAGGGCGCATAGGCCGGGGCGTAGCCGACCACGAACGGGAACCGTCGCGCGCCCGGACACCCCTCGTCGGTGGCATTGGTACCGCTGGCCTCCACGTACTGCCAGTCCACGCCCTTGCTGCTTACCCGCAACGGCGCGCTGGGCAGGCGCGAGAAGATCCCCGACCACACCCGCATCGCGCCGGTGGCGCCATACAGGCCGGTCTGCTCGTTCTGGTCATTGCCCATCCATACCACCGCCAGATGATCGCCGGTATAGCCGGCATACCAGCTATCGCGCCCATCGTTGGAGGTGCCGGTCTTGCCAGCCGGCTGCAGCCTGCCCAGGCCATCTGCATTCAGCCGTTGCGCGGTGCCGCTGGAGACGACCTGCTGCAGGCCGATGCTGATCAGGTTGGCGGCGATGGAGTCGCCTTCCTGCGCGGGCGCCGGGGTCTTGTCGTAGCGCGTCAGCAGCTTGCCTTCCGGATCAAGCACCCCACGCACGGCATGCAGCGGCTGGATCTCGCCGCCGGACGCCAGGAACTGGTAAAGCTGCGCCATCGCATAGGGGCTCTGGTCGGTCGATCCCAGGATCACCGACGGATTGGACTCCGCCTTGAGGCCTGCCAGCACATGGATCAGCTGGGTCACCCGTTCCGGCCCCACCTGCATGCCCAGCCGCACGGTGGCCTGGTTGTAGGAATGGGCCAGTGCATCGATCAGCCGTACCGTGCCATGGCTGCGGTTGTCCGCATTGCCCGGCGACCAGTTGCGGTTGCGGCCCAGTTGCACCGTCACCGGGGAATCATCCACCCAACTGGCCAGCGAATACCGATCCGGCTGTGCCAGCGCCAGCAGGTAGACGAATGGCTTCAGCAACGAACCCACCGGGCGCTGCGCCTCGATGGCCCGGTTGAAGCCGGGCGAGGCGACGTCGCGGCTGCCGACCACCGCCAGCACATCACCGTTGTGCACATCGGTCAGCACCAGGCCCGCCTGCAGTTCCGGGCGGCGCTTGCTCTCCAGCGACTTCACCGTCCGGGTCACCGCACCTTCGGCATAGGCCTGCGCGGAGGGCGACATGCCGCTCATCACGCTCATGCCGGCGCCCTGCAGTACCGATTCCGGATAGTCATGGCCGAGCTGGCGCCGCACCAGGTCCACATAGGCAGGGAAACGGTTGGCCGCCACCAGTCCAGGGCTCTCCGGCACCCCCAGCGGGGCCTTCAACGCACGCTGGTATTCGGCGGCGTCGATCAGCTTCGCTTCGTGCAGCTTGCCCAGCACGAAGTTGCGTCGGTCCAGCGCGCGTTCCGGATTACGGCGCGGGTCATAATAGGACGGCCCCTTGACCAGCCCGATCAGCAGGGCGATGTGTTCGCTTTCCAGCGACGACAGATCGCGCCCGAACCAGAACTCGGCGCCCGATGACATGCCATGGATCGCCTGGCTGCCGCGCTGGCCCAGGTAGACCTGGTTGAGGTACGCCTCGAAGATGGTGCGCTTGTCGTAGCGCGCTTCCATGATCAGCGCGAACAGCACTTCGTTGAACTTGCGGGTGAAGGTCTGCTCCTTGCCGATGCCCAGCAGGCCACTGCGGGCCAACTGCTGCGTCAACGTGGAAGCACCCTGCCGCACCTGGCCACCGGACCGCACCGTCACCCAGACCGCGCGGGCGATGCCGGACAGGTCTATGCCATGGTGGCGGTTGAAATCCTTGTCTTCCACCGCCTGCAGGCCGGTGACCAGCAGGTCCGGCGCCTCTTCCATGCGGATCAGGCGGCGCTCTTCCTGCTTCTGGCCATACAGCGTCGCGATGCGCGCCGGGTCCAGCCGGGCGGCTTTCAGCGCCGTGCGCGAATCGGCGTCGCGCAACGAGGTGATGCTGCCGCCGGACAGCACCAGCTCCAGCCGGCGCGGAGCCACCCGGCCATCCACATCGTTGTAGCCACGGCTGGAAATGGTGAAACGGCTGCCCTGCACCGCATAGGTCGAGGCCGACTTTCCGGCCCCGTCGTCGCGGTAGGCCGATGCGGCCAGCTCGGTCTTCAGCGTCGCCGCATCCATCGCCTTGCCCGGCAACAACACCAGCGGACGCGCATAGACCCGGGTCGGGATCTGCCAGCGCAGCTCGCCAAAACGCGCAGTGACCTGATGGTTCAGGTACACGGTATAGGGGATCACGAAACCCAGGCCCAAGGCCACGGCGGCCATGCCCCAGGTGACCAGCCGACGGCGCCAGGGCGCATTGCCGGTGTCGTCGTCGTGATCGTCGATGTCGTCGGAATCGTAGCGTCGGGGCACGGGGATGCGAGAATGTAGAGTCCGGCGAGTCTAACCCAGCCCCGAGGGCTGACGGGTCGCCAGCTGTTTTTCCGCTTAAGCTGGAGTTGCAACGGGATGAGCATGTCCTGGGCCGAGGCCCGTTCGTACCTGAACCGCATGCTGGGGTTGGCCCGCCGCAGCTGGGCCAGCCTGCGCATGCGCGGGTGGCGCGCCACCTGGCAGCGCATCCTGGTGCATTCACGCCCCGCCGCCGCCCCTCCACTGCGCCCACTGCAGCTACCCGAAGCGATGGAATGCGCACCATCTTCGGTGCCAGCCAGCGACGCACCGGTAGTGAGCATCGTCATCCCCGTCTACAACCACGTGGACCACACCGTGGCTTGCCTGCGTGCGCTGGCCGCCTGGCCGCCACAGGTTGCCTGCGAAGTACTGGTCATCGATGACGGCAGCAGCGATGCGACCACGACGTTGCTGCCACAGGTCCAAGGACTGCGCTACGAGGTTCGTGCCACCAACGGCGGATTCATCGATGCCTGCAACGATGGCGTGGCGCGTTCGCGTGGGCGCTACGTGGTACTGCTCAACAACGATACCGTGCCGCAGCCTGGCTGGCTGGATGCCCTGCTGCGCACCTTCACCGACCAGCCGGACGCCGGGCTGGTAGCGGCGCAGCTGCTGTACCCGGATGGGCGCCTGCAGGAGTCGGGCGGGGTGGTGTTCGCCGATGGCAGTTGCTGGAGCTACGGCCGTTTCGAATCCGCCGATGATCCACGCTTTGCCAGCCTGCGCGACATCGACTATGGCTCCGGCGCTGCGATCATGTTGCCGCGCGCACTATGGGACCAGCTCGGCGGCCTGGACACCCGCTACCGTCCGGCATATTACGAAGACACCGACTTGGCCTTCCAGGTGCGCGCGCATGGCCTGCGCACGCTGGTGCAGCCTGCCGCCCGCGTTGTGCACGATGAAGGCACCAGCAACGGCACCGACACCACCAGCGGGGTCAAAGCCTGGCAGGTACGCAACCAACAGGTATTCGCCGCCAGGTGGGCGACCACGCTGGCGCTGCAGCCGGCGGTGGGCAGCGTGCCCTCGCCCGCGCTGCTGCATCGCGGCCAGCGCCAGGTGCTGCTGCTTGATGAAGAAGTGCCGGTGCCGCAGCGCGATTCCGCTTCGCTTCGCCAGTTCAACCTGATCAGGCTGTTGCTGCAGGAAGGCGCGCACGTGGTATTCGTCCCGACCCGCCGCGAACATGGCGGCGCCGCCACCGAAGCCCTGCAACGGCTCGGCGTGGAGGTCTGGTACGCGCCGTTCCTGAACACACTGGGCGGCTGGCTGCGCGAACACGGCCCACGCTTCGACGTGGTGATGATGGTGCGCCACCACCTGGCGCAGGAGTGCCTGCCGCTGCTGAAGCGGTTCGCACCCCGCGCGCGCCGCGTGTTCGATACCGTGGACCTGCATTACCTGCGTGAGCGACGCGGCGCAGACATATCCGGCGACCCGGCCCTGCTGCGCAGTGCCGAACGCACCCGGGCAAGCGAACTGGCGGTGATGCAGCAGTGCGACGTGACCGTACTGGTCAGTGCCGCAGAACGCGAACAACTGCGCCATGACGCACCCGGCGTACGGGTGGAACTGGTGTCCAACCTGCATGAAGTCGCCGGCACCGGTGCGACCTTCGAACAGCGCCGCGACCTGGTATTCGTCGGCGGCTTCCGGCACCCGCCGAACCTGGATGCGATGCAGTGGTTCATCGGCGAAGTGTTCGCACGCATCCGCGCGCGCCTGCCGGACATCGAGCTGCACTGCATCGGTGCCGGTGCGCCGGACAGCCTGCTGGCACTGGCAGCCACCCAGCCTGGCGTGCACATGCTCGGCTTCGTCGAGGACATCGTTCCCCACATGGACGGTGCCCGGATCGCGATCGCCCCGCTGCGCTTCGGGGCTGGCGTCAAAGGCAAGATCAACCTGAGCATGGCCCACGGCCAGCCGGTGGTCGGTACCACCTGTGCAGTGGAAGGCATGCACCTGGTGGACGGCGAGGACGTGGTGGTCGCCGATGGCAGCGAGGCCTTCGCCGACGCGGTGGTGCGCCTGTACCAGGACGCGACGCTGTGGCATCGGCTGGCATCGGCCGGCCTTGCCAACGTTGCCACGCATTTTTCGCTCGATGCCGCGCGCGAAAGCGTACGTCGGGTGTTCTTCGACTGAGCCGGCACGCAGCTCAGCGACGCCCTGGACTGCCGCGTGCCTGGCGCACCCGTTGTTCGAAAGCGGCCAGCTCGGCCAGCCCCGGCTGCCATTGGCGCGCACGCTCCAGGGCAGTCTCGGCATAAGCCATGTCGCCACCACCCAGCCGCTCGCTTCCCACCGCTATCCAGCGCTGCGCCAGCCGGGTTCTTGCCGGTCCGAGGCCGGCAGCCGTCGGTGCCAGCGTCTGCCACGCCTGCAGGCATCCCCCTGCCGCCTCAAGGCGATTCTGTCGCAGCGCGTCCTCGAAACAGCTCCTGCTGGCTGGCAGCAGCCGGGCGGCTGCCTCCACGACGCGGCGATCACGAGGTGCCAACGCCTGTGCCTCCCGCAGCGCGTCATAGGCGCTGTTGCCCGGCGGGGCCAGGAAACGGCCACGCGCCTCGGCTTCGGCGATGCGCTCCAGCAGCCGGACCAGCGCCTCGCGACCGGCCCCAGGCACGGTGCCGGCATCCAGCATGGCTTGCCGGGCCGAGCGCGCCCGCTGGATTTCCTGCCGCGCCAGGGCCAGCTCGCGCGGCGCAGCATGCAGCTGGCCAGCCTCGTCGATACGCTCCAGCGCCGGATCGAAATGGAAACCACGCGCCAGCCGGCGACTGTCCTGCAGCAATGCCGCCACCAGGCGATCACGCTGCGCCACGACGCCAGGTTCGTCCGGCGCAGCCTGCAGCGCGGGGGCCAATGCCTTCAATGCTGCATCCAGCCGCCCGCGGCCGATTGCGCGGGAAACCCGCCGGACCCGCCCATCCAGTGCACGCGACAGTGTCTCCTGGCTGAAGGGCAGGTCCGCATGCCCAGGATCAAAACCCCGTGCCCGGCGCAACAGGTCGGCCGCCAACGCCACGTCGTCGCGCTCGCTTGCCTGGCGCGCACGCAGCAGCAGGTCGCTCAGCGCATCCTCGCGCGTTTCCAGCGCCACCACGTCCTGCGGGCGTAGTTCCAGCACGCGCTGCAGCAGCGGCAAGGCACTTTCAGCATCGTCGTCCAATCGTCCCTCGTCCAAGGCCACGCGTGCCCGCTGCAGCACGACATCCAGCCCGGCGGTAATCACGCGTCGCTGGCGCAGCTGCTCTGCCAATGCATCGCTCTGGGCCTGCGGTACCTGCAGTTCCCGCGCCAGCGCCAAGGCGTCGGACGCAGCCGGCAAGTCCCCTTCGGCAAGGGCGGCATTGCCGGCCTGCAGTGCCGCCATGCCGGTGCGGGCCAGGCCATCGCGTGCCTGGGCACGGTCATTGTCCAGCGCCAGCGCAGCCAGGAAGTACTCCCGCGCGCCCTTTCCATCGTCCGCAGCCAGTCGCCCGGCCACCAGCGCAGCGTTGCCCTGTTCGACCAGCTGGGCAATGCGCGGCTCATCCCAGAACCAGTCCGCCAACGGACGCCGCAGCAGCGCCAGGGCGACGAACAGCACCACCGCCACCAGCAGCGTCCAGCGCCAGATGCGGCGGAAGTGCCGCGCCTGCAGCCACCACCAGCGTCCCTCGCGGCGCACGCGCTGCAGCACCTCGTGCCCCTGCTCGCCACCGGGCCTGTGGGATCTGTCCATGTGCCAAGCCTAGCGCGCGCTGCGTGAAACTCAGCCCAGCCGCCGCGCCTGGCTGACGCCAGGCAGGGCATCGAGTTTCCCCAGCAACGCCGACAGCTGGTCGAAATCGTTGACCTTCAGCCGCAGGCGCAGGTGCGCACGCCCACTGTCGCGCACGTTGTCGCTGTGGATGTCGAGCACATAAGCCTCTTCCTGCGCGATCAGGTTGGTGATGTCCTTCAGCAGCCAGCGCCGGTCAACCGCATCGACCACCACGTCCACCTCGTAGCCACCACCGGCCTGGCCCCATTCCACCGGCAGCACGCGCTGCGGACTGGCGGCCGACAGCCGTGCCAGCGATGCGCAATCGACGCGATGCACGGTCACCCCACGGCTGCGGGTGAGATAGCCGACGATCGGCTCGCCGGCCACGGGCTGGCAACAGCGCGCCAGCTGCACCAGCAGGTTGCCCACGCCCTGGACGGTGAATTTGCTCTTTCCCAGCCCTTCGCGACGCGCCGTGGGCCGCGGCAATGCAGGCGGCGGCGATGGTTGGCTGGCCGCACGCTCGGCTTCCAGGAGCGCGCGGCTGACCTGGTTCGGACCGGTATCGCCCAGTGCGACCTGGATGTACAGGTCATCGGTGCTGTCGACGTGGAATTTCTTCAATACGCTGGAGAGATCGGCCTGGGCCAGTCCCAGGCGCTTGAGTTCGCGCTCCAGCAGCTCACGGCCGGCCTGCACGTTGCGTGCACGGTCCAGCTTGTGGAACCAGGTGCGGACCTTCTCGCGCGAGCGGTTGCTGGCCAGGTAGCCGGCTGCCGGCAACAGCCAGTCGCGGCGCGGCTCAGCCTCCTTGCCGGTCAGTATCTCCACGCGGTCGCCACTGCGCAGGCGGTAGGCCAGCGGAACGATGCGGCCATTGACCTTGGCGCCACGGCAGCGATGCCCGACCATCGTGTGGACGTGATAGGCAAAATCCAGCGGCGTGGCGCCCTGTGGCAGGTCCATCACCTCGCCCTTCGGACTCAACGCATAGACCCGGTCCTCGGTCAGCTCCGCATCCAGCGCACCGGCCAGCTCGCCAGCGTGCCCTTCCTGGGCCTGCTCCAGCAACTGCCGCATCCAGGTGATCTTGCGGTCGAACGCCTTCTCCGCCCCCTTGCCACCTTCCTTGTATTTCCAGTGCGCCGCCACGCCCAGCTCGGCCTGCGCGTGCATCTCATGGGTGCGGATCTGCACCTCGATGGTCCGGCCCTCAGGACCGACCACCGCGGTATGCAGCGAGCGGTAATCATTGGCCTTGGGCCGCGCGATGTAATCATCGAATTCGCTGGGCACCGGCACCCACAGCGCATGTACCACGCCGAGCGCGGCATAGCAGGCCGCCACGTCGTCCACCATCACCCGCACCGCACGGATGTCGTACAGCTGGTCGAAGGACAGCCGCTTCTTCTGCATCTTCCGCCAGATGCTGTAGATGTGCTTGGGCCGCCCGCTGACGTCGGCGCTGATGCCATGCGCGGCGAGATCGCGCGACAGCACCTTCTTGACGTTCTCCACGTAGCGTTCCCGCGCGATACGGGTTTCATCCACTTCCCGGGCTATGCGCCGGTAGGTGTCCGGTTCCAGGTAACGGAAGGCAAGGTCCTCCAGTTCCCATTTCAACTGCCATATGCCCAGCCGGTTGGCCAGCGGCGCATGGATGTCGCGGGTCAGCTGGGCCAGGCCGCGCCGCTGGTCTTCCTGCAGCGCGTCGGCAGCGCGCATGCGTGCCAGTTGCCGCGCCAGCAGCAGCGGCACCACGCGCAGGTCCTGGATGATCGCCAGCAACAACCGCCGCAGTCCCTCGCTGTTGCGGCCGGCCTCGCGTCCGGCATGCAGGGCCCATACCTGATCGGCGGCATCCAGGCCGTCCAGCAGGCCGTTGACGGCGGCGCGGTTGGACAATGGCAGTTCGTCGATGGCCTCGCGCAGGCCCGGCAGATCGAACAGCAGTGCGGCCACCAGGGAACTTTCGTCAGCTGACAACAGCGCCAGCGCATCGACCGTCGCACCCAGCAGCGGCCAGCCGACATCCGCTTCGCGGCTGCAGGCTGCATCCTCCCCGCGTTGCAGGAGCGCTGCACGCAGCAGTTCGGGGACGACCGCCATCGATGGACGGTTCAACAAGGCTTCCAGGCCGGGGACGAAGGCGCGGTTCACTACGATCACGAAGGGGACGGATACGACCTACACTAGCGCCCCACCCGTCCGGTAACAATCACCGCCACGGCACCGCAACGCATCTGCTCATGCGGAGGGGAGCGCATGGCGAGGCGCTGTGCGGGCATCGTGATCAGTAGCGGACGAACCGCGAAAGGAACAGATGCGTCTCCGGGTTGGACAGCCTGGCGTAGACCCCTGGAAAGCCGGTGAGAGCACAACCGAAGCCCCAGCTGACCACGCCGACCTGCACCGCCGGCCCGCCGGAAGGCATGCGCGCGAACAGCGGACCTCCCGAATCGCCCTGGCAGGCATCCCTGCCCGTTACGCCGGCACAGACCTGCTGCCGTGCATTGAAGGTGAAGCGCTCGTCGGGCCCCGGATAGGCAAATGAGCATTCCCACGGCGCGAGCAGTGGAACCTGCACCCATTGCAGTTGCGTGGCAGGCAGGAAATCATCGCCGGACATGTTGCCCCACCCTGCCGTGACCAGCAGCGTGCCCGGCCGCTCCAGCACGTCGCTGCCGGCAGTGGGCAGGCGCATGACGGGCACATCCGCGACCGATGCATCGAGCTGGACCACGGCGACATCGATGCCGGTCCCCTTGCTGGCATCCCAACCAGGATGCACATGGATCTGGTAGGTGCCGTTCCAGCGGGCCACTCCACGGACCTTGCCGGTACGCGCGTCGGAAAGGACGGCCCGATCGACGACCAGCGAAAGGTCCGCAGGGTCACGATCCGGTTCACCCTGCGTGTAACGGACGACGCAATGTGCGGCGGTGAGTACGGCAGCGGGACCGATCAACGTCCCGCCACAGAAATGTTCCATTCCATCCTGTCCGGGGCGCTGGATCGACACGAGATAGGGAAACTGCCCCTGGTAGGCGTCTTCTCCACCGATGACCATGGGCTTTACCGGCGCGGTGCCCGGTGCGGCGATCGCCACGTTGGCGTGGGCGGACCATCCCAGCACTGCGGCCGCCAGCACGGTCCAGGGCAGTGCCATCGAACGGGTTCGCTCGAAGATGTGATCAGATGGATGCTGCATGATGCGACCTCCCTTGCGCGACATCGGCAGGAACGCCGACAGGTCCATCTGAACGAAGTCAGCGGATGCAGGCACCGACCTGATTCACGGAATAGGCAAAAGGGATGCTCATGGGAAGAACGATCAGCTCAGCTTTCGGCCCACCCGGTGTCCGGCTGGCCGCGCGCCAGCATCCACCTGCCCTACAATGCCGGTCATCCATCGGAGAACGCCCATGTCCCTGCCTTCGCCCCGCCTGCTTGCCTGCACCCTGGCCCTCCTTGCCCTGCCGCTGGCCGCTTCGGCGCAACGCGTGGTGGATCGTGATCTGCAGCAGGAGATGAGCCCGTCCGAGTTCAAGGCCGCGGGGTTGGACAAGCTGAGCGCCGACGAACTTTCCCGCCTCAACCATTGGTTGCAGGGCACGGTTGAAGCCGCCACCACCCAAGCGGTGGAAGCCGCGCGCGAGGAAGGGCGGCAGGAAGTCATCGTCAAGAATCGTGGATTCTTTGACTTCGGTAGCCGTGAGCCCATCACCAGCGTGCTGCCGGGCGCGTTCAATGGCTTTGCGAAGGGCCGTATCTACATGTTGGCCAACGGCCAGCATTGGGAGCAGACCGACGCTGCCAGTCTCGGCGGCGTACGTCGCCTGGATCCAGAAGTAAGCAT
The DNA here is from genome assembly GCF_014117215.1 of Stenotrophomonas tumulicola. Taxonomy (GTDB): domain Bacteria; phylum Pseudomonadota; class Gammaproteobacteria; order Xanthomonadales; family Xanthomonadaceae; genus Stenotrophomonas; species Stenotrophomonas tumulicola. The sequence goes on along the minus strand of NZ_JACGXS010000010.1, from coordinate 24,401 downwards.
CGCACCTGGCGTCGGCGGCGCCTGGTACCTCCAGATCCCAGGCGTCAACACCCGCGCCAAAGTGAAGCGGGTCAAGTAGCAGGGCGCAGGCTGCCGTGGATCATGGCAGCCTGCGCCCAGTCCGCTATTGGCCGCTGTACGCCGAGATGAACTCGAATATTTCCGGCGCCGACAGCTTTGCATAGACTCCTGGCATACCCGCCTTGCCACAGCCGTTGCCCCAGCTGACCACGCCGACCTGCACAACGGTCGTCGTACCGGGAACTTCAGCGAAGAGCGGCCCACCAGAATCTCCCTGGCATGAATCCTGCCCACGCACACCGGCGCACATCATCGAACCAGGCTGGAAACGCCCGGACGGACGGGGATTATCCATGGGATACGCAAAGCTGCACTCCCACGACGCCACCACCGGCACACGCACCGACCGTAGCCCCTCGGGCTGATCAACCCCCGTATCGCTGAACGTGTTGCCCCAGCCGGCTACGGTCAACAAGGCACCCGGGCGTTCCATCGCATCCGATCCCGGTGACGGCAGCTTCAGCGGTTCCACACCCGTGACCGGTTTGTCGAGCAGGATCACTGCCACATCAAACGCGTGGGTGCCGCCTTCACCATAGCGTGGATGGATGATGATGTCGTACTGACCGTTCCGTGCGTTGTAGCGAACCCGCCGTTCCTGTCCCAGATGTGTCTGGCGCTGGTCAGCACGATTGACCACCACATTCAGATCAGTGGCCAAGGCCGCGCCTCGCCTGCCCACCATGCCCGTTACGCAGTGTGCGGCGGTCAGCACCACCGAGGGGGATATCAAACTGCCACCACAGGCATGATAGGGAACGTCATCGGACCCCTGCCTCTTGAGGGTCAACTCGGCAACATACGGATAGCGCCCCTGTGCAACCTCCGACCCACCGATGATGAAGGGCTTGGTTAGAGACTGTGGCGACGGATTGCCGGCCGGCGAGGCAGCAGATGCTTCGGCTGCGCCGAGGGCGATCACTGACACAGTCAAGGCACCCAGCAGCAGACGGCGCTGCCTGTCGTTGATCACGCGTGGCAGGAAAGGGGATGTTGTCTGGCGGTGCATGAAATTGACCTTGATCTGCGTCGGGAAATCTCCGACATCCAAAGCATCAATTTCTGAGGCACCTGTAGGCCATGCGCCCGCTCACGTTATCTGAATAAGCGATCGATGCCTCAAGAACGATTTCAATCGGCAATATGCGCATTACGCAGCCGCCGCACGCGAACCGCCTTGCCTGCCGCCCAGTCGCGTTGGCACACTTCCATTGTGCACCAACGCTGCCGCGATCCGCCTCAGCGCAGCTTCTGCAGTTCACCCAGCCGCTGTGCGACCTTCTTTGGCGAAATGCCGCCACGGCCGATGAGTTCCTGAGCGAACAGCGACACCCGCAACTCTTCGATGTCCCAGCGCAGCGCCTGCCATTGCGGACGGTCCTCCAGGCCCTGCTCGCGCGCCCTTTCCAACGCGTCCAGGAAGGGATGCAGTTCCAGCATGCGGGCCTGGTCGCGCGGCGGATCGCGCTTGGCGCGCTCGGTCCTCAGGATCATCGCCTTCAGGTAGCGCGGGAACTGTGCCAGTGCATCGGCCGGCGTTTCGCGCAGGAAACCGGCATGCACCAGCGACGCCAGTTGCTGCTCCATGTCATCCAGGTTGCCGCGTGCCCACCCCATCAGCGGCGCCTCCAGCGCTGGTTTCAGTTCGGCCACCAGGGAAAGGATCGCCTCGGCGAGTTTCAGCCGTTCCATCGCTTCACCGAACAGGCCCTTGGCTGCTGCCTCACGCCGTTGCGCGAAGACCTGAGGGTCGCGGATATCGCCCAGCCCCTCGGCCAGGACGGCATTCATTGCCGCATCCACGATGTCGCCGCGCAGGCGTTCCTGCGATTCGATGGCAGCGTAGAGCAGGCCGGTCTTGGGCGACACCGGCAATTGCTTGCGGGCCTGCCTGGCCTTGTCGGCCAGGCCGATCTCCAGCAACCGGCGTACGCCACGCGGATGCGCTTCAGCGGCTTGCTGGCGGTCAGCGAAGATGCGCAGGGCCACGGAGTCCCCCTCGTCCACCAGCGCCGGAAAGGCCGGTACGCCGGCTTCGCCGGGAACCTGCAGCGGGATTGCCGCAGAGGGGAAATCGCGCAGGCCATCGGCCGCCATGTCACGCCCGGCGCGCGCGGCAAAAGCCTGCCCGGCCTTGTCGCCGAACCGCGCACGAAGACCATCGAGATCACGCGAGGTCGCCAGCACCTTGCCGTGCTCGTCGCGCAGGCGCAGGTTCATGTGCAGGTGCGTGTCGATCGAGGACAGGTCGAAGTCGATCGCGGTAACGGTTGCTCCGGTCGCCCGCGACAGGAAGCGAGCGAGCTCACCCCGGATGTCATCAGCACCCGGCAACTGGAACGCTTCGAAGAACGCGCGGGCGAAATCCGGAGCCGGCACGTAGTTGCGACGCATCGCCTTGGGCAGGCTGCGGATCAATGCAGCGGCCTTGTCGGCGACGAAACCCGGCGCCAGCCAACCCAGTTGCACCGGGTCCAGCGCGTTGAGCAGGTGCAGCGGGACATCCAGGGTGACGCCGTCGTCCTCCGCCCCTGGCTCGAAGCGGTAGTGCAGGGGCAGCCGCGCATCGCCCAGCGCCAGGTACTTCGGGAAACGGTCCTGCTCGCTGCCTTCGCCCGGCAGCAGGTCCAGCAGTGACCACGCCAGGCCGTGCCGCTGCGCCTGCGGCAGGGCCTTCCACCACGCATCCAGGCCGGAAACGGAGTGGATCTCCGCCGGCACCCGATCCAGGTACCAGCGTGCCTGCCAGCCTTCATCGGCGACGATGCCGGCGCGACGCAGTTTGGCTTCTTCTTCGCGCGCCTGTTCCAGCACCTTCTGGTTGTCGGCCACGAAACCGGCCCGGGTGTTGATCTCGCCGGTGACCAGTGCCTGGCGCACGAAGATGTCATGCGCTTCAGCCGGCTCGATCCGGCCGTAATGCACCGGCTTCTTCGGCGCCAATACCAACCCGAACAGGCTGATCTGTTCGGAGGCCAGCACCTGCCCCTGCGCCCGCGACCAATGCGGGTCGAAGTGCTTGCGCAGCAGCAGGTGGGGCAGCTCGGCGATCACCCAGTCCGGCTCGATCGCCGCGTTGGTCAGGCCCCATATCTTCTGGGTGTCCAGCAACGTTGCCGCCAGCAGCCACGGCGGCGGCCGCTTGGCCAGCGTCGAGCCTGGGAACGGCAGGAAGCGGCGCTGGCGCGGCGCCTGGAAGTCACCCTTCTCCGTACGATGGCCAAGCTGCGTGGGCAGGCCGCTGATCAACGCGCGGTGCAGGGTCTGGTAAGCGCTGGCACGCACCCGCTCGCTGAAACCGCCGCCTACCGGGGCCTGGTCCGCCTGCGCACGCGCTGCCACGGGTGCAGGACCTTGTTCGGCCGGCTTGCCCTCGCGGGCCAGGCGCGCGGCACGATGCAGTTGTCCGCGCGTGGCCTTGACCGCCGTCGCGTCATCACGCGTGGCCGGTGGCGCGCTGCTGCCGGCCAGCAGGGGTGCCAGCGATGCCTCGGTGGATTCTTCCTGCCAGCCCAGTTCCTCGCACAGCAGGCGAAGCTGCCGATGCAGCTCGCGCCACTCGCGCATGCGCAGGAAACCGAGGAAATTTCGCCCACACCAGTCGCGCAGCCGGGACTGGGTCAGGTCTTCGTGTGCCTGCCGGTACGCGTCCCACAGCCTCAGCACGCCGACGAATTCCGAACGTCCATCGGCGAACTGCGCGTGCGCCGTATCGGCTGCGCCACGCGCTTCGGGCGGGCGTTCGCGGGGATCCTGGATACCGAGGAAGGAGGCGATGACCAGCATCGGCTTCAGGCAACCAGCCGCCTGCGCGGCGACCAGCATCCGCGCCAGCTTCACATCCACCGGCAGCCGTGCCATCTGCTTGCCCACCGGCGTCATCCGGCGTTCGCTGTCGACGGCACCCAACTCAGCCAGTTGCTGCCAGCCATCGGCGACCGCGCGCTCATCGGGTGCCTCCAGGAACGGGAAGTCCTCGATCCTGCCCAGGCCCAGTTGCAGCATGCGCAGGATCACCCCGGACAGGCTGGAGCGGCGGATCTCCGGATCGGTGAACTTCGGCCGCGCCTGGAAATCAGCCTCTGCATACAGCCGGTAGCAGATGCCTTCGGCCACGCGGCCGCAACGGCCCTTGCGCTGGTTGGCGCTGGCCTGGGAGATCGGTTCGATGTGCAGCCGGTCCAGCTTCTGCCGCGGGCTGTAGCGCTTGACCCGTGCAAAACCCGGATCGACCACGTAGCGGATGCGCGGCACCGTCAGCGAGGTCTCGGCCACGTTGGTCGCCAGCACGATGCGACGGCCCGGGCCCGGGTTGAACACCCTGTCCTGGTCCTGGTTCGACAGGCGCGCATACAGCGGCAGCACCTCGGTCTGGCGGTACTTGCGCCGTTCCAGCGACTGGTGCGCATCGCGGATCTCGCGCTCGCCGGGCAGGAACACCAGCACGTCGCCGCGCGCATCCAGCCGGGTGATCTCGTCGATGGCACTGACGATGGCATCGTTTACGGTACGCTCGCCCCCGCCTCGCTGCTCGGAACGGGGCGAATCCGGAGATGTCCCCTCTTCACCTTCCGACGCGCGGTAGCGCACCTCCACCGGGAAGGTGCGGCCCTCCACGCTGATCACCGGCGCGCCGTCGAAATGTTCGGCGAAGCGTCCGGTATCGATGGTCGCCGAGGTGACGATCAACTTCAGGTCCGGGCGCTTCTTCAACAGCTGCTTCAGGTAGCCGAGCAGGAAATCGATGTTCAGGCTGCGCTCGTGCGCTTCGTCGACGATGATCGTGTCGTAGCGCGAAAGCCAACGGTCGCTGGCGATCTCGGCCAGCAGGATACCGTCGGTCATGAACTTGATCCGGCTGTCCTCGCTGACCTTGTCGTTGAAACGGACCTGGTAACCGACCAGTTGTCCCAGCTCGCTCTTCAGTTCCTGCGCGACCCGGCTGGCCACGGCGCGCGCGGCGATCCGCCGTGGCTGCGTGCAGCCGATCATGCCCGCCTGGCCACGGCCCGCGGCCAGGCACAGCTTGGGCAGCTGGGTGGTCTTGCCCGAGCCGGTCTCGCCGGCTATGACGACCACCTGATGTTCACGGATCAGCGCGATGATGGCATCGGCTTCACGTGCGATGGGCAGTTGCGGGTCCAGAGTGATGGCCGGCTTCTGGCGCGCGCGCGCCTGCCGGCGCTGCACCGACGCCTGCAGTGCCTGCTCGAACGCCTGCGCCAGGCCGGCGTCATCGGGCTTGGACTGCCAACGCGACAGCATGCCGAGCAGGCGACCACGGTCGCGGCTCATTGCGTCATCAAGTGCTGCCCGCTGTTGGCGTAGTCTAGACGCCAGCTTTTGTTCAATAGGATTCATCAATCGATTCATTTAAAACTTTGAAAGCGACCAGTCATTAGTTCTGGTCTATCGTGAAGATCATCTCATCCACAAGGAGAAACGTCCCCATGGCAAAGACCAAGAGCGTGGCCAAGGCCCCGGCAGCGAAGCAGAAGACCGCCAGGCAGAAGCTGGCAGCAGCAGCACCGTCGGCACCCGGTATCGATATCGGGATCAAGGTGGGCGAGCGCAAGAAGATCGCCGAGGGCCTCTCGCGCTTCCAGGCTGATGCATTCACTTTGTACCTGAAAACCCACAATTTCCATTGGAATGTCACCGGGTCGATGTTCAACTCGCTGCATACCATGTTCGAAACCCAGTACACCGAACAGTGGGCGGCGCTGGACGACGTCGCTGAACGCATCCGCGCACTGGGCTTCAATGCCCCGGGCTCGTACCGCGAGTTCGCGGCCCTGACCTCGATCCCCGAGGAGGCCGGCCTGACCGACAGCGCGGACTGGCGTGAGATGGTACGCCAGTTGGTGGTGGCCAACGAAGCGGTCTGCCGCACCGCCCGCCAGGTACTGGACGTGGCCGACGATGCGGACGACGCCCCGACCGAAGACCTGATGACCCAGCGCCTGCAGACCCACGAAAAATACGCCTGGATGCTGCGCTCGCTGTTGCAGTAATTCTTTCCGGGCTTCGCCCTGCGGGAAGTCCATGATTCCGTCGTACGGAATCATGGACCCTGCATCTACCCGCCGGAATCACCTTGGCAGGCGTCGCGCCCGCCTGCGCTCGCGCACATCATTGAGCCGTCCCAGTCATCCGGATAGGCGAACTGGCGCTCCCACCGTGATACGACCGGCACTTTGACCGACTGCAGGACGGCAGGAAGGTGAGCTGCAGCGCCGCCCGACGTGTTCCCCCAACCCGCGACCGTCAACAGGCTGCCATGGCGGTCCACCAGTGGATGACGCACAACAAGGCGCCGCAGAGGCCCCGCCGGGGTAAACTAGCCGGATGCCTTCCAGTCCTGCGCACGAGCTGCTCCGCCGCGTCTTTGGTTACGACGATTTCCGCGGCCCGCAGCGGGACATCGTCGAGCATGTCGCCGCTGGCCATGACGCCCTTGTCCTGATGCCCACCGGCGGCGGCAAGTCGCTCTGCTACCAGGTGCCGGCATTGCTGCGCGACGGTTGCGGCATCGTCATCTCCCCACTCATCGCCTTGATGCAGGACCAGGTCGAAGCCCTGCGCCAGCTCGGCGTGCGCGCCGAATACCTCAACTCCACCCTGGATGGGGAGACCGCTGCACGGGTGGAACGCGAACTGCTGGCCGGCGAACTGGACATGCTGTATGTCGCACCCGAGCGACTGTTGACCGGCCGCTTCCTGTCGCTGCTCTCGCGCAGCCGGATCGCCCTGTTCGCCATCGACGAGGCCCATTGCGTGTCGCAGTGGGGCCACGACTTCCGGCCTGAATACCGCCAGCTCACCGTCCTCCACGAGCGCTGGCCGGACATCCCCCGGCTGGCCCTGACCGCCACGGCGGATCCGCCGACCCAGCGCGAGATCGCCGAACGCCTGGACCTGGCCCAGGCACGCCATTTCGTCAGTTCCTTCGACCGCCCCAACATCCGCTACACCGTGGTGCAGAAGGACAACGCGCGCCAGCAGCTGACCAGCTTCCTGCGCAGCCACCGCGACGAAGCCGGCATCGTCTACTGCATGTCGCGGCGCAAGGTCGAGGAGACTGCCGATTTCCTGTGCAGCCAGGGTTTCACCGCACTGCCCTACCATGCCGGCCTGCCATCGGAGGTGCGCGCCAACAACCAGCGCCGCTTCCTGCGCGAAGACGGCATCGTGATGTGCGCGACCATCGCCTTCGGCATGGGCATCGACAAGCCCGACGTGCGCTTCGTCGCCCATACCGACCTGCCCAAGTCGATGGAAGGTTATTACCAGGAAACCGGCCGCGCCGGCCGCGACGGCGAGCCGGCCGAAGCCTGGCTCTGCTACGGGCTGGGCGACGTGGTACTGCTGAAACAGATGATCGAACAGTCCGAGGCTGGCGAGGAACGCAAGCAACTGGAGCGCTCCAAGCTCGACCACCTGTTGGGTTACTGCGAATCCATGCAATGCCGTCGCCAAGTGCTGCTGGCCGGATTCGGCGAAACGTATCCGCAGGCCTGCGGCAACTGCGACAACTGCCTGACCCCGCCGGCGGCCTGGGACGCCACCGTTCCGGCGCAGAAGGCATTGAGCTGCGTATACCGCAGCGGCCAGCGCTATGGCGTCGGCCATCTGATCGATATCCTGCGCGGTAGCGAGAACGAGAAGATCCGCCAGGGCGGGCACGAGAAGCTGAGCACCTACGGCATCGGCCGCGACCTGGACAGCCGCACCTGGCGCAGTGTGTTCCGCCAACTGGTGGCCACCAGCGTGCTGGAAGTGGACACTGCCGGCCATGGCGGCCTGCGCCTGACCGACGCCAGTCGGGATGTACTCAAGGGCCAGCGACAGATCAGCATGCGTCGTGACAGCGCGCCCAGCGGCGGGCGCGAGCGCAGCACGCAGCGCTCCGGCAGCGGCCTTTCGGTGCTGCCGCAGGACCTGGCACTGTTCAACGCGCTGCGTGGCCTGCGTGCCGAACTGGCGCGCGAGCAGAACGTACCGGCCTTCGTGATCTTCCACGACAGCACCCTGCGCAACATCGCCGAACAGCGGCCGACTTCGCTGGATGAGCTGGCGCGGGTGGGCGGCATCGGCGGTACCAAGCTCGCCCGTTACGGTCCAAAGCTGATCGACGTGGTGCGCGAAGAAGGGTAAAGCGCGTCCATGGCCCGCTGCTTCTGCGGCGTCGCGCTTGGCGAATGACGGGCGTGGCCCGTCCCATGCCTCGGTGCCAGGCACAGAACGAGGCCATGCCCCCGCCCCGGGGCTGCCCCAAGCTTGAATCGTCCATTCAGCGGCGGCTGCAAGCGAGGCCCGATCCCGCTAAAGTAATACGCATGTCCGTTGCCTCCACCCTGCTGCGCGTGGTGCTGATGCTCAGCCTGTTGCTCAACGGGCTGAACGCCGCCATGGCGGGCGAGCACCTGCAGCGTGCCGTCGCGGCCGAACCGCCCTGCCACGCGCATGCGGACATGGTCGCCGAGGACAGCGGCCGCCAGGCGCAACCACCTGAAGATGATGGGCACTGCCGGATCAAGGAGTGCGTGCGTTCCTGCGCACAACAGCCGGCGCTGGCCATGGCCGGCCAGTTGACGATGCCTGCGGCCTACGCCGGCCACTTCGTGCCCGCGCCGAACGACCTTGGCCGTCCCACGCCCGCACTGCCACGCATCCAACGCCCTCCCATCGCCTGACTCCACCGCGCGCGCCATCGGCGCGCCTCGACGCCGGCCTGCCCAGGCTGGTGCTTTCCTGCGTCTGGAGTCTCTTCCATGAAAGATCCGTTTTCCCGCGGCACGGGCACGCCTGCCCTGCCCTCCCGCCGCCTGTTCGTCCAAGGCCTGGCCGCAGGCGGTGTCGTCGCCGGGCTGGGTGCTGCCGGCGTCAGCCAACGTGCTTTCGCTGCGGCCGGCAGCGGCCTGGCCACCGCGCCGCAGGTGCTGAGCCAATCGCACCTTGATCTGGCGATCGGCGAATCGGCCGCCAACTTCACTGGCCGCACCCGCCCCGCCATCACCGTCAATGGCAGCCTGCCCGCACCCATCCTGCGCTGGCGCGAAGGCCAGACCGTGGATATCCATGTGCGCAACACGCTGGCCCACCACCCGACTTCCATCCACTGGCACGGCATCCTGCTGCCGGCCAACATGGACGGCGTGCCAGGCCTGAGCTTCAACGGCATCGCCCCGGGGGAGGCCTACCACTACCGTTTCACCCTGAAGCAATCCGGTACCTACTGGTACCACAGCCACTCGATGTTCCAGGAACAGGCAGGGCTGTACGGCGCCCTGATCATCGACCCGGCCGAGCCTTCGCCGTATGCGTTCGACCGCGAACACGTGGTGTTGCTGTCGGACTGGACCGACCTGGATCCGGGCGCGCTGTTCCGGCGCATGAAAAAGCTTGCCGAGCATGACAACTACTACAAGCGCACGCTGCCCGATTTCCTCCGCGACGCACGCCGCGATGGCTGGGCTGCCGCGCTTTCCGACCGCGGCATGTGGGGCCGGATGCGGATGACGCCCACCGACATCTCCGACGTCAACGCCCACACCTACACCTACCTGGTCAACGGCACTGCCCCGGCCGGCAACTGGACCGGGCTGTTCCGCAGCGGTGAAAAGGTGCTGCTGCGCTTCATCAACGGTGCATCGATGACCTACTTCGACGTGCGCATTCCGGGCCTGAAGATGACCGTGGTGGCCGCCGACGGGCAGTACATCCATCCGGTCAGCATCGACGAATTCCGCATCGCCCCGGCCGAAACCTTCGACGTGCTGGTGGAGCCCAGCGGCCAGGATGCCTACACCATCTTCTGCCAGGACATGGGCCGCACCGGCTTCGCCGCCGGCACCCTTGCCGTGCGTCCCGGCCTGCAGGCGCCCATCCCCCTGCGCGACCCACGCCCGCTGCTGACGATGGGCGACATGGGCCATGGCATGGCGCATGGCGCGGGCATGTCCAGCCACGCGATGGAACAGGGTGGTGCTGCGGACGGCCATGCCATGCTGATGGACCACGCTGCCCATGCAGGCCATGGCACCACGACGGCCGTCCCGGTGCGCCACTCCGCCAGCGAGCGCGGCAATCCCCTGGTGGACATGCAGAGCAGCGCCACCGATCCGAAGCTGGACGATCCGGGCGTCGGCCTGCGCGACAACGGCCGCCAGGTGCTGACCTACGCCGCGATGCACAGCCTGTTCGAAGACCCCGATGGCCGCGAACCCGGACGCGATGTCGAACTGCACCTCACCGGCAACATGGAGAAATTCGCCTGGTCGTTCGACGGCATCCCCTTTGCCGGTGCCGAGCCGCTGCGGCTGAACTACGGCGAGCGCATGCGCATCGTGCTGGTCAACGACACCATGATGCAGCACCCGATCCACCTGCATGGCGTATGGAGCGACGTGGAGGACGCGCAGGGCCGTTTCCATCTGCGCAAGCACACCGTGGACATGCCACCAGGTACCCGCCGCAGCTACCGCGTGCGCGCCGATGCACTGGGGCGCTGGGCCTTCCATTGCCACCTGCTGTATCACATGGAAGCGGGAATGATGCGCGAAGTGAGGATCGAAGAATGAGCCCGAAATCCTTCCCGGCACGGACCGTGCTGGCACTTGCCACCCTGTTGGCGTTGCCGGCGATGGCCCAGTCGCATGACGATCATGCCGCGCACCAGGCCGCGCCTGTGGACCACTCGAAGATGGACCATTCCACGATGGAGCATCCGAAGATGGATCATTCCCGCATGGACCCTTCCCTGCACGCCCCGACGCAGTCCCCCCGCGAGCCGATTCCAGCGCTCACCGACGCCGACCGTGCCGCCGCGTTTCCGCCCATCGACCACGGCGCGATGCAGCACGCGCCGGCGATCAACAGCCTGTTGCGGGTGAACCGCCTGGAGCAGTGGGACGGCGGCCATGGCAATGGCCAGGCCTGGGAAGCCAGCGGCTGGATCGGTGGCGACATCAACCGGCTGTGGCTGCGCAGCGAGGGCGAGCGCCGCGATGGCCGCACCGTTTCATCCGACCTGGAGTTGTTCCATGGCCGCAGCATCTCGCCTTGGTGGGACCTGCTGGTCGGCGTGAAGCAGGATTTCCGCCCGGCCGATTCGCGTACCTGGGCCGCACTGGGCATCCAGGGGATGGCGCCCTACAAGTTTGAAACATCCGCCACGCTGTATGCAGGATCCGGTGGCCAACTGATGGCCAAGGCCGAAGTGGAGTACGAGGTGCTGCTGACCAACCGGCTGATCCTGCAGCCGATGCTGGAAGCTACGCTGGCCACTCGCGACGAGCCCGGGCACGGCATCGGCCGCGGCCTCAACAAGGTCGAAACAGGGCTGCGCCTGCGTTATGAGTTCAGCCGCCGCTTTGCACCGTATATCGGCATCGCCCATGAACGCCTGTTCGGCGACACTGCCGATTACAGCCGCCTGGACGGGGACCACGCGCGCGACACGCGCTGGGTCGCCGGCGTCAGGATGTGGTTCTAGGCCTTCCATTACCCCGAAGTCCGCGCGCCTTGGTAGATACCGTCGCGCGCTGACCTGCGCAAGAGCGGTTCGACAGGCGATGCACACCTCGCGTAGCGCCGGGCCATGCCCGGCGAGCATGCCTGCATCCGGACCATCGACTCAGAAGTCGAACAGCTCCGACAGGAAGCTTTCCTTCTTTTTCTTCCTGTAATCCTGGCGCTGGCCCAGGTGGCGCGTATCGCGATGCTGTACCGCGACCGGTGGCGGCACTGCCGGTGGCGGCACGGCGGGCGCGGACGCCGAACGTTCGATGATCTTGTCCAGCTCGCCGCGGTCCAGCCACACGCCGCGGCACTGTGGACAGAAATCGATCTCGATGCCCTGGCGCTCGGACATGCCCAGCGCCTGGGTCTTGCATACGGGACACAGCATCGCTGGCGCTCCTGGACGAAGAAGAACCCACACTGTAACTGCGTGGTAATGACTGACCGGCAACAGGCATGACAATCGGCACAGGGACCTCCGGCGCATGGCGCCAGCTTGCAACGCGGCGATAGTGCGCCATCGCCCCCGCATGGACGCCCCGATGATCCGCCTGTCCCGCCTGCCTGCCATGCCCGCCTCCGTTGTACTGGTGCTGGCCGTGGCACTCGGCCTGTCCGTACGCGATATCGCCCACGACATCGGCATGCCCATCCCGGCCCTGCCGATGCCCTTCGGCGGAAGCCTGCTGGACAACCTTTTTGCCGTGCTGGTGGCATTGCTGGTCGCCCGCCTGCTGCTGGCGCCTGGACACTCGCTGCGGCGAAGCCTCGGCCTGCAGTGCAACGGCGTGCGTGCGCCACTGCTGGTAGTGCTGGCCACCGTGCCCTGTTGGTTGGGACTGTGGTGGCTGGGTGGCATCAACAACGACATCGATGCGCTGTCGCTGCTGATGCTTGCACTGCTGTTTCCGCTGGCAGAGGAGATCCTGTTCCGCGGACTCGGTTTCGTGTTCGCCCATCGCGTGCTGGGCTGGCCGTGGTGGCTCGCCGCCGCGGTGCAGGCCGTATTGTTCGGCGCGGTGCATTGGCTCGGTTCCGGCGGGCTGGAAGGCGGTGTCTTGGCCACGCTGGTGTTTGCGGTCACCGCACTTGGCGGTTTCGTGTTCGCCTGGCTGAACCGCCTGGACGGCTACACGCTGTGGAGCGGACTGGCGCTGCACGTATCGCTGAACCTGGCCTGGAATGTCATCAGCGTGCCCGATGCCATCGCGTTGAACTGGCAGGGGATCGGCCTGCGCCTGGGCGCCGCGGCGCTTGCCCTGGTGCTGGTGTGGCGCGCGGGCAGCTCGCGCCGTCGCCGCCTGGCGCCGGTGTAACGGCAACTTCTCGATTCCTGCACACGGAACTCACCCCGGCACGAAGCATACTTGCGCGCCGCTGGGGCACCCAAAGCGCCAGCGGGTGTCGTTCCATCCGTGTCCGGAGCCATTGCGTCATGTTGTTGTCCAAGCAGAATGTCCAGCCGCGCGTGCTGCTGGTGGAAGATTCCGAAGAAACCCTGGAACTGAGCCGCCTCACCCTGGAAAGCCAGGCCTGCGAGGTGGTCGGCGTGAGCTCCGCAGAGGCTGCACTGGGCCTGCTCAATGCGGGCGAGCGGTTCGACCTGGTGTTCACCGATGTCTGCCTGGGTGGAATCAGCGGCATCGAAATAGCCAACCGCGTGCGTGCGGCCTTTGCACGCCTGCCGATCCTGGTCACCTCCGGCATGAGCCAGCACGACGTGCTGCCGCAGCTGCACCACGGCATCCATTTCCTGCCCAAGCCATACAGCATGAGCGAACTGCTGGATGCCGTCCGGCATTGCTTCGTCCATGCCAGCAGCGACCATCCACAAGGTGCCCCGCAGGCCGCCTGACGCGGCACCTCGGCGCCGGTGGTAGATTCAGCACTCCTTCCGCCACCGGACGCGCAGCACATGAACCGACTGACCGCCAAGGATTTCCATCCCGAGCTGCTGAAGCTTTATGACGGCTACGTGCATGGGCGCCTGAGCCGGCGCGATTTCCTCGACCGCGCCGCCGCCTTTGCAGTGGCAGGCGTGGCCGCCACGACCTTGCTGGCCTCGCTCAGCCCGGACTATGCGCTGGCCCAGCAGGTGCAGTTCACCGATCCGGATATTGTCGCCGAATACATCACCTACCCTTCGCCCAACGGCCATGGCCAGGTGCGTGGCTATCTGGTGAAACCCGCCACGGCCAGCGGCAAGCTGCCGACCATCGTCGTGGTGCACGAAAACCGCGGCCTCAATCCATATATCGAAGATGTCGCGCGACGCGTGGCCAAGGCCGGGTTCATCGCGCTGGCACCGGATGGCCTGAGCTCCGTGGGCGGATATCCAGGCAACGACGTGCGCGGTCGCGAACTGCAGGCACAGGTGGATCCGGAGAAACTGATGAACGACTTCTTCGCCGCCATCGAGTACCTGCGCGCCTCGGACCTGGGCACCGGCAAGGTCGGCATCACCGGTTTCTGCTATGGCGGCGGGGTATCCAACGCCGCGGCGGTGGCCTATCCGGAACTGGACGCTGCGGTGCCGTTCTACGGCCGCCAGGCCAAGCCGGAAGATGTGCCGAAGATCAAGGCACCGCTGCTGCTGCACTTTGCCGAGAAGGACGACAACGTCAACGCTACCTGGCCAGCCTATGAGGCAGCGCTGAAGTCAGCGGGCACCACGTATCAGGCGCACGTCTATCCAGGCACCTTCCACGGATTCCATAACGATTCGACACCCCGTTACGACGAAGCAGCAGCAAAACTGGCGTGGGAGCGGACGCTGGCCTGGTTCACGCGATATCTGGCGTGACCGTGCCAGCCGGGCAAGGCCCGGCCTGCGGCACAGGAAGTCAGAGCCGGATGCTGTGGCGCGCGCCCAGCGTCCCCATGGTGAAGGTATAGCCCTCATCCATCAGGAACTGGCGCATGCGCATTTCAGCGGTCTGTGGCGCGCTGAGGCTGCTGGGGCCGTACAAGGCGTACACGACCGTCCCGCTTTCCACGTCCTCCCGGCGTACCGAGATGCCCGGCACGGCCGCTGCCGCCGCCCAGCCCGCGCGCAGCTTGGACGGTGCGATCGACTGCCCGTTACGCAACCTGAAGCTCAACCATCGGATTTCCGAAGTGTCCTGCCGTTCGTGCTTCGCCATCTGCGTGCTGTCCTCCGTTCGTACCTCGACCATACGCGCCTGCCATGTCAGCTCGTAGTGAGACAGCTCCCACGGAACTGACACGCGCGGCATTCCGATGGGTGGCATCCGCTGCGCGTCGCTTTCCTGTGAGTGACGGCCGCGTCGCAGCATCAATGGGCCCCCGGCAGCGCATCCTGCGCTTCCGCTGCCAGCACCTGGCTGGCCATCAGCAGACCGTCTACCATCTGCTCGGCTACGTCCCACGGCACACCGCCATCGCGCTGTTCCTGGCGCACGTTGCGCATTGCACCCAATACCGCGGCCAGCCAGACCAAGCTGCCGGTGGCATGCGCACCACCGGAGCCGGCGGGGGCTGCCACCTGCTCCGGTTTGCCTTTGCGCGCGGACGACAGGTGCACCACCCGGCTTGTCGCAGGCAGTGGCGTGCCGTTTTCTTCCAGCATGCGCTCCAGCTTTTCGGTGAAGCCGGGCGGAAGGTCGTGCATGGCATCGCCCAGCAGGGCGTGCAGGCGGGGGCCACTCAGGAAATGGTCGGGCATCGTTCATCCTCTCAGGCATGAAGCCACCGGCGGAATGCGAGGTGGCGGGCGATGCGGGTTGGAGTACCGGTCCATTTGCTGGATCTGAATAACCGGCGGATCAGGGAATCCCCACGCATCGCCCGCCGCAGAAGCCGGCAAGACGATGCATTCTCCGCCGGGCCCGGAGCGGGCAACAACAGAGAAATCCAGCAAATGGAATCGGGACTCCAATCCCGGCTGAAAACAGGGTTTCAGCCACTCCATGCTGCGCATTGCGCGCGGTGCCGTACATCAGGAAATGTGTATTCTGCGACGGCGCGGCCAGGCTGCCCTGCAGACAACAAAAAAGCGCCCAAGGGCGCTTGATGGTGTTGCCTGCAATGGTGGGCCGTGATGGATTCGAACCATCGACCAAAAGATTAAAAGTCTTCTGCTCTACCAACTGAGCTAACGGCCCATTGCTGCCCCGGCGCTGCACCGGAGGGCGTGCATTCTACCCTGTTTTGCAGGCGGGGTGAACCGGGTGTGGCGTGTCGGGAAGTGACGGCCGGCGACCATCGCCTCCCCGGGCAAACGGTCAGGCGTAATGCGTCGGGTCGGCCACCCCGGCGTCGGCAAAGCCCTGCGCGCGCAGGCGGCAGGCATCGCAGTGGCCGCATGCAGCGCCTTCGGCATTGGCGTTGTAGCACGACACCGTGAGGCCGAAATCCACCCCCAGGCGCACGCCTTCGCTGACGATCTGTCCCTTGCTGAGGAACTGCAACGGCGCGTGCACGCTGATGCCTGCCCCTTCCACGCCGGCCTTGGTGGCCAAGTTCGCCAGCGCCTGGAACGCGGCGATGAACTCCGGCCGGCAATCCGGATAGCCGGAATAATCCACCGCGTTGACACCGCAGAAGATGTCGTTGGCGCCGATCACTTCGGCCCAGCCCAGCGCAAGCGACAGCATGATGGTGTTGCGCGCCGGCACGTAGGTGACCGGAATGCCCTCGCCGCCCGCATCAGGTACGTCGATGTCATCGGTGAGCGCCGAACCGCCGATGCTGCGCAGGTCCACGTCCACGGTCTTGTGCGCGACCACGCCCTGCGCCCTGGCCACGCGCGCGGCGGCATCCAGTTCCGAGGTGTGTCGCTGGCCATAGCGCACGCTCAAGGCATGCACGGCGAAACCCTGTTCCTGGGCGAGGGCGATGACGGCGGCCGAATCCATGCCGCCGGAGAGAAGCACGACTGCCTTCTTCATGGGTAGAACTTCCGGTTTTGGGGAGAAGAGCCAGCACGCTGTCCCGCGCCGGGATGGAACAATCCAGGGATGGGTTCCCGGACGTAGCGAGCGGTACGTTTGCTTCAGCGGCCCGGTTCGTCGTTCCACAGAAGCTTGTGCAACTGCATCTGGAAGCGCACGGGAAGCCGGTCGGCAACGATCCAGTCCGCCAGCTCACGGGCGGTGATCTCCCCCTTGCTGGGCGAGAACAGCACCATCGTGCGTTCGGCCAGGCCATGCTCGGCCACCATGCCTTTGGCCCAGTCGTAATCTTCGCGGCTGCAGATCACGAACTTGACCTGGTCGCGAGCGGTCAGCAACGGCAGGTTCTCCAGCCGGTTGCGGGCCATCTCGGCGGAGCCGGGTGTCTTCAGGTCGACCACCCGCGATACGCGCTGGTCCACGCCTGAAACGTCGAGTGCACCGGAGGTTTCCAACGAGACGTCCAGGCCCGCGTCGCACAGTTTCTGCAGCAGGATCAGGCAGCGCTTCTGTGCCAACGGCTCGCCACCCGTCACGCAGACATGGCGCACGCCCTGGGCCAGCACCTCGGCGACGATCGCATCGATGTCCCACCAGGTACCGCCATGGAAAGCGTAGGCGGTATCGCAGTACTGGCAGCGCAGCGGGCAACCGGTGAGGCGGACGAACACCGTCGGCCAGCCGGCGGTATCCGCCTCGCCCTGCAGCGAAGTGAATATCTCGGTGATCTTCAGCCGCGGCAGGGCCGACTGGACGATCTCACTGGGAGTGGCGGCGGCGTTGGCGGGGGTAATGGTCATGCGGCATTCTTGGGGGTCTGAAACGAGAGCAGCCGGGCATGGCCCGGCTCTACAGAAAAGCATCCATCGAGAAAGGTCAGCGGATCTGGCGACCCAACTGGATCGACTGCAACCGGTCCTGCGCGGTACGCGCGGCATCCGATCCGGGATACTGCGTCACCACCGACTCCAGGGTCTGCTGGGCCTGGTCCACCTGGCCTTCGCCGAACTGCGACAGGCCAACCTTGAGCAGGCCACCAGCGGCCTTGTCGTGGGTAGGATAGCGGGAGATCAGCTCACGGAACCGGCTCTCGGCCATCGGGAAATTACGCGTGGCATAGTAACTCTCGCCCAGCCAGTACAGCGCATTCGGGGCGTAGACACCATTCGGATACAGTTCCAGGAAGCTCAGGAACAGCTGCGCCGAATCATCGTACTTGCCGGCCTTCAGTGCATCGAACGCAACGTTGTAGGTGGTGCGTTCATCGCCACTGGCGGCCAGGCTGCCTGCATCGCCATGGACCGATGGCGGCCGCTCGGAAGTGGCCGCTGCAGGAGGCTGGACAGCCGGAACCGGAGGCAGCGGCGCATTGCTGCCGGGTGCCGTCGGGATCATCGGTGCCGCACCACCTTCGAGGCGGTTCAGGCGTTCGTCCAGGTCCAGGAATGCGTCCTGGTTGCCCTGTTTGAGCTGGGCGTTGTCATGCTGCAGCTGTTCGATCGTGCCCTGCATCTGCCGGACCTGCTGGCTGAGCTGGTTGATCTGGTTCAACAGGTCCTGGTTGGCACTGTTGTTGTACAGCTGCTGCTCGACTGCGCCGACGCGGTCGGCAAGGCTCTGCCGCTGTGCGTGCGCCGGAGCGGCAGCCACGAGGGCTGCCGCTACGACCAGCATCGCTTTGATGCCAATGCGCATGGATTACTGCGCGGTGTAGACGATTTCGACGCGACGGTTCTGCGACCAGCAGGACTCGGCCGACTCGGTGCACACCGGACGCTCTTCACCGTAGGACACCACGGTCAGCTGCGAAGCCGAACCGCCGTTGGCGGCCAGGGCCGAGTTCACGCCATTGCCACGACGCTCGCCCAGTGCCTGGTTGTACGCACGGCTGCCGCGCTCGTCGGTGTGGCCCTGCAGGGTGATGCGCGAGGACGGACGGTCACGCAGGTACTTGGCATGGCACGCCATGATGGCCTGGAACTCCGGCTTGACCGCATCCTGGTCCAGGTCGAAGTAGACAACGCGCTGGCGCAGGCAAGCGTCGGTGTCCAGGTCACCCGGGCCGTACAGGCCGGAGGTGGTCGGCGGTGCCGGCTGGGTCGTCGAAGGAGTTTCGACCGGCGCTGCCGGCTCTTCCTTCACCTTCTTCGAGCAACCGGCCAGGACGGCCACGGACAACAGGGAAACAAGCAGAACTTGGGTGGTCTTGTTCATGGCGATACCTTTGAGGCTCCTAACCGGTGAGTGGGTGAAAACTATGAAAATATTAACACTCTTTTAGCGCTTGGTACGGTATGGCGACCACGCCGGCTCACGGACATCGCCATCGGCCAACACCAGGCGCTGGCGCACCCGTGCATCGGCCGAAACCGCATACAGCACACCACGTCCACCCTCGCGGGCGGCATACAACACCATGCTGGCATTGGGCGCGAAACTGGGCGACTCGTCCAGCGAGCCGGTGGACAGGGTGCTCCAGCGCGGCGAACCGAGCGAGCTGTCCATCATCGCGACCTTGTAGCTGTTGCCCGAGCCCTGCGCCATCACGATCTTCTTGCCATCGTAGGACACCGACGGCTTTGCATTGTAGTTGCCCTGGAAGGTCACCCGCTCGGCGCTGCCGCCGTTGGCGGAGACCTTGTAGACCTGCGGACGACCACCACGGTCGGAGGTGAAGTACACCGCACTGCCATCCGGCGCCCAGGTCGGCTCGGTATCGATGGCCAGGTGGTTGGTCAGCTGGGTCAGCTGCTTGCTGCCCAGGTCCATTGCATAGACTTCCGGGTTGCCCGAACGCGACAGGCTGAGCGCCAGCTTGCTGCCGTCCGGCGAGAACGATGGCGCGCTGTTGATGCCGCGGAAACTGGTGACCAGCTCACGCGCGCCGGTGGAGATGTTCTGGATGTAGATCGCCGAATTGCCGCGCTCGAAACTCACATAGGCCAGCTTGCCGCCATCCGGGCTCCACGACGGCGACAGCAGCGGTTCGGCCGAACGCACGATGGTCTGCGGGTTGTAGCCATCCGAATCGGCCACCATCAGCGCATAGCGCATCGCATCGCCACGGCCACTGGCCGTGACATAGGCGATGCGGGTCCAGAACGCACCGCGTACGCCGGTGATCTTTTCATAGATGGCATCGGCCATCTGGTGGGCGACATCGCGCATGGCGTTGCCGCGCGCGGTCATCGCCAGCCCGAGCAGGCGCTCGCCCTTGGGCACGTCGAACAGTTCGTACTCCACGCGGTAGGCGCCGGCACCGGCGTCCAGCACGCGACCGATCACGATGTAGTTCTGCTTCAGCGCGCGCCAGGTGGGGAACTGGATGTCGCCGCCGCGGGTCGGCTTCTCGACGATCTGTGCTTCGGGCAGCGTACGGAACTGGCCGGAACGGTCCAGGTCGGCGCGGATGACGGCAGCGACGTCGGTCTGCGGCGCGCCAGCCGACCCCTCGTAAGGCATCGGCACGACGGTGATCGGCGTGGCAGAGGCACTGCCGCCGACAATGTCGATCTCAAGGCCCTTCTGCTGCGCAAGCGCGGCAAAGGGAAGCAACAGGGCCGCGAACGCGACCAGCCAGCGGGGCATCTTTTTCATGGAATGCTCAGTCGAAGAACCATTACGAGGGATAGCAGGACGGGGGTGAATGGTTTCGCAATCATGAACCAAGCCCATGTGAAAGCA
This sequence comes from Stenotrophomonas tumulicola, assembly GCF_014117215.1. Lineage (GTDB taxonomy): Bacteria > Pseudomonadota > Gammaproteobacteria > Xanthomonadales > Xanthomonadaceae > Stenotrophomonas > Stenotrophomonas tumulicola. The sequence goes on along the minus strand of NZ_JACGXS010000010.1, from coordinate 4,200 downwards.
AGGTCGGCACGGCCAGTCCAGGCCGTGCCGGCCAGCGACCGGCACCCACCCCGGGGTCCCGGTCAATCCGGGCGGAAGTTGAGGATCAGCTCGCGGTTGAACACCTGCTCGAACCCGGCATACGGCAAGGGCTGGGCATTGAGCACGGCGGCCTCGATCGAACGCTTGCCTGCCTCGTCATAGGGACAGCTGGCACCGACCTTGGCCGACAGCACCCGGCCACCGCGCAGCTGGGTAATGGTGATCTGGCAGCGCTGGCCGGACGGGATGTTCTCCGGCCGGATCCACGCGTCCTGCACCTTGGCCTGGATGGCGGCAGCATACTTGGCCGTCAGGTCGTCGCTGGTTCCGCCCGCACCGCCGGCCGGCTGTGCGGCAGCACTGGCACTGGCCGCCGCATTACGTGCCGCCGCCACCTGGCGCAGGCGCTGCTCGGCCAGCGTCGCCTCCTTCTCGGCCTGTGCGCGGCGTGCACGCAGCTCGGCGATCTTCTTCTGCTTGTCCTGTTCGGCCTTGTCTTCGCTGGCCTTGCGCTCGTCCTCGGCCACCTTCTTCTGGCGGTCGGCTTCCTGCTGCCTGGCCAGGCGTGCCTTCTGCTCGGCTTCTTCCTGGCGTTTGCGTTCGGTGAGGTCGACCTGCTCCTGGCGACGCTTGGCTTCCTGCTCCTGCCTGGCTTTCTCCTGCGAGACGGCCAAGGCGCTGACCGCATCCTGGTCCACCTTGTCCGGCTGGGCGATGCGCTCCTGCGCCTGCGACTGCTGCGGCGTCGGTGCATCCATCGGACGCGGCTCGGGCAACGGCTGCGGTGGCGGCACGGTGTCCTCGGGTTCGGGTTCGGGTTCGGGTTCGGCGATGGGCTCGGGAATCGGTTCGGGCAGCGTTTCCAGCCGTTCGGACTGACGCAGGGCCTGGCGCGCGGCAGAGGCTTCGGCACTGGACAGTGCCATGTCGGCCTGCACCGCAGGATCGCCAGCGGCGGCCTCGGTATTGCGCTGCGGGGACCACAGCCAGGCCACGATGAAGATCAGTGCAACCAGCAGGTGGACCAGCGCCGCCAGGCCAACCGGCCAGCCCCAGCCCTGCTCTTCGTCGCGCGGTGGTGGCAAGGCGTCACTGTGCATCGGTGGCCAGGCCAACCTTTTCCACGTTCGCACGCTTCAGCACGTCCATCGCGGCCACCACCTTCTCGTAGGCGACGGCACGGTCGGCGGCAACGATCACGCGCACCCCCTTGTCCTGGGCGACGATGCCACCCAGGCGGGCCTGCATTTCCTCCGCGCTCATCGCGTTGGGTGTCTTGTCGTCGGGCAGCTTCAGGCTCAGCTGGCCGTCCTGGCGCACCGAGACCACGATCGGGTCCTGCTTGCTTTCCAGCGCCCTGGCGTTGGAACGCGGCAGGTCGACTTCAAAACTCAGCGTGAGCAGCGGCGCGGTGACCATGAAGATGATCAGCAGCACCAGCATGACGTCGATGTACGGCACGACGTTGATTTCTGATTTCAGCTTGCGACGCTTGCGGCGACCGATGGCACTCATGGCGGATTCCTCGCGTGGGCTCAGTCGTCTACGCCGGTCTGGCGCTGCAGGATGGAGCTGAACTCATCGGCGAAGGTTTCAAAACGCACCGCCATGCGCTCCACGCGCGTGGTGAAGCGGTTGTAGGCCCACACCGCCGGGATCGCCACGAACAGGCCGATGGCGGTAGCGAACAGGGCTTCGGAAATACCTGGCGCGACCGAAGCGATACCGGCCTGCTCACCGCTGTTGATCATGTCGTGCATGGTCACCATGATGCCGAACACGGTGCCGACCAGGCCCACGTACGGGGCGGTGGAACCGATGTTGGCCAGCAGTTCCAGGTTGCGCTCCAGGCGGTCCACTTCACGGGTATAGCTGGTGCGCATGGCACGCTGGGCGCCTTCCAGCAACGCACGGCCATCCAGGCCGCGGCGGTCGCGCAGGCGGTTGTACTCGCGGAAGCCGGCTTCGAAGATCGACTCCAGCCCCGCCACGCTGCGGTTGCGGTCGGTGGCTGCGGAATACAGCTTGCCCAGGTCCGCGCCGGACCAGAAGCGGTTCTCGAACTCATCGGCTTCGTGGGTGGCCTGCGAGAACACGCGTGCCTTGCGGAAGATGATGACCCAGCTGATGAACGAGCCGGCCAGCAGCAGCAGCACGATGATGATCACCGGGATGCTGGCCTTGCTCATCAGTTCCCAGTAGTTGATGCCGCTGCGGGTCGCCTGTGCGGCGGTCTCGGTGGCGGCACTGGTCACGTCCTGCGGCAGCGCCTCGACCACCGTGGCCTGCAGGGCCAGAAGCATTGCGATCATCGTTGTTCCTCAGTCTGCCAATCAGTGTTGTTCGGAATGTTCGGGTTGTTCATGGGACTTGAGCACGGACAGCAGGGCATCGTCCATGCCGCGCGGGCGGAAGTTCCCCGCATCCAGCGCGGCGATCCTGACCTGTGCGCCCAACAGCACCTGGCCATCGCGCACCACCTGCTGGGCAAAGACCATGCTGGCGCGCTTGCACTGCACCAGCGTGGCGGTGACCTCCAGCGCATCATCCAGGCGCGCCGGCTTGATGAAGTCCATCTGCATGGCACGGACCGCGAACACCATCCCGTGTTCACTGCGCATGCGCTCCTGGCCGAAGCCCAGCGCGCGCATCCATTCGGTACGGGCCCGCTCCATGAAGGCCACGTAACGGGCGTGGTAGACCACGCCACCTGCGTCGGTATCTTCCCAGTAGATGCGTGTCGGCCAACTGAACCGGGGCTCACTCATTGTCGGATTGCTCGGCAAAAAGGTCTACCGGGGCGGCCTTCGGCTTGAGCCCAAGATGGCGATACGCCCGATGCGTGGCCATCCGGCCACGCGCGGTGCGCACCAGGAAGCCCTGCTGGATCAGGTAGGGCTCGACCACGTCTTCCAGCGTGCCGCGCTCTTCGGACAGCGCTGCGGCCATCGATTCGACGCCGACCGGCCCGCCCTCGAAATAGTCCACCAGCGTGCGCAGGAAGCGCCGGTCGAGCTCGTCGAAGCCTTCCGGATCTACTTTCAGCATCACCATCGCCGCCTGTGCCACCTCCAGGTCGATGTGGCCATTGGCCTTCACCTGGGCGTAATCGCGCACGCGCCGCAGCAGGCGGTTGGCGATACGCGGGGTGCCACGCGAACGACGCGCGATCTCCCCTGCCCCCTCCGCGGTGCAATCGATGCCCAGTATCTTCGCCGAGCGGCGCACGATGCGCGTCAGTTCTTCGACGGTATAGAACTCCAGCCGCTGGACGATGCCAAAGCGGTCGCGCAGCGGCGCGGTGAGCAGGCCGGCGCGGGTGGTCGCGCCGATCAGGGTGAACGGTGGCAGGTCGAGCTTGATCGAACGGGCGGCCGGGCCTTCCCCGATCATGATGTCGATCTGGAAATCTTCCATCGCCGGGTACAGCACTTCCTCGATCACCGGCGACAGACGATGGATCTCATCGATGAACAGCACATCGTGCGGCTGCAGGTTGGTCAGCAGCGCGGCGAGGTCGCCGGCCTTCTCGATCACCGGGCCGGAGGTCACCCGCAGGGCCACGCCCAGTTCATTGGCGATGACGTGGCTCAAGGTGGTCTTGCCCAGCCCGGGAGGGCCGAAGATCAGGACATGGTCCAGCGCGTCGCCGCGGGCCTTGGCGGCCTGGATGTAGATATCCATCTGCTCGCGCACCGGCGCCTGGCCGAGGTAATCGGCCATGCGTCTGGGGCGGATACTGGCGTCGACGGCGTCATCCTCGCGGGTGGCGTCGGCGCCGATGATACGGTCGTCGGTCATGCTGCTGATTATGCGGCAAATCGATCGCATGCCGTGCGATTTGCCGGTGAACGAACGGGTGAGACCCCCTCGCGGCTGGTGGCAAGAGCTGCGTCTGAGAGGTGGCCGGTAGCCGCCAGCCTGGTAGAGCGGGGCCATGCCCCGCTGCCATTCGCGTGATGCCGGAAACAAGAGCAGCGGGGCATGGCCCCGCTCTACCCATCACCCATCACCCCGTTCCGCCGGGCATGGCCCGGCGCTACCCGACGCCGCATGGACCGGTCGAAGGTGGGGCGGGACGGGTTGGCGCGAAACAAAGAAAAATCGGTAGAGCGGGGCCATGCCCCGCTGCCGTTGGCGCGATGCCGGAAACAAGAGCAGCGGGGCATGGCCCCGCGC
>NZ_JACGXS010000001.1 GCF_014117215.1 Stenotrophomonas tumulicola | reverse complement strand
AGGCGGATCTGATCCAACGCTTCCAGCGCCTGTCCGATGCCTACGCATGTCAGTTGCAACAGGACGCACGGCACCTGGTGGCACGCGTGCTGCATTGGCTGTCGCACGCTCCCTGTGCGCCGGACCGCCGGGCCATGCCCGGCGGATTTCCGCGAAGCATCGCCGGGCATGGCCCGGCGCTACGGCGGTCCCAAGGCCGGGGGTGGGGCGGTTTTGGTATGCTGGCGGGCCGGCCATGCCGGGTGCAAGACTCCCCCCTCACTACACGATTCCCGCAGATCCATGAGCGAAGCTACCGATACCCCCCCCGTCGACGAAAACAAGTTGATCGCCGAGCGTCGTGAGAAACTCAAAGCGCTGCGCGGGCAGGGGATCGCGTACCCGAACGACTTCCGTCGCGCCGATTTCGCTGGCCAGCTGCAGGCCGAATTCGCCGATGCCGAAGCGTGGACAGCCGAGGCGCTGGAAGCCGGCGACCGCAAGGTGAAGGTGGCCGGCCGGCTGATGGCCAAGCGGGTGATGGGCAAGGCCAGTTTCGCCCAGATCCAGGACGAATCCGGCCGCATCCAGGCATTCCTGCAGGGCAACGTGCTGGGCGATGCCTACACCGCGTTCAAGGGCTGGGACGTGGGCGACATCGTCGGCATCGAAGGCGGCCTGACCCGTACCCGTACCGGCGAGCTGTCGGTCAAGGCCGAGTCGATCCGGCTGTTGACCAAGTCGCTGCGCCCGCTGCCGGACAAGTGGCATGGCCTGGCCGACGTGGAGCAGCGCTACCGCCAGCGTTACGTCGACCTGATCGTGACCCCGGAGTCGCGCGAGGTCTTCATCAAGCGCTCGAAGATCATCCGCGCGATGCGCGCGTGGCTGGACAACCGCGACTTCCTGGAAGTCGAGACGCCGATGATGCATTACATCCCCGGCGGCGCCACGGCCAAGCCGTTCACCACCCACCACAATGCGCTGGACCTGGACCTGTACCTGCGCGTGGCGCCGGAGCTGTACCTCAAGCGCCTGACGGTGGGCGGCCTGGAGCGGGTGTACGAGATCAACCGCAATTTCCGCAACGAAGGCGTCAGCACGCGGCACAACCCGGAATTCACCATGATGGAGCTGTACGAGGCCTATGCCACGTACAACGAGATCATGGACCTGACCGAAGGCGTGATCCGCGACGTGGCGCAGCAGGTGCTGGGCACCACCGTCGTGGAGTGGGAGGGCGTTTCCATCGACCTGGGCCCGGCGTTCCGGCGCTGGCGCATGGATGAAGCGGTGCGCCACCACAATCCGGAGATCACCCTGGCCGACTGCACCGACCGCGACGCGCTGCTGCGCCATTGCGAACGGCTGAAGATCCGGGTCAAGCCGTCTTACGGCTGGGGCAAGCTGCTGCTGGAAATCTTCGAGGCCACCGTCGAACACACCCTGATCCAGCCGACCTTCATCACCGATCATCCGGTGGAGGTGTCGCCTTTGGCTCGTTCGAACGACGATGCACCGGGCTACACCGACCGGTTCGAGCTGTTCATCAACGGCAAGGAACTGGCCAACGGATTCTCCGAACTGAATGATCCGGAAGACCAGGCCGCGCGCTTCCAGGCCCAGGTAGCGGCCAAGGAGGGCGGGGACGACGAGGCGATGCATTACGACGCCGATTACATCCGCGCGCTGGAGTACGGCATGGCGCCGACAGGTGGCCTGGGTATCGGCATCGATCGGCTGGTGATGCTGCTGACCGGCAGCAGTTCGATCCGTGACGTGCTGCTGTTCCCGTACATGCGTCCGGAAGCCTGACCTTCCATCGGCTGCTGGCCCGCGCTTGCAGGCCGGGCGCGGGACGTTGACTGCCTGCCGGGCTGGAGTATCGTGTCGCCATGGCCTGCAATGGCTGAATTGGCCCCATTGCCCCAGGGGGAGGCAGCGGGTTGCGTCCAGAATGCCAGCATCCTGTGCTGGCGATGATGATGCGGGGGCGGGGTGCGCATGGCGGGAATCGGACCGATGCAGGGTGCAGGTGTACGGGATGGCAGGTTATCCTCGCCGACCCGGATTCCAGGGTGGTCGAACCAGCAGGCAGAAGCAGCATTGAACATTGTCATCGTCGACGACCAGACGTCTGCCCGAACGATGCTGCGCCATGTCATCGAAGACATCGCACCGGAACTGAGCGTGCACGATTTCGGCGATCCGCTTGCGGCGCTGGCATGGTGCGAAGCACATGCGGTGGATCTGCTGCTGCTGGATTTCCGCATGCCGGAAATGGATGGGCTGGAGTTCGCCCGCCGCTTCCGCCGCCTGCCCAAGCATCGCGACATCCCGGTGATCCTGATCACCGTGGTCGGGGACGAGCCGGTCCGCCAGGCCGCGCTGGAAGCAGGGGTCATCGACTTCCTGGTCAAGCCGATCCGGCCACGTGAACTGCGTGCACGTTGCTACAACCTGCTGCAGCTGCGGCAGCAGTCGGAGAACGTGAAGCAACGCGCGCTGTCGCTGGAGCAGCGGCTGCTGGCCAGCATGCATGAGGTGGAGGAGCGCGAACGCGAAACGCTGTCGCGGCTGGCGCGGGCGATCGAGTTCCGTGACGCGGGCACCAGTGCCTACCTGGAACGCATGGCGCGCGTGGCCGGCCTGATCGCCGAGCAGCTGGGACTGCCGGAGGATGAGGCCAAGCTGATCGAGATGGCCGCGCCATTGCACGACATGGGCAAGATCGCCATTCCCGATGCCGTGCTGCTGAAACCGGGCAAACTCAATGACGAAGAGCTGGCGACCATGCGCCGCCATCCGCGCATCGGCTACGAACTGCTCAGCGGCAGCCAGAACCGCTTCATCCAGGTGGGCGCACTGGTCGCGCTGCGCCATCACGAGCGCTACGACGGCAGCGGTTATCCCGATGGCCTGGTGGGCGATGCGATTCCACTGGAGGCACGGATCGTTGCGGTGGCCGATGTATTCGATGCGCTGATTTCGCCGCGACCGTACAAGGAGGCCTGGACGCTGGATGCCTCGCTGGCCTATCTGTACGCCCAGCGTGGCCGGCTGTTTGACCCGCGCGTGGTGGATGCCCTGCTGCGTGGGCGTGAAGCGCTGGAACAGATCTGCGCCGAGCACTCCACTGCGTCGGCACGCCCGGGCCTGTGACCATGCACGCGCTGCGGCCCCTGTTGCGGCAACGCCTGGCCCAGCGCCAGGACAGCGAACACGGGCAGCAGGTCGTGCGCATCGTGCTGATCAGCCTGATCCTGGCGTACGTGCTGATGCCGAGCATGCGCGATGGGCTGCCGCATCCGCAGTACGAGGGCGTGCTGGCGATCGTGCTGGCAGGGCTGGCACTGTCACTACTGGCGTTTGGCTGGCTGCTGTGGCGGCCGGAACGTTCGGATCCGCGTCGCATCCTTGGCATGCTGGCCGACTATGGGCTGATCGCCGCCGGCATGATCCAGATGGGCGAACCGTTGTCGTGGGCCTACATCGTGGTGATGTGGGTGACCGTCGGCAACGGCATGCGCTTTGGCAACAACTACCTGTATCTCGCCGTGGCGATGGCGATGATCAGCTTCGGCAGTACCGCGCTGTATACCCCGTACTGGGTGGACAATTCACGGCTGGCGTTCGGCCTGTGGCTGGGGTTGGCCGCTGTGCCGCTGTACTTCTCCACCCTGCTGCGCCAGCTCACCGAGGCGATGGCCGAGGCCCGCCGGGCCAGCGAGGCCAAGAGCCGTTTCCTGGCCAACATGAGCCATGAATTCCGCACGCCGTTGAACGGGCTGTCGGGCATGACCGAGGTGCTGGCCACCACCCGCCTGGACGAAGAGCAGCGCGAGTGCCTGAACACCATCCAGGCGTCCTCGCGCAGCCTGCTGGCGCTGGTGGAAGAGGTGCTGGACATCTCGGCCATCGAGGCGGGAAAGCTGCGCGTGGTCGCCGAGGATTTCGCGCTCGGCGACGTGGTCCAGGCCATCGGCCTGATCCTGTTGCCACAGGCCAAGGCCAAGCGGCTGGACTACCGGGTGAACGTCGACGCCGCGGTGCCACCCCGGCTGCGCGGGGACATCGGACACCTGCGGCAGATCCTGCTCAACCTGGCTGGCAACGCGGTCAAGTTCACCGACCACGGCAAGGTCGAAATCCGTGTCGGCGTGGTGAGCGCGCAGGCAAACGGCGGCGTTCGCCTGCGCTTCGACATCATCGATACCGGCATCGGCGTCGCGCCGGCGATGCGCCCGCGCCTGTTCGAGGCCTTCGAGCAGGCCGATGTCAGCATGGCGCGGCGGCACGAAGGCACCGGCCTGGGCACCACCATCGCCAAGGGCCTGGTGGAGGCCATGGGGGGCGCGATCGGCTACCAGGAAAACCCGCCGCGGGGCAGCTGCTTCTGGGTCGAGGTGCCGTTCGCTCCGCCACTGCCGCAGGCCACCGCGACGCCCGTGCCGGCGCTGGCCGGAGGCGTGCCGGATGCCGGCAACGGCAACGTGATCGCCTTTGCCGATCCTTTCCTGCGCCATCGCGCGCGCGTGCGCAGCATGAACATCCTGGTCGCCGACGACCACGAAGCCAACCGCATGGTGCTGCAGCGCTTGCTGCAGAAGGCCGGCCATCGGGTGCTGTGCGTCAACGGGGGCGAAGCGGTACTGGATGCATTGGCCGAAAGTGATTTCGATGCGGCCATCGTCGACCTGCACATGCCCGGCATGAGCGGCCTGGACATGCTGAAGGAACTGCGCGTGATGCAGGCCGGTGGTGCGCCGCGCACGCCGGTGCTGGTGCTGAGCGCCGATGTCACGCCGGAGGCGATCCAGCGTTGCACCCAGGCCGGTGCGCATACCTTCCTGGCCAAGCCGGTGGTGGCGATGCGGCTGCTGGATATCCTGGCCGGGATTGCGTCCAATCGTGACCTGAAGAGCAGCCCGCCGATCGTACGCACGGTCACCACGGTCGACGGCGTGCTGGATTCGGCGGTGCTGGACGAACTGGCGTCACTGGGCATGGGCGAGGGCTTCGAGCGCGAGTTCATCCGCCAATGCCTGGGCGATGCCGAGACCTGCATGGGGAAGGCGCAGGCCGAGGGCGAGGCGATGGACTGGGAACAGTTCCGCGAACAGGCGCATGCGATCAAGGGCGTGGCCAGCAACCTCGGGCTGGTGCGCGCGGCCAACCGCGCCGGTGAACTGATGCGCATGGCCGACTGGCAACTCAAGGCCGAGTGGCGGCAACGCCTGATGGTGCTGTCCGGTGCGGTGAAGGAAGGCAAGCTGGCACTGGACGCGCGGGCCATGCAGCGCAACCAGGCGGGCGTGGATGAAGCCGACCCACGGTGATGGCGTCGCATGACGCCATGCCACGCGATGCCGTCGTATGACGTCACGCCAGGCGATGCCGTCCGTAGCGCCGAGCCATGCTCGGCGGAATCTGTCGCCGAGCATGGCCCGGCGTTACATGGAATGTGTAGCGGCCGGAACATCCGGCATCGACCCACGGGGGAGGGCTGCGATCAGGCGGCATCCAGGCCGGCACGGCGGGTCTGCGCCTTGATCAGGCGGTCCATGGTGCGCAGCGACTTGTCGCCCAGTGCGAGGGCGGAATCCACCCAGACCTTGGTGATCTCCAGCAGTTCGTCATAGCTCACGGACTGGGCCAGGTTGCGTGCGGCGTTCATGGCCAGGTACGACTGCGGGATGCGCTGGTGCTGGCGGACCAGGTCTTCGACTGCCTTGCGGCCCTGTCCCTTCTTCACCAGCACGTCGACCACGCCCATCGCATGCATCTCCTCGGCACTGTAGACGCGGCCATCAAGGATGATCTTTTCGGCCAGCTGCGGTGCGACGCGGCGGCACAGGAAGGAGTACGCGCCCATGCCCGGGAACAGCCCGAACAGGACCTCCGGCAGGCCCATGCCGGCACCTTCCTCGGCGACGATGGTATGGCAGGCCAGCGCCATTTCCAGGCCGCCACCCAGCGCGTCGCCCTGTACCAGCGCGATGGAGCGGATGTCGCCGCCGAAGCCGGTATGCAGGTGGTGCACGCCTTCCACGCAGCGTTGGGCATAGGCGAGCAGGCGATCGCGGTTGCCTTCGCGGATCAGCCTGGTGAACAGGTCCAGGTCGCCGCCGAGGTTGTAGGCGTTGGCATCGGAAGCCAGCACGAAGTGGCGCAGCCGGCCATCGTGGCGCGTGGCAGGGCCACGGGTGATGGCACTCATGTAGCTCCACATCTCATCGAGCATGTCCTTGCGGCAGCAGGGACGGATGCCGGTGGCGGCATCAGCGTGCATGTACAGCCAATGCGCGGCGCTGTCGTTGCTGTCCTCGACGCGGATGGTGGTGTAAGGGCGGTTGACGGGCAGCTTTTCAATGGTGCTCATGGCAGGTTCCTCAGCATCGGCTGGCCCGCGGGTGGGTCGGTGGTCGGCGGGCCGAACGGGTCCACTCGCCGGATGCTACACCGACACCGTGGCCACGAATGCAAAAGCCCGGGACGTTTCCGCCCCGGGCTTGTCATGTTTCGCTCATCCTGGCCATGTAGCGCCGGGCCATGCCCGGCGTTGATCCATCACCGCGTCATGCCCGGCATCGATCCATCACCGGCGTCACGCCCGGCGTTGATCCATCACCGGCGTCATGCCCGGCGTTGATCCATGTAGCGCCGGGCCATGCCCGGCGAGCGCAGCGGTTGCCATCCGCCGAGCATGGCTCGGCGCTACGGAAACATCACGCGGGCGGGGCGTCGCGCAGTTCGCGGCGCAGGATCTTGCCCACGTTGGTCTTCGGCAGTTCCTTGCGGAACTCGACGATCTTCGGATGCTTGTAGCCGGTCAGGTTAGCGCGTGCGTGTTCCTTGACCTGTTCGGCGGTGAGGCTGGGATCCTTCTTGACGATGACCACCTTGACGATCTCACCGGACTTCTCGTCCGGCACGCCCACCGCAGCTACTTCCAGCACGCCGGGCATCATCGCGATCACGTCTTCGACTTCGTTGGGATACACGTTGAAACCGGAGACCAGGATCATGTCCTTCTTGCGGTCGACGATGTAGAAGAAGCCCTCTGCATCCATCTTCGCCATGTCGCCGGTGTGCAGCCAGCCGTCGGCATCGACGGCCCCCGCAGTGTCTTCCGGCCGCTGCCAATAGCCCTTCATCACCTGCGGGCCCTTGATGCACAGTTCGCCCACCTCTTCGACGGCCAGCGTGTTGCCGTTGTCGTCCTTGATGCAGGCATCGGTGGACGGGATCGGCAGGCCGATCGAACCGTTGTACTCGGCCAGGTCCAGCGGGTTGATGCAGGCCGCCGGTGACGTCTCGGTCAGGCCGTAGGCTTCGACCAGGGTGACGCCGGTGGTCTTCTTCCAGCGCTCGGCAACCGAACGCTGCACCGCCATGCCGCCGCCCAGAGTGATCTTCAGCGAAGTGAAATCCACTTCGTCGAAACCGGGGGTGTTGAGCAGGCCGTTGAACAGCGTGTTGACGCCGGTGATGGCAGTGAAGCGCGTGCCCTTCAGTTCCTTGACGAACCCCTTCATGTCGCGTGGATTGGTGATCAGGTGGTTGCAGCCACCGAACTTCATGAAGACCAGTCCGTTCGCCGTCAGTGCGAAGATGTGGTACAGCGGCAGGGCGGTGATGACCCACTCCTTGCCCGCCTCGATACCCGATGCGCCGATCCAGGCCGAGGCCTGCTGCATGTTGGCCACCAGGTTGCGGTTGGTCAGCATCGCGCCCTTGGCCACGCCGGTGGTGCCGCCGGTGTACTGCAGGAAGGCGATGTCGTCGTGGTCGATCTCCACCTTCGGCAGGGTGTGGCGGCTGCCCAGCTTCAAGGCCTGGCGGAACCGCACCGCGCCCTTGAGGCTGTAGTTGGGCACCATCTTCTTGATGTACTTCAGCACGAAGTTCACCAGCACGCCCTTGGCGCCCAGCAGGTCGCCCAGGCCGGTGGTGACCACGTGCCTGACCTGCGTGTCGGCGATGACCTGCTGCACGGTGTCGCCGAAATTGTCGACCACCACCAGCACCGATACGCCGGCATCCACCAGTTGGTGCTTCAATTCGCGTGCGGTATACAGCGGGTTGACGTTGACCACGGTCAGGCCGGCACGCAGCACGCCGAAGGTGGCGATGGGGTACTGCAGGCAGTTGGGCATCATCAGCGCAACGCGGTCGCCCTTCTTGAGCTGGAGTTCGCCCAGCAGGTAGGCGGCGAACTGCTCGACCAGCGCATCGGTCTCACCATAGGTGAGTACCTTGCCGAAGCTGGAGTAAGCGGGGCGATCACGATACTTGGCCACGGAGGCGTCGAAGACAGCGGAAACAGAGTGGAATTCGTCCACGTCGATCTCGGCGGGCACGCCTTTCGGATAACTCTGCAACCAGGGACGTTCCAGGCTCATGATTCCCCCTCCAGGAAACAAGTGGTGATGATGGGTGGTGCGAAAGCCAGTATCCGTCAGATCCAGCCGCCCCAGCATACCGTCCCGGATGGAAAACGCGAAGAGGCCCGCCGGTGGGGGCCGGCGGACATTCCGTAACGCCGGCCGTCACGGACAGCATTCCGTAGCGCCGGGCCATGCCCGGCGAGCGCAGCGGCAGATACGAAATCCGCCGGGCATGGCCCGGCGCTACCTCCGGGCCGGGGCGCCGTTGGCGCGATGATACGGCGCGGTGCTGCGCGGCAGCGGGCTGCGTCCGCGCAGCACGTCGGCCAGCTTCTCGGCGATCATGATGGTCGGCGCGTTGAGGTTGCCGGTGACCACCTGCGGCATGATCGAGGCGTCGATGATGCGCAGCCCCTGCATGCCATGCACGCGGCCCTGGCCATCGACCACCGCCATCGGATCGTCGGCGCTGCCCATCTTGTTCGAGCACGAGGGGTGGTAGGCCGTCTCGGCATGTTCGCGCACGAACGCATCGATTTCCGCGTCGGTGCGCAGCTGGCTGCCGGGCGAGATCTCGCGGCCGGTGTAGGCGGCCAGTGCCGGCTGGGCGAAGATGTCGCGGGTGATGCGGATGGCATCACGGAACTCGCGCCAGTCCTGTTCGTGCGACATGTAATTGAACAGGATGCTCGGGTGTTCGCGCGGGTCGGTGGAGCGCACGTGGATGCGGCCGCGGCTGGGCGAGCGCATGGAACCGACATGCATCTGGAAGCTGTGCGCCTTGATCGGATTGGAGCCGTTGTAATTGATGGCCACCGGCAGGAAGTGGTACTGCAGGTTCGGCCAGTCGAATTCTTCGTTGCTGCGGATGAAGCCGCCGCCTTCGAACTGGTTGCTGGCGCCGATGCCGGTACCGTTGAACAGCCATTCGGCGCCGATCGCCGGCTGGTTGTGCAGCTTGAGCGCCGGGGCCAGCGAAACCGGCTGCCTGCACTCGTACTGCAGGTACATTTCCAGGTGGTCCTGCAGGTTGGCGCCGACGCCGGGCAGGTCGTGCACGACACTGATGCCCAGGCCGCGCAGCAGGTCCGCCGGGCCGACGCCGGAGCGCTGCAGCACCTGCGGCGAGGCGATGGCGCCACCGCACAGCAGTACTTCCCGCCGCGCGCGCGCCTGCTGCGGCTGCTCGCCACGCAGCCAGGCCACGCCGATCGCGCGCTTGCCGGAGAACACGATGCGGTCGGTCAGCGCGTGGGTGACGATGGTCAGGTTGGGGCGTGCGCGGGCCAGGTCCAGGTAACCGCGCGCGGTGCTGGAGCGGCGGCCGCGCGGGGTCACGGTACGGTCCATCGGGCCGAAGCCTTCCTGCTGGTAGCCGTTGAGATCGTCGGTGTGCGGATAACCGGCCTGCGTGCCGGCCTCGATCATCGCCGCGAACAGTTCGTTGTTGCCGGCCTTGGGCGTGGTGACCCGCAGCGGGCCGTCGCCGCCGTGGTAGTCATTGGGACCGATATCGCGGGTTTCCGCCTTGCGGAAGTAGGGCAGGCAGTCGGCATAGGTCCAGTCGTCCAGGCCCGGCATGCTGGCCCAGTTGTCATAGTCCATCGCGTTGCCGCGTATGTAGCACATGCCGTTGATGAGCGAAGAACCGCCCAGGCCCTTGCCGCGGCCGCAGTCCATGCGGCGGTTGTTCATGTGCGGCTCCGGGTCGGTCTTGTACGCCCAGTTGTAGCGCTTGCCCTGCAGCGGGAATGCCAGCGCCGCCGGCATCTGGGTGCGGAAGTCGAGCCGGTAATCCGGGCCGCCGGCTTCCAGCAGCAGGACGGTGACGTCGGCATCCTCGGTCAGGCGCGTGGCCAGCACGTTGCCGGCCGAACCGGCGCCGATGATGATGTAGTCGTATTCGTTATGGGTACTCATGGTCTTCTCCTGCGGCGTGGCCGGGGCGCCTGGGCGGATCCGGCCAGCGGTGTGTCGGGTCGGCTTGGCGCGCCGGGACGGGCGCCGGGCCGTGCGGTTCAGAACACGCTGGCGTAATCGCCGAGTTCGACCTGCACCGACTTGATGCGGGTGTAATGGGCCAGCGTGGAAATACCGTTCTCGCGTCCGACACCGGATTGCTTGTAGCCGCCGACCGGCATTTCCGCCGGCGATTCGCCCCAGGTGTTGATCCAGCAGATGCCGGCTTCCAGGCGATGGATGATGCGATGGGCGCGGCTGACGTCGCGGCTGACCACGCCGGCGGCCAGGCCGAAATGGGTGTCGTTGGCGCGGCGGATGGCTTCGTCTTCGTCGTCGTAGGCCAGGATGCTCATCACCGGCCCGAAGATCTCCTCGCGCACGATGGTCATGTCGTCGCGGCAGTCGGAGAACACGGTCGGCAGCACATAGGCGCCCTTGGCCAGCGCGCCTTCGGTGGCACGTCCACCGCCGACCAGCAGGCGCGCGCCTTCGGACTTGCCGGACTCGATAAGGCGCAACACGTTGTCCATGTGCGCGAAGCTGGTCATCGGGCCGAAGTTGGTTGCTGCATCCTGTGGATCGCCGATGCGGATGCGCTTGACGCGCTCGACCACGGCGGCCTCGAACGCGGCCAGCATGGCGCGTGGCACGAACACGCGGGTGCCGTTGGTGCAGACCTGGCCGGAACTGAAGAAGTTGGCCATCACCGCGATGTCGGCGGCACGCTCCAGCCCTGCATCGTCGCAGATCAGCAGCGGCGACTTGCCGCCCAGTTCCATGGTCACTTCCTTCAACGACGACGAGGCGGCCGAGGCCATCACCTTCTTGCCGGTTTCCACGCCGCCGGTGAAGGAGATCTTCTCGATCACGGGGTGTTCGGTCAGCCACTGGCCGACGTCACGGCCCGGGCCCTGCACCACGTTGAACACGCCATCCGGCACCCCGGCTTCGGTATAGATCTTCGCCAGTTCGATGACGGTCAACGGGGTCACTTCGGACGGCTTGAACACCATCGCGTTGCCGGCGGCCAGCGCCGGTGCGGACTTCCACAGCGCGATCTGCACCGGGTAGTTCCATGCCCCGATGCCGGCAACCACGCCCAGCGGCTCGCGACGGGTATAGAAGAAGCTGGATTCGCGCAGCGGCACCTGGTTGCCTTCGATGGCCGTGGCCAGTCCGGCGTAGTACTCCAGCACGTCGGCACCGGTGACGATGTCCACCGTGGTGGTCTCGCTGAGCGCCTTGCCGGTATCCAGCGTTTCCAGCCGGGCCAGCGCATCGTTGCGTTCGCGCAGGATGTCCACCGCACGGCGCAGGATGCGCGAGCGCTCCATCGCGGTCATGGCGGCCCACACCTTCTGCCCTTCGGCGGCGCTGGCGACAGCGCGCTCGACGTCTTCCCTGTTGGCGACCTGCACCTCGGCGATCACCTCGCCGGTGGCCGGGTTGATGCTCTGGAAGGTCTTGCCGCTGGTGGCGTCGACCAGCTTGCCGTGGATGTAGAGCTGCTGCAGGGGCAGGGGCGTGGACATGAGGTCTCCTGGAAGGGGAAAGGGAGGGATGGCAGCGGCAAGGCGCTTATAGCGCGCCGGCCTGTAACTGGAAGTCGATGTAGGCGTAGGCGATGCGGCGGGCGCTGTCGGCGTTGAACTCGCCACCGACCAGGCTGCCGCGCAGCCACAGGCCGTCGATCATCGCGGCCAGGCCGCGTGCGGCCAGGCTGGCTGGCTCGGCCGGCAGGACGCGCCTGAACTGATGGCAGAGGTTGGAATACAGGCGCTGGTCGTTGGCGCGCTGCAGCCGGGCGAGCTCGGGCTGGTGCATGCTCGCGGCCCAGAAAGTCAGCCAGACGCGCATGGCGGTGCCGTTGGTCTGGCTTTCGTCGAAGTTGCCATCGACGATGGCGCGCAGCTGGGCCCGGGGGTCATCGGCGCAGGTGTCGCGGAAGCGTGCCACGGCAGCCTTCAGCTCGCGCAGGATCTGGCGCATGGCCGCATTGAGGAGGCCGTCCTTGTCGCCGAAGTAGTGCGCCACGATGCCGGTGGACAGGCCTGCCTTGCGCGCGATGGTGGCGACCGTCGCGTCGGCCAGTCCGATCTCGTCGATGGTCTGGAAAGTGGCCCGGATCAACTGTTCGCGGCGGACCGGCTCCACGCCTTTCTTCGGCATTGGTCACTCCATGGATGGCGCGCCGGTCATCCGGCCATGGGGATCACTATACTTTTTGTTGATTGAACGTTCAATCAATAAAAGCGTAGGATGCGTCCGCGCCCCCACGCCTTGGTCCCGCCCCCCGATCCGGCCGGGACCCTGTGCCTCCAGGATCGATGAGACAACGCAATGTCTTCCACCGCTACCTCTGCTTCCTCGCCCCTGCGGTTGAACGGTTTCGTCTTCCTCAGCTCGGCCCTGTCCATCGGCGTGCTGGGCCTGCTTACGGTGCTGCATCCCCAGGCAAGCGAGCACTGGCTGCAGGCGGCGCAGGTCCAGGTCTCGGCGGCCTTCGGCTGGTGGTACATGCTGCTGATGGTGGCCTGCCTGGGCTTCGTGCTGTGGCTGGCGTTTTCCCGCTACGGCGCCATCCGCCTGGGCCATGACGAGGAATCGCCGGCCTTCGGCTATGTGCCCTGGGTGTCGATGCTGTTCTCTGCCGGTATCGGCATTGCCCTGCTGTACTACGGCGCCTATGAGCCGCTGGACCACTTCCTGACCCCGCCGGACCAGGAGGGCGGCACCATCGCGGCCAGCCGCGAAGCGATGGCGTTGACCTTCCTGCACTGGGGCCTGCACGGCTGGGCGCTGTATGCCTTGGTAGGTGTCGCATTGGGCTATTTTGCGTATCGCCGCGGCCTGCCCCTGGCACTGCGATCGGCGCTGTACCCGATCTTTGGCGAGCGCATCCACGGCCGTATCGGTGACATGGTCGATGGCTTCGGCATCCTGGCAACGCTGATCTCGATGGTGACCAACCTGGGCATCGGGGCGCTGGTGGTCCAGTCCGGCCTGGTGTATCTGTTCGGGGTGCCGGACACGCCGCAGGTGCTGGTGGCGGTCGTGCTGGCGATGATGCTGGTGGCCACCATCGGGGTGATGGCCGGGGTGGAGAAGGGCATCGCCTGGTTGTCCAACCTCAACGTGCGCCTGCTGTGCCTGATGCTGCTGTTCGTGCTGGTGACCGGGCCGACGCTGCACCTGCTGGATGGGCTGGTGCAGAACACCGGTGACTACCTGGCGTCCTTCGTGCGCAAGAGCTTTGACATCTATCTCAACCAGCCGGAAGGCCGCGATTGGCTGGGCAGCTGGACGCTGTTCTATTGGGCCTGGTGGATCGCCTGGGCGCCCTTCGTCGGCCTGTTCGTGGCACGTATTTCGCGTGGGCGCACCATCCGCGAAGTGATCCTGGGCGTGTTGCTGATCCCGCTGGGTTTCACCCTGGCGTGGC
The DNA here is from genome assembly GCF_014117215.1 of Stenotrophomonas tumulicola. Taxonomy (GTDB): domain Bacteria; phylum Pseudomonadota; class Gammaproteobacteria; order Xanthomonadales; family Xanthomonadaceae; genus Stenotrophomonas; species Stenotrophomonas tumulicola. The sequence goes on along the minus strand of NZ_JACGXS010000001.1, from coordinate 1,262,956 downwards.
TGTCGATCTTCGGCAACACCGCCATCGACCTGGTGCTGAACCATGGCCAGGCGGTGCTGGGCGAGGTGGCCAAGGCCGATGCCGCGATGACGCTGTTCAAGTTGTTGGAGTATCTGCCCGGGGCACCGTATGTTGCCGGCGCCGCCGTGGTGATCGGTTTCGTGCTGTTCCTGACCCCGGTGGATTCGGGTGCGTTGATGATCGCCAACCTGTGTACGCGGCGCGTGGACGGGGGCGTGGAGGACGGCCACGATGCGCCGATCTGGTTGCGGGTGTTCTGGGCGGTGGTGATCACCGTTGTCAGCATCGGCCTGCTGCTGGCGGGCAGTTTCGGCGCCATGCAGACGGCGGTGGTGCTGTGCGGCCTGCCGTTTTCGTTCACCCTGGCGTTCTACATGCTGGGCCTGCTGCGCGCCCTGCGCACCGACCCCGACGCCAGGTAATGACGGGCCATGCCCGTCACCAGCTCAAACGGCACGGCGCCAGGTAGTGACGGGCCATGCCCGTCACCGGCAAAAAACACCAGGCACGCCCGTCACCGCGGCATGCGCAGCGCCGCCTCCAGCAACGGGATCGCCCATTCCGGCGTCTGCCGCAGGTGCGCCAGATCATCGGCTGCCGGCCATTCCAACGCCCCATCGCCCATCTGCAGCACCAGTTGCGGATCCGGCACGGCCTCGCCAGGTTCGGCCTCGCTGCTGTTGTCGTAGACCTGCAGCCCGGCCAGCACCGGCATCAGGCCGATCAGGTTCTGCTGTGCGAGCGGCCAGCGGCGGCGGATATCGGCTTCATTGATGGGATGGCCGCCGGCCTGCACCCGCGCCTTGACCCGCGCGATGTGCTGTTCCGGGCTGGACAGTCCGCAGAACCACATCAGCACGTCATGGGTGCGGCTGGCTTCGTGCAGCATCGCAGTGATGGAATTGCCGCCCAGCGTGGTTTCGAAGGCATGGTTGGTGCCCCGTGCAAGCGCGGCCTGCAGTCGGTTGACGCCTTCCTGCCAGGCCTGCCCGTTGGCCTCCGGCTGGGACATGCCCAGCTGGTGGCACAGGGCGCGGGCGAAGGTGTCCGGGTTGAACCAGTCCAGGCCGGCTTCGCGCAACAGATGGCCGCCGATGGAGCTCTTGCCGGCGCCGTTGACCCCGGCCAGCACATACAGGAACGGACGCGCCATCAGTAGCCGGTGCCGGCCTTGAGCTTGCCGCCGAGGCGGGCAGGGCGGCGCAGCAGGTCGCGCGCGCGTTCACCGGCCTGGGCCTGCTGCAGCACGGCGAGGCGTTCATCGAAGCCCTGGCGCAGTTCGTCCAGCGCCGGTGCCTGGCTGCGCAGCTCCAGCAGGGACTGTTCCAGGTCTTCGACCTTGGCCTGCAGGGCGCGGTACTGGTCGGCGGAGATGATCACCGCCTGCGGTTCATTGTGGTTGGTGACCACCACCATGCGCTGGTCGCGGACTTCCTGCATGACCTTGCGCCAGTGTTCCTTCACCGACGAGGCGGTGGTGCGGGTCAGCTCGGTGATCGGTTCGAAGGTGATCGGGGCGTGCAGCATGGCGGACTCCACAGGGTGACCATGTCTGCAGGGTACTCCTGTTTCGAGCAAATTAGATGAATTGCATAAAACAGGAATTATTCATTTTTCCGGTGGCGCCTTGATGTTGCTGGGGGAGGCCGGCATCCGTGCCCCCGGCGGTGGGGAAGGAAGAACGGAGCCAAAGCAAGCGGAGCCTAGGCGAAAGCAAAGGCGGGTGCTGAAAGCACCTGCCTTTGTTTTATTTTTCATGCGCGGCTGGGGGCACGGAACCCGTCTAGAGCGACGGGTGGGTGGGGCTGTGCGGGACTGTGTGAGGCAGGAGCCGAACACAAGCCTACAGGACGTATTCACGGCGGGTCCCGCACAGCCCCACCCATCCGTCGCCAATCCCCGGAACAATCAGCCCCCAGCCGCGAGGGGGCTCAGCCCGTTCGACCAACCAGAGCCCTCAACGGGCGGCCAGCTGGCGCAGTACGTACTGCAGCAGGCCGCCATGGCGGAAGTACTCCACTTCCTTCGGGGTCAGCAGCATCACCGAGGCCTCGAAGGTCCGGGTGGTGCCATCGGCCTTCTTCGCGGTGACCGTGGCGCGCTTGCTGGCGCCGTCCTGCAGGCCGGTGATGTCGAATACTTCCGAACCGTCCAGGCCCAGCGACTGCGCGTTCTCGCCATTGCGGAACTGCAACGGAAGCACGCCCATGCCGACCAGGTTGGAACGGTGGATGCGCTCGAAGCTTTCGGCGATCACTGCCTTCACCCCCAGCAGCAGGGTGCCCTTGGCTGCCCAGTCGCGCGAGGAACCGGTGCCGTATTCCTTGCCGGCCAGCACCACCAGCGGCACGCCGTCGGCCTTGTACTTGATGGCCGCGTCATAGATCGCCAGCTTCTCCGGCTCGCCACCCACGGGCGGGTAGTACAGGGTGTTGCCGCCTTCTTCGCCACCGAACATCAGGTTTTTGATGCGGATGTTGGCGAAGGTGCCGCGCACCATCACGTCATCGTTGCCACGACGGCTGCCATAGCTGTTGAAGTCGGCGGGCTGTACGCCGCGCTCCTGCAGGAAGCGGCCCGCAGGCGAATCCTTCTTGATGTTGCCGGCCGGGGAGATGTGGTCGGTGGTGATCGAATCGCCAAACAGCCCCATCACCCGCGCACCGTGCACGTCGTCGATGCTGCCGACCTGCATGGTCATGCCTTCGAAGTACGGCGGGTTCTTGATGTAGGTGGAGGCATCGCTCCATTCGTACAGCTCACCGTCCGGCGAGGCGATGGTGTTCCAGCGGGTATCGCCCTTGAACACGTCGGCGTAGTTCTGCTTGAACATCTCCGGCCCGAGGGTGGCGGCGATGACATCGCCGATCTCCTTGTTGCTCGGCCAGATGTCGCGCAGGTACACCGGCTGGCCATCGCTGCCGGTACCGAGCGGTTCGGTGGTCAGGTCGATGTCGGTGGTGCCGGCGATCGCATAGGCCACCACCAGCGGCGGGCTGGCCAGGTAATTCATCTTCACTTCGGGGTGCACGCGGCCTTCGAAGTTGCGGTTGCCCGACAACACCGAAGCGACCACCAGGTCGCCGATGGCGATGCCGGCACTGACTTCGGGCGGCAGCGGGCCGGAGTTGCCGATGCAGGTGGTGCAGCCGTAGCCGACCACGAAAAAGCCCAGCTTTTCCAGCTCCTTGAGCACGCCGGCCTTTTCCAGGTAATCGGTGACCACGCGCGAGCCCGGGCCAAGCGAGGTCTTCACCCATGGCTGGCGGTTGAGGCCGCGCGCGGCCGCGTTGCGTGCCAGCAGGCCGGCACCGATCATCACCGCCGGATTGGAGGTGTTGGTGCAGGAGGTGATCGCCGCGATCACTACCGCGCCATCCTTCAGCCGGAAGGCCTTGCCATCCAGCTCCACGTCGGCCTGGCCCTTGGCCAGCTGTTCGTTGCCGACCGCGGCGCCGCCGCCTTCGTTGATGAAGGTGGAAACGTCCACGTCCCTCTTGTCACGGTTGGCGGTCAGCCCGACCAGGGCATCGCGGTAGTTGGCCTGCACGTCTTCCAGCAGCACGCGGTCCTGCGGGCGCTTGGGGCCCGCCAGCGACGGCTTGACCGTGCCCATGTCCAGTTCCAGCGTGGCGCTGTACTGCGCCGGCGCGGTGCTGGCGTCATGCCACAGGCCCTGGGCCTTGGCATAGGCCTCCACCAGTGCGATCTGTTCTTCGCCACGGCCGGACAGGCGCAGGTAATTCAGCGATTCATTGTCGATCGGGAAGATGCCGCAGGTGGCACCGTATTCCGGGGCCATGTTGCCGATGGTGGCGCGGTCGGCCAGCGGCAGGTGCTGCAGGCCGTCGCCGAAGAATTCGACGAACTTGCCGACCACCCCGTGCTTGCGCAGCATCTGGGTGACGGTCAGCACCAGGTCGGTGGCGGTGGCGCCTTCCGGCATCTGGCCGGTCAGCTTGAAGCCAACCACCTGCGGGATCAGCATCGAGGATGGCTGGCCAAGCATCGCGGCTTCGGCTTCGATGCCGCCCACGCCCCAGCCCAGCACGCCGATGCCGTTGATCATCGTGGTATGGCTGTCGGTACCGAACACGGTATCGGGGTAGGCCACCGAGCCGCCATCCTTGTCGACAGCCATCACCACGCGGGCCAGGTTTTCCAGGTTGACCTGGTGGACGATGCCGGTGTTCGGCGGCACCACCTTGAAGTTGTCGAATGCCTTCTGGCCCCAGCGCAGGAAGCCGTAGCGTTCCTGGTTGCGCTGGAATTCGATCTTGCCGTTGAGGTCCAGCGCGTCGGCCTTGCCGAACACATCCACCTGCACGGAATGGTCGATGACCAGTTCGGAGGGAATCAGCGGGTTGATCTGCTCCGGGCGACCGCCGAGCTTGACCACCGCATCGCGCATCGCGGCCAGGTCGACCACGCAGGGCACGCCGGTGAAGTCCTGCAGCACCACGCGCGCGGGCATGAAGGCGATCTCGGTTTCCGGTTCGGCCTTGGGGTCCCACGTTGCCAGCGCTTCGATGTGTTCCTTGCCGACGGTAACGCCGCCGTCCTCGTGCCGGAGCAGGTTCTCCAGCAGGATCTTCATCGAATAGGGGAGGCGGGAGATGTCGAAGCGCTGGCCGAGCTTGGGCAGGCTGAAGTAGTCGTAGCGCTTGCCGCCGACGTCCAGCTGGCTGCGCGTGGAGAACGAATCACTCATTGCAGATGACTCCTTTTGCTGATGGCTTGCAATGGCGGCGCCCGGGGGCGCCTGCCTGCTTGCGGCTGCCGTCGGGCTTTGCACGCCCGCCGATCCTTCGCAGTATGCGACAGCGGCGGGGTATTGCCAGCCCTGGGCTCAGCACGCAACGTTACACAGATGCATGTCGTGCCGATGTCACGGCTTGCCGCGCCACTGGCTCATCAACATCTGCAGGAAGCGTTCGGCGCTGGGGGAGAGCAGGGCGCTGCGCCTGCGCACGATGCCGATGGTGCGCGACACCACCGGATTGCCGATCGGGCGGGTCACCAGGGTAGGGTGCTCGCCGTCGGGGGTGGCCATCTTCGGCAGCACCGACACGCCGATGCCGGCCTCGACCATGCCCAGCGAGGTGGACAGGTGGGTCACCTCGTAGTGCCAGCTCAGCTTGAGGTTCTCGCGTGCCAGCGCGCCGTCGAGCAGGGTGCGGTTGCCGCTGGTGCGGTGCACGGTGATCAACTGGTGCCTGGCCAGGTCGGCCCATTCCACCTTGCGCTTCTTCGCCAGCGGGTGGTCGCGGCGGCAGGCCAGCACGAACGGGTCTTCGGCCAGCACGTCGAAGTCCAGGTTGGGGTCGTTGGCGCCCATGAAGTTGATGCCGAACTCCACTTCGCCGCGCTCCACCGCCTGCAGTCCCTCGGTGGCGGGAATGTCCAGGATGCGGAAGCGCACGTTCGGGAAGGCTTCGTGGAAGCGTGCCATGACGCTGGGCAGGAAATAGAACGCGGCGGTGGGCAGGCAGGCGATGGTGACCTGCGCGCCACGGGTGTCGTCCTGCCCGCGCACCGAAAACAGCGAGCCGTCGAACTCTTCCAGCATGCGCCGCACCAGCGGCAACAGGTTTTCGCCCACCGCCGTGGTGGAAACGCTGCGCGTGGTGCGTTCCAGCAACGGTGAGCCCACCGCCTGTTCCAGCTTCTGGATGCGCCTGCTGAGCGCGGGCTGGGAAACGTGCAGCGCTTCCGCAGCGCGGTGGAAGCTGCGTGTTTCTGCCACCAGCAGGAATGCGCGCAGGTCGAGGATTTCACAATTGATGCTCATAACGTATCAATCATCCAAAAAAGAGCAATTCACAGATCAATTGGGGTCATGTCAGTATCGGATCACAGAAGTTCATTGATCTGATAGGCGCATCAATCTAGCACACGTATGTCCAACGATCTCACCTCCATTCCCTGCGTCCTGATGCGCGGCGGCACCTCCAAGGGGCCGTTCTTCCTCGCCTCGGACCTGCCTGCCGATCCCGCCCTGCGTGACCGCCTGTTGCTGGAGGTCATGGGGTCGGGTCATCCGCTGCAGATCGACGGCATCGGCGGCGGCAACGCGCTTACCAGCAAGGTGGCCATCGTCGACCGCCCAAGCCGCAGCGATGCGGATGTCGACTACCTGTTCGCCCAGGTCAAGGTGGAGCAGCGGGTGGTGGATACCTCGCCGAACTGCGGCAACATGCTGGCGGCGGTGGGGCCGTATGCCATCGAGAAGGGCCTGGTGGCGGGCCGGCATCCGCGTACCGAGGTGCGCATCCACAATGTCAACACCGGCAAGATCATCCTGGCGACGGTGGAAACGCCGGGCGGGCAGGTGGCCTACCGCGGCGATACGCGCATTGCCGGCGCGCCGGGCAGCGCAGCGCCGGTCCGGCTGGCGTTCCTGGATGCCGCCGGCGCGCGTACCGGCCGGCTGTTGCCGAGCGGCAATGCGCAGGAGGAGATCGATGGCGTGGCCGTGAGCCTGATCGACTGCGCCATTCCGATGGTGATGATGCGCGCGCTGGACATGGGCGTGCGTGGCGATGAATCGCCGGCGGAACTGAATGCGAACCGCGCGCTGATGGAGCGCATGGAAGCCATCCGCATCGAGGCGGGCGCGCGCATGGGCATCGCCGAAGCGGGGGGCAAGGTGATTCCCAAGCCGGTGCTGCTGTCCGCCCCGCGACATGGCGGGCAACTGCAGGTGCGCTATTTCATGCCACATCACTGCCATACGGCACTGGCGATCACCGGCGGGGTGGGCATCGCCACCGCAGCAGTGACGCCGGGGACGCTGGCCAACACTTTCGTCGGATGTGTGGACCTGCCCGTGGGCATTACCCTCGAACATCCGAGCGGTGCCCTGGACGTGGGCTTGAGCCGCCGCTCGGACGATGCGCCGGTCGTGGCCAGCGTGGTCCGCACCGCCCGCCGCCTGTTCGAGGGTTGCGTGTTCGCTACCTCGCCATTTTCCACCGAAGCACGCCAATGGACTTCCGCGGCATGACCTGATTGCGTCGGGAGGGTGCGCCGCGAAGGCGCCACCGTCCCGGCACCACTACAGCAACAACGCCCCACAATCCTGGGAGGGATGGATGTACAAGCAGATCTTCAAGACCGCGCTGGTCGCGGCAACGCTGGCGCTGGCCGCCTGCGGCAAGGGAGGCGCCGAGGGTGCCAGCGCGGCCGACAACGAGCCGGTGCGCATCAGCGTCGGTTCCTACAACCTCAACAACCTGCCTTTCTTCATCGCCGACGCCAACGGTTACTTCGACCAGGTCGGCCTGAAGGTGCAGACCGAAAACTTCGCCCAGGGCGGTTCCAAGGTGTTGCAGGCGCTGGTGGCCAATTCCACGGACGTCGCCGTGGGTTTCTACGACCACACCATCCAGATGCAGGCAAAGCGCAAGGACGTGGTCGGTTTCGTGTTGCTGTCACGCAATTCCGGGCTGGTGCTGGCGGGGCGCGAGGACGGTACGTTCGATCCGGCGAAGCCCGAAACCATCAAGGGCCAGAAGGTCGGCATCACCGCGCCGGGTTCGTCGTCGGACTTCTTCGTGCGCCACTTCCTGGCCCAGCACGACATCCCGGTGGACAGCATCGCGCTGATCGGCGTGGGGTCGGGTGCTGCCGCGGTCGCGGCACTGGAGCAGGGCAAGATCGACCTGCTGGTGAACTACGATCCGGCCGCCACGCTGATCACCGAACGCAAGGTCGGCCGGATCATCATCGATGCGCGCAGTGACGAAGGCGCACGCCAGGTATACGGCGGCCTGTATCCCACCTCGGTGATGTATGCCAACCGCAGCTTCCTGGAAAAGCGTCCGGAAGCGGCCGAGAAGATCGCCCGTGCGCAGCAGATGGCGCTGCGCTTCATTGCCGACAACAGCGCCGAAGACATCGTCGCGGTGCTGCCTGACGCCTATGTGTCCGGCGACCGCAAGACCTACGCCCACGCCGTGGAAAATGCCCGCGCCATCTTCACCACCGACGGCCACTTCACCCCGGCCGACCTGGAAACACCGCTGAAGGTACTGCGCGAGTTCAACAAGGACGTCGCCAACACCGACATCGACCTGTCCAGGACCTTTACCAACACCTTCGTCGAGCGCGCCAGCGCCGCCTCGACGCCGGCCCAACCGTAACCCACAAGGGAGACTCCCCATGGCACTCAACGCCACCGTGCGCCAGTTCAATGGCGCACCGCAGATGGAGCCTGCGCAGACCATGGTCAGCATCAACAGGATGACCATGTCCTTCGGCGACTTCACCGCCGTCCGCGATGTCGACATCCAGGTCGGCAACGGGGAATTCCTCGCCATCGTCGGGCCGACCGGCTGCGGCAAGAGCACCGTGCTCAACTCCGTAGCCGGCCTGCTGGCGCCCACCGCGGGCGAGATCGCCATCGACGGCAAGCCGGTCGAGGGCGTGCAGGAATCGGTCGGCTACCTGTTCCAGCAGGATGCCCTGCTGCCATGGAAGACCGCCTACCAGAACGTGGAGCTGGGGCTGCGCTTCCGTGGTGTCGGCGAAGCCGAGCGCAGGCAGAAGGTCAACACCTGGCTGGCCAAGGTTGGCCTGACCGGCTTCGAACATCGCTATCCGCACCAGCTTTCCGGCGGCCAGCGCAAGCGCGTGCAGATGGCGCAGGCGCTGATCGTGGAGCCCAAGGTGATCCTGATGGACGAGCCGTTCTCGGCGCTGGACATCCATACCCGCCACCTGATGCAGAACGAACTGCTGCGCCTGTGGCAGGAGGATCGCCGCTCGGTGATCCTGATCACCCATGACCTGGAAGAAGCCATCGCGCTGGGCGACCGCGTGGTGGTGCTGTCCTCCGGGCCGGCCAGCCGCGTGGTGCGCAGCTTCGACGTGGACCTGGAGCGTCCGCGCAACGTTGCCGAAATCAAGCTGGACCAACGTTTCACTGACCTGTACCGCGATATCTGGGCCTGCCTGCGCGGTGAAGTGGAGAAGAGCTATGCACGCCAGGATTGACCGTTTCATCCAGATCGCCCTTGTCGTCGGCGTGTTCGGCGGTTGGCAGTTCGGTGTCACGCTGGGCTGGGTCGACCCGTTCTTCTTCCCCGCACCGCTGGACATCGGCAGGCAGATGTACACCTGGCTGGCCGACACCTCGTTCTACCAGCACGTCTACATCACCCTGACCGAAACCGCGCTGGGCTACCTGATCGGTACCGCGCTCGGCGTAGCTGGCGGCGTGTGGCTGGGCCTGAGCCGGCGTTCGGCACGCATCCTGGATCCCTTCATCAAGGGTTTCAATGCCATCCCGCGCGTGGTGCTGGCCCCGATCTTCGTGCTGTGGCTTGGGCTGGGCCTGTGGTCGAAGGTGGCGCTGGCGGTGACGCTGGTGTTCTTCACCACCTTCTTCAACGCCATGCAGGGCGTGCGTGAAGTGAATCCGGTGGTACTGGCCAACGCCCGCATCCTTGGTGCAGGCCGCAGCGACCTGCTGCGCCACGTGTACTTCCCGGCGGCGGCGAGCTGGATCCTGTCCTCGCTGCGCACGTCGGTGGGCTTTGCGGTGGTCGGCGCGATCATCGGCGAATACCTCGGCGCATCGGCCGGCCTGGGCTACCTGATCGCGCAGGCGGAAGGCAACTTCAACGCCGTGGGCGTGTTCGCCGGCATCATCATCCTCGCTGCCTTCGTGCTGGTCATCGACGCGATGCTGGACATCGTCGAGAACCGCGTCATCACCTGGCGTCCGAACGCGCAGCAGTCAGCCACCAGCTGACGGCGGCCAGCAGGCACCACCGGCCCTCGTCCCGGTGGTGCCTGCTGCCGAGTCAATTCCCCCGCACCATCGCAACAGGCCAGCAACAGGCCACGGGGCCGGCTGGCCGGAGAGAACCCATGCATACATTCCATGTGCTGCCACGTGCAGCGCTGCCGGTAGCGCTCGGCCTGCTGTTGGCCAGCGGCCATGCCGGCGCCCAGGCGGTTTCGTCGCCGGCCAACGCGCCGGCTCCCCTGGGCCAGGCTGAACTCAGTGCGCTGGTGCAGCAGCAGGCGCTGCAGATCCAGCAGTTGGAAGCGCGGTTGCGCGCGGTGGAAGGAGGGACGCCGGCGGCGGCACCCGCTGTCCAGGCGCCGGTGCTGGAGCAGCGCGTCGCGGCAGTTGAAGCGGCGCAGTCGAAGGCGCCGAAGGTGTCCTGGTCCAAGGGCGCGCCGGAGTTCAGCAGCGCCGATGGCGATATCACGTTCCGCCCGCGTGGCCGCCTGTTCGTCGACCAGTCCAGCACCTCGGGCTCGGACCATGCCGGGCGCAACCTGTCCGGCACCGAGATCCGTTCGGTCCGGCTGGGCGCCGAAGGGCGTTACGGCATCCTGGGCTGGGCGGTGGAGGGCGACTTCGCCGACAACGAGGTGGCCTGGAAGTCGGTGTATGCCACCGTCGACCACTCCCTGTTCGGGCGCCCGGCCGACCTGACCATCGGCAACCGGCTGAATGATCGCGGGCTGGACGGTTCCAGCAGCACCTCCAATACGCCGTTCCAGGACCGCAACGTGGTGGGTACGTTGATGCTGCCGCAGCGCGGATTGTTCGGCGTCGGGCTGACCGAACGCGTGTATGGCAAAGGCTGGCACGCCAGCGTGTCGGTGGCCGGCAACGACCTGAACAACAGCGGCAGCAGCAACGACAGCCTGACCTGGGCCACGCGCGTGCACTGGAACCCGCTGCTGACCAAGGACGCGACCGTGCACCTGGCCGGCTGGGCCTTCCATGAGGAGATATCGGCCGGTGCCAGCGGCGTGCTGCGCAGCGCGGCGATCAGCGGCCATTACAACGATGAGATCAAGATCGCGCCGGGCACGCTGCTGGGCGCCGAGCGCAGCAACGCCTGGGGCCTGGAAGCGGCGGGCTACTTCGGCCGGTTCTGGACCAGTGGCGAATGGGGCACGCGCAACCTGCGCGGCATCGATGCCAGCGGACGCTACGACCTGGACCACGAGGCATGGTCGGTCGGGGCAGGGTGGTTCGTTGCCGGGGCGCGGCCAGCCTATTCGGCCAAGGCCGGCACCTGGGGCAAGGTGAAGGTGGACGAGCCGGTGACCGCCGGCGGCCACGGCGCCTTCGAGCTGAAGGCACGCTACGAGGACGTGGACTACGCCGAACTGCCGACCGGCGGCACCGGGCGCGCCTGGACGCTGGGCGGCAACTGGTACCTGAACGACTACAGCCGGGTGATGCTGGACGTCGTGCGCTGGAAGACCGACAACCGCAGCGGCGCCTACGTGGGCCCGGACCAGGGCACCACCTTCAACACCCGCCTGCAACTGGTGTTCTGACAGCAAAAAGGGGACGGAGGGGATTAAGTCGTTTTCGGCCACGAAATGGCCGAAAACGACTTAATCCCCTCCGTCCCCTTTTTCTGCTGCTGGCGGTATGCCGGCCAAAGTATGTATAATTCGTGCATACCGAAGAGGGCCTACCGATGGAAGCCACCGTTGCTGAACGCGGACAGATCACCCTGCCGAAGGCAGTTCGTGATGCCCTTGGGCTGACCAAGGGCACCCAGCTCACCGTGGAGCTGGAAGGCGGCCGCATCATCCTGCGCAAGAGCGTGGACGATGCCATCTCCCGTGCGCGTGGCAAGTTCGCGCTGGATGGTTTCGACTCTTCCGCCGCTGCCGTGAAGGCCGTCCGTGACGAGGACTGACCACGCCATGATCGCCGTCGATTCCCCGGTCCTGATCGAACTGCTCAGCAACGGCCCACAGGCCGATGCGGTGGAGGCCTGCCTGCGGCAGAGCCTGGTCGGTGGCCGCGTGGTGGTCTGCGGGGCGACGCTGGCCGAAGTGTGCGCGGCCCTGCGCGGCGGTGCCGAAGTGCTGGAAGCGCTGGAGGAAATGGGCGTCCATTTCAACGCGCTGGAAGCCAAGTCGGCATTGCGTGCCGGCGAGATGCAGCGCCGCCACCGCCAGCGTGGCAACGACCGCCGCGGCCTGGACGGTTTCATGATCGGCGCCCACGCCCTGTTGCAGTGCGACGGCCTGATTACCTGGAACGACGCGTTCTATCGCGACTATTTCAAAGGCCTGAAGCTGATCGTGCCGCAGGCCTGAACCACGTTTTTGTCATCTGCTCATTCACCCGTTTTTTTCACGTACTCCCCGGGAGTTGTCATGTTGGAAGCCTACCGCCACCACGTCGCCGAGCGCGCTGCGCTTGGCATCCCGCCCCTGCCGCTGACCGCGCAGCAGACGGCCGATGTCATCGAACTGCTGAAGAACCCGCCCGCTGGCGAAGCCGAGTTCCTGCTCGACCTGCTGACCCACCGCGTGCCGGCAGGCGTCGATGACGCTGCCAAGGTCAAGGCCTCGTACCTGGCCGCGTTGGCCTTCGGCAGCGAGAAGAACCCGCTGATCAGCCGCGAGCGCGCCACCGAACTGCTGGGCACCATGCTCGGCGGTTACAACGTCGCCCCGCTGGTGCAGCTGCTGGATGACGCCGCCGTCGGTGGCATCGCCGCGGCCGCGCTGAAGAACACCCTGCTGGTGTTCGATGCCTTCCACGACGTGCAGGAAAAGGCCAAGGCCGGCAACGCCAACGCCCAGTCCGTGCTGCAGAGCTGGGCCGATGCCGAATGGTTCACCAGCCGTCCGGAAGTCGCGCAGAGCATGACCCTGACCGTGTTCAAGGTGCCGGGCGAAACCAACACCGACGACCTGTCGCCGGCACCGGACGCCACCACCCGCCCGGACATTCCGATGCACGCCCTGGCGATGCTGAAGAACAAGCGTCCCGACGCAGCCTTCGTGCCGGAAGAAGACGGCAAGCGCGGCCCGATCCAGGAAATCCTGTCGCTGAAGGACAAGGGCCACCTGGTCGCCTACGTGGGCGACGTGGTCGGTACCGGTTCCTCGCGCAAGTCGGCCACCAACAGCGTGCTGTGGTTCACCGGCGAAGATATCCCGTTCATCCCGAACAAGCGCTTCGGCGGCGTCTGCCTGGGTTCGAAGATCGCGCCGATCTTCTACAACACCATGGAAGATGCCGGTGCGCTGCCGATCGAACTGGACGTGTCGCAGATGCAGCACGGTGATGTCATCGAGCTGCGCCCGTACGACGGCAAGGCACTGAAGAACGGCGAAGTGATCGCCGAGTTCCAGGTGAAGTCGGACGTGCTGTTCGACGAGGTGCGTGCCGGTGGCCGCATCCCGCTGATCGTCGGCCGTGGCCTGACCGCCAAGGCGCGCGAAGCGCTGGGCCTGCCGGTGACCGACCTGTTCCGCCTGCCGGTGCAGCCGGCCGACACCGGCAAGGGTTTCTCGCTGGCGCAGAAAATGGTTGGCCGCGCCTGTGGCCTGCCGGAAGGGCAGGGCATGCGCCCGGGCACCTACTGCGAACCGAAGATGACCTCGGTGGGCTCGCAGGACACTACCGGCCCGATGACCCGTGACGAGCTGAAGGACCTGGCCTGCCTGGGCTTCTCGGCCGACCTGGTGATGCAGTCGTTCTGCCATACCGCGGCCTACCCGAAGCCGGTGGACGTCAAGACCCACCACACCCTGCCGGAGTTCATCTCCACCCGTGGCGGCATCTCGCTGCGTCCGGGCGACGGCGTGATCCACAGCTGGCTCAACCGCATGCTGCTGCCCGACACCGTCGGCACCGGCGGCGATTCGCACACCCGTTTCCCGGTCGGCATTTCGTTCCCGGCCGGTTCGGGCCTGGTGGCCTTCGCTGCCGCCACCGGCGTGATGCCGCTGGACATGCCCGAATCGGTGCTGGTGCGCTTCAAGGGCAAGATGCAGCCGGGCGTGACCCTGCGTGACCTGGTCAACGCGATCCCGCTGTATGCGATCAAGCAGGGCCTGCTGACCGTGGCCAAGGCTGGCAAGAAGAACATCTTCTCCGGCCGCATCCTGGAAATCGAAGGCCTGCCGGACCTGAAGGTGGAGCAGGCGTTCGAACTGTCCGATGCGTCGGCCGAGCGTTCGGCGGCAGGCTGCAGCGTGCACCTGGACAAGGCGCCGATCATCGAATACCTGACCAGCAACATCACCCTGCTGAAGTGGATGATTGCCGAGGGTTACCAGGATCCGCGTTCGCTGCAGCGTCGCATCGAGAAGATGGAAGCCTGGTTGGCCGATCCGCAGCTGCTGGCACCGGATGCGGACGCCGAGTATGCCGCGGTCATCGAGATCGACCTGGCCGACATCCACGAGCCGATCCTGGCCTGCCCGAACGATCCGGATGACGTCAAGACGCTGTCCGAAGTCGCCGGTGCCAAGATCGACGAAGTGTTCATCGGTTCGTGCATGACCAACATCGGCCACTTCCGTGCTGCTGCAAAGCTGCTGGAAGGCAAGCGTGACATTCCGACCAAGCTGTGGGTGGCCCCGCCGACCAAGATGGATGCTTCGGAGCTGACCCGCGAAGGCCATTACGGCACCTTCGGCAGCGCCGGTGCACGCATGGAAATGCCGGGCTGCTCGCTGTGCATGGGCAACCAGGCACAGGTGCGCGAGGGGGCGACGGTGTTCTCGACCTCGACCCGTAACTTCCCCAATCGCCTGGGCCGCAACTCCAACGTGTACCTGGGTTCGGCGGAACTGGCGGCGATCTGCTCGCGCCTGGGCCGCATCCCGACCAAGGAAGAGTACATGGCCGATGTCGGCGTGCTGGACGCCAGCGGTGCGGAGATCTACCGCTACATGAACTTCGACCAGATCGAGGAATACCAGGAATCGGCGAAGACCGTCGCTGCCTGAGCCTGATCGGCTGACGTGTTGAAACAAGGACCCCCGGCGCAAGCCGGGGGTTTTTGCTTGCGCCGCGCCGCGCGATGCCAGACGAAAATTCCGTAGCGCCGAGCCATGCTCGGCGGCCGTGCAGCGAGGTCCCAACGAAGGGCAGCGGGGCATGGCCCCGCTCTACCGGGTTTATTGCAGGTTGCCGGCACGGTTCTGTAGAGCGGGGCCATGCCCCGCTGGAGGGGTTCCGGCGCGGTGGCGAAGAGCCGCCGAGCATGGCTCGGCGCTACAGGGGCCGGGGTCATGTCGTTTTGCCGGCACGGTTCTGTAGAGCGGGGCCATGCCCCGCTGGAGGGATTCCGGCGTGGCGACGAAGGGCCGCCGAGCATGGCTCGGCGCTACAGGGGACCGGGGTCATGTCGTTTTGCCGGCACGGTTCTGTAGAGCGGGGCCATGCCCCGCTGGAGGGATTCCGGCGTGGCGACGAAGGGCCGCCGAGCATGGCTCGGCGCTACAGGGGACCGGGGTCATGTCGTTTTGCCGGCACGGTTCTGTAGAGCGGGGCCATGCCCCGCTGGAGGGGTTTCGGCGTGGCGACGAAGGGCCGCCGAGCATGGCTCGGCGCTACGGGAGCGGGGTTATGCCGGGGTCATGCCGTTGTGCGGGGATGGTCCGGGGAGGGGTAGCGGAATGGCCACGCGCCGGGATCGTCGCTGCTGCGTTCGGCGCAGACGTCGCGGAAGGTCTGCACGAAGGCCTGTTGCGGCCGGGTGGGGTGCCAGTCCGCGCGGCTGGTCAGGCCGATGCGGCGGCGTAGCGCGGGGCCGGCCAGGCCGAGTTCGGTCAGCAGCCCGGCGCGGCGTTCGATCAGGAACTGGTCGCGCGACATCAGCGTCAGCCAGTCACCTTCCAGCAGCAGGCCGCGGGTGATCACCAGCGATCCGCATTCGATGCGCAGCGTCGGCGGTTCGTGGCCGCGGTCCAGGAACATGCGTTCCCATCGCGCGCGCACCGGTGCGCCGGTGGCCGGGATCACCCACGGGTAATCCAGCAGCCGTTCGAACTTCAACGCGCCGCTGCTGCCACCGCCCAGTGGATGCCCGACACGGCCGACGATCACCGGGTCGTCGTCGAACAGGCCTTCCTGGACTACGTCCGGTACCGCGCTCAGGTCGCGCATGGCACCCACCAGCAGGTCCAGGCTGCCGGCGCGCAGGTCGGCCAGCACTTCGGCGAAAGGGCCTTCCACCACGTTGACGGTGGCGCCGGGCCAGGCCTGTGCGAAGCGGGCCAGTGCCTGCGGCAACAGCAGCGCGCGCGCCAATGGCATCACGCCGATGGCGAGCCGGCCGCCCTGCTGGTGGCGCATCGTGGCCAGCTCATCCAGCCCTGCAGCCAGCTCGGACAGTGCAAGGCGAACCAGCCGCAGCAGGCGGGTGGCTGCGGCGGTGGGTTGCAGGGTCTTGCCGCGTCGCTGCAGCAGCGGCACCTCGATGATCGATTCCAGTTCGCGCACCGCGCGGTGCATGGCCGGCTGCGAAAGTCCGACGCGTGCAGCCGCCAGGGTGTAACTGCCTGCGCTGTCCACGGCGATCAGCGCGCGCAGCTGGCTGAGCGTGAGCCGACGCTCCAGCGACGGCAGCGCGGGCAGGCGCCCGGCACGACGGGCCAGCCGCACGCCGCGCGACAGGTAGCCGAGGGCGCGCTGGATGCGCGGCACCAGCAGGCCGGTTGCCTCGGTGGGTGCCATGCCGCCGGGCTGGCGATCGAACAGCAGGGTGTCCAGCTGCCGCTCCAGCCGTGCGATGGCCTGGGTCAGTGCGGGCTGGGACAGGTTGATGCGCGGGGCGGCTGCACTGATGCCGCCATGTTCATGCACCGCGACCAGCGCGTGCAGGTGTTTCAGGTTCAGTTCGGCAAGCAGGTCCATGACATGACTATAACCAGATTGAATGGCACGGACAGAAAACGATCTTGAGGGGTTCTGTGCCACGGAACAGACTGCGCCATCCCCAACGAAGGATGGATGGATGTCCCGCGTCGTTACCCGATTCGAACGCGCCGAGCCGGCGCTGATCCAGGCACTGGCCGAGGCCGGCGTGGCCACCGTGCATGAGGCGCAGGGCCGCAGCGGCCTGCTGCATCCGCGCCTGCGTCCGATCTACCCGGGCGCGCGCATTGCCGGCAGCGCGGTGACGGTTTCGGTGCCGCCAGGCGACAACTGGATGATGCACGTGGCCATCGAGCAGCTGCGCGAGGGCGACGTGCTGGTGGTGGCGCCGACCAGCGACTGCACCGATGGCTACTTCGGCGACCTGCTGGCGACGTCGGCGCAGGCACATGGCGGCCGCGGGCTGGTGATCGATGCCGGGGTGCGCGACGTGCGCGACCTCACGGCGATGGGGTTCCCGGTATGGAGCCGGGCGATCCATGCGCAGGGCACGGTGAAGGAAACGCTGGGCTCGGTGAACGTGCCGCTGGTATGCGGCGGTGCGCTGGTG
This sequence comes from Stenotrophomonas tumulicola, assembly GCF_014117215.1. GTDB lineage: Bacteria > Pseudomonadota > Gammaproteobacteria > Xanthomonadales > Xanthomonadaceae > Stenotrophomonas > Stenotrophomonas tumulicola. Next base: position 1,245,710 of record NZ_JACGXS010000001.1, on the reverse strand, counting down.
CACCCGGGCGACATCGTGGTGGCCGACGACGATGGCATCTGCATCGTGCCGCGTGCCGATGCCGCACGGGTGATGGCCGAATCGCAGGCGCGCGAGGCCCGCGAAGCCGACAAGCGCGTGCGGCTGGCCAACGGCGAGCTGGGCCTGGACATCTATGCCATGCGCGAGCGCCTGGCGGCAAAGGGGCTGCGCTATGAGTGAGGGCGTACGCGCGATGTGGATGCGCGGTGGCACGTCCAAGGGCGGGTTCTTCCTCGCCGCGGACCTGCCGGCCGACGCGGACGCGCGCGATGCCTTCCTGCTGCGCGCCTATGGCTCGCCCGACATGCGCCAGATCGACGGCATGGGCGGCGCTGACCCGCTGACCTCGAAGGTCGCAGTGGTGTCCCGCTCGGCGCGCGAAGACGCGGACGTGGACTACCTGTTCCTGCAGGTGGCGGTCGACCAGGCGGTGGTCAGCGATGCGCAGAACTGCGGCAACATGCTGGCCGGCGTCGGTCCGTTCGCGATCGAACGCGGGCTGGTGGATGCCGATGGCGAGCAGACGGAAGTGCGCATCTTCATGGCCAACACCGGCAAGGTGGCGATCGCCAGCGTGCGGACGCCGGGCGGCCAGGTGACCTACGATGGCGATGCGCGCATCGATGGCGTGCCCGGTACCGCGGCACCGGTACCACTGGCATTCGCCGATATCGCCGGTTCCAGCTGTGGCGCGTTGCTGCCCACCGGCAACGTGGTGGACACCATCGATGGCGTGCAGGCCACCCTGATCGACAACGGCATGCCCTGCGTGGTGCTGCGTGCGCAGGACCTGGGCATCAGCGGCCACGAGGATCGTGCCACGCTGGATGCCGATACGGCGCTGAAGGCGCGGCTGGAGCGGATCCGCCTGCTGGCCGGCCCCTTGATGCGGCTCGGCGACGTGGCGGTGCAGTCGGTGCCAAAGATGATGCTGGTGGCCGCGCCGGGTGCTGGCGGGGCGATCAGCGTGCGCTCGTTCATTCCACACCGTTGCCACGCCTCGATCGGCGTACTGGGTGCGGTGACCGTGGCAACTGCGTGCCTGCTGCCGGATTCGCCGGCACATGCCTTGGCGGTGCTGCCGGACGGTGCGGTGAAGAACATGCAGGTGGAACACCCCAGCGGGGCCACCGGTTGCGTGATCGACGTGGATACCGACGGGAAGGTTTCCCGGGCTGCGGTGCTGCGCACCGCGCGAAAACTGTTCGATGGCGCGCTGTTCGACTGAACAGGCGGCGCCTGTCTATTCTCATGACCTGGGAGGGTTTGTATGACCGTTGAAGTGAAGCGGCCCAGCCGCTTCGGCCTGTTCGGCCAGTTGTGGTTCCAGGTGTTGGCCGGCACCGTGATCGGCGTGCTGCTGGGTTGGTTGGCACCGGATATCGGCTCGGCGATGAAGCCCTTTGGTGACGCTTTCATCAAGATGATCCGGATGATGATCGGGCCGATCATCTTCGTCACCGTGGTGCATGGCATCGCCGGGATGAGCGACATGCGCAGCGTCGGACGGCTGGCGCTGAAGTCGATCATCTACTTCGAGGTCATCACCATCCTGGCGCTGATCGTCGGGCTGGTCGCCGTTGACCTGTGGCAGCCCGGTGCCGGCATGAACATCGACCCGGCCACCATCGACATGGCCAGCATCCAGGGCTACGTGCATACCGCGCACGACCAGTCGATCGTGTCCTACATCATGGCGATCATTCCCAACACGCTGGTCAGCGCGTTCACCGAGGCGCATGTGCTGCAGGTGCTGTTCGTCGCGGTGCTGTTCGGCGTGGCGCTGGCGGCAGTGGGCGAGCGCGGCAAGCCGGTGATGAATGTCATCGAGAGCGCATCCGGCGTGCTGTTCAAGATCATCGGCTACGTCATGTACTTCGCGCCGATCGGTGCCTTCGGTGCCATTGCCTTCACCGTCGGCCAGTTCGGCGCCGGCTCGCTGCTGTCGCTGGGCGAACTGATCATCGAGTTCTTCGTGGTCTGTGCGGCGTTCACGGTGTTCGTGCTCGGCGCGGTGTGCTGGTGGACCGGTGCCAGCCTGTGGCGCCTGATGGGCTACCTGCGCGATGAGATCATCATCGTGGCGGCTACCACGTCGACCGAGACGGTGCTGCCGCGGCTGATCGAGAAGATGAAGAAGCTCGGTTGCGAAGAGGGCGTGGTCGGCTTCGTGATCCCCGCCGGTTACTCCTTCAACCTGGACGGCACCTGCCTGTACCTGACCACCGTGGCGCTGTTCCTGGCCCAGGCGACCAACACCGAGCTGACCGTGTGGCACCAGTTGGGACTGATCGCGGTGCTGCTGCTCACCTCCAAGGGCGCGGCGGGCGTGGCCGGTGCGGCGTTCGTGGTGCTGGCCGCCACGCTGGGCACCACCGGCACCATCCCGGTGGCCAGCATCGCGCTGATCCTGGGCATCCATCGCATCCTGGCCGAAGGCCTGACCTTCGTGAACCTGATCGGCAATGCGATCGCGGTACTGGTGATCGCCAAGTGGGAAGGCAAGCTGGACGAGAAGGTGATGGCCGCGCAGATCGGCACCCGCCGCACCCGCCAGCGCGTACTCGGCGCACAACCCGCCTGATCCACCGAATGCTGCGGCATGCCCGCAGTGCCTGGACCATTGCAACGACCTGGCGCCGTTGGCGTCGGGGAGGGAGGTTTCATGTCTGCATTCCTGCGTAATCCGTTGTTCCTGCTGGCCGGGGCCGCACTGGCCGCCGGGCCGGCCATGGCCGCCGAGCGCGGCATTCCCGAGGGTATCGACCTGACCCTGGACCTGGTCGGCAACGTGGCATCCAACCCGGTCGGCGGTGTCGAACAGGGCACCGAAGGGTCGTACTGGGTGATGGCCCAGTCGAAGTTCGACCTGGACACGCTGTTCGGCGTGCACAACACCGACGTGGACGCGCAGTGGGCGTGGTTCGCCGGGCGCAACCTGGCGCGCGAGAAGATCGGCAATTCGATCAGCGCCCAGCAGACCTGGCGCCCGGTCGCCGGGGGCCGGCTGACCCGGCTCACCGTGCGGCATCGTTTCGACAACGGCTTCAGCATCACTGCCGGCCGCGCCCCGGTGAACAGCTACTTCAACAGTTCGCCGCTCAACTGCGTGTTCATGAGCAACGCGATGTGCCTGACGCCGTACGGTGCGATCACCGACCTGGGCATCACCGCGTACCCGAACTCGTCGTGGGCGGCGATCCTGCGCTATGACTTCAATGATCGCTGGTACGCCCAGGGCGGTGCATTCGACTACAACAACGAGCTCAACAAGGCCGGCAAGAACGGCCTGGACTTCTCGGTGGGCGAGGGCACCGGCACCATCAGCGCCTATGAGGCGGGTTACCAGACCAGCTTCGCCAACGACCGCCTGCCACGGACCTACCGCGTGGGCATGTACCGCAACAGCGATGGCGGCAAGAGCTCGTATTTCGATGCCGACGGCAACTCGGCCGCGCTGACCGGCAAGGCCACCGCGATGCAGGATGGCGCGCGCATCGGCTGGTATGCGATGGCCGACCAGACCGTGTTGCGCGGCGAGGGCGAGCGCAACCTGGCGCTGTTCGCGCGGGCCTACGTCAACACCGGCAACGAGGCGCCAGTGGACCATTTCGTGTCGGCCGGCTTCGTCCAGACCGGCACGTTCGCCGGGCGTGACCAGGACACCCTGGCGATGTTCATTTCCAACACGCACTTCAGCGACGAGCAGGTCGCCTTCCTGCGCGATCGCCGGACGCGCAATGGCGGCAGCGGTGCGCCCAATGCCGATGAGATCATCGCCGAGCTCAGCTACGGCTGGGCGGTGCACAAGGGCATCCGGCTGATGCCCAACCTGCAGTACGTGATCAATCCAGACCCCATCTACGCGCCCACCCGCACCACCGACATCCACGATGCGCTGATCGTCGGCCTGCGCATGGACGTCCATTTCGCCCAGCTGTTCGGCTGGTGATCCATCGTTCCCAGGAGATCCCCCATGATCATCGACTGCCACGGCCATTACACCACCGCACCCGGCGCCCATGACGCGTTCCGCAAGGCGCAGGTCGCGCATTTCAAGGACGCCACGCTGCCGGCACCGGTCTATCCGCTGATCAGCGACGACGAACTGCGCGACAGCGTGGAATCCAACCAGCTGCGCCTGCTGCGCGAGCGCGGCGCGGACATGACCATCTTCTCGCCGCGTGCCAGCACCATGGCCCACCACATCGGCGACGAGCGGGTCAGTGCGGCGTGGACGCGCCATTGCAACGACCTGATCGCGCGGGTGGTGGGGCTGTACCCGGAAACCTTCATCGGCGTGTGCCAGTTGCCGCAGTCGCCGGGCGTACCGATCGCCCATTCGATCGCCGAGCTGGAGCGCTGCGTGCAGGAGCTCGGCTTCGTTGGCTGCAACCTCAACCCGGATCCGTCCGGTGGCCATTGGAACGGCCTGCCGCTGACCGATCGTGCCTGGTATCCGTTCTTCGAAAAGATGGTGGAGCTGGACGTGCCGGCGATGGTCCATGTATCGGGTAGCTGCAACGCGAACTTCCATGCCACCGGTGCGCACTACCTCAACGCCGACACCACGGCATTCATGCAGTTCCTGCAGGGCGACCTGTTCCGTGACTTCCCCACGCTGCGTTTCATCATCCCGCACGGCGGTGGCGCGGTCCCGTACCATTGGGGGCGCTTCCGCGGCCTGGCCGACATGCTGGGCAAACCGCCACTGGCCGAGCATGTGATGAAGAATGTGTTCTTCGATACCTGTGTGTACCACCAGCCGGGCATCGACCTGCTGTTCAAGGTGATCGACATCGACAACATCCTGTTCGGCTCGGAAATGGTCGGTGCGGTGCGTGGCATCGACCCGGAGACCGGCTTTTACTTCGACGATACCAAGCGCTACGTCGAGGCGCTGGATATCTCCGGGGCCGATCGCCGCAAGGTGTTCGAAGGCAATGCGCGCCGGGTCTATCCGCGCCTGGACGCGCAGCTGAAGGCGAGGGGGCTGTGATGGCCGCCTTCCAGAAGGACGCGGACTGGCTGGATTTCCACGCCGAGCCCAGCCGGCCGCGGTTCGTGCCGCCGGCCGGGGCGGTGGATGCGCACTGCCATGTGTTCGGCCCGGGCGAGGTGTTCCCGTATGCACCGGAGCGCAAGTACACCCCGTGTGACGCCGGCAAGGAGCAGTTGTTCGCGTTGCGCGACTTCCTTGGCTTCAGTCGCAACGTGATCGTGCAGGCGACCTGCCATGGCGCCGACAATCGTGCCCTGGTGGACGCGCTGCAGTCTGCCGGCGGCCTCGCCCGTGGCGTGGCGACGGTGCGCGACACGGTCAGCGATGCCGAGCTGCAGGCGCTGCATGCCGCGGGCGTGCGCGGCGTGCGCTTCAATTTCGTGCGGCGGCTGGTGGATCCGAAGCCGGACGCGTATTACCACGCGATCATCGAGCGCATCGCGCCGCTGGGCTGGCATGTGGTGGTGTACTTCGAGGCCGCTGACCTGGACGAGCGCTGGGACTTCTTCCGTTCGTTGCCGGTCACCGTGGTGGTCGACCACATGGGGCGTCCGGATGTCAGCCAGCCGGTTGACGGGCCGGCATTCCAGCGTTTCGTGCAGTTGATGGATGAAAACGAGAACGTCTGGAGCAAGGTCAGCTGTCCGGAGCGGCTGTCACGCCTAGGGCCGCCCGACTATGCGGACGTGGTGCCGTTTGCACGCCACCTGGTGGAACGCTTCCCGGACCGGGTGCTGTGGGGTACTGATTGGCCGCACCCGAACATGAAGCAGCACATGCCCGACGATGGGCAGCTGGTGGACGTGATCCCGCATATCGCGCCGACGGCGGAGCTGCAGCGCAGGCTGCTGGTGGATAACCCGATGCGGTTGTATTGGGGTGTTGCGAACCGGTAGGACCCCCTCGCGGCGGGCGCCATGCCGAATGGTAGAGCGGGTCCATGACCCGCTGCTTTTCGGGCGGCCATGGCCGGCGGCCGCGCAACGAGGCCCCAATGAAGAGCAGCGGGTCATGGACCCGCTCTACCGGGTCTGGGGCGCGAAACGCAGCGGGGCATGGCCCCGCTCTACACCCGCGCCAGCGCCAGCAGCCGTTCGGCGATCTTCTCCAGCGGTACGGTTTCGTCGGCTGCGCCGAGTTTCATCGCCGCGCCCGGCATACCCCATACCACCGAGGTGGCTTCGTCCTGCACCAGCGTCGGTGCGCCGGCCTGGCGCAGCTGCAGCAGGCCACGCGCACCGTCATCGCCCATCCCGGTCAGGATCACGCCGATGGCGTTGGCGCCGGCACTGAGCGCCACGGACTGGAACAACACGTCCACTGCCGGCTTGTGCCGGTTCACCGCGGGACCATCATCGACCCGGCAACGCCAGCGCGCACCGTCGCGGATTACCCGCAGGTGCCTGCCACCGGGCGGCAGGTAGGCATGGCCGGGCAGCACCGCCTCGCCATCGCTGGCCTCGCGCACCGCCATCGCCGAGTGCCGGTCCAGCCGCTCGGCGAACGCACCGCTGAAGGTCGCTGGCAGGTGCTGGGTCATCACCACCGCCGGTGCGTCGGCTGGCAAGCCTTCCAGTACCACGCGCAGCGCCTCGGTGCCGCCGGCCGAAGCGCCCAGGGCGATCAGCCGATCCGTCGTGCGGAACTGCGACGACCGCGATGCGGCAGGCGCCTGCGGAGCCAGCGTCAGCTTCGGCGCGACGGGCACGCGTACCAGGGCGCGCACCCGGGAGCGCGCAGCGGCCTTCACTTTCTCGATGATCTCATCAGCGTAGGCCTGCAGCCCGCGGCTGACGTCCAGTTTCGGTTTGGAGACGAAATCCACCGCGCCCAGTGCCAGGGCCTGCAGGGTGGTGTCGGCGCCGCGTTCGGTCAGCGAGGAAATCATCACCACCGGCAACGGGTGCAGGCGCATCAGGTTCTCCAGGAACGCCAGGCCGTCCATGCGCGGCATTTCCACGTCCAGCGTGATCACGTCCGGCGCCAGCCGCTTGATCTTGTCGCGGGCCAGCAGGGGATCAGCCGCGGTACCGACCACCTCGATGCCCGGATCGCTGGCCAGGATCTCGCTGAGGATCTGCCGTACCACGGCCGAATCGTCGACGACCAGCACGCGGCATGGCGGGACCACGCTCATTCGAACAGCTCCACGCCACCGGTGACCGGCGCCTTGGACAGGCGTGCACGCACCGCCGATTCGGCGGCGGCCACCTCGGCCTCGTGTGCATGCGGAAGGCGGTTGACCACCACGCGGCCGCTGTCGGCGAAGAACCATATCTTGCGGGGATGGATGCCGCACAGGTCCTCGGCGACGATGGGAATGTGCTCGGCCTGCAGGTACTGGCGCACGAATTCGGCATTGCGGGTGCCAACGGGATTGCTGGTGAAGCCCTTGAGTACGTTGGCGCCGCCGAACACCTTGGCTTCCAGGCGCTTGCGGTTCGCGCCGCGCTTCAGCAGGTCGTTTATCAGCAGTTCCATCGCATAGCTGCCATAGCGCGCGGGTGCGCCGTCACCGACATTGCCTTCGGGCAGCAGGAAATGGTTCATGCCGCCGATCCGCAGCAGCGGGTCGCGCAGGCATGCCGCCACGCAGGAGCCGAGGATGGTGGTCAACGCCGTGTCATCGTCCACCACCAGGTACTGGGTCGGCAGCAGCTTCGCGGCCGTCACCTTGAAGCGGCTGTCGAAGTAGCGCATGACATCGTCGCCACGCAGGGCCAGGTTCATGCAGGTGCTCCCGTTGCCCGGCGGTACAGCGTGCGGCCGCAGGGCGCGATCAGGTCGGCGGCATGCAGGTAGTTTTCGGAATGGCCGGTGTAGAGCAGCCCGTCATGCGAGAGGTGCTGCACCAGCCGGCCCAGGATGCCGCGCTGGGTGGGTTTGTCGAAGTAGATCATCACGTTGCGGCAGAACAGCGCGGTGAACGGACCGCCAATGTCATAGCGCGGGGCAAGCAGGTTCAGCGGGCGGAAGTCGACCATCCCGCGCAATGTCGGCAGCACGCGGCACTGGCCTTCGTTGGGGCCGGTACCGCGCTGGAAGTAGCGGCGGCGCAGTGCGGGTTCCACGCCGGTCACCCGTTCCAGCGCATAGACACCCCGCGCGGCGGTTGCCAGTACCTGGGTGTCGACATCGGTGGCGACGATGCGCACCGGGGGTGTCAGCGTGCCGAAGGCCTCGCACGCGGTGATCGCCATCGAATACGGTTCTTCGCCAGTGGACGCAGCGCAGGACCACAACAGCAGCGGGTTGCTGCCGGTCGCGCTGGCCGCATGGCGCTGCAGTTCCTCGCGCAGCCTGTCGAAATGATGCGGCTCGCGGAAGAAGGCGGTGAGGTTGGTGGTCAGCGCGTTGGTGAAGGCCTGCCACTCGTCGTCGCCGCCGCTTTCCAGATGGTCCAGGTAATGCTGGAAGCTGCGCAGGCCCAGCGCACGCAGCCGTCGCGACAGGCGTCCGTAGACCATGTCGCGCTTCGCGGGCGCCAGCGCGATGCCGGCACGCTGGTAGATCAGCTCGCAGACGCGGCGGAAATCGCGGTCGGCGAAATCGAACTCGCGGTTTTCGCTGCGGACGATGGAGGAGGGCGGCAGGGTCACGTTGTGTGTCCAGGGCGGGGGAGAGGGCGCGGAGGCGGGGCCGCGCCGGGGCAATCAGAATTCCTGCCAGTTGCCGTCGTCGGGGGTAGGTAGCGGGCGGGACGCCGGTGGCTGGCGGTGTGTCGTGCGTGGCGCCGGGCGCCTGGACAGGGCGGCAGTAGCGGTGGGCATGGCCGTTTCCACCCGGGCAGCGACGGCGCGGACGGCCGCGTCGACCCGGTTGTCCAGCCGGAAGATCGCCACTGCATCGGCCAGCTGTGCCGCCTGTTCTTCCATCGCGCGTGCCGCGGCGGTGGCTTCTTCCACCAGCGCGGCGTTCTGCTGGGTGGTTTCGTCCATCTGCACCACGGTCTGGTTGACCTGTTCGATGCCCGCGCTCTGTTCCTGCGAGGCGGCGGAGATCTCGGCCATGATGTCGGTGACGCGCTGCACCGAGGCGACGATCTCGCCCATCGTGGTGCCGGCGTCATGCACCAGCCGGGAGCCGTCGGCGACCTTGTCGACGGAGGCATCGATCAGGCCCTTGATCTCCTTGGCGGCGGCGGCCGAGCGCTGCGCCAGCGTGCGCACCTCGCTGGCGACCACGGCGAAGCCGCGGCCCTGGTCACCGGCACGGGCGGCTTCGACGGCGGCGTTGAGCGCCAGGATGTTGGTCTGGAAGGCGATGCCGTCGATGACCGAGATGATCTCGGCGATCTTCTTCGACGATGCCTCGATGGCGGACATCGTGGTGACCACCTGGCCGACCACGTCGCCGCCCTGCGAGGCCACGCCGGCCGCACCGATGGCCAGCTGGTTGGCCTGGCGGGCGTGCTCGGCGTTCTGGCGCACGGTGGAGGTCAGTTCCTCCATCGAGGCGGCGGTTTCTTCCAGGTTGGCCGCCTGCTGTTCGGTGCGCCGCGACAGGTCATTGTTGCCGCTGGCGATCTCGCCCGATGCCAACGTGATGCTGCTCGTCGCGGCCTGGATCTGGCCGACGATACGGGTCAGCTGGGCGACCGTGGCATTGGCATCATCGCGCATCCTGGCGAACACGCCCTGGAAGTCACCGTGCATGCGCACCGTCAGGTCGCCTTCGGCGATCGCCGACAACAACGCCGACAGCTTGCCCAGGTTGTCGTCGCTCACCGCCATCATCGCGTTGAGGTTCTCGACCATGGTGCGGAAGTCGTGCTCGAACTGCATGGCATCGCCACGCTGGCTGAAGTCACCGGCGGCGGCGGCACTGGCAAGTCGCTTGATTTCGGCGTTGATGCGGCCGAGGTTGCCCTTGACCGTGTCGACGGTGCTGGTGATCAGCGCCTTCTCACCGGGGTAGCGTGCGATATCCCCGCGCAGGTCGCCCACGGCATACTGCTGCACCACCGTGAGTACGTCGTGCAGCGTCTGTACATGGCTGGCGACCAGGCTGTTGGTGTCGCGCACCATCTGCCCGTACTCGCCGGGGATGATGCTGGCGTCGATGCGGTAGCCCAGCTCACCGGCTTCGTGGCGGCGGGCCATTTCGCGCTGGCCGGCAATCACTGCATGCAGCTGGTCCTGCATGCGCGCCATGCTTGCCAGCAGGCGACCGGTTTCATCGCTCGGCTGCGCGCCGATGCTGTTGTCCAGCTTTCCGGCGGCGATGCCCTCGGCGATCCGCGTGGCCCTGCGCAGCGGGTCGGCGATGCGGTTGCCGATCACCCAGCTCAGCGCCAGTACCAGCAGCAGCACGCCACCACCGGTGGCGGCCATCACCAGGGTGAAGGCCCAGGCCTGTGCCTGCACGTCGTCCATGTACATGCCACTGGTGACCACCCACTGCCAGGGTGCGAACAGGTGCGCGTAGGTGATCTTGTCGACTTTTTCGCTGTCGGGCCTGCTGGTCTGGTACGGAACATAGCCGCCGCCCAGGCGCGCCATGCCGACCTGCAGGTAGTAGGTCTGGATGCCATCGGCCGACCTGTAGTCCTTCTGGACCTTGCCGACGCGGTCCGCGGCGAACGGATGCATCAGCAGCGTGTAATCGGTGTCGAGGACGTTGTAGTAATACGTGTCCTTCTCCGCGCGCATCGAATCCAGCGCCTGCAGCGCGGCGGTCTTGGCCACCTCTTCGCTGAGTTCACCGGTGCTGGCCAGGCGATGGTAGTGGGCCAGCACGCCTTCGGCCAGCTCCACCTGGACGGCAAGCGACGCCTTGCGGGTGTCGGTCAGGTCCAGGTACTGCATGCGAGCGGCGACCACCGACAAGGCGACGATGCCGATGGCGATCAACAGCGTGAGCAGGTTGAGCTTGCGTCGGACCGACAGATTGTCGAAGTACTGGTGCCAGTAATGATTGAACGTCATGGAGCGAGGCCGGAACGGGGAAAAGGGGGAGCGCGTCACCCCTGTTATCGGCCGAAGACAGCAACAGTTGAGGCAAAAAAGGGGACGGAGGGGATTAAGTGGCAATTGGCCAGCTCGAAGCTGGCCAATTGCCACTTAATCCCCTCCGTCCCCTTTTTATCTATCAGAACTCCTGCCAGTCGCCGTCGGCCAGTTCGGTTACCGTCTGGCGGCTTGGCGGACGGCGCGACGGGGTCGCGGCGGGTGCCGGCGCGGCTGCGACGCGCGTGCGGGTGGCAACCGGCGCGTCGTGCGGCTGGTCGGCCTCGTCCAGCTGGAACACCGACACCGCCTCGCTGAGGTGGCCGGCCTGTTCTTCCATGGCACGCGCCGCGGCGGTGGCTTCTTCCACCAGTGCGGCGTTCTGCTGGGTGGTTTCGTCCATCTGCACCACGGTCTGGTTGACCTGTTCGATGCCCGCGCTCTGCTCCTGCGACGCGGCGGAGATCTCGGCCATGATGTCGGTCACGCGCTGCACCGAGGCGACGATCTCGGCCATGGTCGTGCCGGCCTTGTGCACCAATGCGGAACCGTCGGCGACCTTGCCGACCGAATCGTCGATCAGGCCCTTGATCTCCTTGGCGGCGGCGGCCGAGCGCTGCGCCAGGGTGCGCACCTCGCTGGCGACCACGGCGAAGCCGCGGCCCTGCTCACCGGCACGGGCGGCTTCGACGGCGGCGTTGAGTGCCAGGATGTTGGTCTGGAAGGCGATGCCGTCGATGACCGAGATGATCTCGCCGATCTTCTTCGACGAGGTTTCGATGGCGGACATCGTGGTGACCACCTGGCCGACCACGTCGCCACCCTGCGAGGCCACGCCGGCCGCACCGATGGCCAGCTGGTTGGCCTGGCGGGCGTGCTCGGCGTTCTGGCGCACGGTGGAGGTCAGTTCCTCCATCGAGGCGGCGGTTTCTTCCAGGTTGGCGGCCTGCTGTTCGGTGCGGCGCGACAGGTCGTTGTTGCCGCTGGCGATCTCACCCGCCGCCGAGTTGATGGCGCGGCTGGAATGCTTGATGCGGGTGACGATGCCGCTCAGCTGTTCGGCCGTCGCATTGGCATCATCGCGCATCCGGGCGAATACGCCCTGGTAGTCGCCCTGCATGCGGACGGTCAGGTCACCGCGCGACAGTGCGGCCAGCAGCTGGGAGACCTGGTCGATGCTGGATGCGTTGGCGTCCAGCAGGCCGTTGATCTGCCGGGCCAGCTGCAGGAAGAAGCCGTCCTTGTCGGCATCATCGATGCGTCCGGTCAGGTCGCCGGCCGCTGCCTGGGCGATGACCCGGGCAACCTCGGCCTCCACCGCCGCTTCGGGCGTGCGGTCGCGCCATTCGGTCACATGGCCAACGGTCTCGCCTGCTTCGTTGCGGATGGTGGAGATGACCTGCGCGAACTGCGCCTGGCCATACTGGACCTCGCGGCGGGCCACGCCGGCACGGGCCAGCTCGGCCAGCAGCGCCGGGTCGAGCTTGCCACCATGCTCCAGTTCGGCGGCCGAGCGGCCCACCAGTGGCGTTTCGTGGTCGAACTCGGGCAGGTCCTTGCGCACCTCGTCGGCATGGTCGCTCAGCGACTGCTGCAGGGCACGGTTGGCGTACACGATCTGCTGGTCGCCATCGCTGAGGAACACGCCGGTGGAGCTGTAATCCAGCGCGGTGCGGATGCGCAGGTTCTCGCTGGCGATGGCCTGGTCGCGTTCGATGCGTTCGCGCAGGTCCCGCTGCATGCGCTGCATGGCCTGCAGCAGGTCGCCCACTTCATCCGAGCGGGTGGTGTCGATATGGCCGTCCAGCTTGCCACTGGCCACGTCGTTGGCGACCGATACCGCACCCCGTACGCTGCCGACCAGGGCGCGGGCGAACAGCCAGACCAGTACGAAGCCGAGCGCGGTGCCGCCGAGCAGGGCGATGACGATCAGCGTGGCCGAGGTCGCATAGGTGGATTCAGCTTCTTCGCGCGCGGCGCGGGCAAGCCGGTTGTCTTCGGCGATCAGTGCTTCCAGCGCAGCGGCGGACTTGCGGTGCTTGGCGCGGGTTTCGCCAACGAACGTATCGACGGCGTCGTCGGGCAGCTGCAGCTCCAGCATCTCGCTGACCGAGTCGTAGGATGCCAGTGCGTCGTTCCAGTCCTTGACGAAGGTGTCGAACAGGGCCTTCTGCTGCCCTCCGTCGATCAGGGCCGGGTAGGCCTTGATGGATGCATCCAGCTGCTTGCGCATGTCGGCCACGCCGGCACGCGCTTCGGCCTTGACGTCCTCGCTGGCGCGGATCAGCTGCTGGTAGGAGGAGTTGCGGTACTCACCCAGCAGTCCGCGCATCTCGCCGGCCATGCGGATGCTTTCCATCCGCTTGCCGGCCAGTGTCGTGGTCACGTCGTTGAGCGAGTGCAGGCCGCGGTAGGCCACCATGCCCTGCAGCAGCATCACCAACAGCAGGACACCGAAGGTGGCCAGCAGCTTGGGCATCAGTTTGAGGTCGTTGATCCAGCGCATGGGCGTTGCAGTCTCCAATGACGGACGCGTCCGGGCCGACATGGCCCGGGTGCAGCGACCACGCCGGGCGGGCCGGCGTGGCGGGACAGGTCGTATTACTTGATGTCGGCCAGCTTCAGCCCGGCCGGGGAGCTGACTTCGATTTCAGCGCGGGAGGCATCGCGCTCGATCTTGCCGATCACGCACACGTCCTTGCCTTCCAGGGTTTCCAGCGGGAAGCTGAACTTGCCGCGGTTGGCACCGGAGATGCGCGCGGAGAAAGTGTGGCGCGGGAATGCGCCGCCCATGTACAGGAACGTCGGCTGGCCTTCGGAACCTTCGGCATAACGGGCCTTTTCCACCTTGCCGCAGACCATGCCTTCCTTGCCGACCTGGCGCGCGGCCAGCTCCGGCGGAATCATGGCGGACTGGGCCGATACGGTCAGGGCGGTGGCAGCCAGCAGGGTGGCCGATGCGGCGGTGATCAGGGACTTCATGGAAAGGTTCTCCGGGGATGGGGATGGGGTGGCCTGCCCAGTCGCGCTCCATCGCAGGCGGGCCCTGACTCCGCTATCGGCAGATCCAGGTGGAACTGAAGGAATTTGTTGCGGGGATCAGGCAGCGGCTTCTTCGACCACGGCTGGCTGGCCGACGTCGGCGCTGTCGAGCAGGGTTTCGATGTCCAGCAGGATCAGCATGCGGTCGTCCTGGGTGCCGATGCCGGAGATGAACCGGGTGTCCACGGCGGCACCGAACTCCGGGGTGGGGCGGATCTGCTCGGCCGAAAGCGGGATCACGTCGGAGACGCTGTCGACGACGATGCCGACCACGCGCTCTTCGACGTTGAGCACGATCATCACGGTGAACGCGTCGTAGCGGGCGTTGTCCAGGCGCAGCTTCAGGCGCAGGTCGATCACCGGCACGATGGTGCCGCGCAGGTTGATGACGCCCTTGATGTAGTCAGGGGCATCCGGTACGCGGGTGACGGCGTCGTAGCCGCGGATCTCCTGCACCTTGAGGATGTCCACCCCGTAGTGTTCGTCGCCGAGGGTGAAGCTGAGGAACTCGCCGCCGGTATCGGCAGCTGCCTGGTGCTTGTCGTTCATCGAGGTGTCCTGGGTGCCGTGATTGCCGGTCTCAGGCTGGATATCGGCCGGACGGGGCGGGACTTTAGTGCCGGACCGGCATCCCCGGTAGCGCCTGGCCATGCCGGGCGAGCGCGCAGCGCGGCCTGCACCCGGCACCGGGCGTTGACGGCAAGGAGAGCCGCCGAGCATGGCTCGGCGCTACCGGCATCCCCGGTAGCGCCTGGCCATGCCAGGCGAGCGCGCAGCGCGGCCTGCATCCGGCACCGGGCGTTGACGGCAGGAGAGCCGCCGAGCATCGCTCGGCGCTACCGGCATCCCCTGTAGCGCCTGGCCATGCCAGGCGAGCGCGCAGCGCGGCCTGCACCCGGCATCGGGCGTTGATGGCAGGAGAGCCGCCGAGCATGGCTCGGCGCTACCCGTATCCCCGGTAGCGCCTGGCCATGCCAGGCGAGCGCGCAGCGCGGCCTGCATCCGGCATCGGGCGTTGATGGCAGGAGAGCCGCCGAGCATGGCTCGGCGCTACCGGATACCGGCATCAACCGTCGCCGTTCCTGCGGGCGCTGCGCTGGCGGTCGATGCGGAGAATGTAGCGCTGGATGGCCCTGTCGCCGCCGCGCGGCAGGTGCTCGAAACGCAGCCCCACGCGGTTCACCTGGGTGCCGTTGGGCAGGGTCTGGATGTGCTGGTTGCAGGCGACCAGGCCGACCCGCAGGTCGGGGCCGTCGGGCAGCGACAGTTCGGCTTCGTAGTGCTTCTGCATGCCGAAAACCGGGCAGGCTGCGGGCGTGGTGATGGCCAACCCGCCGCCGCTGATGTCCACCACCCGCATCGCCAACGTCGCCACCCGCCCATCGGCTGCGGGCAACAGCAGCAGCGGGGATGCGGTGACCGGCGTTTCCAGCCGGTAGAGCTCGCGGCGCTGCAGGTGCACGATTGAATCGGGCAGCGGCGCGCGGAAGGCGAGGTGGCGCCCATTCCGTTCGCGTCGCAGGTGATGGACGTGGAAGCGCACCAGCACCCGGTCCAGCCGTGCAAGGCACAGCAGGTAGCCGGCCTGCTCGGCGGCCCGGTTGGTGGCCTCGTGCGGGCTGCCGTCCAGCAGCAACTGGCCCTGCGCCTCGTCGATCTCCAGCACCGCACTGGGGAAACCCTGGTCGCGTCCGCCGATATGGGCGTTGAGCAGCGCACGCTGCTCGACCAGTTGCCTCAGCAGTTGGTGCACCCGCAGCGGATTGCGCACGAGATAACGCGCGTGGTCATCCTCATCGTCGTCGCGGACGATGGCGGCGTGCGGTGCTGCGTCGTGGCTGCCTGCGGACATCGTTCATGCATTCGATGGCGGGAGGCCGCGCCATGTGACGCGGCCTGTCTTCCAGCATATCGGCGGGGTTCCGGCCAACTGAAGCAGGCCCGGCTCAGTGCTGTGCGTGGGCGATCTCGTGCAAGCGCTGCGCCACCGCTGCGTCGTCCTGCTGGTCCTGCAGCCGGAAGCGGGCCACGGCTTCGGCCAGGCGCGCGGCCTGGTCGGCCATGGCATGGGTGGCCTGGGTCGACTCCTCCACCAGCGCCGCATTCTGGCGGGTGGTCGCGTCCATGTGGCTGATGCTCTGGCTCACCTGCTCGATGCCGCCGCTCTGTTCCTGCGATGCCGCGGCGATCTCGCGCATGATCTGGTTGACCTGCTGCACCGCCTGCACGATGTCCTGCATGGTGGCGCCGGCACGGCCGACCAGCTCCGCGCCGTGGGTGACCTTGCCGACGGAGTCGTCGATCAGGCCCTTGACCTGCCTGGCCGCCTCGGCCGAGCGTTGTGCCAGGGTGCGTACTTCGGCCGCCACCACGGCGAAGCCCCGGCCCTGTTCGCCGGCGCGTGCAGCTTCCACCGCGGCGTTCAGTGCCAGGATGTTGGTCTGGAAGGAAATGCCGTCCATCACTGAAATGATCTCGGCGATGCGCCGCGATGCCTGCTCGATCTCGGCCATGGTCGCTACGACGCGGCCGACCACCTCGCCGCCGGCGGAGGCCACCTCGGATGCACCGCTGGCCACGCGGTTGGCGGTGCGCGCGTGTTCGGCGTTCTGTCGCACGGTGGCGGTCAGTTCTTCCATCGTGGCCGCGGTTTCTTCCAGGCTGGCCGCCTGCTGTTCGGTGCGGCTGGCGAGGTGGCCGTTGCCCTGCGCCAGCCCGCCTGCGGTGGCGTTGATGCTGCGCGATGCGCCCTGGATGTTGCCGACGATGCGGGTCAGCTGGGCGATGGTCGAATTGGCGTCGTCGCGGATGCGTCCGAACACGCCGTGGAATTCACCTTCCATGCGCGTGGTGAGGTCGCCGCGCGACAGCGCCGACAGCAGCAGGGAAATCTGCTCGATGCTGCTGGCGTTGGTTTCCATCAACGAATTGAGCTGCTGGGCGAGTTGCAGGAAGAAGCCGTCCTTGCCCTCACAGGCCACGCGGCCGCTGAAATCTCCGCTGGCGGCGGCCTGCACGATCCGGCCGAGTTCCTCTTCCACCTGCGCTTCGAGGGTGCGGTCGGACCATTCGACGACGAAGCCCTGGCGTTGGCCATCGTCGCCGATGATCGGGTTCACGATAAGCCGCAGCAGGCGACCGCCGACGCGGATCTGCGCGCGGTAGGTGCCCACCAGGCCGTCCAGCAACGCGGCCTGGTGCGCCGGGTTGCGATGGAAGATGTCGATGTTGCGGCCGATCAGGTCGCTGGCGCTGAACTGCGGCAGGTCCCGGCGCAGGTCGCCCTCGGCCTCGGCCAGCATCTGCTGCAGCGGCCGGTTGACGAACACGATGTTGCGTTCGCGGTCGGCGATCATCACGTTGGTGGTGACATCGTCCAGCGCGGTGCGGATGCGCAGCGTGTCGGCCAGTGACGCCTGTTCCTGCTGGCGACGCTGCAGCAACTGCGTACTGGCCTGGACCAGCGCGTGGGCCAGCGATTCAGGCGGGAACTGCGTGGCATGGATGCCATGCGGCAGCGGCTGGTCCGCCGCGACGCCGCGGGCCAGCTGGGCCAACTGGCGCGGGTCATGGCCGAGCAGCATCAACTGTCGGCGCATCTGTACCGCCATGACCGAGAGCAGGCTGGTTTCGGCCACCACGTAGGCGGCATGCAGGGCGAGGATGCCGATGCCGCTACCCGGGGTGAACACCGGGTAGGGCAGGCCGCGCTGCTGCAGCATGAAGAACACCACGTGGTGCACGGCGATGGCCGCGGCGGCCACCACCAGCGGCAACCAGTCGCGGTAGTACAGCAGCAGGGCGATCAGCACGATGACGGTGAAATGGGTTTCCAGCATGCCGCCGGTCTGGTGGATCAGCGTGGCCGACAGCACCATCCAGGCCAGCGCGACGGTGCAGCGCGACAGCCGCGTGCCGGGCAGCAGGCGTACCTGGGCGGCGACCACCAGCAGCGCTGGCAGGCTGACCGACAGGAACGGCAGCCAGCTGCCGCCGTGCAGGGACATGGCCATGGACACGAGCGCCAGCAGCCCGGTGACGGCAAGGAACAGGCGATCGGCCTGGGCGCTCAGGACCTGCAGGAAGGGAAGCGTTTCGTGACCGGCGAGTGCGTCAAAGGCGGTGGGCTGTGCGGGCATGCGTGGTACTCCATGTGGCATGGGCTGCGGTTCAAGGGAGCGATCCTGCGGCTTTTGCCGCAGCAGGCGCGCATACGGCGGGCGCGAAGGGGTCGGTCGCCTGCGCCCACAGCGCAGGCAGGGTCCAACCGAGCCACAGCATCAACAGCAGCAGCCCCGCGACGGCGGGGGACAACCTGCGTGCGAAGCACGAACTGCGTGCGCTGGCGACCATCGATCCATCCGTTGGGTGGCTACTAGCGGTAGCGGCCCCCTACTGGCGAACTTGAACCGGCTTTGCTCGCCGACGCGGCGCGATGCTCAGGCTGCCTGCCTTTCGCCAGCGCCGACGCGGGCCGCGGCTGGCGACCGTTCCGCTCCGGACAGATGGAACTGCGCCACTGCCTCGGTCAGGTGCAGGGCCTGTTCTTCCATCGCCCGTGCCGCGGCGGTGGCTTCTTCCACCAGTGCGGCGTTCTGCTGGGTGGTCTCGTCCATCTGCACCACGGTCTGGTTGACCTGTTCGATGCCTGCGCTCTGTTCCTGCGAGGCGGCGGAGATCTCGGCCATGATGTCGGTGACACGCTGCACCGAGGCGACGATCTCGCCCATGGTGGCGCCGGCCTGGTGCACCAGCGCCGAGCCGTCGGCGACCTTGCCGACCGATTCATCGATCAGGCCCTTGATCTCCTTGGCCGCTGCCGCGGAACGCTGCGCCAGGGTGCGCACTTCGCTGGCGACCACGGCGAAGCCGCGGCCCTGGTCACCGGCACGGGCGGCTTCGACGGCGGCGTTGAGCGCCAGGATGTTGGTCTGGAAGGCGATGCCGTCGATGACCGAGATGATCTCGGCGATCCGCTTCGATGATGCCTCGATGTCGCTCATGGTGCTGACCACCTGGCCGACCACCTGGCCGCCCTGCGAGGCCACGCTGGCCGCACCGATGGCGAGTTGGTTTGCCTGGCGGGCGTGCTCGGCGTTCTGGCGCACGGTGGAGGTCAGCTCCTCCATCGAGGCGGCGGTTTCTTCCAGGTTGGCGGCCTGCTGTTCGGTACGGCGCGACAGGTCGTTGTTGCCGGCGGCAATTTCGCTGGCGGCGCCGCGGATGCTCTGCGTGGATGCCTGGATGCGCGATACGATCCCGGTCAGCTGCGAGACGGTGGTGTTGGCATCGTCGCGCATGCGGGCGAACACGCCGCGGAACTGGCCATCCATGCGAGCGGTCAGGTCTCCCGACGCAATGGCCTGCAACAGCCGGGACAGCTGGCTGAGGTTGCCGTCGGCCAGCTGCATCATGGCGTTGAGCTGTTCGATCATGAGCCGGAAATCATGCTCGAACAGGGTGGCGTCGCCGCGCTGGCTGAAATCGCCGGCTGCCGCGGCCGAGGCCAGCTGGTGGATCTGGGTGTTGATCGCCAGCAGGCTGGACTTGGCCGCATCCATGGATTCGTGCAGGAACGCGCGGCTGGCCGGCAGGCGACGCGCGTCGGGGGCGAGGTTGCCGATGGCATACTGGTTCAGCACGTCCACTGCATCGCGCAGCGCATCGAGGTGCTCGAAGACCACGATGTTGATGCCATGCGCCAGTTGGCCATAGATGCCGGGGAAGTCTTCCGGAATGCGATGGCTGATGTCCGGGCCGGCGTGCATGTCCGCCATCCGTTGGGTCTGCTCGGAGAAGCGGCGCAGCATCGCCGTCATCTCGGCGGTGGCGGTGAGCATCTTGCCGGCTTCATCGCGGCTGCTGGCCTGGGTGGTGACGCTGAGGTCGCCGCGGGCTACAGCTTCGATGGCCCGCACTGCCTTGCCGAGCGGTACGGTGACCGCGCGCGAGATGACCACGGCCAGCGTGGCGGCGACCAGCGAGAGCAGCAGGATGGCGCCGAGGATGGCGACCAGGCTGTTGCGGTGGCTCGCATTGGCGCTGGCGATGGCCGAATCCACCAGCGTGCCGCTATAGGCGCTGAGCGCCTTGAGGTCATCGAACAGCTTGCGTCGCAAGGGGCGGGACTGTTCGTCGGAAATCTGCTGGGCCAGCACCGCATCGCCGGCGTCGCCCGCGGCACGCATGCGGGCGTTGGCGGAGAAGTAGGCCTCCACGTCCTCCAGCACGATCTTGAAATGCGCGCGCTCCTGGTCGTTGGCGGGCAGCGCCGCATAGGCGTCCAGTTCGTCGTGCACGACCTTGGCGACGGCATCCATGCGGGTGTTGTAGTCGGCGACCCGGTCCGGCTGGTCCAGCATGGTCAGCTGGGCCATCTCATAGGTGCGGAACTCACCGAGCTGCGAGCGTACTTCACCAAGATGCTGGACCGAGGGCACGGCGTTGCTGGACATCATGTGCAGCTGTGCGTTGGCTTCGGACAGGCGCAGCAGGGCGAAGCCGCCGAGCACGACGGTCATCAGGGTCGTGAGGGTGAAGCCCACCGCAAGCTTGCGGGCAATGGGCAGGTCGCGGAACCACTTCATGCGGGTACTCCAGGCAGGACGGAGCGCAGCGGAGGAGCCGCTGGCGGTTATGGAGCGGGGGAGGGGCGTGTTGTCATCGACATGTCACGCCGCATGCAGGGATAGCGGCGCGGACCGGCGGTTCTGTAGGGCGGCGGTAATGCGACCAGGCGGCCTGCTTCCAGCAGCGGGTCATGGACCCGCTCTACCGGGTACTGACGGGCCATGCCCGTCACCGCGCAATGCGCGAAAAGCGGACAGGCAGCGTGTTTGCAGGTAGTGACGGGCCATGCCCGTCACCGCGCAATGCGCGAAAGGCGGTCAGGCGGCCTGCGGGACGCGCAGTGAACGCACCAGGCCACCGATGTCGACGATCAGGGCGACACGGCCGTCGCCGAGGATGGTGGCGCCGGACACCCCGCCGATGCGGCGGTAGTTGTTCTCGATGTTCTTCACCACCACCTGCTGCTGGCCCACCAGTTCGTCCACTTCCAGCGCGATCTTCTGGCCATCGCCTTCCACCACGACCACCAGTGACTCGTCGCTGCGACGCTCGGCGTAACCGTAGTATTCGCTCAGCGATACGATCGGCAGGTACTCGCCGCGGACGCGCAGCACGCGCCCTTCGCCGGCCATGCTGCGCACGTCGTTGGCCTGCGGCTGCAGGGCCTCCAGCACATAGGCCAGGGGCAGGATGAGGGTTTCGCCGGCCACCGACACGGTCATGCCGTCCAGGATGGCCAGGGTCAACGGCAGCCGGATCAGCGTGCGCGTGCCGCTGCCGGCGCGGCTTTCGATCTGTACTTCGCCGCCCAGCGCCTGGATGTTGCGGCGGACCACGTCCATGCCCACGCCACGGCCGGACAGGTCGGTGACGGCATCGGCGGTGGAGAATCCCGGTTGGAAGATGAGATCCCAGACCTGGTTGTCGGTGGCGTTGTCCGGTATGGCAATACCGTTCTCGGTGGCCTTGGCGAGGATCCGCTGGCGGTCCAGGCCGCGGCCGTCGTCGCTGACTTCGATGACGATGTGGCCGCCCTGGTGCGAGGCTGCCAGGGTGATGGTGCCGGTTTCTTCCTTGCCTGCATCGCGACGGACGTCGGGCATTTCCAGCCCGTGGTCGATGGAGTTGCGGACCAGGTGCACCAGCGGGTCGGCGATCTTTTCGATCAACCCCTTGTCCAGTTCGGTGCCTTCGCCGACGGTGCGCAGGCGCACCTGCTTGCCGAGGCGGCTGGAGAGATCGCGCACCAGGCGCGGGAAGCGGCGGAACACCGCATCCACCGGCAACATGCGTACGCCGATCACCGCTTCCTGCAGGTCGCGCGTGTTGCGTTCCAGCAGGTCCAGGCCGGCGAACAGCTGTTCGGCATGCGCCGGATCGATGGCGTTGGACACCTGCTTCAGCATGGCCTGGGTGATGACCAGTTCGCCGACCAGGTTGATCAGCGCATCCACCTTGTCCACGCTGACCCGGATCGAGGTTTCCGCTTCCTGGTTGCCGGTGGCGGCCACGCTGACCGTGGCTGGCGTGGCCGGTGCCGGTGCCATGGGCGCAGTGGCGGGTGCCGGCGTTGGCGTGGGCCGGGTTGCCAGGCTGGGCGGTGCGACGGCGCGGATATCCAGTTCGCAGTCATCCACCACCCAGGCGAAAGTGTCTTCGATCTGGCTGCGCTTGATCGGGCCGACCAGGCCCAGGTCCCAGGCCAGGTGGGCCTCGAACGGGTCCAGGTGTTCGAAGCCCGGCAGGCGCTCCATGCGCGCCTGCACCTGCAGCGGGCCGAGGTGTTCCAGTTCGCGGATGATGCGCAGCGGGTCGTTGCCGCTCATGAACATCGACGGTGCCGGCGCGAAACCGATCTGCCACGCTTCCGGGCCGGCTTCCGGCGCCGCCGGCGTGGCCGAGGCCGCCACGGCGACCGGATGGCCGGACAGGATGGTTTCCAGCCGGGCCTTGATCGCCGCCACTGATTCCGGATCGGCCTGCTGGCCGTGCTCGGCTTCGCGCAGCAGGGCACGCAGCACGTCCACCGAGGCCAGCATGGCATCCACGGCATCGGCTTCCAGTGCGCGCTTGCCGGCACGCAGTTCGTCCAGCAGTGTCTCCAGCACGTGGGTGAGCGCGGCGATGGCGTCGAAGCCGAAGGTGCCGGCGCCGCCCTTGATCGAATGCGCGGCACGGAACACCGAGTTGATGAGCTCGGCGTCCTGCTGGCCCGATTCCAGGGCAAGCAGTCCAGCTTCCATCGCGTCCAGTCCTTCGCGGCTTTCCTCGAAGAAGGTGGCGTGGAAGCGTTGCAGGTCCATGCTCATGTCAGTGCGTTCCGTGGGCGTGGGAAGGGGAATGGGCAGTGCGTGGCAGTGCGGTGCGGGCGGTCAGCCGAGGACTTTCTGCACCGTGGCGACCAGCTGTTCCGGATTGAACGGCTTGACCAGCCAGCCGGTGGCACCGGCCGCCTTGCCTTCGGACTTCTTGTCCGCCGCCGATTCGGTGGTCAGCATCAACATCGGGGTGAACTTGTAGTCGGCCAGCTGGCGCAGTTCGCGGATCAACGCGATGCCGTCCATGTTGGGCATGTTGACGTCAGTGACCACGGCGTTGAAACGCTGGCCCTTGGCGCGGTCCAGCGCGATCGCGCCGTCCTCGGCTTCTTCGACGGCGAAGCCGGCCGAGGTGAGGGCGAAGGAGACCATCTGGCGCATCGAAGCCGAATCGTCCACCACCAAGATACGTGCGCTCATGCAGCGTTCTCCACAGATTTCAGGTTGTCATGGGGTACTTCCAGGCCCAGGGCCTGGACGAGGCCGAGCAGGCGCGCGGCGTCGTTGAAGGTTGCGGTGCCGCCGTGGAAGGTGGTCGGCAGGCCGGCGTTGCGGCGGGCCTGCACGAAGGCGCAGAGCACCTGCATGGCGGCGGTATGGATACGGCCGACCCGGCTGGCATCCAGCGTCAACGGCCCGTCCGCAGCCAGCAGCGGGGCCAGGCGGTTCTTCAGCTCGGTGCTGCTCTCGATGCCGAGATCTTCACCCAGGTCCACAGTGCTCATCATTGCTCCGGACAAACGGTTCCAGACTTCATAGCGGCAATACGCCGGGAAGCTTTAGGGCCGCGTTGGACTGTTGCCTGCGGATCGGGTCCACGCCAACGGCAGCGGGGCATGGCCCCGCTCTACCGGGGTGCGAGGTAACGACGGGCCATGCCCGTCACCGGCAGGAGCAGCGGAGCGCGGCACCGGTAACGACGGGCCACGCCCGTCACCGGCAGGAGCAGCGTAGCGTGGCACCGGTAGTGACGGGCCATGCCCGTCACCGGCAGGAGCAACGGAGCGCGGCACCGGTAATGACGGGCCATGCCCGTCACCGGCAGGAACAGCGGGTCATGGACCCGCTCTACCTCAGGCGAGCAGGCGGGTGGCGTCGAGCAGGATCATCGGTTGCTGCTGCAGGCGGGCCACGCCGCGGAAGATGTCATTGCTGATGCGGCAGATGCGCGCGGTATCCGGCGGTTCGATCTGCGACTCGCCGAGGTTGGTCACGTCCTCCACCGCCGATACGCGCAGGCCCATGATCTCGCCATGCTCTTCCAGCACCACGATGCGGGTCTGCGCATCTTCATCGACCGGCGCGCCGCCCAGGTGGATGCCCAGGTCCATCACCGGCACCACCTGGCCGCGCAGGTTCATGATGCCCAGCATTGCCGGGGCGGTGCCGCGCAACGGCAGCAACGGCACCGGCAGCACCACCTCCTGCACCTTCAGCAGCTCCAGCGCATAGGCCTGGCTGCCACAGCGCAGCCGCAGCCAGCGCGTACTGCGCTCGGCGGCGCGGCGTGGCGGACTGTGCGCCGGGTTGCGTGCCTGTTCCTGCAGTTCCCGCCAGGTGGTTGCCGGCCCGACGGCTTCGTCGATGGGCACCGACGCCGTACGCGAGGACGTGCGCGGCGGCAACACCGGCGCTGCTGCCACGTCGACCGTGGCCGGCTCCGCCGCTGCTTCGAAGGCGGCCTGCAGCGAAGGGCTGTCGGCATGGACGAGCAGGGCGGCGGTATCCTCGCCGGTCTCGTAGATCACCTCATCGGGCAGGTCGTCCCAGGTCGGCTCGCGCCCCGGCGGGTCGATCTTCGGTGCATCGATCTCCGCCGGTGCCGGGGCGCAGGCCGCGACGGTCGCTGCAACCGGCACCGCCTCGCCCAGCAACTGCTCCAGGTAATCGTCGAGCACGGCTTCGCTGTTCATGCGGCCTGCTCCAGCGCACGCGCGTCCTCTGCAAGGATCCAGTTGAGCGCACGACGGTAGGCGGCCAGGCCACGGCCCGGATAGTCATCGCCTTCGATCGGCGCCATCAGCGTGGTCGCGTTGCTGATCCGCGTATCCACCGGAATCGCCTCGTCCCAGACCAGGCTGCCATGCGTTTCCTGCATCTGCCGCAGGCTCTCGTTGCCGGTGCGGGTGCGGCGATCGAACAGCGTCGGCAGGATGGACAGCGGCAGCGGCCGGCGCCGCGAGCGCTGCACCATCTCGCCGGTGCGGACCATGCCGTCCAGCCCGTGCAGAGCCAACGGCTCGGCCTGGGTCGGGATGACCAGCCGGTCGGCCGCCGCCAGCGCATTGATCATCAACAGCCCCAGGGTGGGGGCGCAGTCCAGCAGGATGTAATCGTGGCGTGCCTGATGGCGCGCCAGCGCGTTCTGCAGCGACAGCCCCAGCCCCGGCTGGTTGGCGCTGCGTCGTTCCAGCGTGGCCAGCGCGGCCTGCGCGCAGACGTGGTCCAGCCCAGGCAGCGCGGTGGGGCGGCACAGCGCGGCCAGTTCGGCCGGTGGGGTGGCGAACAGGTCCAGCACGCCGGCCGGAGGCGGATCCAGCGGAATGCCGAAGGCACGGGTCAGCGATGCGTGCGGGTCGAGATCGATCAGCAGCACGCGATGGCCACGCGCGACCAGCCCACGGCCCAGGGCCAGGGTGGTGGTGGTCTTGCCGACTCCGCCCTTCTGGTTGGCGATTGCCCAGATGCGCATCGGTCTACTCCTTCAAGGCTGGGGTGATGGCGGCGCCGATCTGGCTGCCTGCCGGCGCAGGCGTGGCGGGTGCCTGCACAGTGGAAGGGGCGGGGGAGGCAGGGCCAGCGGGCGAGCCGGTGTCGGCCGCTGCGTTCAGGCGCTCGCTGATCGCGTCCACCGCACGGCTGGTATCGGCCAGGATGATCACCATCACCCGGCGGTTGCGGTTGCGTCCGCCTGCACTGTCGTTGTCTTCGCGTGGACGGAACTCGCCGTAACCGACCATCGCCAGCCGCGCCGGTTGCAGGCCCTGGTCGGCGAACAGGTGGACCACGCTGGCGGCGCGTGCCGCCGACAGTTCCCAGTTGGAGGGGAACTGCGCCGTGGCGATGGGGATGTTGTCGGTGTGGCCTTCCACGCGGACGCTGTTGGGCACCTCGCGCAGCACTTCGGCCAGCCTGGACAGGGTGTCGCGGGCATGGATGTCCAGGCCTGACGAACCGGTGGGGAACAGGATGTCGCTGTTGATCTCCACCTCGATCCACAGTTCGGTGCGGCGCACGGTGATCATGCCGCGCTCGATCAGCGGCGACAGCGCGGCGGTCAGGCGTTCGGCAATGGCATCCAGCTGGCGCTCTGCTTCGCGCAGCTGTGCCTGGTCGCGGAAGGAGATCGGCGAGCGCATCTGCGAGGCCATCGACGGCAGCAGGGTCGGGTCGTTGGCCGGCGCCGGCGCGGAAGGGCCGATCCGGCTGCCGGCATGGATCACCGACGGCGCATCCCAGGCACCGCCCTTTACCTGGTTGCTGCCGACCTGGACCGGGTTGATGGTGCGGGGCGCCGAACCGAAGGCAGTGCTGAGCGCGCTGGCGACCACGCGGTACTTGCCTTCGTTGACAGTGGAAATGGCGTACATCACCACGAAGAAGGCGAGCAGCAGGGTCATGAGGTCGGCGTAGGGGATGGCCCAGGCCTCATGGTGGGTGGACTCTTCGTGATGCCGGCGACGGGCCATGTCAGTGCAGGAAACCGGACAGGTTGGTTTCGATGTTGCGCGGGTTCTCGCCCAGCGCGATGGAGATCAACCCCTCGATGGCCATCTCACGGTCACGGGTGTTGTGGGCGATGACGCTCTTCAGCTTGGCTGCCACCGGCAGGAACAGCAGGTTGGCCGAGGCGATGCCGTAGATGGTGGCGGTGAACGCCGCAGCGATGCCATGGCCGAGCTTGCTCGGGTCGGCCAGGTTCTTCATCACCGCGATCAGCCCCAGCACCGCGCCGATGATGCCCAGCGTCGGTGCATAGACGCCCATCGCTTCGAACACCTTGGACGCGGCCATGTCCTGGTGCTCCTGCGTGCTCAGTTCGATTTCCAGCATGTGGCGGATGGTTTCCGGCTCCACGCCGTCCACCAGCAACTGCAGGCCCTTGCGCAGGAACGGATCGTTCTGTGACTCCACCTGCGCTTCCAGCCCGAGCAGGCCCTGGCGGCGCGCGATGTTGCTCCATTCCACGATCTGCGCGATCAGCTCCCGGCGGTCGCTCTGTGGCGGGCGGATCACCCAGCGCACGATCTTGAACGCGTGCTTGAACACGGCCGGCGCGGTATGCAGCAGGATCGCCGCGAGCGTGCCCAGGATCACGATCACGAAGGCAGCAGGCGACCACAGCGAGGCCAGGCCAGCGCCCTTGAGGATGCTGCCTCCGACCAGTGATGCCAGGGCGAGGAAGAGTCCTATGAGGCTGAGTCTGTCCATGGTTCCGTTAGCGGCCTGTAGCGGGGTGACTTGAGGTTCCAGCCGGCAACGTGCCGACCGGCATCGGGGTTCTGGTTCAGTCCTGCGGGGTACGCAGGCCGTCGACATCCAGGATCAGCGCCATCCTGCCGTCGCCGATCAGGGTGGCGCCGGCATAGCCGCGCAGTCCGCGCAGGGCCTTGGGCAGCGGCTTGATCACCACTTCCTCGCGGCCGCGTACCTGGTCCACGACCAGGCCGAATCGCGCTTCGCCGGCCTGCAGCACCACGATGGTGAGCAGTTGGGAGGGGGCCGGCGCCACGTCCAGCCATTGGCGCAGGTCCACCAGGGCCAGCGTGTGCGAACGGCGGTCGAGCACGGCCCGGCCATCGAACCAGCCCAGCGAGGTTGCCGGCGCATGCAGCACTTCCAGCACGCGTGCCAGTGGCAATGCATAGACGTCCTCGCCGGCCTGCACCAGCAGGGTGGGCAGGATGGCCAGGGTAAGCGGCACGCGGATCATGAAACGGCTGCCGCGACCCAGTTCGGACTGGATCTGGATCTGGCCGCTGAGTTCGCGGATGCGTGACTGCACCACGTCCATGCCGACGCCGCGCCCGGAAATGTCGGTGACCTGCTGCTTGGTCGAGAAGCCCGGCAGGAACACCAGGTGCAGGCATTCCTCGCTGGTCAGCCGTGCCGCCGCCTCGGGATCGATCAGGCCCTTTTCGCGAGCCTTGGCACGAAGCTTCTCGGGATCGATGCCGGCGCCGTCGTCCTGCACTTCGATGCTGACGTAGTCGCCTTCCTGTTGCGCCGACAGCCGGACGTGGCCGCTGCGCGGCTTGCCCTGCGCTTCGCGCAGCTCCGGTGCCTCCACGCCATGGTCGATGGCGTTGCGGACCAGGTGCACCAGCGGGTCGGCCAGCGCCTCCACCAGGTTGCGGTCCAGCTCGGTCTCGGCGCCGACCAGTTCAAGCTCCACTTCCTTGCTCAGCGAGCGGGCGACGTCGCGGGCCACCTTGGGGAAGCGCGAGAACACCTTGCCGACCGGCTGCATGCGCGTACGCATCACGGCGGACTGCAGGCGCGCAGTGGCGATGTCCAGGGTGGAGACCGCGCGGTCGAGTTCTTCATCGCGCAGGCGCACGCGCAGGGTCTTCAGCCGGTTGCGTGACAGCACCAGTTCGCCGATCAGGTTGACGATGGCATCCAGGCGCCGGGTGTCCACGCGCACGGTCTGCTCGGCTTCGGCCAGCGGCTTGGCCGGCCGGGGCGCCGGCGCGGCAACGGCGCGCCGGGGGGGAAGGTCCCCGCGGGGCGCGGTTTCCGTGTCGGCAAGCCCGTTGCTGCCTGGAACGGCACCGCCGTGCAGCTGGTCCAGCAACGCTTCGAATTCGTCCTCTCCCATCAGCCCGTCGTCAGCCTTGGCCGGCACTGCCGTCGGCGCACCACCGCCGTGCAACTGGTCCAGCAGTGCTTCGAATTCGTCGTCGCTGATCAGGTCCGGGTCGCCGTTGCCGGCGATCGTGCCGGCAGCGTGGGTGGGGGCGCTGCCGACGTCGAACTGGGCGACCAGGTCCGGAGGCGCATGGCCCGGCTCTTCGCCAGCCGATACCGCGTCCAGCATCGCCTGCAGGTAATCCAGCGACTGCTGCGCGGCATCGAAATGATGCGGCTGCAAGGCCGCCTGGCCGGAACGGGCCAGGCCCAGGGCTTCTTCAGCCGCATGGCACAGTTCGACCATCGCGGTGATGCCGAGGAAGCCGGCACCGCCCTTGAGGGTGTGGTAACCGCGGAACACCGCGTTGAGCTGGTCGCTGTCCCGTGGTGCCTGTTCCAGGCTGACCAGCTGCTCACCGAGGCGATCGAGGATCTCCTGCGCTTCGATGATGAAATCAGCGGCGATGTCGTCGGCGATCGCGCCCATGCTCATAGCCCCAGGTCGGACAGCAGGTCGTCGGCGTCGTGCTGGGACACCGCATGCCGGTCCACGCCAATGACCGCCGGGCCGGCCAACGTGGATGCGTTGCGGCCGCCCTGCAGTTCCGGGGGCAGGCCCAGCGCGCCGAACCCTTCATGGACGCGGCGCACGATGCCGACCACGCGGCGGATGATCTGCCCGGTCAGGTCCTGGTAACTCTGGGTCAGCGCAATCTCGGTCAGGTTGTGGCGGATGCGTTCCAGTGCCTGCTGCCGTTCCAGCGGCGGCAGTTCGTCCTCGCCCAGGCGCGCGGCAAGCCCGCGGCATTCCTCGGCCAGGTCCAGGGTGCGGTGGGTGGCCTGCTCGGTCATCGCCACCACGTGGTCCAGCCGCGCGCAGGCATCATCCAGCTCGCCGGCCTCGGCATTGACGTGGGGCAGTTCACCCAGTGCCTGGCCCAGTTCGCGCGCCAGCCGCGACAGGCCGGCCATCATCGGTTGGGTGCGGGCGGCGGCCAGCGCGTCGATCTGCAGGCGCCAGCCCGCTTCGTCGCCGGCTTCCAGCGCGGCCAGCGCTTCCTGCAGGCGCTGGACCAGCCAGCTCTTGTCGGTGATGGGGTTGTCCATCAGGCGCTCGCCGCCAGGCGCTCGAAGATCTTGCCGAGCTTTTCCTGCAGGGTCTGCGCGGTGAACGGCTTGATGATGTAGCCGTTGACCCCGGCCTGGGCGGCTTCGATGATCTGTTCGCGCTTGGCCTCGGCAGTCACCATCAGCACCGGCAGCGTCTTCAGCCGGGCATCGGCGCGGATCGCACGCAGCAGTTCGATGCCGGTCATGACCGGCATGTTCCAGTCGGTGACCACGAAATCGAACGACTGGCCCTGCAGCATGGCCAGTGCGGCGTGCCCATCCTCGGCCTCGGCGGTGTTGCTGAAGCCCAGGTCGCCGAGCAGGTTCTTGACGATGCGACGCATGGTCGAGAAGTCGTCGACGATCAGGATGCGCATGTTCTTGTTCAAAGCTTCTTCCTCTTGGGTACTTACGCTTCCAGGCCCGCGTCGGCGGCCTCGAAGGTCTTCAATCTGCCACGCAGGCGCAGTACCGCCTGGCCGTGGATCTGGCAGACCCGCGACTCGCTCACGCCGAGCACCGCGCCGATCTCCTTCAGGTTCAGTTCCTGCTCGTAGTACAGCGACAGCACCAGCTGCTCGCGTTCGGGCAGCAGGCCGATCGCCTTGCCCAGTTCGCGACCGAACTCACCGCGCTCCAGCACCTGCTGCGGGTTCGGGCCGCCCTGGGCGATGGTGTCCAGTTCGCCCTGGTCTTCGATGCGCGACTCCAGGCTCAGCACCTGTCCGCGCGCGGCATCTTCCATCAGCCGCAGGTACTCCGGCAGCGGCATGTCCATCGCCGCGGCGACTTCGATGGCCGAGGCGGCGCGGCCGCTGGCCTGTTCCAGGCGGCGGATGGTGGCGGCGGCATCGCGTGCGCGCCGATGCACCGAACGCGGCACCCAGTCGCCGCGACGGATCTCATCGATCATCGAGCCACGGATGCGGATCGAGGCGTAGGTCTCGAACGAGGCCCCTTGCTCGGCGTCGTAGCTGCGCGAGGCTTCGATCAGGCCCATCATGCCGGCCTGGATCAGGTCGTCTACCTCGACGCTGGCGGGCAGGCGCGCCGCCAGGTGATGGGCAATGCGCCGGACCAGGTCCGAATGCTGGTTGACGCAGTCGGTGGCGGCACTGCGCTGCACTTCGCGGTACTGGGCGGCGCCTTTCATACCACCACCCCGCGTTGCCGGAGGATGCGCTCGAGGAAGAACTCCACGCCGCCGCGGGGTTCGGTAGGGGCCTGCCAGCGCGCGGTGCGACGGGCGATCTCGTTGATCGCCAGCGCCGCCGGGCTGGACGGATAGGCCTTCACCACCGGCTGCTGGCGCTGCACCGACAGGCGCAGCCAGTCATCCTGCGGCACGCAGCCGAGATAGTTCAGCGACACATCGGCGAGGAACTTCTCGCACACGCGCGAGAGCTTTTCATACAGCACGCGGCCTTCGTTCTGGTCGCGCACCATGTTGGCCACCACCTGGATGCGGTCGATCCCGCGTTCGCGCGACAGCACCTTGATCAGTGCGTAGGCATCGGTGATCGACGCCGGTTCGTCGCAGACCACCACCACGGTGTCCTGCGCGGCCTGGCAGAAGGTCAGCACGCCATCGGTGATGCCAGCGGCGGTATCGACCACCATCACGTCCAGCTCGCGCTCCAGCTCGGAGAACACGTTGACCAGGCCGACATGCTCGGCCGGCGCCAGTTCGGCCATGTGCCGGCGGCCGGACGCGGCCGGCACCACCAGCACGCCGTTGGGGCCTTCGATGATCACTTGTTCCAGCGTGCAGCGTCCGGCGACCAGGTCGGCCAGGGTGAACTTCGGCTGCAGGCCGAGGATGACATCGATGTTGGCCAGGCCGAGGTCGGCGTCCAGCAGCAGCGTGCGCTTGCCCATGCCTGCCAGCGCAACGGCCATGTTGGCCGACACGTTGGTCTTGCCCACGCCGCCCTTGCCGCCGGTGACGGCGATGGTACGGACCGCGCCGGGCGGCTGGCTGCGGGTGGCCGACAGCGGGGAGGGGGTGGTCAGCTTGGCGTACTCACGCGACGGCATGGTTCAACTCCGGGTTGCAGGGCATATCGGCCGCGCGGCGCAGATCTTCAAGGCGAAGTACCAGGTTGGCCGCGCTGGCCCGGTGCAGGTCTTCGGGAACATCCTGTCCATCGGTCACCCAGGTGATCGGCAGGCGATGGTCCACGGCGACCGAAAGCGCGGTGCCGAAGCGGCCGGTTTCATCCAGCTTGCTCAGCACCACGCCCTGCAGGTTGGCGGCACTGAAGCGGCGCACCACTTCGTCCATGTCGCCCAGGCTGGTGTTCGCCGGCAGCACCAGCAGGGTGCTGACCTGGCGCGCGGCACGCAGCCACTGCAGCTGGGAGGCGAGGGTGCGGTCGCGTGGACCGACGCCGGCGGTGTCGATCAGCACCAGCTTGTAGTCCTTCAGGCGTTCCAGCAGCTGGTCCAGGTCGGTACCGCTGCCCGCCTCGTGCACGGCGATGCCCAGCTGGCGACCGAAGCCGTACAACTGCTCGCGGGCGCCGATGCGGGCGGTGTCGGTGGTGACCAGGGCGACATCGCGCGGGGCATGCGCTTCGGCGAAGCGCGAGGCCAGCTTTGCGATGGTGGTGGTCTTGCCGGCACCGGTGGGACCGACCAGTGCGATCACGCCGCCGGCCTCCAGCGGGTCGATCGGGCTGATCGGCAGCTTGCGCGAGATCAGCCCCAGCATCAGGCCACGACCACGATGGACTTCGGTTTCCAGCGGGATCTGCAGCACCACGTCGCGACTGATGCCGGCATCGAAGCCGTATTCGTCCATCAGGTCCAGCGCTGCCGCCCGCACCGGATTGCCACGCAGGCGCTCATCGGTGAAGCGGTTCATCTCGCGCTCGATGACCTGGCGCATGCCGGCCACTTCGTTGCGCAGGCGACGCATCTCGTCGTCGTCGCGGGCGATGACGGTCAGCGCGGGAGCGGCCGGCGGTTCGGCCGGGCGGCGATCGCGGGTCGTCACGCTTTCGGCGTCAGCGGAGCGTGGCTCCGCCGTACCGGCAGATGGCAGGGGCAGCGGCGGCGGCCGTGGTGCCGATGGTACGGGCGGCACGACCGGCGCGATGAAGCTTGCCACGGCGGACATCGGCGCGCGCAACGGGCTGTCAACCGGCGCTGGTGCGTCCAGGCTGAAGCTGGCGCTCTCCACCCAGGTGCGCGGCAGGCGGGCGTCCGCCTTCGGTGCGTCAATCAATGGGCGCGCGGGCGGGGCGATGACCGGTTCCAGACGCGACGGTTCATTGGCGGGCTGCAGCAACGTGGTGGGCGGGGCATCGCCGGCGGCGCGTGCCAGCGTGGCGGCGAAGCCTTCGCTGCCGCGCCGGGGCACGATCTCGTCGGCGCTGTTCAAGGTGCGGCCGGTGGCGCCCACCGCAGCGCGGGCCAGTGCCGCCACCGCCGAGGTGGTGGCCGACACCGGCTCGGCGTCCGCGGCCGGTGCGCGGCGGCGGGTCATCGCGGCGATCATCGCTTCGGCGGCACTGCGCGGCCGCGGCGTGGGCGCGGGCGTCGGTGCGATGTCCCTGCGCGCCGCGTCCAGTGCGCGCTGTACGGCACTCTCGTCGTAATGCGCGGCGGCCACGATTTCCACGCCTTCCTCGATCCGCCGGTTGGACAGGATCACGGCGTCGGGTCCGTGTTCCTTGCGTACCAGGTTCATGGCCGCGCGCATGTCGGCGGCGACGAATCGTTTGATCTTCATGCTTGGGTACCGGGACGGATTCGGTTCAGTGGCGGGGGATCGCGGTTGGTCGGTGGTCAGCACGGTGCGGGTTCCCCTTCGAAAATGGTTGGATCAGATCGGTGAAGCTTGTTCGTGGCGCTGCCAGGTTTCCGGCGCGCCGCAGGTGCGCGGTCAACTGATGGTCCCCACCAGCTTCAAGCGCTTGTCCTCCGGCACTTCGCTGTACGCCAGCACCGACAGCGACGGAACGCTGTGCCGGACCAGCCGTGCCAGCGCGGCACGCACCGGGCCCGGAACCAGCACCACCGCGGGCTCGTTGCGGGCTTCCTGCTTGCTGACACAGTCGGCAAGGCTCTGGTGCAGCCGTTCGGCGAGTCCGGGTTCCAGCGCAGCGCCATTGCCCTGCGTGGACTCCTGCAAGACCCGTTCCAGTTGCGGGTTGAGAGTGAACACCGGCAGCTCGGCGGACATGCCGGCGATTTCCTGCACGATGAAGCGGCCCAGCGTGTTGCGCACCGCGGCGGTGAGCACGACCGGGTCCTGGCTGGAGGGCGCGGTCTCGACCAGTGCCTCGGCGATCTTGCGCAGTTGGCGCACCGGAATGCGTTCGACCAGCAGGTTCTGCAGCACGCGCACCACCACCGACAACGGCAGCGCCTTGGGGGTAAGGTCTTCGACCAGCTTGGGCGCGCTCTTGGCCAGGTTGGCCAGCAGTTGCTGCACCTCTTCGTGGCCGAGCAGTTCCGGCGCGTGTTCGCGGATCAGGTGGGACAAGTGGGTCGCCACCACCGTAGCCGGATCGACCACCGTGTAGCCCATCGACTCGGCATGGGCGCGCTGGTGGGGCTGGATCCAGGTGGCATCCAGGCCGAACGCGGGGTCCTTGCCGGCGATGCCGTCCAGCTGGCCCAGCGCGCTGCCCGGGTCCAGGGCCAGTTCGCGGTCCGGATGGATGTCGGCGGTGGCCACCGGCACGCCATGCACCAGCAGCCGATAGCCGGTGGGCGGCAGTTCCAGGTTGTCGCGGATATGTACGGAAGGCACCAGGAAGCCGATGTCCTGGGTCAGCTTGCGGCGCACGCCCTTGATGCGGGCCATCAACTCACCGCCCTGTGCGGCATCGACCAGCGGGATCAGGCGATAGCCGACCTCCAGGCCCAGCGGGTCGACCGGGCGCAGTTCGTCCCAGGTCAGTTCGGCAGTGGGCGCCGGTGCGGCAGGGCGGCCCAGCGCGTCGAGGGCGGGGGTGGTTGGCGCGGCGGCTGCCTGGGCTTCGGCCAGTTGGCTCTTCTTCCACATCTTCCAGGCGATGTAGCCGAGGATGGCAGCCAGGGTCAGGAAGGCCAGGTTCGGCATGCCGGGGACCAGCCCGACGACGCCGAGGATGGTGGCCGCGATGGCCAGCGCGCGGTGCTGGCCGAACACCTGGCCCATCATGGCCTGGCTCATGTCCTGCGAACGCGAGGCGCGGGTGACCAGCATGGCCACCGCGCTGGATACCAGCAGTGCCGGCAACTGCGCCACCAGGCCGTCACCGATCGACAGCAGGGTGTAGGTGGCGGCTGCATCGCCGAAGGCCATGTCGTGCTGGAGCATGCCCACGGCCAGGCCGCCGATCAGGTTGATGAAAAGGATCAGGATGCCGGCGATGGCATCGCCGCGGATGAACTTGCTGGAGCCATCCATCGCACCGTAGAAATCGGCTTCCTCGCGCACTTCCTCGCGGCGCAGCTTGGCTTCCTCGCGCGTCAACAATCCGGCATTGAGATCGGCGTCGATGGCCATCTGCTTGCCGGGCATGGCATCGAGGGTGAAGCGCGCGGTGACTTCGGAAACGCGCCCGGCGCCTTTGGTGATCACCACGAAATTGATGATGGTCAGGATCGCGAAGACGACGATGCCGACCGCGTAGTTGCCGCCGATGACGAACTCGCCGAAGGCGGCGATCACCTTGCCGGCCGCCTCGTGGCCGTTCTGGCCGTTGAGCAGGATCACCCGCGTGGACGCCACGTTCAGCGCCAGGCGCAGCATGGTGGTGACCAGCAGCACGATCGGGAAGATGGTGAAGTCCAGCGGACGCTTCACGTACACCACCGCCAGCAGCACCATCAACGAGATGGCGATGTTGAAGGTGAACAGTGCGTCCAGTACCGGCGCGGCCAGTGGCACCACCACCATCGCCAGCAGCGACAGCACGATCAACGGTGCGCCAAGACCCTGGCGGATCATGCCCAGCAGGCGACGGGTATTGAAACCTGCGGCCTGGGTGCTCATCGGCGACCGCCATCGGCATGTTCGTCCACGTCCACCTGCGGTGCCACGGGCATCGGCCCACCGCGCCAGCTGCGCAGCTGGTAGACATAGGACAACACCTGGGCAACGGCCGAATACAGTCTCACGGGGATTTCCTTTCCGAGTTCCCCCTCCCGATACAAGGCGCGTGCCAAAGGCGGCGCCGAGACGATGGCGACCTTGCTGCCGTCGGCCACCTGGCGGATGCGCAGGGCGGTTTCGTCCACGCCCAGCGCCACCACGGTGGGTGCGCCCATCCTGCCGCCTTCGTACTTCAGGGCCACCGCGTAGTGGGTGGGGTTGACCACCACCACGTCGGCGCCGGGCACCGCTTCCATCATCCGGCGGTTGGCCATCTGGTGCTGCATCTGGCGGATGCGGCCCTTGACCTCGGGGCTGCCCTCGCTCTCCTTCATTTCCCGGCGCAGCTCCTCGCGCGTCATCTTCAGCTTGCGCATCCAGTTCCAGCGCTGGTACGGCGCATCGATGGCGGCCAGCAGCAACATCGCCACCGCGGTGGCCAGCAACAGCTTCAGGGTGAAGCCGAGCCCATGCACGATCGCCTTTTCCAGCGGCTGGTTCAGCAGGCCGCGCAGGGTGTCCATGCCCCCCAGCATCACGATGCCGGCGGCGGTGCCGACGAACACCACCCGCAGCAGTGACTTGGCGAACTCGGCGACCGCCTCCGGTCCATACAGCCGCTTCAGTCCGGCGGCGGGGTTCAACCGGGTGAAATCCGGGGTCATCGCCTTGGCAGACCAGCGCAGGCCGCCCATCACCACCGGTGCCAGGAAGCTGGCCAGCACGCACACCAGCACCAGCGGGGCGGCAACCAGCAGCAGGCGCAGGAACAGATCACCGACATGGCCGAACATCTCCATCGGCTGCTGGCGCACGGCAAGGTCCGGTTGCAGTGCCTGCTTCATCCAGTCGATGGCGCCATGGGCGAGCGTGCCGCCGCTGGCCATCACGGCCAGTACGCCGCCGCCGAACACCGCCGCGGTGGCGAGCTCGCGCGAGCGTGGCGTGTTGCCCTGCTCGCGGGCTTCACGCAGGCGTTTTTCTGTTGGTTGTTCGGTTTTCTCGCCGCCGTCTTCGTTCTCGGACATCGCACGCAGGCCCAGGGGGATGCGAGGTGGCGTGCAAGATCCGTGCCAGCGGAGGGGCCTTACCGGGTAGCGGCCAGCTCCGCCTGTGGCCGCTGCGGGCTGGCCAGCAGGTGGCGCTGCCGCCCGATCGGTCCGGCCATGCCGATGGCGTACATCGCATACTGGTTGCGGCCTGCCTGTTTTGCCACGTACATGGCCGCATCGGCGCAGGCCATGAGTTGCCGCTCGGTGGTGGCGTGCTCCGGGCACACGGCGATACCGAGGCTGGCGCTGATGTGCAGCCGATGATCCTGGGCCAGCGGGGTGCTTTCCACCGCCCGCAACAGGCGCCGGGCCAGCAGGGTCATATCGTCATCGCCGACGATACGCACGACCAGCACGAACTCATCCCCGCCCAGCCGCGCCAGTACGTCGCCCGGGCGCAGCAGCTGTACGATGCGCGTGCTGACGGCGACCAGCAGGTCGTCGCCAGCCTGGTGGCCGAGCGCATCGTTGACCTGCTTGAACCTGTCCAGGTCCAGGAAGACCACCGCGAACCGTCCGCCCTCCTGTTCGACCTGTGCCAGCGCGCCTTCGATGCGCCGCTGCAGCAGGCGGCGATTGGGCAGCCGCGTCAACGGATCATGCAGCGCGGTATCGCGCATCCGCAGCAGCTGCGCTTCCACGCGCTGTTCCATCCAGGCAAGGCCCAGGGCGAGGCCCAGGATCAGCACGGTACCGATCAACACCAGCAGCGCCAGCATGTTGGCAGGCAGGCTGTACGTGCCGATGGCCCCGCAGACGCTGCCGTCGGGGAAGCGCGCAGCGGCCATCCCGGTGTAGTGCATGCCCCCGATGCCCAGGCCGAGCAGCCCCGCCGCGGCAAGGCGATCATGCAGCAGTGCCGCATCCTGGCGCAGGCGGAAGGCCATGTACAGGGCGACCCAGCTGGCGGCCAGCGCTACCGCCAGCGACGCCAGCACCCAGCCGGCATGCCACTGGATGGACGGTTGCATGCGCATCGCCGCCATGCCCAGGTAATGCATGGTGGCGATTCCCGACGCCATCGGCACGGCGCCTGCAGCCAGCCGGAAGCGCGGCATTGTCGCCAGCGAGACCAGCCATAGCGCGAAAATCGATGCTGCCATGGCGGCCGCGAGCGAGGCCAGGGTCAGCGCCAGGTCGTAGCTGATGGCGATGGGCAGGGAGAAGGCCAGCATGCCGATGAAATGCATGGACCAGATACCCAGGCCCATCGCGCAGCCGCCCCCCAACCGCCATGCCCAGGTGGCGGCCGGGCTGCGGGCGGTGGTCGCCCGGGTAGCCATGGCCAGTGCGGTGAAGGACGCCAGGACAGCGACGAGGAATGACAGCGCCACCATCCAGATATCGTAGCTTCGCGCCAGCATCGACGTTCTCCCGGACCGGCCCTGCATGCCCGCAGGGCGTGGAACGAATCTAACGTGGCATGCCGGCGCAGCGCATTGGGAAACTGCCGCGCCGGCGCTGCCGCTCCCCGCGATGGAAGGTCAGAATTACTGCAGGGGATGGCCGTGTCGCATCAGGCGGTCACCGCGCCTGCAGCCTCGAACGCCGCATCGAACAGCCGCTGTACGGGCGGCCCCATGTCGCCAACCAGCACGGCCAGCAGCACCAGCCCCAGCAGCACCGACACCGGCAGGCCCAGCTGGATGGGATTGAGGGCAGGGGCTGCGCGTGCCAGCGCACCGAAGGCCAGGTTCACCGCCAGCATCGCCACGATCAGCGGCAGGGCGAGCGCGACGCCACCGCGCAGCACGGTCAGCAGGAACGTCGGCGCGATGCCGGCCAGCGCATGCGGATCGGGCAGGGGAGTGCCGATGGGGAGCGCGCGATAGCTGTCGACAAGCAGCGAGATGAGGGCCAGGTGGCCATTCGCGGTGAAGAACAGCAGGCCAAAGATCAGGTAGAACCACTGGCCGATGACGGCGGAGCTGCCACCGCGCATCGGGTCGGCCATCTGCGCGAAGGACAGGCCGGTACCCTGTGCGATCAGCTCGCCGGCGAGCGCGCCGGCTTCGAACACAAGCCGCAGCACGAAGCCGATGGTCACCCCGATCACCAGCTCGCGGAAGATGGCCAGCACGGTGAAGGCATCGAAGCCGGTCCAGGCCGGGACCGGTGGCAGCACCGGCGCCAGGGCGATGGCCAGGGTGGCCGACAACAGCAGCTTGATCCGTGACGGAACCGCCCGGGTACCGATCAACGGCATCGCCATGACCATCGCACCGAGGCGCAGCACCGTCCACAGCGTGTCGCCGATCATCCCGAAGGCCTGCAGGCCGTCGGCTGCCATCTGGGTTGCTGGATCCATCGGGCGCCCTGCCTAGCCGATCAGGTGCGGGATGCGCTGGAACAGCAGGGTGGTGAACTCGACCATGTGGCCGAGCAGCAGGCTGCCCAGCGCGAACAGCACGGCCGTCAGTGCAGCCGCCTTGGCCACGAAGGCGATGGTCGGTTCGTTGAGCTGCGTGGCGGCCTGCACCACGCCCACCACGACGCCCACCACCAATACGGTGAGCAGCAGCGGGCCGGCTACCCACAAGGTGGCGAGCAGTCCGCCGCGCAGTTCGGTCAGGGCAAGTTCGGGAGACATCTGTCTTTCCATCTGTAGCGCCGGGCCATGCCCGGCGGTGGTTGATGCGGCGGTCGGCAACGTCCGGCCGGTCTCGCGGCAATCAGGCCGGATTGAAGCTGGCCGCCAGCGTGCCGACGGTCAGCACCCAGCCATCCACCAGCACGAACAGGAGGATCTTGAAGGGGGCCGATACCAGCATCGGTGACAGCATCATCATGCCCATCGACATCAGCACGCTGGCCACCACCAGGTCGATGATCACGAACGGGATGAAGATCAGGAAGCCGATTTCGAAGGCGGTCTTCAGCTCGCTGGTGACGAATGAAGCGACCAGTACCGGGAACGGGATCGCATCGGGACTGGCATAGGTGCCATGCCCGGCGATGCCGGCGAAGGTCATCAGGTCGGTTTCGCGGATCTGCGCCAGCATGA
The DNA here is from genome assembly GCF_014117215.1 of Stenotrophomonas tumulicola. Lineage (GTDB taxonomy): Bacteria > Pseudomonadota > Gammaproteobacteria > Xanthomonadales > Xanthomonadaceae > Stenotrophomonas > Stenotrophomonas tumulicola. The sequence continues at coordinate 1,205,699 of NZ_JACGXS010000001.1, read as the reverse complement.
AGCCGCGCAATGGCTGGGTGGTCAACGCCCAGGCGCTCTGGAAGTCGATGTCGCCATTGAGGTAGGGCGCCATGCCGGTGCTCCAGGCTTTGTCCCAGGTCGGCAGCATCACCATCGCGGTCAGGAACAGGGCCAGCCCGAGCAGGATCTGGTTGGACGGCGTCTGGCCGGTGCCCAGTGCCTGGCGCAGCAGCGCCAGCACCACGATGATGCGGGTGAACGCGGTCAGCACCAGCAGCATCGACGGGATCAGGGTGATCGCGGTCATCAGCAGCAGGGTCTGCAGCGGCAGGCTGACGTTCTGCCCGCCCACCTTGCCCACGGTCACGTCCGGCAGCGGGGTGCCGGCCGCACCGGGGGCGGCGAAGGCCAATGCAGGCAACAGCAACAGAAGTGCCAGCAGCAGCCAGCTGGCCACGGTGGCGGGTGCGGGCCGCTGGCCAGCCCGCAGGCATGAAAACAGGCGCATCTCAGGAGTCCTTGCGCAGCCGCTGCTGCAGCAACTGGGCGAAATTGGGCAGGTTCTTCAGGTCTGGCACGCGCATCGGCGTCGGCGGCGGCAACGGTGCATCCAGGGTGTGCAGCCTGCTGATGCCGCCGGCCGTCACGCCCAGCAGCAACTGTTCGCCGTTCACCTCCAGCACCACCACGCGTTCCTTGGCGCCCACCGCGACGCTGGCAACCAGCCTGATCGCTTCGCTCTGGCGGAAGCTGCTGCCCGGCAGGCGCCTGAGCAGCCAGCCCAGCGCGACCACCAGGGCCAGCACGGCCAACAACGCCAGCACCGCGCCGACCAGGCCGGGCGTGCCCGGGGCATGCTGGCCAACCTGCGCGGTGGCGATGAGCGCAGGCAGGTTCAACGCAGTCTCCGGATCCGTTCGCTGGGGCTGACCACGTCGGTCAGGCGCACGCCGAAACGATCGTTGATCACCACCACCTCGCCATGCGCGATCAGGGTGCCGTTGACGAACACATCCAGCGATTCGCCTGCGCCGCGCTCCAGCTCCACCACCGAGCCCTGGTTGAGCTGCAGCAGGTTGCGGATCGGCAGGCGCGCACGACCGACTTCCAGCGACAGGGTGACCGGTACATCCAGGATCACGTCCAGGTTGAGGTCGGTGCCCTGCGCATCGTCGGCATGCAGGGTGTCGAACTGCGCCGGGCTGGGCGCGTTGGCGTCGGTATCGTTCATTGCAGGTCTTCCTGGCTGACCGGTGCGCGCTGGCGCGTCCCCGGTGGATGGGTGGCGGTGATCTTGATGGCGTTCATGCCGTTGGCGATGCCGAACTGGCCGGTGAACACCGGAATGTCCTCCACGCAGATCGGCACCTGTGGCGGCAGCTCGATCGGCAGGATGTCGCCGACCTTCAGCCGGGTCAGTTCGCGCAGGCTCATGCGCTTGCTGGCCAGCACGCTGGACAGGGTGACTTCAGCGATATCGAGCTGTTCGCGCAGCGTCTCGCCCCACGTCTCGTCGCGGTCGTTGCGGTCGCTCTGGATGCCGGCGTCCAGCAGTTCGCGGATCGGCTCGAGCATCGAGTAGGGCAGGGTGACGTGGATGTCGCCGCCACCGCCATCGAGCTCCACGTGCAGGCGGCACACCACCACGTATTCGCGCGGGGTGACGATGTTGGCGAAGTGCGGGTTGATTTCGGAGTTGATGTACTCGAACTCCACGTCCATCACCGGCGCCCATGCTTCGCGCAGGTCGGCGAAGGTCTGCTTCAGCAGCAGGTGGATCACGCGCATCTCGGTGGCGGTGAACTCGCGTCCTTCGATGCGGGTGGGGTAACGCCCGTCGCCGCCGAAGAAGTTGTCGACGATGGCAAACACCAGGGTCGGCTCGAACACGATCAGCCCGGTACCGCGCAGCGGCTTGAAGCGGATCAGGTTGAGGTTGGTCGGCACGTACAGCGAGTGCATGTAGTCGTTGAACTTGACCAGTTCGATGCCACGCACCGACAGTTCGGCCGAACGCCGGATCAGGTTGAACAGGCCGATGCGCCACAGCCGTGCGAAGCGCTCATGGACCATTTCCAGGGTGGGCATGCGACCGCGGATGATGCGGTCCTGGCTGGCGAAGTCGTAGGAACGGGCTTCGCCGGGGGCCGCCGCATCCACTTCGGTTTCCACCGCGCCGCTGTCTACGCCATGCAGCAGGGCATCGATTTCGTCCTGTGACAGCAGATCATTCATGGCAGCCCTTACTGGGTCACGAAACTGGTGAACAACAGCTCATCGGCGCACTGCTTCCCGGTTTCGGCAAGCAGCACTTTCCGTACTTCGGCCAGCGATGCGGCCTGCAGCTTTTCCTTGCCCGCGCGGTCGGCGATCTGCTCCGGGGCGACCTGCGAGAACAACATCAACAGGCGTGCGCGCAGCGCCGGGGAGTGGATGCGGATGGCATCCAGCGCGTCGTTGTCGCGGGTCATCAGCTGCACTTCCACCTGCAGGTAACGCGGGCCATCGGCCGGGCCATTGAGGTTGACCACGAATGGCGGCTCCAGGGCGAAATACTGCGCTGGCGCCGGCCGTGCCTTGGGCTTGGCCGCGGTGCTGCCATCGGCGCCGGCGTGCTGGGCCTGGGTGAAGTACCACGCGGCACTGCCGGCGGAAGCGGCAGCGAGGACGGCAATCAGCGCGGTAACCAGCAATGGATGGCGCGGCGAGGCGGCCTTGTCCTTGTCGGCGGGTTTCTTGGTTTTGTCTGCGGCTGTGGCCACGTATGGAGCTCCTCGGGGTTGCCTGCAGGGATATGCAAGCACCGTGCCGGAAGCGTGGCGAAGCGGCGTGGCGGATTATTGGCGCGGCTGCGCCGGGCCATGCCCGCCTCGCCGTAGCGCCGGGCCATGCCCGGCGGAATATGGGCCGGGCCATGCCATGCCCCGCTGCCCGGTCATGCGTATGCGTCAAGAATCCCGCGCTGGCGGATCACCTGCCCGCTGGAGAGACTGACCTCCTCCATTACCGCATCCCCATCACCGGTGATGGCGGCGATGCCCGCATGGCCCTGGGACGGCGTGGAGTCACCCTGTGCCTGTTGGCCGACATCGGCATTACCCAGCAGGAAGCCTTGTTCGCCCAGCATCTCGCGCAGCCGCGGCAGGCTGTTTTCCAGCGCATGGCGTACCTCCACGTGCGGGCTGGAGAAGCTGGCGTGGACTTTGTCGCCGTCCAGTTGCAGGCGCACGTCGATCGCGCCGAGGTCGTCCGGGCTGATGCGGATGTGCGCATGGCCGATCTTCTGTTCGGCCAGCCAGCCAACGCGTGCGCTGATTGCCTCGTCGAAGCTGTCCTGGCCGAGCACCGGCGTTGGCGTCGGCCCGGTGCCGCGCAGCGCAGGCACCTCGGCGCCCGCACGCAGGGCCTGCAACGCGCCGATGCCATGCAGTGCAGGCGCCACGGCCGGCGGGCCATCCGACGATTCGCCGGCATCCACGGCAGATGCCTGCAACAGCGCGTCCAGGTCGAATGGCAGGTCGGTCGCCGGTGGTGCATCGGCGCTCGCGGCGGGATCGCCAGCGGCTGCCGTGCCGACGGCGTTGGCCACGGCCGGTCCGGCAGCCGGCACCGGTGGCGGAAGCGGCGGCGATGTCCTGCCGGCGGCCGGTGTGGTGGATGCATCCACCGCGGCGGGAGTCGGCCCGGCCGCGGGCAATGCGATGGACAGCATCAGCCCGGCCAGTCCGGCCGGGGGCCAGTCGCCGGCTTCTTCCTGGCTGGCGGTGTCGGCGTCCTTCGCCTTTGCAGGCTCGGCGGCGGAAGCATCCGCTTCGTCAAGGGCTTCTTCCCCGGAGGCGCCTGCAGCATCGCGCCGGGCACGGGTCGGTTCGCTCGCCGGGGCCTGCGCGTGGTCCGGACGTGTCGTACGCTGCGCGTCGTTGCCGACCGGCGCCCCAAGCATCCGTTCGAATTCCTGTCCCTTCGCTCCGGCCTGCGCGCCGGAGCGTGGTCCGGATCGTTGGACGCTGCCCTCCGCTGCGCCGGTGGCAACGCCGCCGGGCAGCGCACCGGCCATCACCGCTGGCCTCCGTTTTCGCCATCATCGGCCTGCAGCAGGCGTACCCGGCGTGCACCGAGGTCATCCATCTCGCGCTGGCTGCGCTTCTCCGCAACCTGCTGTTCCTGGGCGCGGTAGCTGGCGGCCAGCTGCTCCAGTACCTGTTTGTCGCGGCTGGCCAGCAACAGGCGGGAACGCTCGGCCTCGACCTTCTCGCGGTTGTTGTCCACCGTCCTGCACTGCTGGGTGACGGCACTGTCCAGGCGGTCCAGGAACGCGCGGCGGTTCAACAACTGGGCGGGGCTGGTCGCGGCCAGCTGCGCGTTGGCGTACTCATCGGCATATTGCCGCAGCTCATCCAGGCGCGACAGATGGGTATCCAGCGCACGTTGGCGTTCGGCCAGGTCGCGGGCGACGGTGTCTTCTTTTTCCTGTGCGCGCTTGAGCAGCGGATCGATGCGCTTGGACTGCATCATGCGGGATTCTCCGGTTCGACCAGCCGCTTCAGCGCGGCCTGGCTATGGGGAAGATCGGCGGCCTTCGCCACGTCCTGGCCGAGGAACTCGACGATTTCCGGCCAGCGTTCCAGTGCCTCGTCGGTGGCGGCGTCGTTGCCACGCTGGTAGGCGCCAATGGCGATCAGGTCGCGGTTGGACGAGTACGCCGAGACCAGCCGCTTGAGCTTGCGGATGCGCAGGCGCCAGGGTTCATCGGCGATTTCGGTGACCACGCGGCTGACCGAGGATTCCACGTCGATGGCCGGGTACAGGCCGCTGTCGGCGACCCGGCGCGAGAGCAGGATGTGGCCGTCAAGGATCGCCCGCGCCGCATCGGCGATGGGATCCTGGGGATCGTCGCCTTCGGTGAGCACGGTGTAGAAGGCGGTGATCGAGCCCCGTCCCTTGGCGCCGTTGCCGGCGCGTTCGACCAGTGCAGGGAGCTTTGCGAATACCGAGGGCGGATAACCCCGGGTGGTTGGCGGCTCGCCCACCGACAGGCCGATTTCGCGCTGCGCCTGGGCAAAGCGGGTCAGCGAGTCCATCAGCAGCAGGACATTCAGGCCCTGGTCGCGATACCACTCGGCGATGGCAGTGGCGCGATAGGCACCATGCAGGCGGGCAAGCGGTGGCCGGTCGGCCGGTGCGGCGACCACCACGGCGCGGCGCAGGCCTTCTTCGCCCAGGGTGGATTCGACGAAGTCGCGTACTTCGCGGCCACGCTCGCCAATCAACCCGACCACGATCACGTCGGCCGAAGTGAAGCGGGTCATCATCCCCAGCAGGGTGGATTTGCCCACGCCGGAACCCGCAAACAGGCCAACGCGCTGGCCGCGGCCGATCGGCAGCAGCGCATTGATGGCACGCACGCCCACGTCCAGTGGCTGGGTGATGGGCTCGCGGGCGAGCGGGTTCATCGATACCCCGGCCATCCCGACCGAGCCTTCGGCACGGATCGGTCCCTTGCCGTCCAGCGGCACGCCGTCGCTGTCGATGACGCGGCCGAGCAGGCCCTCGCCGACATCGACGCCGCCGCCGCGGCGCATCGACGGCACGACGCGGGCATTGGGCAACAGCCCATGCAGTTCGGCACTGGGCATCAGGTAGGTGCGCTCGCCGGCAAAGCCGACCACTTCCGAGTCGACCCAGCCGCCATCCACTTCGACCTTGCAGCTGGCGCCCAGCGGGGCCTCGCAACCCACGGCTTCCAGGGTCAGGCCGACGGCGCGGCGCAGCACGCCTTCGCGGATCAGGCCGCGGCCGTGCAGGGTATCGAAGCGCAACGCATCCAGCCGCGCGCCCAGGCGCAGGTTGCGGGCGCCGGTCCATTCGGGTGGCAGCGGCAGGTCGATGTCGCTCATGCAGCGCCTCCGACCTGGCGCATCACCGCGTCCAGTGCGCCGCGCAGGCGGGCGTCCAGGGTGCCATCAATGCGCACGCTTTCGGCGTGCACGCGCAGGTCGCCGCGGCCCAGCGCCAGATCGGGCACCAGACGCTGCTGCGGCGACAGCGTGAGCAGTGGCGACAAGGCGGTGATGTCGTCCGGATGCAGCCGTACTTCCACGTCGCGGCTGCTGCTGCCTACCGCGTCCACGCCCTCGGCGACCAGCTGCGCGAGCAGTTCCGGATCGGCCTGGTAGGCACGGCCGACCAGCGATCCGGCGATGCGCACCGCCAGTTCGCCCAGCGCGGCCACGGCTTCATTTTCCAACCGCACCAGCGGCCGGCTGAAGTTGTCCAGGATGCCCTCGATCTGTGCCACGACCCGGCGCACTTCAGCCTGGCCCTGGGCGAAACCATCGGCATGGCCGCGCGCGAAGCCTTCCTTCTCGGCGCTGTCCTGGATGGCCTGGATTTCCTCCAGCGTGGGCGGCTGCAGGATCGGTTCGGGTTCCGGCCCTGGTTCCGTCTCGCCGTGCAGCTGCAGGGTCTGCTCCAGCAGCGGCGACTGCGCCAGCAGGTCCGGTGCGTGCCAGCGGATCACGTTGTTCACAGCATGGCCTCCGCGCTGCCGCCCAGGGTGATGCTGCCTTCATCGGACATGCGCTTGACGATGGACAGGATCTCGCGCTGTGCTGCCTCCACATCGGACAGGCGCACCGGGCCGCGTGCCTCCATGTCTTCCAGCAGTATCTCCGCTGCGCGCTGGGACATGTTGCGGGTGATCTTGTCGCGCACCTTGATGTCGGCACCGCGCAGCGCCAGGCCAAGCCGTTCGCTGCTCACTTCGCGCAGCACCAGCTGCATCTCTCGGTCATCCAGGTCGACCAGGTCGTCGAACACGAACATCATTTCCTGGATGCGGCTGCTGAGCGATGCGTCGACCCGGGCGATCTCGCCGAGGATCGCCTGGTCCTGGCCGCTGTCCATGAAGTTGAGGATGTTGGCCGCCACCTGCACGCCGCCGATGTTGGACGACTTCAGGTTCTGGTTGCCGGAGAACTGGCGCTCCATTATCTCGTTGAGTTCGTTCAGCGCGTTGGGCGGGATGCCGTCCAGGGTGGCGATGCGCAGCAGCACGTCCACGCGGGTGCGGTCGGGCAGCAGCTTCAGGGCATCGGCTGCCTGGTCGGTTTCCAGGTGGGCCATCACGATGGCGATGATCTGCGGGTGTTCGTTGCGTACCAGGTCGGCCACCGCACGCGGGTCCATCCACTTCAGTGCGTCCAAGCCGGTGGTGTTGCGGCCGAGCAGGATGCGGTCGATCAGGCTGCTGGCCTTCTCGCTGCCCAGCGCCTGCACCAGCATGTTGCGGATGTAGTCGTCCGAGCCGACGCCCAGCGAGGTCTTGGAGGTCAGCTCGTTGTTGAAGGAATCCATGACCCGTTCGACCTGCTCGCGGGTCACGTCGCTCATGGTGGCCATGGTGATGCCGATCTTCTGCACCTCCTTGGGTTCCATGTGGCGCAGCACGTCGGCCGCTTCCTGCTCGCCAAGCGACAGCAGCAGGATGGCGGCGCGCTGCACGCCGGTCAGCACGACCTCAGTCATTGGCCACCCAGCCCTTGACCACCTGGGCCACGCGCTTGGAATCGGTCTTCACGGCATCGCGGGCCATGCGCAGGCGTTCCTCATAGGAGTCCACCGGCAGTGCCAGCGGGGTGCCGGCGGCCACGGTGGCACGATCACGTTCCAGCGCCGGAAGCTCCAGCTCGTCGTCCATCAGCTGCACGTCGGCGGTCAGCGGTTCCTGCCCGATCTGTGCCGGGGTGGGGCCGTTGCCACTGATCGCGCGCATGGCCGGGCGCAGCACGCCGAACAGCAGGGCGAGCACCACCACCGCGCCAAGCAGCAGGCGCAGGCCATCCTGGACCCAGGGAAGTTCCCACCAGTTCGGCGCTTCCACCGGAATCGCTTCGCGCACGAACGGGGCATTCATCACCGAAACGGTGTCACCGCGCTCGGCGTTGAAGCCGACGGCCTGCTTGACCAGGCCTTCGATGCGGGTGAGCTCGGCCGCCGATAACGGCTGCTCGGTGACCCTGCCGTTCGCACCGGGGCGCGGCACGTTGTCCAGCAGCACCGCGACCGACACGCGCTCGATGCGCCCGGCGGGCTGGCGGGTGTGCTGCAGGGTGCGGTCCAGCTCGAAATTGCGGGTGGCGTTGCGTGAGGTCTCGGTGGGCGCGGGCGTGGTTGCCGCGGGTGCCGGCTGGCCCGGCGGCGCATTGCTGGTTGCGCCCGGGATGCCTTGCGGGCCGGTGGCATTGGTGGAGTTCTCACTGGTCTGCTCGCTGCGGACCTTGGCCGGTTCACCGTTGTAGAGCTCGCGCGCTTCCTCGGTGATGGAAAAATCCATGGCCACGCTGACTTCCGGCTTGACCCTGCCCGGGCCGGTCATCGGCTCCAGCAGTTCGCGGATGCGCTGGTTGAAGGAGGTCTCCTGGCGGCGCACCTGTTCGAACTGCGCCGCGTTGAGTGCCGCTTCGCTGTTGGGATCGGACACGCTGAGCATGCGTCCGCCCTGGTCGACCACGGTGACGCGCTCTGGCGCCAGGTCAGGGATGCTGGCCGCGACCATGTGCACGATGGCGTCGACCTGGCCGCGCTCCAACTGCTGGCCGCCACGCAGCTCCAGCACCACCGAAGCGCTGGCGACATCGCGCTGGCGGGTGAACGCGCTGGGCTTGGGGATGGCCAGGTGCACGCGCGAATCGCGTACCGGGCGCAGGGTGTTGATGGTGCGCGACAGCTCGGTTTCCAGCGAGTGCTGGTAGCGCGCGTTTTCCACGAACTGGCTGACACCGAAGCCGGGATCGCGCTCCATCAGCTCGAAGCCGAGCCGGCCGCTGTCGGTCAGGCCGGAGCCGGCCAGCTTCAGCCGTGCGTCGTGCAGGTTCTTCTCCGGCACGGTGATGCCACCGGTCGCTGCATCCAGTTCAAATGGAATCTGTGCAGCGCGCAGCAGGTCGGTGGCTTCGGCGGTGGCTTTCTGGTCCAGGCCGGTATACAGCGGCACCATGCCGGGCTTCTGTGACCAGAAGAACACGGCCAGGCCAGCGGCCACGGCCACGGCGATCATCGCCATCAGGCCCAGCCGGCGGGCGATCTGCAGGCTCTGCAGGCGGTCGAACCATTGCCCGGCCTTTTCGCCGTTCAACGCTTCCTTGGAGAGGGTCAGTGCCATCTGGCGTGGTCCTTACAGCGGCATGTTCATCACGTCCTGGTAAGCCTGGACGAGACGGTTGCGGACTTCCACGGTGGCGCGGAAGGCGATCTGCGACTGCTGCGAGGCGACCATCACCTTGGCCAGGTCGGCACCGGGCACGCCCAGTTCGAAGTCACGGGCCAGCGCGCCGGACTTCTGCTGTGCGTCATTGACGCCTGCCAGCGCGCCGCGCAGGGTGTCGCTGAAACTGGCGGGGGAGGGCGCGCCGATATCGGTCACGGTCGGGATCGCATTGCTGCGGGGCATCTCCGCCGACGGGCTGGCCACGGACTGGCTGGCCTGGGTCTGGAAGCTGCGGATCTGCGAAAGGATCGAGGTGACGGAATGGGTCATGTGGCGCGATTCCATGGAACGTTACGGGGTGGGGTGTTGCCCGTGGCTTCCTGCAAGTCGCATGCCGGAATCGTTCATGGAGTGGCAGGTCCATCCTGCAGGGGGCGGATCCCTTGCCGTTGCGGAAGGCGCGTGGTCCCGGGCGAACGGGCTGGCCCCGGCCGCTGCGCCGGAAACCCGGCGTCGGGTTTCCGGCCATGCGGACTCAACGCGGCTGCAACGTCCAGATGCCGCCATTCTGGCGGTGCTCCGGCACCACCGGCCCGCTGGACTGGGTGAAGACGAACCGGCCTTTCAGCGGGGTCAGGCAGATGAGCACCAACTGGTATCGGCTGTCGCCGGCTTCGAATGCCTCGTGCATGTCGATCACGCCGATGGTCGGCGCCAGGCGCGTATAGGTATAGCTGCCATGATGCCGCTGGCGGCTGCCCAGCACGCTGAGCAGGTAACGCCCGCCGCTGAAGTCCACGCGCACCATGCGCCCGGCGTGGGGATTGTCAGGACGCCAGGCAGCGTCGCTGAGATTGGTGAAGCGACGGCCTTCGATTTCCTTCGGCATGACGCAGCCGGGTTCGACGGCATGGCTGGCGAAGGCGGCGGTCATGGCCATGAGGCCGATGACGAGGGTTGCACGATGCATGGCAGGGCTCCTGCAGGAAGGAGTCCCAGCCTCGAACGTCAGCGGCCCGCTGGCATTGAGGAAAACTGCAAAGTGCGGGCCGGATAATGACGGGCCATGCCCGTCACCACGCGACGCACATCATGGACCCGCCCCTGGTAATGACGGGCCACGCCCGTCACCGCGCGACGCACGTCATGGACCCGCCCCTGGTAGTGACGGGCCATGCCCGTCACCGCGCATTCCGTCAGTTGACCAGTTCGGTCTGCTCGCGCTCGATGCCGTACTTGCGCAGCTTCTCCACCAAGGTGGTACGCCGCAGTCCGAGCAGCTGCGCAGCATGCGCGACCACGCCCTGGGTGCGCTCCAATGCTTCCTGGATAAGTGCCAGCTCGATCGTTGCCATGTGGTTGCGCAGGTCCAGCCCGTCATCGGGCAGTGACGGCTGCGCCGCAGGCGCCGCCGCTGCCGCCGGTGCGCCGGGGGAATGGAATGAGAAACTGCGCAGGTCCAGGCGTTCCTCGGCCACCGGCGCCGCGGCAGGCGCGGCCACCGCGACCACGGCCGCGGCCGGCATGTCTGCCCGGTAGCGCGCGGGCAGGTCCTGCACACGGACGACGCCACCGGGATGCAGCACCGCCAGCCGTTCGACGAGGTTGGTCAGCTCACGCACGTTGCCCGGCCACGCATAGGATTCCAGTGCCTGCAGCGCCTCGGCGGCAAAGCGCACTTCGCCGCGGCCGGTACGGGCCAGCTGCGCGGCGATGTTCTCGGCCAGGGTTGGCAGGTCTTCGAGGCGTTCGCGCAGCGCAGGCACCTCGATCGGGAACACGTTGAGCCGATAGAACAGATCCTCGCGGAACCTGCCTTCGGCGATACGGCTTTCCAGGTTACGGTGGGTTGCGGCAACCACCCGCACATTGCAGCGGATGGTTTCGTTGCCACCCACGCGTTCAAAACTGCGCTCCTGCAGCACGCGCAGCAGCTTCACCTGCATCGGCAGGCTCATGTCACCGATCTCGTCCAGCAGCAGCGTGCCGCCTTCAGCCATTTCAAAGCGGCCCTTGCGGGCGCTGAGGGCACCGGTGAAGGCGCCTTTCTCGTGGCCGAACAGTTCGCTTTCCAGCAGGTCTGCCGGGATGGCACCGCAGTTGATGGCCACGAACGGCCCGTCACGACGCGGCGAGCGCTGGTGGATGGCACGCGATACCACTTCCTTGCCGGTGCCCGACTCGCCCAGTACCAGTACGGTGGTGTCGAACGCTGCTACCTGTTCGATCATCTGCCGCAGCGCGGTCACTGCCGGACCGGTTCCGGTGGGCCCCTGTTCCTGCACGGCACCGGCCTGGTGTTCCGCATCCAGCCGCTTCAGGCTGGCCCGGCGCAACAGCGCTTCCATCTGGGCGTGGCGCAATGGGGCTTCCAGCGGCCAGACATTCGCTTCATGCAGGCCATGGCGTCGCGCGAAGGCCGCTGCATCGCCGTCGATCAGCATGACCGGCGGCGGCAGGCTGCTCTTGCCCAGCCACTGGTACAACGCCTCGCTGTCGGTGCCTTCGTCCAGCGCCCCGATGATGACCGCCATCCAGTCGTTCTGGCGATGGCGGTTGAGGGAAAAATCCGCCGCGTCAGCCACCCAGCGTGGATTGAAATCCATGAATTCCAGCAGGGCGACGGTGTGTTCGGCACGGATGGCATCGTTGTCCAGCAGCAGGATCCGGGACTCGCTCATCTCAGTTCCCCTTCAGGCCTTCCAGGATCGGCATGACCTCCTGGATGTAGGACAACTTGCTGACGAAACTGTCGGCGCCGGCGCGCAGCGCATGCTCGCGGTGCTCGGCATCATCGAAATGGCTGGCGATGACGATGTACGGGGCGTTGTCCTGCGACTTGATCAGCCGGGTTGCCTGCAGCCCACCCATCTCCGGCATCGCCAGGTCCATCAACACCACCTGCGGGCGCAATGCTTCGGAGCGTTCGATGGCTTCCAGCCCGTTGCCGGCGCTGCCGACCACGGTCAGCCAGTCGACCTTGCGGAAGTGGCGCATGGCGGCGTTGATGAATCCCTCATGGTCGTCGACCAGCAATACGGTGAGCTTGTCCACTGCGTTCATCCTCAGCCCACCCGGGCCATATGCGGTTGCCGGACGGTCTGCCGGCGGCGTTCACGGGCCGGGGCGATGTCCAGCTGTTCCCGGTATTTTGCAACGGTACGGCGGGCGATGTTGACGCCCTGGCGCGACAGCAGGCCGGCGATGGCCTCGTCGGCCAGCGGCCGTCCGCTCGGTTCGGATTCGATCAGGCGACGCACCATGGCTTTCACTGCCGCGCCGGAGACACTGGCGCCTTCCAGCCGCACGGCGAAGAAATGCTTCAGTTCGAAGGTGCCACGCGGTGTCTGCAGGTACTTGCCGGTGGTGATGCGCGAAATGGTGGACTCGTGCATGCCGATGGTATCGGCCACTTCCTTCAGCGTCAGCGGCGCCATGGCCTCGTCGCCGCGGGTGAGGAAGGCGGCCTGGCGTTCGACGATCACCCGCGCGGTGCGCAGCAGGGTGTCATGGCGCATCGACAGGCCACGGGTCAGCCAGCGGGCTTCGGCCAGCATCTCGCGCATGGCCGGGCTGGCATCGGCCGTGGCGGCCAGGGCCTGTTCGTAATCACGGTTGATGCTGACGCGGCGGCTGGTGCGTGCGTTCAGTGCGACGCGCCATTGGCCATCGGCGTGCCAGGCGGTGACATCGGGCACCACCACGGTATTGCGTTCGGGCAGCAGCGTATCGCCGGGGCGCGGCTGCAGCGACAGGATCAGGCGGACGGCCTCGTGCACGTCGGTCTCTTCGGCGTCATGGGCGCGGGTCAGCGCAGGGTAATCATGGCTGGCCAGCAGTTCCATCGGACCACCAAGGATGCGCAGGGCCAGGTGGCGCGCGGCGACCACGCCGGGCAGCGCCACCAACTGTGCGCGCAGGCACTCGCCCAGGTCCTGTGCCGCCATTCCGGCCGGATCGCCGTGCAGCAGGCGCTGGCGGATGGCTTCCACCTCCGCGGTCGGCACGTCCAGGCGGGCACTGGCCAGCATCGACAACTGCGCCACCGGCGCGTCCAGGTAGCCGGCATCATCGCAGTGCTCCAGCCAGAACGCGGCTACTGCCAGCCCGCGCTCCGGCAACTCCAGTGCCAGTGCCTGCAGCACGCGCAACTGCGGATCGCTGGAGTGGCCGGCGGCGATGCGCGCCATGCGATCGTCATCGCCATCCTGCCAACTGGCACCGGGAACATCCCACATGCCGCTGTCGGGCAGTTCATCGAAGGCAGCCGAATCAAGCGCCGGGTCCTGCGCCGTCGGGCTGTCCTGGTCGCCGTCGTGGGCGTCCTCGATTTCCAGCAACGGATTGTTGTCCAGTGCCTGTTGGATTTCCTGCTCCAACTGCAGGCCGTTCAACTGCAGCAGGCGGATCGACTGCAGCAACTGCGGTGTCAGGTGAAGGTTCTGGCCCAACTGGGCGCTGAGTGTGGCTTTCATCGGTGTCCCCCTCGCGCCGAGTCCCCAGCGCGTTGTGGAACACATCTTGCTTTGCCGTCGGGGCAGGGGGAATCGGGGGGTTCCTGAGTGCCATGGTGTTATTACCGACAGCGTGTAAGGAATATCCCTACATCACAACGAATTTCCGTCGACGGGGCTTCCCAAGCCGCTGATTTCTGGTGCTGCCTGCAGGCCGCATCGGGTTGGAATCCGACGCCGCCCTTGCGGCATGTCGGGAAACTGTCACCTGGCTGCTACTGCAGCTCGTTCTGGTGGCGCGCGGCAATCAGCACCAGGTCGTTGGCGCGCCGGCAGCCCAGCGACTCCATCATCCGGGCGCGGTGCGTTTCCACCGTCTTGACGCTGATTCCCAGCTCCGCGGCCATTTCCTTGTTGCTTTGGCCAGTGCCGATGCGGCGCAGGATTTCGCGCTGGCGCGGGGAAAGGGCGGCCACGCCCACCAGTTTCTCGCGTCCCAGCATGGGCGCCAGCATCTTGGCCGAGATCTGCGGGCTGAGGAACACCTGGCCGGCATGGGCCGCACGCAGGGCCAGCTCCAGCTCGGCCGGGGCGGCATCCTTGACCACGAAACCGACCGCGCCACGATCCAGCGCATCGCGTACATGCGCGGCGTCATCGTGCATGGTCATCATCACGACGCGTGAGCCGGGGGCGTGCAGGCGGATGTCGCTGAGTGCTTCAAGGCCGGTGCGGCCGGGCAGCGACAGGTCCATCAGGACCACGTCCGGCGCATGCTGCAGCGTCTGCTGCAGCGCCTGTTCGGCATTGCCGGCTTCGGCCACCAACTGGACGTCGGCAAACCCCTGCAGCAGTCGGCCGAGACCGGCACGGACCAGGGTGTGATCGTCGACGATGAGAACGCGCACAGGCAGGAGCTACAAGCAGGGAGAGGTCCACCTTAGCCGAGGTGGGACGGGTCGCCAATAGCAACAGGCCGGGATAGCGACGCGCGTCGCGTAACCCGGGCCTCAGCGCAGCCTGCGTGCATCGGCGATCTGGCGCCGGTGGACGCGGAAAAGATGCCGCTCCAGCGCCATCTCAAGGCCATCGCCGAGGTCGGCGAAACGCAGCCACAGGTAATGTCCGCCGGCTCCATCGGCCGCTTCGGCCAGCACCTGGACGGGCAGGTCGACATGATCGGGCAGCCAATCGCTGGGCTGCAGGCTTACCAGTCCCTGGCTGCCGGGGGCAGCGCCGCTGCGTGGACCCAGCTGCAGGCGGATGCCGCGCCGCGACCAGCGCAGGGGGCGCAGGGGCAGGGCATCGCCCTGCTGGCGGACCAGCCGCCCCATCAGCACCAGCACCAGGTCCAGCTTGGCTTCGATACGCTGCTGCGACACGCTGGTTTCGCCCCGGTCGTCCTTGTCCTCGCCGCGGCTGTCCTCCACCAGCGCGATGCTGCGCAGCAGGTGTTCGGTGACGCTTGAACGTACGCCGCCGTTGCCACGGACGAAATCGGCTGGCAGGTCGAGATCGCAGCTGAGCGTCTCGTCGAACAGCTCGCTTTCGGCCGGGTGGTGGATCAGCGGGGCGGCGGGATCGTTCATGCCAGGGATTCTGCCTTGAGATAGGCATGTGCGGCGCGAAGGGAACGCTTGCCCTGGTTCAAGCGGGCGGCAGCTTCGTCGCGCAGCTGGAGCATGCGCCCCATTACCTGCTGCTGGCGCGCGATCAGGGCGCGGATGGCATCGTCGGTCGGCCGTTCCACGACCAGCGACAACGCCGCCACCGCCTGCAGGTGTTCGCCCATCAGGCGCTCGCTCTGCGCGTGGTCACCGGTCGGCAGCGAGGCTTCCAGCGTATCCAGCGAGGAATGCAGCGGCTGCAGCACCTGGGCGGTCATGGCGAGCCTGCGCCGCGCACGCTGCGCTGTTCGACGGGGATGGCGTTCCAGGCCGAATCGATCTCCACCATCAGCCCGAGTGCTTCCTGCAGTGCGTTGGCATCGTTGTGCAGGTTGGCCTCGGTCAGGCGCACGATGACGAACTCGTACAGCGCCGACAGGTTGCCGGCGATCTCGCCACCGGCCTCATGGTCCAGCGAACCGTCCAGGTGGCCGACGATGGCGCAGGCTTCGCCGATGGCCTTGCCCTTGCGGGCCTGGTCGTTGCGCTGCAGCGATGCCTCGGCGATGCGGATGCGTTCGCAGGCGCCGGCCAGCAGCAGCGCCACCAGCTTGTGGGGATCGGCGTCGACGACCGAAGTGCTGACGCCGACTTTGCGGTACTGCTCGGCGAACTGCCGGTTTGTGCCGTACATGTATGGACTCTCCTGGGGTGCGGAGGTGCCCGCATGCCCTGGATGGCGAGCGGGCCGTGGCACCGGTACTACCTTGCTATCGGCGCGGGCGCCGAAGAACTTGAGGGGCCGGCGTGGAGGCCGGGTGACGCCAGGTCGATGGCGTCGGTCGGTTACTTGTTGGAATTGTTGTTGGCCAGCTGCTGCGACAGCGTATTGCTGGCGGTCTGCATCTGCGTGACCAGGCCTTCCATCGCGGTGAACTGCTTGGTATAGCGATCGGACACTTTTTCCATCCGTGCATCCAGGTCATCCAGCTGCTTTTCCAGCGCCTTGATCTGCTTGTTCAACGAATCGGTGCGCTGGCTGATGGTGCCGGTGGTGCTGTCCAGGTTGCTCTTCAGCAGCGCCGTCATGGATTTGCCGATGCTGCCCTCGGCACCGAACAGCGACTTGGCCGCTTCCGGGTCCTTGGCCATGGCGGTGTCCAGCTTGGCGGCGTCCAGGCTGAGCGTACCGTCGGCGCCGATGGTCACGCCCAGGTCCTTCAGGTCGTTGACGTTCGCGCTCAACGAGCTGCGCAGCTGCTGCTGCAGCCCGCGCACCATCGCATCGCCGGTGAAGGTGGCCGCGGTACCGGTTTCGGCGTTGTAGGTGCTGGAGCTCTTCAGCGTGGACTGGATCGAGTTGTAGGCAGTGATGAAGGCATTGAGGTTGGTCTTCAGCGTGCTGTTGTCCGGGCTCAGCGTCAGCGTCTGTTTCTTGCCTTCCTCGGCCTTGGTCAGGGTCAGGGTGATGCCCGGCACCAGATCGGTGATGGTGTTGGAACTGGAGGTACGGGTGAAGCCGTCCACCACCACCACCGCATCCTTGGCTTCGACCATCTGGGTCATCTTCGAGGCATCGCTGCCGTCGTAGACCAGCTCCGCCAGGCCGCCATTGCCGCCGCTGGCGTTCACCGTCAGCGCACCTTCGGTGCCGGAATCCACCGCGCTGAGCACCAGGTGCTGGCCATCATCGGCAGTGACGACGGCGGCGGTCACGCCCTTGCCACCGGCGGCCGAGTTGATGGCCGCGGCGACCTCGGCCAGCTTGGCGCCGGGCGGGATGGTGACATCGATGGTCTTGTCGCCATAACCGATCGTCAACGTGCCATCGCCGATCGTCGCGTCCTTCTCGTAGGCCCTGGAGCTGAGCTTCTGGTTCTGCGCCAGCGATTGCACCTCCACTTCATGGGTGCCCACTGCCGGTTTGCCGGCGGTGCTGCTGGTATCGATGACAGCGGTGAAGTTGGATTCGGTGGGCGTGCTGGGCTTGATGCCTGGATTGGCCACGCCCTTGACCAGCGTGTTCAAGGCGGTCTGCAGGCTGGTCATGCCGCTCTTGATCGTGCCCAGCGCCGAAAGTTTGGCGGTGGCGGCGACGCCGGCCGTGTTGATCTGGTTTTCCTTGGGCGCGCGCTCATTGGCGACCAGCTGGGAGACCAGGTTGGGGATGTCGAGGCCGGAACCGATGGTGCCGAGGGACATGGAAAGATCCTTGTGCAGTGACGGCGCGCGCCGGTGGCATACACCTGCTATCGGCCATCGTGGGGCGAGCTTGAGCGTCTGTACGCTGCCCCTTGTCCTGCAAGCCCCGTGCCAGCCGTTGTGGCGCCGGGCCATGCCCGGTGGGCGTGCCGATGTAGCGCCGGGCCATGCCCGGCGGACGTGCCGATGTAGCGCCGGGCCATGCCCGGCGGACGTGTCGGTACAGAGAAGCTTGTACTGCCCAACCTAACGCTGTTAGATTTGCCCCCTAACAACGTTAGGCCAAGCCCAGCACGTGCGCCAACCCATCATCCGCGAGCACATCGTCGAGGCGGCATTCCGGATCCTGGACGAGGCAGGCCTGGAAGGGGTCACGCTGCGCAAGGTGGCCTGTTCGCTGGGCATCCGCGCTCCGTCGCTCTACTGGCATTTCAAGAGCAAGCAGGCGCTGATCGACGCAATGGCCGACGCGATGATCGCCGACGTGGCCCGTGTCATCCCGGGGGGGCAGCCCTGGCGGCAGACCCTGCTGCAGATCGCGCGCGAATTCCGGGTGGCCTTCAAGGTGCACCGCGATGGTGCACGTGTCTATGCCGGCACCTTCCTGGCTACCGAGAACGTGTTGCGCGTGGGCGAGGCCAGCATTGCTGCGCTGGTGGGTGCAGGTGCACCGGCACGCTTTGCGGCCACCGCTGCCATGGATCTTGTGTACTACGCGATGGGGTTCGTCATCGAAGAGCAATCCTGGCCCGGCGACGGCAGCATGGAGGCGCTGGGCGAAGCGTTCATGGCGCTGGCCGAGCAGCGTTTCCCGCATTGCTGGGAAGCGCGCGAGGTCTGGGGCGAAGTCGATTTCGATACACGTTTCGAACAAGGGCTGGGCCTGATGCTGGACGGCATCGAACAGCGCCTGTCCCGCGCACCCTGAATCCCGATCCTCCTTCTGTACTTGCTGCTTCGACCCGGAAAGCCACATATGCGCGCTTCAATCCTGCGTTGTACCTGTCTGTTCCTGATTGCCACGCTGCTCGCCGCCTGCGCCGGCAAGGATGAAAAAGCCGATGAGGCCGAAACAGCCATGTCGGCACTGCCGGTGTCGCTGGCCACGGCACGGCTGCAGCCCATGGCGCGAACGGTGCTGGTGTCCGGCCCGGTCACTGCGTACGAGGAAATGCAGCTGGGCGTGGAGATCAGCGGCCAGCGGGTGACTGCGCTGCCGGTGGACGTAGGCCAATGGGTAAAGAAGGGCCAGGTACTGCTGCAGCTGGACCATCGCACGTTGGACAGCGAACTGGCCCAGGCCGATGCCTCGCTGCGCCAGGCGCAGGCGGCGCAGGACCTTGCGCGGATGAATTACGAGCGCAGCGCCAAGCTGGCCGCCCAGCAGTTGATCAGCGCCAGCAGCCTGGACGAACTGCGGGCAAATCGCATCAACGCCGAAGCGCAGACGGCGACCGCCCGTGCTGCGCGCGATGCAGCCCGGTTGCGCCGTGACTTCGCCGACCTGCGTGCGCCGGCCGATGGCCTGGTCTCCAAGCGCCTGGTGCAGCCCGGCCAGGTGGTGTCCGCCGGTACCGAGCTGCTGCGCCTGATCCGCGATGGTCGCCTGGAATGGCGGGCCGAGCTGCCCGAAAACCAGCTGGCCGATGTTGCCGTGGACAACACCGTCGAACTGCCTTACGCCGGGCAGGTGGTGGCAGGCCGCATCCGCGCCGTTACCCCGGGCGTGGATGCACAGACCCGCACCGGCACGATCTATGCCGACCTGCCGACGCCGGGCCCGCTCAAGCCGGGAATCTACGTGGAAGGCCGCATCGTCACCGGCGACGGCCAGGCATTGACCATCCCCACCGCGGCGATCGTGCAGCGCGATGGCCACAATTACGTGTTCACCGTGAACGACAAGCAGCAGGCCAGCCGCCTGCGCGTGCGTACCGGGCAGGCGGTGCAGGGCCGCACCGCGATCCTGGAAGGCCTGAAGGCCGGTGACAACGTGGTGGTGGAGGGCGCAGGCTTCCTGGGCGAGGGCGACCGCGTACGCGTGATCGCTCCTGCGAAGGCCGGCGATGCGAAGGCGGCCGCACGATGAATTTCTCCGCTTGGGCGATCAAGCGCCCGCTGCCTGCGCTGATGATCTTCGTCGTGCTCTGCGTAGCCGGACTGTGGGGCTTCCATCAGTTGCCGGTCGCGCGCTTCCCGGACATCGCTTTCCCGATGACCACCGTGACGGTGACCCAGCCCGGTGCCTCGCCCAGCCAGCTGGAGGCCGAGGTGACCCGCAAGGTCGAGGATTCGGTCGCCACGGTCAACAACGTAAAACGCGTGATCTCATCGGTCAGCGAAGGTGTCAGCACGACGTCCATCGAATTCCAGCTGGAGGCCGACCTGGCCACTGCGCTGGACGATACCCGCGATGCGGTCACTCGCATCCGCACCGACCTGCCGCAGGACATCCAGGAACCGGTGATTTCCAAGGTCGATATCGGCGGCTCGCTGATGACCTATGCGCTGGTTGCCCCGCACATGAGCAGCGACGAAGCCAGCTGGTTCGTCGACCGTGACATCTCGCGTGCCATGTATGGCGTGCAGGGCGTGGCGCGGGTCACCCGGGTGGGGGGCGTCCAGCGCCAGATCCGCGTGGACCTGGACCCCAATGCCTTGATCGCGATGGGCGTCACCGCTGGCGATGTGTCCCAGCAGCTTGCCCGCATCCAGGTGGAGCGCGCAGGCGGCAAGGCCGAGATCGACGGGGCGCAGCAGACCATCCGCACGCTGGGTACGGTGGCTGATGCGCAGGCGCTGCGTGATTTCTCCATCGCCTTGCCGGATGGTCGGGCGGTGCGGCTGTCGACCCTGGCGACGATCACTGACGCGGCTGCCGATCCGACCGAAGCGGCATTGCTGGACGGGGACCAGGTGGTGGCGTTCTCGATGTCGCGCACGCGCGGATCCAGCGAGGTCAAGGTAGAAGCCGGCGTGCACGACGCGCTGGACACCATCAAGGCGGCGCACCCGGGCATCGATTTCCGCCTGGTCACCACCGCGATCGATGAGACCCACCGCTCCTACGATTCGTCGATGACGATGCTGTACGAGGGCGCGCTGCTGGCGCTGCTTGTGGTTTGGCTGTTCCTGCGTGACTGGCGCGCCACGTGGGTGGCTGCGCTGGCGTTGCCGCTGTCCATCATCCCCACCTTCGCGGTGATGTACTTCTTCGGCTTCACGCTGAACATGATCACCCTGCTGGCGTTGTCGGTGGTGGTCGGCATCCTGGTCGACGATGCGATCGTGGAGATCGAGAACATCGTGCGCCACCTGCGCATGGGCAAGTCCCCGCTGGATGCCGCGCGCGAAGCAGCCGGTGAGATCGGCAATGCAGTGATCGCCACCTCGCTCACCCTGGCGGCGGTGTTCGTGCCGGTGGCCTTCATGCCCGGCATCGCCGGCAAGTTCTTCCGCGAGTTTGGCTGGACGGCCGCTACCGCCGTGCTGTTCTCGCTGCTGGTGGCGCGGCTGCTCACCCCGATGATGGCCGCTTACCTGCTCAAGCCGCATGGTGAAGAGAAGCCGGATTCACGGCTGATGCTCTGGTACCTCGGCTGGGTGGATGCGGCACTGCGCCATCGTGGCCGTACGCTGTGGCTGGCCACTGGCTTGTTCGTCGCTTCGCTTGGCCTGGTGCCGTTCATCCCGGCCACGTTCATTCCGCAGTCCGACCTGGGCCGCAGCAACCTCAACCTGGAACTGCCGCCGGGCACGCGCCTGCAGGAGACCGTGGAGGTGGCCGAGCGCGCGCGTGGGCTGCTCAAGGACATGCCCGAGCTCAAGCAGGTCTATACCGCGGTGGGCAGCGTGCTGGACCTGGGCGACCCCGGCGCAACCGGCGTGGGCGAACCGCGCAAGGCCACGCTGGTGCTGGACTGGGGTGCCGCCGACAGCCGCGACCGTGACCAGCGCGTGCTGGAACGTGAGGCCCGGCAGAAGCTGGCCGACCTGCCCGGCGTGCGCGTGAGCTATGTCAGCTCCGAACCGGGCAACCTGCTGCAGCTGGTGTTGTCCGGCGATGACCCGCAGCGCCTGCAGGAAGCCTCCATCGCGCTGGAGCGCGACCTTCGCGGCATCCGGGGCCTGGGTAGCGTCACTTCGACGGCGTCGCTGCTGCGGCCGGAACTGCAGATCGTTCCGGACTCCGCCCGTGCAGCCGACCTGGGCGTGGCCACCGCCGACATTGCCGAAGCGGCGCGCATCGCCACGGCCGGTGACTACGAGCAACGCATGGCCAAGTTGAACCTGCCTGATCGGCAGGTGCCTATCCGGGTCGGTTTCGCCGAAGCGACGCTGGCCCATCCTGCGCTGATCGGCCAATTGCGCGTGCCGGGCCGGGATGGCCCGGTGCCGCTGGCAGCGGTGGCCGAGATCCGCCAGGGCAGCGGCCCATCGCAGATCTCGCGTTACCAGCGCCAGCGCAACGTCACCCTGACTGCCGAACTCAACGGCCGACCGTTGGGCGAGGTGATGACCGAGGTGCAGGCACTGCCCAGCGTCATGCAGGTACCGCCGGGAGTGAGCTTCCTCAATACCGGCGATGCCGAAGTGTTCGTCGAGTTGTTCATCGGCTTCATGCTGGCCATGGCCGCTGGCCTGGTGTGCATCTACATGGTGCTGTTGCTGTTGTTCAACCATGCGCTGATGCCGGTGACGATCCTGGCGGCGGTGCCGCTGTGCGCTGGCGGTGCCTTCGGCGCACTGCTGATCACCCAGAACATGCTGTCGCTGCCGGCTTTGATCGGCTTGCTGATGCTGATCGGCATCGCTACCAAGAACTCAATCCTGCTGGTGGATTATGCGGTGATTGCCGAGGACGAGCATGGCATGAGCCAGCACGATGCGTTGGTGGACGCCTGCCGCAAGCGCGCGCAGCCGATCATCATGACCACGCTGGCAATGGGGGCGGGCATGATGCCCATCGCGCTGGGTTTTGCGGGTGATTCCAGCTTCCGCGCGCCGATGGCCATTGCCGTGATCGGTGGCTTGATCACCTCCACGCTGCTCAGCCTGATCGTGATCCCGGCTGCGTTCACGGTGGTGGATGACCTGGGCGAGTGGCTGTCGCGGAAGTTCAGGCGGCGCTCTTCGCACGCCCGGCACCCGTAGCGCCCAGCCATGCGCTGTGGCGCCCGGCCACGCCCCTGTAGCGCCGGGCCATGCCCGGCGAGCGCAGCGGCATCTGGTCATCAAACAAACAAAAAGGGGGCTTTCGCCCCCTTTCCGTTATGCGATGAAACCTGCCGCTTCGATTACTGCAACAGGCTCAGCACGCTCTGGCTGGACTGGTTGGCCTGGGCCAGCATCGCCGTACCTGCCTGCTGCAGGATCTGGTTGCGGGTCAGCTCGGCGGTTTCCGAAGCGTAATCCACGTCGCGGATGCGGCTGCGGGCGGCCGACATGTTCTCCGAAGAGGTGTTCAGGTTGGCCACGACCGAGGTGAAGCGGTTCTGGATCGCGCCCAGGTCAGCGCGCGAGGAGTTGATGGAGTTGAGCGCGGCGTCCATTGCCTTCATTGCATTGTCGGCGCCGGCCTCGGTCGAGATGTCAAGATCGGCGAAGCCGGTCCGGGCGACGCCCTTGGCGTAGGTCTCGGTCTCGCCAGCGGTCAGGCCGGTCTGAGCGAGCAGTGCCTCCCGCGCTTCATCGGTGTCAGCCGTTGCTGCGATGGTGAAGTTGCCGTCGGCGGCCTTCATCGAGACATTGCCGGCCTCGTCCAGCGATGCACTGACGCCCGTGTTGTAACTCTGGCTGTTGATCGCCTTGACCAGCTGATCCGCACGCTGTTCTGCACTGCCGGCTGCGTCGAACTTGATCTCGACGGCGGTACCCTTGGAGCCGGTCAGCATGAAGCTGCCTGCACTGAAGGTAGCGGTGCCGGTGCCGGTGCCCGGCGTTGCGGCAGTAGCGGTGATGTTAGCCAAGCCGTTGCTGAAGTTATCAACGACGACATCGGTCGTGGTCGCGTTGGTCAAGATCACGTTGCCGCCATCAGCGGCCGCCAAACCATCGGCTTGCGCATTGATGGCATCGACTACGTCGGCTGCCAACGCCTCTGCGGTACGGCCCGTGCCGCCGCCAACCGTGATCTGCGTGCCGTCCAGATCGAAGGTGAAGCCATCGTCGAGATCGCCAGCATCGATGCCGGAGAGATCCAAGGTGACCGGTGTAGTTCCGGGAGCACCTGCGCCACCGGTACCGGCGGCCTTGGTAGCAGTCACCGAGCCTGCGGTGTCAACTTCGTTCCAGTTGCCCAACGCTGCAATGTTGGCATTGGCGATCTGGGCAATGTCGATGGTCTGGCCCTGGTCGGCGCCGATCTGGAAGGCCTGGCTCTGGAATTTTCCGTTCAGCAGGTTGGTGCCGTTGAAGTTCGTCTGCTCGGCGACGCGCTGGATTTCGGCCTTCAGCAACTGCACTTCCGAGTTCAAGGCCTCGCGATCAGACGCGGAGTTGGTGGCATTGCGTGACTGCACGGAAAGTTCACGGATGCGCTGCAGGTTGTTGCCGATTTCGCCCAGTGCGCCTTCAGCGGTCTGCGCCAGCGAAATGCCGTCGTTGGCGTTGCGGGCAGCCTGGTTCACGCCGCGGATCTGGGTGCTGAAACGCTCGGAAATCGCCAGGCCAGCGGCATCGTCCTTTGCGCTGTTGATGCGCAGGCCCGAGGACAGGCGCTGGATGGTGGTGGCCAGGTTCGTGCCGCTGGTGCTCAGGTTGCGCTGGGCGTTGAGCGACATGGTGTTGGTGTTGATGACTTGTGCCATGGTGCGGTTTTCCTTTTTGGCAGTGGGTCCGGCAGTTCAGCCTGGCCGGTATCGGGGGCAGTGGATGGCGGCCCGGGTGGGGGGTGTGCTGCCGCTGCTGAAGTCAATAACGGCACTGCCTGTCCAGCCTTTAGCCACAAGTCAATATTTTTGTAACGCCGGGTCGTGCCCGGCGGGCGATCCATCATGAAAAAAAGGCCCCGCCAAGTGCATGGCGGAGCCTTTTGGTACGTGCGGCATCCCAGGCCAGAAGCCGCCGAGCATGGCTCGGCGCTACAGGAGCCTGTTCTTACGACTGCAGCAGGCTGAGGACGTTCTGCGGCACCTGGTTGGCCTGTGCCAGCATTGCCGTGCCGGCCTGCTGCAGGATCTGCGCGCGGGTAAGCTCGGCTGTTTCCTGTGCGTAATCGACGTCGCGGATGCGGCTGCGTGCAGCGGACATGTTCTCCGAGGACGTGGTCAGGTTGGCGATGGTCGAACTAAAGCGGTTCTGCACGGCACCCAGGTCGGCGCGCGATGAGTTGATGGACAGCAGGGCGGCGTCCATGGCGTTCAGTGCATTGTCGGCGCCAGCGGTGGTGGTGATATCCAGGTCAGCGAAGCCTGATTTCGGCTCGCCTGGGACCCAAGCGCTGCCGATCTCGTCCGCAGCGGTGTCCCCCGCACTCAGGCCGGTCTGCGCCGTCAGATCCTCTGCGCCGGCGATGGAAAAGTCGCCGCTCTGCGAAGCCAGCACCAACTTGCCTGTATCATCGAGCGAGGCAGTAACGCCGGTGTTGTAACTCTGGTCATTGATCGACTTGACCAAGTCGCTGGCACGCTGGCCAGCACCACCGGCAGCGGCGAAGTTGATGGTCGCCGTGCCCTTGGCGCCAGTCAGGGTCAAGCTGCCTGCATCAAAGGTAGCGGTGCCACCGGTACCCTGTGCGCCTACAGTCTGGGCTGCAACAGCGTTGGAGAAGGCATCGATCACGACCGGCGCAGCAGTCGTGTTTGATAGTGCGACGTTGTTTCCGTCAGCGGTCGCCAGATTGGGCCGGACGGTGTTGATCTGCGTTGCCACAGCCGCGGCAAGGCCTTCGGCATCACGCGTGGGGTCCTGTTCAACAGTGACTTGGTTGCCGTCGACTTGGAAGGTAAATTCAGCGGTTGGATCCGTTGCGCCTGCGAGGTCCAACGTGGCGGCGCCAGGACCAACAGCACCTTCACCTGTGCCTACCGGCGCGGTTGCGGTGAATTTGGCTGCCGTATCGACCTGGTTCCAATTGCCCAACACCTTGATGTTGGCGTTGGCGATCTGGGAAATGTTGATCGTCTGGCCTTGGTCGGCGCCTATCTGGAAGGCCTGGTTGGTGAAGCTGCCGTCCAGCAGGCTGGTGCCGTTGAAGTTGGTCTGCTCGGCCACGCGCTGGATTTCAGCCTTCAGCAACTGCACTTCGGCATTCAGCGCCTGGCGGTCGGAAGCCGAGTTGGTAGCGTTGCGTGCCTGCACGGCCAGTTCGCGGATGCGCTGCAGGTTGTTGCCGATCTCGCCCAGCGCGCCTTCGGCGGTCTGCGCCAGCGAAATGCCGTCGTTGGCGTTGCGTGCGGCCTGGTTGGTGCCGCGGATCTGGGTGGTGAAGCGTTCGGAAATCGCCAGGCCCGCCGCGTCGTCCTTTGCGCTGTTGATGCGCAGGCCCGAGGACAGGCGCTGGATCGACGTGGCCAGCGAATTGCCGCTGGTGGAAAGATTACGCTGGGCGTTCAGCGACATCGTATTGGTGTTGATGATCTGTGCCATGGGGCGTCTCCGTGGGTGGCTCTGGGTCTGTTGGAATGGACGCGCTCAGGGCGCCCGGATGAAGGTCAGCGGATGGTGTTGAACAGGGACATGGCCTGCATCTGGCTGAAGATCGTCTGCGCGGCCTGCAGGGCCGCGTTTTCGAGCTTGTACTGGCCGATGGCATCGGCGTAGTCCAGGTCGCGCAGGGTGGAAAGGGTGGATTTGATGGTGACCGAGGTGGCTTCGCGGGCACTGGCGGCATCGTCGATGGCGGCCAGCTGGGCACCGCCCTTGGCGCGTGCGTCGATCATGTTTTCCGACGCACGGGTGATGTCACGCATGCTTGATTGCAGGACGTTCTGCATGCTGGTGCGCTCGGCGGCGGTCTGCGGGTCCGATTCCAGCGCGGCCACCAGCTTGTCCAGCGTGCCGAAGATGTCGCGGGTGCTGGATGCTTCCACGCCAAAGCTGTCGCCGGCCGCCGGTTCGCCTTCGATGCGCAGGCGGATGCCGCCCACCACGATGTCTTCGCCGGCGGCATGGGTGCCGTTGGCCACTACCGCGCCGGTAGCGTCGAGTACTTCGTAGGCGCCTTCGCCGGCCTCGGTGAAGCGGATGGTGAGTGCGCCGCCTTCCCAGGCATCGCTGCCGTCGCGGCTGATCGAGGTCAACAGGCCGCTGCCGGTGTTGCCGGCTGCCGCGCTGCCATCCACGGTGCCGTCGCCGGTGCGGATGCGCATGAAGATCTCACTGCCGGGCAGGGCGTCGTTGACCAGCTGGCCGGGCGCGACTTCCACCTGGCGCTGGGTCTGGTCGCCTCCGTAGGCCACCGTGCCGCCGGACTTCAGGAACGGCGCGTCGGCATCGCTGCTGCCACCGAACAGGTAGCGCCCGCTGCCATCCTTGCTGTTGGCCAGCGACAGCAGGCTGTCCTGGATCGACTTGAGCTCGCTGGCGATGGCCTTGAGGTCGGTCTCTCCCGGCACCGGCGTGTTGGCCTGGATGCTCAGCTCCACTGCGCGGGTCATCAGCTCATTGGCCTGCGCCAGCGCGTTTTCCTGCAGGCCCAGCCGGTTCTGCACGTTGTTGGCATTCTTGCCGAGCTGCTCCAGCCCGGCGGCCACGCGGTCCAGGCCGACGGCGGTGCCGGCGCCGACCGGATCGTCCTTGGCCGACACGATCTTGCTGCCGGTGGCGATCTGCTGTTCGAGATGGTTGATCCTGGATTGCTTGGACAGCATCAGCGATACCGACTGGCTGTACATCATCCCGGTGGAAATACGGTCGTTCATCGCGAGACGGCTCCGAGGATGGTCTGGAACATGTTGTCGGCGGTGGATATCAGCTGCGAGGCGGCCTGGTAGGCCTGCTGCAGGCGGAGCATGTCCGCCGCTTCCTCGTCCAGGTTCACGCCGGACACCGAATCCCGCGCGGCCTGTGCCTGGTCGGTGATGACCTGCTGGGCCTGCAGCGAATACTCCGCCGAACGTGCCGCCGCACCGATCTGGGTGGTCAGGCCGCCCAGTGCACCGCCGAGGGTTACGGTGCCGGCGCTGAAGATCTTGGCGTCCTCCACCTTGGCCAATGCCAGCGCATTGCTGTTGTCGGACGAGCCGGCACCGGTGGGACTGATATCGAAACGGTCGCCGGCCTTCGGCGCGCCATCGAGGTTGAAGCTCCAGCCGTTGGCACTGATGGTCTGGCCAGGGGTATAGGGCTGCGGGTCACCGCCATCGATGGTGTATTCGGTCGCCGAGATGAAGACGATCGCCGCAGGCGTGCGCAGGGCCGGGTCGGCAACATCGGTCACCTTGAGGTCGGTGAGCTTGCCGCTGCCGGTGTTGGCGGTCGCCGCTTCGCCCTTGACCGGTGCAGCGGCGGCCAGGCGCGAGGGATCGGTGATGGCCACCGACATGCTGCCGGCGACGTTGGCGGTGGGCTGCAGCAGGAAGCGGTCGTTGGCCGCAGGCGTGCCGGACACAACCAGTTCCACGCCATTGATCACCAGCGGATCGTCTGCCGTACCCGTGCCGGTCAATGCAATGCTGGCACCGGTATCGGCGCGGCTGGCCTGCCACTGGGTGCCGTCGAAGCGCAGCACGATGTTCTGCGCGTCCAGCTTGGACAGGTCGCCGAAACTGGCCTGCAGGGTGGCGCTGCCGGTATTGCTGGTGTTGCCGGTGACCCGCGGGCTGCCGATGTTGAACAGGTCGGTGCCGAGGTTGCCGTACAGGTCCACGCCGTTGCGGTGGGTCTCGTTGAAGGTGCTGGCCAGGCCGATGGCCAGCTTGCCCAGTTCGGCCTGCGCCGGCGTCAGCACGGTGTCGCGGAATTCCATCAGGCCGCCGACCTGGCCACCCAGCGCCTTGGAATCCAGCACGACTTTCGCGCCCTGGGTTTCCAGTGCCAACTGCAGCCGCTCGGGCTGGTAGGCATCGGTGACCGTGGTGACCTTGCTGGCGGTAGCGCCTACCACCAGTGCCTGGCCGCCAGCGGTGTAGACGTTCATGAAACCGCCGTCCTGCATCACCGCATTGCCGCCGGTGTACCCGACCAGGCTGGCGATCAGCTGGTCGCGGCGGTCCAGCAGGTCCGGCGCGGCATCGGTGGCATTGCTGCCGATGGCCGCGTTGATCTGCGCCACCTCCGCGGCCAGCCGGTTGATTTCGGTGGCGGCGGCGGTAATGCCGTTGTTGACCTCGCTGTTGAGGCTGTCCAGGTTGCCGTTGAGCTGGCGGAACCGGTTGGCCAGGGTGCCGGCGCTGTCCAGCACGTTCTGCCGGTCGGCGGTGGCCGATGCATTGGAGGACAGGCCGCTGACCGAATCGAAGAAATTCGACCAGACGCCGGCGACGTTGGTCGATGCGTCGGAGAACAGGGCATCCACCCGATCGGCCATGGTCGACAGCTGCTTCAGGCGTGCCAGTTCACCGCTGCCATCGAGCAGCCGCGAGATCGCCAACTGGTCGGCGACGCGGCGGATATCGGCGATGCGGGTGCCATTGCCCACCGTGCCGAAGCCCATCTGTTGGGGATCGGCGGTGGCGAAGTCCACCCGTTGCCGGCTGTAGCCGGGCGTGTTGATGTTGGCCACGTTGTGGCTGGTGGTGGCCAGTGCGCGCTGGAAGGCGAGCAGGGCACTGGTACCGGTAGAGAGCACGCTGGTCATGGAGTTCCTCAGCGACGGGTGGTCGCCAGCGCTGCCTGGGCAGTGCTGGCGAATGTGCGACCGAGCCGCGCGCCGGCATCGCCGATGGCGGATACCGCGCGTTCGATGGTCGGGCCGCCGGCGATGCTGGCGATCTTTCTGGCATACGACGGGTCGGTCGCATAACCGGCCTGCTGCAGGCCGTGGGCGAAGCTGCGCACGTCGGTGCCGGCCTGCAACGCCTTCTGGTAGCGCGGGTTGGTCTTCAGCAGCCGCACGTAGTCGGCGAAGCTGTCGGCCGGCGAGGCGTAGCTGCGGAAGCTGGCGGTTTCGTTGCGGCGCACGCCGTCCACGTACTCATGGGTGCCCACGGTGGCCCGGTCGCCGCTCCAGCCAGCGGCCTTGATGCCGAACAGGTTGTGCGCGCTGCGGCCATCGCCGTGGGTGATCTGGCGCTTGCCCCAACCGGTTTCCAGCGCGGCCTGGGCGACCAGCGCGCGCGCGTCCACGCCCAGTTCCCGTGCCGCGGTCTGTGCGTGTGGCCAGATGCCGGCAACGAAACCTTCCGGCGTATGCGCGCCCAGTCGCGCCACCGCGGAAGAACTGGCCAGGGCATCCATCGCCGACGGCCCGCTGCCACGGTTGGTTGCGGTGGCTGCCCATTGATCGTCCGGCAGCATCTGCGCGCCTGCATCCGGCGTCGACGCGTAGGGATCGGTGCTGCCCAGTGCCTGGTGCATGCGGCTGCTCTCGCGCCCGGCAATCAGGTCCAGGGTCTGTTCCATCGGTTGCCGGGCGTGCGGCGACGTGCCGGAGGCCATCTGCTGCAGCATGCGAACGGCCTGGTCGGCATCATCCAGCGGCAGTTCCGGGGCGGTGGCTGCGGGCGCATTGAGCTGGTAGGCGCGGCTGGCATCGGGGGCATTGATCCGCGCATCCAGCGCAGGACCATCGCCGGCCGCGCCGGAAAGCTGGCGGGTGATCACCGCCGACAGGCCCAGGCCTTTGCCACGGGTCATCGCCTCGGCGATCTTCTGGTCATACATCTCGCGGAACATGGTGTTCTCGCCGGGAAACAGCGAATCGCCAAAGCTGGCCTCGCGCATGCTCTTGACCAGCATCTGCGCGAATTGTCCTTCCAGCTGCCGCGCGACCTTGTCGATCCGTTGCGGATCATTACGCTGGGAAGGATTGAGTTCGAAGGCCGGCTGGATGCGCATGTCAGATCACCTCGAGCTCGGCGCTCAGCGCACCGGCCTGCTTAAGTGCTTCCAGGATCGCGATCAGGTCGCCCGGCGCAGCACCGACGGCGTTGACCGCATGCACGATCTCATCCAGCGACGTGCCGCCATTGAACTTGAACATGCGGCTGCCATCGGCCTCGGCGGTGACCGTGGACTGCGGCGCGACCACGGTCTGGCCACCGGCGAAGGCATTGGGCTGGCTGATGTTGGTGCCTTCCTGGATGGTCACGGTGAGCGAGCCGTGCGAGATCGCCGCAGCACCCACGCGGACCTGCTGGCCGATCACCACGGTGCCGGTGCGTGAGTTGACCACTACCTTGGCCGGTGCGTTGCCGGGGGTCAGTTCCAGGTTCTCGATCCGCGCCAGCAGGCCGATGCGTGCGCCCGGATCAGTCGGCGAGCGGACCGCGACGGTCACTCCGTCCACCGCGCGGGCAGCGCCCTCGCCGAAGGCATTGTTGAGTGCGGCAACCATGCGCGAGACGGTGGTGAAGTCGTTCTGGTGCAGGTTGAGGGTGATTTCACCGGCGGCGCCGAACACGTCCGGCAACGCGCGTTCGACGGTGGCGCCGTTGGGGATGCGGCCGACGCTGGGCACGTTGACCGACACCCGCGAGCCATCGCGGCCCTGTGCGCCGAATCCGCCCACCACCAGGTTGCCCTGGGCGATGGCGTAGACCTGCCCATCGGCACCACGCAGCGGCGCCATCAGCAGCGAGCCGCCGCGCAGCGATACGGAATTGCCGACCGAAGACACGGTGATGTCGATCGGCTGGCCGGGCTTGGCGAACGGCGGCAGCTCGGCGTGGATCGCCACGGCGGCGACGTTCTTCAACTGCGGATTGACGTTCGCCGGCACATTGACGCCCAGTTCGCCGAGCAGGTTCTTCAGGCTCTGCACGGTGAAGGGGGCCTGGCTGGTGCGGTCACCGCTGCCGTCCAGGCCGACCACCAGGCCATAGCCGACCAGCGCGTTGCCACGCACGCCGCCGACCTGGGCGAGGTCCTTGATGCGTTCGGCATGCGCCGGTGCAACCAGCGTGGCCAGGGCCAGGGCAGCGAGCAGCATGCGCAGCGGGAAGCGGGAAAAGATCATGGGTGCGGTGCTCAGAACGGCGCCAGGCCGGAGTTGAAGAAGCGGCTCAGCCAGCCCATGGCGTTGGACTGCGCCACCGCACCGCGGCCGCCGTAGACGATGCGTGCATCGGCCACCCGGCTGGAGGGAATGGAATTGTCCGGACCGATGTCGGCGGCGCGCACGATGCCCTGTACCTGCACCAGTTCATCGCCCTGGTTCAGGCGCAGGTTCTTCTGTCCCTGCACCACCAGGTTGCCGTTGGGCAGGCGCTGCATCACCGTGACCGTCACGCTGCCCTGCAGGCGATTGCTCTGCGCGCTGTTGCCACGGCCGGTGAAATCGCGCGATCCATTGGCGCTGGCCGACAGGATGTCCTTGCCACCCAGCGTGACCGGTGCGCCGAACAGCGTCGGCGTGCCCAGCGCAAGTTCCGATTCCTTGCTGGTGGCGGTGTTGGCGCTGGTCTGCGCCTGGGTGTTTTCCTGCAGGGTGATGGTCAGCAGGTCGCCGACATCACGCGCCCGGCGGTCCGAATACAACTGCAGCGAGGGGCCGGCGGCATAGATGGCGCCGGCGGTGGCCTGCGCCTGTGGCGGCATGATCGGCTGCACCGGTGCCATCGCCGGATACGGCCGCACGTCGCCGGCGATCACGCAGCCACCCAGCAGCGCGACGATGGCGGCGGCGAGGGTGAGGCGGGCGAGGGGAGCGGAGTGCTGCATGGCGGGGATGGTTTCCAGGAGGATGATGGGGAAGGCGTGGTCAGACGTTGTTGTTGAGGTAGGCCAGCATCGAATCGGTGGTGGAGATGGCCTTGGCGTTCATTTCGTAGGCGCGCTGGGTTTCGATCATCGACACCAGCTCTTCCACCACGTTGACGTTGCTGCCTTCCAGCGCGCCCTGGACCACGTTGCCCAGTCCGTTGAGGCCGGGGTTGCCGTTCTGTGCCGGCCCTGATGCGGTGGTTTCCAGGTACAGGTTCTCGCCGCGTGCCTGCAGGCCGGCGGGGTTGATGAAGTCGGTCAGGGTGAGCGCGCCGATCTCCACCGTGGCGGCGTCGTCGGCCATCTTGACGCTGACGGTGCCATCGGTGCCGATGGTGAGCGTCTGCGCGCCTTCGGGAATCTGGATGCCCGGCTGCACGGGGTAGCCACTGTTGGTGACCAGTTCGCCGTCCTGGCTGACCTTGAAGGCGCCATCGCGGGTATAGGCCGAGCTGCCATCGGGCATCGTCACTTCGAAGAAGCCACGGCCGTTGACCATCACGTCCAGCGCGCGGCCGGTCTGCTGCTGGCTGCCCTGTTCGAAGTTCTTCGCGGTGGCGACCACCCGTACGCCGGTGCCCAGCTGCAGGCCGGTCGGCAGTTGGGTCTGTGCCGAGGACGCACCGCCAGGCTGGCGTACCTGCTGGTACAGCAGGTCCTCGAAACTGGCACGATCCTGCTTGAAGCCGGTCGTGTTGGTGTTGGCGAGGTTGTTGGACACCACCGACATCCGCGTCTGTTGCGCGTCGAGGCCGGTCTTGGCGATCCACAGTGCCTGGTTCATGGTCAGTTCCTCTGCTGGTTGCCCCGGCCGTCACGGGCGGGACAGGTAACCTGCGATGGGGCGCAGGTGCTTCAAGCTGGGTAGTGCAAGCGGTGTGCCAGACAGCAGCGCCAGGATTCCGTCAGCCTGCGCGGGCTCAGCCGTTCAGGCGCAGCAGGCTGTTGGCGCTGCGTGCGTTCTCGTCGCCGTGCTTGATCACCTTGACCTGCATTTCGTACTGGCGCTGCAGCTGGATCATCTGCACCAGCGCGCCGGCAGCATCGACGTTGCTGCCCTCCAACTGGCCGCTTTCCAGCGACTTTCCCTGCATCTGCACGAACGGCTGCTGCGGATCGGTATTGCGGAACAGGCCATCCAGGCCGCGTTGCAGGCGATCATCGGCGGCGGCCACCACCTTGATCCGGCCGATCACCGCCATCGTCTGCGGACCTTCGCCCATGGGGATGATGGAGAGGGTGCCGTCGTTG
Source organism: Stenotrophomonas tumulicola (assembly GCF_014117215.1). GTDB lineage: Bacteria > Pseudomonadota > Gammaproteobacteria > Xanthomonadales > Xanthomonadaceae > Stenotrophomonas > Stenotrophomonas tumulicola. The sequence continues at coordinate 1,172,211 of NZ_JACGXS010000001.1, read as the reverse complement.
CCGATCTCCATCGCCTGGTGCGGCGGAATGGCGATCGGGTTGTCGTTCTCGTCCAGCACCGGGTGGCCGCCGGCAGTCACCAGTTGGCCATTCGGGGTCAGCGACAGCGCCGCACCCCGCGTATAGGCTTCGCCGCCATCGGGGGCCTGCAAGGCCAGCCAGCTCCCCGGCTGCAACGACAGGTCCAGCGGATTGCCGGTGATCTGCTGCGCGCCGACCCGGCGATTGAAGCCGGCATCGACATGCAACGCGTCCACGCGCGAGGCGAACCCTGGGCCGCGGATCGGAAATGATTCGGTATTGGCCAGTGCTTCCTTGAAGCCAGGCGTATCGGTGTTGGAGATGTTGTGCGACACCGTGCCCTGCGCCTGCAGGGAAGCGCGCGCACCGGTCATCGCGACGTAGAGGGCCTTGTCCATCTCGGAAGCTCCGTGCTGTGGTCAGCCGGCCATCATCAACGGATGTTGATGATGGTCTGGGTGACCTGGTCCTGGGTGCTGAGCATCTGCGAGTTGGCCTGGAAATTGCGCTGGGCCACGATCATGTTCACCAGCTGCTCGGTGAGGTCCACGGTGGAAGATTCCAGCGCGCCGGCCTGGATCTTGCCCAGGTCCGACGAATCCGGCGCGGCCGTACGCGGTGCGCCCGAGTCGAAGGTTTCCACCCACATGTTGTTGCCGGTGGCCTGCAGGCCCTGCACGTTGTTGAAGTTGGTCAGCGCGACCTGGCCGAGCGGCTTGTCGTCGCCATTGGAGTAGCGTGCATACACCACGCCCTGGTCGGACACGCTGATCTCGTTGAGCTTGCCGGCCGCGTAACCGTCCTGCTGGAAGTTGCGCAGTGCGAATTTTTCGCCGTACTGGGTCGAACCGGCCACGTCCAGGGTCAGGTTCAGCTGGCCGGCACCGGTGTCCGGGGCGAAACCGCCCAGTACGATCTTGCCGTCGGCCGGTGCCGTCAGCGCACCGCTTTCGTTGAAAGTCAGCGTGGTGGGCTCATCACCGACGCGCTGGCCATCGACGTAGTTGTAGACCTCCCACTGGTTGGCCACGTCGGTCTTGACGAAATACGAGGTCTGGGTATGGCTGACACCCAGCGAGTCGTATACGGTGACGCCGCCGCTGGACTGGCTGTAGCTGTTGGAATCGGTCGGGTCGAACGGCGTGACCGTCGGCGCGGTGGCGTTGGCCGGCAGGGTGAAGGCCAGCTGCACGCTGCCGGTCTGCTTGGGCGGGCTGTCGGTGGTGAGCAGCTGCAGGTCGGTCAGGCGGCCGGCGTCGAAGCTGGTGCCGTCCGCATTGGGGGCGAACACCTGCAGGCGGGCGCCCTGCGGGTTGACCACGAAGCCCTGCGGATCGGTCTGGAAGTTGCCGGCGCGGGAGTAGGTGCGCTGGCCGTTCATGTTCATGGTGAAGAAGCCTTCGCCGGAAATCGCCAGGTCCAGGCTGCGCCCGGTCTGGGTGTTGTTGCCCTGGCTGAACTGCTGGGCGACGTTGGACACGCGCACGCCGGAGCCGACTGCGTTGCGCGACAGTCCGTAGCTGGTGGCCGAGAACAGGTCGGCGAACTCGGCGCGCGATTCCTTGAAGCCGGTGGTGTTGACGTTGGCGACGTTGTTGGCGGTGACGCTCAGGTCGGTGTTGGCGGCGTTGATGCCGGACAGGGATACGTTGAAGGCCATGGGTAGCTCCTCGGGTAGGCGGTCTGGGGGCTCAGCTGATGCGGAGCACGTAGTCGATCGGGGCGACACCCAGCCCCTTGAGATTGAGGTAGAGGCCGTCGGAACCGACGGTCACGCTTTCCACCGGTGCCTGCACGTAGGTGCCCAGCTTGGTCTGCGCACCGGCGGTATCGGTATGGTTGGCGGCCAGCGAATAGGTGCCGGCCGGCAGGCGGTTGCCGCTGCTGTCCTTGCCGTCCCACTCGAAGCTGGTTTCACCGGCCTCGGTCGCTTCCACGCTCACCTGCGCGACTTTCAGGCCGTTGGCATCGGTGATGTCCACGGTGATGAAGCCGGCGCCGGGCGCTGCCACCACGCCGCCGACGCTGCCTTCGTCTTCCAGTACCAGTTTTTCCGAGGGCACCAGCACGTCGTGCCCGACCAGCGCCGCGCCACGCAGTACCTGGTCGCTGGCCATCGAGGCCTGGAAGCCCTGCACGGTGGTGTTGAGGTCGCTGATGCCCTGCACCGTGGACAGCTGCGCCATCTGCGCGACCATCTGCGTGTTGTCCATCGGCTTGAGCGGATCCTGGTGCTGCAGCTGCTCGGTCATCAGGCGCAGGAAATCGGCCTGGTCCAGGGTGTCCTTGTTCTTGGTGGCGTTGCTGTTGGGGGCGTTCAGGCCCAGCGCGGAATAGACATCCTGGCTGGTCTGGGTATTGATCGCGGTGCTCATGTGGGACTCCTTGCGGGCACGCGTCAGCGGCCCATCGTCAACGTGGCCAAGGCCAGTTCCTTGGCGGTACCCAGCATTTCCACGCCGGCCTGGTAGTTGCGCGAGGTGGAGATCAGGTTGACCATCTGCGCGACCGGATCGACGTCGGCCTGGTAGATGTAGCCGTCCGTGTCAGCCAGCGGATGGCCGGGTTCATAGCGTTTGATCGGCGCGGCATCGCTCTGCGAGATCTCCTTGACCTGCACCGAGGTGATGTTCGGATCGGTCCGGCTGGTAACGGCCTGGAAGATCGGCTCCAGCGGCTTGTACACCGCCTCAGGCGAGCCGGCGATGGAATCGGCGTTGGCCAGGTTGGAGGCGATCGTGCTCATGCGCACCGATTGCGCCTGCAGCGCCGAGCCGGCGATATCGAAGATGGGGAGGTTGCTCATGGCTTATTGCCCGGTGATGGCGGTGAGCATGGTGCGCACCTTGGATTCGACGAAGCTGAGCGAAGCGCGGTATTCCAGCGCGGCGCGGCCGTAGGCAGCGCGTTCGGCATCGGGGTCGACGGTGTTGCCGTCGAGGTTGGGCTGCACGCCTTCGCGGGAGATCTGGAACGGGTTCAGGCCGTTGCCGATCGCCAGGTGCTGTTCGTTGGTGGTGGTCATCAGGCCATTGCCGGCCTGGCCCTGCGCACTGCGCAGCGCGGCATCGAAGTCCAGGTCCTTGGCCTTGTAGCCAGGGGTGTCGACGTTGCCGAGGTTGCTGGCGATCAGCTTCATGCGCTGTTCGCGCAATGGCATGGCCTGGGCATGGAGACCCAGGTAATCGGAGATGAGGTTGGGCATGGCGCACTCCCGCAGGACGTTGCGGGGAGCGGCTGCAAGCGGCGTGCCAAAGCAGGTTTTCCGGCGCCGGGCACCGGTAGTGACGGGCCATGCCCGTCACCCCGCGCGCAGCGCGGGCATCCCATCCGCAACCGGGGGTAGTGACGGGCCATGCCCGTCACCCCGCACGGTGTCAGGCGGCCTCGGCGACCTTGCGCAGGCGCGCCAGCACGAAATCGGCCAGCTCGTGCGGGGAATACTTGGCGACGAACGCATTGGCGCCGACGCGCTCGACCATCGCGTTGTTGAAAACACCCGACAGGGAGGTATGCAGCAGCACATGCAGGCCTGCCAATCCTGGATGGCGCCGGATTTCCGTCGTCAAGGTGTAGCCGTCCATCGCCGGCATCTCGATGTCGGAGATCACCATCGCGTAGCGCTCCGCCGGGTCTTCCCCGGATGCATGGATCTGCAGCAGGTGGTCCAGCGCCTGGCGTCCATCCGAGAGCAGGGTCGCGCCCACTCCCAGCTGGTCGAGCACGCTGCGGATCTGCTGGCGTGCCACGCGCGAATCGTCCACCACCAGCACCTGCATCGGTGGTGCATCGGCCGGCAGCGCCATGCCCGGGTCCAGTACCGCCTCACCCCGCAACTGGGCGATGTCGGCCAGCACGCTTTCCACGTCGATCACCTGGATCAGCTCGCCCTGGAAGCGGGTAACGGCGGTGAGGTAGGTGGAGGTAGCCCCCAGCTCAGGCGGTGGGTGGATGTCCTGCACGGCGATGTTGACGATGCGCTCCACGCCGCTGACCAGGAACCCCTGGATGGACCGGTTGAACTCGGTGACCACCAGGTAGCCCGGGCCATCGCCGCCATGGTCGCGCTCGGGATGGCCGATGGCCACGCCCAGGTCCAGCACCGGTACCGAACGCCCGCGGACATCGGCCACGCCGGAGAACTGCCCCGGCAAGCCCGGCACCTGGAACAACGACGGGCGCCGCAGTACTTCCTGCACCTTGAATACGTTCACGCCAAAAAGCTGGCGGCCACCGAGGCGGAACAACAGCAGCGCCAGTCGATTGTGGCCGGCCAGGCGGGTGCGCTGGTCGATACGGTTGAGCAGGTCATGTGACATGGAGGGTGTATCGGCGGTGCGGCGGGGGACTTGAGGGGACAGCGGCCCGCGCGTTCCCCGCGCCGCGCGGCCGCCGGGCGGCAGGGCGGGGTGGCACTGGCACGGCGCTTGCACCGGCCGTGGCATTGCCAAGCGCTGGAGCGTGCATGCCTTTCCTGAAAACCCTGTGCTGGATGTCGCTGCTGGTTGCCCTGCCAGGCTGGGCGTCGTCGTGGCAGCCGGTGGACAGCATCCGGGCCGCGGCCGTGAGCACCCTCGGTGAAGGGGCACAGGGCGAGGCGGTGGTGTCCGACGCGCTGCGGCTACCTGCCTGCGCGCAGGCGCTGCTGGCCCAGCCCACCGCCAACACCACGGTGGAGGTGAGTTGCCCGGACGCGGGCGGTTGGCGCCTGTTCGTGCCGGTGAAGGTGCGCCATGAACAGACCGTGCTGGTGCTGTCCCGTGGCATCGCCGCTGGAGAAACGCTGGCGGCGGCCGATATCTCCACTGCGCAGCGTGATGCAGCGCGGATTGCCGGCGCCGTGCTGTCCGATCCGAGCGGGGCGATCGGCCGTGTGGCCCGGCGCACGTTGCAGGCGGGCAGCCTGCTGTCGGCGTCGGACCTGGTCACGCAACGGCTGGTACGGCGCGGCGACAGCGTGGCGCTGGTGTCGCGCAGCGGCAGTGTGGAAGTCCGGGTTGCCGGCAAGGCGCTGGGCGATGCGGGTGAGAACGAGCGGCTGTCGGTGGAAAACCTGGCCTCGCGCAAGGTGGTGCAGGGTATCGTGGCCGCCAACGGCGACGTTTTCGTGACGCGCTGAAAATTTGCAAAACCCCTAAAGATCACGGCCGGGTGGCCGTTATCGTTTGTGTATGGCAACCCCAGGAGCTCCCATGAGCCAAAAAATCGACGGTACCCTGCAGGCGGCACCGGCCCTTCGCACGCTGGCCCCTTCGAACCGGCCCGGCGTCAGTGCCGACACGCCGGCACGCCCGGTGGAAGCGGCCGACAGCCTGAAGCTGACCGGCGAAGCGACCAACCTGCAGGCGATCGAGCGCGAACTGAGCAGTGCGCCAGCCATCGACGCACAGCGCGTGGCCGCAGTGCGCGAGTCGTTGCAGAACGGAAGCTACCGGATCGATCCGGAAGCGATCGCTTCGCGCATGATCGACCTGGACCAGCAGCTGCACGGATGAGCACGCCCATGAGCGAGCCGATGCAGCGCCTGAGCGAGGCGCTGGACGCCGAACGCCAGGCCCTGGTGGGGCATGACGTACATGCGCTGGTGCGCGCGACCGGGGCCAAGCTGGACGCGTTGCGCGCGCTTGAAGCCGCCTTGCCGCAGGGCCAGGAAGCGCGCCTGCAGGAACTGGCCGAGCGCAACCGCGCCAACGGCGTGCTGCTTTCGCGCCGTCGCCGCGAGGTCAACTGGGCGCTGCGCCAGCTTGGCCGCAGCGAGGACGCGCCGGTGTATGACAATCGTGGCCAGGCACAGCAGAACACGTTGCGGCGTCCGCTGGCGGTGGCCTGAACCTCGCGGCGGCGCCTGCCGTCGTATAGTGGCGTCTGCTTCGCAACGTACGACCCTGCATGGCGCCTGCCGCAATCCCCCCTGAAGTCCCTTCGTTCCCGTCCAGGCACGTCCTCGAGGCCCTGCTGGACCCGGTGCGCGAAGGCCTGCTGCTGTTTACCGACGACGACACGGTGCTGATCGCCAATCCGGCGATGCAGGCCCTGCTGGGCGTGCCGGCCGATGGCGAGGAAGGCGCCGCATCGCGGTTGCGTCCGCTGCTCCCGCCCGATGCGCTGCTGCAGGCGCGCCAGCACGGCCAATGGAGCGGCAGCCTGGTGATGGGCGATGGGGTTGTCACTGCACAGATCTACCATCACCGCGACCAGGGACTGGGCTATTTCCTGGGTACGTTCCGTCGTATCGAAGGCCATGCGGACTACGAGCGTGAACTGCAGCAGCGCCATGCCGAACTGCGGCAGGCGTACCAGCGCCTCAACGGTGCGCAGGAAAAGCTGCTGCAGTCGGAGAAGATGGCCTCCATCGGCCAGCTGGCGGCCGGCGTGGCGCATGAAATCAACAACCCGATCGGGTACGTACATTCCAACCTGGGCAGCCTGCAGGAATACCTGCGCAGCCTGTTCACGGTGATCGAGGCCTACGAGCGCGCCCTGCGCGCGCCGGATCCGAAGACCCTGATCCCGGAAATCGACGATATCCGCACGCGGCTGGACATCGATTTCATCAGCCGTGACCTGCCGCAGCTGATGGCCGAGTCGCGCGAAGGCATCGAGCGCGTCACCCGCATCGTGCGCGACCTGAAAGACTTCTCGTATTCCGGACGGGACGAGTCATGGAAGCTGGTAGACCTGCACGCCGGGCTCGAGTCGACGATCAACATCATCTGGAACGAGCTGAAGTACAAGGTGCAGCTGCATCGCGAGTTCGGCCAGCTGCCGCTGGTGGAATGCCTGCCCTCAGAACTCAACCAGGTGTACATGAACCTGCTGCTCAATGCCGGGCACGCCATCGCCGACCGCGGCACGATCACCGTGCGCACCGGGGTGGACGGCGACCAGGCCTGGGTGGAGTTCGAAGATGACGGCGGTGGCATTTCACCGGAGCTTCGCCAACGCATCTTCGATCCGTTCTTCACCACCAAGCCGGTGGGCAGCGGCACCGGACTGGGCCTGTCGATCTCCTACAGCATCATCAACAAGCATAACGGCCGCATCGACCTGGAAAGCACGCCCGGCGAGGGCTCGAAGTTCCGCCTCGTGCTGCCGATCAAACAGCCGCGGTGATTCCATGGCCGGGGGCCCCGGTAGAGCGGGTCCATGACCCGCTGCTCCTGCTTCCGGCATCATGCCAACGGCAGCGGGTCAGGGACCCGCTCTACCGCTATCGCCATCCGGCCCCACCGGCAACGGCCCGCTGTTGCTGCGCCGCTGCTCCTCGTAGGTGCGGAATGCCTGGTGGATGTGCTTGCGCAGCTCGTCGTCGTTCCACGGCTTGGTCAGGAAGCGGTAGATCGCCCCGCGGTTGATCGCATCGGTGACGGTGTTGAGGTCGGTATAGCCGGAAAGCACCAGGCGTATCGTGTCCGGGTACAGCATCTTCACCCGGCCCAGGAACTCGGTGCCACTCATGTCGCTCATGCGCTGATCGGAAAGGATCACCTGCACGTCGTTGATCGCCAGCAGGTCGAAGGCATCGCGCACGTTGCCGGCCGCCAGGATGCGGTAACCATCGCGGCGGAACAGGCGCACCAGCGACCGCAGCACGTTCTCCTCGTCATCGAGCAGCAGCAGCGTGCGATCCGGGCGCGTTTCGGCGAATGCCTCCGGCCGCAGGTAACGGCGACGCAGCGTCATCCCCGCCGCATCGGCGGACATCGGCTCGCCGAACAGATAGCCTTGGAACACATCGCAGTCATTGCGCCGCAGGAAGCCCAGCTGCGCCTGGGATTCAACCCCGTTGGCGATCACCGTCATGCCCAGCTGGTGGCCCATGGCGATGATCGCGCGTGCGATGGCTGCCTCGCGGTTGCCTGCCGGTGCGCTCTTGATGAAGCTGCGGTCGATCTTCAGCTTGTCCACCGGATAGCGCACCAGCGCGCTGAGGCTGGAGTCGCCGGTGCCGAAGTTGTCCAGGCTCAGGCTGATGCCTTCATTGCGCAGGCTGACCAGGGTTTCATGGACGAAGTTGACGTTGTTGGTCAGCGCGCTTTCGTTGATCTCAAGCGTCAACATGTGGGCGGGCACGCCAGTGGCCTGCATCAGGCCCATGACCTCGGCGAAGAAGTTCGGCCGCAGCAGCTGCAGGGTGGAAACGTTGACGGCGAGGGTGAAATCATCGAAACCCTGGTCGCGCCACGACCGGGCCTGCTTGAGCGCTCCTTCGAGCATCCAGGTGCCGATCTGCACGATGATGCCCAGGCGCTCGGCGGTCCGCATGAACCGCTCCGGCACCAGCATGCCCAGTGTCGGGGACTGCCAGCGCAGCAGGGCTTCCATGCCGACCACGTGGCCGTCGCGGGAACTCACCAAGGGCTGGTAACGCAGTTTCAGCTCGCCGTTGGGGATCGCATCGATGATCTGGCGGGCGATGATGCTCTCGCTGTGCGCGCTGGGCGGGGTATCCACCGTGTGGATGCGGACCGCGTTGCCGCCTTCGCGCGCAGCCTGGTACAGCGCATCTTCCGCATGGTCGAGCAGCCGCGAGGCATTGCTGGCGTGTTCCGGGCACAGGCTGACGCCCAGCTTGCCGGTCATGAACAGGGTGTACGGCAGCACCGAAAGCGGCAGTTCCAGCTGCTGCCGGATCTCTTCGGCGAAGTCCTCGGGCAGCGGCACGTCGCTGGTGCGTGCCACGGCGATCAGGAACTCGTCGCTGCCATGCCGCCACAGCTTGCCGCGCCCACGCAGCCAGGACTGCAGCCGTTCCCCGACCAGCACCAGCGCGTGGTCGCCCACTTCGGCGCTCATGTTCTCGTTGACCGAGGAGAAATGATCGATGTCCACGTGCATCAGCATCATCGGCACGCCCCCCGATGCGGCTTCGGCCACCATGGCCTGCAGCTCCGGGTTGCCGGCGCCAAGGCGATCCGGCGCGTCGTCGATGCTCACCGGCGGCTGGTTGCTGTTCCACATGACGATCAGGTTTCCACGGGTTCGGCAGGCGACGCGCCAGCGCGGTAAGGAAGATGCAGGTCGACAAGGGTACCCTCGCCGGGGGCGGATTCGATATGCAGCTGTCCACCCACGCTCTGCGCGCGCTCACGCATCACGATCAGGCCCAGCCCGCGCGGGCCCATGGGGTCGAAACCTTCGCCGTCGTCGCGTACCTGCAGGTGCAGGCGCCCCTGGCCGATATCGCGCAGGTGCAGCGATACCTGGCTGGCATGTGCATGGCGCAGTGCATTGGTCAGGCTCTCCTGTGCGATGCGGAAGCAGGCCTGCTCGATGTCGTTGTCCGGACGCTGCGGCAGGGGCTGGATATCGGCCAGCAGTTCGGTCTGCGATGCACGGAACAACACGCCGGCCTGCCAGCGCAGCGCGGCCTCCAGGCCCAGTGCGTCCAGTTGCGGTGGGCGCAGCAGCGTGGAGAGGTCGCGCAGCTTGGCCACCGTGCTGTCGGCCAGGCCGACGATCTGTTCCAGGTCTTCGTTGCGGCGGGCGTGATCGGCTTCGTCCAGCGCTGCCCATGCCGACAGCTTGATCGCCGTGATCGCCTGGCCGATGTCATCGTGCAGGTCGCGCGAAATCGCCCGGCGTTCATCCTCCTGCAGCGAAAACAGGCGCCCTGCCATGGCCTGCAGTTCGCGGTTGCTGTTCTCCAGCGCGGCACGGGTGCGTTCGGCACCACTCAGGTCGTGGACGATCAGCAGGTGGCAGTCGCGCCCGCCATAGCGCACTTCACCTACCGCCAGGCCGGCCTGGAACTGCTCGCCGTCGGCGCGCTGCATGCCGGTGACGATGGCATGTCCGGTGCTGGCAGGGGGCGGCGGATCACGCAGCTGTGCACGCACGCCCTCCAGCCCGGCGTGGCAGACCAGCGCATGCAATGGTTCGCCCAGCAAGGCGTGTCCCTGGTAACCGAACAGGCGAACCGCGAATGCGTTGGCATACAGCACATGGTCGTCGGACAGGATGATCACCCCGTCAGGCAGCACGCGCACCAGTTCGCGGAACTGCTCTTCGCGCTCGCGCAGCAGGCGTCGTGACTGTTCGCGTTCGGTGACGTCCTGCAGCGTGCCCACCACCCGTGGCTGGCCGCCTTCGTCCAGGCCGTGTTCGGCGCGCAGGTGGGCCATCAAGGGACGGCCATCCATGCCCAGCAGCGGCAACAGCACGTCCACGTGCACCGGTCCACCGGAGCGCATCCCGGCCAGCAGCTGCGCGGCCATGCCGGCAGTGGCCGGATCGGCAGGCACCAGCAGGTCCTCGAAGGGATGCCAGGTGCGCACCTGCGGTGGGCGACGCCCCAGCAACTGGTAGATCTGCGGCGAGAAGTGCGCCAATCCGGTGGCCGGGTCGAGCTGCCATGCACCGATACGCGCCAGCTCGTGGGCTTCGTCAACGCGCTGCAGGGCCTGGTCCCGACGCAGCAGCGCCTCGTCCTCGGCGGTGCGGTCGATCACGATCAGCAGCCGGGCAGGGCGCCCATCCACCTCGATGGCGTTGCTGCGCACTTCCATCTGCCGCATGCTGCCGTCGCGCAGCTGGAGCGCGGAGCGCAGCACGCAGGACTCCGCGGGATGCTGGCGCAGCTGTTCGATCCTGGCGGCGAGCTGGGCTTCGGCCCCGGCTGGCCACAACAGGCTGATCGGTTGCTGCAGCAGCTCTTCGCGCGACCAGCCGAACAACTGGCAGGCGGCCGGGTTGGCGTCGCGTATCTCGGTGGTCTGCAGGTCGTAGATCAGGATGGGGCCGGGGTTGCCGGTGAACGCCTGGCGGTGGCGCGCCTCGGAAGCAGCCAACCGTGCATTGGCCTGCAGCAGGTGCCTGCCGAGCGGCCGCAGCACGAGATAGAGCACGGCCGCGCTGGCGAAGACGAAGAAGATGCCCTTGCCGCTCTGCCAGAGTGCTGCCTGCGGTGTGTTGCCGACCATGGCGAAGACCGCCGCATCGCTGCTGGCGATCCAGGCTACTGCCAGCAGCAGGTAGCCCAGCACCACGCGCCGGCGCTCGCGACGCAGGGCGCTGGCCAGCCGCGCGGTCCGCACGGGAGGGGAACTATCGCCGATGGAATCCAGGGGCATGGGAGGGGCCGAAGCGTATCTGCAGGAGGTATTGCGGCAACGAAGGCCATCTTAGCCTGTGGTGGCCGCGGGCATGGTTCCCGCAGGCTCAATTATCCCGTTGGCAGGCCGCTAACGTTCGCGTTACCCGTTGTCGGGAGCGCTACCGGAGCACGCCACGTGGACCAAGGGATCATCGCCAGCCTGTTGCAGCACCCGCTCGCCTCCGCGCTGGTGATCCTTGACCGTGACGGCACCCCGCTGGCCGCCAATCCGATGGCGCGGGAGCAGGGGTTGCCCGCTGCCGCCGCGGCCTTCCGGGCGCAGCTTGAGGACATCCGCCTGCTGGCCGCCGACGGCGGGATCGTCCGCTGCAGCCTGCCCGGCGGCCCGCAGGGCCGCCATGACGGCTGGATGCGTGCGGCCCATGACGACGACGGCCAGTTGCTGGCCTTCACGCTGAGCATTCCCCATCCCGCCTGCGTGGCAGGAGACGGTCACTGGGAACTGGCGCTGGACGATGCCGGGCACGGCCGCTGGGACTGGGACGTACCCGGTGACCGGATGGTGTGTTGGCCGCGCGCCGAAGATGGCGCTGCCGGCAAACGGCAGGACGATGCCTGCGCCTTGCTGGACCATGTCCATCCCGGGGATCGTGAGCGCGTGCGTGCCGCGCTGCAGGCGCACCTGCGCGGTGAAGCGGGCCCATACAGCGCCGAGTACCGCCTGCAGCAGCCCGGCCAGGCGGCGCGCTGGGTGCGCGGCCGTGGCCGCGTGGTGTCGCGCACCGCCGATGGCCAGCCGTTGCGCATGCTCGGCACCCATGTCGATATCGAGCGGCAGAAGCAGTTGGAAGCGCAGGTGCACGACCAGCAGGTGCAGCAGCACCAGGCCGATGCGCTGGTTCGTCGGCGTACCGGACTGCTCAACCGTGTTTCGGCGTTGGGCCGGATCGGTTGCTGCGAGATCGAGGTGGCGACCGGGGAGATGCAATGGACCGAGGAGTGCTGTCGCATCCATGGCCTGCGCGAGGCGCCGGTCAGCCTCGACCAGGCATTGGCGCTGTATGCCGATGATTCCCGCACGGCGTTCGCTGCGGCGCTGGAGCGAAGTGCCGCCGGCGGCCTGCCGGAACAGCTCGACCTGTGTTTCTACCGCCCATCCGGCATCCGGGCATCGGTGCAGGCATTGGTGGAAATGGACGGCGGCGACGGGCTGCCTGCGCGCGTGGTGGTCCTGTTCCGTGACATCACCGGCGAGCGGTAGAGCGGGGCCATGCCCCGCTGCCCTTGGCATGATGCCGGGAGCGGGAGCAGCGGGTCATGGACCCGCTCTACCGGCGTGGTGGTCCTGTTCCGTGACATCACCAGCGAGCGGTAGAGCGGGGCCATGCCCCGCTGCCTTTGGCATGATGCCGGAAGCGGGAGCAGCGGGTCATGGACCCGCTCTACCGGCGCGGTGGTCCTGTTCGAGTGGTAGAGCGGGGCCATGCCCCGCTGCCCTTGGCATGATGCCGGAAGCAGGAGCAGCGGGTCATGGACCCGCTCTACCGGCGCAGCTGGCATCCAGGCCGAGATCCCAGGCGATGCTGGCCTGCTCGGTGCAGCCTGCATCGGGGTAGGGCCGTGCCTGCGCCCTGCGCCTCAATTCGACCATTTCCCCATGCGCCAGCGCTTCCAGGCGCTGCAACTGCGTGCGCGCCGGGGAACGGGACAGGCACGCGGAAGCCCCGGCGGTGCCGGGGCCCTGGTCATCGCGTACCGGCATGGACGACATGCCGGGTCAGAACAGTTCGACGGTTCCGGCGCCCATGCTCTGCTGGGTCACCGGCTTGTGCGGCGGACGCTCCCACTCGTTGCGCATGTCGCGCAGGCGGCTGCCGGTGCGCTGCAGGGCGGTGACGATCTCCTCATCCAGCGCGCCGCCATGCCGGTGCAGCAGTTCCTGCAGTGCCGATGCCTCGCGGTTGATCGCGGTCAGCCGGTCCAGGTGGACGTGCACCCCGCCCAGCGCCTGGGTGGCGATGTCTTCGAACTGCAGCGCGCGCACGGCCTCGGCCACGCTGCCGTCGATGGCGCGTGCGCACTCGGACACCTCGCGCATGCCATCGCCCAGCGACGCATTGATCTGCGCCACGTTGTCGACCATCGAAGCCGCCTCCATGCGCGCATCGCGGGAACGGTCCAGGTCACGCGATGCCATGTGCGAGACGGTTTCACGCACCTTGGCAATGGCGTCCTTGGAGCTGTGCGCCAGCTTGCGGATCTGTTCGTTGAACGTGGTGGAGCGCTCGGACAGGTTGCGGACCTCGTCGGCCACCACCGCGAATCCACGGCCGGCTTCACCGGCGCGCGCCGCTTCGATGGCGGCGTTGAGGGCCAGCAGGTTGGTCTGGTCGGCGATCGATTTGACGTCTTCCAGCAACGCGAAAATGCCGTCGAGGTGCTGCGCCATCTGGTCGATGTGCTGCACGGTGGTGGTGCTCTGGCCGCTGACCTGTTCCAGTGCCTCCACCAGCTGTTCCATCTGGTGGCTGGCATGCTGGGCGAAGCGGGCGACATCCAGGCCGGAGGCACCATCTTCCCCGGTGCGATCGACGATCCGGGCCAGTGCCTGGCTCTGCTGCCGCGACTTGCGGTTCATGGCATCGAAACTGCCACCCAGGCCGGAAACGGCCTGCCGGATCAGGTCACGGGCACGTTCCACTTCGCTGCGCGAGCCATCGACTTCGTTGCCGACGAAACTGCGCAGCTCGGTCAGCAACTGGTCCTGCTCGCGCAGGATGCGGGCCTGTTCGGGCGAACGCTGTGCCGGGGCGCGCGTGGTCCACCAGGCAAAGCCGAGCCAGCTCAGCGTCATCGTGGACAGGATCGCCCAGCGCAGGGCTGCGGGCCACTCCAGGGCAAACGCGAGAGGGAGCAGCAGGGTCAGTACCAGTGGTGCGGCCAGACGGATGATGATGCGTGAGTACATGGACGTTCTCGGGAGAGCCATGGATGCTGTATCGGCCGGGGTCCCGTTCTCTTTAGCCGGACAGTCCGATCCGCCGAGGCGCTTCCGCCGAGCATGGCTCGGCGCTACACAGATCGTCGCCGAGCATGGCTCGGCGTTACGCAGGCCTTCGGCGTCATGCGGGGCCTTCGTCGCCGGGCATGGCTCAGCGCAGCGCGCGGTCCACTGCGTCGACCATCGCCTTGCGGTTGAGCAGGAAATCCCAGTAGCTTCCGCCCAGCTGGCGCCACAGCACCGCCGAGCGGACGGCTGCCAGCAGCAGCGCGCGGATCTCGGCGACCACGCCGGCCTGCCCCAGGTAGTGGGGGTTGCCCTGCACCATGACCCGTGGCTTCAGGTGGCTGATGGTGTCGGCATACACGCCGCCCAGCGTGGCCAGCACGTCCGGATGGCCGCTGTCGCCCAGCTCGCTGCCCTGGCGGCTGGCGCGCTCGATGCCGGCGGTCACCTTGGCGATGGTGTCCTGCTCGCGGATGAAGCGACGTTCCAGCTGCAGCACCGCAAGGGCCAGCTTGGGCAGGATCGGGTCCTGGCCCTGGTTGCGGAAATAGTTGTGCAGCAGCCGCAGGCCGGGCTTGAGCGCCTCGAGGTCACCATAGACTTCCTGCGGAGACGCCGCTTCGATGCGGAATACGCTGTCCATGGCCGTGCGCACCGCAGCGGCATCCGAATGCCCGGTATCGGCGATGCGGCGCACCTGCTGCAGGGCCTGGGCGATGCCGGCAAGTGCCAGGATGCGGTCGTCGACGGTAAAACTCATGCAGCAGATACCTCAAAGGGAGAAGGAGTGTCGCGCAACCGCTGTTCCAGCGGTGCGTCGGTAGCGGCGATCACCGCGCCGCCGAGGCAGACGTCGCCGTCGTACAGCACCAGTGACTGGCCCGGGGTTACGGCGCGCTGGGGATGGGCGAAGCGCACGTGCACGCTGCCATCATCGCGCACGTTGACCGTGCAGGGCTCGTCCGGTTGCCGGTAACGGGTCTGCGCGGTGCATTCGAAGCGGCTGGCCGGTGGTGCCCCGGCAATCCAGTGCGCGGTCTCGGTGGCCAGTTCACGTGACATCAGCCACGGGCTCTCCCGGTCCTGGTCCACGTACAGCACATTGCTGGCCACGTCCTTGCCGACCACGTACCAGGGCGCGGCCGGTCGGCCGCGGACACCGCCGATGTTCAGGCCTTCGCGCTGGCCCAGGGTGTAATAGAACACGCCGGGATGCTCGGCGATGTCCACGCCATCGGGATCGACGATGCGCCCCTTGCGCGCCGGCAGGTACTGGCCGAGGAACTCGCGGAAGTCGCGCTCACCGATGAAGCAGATGCCGGTGGAGTCCTTCTTGGCGTGGGTGGGCAGCCGCGCGTCGCGGGCCATGCGGCGCAGGTCGTTCTTGTTCAGGTCGCCGATCGGGAACAGCGTGGCGGCCAGCTGTGCCTGTCCCAGCTGGTGCAGGAAATAGCTCTGGTCCTTGCTGCCGTCGGCGCCGCGCAGCAGCGCCCAGCGCCCACCGTGCTGCGCAATGCGGGCGTAGTGGCCGGTGGCGATGCGTTCGGCACCCAGTTCGCGGGCGGCGTCCAGGAAGTGCTTGAACTTCACTTCGCGGTTGCACAGCACGTCCGGGTTCGGCGTACGTCCTGCGCGGTATTCGGCCAGGAAGTGCTCGAACACCTGCTTCCAGTACTCATCGGAAAAATCACGGAAGTGGAACGGGATGCCCAGCAGGCCGCACACCGCCACCGCGTCGCGGCGATCATCCTCGGCGCGGCATTCGCCGCTGCCGTCGTCGGCCCAGTTCTGCATGAACAGACCGGCCACCGGCTCGCCCTGCTGGACCAGCCGCCAGGCCGCCACCGATGAATCCACGCCACCGGAAACACCGACCATGATCCGCGGCGTACTCATGCGACCTCCTTCACCAGTGACAGGGGGTGGCGCTGGCCACCCAGGTAATCGGCCACCACCTGCCAGACCAGGGGGCTGCGCAGGCGGTCGGACTGGGCCAGCAGTTGCTCCGGCGCCATCCATATCGCGCGCTCGATCCCGCTGTCCAGTGTCTGCCCGGCATGATGGCGCAGTGGATGGGCTGCATAGCAGAAACGCAGGAACGCGGTGCCGTCGGCAGCGGTCCACTGGTAGCAGCCGATGAAGGCGTCCAGCTCGACGTCCCAGGCGGTTTCTTCCAATGTCTCGCGCAGTGCCGCCGCGGCCAGGCTTTCGCCAGGCTCCAGATGCCCGGCTGGCTGGTTCAGCACCTGCTTTCCGCCAATGCGTTCCTCGACCAGCAGCACGAGGCCGGCGTCGACCACCACCGTGGCGACGGTCACGCGCGGCGCCCAGCGTTGCGTGGCATCGGCCACCTCAGCAGTCATCCTGTCCGGCAGCAGACGCAATGCCAGCCATGGGCGGCAGCAGCGAAGCGAGCAGCGTCCTTTTCATGAAAATCCTGTGAAAGCAGTGCGGGAAGATGGGGCAGATTGTGAAGGGGCCAGCGTGTGCCGTCCAATCCAGCCGGCCCACCCTCTATAATATGGGGATGCCTCGCGAGACTTCCCACGAATCCCATTCCGGCCAGGGTGTGCTGCTCGACCCCGCGCGTCCGGAGGTCGCACCGCCGCCGTTCTACCAGGTCATGCTGTTGAACGATGACTACACCCCCATGGATTTCGTGGTCGACGTGCTGCAGCAGTTCTTCAGCCTGGACCTGGACCGGGCGACCCAGGTGATGCTGCATGTCCATACCCGCGGCCGCGGCATCTGCGGCGTGTTTACCCGCGAAGTGGCCGAGACCAAGGTTGCCCAGGTCAACGAGTACGCGCGGATGAACCAACACCCACTGCTGTGCACGATGGAAAAGGCCTGAATCCCCGGGTGTTTTCGATGGTGCCGCCGGACCACTGCGTTCCATTTCCGGTCCCGGCGGGCCGCCGGCGACGCTGATGGCCCGGCCATTGCCGCTGCCCCGTGCCCGGGTCATTCCCATCACGCCTGTCCTGGCCGCCCCTCCCTCATTCGGGCAGGTCTTTCCCGCGATGCCTGATGCTCCGGGATGGGCCGTTGTAGGTTATCGTCAAGCCGTACTGACGAGCTGCATGCTTCCGTACTAACGCCATCTGAACGTGTAGTTTCGCTAGGGTGATGGAAAACGTGTGGTCAGGCCGCATATCGTCTTCAACTGCCGCCGGAGTAGAGCATGTTCAGTAAAGACCTCGAGCACACCATTGGCCAGTGCTACAAGCGGGCACGGGAAGCGCGGCATGAATTCATGACCGTCGAACACCTGCTGTTGTCACTGCTCGACAATCCGTCAGCCCAGGCCGTCCTCAAGGCGTGCGGGGCCGATGCAGACCGCCTGCGCCAGGAACTGGAGCAGGCCATAGAGGCCTCCGTCTCGCGCCTGGCCGAAGACGATGGCCGGGACACCCAGCCGACCCTGGGCTTCCAGCGCGTCCTGCAGCGCGCGGTGTACCACGTGCAGTCGTCCGGCAAGAAGGAGGTCACCGGTGCCAATGTGCTGGTGGCGATCTTCGGCGAGAAGGACTCGCACGCTGTCTATTACCTCAACCAGCAGGACGTGACCCGGCTGGACGTGGTCAATTACCTGTCCCACGGCATCGCCAAGCTGGGCGAAGATGGCGAGCAGCCGTCCCCGGCGGACCCCGAGGGCCGCACCGAGGGCGGGGAGGGCGAGGGCAAGGGTGACGCCCTGGCCGAGTTTGCCAGCAACCTCAACGACCAGGCCCGCAACGGCCGGATCGACCCGCTGGTCGGCCGTGCCGACGAGATCGAGCGCACCATCCAGGTGTTGTGCCGCCGGCGCAAGAACAACCCGCTGTACGTGGGCGAGGCCGGTGTCGGCAAGACCGCCATCGCCGAAGGCCTGGCCCGGCGCATCGTGGAAGGCTCGGTGCCGGAAGTGCTGTCCGACGCGGTGATCTATTCGCTGGACCTGGGTGCGCTGGTCGCCGGCACCAAGTACCGCGGCGATTTCGAGAAGCGCCTTAAGGGCGTGCTGACCGCGCTGAAGAAGGTGCCCAATGCGGTGCTGTTCATCGATGAGATCCACACCATCATCGGTGCCGGTTCGGCGTCCGGCGGCACCATGGATGCCTCGAACCTGATCAAGCCGGCGCTGGCGTCGGGCGAGCTGCGCTGCATCGGGTCGACCACCTTCCAGGAATATCGCGGCATCTTCGAAAAGGATCGCGCGCTGGCCCGGCGCTTCCAGAAGATCGACATCGTCGAGCCGACCGTGGGCGAGACCTATGAGATCCTGCAGGGCCTCAAGCAGAAGTACGAGGCGCACCATGGCGTGACCTACGCCGACGATGCGCTGCAGGCGGCGGTGGACCTGTCGGTGAAGCATATCGGTGACCGCCTGCTGCCGGACAAGGCGATCGATGTGATCGACGAGGCTGGCGCCCGCCAGCGCCTGCTGCCGGAAGGCCAGCGCAAGGAGCTGATCGACATCGAGGAAATCGAGGGGATCGTGGCCAAGATGGCGCGCATCCCGGCCAAGCAGGTCAGCGCTACCGACAAGGATGTGCTGCAGCACCTGGAGCGCAACCTGAAGATGGTGATCTTCGGGCAGGACCCGGCCATCGAGACGCTGTCCTCGGCGATCAAGCTGGCCCGTTCGGGACTGGCCAATCCGGAAAAGCCGATCGGCAACTTCCTGTTCGCCGGGCCGACCGGCGTCGGCAAGACCGAGGTGACCAAGCAGCTTGCGCTGCAGCTGGGCATCGAACTGGTCCGCTTCGACATGTCCGAGTACATGGAAGGGCATTCGATCAGTCGCTTGATCGGTGCGCCCCCGGGTTACGTTGGTTTCGACCAGGGCGGCCTGTTGACCGAGAAGATCGTCAAGACGCCGCACTGCGTGCTGCTGCTGGACGAGATCGAAAAGGCCCATCCGGACATCTTCAACATCCTGCTGCAGGTCATGGACCGCGGCGTGTTGACCGACACCAATGGACGCGAGGCGAACTTCAAGAACGTGGTGCTGGTGATGACCACCAATGCCGGCGCAACCCAGGCCGCGCGGCGGTCGATCGGCTTCACCAAGCAGGACCACGCCACCGATGCGATGGAGACCATCCGCCGCAGCTTCACCCCGGAGTTCCGCAACCGGCTGGACGCGGTGGTGCAGTTCCAGGCGCTGGGCTTCGAGCACATCCTGCGCGTGGTGGACAAATTCCTGATCGAGCTGGAAATGCTGCTGCAGGAAAAGCACGTCAGCCTGTCGGCCACGCCGACCGCGCGCGACTGGCTGGCCCAGCACGGCTTCGATCCGCTGATGGGTGCGCGGCCGATGGCCCGGGTCATCCAGGACAAGGTCAAGCGTCCGCTGGCCGACGAACTGTTGTTCGGCAAGCTGGTCGGCGGCGGCAGGGTCAGCATCGACGTGCGCGACAACGAGCTGATCGTGGAGACCTTCGCCGAGCCGGAGAGGCTGTTGCCGGCCACGGTGGACTGACGACACAGCGGGTCCCATGACCCGCTGCTGTTGCGCGCTGCGCGCGGGTGACGGGCATGGCCCGTCACTACCGTGCTGGGTGGCAGGGTGGATCGCAGGTACGCCAAAAGGCCAGCTCGAGGGCTGGCCTTTCTCGTCGACGCCAGGGCGTCGGACCGCTTACTTCATGCGGTAGGTGATACGACCCTTGGTCAGGTCGTACGGGGTCATTTCAACCTTGACCCGGTCACCGGTAAGGATGCGGATATAGTTCTTGCGCATGCGGCCGGAAATATGGGCAATGATTTCGTGACCATTTTCGAGGCGGACGCGGAAAGTCGTATTTGGCAGCGTCTCGCTGACGGTGCCTTCGAACTCGATGGAATCGTCTTTCGACATGTAGTCCTGTGCGGTTCAGAGAACGGCCACTGGGGCCTAAGGCGCAGCATTTTACGCGCAAGCGCGGGTTTTTGCAAAGATTGTGTTAACCGTCAAGCAGTTGCCGGGCCGGCATCTGGCCGACGGTTGCAGCCCAGTTTCCATCAGGGCCGGGCAGGGTCACCGCGTGGCGGACCTGCTGCAGGAATTCGGCCCGGGGCAGGTGGAAGGCGCCCATGCGCAGCAGGTGCGGGTTCTCCACCTGCGCGTCCATCAACGGTACGCCCCAGCGGCCGAGCAGGTGGGCCAATGCGGCCAGCGCGACCTTGGACCCTCCACTGTGTGCGCTGAACATGCTTTCGCCGAAGAACATCTGGCCAATTCCGACGCCGTAGATCCCGCCGAGCAGCTGGTCCTGGTCCCAGACCTCCACCGAGTGGGCAAACCCGAGCGCGTGCAGCGCGGTATAGGCTTCGACCATCATCGGGCTGATCCATGTGCCGTCCTGGCCTGGCCGCGGGGTTTGCGCGCAGGCGTGCATCACCCGTTCGAAGGCGGTATCGGCAGTGACGGTCCAGTCCAGCCCACGTAGCTGGCGGCGGAAACGACGGGACAGGTGCACGTCGTCGGTGCGGAACACCATGCGGGGGTCCGGTGACCACCACAGGATCGGCTCGCCTTCGCTGAACCACGGAAAGATGCCACCCGCGTAGGCATTGAGCAGGCGCACCGGCTGCAGGTCACCGCCCACTGCAAGCAGGCCATCAGGCTGCCGCAGCGCGGTCTCGGCCGGTGGAAACGGCGCGTCGGCAGCATCGGCCACGCGCCAGGGCAGCCGGCGGGTCATGCGGGGCTGCCGTCCTGGCGGAACGGCGTGTGCAGCAGCAGGTGCGCGCGGTAGGCGGCGACTTCGTCCCGCTCGTGTCCGCACCACTCCCGCAACGCGTCGGCAAAATCATGGTCAGCCATCCAGTGCCGGCTGCGTACGTTGTGCGGCAGGAACCCGCGGGCCAGCTTGTGCTCGCCCTGGGCGCCCGGCTCGAAGCGGGCGAGGCCTTCGCGAAGGCAGTACTCGATGCCCTGGTAATAGCAGGCCTCGAAATGCAGGCCGGGCAGGGCGGCCCCACCCCAGTAACGGCCATACAGGGTGTCGCCGCCGCGCAGGCACAGCGCGCCGGCAATGGGCTCACCGTCCTGTTCGGCCAGGAACAGCACCAGGCCACGGCCAAGGCGGATCGCCAGGTGGCGCAGGTAGGCTTCGGTCAGTGCCGGTGCATTGCCGTATTCCAGGAAGGTCTGCAGGTAGAAGCGGTACATCGCCTGCAGGTCGGCGCGGCTGGCCTGGTCGCCATGTACCACCCGGAAGCGGATTCCCTGGCGGGCAACCTTGGCCCGTTCCTGGCGGATGTTCTTGCGGTGCTTGTGGTTCATCGCTGCCAGGAACGCGTCGAAGGTGTCCCAGTTGCCGGGATTGTGCCATTGGAACTGGACGTCCTCGCGCAGCAGCCAGCCGGTGCCGAACGCGGCGTCATCCCCGGCACCATGGAAGTTGATGTGCGCCGAGGATACGCCAAGCGATGGCAGTGCCTCGATCAGCGCAGGCAGCAGCGCGTCGCGCACGCGTTCGTCGCGCGCCAGCAGGCGTGGCCCGGTGACCGGCGAGTAGGGCACCGCGCCCAGCCACTTCGGGTAGTAATCGCGCCCGTGGCGTGCATAGGCATTCGCCCAGGCGTGGTCGAACACGAACTCGCCATGCGAGTTGTCTTTCAGGTAGCCTGGAATGGCACCAACCAGTTTGCCGCCATCCCACAGCGTGAAGTGCTGCGGGCGCCAGCCCCATTCCTCGCGCAGGCAGCCGTGCGTCTCCAGTCCGGCAAGGAAAGCATGGCTGACGAAGGGATTGCAGCCGTCGTGCAGGGCGTCCCAGGCCTGGGCGCCCAGGTCATCAAGCGACGGCAGGATGCGTGGTTCGAACATGCATACAGCATACTGGTGGACGTGCCTGATGCGGCGGTAGACGCCTGCCAGGCAGCGTTGGAGGACATCATCGGGCCATCCGTTGCCCAATGCGCCGAAGGCGGTGTGGCACAACGTGCCGCCGGAAGAAGGGATGGAGATCCAGCACGTGCTGGCCGAGAAGCTCAACGCACTTTCGCCCTGCTGCACGCGTGCGAGGCTTCATTCCCCGCGCTGGTTACCCGGCAAGTCGCGCCCCTCTCGGCCAGGCCGATCCACCCACGCGGGAATCAGGGTTCTGAAGTAGGCAGCCAGCATGGGGGGCGGGGAGACTGAAGGTGGCCGAAGGGCGGCCTGGCAGAGGGGGCACGATGAAAAGTTTTGTCCGTCATATCGGCATTTCGGGGTGCTTGCTGGCGCTCGGTGCAATCGTGACGCCAGGCGTTGCACGCAACGGCCCACCAACGACGCCCGTGGATGTGCGGGCATCACCCCAGGACCTGGAGCTTGACGCGTTGCTGTCAGCCGAAGCACGGCGTGTCATGCAGGGTGTAGTACGACTTGAGGGGCAGAGTACATCTGGCGCCGTCAACGCGACGATGAACCTTGCTACCCGGGATATCGTCGTCGACTTCTCCCGGGAGTTCCTGCCCCATGAGGCGGAGGCACCTTTCGAGGACCAACTGGATGAATTCCGGCATGCCTTGATGGCCGCCAGTGCTCCGTTCCTGGCGGCGGCCCGCGTCCAGTATCGTTTCGATGGACGGGATCTCTTTTTCTACTTCCCAAAGCTGCAGGAAGAGGATGCCCACGGGCGCGAAGCAGAGGCCGCCAGGTTTGGATCAGGTGCGGGTTCGGCGATGGTGTCCGCAGGACATGGCTACTATCGTCGGCTGGTAAAGGACATCTGGGTCACCCAGCGTGATCCAAGGAATGGAGTACTCGAGGACTTGATAACACCTCTATATGCGGAGGAGTTGAAAGGCTGGCTCGAAAGCCGAAGCCAGATGCCGGTCTTTCGGCCCAGGACAACGTCGACGGATATCCATGAATCAAGCGGGAGGGCCTGGTGGGAAGTGGCAGGGCGATACCACCTTGAGGCGCAGTATCCAGATAACCCGGAGATATGGAACTCGCTTGGTTCCGGAACATCGGACGATCATCACTACAAGGAAGACATCCGTAGTCGGCCGCTGTTTGCAAACCACCATGATGCTGACGTGGCCATCCATCTGCACACGAACGCTGCGGGGCCTTCCGCGACCGGCACCAGGGTGATCTACCAGACGGGACGTGAGCAGAGCAGGCTTCTGGCTTCAAGCATTCTGTGTTATGTGCGCGAACTTGTTACCGCTGCCGACGCGTACCATGACTTTGTCGTCAGCGCTGAAGCACATCCTGACAACAAGGGGGAGAACCGCCTCGCCCAGATGCCATCAGTGATTGTCGAAGCCGCCTTCCATACCAATCCCGATGACGCGTTGGCCCTGCAGGATCCTGTCTTCCGGGCGGCGGCGATGAAAGGCGTGGAGAAGGGCTACCGGCTCTGGCGCGAAGGCAAGCCCTGCCAGCCACTGGCCATCCAGCGGGTCACCGACGTGACCCTGCCGCCACATACGGTCGGTGAAGTGGAGGTGCATTTCGAGGGCCATCCCCGGTTCCCGGTGACGATGGAAGTGACGCCGCTCGAATGTCCGCAGGACTCTACCTGCGATGGCGGGGAAGAAGTAAAGAAGGAGCCGCTGGATTCTCCACTGACCTTCGAAATTGAATGTGGCCGGGGCGACCACACGCGCATCTCGCTGTGGCAGACGGTCCTGCGCGATGACGATGGCGTTGCCAGCGCGGCCGCGCAGCATCGGCTTACCTGTACAGGTCCTGCCAGCGCCAAGGAAGGGCATCGTGCCCGGCAGGCCCGGATCGGGATGTGGTGACTCCCATCCCGACGCGACTGGCGCCAGTGCATCCGGCGCCAGCCTGGCCCGCGGCTATCAGCCGATCTTGCCCTGTGCGTCCAGGTAGCGCTCGGCATCCAGTGCGGCCATGCAGCCGAAACCGGCCGAGGTGATCGCCTGGCGATAGTGCTGGTCGGCCACGTCGCCGGCGGCGAACACACCCTTGACCGAGGTCTCCGTCGCACCGCCACCCAGGCCGGAACGGATCTCCAGGTAGTCGTTGTTCATCGCCAGCTGGCCCTTGAACAGCTCGGTATTGGGATGGTGGCCGATAGCGACGAAGAAGCCATGGGCTTCGATGTCGCGGGTGCTGCCGTCCAGGGTGGACTTGACCCGCACCCCGGTCACGCCGGCGTCGTTGCCCAGCACTTCGTCGACCTGGTGGTGCCACACCGTCTCGATCTTGCCGGCGGCGACCTTGGCGAACAGCTTGTCCTGCATGATCTTCTCCGCCTTGAGCGTGTCACGGCGGTGGACCAGGTAGACCTTGCGGGCGATGTTGGACAGGTACAGCGCCTCTTCCACGGCGGTGTTGCCGCCACCGACCACCACCACGTCCTGGTCGCGGTAGAAGAAGCCGTCGCAGGTGGCGCAGGCGGACACGCCGCGGCCCTTGAAGATATCTTCCGACGGGATGCCCAGGTACTTGGCGGTAGCGCCGGTGGAGATGATCAGCGCATCACAGGTGTACTCGCCACTGTCGCCGACCAGCCTGAACGGGCGCTGGGAAACGTCGGCGGTATGGATATGGTCGAAGATCACTTCGGTCTCGAAGCGCTCGGCGTGGGCCTGCATGCGCGACATCAGGTCCGGGCCCATCAGGCCGTGGGCGTCACCGGGCCAGTTGTCCACTTCGGTGGTGGTCATCAGCTGGCCACCCTGTTGCAGGCCGGTGATCACCACCGGCTTCAGGTTGGCGCGGGCGGCGTAGACGGCAGCAGTCCAGCCGGCGGGGCCGGAACCCAGGATGACGAGGCGCTGATGGCGGGAAGGCGTGCTGGGGCTCATGTAAACTCGCGGGAAAGTAGACGGGGCAAGGCCCTGCGCTGGTTTGCGCGACCTTGGTGGCAGACCATAGAGTGATGGCTGGGACGGGGTGATTCAAGGCGGGAAGTAGAACGCCGCGGTCCGGCAGGCGTGCGGACCTGCTGCCAGGCGGTCTGTGGCGGGCGGCAATGGCCGATCCAGCAGGCGGTGACGGAAATCTGGCGCGGTTCGTTTATTATCAACCACTAACAGCGTATTCCAAAGGTAGTGTCCAAGGTGGCGAAGCAGGTCCCCGAACGCAGCAGACCAGCCGAAGGCAAATCCCGCCGCGGCGATCCGACCCCGTCCGACAACTCCCGGCGCCAGCGCCTGTGGCGCGACCTGGGCGTGATCGCCGTTGCGCCGGCCTTGCTGTACCTGGTGGCCAGCCTGTTCACCTATTCGGCGACCGATCCGGGCTGGTCGCATACCGGCAGCATCGTCGCGCCGGTGCACAACATGGGCGGCCGTGCCGGCGCCTGGATCGCCGATGTGCTGCTGCAGCTGTTCGGCTACATGGCCTTCCTGCTGCCGGTCATCCTGGGCGCACTGGCCTGGATCGCGATGTTCGGGCTCAAGCGTGAAGCCAAAGGCGAAAACGACCTGGACCCGGCATTGCGGCTGGTCGGGCTGGTCGGCTTCCTGATCGCCGGCACCGGTTTCCTGCATCTGCGTCTGTTCAGTGCGGACGTGGCGGCGGCTGGCGGCATCCTCGGCAAGCTGGTTGGCAGTTCGCTCAGCGTTGGCTTCGGTGCGCTGGGTGCCAACCTGTTCGTGCTGGTGTTGCTGCTGGCCTCGATCACCCTGGCCACCGGGCTGTCCTGGCTGCAGGTAATGGAAAGGATCGGCAAGGGCGTGATGTCGCTGGCGCCGCTGCTGGAGAAGAAGAAGGAGCAGGCCACCGAGTGGAAGCAGACCCGGGTGATGCGCGAGGAACGCCAGGAAGTGCGCAAGGTGGATGCCGAGGTGCGTGCCAAGCGCGAGCCGGTGAAGATCGAGCCCCGTCCGGAGCCGGTGATCGAGAAGAGTGACCGCGCCAAGCGCGACACGCAGATCCCGATGTTCCAGGGCGTCAATGGCGATGGCTCGGACCTGCCGCCGCTGGCGCTGCTGGATGACCCCAAGCCGCAGCCCAAGGGCTATGACGAGGAAACGCTGGAAACGCTGTCGCGGCAGATCGAGTTCAAGCTGAAGGACTTCCGCATCGATGCGGTGGTGGTCGGCGCCTATCCGGGGCCGGTGATCACCCGCTTCGAGATCGAGCCGGCACCGGGCATCAAGGTCAGCCAGATCAGCTCGCTGGACAAGGACATCGCCCGCGGCCTGTCGGTGAAGTCGGTGCGCGTGGTGGACGTGATCCCGGGCAAGTCGGTGATCGGCCTGGAGATCCCCAACGTCACCCGCGAAATGATCTATCTGTCCGAACTGCTGCGGTCCAAGGAATACGACAAGGCCGCCAGTCCGTTGACCTTGGCGCTGGGCAAGGACATCGCGGGCCGCCCGACCGTGGCCGACCTGGCGCGCATGCCGCACCTGCTGGTCGCCGGTACCACCGGCTCGGGCAAGTCGGTGGCGGTCAACGCGATGGTGCTGAGCCTGCTGTACAAGGCCTCGCCGAAAGACCTGCGGATGCTGATGATCGATCCGAAGATGCTCGAACTGAGTGTCTACCAGGGCATCCCGCATCTGCTGGCGCCGGTGGTCACCGACATGAAGGAGGCCGCCAACGGCCTGCGCTGGTGCGTGGCCGAGATGGAGCGCCGCTACAAGCTGATGAGCGCGGTCGGCGTGCGTAACCTGGCGGGCTTCAACAAGAAGGTGAAGGACGCCGAAGACGCCGGGCAGCCGATGATGGACCCGCTGTTCAAGCCGAACCCGGAGCTGGGCGAAGCGCCGCGGCCGCTGGAGACGTTGCCGTTCGTGGTGATCTTCATCGACGAATTCGCCGACATGATGATGATCGTCGGCAAGAAGGTCGAAGAGCTGATCGCACGACTGGCACAGAAGGCCCGTGCCGCCGGCATCCACCTGATCCTGGCCACCCAGCGCCCGTCGGTGGACGTCATCACTGGCCTGATCAAGGCCAACATCCCGACCCGCATCGCCTTCCAGGTCAGCTCCAAGATCGATTCGCGCACCATCCTGGACCAGTCCGGCGCGGAAACGCTGCTCGGCCACGGCGACATGCTGTACCTGCCGCCAGGCACGGCCATGCCTGACCGCGTGCACGGTGCCTTCGTCTCCGATGAAGAAGTCCATCGCGTGGTGGAACACCTCAAGGCGATGGGCCCGGCGGACTATATCGAAGGCGTGCTGGACGAAGTGCAGACCATGGGCGACGGCGTGGTGGTGGGCGCGGGTGGCCTGCCGGAGACCGCCTCGTCCGGCGATGAGTCCGATCCGCTGTACGACGAAGCGCTGCGGGTGGTGACTGAAACCCGGCGTGCCTCGATCTCCGGCGTGCAGCGCCGGCTGAAGATCGGTTACAACCGCGCCGCGCGGCTGATCGAAGCGATGGAGGCGGCAGGCGTGGTCAGCTCGCCCGAACATAACGGTGACCGAACCGTACTGGCGCCACCGCCGCCGAAGTAATGCGTCGGCCAGGTCTCCCGGGAGGCCTGGCCGCTATCGCCTAGCTGCCCATTCAGGTTGCCCCCGGCACAATCCGCCTTACTGTCCTGTAGCTCCCTTGGATACCCGCATGCACGCCAGCTTCCGCCGCTTCCTTGCCACCTCCGCGCTCGCCAGCGCGTGCCTGCTGTCCACCAGCGCGTGGGCCGGCGCGCGCGACGAACTCAAGGCATTCACCACCGGGCTGAAGGGCCTGGACGGGCAGTTCAGCCAGCAGGTGTACGACACCCGTGGCAAGGTCAAGGAAACCACCAGTGGACGTGTCGCGCTGTCCGCGCCGCGGCTGTTCCGCTGGGAATACCAGAAGCCGCACGTGCAGGTGATCGTTGCCGATGGCACCAAGGTGTGGATGCACGAACCGGACCTGGAGCAGGCCACCGTGCGCGCACAGGGCAAGGAAGAGCAGAACAGCCCGCTGACGGCGCTGATCAACCCGGCGCTGCTGGAACAGCAGTACGACCTCAGCGAAGAAGCCGCCGCGCGCGACGGCCTGGAATGGTTGTCGCTGACCCCGAAGCGTGAGACCGAAGCCAGCTTCCAGCATGCCGCGCTGGGCTTCAGCGCGCAGGGGCTGTCGAAGATGGAAATCACCGATGCGGTTGGCCAGCGCACGGTCATCACCTTCAGTGGCTGGAAGCGCAATCCCTCGTTCGCCAACGACACGTTCCGCTTCACCCCACCGGCCGGCACCGACGTCATCGGCGAATGACGCCGTAGCGCCGGGCATGGTCCGGCGCTACCGTCCTGGCCCATGCCACGCGTTACAATGACGCGTGGCCAGACAACGCACTTCTTCATTCCCCGGGCCTGATCTGCTGAGCGTGGATCGGGACCACCTGCGTCCGCTCGCCGAGCGCATGCGCCCGCGCACGCTCGATGAAATGGTCGGGCAGAAACGCCTGCTGGCGCCGGAGAGCGCGCTGCGCCGCGCGGTGGAATCCGGCCGCGTGCATTCGATGATCCTGTGGGGGCCGCCGGGCTGTGGCAAGACCACGCTGGCGCTGCTGCTGGCCGAGTACTCCGATGCCGAATTCCGTGCCATCTCCGCGGTGCTGTCCGGCCTGCCGGAAGTGCGCCAGGTACTGGCCGAAGCGGCACAGCGTTTCGCCGAAGGACGTCGCACGGTGCTGTTCGTGGACGAGGTGCATCGGTTCAACAAGGCCCAGCAGGATGCGTTCCTGCCGCATATCGAGCGTGGCACCATCCTGTTCGTCGGTGCCACCACGGAAAATCCGTCCTTTGAACTCAATTCGGCGCTGCTGTCGCGCTGCCGCGTGCATGTGCTGGAAGGCGTCTCGCCGCAGGACATCGTCGAGGCCCTGCAGCGCGCGCTGGACGACGGCGAACGTGGGTTGGGCGGGGAGGGCATCCAGATAGAGCCGGAACTGCTGCTGCAGATCGCAAGCGCCGCAGATGGCGACGTGCGGCGCGCGCTGACCCTGCTGGAGATCGCCGCGGAGCTGGCGGCGGACGAAGGCGGGCACATCACCCCGCAGACGCTGGTGCAGGTGCTGGCCGATCGCACGCGACGCTTCGACAAGGGCGGCGAGCAGTTCTACGACCAGATATCGGCACTGCACAAGTCGGTGCGCAGCTCCAATCCGGATGCGGCGCTGTACTGGCTGACCCGGATGCTGGATGGCGGCTGCGATCCCTCCTACCTGGCGCGCCGGCTCACCCGCATGGCCATCGAGGACATCGGGCTGGCCGATCCGCGTGCGCAGACCATGGCGCTGGAGGCCTGGGACATCTATGAGCGGCTTGGCAGCCCCGAAGGCGAGCTGGCGTTCGCGCAGCTGGTGCTGTACCTGGCCAGCACGGCCAAGTCCAATGCCGGCTATGCCGCGTTCAACCAGGCCAAGGCCGAGGTACGCGAAACCGGCACCATGGAAGTGCCGCTGCACCTGCGCAATGCACCGACCAAGCTGATGAAGACCCTCGGCTACGGCGCGGAGTACCAGTACGACCACGATGTGGAGGGGGGCATCGCACTGGACCAGACCGGCTTCCCCGACGCCATGGGCGAGCGGGTGTATTACCAGCCGGTGGCGCGCGGCCTGGAGATCAAGCTGAAGGAGAAACTGGACCGGCTGCGCGTGCAGCGCGGACAGGCACGCCAGGCATCCGGTCGCCAGCAGCAGGACGAAGGCTGATGGGCGGCGCATGGTGGCAGCAGGTGGGCCTGGTGATGGCCGGTGGCGCACTGGGTTCAGCGCTGCGCTTCATCATCGGCGATGCCATGTTGAGGAACTTCGGCCAGGGCTTCCCCTGGGGCACCCTGACGGCCAATTTCATCGGCGCCTTCGCTGCCGGCTACCTGCTGGTGTGGCTGCACCAGCGCGGCGGCAACGTGCAGTTGCTGCGCGCCTTCCTGGTTGTCGGGCTGCTGGGCGGCCTGACCACGTTTTCCTCGTTGATGCTGGAAACGCTGGTATTCGCGCGGACTGATCGCGGGCTGATGGTGCCGGTCTACCTCGGCGCCAGCCTGGCCGGTGGCCTGCTGCTGGTGTGGCTGGGCGCGCGCCTGGCCGAAACCGCCCGGTAGCTGCCGGGTGCCGGCGGGCACGGTCTGTGTAACCGCTGACACAGTGGAAACATTCCGACACGTGAATCGCAAGCGATAACCATTCTCGTTTGATAGACTGGGCCGTGAGGCATCCGATGCCTTGCCGGGTACCGGCCGGTGCCGGCGATCCTGTCGTGAGTCGTCCCGCATGTTCCACCGCCCCCCTGTCTTCCGCCGTGCGATGACGTTCATCGTGCTCTGTGCTTTCACTGCCACCGCCACGTTCTCCAGCCAGGCGCAGCAGCGCAATCCGGACCAGTTGGTCGGCCAGACCGTGCTGGACGCGCCGGCGAGCAGTTACCGCTTCGAGCGTTTCGTCGTGGAAAGCGCCGATGGGCAGCGCCGCTGGCGGGTGAACCTTGGCGTGCCGGTGCGGCCATCGACGGCCCTGGCGCCGGTGCTGTATGCACTGGATGGCAATGCCGTGGCGATGGTGCTGGACCAGCCGTTGCTGGCCGAACTGGCCGCCAGTCCGGCGCCGCCGGTGCTGGTGTTGATCGGCCATGACAACGAGCGCCGCATCGACTCGGTGCAGCGCACCCGCGACTACACCGCGTGGATCGATCGCGCAGACGACGAAAGCGGGCAACTGCAGGTGGTCGGCGGTGGCGCGCATGCGTTCCTCGACGTCATCGAGCGCCAGGTCAAACCGGAGGTCGCGCGCCGCGCCTCCATCGATCCGCAACGCCAGGCGCTGTGGGGGCATTCGCTGGGCGGGCTGTTCGTGCTCAGCAGCCTGTACACGCGTCCGGCCGCATTCCAGCAGTACGTGGCCGCCAGTCCATCGCTGTGGTGGAGCCAGGGCGCACCGCTGGGCGACATGGAAACCCAGTTCATCGACAACAGTGCCGGCCAGCCCATCCAGCTGTGGGTGATGCTCGGCGGCGATGAACGCAGTGGCAACCGGGGTGTACGTGACATGGCCAATCCCCGCGTGGTCGCCCATCTGCGTCGCGTAGGAGGTGCGCCGTCGGACGCGGCACATGCGCTGGCCGGACGGCTGGCCGCGGTGCCCGGGCTGCAGGTGCAGTATCGCGAGTTCCCCGGACTGGGCCACGGCCCGATGCTTTCCGCTTCGTTCAAGGCCACGCTGGCGGCGCTGTATGGAATCGCCGACCACGGCGCGGTGCAGGGCGCGCATTGAATTCCGCGTACGGCATGGCCGTGCGCACCTTTCACCCAGGCAATGCCCGCACGCGGGCAGGACGCCAAGGCAATGGCACACCGCGCTACCGCGCACCCCATGCAAGGAGCATGTCATGACCGCACGCACTTCCCTTCGGATCGGCACCCTGGCCGCCGCCATCCTGTTAGCCGCAAGCGCTACCGCACAGCCGGTGTTCGACGCGCCGGCCAACGGTTTCAAAGGCAAGCTCACCGCACGCAGCGAGAATCCGGTTGCCGGCGGCAGCGCCGAGATCATCGGCAGCGGTTTCGTTCCGGGCCAGCAGGTGGAACTGCTGCGTGGCCAGGCCGTACTGACCGGCTCGCCGCTGATCGTGGACGACAACGGCCAGTTCAAGACCGAGCTGGCCATCCCGGCCGACGCGGTGCCGGGCCAGCACCCGCTGGTGGCGCGCGCCAGCGGCCCGGCGGCGGCGGCGGTGACCACGCTGCGTGTTTCCCCGAAGCTGGCCCTGAGTGGCCAGGAGCGCTTCTCCACCGCATCCAACAAGCTGGTGCAGGGGCTGTACCAGAGTGCCTACAGTGCTGCCAGCAACGCGGTCTTCGTGACCTCTGCGGTGGGCCGTCCGCCGGTGACCCAGTCGCAGCTGTTGAAGGTGGATCCGACCACGCTGGAGGTGCTCAAGGCCATCACGCCGGCCACCGTGCCGGGTGGCAAGGGCGACAGCGTGTACGCCGTGTATGGCGTCGGCGTGGATGATGCCAATGGCAACGTGTGGGTGACCAACACCCGCCAGAACACCGTCGCGGTTTATCGCCAGTCCGACCTGTCGCTGGTACGCCAGTTCGACGTGGGTGCAGTGCCGCATGCGCGCGACGTGGTGGTGGACGGCGCGCACGGCAAGGTCTTCGCCTCGGCGACCGGTGAAGACCACCTCTCGGTGTTCGATGCCAGGACCCTGCAGCCCCTCGAGTCGATCACCCTGACATCCGGCGTGGACGACGAAAAATTCGTACCGATGAGCCTGGTGCTGGACGAGCCGTCCGGCAAGCTGTTCACCGTCAGCATCGGTACGCCCGAAGCGGCGGTGATCGACGTGGCCAGCGGCAAGGTCGACAAGGTCATCGCACTGGGCAACGCCACCAGTGCCTCCGGCGTTGCCTACGATGCGAAGCGCAACCGCCTGTTCGTCGCCTCGCAGGGCAGCGACAACCTGCTGATCGTCGACGTGGCGTCCGGCACCGTGCTGCATGACGTGGCGGTGGGCGCCGGGGCGCTCAACGTTGCGTTCGATCCGCTGGCCGGGCTCGCCTATGTCAGCAACCGCGGCGCCGGCACGGTGACGGTGGTCGACGCCGATGGCACGGTCGTGGGCAACCTGGAAGGCGGCACCTTCCCCAACCACGTGCGCGCCGATGGCAAGGGCAACGTATTCGCGGTGAACAAGTCCAAGGGCGCCGAAGATCCCAAGGGCGACCGCATCACCCGCATCGCGCTGCGCCAGCTGTAAGCCAGCGCCGCAACACGGGGCGGCAACGCTCGCCCCGTCCAGGAGCAGCAACAATGAAAACCAGGCACATCGTCGCCCTGCGGATGGTTCCGCTGGCCCTCTCACTCGGCCTGGCGGCCTGCAGCGCGGGCGACGGCCAGGCCGACAACGCCGCCAACGCGGGGGGGGGGGCGGCATCGCGTCCTGCATCGTCGTCGGCCGCGGTGGATGCCGCCGATGCGTTGCCGGAAGGCTGGCAGCGGCTCGATGGTGGGCAGGTGCCTTCGGTTCCGGCAGGAACCCCGCAGCTGCCAGCCAGCGTGCGTTCCGATGATGGCGTCGAGGTGCAGGTGGACGACCCCGGTCGCATCATTGCCGGTGGCGACGACATCATCGCGGTGATCGAGGCCCTGGGGCAGGGCAGCGCGGTGTTTGCCGCGCCCACCAACACGGTCACGGCGGCAGGCAGGGCGGCGCCACACCAGTTCCTGTTCAACAAGACCACTGGCGTGGAGGGCGTGCTGAGCCTGGGCGGATCGCTGTTCCTGGGCAACAGCCTGCGTCGCCATCGCGACCTGTCCGACAAGTTGCGCACGGTAGGACAGGATGCGGTGATCATCGACGACCTGCAGCCGGCGCCGGACAAGATCCGCAAGGTCGCGGCCGCGCTTGGACTGGCCGATGCAGGGGCAGGGCTTGCCGATGCGGTGCAGGCGCAGCTGGACGCGGCCGCTGCGATCGCTGCGCGGGGCACGTGGAAGCCACGGGTGATCCACATCTCCGCGACCGGGGCCGGTGGAAGCCCCACCGTGGCGGGTGCGGACAGTGCCTCAGGGCAGCTGATCACGCTGGCTGGCGGCCTCAACATCGGCACCGAGGCCGGCGTGGCCAATTTCTCGGCGCTCAGCAACGAGGGCGTGGTGGCCGCCGCGCCGGACATCATCCTGGTCACCGAACATGACCTGCAGTTGTTCGGTGGTGCCGACGGCATATGGAAGGCCTACCCGACGCTGAAGCAGACCCCTGCCGGGCAGGCCGGCCGCGTCTGGGTGATGCCGGACATGCAGTTGAAATACACCAGCGTGGGCTCCGGTGCGGGTGCGCTGGCCCTGGCGCGTGCGCTTGCGGCGCTGCCACCGGCATGACGCAGCGTTCGGTGGGGATGCCGCAGCAACGCAGGCGGCGGCGCGGCCAGGCGATGCTGCTGCTGGTGACGACGGTGCTGCTGGGCGCGGTGCTGGCGTCATTCGCGGTGGGGCCGCTGCGGCTGCCGCCGCTGGAGGTGCTGCAGGCCATCGCGGTGAAGCTGGGCCTGCTCGACGCAGCGCAGGTCAGTGCACGCGACCTCGCGGTGGTCTGGCAGTTGCGCATTCCGCGCGTGCTGCTGGGGGCGATGGTAGGGGCGGCGCTGGCGATGGCCGGGGCCAGCCTGCAGGGCCTGTTCGGCAACCCGTTGGCGGACCCCGGCATCGTCGGCGTCAGCCAGGGGGCGGCGCTGGGTGCGGTGGCCGCCATCGTGCTGGGTGCCGCCAGCGCAGGGGGCTGGATCATCCCGGTGGCGGCTTTCCTCAGCGGTGCGCTGGCGATCAGCATCACCTACCTGCTGGCACGTCCCGGACGCGGCCATGGCAATGCGACCCTGTTGCTGGTGGGCATCGCGATGGCCGCATTCTGTTCGGCGGTGATCGGCTTCCTGACCTATGTCGCCAGCGAGGCTGAACTGCAGTCGCTGGTGTTCTGGCAGATGGGGTCGTTGGCCAGGGCGAGCTGGAGCGACGTGGCGGCGGTCGCGCCGCTTTTCGTCATCGGCGCGTTCGCCCTGCTGCGCCTGGCCACGCCACTGGACATGCTGGCACTCGGTGAGCGGCAGGCGCAGCACCTGGGCCTGGACGTTGGCCGTACGCGGCGGCGGTTGGTGGCGTTCAGCGCGCTGCTGGTGGGCGCGGCGGTGGCCTTTGCGGGCTCGATAGGTTTCGTCGGGCTGGTGGTGCCGCACGTCGCGCGGATGCTGGTGGGCCCGGGGCACCGCTGGCTGTTGCCGTTGTCCGGCGTGCTGGGCGCATTGCTGATCGTGATCGCCGATACCGCCGCGCGCACGCTGGACCCGCCATCGGAGATTCCGCTGGGGCTGTTCTCCGCAGCGCTGGGCGCGCCGTTCTTCCTGTGGCTGGTGCTGCAGCAGCGCCGCAAGGCGATGTCATGAGCGCCTTGCTTGCCCTGCAGCATGTCGGCGTACGCCGGCAACAGCGGCAGATACTGGCCGACATCGACCTGGCATTCGAGGCCGGCACCGTCACCGCGCTGGTGGGCCCGAACGGGGCGGGAAAGTCCACGCTGCTGGGTGCGGCCTGTGGCGACCTCGCGGCCGACTCCGGCCAGGTGCTGCTGCGCGGGGCCCCCCTGCACGCGCTGCGCGCCGGTGCGCTTGCACGCGAACGCGCGGTCATGCCGCAGGAGCACGCGGTGCGCTTTGCCTTCAGCGTGGAGGAGGTGGTGGCGATGGGGCGGCTGCCGCATCCGCCGGACCTGCATCGCGATACGGGACTTGTCGAGTCCGCGCTGGACGCGGCCGAACTGCAGGCGCTGCGCCTGCGCGAAGTGCAGCAGCTGTCCGGGGGCGAATCCGCACGCACCACGTTTGCGCGCGTGCTGGCACAGGACACCCCGGTGCTGTTCCTGGACGAGCCGACCGCTGCACTGGACCTGCGCCACCAGGAGCGGACGCTGCGCCGGGTGCGCGGCCTGGCCGATGCAGGGGCATGCGTGCTGGTGGTGCTGCACGACCTCAACCTGGCCGCTGGCCATGCCGACCGGATCGTGCTGCTGGAACAGGGCAGGGTGGCGGCGGACGGTACCCCGGCACAGGTCTTGACCGAATCCATCCTGGGCCGGGTATACCAGCAGCAGGTGCGGGTGCTGCAGCACCCCAGCCGGCCGGTACCGCTGGTGGTGGTGGTGTAGTGACGGGCCATGCCCGTCACCGGAAAGCGCCATGCCCGTCACCGGAAAGATGGCGCGCCACAGATCCTCATCGTTCCATCCATGTACGCAATTCCCGCTTGTTTCCCCCGCTGGCAGGCGCACAATACGCGCTCCACTTCCTGGTGAGTTCCATGGACGCCTTTCCGCTGCTGACGTTTCACATCCTGGCCCGCGCATGCGCGGCACGGGTGCGTCTGCCCGGCGGATTACAAGGCGGTTGACCGCATGACGGTTGCCTTGACCCCACGCAGAGCGCCCAACCGGGCGCTTTTTTGTTTCCTGCAACACCGAATCGACGAAGGAGAACGTGCCATGCACCAGATCGCCGAAACCGAACGCTAGCCGCGTGTCCTGCCGCCAACCGGGACACGCGGTCCCTCGTGGTTGGCATTGCAGGAGCACCCCATGAACACCCATACCCTTTCCTTGCGCCGCAACCTCGGCATCATCGCGCACATCGACGCGGGCAAGACCACGCTTACCGAACGCCTGCTGTGGAAGACCGGGCAGATCCATCGCGTGGGCGAAGTACACGACGGCGCGGCGACGACCGATTTCTCGGCCATCGAACGCGAACGTGGCATCACCATCGGCGCAGCTGCCGTGCAGGCGCATTGGGCGCCCCGTGACCTGCCTGCGCACCGGCTGACCCTGATCGACACTCCCGGGCACATCGACTTCGCCATCGAAGTGGAGCGCTCGCTGCGTGTCCTGGACGGTGCAGTGGCGGTGTTCTCCGCGGTGGATGGCGTGCAGCCGCAGTCGGAAACCGTCTGGCGCCAGGCGCGCCGGCATGGCGTGCCGTTGCTGGCGTTCGTCAACAAGATGGACCGCGTTGGCGCCTCGTTCGAGCGGGTGGTCGCGCAGTTGTCGGAGCGCCTGCAGGCAAGGCCGTTGCCGCTGGGGCTGCCGCTGGGCAGCGAGAGTGCCTTTGAAGGCTGGGTCGACCTGGTCGAACGCCAACTGCTGCGCTGGGATGAAGCCGGCACGCTGCAGCGCCAGCCATGGAGCGCTGGACAGCAGCCGCAGTGGCAGGCACAGCGTGACGCGCTGGTGCAGGCGGCGGCCGAACTCGATGACGTGCTGGCCGATGCATGGCTGCAGGACGCCGAGATCGACGCCGGGGCGCTGCATGCCGCGCTGCGACGCATCACCGTGACCGGTGCCGGCGTGCCGGTGCTGGCTGGTGCGGCGTTCAAGGGCAAGGGCGTGGAGCCGCTGCTGGATGCCATCGTCGACTACCTGCCATCGCCGCTGGATCGTCCATCGGTGGCGGCCACGCTGGAATCCGGATCGCTGCAGTTGCCGCCGGATCCCGCAGGGCCGCTGGCGGCACTGCTGTTCAAGGTCACCCATCCGCCGCAGGGTGCGCTTGCGTTCGTGCGGGTGTATTCGGGCACGTTGCGCGTAGGCGACCGCGTGTCCAGTTCGCACCATGGGCCGCGGCGGATCGGGCGGCTGGTGCGGGTGCAGGCCGACCAGTTGCACGACATCGTCCAGGCCGAAGCGGGCGACATCGTCGCGGTGATGGGCTGGAAGGATGCCGGCAGCGGTGAAACGCTGGCGGGGTTGGAACAGCCGTTGCTGCTGGAGGCCATCCAGGCGCAGCCGCCGGTACTCGCGTGGCGGTTGTCGGCGGCGCGCGCCAGTGACCTGCTGCGCATCAGCCAGGGCTTGGCCAGCCTGGTGCAGGAGGATCCATCGTTCCGCGTCGAGACCGAGCGTGATACGGGGGAAACCCTGGTGTGGGGCATGGGCGAGCTGCACCTGGAAGTGATGGTCGAGCGCCTGCGCAGCGAGTGGAAGGTCGAGGTACAGGTCGGCCAGCCACGCGTGGCCTACCTGGAAAAACCCCGCCGGGAAGTTCCTGGCGTGGTGGGACGGGTGGTCAAGCAGACCGGCGGGCAGGGCCAGTTCGCCCACGTGGTGCTGGATCTGCTGCCGCGCGATGACGACGAGGTGGTGTTCAGCGACCGTGTCGTCGGCGGTGCGGTGCCGCGCAACTTCATCCGCGCGGTCGAGCTGGGCGTGCGTTCGGCGCTGCAGGAAGGCCCGCAGGGCCATCCCGTGGTTGGCGTGGAAGTGGTGCTGGTCGATGGCCAGACCCATGCCAAGGACTCGTCCGAGCAGGCGTTCCATCGCGCCGCGGCGGAAGCCGTAAAGGCCGCGTTGGCCGAGGTTGGCACGCAGTTGCTGGAGCCGGTGATGGAACTGCAGGTGCTGGCGCCGGCGGGCAGTGTCGGTGACGTGGTCGGTGACCTGCAGCGGCGCCATGGACGGGTGCAGGCGATCGATGAGCAGGATGGTCGTTCGCAGGTCAGTGGGCTGGCCCCGCTGGCACGCCTGCAGGGCTACAGCACGGCGCTGCGTTCGCTGAGCCAGGGACGGGCCAGCAGCACCATGCAGCTGCATGGCTACGCGCCTGCGGCGTGATGCCATCCTGTAGCGCCGAGCCATGCTCGGCGAGGTCCAGGCAACGCCGGGCATGGCTCGGCGCTACGACCTCCTGCGGGTAGTGATGCAATACGGATGGGGCGGCTTTGGCCGCCCCTTTTCATTTCACGCAACGCCTAGCATGGCTCGGCGCCACGACATCCCAAGGGCAGTTACCAGCCCAGCCGCGCGGTGGCCATCACGGTGCGGCCGCTGCCGTAATAGCAGGACGACACCGTGGTGCAGGTCGAGACGTAACGGCGATCGGCGATGTTGCTCAGGTTCAACGCCAGTTGCAGGTCGCTGCTGCCCACGCGACCGACGTCGTAGCGGATAGCCGCGTCGAACAACGTGTAGCCCGGAATGCGGTACAGGTTCGCGCTGTCGCCGAAGCTGCGGCCGTTGTAGCGCGCGCCGGCGGCCAGGCTCAACCCCTCCAGGGCACCGCCGCTGAAGGTGTAGTCGGCCCAGAACGATGCGGTGTAGTCGGGCACCATCGCCAGTTGCCTGCCCTTGTAGGCATCGGAGCGGATCATCTCCGAATCCATCCAGGCTGCCGCGCCGATCAGGCTGAAGCCGTCGAACGGGGTGATGCGTCCTTCAAGCTCCACGCCGCGTACCCGCCCTTCATCGCCCTGGATGGCGCATCGCACCGTGCCGGTCGCACCGCAGGTGTTATGCGTGGGGTCTGGATCGTCGACGATCATGTCCTGCTGGCGCAGGTCGAACGCCGAGAGGGTCACCAGGCCGTCGACGTTGGCCGGCTGGTATTTGACGCCGGCTTCCCACTGCGTGCCGGACACCGGCTCGAAGGCGGTGTTGGCAAAGCTGTCCAGCGGGCTCTTCGTCGACGGCTGGAACGACTCGGCGTAGCTCACATAGGGCGTCAGGCCATTGTCGAACACATACAGCAGCCCGGCGCGGCCGGTGAACGCTTCGCTCTTGATCACGCTGCGCCCGGTGAGCTGGGCCACACCGGTGGCGAGGTTGCGCGTGGAGCTGCTGGTGTCATCCTTGGTCCAGTCGTAGCGTCCACCGAGGGTCATCCGCCAGTTGCCCCAGGACAGCTGGTCCTGCAGGTAGATGCCGCTCTGCCGGTTGACACCGCCGGTCGGCGCCTCGGAGGCGACAGTGGGGACGTAGCCGCCGTACACCGGGTTGAAGATGTCGATCGGGGGTGGGTTGCTCATGGCACTGCGCACGCCCTCCCAGTCGGCGCGCTGCCAGTCCCAGCCGACCACGACGGTGTGGTCCACGCTGCCGGTGGCGAAGCGGGCCTGCAGGCGCGTGTCGAACGTATCGCCGTCGGAGTCGCCGGTACCCTGCACGCCGCGTCGGTTCTGCGTGCGCCCGTCCGCGCTGAGCGCGCCGAAGGTGACCACGCCGCGATAGAGCGAATCCACGTGCGTGCGCCGCGCGCTCTGGCTGAAGGTCAGGTGGTCGTTGAAGGCATGTTCGAACATCCAGCCTGCCGTCCACAACGTGCGGTCGAACGTGTTCCAGTCCGGCTCGCCGATGAAGGTGGTGTTCTTCATGTGGCCTTGGGGCGTGGCACGCAGCGTGCCGTCCATCGGCAGGAACTGGTAGGTCGCGCCGCCGTCATCCTTCTGGTACATGCCGAGCAGGGTGAGGCGGGTGCGTTCGGCCATCTGCCAGGTGTAGCTGGGCGCAAGGAACCAGTGTTCCTGCGAGGTATGCTTGATCTGCGTGTCGCCATCGCGATACAGGCCGACCAGGCGTACCAGGTGGGTATCGTCGGCGGTCCCGGTGCCGACATCGAAGGCGGCGCTGTACTGGCCGTTCGCATCCAGTCCGAGGCGCAGCTGCTGGCGCTGGCCCGGCTGCGGCGTCTTGCTTACCTGGTTGACCATGCCGCCCGGTGCGACCTGTCCATACATCACCGCTGAGGGGCCCTTCAGCACTTCCACCCGCTCCAGGTTCCAGCTGTCGAACATGCTGCGGTTCCACTGGCTGCCCTGCGGTGCGCGCATGCCATCCAGGGTGACGTTGTTGGCCCAGCTGCCTGCATCGAAACCACGGATGCGGAAATCGTCGACCCGGTTGTCGATGCCCGAACTTTCCAGGCTGACGCCTGCCACGTAACGCATCGCATCGTTGAGCGACTGCACGCCGCGCGCGTCCAGCTCGGCGCGTTCGATCACCGAAACCGACTGCGGCGTCTCGGCCACGGAGGTGCTGGTCTTGGTCGCGCCGCTGACGCTGTTGGCGGCGCGGTAGGCATTCACCCTGACCGCGTCGAGCTCGGTGGCGGCCTGCTGCGCGTGCAGCGCCGGGGACAGTGCAGCCATCAGGCAGGCGAGGGCCAGCGGGTGGCGGCAGGGGCGGGATGGGGCGGAAATTGCTCGGGTCATGGGCATGCGCGTGCCGACCGGCGTCGACCCGGACCGGGGGGCCGAGCGCGCCTGGCGCGGCTTTCAATGAGGTTGCGCGCAGTGTAGCCATGCGCGAGGCGTAATGCAATTGCGAACCATTCGCACAATAGCCCCTGCCTCGCCCGTTGCGATGCCGCGCGATATCGTGTCCGGAGGCGGGAAATTCAGGGTTTTTTGCGCCCAGGGACTGGATTAAAGTGATGCCTCACGATAAAGTGCGCGGCCGTTTTCCCTCCCCGTACGCATGCGCGACGACAAAGACCCCGGAACCTTCGAACTGGCACTGCCACGCAAACGCGGCAGGCCGCCGAAGTTCGGGTACGCGATGAGCGATGCCCAGCGCGCCGCGCGCTACCGGGCACGCCGTGCCGGGCAGGCCAACCATGCCGATGTGCGCAAATGCAGCGACATGGTCCTGCTGGACAAGATCCGGGCGGCGATCCGTGGCAAGGATCCGGAACTCACCGGCTTCCTGGTGCACGTGCTGTGGCAACGCTATCCGCTGCAGCTGAAATGATGCGCCTTTCGGCAGGGTGGTGATTGCCACATGGCTTGATGATAATGCGGGGTTCATGTTCCACCCGCATTCGCGCCCGGGATGGCTGGCGCGTCGAGTAGAGATGGCTTTCCACGATGACCACTGACAACGACACTGCGCCTGCCGCAGGCACCCCTTTGTTCTACAGCCGCCCGGTGCCGCTGCAGTCCGATGCACACGCCGACCTGCGCATCCTGCCGGGCAGGCTGCAGTTCGCCGCCAAGAGCAATGCCATTCCGCTGGTGGTAGGCGAGTTCGCGATGGCCCTGCAGAGCTTCCCGATCCTGTTCGCCGGGCCGGCTGCCGTGCCGATGGCCGCGCTGGGCATCACCGAGGACAACCTGTTCATCGCCGACGGCCAGTGGGAAGAGGACACCTATGTCCCCGCCTATGTGCGCCGCCACCCCTTCATCTTCATCGACACCGACGGCGGCAAGAACTTCGTGCTCGGCATCGACGAAGACAGCGACCGCCTGGTCAAGGGCGGCGAAG
The DNA here is from genome assembly GCF_014117215.1 of Stenotrophomonas tumulicola. Lineage (GTDB taxonomy): Bacteria > Pseudomonadota > Gammaproteobacteria > Xanthomonadales > Xanthomonadaceae > Stenotrophomonas > Stenotrophomonas tumulicola. Next base: position 1,130,716 of record NZ_JACGXS010000001.1, on the reverse strand, counting down.
AAGGCAATCCGCTGTTCGAAGACGGCAAGGCGAGCGAGATGGTGCAGCAGGCACTGGAGTTCTGCGGCCGCTTCACCGGCGAGCATGAGCAGACCCAGGCGTTCTCCAAGGCACTGGTGGAACAGGACCTGCTGGTGGTCCGCAACGCCAACGTGCGCCTGCCCAATGGTCGCGAGATGACCCTGCAGGGCTTCAGCGTGGTGGACGTGGAGAAGTTCCAGAAGCTGCCCGATGCGGTGGTGCTGGACTGGCACCGCAAGGGGTGGCTGGCGCTGGTGCACCAGCACCTGATGTCACTGTCGCGCTTCAGTGAGTTGACCCGTCGCCAGGCGTTGCGCGAAGCCTGATGGCAGCGCGGGGCGATGCCCCGCTGCTTGTGCCGGTGACGGGCATGGCCCGTCACTACCGATCGGACGGGCAGGGTCTGTCACCGCCGATCGGACGGGCAGGGTATGTTGCTACCGCCCGGACGGGCAGGGTCTGTGCCACCGCCTAGACGGGCATGGCCCGTCACTACCACCCGGACGGGCGCGATGCGTGGGCGGTTAGCGCCTGCGCTTGGCCGGTGTGGCGGACGGCTGCATCTGTTCCAGCCATGACAGCGCATCGGCATAGGCCACGAAGTGGCGGAGGTAGCCGGGCGAGGTTTCCTGCATCAACGTCAGCATGCGATGCACCAGCACCGCCGAGTTGAGCGGCCCGCCTTCGGCCGGGGCCTGCTGCAGGGTGATGCGCAGGCGACTGTCCGCATGCAGCTGCTCCCACTGGATGCGCATGTCAGCCAGCGCCGGCAGTTCCGGAAACGTGGCCGCCGAACGCGACCCGGCATCCAGTCGTGCTACCAGGCCGGCCAATCCATCATGGCGGTCAGTGCCCATCGACTGCATCCCGGGTGCCGGGCCGTGCGACCGGGGCAATCTCCACGCGCCGGTTGCGCGCACGACCTTCTTCGTCCGCGTTGGAGCTGACCGGCTGTCCTGCACCGAACGCTGCGGCGAATATCGTGTTGGCCGGGACGCCCTCGGCGATCAGCGTGCGGGTGACGGTGAGCGAGCGCTGCGCGGACAGTTCCCAGTTGTCGGCGAACTGGCGGTTGTTCTCGTGCACCGGCTGGTCGTCGGTGAAACCGCTGACCATCAGGATTTCTTCCTGGCTGGCCAGCCAGCCTTTCAGCGGACCCGCCAGGCTGCGCAGGACCTCGCGGCCTTCCGGCTGCAACTGGTCGGAATTGAGCGCGAACAGCACGTTGCCGCGGATGCCGATGCGTCCGTCCACCAGGGTGACCCGGCCAGCCGCCAGCGGGCCGGCCAATGCCTGCTCCAGCGTCTGCCGCCGCTGTTCGGCGGCCTGGCGTTGCTTCACTTCCTGGTCCAGGCGTCCGGACAGTTCCAGTTGCACCGCGACCACCCCGACCAGGATCAGCACGAACGCTCCCAGCAGCACCGACATCAGGTCACCGAACGCGGCCCAGATCGGCGCGGACGATTCGCCGTCGATGTCGATCTCTTCGCTCATGCCTTGCCTGCCGTGGCCGACAGCTGCTTCAGTTCGTCGATGACCTGTTTCTGCGACAGCAGGCTGAGGTCGACCACCTCGCGCGCCTGCGCGACGTAATACGCCAGCTGCTCATCACTGCGCTGCAGCGAAGCATCCAGCGCGCCGGCGAGCTGCTGCAGGTGGCCGGACAGGCCGTCGCTGCTGGCAGAGAAGGTGGTGACCGCGCCTTCCAGCCCCTGTGCCAGGGCGGTAACGTGGCCGGCGCCGGAAGCCAGCTGCGTCGCCAGCCCGTCCATCACCTCGGCATTGGCCTGCACCTGCTGGCCGAACTGCGCCCCGGTGCGTTCCAGCAGCGCGCCGGCCTGTTCGATCAGGCCATCCACGGCAACGCGTTGCTGGGTCGATGCAACGTTGATGGCATCCATCAAGGTACCCAGCGTACCCAGCAGCTGGGTGCGCTCATCGAGCAGGGCGGTATCGCGCAGCAGGCTGTCGGACAGGCGTTCGCGCAGCTCGGCCACGACCTCGGCCGCGGCACGCGGCGCTTCGGCTGCCGCGTCGACCAGGCGGCCGATTTCGGCGATGGTGCTGCTGGCGTGGGCCTGTGCCTCGGTGCCCATACGGGCTGCAGCGCGCTCCAGTGCGTCGCAGATATCCTGCTGTCGTTGCGCGACCTCCTCGCTGTCGCGACGCCATTGCGCGCCGGCGTTGTCGGCCAGCGCGGTGAAGGCCTGCGACCAGGCCGCCATGCGCCGTGCGTCGCCTTCGCCGATGCGCTCCTGCAACTGCGTGTTGCCTGCCTCCAGGCGTGCCAGCAGCGCTTCCGCCTGCTGCCTGTGCCCGGCAGCGGCATGCTGCCAGGACTGGGCGTTGTGCTCGGCCAGCGCAGCATGGGCGTCCTGCTGCTGCCGGGTGATGGCCTGCCAGTTTTCTGCCAGCACTTCGTTGCTGGCCTGCAGGCGTTGTCCGATGCTGTCCACCAGCTCCGCTGCGCCCTGTTGCTGCGTGGCTGCGGACTGCTGCAGCATGGTGCGCAGGGCGTCGACCAGTTCGGCATTGGCCTCGCGCTGGCTGGCTAGCGCTGACGACCAGGCGTTGCCTGCCGTCGCGCTGGCGCGTTCGAAACCCTGCTGCAGGCCGGTCACCTGCTGTTGCACGGCATCGGTGATGCTGGCCTGGGTGCGTGCGCTTTCGGCAGCCAGGCCGTCCAGCGTGCTGCGCAGCATGGGGGCCAGTGCGCCACCGATGGCCAGTGCACCGGCTTCCACGCCGCGCTGCAATGACTGTTCAAGGGACGTGGCAAGCTGTGCCTGGCTGGCTTCACCGTACGCATGGAAGGCGGCCTGCCGTGCCTGCAACTGCTCATGGCTGTTGTTGCTGGCCTGCCGTACGTCGTCGACCAGCACCTGCAGCCGGTCCACCAGCGCCGGCATCACGTCCGATTGCAGCTGCAGCAGGCGCAGGGTCTCGGCGCGCTGCCATGCCTGGGTATGGCGATGCAGGTCGGTGGCGATGCGCAGGTCCAGCGCCTGGGTGACTGCCAGCCGCTCGCGACGCAGCAGCGACGACAGCAGGCCCAGCATCGCCGAGGTGGCCACGCCGGCGATGGAGGTTCCGAACGCCACCGCCAGCCCCTCCACCGGTGAGGCCAGCGAACCGCGGATTGCCTGCAGGTCGGTGGCGCTTTCCAGTGCGATGCCGGTGCCACGCAGGGTTGCCATCATGCCCAGCAGCGTACCCAGCATGCCCAGCAGCACCAGCAGGCCCACCAGGTAGGGCGTCAACGCCGGGGCGGGCAGGGCGACGCGCTCGCCATCCACGCGCAGGCGTACCGCGCTGCGCAGTTCGGCCGGCAGCCGCTGCAGCCATGCCGGGAGGTCGGTGGCGGCGGCGGGATCGTCCAGCGCCTGCGCCAAGGCCGTGCTGGAGCGTCGATAACGCAGCAGTTCCATGCCGCCGGCGAGGTAGCAGGCGGCAATGACGAAGGCGACCGTGGCACCGACGGCATGGCTGCCGATGTAACCGATGCCGATCCAGAGTGCGGCAACCAGGCCGGCGAGGAAGATGACGAGATGAAGTGCGTTACGCAGCATGGAAACCCGATCAGTGGGTGCGAAGGGCAGACAGCAGCCCGTCGATGGGAAGGAAACGAAGCTCGAGTTCGGACTGCAGCAGGGCCTGCAGTTCGCGCACGAATGCGGTGTGGTGCTGGCCCGGGGCAGGGCCGGCCGCGGTGGCGGCCGCACCATCGGCGATATCGCCGTGCGGGGATTCCGCCGTGGCGTGCCGCTCGGCCCGTTGGCGGATCGCCAGCGGAATGCCTGCCAGTAGGCTGGATTCGCGCGGGCTGAGGACCTGTTCCAGCAGGGCGTCCACCTGGGCCAGGCGTGCCTGGGTCGGCGTGCCTTGTGCAAGCATGTCGCGCAGGCGGCCGCGCAGGCGGCCGGTCGCGGCCTGCAGGGAGCGCTGTACGGACAGGTAGTGTGTGCGGCAGGCCTCGTGGTCGGCGTCGCCAAGCGCCATCGCGGTCCGTGCCACCAGCGTGCCCATTTCGGTGCGGATGCGCGCGCAGTCGGCCTCTTCGCTTGCATCGAAGCACGCCGCGTCGGCCTCTGCCGGCGGCAGCCGGCCATCCAGTGCCCCCTGCAGCGCCACGGCCCGGTTCCAGTCGAACCACTGGCTGAGCCGGTCAGGCACCGAAGGGCTGGATGCCGGCAGGGGGCTGGCGGCCAGCTGCGCCAGCTGGCGGATGATCGTCGGCCCCGGGACAGGGCCCCGGGAAGACGGCTTGGCCATTATCTAGGGTGCAAAACGCATGATTTTACACGCGAACGCGGGTCACCGCCGGAGCGACCGTTCAGCCCCTGCCGGGGTCCGGATCCGGCCCATGGGCGGCCAATGCCTTGCCAGGCGGGCCCAGCTCAACGACGAAACAGGCGCCGTTGCCGGCAGCGGGGGGCTCATGGCGGATTGTCCAGCCATGCATGTGGCAGATCTGCTGGCAGATCGCCAGGCCCAGGCCAGCCCCATCGCCGTCGCAGTTTCCGCGCCAGAAGCGCTTGAACAGGTGTGGCTGGTCGCCGGCTGCCACGCCGGAGCCCTGGTCGCACACGCGGAAACCCGAATCGTCGCAGGACAGCAGCACCACGCTGCCCGGCGGCGCGTGGTTGATCGCATTCTCGATCAGGTTCTTGGCCAGCACGAACACCGCGCCGGCATCCATCTGCAATCGCCGTGGCGGAGCCTGGATGGCATGCTCCAGCCGCACCCCGCGTCGCTGCGCGGCGCGCTGCAGGTATTCCAGTGCCTCCAGCAGTACCGGCGCCAGCTCGGCCTGGGCGAAGCCATAGTTGTGGCCTTCGCTGGCCTCGGCAAGATGCAGCAGCTGGTGCACGATGCGCGCCATCAGCGCGGTGTCGCGCAGCAGGTCGGCCTTGTTCGGTGAATCTTCCAGTTCGATCTGTGCCTGCAGCAGTGCCAGCGGTGTCTTCAGCTCGTGCGCGGCCGAGGCCAGGAATTCCTGCTGCACGCGGAAGCCGGTTTCCAGCCGCGCCAGGGCACCGTTGAATGCGCTGACCATCGGCGCAAGCTCGGTCGGCACGCGGTCGGTGGGCAGCCGTGCGGACAGCGTGCCGGGGCCGATCCGGGCCGCTTCGGCAGATGCCTCGCGCACCGAGCGGAGCATGCGCCGCACCGTGAGGTAGACCACCACGGCGAAGGTCAGCAGCGCCAGGAATGAGTTGATCGCAGCCGAGCGCAGGTACAGCTCGCCCGCAAAACGCTTCAGGGTGAGTATCAGGCGTCGGCTCTGGGCCACCCGGATGGTGTACGTCTGCCCGTCCTGGACGACGTCGCGTTCCAGCGTTCCCAGCATCAGCTCCGGGTGGTGCAGGTAGGCCGTGGCGAAGCCGTTGCCGGAAGACATGGCCTGCAGCACCTCGCGTGCCGGCCCGGGAACGCTCTGTGCACGCACCGTGCCGGCCGTGTCCAGCACCATGTAAGCCGCATCCCGTGGCATGGCGTCGTACATGCTGACCATGCGCTCGGGCAGCACGACCGACAGCGCGCCATCGGCTGCGGGCCGCATTACCTTGGCGATGTCGGCCACCTCATCGGCCAACTCGATGCGCATCACCCTGCCTGGCGAAGAAATCCACTTGCCGTCGGACATCACCATGAACGCAACGCCGATCGCCGCTGCCATGCCAAGCAGGCTGGCCAGCACCAGGCGCGCGGCAAGGCTAAGGGGGCGCAGGCGCATCGCCAGCCCTCAGCGCATAGCCGTGTGCGCGCAGGTTCACCAGCGCCTGCCGCGATTCGATCGCGGCCAGTTTCCGGCGCAGCCGGTGCAGGGCCACGTCCAGTGCATTGGGGGTCACCGCGTCGCCCATGCCCCAGGCGGCGGCCTCCAGCGTGCCACGGCGGACCGCCTGGCCGGCGGCGCGCAGCAGGCAGATCATGATCTGCAGCTCGGCAGGTGCAAGGCTTACCGATTCGTCGCCACGGCACAGCCTGCCGTCCTCGGGCCGCAGGCTCAGGTCGTCGTGGGCCAGGCGCGGGTCGCGCAGCTCGGCGGGGCGACGCATCAGCGCCCGCACCCGGGCGGCAAGTTCTTCGATGGCGAATGGCTTGGCCAGGTAGTCGTCGGCGCCGGCATCCAGCCCGTCCACCCGGTCGTGCAATGCATCGCGCGCGGTCAGCATCAGGCAGGGCGTGGTGTTGCCGGCCGCACGCATCCAGCGCACCAGCTCCAGCCCATCGCCATCAGGCAGCCCGCGGTCGACCACCACCACCGCATAGGGCTGGTCGCCCACCGCATGCCAGGCGGAGGCAAGGGTGGGGAATACATCGGCGGCGATGCCGATGCCGGCCAACCCGCGCTTGACCAGCACGGACAAGCGCACATGGTCTTCCACCAGTGCGATCCGTCCATGCAGCTGTCGGGTGCTTTCGGTCATCGGTTCCTGCGACATCGGCGGAAGGGGTCAGAAGCTGCGGCTGATGCCCAGGCGGAACGTGGCACTTCCGCTGACGTCGCGCTCCATCAACGGGCTGTCGGTGATCTCCGAAGGCAGGAACTGGTACTGCAGCCCACCGGACAGCTTCCAGCTGCGCGACAGGGGGCGCTGGAAGCCGAGGCTGACCTGCGGCACCACGGCGGCATCGGCGCGGTAGGCAACCACGCCGCGGCGGATCTCCTCGTCCAGTGTGCCATGGTAATAGTTGGCCAGGTCGTCGGACAGCCAGCGCACGCCGACGCCCGGCACCAGCGTGGTCCTGCCCAGCTGCAGCGGATAGGCATAGTCGGCGCCCAGCTCGTAGCCACCACTGGTATCGGTCACATCCGCGAGGGCGCGTACGGTCAGCTCGCCGGCGCGGCCTTCCCAGCGCAACGCAAGGCCCAGGTCCAGCGCATCGTCGCGGTCGGACAGCAGGCGGGCATCGATGCCGTTCCGGGCCAGTTCGGTGCGGCCGAGGTCATCGATGTCGAAGCCATCGAAGCGACCGGACACCACCGCATCGATGCCGAACGATTCGCCCTTGTACAGGTGCAGGCCACCGGACAGGCCGCGCCAGAAGAAACGCTGGCCTTCAAAGCGGACCATCGGGAACGGGCGGATGCGGGTTCCTTCGCCGGCGTAGGGACTGTCCCTGGCGACAACGCCGATGCCGATTTCCCAGCGGTCATCGGCACGTTCGGCGAGCACGGCTTCGGTACTGGGCGCTTCCTGCGCGGCGACGGAGGTGGACAACAACAGCGTGGTGGCAATGGCATATCTGAGCATGGGGACAGGTTCCGGAAGGACACGCGCAGTGTTCTCCGGGGATTCTTACGGAAGACTTACGCTGCCCCGCTGCGGGCAGGGGGCGATGCCCTGCGCGCTGCCGGATCCAACGGCAGCGGGCCATGGACCTGCTCTACCGGGTCGACGCGGCGGAGGCTGCAGGTACCTGGATCACGGCTTCCAGTGCCGGCTTCGGCTTCAGGTGGCGGTCGAACAGCAGCGGGTGGTTGGTGCGCCCCTTCACCGGAAAGCCGTTCTTCCACGATTGCCCGTCATGCAGGCCCCAGAAAGTGACCCGGCCAATCACATCGCGCTTGCGCTGGAACAGCGCGAACAGCTCGGCATAACGCGTGGCCAGGCGCTGCTGGGCCTCGGCTGGCAGGCCGTCGGCGTAGGGGTCCAGGCGCTGGCGGACGACCGGATCGTCAGGCAGCTCGACGTGGCGGTCGGCATCCAGTCCATCGGCCATCTCCGGCCGCGGCAGGACGTCTACGTCCAGCTCGGTGATCATGACCTTGACCCCCAGCGCGGCGAACGCATCGATGGTCTGCTCGATCTCGGCGATGGAAGGCCCATCGATTCCCCAGTGCCCCTGCATGCCCACGCCGTCGATGCGCAGGCCGGCAGCCTGCAGCATCTTCACCAGGCGCACGATGCCGGCACGCTTTTCTGGCTTGAAGGTATTGAAATCGTTGTAGTACAGCTCGGCCTGCGGATCGGCGCGTGCGGCAGCCGCGAAGGCCTCGCGCAGCAGGCGGTCGCCGTCGCCGACATTCGTCAGCCAGGGGCTCTGGCGGTAGCTGCCGTCCTCGTCGATGACCTCGTTGGCGACATCCCAGGCCTGTACCCGCCCGGCGTAGTGGCCGGCAACGGTATCGATGTAGTCGCGCAGGCGCTGCAGCTGCACCTCGGCGGTATTCGGCCGGCCGGCCGAATCGGTGAACATCCAGCCCGGCGTCTGCACATGCCAGAGCAGCGTGTGGCCGACGACGAACAATCCGTTGCGCCGGCCGAACTCCACGAACGCATCGCCCCGGCTGAAATCGTAGACATCCGGCGCGGGATGCAGGCGTTCGGGTTTCATTTCGTTCTCGGCGGTGATGCTGTCGAACTGCTGCAACACCAGCGCCTGCGCACCGGCTTCGCGCCCATGGACCTGGTCATCGTCCAGCGCCACGCCGACCAGGAAGTCGTTGGCATAGGCCTGCTTCAATGTAGCGTGCGCCGGAGGGGCGGCCGCGCTGGCCAGCGGCGCGAGCGCCATGCAGGAAAGCAGCGCGGCAAGCCGCAGGGCCGGCCGTGGCCGGTGCAACAGGGCAGGGCGTTTCATGGTGATGCCTCCATCGGGCCTGGTTGGAGCTGGATCGCCACGACCGCAGGCGCCAGTCCCTGCGCTTCAGCGTGTACGTGCACGCGGCCGCTGGCCCCGGGCAGGGCGCGGACTATCGCCAGCACCTTGCCGTTGAAGGCGTTGCGGACCGGGCTGGGGAAAGCGGTCATGTCGGTTGGATCACCGTTGTCGGTCGCCAGCAGTTCGGCCGGTCCCTCGACACGGAAGCGGATCGCGCGGGCATCGCGTGGCACCGCCTGTCCGCTGGCATCGCGCACCTGCACGCTGATGAAGGCCAGGTCGCGGCCGTCGGCGGAGATCATCGTGCGGTCTGCTTCGGCCTGCAGCCGGGTGGCTTCCTGCGCGGTGCGTACGCGATCCTCGGCCCAGGGTTTGCCGTCACGCCAGGCCTGCACGCGCAGTTCGCCGGGCTGGTAGCGCACCGCATCCCAGCGCAGCCGGTACTGGCCTGGCGCCTTGCGTTGGCGCCCCTGGCTGACGCCGTTGACGAACAGTTCGGCTTCATCGCCAGAGGTGAACACATGTACCGGCGTGACCTCGCCCTCGCGGCCCGGCCAGGTCCAGTGGGGCAGCAGGTGCGCCATCGGCAGGTCGGGGCGCCAGCGCGCCTGGTACAGGTAGTAGCGGTCCTTGGGAAAGCCTGCCAGGTCGATGATGCCGGAGTAGGAACTGCGGGAACTGTAGTAGGGCGTGGGTTCGCCCAGGTAGTCGAAGCCGGTCCAGACGAACTCGCCGGCGACGAAGGGATGCCGGTCCTGCGCGGCGAACACCACGTCCGGGCTGACGCCGAAATCCACCGCATACAGTTCGTACGCGCTGACCTGGTGGACCTGCTCGTCGCCGCCCTGGCCCTGGCGCACCGGCGAGGTGGCCAGCGGGGTGACCGGGAACAGGAAACTGCCCCGGCTGCTCAGGGTGGAGGCGGTTTCGCTGCCCAGGATCGCCTTGTCGGGGAAGCGGGCACGGAAGGCGTCGTACTGCGGCGGGGTGCGGATGCGCTCGGTGCCCTCGAATTCCGCCTGCTGGCGGATGCCTTCGCCCTGGTAGTTCAGCGAAATGACATCCAGTTCGGCAGGCAGCGACATGTCCGGCTTGGCATAGTTCATCGCCGCCGTGACCGGGCGCTCGTCCTCTTCGCGGACGATGCCACGCAGGGTGCGTGCGATGCGCCGACCGTCCGCTTCGCTGTACTGTTCGCCCACCTCGTTGCCTATGCTCCACAGCACCACCGACGGGTGGTTGCGGTCGCGACGGAGCATCGCCCGCAGGTCGGCCTCGTGCCACTCGGGGAACACCAGGTGGAAGTCCAGTGGGGTCTTCTTCATCTCCCACGAATCGAATACCTCGTCGACCACCAGCAGGCCCATGCGGTCGGTGAGTTCCAGCAGTTCCGGTGCGGGTGGATTGTGCGCCATGCGGATTGCATTGGTGCCCATCGCCTGCAGGATCTGCAACTGGCGTTCGGCGGCGCGTCGGTTGAAGGCCGCGCCGAGCGCGCCGAGGTCATGGTGGTTGTTGACGCCGCGGAGCTGCACCCGCTCGCCGTTGACCTGCAGGCCGCCGGTCGGGTCGAAGCGCACGTCGCGGATGCCGAAACGGGTTTCATGCCGGTCGACCACGCGCGCGCCATCACGCACCGTGGCCACCGCCACGTAACGGTGTGGCTGCTGGTTGGGTGGCGGACCCCACAGCCGTGGCTGGTCCACCTGCAGCAACCGGTCGAAGGCTGCGGTGGCTCCTCCCGCAACGCGGGCAGGGGGTAATGCCGCCTGCGCGACCGGCCTGTCCGCGATTCGGCCATCTGCTTCCAGGACGAACAGCGCGATGTCCGTGCGCAGGGTGCGCGGTGCCGGATCGTCGTTGCGCAGCTCGCCGCGCACGCGCACCTGCGCCTTGCCGGGGGTGGCGACCGGGCTGGTGACACGCACGCTGCCGTCGACCACATGCTGGCGCTGCGTACTGCGCAGCCAGACATGCCGATACAGGCCGGCGCCGGGATACCAGCGCGCCGACGCAGGCGGATTGTCCAGGCGGATGGCCAGCTGGTTCGACGCGCCGGCGCGCAGGCAGTCGCTCAGGTCCAGTTCCCAGGAGCTGTACCCGTAAGGCCAGCCTCCCATCAACTGCCCATTGCACCAGACCGCGGCATAGGACATCGCCCCTTCGATTTCCAGCGTCAGCCGGCGGCCCTGGTCGCTCGCGGGAATGTCCAGCGTGCGCCGGTACCAGCCGATGCCCCAACTGGGCAGCCGGCCCATGCCGCCATGTGGCCCGTCGACCAGGAAGGGGCCGGCAATGGCCCAGTCATGCGGCAGGCTGACCTGCTGCCAGCCACTGTCGTCGAACCCGGGCTGCACGAACGGATGTGTTCCACCGGGGTTGCCGCTGGGCCGGGCATGGCGACGGGCCTCGGGCAGCAGGTAATTGGCGGTGGGCAGGATCCACGGCTTCAACACGTCCTGTCCATCGGCCTGCACGGCCTGTGCCGCATCGGGCTGCGCGTCGGCGTCCTTGCCGTCCTCGCTGTCCTCCAGCACCGGCCGCACGTCATAGGCCAGTCCGGCGCCGTGGCCGTCGGCTTCGCCCAGGTGGAAGCGCCAGCCCTCGTCGAGCAGGCGGCGTTCGCGCGGTGCCGGTGCCGTGTCCTGTCCCGCGGCGGGATCGCCGGCCCGGGCCGGCAGCGCGACCGAAGCGACCAGCAGCGTTGCCAGCGACACGTGCAACAGCAATCGTGGGCGGCTCACAGGCGGTACGCCCGCTTGGGCAGGTGGTAGGCCAGGTCCACGGCCACCTCGGCGGCATCGTCTTCCTCGATGCGATGCTCGGCCACCAGCTTGGCCAGGAACGCACAGTCCACGCGCCGGGCAACGTCATGGCGTGCGGGGATGGAAAGAAACGCGCGGGTATCGTCGTTGAAGCCGACGGTGTTGTAGAACCCGCCGCTGCTCAGGGTCTGCTCGCGGAAGCGCCACATGCCTTCGGGTGCATCATGGAACCACCATGCCGGCCCCAGCAGCAGCGCCGGATAGTGGCCGGCCAAGGGGGCCAGTTCGCGTGCGTAAGTGCTCTCGTCCAGAGTGAACAGGATGAGGCGGAAATCCGGATGGTTGCCGAAGCGATCCAGCAGCGGCTTCAGCGCGTGCACGTATTCGGTACGCAGCGGGATATCGGCGCCCTTGTCGCGGCCGAAGCGCTGGAACAGCCCACGGTTGTGGTTGCGGAAGCAGCCCGGATGCAACTGCATCACCAGTCCGTCATCCACGCTCATCGCCGCCATCTCGGTCAGCATCTGGGCGCGGAACAGCTCCGCTTCCGCTGCGCTGGCCTTGCCGGCCACCACGGTATCGAACAGGCGCTCGGCTTCGGCGGGCGGCAGGTCGGCCGTCCGGGCGCTGGGGTGTCCATGGTCGGTAGAGGTGGCGCCCATTGCCGCAAAGAACGCGCGGCGCTGCCGATGGGCGCGCAGGTAGCCCTGCCAGCGGTGCACGTCTTCGCCGGTCAGTTCGCCAAAACGCTGCAGCGCGGTGGGGAAGGCTTCGTGCTCCGGGTCGATCACCGGGTCGGGGCGATAGGCGGTGATCACCCGTCCATGCCAGCCGCTGTCGATGATGGCGGCGTGGTGCGCCAGATCGTCCAGCGGCGATTCGGTGGTGGCGATCAACTCGATGTTGAAGCGTTCGAACAACGCGCGCGGAGCGAACGCCGGCGTCTGCAAGGCGGCGTTGATGTGGTCGTAGTAGTAGTCGGCAGTCCCGGCGTCCAGCTGCACCGACAGCCCGAATACATCATGGAAGACCTGCGCCAGCCAGGTCGACGAGGGCGTACCGCGGAACAAGGCGAAATGCCTGGCGAAAACCCGCCATGCCTGGCGCGGGTCGACCGGCGCCCGCGAACCATCCGCGCGCGGGATGCCCAGGCTGTCCAGGTCCACGCCCTGGCTGTACAGCATGCGGAACACGTAATGGTCCGGCAGCAGCAGCAGTTCGGTGGGGTTCTCGAACGGCGCATTGCCGGCGAACCACGCCGGGTCGGTGTGGCCATGCGGGCTGATGATCGGCAGCCCGACGACCTGTGCATGCAGCCGGCGTGCGATGTCGCGCTGGACCGGGTCGGAAGGGAACAGGCGATCAGGATGCAGGTGCAGCGGGCGGGTGGTGGCAGTCATGGCGTCCGTGGGCAGCAACAGGAAGGGTAGGGAGGGCGTTGGGACAGGTGCTCAGGCCACTGGCGGTCCAGCGTCGCCGCCGAGCGCGGTCGGCGCCAGCGCCGGCACGATCAGGTGCACCACCAGCAGGGCCAGCAGATAGGCAGAACCGGCCATCAGGAATACCGGCACATAGCTGCCGGTGCTCTGCAGCAGGAATCCGGTGAAGGTGGAGATCAGCATGCCACTGACCGCGCCGGCGAAACCGCCGATGCCGACCACCGAGGCCACTGCGCGTCGCGGGAACATGTCCGAGGGCAGGGTGAATACATTTGCCGACCAACCCTGGTGCCCGGCCGTGGCCAGCCCGATCAGGCCGACCGCCAGCCACAGGTTGTCGGCGCCCGCGGCGAAAATGATCGGAACCACCGCCAGCGCGCAGACCAGCATCGCGCCCTTGCGTGCCCGGTTGACGCTCCATCCGGCGCGCAGCAGGCGCCCGGCCAGCCAGCCGCCGGCGATGCTGCCGCAGTCGGCCAGCACGAAGATGATGATCAACGGCAGGCCAAGCTGCAGCAGCGACAGGCCATATTCGGCATGCAGGAACTTCGGCAGCCAGAACAGGAAGAACCACCAGATCGGATCGGTCATGAACTTGGCGGCCACGAAGGCCCACGTCTGGCGGTGGCCGAGCAGTTGCTTCCAGGCGATACGCGTGGTGGGCTCGGCGGGATCACTGCGGATCAGCTCCAGTTCGGCGCGTGACAGCGCCGGCTGCTGTTCGGGCGTGCGGTACCACAGCAGCCAGATTGCCAGCCACAGCGCACTGAGCAGGCCGGTGAACAGGAAGGCGGCCTGCCATCCCCATGCGGCGGCTACCAGTGGCACCAGCAGTGGCGCGATGATCGCGCCGATGTTCGACCCGGAGTTGAAGATGCCCACCGCGAAGGCGCGCTCGCGGCGCGGGAACCATTCGGCGACGGTCTTGATCGCCGCCGGGAAGTTGCCGGACTCACCCAGGCCCAGCGCGAAGCGCGCGACCGCGAAGCCGACCACGCCGGCCGCCAGTGCATGCCCCATTGCAGCCAGGCTCCACACCGCGATCGCGATGGCGTAGCCGATGCGCGTGCCGAAGCGGTCGATGATCGCGCCCGCGCACAGCAGGCCCAGCGCGTATGCACCCTGGAAGGCGGTCACGATGTAGCCGTACTGGATCTCGTTCCAGCCGATCTCGGTCTGCAGGAACGGAGCGAGGACGCCCAGCACCTGGCGGTCCACGTAATTGATGGTGGTCGCTGCCAGCAGCATGGCGCAGACCCGCCAGCGATAGCGCCCGACGCGGGCAGGGGCGGGGAGGGCGGATGCAGGGATTTCGCTCACAGGGACTCCGTTGCGTGTTCGTCGGGCGGTCATGGCAGGTCGAAGCGGATGTCGCGTTGCAGCACGCCACAGCGCAGGCGCAGGCGTGGCAATCAGGCCGACAACGATGGAAATACAGGTATTCCGGTGTTGTCTGGTAGCGCTACCACTAGCACGGCTTGGAAATGGAAATCCACTGCCGCGTGCATCTGCCTGCAACGGCGGGAAAGCGTGGAAGGGGCTGTCGCCGGCAAGGTTTCATTTTTGTTGCCATGCAGCGTGCACATTCGATTGGTAGCGCTACCATCGCCTCCAGCCCGGAGCAACGGGCCTGCCCCCATGCAGCAGTCCAACGCGGTCGACGTCCGCCAGCGCGGCACTCGACCATCGATCACTTGATGAGGGAAGGGGATTACGGTGCATAGAAGTCACGCAAGAACCACGTTGTCGCGCGCACTGGGAATGGCGCTGCTTGGACTGGCTTCCAGCGCTGCGATGGCGCAGGAAGCGACCACGCCGCAGGCGCAGGATGCTGCACCGCCTTCCCCTGCCGATACGCAGGTCACCGAGCTGGACAGGGTCCAGGTCTCCGGCTATCGCAGCAGCGTGCAGTTCTCCACCGACGCCAAGCGCGATTCCACCGGGTTCACCGACTCGATCTTCGCCGAGGACATCGGCAAGTTCCCGGACATGAACATCGCCGAATCGCTGCAGCGCATCCCGGGCATCCAGCTGTCCCGCGACGTCAACGGCGAAGGGCTCAACGTCGCCATCCGCGGCCTGCCCAACAGCTTCACCACCACGGTGGTCAACGGCGCGCCGGTGGCAACCGCATCGATCGGCCTGAACGCGCAGAACCAGAACCGGGAGGTCGACCTCAACCTGTTCCCGACCGAGTTCTTCACCCAGCTCACGGTCAACAAGACACCCAAGGCAAGCCTGCCGGAGGGCGGCATCGCCGGCGTGGTCGACATGCGTACCGCACGGCCGTTCGATCGGCCGGGGACGCACGTCACCTACCAGCTGCAGGGCACCTACAACGACAATGTCGACAAGCTGACGCCGCAGGGTTCGGTGCTGGGAAGCTGGACCAACGATGCAGGCACCTTCGGCGTGCTGGTCGGGGTGACTTCCACGCGCGGCAAGATCGGCGTGGAAGGCTATGAGACGGTGGGCTGGACCAATCCCGGCCTGAACTACACCCAGTGCGGGCTGGCGCCGCCGGCTGGCGTGGATGGCAGTGCGGTCCGGCCAGCCGAATGCAATGCCGGTGGTGGTGGCAACTGGCTGATTCCCAATACCGTGCCGGACAATGCCTCGACCATCGGCGCCGGACTGACCCCGGGCGCGCTGATCGACCGGGACGCGCTGCTGGCGCTCAACCCCGGGCTGAGCATCGAACAGATCAGCGACGCACTGATCCCGCGCCTGAGCCGTCCGGTGCACATGTCCGGCGACCGCGAACGCGACGCGGCAGTGGCATCGCTGGAATGGCGCCCGAACGAGTACGCGCGCTTCTACCTGGACACCATGTTCTCGAAGGCACGCCGCACCAACGACCGGATCGACATCAACCTGGTCGGCCGCAACTTCGGCGCCGACGGCATGATCCCGATCAACATGCAGGTCGATGCCAATGGCGTGGTGACCGATGCCACCTTCAGCAACGCGCAGTTCTTCCTCGAAGCGCGACCGTACATCGAAGACGTCAAATACTGGAGCGTGAACCCGGGCGCCAGCTTCCTGTTCGGCGACGAGGGCATGATCAAGCTGGACGTGCAGGCCAATGCCAGCCGCAGCTGGATGTTCCGCGAATCGCCGACCATCCTGGTCAACTCGCCGCGCACCACGCTGCAGTACAGCAACACCGGCAGCGAGCCGACCTGGACCACCGACCTGGACCTGAACGACCCCAACGCAGGCTGGACCTGGGCCGGCGGCCGGGTCAACGTGCAGAACGAAAAGCGCGTGACCGAGACCAAGGGCGCACGTGCCGACCTGCAGTTCGGCGAAGACCGCAGCAACATCCGCGTTGGCGTGGCCTACGATGAGAACAGGCGCACCATCCAGGGCTTCGACAACAGCGAGGCATGGCAGAGCGAAGTGCTGTCGAAGATCTCCGACGCCGACCTGGTGAACTACCTGCGCCCGGGCCCGTACGGTTTCATCACCGCGGACTTCGATGCGTTCAAGAATGCCACCAACTATGGCCAGTACAGCGATTCGGCACCCGAATCGGCCGGTCCCAACACCGGCGGCTCCACCGGTGGCTTCGAGGAAAAGACGTTCGGCGCCTACATCGAGATCAACGGCGAAGGCGAGGTCATGAACCGCACGCTGCGCTTCAATGCCGGCGTGCGTTACGTGACCACCGACCAGGATGTCAGCGGCCCGGTGACCATCGCCGGGGTGCGCCAGTGGCAGACGCTGAAGGGCGACTACGACGAATACCTGCCTTCGTTCAACGCGGCATGGGATGTTGCCGACAACGTGGTGCTGCGCTTCTCCGGTTCACGCACCATGACCCGGCCCAATCCCAGCTCGATGCTGCCCAACACCACCTTCACCGACCTGTCCGCGCTCAACGCCAGCCAGGGCAACCCGAACCTGACGCCGTACGTGTCGACCAACTTCGACCTGGGCGGCGAGTGGTATACCGGCGGCGAAGGCATGATCGGCCTGAGCCTGTTCAACAAGCGCATCGAGGGCTACACCTACCAGGGCACCAACACCATCCCGTTCTCGCAGCTGGGAATCCCGTATGCCGACCTGACCCCGGACCAGCAGTCGGCGATCGCCGCACGCGGCGGCCCGGACGCGGCGACGGTGATCGTGCAGCAGCAGGTCAACGCCGATGCCACGGTCAACGTGCGTGGCTGGGAGCTGATCTGGGTGCAGCCCCTGGACTTCCTGCTGGATGGCCTGGGCATCATGGCCAACTACACCGACATCGACCTGTCCACCGAAGGCAATGATGCCGACCAGCTGACCGGCAACCTGTACGGCATCGCGCCGAAGCTGTGGAACGCCACGGCGTACTTCGAGCGCGGACCGTTCTCGGTGCGTGCGTCGTACAACCATACCGATGCCATCGTCGGCACCGGGCCGAACCAGCAGGGCATCCCGTATGCCCAGATCATCGGCGAATCGCGCGGGCAGTGGGACCTGTCGGCCAGCTACACGCTGGAGAACGTCTGGTCCAAGCCGCAGATCACGCTCAACGTGGTCAATCTGACCGGCGAGACGCAGCGCTCCAACTTCTGGTATTCCAACGCGGTGAACGATATCTACGATCCGGGCCGCACCATCATGCTCGGCCTGCGCGGCTCCTTCTAGGCCGCGCAGGGAAGGGTTGTGCTTTGCCGCGTCCGCCGCACTCCGGGGCAGGCGGACGCGGCGTCTTTCCACGCAGCACGCTCCACGGGCTTCCAGGATCCATGAACCAGGCAACGGAAAAGCTGTCCTCCCTTGAAAAATTCGGCTACAGCCTGGGCGACCTGGCCGCCAACCTGATCTTCCAGACGCTGGTGACTTTCCTGGCGTTCTTCTACACCGACGTCTACCGCATACCACCGGCCACGGCGGCCAAGATCATCTTCGTGGTCGGGTTGCTGGGTGCTTTCGTGTTCACGCCGGTGCTGGGCCTGGTGGCCGACCGCACGCGTACCCGCTGGGGCCGGTTCCGGCCGTGGATCCTGTGGACGGCGGTGCCGTTCGGTGCGCTGTCACTGGCAGCGTTCAGCACGCCGGATTTCGGCCCACAGGGCAAGGTGGTGTATGCACTGGCCACCTATACGCTGCTGATGCTGGTGTACGTGGCCAACAACCTGCCGTACTCGGCACTGAGTGGCGTGTTGACCGGCAGCATGGCCGAGCGCAACAGCCTGTCTTCCTGGCGCTTCGTCGCGGTGATGATCGCGCAGTTCATCATCCAGGTGCTGCTGTTGCCGCTGGTGCTGGTGCTGGGCGACGGCGACCGCGCACGCGGCTTCGAACACGCCATGGCGTTGTTCGCGGTGGTCGGCACGGTGTTCTTCCTGATCACCTTCTTCACCACGCGCGAACGCGTGCTGCCGGCCGTGGAGCAGTCTTCCAGCGTGCGCCAGGACCTGTCGGACCTGGTGAACAATGGCCCGTGGCGGATCATGCTGCTGCTGACCATCCTGGTATTCATCACCCTGGCGTTGAAGGGTGGCATGTACGTGTACTACTTCCGCTATTACCTCGACGAACAGGCGCTGTCGGCCTTCATCCAGCAGGTCGGCTTCAACCACGCGCTTGCTGCTGTCGACGGCACCCTGCGCGGCATGGGCCTGGAGGGATTCCACTGGCCCAAGGATCCGGCGACGTCGGCGTTCAGCCTGTTCAGTGCGGCCGGCATCATCTTCATGATCGTCGGCATCGGCTGTTCCAAGTCCTTCGCCGACCGCTTCGGCAAGCGCGACACCTTCGGCGCGGCGCTGCTGCTGGCCACGCTGTGCCTGCTGGCTTTCTGGTTCTTCCCGCCACAGGCAGTGGGCACGGTGGTGATGGCGTACATCCTGCACGGGTTCTTCTACGGCATCACCACGCCATTGCTGTGGGCGATGATCGCCGACGTCGCCGATTACTCCGAATGGAAGAACCATCGCCGCGCCACCGCGATCATCTTCTCGGCGATGCTGTGCGGACTGAAGATTGGGCTGAGCATCGGCGGCGCGCTGGTTGCCGCGATCCTTGCGGGCCATGGCTATGACGCGGCGGCACCGGTGCAGCTGCCGGGCGTCGCCCAGGGCATACGCCTGACCGTGAGCCTGTACAGCGCGATTCCCTTCCTCGCCGCGATCGCCCTGCTGTTCCTGTACCGCATCGACCGGCCGCTGGAGGCCCGCATCGAACAGGAGCTGGGTGCACGTCGCACCGCAGCCTGATCCATCCCCCTACGAAAGACCCTACGATGAGCAAACGACTCGATCCCCGGCAGTTGCAGGACCTGCAGGCCTCGGCCCTGTCCGCACCGCTGGTCACCCACATGTACACGGCCGATCCGTCCGCGCATGTTTTCCAGGGCCAGCTGTACGTGTATCCCTCGCACGACATCGATGCCGGCGTGGCGTTCAATGACAACGGCGACCACTTCGGCATGCGCGATTACCACGTCTTCCGGATGGCGACGCCGGAAGGCCCGGCCGAGGACTGCGGCGTCGCGCTGGACATCGATGACGTGCCGTGGGCCGAGAAGCAGATGTGGGCGCCGGATGCCGCGTTTCGTGACGGCACGTATTACCTGTATTTCCCGGCGAAGGCCGCCGACGGCCGGTTCCGCCTCGGCGTCGCCAGCAGCCCGCGTCCGGAGGGCCCATTCCAGGCCGAAGCGACAGCCATGGAGGGGACCTATTCCATCGACCCGGCGGTGTTCGCCGACCATGATGGCGAACACTATCTGTATTTCGGTGGCATCTGGGGCGGCCAGTTGCAGCATTACCGCGACAACCATTACGACAGCGCGCACGTGGAGCCGACAGGCGCCGCGCCGGCGCTGGGCCCACGGGTAGGGCGGCTGGCGGCCGGCATGACGCAGTTGGCCGAGCCGACGCGCGAGGTGGTGATCCTGGACGAAGCCGGCCAGCCGCTGCGCGCGGACGACCATGCACGGCGCTTCTTCGAAGGCCCGTGGCTGCACCACCACCAGGGTCGCTATTACCTGTCCTGGTCGACCGGTGACACGCATCTGCTGTGCTATGGGGTCGGTGACAATCCGTATGGACCATTCCGCTATGAAGGCGTGATCCTGACACCGGTACTGGGCTGGACCACCCATCATTCGATCGTGCAGTTCGAAGGCCGCTGGTGGCTCTACTACCACGACAGCATCCTGTCCGGAGGCGTGACCCACCTGCGCAACATGAAAGTCGCCGAACTGCACCATGAGCCGGATGGACGTATCCGCACGCTGCACCCCTATGGCGAGTGACGCTGCCCACTTGCCGCTGGCGGTTGGCCCGTTGATCGAACTGCGCGACGGGCCGCTGGCCGTCAGCGTGGCACCGCAGGCCGGCGGGCGGCTCGCCCAGGTGGTGCATGCAGGGCAGCCATGGCTGGTGGGTGCTGACGGCGTCGAGGCAGCTGCCATCGCGTGGGGGTGTTATCCGATGCTGCCGTGGGCCGGACGCGTGCGCGGGGGGCGATTCCGCTTCGACGGGCGCGACGTGCAGCTGCCTCCTTCGCTGGGTGCCCATGCCATCCATGGGGTCGGCTATCGCCTGCCATGGCAGGTGGAGCAGGCGACGGCACGGGAATGCATATTGTCGTTGGCGCTGGGCGAAGGAACGCAGTGGCCGTTCGGCGGCAGTGCCCGGCAACGTATCGCCATCGACGGACCACGCCTGCACCTGGAGCTGAGCGTGCAGGCCGGCGCCAGGCCGATGCCGATGCCGGTGCTGGGCTGGCATCCGTGGTTCCGCAAGCCAGGCCAGCTTCAGTTCGCGCCCACCGCCTGCTATCCACGTGACGCCGATGGCATCGCGCGGCTGCCGGTCGTCGAGGTGCCGGCACGGCCGTGGGACGACTGCTTCCTCAACACGCAGCCGGTGTTGCTGCGACGTGGCGGCCAGGTGTTGACGCTGCGCGCCGGCAGTGATCACTGGGTGGTATTCGACGAACCCGCGCATGCCACCTGCGTGGAGCCGCAGACCGGGCCGCCGGACGCGTTCAACCTGGTGCCTGGCGTGCTGGCTGCGGGCGACCAGGTCGGCACCTGGTTCGACTGGGTGTTCGAGTAGCAGGGATGATCGCGGTGCCATGGCAGGGGAGCGCTTGCGCGCTGCAGCATGGCTTTGTGCCCGTTCTTGCTTAGAGTAGGGCCATGCAGATGGCATCGTGCATCTGCATCTGGAAATGCAGCGGAAGAGACATCCGCCTTTTTTTGGATATTTTTATGATAGCGCTACCATTCACAGGACAGGTCCATGGCTGAAACCGTTCCAACACGCGAAGACGGCCTGTTCATCGGCCTGGATGTGGGCACGCAGGGCGTCAAGCTGGTGGCCTATGATCCGCAGGCACGCGCCGTGGTCGCCACCACCGCCGCAGCGCTGGAACTGACCAGTCGTGACGACGGCACCCGCGAACAGGAGGCGCGCTGGTGGATCGATGCGATCCAGTCCTGCTTTGCCGCGCTTGAGCCAGGCCAGCGCCTGCGCGTGCGTGCCATCGCCGTTTCCGGCCAGCAGCACGGCTTCGTTGCGCTATCGGCCGACGGCGACGTCACCGCGCCGGTGAAGCTGTGGTGCGATACCAGCACGCATGCCGAGTCCGAGGCGATCATGCAGGCGGTGGGTGGCGTCGCTGGCAGCGTGGAGCTGGCCGGCAACCCGATCCTCACCGGCTACACCGCCTCGAAGCTGCCATGGACGCGCGTGCATCGTCCCGATGCCTACGCGGCAATGGCCAGCATCCTGCTGCCGCATGACTACGTGAACTTCTGGCTGACCGGTGAGCGCTTCATGGAAGCCGGCGATGCGTCCGGCACCGGTTGGCTGGACGTGCGCAGCCGCAGCTGGTCCGAGCCGATGCTGCGTGCGATCGACGACCGGCGCGACCTGCGCGATGCGCTGCCGCCATTGGTCGAAGCCGGCACCACGTTCGCACTGCTGCCGGCTGTCGCGGGCCTGCTGCAGTTGCCCGCAGGCGTGCTGGTCACCACCGGTGGCGGCGACAACATGATGGCCGCGATCGGCACCGGCAACGTGGTGCCGGGCCGCTTGACGATGAGCCTGGGCACTTCAGGCACGCTGTTCGCCTTTGCCGACCATCCGGTGGTCGATGCGCAGGCACGCTGGGCAGCGTTCTGTTCCTCCAGCGGTGGCTGGTTGCCGCTGATCTGCACGATGAACTGCACCGTCGCCACCGAAACCACCGCGCGGCTGTTCCAGCTCGACCGTAGCGGGGCCGAAGCGGCCATCGCCAGCACGGCGCCGGGTGCGGATGGCCTGGTGATGCTGCCGTTCTTCAATGGCGAACGCACGCCGGACCTGCCCGGGGCGCGTGCCAGCCTGTTCGGCATGAACCTGCACAACGCCACTGCCGCGCATCACTACCGCGCCGCGATGGAAGGGGCGACCTACAGCCTGCGCAATGGCTATGACGCCTTCGTCGATGCCGGGCTCTCCTTCGACACCGTGCTGCTCACCGGCGGCGGCAGCAAGAGCGCGCAATGGCGCCAACTGGTGGCCGACGTGTTCGACCTGCCGGTGGTGGTGCCCAGCCAGCCCGAGGGTGCCGCGTTCGGTGCCGCGCTGCAGGCGCTGTGGGCCCACCAGCGCGCCACGGGCGCCGCCGACACGCTGGCCGACGTGGTGCTTGCGCACCTGCAGGTGGACGAGGCCCTGTCCACGCGACCCAACCCGGAGCATGTCGCGGCCTATGCCGCCGGCTACCAGCGTTTCCAGACCTACCTGCAGGCGATCACTCCGCTGTACGCCTGACCCCATCCCCCCAGCAATGAAGGATTGACCATGACCAGCCTCTTCATCGGCGCAAAGGAATACTTCCCCGGCATCGGCCGCATCGGCTTCGAAGGCCGCGAATCGGACAACCCGCTGGCGTTCAAGGTGTATGACGCCAACCGGGTGATCGGCGGCAAGACCATGGCCGAGCACCTGCGCTTCGCCACCTGCTACTGGCATACCTTCGGCAATGCCGGCCACGACCCGTTCGGTCCCGGCACCCGCCGGTTCCCATGGGAATCCGGCTCGCCGATGGCCACCGCCGAAGCCAAGGTGGATGCCGCATTCGAATTCTTCACCAAGCTGGGCACGCCATTCTGGTGTTTCCACGACATCGACCTGGCACCGGATGCCGAGGACATCGGCGAATACGAGCGCAACCTCAAGCACATGGTCGGGCTGGCCAAGCAACGCCAGGATGCCACCGGCATGAAGCTGCTGTGGGGCACCGCGAACCTGTTCTCGCACCCGCGCTACATGAACGGTGCGGGCACCAATCCGGATTTCGCGGTGGTCTCGCGCGCGGCCATCCAGGTCAAGGCGGCGCTGGAAGCCACCGTCGAACTGGGCGGCGAGCACTACGTGTTCTGGGGTGGCCGCGAGGGCTATTCGAGCCTGCACAACACCGACATGAAGCGCGAACTGGAAAACTTCGCGCGTTTCCTGGCGGCGGCACGCGACCATGGCCGCAGCATCGGGCTGAAGGGCAACTTCCTGATCGAGCCCAAGCCGATGGAGCCGATGAACCACCAGTACGATTTCGACAGCGCCACCGTGGCCGGTTTCCTGCGCCAGCACGGCCTGGAAAAGGATTTCAAGCTCAACATCGAAGCCAACCATGCCACGCTGGCCGGGCACACCTTCCAGCACGACCTGCAGGTGGCGTCCGATGCAGGGCTGCTGGGCAGCATCGATGCCAACCGCGGCAACCCGCAGAATGGCTGGGACACCGACCAGTTCCCGACCGACTTGTACGACACCATCGGCGCGATGCTGGTGGTGCTGCGCCAGGGCGGGCTGGAAGGCGGGTTGAACTTCGATGCCAAGCCGCGCCGTGAATCCACCGACATGCAGGATCTTTTCATCGCGCATATCGGCGGCATGGATGCGTTCGCGCGCGGGCTTGAGGTCGCCCATGGGCTGCTGACCACATCGCCGCTGGAGCAGTGGCGCCAGCAGCGCTACGCCAGCTTCGATGGCGGCAATGGCAAGGCATTCGCCGAGGGCAGGCTGGACCTGGCGGCCATCGCCGACCTGGCCCGCGGTGCCGGTGAGCCGGCGCAGACCAGCGGCCGCCAGGAAGCGTACGAAAACCTGGTCAACCAGTACCTGCTGCGCTGAGCCGGGCAGGGACGGGCGATGCCAGTGACCTCATCCCGTCCTGCCACGCCCCGTCGTCGTCCGCGGCGGCGGGGCCACCGACTGGCGTTCCACCAGCTGGTGGCCGAATACTTCGTCGACGATGCTGCGTTCGCCCTGTTCGCCGCTGCGGATGCTGCGCAGCAGGACATCGACGGCGGCATCGGCCATCGCACCGATCGGCTGGCGGACGGTGGTCAGTTCGGGCCAGACCGTGGTGGCCGAAGAGCTGTCATCGAAACCGACCACCGACAGGTCGCGCGGCACTTCCAGCCCGCGACGGTGCGCCACCGATACCGCGGCGGCGGCCATGTCGTCGTTGCTGGCGAAGATGGCGCTGGGCAGCACGCGGCGCGACAGCAGCTTCTCGGCCGCCTGCAGGCCGGAGCGGTAGGTGTAGTTGCCGGCCTGCACCAGGTGCCTGTCCAACGGCAGCCCGTGCGCTTCCAGTGCGGCGCGGAAGCCTTCGAAACGCAGCTCGCTGGCGGTCATGTCATCGCGGCCCTTGATGAAGCCGATGCGCTGGTGGCCCTGCGCGATGAGGTGTTCGGTCATCTCGCGGGCGGCGCGGAATTCGTCGATGTGCACGCAGGAAATGCGGTCGTGGAAACGTCCGGAAGCGATCGCCACCACCGGCACGTTGGCTTTCACCAGTTCCTGCACGGCGGCATGCGATTCGCACAATGGCGGCGGCAGGATTACCCCGGACACACCCTTGGCCAGGCGGCGGGCGGCCTTGCGCTCGTCGGCGGCGTCCATTTCATCCCAGTAGTCGATCACCAGCTGGATGGCGGTGCGCGACGCCACGTGCAGCACGCCGACCAGCAGTTCGCGCAGGTAGGCGCCACTTGGGTTGCTGTAGATCAACGCGATGCGCGTGTTCTGCGCGGCGGCCAACGTGCTGGCGGCCAGGTTAGGGGTGTAGCCCAGCTTGTCGACCGCGCGCATCACGCGTTCGCGGGTCGAGTCGCGGACGTTTCCCTTGCCGTTGACCACCCGCGACACGGTCATCGGCGAGACCTTGGCCAGGCTGGCGACCTCGTCGATGGTGATGCCGTGGCTCTTGCGGCGGATGGATTTCCTGTCGTTGCTCACGTATCGACCCTCGGAAAGTGGTGCCGCGACCCGGGCCATGACGTGCGATGGCCGCTGCGGACGTCCCGGCATGGTAGCGGTAACCGAACACAGCGGCGAGCAACACCCCTTTGATGGATCCCGTGGAGGCAACATGATGTCTGCTGGTACGCAGTTCCCCGTTGGCAGCGATACCCCGGTCGGTGCACCGTCCGCGTCGATGAAGGCAGGGCGGGGCAGGCGCATCGCCACGATGCTGCTGGTGCTGGCCAGCCTGCTGGTGGCATGGCCGGTTGCCGCCGAGGATGGCCATGAGCTGTGGCTGCGCTACCTGCCGCTGCCGTCAGCGCAGGCGCAGGCATACCGCCAGCAACTGGGCGGCGTCGACGCGCCGGCCGATACGCCGGTGCAACGTGCGGCACGGGACGAACTGGTCCGTGGCTTGCAGGGGTTGCTGGGCGCGACGGCAGCAGGGGCCGCAGCGGTTGGACAGCCCATCGTGCAGGTCGGCACGCCGGCATCATCGCCACGGATCGCGGCCCTGCACCTGCCGCTGCAGGACCTGGGCGAAGAGGGCTACCTGATCCGGCACCTGCAACAAGGCGGCCAGGGCGGCATCGTGGTGGCCGCCAACAGCGATGTCGGCACCCTGCACGGTGTCTTCCACCTGTTGCGCCTGGTGCAGACAACGCAGCCGTTGGCCGATGTCGACCTGCGCCAGTCGCCGAAGATCCAGCGCCGCGTGTTGAACCACTGGGACAACCTGGACCGCAGCGTGGAGCGGGGCTACGCCGGGCAGTCGTTGTGGGACTGGCAGAAGCTGCCGGGCTGGCTGGATCCGCGTTACACCGATTACGCGCGCGCCAATGCCTCGATCGGCATCAACGGCACGGTGCTCAACAACGTCAACGCCAATGCGCTCAGCCTGACTCCGATGTACCTGGAAAAGGCCGCGGCGCTGGCGTCGGTGATGCGCCCCTACGGTATCCGCGTCTACCTGAGCGCGCGTTTCAGTGCGCCGATCGAGATCGGTGGGCTGCCGACCGCCGATCCGCTGGACCCGGCCGTACAGCGCTGGTGGAAGGACAAGGTGGATGAGATCTACCGCTACATTCCCGACTTCGGTGGCCTGCTGGTCAAGGCCAATTCCGAAGGCCAGCCGGGCCCGCAGGACTATGGCCGCAGCCATGCCGCCGGCGCCAACATGCTGGCCGATGCGTTGGCACCCCACGATGGCATCGTGATGTGGCGGGCGTTCGTGTATTCGCATGAGACCTCGCCGGACCGTGCCAAGCAGGCGTATGACGAGTTCGTGCCGCTGGACGGCAGCTTCCGCGACAACGTGCTGGTGCAGGTCAAGAACGGCGCCATCGACTTCCAGCCACGTGAACCGTTCCATCCGCTGTTCGGTGCCATGCCGAAGACACCGCTGATGATGGAGTTCCAGATAACCAAGGAATACCTGGGCTTCGCCACCCACCTGGCCTACCTCGGGCCGATGTACGAAGAGACGCTGCGCGCCGACACCTACGTGCAGGGCAAGGGATCCACCGTGGCCAGGGTGGTCGACGGTTCGCTGCAGAAGTCGAGGCTGACCGGCATGGCCGGGGTGGCCAACATCGGCAGCGACCGCAACTGGAGCGGCTCGCAGTTCGACCAGGCCAACTGGTATGCGTTCGGCCGCCTGGCGTGGGATCCGATGGACGATGCCGGCCGCATCGCCGAAGAATGGCTGCGCATGACGTTCTCCAACGATCCAGCCTTCGTTGCCCCGGCGCTGGCGATGATGATGCGCTCACACGAGGCGGTGGTGGATTACATGACGCCGTTGGGCCTGGCCCACCTGATGGGGCGCAGCCATCACTATGGGCCTGCCCCGTGGGATGCCGGCAGCGAACGCCCGGACTGGGATCCGGTGTATTACCACCGCGCCGGCGCCGATGGCATCGGCTTCGACCGCAGTGCCGGTGGAAGCGATGCAGTGGGCCAGTACGCGGCGCCACTGGCGCGCCAGTACGGCAACCTGGCTACCGTACCCGAGCAGTACCTGCTGTGGTTCCACCATGTCCGCTGGGACCACCGCATGGCCTCCGGCCGCACGCTGTGGGACGAACTGGTGATCCGTTACGGGCACGGTGTCGACGAAGTCGCCGCGATGCGCGGCACCTGGGATGGCCTTGCCGCCTACGTCGATCCGGAGCGGCATCGCGAAGTCGCCGCGTTCCTGGCCATCCAGCAGGACGAAGCGCAATGGTGGCGCGATGCCTGCGTGGCGTACTTCCAGAGCCTGAGCCAGCGTCCGTTGCCGGCCGGACAGGCGCCACCGGCGCATCCGCTGTCGTATTACCAGTCGCTCTCGTTCCCGTTCGCTCCAGGAATCTGACCATGTCCGCGACCTGTGTTCCCCGCCTTGTAGTCGCCGTGGTGCTGGCCTGCAGTGCCGGCACCGTGGTGGCCGACGAGCCGCTGCTGTCGGCTCCTTTCGGCGACCATGCCGTGCTGCAGCGCGACCAGCCGATTCCGTTGTGGGGACAGGCACCTGCCGGTGAAGAGGTGCATGTACGGCTGGGCATGCAGGATGCGCGCACGCGTGCCGATGCACGGGGGCAGTGGCGCCTGCAGCTGCCTGCGCTGGGCGCAGGTGGACCGTATCGACTGGAGGTGCGCGCGGGCGCGCAGGTGCAGCAGCTGCAGGACATCCTGCTGGGCGATGTGTGGCTGTGCAGTGGGCAATCGAACATGGAACTGCAGGTCCACCGCAGCCTGGATTCGCGGTCGGAGATCGCCAGTGCCGGCAATGCGCAGCTGCGCCTGCTGCAGGTGGAAAAGCAGGCCAGCGCGGAACCGCTGGCACGGTTCGCCAAGGCGCCGCGGTGGCAGCTGGCCAGCCCGGACAGCGTCCGTGATTTCTCCGCGGCCTGCTATTACTTCGGCCGTGAACTGCAGCCGGTGGTCGGCGTACCGATCGGCCTGGTCCACGCTTCATGGGGGGGTACCCGCATCCAGGCCTGGCTGAGCGCGCCTGCGCTGCGTGGACTTGGCGACTACGCAGCGCAGCTGGATGTACTGGAGCAGCGCGAACGCGATCCCGCCCAGGCCATCGCAGGCTGGGGCAAGCTGTGGCAGGCATGGTGGCAACGGCAACCGGCGGTCGCCGGCGGCCAGCTTCCCTGGCAGGACGAGGCAGCCGCCAGCTGGAAGGATGTGCAGCCATCGGTGCGCTGGATCGATCCGCAACAGCAGGATGTCGTGGGCATGCACTGGTACCGCGCCACCGCACGGCTGACGCCGGCGCAGGCAGCGCTGCATGCCACGCTGCAGCTGGGGCCGGTGGATGAAGTGGACATGACGTGGATCAACGGCAAGGCGGTCGGCAGCGACGCCGGCGCCGATGCGCCGCGCGCCTATGCGGTGCCGGCAGGCGTGCTGCAACCGGGCACGAACCGGATCGTGGTCAACGTACTCAACACCTACCGCGAAGGCGGCATCGGCGGGCCACCGGAGCGCCAGGCATTAGTGCTGGACGATGGCACGCGCGTACCGCTGCAGGACTGGCAAGGGCAACCAGCGCCGGCCGACGTGGGCACGCCGCCCACCGCGCCGTGGATGGCGACCAGCGGCCTGGCCGGGTTGTACAACGGCATGATTTCGCCGCTGGCGGGCTATGGGTTGCGCGGTGCGGTCTGGTACCAGGGCGAATCCAACACGTTCCAGCCTGACCAGTACGCGGCGCTGCTGGCCGCCTATCGTGACGACCTGCGTGCCCGTTTCGGCAGCGAACTGCCGCTGCTGGTGGTGCAGTTGGCCAACTACGGCGCGGCGCCACTGCACCCGCAGGACAGCGAATGGGCGCGGCTGCGCGAGGCGCAGCGGCGTACCGTCGCCGATGATGCGCATTCGGGCCTGGCGGTGGCCATCGACCTGGGCGAACGCGGTGACATCCACCCGGCCAACAAGCAGGACGTGGGGCGTCGCCTGGCGCGTGCCGCCCGCCACGTGGTGTACGGCGAAACGCTGTCCGCCTCCGGTCCGGTCGCCCTGCACGCGCGCCGGCAGGGCGACCGGGTCAGCGTGGAATTCGCGCAGACCGGTGATGGCCTGGTGGCCTATGGCGGTGCCGGTCCGGTGGGCTTCGAACTGTGTGGCGCCACGCAGGAAAGCTGCCGTTACGCCACCGCGCGCATCGATGGCGATCGCGTGTACCTGCACGCCGGCGCGGTCACCGGCGCGCAGCGCGTGCGTTACGGATGGGCCGACAGCCCGGTAGTCACCCTCTACGACAGGGACGGCCTGCCGGCCGGTCCCTTCGAACTCCCGATCGAATGAACCCAGCGGAACCCATCATGAGCAACGCAGCTTCCACCGCCCCTTCCCACGGCTCGTCGCGCGACCGCGAGATCGTCGACGCCAAGGTCATCGTCACGTCGCCAGGGCGAAATTTCGTCACCCTGAAGATCACCACGCGTTCGGGCGTGCATGGCATCGGCGATGCCACGCTGAACGGCCGTGAGCTGGCCGTGGCGTCCTACCTGCAGGACCACGTGCTGCCCAACCTGATCGGCCGCGATGCTGGCCGCATCGAGGACATGTGGCAGTTCCTCTACCGCGGTGCGTACTGGCGTCGTGGCCCGGTGACCATGAGCGCCATCGCGGCAGTGGACGTGGCGCTGTGGGACATCCTCGGCAAGATGGCCGACATGCCGCTGTACCAGCTGCTGGGCGGACGTTCGCGCGAAGGGGCGCTGGTGTATGGTCATGCCAATGGCCGCGACATCGCCGAGGCATCCGATGCAGTGGGGCGCTTCATCGAACAGGGCTTCCTGGCGGTGCGCGCGCAATGCGGCGTGCCGGGCGTCAAGAAGGCGTATGGCATCTCCAGCGGAAAGGGCTATGAGCCGGCCGAAAGCGAGCTGCCTGCGGAAACGGTATGGAACACCGCGCGTTATCTGGACGTGGTGCCGCAGTTGTTCGCCCGCTTGCGCGCCGACCATGGCCCGCAGGTGGAACTGCTGCATGACGTGCACCACCGGTTGAGCCCGATCGAGGCCGCGCGACTGGCCCGCAGCGTCGAGCCCTACCGCCTGTTCTGGCTGGAGGACGCCACCCCGGCCGAAAACCAGAAGGGTTTCGAGCTGATCCGCCAGCACTCGGTCACCGCGCTTGCGGTGGGCGAGGTGTTCAACTCGATATGGGACTGCAAGCACCTGATCGAAAACCAGCTGATCGACTACATCCGTACCACCATCGTGCACGGCGGCGGCATCACCCACCTGCGTCGCCTGGCTGATTTCGCTGCCCTGCACCAGGTGCGTACGGGCTTCCACGGCGCCACCGACCTGTCGCCGGTGACCATGGGCGCGGCCCTGCATTTCGATACCTGGGTACCGAACTTCGGCATCCAGGAGTACATGTTCCATACCGACGAAACCGACGCGGTGTTCCCGCACGACTATGTGCTGCGCGGTGGCCGCCTGCACGTGGGCGACACTCCCGGGCATGGCGTGGACATCGACGAGGCACTGGCGGCGAAGTATCCGTATGCGCCGAAGCAGTTGCCGGTCGCGCGCCTGGAAGACGGCGCGATGTGGGACTGGTGAGCATGCGCCGGGGGCAGGGAAGGGCGTGCGCGTGGTGGCTTGTGGCCCTGCTGCTGGCGGTGGGCGCGCAGGGCGCGGCCGGGCAGGGTGCGGCGCCCATCGCGGCTGCGGACGCCGGTGCGCTGCGGCCGACGGTATTTGACTGGTTTGAATACCGCGGCGAGGACGAAGCTTTCGCCAGCACGTTGCCGGAAGGCCACTTCCGCAACCCGGTGCTGGCCGGTTTCAACGCCGATCCGAGCGTGGTGGCGGCCAATGGCCGCTTCTACCTGGTCAACTCCAGCTTCGGCTATTTCCCTGCCATTCCCGTGCACGAAAGCACCGACCTGGTGCACTGGCGGCAGATCGGCCATGTCATCGACCGCCCCGGCCTGCTGGATTTCGACGGCCTTGGCGTGTCGCGCGGGATCTTCGCACCGGCCATCGCCTTCCATGCAGGTCGCTTCCATGTGGTCGGCACCGCCGTGGACAGCGGCGGCAATTTCATCGCCAGTGCAACCGATCCCGCCGGCCCGTGGTCGGATCCAACGTGGCTGCCGGACGTCGCCGGCATCGATCCTTCGCTGTTCTTCGACGACGACGGCCAGGCTTACCTGCTCAACAATGATGCGCCCGCCGGCCCGGCGCGCTACGACGGCCATCGCGCGGTCTGGATCCGGCGCATCGACGTCGACGCCGGCCGCACGCAGGGCCCGGCCACGGTGCTGGTGGACGGTGGCGTGGACCCGGCAGCGAATCCGATCTGGATAGAAGGGCCGCACCTGTACAAGAGGGACGGCTGGTACGTGCTGTCCGCCGCCGAGGGCGGGACCGGTCCGCAGCATTCGCAGGTGGTGTTGCGCAGCCGCCACGTACTGGGTCCCTATGAAGCCTTTCCCGGCAACCCGATCCTGACCCAGCGCGACCTGCCGGCAGGACGTCGGCTGCCCATCATCAACGCAGGCCATGCCGACCTGGTGCAGGGGCCCGATGGCAGCTGGTGGGCCCTGTTCCTGGCCAGCCGCACCTACGGACAGCGCCACTACAACACCGGCCGCGAAACCTTCCTGCTGCCGGTGCAATGGCAGGACGGGTGGCCGCTTGTCCTGCCGCCCGGCGCCGCCATTCCGTATGCGCTGCCGGCCCCGGGGTTCGCCCGCGGCCCGGTGCAGCAGGCGCCCAACAGCGGCAATTTCACCTGGCGCGATGGATTCGACGCCCGCACGCTGCGGCACGAATGGTCGTTCCTGCGGGTGCCGACGCAGGATTGGGTCGACCTGCATTCGCGGCCGGGCCACCTGTTGCTGCGCCCGCGTCGCGAGGACCTGTCCTCGCTGCGCAATCCCAGCTTCCTGGCCCGGCGCCAGCAGCATCTGCGTTTCGACGCCAGCATCGCGCTGCAGCTGCCCGCCCGCGGTGCCAGCGCTGGCCTGGCGGTGTTCCAGAACGAACGCCATTGGTACTACCTCGGCGTGCGTCGCCAGCGACAGGGCGATGAACTGTTCCTTGAAAAGCGCGACGGCGACGGCCCGGCCGTCGTGGTGGCGCGCCAGCCCTTGCCGCCAGGACGACAGGCCATCGTGCTGACCGTCGCCGCTGATGGCGCGCGTTACCGCTTTGGCCACCACGATGCGCATGGCCACGATGTGCTGCTGTCCGAGGCCGATGGCCGGGTGCTGAGCACCGACCATGCCGGTGGCTTCGTCGGCGCCACGCTTGGTCCCCATACCCGCGACGAGCGGACCCCATGAACCCGACAGGAGTCGCCTGCATGTCCCGCAATCGTTTCAGTTACCTGCTGCGCCACCGGACCCCGTTGACGATGGCGCTGGTACTGGCCTGCATGCCGGTGTCCGCCGACGATCGCCCATGGCTGGATGGCGACGCATCGTTCGAGCAACGTGCCAGCGCGCTGGTTGCACGCATGACGCTGGAAGAGAAAGCAGCGCAGATGCAGAACGACGCACCGGCGATCGAGCGCCTCGGCGTGCCGGCCTATGACTGGTGGAATGAAGGCCTGCATGGGGTGGCCCGCGCCGGCGGTGCCACGGTATTCCCGCAGGCGATCGGCATGGCCGCGACCTTCGACGTACCGCTGCTGGGCCAGGTCGCCACCGCCATCAGCGACGAAGCGCGGGCCAAGCACCATCGCTTCGTTGCCGAAGGCAAACACGGCCGCTACCAGGGCCTGACGTACTGGTCACCGAACATCAACATCTTCCGTGATCCCCGCTGGGGCCGTGGCCAGGAAACCTATGGCGAGGATCCGTGGCTGACCGCGCGGCTGGGCGTTGCCTTCGTGCAGGGCCTGCAGGGCGACGATCCGGTGTACCGCAAGCTGGACGCCACCGCCAAGCACTTCGCGGTGCACAGCGGTCCGGAGGCGGACCGCCACCATTTCGACGTCGCACCCAGTCGTCGCGACCTGTATGACACCTACCTGCCGGCCTTCGAGACACTGGTGAAGGAGGCCCATGTCGCCTCGGTGATGGGCGCCTACAACCGTGTCTACGGCGAGTCCGCCAGCGCCAGCCGCTTCCTGCTGCAGGACACGCTGCGCACGCAGTGGGGCTTCATGGGCTACGTGGTGTCCGACTGCTGGGCGGTGGTCGATATCTGGAAGAACCATCGTATCGTCGCCACGCCCGAAGAAGCGGCCGCGTTGGCGGTTGGCAACGGAACCCAGCTGGATTGCGGCAACACCTATGCCCAGTCGATTCCGGTAGCGGTGCACAAGGGCCTGCTCAGCGAACAGGCGGTGGATGCCGCGGTGACCCAGCTGTTCACTACGCGCATGCGCCTGGGCATGTTCGACCCAGCGGAAAAAGTACGCTGGCAGCGCATCCCGTATACGGCCAACCAGTCGCCCGGACACGATGCGCTGGCGCGCAAGGTGGCGCAGGAATCCATCGTGCTGCTGAAGAACGACGGGCTGTTGCCGCTGCCACGCACGCTCAAGCGGATTGCAGTGGTCGGCCCCACTGCCGATGACACCATGGCGCTGCTGGGCAACTACTACGGTACCCCGGCCGCCCCGGTGACGATCCTGCAGGGCATCCGCGAGGCAGTGCCGCAGGCCGAGGTGGTGCATGCGCGTGGCGCCGACCTGGTGCAGGGGCGCAGCGATCCCGCAGCGACGCCGCTGATCGAGCCACGGTACCTGCGTCCCGCGGCCGGCAGCAGCGAGCGCGGGCTGCGCGGCGAGTACTTCGCCAACCGCGACCTGGCCGGGACTCCGGCGCTGGTCCGCGTCGATCCGCAGATCGCGTTCCGCTGGGACCGCGGGTCGCCCACCGATACGCTGCGTGCACGTGGCGAAGTCGGCCCCAGGCAGAGCCTGCCGGATGACAACTTCAGCATCCGCTGGAGCGGCCAGCTGGTTCCGCCACGCAGTGGAACCTACCGCCTGGAAGCAGCGGCCAACGACGGCGTACGCGTATACCTGGATGGCAAGCCGGTGATCGACCGCTGGAAGGAAAGCGACCGCCTGCAGGCCGAAAGCGTGGAGCTGCAGTTGCAGGGCCAGCGTGCGTACGACCTGCGCCTGGAGTATTTCGAAGGCGAGCGCGATGCCGGCGTGCGCCTGGCCTGGGAGATGCCAGGGGCGCTGCCGCCGCTGGAAGAGGCCGTGCAGGCCGCGCGCGATGCCAACGTGGTGGTGTTCGTCGGCGGCCTCACCGGCGACGTGGAAGGCGAAGAGATGCAGGTCGATTACCCTGGCTTTGCCGGTGGCGACCGCACCGACATCCGGCTGCCGGCGACGCAGCAGCAGCTGCTGGAGGCCATGCAGGCCACCGGCACGCCGGTGGTGGCGGTGCTGACCACCGGTTCGGCGCTGGGCGTGGACTGGGCCAAGGCACACCTGCCGGCGCTGCTGGTGGCCTGGTATCCCGGCCAGCGCGGTGGCAATGCGGTGGCCGACGTGCTGTTCGGCGACGTCAATCCGGCCGGTCGCCTGCCGATCACCTTCTACAAGGCCGACCAGCTGATGCCGGCGTTCGAGGACTACGCGATGCAGGGGCGGACCTACCGCTACTTCGACGGCGAGCCGCTGTATCCGTTCGGCCATGGGCTGAGCTACACCACGTTCCAGTACGACGGGCTGCGCCTGGATCGTACCCGCGTCGGCGCGGCCGGTACGCTGCAGGCCAGCGTGCGGGTGCGCAACAGTGGCGAACGCGCCGGCGACGAAGTGGTGCAGCTGTATGTCCGTGGGCAGCAGGACGGCACGGGCCGGTCACTGAAGGACCTGCGCGGCGTGCAACGCATCACCCTGCGGCCCGGTGAAGAACGCGAGCTGCAGTTCACCCTGCATCCCGGGGCCGACCTGCGCCGCTATGACGAGGCGGGGCAACGTTACGTCGTCGATCCGGGCCATTACGAGCTGCAGGTCGGTGCCTCCAGCAGTGATATCCGCCAGCGTGCGGCGTTCGAGGTCACCCCGGAATGAGCATGCCCTCCACCCTGGACCGGCCACGCCTGTCCGATGCCACCCTGGACAGCGCACGCATCGGCGTCCGCCGTCCGGGTTATCAGCGTGACGCGACACGGATCGGCATCGTCCACCTGGGTGCTGGTGCCTTCCATCGTGCGCACCAGGCGGTGTACGTGGACGGCCTGCTGGCGGGCGAACCCGGCTGGGCCATCTGTGCGGTGTCGCTGCACAGCCCGGCAACCGCCGACGCACTGGCCCCGCAGGACGGGTTGTATACGCTGGCACTGCTGGATGCGGAGCCGGAACAGCGGGTCATTGGTTCGATCCGCGAAGTGCTGTTCGCCGGGACACAGCAGGACGCGGTGCTGGCGCGCCTGGCCGACCCTCAGGTACGGCTGGTCACGCTGACCGTGACCGAGAAGGGATACTGCCTGTCTGCCGACGGCGTGGACATGGCACATGCGGACATCGCGCATGACCTGGCTGCCCCGGACCGGCCGCGCAGCGCGATCGGTTACATCGTGGCGGGCCTGCGCGCCCGTCATGCGGCCGGTGAGCGTCCCTATACCGTGCTCAGCTGTGACAACCTGGCCGACAACGGCAATCGCCTGCGACGGGCAACGCTGCAGTATGCCGAACGGGTGGATGCCGAGCTGGCCAGCTGGATCGCCGACCAGGTGACCTTTCCCTGTTCGATGGTGGACAGCATCACCCCCGCCACCGACGACGCCCTGCGCGAAAGCGTGGATGAAGTGCTGGGCCTGCATGATGCGTGGCCGGTACAGCGCGAACGCTACACGCAATGGGTGCTGGAGGACCGTTTCTGCAACGGGCGCCCGGACTGGGAGCGGGCAGGGGTGACGCTGAGTGACGATATCGCCGGTTACGACCGGGCCAAGCTGCGCCTGCTCAATGCGGCGCATTCCGCACTGGCCTACCTGGGGCTGCTGCAGGGCCTGCGAACCGTCGGCCAGGCCATGGCAGACCCGGCATTGGGGCCGTTCGTGGCCGCGTTGATGCGCGACATCGCGGCCAGCACGGCGTTGCCACCGGGGCTGGATCCGGAGACCTATATCGACGCGATCCTGCAGCGCTTCAGCAACCCGGCGGTGAGCCACCAGTTGATCCAGATCGCCCAGGACGGATCGCAGAAGATCCCGGTGCGCCTGTTCGGCACCATCGCCGATGCGCTGGCTGCGGGGCGCTGCATCGATGCGCTGTGCATGCCGGTGGCGGCGTGGCTGCATTTCATCCGTCAGCAGGCACGGGCCGGTGTGGCGCTGGCGGATCCGCTGGATGGCCAGCTTCGTGCCATCGGCGCTGCCAGCACCGGCGACGGTCGGCATGACGTGCCGGCGTTCCTGGCGCTGCCGACGGTGTTCGGTGCCCTGGCCACGGAGGCGCGCTTCACCGCTGCATTGGAGCGTGCGTACGATGCGGTGCGACATCGCGGCGCGTCGTAGCGCCGGGCCATGCCCGGCGGAATCCAGGACGATCGTTACGTTCCGTAGCGCCGGGCCATGCCCGGCGGAATGTATGGCGGCCGCTGCGCTCGCCGGGCATGGCCCGGCGCTACAGGAATTTCGCCGGGCATGGCCCGCCCGCGTTTCAGCGCATGCGGTAGATCGCGCAGAGCTTGTTGCCATCCGGATCCAGCACGTAGGCGAGATGGTGGGAACCCAGGGTGCCAACCCTGAGCCCCGGCGGATCCTCGATGGACGTGGCGCCGTTCATGACGGCAATATCGTGGAAGGCCTGGACCTGCTCGGGCGAGGCACACTTGAACGCGACCGTGGCGCCGTTGGCGGGAGCCGCCGGTTCGTTGTTGATGGGCTGGGTCACCGCGAACGTGCTGCCTTCATGACGATAGAAGAGCCGCTTGTGGCCGGATGCCGCGGTGTCGGCATGCGGCGGCGCAGCGCCGAAGACAGTTCCGAGCACGGTGTTGTAGAACGCCTTCGAACGCTCGATGTCATTGGTGCCGACCATGATGTGGTTGAACATCTCCAGATCTCCATCCCAAGGGTGTGGATGCATTCTAGGCGCAGTATCCGCCATGTCACGGTCCACCCGGGTCGGCCCACGTGCCGGAACGTTCAGCCCTCCGGCACGTAGACCATCCGCCCGTCCGGCAGGCGATAGGTCACGCCGGCCTTTACCCCGCCACCTTCGCCGATCTCCCCGGTGGACTCATAGCGTGTCAGTTCCTCGCCTTGCCTGACCGTGATGCGCATGTCCTCCTTGCCCGGGTTTTCGATGACCGTGACATCGCTGCTGGCGAAGGGGTTGAGCGGATTGCGCACGATCACGATCATCAGGATGCCGACGACCACCAGGAACAGGTCGATCAGGTTCACCACCGAGAGGATCGGATCATCCGCGTCGTCGTCGTCGAGGAAGCGCATCACCCTGCCTCCTGCCGACGTTCCAGCTGGCGCAGTTCCTGCAGCAGCCAGCGTCGCCGAACGGTCAGGATCACGAAGGTCAGGCTGGCTGCAAGAAGGGCGAGGATCACCGACGAGAAGGCGACCACCATGTTTTCGCCGACGCCCTTGGCATCGCTGCTGGTCAGTGCGAGCAGGGCCGGGCCCATCGGGATCATGGTGGCGACCAGGCCCAGCATCGGAGCCGTGCGCGAGACGATGCGCAGCCACTCCAGCCGTTTGAGTATCCACAGCTCGGCATCATCGCTGCTGCCGCCGTGCCGGGCCTGCCATTGCAACAGCGCCGAACGATGACGGCCGCGACGGCGCTGCAACGCCTCCCAGCCGAAGGCGCCGGAGGCGATGAAGGCATAGGCCAGCGCGGCCAGGATCAATACCAGCACCGGTGCCAGGAAAACGTGCGAAAGATCGTACAGGGTGGATTCGAGTGCATTCATGGGTTCAGGCTCGTGGGAGGGGGCGGCGGGCATTGCTGCGGGCCTGCAGGCCCGCGCCGAGGGCAAACAGGATCAGCAGGGCCAGCACGGCGATGGGGGTGTGCGGTGGTGGCGCAGCGGTCGGGACGGGAACCTCCCGCATGACGCGTCCGCGGACGGTGGCCTGCGCGGGGGCAGCTGCCGCCGGCAGGGCCGGTGCGGCGTCAGGCGAGGGAGGCGAGGAGGGAGGCGAGGGCGCCTGCAATCCGAAACCGCCGGGTGCAATGGCGGTGCGGGGCGTCGATCCGGCGGGCGTGGCCATGGCCGCAAGTGCATCGAGGCGCTCCTGCAGTTGCTGTCGGGTCGCCTCATCGGCGTTCCAGTAGCCGCGCCAGATGGCCTCCTGCAGCCGCTGGATGAGCTGCACCTGCGCGGTCGGGTTCTCGCGCTCGAACCATTCGGCGATTCCTTCGCCCCTGCTGTCGCGGACGTAGGTGTCGTGCAGGGCCTGCCACTGTTCATCGCGGACCGTGCCGGGCGCGGTGACCTGCCAGCCGAACAGGTTGTCGGTGGTCTTCAGTACCTCCAGGGTGCCCGCGTAGCCTTCTTCCTTCATCGCACCGATCCATTGCGGATTGAGCACGCCGGTACGCAGCTCATCGGCCAGGAAACGCGCCGCGCTGGTGGTCGATGGTCCGGCCTGGCGGAGGTCGGAGACATAGAGGGAAGGACTGCTGCCGTCCAGGTGCCGGACCGCCAGCGCGAGCCCACCCAGGTACTCGAAAGGATGGTCCGTGCTGAGCAGCCCATGCAGGTTGGAGGAGCGCGACAGCACCGCGGCCTGCACGCCGCGCAACTGTTCGGCGAAGAGGTTGCCATCGGGCAGCGTCATCGCACGGCCCTGGCCGTCGTAGCCATGTTGCAGGCGCTCGAGGAAGCCGCCTGCAAGCGTTGCATCGTCCTTGCCCGCCGCAGCTTCGCGGTCAAGCACGGCCTTGCTCAGCCCGCTTCCGTAGGTGCCGGGCGCGTTGCTGAAAATGCGCAGCGCTGCCAGCGCGGTTGCCTGTTCGGCCGGCATGCCCTGGTCCCGCAGTTTCGCGCCCAGTGCCTGGGCATGGCGGGCGATCGGATTGCGCGGCGTGGCGGGCATCGCGGCCAACCGTGCCACCGCATCGGCCAGCAGGCGCAGGAATGGATCGAACTGGTCGCGATACACGCTGGTCGCCTGCACCACCACGTCGATGCGCGGGTGCTGCATTTCCGTGTCCGGCACGATATCCAGTGCGACCACCTTCCCGGCGGCGTCCCAGCGCGGCGCAAGGCCCATCGCGTGCAGTACCTGGGCTTCCAGCACACCCAGGTGGCGGATCGCCTCGCTGGACCACAGGCTGATGGCCAGCTTGTCCGGAACGGTTGCTCCATGTTCCTGGCGATAGGCCTCCAGCAACTGGTCCAGCGCCTGCCTGCCGCTGTCGAAGGCCGCCCGCGTGGGGATGCGGTCCGGCGCGAAGGCATACAGGTTGCGTCCACTGCGCACCTCCGGTGAGCGGATCGGATCGCCGCCGGTGCCCGGCAGCACGAACCCGCCTTCCAGGCCGTGCAGCAGCGACTCGGTCTCCTGGGTATCGGCAAGCGCGGCGTCGAGCTGGCGGCCGCGCAGCAGCTGTGCGCGCAGGGCCTCATCGGCAACGCCGGCGATGTCCTGGCCTTCGCGCAGGTAGCGTGACAGCGTCCGGTACGGCAGGCCCTGGCGAATCGCCTCGGCATCGCCGGTATGCGCCTCCTGCGGATCCAGCCCGAGGCCGCGCAGGTACGAAGGCCCCAACTGCTGCATCACCGTGAGCAGCCGATGCTCCGGCTTCGCTGCTTCGCCGAAGGTATGCAGGCCGAGCGGAAGCTGGCGGCGGGCGAGCTCGTGCAGGTGGTCATGCAGCGCCTGCAGGAAAGCCGGAAAGCGTACTTCCATGTCGATGGCAGTCCAGCCCATGTCACCGGCGATGCCGCTGTTCGATGCCAGTTCGCGCAGGCGGGCCGCCGTTGCATCGCGCACCTGGCCCTGGTCCAGTTGCTGGAACTCATGGACCAGCTGGTGCAGGTCGCGCAGCTCGTCATACAGGCCGGATGGCGCAAACGCGGGCGTCTGGTGGCTGACCACCACCGCGCGTCCGCGCCGCTTGGCCTGCACGGCTTCGCCGACATTGTCCTGGATGTAGGGGTAGAACACAGGCAGGTCGCCGACGGCCAGCCACGGATAGTCGCCTGCCCACAGCCCGCGATCCTTGCCCGGTGTCCATTCCTGCGTGCCGTGGGTGCCGAAATGGATCAGCGCATCGGCCTGCCACGATGAGCGCAGGTAGAGATAGGCAGCCAGGTAGTAGTGGCTGGGTACCGATTCCAGGTCGTGCGTGGCCTGCCCAACCCGGCCGGCGCGTGGCGGTTGCGGCATCAGCAGCAGGTGGCCCAGCTCCAAGCGCGGCAGGATGAAACTGGGCCTGCCGTCGATGCGGCGGACCGAGGGGTGCGTGGCCGGGTCGCCCCAGCGCTGCAGCAGTTCGTTGCGCCGCTGAGCGGGGAGCGTCTGCAGCCAGTCGGTGTATCGCGCCACGGGGAAGGCGACGGCCAGGTCACGGGCCAGCAGGTCGTCCAGCGATTGCGGCCGGTAGTACCCGCCCAGCAGCGCCTGCGCATCGTCGATCAGCGCCTTCTCGTCGGCCGGCGTCACCCGGTAACCCGCCGCCTGCAGGCGCTGCGACAATGCCGCCACGCTGCGTGGCACGTTCAGATGGGAAGCCGAAAGGTTCTTCTCGCCATCCGGTGCGTTCCAGAACAGCAGCGCCAGGCGTCTGTCGGCGGCAGGACGAGCGCGCAGTGCCGCCATGCGCGCCAGCCGGGCAGCCAGCGCCTCCACCTGTTCGGGAATGGGCAGCATGGCGCCGTGCTCGCTGGCCGAGAGCACGATGGGATCGGACACGCCCCAGCTTTCGGGAAGCGCGACGAAGGTGGCCAGCAAAGGCATCGGCACGCCACTGCTGGCAGCGCGCCATTGCGCGGCATCACCCTGGCGATGGTTCAAGGCCTGGATGACCGGCACGTCCAGCCGCGCGAATTCCGCCGCGCGTGCGCCGCCATTCTGCAGGTGGGTCAGGTTGACCAGCGCCGTCACGTCCAGTGGTGCCGCCGCATCGTGCAGCCCATCGTCATCCTGCTGGTCGAACCAGAAGCCGAACACGGATACCTGGTGGCGGCGCCCGGCCTCGATCAACGCGTCAAGCACCTGGGTCTGCATCGAACCGACGGTGTTGGCCGCGACCACCACGCCCACCTTCGGCCACGCCGCCTGGCCGTTCCGCTTCCAGTACTCCTGCAGCTGCAACGGCGACGTGGCCGGCACGCCGGTATCGGCGTAGTAGCCGGTGGTACCCAGCCGTTGCGGTTCGGGCAGCGACTCGATGCCCGGATCAGCATCGCGCCATGCCGATAGCCAGCGGCCCAGCGTGCGGACATTGGCGCCGCCGCCGTTGCTGTAGTAGCCGGCGATGCGGCCTGCCTGCGCCGCGGACAGCGCGCCCGAAGCCGGTGCACCGCCGCCGATGCGCAGCCAGGGCACCTGGCCCGCTGCCAG
This sequence comes from Stenotrophomonas tumulicola, assembly GCF_014117215.1. GTDB lineage: Bacteria > Pseudomonadota > Gammaproteobacteria > Xanthomonadales > Xanthomonadaceae > Stenotrophomonas > Stenotrophomonas tumulicola. The sequence continues at coordinate 1,089,167 of NZ_JACGXS010000001.1, read as the reverse complement.
TGCCGGCCCGACCGATGCCATGACCTGTTCGGCGTCGGCAGGACGCGGCGTGTCGATCAGCACCAGGTCCACGCCTTGCGGCCAGTGATCAGGCAATGTCGTGGCGCTGCCCACCACGCGATGCACGAAGCGGACCCCCTCCGGTGCGGTGATCGCATCCAGCGCGGCGATGCGGGCAGGCATGATGAAGTCGGTGGTCACCACCTCCACGCGAAGCCCTGCCGCCTGGGCGGGCAGGGCAAGCCACGAGGCAAGCACGAGTATCCAGGCACGGACAGGCATGGTCAGAACGCCAGGTCGAAGCCGGCGTGCACGTAACGTCCCGTTTCCGGGTAGGCGTACAGCGCACCGGTTTCATCCAGCCGTTTGTCGGCGATATTGTCGATGCCGACCACCATGCTCAACCTGGGAGTGATGGCCCAGCGGGTATCGAGGGAAACCAGCGTGTAGTCGGGCAGGGTCACCTGCGAGGTGTCCGACGCCTGCTTCTGCGTGCCGATGTATTCGCCACGCAGCGAGGCCTGCAGCGCTCCCTGTTCCCAGACCAGGCTGGCAGAGCCGCTGCGGCGTGGACGTTCCAGCAGCTGCTGGCCGGTTTCACGGTCCTGCGGATCGAGCCAGCTGTAGTTGGCTTCCAGCCGCAGGCCATCGGCCAGCGGCACGGTGCCAGCCAGCTCCAGGCCACGGATCCTTGCCTCGGCGACATTGGTGTAGTGGCGCAGCTCGCCGCCACGCACGCCGCATGCGCGCACGCAGAGGGTCTGGATGAGATCCTTCAGCTCGTTCTGGAAGGCGGTGGCCTGGGCCGACCAGCCTTCGCGCTGCCAGCCAGCGGACAGCTCATAGCTGGTGTTCTTCTCCGGCTTCAGCGATGGATTGCCGACAATGGTGAAGCGGCCGCCGCCGCCCACCGCCGAGTATCCGGGCGAAAGCTGCTTCAGGCTGGGCGCCTTGAAGCCGGTGCCGATGCCGCCCTTGAGGGTGAACGCCTCGCTGGCATGCCAGACCGCGTATCCGCGCGGGCTGTGGTGCCAGCCGAACTCCGGGTGATGGTCGGCGCGGTCGCCGATCACCAGCGACAGAGCCGGGGTGAGCTGGATTTCGTCCTGCACGAAGAAGGCAGCCTGGATGGCCTGCACCTGGCCGGATTCGGAAGCCGACGCATCATCCAGGCGCTCGCGGCGCCACTCACCGCCCACGCTTACCCGGTGCGCGCGGCCGACGTCCACGGTTGCCCGGCCATCGACCATGTCATCGCGCAGATGCTGCGGGCGGGTGGCATCGCCGCGGTCGCGACGGTTCTCGCGGTCCAGTTCGCTGCGGTACGCGCTGATCCGCGTCTGTCCCCAGTTCCAGTCGCCCTGATGGGCCAGCGTGGTCTGCCGGCGCTGGATGTCGTCGATCGTTTCGTAGACATAGGGCGCCGCACCGGCCTGCAGTGCGTTGCGGCGGCGGTATTCGCTTCCTTCCAGGTGTGACAGGTCGATGCGCTGGCGCTCGTCAGGCGTCCAGGTCAGCACCGCGCGCCCGGTGTTGACGCGGCGCGCCTCCTGCTCATCCAGCCGCGCGTCGGTCGGGTCCTCGGTTGCCTCCTTCTGGCGGTGCTCGGCAAACACGCTCAGGCCCAGCATGCCCGGCACCAGCGCGCCGCCAGCGTACAGTCCGGCCTGCGTGGTGTTGCCGCCGCGGCCGCCGCCGACAACCCCGCCGTTGTAGACCAGGTTGCCCTGCCAGTCATCGGTGGCACGCCGGCTGATGACGTTGACCACGCCACCGAGCGCCTCGGAACCGTACAGCGACGACATCGGGCCACGGACCACTTCAATGCGCTCGATGGCCGAAGCCGGCATCCAGCCCAGGTCGAAGTCGGCATGCGCGATGGCATCGCTGGCGGCATTGACGCGCTGCCCATCGAGCAGCACCAGGGTGTATTCCGGATCCATGCCACGGATGCGGATGCCCCGGCGGCCGAAGCCTACGCCGGCGACGGTGACGCCGGGCGTGCCGCGCAGGGCATCGGCCAGGTCAAGCACCGGCCGCATCTGGATCTGTTCGCGGGTGACGACGTTGATCGAGGCCGGCGCGTCGCTGGCCAGGCGGTCGGTCGCGGTGGCGGTGACCACCACGGGGTCCAACTGGCGGGCATCGGCCGCTGCCTGCACGGTGCCGCTGCAGGCCAGGGAAACCGCAACGGCCAGCGCGTGCCGACGGGATGGGGCGAAAGAGGGGAGTGGCATGTGGCGCGATTCCGCGTACGTGTAATGCTATAACATAGCATCATTCACACTCCCCTCACATCTGCCCGCCGGCACGGCTGGCGCTGGCCATCAGAAGCGCGTGGACAGGGTCACCTGCAGCGTCCGCGCCGGGCCCGGCCGGAATGTAGCGGCGGTATTGGTGGTGCTGCTGATGGTGCCCAGGTAGTCACGGTCGAACAGGTTGTCCACGTTCAAGCGCAGCTTGATGTCCTTCAACAGGCCCCAGTCCCACGCCTCGCCAAAATCGGCGTATGCGCTGTACACGGTGTAGCCGCCGACCGATTCGGTATTGGTCAGGTTGGAATAGCGCTCGGAGATAGTGCGTGCCTGCAGATGGAACAGCGCCCAGCTGGCGGCTTCCCAGGTGACCCCGCCCTGGAACACCCAGCGCGGTGCGTCGGGCACGTCGTTGTCCTTGATGGCAAAGGTGGAGAAGTCGTCCTGGAAGGTGGACACGTTCCAGGACAGGTTGCCGTTGAAGTAGATCCGGCCGCCCAGCGCTTCGGGCTTCCACTGGCTGCTCAGCTCCACGCCGTAGGCATCCACCGCGCCGACGTTCTGGAAGAACGTCTCGGTGGTGGTGCTGCCCGGCACCGGTGCCGCATAGGACTGCAGGCGGTTGTCGAAGCGCGTGTAGTACAGCGCGGCCGAGGCATTGAGGGTGCTGCGGTTGGTGCGGTAGCCCAGTTCCCAGTTGCTGGATGTCTCTGCCGCTGGCCCGCGTACGGCCGGGCTGGCAGCGGAGAAGATATCGTCGGCGCCGCGTGGCAGCGCCAGGTTTTCCGAGTAGGAAGCAAACAGCTGGTCGGTGGCGTTGAGGTTGAACACCGCGCCCACCTGCGGCAGGAAACTGTCGCGCCAGCCATCGGTCAGGCGCGGCGTGCGCTGGGCGATGTAGTCGGCCGGATTGCGATGGCCTTCGATGGCATAGTCGATCGAGGTCGCCTTGAAGCCTATGTCCAGGCGCAGGCGGTCATCCAGCAGGCCCAGCGTGTCGCGCAGGAAGAACTGGCGTGTCCGTCGGGCGGACGCATAGTCGCGCTGGTGGTGCACGACCTCGCCATACAGCACGGCACCATCGGGATGGCCGTCCTGGACGTTGTAGCGGCGCTGGCTGCGGCGGTAATCGTCATCCTCGTACCAGAAGCCCGCGCTCAGCGTATGGACGTCGCCGAAGTGCCAGTCGACCTTGCTGGTGATTCCCTTGCGGATGCCATCGATGCCGGACAGCCCGTACTGGATGCCGCGTGGCGCGACCAGTTCCGGATAGGTCGCGGCCTCGGCGGCATGGGAAGCGAGCGAGGTCGCGTACGCTTCCGGCGAGACCCCATAGCCTCCCTTGCGCTCGTAGTAGGCGGTACTGCGGACATCGATGTTGTCGCCCACCGGCAGATCCAGCGTCAGGCCATACAGGTGATCCGAACGCGAGTTCACCGCGAACTTGTAGTACTGGTTGTACAGCGCATTGGACCAGGGCACCCCGGCGGTGGACTCGGCCAGCTCCGGCACGTAGCCGAGGTAGGCGAAATCGCGTCCCGAGCGGCCGAATGCATCGCCCGCGGCACCTTGGTACTGCGCCTTGGTGATCGATGGCGAGTCGTAGTCGTAATAGTCGTTGTGGACGGTGAGGAAGGTCAGCGCGCCACCGTTGGCGAAGGCATAGCGCAGCTTGCCCTCCAGGTGGTCGCGCTTGATGTAGCCGGGGCCGCGCCACAGATCGCTCTCGGTACGTGAGCCGCTGGCGTAACCGGACAGGCCGGCATGTTCGCCGAAATCCACCCGCGCGAAACTGCGCTTGAGGTTGTCGCTGCCAAAGGTCTGGCTGAGCGAGCCGCCGAATTCCTTTGCCGGCAGCACGGTGTCGTAGCTGACGATCGGGCCCAGCGAGGCATAGCTGGGCAGGGATACATCGCCGGCGCCGCTGGAGGCGGTGACCGACTGCAGGTTTTCATTTTCCACGTAGCGGTAGATGGGGCTGCCACCGAACTGGTCGCTGCGCCCCATGGGAATGCCATCCAGCAGGAAACCGATCTGCTGGAAGTTGAATGCACGTACCGACACCGAGTTGCCGAACTCGTACATCCCCAACGCGTCGTTGGCCTGCACGTTGAAGCCCGGCAGCGACTCCAGCATCTTCAGGCCGGTGATGCCGGCCGGCGCGGACAACAAGGCCTGGCGGGTGATGGCCACGGTGGCGGTGACGTGGTCGGTGCCGATGGCTTCCACCGCTTCGGACAGGCGCTTGCCGGTAACCGATACCGAATCCAGCGTGGTCGCCGTGGCCACGCGGTGTTGTGCGGCGTGGCGCTGGGGTGACTCCTCCAGTACCTCCTGCGCCTGCAAGGGAAGGGGGCCGCTGCACAGGATCGCAGCGGTCAGCATGGCCAGCCGGGGGCGGGCGGATGCCGTGTTGGGCAGGGAGGAGGAGTCAGCTTGAGCGCGCATTGCAGGCCTCGTGGTGGATGGGTCCATTGCACGGGCCATGGCCACCTGGCCGCCATCAGCGATCACGCCACGCAGGCGTCACATCACGCCATCGACATGACGGTTGGTGATGACATCAGTACCGGCGCCAGCCTCCGCTGAGGGCGAAGTCGACGATGCCGACGGCCAGCAGTGACAGCCCGACCAGCGGGAACAGCACGCCGCCCACGCACAGCAACGCAAAGACGATGGCCACGGTCCGGCGCTGCCGCGGCAGCGGCGGCACGCCCAGGCCAGCGACCGGCCGGCGTTTCCACCACATCACCGCACCGCTGGCACACAGCAGCAGAATCGCCACGCAGGCGATGAGCAGGAATACGCGATTGAAGGTGCCGTACTGCTGGCCCAGGTGCACGTTGATGCCCCATTCCAGGCCACGCCCCAGCACGCCGTAGTCGGCGTAGCCCATGTCCAGCAGGACGCGGCCGCTGTACTGGTCCAGATGGACCACCCGCTGGCGCGCCAGCCTCTCCGGATACACCGACGCGGTGTACACGCCCATCGGCCCGCGCGGCAGCGCCACCGCGTAACCGGCGGCCATGCCCAGCGCGTTGAACCGCTGCAGCGCGGCGTCGATACCGATCGCACCGGTTCGTGGCGACAGGTCGCCCAGCGCACCGCCGTGCCCCTCGTGTCCCGCGTGGCTGTCAGCGGAAGGCGGCTGGCCGGGCGGTACCGACGAGGCCGGCAGCTGCGCGTGTTCCATCGTCCAACCGGGCGTGGTGGTATCGGCCAGCCGTTGATCGGACATCGGCACCGCCACCCGCACGCCGGCGGGATAGCCATAGTCATGCCCATTGGCCCAGGCATTGACCTGCGTGCCCCATACCACCGACCAGGGCATGCCGGTCAGGGCGAGGAACAGCAGCACCACGCCCACCCACACCCCGGTCACCGCATGCAGGTCGCGCCAGAACAGCCGCTGCCCCGGGCTTCCCCGCACCGAGGTGACCCCGCCGTTCCGGCCACGCGGCCACCACAGGTAGACCCCGGTGAGCACCAGCAGGATGGCCCAGCCAGCCGCTATTTCGATCAGCGCACTGGCCCAGCCGCCGAGCAGGTCCAGGCTGTGCAACTGGCGGACGACGCCGGAGAACGTGCCTTTCTCCGGCAGGTGCCCCAGCACCCGCGCCGAGGCGGGATCGACGTAGTAGACCTCGCGTTGTCCCTGTTTTCCCAGTACCGCGATTTCCACGCTGCCATCGGCGCGTTCGGGCGTGGTGTAACGGAAGGCCTCGCCGCCGCTGGTCGCCTGCACCGCAGCCACCTGCGCGCTGGCCAGCGAAGGGGCGGCCTGCGATGCCGCCACCACCTTCAGGTCATGGTGGACCCAGCGGTCAATGGGCTTCTGATAGAGGTAGACCGCGCCGGTCAGTGCCAGCCAGGCAATGAACGGCAGCACGAACAATCCTGCATAGAAGTGCCAGCGCCACACGGCGCGGTAGAACCGCCAGTGATCTGGCTGCGGCGAGGAGGCGATGGCGTGCATGTCAGAGCTCCCGGGTCCAGCTGAGGTAAAGCGCACGCCCGTCACCCGGCGAATAGCCGGACGATCCACTGTCATACCAGGCATACACGTAGAAGCGGTCGGTGGCGTTCTTCAGCTGCAGCGCAACGCTGTTGAGCGCATCCACGCGATAGCTGGCGCCCAGGTTCAACAGTGCATGGCCACCGTAGCGGCCGAGCGTGTTGGTGCGCTCCACGAAGTAGTCGCCCTGGCCGTTGCCCCAGGCACTGAAGGTCCAATCGGCATTCGGTGTGTATTCCACGCCGGCACTGGCCAGCCAGTTCGGTACGTTCTCGATCTGCCGGCCACGGGTCCGTGGCGCGCCGGGGTCGGGCACTTCAATGATGGCTTTCTGGCGCGAATAGGAGGCCCATGCCCGCCATTGCGCGCTGGCTTGCCAGGCCAGCTGCGCGTCCCAGCCGCGGCGCAGGGTTTCGCCCACGTTGCCGACTTCGTTGGCGCCGATCTCACCATTGACGCCCAGGATGGTCGCCACCTCGTCCGACGCCCGTTGCTCCCAATAGGCCAGCCGGGTCTGCAGGCCGTGGAGGGGTGTCCACTTGATTCCCGTCTCCCAGCCCTCGTTGAGGGACGGCGCAAGATCGCGTGCCTGCCTGCGGTAGGCGCCATCGCCGCTGCCGATCTGGAAGGTGCGGCCCCAGTTGGCGTAGGCCACCGTCGTCGCGTTGAGGTCATAGGAAGCGCTCAGCTTCGGCTGCCTGATGAGGCCGTAGTCGTTGGCTGGTGCGCGCGTGCCGGTGGCCGCGTCCAGCAAGCTGCCATGGATGCGATCCACCCGGTAGGCCGGTACGATCTTCAGCGCTGCAAGGGGGCGGATCACTGCCTGGACGTAGGCACCGCGCGTGTCGAGATCGAAATCCCAATCGCGCAGCGTGGCCTGGCGTTCGCGGGCCACGGTGCGATAGCGGCGCGCGATGTTGTCCTGCCACTGCGCGTCAACGCCGGCGTCCAGCACGAACTCGGCAAGCCGCGTGTCGGGACGCCAGGTGGCGTTCAACAGCAGGCCGCGATGGGTTTCATCGTTGTAGCGCTCCTGCTGCGCGCCGCCTTCCGTGAAGGTCACCCAGCGCTGGTTCCGGTAGTCGTTCTGGTAGGCCTTGGCATTCCAGCGCCAGTCGGTGCCCAGGTGGCCATCGAGGTGCAGCGCGGTCTGCACGGCTTCGCGCTCGCTGCGGTCATCGCGCGCATAGTCCGGGGACTGCCTGGGGTTGGCCTTCACTTCGGCATGGCTGAGGTAGCCGGCTTCCAGCGCGTTGTTGCTGTAGTAACGGCTGGTCAGCCCGGCGCGCCAGCGGCCATCAGGATCGGTGTAGAACCACTTGCCGGCGAAGCTGCGCTGTGTCGCGTCGGCATGCTGGCGCTCGCCATCGGCATCGCGCCAGCCGAGGAAGTAGTTCTGCGACCACGCGCCGCGCTCCCAACCCTTCGCCAGCTGGATGTCGCGCGTGCCAAAGCTGCCGGCGGTGATGCTCAGTTGCCCGTCCTTGCCGCCCTGGCGGGTCACTACATTCACGTCGCCGGCGATGGCATGCAGGCCATAACGGGCGTCGTTGGTGCCGCGCACGATCTCCATGGCGCTGATGTCCAGCGGGAATACGGCATCCAGGTAGGGCATGCCGCCGGCGTTGTCGTTGCTGGGAATGCCGTCGATCAGCAGCTTGACCGCGTTGATGCGGCCTTCGCCATTGAAGCCACGGAAAGAGAATCGCCCGGCATCGGTCCCCATCTTGAACTGGGTGACCTGCACGCCGGGGGCGTTCATCAGCAGCTCCCAGCTGTGCTCCACCTTCTGCCGCTGCAGCAGGTCGCCGCCGATGATGTCCACCGAGGTGAATACCGATCGTGCCGACAGTTCGCGTTCGGCAGCCGGGCGCGCCTGCACGGTGCCCAGGGTCAACACGGTGCCATCCTGGGCGGCCGCCGGTGAAGGGCCGAGGGCCGCGCAGGCCAGCGCAGCCAGCACGGCGCCTGGCAGCGGTCGGATCGAAAGAAGTCTGTTCATTGTCCACGACATCGAGATGCCGCGATCACAGCGTGACCGGGGCAGGCAGAAGAACCGGCGCGGTGGCCGGATGCAGGGTAGGGGACAGGATCCAGGCGCACGTCGCCTTGCCACGGCGATGGCCATGGCGTTGCCGCAGGCGATGACAGCCAGGCGCCGAAGCGCGCGTCAGTACATGGACTGGATCAGCAGACGAGTGCGGGTGGTCCGCGCGCGCCCAGCGTGCCCGCAGCAGGGGCACGCCGCGTATCGATGAATCCTGCCAGGGCGCGGAACACTGCCGGCCAGAGGGTCATCAACAGAAGCACGGCCACCAGCAGGCTGATCATCCGCGCGGCGATCAGGCAGTAGTCGCACTCCACGCCCATGTCATGCTCGGCATGGGGTGACGCAGGGCGCGGATGATCGGCATGGGACGCCATGTCATGGCCCATGCCGTGCCCCATATCGTGATGCATGTGGTGTGCCGCAGGGACCTGGGGCCCGGCAACCAGTGCCTGCACCGGCGGCATCGCCGGGTGCGCCAGCGCCCGGCTGACCACCGGCGCCGCCATCACCAGCAGCATGGCCAGGCATGCGCAGACGTGGAGCCAGCGATGGAGGAAAGGAGGACGCACTGCCTGATTCTAAAGCGAACGGGCCGTGCACCGGGCCGCAAACGTCTTCGATTGCACGGGCTGCGACCATTTGTCGCGTGCGGCGGGGAATGTGTGCCGGCCGTGGCGTGAAAGAGGCTGCCGGGGCCTGCCTTCAGCCGGCATCCGCGCGCAGGCGAATCCCCAAGGCCCTCATCACCCTCAGCACGGTGGCGAAGTTGAGGGTGAGCCTGCCATTCAACTGCTGGCGCAAGGTCTCGCAGCTGAGGCTGCGATTCCCCCCGGGCACGCCTATCCCCCGCATCTCGGCAACACGCAACAGCGCCCTTGCCACGTCTGCCGCATCAACATCGCGCTGGCGAAGCAGGCCGTCCAGGACCGCCGTTTCGACGGCATCGCCAGCTGCCTGCCCGGCGAGGCCTGCCTTGTCGCGTGCACGGGTCACGGCGCGCCCCGCACATGCGACGACCTGGCCACGTAAACCATGTCTCCCACGGTAGAGCGGGGCCATGCCCCGCTGCTCTCGTACGCGATGCTCCCGTCAGCATCCATCGACAACGTCGACAGACGCGCAGCCTCAGGGTGGTCCTTGTCGTACTGCTCCAGCTGCCGCTCCAGCCTCTCGATGAAGCAGGGTGGCACATCGTGGATGGCGTCGCCGAGCAGGGCGCGCAGGCGGGCGGAGCTGAGAGGGTATTGGGACATCGGTGGACCTACCTTGCATGGCTGGAGGCCACCTGCGCCGAAGCGCAAGGTGGCGGGCGATGCGGGTTGGCATACCGGCAGAATGAACCGAAGAACCGGCGGATCAGGGATCCCCACACACCGCCCACCGTGTACTGGAGGGCAGTGTAGTGCATTCTCCGCCGTGCCCAGAGGGCATAACAGAGTCCAAAAGTTCATTCGTGATCAGGATGCCAATCCCGGCTGGCGCATGTCCGCTCCAGCACGATCATCGTCGGCGGGCCGGGCCGCCTGCGTCCATGAGGAAAACTGCGGAATTCCCTCGGCAGAGCGGGTCCATGACCCGCTGCCCTTATCCGCCACGTTCGTTCTCAGTGCGCAGCTCACTTCTTCACGGCATCGGCAGTCTGCGCAGCAACCATCGCCTGCTGCATTTCCGCCAGCGACAGCGAGCCGTCGTGGTCGGTATCCAATGCATCGAAGTACTTGGCGATTTCCGGCACGATCTGCGCTTCGGCCTTGCTGATCTTGCCGTCTCCATCCTTGTCCATCTCCTTGAACGCCGCATCGATGGACTCGGCCTGCTCATTGAAGCGCGACTGCTGGTACTTCGTGTATTCGATCTTGTCCACGCGCCCGTCCTTGTTGGTGTCCATGGCGGCGAATGTCGTGTCGATGTAGGCCTGCTTGGTATCGGACGTCGCGGCGAATGCCAGCGACGGAAGCAGGCAGAGGATGGGCAGCAGTGCTATGGGTTTCATGTTTGGTCTGTTCCTTGGATTCAAGCGTACGGAGATGGCGTGCGACATGCACCGCCCGGGTGGCATGGGCACGTCCTTACTGGCAGCGGTAGGTATATCCATCTGCGGCTCGATAGGTGTCGTTCGCGCGGTCGTAATTTCCATAGCGGTTGATGCAGTAGTCCGCTCGTGCGCGCTTTTCCTTCTCGCGTTTGGCCGCTGCAGCGATCACGCCGGCCAGCACGGCGGTGCCGACGACGCCCACCGCGATGCCCGTGGCCTTTGCCTCATCCTTGCGCTTGCGTTCCCGCTCCCGTTCCCGCTCCCTCTGGTATCGATCCTCGTGCGGGCGATAATCCCGGTCCCGTTCCCAGTCGGCACGGTGGTGGTGGTTCTGCTGTGCATGGGCGACGCCGGCGTAGGGCATCAGGATCAACAGTTGACTTACCGCGCCGAGCAGCAGCACCGTTCGTCCAGCTTTTAGAAACATGGTTATTGCTCCTTGAATGGAATCTTCCAACGAGGTGCAGTAGACAGGGGCAACATTGCGCGAACCTGCCGTAGCCATGATTCCGGTGCTACTCACATCGACAGCAGGATGCTTTTCTCACTTTGCAGCGCACGACGCGCCGCGGAGCGTCCGATCAGGCGATCCTTCATGGCGTCGCTGCGCGCCTTGGCAGGGTAGGGGCGTCCTCAACGGATCAACGCCTCCACCGGATCCAGCTGCGCTGCCCGCCGCGCAGGCAGGAAGCCGAATCCAATCCCGATCAGGCTGGAGCAGGCGAATGCTGCAAGAATGGACTCCGTCGAGAACACCAGGCTGAAGCCCACGTCGGCCAACGCCAGCACCAGGCCCAACGCGAGCGCCACGCCGATGCCCAGCAGCCCACCCAGCAGGCAGACCAGCACCGATTCGATCAGGAACTGTTGCAGGATGTCGCTGCGGCGCGCGCCCACAGCCATGCGCACGCCGATCTCGCGGGTACGTTCAGTTACCGAGACCAGCATGATGTTCATTACGCCGATACCGCCAACGACCAGGGCGATGGCCGCGATCGAACTGATCATCATCGTCAGGATGCCGGTGGTCTGCTCGATGGATTCACGGATCTGCGCGTTGTTGCTCATGTAGAAATCCTTGCTGCCATGGCGCCGGGTCAGCAGCCGGGTGATCGCCTGTTCGGCAGCTTCCATGGTGATCGCATCGGAGACGCGGACGGTGATGCTGGATACATGGCTTTGGCCAAGCATGCGTGCCATGGCCGTGGTGTAAGGCACCCAGACACGAAGCACCGAGGCATCGCCCGCGGCCGCAGTGTCCTTCTTGACCACGCCGACCACCCGGACGGGTACGTTGCCGATCAGGATCGTCTGCCCAACCGGATTGTCACGCGGGGCGAAGAACCGCGCACGCGTGTTGGCATCGATCACCACCACCTGCTGGTACCCCTGCACGCCTGCGTGGCCAAAGAAGCTGCCTTCGCCAAGCTTCATGCCGTGGACGCGGAAGTACTGCTCGCTCACGCCCTGGACCTGCGCATTGGCCGAACGGTTGCCATGCAGCGCCGTGGCCGTGGTCGCCACGCCCGGGGTGGCACTGTCGACGAAGGGCTGCGCCGCCAGGGCGACGCTGTCGCCGGGGGTAAGGGTCTCCACCAGCGCAGAACGCAGGTCGCCAAAGCCGGACCCCGGATAGATCTCGATGGTGTTGGTGCCCAGCGAGGAGATGTTGGACAGGATGGCCTGGCGCGCGCCGGTGCCGAGGGCGACCACCGACACCACCGAGGCGATGCCGATGATGATGCCGAGCATGGTCAGGAAGGTGCGCATGCGGTGTGCATTCATCGCCCGCAGGGCCATCCGGAAGGCCTCGGAGAAGCGGTCACGCAGCGCCTGCCAGCCCGCGCCGTCGCTGCCCTGCTGCCACCCGGCGGTGGCGCCGCCACTGGCGGTGGACGTGCGGGTGGGCCGGTCATCCACGATGCGACCGTCGCGGATCTCGATGATGCGCTGCGCATGTTCGGCCACGGCCATGTCATGGGTGACCAGCACCACGGTGTGGCCTTCGGCGTGCAGCTCGCCGAGGATCTTCATGACTTCCTTGCCCGAGTGCGTATCCAGCGCACCGGTAGGCTCATCGGCGAAGATCACCGCGCCGCCGTTCATCAGCGCACGCGCGATCGAAACGCGTTGCTGCTGGCCGCCGGACAGCTCGCCGGGCAGGTGGTCCAGGCGCCCGCCCAGGCCAAGCCGGGTCAACAGCTGGGTGGCACGATCATGCCGCGCCGACGCGGGCATGCCGGCATAGATGGCCGGGACCTCGACGTTGCCGATCGCCCCCAGGTCGTTCAACAGGTGGTAGCGCTGGAAGATGAAGCCGAAATGCTCGCGGCGCAGCTCCGCCAGTTCGTCGGGCGACATCTGCCCGGTCTCGCGCCCCGCCACCTGGTATGAGCCGGCGGACGGCCGGTCCAGGCAGCCCAGGATGTTCATCAAGGTGGATTTGCCTGAACCGGATTGGCCGACGATCGCCACCAGCTCGCCAGCGCGGATGTCCAGGTCCACGTCATCGAGTACCACCAGCGTCTGTTCGCCGGCAGGAAATTCGCGGCGCAGTCCACGCACGCGCAGCAGGGGATCGCCCATGTGCGTGCTCATCGCGGCGGGGCGGACGCGCGGTCCGCCTGCGTGCCGTCGGCGGGCGCGGGCGGGCCATCGGCATCAGCGGCCGAGGCCAGCACGACCTGTTCGCCTTCCTCCAGGCCGCTCCTGATCTCTACCTGTATCTGGTCGTCCAGCCCGGTGGTGATGCGACGTGGAGCCGGGTGGCCGTCGGCGCCACGGACCTGCACGGTATAACTGCCATCGCCGGCGCGCGGGCCGAGTGCAGCCGAGGGAATGGTGAGTACGTTCGACGCCCGGCCAAGCACGATGCGCACCTGTGCGGTCATGTAGCTGCGCAGCCGTCCGTCTGCATTGTCCACGTCGAACTGGCCGTTGTAGTACATCGCGGTACGGCTGCCGCCGGCGGACAAAGCCGGCGATGCCAAGCTGGAGGTGTCTTCGTTGATGATCGATTCCGGCGCCGGGGCGATGTCGCGCAGGGTGCTGCTGTAGCGTCGGCCGGTATCCCCCAGGATGGTGAAGAACGCCTCCTGTCCCAGCGTGGTGTGCACCACGTCGGCTTCGGATATCTCGGCATAGACGGTCATGACATCCTGGTTGCCCAGCATGACGATGGTCGGTGCGCTCTGCACCGCATTGACCGTCTGGCCCTGGCGGGCCACCACCGCAAGCACGGTGCCATCGGTGGGGGCGGTGATGCGGGTGTATTCCAGGTTGGTCTGCGCAACGTCGACATCGGTCTGGCGTTGCACGATTTCCCCATCCAGCGCCGCGACCTGTTCGCGGGTGGCGTCCACCCTGGTCCTGGCGGCGTCGAAGTCGGCACGGGCCACCAGCTGCGACGCGACCAGGCGCTGCTGGCGCTGCAACGTCAGTTCGTGCTGGCGCAGGTCGGCGGCCAGGGCGTCGCGGTTGGCACGTGCGCTGCGCTGGGCCGCCTGCGCGCTCTGCAACGTGTTGCGCTGGGTGCGCGAATCGATTTCGGCGATCAGGTCGCCGGCTTTCACCTTGTCGCCCAGTTTTACGTGCAGTGTTTCGATGCGGCCGGATACCTGCGCACCCACGCTGACCAGCCGCGAGGGCTTCAGCGTGCCGGTTGCCTCCACCACCTGCTCGATGTCGCCGCGTACCACGGGTGCTACCTCCAGCGCCGGGGGTGGCTCGGGTGCCAGCCAGGCGTAGGCGGCGACCCCCGCGCAGAGCAGCACGGCGGCACCGACCAGCAGGCGGCGGCGTTTGGGGGCGGCGGCGCTCACGGGCGCAGCGTCCATGGGGGGCAGGGCATCGAAGGGTCCTCGCAGATAGGGGCGCGTGCTGGATGGCAGGCGTCGACAGCCGTCGAGTGTCGATGTGCAGGATTGCGCGAACCTTGCGTTGCCGTTGGCGATGTCAGGCGGCAGGTACGGCGATCAATGCCACGGCGATGAAGTGGCAAAGGCTGCCGAGCGGCAGCAGGGCATGCCGAAGCATCGCAGCGAGCCGATGGCGGGGATGCCACTGCAGGCCGAGGCTGGCGGCGCAGCACAGTGCACCGGCCAGCAGCCATGCGAGCAGCGGCCCGGCCACTGGCAGGCTGAGCAGGACAGCCGCCAGCAACAGCAGCGCTGCCGATGCTGTCCGCAGAACGCCACGCCATATGGGGTGCGCAGGGACGCCGTGCATGCTGGATGCCACGAGCACACCCGAAGCCAGCCAGGCCAGCGCAAGCAGGATCATCGGCACGTGGCCACCCGCGTGCGCGGCCAACGGAATGAGGGTGCCGGCCACCATCAGGCAGGGCAGGTGCCGGTCCACGCTGCGCAGCAGCGGCGAGGCGATGCCGCGTCGGGCGTGGTGCAGGGCAGACAGTACATGCAGCGCGGCGTGTACAGCGACGAACAACAGCACCGCCAGCGACAGGGCCGCCGATGCGCGCAGGCTGCCGGCGAAGGCGAGGGCAGCACCGGGGATGGCGAAGAACAGTGCGGTGAACAGGTGGCTGAGCGCACCGGAGCGCTCGGCCTCAGGAATGGAGCGCAACCAGCGCGGCCACTGTGCGGGGCCATGCAGCCGACGAGGCTTCTGCCGCCGGTTCCAGGCCGCAGCGGTAAGCGTTGAAGACAGTGGTTCAGCGGTTGTGCGGGGGGTGTTCGCCGGTCGAGGCGGAGAGGCTTCCTTGGACACGTTGCAGGCTTCCTGTCAGGACGGAACGCGATGGCGCTGCCACGCCATCGATTTCCATGCTGGCCGCGCAACATTGCCGCAAGCTTGCCGATCCGGGCAGGCAGGGGCGGGCGGACAGCCGCCAGTCAGCCCTCGGCAAGCGTGTTGACCTTGCTGGTGACGCCGGGATGCGGCGGCAGTTCGATGCGGATCAATGCGCCTCCGTCAGGGGCATCGAGAATCGTGACGTGCCCGCCGTGGCGGTCGATGACCTGCTTGACCAGGTTCAGGCCCAGGCCGGCACCGGTCTGCCGCGGGCGCAACCGCTGGAAGGGCTCGAACACGCGCTCGCGTTCGCTGGCGGGAATGC
This sequence comes from Stenotrophomonas tumulicola, assembly GCF_014117215.1. Lineage (GTDB taxonomy): Bacteria > Pseudomonadota > Gammaproteobacteria > Xanthomonadales > Xanthomonadaceae > Stenotrophomonas > Stenotrophomonas tumulicola. The sequence goes on along the minus strand of NZ_JACGXS010000001.1, from coordinate 1,073,735 downwards.
CCGGACCGTCGTCCTCGACTTCGATACACGTATCCTGCACCCGCACGATGACGTGGCGCCCACCATGTTCGGCGGCATTCAACACCAGGTTCGATATCACCCGTTCGATGGCGCCGGTTTCGCCCAGCACCGGGGCATGGGGCTCCACCGCTACCGCGACGGTTCGCCCGGACTGGATGAGCAGGGGGGCCAGGTCGGCGGCAACCCGCTTGGCCAGCCGCGCCAGGTTGATGGTTTCCTTATGGCCGTCATCGTCCAGGCGATGCAGGTCAAGCAACTGCTCGGCCAATGTTGCCAGGCGTGCCACTTCGACGGCGAGGCTGCGCGAGGTGGATTCGTCCGCCGCATCGATCTTCACTTTCAGGATCGCGATGGGTGTCCGCAGCTCATGTGCCGCCGCGGCGATGAAGCGGCGCTGGCGTTCGTGCCCTTCATCCAGCCTGTCCAGGGCCTCGTTAACCGCCGTCACCAAGGGCACGATCTCTACCGGAACGGCTGTTTCGGTAAGGCGGATGCCGCGGCGGCTGGCGGAGATTTCACGGGCTTCGCGCGCGGTGCGCTCCACGCCAGCCAACGCGCGCTTGACGATGATGGGCGTCACGATCAGGGTCACCAGTGCCAGCATCAGGAAGATCGGCAGGGTGATGACGTGGGCGGCAAGCGCCATCATCCACGTCAGCGTGTCCACCTCGCCATGGGCCATGATCGTGAGCCGGCCTGCCGGGCCCGAGTGTTGGCGCACCGCCGCGGCCAGTCCATCGGTCTTTTCCCGTCCGCGCAGGTCGCCATAGGGGATGCTGGCCAGCCCCCCCACCAAGGAGGCATAGACCTGCGGCACGTTGCCATACGTTACGTGGTGCCCTTGCTGGTCCTGGGCGATGAACCACGCGTCCGGCGCTGCCTTCAATGCCTCGGTGAACTCCGGCGTGGGCTGCACGTACAGCCGGCCCTGGTCGTCGCGCTGCACGGCATTGACCGCTATCGGGGCAAATGTCTGGATGGTGTAGTAGCCGCCGCTGTCGGCGCGCACCAGCACCATCAGCAGGGCGAAGAAGGCGATCAGCAACGCCAGCAGATGGAAGATCAATGGCTTGATGATCAGCGGCCACTTCAACGACGGGCGACGCGCCATTACTTGCTTTCCCGCATCAGGTATCCAACGCCCCGGATGGCATGGATCTCGACGCCGGCATCGGCGTCGGCCAGCTTGCGCCGCAACCGCGAGACGTGCGAGTCCAGCGTATTGGAATGGATGCCGTCGTCGAATCCGTATACGGCCATTTCAATCGACTCCCGCAGCACGGTGCGGCCAAGCCGCCTGGCCAGCGCCCCCAGCACGCGGATCTCGCGGCGGGGCAGGTCGAGCCGTTGCCCGGCCACGGTGGTCTCGCCCGACATGGGGTCGAACACCAGCCTGCCGACGTTGACGGTTTCGATGTGCAGCCCGCTTGGCCGACGACGTACGGCGCGGATCCGCGCAAACAGTTCCTCCAGGGCAAAGGGCTTGGCGAGATAATCGTCTGCACCTTCATCCAGGCCTTCGATACGGTCTGGCAGCTGGTCCAGCGCGCTCAGCACGATCACCGGCACGCCAGGGTTCCTGCTGCGCAATACGGGAATCAAGGTCAGCCCGTCGCCATCGGGCAGGGTGCGGTCCAGCAGGACCAGATCGTGCAATCCACACTGCGCTGACTCCCTGGCCAGCGCCAGGCTGTTGGCCACGTCCACTACGTACCGCTCGCGCTGCAGGGCGTTCCTGAGCGTGGTGGCCAGTTCGGCTTCGTCTTCGACAAGCAGGATGTGCATCGCGGGGCTCCGGTCCGTGGGTCCCGGGGATGGGAGTAGGGGATGGATGTTCGGTAGCTGCGCAACGTATTACAGGAAGATTGCGTGAACATGGCGGGTTGCTGCGCGACGCCGGAGTGGCGATGTTATAAATTAGATTATAAATACTGTTTATGTAGTTGTTTGTACAGGGTTTTATTTATAAATTCTGTCCGGGCGTTGTGATGTGGGCAGGAATCTTCCAACCTTGCCAAAACGGTGCCTAAGGAGCGGCTATCGTCCTATGATCCGCCATCAATGCTGGCTCGCAAGATCGCCCTTCTGCCTGCTCGGATCCTTTGCTGTTGCGCAGTGCTGATGCGTCAGGGTTCAGGCCGGGCAGAGACGTGACGCTATCAGTGCACGTTCCTCTAGTATCCTCACCCGCGCGGGGCAATCCCGCCCACAGGGGGGCAAGACATGAAGAACTGGCAGATCGCCGGCATCGCGCTGGCGTGTTTCGGGTCGGCGGGATGTTTTGGGGGCCTTACCAAAGAGTCGCAGCCGACGATGACGCTCTCGGAGGCAATCTGTGAGGTACAGAATGCGCTGATCGAGACGAGTCGCGGGCAGGATGAGGCGCGTGCTGGAATGAAGCTGGGGAAAGCCACTGTGGCCCTGCAACTTGGTGTAAAGGACAACGCGGAAGTGGCGGTAGGCGGGGAGTTGGTGAAGGGCATTGTGACTTGGGGGCCGTCTGCTAAACGGGCGAAAGAGGCCACCACAGGTAATACCCTCACGATCGAATTCGTACCGGCTGCAACTGGCTCGGGCGGTAACATCTTCGAGCGGTTCTATCACCTCAATGGCGTGGGTACTCGATTGCCCGCGTCAGACCTGGAGGCGCTAAGTGAGATGTCGGCTTCAGAGGGGCATAAGGGCGCGACAGGCGAAACAACGTCCCCCATGCCAGTGCCGGCTGTTGAGCCGAAGGATTGCAGTCAGTTCGCTCTGAAGACCAAAGCCCCGGCTCGCTAGCAGGGTCTTTCTATGCTCCAGCGTCGCTGGCAAATCCAGGGTTGAGCAGGGCAGGGTCGCGAGAGTAGGGCGCCCGCGCGGGAGGTACTTTCATGACCCGAGGCATCCTCATGAATATTTCATGGTCAGACTGACTCAGGCCGGGCAAAGAGGTGATGCCCGTGGTGTCATAGCCGGCCTGAAACCATCGATCGCGCCATCATCGGCGAGTTCCACGAGGCAGTGTTCATCAAAAGCGGCGCTGGTCCGAAGATATTTGGAGGTTACAAGGTCGATGCGCTGGAAAAAGTGCTCAATGCCATCGGCGGCACATCACGGAGTGTCTATGACTACTGCCCGTCCCCAAGTTGCAAGAACTAGGCTGGCCTTGATGCTTACGGCCGTTGCGCTGGCCGGATGCGGCGACTCGACGACGATGTACCGGATCGACGGCGCGCGCGGTGACTTCTGCGTACCGCACTCCGTCGACATCACCCCGTCCAGACCCGGTCAAAGCGATGTGGTTCACGGCGGTTTTGCGCTCCGTGGCAGGTGCCGTGAGGGCGGCGATGGATGCAGCGGCGCCGACGGGCTGATCTCGTTGGCGGTCATGGACCAAAGCGATTTTGGCGGATGGCGGTTTGTGGACTTCCGGGCAGACGCATACATCGCAAAAATCGCCGTATCTCGAATAGATCAGGCCCAGCGTCTGGATGCTACGGTGCTGGCCATTCCCGACCCAAGCGAGGACGGCGCGTGGTTCATCTGGCGCCAGGGCGACTCGCCGCGCCAGGCCGTGGAAGGGGAAGACGAATTGATGGCCGCGTGCAGCTTCGCCGCGGTGCACCGGGGCTACATCTGCAACCGGAGGCTGCGAGGGCCCGACTACGCAGTGGTGTATTCCTTCATGGCTGGTGAGCGTCTGCCAACGTCATTCGCATCCCAGGACAAACGTGTACTGGACGAAATCGAGTGGCTGAGATGCGAGTAGGCGCTCGCGTCGCGCAGGCGATGTCCGATGGATCCTAATCGGGTGCTCAGCCGACCGCAGCCAGTGCTGTTCAATGCCAGCCAAGTACCGGCTTCCCTTACCTTTGCGGGCATAGCCCGCGGGTGAGGGCAAGTTGCTAGGTGGGCGCGATACTGGCCCAAGGACCGAGCCCCCATGACCGACGCCGGATATGAGCTGCGCCTGTTGCACGCGCAAAACTATGATTCTGTATCTCATTGATTAATCAATGGATCGATGCGGTGTTGCACCACAATCGCGCGCGCGCCAATGCTGTGTAGTTGGACATTGCACAACGCTAGTGCATGAATTTGGTGCGGCGCCAATGCACGGCTTCTAATTTGAGGCAAAGCCAATGGAGCGGCTGTGCCCGGCGGCGTAGTTCAAACGAGCGTAATCAATGCTGTGGGGACTGGAATGCTCTTGTCCGGCAGGCTATCGATGATTGTGGCCGAGCCGCTCTCGCAGCAGTCGAGGTGGCCATTGGAGGTTGCGAACCTCTTCCTTTAGGTCGGCCCCGCCACGTGGTCGAGGTGGGGCTCGGACTCGGACTCGGAGGAAGGGATAGTCGCGGCATCGCTAGAGATTCAGCCAGCCTCGCGCTGGCCCGCTGACGCTGATTGTGCACAAGCTAATCGCGCGACGCCCCAAGTTGAAACATCCGTGCTCCGGGCCGGAAGGCAGCGACCTCACTCGGTGCACCTCGAGCTGGGCACGAAGCGCGTGAAGCCTAGAGGCGTCTCCCTCAGGCAAGCTTCCTCGCTAAACAGCGCGGAGTACCCGGGCAGGCATGCCTCATGTCGCGCCCAACAGCTGCCATGACCAAGCCATCACTTCGTCAGCCACTGGCCGTAAGCCTCAACATCAATCATCGGTACGGTCCCACTGAACTGAAGTTGGGCGATGAGTTTGAAGAGGAACGCCGTCGCGGGCTTGTTCTCATTCACAAAGAGATAGCGATCCTTGGAATGGTCAAAGAAGAAGTGACCATGCGCAGCAACGCAGCCAAGGTCCAAGCGCCCGTCGCCGGGATTGGCGGTCAGTGCCCTTTCCAGGGAGGGCCCAAGCGCTGGACTCCAGTCACTTTCAAAGGTCAGCAGCCCGCCAAGAATTGGCATCAAGGCCTTTGGCGGATAGACCCCACCCGCGTGCGGGATTGGCAGGCTAGTGCGCTGCAACTGTCGAACGCTTGCCACCTTCTGCTGGGCGTACGCCACCAGCTCTGCATTCGCTGTCTGCTTGGCTTCGAACACCGCATAGACGCTCTCGGCAGGAACAATGATTTCACCCTCGTAGGTGAAAATAAACGGTGAATACTGCCGATCGAAAATCACCACATCAATCTGCTGGCTGAAATTTCCTTGACTATCCACCACGTGTGCCTTCGCAGCTTGATAGCGCTTTGGTAGGTAGGTATCCAGCAAGCTGATCCACACGTTCTCACTGGCATCCCCCTTGGACCCTGGGTGATTGAACGTCTTCCGGACAGTGGCAAGGCGCAGCTGAACATCCTCATGCAATGAAGAAAGCAGCTGTGAAAGTGACCATTGGGACATCTTGGGACCTCCATACACTCAGCAGCAGGCGCTTGCCTGGTCAACAATGTGAAATAGCAGCGACTGGGGTGGGGCAGCCAGCTGTGCCACACGAAACAGTGTCAGCGGCGCCCCGGCGCGTGCTGGGAAGGCATCTCAGCCATGATCCTGAAACGCCGGCGTTGGCTGCATTGGGCGAGCAATCTCAAGCGCGCGTTTGCTCTCAATCGATCGGTCTGGATAAGCATCTAGTACGATCGAGGGGATCAACCGCTGTGTGATGTCAGAGTAGGTGAAGCCGACCTCTTGTCCATCCTTCGCTCCAGTGGCCTCTACCAGCCCTTCGATCTGCACGGAGGATAGACCCAGCGGTCGCAACTGGTGTTCCAGGACGTAGCGTCGCTGAGCTGAATCAGGACGGTTGAAGGTCAAAATGTCAGCGGCGCGACGGCGTACGGCCGGATCCAGCGCGTTGAGGCGATTGGTGCACATGATCACGGCGGCGGGCACCTTCGTCTGCGCCAGACGATCGATACCCCTGATGAAGGCATTGACCCCTGCTCGATCCTCATGGTGCATCTGCGCCGATTCCCGAGACTGGGTCAGCGCATCGGCCTCATCCACCAGCAAGATGACCCCTCCGGTGCTTTTTCCGCGACCTTGCAATTTGGTCGCTTCTGCCAGCGCGTAGTCGAACGCTGTGGTGAGTAGCTGGGTCATCTCGCCAACCTGTCCCTTGCCTCGGGTGGCCAGGCTGAGCGGGAACAAGGTGATATCAATCTTCTCCTGTCGCGCCACGGCATCACCGATAGTCTCTGCCAATTCGGTTTTGCCAGAGCCGACGTCACCGGAAAGAATGACCAAAGGAGGTCGGCGCAGTACGGAATCAAGCAGCGTTGCGGCACCTGGGTGATGGCGCTTGGCCCACAATTCCAGGCCAGCTGGGTGGACTAGCAGGCCGAGAATCTTCGACAAGCGAGCCTTCTGATCGTCCACGCCAATCAGCCGATCCAATCGGGTGCGGGCGTCGATGTCCGGATAGATGCGACGTTGATCAAACAACTCGTCAAGGGTTGGCTTTGAGTGCATTAGTAGCTCCTGACACTGAGGCGGTCGAGTGCCTTGCCACCCGCAGAGTAGCTGCGGTCAGACACCAGGCTTCCGCTGATACCAGGCTCGGCTGCCCCGGTACGCTGAAATGGAAGCGACTTTTCAAATGACTCCCGCTGAGGAGCCGACAGCGTGAACCAGGCAGAGGAATACGTCAGGTAGTTGTAGAAGCTCGCCCCGGATACATCTGCGCCTGGGCGGAGCTTGCCGGGATCGTCATCGATTCCGGACATGCCTGCAAGATCTTTTGCGGTGTAGCGCAGTGTGGGCTCGATCCAGTTATCACCCCGCTTGAAACCGTAGGTGACTGTGTCCAGATAGCCGGCCTTCAACAATTCAACCACTTCGGTCTCATAAGCGGCGATTCTGTCATCGCTGGGCGCCCCATAGAAGCGCTGCATACGCTTGAGGTCGGCGGCCAATTTCGCTGCCATGTGGCGGGCATGAGTGATCGTAAAGGTGCTGGTGCTTGATTGTGTGTAGCTGCCAGTCATAGGGCCCTCACGCTTGGAAGGAAGAGCCGAAGACCTTTTGCCAGTAGCGCACGGTCTCCTGCTTGGTCGGTGCAGCCAGTGCCGCATCAATCGCGTCGCCGGCATCCAATGCCGCCTCGACAATGGCATCGACCTGCGCGTGACCGTACAATTTGGCCACGTTGTTCTTCTCGTTCACCGGATCAATGATCTGCATAGGCTCGGAGAAGGCGGCGATAATGGCGGTAGGGTAGTAATCCTGGAATGCGATTTGTTCGCGAAGGCCGCTCTGCGCCACGTAGGTGAAGAAGTGCTGGAGCGCTTCGGGGTAGTTGGAGAAATCACGCCCCTCATCGCACAGCTTTGCCAGGATCATCTCGATCATGAAGGACTTGAAACGAAAGCCGGGAACTTCCGTCTTCATGCGCCTTGCCCAGAACTTGACCAAGCGCACCACCTGCACAAAATCCGAAGGCTGCAATTGTTTACGCCGCTTGGCAAACTCTAGGTGCCGGGGAATGCTGGTTCTCAAGAACGAGCCATCATCCTGACTGACTAGGTTGCCATACCAGTCAGGATCGCCGTCATAGAGGATCGGCACCACGTCCACATCCAGCCCAGAACCTTGGAACGAGACTGTTACGGAGTAAGTCTGGGGCTTGACTTGTTCGGGCTTGAAATTTGGATAAGCCTTTCGAAGCCGCTCTGCCAAGTACTCCAGCAGCCTCCCAATGTCCTTGGGGGCGTCTGCCCCACTGATGTAACAGGCCACGTCAATGTCGTTGAGCGACCGCAATGCGGTGCCTTTTGCCAGACTTCCCGAAAGGATCATCTTTCGAAGGGTGAAATCCGGGTGCTGCCCTAGGTAGGTCTCCAGACGCTCTCTCAGTCCACGCGCCTGCGCGCGTAGCTCATTGGCTTTATCGCGTGGCAGATTGACCCGATCGTCGGCAAAATTGACAAGCTCCCTATGGCCTACGTGCTGCGTTCCCATGCATCGATCTCCAAGCCGGGCGCGTGCCGACCGGCGGATAGGTGAGGTGGTACTGCGACTTCCCCGCTGCCAACTTGCCGGCTCGTTGTCGCAGGAACTGCGACTCTTCCCCGATCACGGGCCGGAAAGCTGATAGCTCCCGATCAACATTGGGATGGCTTTCACAGTTTCAAGGGCGTGGGTGGGTGCCGGGACGCGGCGCGCCTGGGACGGGCTCAATCCGCGTCGAGCAGCCGTGCGGCCGGGTTGTGCTGGGCGCCGCCCTGCTGGAAGTAGCCAGCCGCGCTGGCCACCGAGCGGTGATCGGTATTCGCCATCAGGGCGGGCAGCGCCAAGCCTTGGTGCGCCCCTTCGGTGATGAAGCCCGAGCGCAGGTTGTGTCCGCCGAAGTCCCCTCCAGGCCGGCGAGTGCGGCGCGGTGCTGGATGACCACGGCGGTGGTGTGGGGCGCCTATCGCCAAGTCAACCCGGGTGCCCGCACGCGGCAGGACAGCGCGTCATCGGTGATCCTAGCGGTGGGCAGTATCCGCAACTGACTGGCGCACAACGGCAGATGGTGCGCGAGGAGTACATGCGGGGCACCTAAGGTCTTCGGTTTGGGGTGGAAGTCCCGCTGGTCCAGTACGTCATTCAGGCCTATCGCGCGGCGCCGAACCCTCAGCGTCATCTTGCTCCTGACTATCTACTGATGGTAGACCAGCCAGAGTCTCTGCCCGATGGCGCCATCTGGCATTGACTGGTGCATCAGCATCACGGATTGAAGGCGCCTGGCCCTGGCGTGGATTCGATTGCTGTTGTTGGCAAATGCTACGAATAAATGGGTGCCGCCCATTTCCAGGTGCAAACAGGCGGCTTCTCTATCTCGGCAGCTGAGTTGTGCGTCAGAAGTTTAGGGTGGGGCGATCGATGCCTTTGCTTAGGGTTGCGTTATCCGAACGCCACGCGCAATTCGTGTGGATGGCTCGTATCCAAAAGCGCAATGGGACTGGGCGATCTATAACGCTCCGGAAGCGCGCTCAAGTTGCCCTCATGCTCCGAGAGGAGGATGCCGTCCGCGTAGCCCTGGGCGAGCACCGCTAGTCTCACTCGTAGTCCCAATCCCGAGTTGCTCACCCGCTGCGGGCTGGAATGGCTGAATTTGCCCAGGAGCTCATCTACGAAGTTCAAATAGTTGGGGTGAATCACTCGATAGCGCCCGCCTGGCCTGGTCGCGGCGTAGCTGCTCCATCCATCCGGAGCCGGTTGATCCCGAGCTCCGGCGACTCGCTCGCCTTGAGGGCTAAAGGCCTGATCTGATCGACCTCGTCGGGAACCTCTGGCTGCATTCTGGTCAATGTAACGGAGGATTGGGCCTGAGTCGTCCTCAGAGCCCGTATGGTTTGCACGTAGTGCTGTATCTGCGCCTGCTGGTGGTGATTGTTGATCTGGGTGTGTCGTGAGCCTGTACCTTTTAGCGTTGCAGACCCTCCTGGCCTGGCGTAGCGCCAGGCCAGGAGGAAGGTCCACAAGGCTGGAAATCCTGCTGGGATCAACGTGTACCCCTGGAGTTACGATCAGCCGACTTGTACGCCTTTGCTCCGCACACCAGTTGAGGTAGGCCTGTAGATACGCCGTGGCATTGGGGTGGGGGTGTCTCTGCAAGGCGGAAGCCGACTCATTCATAAGGTCAAAGCCGCACGCACAGGTGAGCAACTTCGTGGGCGTGCCAGCGACTGTCACCGGAAATCCATTGCATCGTGGGCAACTCTGGCGCAGGCGAACGCCATGCCAGGGACACGTGGAAATCCAGGGCAGCTGATGCAGTGTGGTGTGATACCCGAGTCTGATGCAAGGAAGGCAGTACCTCAACCTGAGATGGGAGGGCAGTCTCGGGTCGTCCGTCATGAACGGATACCACGCCGCCAAGTCCCACTCGGGCGGAGTCTCGATCCCAAGGGTTGTAGAGAGTGCCTCTTGTTGTACTTGCGAGGTCGTCAGGCTCAAGAGCAGGTTGATGTTTCTGTTTGGCTTGATTCCGAGGAGTTGTGAGTACTCCGTGACCCGCCTGGCCTGGTTCAGTCGCGATAGCCTCGCGACGCAGCCAAAAGCCGATTGGTATGGAACAAGTCGGAGGTTGCCGCCGACCAGCTGAGCGCCGCTCCTCATTTGCCTACGGCCCTATTTCTTGAGCTTTCGAAGCCGGCGTATGCGCTGCGCAGGAGAGCTTCATCAATGTGCTGGGTAGTAAGCCCTTCGAAATCGTTGCGCCCAGCAGCGATCTTGGTGAGTAGGTGGTAGACAAACTGGTTGAAGGAGGCCATGAGCCAATCCTTGGGAACGGGATAGTTGCCTTGATTGGCAAGGTTCTCAATTCGTTCGCGTATCGCTTCGGTCTCCTTCTCAAGGCGCCAGCCAACGCTGTAAGCATAGGGTGCGAATGCTTCGGTGTAGGTCTTTCCTCCCTCGTCCGGCCACCTCATAACTTGGTCAAGCTGGCGAAATGCCAAGGCGACATCACATGCGTCCTGCACGTCAGCGTCCTCCGTCGGGATGTCCCAGAGAAGCCCGGTAAAAGGATGGCTGTCGACAAAGAATCGGCCATACAGATGTGGCGGCGCCAGCTGACTAAGATCGTCTGCGCCTCCAATCACGCTGTTGCTCTGGTGGATGAAGAGAAAGAACGGTTGCACTGATGATCCGAGGAAGTGGTTCTGAAGCTTTGCAAGGTGGGCGTAGTCCTTGAGCGTGAGCTGCTCAGCCGTATCGATCGCAATCACGACCACGTCGGCCGATGCTCTAGCGGCTTCCTGCTCAATTGCCCGGATGATCCTGAGGAGGAGATCCTGTGGGCTGGCTACGGTTGTTGCCCTCATGCCCAGTCCAAGGATGACCTCGCGGAAGAAGTTGCCTTCGCTAGGGGTAGTCGGTTTTCCGACGACCATCCGGAGGAATCCAATAGGAAATGGTCGCCAAGAAGTGGTGGTTTCAAGTATTCGCGTGGCAGTTGACTTCCCACACCGGCCATCGCCAATGATCCTCAGGCTCGGCCGCCCATACTCCAGGCACGTGGCGAATCCAGATGCCATTCGCAGTAAGGGGAGAGTCTGGATATTGGGGCGATGTCGCGCGTGCATTGGGTGGTTCTCAAGGCTCGCCGGGGCCTTCATCAGCGGAGCCTCGTGTTGAACGTGGCCCTGCGGATTCCCATCAGTGGAGAGCCTTGCCCCTGACTGTTGGTCGTGGAAGGTGGCTTGGGCACATCGCCAGCTGCCATGAGCGAGGCGCTGTCCCTGACGCCAGCGGCCGCCGATCGGACGGCTGCGTGATAGGCCTCAATGTTGTCGGCTAAACAGTAGTTACCGGGCTCCCGTGACGCGTCGCTCTTCGCCCAGCGTGCCGCGCGCTTCCTGATCGACAGCGTGTGGGCCACGCTCGCATATGGGGCGAGAGCGTGAAGTGTGAGTACACGCTTACCGCCTCTCCAGAGGGTCAGCTTGCGAATGTCTCGCCAGTCTTCGTAGGTTGCGTCAAATGACTGCCCAATCAGGTGCCACTGTCCAGACAGTGTTGGTGACCTGTACCTAGCGTGGTCGAGATAGACGAGGGGAGGTACACCACTCCTTCTGGAGCCTCTGATGGTCACCTTCATCCGCCTAACGGTCATGTTTCTCACGTCATCTTCGGTGCCAGGTGCATGCCACACCCACTCCCCAGATGCCAGATGCTCATCAATGATTCGCTTGGGCGACCTGGGTTCGCGAGTGGACCGGCTCGTCACATTGTGCGAGGTAACATAGGTGTCAATGAGGTCTTTCAAGACCTCCAGGAGAATGGGGTGGTCTTTCCCGTCAAGCTTTGTAGTGACTTGACGCTCATTCACTTGCGTTGCGGGAGCAAAGCCGCCGGCGATGTGGCGCAGCAGGCCATTCTCAATCTTCTTGAATAGAGCCTCGATGTAGGGGCGACCTTCGCCCATCCCGGATCGTCCAAAGTGCAGGATTCCCTTGTGATGATCAATGAGATTTCGGACTGTCATCTTGGCGTGATGGGATGAGTCGTTGTCCATTGCGATCATTGCGCTTCTCATCACTACCTCATCCACTAGGTAGATCGACGGCATCCATGCACTAGTCGAGTAGCTCAAGTTCGACGTGCTCAGATCCCTTGGTTGCCAGGGGCTCATGATCTTCGCGAACAGGCTGACTACATCGTGTTGCTCGTACTTCCGGCCAAGCACCATTTCCCAACCAAGGATGGCGCCACTCCCGACATCAACAACTGCCAGTAGCCAGATCCGACTAATCTTCTCTAGCCGGAATGAGCCGTCCGCCATCGGCATGGCCAGCCATGCGTCGATGTCGACGGAATGCTCGTCGTACTCAACTCGATCAAATGGCCGAATGCTGAGTAGGTTCTCGATTCGGGTGGAAGTAGGCTCATCCGCAGCCAAGAGCATCTCATTTTCGCTCTTTGTGCCTCGGATGCGCTTTATGAGGGAGGTCAGTGCTCGTCTTCCCTTGTCACGGATGTTGAGCGGATACATGGCCTGAAAGCCCTTCCCAGTCAGCACCTTCACGAACTGGGAATGCAGCCTGTCGAACGCGGGGCTCCTTTTGGACTGTGTTGGCAAGGCGCCCTTGAATCTTGCGACTGCATCGCCGAGTTCGGGGATCGCTTGCAGGACAGCATCTATGGCGAACGGATGTGAACTATCGGGGACGACCGAGTTGTTGCGATCTGACACGCTGAATCGCGCATAGGGAATGCAGGCTCGGTATCCGACTCGATGACCGCTCTCGTCGAAGAGCAGTGCGGTCCGGATCATTCGAGAGAGGGTATTTCGCGGCACGCCCCATCGAAGGGCTGCGTCGACCAAGGTTGCCCCATCAAGGACGCTGGTGAGTGCTGACAGGCGGGCTTGAAATTCCGACTGTTGATCAGCTGGAAGTACGATCCCATTTGGCCTTGGAGTTGCCCGGATCGACTCGAGGTCGACGGCATTGAACTTGGAACTCATGGGTCGGCCCTCCAGATCCTTGATCGCCCCGTCATTCGAGGAAATGCATCGGTCGCCAGAAATCCGACGTGAAGCAACTCAGCCACGACCCCCTGAATGTGAGTTCGAGGGTGGTGCCTGAGCTCATGGATGAGTTCATCTGCACTGATGCTGCCGCTTCGCTCGATGGTCGCGGCGATTTCCTGTCGCAACGCCAGGCTGCTCCCCAGATCCTTGGCTGACTGGCAGAACCCGAGCAGTTGGTAGCAGAGCTCATTCCTGCCGCCGGGCGCCTTGAGTTCGTCCTCCGTGATTAGCCACAAAGAGATGCCTGCATCCTTGGCTGCTGAACGAAGCCGGTCCAGCTCGCGAGGACGACGCTTGCCATCCACGCCGGGTACTGTCTGCGAATTCGGAATGACGTTTGCATAGATCTCCTGGCCTCCGCGCCTCTGAAACCAGAAATGGAGTTCCATGCTGTCAAGTCCTACCGGGATGGACCGAGGCCTCTCGGTCACGGCCGCCACTGATGGATCAAACTCCAATTGCAGTCGAAGCGCGAGTTGCAGGGGGCCGTGTACGGTAACCGTCCGGTTCTCTTTCGGGCTAAAGAAGGTGAAGATGTCCCCCCTCTTGATCTGGCCAGCGGTTAGTTCACGGGGGGCCAGCGGTCGATCCTTCCCATTGTGGAGCGGGTCGGAGGCGCGTGCAGACGCTACGCCTTGGAACGGGCTCACGGGATTGGTCGCGTGGTTGCTCATGCTGCCTCCTTGTGGATGACTGCAGTTCGCATGGTCGAGGAGTGGCGCTGCGCAATCGCGATTGAGGGATGACTCAATGCATGGTCAGCTGAGTGTTGGATCTTCATCGATCGACTTCCCGGTTGGCCTCGGAGAATGAGGCTCGGTACTGGCGGCAATGGCCAGCAGGGTCATTGGGGATTTCGGGCATGGGGTGCCGTGCCGATTGCCATACGATGGCAGTCGGAGCGCGCAGATGCCCGCTCAAGCAGCTTTGCCGCTTGACACGAAGTCGGAATTGCGGGAGCCTACATACGTTATCGTAGAGCTTCACCCCCTCTCGCTCCGGCGAGAGGCTATCGCCCCCGTTGCTGCGGGGGCGATTTCATTTCCGGGGTCGGAGATTTGATGAACTGGGGGGCTAAATGCCTCCTTTGAAGCTGGAGTTTTGGCGTCAAGCCGTTCAGGGGCGCACTGTGCGCCTAGGTGAGTTTCAGCAGATCAGAAGTGGTGCGGGCCTTTTGGCTTCGGCCTCAGCTCGCGTGCTCAGGAATTACAGCGAGTTCAGCCACTCAGCGACATCTCGCGTTTTGGCGAACAACCCCCGCCGACCTGGCAGCGGAAAGGTGCGAACCGGCAAAAGTTCACGCTGGACGGCTCGGCCGAAGGTGCGGCCGTTTGGAAAGCCAAGGTTCCGCTGGAGGTCGCTGCCGCCCATGAGCTCCCCATGCCGCTCTAGCAGCTCGCGACTGAGTTCGGTGGAGACTGCTGCTTCTGGATTCTGGATAGGCATGACGCAACTCCTAGCTACCGTTGGACCCCATCATGCACAATTGCAGCCAGTTCTAGGGGATTCTTTAGTCCCGCTTCAGAAGATCCATAAGTATGCCTCGTGGCAAGATTCCAACAGACGTGGCGCTGGTCGTCCGCAATAGCGTGTGGGCCTGCGTTGTGCGAAGGCTGCATGGCGATCGACTGACCTGGGATGATCTTGATCAGTTGCTCTTGCCTAGAGTTGGGCTCGATATACACGCGCAAGCGGCCAACGGTCGTCCCCGATCCTTCTACCGGTTCTTCAGCAAGGGGCATCATCCAGGGAAGCTACGCGGTCCTGGTGGATACTTGATTGACTCGGTGCATGGGGATCCAGCGTTCGCGGCTGCAAAGGAGGCCTTCGAGCATCCGATCTGGATGATCTGCAGCACAGAGGCTCCCACTGCGGAGCAATTGCGGGGCGTACGTCGATCACTAATGGAGCGTCTTGGGCTACTGATGCCGTCCATCACCGAACGCCTGGTGGCTTCTCATCACAATCTCCCTGGCCTCAGCAGCTATGCGCCAAGTCGGGTAGATGCCTTGGAGTCCATGTTCAACGTGGCCGAAGGTGGCTCCTTGGACGCGATAGGCCTGTGTGCGTGTAACTATCTGTTAGCTATAGACAGCGGTAGGCTCGAGACTGCAGTAGATGTCCGGGATGCACTACGCTGGGCAATTATTCGTTTTTGTGCTGTTTGGGGATTGCGCCCCGACGCATGCACGGCAATCCAGCTGTTGATGGAGCAGCGGGTGGTCAGGCTTCGTAGGGGATCGCTGTTGCCAAAGGATGTTGGGTTTCCACTTGGCAATACGGATTCCAGCGCGTTTAGTAGCAATTCGGCGAAGGGGGTATTCTTCGCAGATGACTATCCGTGCATGCTTCCGGTGACTCCTCGCACAGGTGGGGTGGATACATTCTTCGCCCGGTTTCACTCGCACTATCTTGCTTTCGTGAATGATCTGACAAGGCAAGGAGCATTCGCGCAGCTGGCTGGGACTGAGCTCGGCGGATCTTTGCCGACTCAAGATGCAATTGACGACCTGTTTCTTGGGCTGCTGGACGTGCCGGAGGATGTTTGTCACGGCGAGGTTGCAACTCTCAAGCAGTTTGCGCCAATCAGTCCGGTAGCGGCATGCGTGGCGGAAGTCCTGCCCACTTCTAGCATCGGAAGCTCGCCTTACACCCGCATCAAGCCTCTGGGCGCAGTGCTTCTGAAGTTCATGCGTTCTGTCGACATGCTGGTTGACGTTGAGCATCCGCATCCCATGGTTGATGAGCCGTGAGATGCGCCTCCAGGATCTTTCGTTACCTTGAAGTGGCGTCAACAAGGGAGAGGTATCAACGCTAGCCGCGCGGTGGAGGTCACTGTTCTTGCGGGGAGATGCGCATGCTGGTTCTGCAATGCATGCCGAGCCTTTTAAGCTATGGTCAGTACGAAGAGGTCGCCCCAAAGGGATTTCCTTGAAGCGCTGAACCTCTTATTGCGAAGGAATCGTCAGTCAAGCGCGCCGACAGGGCTTATGAATGCTTTCCCTTCTAGCTCGGATGGTGCGCTGGAGGCCACCACTTGACCAGCCAGTCCTGTGTAGCCAGAACTGGCAAGAAGCCATTTGCTCAAAGTGGTCGCATGCTCGTTGAGCGGGATAGTGGGGTGGGCACTAGGCGTGAGCCTAGTGGTACGCATCTGAAGAAGACTGAGCCTTAGCTCAGTAAAGTCAGTCTTTGAGTCGCTTCTCAAAGTCGGCAATGAGCTTGCCCAGGGATAGGCCTGTCAGGCGCGCTATGTCCCTAAGCTCCACGACGTCAACCCTGCGCTTCCCTGTCTCAACATCGCTAATGAACGACTGGCTGCGCCCCAGCTTGCTGGACACTTGTACTTGGGTAAGGCCAGCAGCCAAGCGCGCGTCTCTGACGGTCTCAATCAGGGCGGCGTATTCCTTGCGATGGATTGTCTTGGCCACGGCCGCACCCTGGTTGAGCGGCTTCAGAAGCTATATCCAGTTCTCCGATATCTAAAAACCAGATATCCTGTGCTTCTCATTGACAGGGGAAGGGCATGATCAAAGAACAACGTCGACGCGACGCAGCTGGCTGGGGCAGGCAGGGCTTGCTGCTTGCTCTGACGGTCCTAGTTGCCGCCTGCAGCGGTCCAGTAGACAGGAAGTTGGTCACTGACGGCACGCAGGAGCAATACAGAGCGTCGATTGACGCAATTGACGCCGAGCTGAGTGCCCATGAGCGGGATGCCTTCAACTGGGCCGTTGCCGGCCTTGATCTGGCTGAGCTGAACAAGGCCTACCCGAATGCATCTATAAGACAGGTGGTTAGGGGGCACATCAAGCAGATTAGGGATGCCCATCCAAAAGAAATTCTTGCTCTGCAGGAGCAGGCCAACGCGCAGCGGCCGACGATCACCGAACTAGAAAGAGTGCGTGCGAGTGGCGCAACGTTACGGATCGAGGACAGCTTCTTTGGCCCGAAGCCGGTCATTGAGGCGCGAATTGCGAATAGCTCAACTTTGGCGCTCAGCCAGGCCAGCTGGGCGGCGACGCTCTACATCAATGGCGAAGCTCAGCCCACGGCAAAGTCGCGGGTGCACAGCGACTTCCGATCGATTGATGGCCTCAAGCCGAGCCGCGGCGTCACGGCGCGCTTCAATGTTGGCTTCGTAAAAGGTGATGATGCGTGGTCGACACTGGCAATTCGACAAGCGTCTTCAACGCGAGTCGAGCTCGAACTAATTCCTCAGACGGCTTTGGACTTCAATGACAAGCCCTACATAGCTGCCAACTATAGGGAAAAGATCCAGTCTCTGGAGAATCAGCTTAAGCAAGCCGAGAAGTTCTCAGATATCTGACTCATTGGCGTTCCGCAACTGCGTCCGATGACCAAGCGCAGCGCGGAACGCTCCAGATCCAAGTGTCCAACTGCTGATGAGGATCCTAGCGCTCAATGCGACCGACCATCCTTGCTCTCGATCTCGAGGGGACGCTGATCTCAAATGCTGTCAGCCAGATTCCACGCCCAGGGCTTTATCAGTTCCTTGAGGTCGCTCATGAACTCTTCGAGCATCTGGTCATCTACACCACGGTCCCTGAGGCAGCTTTCCGCAGGATTTCGCGGCTGCTGGTCGAGGAAGGGAGCGCGCCAGGCTGGTTCGCTGAGTTGCCATATACATTCTGGGGAGGGGCAACGAAGGACCTCCGGTATGTGTCTCCGATCCTGGGTGCAGCGCTGTTGCTGGACGATCACGCGGACTACATCCATCCGGGGCAGGAGCGCTATTGGATTGAGGTCTCTTTGTTCGGCGCTCCATATGACGCGGATGACGCCGGCCTGGAAGTGGCCCTTGAGATGCTGAAGGAACGATTGGTTGTTCCGTTGTAGTTGGTGTGCTTAGTGAGTGGGTTGGCGGGTGCAGCTCTTCCAGCCAGCAGCGCCGGTTGCTGCATAGGAATGGGCTGTCGTTCAGGAGATCCGACATGATTCGAACAAGTTTGACCCACCCTTTAGCTATCGCGGAACTCCCGGTTGGCGAAAGGGGAGGGGCAATTGGTGTGACCTTCGCGCCAGGTAAGTACCAAGAAGTTGCGATGACGGGGGCATGGGCGAGAGACATCGATGTGGATGTCTCTGTGATTCAGTGTTGGGGAGCCAGCCACCTGATCACGCTACTCGAGCCGTGGGAGTTCAGTGAGTTGCGGATCGAGTGCTTGCCTCAAGTGGTTGAAGGGCAGGGCATCTCATGGCATGGCCTTCCAATCACGGATGGCGCAGCACCTGACCAGAGGTTGCTCGAACGATGGCCAGTACTGGGGTCAATGCTCGTTCGGAGTTTGCATTCGGGCCTGCGCATTGTGGTCCACTGCAAGGGTGGGCTGGGGCGAGCCGGCACTGTCGCAGCGATGCTTCTACTGCAGTCAGGGGCTGAGCGAACAGCGCAGGCTGCCATTGGCTCGGTGCGACGTGTCAGGCCGGGTGCCATCGAGACCGCTGTCCAGGAGGATTTCCTGCAGCAATGGGCACAGGGACTGCGCTCGTAGTTGCCCTTCCAGATCAAACGCGTGGCGAGCTCATCAGTCGTTCAAGGCCAGCCCTGGCTATTGGCGCCACCGATACCTACGCGATCTAGTCGACCGCTGACACCGGATTCGCTGGGTCGCGCGCCCACTAGTGGACGCGGCGCGGAGAGTATCCGCTAAAGCCTCCAGTCGCTACTTGGCTGCAGCCAGTACTGTCTGCCCAGAGGGATAAACGTCTCCATTGCCACGTCCAAGATCAACGGCTGACGCCAGCCATGGCCTGGCACGAAGCAAAAGTCAGTCGGGCCAAGTGCTCCCGATTGAACTCGGCTAACGAGCCAAGTGCATCTCCTGCTGATCTCTCGATCAAGTACCCGACGGGCGGCCTCCTCGTCCAGATCAGCTTTCAGGAACTCCGACGCAACGTTGCGCATGCCGGCCCACAGTACATACCTCTTGCGTCCCAAGCTCAGTGCATTCCACTCCGGGAGCTGGGTCGATCTCAGGCCATTGCCCAGCGTGGGAGATAGCCGATACTTGCGTAGCAGGTTGGCCAGGTATGCACGGGCTTCGCTCTCTGCGAGCGAGGTTCCCAAGGTCCGTTTGGCAGTGGACGGGCATTCGGCAGCCCATCGGGTAAGCGTACTGGTCAACCTGGCCTCCAGACTCACGTCCTGACGTGACCAAGCGGCCTGATAGGTCCATGCCAGAGGCTCATACAAGGACCTCGCCCCGGAATTGGGGGCTGCGATGGGAATGCGCTGCAGTACGCGAAGTGAGGCAAGCGTATCGAGTGCGGCTGAGGCCAAGCCCTCGGCGGCAACAGGCCCGCTTACGGTCCTTGAGCGCTCCAGTGCGCACCAGGCGCAGGCTAAGAACGGGCCGATTGAACGAACGAAATCGTCCAACTCTGGCCAATGCGAAATGAGGGTCGGTTGGGTGACAACATAGGCCACTTGTCTCTCAGATCGCTCGCCTAGCTCACCAGCATAGCAGCGAGGCGAGTCCGCGTCTATCTGATCTTCAGATATCGCCACACTGCTGTCCGTGGCTGCGCTGGAGTTGTGAGTGAAAGTCCCGTCGCTTCCTCCAGCGGTGTTCTAGGTTCTTTGGGGAGCCGTGCTATGCCGAGGAGCGCGAGTAGGCCATTGAGCATGGACGAATCAGTGGTTCAAGTTCCATGTCGCGCGGCCGATACAGCCCTGTCCAGACTCCTGGCGGGTCGTCCCGGCCACGAATCCAGTCGATGGCATCCCGTTTGCCCAGGAGCTCCGGAGCGACGTTCTAAGTACCCTGCCATGTACTCAATTCAGAAGATCATCGACCTGCTGCTGCTATTGGGCGTTCCTTCGCTGCTCTTCATTGGCGCTTACGTTCTGCGCCGCCCCAAAAGAGAGCTCAGTTGGGAGCCGGTGCTGGATCAGCGAGTTCATTGCTGGAAATGGTGCGCCTATGGCTTCATTTTTCTCTTGTATGTTCCCGGGACGACGTTGTATCGAACGTTGATTCCTACGGGTTGTGATGGACTTGTTTGCGTCCAGTTCTTCACCGCGAGTGGATACCGTATCGCCCCGAGCGAACTTCATGTTGTTCTCGTCGCAACTGCCGTTTTCGCGGGGTACTTCTTTGCGCGTGTTCGAGCTTCGTACTCACCGATTCCTACCAGGGCCCGGGGCTACGTCCTGAAGGTTGCCTATCATGGCAAGGGGGAGTACTCGCCACACTTGGAGATAGCCCGCCAAGTTCGCCGGCGTCAGCTCAGAGCGGAGCTTGCTGAAAGGCGTAGGCTTGAGCGGGAGGGCTTCCACCTATGGTTAAGATCCGTACGGCCGTGGGTTTGCACGTTGGCCAGAGGCTCTACTGTTGAGCTACTTAGCCCCATGCTGTCGGGAAGGGACCCACTCACTCTTGTCAGGTGGCTATCTCGTAGCGGCCCCATACATGATGTAGTCCTTCTTTCTAGGCGACTTCGTTGGTGTGAGGCGTTCTTCTACCACCTCACCGTGAATCATCGACTTTCCTTCAAGTCAGTTCGATCCGAAGGCATACGATTCAGGGTCGGCTGAAGGCCCCACTCATCACATCCTGTGTGTCTTAGGGCGATACACGATTCTGGGAGGCCGGGCGTATTGGCTAACTGATTGAGTCAAGTCGAGGGCCAGAGGCGGTGGCATTTGACCTTCGGCTTAGCTGAAGATAGTCCAGTGACATTCAGTTCATGAGTCGGCCGCCACCGAACCCACTCGCCCTTTCCGGGCTTTAGTTGAGCCCATTCTCCACTTCAGGCGAATGGGCGGCATATCACGCTCAATGATAGCTCGTGCTCGCACTCACCTTGCCGCGGAAAACGCGGTATGACCAGGCGGTGTAGCCCAGGATGACAGGAAGCATGACCGCCAAGCCGACCAGGCTGAAGCCAAGCGACGACACTGGCGCTGCTGCATCCCAGATCGTCAATGCCGGGGGGAGCAGGTACGGCCACATGCCGAGTACGAGGCCTAGGTAACCCAGGACAAACAACGACAGGCTCAGTAGGAAAGGGGCAAGATCATGAGTGGGGCGTTTCTCCGCGCGCCACAGCGCCACTGCCACGGCGAGCGTAAGAAGGGGGACGGGGGACAGCCACCAGAAATTCCCGTCACTGAACCAGCGAGTCATTAGTCGCAGATCAAGGAACGGCAGCCAGCTGCTCACGAGCCCCATGGCCACGATCACGGCGACCACCAGGGGGCGGGTCAGGCGCCTGGCAAGTGCGTGGGTTCGCCCCTCGGTCTTCAAGATTAGCCAGGTGCCTCCAAGCAAGGCGTAGCCGGCAACCAAGGCTGCTCCGGTAAGCATGGCAAAGGGGCTGAACCATAGGAATGGCCCGCCAGCGTAGGTGTCACCAGTCATTGGCACGCCTTGCACCACCGTGCCAAGAATCACTCCTTGAGAGAACGCGGCCAGAAGCGAGCCAAGGCCGAAAGCCACGCTCCAAAGCCTCTTGGAGCGATGGGCTTTGAACCTGAACTCAAAGGCGACCCCCCGGAAAACCAATGATACAAGCAGCAGAAGTACTGGAAGGTACAGGGCCGAAAGAAGCGCTGCATAGGCTGTTGGAAACGCTGCTAGCAATCCGGCTCCGCCGAGCACCAGCCAGGTTTCGTTGCCATCCCATATTGGGGCAGCGGTGTTCATCATCACATCGAGCTGCTCTTCATCCTCGGCAAAGGGCGCGAGAATGCCAATACCGAGTACGAAGCCGTCGAGGACGACGTACATCAGGACGCCGAAGCTGATGACGGCGAACCAGGCGATGGGCAACCAGGTCATCGAGTCCATGTCAGCGTTCCTCAGAGAGATTGATCAGCGGCCGAGATAGGCCGTGCAGGTGTGCGATCACCACCCTCTAGCGACGGACTTCCGTCTTGGGCATGTGGGCCATGTCGGAGGATCTTGACCAGATACCAGATGCCCCAACCAAATACGAACGCATATCCAGCGACATAGACCGCGAGTGAGATCGCTGTCATCCAGGCCGTTTGCGGTCCCACGGCATCAGCCGTTCGCAAAACGCCATAGACAATCCAAGGCTGGCGCCCCATCTCGGTGACAAACCAGCCGGCCACCAAAGCAACGAACCCACTTGGAAGCATCCAGTTCCAAGCGCGCAGCAGGGCCCCGGAATCGAACAGCTTACGGCGGGCCAGGGTGAAAGCAGAAAGCCAGGCGAGCAGTAGCATGAGGGTGCCTATCCCAACCATGATCCGGAATGCGAAGAACACAGGCGTGACCGGAGGTCGTTCGCTCGCCGGTACGGATGTCAGCGGTGCGAAGGTTCCATCCATGGAGTGAGTCAGGATGAGGCTGCCAACACGCGGAATCGCGATCTCAAGATCGTTCCGCTCTTCCTTCTCATTTGGTACAGCGAAGACGACCAGCGGAACTCCTTCACCTTCTTGGCCCTGATGCCAGTGAGCCTCTACCGCTGCGATCTTCATCGGCTGGTGCTTGAGGGTGTTCAGACCATGCATGTCACCCACGAAAATCTGAACAGGAACGGTAATGGCCGCAAATATCACAGCCGCCCCAAGCATCTTGCGGCCGGCTTCGACGTGCTCCTTACGCCGCAGGTACCAGGCGCCAACACCACCCACCACGAAGCAGGTTGTTATGAATGACCCTATTGCCATATGGGCCAGTCGATAGGGGAACGATGGATTGAACACAACCTCGAACCAGTCAACCGGATGGACCACTCCGTTGATCATTTCGTAGCCCGCAGGCGTATGCAACCAGCTGTTGGAGGCAAGAATCCAGAACGTTGAAAAGAGCGTTCCAAGTGCGACCATGCATGTGGAAAAGAAGTGCAGGCGTGGTGATACTCGCCCCCAGCCGAACATCATCACTCCGAGGAAACTTGCCTCCAGGAAGAAGGCTGTCAGGACCTCGTAAGTCAGTAGGGGGCCGATTACGGTTCCGGCGATCTGGCTCAAACGAGGCCAGTTTGTGCCGAACTGGAACGCCATGACGATACCGCTTACCACGCCCATGCCGAAGGACACGGCAAAGATCTTCTGCCAGAAGAAGAACAGATCCCGCCACACCGGGTTGCGGGTTCGAAGCCAGCGCCATTCCACGAAACCAAGCCAACTGGCCAAGCCAATGGTGAAGGCAGGGAAGAGCACATGGAAGCTGATGAGAAAGCCGAACTGAATTCGGGAAAGGAGGAGGGCGTCCATAACGATCCCAATAGGGGGTGGGTGGTGGCTAGCGGCTCAAGTTCCGATGGTGCCTAGCAATTTCATCGGCGGAGATCCTTGCTCATTGCACGGCAGGCGTCATCTGGCGTCATACGGCTGCTAGGTGTGCAGCTTCCAAATCGAGTAGGCGCTGGGGGTGTGAATAGATGTTGAAGCCATCCGAGCGCGCGAAACCGACAAGACAGATCCCTGCGGCCTTTGCGAGATCTATGGCTAAGGCTGTGGGTGCCGATACCGCTGCAACGATCGCCATGCCTGCATAGGCGGCCTTACTCACCATTTCGTAGCTAGCACGGCTAGATAGAAGCACGAGACCTTCGTTGGTTGAAGTCGATGAGCGCCTCATTGCACCAATGAGCTTATCTAGTGCGTTGTGCCTGCCCACGTCTTCGCGTACCACTTCGATAGCTCCGTCCGGGAGAACCCATGCTGCTGCGTGGGTTGAGCCGGCAGCCTCGTTCATTGGCTGTAGCCCTTTTAGCGAGGACAGTGCTACGCGTAGCGCCAAGGCGGAGTAGGTGGTGGGTCGGTCGATTGGCAAAGGCATTCTGAGCACTTGCTCCAGTCGACTAGCTCCACATAGCCCGCAACCGCTACGCCCGGGTAGGTTGCGGGTGGCGTCGTTGGGCATTGACACGATGGGCGCACTATCTGTGACTTCCATCGCCAGCTCAATGCCTTCCAGCGATGGCCTCACTTCAATCCGGAGAAGTTGGGAGGGATCAGAAATTGTTCCCTCCGTCATGGAAAAGCCCAGCGCAAAGTCTTCCAGATCCGTTGGGCTGGCCATCATCACCGAGAAAGGACTGTCGTTGTAGAGCATCGCGACAGGCACTTCTTCGGCAACGCTGTCCATGATTGAGCCGCGCTCGCCACCACGCCACCGAAGGGTTCTTCGATATGCGATGCCGCAGGGCTCGTTGGCAGGTACTGGGCTGGGCGCTTGCATGGAGATGAGGCCTGGCGGGGAGGGAAGCCGGTAACGATGATCTGGGCGTGCAGGGTCCCTCGGGTCGGGGACTTCTTAGTGGTTTGACAGTGCGGAGAGTATCCCAAGGCGTACACCCCGCTGCGGTCAAAATTTACAAATGTTCGCAGATGGACAGTTTGGCTGAGTTGATCCGACATTCTGTTCGAGGGGCTGTGGCCCGCCTGTCCGCTACATGTGCCTGTAGCTAGAAAACGCCCGATAAATTAGATAGTTACAATCGATGGCGGGTGGCGTGAAGACCTGTTCGTGGTGAGGGCCAGGATGAGCGCTTCGGGTCCGTTGAGGCACTCGTATCGGACACCAGTGCCTCGATTCGATCCCCGGCGTGTACGCCGGACGTCTTGTCTGGGCAGGGTGGACATACTGTCCGTGGAAGGGGAGGCCGTCGCGTGCTTAACTTTTCCCACTCCCAATTGCATGCTGCGAGTGCCTGTCATGTCAGAGCAGAAGATCCCCCGTTACAAAGCCTACGACCATCCTGCCGGTGGTTGGGGTGCCGCCGGTGCAACCGCCAAGGTTCTGATGCAGCAGAGCGTCATTGCCAAGGGATCTAAAGCGCTTTTGTCGATGAATCAGCCTGGGGGATTCAAGTGCCCCAGTTGCGCTTTCCCGGATGCAGATCACACCAAGAAGCTGGAGTTCTGCGAAAACGGTGCGAAGGCCTTGGCATGGGAGGCAACCAAGCATCGCGCCACGCGTGAGTTCTTCGCGGAGCACACTGTCCAGGAGCTGATGGCGCAGTCCGACTATTGGCTGGAGATGCAGGGTCGATTGACCGAGCCGATGCGATATGACCCGGTATCCGACCATTACGTTCCTTGTAGCTGGGATGAGGCCTTCGCGCTGATCGGGCGACACCTGCAGGCCCTGTCCAGCCCGCATGAGGCTGAGTTCTACACCTCGGGGAGGACGCCGAACGAAGCCGCGTTCCTGTACTCGATCTTCGTGCGCGAGTTCGGAACCAACAACTTCCCGGACTGCTCGAACATGTGCCACGAGCCGACCAGCCGGGGGTTGCCGCCGGCAATTGGTGTCGGCAAGGGCACTATCGTGCTCGATGACTTTGAGCATGCTGAGGCCATCTTCGTCATCGGCCAGAACACAGGCACCAACTCACCACGAATGATGTCCAACTTGGTGGAGGCGCGGAAGCGTAATGCTCCAATTGTCGCGGTCAATCCTATGCCGGAACGTGCGCTGATTCGCTTTGCCGAGCCCCAGGACGTCGTGCAGATGGCCACGTTTGGCTCCACCGAGATTTCCAGTGAATTTGTACACATTCGCATCGGCGGTGACCTGGCCCTGATCAAGGGCATCATGAAGGCTATGTTCGAGCGGGAAGCGGCCGGCGAGTCTGTTCTCGATCACGAATTCCTGACCGAGCACACCGTCGGGCTGGAGGCATTGCGTGAAGAAGTGATGTCCCTGGAGTGGAGCCAGATCGTCCAAGTGTCCGGGATCAAGAAGGAGCAGATTCTGCGTTGTGCAGAGATCTACATCCGTTCCCGTGCGACCATTATCTGCTATGGCATGGGCCTGACCCAGCACCAGCAAGGATCTCGCCTTTTGCAGCAGGTTGCCAATCTGCTGATGCTGCGCGGCAACTTCGGAAAGCCCGGGGCGGGCATTGCTCCTATTCGCGGCCATTCCAACGTGCAAGGCGACCGTACCGTCGGCATTGATGAGAAGCCGACGCAACGCTACCTGGACCAAGTTCGCGACGTGTTCGGGTTCGAACCGCCGCGCGAACATGGGCACCATGTGGTTGAGTCTATTGAGGCGATGCTGGCTGGAACCGCCAAGGTCTTCATCGGCATGGGCGGGAACTTCATCCATGCTGTTCCTGATACCGAAATTGCCTACAGGGCAATGCGTGGTCTTGAGCTTACGGTTGGCATCGCCACCAAACTCAACCGTGGCCACCTAGTGCATGGCAAGGAGGCGCTGATCCTACCGGTGGTGGCGCGCTCGGAGTGGATCCATACCCCGCTGGGTGAGCAGTTTGTCACCATTGAGGATGCCATGTCGAATGTCACCGCATCCCGTGGAGTACTGGAGCCTGTGAGTGAACATGTTCTTCCGGAAGTTGAGATCGTGTGCCGCATGGCAATGGCAACACTGCCGGACAGCAAGGTCGACTGGGCAGCTTGCATGCACGATTACAACCATGTTCGTGAGCTGATCGCGGCGGTCTATCCCAGCATCTACGCAGACTTCAATGAACGGATCCAGGCGCCGCGTGGCTTCCACTTGGACATTCCGCCGCGCCGCCGTGAGTGGCCGACACCTAACGGGAAGGCCAATATTCTGGTGTTGCCGGGTCTTGAAGTGAACGACCTGGTCGAGGATCCCACTATGCTTCGGCTGGCCACGGTTCGCTCCCATGACCAGTACAACACGACAATCTACAGCTACAACGATCGCTATCGCGGTGTGTATAACGATCGAATGATCCTCTTCATGAACCTGGAAGATCGAGTAGCACGAGGGATTGGGAAGGAGGAACAGGTGAGCCTCGAGACGATCTCCAGTGATGGCGTCTGCCGGCGGGTCGATGGGTTGACTGTGCTTGACTATCCGATGCCGCGTGGCGCGATTGCGGGCTACTACCCTGAACTCAATCCACTGCTACCTCTGGATTACTTCGATCGCATCAGTGGTACCCCCGCGGCGAAGTCGATCCCGGTCAGGGTGGTCATTTCACAGTGATTGCGCCGGCATGTCGTAGGGAGGACTAAGAATGTCAGCCGAGCTCATTCGGGCGCCAGAGCCGGTAGGTGAGGGCGCACTGGCAGATCATCCCCGCCAACTCACCGACGGTTTCGGACGCAGCTTTCCGTACCTGCGCCTTTCGTTGACCGAAGCCTGCAACTTCCGTTGCAGCTACTGCCTGCCCGACGGCTACCAGGCCGATGGCCGCCCGCGCTTCCTGCAGGTGGAAGAAATCGCGCGCCTGGTGCGTGCGTTTGCCGCGCTGGGCATGAGCAAGATCCGCCTGACCGGCGGCGAGCCCAGCCTGCGCAAGGACCTGGATGAGATCATCGCCACCGTGGCGGCGGTGCCGGGCATCCGCAAGGTGGCCATCACCACCAATGGCACGTTGCTACCGCGGCGCCTGCCGGGCTGGCACCGCGCCGGCCTGACCGCGCTGAACGTGAGCATGGACAGCCTGCAGCGCGAACGTTTCAAGACCATCACCGGGCATGACCGCCTGCCGGAGATCGAACAGGGCCTGGCCCTGGCGCAGGCGCTGGGCCTGCCGGCGATCAAGCTCAATGCGGTGCTGCTGCGTGGCCTGAACGACGACGAGCTGCCGCAGTGGATGGACTACCTGCGTGACCGCCCCTTCAGCGTGCGCTTCATCGAACTGATGCGCACCGGCGACAACGAAGCCTATTTCCAGCGCCACCACCTGCGCGCCGACGTGGTGATCGAGCAGCTGCTGGCGGCTGGCTGGCACGAACGGCCGCGCGCCGCCGATGCCGGCCCGGCGCGTGAGTACAGCCACCCGGACCATCGCGGCACGGTGGGCATCATCGCCCCGTATTCGCGTGACTTCTGCAAGGGCTGCAACCGCCTGCGGGTGACCGCCAAGGGTGACCTGCGGCTGTGCCTGTTCGGCGAGTTCGGCGTGCCGCTGCGCCCGCTGCTGCAGAGCGACGATGACCATGACGCGCTGCTGGCACGCATTACCACGCAGCTTGGCCTGAAAGCGGCCGGGCATGGACTGCACCAGGGCCAGACCGGGCTGACCCCGCACCTGGCCTCCATCGGAGGATGAGCAACACGATGAGTGGGGAATTGAATGCGGCCTTCCATATGGCCGATGTCCGCGACAAGCGCATCACCCGCCGACGTGCGGTGGCGGTGGGCGAGCTGCATGCCGGTCCAGTGGCCTATCCGCTGATCGTCGAGCGCCGCCTGCCCAAGGGCGATGCGCTGGTGATGGCCGAGATTGCCGGCCTGCAGGGCGCCAAGATGGCCTCGATGCTGATGCCACTGTGCCACCCGCTGCCGCTGGAACTGGTGCAGGTGTTCTGCGCGCCGGTACCGGAACGGCAGGCGATCCGCGTGTGGTGCGAGTGCGCCAGCGAGGCGCGCACCGGCGTGGAGATGGAGGCACTGGCCGGCGTCAACGCGGCGCTGCTTACCCTGTACGACCTGAGCAAGCCGGTGGAACCGGCCCTGCGCATCGAAGGTATCCGCCTGCTGTTCAAGGAAGGCGGCAAGCGCGGTGTCTGGCTGCACCCCGACGGCATGGACGATGCCGAGCGCACGCGTTTCAAGCCGCGTGCGCCGAAGGGCCTGGAGGGCGCGGCCTGCGCGGTGATCACGCTGAGCGATCGCGCCAGCGACGGCACCTATGAGGATATCTCTGGCCCGACCCTGGTGACCGGCCTGAAAAAGCTGGGCGGCGAGGTGGTGGCCGCTGAGGTGTTGCCCGATGGCATCGAGCCATTGGCGGGTCGCCTGCAGGCCTTGGCCGCCGAGGGCGTGCGCCTGTGCCTGTGTACCGGTGGTACCGGACTGGGCCCGCGTGACCTGACCCCGGAGGCGCTCCGTTCCCTGAACGCGCGGCCGGTACATGGCCTGGCGCAGATGGTGCGCGCGCTGAGTGCACAGCACACGCCGATGGCCTGGCTGAGCCGCGCCGAGGTGGTGCAGCTGGGCAACATGCTGGTGTTCGCGCTGCCCGGCAGCCCGAAGGCGGCGGCGCAGTGCCTGGATATCCTGGCGCCGGTACTGGGCCACGCCCTGGCGATGGTCGAGGGGGATGGCCACTCATGATTCCCTATTGCGAAGCCTTGCAGCACCTGCTGGACGCGGCCACGCCGCTGCCGGCCGAGCGCGTGCCGCTGCATGAAGCCGGCGGCCGTACCCTGGCCAGTGACATCCACAGCGGGCAGTCGTTGCCGCCGTTCGACAATTCGGCGATGGACGGCTTTGCGCTGCGCGCCAACGGCGCGACGTTCGAGGCCGGTACCGAATTCGCGGTGCAGGGCTGGCAGGCAGCCGGCGATGCCGGCGCCGAAGGCGGCGAGGGTGCCTGGGAAATCATGACCGGAGCGCGCATGCCGGTTGGCCTGGATACGGTGGTGCCGGTCGAGAACGTGGAGATCCTCGCCAGCGAGGACGGCCGCCCGACCCGCATCGCGCTGACCGCGACGGTGAAGCCGGGCCAGAACGTGCGCCTGCGCGGCCAGGACGTGCGCGAGGGTGAGCGCGTGCTGTGCGCCGGCCAGGTGCTGGATATCAATGCCCGCACCCTGCTGCACGCCCTGGGCGTGGGTGAGGTGGCGGTGGTGGCGCGGCCGAGGGCGGCGGTGATCGCCACCGGCAAGGAACTGGTGACCGAGGCGGCGCAGGCGCTGGAATCGGGCCAGATCCGTGACAGCAATCGCCCCTACCTGGTGGGCCGCCTGCAGGCGGCCGGTGCCGAGGTGGTCTGGCAGGGCACGGTGGGCGACGACGTGGCCGCGTTCAATGCGGTGCTGGATGAAGCGCTGGCCGCTGGCGCGCAGCTGCTGATCAGTACCGGCGCGGTGTCGGCCGGCCGCTACGACTTCGTTCCCGATGCGCTGCGTGGCCGTGGTGCGCGCATCGTCTTCCATAAGGTGGCGATCCGCCCCGGCAAGCCGTTGTTGTTCGCGGTGTTGCCCAATGGCGCGCTGTACTTCGGCCTGCCCGGCAACCCGGTTTCGGCTGCCGTGGGCCAGCGCTTCTTCGTCGAGCCGGTACTGCGCCGCCTGCTGGGGCTTGCACCGGAACCGGTGTTGCGGCTGCCGCTGCAGGCCGACGTGCGCAAGCCGCCCGGTCTGCGCTTCCACGCGCGGGCGCGGGTGGAAATGGACGGGCAGGGGCGCCTGAGTGCGCGCGTACTGTCCGGGCAGGAGTCGTTCCGTTTGATGTCCATGCTGCAGGCCAACGCCTGGGTGGTGCTGGAGGCCGAGGGAGACCTGGCCAGCGCTGGCACCTTCGTGCGCGTGCAGGGCTGGGGTCACCACGAACCGGTGCAGCTGGTGAGCCAGGAGTCATGATGAAACAGGTGAATCTGCAGTTGTTCGGTGCGTTTTCCGATCTGGATGCCAGCCGCGAAATCGCCGTCGATGTGGCCGGTGGCACCGTGGCCGATCTGCGCCAGGCGCTGCGCGAGCTGCTGCCGGTGCGTTGGCCGGGTTTCCGCGCGGGCCTGCTGGACTACTCGGCGTTTGCCGACCAGCAACGCGTGCTGCGCGACCACGAGGCGCTGCCCGACGATGGCCGCGTGGCGATCCTGCCACCAGTGAGCGGGGGCTGAGCGATGAGCGAGAAGATCATCGCGACGGTGGTGGACCGCGCGCAGGCGGCGATCGATCCGGCCGAAGGCATCGCGGCGGTATCTGATCCGGGCTTCGGCGGCATCGACGTGTTCATCGGCAAGGTGCGCGACGTCAACATCGGCCGGCCGGTGACCGGGATCACGTACGACCTGTTCGAACCTTTGGTGCTGAACGAGTTCAAGCGCCTGGCGGCAGAGGTCGAGGCGACGTTCGGTCCGAAGCTGAAGCTGTATGTGGCCCACGCCAAGGGCCGGTTGGGCATTGGCGATGTGGCGGTGGTGGTGGCCGCCGGCAGCCCGCATCGAGACGAGGCATTCCGGGCCTGCCGGCAGTTGATCGAGGTGGTCAAGCACCAGTGCCCGATCTGGAAGCAGGAGCATTACGAGGACGGCGACAGCGAGTGGACCGAAGGCTGCAGTCTCTGCCATGCGGATAACGAACCCACGCAAGCTCATGACAATGCCCATGAATGTGCACACGATCACGAACATTCCCACTGACGGCATCGTGCTGGCCGGTGGTCTTTCCAGCCGGATGGGCCGTGACAAGGCGCTGCTACCGTGGCACGGGCGAACCCTGCTAGAGCACATGCGTGGCCTGCTGCGACAGGCAGGTGCGGAAAGGGTATGGGTGAGTGGCAACTACCCGGCCTTCGGTGGCATTCCTGATCGCGTGGCACGCTGCGGCCCGTTGGGCGGGCTCTACAGTGTGGCCATGTGCATGCCGGACGCTGCCGCTCTGGTGCTTCCGGTGGATACGCCCAATGTGACCCCGGCGTTACTACAACGGTTACGTGATGCGCCTTCGGCTGCCTGTGTGCTGTTTGCGGAAGAACCCCTGCCGATGCGGTTGCAGATTGATGACCATTGCCGGCATGTGTTGCGGGAATTGATCGAGAATCCGGCGGCGCACCGCTCGCTACACGCCCTGCGAGAACGCTTGGGCGCAATCGAGCTGCCACTGGCGGATAGCGAATACGACCAGCTACTCAACTGCAACACCTCAACCGAGCTCGAGTTCATTGCATCATGAAAGTCCAGCTACAGCGGCAGGCAGTTCGTCTGCGCGTTGATGAAGAGGAGCTAGCGCAGTTGCTGGCCGGCGAATCGGTGGAGAACCTGACGCGGTTCGGCGGCGATCGCGGCTGGGGCATGGTGCTATCACTGCATGCAGGGCAACAGGCGGTGCTTCTGGAGGGGAGCGAGTACTGCCGGTTGATGCTTCCTCGCGAAGCGGTTCAGTCCTTGGCATTACGTTTGCCCTGTCGTGATGGTCTGGGTTTTGGCATTGCGCTGGATGATGACATCTCGCTGCAGCTTCAATTCGATGTGGATGTACGAGACAGCCTGCGCCAACGAGGTCCGCACCGTCGTGCACCCTCTACCTAGCTCTGGGCGGGCCAGCTATGTAGCGCCTGCGATGCCAAGGATAGGCGGTGAAACCGATCTAAACCCAACCAAACGGGGAAACCAATGATGAAACGAGTTGGACTGTTGTTGCTGGGACTGCTGGCCACGGTGCCGGCCTTGGCGGCCGACCTGACGGTGTCGGCGGCATCGAGCTTGACCGAGAGCTTCCGCGAACTGGGCACCGCCTATGAGAAGGCACACCCGGGAACCAAGGTCGATTTCAACTTCGCCGCGTCCGGCGTGCTGCTGCAGCAGATCAGCCGCGGCGCGCCGGTGGATGTGTTCGCGTCGGCCGATGAAACCACGATGGACCAGGCCCAGCAGCAGGACCTGCTGGCGGCCGGCACCCGCGAGGTGTTCGCGGTGAACGCGCTGTGGGTGGTGGTGCCGCCGCAGGCCAAGGCTGCGCCGCGTACCTTGAAGGACCTGGCCGGTGCCGGTGTGCAGCGCATCGCACTGGGCAACCCGGACAGCGTGCCGGTCGGCCGCTATGCCAAGGGCGCGCTGGAAGCGGCGGGCCTGTGGCCGTCGGTGCAGGGCAAGACCATCACCACGCAGAACGTTCGCCAGTCGCTGGACTACGTGGCGCGCGGTGAAGTGGATGCCGGCTTCGTCTATGCCACCGATGCGCAGGCGATGCCTGATCGGGTGCGCCGTGCCTTCGCGGTGCCGGTGGCGGGGCGCATTGCCTATCCGTTGGCGGTGACCAAGGCCAGTGCGCAACCGGTTGAAGCCAAGCGCTTCACCACCTTCGTGCGTTCGGCACAGGGCCAGGCGATCCTGGCCAAGCATGGGTTCGGCAAGCCCTGAGGCATGGATCTCGACTGGAGCGCACTGTGGTTGTCGCTGAAGGTGGCCGGCTGGGCCACCGCGATCAATCTGGTGCTGGGCGTGGCACTGGGCGCGCTGCTGGCACGTCGGCGATTTCCTGGCCGTGAGCTGCTGGATTCGCTGCTGACCCTGCCGATGGTGCTGCCGCCGACCGTGCTGGGGTATTACCTGCTGGTGCTGATCGGCCGCAACGGCCCGATCGGCGCGTGGCTGCAGTCGTGGTTCGGCATCAACCTGGTGTTCACCTGGCAGGCGGCGGTGATCGCTGCGGCGGTGGCCTCGCTGCCGCTGGTGTTCAAGCCGGCACGCGCGGCGTTCGAGGAAGTGGATGGACAGTTGGAGCAGGCCGCACGCACGCTCGGTGTGTCCGAAGCAGCGGTGTTCTTCCGCATCACGCTGCCGCTGGCGTGGCGCGGCATCCTCGCCGGCCTGCTGCTGGCGTTTGCACGCGCGATGGGCGAGTTCGGCGCGACGCTGATGGTGGCGGGCAGCATTCCCGGCCGCACGCAGACGCTGTCGATCGCCATCTACGAAGCGGTGCAGGCCGGCCAGGACGGCAAGGCCAATGCGCTGGTGATCCTGACCTCGGTGGTGTGCATCGTGATCCTGCTGCTGGCCGCGCGGCTGGTGGGCGGACGTCGCCGGGAGCTGCGTGATGTGGCTTGACCTGCAGGTGCAGCGTCGCCTGCAGGCGGCCGGCCAGGATTTCGTATTGGACGTGTCGCTGCAGTGCACGCAGCGGCAGGTGGTGCTGTTCGGGCCCTCGGGCGCGGGCAAGAGCCTGACCCTGAAGGCGGTGGCCGGGCTGCTGAGGCCGGGCCAGGGTCATGTGCGCCTACAGGGGCAGACCCTGTTCGATGCGGCCACCGGTGTGGATCTGCCGCCGCAGCACCGCCGGCTGGGCTACGTGTTCCAGGATTACGCGCTGTTCCCACACCTGAGCGTGCGCCAGAACGTGGCGTTCGGTCTGCAGAAGGGCTGGTTGAATCCGCGGGTCGGCCAGCGCTTCGATGCGGTGGAGCAGTGGTTGCACGCATTCCGCATCGATACGGTGGGTGATCTGCTGCCCTCGCAGGTGTCCGGCGGCCAGCGCCAGCGTACCGCCTTGGCACGCGCCTTGGTGACGCAGCCGCAGGCGCTGCTGCTGGATGAACCGTTCTCCGCGCTGGACCAGGATCTTCGCCAGCACTTGCGGCAGGAGCTGGAGGCCGTGCTGGACGGGGCCGGTATTCCACTGCTGCTGATCAGCCATGATCCCAACGACATTGAGATATTTGGGGGCCAGATCGCCTGCATCGAAAATGGGCGACTGATCTCTCCTCCCGGCTCGCGTCAGAGGCCGACCCGTCAGCCCCGCCTTCTACCATCCTTAGTCGGCTCCCCAACAAGCCCGGGTCTTGAGGGGAAGAGCAACCATCAGTCAGTCGGAGACTCAGAGAGTCCAAAGCCACGATACATCTGCCCGCGAGCCGCGCAAATGGGAGACGACCCTGGTGCATAGGCATCTCTATGCCGGTAGGCGAGCGGTAGGGCCTGGACCTTCTTGCAAGGCGGATCGACTCGCCCGCGCTTGGCCGCGCTGCGTGGCTCCGGCCGAGGCGGGGACAACGCGCACCCAGCGCTTCCCATATGGCCGAATTGGCGTAATGATCCGCTCGAAGGGAGCGAGACTTCTCCAGCCTCCCGTGGCGACCGACCGCCGAGGGGCTTGGAGGGGCACGGAGGCCATTGGCGCTCTGGGCAATATGGCGAGGAGCCCCCGGTCCGTTTGGCCACCAAGAGGTCGATACTAGGCTCGTAGGGCAAGAGTTCCGGATTGGCATATGACTGAGGTCGACAGCATTGAACGTCTCAGACTGGCCTTTGGTGCACAACGTCCTACGTCGTGAGAGGGGGTGTTTTGTTCGATATGTCACCCGTCATCTAGCGGTCGAAAGATCGAAATGAACTCGAACACGAATCGACGGAACTAGCCACGCTTCAATTGTACTGAGGGAAACATGACGCCAAAGAGCGCCAACCAATCTTCCGAAGAGCGCGCAAACGGCGATCTTGCATGGCCGGACCTTGCGCGCTCATCGATACTGATCGTTGACGACGAACCTGGCATGCGTAGCTTCTTGGTTCGTGCCTTGCGACCGCGATGCAAAGTTGTGGAAGCTGCAGCTGACACCATTGAAGCGGAGCAGCATCTGACGGAGCGCCACTTTGACATCGTGATTGTGGACAACGTGTTGCCAGGGAAGAGTGGCATCGCGTGGCTGGAGGACCAGCGCAGGGGAGGGGTCTTGGCCGACTTCATTCTGATTACTGCGTACGCAGACTTGGATTCCGCTATCGGCGCTATCCGCGCGGGAGCGGCTGATTTTCTTCTCAAGCCTTTCAGAACCAATCAGTTGCTGGCCGCTATATCGCGCTGCCTGGAACGCGGTCGCCTACGGCGGGAGAATGCCATTCTCCGTCACGAGCTACATGGCTCCGGTGCACCAGCTGCGCTTCGAGACAGGCTCACAGGTAGCTCGCGTGCGATTCAGGCCACCAAGGATCTGATCGCGAAGGTCGCACCACTGCCCAGTAGCGTGCTGTTCACTGGAGAATCCGGCTCTGGAAAGGAGGTTGCCGCAAGATCGCTGCACGCGTTGTCCGCACGGGCATCTCATCCTTTCATTCCAATAAATTGTGCAGCTGTTCCCAGCGAGTTGATTGACGTTGAACTGTTCGGGAGTCTCAAAGGAACGTTCAGTGGAGCGAACTCGTCTCGCCAAGGACTGGTCGCCTATGCAGAAGGCGGAACATTGCTGTTTGACGAAGTCGCTGATCTTCCCTTGGCTCTCCAAGGAAAGCTGCTAAGGATGCTTGAAGATAGACGGATACGACCAGTTGGCGCAGATCGGGAGATTCCGATCGATGTCAGATTCATCTTCTCAACCAACAAGAATTTGGTTGCGGAAGTGAAGAATGGAACATTCCGGTCGGATCTCTACTATCGCATCAACGTTCTCGAGGTGTCGCTTCCTCGCCTTCATGACCGCGGCGCTGATGTGTTGGAGCTGGCGGCGGGCTTCATGCGTGAGCTGGGGCTGCAGCTTGGCCTTCAACCGATTCCGATCGACGAAAGGATCCGGGCATATCTTCAGAGCTACTCGTGGCCCGGGAACGTCCGCGAGCTTCACAACTACGTTGAGCGTAGCCTGATACTCGGACACTTTCCGACTCAGCTTGAGCGGTTGGAGTCACTCTCTGACCCACGAAGCCGGCTGCTCTCGGAGGTCGAGCGCAGGCACATCCTTGCAGTGCTTCGTGAGACTGGCGGAGATCGCGAAAGAGCGGCCACGATCTTGGGCATATCGCGAAAGACGATTGATCGTAAGTGCTCCAGTTGGAATGTATCAGCCTAGGAATCTGCAATGAACCGAGCGCGCTCAGTTCGCTTCCGCCTGCTTCTAATCGCGATCCTTCCAATGTTTGTGATCCTGCCGGCTATCGTCGGCGGACTCATCTACCAATGGGATTTGCGCTTCGACCGACTGCTCGCCTCGAAGGTTGGCGGGGACCTGAAAGTTGCGGGACAGTACATGAACCAGCTGCTCGTCAACGACCGCGCGACGCTGGCTGCGATTGCTGATTCGCAGAGCTTCCATGGCGTCATTAGCCAGGGGGTCAACAAGAATGCAGAGCTTGGCAGCCTACTAGCGTCGAAAGCCCAAGGTGGTTCACTAGACTTCATCGCACTGTTGGATTCAAACGGTCGCTTGTTGGCTAGTAGTGAGCCGGCCTCGCCAGCTGAGCTTGACTTGGACTGGTCAGTCATCGAAAAGGCCCTGAAGGGAGCGTCCAGCGTGGAGGTGGGGGTGGTAAGCCGGGACGATCTGATGGAGATCTCCCCAAAGCTCGCCGCACGGGCCGAGGTCATTCGTCCGCATAACGCAAGGAATCCTGTCGATTCGGCCCAGAGTGAGAAGCGGGGCCTAATGATTCAAGCTGCAACGCCGGTTGCACTTCCAAACAATCAGGTTGGCGTCTTGATTGCGGGTACTCTGCTGAACCACAACACCGAGTTCATCAAGCAGATCACTGATCTTGTCTACCGAGATAAGGCCCTGCGTACTGGCGCAACAGGGATAGCCTCCATCTTCCTTGGTGATACCCGCATCAGCACCAACGCGTTGTTGGCGGGAGGGAACCCAGCGTCGGGGACACGGGTGTCTTCTGAAGTGGCCGAGGCCGTGCTGGGCCAGGGAAAGACCTGGCAGGCGAGAGCCTACGTAGTCAATGATTGGTACATTGCCGGCTATATGCCCATTCTCAATGGCCGGGGCGTACCTATTGGTATGCTCTTCGTGGGCTTTCTGGAGGAGCCATTCACCACCGCCCGTCGAAATTCCATCGGAGCGATCGTGTTCGGTTGCCTCCTTGTTGCAGTCATCACCGTACCCCTTTTTCTGTACATCGCTCGCGGCGTGTTCAAGCCACTTGAGCGGATGGATCAGGCAATTGGACGGGTCAAGGCGGGCGACCGCAGTGCTCGCTCCGGAGCAGGGGCATCCAATGATGAAATCGGACGTGTCGCTTCGCACTTGGACCAGCTGCTCTGTCAGCTGGAAGAGAAGGAACGGCAGCTGGTCGCCTGGAACGAGGAGCTCAATTCCAGGGTAGAGGAGCGAACTGCTGGTCTCGCACTAGCCAATAGACGGTTGGAAGAGACGACCCAGCACCTGATTGTCACTGAGAAGCTGGCAACAATTGGCGAGATCGCAGCAGGAATAGCGCACGAGATCAACAATCCGCTTGCCGTCATGCAGGGGAACCTCGAGCTTCTGCGTGACTCGATCAGGGAGCCCGAGGGTCAAGGGTTTGGAGAAGAGATTGACCTCATTGAGGATCAAATTGGGCGTATCAGCACCATTGTTTCCAAGTTGCTGCAGTTCTCCAAGCCCAGTGAGTACTCCGGTCATAGTGAGCTGTTAGAGCCTGCCACGCTGATGTTGGAGACGCTGCCCCTGATTCAACACCTCATCAAGCGCCATCCCGTGAAGATAGAGAAGAACTTCCTGTCCACACGGCTCGTAACGGGCAATCGGGGCGAGCTGCAGCAAATTCTTGTGAACCTCCTGATCAATGCAATCTATGTCATGCAGAAGGGCGGAACGCTGGGATTGGCGACGTTGGACGTTGACGACGTTCATGGTCACCCTGGCGTCGCTTTGCGAGTCTCAGATACTGGAAGCGGCATTCCTCAGGACATTCTGGTCCGAATTTTTGAGCCATTCTTTACGACCAAACATCGTCAAGGTACTGGGCTGGGTCTTTCCATCAGTCAGATGCTTGCCAACCGCCACGGTGGCAGCCTGTCGGTAGTGAGAACCGGCCTGACAGGGACGGTCATTGAACTATGGATGCCCGAGGCTGCCGACGATGAACTGCTTTAGACCTGCTGTAGCAGTGTCATGCGAACGGCGTGATGTCATTCGCATTTCGAACTCAAGTGGAAGGAATTTGTTGCCTAGGCGTATCGACGCCAGCAGTCGATCAATGAATCAGAGGTTGGCATGACACACCGTCTCCCAGATGTTGAAACGAGAATGCGAAGGCAGCCGACGTTGTGGGACGTTGCGTTTGCCGTCAGGGGTACCATCCTGCCCAGGATCGCATTGCATCTACTACTGATTAGCATTGTGACCGCAGGAGCGGTGCTCGCATCAACGGAGCATCCAGGAATCTTTGCTCGCTTCAGTGCCGTTCCGTTCACGCTCATTGGTATCGCACTTTCCGTATTCATGAGCTTTCGAAACAACGCTTGCTACTCCAGATGGTGGGAGGCGAGGCACCTTTGGGGTGACCTGGTCATAGCGTGTCGCTCAATAGCCAGGCAGACGTCCCTGCTGGATCCAAACAGCCGAGCACAGATCCTGCGAGGCCTGTGTGGCTTCAGTGCTGGCCTCTATTCTCGACTGCGCCGGGCCGACGAAGCCCATGCGATCGCACCTTGGTGGGATATTGGCAAGGCATCACAAGGCCCGAATCCGACGGACGCTGTGCTCCAGGGCATTGGCTTGAAGCTTGCCCATCTGGCTCATGAGGGAAGGATCGACTCGATTCAGTACTCGGTGATGGATAAGCAGCTTGCCAACTTGGCTCGTATCCAGGGGGGGTGCGAGAGGATACTCAATACTCCGATTCCATTCTCGTATTCGCTGCTGCTTCACCGGACTGCGATCGTATTCTGCACAACACTTCCTTTTGCGCTGGCAGGAACATTGGGGTGGTGGACCTTTTTACCGGTGCTCATTGTGGCGTACACGTTTTTTGGTCTCGATGCGCTGGGCCGTCAGCTGGAGGAGCCATTCAGTTCCGCGCCGAACGCGCTCCCGATCTACTCAATGCAGAGGACGATCGAGACAGAGCTAATGTCAACGCTGGCTCTGACTGCGGTCGATCAGGAGTCGGTACAGCAGCCAGGTAGGGAGGAGTGAGGCGTGAGCGGAGGGCGGCGGGTGCACTTCTGAGGCCGCTCCGGCATGTAACGACATGCCAGCTCACGCCCTAGCGCTAGTCAGGCATGGGTTGCCAGGCTCACCTGAAAGGAACTCGCCCAAAGATAGCATTCGTACAGCCCCCTTGGTTCCGCTCGCACATATGGGATGGAGTCTGTGAGACGGGAATAGTTCCTCTAACGATCAAGAATGAGCCAGTAGGAGCGTAAGTGATGTCAACAGATATGTTCGTAATGCATTCGGATCATACGCCGGCCGGGGATCAACCCGAAGCGATTGCCAGGCTAATTGCTGGCATCGAGGAGGGAGCAACACATCAGACCTTGAAGGGAATTACAGGGTCAGGGAAGACCTTCACGATGGCCAATGTGATCCATCGGCTGAAGCGACCCACGCTCATTCTTGCGCCAAACAAGACGTTGACTGCTCAGCTCTACGGGGAGATGAAGGCGCTGTTCCCCGAGAACGCCGTGGAGTATTTCGTTTCCTACTACGACTTCTTCCAGCCAGAGGTCTATATCCCAGGTAGCGATCGTTACATCCAGAAAGACTCAGCCATCAATGATCACCTTGAGAGGCTTCGACTATCGACTACGAAGTCTCTGATTGAGCGTAGAGACGTGATTGTTGTCGCTTCGGTGTCCTCAATCTATGGACTGGGAGACCCACAGAGCTACCGGGATCTGCAGGTTGAGCTTGCGCTTGGAATCGAACTGGATCAGAGGGACTTCCTGCGTCGGCTTGCATCGCTTCAGTACGACAGGACTGAGCGGACCCTGAAGCGTGGCACGTTCCGTGTGTCTGGCGATGTGGTCGATATTTTTCCCGCCGACTCTGAGTACAAGGCAATTAGAGTAGAGCTCACGGACGAGGGGAGAGTGCAGTCGCTCACCTGGATTGATGCGGTTACAGGGAAGAAGCTTGGCGATGAGACGCGCTACCTCGTTTCTCCAAAGACACTCTTCGCAAGCCCCAAAACAGAAATCAATGAGGCTACGAAGGCCATCCTCAAGGATTTGGAGGCCAGGGTGACGGAGCTCAACGCATCTGGTCGAATCGTTGAGGCAAATAGGCTTTACGAGAAGATCACGAACGACGTGGAGATGATGAGGGAGCTGGGATATTGCTCTGGCATGGAGAACTACTCCAGTTACCTGAACTCGAAGCCTTCAGGAGCTAGGCCGACGACACTCATGGACTACCTCCCGAAGGATGGCCTGCTATTTGTTGATGAGTCGCACGTCATGGTTCCTCAGATCGAGGCGATGTTCAGGAGCGATCAGAGCAGGAAGGATACTCTAATCGAGTACGGGTTCCGTCTACCTTCGGCGATGAACAACAGACCGCTTAGCTTCTCTGAGTTTGAAGCCATCAAGCCCCAGACGATCTTCGTTTCGGCTACGCCTGGCGCCTATGAGATTGGGAGATCCAAGGGAAGATTGATTGACCAGCTCATCAGGCCCACTGGCTTGCTCGATCCGCTGGTAGAGGTGAGGCCGAGGGAGGGCTACAGGCACGATCTTCTGTCAGAGATCGCCCGTTGTGTACGAGAGGGCGACAGGGTCTTGGTGACCACGCTGACAAAGGTGTCTGCTGAGGAGCTGTGCGAGTTCCTCGAGGATCAAGGGGTGCGTGCGAAGTACATGCACTCGGATATCAAGGCAGAGGATCGAGTTGAGATCATCAATGGGCTGAGGGCCGGCGAGTTCGATGTGCTAGTGGGTATCAGCCTGCTGAGAGAGGGGCTCGATATTCCTGAGGCCTCTCTGGTCGCTATCGTTGATGCGGACCAGGCGGGCTTCCTTCGGTCGAGCCAGGCCCTCATTCAGATGATTGGACGAGCCGCAAGAAACTCGCGCGGTAAGGCGATCATGTATGCCGATA
The DNA here is from genome assembly GCF_014117215.1 of Stenotrophomonas tumulicola. Lineage (GTDB taxonomy): Bacteria > Pseudomonadota > Gammaproteobacteria > Xanthomonadales > Xanthomonadaceae > Stenotrophomonas > Stenotrophomonas tumulicola. The sequence goes on along the minus strand of NZ_JACGXS010000001.1, from coordinate 1,032,608 downwards.
CGATCACTAGTGCGATGCGGCAGGCCATTTCTGAGACTGATGACAGGCGACAGCATCAGATCGCGTTCAATGAGGAGTTCGGCATCACCCCGTCAACGTCTCGCGGAATGTTGGGATCAACAGAGGCTCGACCTGACCGGTCGCAAGCCCATTCAGCGGAGTTCTGCGCCAACCTAAAAGACCTCTGTGATCGAATTACATCAAAGGAGCGACAGCTTCTGGAGCTCTCTGATGCCGGGGACGAGGAGGAGATCGAGTTCGTCAGGCTGGAGCTAGACAAGCTATACCGCCAATTCATCTACATGTAACCACTCTTTCGAGTGGTGGGGCGTGGCTCCTACAGGAGCCCGCCTTTTGTGGTGTGGGGGTGGGGCGGGAGGGGTCTGTCACTGGCCTCTGGCGGCGGCTCGAAATCAGGCGCAGACTCAGTTGACGGAGTTAAAGACCCTCGCAGATTGCTAGCTTGCATACTATCGGGGAGTATAGTATCGTTCCCTCATGTGATACGGACAGGTGCGCAATGCCTCACAGCCCTCGGGAGAAAAAGCAGGCCCTTACCCGCGTACGTCGGATCAGCGGACAGGTGGCTGCATTGGAGCAGGCTCTGGAGAGCGGGGCGGAATGTGCTGCAGTACTTCAGCAGCTTGCTGCTGTGCGCGGGGCGGTCAATGGTTTGATGGCGACGGTTCTGGAGAGCTATCTGCGTGAAGAGTTCCCGCATAGCGACACCCACACCGACTCTCAAAGGAAGTCGATTGACGAGACCATCTCTATTGTCCGCTCCTATCTCCGTTAGTCAGTTCGCGACATTGCTTGATGGCGCTAGTACTAAGTAGAGGAGGCAATCTATGGGTGTCCGAACTACTTCATTTCCAAGTAGAACCCGCCATTCCTAACCCCTTCGTGGGTTAGGGCGTCACGACTAGGACGTTGAGGCCTTTCCAGGAGGCTCCAAGGCATGCTGGATGATGTCAGTCGAGTTGCGCCTGTCTGTATTTCTTGGAGCGGGCAATCTCTGTCGGCATCGTTGCCTTCGGCATCTGACTGAGTCATGGGAGGCCCTTTGAAGTGAGCTTCCAGCCTCGTTGCGACTCCCATGCGGTCCGCGCCTGGCTGGAAGGTGGGAGAGCAAGGGCCTGCGATCTATGCGGTGCTGTCCTCCCAGCTTGTTGTGGTTCCCACTACCGCCCTACACCAGAGCCGGCTCCACCACACGACCTTTCGCTGAGCTATCGCACAAGCAAGTGATAGACCTCCCGTGAGCGGTGTTTAGAAGATCATCCATTCTTGAGGCTATGTATGAATGACCCATCCGGCCTGAGCCAAGCTGCAGGCACGCCAGCAGAAGGCTACGTATATGGGATGCCGGCGCACGCGGACCGCCGCGCCGCCGTTGAGGAAGTCCATGCGCGACCGCACCTTCTCACCCAGTCTCCGCGAAGCCTTCTCCAGCTCTCCTTCATGACAGAAGGGGACATGAGTCGAGATCGTGCCGCGATCGACGATCTTTCAGGTCGTATGGGGGCTGCAGTCGAGGATCACACCACACCTCATCACGCGCTTACGTGGAATGAGGGTGATCTGCACTGCGAGAAGCACACTGAGTTCTCTTCCTACCTCTGGAGCGCACCACTGAGCTCAGAAACAGGTGAGCCTTGTGGGGACAACCCGTTTAGACAGGGATTCAAGCCGCCAGGACCCGTGATCTCGGCTGTTAGCGTCAGGCTTTTGCCTTGGACCGCGGAGGCGGAGAAGGAAATAGATTGCTTTGATCCCGTCAGCCGCTGCTACTCGCTGGTTGAGAACGGTGCCGCGGCCATTGTGACCGACTTCCGTCAAGACGAGGAAGGGCTAACCCACATGCTCATCCTTGATCGCGACCTGACTCCGGCGCGGGCAGGAGCGCTGGCGCAACGACTGCTCGAGGTCGAGACATACCGAACGCTTGCCCTCCTAGCGCTACCGCTGACTCGTTCCATGACGTCGAATCTTCGTCGCATGGAGGCGCGTCTGGCTGCAATTACTGAAGAGATGCGCAGGGCCTCCGGCGGACGTCGTGACAGTGACGTGCTCCTCTCGGATTTGACCAGCCTGGCTGCAGAGTTGGAGGCGGACGCCGCGGCAAATCTCTATAGGTTTGGTGCAAGTCGGGCTTACTACGAAATTGTTGAAGAGCGACTGGATGCGTTGGCGGAGGATCAAGTTGCCGGCTATAGCACCTGGGCGGACTTCTTGTATCGAAGGATTGCACCGGCCATGCGAACTTGCCAGTCAGTGAAGGAGCGACAGGGGAAGCTCTCAGACAAGTTGACGCGCTCGATCTCGCTCCTCCGGTCGTGGATTGATGTTGAGCTCGAGCGGCAGAACCGCGACCTACTGGCGTCCATGAATGAACGGGCGAAGGTTCAGCTGCGCCTGCAGCAGACGGTGGAAGGTTTGTCGGTGGCCGCCATCTCGTACTACGTCGTGAGTCTTCTCGCATACCTGCTCAAGGGTTTGCCTGGGACGCATGACATCGCAGCAACCGTCACTGCGATCTTGGTTCCCGCTGTATTGCTGCTGATTTGGTGGATTGTCCGAAGGATCAGGCATGCACACGGTGACTCGGCAGTCGAGGACAAGGCCTAAAGCCTCGCTTAAGGCCACATTCGATTCGCGATAGATGGCCTATCAAATTCAACTCAGAGGAAAGAACAATGGAACGCATTGAGCGTCACGCAAGCTTCGGTGGATGGCAGGACGTCTACCAGCATGAATCATCCAGCCTTGGTTGCACCATGAAGTTTGGAGTCTATCTCCCTCCGCAGGCGTCCAGCGGCCCGGTACCTGTTCTCTACTGGCTCTCTGGCCTGACGTGCACAGAGCAGAACTTCATCACCAAGTCTGCAGTGCAGCAGCTCGCTGCTGAGCATGGCATTGCCATCGTTGCTCCGGATACAAGTCCGCGCGGAGAGTCCGTCGCGGATGATCCAGCTTACGATCTCGGCCAAGGTGCGGGGTTCTACGTCAATGCCACCGAGGCACCGTGGTCCGACCACTACCGCATGTATGACTACGTTGTAAGTGAGCTGCCTGCTCTCGTTGAGAAGAACTTCCCTGTTAGCCAGGCTCGCTCAATTAGCGGCCACTCAATGGGCGGCCACGGTGCCTTGGTCATCGCTTTGCGAAATCCAGGTCGCTATCGCAGCGTATCCGCCTTCTCTCCGATCGTGGCACCCACCCAGGCTCCTTGGGGCCAGAAGGCGTTTTCGGCCTACTTGGGGGGAGATCAGGAGCAGTGGCGGCAGTATGACGCCGTGGAGCTGATTGCAGATGCAAAGGAGCGCCTGCCCCTGCTCGTGGATCAAGGGCTCAGCGATGATTTCTTGCAGAATCAGCTCCGCCCCGAACTGCTTCAAGATGCATGCGCCAAGGTGAATCATCCGCTTTCGCTGAACCTTCGCGATGGTTACGACCATAGCTACTACTTCATCTCCAGCTTCATTGCCGATCATCTCAAGCACCACGCATCGGCGCTGAACACCTAACCAAGGAGTGCTGCCGTGATCAAGACCTCCAGAAATCGTCATCAAGTTGTGATCGTTGGGGCGGGCTTCGGCGGACTGGAGGCCGCCACGCACCTTGAAGGAGTGGATGTCGATGTAACAATCATTGACCGGCGGAACTATCACTTGTTCCAGCCGCTGCTCTACCAGGTGGCTGGTGCGTCACTGTCACCGTCGGAGATCGCATGGCCGATCCGCTATCTGTTCCGTGACCGCCCGGAGGTCAGAACCCTCATGGCGGAGGTCGAGGGTGTGGATAAAGCTGCCCGCCAAGTGATCCTTCAGGACGGCACTCGATACCCTTACGACACCCTTGTGCTCGCTACGGGAGCAACACATGCCTACTTTGGGCATGACGAATGGTCGAAGTACGCTCCAGGCCTGAAGAGCCTGGAGGATGCAACAACCATTCGAGGCAGGATCTTGAGCGCGTTCGAGCAAGCGGAGCTCTGCAATGATCCCGAGGTTCGAGAGGCCCTTCAAACCTTTGTGATCATTGGTGGTGGGCCTACAGGTGTCGAGCTTGCCGGAACCATCGCGGAGCTGGCGCGTGGCACGCTGCAGGATGACTTTCGGTCAGTTGATCCCAGCAAAACCCGGGTATTTCTCATTGAGGCGGGTCCGCGGCTGCTCCCCGTCTTTCCTGAAAAGCTCTCCGAGTACACGAGGCGCGCCCTCGAGAAGCTTGGGGTATCCGTTTTGTTGGGGGCCCCTGTCACCGAGTGCGCCTCTGATGGGGTGATGCTCAATGGCAAGAAGCTGGCGGCATCCACAATCGTCTGGGCAGCGGGAGTTCAGGCGTCTCCAGCCGCACGTTGGCTCGACACCGAATCAGATCGGGCGGGGCGCGCAATCGTCGGCCCTGATCTAACGGTGCCTGGTTCCCCCAACATTTTCGTGATCGGGGACACTGCTTCATCAGCCACTGCGGACGGAAAGACCGTTCCTGGAATCGCGCCGGCGGCCAAGCAGCAAGGCAAGTACGTCGCGGGCCAGATTGAAGGGCTGATAACAGGGGCGCGGAGGACCGCTGCATTCAAGTACCGGCACCAGGGCAACCTCGCCACGATTGGACGCAGCCTTGCAGTAATCGATATGGGGAAGCTAAAGCTGAGCGGAGGAATCGCATGGTGGATCTGGAAGCTCGCTCACATCTACTTCCTTATCGGAGTGCGAAATCGCCTGAGCGTCGCAATGAGCTGGGTATGGAATCACAGCGTTGGATACAGAGGGGCTCGCATCATCCTCCGTGAAAAAGCAAGCAATGCCACAAGCGGCTCATTGGATGGGAAGCTGAAATAGGGGCCAAGACGCTCTGAATGCACACTCGCAACTGACTTCCCGAAGGAGAACACCTTGGCAGATCTATTCACAGCGAAACCAAGGGCACCACTGGCCGAACTGCTACGACCGAAGTCTCTCGACGAGTTCGTTGGGCAGCAACACCTGCTGGGGCCGGGGAAGCCTTTGCGTCTTGCCTTTGAAGCAAGAAGTCTGCACTCCTTCATCATGTGGGGGCCCCCGGGCGTCGGTAAGACCACCCTGGGGCGCCTCGCAGCGATGGTGACTGACAGTCACTTCATTGCGATCTCCGCCGTACTCGCCGGGGTAAAGGACATCAGGCAGGCCATTGATGATGCGCGGGCCGAACTCGACGTCCGCGGTCGCTCCACGGTACTTTTCGTCGACGAAATTCACCGGTTCAACAAGGCCCAGCAGGATGCGCTGCTACCTCACGTTGAATCAGGGCTACTCACGCTGGTGGGCGGCACCACAGAGCATCCAGGACTGGCCGTTAACTCGGCGCTGCTTTCGCGCGCGCAGGTGTACACACTTGAGCCTCTGTCTGACGCAGATCTTGAGAAGCTCTACGAACGCGCCAGACCTCACTTGCGAGGCGTTGACCTCTCCGATCCCGCATTGCAGCTGCTGAAGGGCTTCGCTGATGGTGATGGCCGCAGATTCCTGAATCTTCTCGAGCAGGTCTCAACTGCGGCCTCTGAGAAGCGGGTGGAAGAGGTGGATCTTGAGTTTGCCAAGCGCTCCACCAGCCCGTCACTGCGTCGATTCGATAAGGGCGGGGACGAGTTCTATTGGCAGCTCTCCGCGTTTCACAAATCACTGCGTGGCTCTGATCCCGACGCCTCCCTCTACTGGCTAGCGCGCATTCTGGATGGGGGCGGGGACGTGAGCCAGGTCACACGTCGAATGATTGTTATGGCAAGCGAAGATATCGGAAATGCTGATCCGGGCGCTCTGCACTTGGCCATCCACGCTGCGCAGGCGTATGAGCGACTTGGCTCTCCTGAAGGTGAAATTGTCTTGGCCCAGGCTGCGACCTATCTGGCGCTCTCCCCCAAGTCGAATGCGTCCTATGCGGCTTGGGATCTAGCAAGGGCCTTCGTCAAGGAGCACGGATCATTACCAGTTCCCATGCATCTTCGGAATGCTCCAGCGAAGCTTATGAGGCAGATGGGGTATCGACAAGCATATCGCTACGCGCATCATGAGCCAGACGGCTACGCAGCTGGACAGACGTACCTGCCGGAGGGTGTGGAGAGGCCGAACTGGTATCGGCCCACTGATCGGGGAGCTGAGCGCGCCTTGGCTGAGAGACAGGCATGGCAGCGAGCCTTGGATGAAGAGGCATCGCAAACCGAAGCCGATCCCTCTTCGGGCCAGTGATCCAGCTGAACTTAACGTCTACAACCTACAGAGACATGCACATGCCAAACGCCACATTCGGTGAAGCTTCCTGCAGTGTCGCAGCAAGCGGCCTTGTAGAGGTGCGCGGTGCGCGTGAGAACAACCTTAGAGACGTTGATGTCTCAATTCCTCGCAACGCACTGGTCGTCTTTTCCGGTGTATCCGGTTCCGGGAAGTCATCTCTTGCATTCGGGACAATCTATGCGGAAGCTCAAAGGAGGTACTTTGAGTCCGTTGCTCCCTATGCTCGACGCCTAATCGATCAGGCAGGCGTCCCTGATGTTGACTCCATCGATGGACTCCCGCCGGCAGTAGCGCTGCAGCAGCAGCGTGGTGCCAGCAATGCGCGATCTTCGGTGGGTAGCGTCACCACGCTATCCAGCCTCATTCGTATGATGTATTCCCGCGCGGGAGCATATCCGGCTGATCAGCCTATGCTTTATGCCGAGGACTTCTCACCCAATACTCCCCAGGGCGCATGCGCGACCTGCCATGGCCTTGGCCATGTGTACGAGGTGACAGAGGCCCTCATGGTGCCGGATCCAAAGCTGAGCATCCGTGAGCGTGCCATTGCTTCGTGGCCACCTGCATGGCACGGGCAGAACCTTCGCGACATTCTGGTGACGCTGGGCTACGACATTGATAGGCCTTGGAAGGACCTTCCCAAGAAAGACCGCGATTGGATTCTGTTTACCGAGGAGTCGCCCACTGTGCCGGTCTATGCTGGGTTCACGCCGGCGGAGACGCGTGCGGCCCTGAAGCGTAAAACTGAGCCGAGCTACATGGGAACCTTCACTGGCGCCCGTAGGTATGTCCTGCACACGTTTGCTAACACGCAAAGTGCCCTGATGAGGCGCCGCGTATCGCGATACATGGAGGGTAAGCTTTGTCCCACCTGCCATGGCAAGCGCCTTAAGGCAGAGTCGCTGTCAGTGACATTTGCGGGTGTGGACATTGGTCAATTCATGCAGATGCCTCTTGACCAACTGGCTTCCCTGCTCGAGCCCATTTCTCAAGGAGACTTCAGTGCTCATGCTGGCGGGGGCAAGGCGAACAAGGAAGCCACCCGTCGTGATCGCGCCGATAGGGCGGCCAGTGGGCGGGCGGTCCACGCGGTGTCTCCTGACGTCCGCCGCACCTCAGCGCTGTCGGAGGAGAAGCGCCTGGCCGCGCAGCGCCTCGCTAGTGGAGTGATGAGCCGAATCAGTCAGTTGCGTGGCCTTGGGCTTGGCTATCTAACTTTGGATCGCGCTACGCCGACATTGTCCGCTGGCGAGCTGCAGCGATTGAGACTCGCCACGCAGTTGAGCTCGCTGCTCTTTGGCGTGGTGTACGTGTTGGACGAGCCGTCGGCAGGTCTTCATCCCTCCGACAGCCAGGCTCTCTATGACGCCTTGGACCGCCTCCGCGACGGTGGTAATTCCGTATTTGTTGTGGAGCACGATCTGGAGCTGATGCGCCGTGCCCAGTGGTTGGTGGATGTTGGGCCTGAGGCGGGAGAGCGGGGCGGCAAAGTGCTCTACAGCGGAGAGCCGGATGGTCTTCGTGACATCGACGAGTCACGTACCGCGTTGTACCTCTTTGACAAGGTCCCGCCCCCTAGTGGCCAAGAGCGTCAAGCGAGTGGTTGGCTGGAACTTCAGGGCATCCAGCGTCACAACCTGAAGCGCATTGATGCGAAGATACCTCTGGGCATCCTCACCGCGGTGACCGGGATTTCGGGATCGGGCAAGTCCAGCCTCGTCGCCCAAGCGTTGCCGGAGCTGATGATGCTTCAACTTGGACACGAGCCTGAAGACGACGCGGTGGAAACGGGGGCAGCAGACGGGCCAACCGTCATCGAGACGACAGGGGGACACCTCGGCGGAGATGTCGATGCTATTCAGCGTCTCGTCCAGGTTGATCAGAAGCCAATCGGACGGACGCCGCGATCGAATCTCGCGACTTACACCGGCCTTTTCGATCATGTTCGAAAGCTGTTTGCCGCAACACCAGATGCGCGGCGTCGACGTTACGACGCAGGTCGATTCTCCTTCAACGTGGCCAAGGGACGTTGTGAGACGTGCGAAGGGGAGGGGTTCGTGAGCGTCGAGCTGCTGTTTATGCCTAGCGTCTATGCACCGTGCCCAACGTGCCACGGTGCGCGATACAACGAAGCTACGCTGAAGGTGCTTTGGAACGGTAAGAACATTGCAGACGTTCTGCGGATGACTGTCGAGGATGCACGTGAATTCTTTGGCGATGAGGACGCGATCGCTCGCCCACTTCAGTTGCTGAAGGAGATTGGCCTTGGATACCTTCGACTGGGCCAGCCGGCTACCGAGCTATCGGGTGGTGAAGCGCAGCGCATCAAGCTGGCCACAGAGCTTCAACGAAGCCAGCGCGGGCGGACACTGTATGTCCTGGATGAACCCACTACGGGCCTCCATGCCTCGGACGCGGATAGGCTGCTTGTGCAGCTCCAGCGGCTCGTTGATGCCGGCAATACGGTGGTCATGATTGAGCACGACATGCGTGCCGTTGCTCAGGCGGATTGGGTAATCGACGTGGGTCCAGGTGCCGGTGATGCGGGCGGGCAGATCGTGGCGGCAGGAACTCCAAAACAGGTCGCTCGCGTGAAGAGAAGCCGTACCGCCCCCTTCTTGGCTGAGGAACTCGCCCGCGCGGGTTGACCCGACGCTCTTTTGGCCACCATGAGCGTCCCTGGCGCTCATGGCGGCCAGATCCCGTATCAGAGAGCGGCCAAGCGACTCGGCATTAGCGCTTCCCTGCTTTGGATGGCGTTAGGGCCGAGGTGGGGGAGGGCGCCATCTGCGTAAGGCTTGGTAGTGCTCCGACGGCGGAATGGAGTGCATCGAAAACTACTCTGACGCGAGGTGAGACTGGGCCGCGTTGAGGCCGATAGACGTACAAGCCCCACGGCGCAGGATCGAATTCTTCCATCACACGCTGCAGAACACCTGACTGAATGAGTGGGGCAGCCATGTAATCAGCAAGTTGGGCAAACCCCAAGCCCGCAATGACCCCTGCCATCTCCATGTCGGCATTGTCTGCAATGAAGACCGGTGCTGTCGGCGCCACCTGTACGCCTCCAGCCAGGTACCAGCGCCAGGGCCTGCCTGTATTGATGTCCACCGATGCAACCAGTGGAAACCGCGAGAGCTCGCTAGTCTCCGCTGGTGCTCCGATTCTCTCTACAAGTGCGGGGGAGCCAACGATGTGCAGTCGCATCTCTCCTGCCTTCTTCGCAATGAATCTGCTATCACGCATGAAGCCGACGCGGATTCCGACATCGATCCCTTCATCGACAGCGTCTGCAACCCGATCGCTTAAGCGAACGTCCAAGACAATTCCCGGGTGACTTTGGGTCACTGTATCCAAGGCGGCAAGAACTGCCCTGGAGCCCATGCTGTGAGGGGCACTAATTCGGACTGTGCCCACAATCTGTGAGGCCGTCGCCTTGGTTCGCGGGCGCCACAGCTTGTCTAAGCCCTCAAGCGCCGGCCGCAGCTGATGTAAGAGATCCTCCCCAAAGGCCGTGATGCGAACCTGGCGTGTGCTTCGGTGGAACAACAGCTCCCCGTAATGACTTTCAAGGGCCTGTATCGCTCGGGTGATGGCCTGAGGAGAGCTTCCCAGTCGAACAGCGGCCTCACGAAAGCTCGGCGCCTCAGCCGCGGCCCTAAACGTCTTTAGAAGATCCAGCTCGCTGTTCATCTCAAGGCCCCCATGGTCGTTGGGCTCATATTATTCCATTTCAGGGAATTATGAAATCCTATCAATTCCATATACAACAATTCTTCAGGTCTCCAGAATTCCTCCACACCCTCACCTGACCGGAGAACCTGATGAGCAAGTTCAACTACATCGAAGAGTACTACCAGGCATTCAACCGCGGTGATCGCGACGCGATGCTCTCGATGCTCACTGATGACGTTGTGCACGATCTAAATCAGGGGAGTCGCGAAGTAGGGATCGACGCATTCCGCGCGTTCCTGAGCCGCATGGATTCCTGCTACAGCGAGCAGCTTCACGACATCGTGGTGATGTACAGCAGCGATGGTGCGCGTGCCGGCGCGGAGTACGTGGTGCACGGACTCTACCACCACACGGACGAAGGTCTCCCTGCAGCGGCAGGGCAGATCTATGTTCTTCCCGGTGGCGCGTTCTTTGACATCCGTGATGGAAAGATTGCGCGCGTCACCAACTACTACAACCTGGAGGACTGGATTTCCCAGGTCCACAAGGCGCCCTGAAATGGCTACCAACGTGCGAGTAGAGGTACTGGTCGGCACCGAAATCGAGGACTGGCTCGATCGCGTCGCTCAGTTGCGGATCGAGATATTCAGTAGCTATCCCTACCTGTACGAAGGAGACATGGACTATGAGCGTCACTACCTCCGCAATTATGCGACGTCTGACGGGGGCATCGTTGTCCTGGCCAGGGATGGAAGGGACGTTGTAGGTGCATCGACTGGCCTTCCTTTGTTGAGCGCCGATGCCGCTTTCATTCGTCCCTTCCAGGAGCACGGTCCCCGGCCAGAAGAAGTCTTCTACTGCGGGGAGTCCGTACTGAGGCCGGAGTACAGAGGAGCTGGCTTGGGCCACGTCTTCTTTGATCGAAGAGAGGAGCAAGCCCGACGAAAGGGCTTCAAGTGGTCTTCTTTCGCGTCGGTGGTTCGGTCGGAGACTGATCCGCTTAGGCCACCTGGATATCGAAGCAATGAAGGCTTCTGGACTCGCCGTGGGTATGCACAACAGAGCGCGATGAAGGTCGCTCTTCCTTGGCGGCAGCATGGGGCCACGCACGAAACCGAGCAGACACTTTCACTTTGGCTCCGTTCCTTGGAGGACGTTACATGAAGATTGCAGCAGCTAAGTACGTGATCGGTCGTCCGAAGACCTTTGCCGAGTTCGCTGCGCGCCAGCGCCGAATTCTGAATGACGCACGGGAACAAGGAGTTGAGCTTGCAGTACTTCCGGAATACCTGTCGCTGGAACTGGGTTCGACTCTTCCAGAAGCTCTTCAGCTTAGCCTGAGGTCCACCCTGGAGTCGCTCCAGATCTATCAGAGCGCATGGTGTGAGCTCTATAGCACCTTGGCTGTCGAACTGGGAATGACCATCCAGGCAGGAACGTTCCTCACCGCAACATCCCATGGGATGTATCGCAACCGTGCCTGGTGGTTCACAGCTGATGGTCGCAGCGGATGGCAGGACAAGCTTCAGCTTACTGGCTTCGAGAAGCAGGCAGTTGTCATCGAGCCTGGCGATCGCATCGCGGCGTTTGAGCAGGACGGAAAGCGTGTCGGGATTGCGGTTTGCTATGACAGCGAATTTCCGCTTCCTGTTCGCCTCCAGCAGGAGGCAGGGGTGCGCTTGCTGTTGGTGCCAAGTTGCACCGACACCGACGCCGGTGCCACCCGTGTCGATGTTGGGTGCCGAGCGCGAGCGCTTGAGAATCGGATGTTCGTGGCAAAGGCGGTCACCGCTGGCGTCGCCGACTGGAGTGAAGCGCTTGATGTCAACACCGGTGAGGCAATGATCCTCTCACCGATGGACCATGGCTTCCCCAGTGACGGCGTGCTCGCAGCGACCTCCGACGATCAGGAGTGGGCGATTGCTGACATTGACTTCGCAGCGCTCGAAGCAAGCCGTGCACGAGCGCAGGTAGCCGTCGACAAGGATTGGGATGGTCAGCTCCGCTTCCATTCCGTTGAGGTCCTGAACTAACCAACGTCTAGATGCCTGGGCCATGAAGTGCTCGTGGGCGTCGCTGGCAACTCAAATACCTGGGGAATCAAAATGCATCGTATTGTCATTGTTGGTGGTGGGGCCGGAGGGCTGGAGCTGGCTACGCAGCTGGGCCGGAAGCTCGGGCGCTCAGGGCGAGCAAAAGTCACTCTTGTCGATGCTCGGATGACGCATCTGTGGAAGCCACTTCTTCACGAGGTTGCCTCAGGCGCGTTGGATGCCGCAGAAAGTGAGCTCAACTATCTCGCCCAGGCTAGCTGGAATCACTTCCAGTTTCAGTTGGGGCGGATGACGGGTTTGGATCAGAAGTCCAGAAAGATCGAGCTTGCCCCACTGTACGATGAGGAGGGCAACGTTATTGCGCCCCGTCGCTCGATCTCCTACGACACCCTGGTGATCAGCGTGGGTAGCGGAACGAACGACTTTGGAACTCCCGGTGCAGCGGATCATTGCCTGTTCCTGGACGATCCCGATGCCGCCATTGCTTTCCAGAAGCGGCTGCTGAGCGAGTACATGGGCGCGCAAGCGCGCGGCAAGTCAGAAACACTGGAGGTTGCGATCGTCGGCGCCGGCGCCACCGGTGTCGAGCTGGCGGCCGAGCTGCGTGATGCTGCAAGGCAATTTAGCGCTTATGGGCTGGACAAGATCTCTCCCGAGAATCTGAAAATCACGCTTATCGAGGCTGGTCCGCGAGTGCTGCCAGCTCTGCCAGAGCGCGTGAGCCTGCCGGTCGCCGAGCGACTTGTACATGAAGGCGTTCGTGTCATGTGTGGCTCGGCTGTGACCCTAGTGGATGAAGAGGGCCTGCAACTCGCCAATGGCATCAAGGTTGCTGCGAGGCTGAAGGTATGGGCGGCGGGCATCCGTGCTCCCGTCTTCCTTGCATCCCTCGGGAACCTAAAGACCAATCGCATCAACCAGCTCGAGGTATCTGAAACGCTGCAGACAACGCAGGATCCGAACATCTTCGCATTCGGGGATTGTGCAGCCTGCCCGAATGGACACAGCGGTACAAACGTTCCCCCCAGGGCACAGGCCGCTCATCAGCAGGCTCACTTCCTTGCGCAGGCGATTACCCGCCGTATCGAGGGACGCCCGCTGCCCAGCTTCACCTATCGAGACTATGGATCGCTGGTGTCCCTGTCGAGGGAGGGCGCCGTTGGCACGCTGATGGGTAACCTCATGGGGTCATTCAAGGTCGAGGGCTGGCTGGCCAGGATGTTCTACATCTCACTGTATCGCATGCACCAGAGGAGCCTGTTCGGTACACGCCGGGTGGTTGCGCGCATGCTGGCAGACGCATTGGGACGGAGTACGGAGCCTCGCCTCAAGTTGCATTGATGCGGGCGAGCTGAGGGGCGGAGCTGCGAGTCAACAATTCCAACGCAAGGAATTATGAAATCCAATCTGTTCCATATACAGCAATCCATCGAAGTCCAATACTTGGTCCCAACAGCTCGCCAAGAAGAATGCTGTAGGCGCATTCGACCTGATTGAAACGCGTTCTAGAGCCGGCGCCAGGGGCGGCGCGCCCGATGTACCACTGATCAAGCTCGCCCCAAAGACCGTTGTCGCACTTATCTCGTTACACCCAAGGAGAACTCACATGAAATCCCGTGCAGCCGTTGCATTCGGTCCCGGTCAACCGCTCGAGATCGTCGAAATCGATGTTGCTCCGCCGAAGAAGGGCGAAGTACTGGTGAAGATCACCAGCACTGGTGTCTGCCATACCGACGCATTCACCCTGTCGGGCAATGACCCTGAAGGCCTGTTCCCGGTGGTGCTGGGCCATGAAGGCGCCGGCATCGTTGTCGAAGTGGGCGAGGGCGTGACCAGTGTGAAGCCCGGCGATCACGTCATCCCGCTGTACACCGCAGAATGCGGTGAGTGTCTGTTCTGCAAGAGCGGCAAGACCAACCTGTGCGTTGCCGTACGCGCCACCCAGGGTAAGGGTGTGATGCCTGATGGCACCAGCCGCTTCAGCTACAACGGCCAGCCGCTGTATCACTACATGGGCTGCTCGACCTTCAGCGAGTACACCGTCGTGGCCGAAGTCTCTCTGGCCAAGATCAATCCGGAAGCGAATCCGGAGCACGTCTGCCTGCTCGGTTGCGGTGTCACCACTGGCATTGGTGCGGTGCACAACACGGCCAAGGTGCAGGAAGGTGACAGCGTGGCCGTGTTCGGCCTCGGTGGCATCGGCCTGGCGGTGATCCAGGGTGCTCGTCAGGCGAAGGCTGGTCGCATCATCGCAGTGGACACCAACCCGTCCAAGTTCGAGTTGGCCAAGCAGTTCGGCGCAACCGAATTCGTGAACCCGAAGGATTACGACCGTCCGGTTCAAGAAGTCATCGTTGAGATGACCGGCTGGGGCGTCGATCACAGCTTCGAGTGCATCGGCAACGTCAATGTGATGCGTTCGGCGCTGGAGTGTGCACACCGCGGCTGGGGCCAGAGCGTTGTCATCGGTGTGGCCGGTGCTGGTCAGGAGATCTCCACCCGTCCGTTCCAGCTCGTGACCGGTCGTCGCTGGATTGGCAGCGCCTTCGGTGGTGTGAAGGGCCGTAGCCAGCTGCCTGGCATGGTCGAAGACGCCATGCGGGGTGAGATCGATCTGGCTCCGTTCGTGACCCATACGATGGGCCTGGAAGCAATCAACGAAGCCTTCGAACTCATGCACGAAGGCAAGTCCATTCGTACTGTCATCAACTACTGATGCACCGCAGCACCGGGCAACCGGTGCTGCACTTCCAACAATAGGAGTTTAAGTCCATGCAACACCAAACTATCCATCCCTCGGTCGATTCCGGCGTCGTTGCCGGAACCGCCGGCTTCAAGGGCGGCACGCTGAAGTGCCTGTGCTCTGACAAGCCGGTTGAGATCTCCGTCGCAAGCAATGTGGCCCACAACCATGCCTGTGGTTGCACCAAGTGCTGGAAGCCGGAAGGCGCCATCTTCTCCGTGGTCGGTGTCGTTCCCCGCGATACCGTTTCGATCACGGCGAATGCCGACAAGCTGGCGATTGTCGATCCGGCTGCGACCATCCAGCGCCACGCGTGCAAGGACTGCGGTGTCCACATGTTTGGCCGCATCGAGAACAAGTCCCATGCCTTCTACGGCCTGGACTTCATTCACGTTGAACTGTCCGAACAGAAGGGCTGGGAAGAACCGCGCTTCGCCGCATTCGTGTCTTCGATCATCGAAGGCGGCGGCGCAAGGCCGGAACAGATGGACGGCGTCCGTAGCCGCCTGAAGGCTCTGTCCCTGGAGCCGTACGACGTGTTGAACCCGCCGCTCATGGATGCGCTGTCCGCGCATGCTGCACGACTCAGCGGCGTTCTCTCCTAAGCAGTGTAAATGCCGCCCCTTGCATGCAAGGGGCGGTACTTCCTGACAGTACGCCACCGGCGTATACATTTTCGCTCAGAGCCTGGAGTCTTCGACCATGTCCTTGCTTCCCCCCAACGCAATGCACGAGCGGACTCTGCAGGGCGTACAGAGCACCGGCAACGCACGGGCAATTACGAAGGCCGCGACTCTCACTGCGGTCATGATGTCCGTCGAAATTGCTGGAGGATGGGCCTTCAACTCGATGGCTCTTCTCGCAGATGGCTGGCACATGAGCTCTCACGTGCTGGTACTCCTGTTCGCACTTTCTATCGCTTGGTACGCTGAGCGGAATCAGAGCCGCCCAGAGCGCGCGGCTCGGGTGCTAGCGGTTGAGCTCATCGCGGCGAGCGTAAGCGCGATGATCATGCTTTGGATTGCCGCTTCGATGGCCTATGAATCGACGGAGCGTCTCCATGCGCCAGAGGCTGTTCAGTACTCAGAAGCGCTTGCCATCGCCGTTGCGGGTTTGATTACAAATATATTCTCAGCGCGGTGGCTACATTCTGCCTACCATCGCGAAGGTGCTGCGGTTGATCACTGCCACGTTCCGCATGAGCGCCATGCTGACGAGAAGGGGGCCGATGCGCGCAGGAGTCCCAATCTTCGTGCGGCCTATCTTCACGTCGCTACGGACACCGCTGTAACGGCACTCGCAATTACTGCACTTGTCGTGGGGATGATCTGGGACGTGACGTGGCTGGACTCAGTCACAGGCCTCATCGGAGCGTCGGTTGTCGCAGTCTGGGCCATTAGATTGCTTCGTAGCTCCATTTCGGCGTGGATAGGTCGGCGTAAGTAGCTAGTGCGGTGGTGCCTCCGTGCTCAGCACGGAGGCTAGCCCTGCGATTGGGAGCCTTCCACAAAACTCGCTGCGACCGGAGTCATTCCTGGACGCATCTGGCGAGCCCGCTGAGCGCATATGCCCCACCTCACATGATGCGGAGTTGCTGGCGGGGTGGCCATTCTCTCAGTCAGAGATCAACAAACTGACTGTGATTCTGAAACGTCCATCTTGAGCGGCTGACGTTGCTTCGCAGCGAGGTGACGTGCCCTTCAGTCTAGGTCAGTACCTGGGGCGCCGGCTGTTGCGGCACTAGGGGAGGGCCTGGACGATCTCTTGCTCAGGCGAACGTCTTGGCGAGCCCAAGAGCGCTAGATACTGCTGCAGGGATGCGCCGCCTTTGAAAGCAATTGGCGTGCGGCCGGCTGATGGCCTGGTGTATGGCTCAAACCCCTTCCTCCGGGTCTACTGCGACAGCGCATTAGATCTTCAATTGAACCTCACATTGAGTCAAATGGCAGCAAGCCCATGAAAAGACTGGCGCTTAGTCGGTTGTCTGTGATGGCGGCACTCGTGTTCCTGGCCGCTGCCCGAGCCCCGGTGGCCCAGGCGGCCGAACAATGTGGCCCGGACGCGATGCGCGATCACCCGCCGCAGATCAGCTTCCGCGTCGACAACGACCTGTTCGGTGGCCGCCACCAAGACCAGGGCTATACCAACGGCGCGCAGCTGACCCTGGTCTCGCCGAACCTGGTCGACTACACCGCCGACCCGTGCCTGCCGCGCATGGCGCGCTGGGTGAACCAGTACCTGGAAGGCCTGCACCCCGGCAGGTTCGAGCAGCAGAACATGATCTTCAGCATCGGCCAGGCCATCTTCACCCCCACCGACCCGACCCGCCGCGACCTGATCGAGGATGACCGGCCGTATGCCGGCGTGCTGCTGGCCAGCTTCGGCTTCAACGCACGCAGCGGCGACCGCCTGCAGACCACCCAGCTGGCCGTGGGCGTGGTCGGGCCCTGGGCCCAGGGCAGGCAGGTGCAGAACGCCGTGCACGACGCGCTAGGGGACGAGAAGTTCAAGGGTTGGGACAACCAGCTGCACAACGAGCCGGTGTTCATGCTGACCCACGAGCGCATGCGCCGCTGGCCGGCCGATGCCAGTGTCAATGCCGGCGGCTGGGGCTGGGATGCGATCAGTCACTATGGCGGTGCGATCGGCAACCTGGAAACCAAGGCCAACGCCGGTGGCGAAGTGCGCTTCGGCTGGAAGCTGCCCGACGACTTCGGCAGCACGCCGCTGCGCCCGGCCGGCGAGAACACCGCGCCGACCCGTGGTGGCCGCCTCAGCGGCTGGTCCTGGCACTTGTTTGCGACCACCGACGCGGCATGGGTAATCCGCGACATCACTCTGGACGGCAATACCTTCCGCAACAGCCACAGCGTGGACAAGCGCCACGTGGTCGCCCAAGGCGGCTACGGCATCGCGGTGATGCGCGGGCGCTGGAGATTCGCAATGGCGCGTTACCACAGCACCCGGGAGTTCTATGGCCAGCGCCAGTCGCCGGTGTTCGGAAGCTTCACTATTAGCCGCTCGCTATAGTAGGTGGCGACGATCGCGGGTGTTCGACCATGCAATGTCCTTGAGTGCAGTACCTCGCAGAGCGACTACAGAAGTAACGCGGGAGTGCATGATGGAGAGTACTGAATGATGCTAATCACCAAGCTCGTCGTAGTCATCGTCGCGCTTGCCGCTGGGATCAAGGTGATTGATTGCTGTGTCGTGTGGGCAGCGCGACGAAGGCTGGAGAAACTTCAGAAGCTAAAGGCGCCGGCCCCATCGAGATCTCCTTTACCCGATGCCCTGGTGGTCTACTACTCTCGCTCTGGGCACACCGCCTTAGCCTCTAGTTATCTGGCGAACCAGTTACACGCCGATCTGCGTGCTGTCGAAGCATTTGACTACTCATTGGGCTTGGCCGGGTGGGTGAATGCTATGGCTGATGGGGGTCTTGATGACGCGTGGATAAATCCCGCGTGGATGGATCTAGCTCCCTATGACGCTATCTATTTGGGAACACCCATCTGGCGTGGTTGCCCAGCGCCGCCGGCTTGGGAGTTTGTTAGGAGCAACATGTTCCCTGGGAAAAAGGTCGTACTAGTCACTACATCCAGAGGATCATGGAAGCAGTCAGCTATTGAGCTCCTTGGGCGAGAGATAGTTCGACGAGGTGCGCGATCATTCGAGCATCGGCCTTTGGCGCGCAAGCGTGCCTGGTTCAGAAGATCGGACCCAGATGATCTCAGAATTACGGATCTGATGTGACCGACCTACCATGAATGCCCCCGGCCAATGCTGCGTTTAGTCGGCACCCCTCGCCTTAGCTAGCGCTATGCCAATCGCCGCGTCGCCCCTTGCTGCACGCTCGTCAACGGCCTAGGGCCGTCCCGAGAGTTTCGTGAGGTGGTTTCATTCGCGATTGTCGAGCCGTCCGTTAGACAACGCATGCTGGAGAGCAATCGCAACCTGCGTCGCGGCGTAGACCCAATCGTTGTCTTCTTCGTACGGATCCACTTCCGAATCTTCTTTGCCACCATGGAAGAGGTTGTTGCGGACTTGCCGCATGGCTTCCACCAGCGCGACCGCATCCGATTCGGCATCCAATGGGCAGGGGCAAAAGCGGGCCACCAAGTTCCCGTTCTCTTCAATAATCATCTGCTTCATGGGGCGCTCATCGCGTTGACAGAGAAGGCGCGCACGCGCCGACTCAGGAACCTCTGACGCGAAATCGTCGCCCAACTTTCGGACGCGCTCTTGCACCTTGCGCCAAGCCACGTCGGACGTCGGTTGCCCCGTCCGGTCTTTCCGGAAGAAGTCCCCGTGCCGTCGGAGCTGGAATTCCAGTTTGCTCACGGTCTTGAGAAGGTCGTAGGCGAGATTGGCGCTTACCGGCATTTCAGCATTCTATGTGAGTAGTGTGAGGTCCGAATCGCAAACTGCCACAGCGAAGGCACAAGGACCACCAAGAAATGGCGCTACTTGAGAGCCGCCTAACACGCGGGAGGATGTCATCCTGTAGGCCGGGCGTCGCACCTCATCTAGATTCTTGACCTATAACCGCTTCGGGCTGGCAACGCAGGTCGGCAGTGACTTGGGACAACTTTGCCTAGACACCGCTAAGAATACTTGGATGGGGTTCGCGTGAAGGCCGCGCTTACGATTCGCCTCTCAGTAGTCGTCCATTGATTGCAGGTGAGTGCTGCGCTTCGACTTGGTGGCTGTCGAGTCTGGGTCGGGTTCATCTCCGTTCACCGTTACCCACTCGATGAGAGGGCCCAGGTCGGATTGGCGGCGGGCTTCCGCATACAGCTTGCTATAGGCGGCCATGGCGTATATCGGCGACAGCATGAGCTCCGCTGCCAAGGCGAAGACATCGGACTCGGGTGGCAGCGACACAGTGGTGAAGGCGCCGCTGTCGGCATCGGTGTGGCGCTCAGCCAGCGCATCCAGAAGACGCCGACGGAGTGCTTGCTGGAAGGGGCTATGGGTGGGATTAGGACACCTCAGGCCGTCTTCGACCGGAACCCAGGTGTCCAGTGACCAGGCGGGGGCGAGCACTTGCGGGGTTGCCGCGTCGTCAATCCCCTGTGCATTACCCTTCAGAGTGCCCATAGCCTGGTCAGAAAGCCGATTTCGCAACAACCAGCGGTCATCAACTGAACGCTGCCAGAGAGTCCATAGACTCCCACCGGACCGCCATTGGCCGATCTCCTCGAACAGTTCGGAGGCCAGTCCGCCTCGCGCCTCCAGCTTTGAGGCAAGGCTCCATGAGGCCGCCAGCGCGGGTGGGTTACGGAGCGGATGGGCCACGTTCGATAGGCCTAGCCATTGCGCGAGCACCGCAAAATCGGATAGACCCTCCCTGATTTCCTTAGGAACGGCTGCAACGCATTGTCCAACGGTATCGATGTGCTGCCCGCCCCGCTGGAAGGCAGCGAGGGCCGCGTACAAGGCCCACATCGGGCTGGCCATTGCTTGCTCGGTTGATGGCACCGCCACCTCCCGGCCGACTGTAAGCTGCGCTCGCGCCGCCTCCGTCGCAAGCCCGATCGGATCGAACAGCAGTGACGCACTTCCCATCCGGACCAGATGGATGGAGGCAGTCGCCAAGTCGAGCATTCGTGCGCCCTGAGTGTCCACCATCGGAGGGGTTGGCGGAGCTGAGGTACAGTCAAGGTAGATCTCGGTACGCCACCCCTTAATCACCGGGACGACCAGTCCGTCTTCATTCGACTCGTCCCAAGGGCTGGCCGTTCGCAGTGCGAGGCTGCCAGCTGTTGCTGCTAATTTGAGGTAGGCGTAGCCGAGCCTGTCGTCCGTACCACTGTGGATGAGGCGCTCCTCCAAGGTTGCCCCTACAAGGGAACTGAGGTGCCACTGCCGCCACGGTGGCGCGGGGTTTAGAGAGCCGTCGGGACTGAAACTGGAGTCGCGCGCGAAGACAAAGACCTCACCGATTTCGCTGAGATCGCGGCTTGGCTCCGTCGGAATCATCGAGTATTCAGCGGCATGAAGGGACTGATTTTGGTGCGTGGTTGACGTGCCGATGACGGGCGCAGCCGCGGAAAATTCGGGCCCGGGCAACCGCTGGTCGAGGGGCGCATCCGCAACAACGAACAGCGATTGCGCCGATTCGGCCCCGACGTGCACCAGGGCTTTGTAGAGTCCCGGAGCTAAGGACAGCGAGACCACTCCCGTACCGATGCTGACACGAGCGTAGCTAGCATCGAGCACCGTGATCTGCGCGTTGGGATTGTCCGTCCTCAACACCACCGGCTGCGCTGCAACCTCGTCGGTTCGCAAAGCGGGCATGTCGATAGGTGCAGCAACGGGAGGGGTGTTGCCTGCAGCTGGCAGCACCGGGTAGGGAACCTCGAAGGCGACGTCGGGTAGATTCCCTGGTGTAACGACGAGATGCAGACCCGGGGTCAGCTCCACGATGGGATGCTCGAGCTGGCGAAGCTGGCTACTGCGTAGCTGCCCATTTGGCGTCATGTCGGTGGGCGGCGCGGGTGGGTAAGGTGAGATGTCAGGATCCGGTTGCCGGTCGATGGCCGCGAATTTAGCAATGATGCGGCTCAGGTCGACGGCAACCCGGCGTGGGAGCGCGGAAGCTGGCGCCGACGCCGGGCGCTGATATATTCGAATCCGCTTCGTTGCGGGAGTCAGTGGTGGCGTGTATCCGGTTTCCTGTTCGTAGCGATCGGCCCATAGCACCTGGAAGTAGTCCGCGACGGCGCGATCCGTCACCCATCCGTCGGCGTCAGGCGGTGCGCTGCGCAGCGCGTCCAGTAGGACGCTAGTGAACAGGCCGCGAGACTGCCCGGCCGGGCCAATGTTGCGCTCAAAGGACTGACGTCCCCGCGGCGCTCCATACGCCTGGAACAATCGGACGTGTGCCGTTCGTTGCCGGTCCGGCGGGGTCCAAGTCGGCTCGAGCACCTGGCTCGCCTTGAGTACGTCCTGGCAGCAGTCCGTTACCAGGATGATTTCATCAAAGAAACCCGCGTTGGCGATTTTCGACGCATAACGCAGGACGGCGATATGCGCCGTGTCGCCGTTTTGCGCGACGGCCGAGAATAGTGCCGGGTCGTGAATCGCCGAACCGGCTGTGAACCCGTGTCCGGCGAAGAACAGATACAAGCGCTGTCCAATGCGGTCATGCCATCCGTTCGGGGTGCGCAGCCATAGATTAAGCGCCTTCTTGAGCTCCTTCTCGGTCGGGTTTGCGTCGTCCGGGGTCGCTGCCACGCCATAATCCTGCGACCGTATGACTTGGATACGTCGGGTGTCCAGGTCGCCGTACTCCGGATCGAGGAGCCATTGCCGGAACTCTTCGCCATCGTTCTCAGGTCCATGGAGGTCACTCAGGCCGGGATAACGGTTAATTGTCAGCACGATCGCGTAGTGATCATCTCGCGGCATGTCCACATCTCTCCCTGTTGCGTACACAAGGGCACCTTTGGCGTGCTCTCGAAGATGTCACCATCCGCCGAGGAGGCTCTCAACGCTGAGCAGCGTATCTTCGTCGTCGTCGAAAGCTCCGTGATCAATGCTTGTGCTGTTCAAGCCTGCTGTCTGTCCTTGGGACTTGGACCAGATCGTACGGTTCGGTGCAGCTCCGAGCCACGCGCGGACTGCACCTATTTCGGGAAACTTGCTATCTGAGTAGATGTGGTGCCAAGCGAAGAAGCGTTCCATGCCCAGCAGCGGCATGTCCGGTTCGTCGACGAGCGTTCCGTCGGAATTTGGGCGCGATTCGAGGACACCCGACACCAGATAGAGGAGGGAGCTGGGATAGATGAAGCGCTTCCAGTCCTGCCCATTGGGAAATTTAGAGTCGTCTCCGACGACCTGATCGTCCCGTTCGAATTCATCGCGCATGCCAAACAAGCGGAAGTGACGGATGCGATCGCCA
Source organism: Stenotrophomonas tumulicola (assembly GCF_014117215.1). Taxonomy (GTDB): domain Bacteria; phylum Pseudomonadota; class Gammaproteobacteria; order Xanthomonadales; family Xanthomonadaceae; genus Stenotrophomonas; species Stenotrophomonas tumulicola. The sequence continues at coordinate 1,009,955 of NZ_JACGXS010000001.1, read as the reverse complement.
TGTTGGGTGATCGTGGCGGCAAAGCGCTCGTAGGTGATGGCGGGCGCCAGGAACACGACGTCGAATGCAATCTCGGCCGGCAGAAGCTCTGATGCCTTGTCAAGCCAATTGGCGATGTAGACGGCGCCAGTGCTGTGGCCGACTAGAGTGATCCTCGATAGCAGCCCTTCAGAGGCATGGGCGGCACGCAGCCGCTCCAGCAGCGCAGTTCCGGCATACAGGTCGGAGCCGTCGCCGAACGCATCGAGTGAGTCCTGCTTCATGCGGTTCCACTGGAGTGCCTTGCCCCATTCATTGAGTCCACTGCCACCAAAATGAACACCACGCAACACTTCCTCTACGACCGTTGCATACAGGCCGTGATCGCGTTGATCCGCGTACCGACGCAGAACACCCTGCAGGATGCGCTTCACCAGAAGGGAAACTTTGAACCAGACGATCAACCCGCGGCCTCCCTCGACCCCGGCGACCTGCGTTGATACCGCCTGCGAGAACGGGGTATCTCGAACGCTCGCTCCGCCCCCGATGAATGCATCGCGTGCTTCGTCTAACGCGGTTGGCAGGGTTTGCATGGCGACCACAAACTCGCTGTCGGTTTGCAAGTCGGCTTCGATCTCGGCGTCGTCGATCAGCGCACTCGCCGCACGCGCACCTGAGGGCCCCACTACAGGTTTGAAATCACGGTAGGGCACGTGATTGCGACTGGGATCGCTCCAATATGTATCAACTGCCTGGCGGACCTTCCCTGCATCGACGTTGCCCGGCGTGATGGTCCGGGCGCCGTTGCTACCTCCCAAGCGGCGGAGCGCGTACTCTAGCGCCTTGCGCACCAGATTCTTGAATACCGGCTCATCCGGCAGCTCGCGCAGGTTGTTGCGGATCGTTTCAACGAAACCCGACTCCCACACGGAAAAAACCGGATAGGCCGATTGAGAAAAGCGCCCCTCAAGTCGCTGGGCAATACCGATACCCGCGGCCTTGTCGACCAGGCCCCCGTGAAAGTAAAGCAGCAAATGACCACGCCCGTCCTTACGAAGCGCCGTGACGATAGCGTCGATATCCTCTGGCTTCGTATCGGTTCCGGCACCGATACGGCCGTTGCGACTGTGGATTTGATGCAGACTGCCCATACCTGGCCCCCTGTGACCAGAATGATGCCAACCCAGAGTGCCATGAGTTTATGAAGTGGGCAATCAGTAATCGCCTAGGTAGGGATTGGTCACCTCAATGCCGAGTAAGCGAAGGGCTAGAGTTGAATGCCCCGGACCATGCCGCAGCTGGGGCGGTAGTTTGCATTTGGCGCTCGATCGATAGGGACACGAGGGCACGGCTCATCGACCTGATCATTGAGGTACAGACGGAGAATTGGCTTTGAATGCCAATGGCGTCCATCTGATACGGTTCCTATGTAGGGTAGCTACCCAGGCAGGGGTAGCGCGGTATCCGTGCCGGGCCTCAAGTTTGGCTACGATCATGCCATCCGCTAATTCAGCTCGCCAAATAGCCACGGTTGGATCGCGGTTGGATCGTCGACGCAGAGGTGAAATTCGTTCGGCGGCTCCTTCTCTGCATCGGTGGCGCAGCGCAGTTCATGTAGTCGGTATTGGAGTAGTGCGGCACGGGTTCTTAACCTGTAGGCTGCCTTACCTCCGAAATACTCGATACGCACCATATCCTTCTGATCTGGTGTCAGATGCGGATGGGGGACGATCGACAGCTCTACCTGTGTCTGCCAGGCGGCGTCCTGGCTAGGCTCGGCCCGCTCTGGCCGAGGATCAGCCAGCTGTTTCAAGCCGCTCAGCCGATTTATAGACAGGTCCAGGAAGCGTCCGGCTTCCGCCTCGTCCTCGGCGATGACAAATGCGCGAACATGCCAGCGCCTGCCTGCCTGCACCAGCGCATGAGGGAACAGTCGTTTGGTGCGAGGTGCTGGGTTGCGCATGGACCGGTGCTCGCCAACGAGCCCCTTGCCCTCTCTGCAGGCACGATTAAGCAGTGCGAAGTGGCGTCGTTCAACGCCGCCGAGGATAAGCTGGGAGCTCTCGATAAAGCCTGTAGCTTCCTGGGGGCGCTCAAACGCAAGGTACTCTTCGATCAGCCCTTCGGTTAGGAGGGGTCTGAAGCCAGACATCGCCACGTATCCGCGCACATGGCTTCGGTACTCAAGGCCGCCTCCATTGAGTTCAGCATATTGGGTTAGCAATCGACTTACCGTGGTGATATGCAGATCAAACACTTGGCGTACTCGCTCATTGGTGACTTGCCCCTCCCAGAGGAGCAGCGTTTCGATGGCTCGAAGTGTTTCCGGACTTTTGTTTGGATTGGGGCGGGGGCGGGGCATGGGGCTGGGCCGGGGTCAGATGACACGCAGCTTAGCATTGATGCTAAGTTAGCGTTTATGATATGTTAGCGTTTATGCTAATGTGAAGTAGATAGCCCAACTTCTGTGGAGTTGCACAGTGTCCAGCTCTCTGTTTGAGGTACTGCCATCGCAACTCTTTCGCCCATTGGCCTCGGCAAATCGGGAGAACTACTGGCGGCTGCTCTTGGGTCTGTACGAAGAATTCTTCGGGCCAGAGGCTGAGGTTCCCCCGGCGACCGGCTGGGAACGGCGGCAGTTGACGCAGTTCATCGAGAACTACCTCGAACACGATGACGCTTGGCAGGCAGAAGAGGGGGTAGGCCAGCTCACTCCGCTCAACATTCGCGCCAACATGTACTTGAGCCATCTCACGGAGAATGGCTGGTTCGAAGAAGAGCAGGTGGGACTCACGCGCACTCTGTCCATGACTGCTGTGGTAAGCCGTTTCCTTGCCACCTTGCAGGTCTTCACAGAAGACACGCCGGCGATGGTGGGCGCGAAGATGCGTTCCATTGAAGACACATTACGTCGGGTGCTTGATCCTGCAAGCAATGTCTACGGTGACGACTTCGTAAACGCCGGCGACAGCGCCCATGCGCTTCTGTCCGGGATTGCCGCCATGAGTCTGAACGTGCGTACCCTGCAGCGCGAGATATTCAAGTCCGCGACCCCCGGGGCGGCTATCCGTCGGTTGTTTGAAGACTACATTTCCAAGCACGTCATGGCTGACTATGCGGACTTGGCTGGCGCCGATCACCCCCTCGCACGAAAGGCGCAGGTGTTGAGCCTAACTCAGGAAATCCATTACGGGGATCATCGGGAACGGATCATCGTGTGGTTGGCCGAGCGACGCTACAAAGGTGATAAAGGCACGGCTGAGGCTGTCTATGAGAAGGCGATCAGGCGATTGAGCAATGTCTATCGTCTGCAAGACTACTTCGATCGCTTGGGCCAGGATCAGCGCCATATCGAGCGTCGCATGCTGGCCATGATCGAGTACCAGCTTCGCGCGCCGGGCCAGCTCGAGAGACGGATCAAAAAGGCTATCGCCGGAGTCAATGCTGCGGAGAACTTCGACGCCTCCATGCCCGTTGGGCCCGGAGCATTGCTTTCCGGTGAACTCCTGTTTCAACCACGCATCGCCCGTCCGCCCATTCCCAGGACCGCGGATTCTCCGCGGCAGATGACAGCCGAGCAGGAGGCGCGGATGAACCTGCACAGGCGTGCGCGTGATGCGCGTACCGCCATGCCAACAGAGGTGAGGGTGTACTTGCAGGGTGTCATGGGAGGAGGTAGGCAGATCCGGGCGTCTCAGCTTCCCATCACCGGTATCAAGCAATTTCGAATGGTGCAGACGCTGTCCACCTACGCACAGGAAGCAATGACAGGCCTCGGAAAGAAGCACCATGAAGGAATTTCAAAGCGACTACCTGGATATCGCTTCCAAAGCGCCGGTGATGAACGAATTGCCGGGCCGTATTTGGACATGCCGGACTTCTACATCACCAAGGTGAAATGACATGGCACGCCACTGGGAAAAGGCGCTTAGCCGCGACACTATGTACGAAGAGCAGGACTACGAGCAGGCGGCCTATCGGCTAGTAACCCATCAGGTCTTGTCCGCCTCTGACCGGGCGACCCGGAAGGATTACGGCATTGTCAGCCGAAATATCAATGACTTTGAGCAGGCAGTTCGTCCCCTTGGCATCGAGCTGTTGCACGACACCAACTACCAGTACATCGTGGCGCGGCCCGTGCACGTACTGACCCAACAGCGAGCCAGCAAGGACGAAACCCTGCTGCTGTTGGTGCTCGCCGGCGTTCATCATCGCGTCCGTTTCGAGGGGCGCGAAGAGCCAAATGGCGAAACTTTCGTCGATTTGCCTGACTTGCAAGAGCACTACGAGAAGGAAACGGGCAGGGACTTTCCCTCGCCTGGGGACTTCCGCTCTTTGATGACCAAGTTCAAGCGCTGGGGGATTGCTGCCTTTGAGGACAAGGACGATGTACGGAATCAGCTCGCGAAGGTTCGCATCCATCCCGCGATCGGAGATCTGCTGCGGAAGGAATACTTGAGCCATCTGGAATCCTTCCGTAAGGAAGTGGCAGGTGAGGGGGATGCGGCTACTTTCGACGCAATGAATGAAGTCACGGAGGATGGCGATGTATCTGCTTGAGAAATTTCACTTGGTACAGTTTTTCCTATTCCGTGCCGAAACCCTGAGCTTTAGCCCTGCAACAGGCATTGTGGCGCCTAACGGATCTGGAAAATCTGCGATTCTGGATGCGATGCAGATCGTCTTGTACGGAGGGGATCAGAATCAAATCGATCTCAATGCGCAGTCAGGGGGGGTATCAGGCACTCGAGGGCGTTCAGTGCGCGAATACTGCCTCGGCTACTATCGCGGTGACGAGCATATTCGTGAGAATGCGACGTCCTATTTGACCATGGTGTTTCGCGACACTGAGGGCGAATTGCCGCCGGTTTCGGTTGGCCTGGCCCTGGGCGCGTCAGTGGGCGACCCAAAGCTGCACGTCTACGGGCGCTATGTGGTCCAAGGGGTTGCGCTCGCGTTAGATGATCATCTTGAAGCGAACGCCGAGGCGGAACTTTTGCCGTTGGCCTGGGGAACGTTCAATAAGCTGATGGAGGACGCAGTCAGTCGCGTGAATGGTAGGCTCGCAGTGCCTCCGTCGGCGGAGAAGCAGGTTGAAGCAATGTTGTTCGCCTTGCGCCCCAAAGGAGGGGGCAGCATCGACCCGAGAGCTTTTCGGCGAGCGATGAAGAATGCGCTTAATCTGCAGAAAGTTCCTGACACCAGCAGCTTTGTTCGAAATTACATTGTCGATGCCTATCCTATCGAGCTCAAGAACTTCCGCTCCCAGCTCGACAATCTGCGCTCGCTTCAAGCCAAGGTTCTGGAAACACTGGACAGGCTTGAGAACGTCAAAAGCTTGATCGCAGCCGGTCATAAGGCTACTCAGACTCGGATGCACGCAGCGACCTATAGGGCGCTGTTGGATGACTATGAGCGTGAACAACACATGGATGCTGTTGATGCGGCACAAACTACGCTGCATGAAGCGCGGGACAGGCATCAGGCAGCGCAGAATGCAGTCGACAGCGCCAAGGCGGAGCATGATCGACTCAACGGCGTGTACATCGAACTAGAGCTTCAATCAGCAGCAGATCCGGCGATCAGTGCCGCCCGTGACCTGGCCAGCGAACGAGAGAGATCACTTAGACCTATCAAAACCAACGTGGCCCAGGCCATTCGCGAGGTGGTGGCGGGCTTCGAGAAGGCCAACCGCGTGAAACCCGATCTCGGAGGCTGGCAGCATCTGGCGATGCCGTGGGTTGAGCTTCTTGATGCGGTTTCCAGTACATCCGTATCCGATGCGCTTGTGCTTGACGTTTCGCAGGCCTCGGCAGCATTGCGCGAGTCCAGCATGCGGGTTGCTCCGATCATCCAGTCGGCACGGCGTCAGCTAGACCATGACGAGCAGAGGCTGTCCAAGCTTGGAAATGAACTTAGGATCGCTAACGAGCAGATCAAACGCATCCAGGAAGGCAAAGCGGAACTCCCGCCGGCCGTCCAAGCAGTTGTGAACATACTTGGAGACAAAGGACTTCTGTGCACGCCCGTCTGCGATTTGGTTACAGTCACAGATGCCGACTGGGCACCCGTAATCGAGGGATTCCTTGGTCGTTCGCGCACTGCCCTGGTTGTCCGTAGCGGCAAGTTTGAGGATGCCTTGTCCGTTTTCAACAAGATTCCGTGGGATACAAAGCCGGATTCAGTACTGTTGGTGAACCCGGTGAAGTCGAAGGCGGATATGGGTGTGGTTCCGCCAATGGGTCTCGCGCACCTGATCGCGGGTGACAATCAAGTGGCGGTGGACTATATCCGTCTTCGACTCGGCCGGCTGGAGCGATTGGAGCGCGTCACCACGGATAGCCCAGAGGGCTTCACCCGTACTGGCGAGCAGGCTGGACGTGCTGATTTCGGCCGTCGACGCCCCTTGTCTGCAACGGAACTGGTGTTGGGACGCCAAGATGCGAGCCATCGCCTGGCGGTGCTTCGGCAGCAGCGCAGCACTTTGGGGCAGAACGCAGCCGAATGCGAGCAGGAGGCGAACCGGTCGCGCCAGTTGGTTGAAGCCCTTGAGAAGTTGGTGGGACTTGAAGGACGTATCCAGGACATTGAAAGATGGCTGAACTCGCACATTCAGGAGCAATCCGCGCTTGATGCAAAGGCGGCGATGCAAGAGATCGCAAGCGCACCTGATCTCCTTGCTCGTCAGCTGCTCATCACAGAGGCAAGGCGAGCTGCCCTGGCAGCACAGTCGAAGCTGGAAGAAAGCAGCAGAGACGTCGGAACTCATGGTGAGGCTTTCCGGCAAGCACAGAGACGGCTAGACGAGCTTGCGGATAGAACCAACGGAATCTGCTCAAAGGCGGCTCTCAGTCGCCGCAATGAATACGTGGGTGATGAGTGGTTCGAAACAAAACGCGATGAGTTTGATGGTTCCGGCCTATCGCTGCATACGATTGTGGCGAAGATTAGTGACGCTACGGTTAGAAGTGGCAATCAGCTGTCTTCCCAGGTGCAGGCCTTGGCAAGTGACATGTCTACATACGCAAACCAATTCGATCCGCAGATGGATATCGCGGTGGGCGACTTGGGTGCCATGTGCGAGACGATGGCTCAGGAGAAGCAACGGCTAGAGGAATCCGAGCTCCATCACTACCAAGTGCTTTCCGCGGAAGCTGCAGAAGCGGCAGAGCAAACGTTCAAGGTGCAGATCGCCGCCCGCCTGAGCGACCACTTCGCCAGCATGCGCAGCACGCTCAATGAGCTGAACAGTACGATGGAGCGCTTGCCGCCATTCTCGAACAACGAGAAGTATCACTTCGTCACCAATCTCAATAAAGATCATGAGTCGCTGTACAAATTCATACTGAAGGTGGCTGGTGCGGGACCGGAGGGGGATATCTTCTCTGGACAGGTGGATGCTCCTCCTGAGTTCAGGGCGATGCTTGAGGGAAAGGATGCAGAGGCCAACAGGCTTCTGGAGGACTATCGCAATTTCTTCAACTTCGAGATTGACGTTCGCAGCAATGGTGTGACGGTGACCGACTTCTCAAAGCGCATGGACAAGGGTTCCGGGGGCGAGCACCGCGCGCCTCTTTTCATCGTTGCTGCAGCGTCGATGGCGCGCGCATTGGGAAAGTTGCGCGGTGATCAAGGCGGCATGTCGCTGATAATTTTCGATGAGTTGGGTGACAAGATTGACTCAGTGAATACCCGTGCCGTCTTTGAGTACCTGAAGGCATTGGGCCTTCAGCCCATCGTCGCGGCACCGGACGATGCCTTGGGTAAGATCAACGAATCGGTGGATACCTACATCGAGATGTACCGTGACGACGATCTTATCTCCATCAAACACGTACGCATTGATGACGATGGTCATGTAATTCTGGATTCCGATAACTGGCGCAAGCATCCCGAGCTTTTCGAGGAGGAGCTCAAGCGTGTTGAAGCAAGTCGAATGCCCCATGGGGAAGGGGTCGTTGCATGACTATAGCCCGGGCCTTCCTTACGTCAATTTTCAATCGCTCCCAGAATGCAGTGAGTCGTGGCAAGGATGAGCGAATAGCTCTCAGGCTGACGGAGTCATCATGCCCAGAGTTCTTCAGCCTGCGCAGCATCGAGGATGCAAGAGCGTTTCGTTCCGAACTTGAACTGGCTGAGCGCTCTGGAGCCATCGAAATCAAGGCCAAGGTGATGGTGCAGCCGCCTCTAGATGTTGCGGGCGTTGCCGTACTGAACCTCGCAAAGCTGGCGAACTTCTTGGGCGCACGACTTCGTCGTGATTCCGTATCAGAGGCCCGTTCCATGCTGGACACTCACACCGGCCTTTTCCCCGTACTGACCGAGGTCATTGAGCGCTGGTCGCTGGGCCATAAGGTTCGCGGGCAAGAGGCTACCGATGCTTCTGTAGCGCAAATACTGGATGCAATCAGACTCATTTCAGCAAGGCGAGGTGTCGTCAGGGACGAACTGTTGCGCCGGGTTTCGGCCATGATGTTTGGTGACAGCAAGCGAGTGGAGGGCATCGTGAAATGGATCGATTTGCTTTGGTTCAACTCTATTGCACCATCTGGACTTGATAGTAGCGAGGTCTTCTCGGCCATAGGCCTGCACAAGGAACCATTGCCCGTACTGATCTCAGGTCCGCTTACGGTTGTTACGTCGACTACGGTGGTGGGAGTGGTTCATCCATATCTCGGCTTCGCTCCTGCCCACATCACTGGATTCGTGCCGAATCCAGCCGTGTTGAGTTGGCGTGTTCTCACCATAGAGAATCGACAGACATTCCATGAGTTTGCTGAAGCTGCATCTGATCAAGTCGGCCTCGTGCTGCTCTATACCGGTGGTAGGCCGTCCCCATCCTGGAGACAGGTCTACATGCTGATCTTGAAATCACTTCCTTGCCAGACAACTCAGGCGTTTCATTTCGGCGACTTGGATGAGGGGGGGATGAGAATTGGCGCCGTCATCGCAGGATCTGCCGCCGAGGCGGGGTTCACCCTGAAGCCGTGGTTGATGGATCCCAGGGAGCTCATTGGTCTCGGTTACGCTCTCAAGCCAACGGCTGAATCGGTGTCTAGCGCAATATCTCGAACTTGTCGATCCATCGGGTGGAATGACTTGGCCATTCATGTGGAAACGCATCCGGGGACGCTGGAGCAGGAGGTTCTCCTTCCACAGTTTCCAGGCTCCTAGAATTCTGGGCAGTCTGACCTAGGCGACAAATTGCTTTGCGCCGTCTTTAATGCCTTGATGCGCGTGCCCCGATCATTGCGGGAAGGGAATCATGAGATTTTTTGAACTTGATGCTGTAGATATCACAGCGCTCAGTGCTGGCGATCTGCGTGAATTGGTTGCCCGTCTTTGCGAAGCGGAGGTAATCCAGCAGGGGCGTCGGCCGAAGAGCGTTATGTGGGGAGGTGCGCAGGAGGCACCTGATGGCGGTTTGGATGTCCGTATTGAGGCTATGGACTTGCCGTCCAACGACGGCTTTGTTCCTCGTGGGATCTGCGGTTTCCAGGTCAAGAAGCATGCTATGGGTGCGGCGGCATGCAGGGACGAGATGTTGGAGGGTGGCACCCCAAAGCTCGTACTTGCAGATCTTGCCGATCGAAATGGTGCCTACATTATCGTTAGTGGCAAGGACGATTGTTCAGACAGCATGTTGGCGAGTCGAGTGCGGGCGATGGAGGCGGTCGCGGAGACCCTTCCTGGAAAAGCGTCTCTGCGCGTTGACTTTTATGGTCGAGATCGATTGGCGACTTGGCTACGGCGGCATCCAAGCGTTGCGCTGTGGGTTCGTGCGCGCCTCGGCCGCCCCTTGTCCGGCTGGAGGCCTTTCGGGAGGTGGGCAGCTACTCCCCCAGCCCAGAACGACGCATTCCTTGTTGATGACCACCCCTGCGTGATTGACGCGAACTCGAGCGCAAAGACTCCTATGCCTGTTTCTGAGGGTATACATCTAGCTCGAGAACGGTTGCGCCGCCGCGGTAGTGCGGTGCGCATCACCGGCCTCTCCGGAGTGGGGAAGACGCGATTCGCGCAGGCCCTGTTTGAGGCGAACGTTGGTGAGGAGGCCTTGTCACCAGCTAGCGCAATCTACGCCGACCTGGGTGAGAACTTGACACCGACGGCATCCGAGCTAGTTTCATACATCGTTGCTAACGATCATGCGGTTCAATTGGTGCTGGACAACTGCCCGCCAGACGTGCATCGGCAGTTGCAGAAGCAGGTCTCCGCAAGTAGCGCGATGCTCAGCCTTCTGACAATCGAGTACGACATCTCGGACGATCGTCCTGAGGAAACCGAAGTGATCCACCTCGAGCCGTGCAGCGAGGAGACGGTCTCGATGCTGATCCAGCGGCGGCACCCAGACATCGGGAAGTTGAACGCGGGCAAAATCGCCGAATTTTCCGGCGGCAATTCGCGCATCGCGATCGCGCTGGCCAGCCGGGTAGATGCAGATGAGACGTTGACAAACTTCTCCGACGAGGACCTTTTCCATAGGTTGTTCAGTCAACGAAAAGGAGCGTCCAATGAACTTCTGGAATGCGCTGAAGCGCTATCGCTCGTCTATTCCTTCAATGTCTCCTCGTCCGAGTTCAATGATGAGCTTGGCGTCCTAAGTGCCATCGTTGGCCTCGATCGTCGTGGTCTGCATCGGGCTCAGGCTGAGTTGATGCGTCGTCAGCTCGCGCAGAGTCGTGGTGAGTGGAGAGCAGTTCTTCCTCATGCACTTGCCAATCGTTTGGCGAAGCGTGCGCTGGAGAACATCCCTGTCGATGCAATCAATGCCGAGCTGCTAAAGCCAGAGAACCTCCGACTTTTCGTCTCATGTGCGCATCGACTGGGATACCTGCACGATTTCGAGCCTGCGGTTCGGATGGCAAATAGTTGGGTGAGCCCCGGCGGACCGCTGCATGATATTGGATCGTGTAACGAAGGCACGCTGTCTGCATTGCTATACATAGCGCCGGTATTCCCGGAGACCGTGCTGCAGCTGATCGAGAACGCCGCAACCAAGCCAGGCTTTGCCTCGCGCGAGAACCGAAACTTCAGGTTGTTCGTGCGCCTGCTGCACCAGCTAGCTTACGACGACGATAAGTTTGATCGTGCTGCGACGGTCATGCTGAAGTTCTCCGAGGGCGAGAAGTCAGGTGAGAACAGGGACAGCATAGTTGGACAGATGCGGCATCTGTTCTCGTTGCACCTGTCAGGTACGCTGGCGCGACCAGAACGGCGGTGTGCGTTTGTCAGCAAGCTACTCGAGTCGGGCACCGAGAGGCATCGCGAGATCGCAGCCGAGCTGTTCCATGCTGCGTTCGAAGCGACGCACTGGACGTCTTTCTCTGCGTTCGACTTCGGTGCACGTAGACGTGATGCTGGCTGGCAGCCGCGAACGCGTGCCGAAGAGCTCGAGTGGTATATCGGCTTCTTGAACTTGCTGCGACCGGTGCTGACATGTGATGACTTGACTCTTCGCGACTGGGCGCGCTCACTTCTGGCAGGTCATTTCCGGGAACTATGGACGTTTGCGGGCTGTTTTGATGATCTCGAGGAGATAGTCAGAAGTCATGCTTCGAAAGGGGAATGGCCGCAGATGTGGGTCTCGGTAAAGAAGACGCTTGGCTTCGATGGCGACTCAGCTCATCCTGATCTACTGGCTCGGCTGGAGTCACTTTCGCGCGTTGCGGCACCATCCGACCTCTATTCTGAGATCGAGGCCTATGTGCTGTCCAATACTTGGGATCACATCGAGAGTAGGGGGGGGCAAGTAGCCTTCAGTGACGAGATGATCAAAGAGAAGGTCATCTCTCTTGGTGAGATGGCCGCAGCAGAGCTAGGTTGCTTAGAGCGATTGGGTCCAGGGCTTTGGTCGGGCGAGTTCGATGCACTGCATCCTTTCGGCATTGGGCTGGCGCAAGGCAGCGTCGACCTAATTGCCACTTATGAGCGTCTTTTGAGCCTGGTGCAACTGCAGGCGCCTGCGAAGCTCAATCCACAGGTGCTTCAAGGCTATATCAGCGCTGCAAACGATATCGACCCCCGCTTGGCCATGGTGATGTTGGAGCGGGTGCTAGATCATCCCTTGTTGCGGACCTTCTTCATCTACCTGCTCAGCGCCATCAAGATTGGCCCATGGGGGTTCAATATGCTGATTGAGTTGGCTCGAGGGGAAGAGTTCGAAGCGTGGCGGTTTGGACAGCTTGCCTATGGCCGCATGCACGAGTCCCTTACCGACAGCGAGCTCGCGGAACTGTTCACCATATTGAACCAGCGCCATGATGGCTTCTACACCACGCTTAGTGTGCTAGAAATGCGATTCTTCGCGGGGAGGGGCGGAAACTACGTGCCGAGTGAAGATCTCCTTTCGACAGGGCGCGACGCCATTCGCGCTCTACTCGGGGGGAAGCGCGGACAGACTGAATTGAATCGCATCCGAGGGACCAAGCGGATCGCCCAGCAGTGCCTATCTGAGTCTGCTCCAGAACAGGAAGTCGAGGAGATCGTGAGGTTGCTTTGCGAAGGGTTGGATGATCTTAGAATTCGCAGCTCTGATTTCGAAGTCCTCATGACAACGCTATTCCGCAACTTCCCGGAGATTGTCCTTGGAGAGATCTTCACGGGCGACGATAGGGAGCGTCGTTTGATTGATCGCGTTTTCAAGTGTCGTTTCGGAGGTGCTTCGCCGTCACTCAATAGTATGCCGGTGGATCGGTTGATTACCTGGTGTCGAGGTGATCAAGATCGGATCGTGGGTGTTGCCGCAGCGACCTGCGCCTACTCAACTGTAGAGGCAACCGATATACCACTAGAACATCCCAAACGCGTTGTCCTCAGTGCGTCCATCAAAGGCTTGCTGGAAGCCGCAGTGGACAAGCAATGCATCGTCGATGTGATGTTTGCCGGAATCCAGCCCATGAGTTGGTCTAGCTCGTTGGCTGACATCATAGAAATTCGGGCCAAAGCTTTTGCTGAGCTGCTGGAGCATCCATTGGCCGAAGTTAGGAATCTTGTGGCGGAGAGGCTTGAACGGATCGAGCTCACAGTGCGAAGAGAGCGACAGAGGGAGGCGGAAGATCACAGTCGACGGGAACAGCGCTTTGAATGATGCGTATGGGTGAGATGGAGCCGGCTAGTCATCTTGGTGTTGCGCCCCGCATAGATACTCGGTCCTGTTGGCTCATTGTGAATTCGATGTACATAGATGAAAGGACCCTGTGCACACTGATTGGTTCTACGCGGGCACAATCAGCTGTGGCCGAACAGCAACAGGGCGGCAACTCAGGCGGGACTGTCACTCAAGCAGCTTGGGACCCAGTAAGTCCTTGGTAGCAGGTCGCCGAAGAACCGCCGGATGAACGCTGTTCTTCGGCGTATCCCTGTGGTGACAGACGGCGCTTTGCGTGGTCCAGCCGATATGGGGCCAGCTGGCATCGCCAGGTGAGCCGCTCCAGGTTGTGACGCCTAACATGGCCCAGTCGGATCTGCTGGGCCGTGGGCGTATGCAGGCCGGCTACCTCAACGGGCAGCGGGGCAGCGTGGGTGCAGGCTGCGCTCAAAGATCTAGGAGAGATCTGGACCAATGGTGTCACTTCGACTAGCGCCAAGATTCGACTCTGCCTCTTTTCCAGGCTCCGCGCGAATCCTGGGAGTGACCGGCTAGAAGATATTGAAGTCTCTCCCGATTTATCCGATGCGCCCAGGAAGGATGGGCTTTAGGTTCAGCCTTGGCTCCAACAGCGATGGACCGAAGCAGGCTCAAGGCCAAACATGGATTCGGGGTGTCTATCGTGGTAGGGCAATGGCTGCTTCCGACGCATAGCGGTCGTTCCAGTTCTTACGCCAGAAGGGCTGCGTCAGCGATAACAGCCTGTAGTTTAGCGTCTAGGATCGAAGCGGAGTATGGATGGCCTTAGACCGAGTATCCGCCCTTCGCCGTTCTTAGGAGAGTTTGCCCGCAATTACTCGGCTGCTCTATATGCCTGCTTGCGAACACATTAACGGCTAAGGACTCTTTCCCATAAGCGGCGGTGAGTTGTTCCAGGCCAGCCGGCGTCACAACGAGGTAGCAACCCTCGCCCCACAGAGAATCCGCATCGATTCCAACCGGGCCAGCGTCACGCCACCAGTGAAGCTCTGCGACCACCGTTCCGCTCGCATCGAAGAATACGCTCGGTGTCTCGTCATGAGCGCGCCAGCGAAGCCCCTCAACCCAGTTTGGGCATAATGCAAACGGATTGGCCGCTGTGTCAAAGCCCATGTCCACGGAGCAGACAACTCGCCTTACCAGCGTTGGTGCCAGATCATTGTCGAGTGGGACGTACTGGCCTAGCCAAACAGCGATGGGCAGCTTGGCGTAACAATCGTCGAACTCTTCACTATCAGTCTCTGCCCAAGGTGCTCTAAAGCGGTAGAAGCGGTGCTCTGACAGTCGTGCCTTGTGGATATGGAAGCGAGACACCTCGGCCACGACTTGGCCGTCGCAGTGCGCCAGGAAAGGGGCAACATCGCCGTCAACCTCGTCAATCCACTTCTGCTCTCGCTCGGACCAACCGGCACTTCGGTCAATCAGCGGCCTTCGAATCCACTCGGGACGAACTCGCGGGAGCATCAATGGCCGAGGCGGAAGCGGGTAGCCCAATCTCTCCAACAGCATCGGACTGTCCCGGCTCTCCAACTTGCCGGCCAGGCGCAGCTCCCCTGCGACGTGGCGAAGGGCAGCAATGGCGATGTAGGCGTGTGGCTTCATGTAAGTGATCTGCATATCAAGGACACGAAGCTGAGCCTCAAGCTCTTTGACACCAGAGGGCCCGAAGGCCTCAAGTCCACCCCAATCCTGGATGAACATCGCCGCGCGACGGCGAACTGTCATCTCCTCGATGTCTGCCGCCTTTGCAATGTGACGTGCCGTCGAGCGCAACATACGAGTCCAGCCAAGCGGCGATTCGACGCGCATTGCACCAGTTCTCTCGTCCGTGAATGCCTGGTCGCTCTCTGGCAGGTCACTGAATTCGAGGAGATAGAAGAGCGGCAGTGGCGTCGCGTCAAAAGAGACAGCCAGCCCCCACCGATGCGACAAGAGCGTGGCTGACTCGGCTACTGCAATGTCACGGTGACTGACCATTGCAGCTACGGCGCGGCCCAATACGGGCTCGAGGTTCGCGCTGTCGGCAGCGAGCAGCGTTCCGAGTGCCTGCAAGGGGGCGTCCAAGTCACCGTCCATAAGTCGCCGGATAAGGGATGTGAACAAAGATTGACCCTGTCCGACTTGCCTTGCCAAGCTCAGGGCGCAATTGCGCGCGTGCCGCTGAACCTCTGCAATGGGAAGTCGATAGGCAAAGTGCAGCAACTCCTCCAAAAGGTCCGTGTCGCTGAGTGGTAGCTCGCTCGACTGGAAGGGTCGCCCCAACTGGAACTCGCGAGTGCAGGTCATCTGCTCCTCAATCAGCGACCAGATAGCCGGCCAATCTGGCGTCAAGCTGATGACCGGCAGTATCGAATCCAGCTCTGTGAGCAGTGCCTGGGTATTCTCCTGGCCCGTTGTCACTGAATCGACTATGTTCTCGAAGGCCGCAGGGCATGTGGATGATCCGTGCAGAAGCTTCTTCGCCTTAAAGTAGAAGAACTTGCCGCCACCCATCCCTTGGCTCCAGGAACTCCAGGGGTCGTTGCTTGTCTCGTAGCCTTGCATAAGCTTCTTGGCGTAATCGACCTCATCGGCTGCAGCAAACCGCTTCACCATCAGGAAACGGCAGCGTGCGTTGTCCTGCAATACCTGCCAGCGCTCAAAGACCCTTCGCGCCAGATGAATCGGAGCTGTGTCTGCCAGCTCTTCGAAACGGTCCGGGGCGTTGTGGTTCAGCTCGTCGCTATCTGCTTCAAACGCGAGTTCAAGATCCGCGAGAGTAGCTTCCGAGGCGTACTTGTTAGACGTATACGAGTGTCGAGGCTCCGGCGCTTCTGGCGTCCACCGGGCGATGGCGGCTTCGAGCTCAGGCGACGAGAATCCATGCTTTCCGGAAGCCTTGTGAATGCGCTGGAGCAGCGTGATTCTCTCGTGCGCTCTGCTGGCTACCTCGACCGCCCCAAGCAGCATCAGAGCGAGCGGTTCAATCTGGTCAGGGCCGGCTGCGTCCGCGGAGGCGTCGATGAAGTCACCAACATGGGACGGATCCCGGTAGTGCGGTTCCATATAGAATGGCAGGCAGAGACCGCACCAGACGGTCGCGCATGCCAAGACGAGTTCAGGGTTTCGCCTGACCATCCCCGTCATGAGCAGGTCGACACGATTCGGCCAGCCGATTAGATGCCAATCCGCCAGTGTCTTTGACACCTCGAAGCCGAAGCGAGGTCCAACCTGCATCGCTTCCTTAATCAGTGCCATGGTAAGGCGACGCGCGGCCGACGACCCTTCCGTTTTGGTCATGCCACCGACCTGACGCATCAGGTCTGAGACCCGCTTGACACGGTTTTCCGGGTCAGCCGCGTTCGCGAGAGCTAGAGTGTTTCGCCAGATCGCGTACTGCGGGTCTTTCTTGGGAGCCAAGGCATAGCCAAGGCATTGCTCAGGAACCGTCGCCAGCAACTGATTCGCCCGCTCTAACTCCCCGACCGCAGCCAACCCGATGGCTAGATTCGCTAGCCCGTCGATCTGCTCGCTTGGTGTACTTTCTTTAAGCTCCGCCACGAGGGCATTAAGCCGATCCGCCGCCGCCGCACGATCACCGTCAACGCGATATGCATCGACAGCCAATCTGCGTCGCAGGTAAGCAGTTCCCTTCGACGCCGATGAAGCGATGGCTGAGTCAACCTCCCGAAGTACCGCGCGATACTCAGTCTCACCGCGCTCGGCGCCGAGCCTCAGCAGCGCTTGCACGAGCGTGGGGATCGCTTTCAAAGACTGCTGGATACGGTATGACTCGCTGCCGCCTTCTGATGCGAGACGTAGGACATACCCAAGGGACGTGCGGGCTATGCCTTGGATGCCGCCTGCCGATAAGGACCCGTTGACGCCGGCAGCGCGAGCTAGAAGCACACCTATCGTCGAAGCGTGCTGTTGGAGTGGATGAAGGAAGGTGTGCTTCGACGGTGTCACGCTTGGCAGTGGCCTCTTGAGCAGCGTGCAAAGCCTCGCGTGATGCATCACTGCGCCGACCAGATTGCCCAGCCCAGCCAGGTCCGTCTTGTCGTCGCACATGGAGATCATCGGTGCGACCAGCTTGTCGAACAGGGCCTCGGCTAGGTCACGACGGCCAGCTTCGAATGCGATCAGCGCCATCCGTTGACGGTAGCCGTTTGGTACCTCCCCGAACCGGGGAAGAGCGACGGCACTATCAAACAGCGCAAGCGCTTGCCCAACGTCGCCACGTCGACTGGCCGCAAGCCCTGCGTGAACCATCACCGACGGCTTATCTTCGTTGGCTACTCCGAGCTTGCTACATAGTTCTTGAGGATCGGAGCCAACCTTCTGACCTAGCATCGCCTTTGCGGCTTCCCTCCTAAGATGCAGCCGCAGCGCTACGGCAGATTGCGGATCCACCGTTTCCGGCTCCCTTAGACCCTCTGCGGCGAGATGATCAATCGCTATCTGGATCTGCTCGGTGTCTCGGAAGTGGACGGCGCGCATTGCCCATCTTTCGAATTCCTTGATGTTGTGCTGGTGCCCGTAGTTTCTGAACTTGGGCGTATGGAGCTGCGATAGTGGTTCGAGGCTTTCAAACAGCTCCTTCGCGCGGTCGAAGTCGCCTCGCGCTAGTAGGGCGTCGACGACCTCGTAGCCCTGGCTGGGGAAGTCCTGCACGAGGGAGACAGCTGCTTCAATGTTCCCCACCGCCAGCATAGCCAGCGGGAGTTGGTTGGCGTACTCAAGGGCTGATTTGCGCCGATCCACTTCGTCACGACACAGCAGCAGTCGTGTAAAGGCGGTCGCGTCGTGCGTTTCACGCACTGCCAGCAGGGCGAGGCGGATGTCGGCGTGAATCTCGGCGATAGAACGCCCGTCAGCCAGCTGCTGCCTGAAGCGAGCGGGCATCGCCAATGCCAGTACATCGGCACCGTCGCCGGCACGCGCGCGGTAGCGCAGCTCAAGCCAGTACTGTGCCGATTCAGGTGGCGCGCTCTTCGCCAACTGGGCAAGGTTGCGGTATACGCGCTGCGAGTATTCAGCGTCGACGCTCCCGAGGCGGGTTCGCGGTTGAGCGATGACGAACAGCCTAAAGCTGTTGTGGAAGACGCTCCATCCCCGGGATGAACTGCGGAGCAGGTGCTGCGCAATGACCAGGGCGCGTTCAATCGAGGACTCCTTGACCATCGTGGCCAGCAGTCGCAGGTCCATGGGTGCCTCAGCCCGAGCGATGAAGCCCAGCACATCCATGGCATCGACATCGTTTGCGATCTCGCGCCAAGCAGCTGAATATACAGTCTCAATATCGCCGTCGAACGGCATCCCGCCGCTAAGAAGGTGCTTGCGACCAGCTTCGTCAGCGTGCAGCAGTGCCTGAATCAAGTAGCGCGTTGCCAGCGGGTGGCCATGCGTGAGATTGCTGAGATCCAATCTTGGAATCTCGGCAGGCAAGCCTAGCGCATCCGCCATCCAGGTGAGTTCCTCGCGACCGAGAGGCCCCATGAGAACCTGTCGCTCGCTCTTCTCCGCTTGCGCTCTTACGGCGGGCTTCAGATTAGCGAGATCCAACCGTTGCGTGCCGAGCACGAACACGACCCCATTTGGGATTGCCGCGGGAAGAGGCAGCTCTCCCAGAAACGAATTGGTCGGCCGTTCTTCGCGTGGCACATGGTCTAGCCCGTCGACAACGATGATTGTACGGATCCCTTCGCGAGTGAAGCGCTCACCAGCCTGCCGTAGCAGGACGCCGAACTGTTCGCGGCGCTCAGATAGCGAGTCATCGCGAAGACGAAGCCCAACTAAACCGCTGTTCCGCAGCTGCGTACCTACGTCGGTCAGGAAGTTGTCGGCCTCCCCACGACCCACGCCTTGAGCCGCGCCCGGCACGTACGCTAAGTAACGAACGAGCCGGACACTTGCTTCAGTGGCCAGCGCAACCTGCAGGAGAGTGGATTTTCCGGAGCCAGGTGGTCCTATGAGTGAGACGTAGCCGTGATTGGAGGCATGAAGCGCTGCTAGTAGCTTGACCTCAGTGTCCCGATTGCGCTGGACATAGGCGCCGACCGGGAACCGATGGATGAGCAAAGTCTTGGCGGGATCGCGCCATCCAAGCTCATGAAGCAGCTCGTCACGCGTCCACCTGTCCTTGTCGCGTTCATCGGCGACTAGCTTGGGCAGCACGCTGGCAATCTCGCATGCCTGTCTCGCCTGCTCCGCATTCAGCTTGTGCGACTGGATGAAGTTCGCTGCAGCTCCGCACACCACGCGCAGGGCATGCATGAACTGTTCGAAGTCGTCATCATTTAAGCCGGCTTCGCGGCGCAGGTGGTCGATCAGTCGGCTCCATCCTCGCGCGGACCAATCCGACAGCGACCGATTTGGATGCTGTTGGAACTCCTCGAGAAATGCAGCGCTGTGCCGTAGCCTGCCGTCGCCTGGCTTGTCGGTAACCGATGGAAAGTCGTTGACGACCAAGTGAATCTCGACGCGACTTCCTGGGTTGTCCTTGGACAGGCACTGCCAAGCTTGAACTAGGGGCTTCAAGAGACCATTGGCACCAGTAAACAGCGTCTCAACAGTGAAAGTGCCTGGGAACTTGGACGTCTTGAACTGGTGACCGACCACCAATCCATCGAATCCTAGTACCAGGTCGTCCGCAATGCCCGCGTTGCGGTCAGCGACGCCAATCCAAAGCAGCTCGTCGCGCTCAAGCGCGGCATAGATGGCAGCGCCCGCGCGCTCGTACTGGCCGACGTATCCACGAAGCGCTCGGCGTTCGCCCTCCGCCGGTGCCGTTGCGGGAGCTGTAGCAGCGGATGGCTGCGAATTTTTGGGCGCTTTCGAGGCCATAAATATGGATTGGGTAGTGGGTGCGAACCTGAGAAAAGGGAGCCGCTCCAGCATAACCCGGGGGCGTCGAGCACCAGCGGGTATGCCGTCGCCGCATCGAGCGGCATTGTGAATCGAAGTATATCCGTCGTCGATCACATCGGTCACTCGCACGGACGCGAGAACGGCTGTTCAGCCCATGGCTGACATTTGTCCGTAGGAGCTGATCGGACGCATGTGGCCGCAGGCGGACATCAACGGAACAAAGGGGGGGGCAGGGGGAATTATCGGGGGTGAAGCATGGCAGCTGTCGGCCCGAAACGGAGGCTCGACTTACACCTTCCAGACTTTGCTAATCACGGGCACATCAGCTTTATCGAGTCTAGGGAGATAGGCAATCAGTTTGTAGCCGCCAGGTCGAAAGTGGTCGAGACGAAGCTCCGCTTCTGCTTGCAATCTGGTGCCGTCCGGACCTTCGACCATGACCGCATAAACGGGATTCTTCTTGCCATGCGAGAGCGGCAAATCGGACGGCAGGGTCGAGTGGCCATTGCCTTTCGCACCGCCAAGCATCGCAGGATCTTTGGTGTAGCCGCGCGCGATTTACTGGAGACGGCCGACTCAAGCATCGGGCACAGATCACCCGATCTCCGTGACGTGAGGGCCGACTGCGACGGGAGATCATCAGAGACCGACAGTGATAGATCGCAGCGAAGCCGCGACGATCAAAGGATACTTCTACTAGTTTGACCGCACGATTGCCTAGGACTCAGCGCTCGTCGTGTCTCCATACCGCCCTATGGGGCGCTCGGCACTTGACCTTGCGGCAGCTTCCAGCATTCGAGCCGCCGGATTCGTTTCGGCCGCACCGGCCTGATAGTAGCCGATGACACTGACCACCGATCGGTGATCGGTCATTGCCATAATGGCTGGCAGGGCAATTCCTTGCCTAGCACCTTCCGTTACGAAACCCGATCGTAGGCTGTGACCGCCAAAGCTCCCCACCAATCCGGCAGCGCGGGCGCGATTCTGGATGATGGTGGCCACCGACTTGGGTGACAAGCCGGCCCCAACTTTCCCGCGTGTCAATTGGCGGAAGAGGGCACCCTCCTGCAGTCCAGCCGCTTCGATCCAGGTGCGAAGCGCTTCGGCCGGTGGACCTAACAAGGGCTTGTCCGGCGAGCCGCCTGCTTTGACGCCCTCCTGAAGCGTTTTGCCGACGTCCAGGTGGTAGAGGTAGCCGCCGTCGATCGGCGCAAGCTTGCTCAAGACGGCATGGGCCGTCTCGCTCCGACGGCGCCCACCACTGGCGAAGGCGAAGTAGAGCAGGGCACGATCACGTTTCCCAACAAGATCGTCCTCACAGGTCGCAATCATCGCCATCAATTCGGTCGCAGTGATCGCCGTCTTCTTGCTCGGCCGCTCGCCGCGCTTATGTGCGGCGCGACGGCCCTTGGCCAGCAGCTGCCGAACCTCGCTGCTTTCGCAGGGATTGGCCAGCTTGAGCAATTGATGGGCGCTGGAGAGCACCGCAACGCGGTGGACGATGGTCGACAGCTTGAGCGGTCCTTGGCGCTGCTTGAATTTGCCTTCCACCAAAAGCGCATCCAGTGTCGGCGGCAGCTCCCAGGTCAGGGCATCGCCTGAGCGCCGGGCCAGATGATCGATGATGAACTGGATCACGCAAGACGCGTCGACCGGCATGGCGATGACCGCTCCGTAGCGGCCTTGGTACCAGGCCGCCCAGTAGCGCAAGGCGGTGGCGTAACTGCGCGTGGTGTTGGCCGAGGCCGCTTCGGCGAAGACTTCGCGCACCGCGTCCGCCGAGGACTGCGAGAGCTGCGCCACAGTCGGATTGGCAGGAGCCGCGGTGGTCAGAGCTGGAAGAAGGTCGCTCATAAGTGGTTGAAAGTAGGGATTAAAAATAGCCTGAGTTCCGATAAATATATCTTATCGGAACCGTATATGTCGCACTTACTAAGATCACGGAGACACGTTCGGTGTCAGTCTCGAAGGATCGAAATGGCCGTCTATGTTGTCACCTGGAATTTGAACCGAGAAGCCAACTACGACGCAAAGAGGACTGCGTTCCTCAAGCACCTGGAGCGCTACCAGAACGTAGCAGATCCTGATCTGGAGTCGGTCCGCTGGGTGTCCGGGGATATGAGCGCTCACGATCTATCTGCCGATCTTCAACAGAAGCTCGATAAGAATGACGGGATTTTTGTATCCCAGCTTGTCCGTGGCGAGTACCAAGGCTACCTCAGCAAGGCGACATGGGAATGGATCAGTCAGCGCCTTGACTGACACCGCCGAAGTCCAAGGGGTTCTGACGTGGTTGGGGCTCGGGGACCGCGACACCGGAGCCAGCAAGTGAATTGTTCGCTTGGACTCTTCAAAATTGGAGGGTCCAAGCCGCTGAGCTAGCTCAGAAATGAAGCCGACGGTCATAGCCGTCTCCCAAATTAGATGCTCTCGAAAGCGCGTGGCTGCAACGCCTTGGCAACATCATTGGAGATGCAACAGATTCGCGACGCACCATTGGTGATGCACCAAGATCACAGCGAGTCATTGGGACTGCACGTAGCTCAGCGCATCAATTGCTACAAGTTGCCGCGCAAGCTGCCCCAAATTCGCAGCGCTCAACAGCGCCACTCACCAGACCGGGTGATCCTTGCAGGCATCGAGGCAGTCTTGCCCAGCCAATCTCTGAACATAATATACATTATGCGCAATCAAGCGCGTGCGGCGCTGGGTGGCTTTCGTCGGCTCTGGCTGGCACTGGATCAAGCTTTGGATCGGCTTGTTCGTCAGCAGACAATTCTGCCCCGTTGAGGCAGAGATTCTGGTTCGCAAGGCAGACATTCTTGGGCCGCCGCAAGCCGTCGTAGAAATTTCTGGGTGCTAGTTGTCTGGTTGAACAAAGTTCCGCCCTTGGATCGACTGGGTGCGCCGGGTTCAAATGCAGCCATCTCGCCCGCAGAGTGCAGCCATCCAGCTGTCTGACGCGGACAAGTTGCCCCTTTCACAGCTGAAACTGCCCCATTCTGCTCCGGAAACCCGCCCATCTTTCCGCGAGTCTTCGGACAAGCCGCCGCTAATTTGGCGGAACTACGCATTACTTGCCCCGAATTCTTCTGGAGCTCGTTGGTCGCAGGACCTCCAAGTAGCTGCCTTGCTGTGGGCCAGCTTTCAGATGCAGCCATATCGCCCGCAGAGTTCAGCCATAGAGCCCTCAGCCTACGTTAGATCGGGTGCCTTTCCGGATAAATTTCCTGCAAGTTCTTCCGATTTGGGGGCTAAAATTGTAGTGCGACATCGTCTTGGTCTTCCTAGTGGGCAATGCAATGAATTCCCTGTCTACCTTGCAACAGATGAGCATCGTCGCAGGCGTCTTGGTGGCGCTTGTTGTTTCCATTACCGTGGCAGCAGTCTGGCTGGCCAACCGCCAAAACGCAGCATACGATCGAGAACTGGCAGGAGGGAAATGCCCTTGTTGCGGCAAACCGCTGGATGCCTGACGTTCAAGCGACGTTTCCCCCACAGGTTGCCTTAGTAGAGCGTGTGGCATCCTTGTGGGAGCTGTTCATTTACCAGGCAGGCATTCTATGCGCGGGTATATACCTTCGGAAACATCTGCCTTCGCTCAGGCCAGATCGAACGCCGCGCGGGATTGGCTCGATATGGCGGCGTTCGAAGCGATACTGAGCCCGAGTGCCGTCCAGGGCCGCACCCTGACGCAGTGCCTGCAATCTGGGAGCGTTCTGGGCGTGTGGATTGGGGAACTGAAGCTGTTTCTCTTTCCTCCATGGCAGCTGGACTCTACTGGGATGCCTTTGCCAGTGCTCTCGGAGGTACTGTCGCTACTGCGTGGCCCATATGGCGTTTCAGCCGGCGGCCCGACGTCAGGTTGGGAGGAAATCGAATGGCTGATCGCTCCGCATGCTCGATTGTGCGGAGGCAGTCCAGCAGAGGCTCTTGCCCTACATCCAGCGCTCGTGCTGGAGGCGGCGAAGCAAGATTTTTCCTCCTGGAGCGATGACGCACGCTGGTAGGCTCGCGGGAACTCAACTGCCAGCTAACCCGGAATCGCGACGTTTCCCCCATGCATATGGAGAAAGCAGCTGAGGGTTCGAGGATAACCCTGCTTCTTCAGGCCTGGCTGCGAAGACCTTTCATCGCGGATGCCTTGATGACGTCTCTTTGCTGGAGTAGGATCGGCCACGGCAGGGAAACGCTTTTAAGATCAATGCGTTACTTCGCATAACGCAGCTTATGTTAACGGCCGCCGCCATCAGACCTCTGCTTACGCGGTGCCCATAACTTGGCCACCCAACGATCCACGTTTGCACCTCAAGGCTGCGGTGGCACGGGTGCCCATCAACCGCTCTCTGGCGATAGCGCCGCCACCGAAGATGACGCCCAGATTTGGGCCTTCTGCGGTCAACCCGCAGCGAGCCCAAGTTAATTCGCGCCGGCGCAATCACCAGCTGCACCCATGAACGGCCAGCGCGGCGGCTGCATATACAGCACCGGTCCGCTCCCGCGAGCCAATCAGATCCCGCGAGGTGGCGTAGACGATTCTCATGGCGCGATTATTTTGCCTGCGTGCGAAGAATCAGGCCGCCGTATACCGGTGTGCGATGCCTGCACGGTGCACCATGCCCTGACTTCTTCCAATTACATCGGGTCGGTCCTGTCTAGGCGCTTCGCCGGCCTGAAGCAAAAACAAAGGGGGGGCGAGACTGGGAGTACCTTGGACGTCGTAAAACACGCAAACATGTTCGTTCTGGTTGACAGTCTGTCGTTAATGCGGGGTATATGTTCCGATTTAGATCCAATATGGTAGGGCTTGATCCCTCCCCTCCCCTTTCTCTCATGCTGCAAAAAACGCTGCTTTATCTATTCGACCCGTGGTGCGGGTTGTGCTACGCCGCCGCTCCGGCGCTCGACGCGCTGACTAACGACTCCTCTATCGAACTGATGTTATTGCCAAGCGGTCTATTCACAGGCCGTGGTGCTCGCCCGCAGAATCGGGAATGGGCAGAGTACGCGTGGGCTAACGATCAGAGGATTGAAGCACTGACCGGGCAGGTATTCAGCGAGGCGTACCGTCAGCAGGTGTTGCTCGGTCCGCATGGCAGCTTCGATTCGGGTCCGATGACCCGTGCACTGACCTTGGCGCGCGGCCTCGACAGACGCCTGGAGCTACCGCTGCTCCACCACTTCCAGCGGCAGCGGTACATCGACGGCCGGGAGACCAGCAGCGCGAGGGTCGCTGCGGCCATCACGTCCGGCTTCCTTGAGCGGCATGGATACGCTTCTGACCCAGTGGTGTTTGCCGAGCAGCTCAACGCTGACGATGCGCTGGCCCTTTTGGCTTGCGAACGCATCGATGAAACTCAGCGCATGATGGAGAGTGAACAGGTCCGGGGCGTTCTAAAGCTGTATCTCCAGACTGCTGGCCAGCTGCAGCCGGTGAGCTCTGAAGTCCTCTATCAGGGAGCGGATGCCGTTCTCGAAGCCATCGCCGTGATGCGGCAAATGCCTGCATAGATCGATAGCTGATATCTAGCACTTCGGTGCCCCTGTCTCCACTGCCCAGCCCTCTCTCACAGCGGCGCCGTCTACACGGCATTCGCCAACAGGAGTACTTATGAAATCAGTCGTAGCCAGTTCATTCGGCCCTGCGCCCACCATGCACATTGAACAACGGCCAGTACCGTCGCCACGTGAGGGCTACACGTTGGTTCGCATGCACGCTGCTACCGTTAACCCACTTTCAAGCCAGGTCCTCGCGGGTATTGTCGAGCACGCACGCGCACCATTGGTGCTGACTAATGACGGTGCCGGTATTGTTGAACACAGCGGCGCTTTTGAGCCAGGAACACGCGTGGCCATCTACGGCGGTGCCGCACTCGGCATTACTGAGGATGGCCTGCAGCAGCAGTGGGCATTGGTGCAGGACAAGCGCATCATCCGCCTTCCTGATTCCATCACCCTGGATCAGGGGGCCGCCTTTCCCATCAACTACGTCACCGCCTACCAGGCTTTGACCCGCATTGGACAGGTGAAGGACGGGCAGACAGTGCTGATCTCTTGAGCGTCCGGGTCCGTGGGACACGCACTGATCCAGATGAGCAGAGCGCTGGGAGCCATGCCGAGTGCCGTCGTTTCCTCGGCCGCCGAGGTTGAACGAGCGAAGTGGTCTGGTGCTGAGGTTGTTGTGGATCTGGCCGAAGATGATCTGCGTGCAAGCGTGCTGAGAGGCACCGGCGGGAAAGGTGCAGACCTGGCCTTGGATCCAGTTGGTGGCAAGGTGCTCGGCCGCTCCCGCTCCCGCTCCACCCGCCCGGGCCCGGGCAGAACATGAACAAGCCTCAGCTTGCTGAGAACTATGATGCAAGGTATCTTCCCGGCCACGTCCGTATGGGTCGAAGCAGCACGTGACTTCCCTTGCCATCCACGCCAAGCGCTACGCCTTGGCACTGCTACTTGCAGTGCTGGTAATAGTGCCTGTCGTCGATGCTTCGGTCTGTTTCTCTGAAGAGCAGTCCCATCAGGAAGTAGCAGGGCCAGGCGAGAGGCACTCCGACAAGGCACACCCAGCCTGTGGTCATGGTCATTGCCATCACAGCAGTGCATTCGTGGCGTCTAACGGATTTGCGCCGGGCGAGGCGCCACTGGATGAGGGTGGGCACGTGTTCTACGAGCGGCCCGTGGCGCCCCACACCCCCGACAGGCTGATTAGACCTCCCAGGGCTTGATCGCGACCCAGGCGCTAGGCGCCTGTTCGTCCTTCTGCGATCACCCTTAGCGGATCTTTCCATGATCACATCTTGTTTCTGGGCGCTTTGTGCGTCCGGCCGACGCGTGCCTGCTCGCGCAGTCGCCGAACGGCACCGTGCCGCCTCTAAGAAGGCGGCTTGAATGCCCCTCTCAATATCTACCTACCTCCGAACTCCGCGCGGTCAAGCGGCACTGCTGATGGCAACCGCTACGGTGGTCCTCGGTGCGGGCCTGGGCCTGCGCGACCCTTGGCCTGCCGATGAGCCGAGATTCGCCTTGGTTGCCTCCCAAATGGTGGACAGCGGAAACTGGCTGTTCCCACGCCGCGGTGGAGAGCTGTACGCAGACAAGCCTCCGCTCTTCATGTGGATCCAGGCTGCCCTGCTGCAGCTGACCGGAAATCTCAGGATTGCCTTCCTGCTTCCCTCGGTGCTGTCAGGTATCGCATGTGTGTGGATGACCTACGACCTAGGACGGCGCTTGTGGTCCAAGCAGGCCGGGATCTACGCAGGTTGGGCGCTACTCCTCGCCGTGCAGTTCACTCTGCAGATGAAGCGCGCGCAGATCGATCCCCTGCTGCTTGCATGGGTCACCTTGGCCCACTACGGCCTCATTCGGCACATTGTTCGCGGTCCGGATTGGCGGATGTGGACCGTGGCGTGGTTTGCGGCCGGGTTGGGAGTGATCACCAAGGGCGTGGGAGTGATTGCACTCTTCATGCTGGTTCCAGCCCTAGCGCTGACGTTTTCCAGGAAGATGAGTGCTTCTTGGATAGGTGATCGACGCGCGTGGCTGGGACCCCTGGCCTTGTTGGTCGCGATTGGCATCTGGCTCATTCCGATGCTGATCGCTGTATGGATCCACCCCACCCAAGAGAACCTTGAGTACGCGCGTAACATCCTGTTCCGCCAGACGATCCAGCGTTACGGAAACTCATGGCATCACTTCCAGGCACCGTGGTACTTCCTCGTAGTTATAGCTACGTCGTGGTTGCCAACGATCGCCCTTCTTCCCTGGGCGGGGCCAAGCCTCTACAAAGGGCTTTGTCGCTTTGACGAACGTCTATGGCTTCCGGTCGGCAGCCTCGCCCTGATCGTACTGTTCTTTTCAGTTCCTGCAGGAAAGCGAGACATGTACATCCTCCCCGGCCTGCCGATGCTGTGCTTGGCGCTCGCTGCGTCTCTTCCAGACATTGTCGGAAGAGTCGGAGTACGAAGATTGGCGACCGCGTTTGTCTCGCTCCTGGGTACGGCAACGGCGACCTTGGGGATATGGATGCTCGCTTCCAACCCTCGGTTCGAAGTGAAGCTTCTCACTGAGCGTGGCTCTAGTGAGGACTCGCACTCGATCGCCATCCTGGTCCTCCTCGCCTCGTTGCCCTTGCTGGTTGGTGCGGCTCTCTCACTTTCAGGCAGCGCCTGGAAGGGGCTGCTCACGGGGATGAGTGGTTTTTGGGTCGTCTACGGGTTTGCGGGTCCCAGCGTCCTGAACGAGGCAAGCTCATCCCGGGGGCTCATGGAACAGGTGAGCACACGCATCGGACCTTCGGCGCAACTGGGACTGGTCGGTTGGCGCGAGCAGCAATTGCTCATGTCGCAATCAGCCACGGCGGAGTTCGGCTTCAATCGGCCTGCTAGGCAGCAGCTTGCCACGGCATTGAGTTGGCAGCAGGAGCGCCAGGACGTGCGTTGGCTGCTCATTGAGGGGTCGGTGCTAGAGAACTGCGGTGATCGAAGGCCGGATCCATCCTTGCAGTTTGGAGTAGCCAATCGAAGAACCTGGTGGCTCATTCCGGCTGGAGCTCTATCGACATGCGAAACCTCAATTCGCTAGACCTCGCCGCCGCTTCCGAGTGTCGAGGGCGTCAGGTCCTTTGCACCTGTACTGCCCCTCTGAGCGCCCCTTAAGTAGACCCGCGAGCACAGCGACTTCGGTTTGCACAGCGCCGGCGTACTCGCCATGAGCGCGTCTGCGGGTCCATCAAACGGAAAAACAAATGGACTACTTGAAAAAATGCTTCAGCCGGAGTGATCGGCAAGGCCGAGCTGTCTCAGATCCACTCGGTCGGCTTGGGAGGCATGTCAGGGGACCTCAGCTGGGGATCAGTACTCTGATCATCGTTGTGGCGTTGTACTTCACGTTGTTCCTCAACAACGCCTTCTTTGCAGAGGTCATCGCCAAGAGTGGTGTTGATGGAGCGGCCCGTGCGCTGCTTCTCTTGTCAACGGCAGCGATTCTTACCTCCTTGAACGTACTCTTTCTTGGGTTGTTGTGCACTCGATGGACGGTAAAGCCCGTCGTTTCCTTGCTTCTTGTCCTGTCCGCTGCTGCCGCCTACAACTCAGACAATTACAGCGTCTACTTCGATGCAAGCATGGTGCGAAACGTGCTGAAGACTGACAGCGCAGAGGCTGGCGAGCTGCTGACCTGGGGATTCTTCCTTGCGGTGTTGATGAAAGGCGTGTTTCCAGCCGTCGTGGCATGTACGGTTCGGATCCGGCGTCCCTCCAGTCTGGCGAGCGCCGTACTTGCTAGAGTCCTTCTGCTCGGCGTTTCTGTCGTGGTCATAACTGGCGCGGCCTTCGCCTCGTTCGACAACCTGTCCTCGCTCATGCGTAACCACAAGCCAGTCAGGTACTTGGCAACACCCGGAAACTATCTTGCTTCCATTGCCAAGGTTGTCCGAGAACAGACGCGAGCCGAACGGGGTCCGATTCAGGTGGTCGGTCCGGACGCCAGAATGAAGCCCCATCCACCAGGTGCGAAGCCACACTTTCTGGTCATAGTCGTAGGCGAGACGGTTCGCGCGCAGAACTGGGGACTGAATGGATATAGCCGGCAGACAACGCCACAGCTGGCGGCATCGGACGTTGTCAACTTCTCGGACGTGACTGCCTGCGGGTCAAATACTGAAGTTTCCGTGCCTTGTATGTTCTCGGTGTATGGAAGGCGAGACTACGATCGAGACAAGATCAGGGGCTCAGAGTCGCTGCTTCATGTGCTTGAGCGAGCTGGCATCAAGACGTTATGGCGGGACAACCAGACAGGTTGTAAGGGGGTTTGCGCGGACCTGGCGTTTGAGTCCTTCCGCGTGCCTATCAAGGATGGGTTGTGCGATGACCAAGCGTGCCGCGATGAGATCATGTTGCGGGGATTGCATGACGCGATCGATGACAATCCGGGTGATGTTGTGGTCGTTCTGCATCAGCTGGGGAACCACGGGCCGAGCTACTACAAGCGATATCCCGAGGTTCTGAGGAGGTTCACGCCTGACTGCCGCAATGCAGATCTGGGCAAGTGCACACGCCAGCAGATCGTCAATGCGTATGACAACGCAGTTCTTGCAACAGATGACTTCTTAGGAAAGGCCATCCGCATGCTTGAGCAGGATCAAAGCCATGACACTGGATTGATCTACGTATCCGACCACGGTGAGTCACTGGGCGAGGCGAACGTCTATCTCCACGGTCTCCCCTATGCCATTGCTCCCGACACTCAGATCAAAGTGCCCATGGTCATGTGGATGTCCGAGGGCATGAAGAGCAGCAACAACCTGGACCTTCAATGTGTCCGGGACCGATCAAAGCGGCCGGCCAGCCACGACAACCTCTTCCATTCTGTACTCGGCCTCATGCAGGTCCGGACGAAGTCGTTGGACGAAAGCCTGAATCTTTTCTCCGGTTGTTCCATCAACTCCGGGTCCACCCCATAACGGGCGACAACGAGCACGCTGCTGGAAGCGCCCAGCAGCGGCTCTTGGGGTCCTAAATTAAGGAAGCAACGCAGTGGCAGATATGTACGGTCATCGTCCGCGGAGCATTGCCCGCGTCTTCAAGGCGCTCCGCTGGTCCCTCCAAGGACTACGATCAGCTTGGCTGCATGAATCCTCGTTTCGACTCGAGGTTGTCGCGGCCGTGGTGGCACTACCGGCAGCGATTCTGCTGGGCCACTCAGCGGTAGAGCGAGCACTTCTAATGGGGAGCGTGCTGGCTGTGCTGGCCTTGGAGCTGCTGAACTCCGCCATCGAAGCGGTTATCGAACGCTACGGCCCAGAGATCCATGAGCTGGCCGGTCGCGCCAAAGACATGGGTTCGGGCGCTGTGTTCGTGGCTCTTTGCAACGTGGCGCTCATTTGGGCCCTGGTTCTGCTGGGTTGACCCTCTAGGCACCCTAACCTGAACAGGACCCGACAGCGCGTCCGGTGTCGTAACTGTAGTATTTCTATGTAATTGTATCCGTCCAGACGAGGTTGCTAGCCTTCCCCCATGCGTCGCTCTCTGCCCGCCATCCGTATGTACCTGATGCTGCTGCTTCTGGCGGTGTTCGTGGTCGTGCCCGTGGCTGAGGCATTGGCATGCGCGCAGGAGGCTCCAGCCACCGTAGGTGACATGCACGGCGTCTCAGGCGAATCGGACCAGGACCCCGGCAAGGGCAAGGATTCGTCTGGCGCCGATGCCTGTGGCCATGGGCATTGCCACCATTCAACGGCAAGCCTGCCAACTGCCGGTCACGATGATCTCTTCGCCGATGGCCGGATCTCGCTGCACAGTACCAAGCACGCGGACGTCTACGCGTTCCGACTCGACGGTCCCATGCGCCCCCCCCGTATCTGATCTGGCTCTGCCCCGCACTTGCGGGTCATTCGCTCAGATAATTTACGGGAGTTTTTATGTCGATTTTGACAGGCCGGTCGCTTTCAGCGACCGGGTTGGCTGTGGCTATTCTGTTGGCGTTGGTGCCAACCGGACATGTGGCTGCTCAAACTGCACCATCTTACGAATCGTTGCTTTCTCGCTTGGACCAGATGCCTGCGACCGTCCAGGGCGTCGCGCTGGCTGAGGCCGCCGAGGCGCGGGTACAACAGGCTCGGGCACTACCCAATCCAACGGTCTCCATCGAAGCGGAAAATGCATACGGCACGGGACCCTATAAAGGCTTTTCCAACGCTGACAGCATTGTCACGCTTTCCCAGCCATTGGAGATCTGGGGTCAACGAGGGGCCCGAGTGCGCGCCGCGCGTGCGGAGGCAGGCGCGGCAGGCTTACGGGGTGATCTGATGCGCAGTGACGCAGCCGGGCGCTTGGCGGCAACATATGCCGAAGCAGAGGCTGCGTTGCGCCGTTATGAACTGGCCAGCGAAGCATTGGCGTTGATTGAACAGGACGCTAAGGCCGTGGCTGCGATGGTCAGCGAGGGCCGTGAGCCCAACCTGCGCGGTGTGCAGGCACGGAGCGAGGTCGCCAATGCGAAGGCAAGCCTGGATGAGGCCGAGGCCTACCGGGATGCGGCGCTTGCGCGCCTGGCCGGGGTGTCCTTGGTGGACAGTCCCCTGACCGACATCGGTGAAAGCCTGCTTGACCGCGTGCCCTCTCACCCAGTCGCTATTGAGGCACCCCCGCTTGCCGTTCGCATTGCACAGGCTGAAGCGGAGGCCTCCGGTCGCCTTATAGATGTCGAGCGCAAGCGTGCCTTGCCACAATTGAGTGCGTCCGTGGCTCAGACGCGCTTCCGCCAAGCAGGCGACCAGGCCTACAACGTGGGCATCAGCCTTTCGATCCCCCTATTTGACCGTAACCGCGGTGCGATCCAGGCCGCCTACGCGGAACAACGTGCTGCCGAAGCGGTTCTGGTTGCTCAGAAGAGTGACAGTGAAGCAGCCCGCTTGGGGGCAGTTGCGAGTCTCAAAGCATCCAACAGCCGCGCACGGGCCGCAGATGAGAGCGTACAAGCTGCAGACGAAGCCTATCGGCTGGCCCGCATCGGATTCGAGGCAGGTCGTATATCGCAATTGGAGCTGCGTAGCACGCGATCAACCCTGATCGCTGCTCGTGGCAGTGCTGTGGATGCCCGTCTTAGCCGGGTGGCAGCAGAAATCGACCTCGCCCGCCTTGAAGGGCGCGCACCGTTTGTGGAGGCAAAATGAACAAGTACGGAAACAAAACGCTCATCGGAGCGACGCTGTTGGCTACCTTGCTGATGACCGGCGGGCTGACCGCATGCAGTGACGGTGCCCAGGAGGATGCTAAATCCAGTGGTGCCCAGGCAGAGAAGCCGGCTGGCAAGGATGACGGTCACGACGATCACACAGCTGACGCTAAGCCGGGCTCCGCCGAGGCGCACAGTGAGGGTGATGGCGATGGCGATCACGGCGAAGAGGAGGCCGAGGAAGGTGTAGTCAAGCTGACCCCTGACCAGATCAAGGCTTCTGGCATCGGCGTGGTGGCTGTCGGGCGCGGCGGTGGCGCATCGACCCGCCTAGCTGGGCGCGTCGAGCCGGCCATCGGGGGGCGTGCTGCGATCGCATCAACGGTCACCGGCCGCGTTGAACGCGTGCTTGTTGCACCTGGTACGGCCGTCAAGAGCAACCAGCCCCTGGTGATCGTTGTCAGTGGAGAAGCCGCGACGTTCAAGGCCGCCGCTACTGCCGCAGCGGCGGAGGCCGAAGCCATCCGCCTGGCCTACGGCCGCGATAAATCCCTTGTCGAGCAAGGCGTAGTGGCACGCCAGGAGCTGGAGGCGTCGCGTGCGCGATCTTTGGCCGCGGATGCTGCCGCTAGTGCTGCACGTGCGCAGGTTGCGGCCAGCGGGTCTCCGGACAGTTCCGGCCGGGTGACCATCTCGAGTCCTGTCGCTGGCTTGGTTGGCAACGTCCAAGTGACGCCCGGTGGCGTCGTCTCAGCTGGGACGCTTGTTGCGGAGGTTTCCAATCCCGACATGAATGAACTCGTATTCACTGCACCGCCAGCACTGGCCACTCTCGCGGTGCCCGGAATGAAGCTGGAAGTGACTGGCCCGGGCGGAAGCTTCGAAGCTGAGGTCATTGCCGCCGCTGCGAATGTGATGCAGCAGGGCGGCACTGCGACCATTCGCGCCAAACCAATTTCGGAGAAGTTGCCACCGGCCGGCTCCCCCGTTTCGGCCGTCATCATCGCCGATGGCGCCGCCGGAGGCATGAGCGTGCCGGCAGATGCGGTCCAAAGCGTTGATGGCAGAAGTGTTGTCTTCGTTGCCGTCGAGGGTGGTTTCAAGGCAACGCCGGTACTCGCTGGCCGTCGTGCAGGTAATCGAATCGAAATCCTTAGCGGCCTGACGGGTAGTGAGCGCCTCGTAGGCGCCAATGCCTTCCTGCTCAAGGCCGAACTGGCCAAGGGTGAAGCCGAGCACGGCCACTAAGGGAACTCATACACCATGTTCAAGATCATCATTGAAGCAGCGGTCAAGTTCCGCTGGCTCGTGGTGTTTCTGGCTGCATTGATTGCCTGCTTTGGCTTGTTCCAACTGAGCAAGCTGCCAGTCGATGCTGTACCAGATATCACCAACCGCCAAGTTCAGATCAATACCATCGCACCTGCCCTTACTCCGGAGCAGATTGAGCGCCAGGTTACCTATCCTCTGGAAACGGCCTTGGCCGGAATCCCGGGTCTGAACACCACTCGTTCCCTGTCACGCAATGGCTTCTCTCAGGTCACGGCGATCTTTACTGATCAGACCGACATCTATTTCGCCCGCCAGCAGGTGGCAGAGCGGATGCGGGAGGCTGCCGGAGATCTGCCCGAGGGCGTGTCCCCCATGCTCTCCCCGGTTACAACCGGGCTGGGCGAGGTTCTCATGTGGACGGTGGACTTCAAGCCATTTGACCCCAAGAAGCTAGCCAAGCCCGGCCAGGCTGGCTGGCAAGAAGGTGAGGTTTACCTGACACCAGAGGGCGATCGACTTGGAACCGCCCAGGAGCGCGCAACGTACCTGCGTACTGTCCAGGACTGGATCATCGCACCACAGATGCGCTCCAGCCCCGGCCTGGCCGGTGTTGATACCGTAGGTGGCTACGTCAAGGAATACGGCATCTACCCCGACAGCGCTCGACTGGCGGCATACAACCTGGGTCTGGCCGATTTGGTCCAAGCTCTGGAACGCTCCAACGTCCAGGCTGGTGCCGGTTTCGTCCAGCGTGCGGGCGAAGGACTGGTCGTTCGGGCCGACGGCCTTGCCCTGACGACCGACGACCTGGCTCAGTCGCCGGTTGCCACCAAGGACGGCGTGGTGATCCGGGTGGCCGATGTTGCCGAGGTCGGGATGGGGCGCGCCCCACGGCTTGGTGCAGCTAGCCGAAACGGTCATGAGGCAGTACTGGGCACGGCACTCATGATCGCTGGCGGCAACAGCCGCACCGTCGCTCAAGCTGCTGCTGAGCGTCTGGCACAGGTCAATGAATCCCTACCCGCCGAGATCTTCGCAGAGCCAGTGCTGGACCGTAGTGTGCTGGTTAACTCCACTGTCAAGACTGTCGCCAAGAACCTAACCGAAGGTGCCCTGCTGGTCGTCGTTGTGCTGTTCCTGCTGCTAGGCAACCTGCGTGCGGCAGCCATCACCGCCTTGGTTATTCCGCTGTCGTTCCTGTTCGCTGTTATCGGCATGAACAAGTTCGGTATCAGCGGCAACCTGATGAGCTTGGGAGCGCTGGACTTCGGCATCCTTGTAGATGGCGCGGTAATTGTGATCGAGTCCACCCTGCTGATGCTTGGGAAGAGGCGTGCCGAACTTGGCCGACCCCTCAATGCAATGGAGCGACTGCGTGTGGCCGCCGACTCGGCGAGGAAGATGGCGCGTCCTGCAGCGTTCGGCCAGGTGATCATCCTGTTGGTCTTCGCACCGATCCTTACGTTGGAAGGTGTGGAAGGCAAGACCTTCCACCCGATGGCCGCCACCTTCATGCTCGCCCTCGTTGGCGCGTTCATCTTCTCCTTTACCTTCGTACCGGCGATGGCTGCCCTGCTGGTCAGGGAACCCAAGCTCCATGCGAATAAGGAGGGACACGAGGGCGACCAGGACGAAGAACATGAGACAGCAATCATCCGCGTCCTGCGCGGCCGTATTGAACCGGCGATCCAAGCGGCGATTCGTAGGCCCAAGGCAGTGTTCGCTAGCGCCCTTTTGATGCTCGGGATGGGCGTGGTCGGCTTTACGATGCTGGGTCGAGAGTTCATGCCAACCCTTGATGAGGGAAACCTCGCCATGCAGGCATTGCGTGTGCCATCGACGTCGCTTGAGCAATCGTTGGCTATGCAGTTGGCGCTGGAGAAGGCTATTGCTGCTGAACCAGAGGTCGTGACGGTCTTCTCGCGGACCGGTACCGCAGAAGCAGCTATCGACCCCATGCCGACCAACATCTCCGACAGTGTGATCGTACTTAAGCCAAGAAAGGAGTGGCCAGACTCTTCCCTGAGCAAGGAGGATCTGATTGCGAGGTTTGAAAAGATCGCCGCCTCGCAGATAGGCAACAGCTTTGAATTCAGCCAGCCCATCGAGCTGCGCTTCAATGAGCTGATCTCAGGTGTACGTACGGACTTGGCCGTCATGATCTACGGCGACAACTTCGAGCAACTGCAAGCTGTTGCCGACCAGATCGCGCTGAAGCTAAGAAACGTTCAGGGCTCGGCAGATGTCCGTGTTGAGCAGATTTCCGGCCTACCCACCCTCAATGTGGCGATCGATCATCTTGCAGCTGCGCAGTATGGCCTCACGGCGGCGGACGTAAGCGACGCGCTTTCAACCGGTATTGGCGGCGCCGCGGCAGGCAAGATCTTCGAGGGTGACCGCCGGTTCGATGTTGTTGTTCGCCTCAGCGACGACGCACGCAATGACCCCGATCAGCTCGCATCGCTGCCGATTGCAACGCCTACTGGGGGCATCGTCCCGCTCTCCTCTGTCGCACGCATCGAGATCAGCGAGGGGCCGAACCAGATCAGTCGAAACAACGGAAGCCGCCGTGTCGTGGTGCAGGCAAATGTTCGCGGTCGTGACTTGGGCGGGTTTGTGGGAGAGGCCCAGGCGGCGGTGAAGGACGTACAGCTTCCACCGGGCGCGCACATGACGTGGGGCGGTCAGTTCGAGAACTTGCAGCGGGCTGAAAAGCGACTCATGACAGTTGTTCCGATTGTCTTCCTGCTGATCGGCAGCCTCCTGTTC
This sequence comes from Stenotrophomonas tumulicola, assembly GCF_014117215.1. Taxonomy (GTDB): domain Bacteria; phylum Pseudomonadota; class Gammaproteobacteria; order Xanthomonadales; family Xanthomonadaceae; genus Stenotrophomonas; species Stenotrophomonas tumulicola. The sequence goes on along the minus strand of NZ_JACGXS010000001.1, from coordinate 973,288 downwards.
ATGGCATTGGGCAGTGCAAAGGAGGCGGGTTTGGTGTTCACCTGCGTCCCGCTTGCCCTAGTTGGCGGAATTCTCGCATTGCTGGTGCGTGGTATGCCGTTCTCGGTATCGGCCGCTGTCGGATTCATCGCTGTATCGGGTGTTGCGACGCTGAACGGATTGGTGCTCATGCAAGCCATCAGAGAGAGGCTTGATGCTGGTGACAGTCCACTGATCGCGGCAATGAACGGCGCCGGCAGCCGAATTCGCGCTGTCGTGACCACCGCGCTGGTGGCGATCGTCGGCTTCATTCCTATGGCCATTGCCAGTGGGTCTGGCGCTGAGGTGCAGAAGCCTCTCGCGACGGTGGTCATTGGCGGCCTGTTGACCGCCACAGTGCTCACACTGCTTGTGCTGCCGACATTTGCGGGCCGTTTGTCCAAGCCAGATCCCAAAGGGCAACCGGAAACTGCCCACTGATTGATGGAATGTTTGGGTCCGGCAGCGCATCTGCCTGCCGGACTTCCCGATCCATTCTTATGACGTTGGAGGGAACACATGAACCTGACCACAGAAATCGAACTGCCGCTACTACTCCCAGGCGTCGCTCGCGACGACAGCTGCGTGCAGAGGCTGGTCGATGGCCTTGAGGAAATGAACGGAGTATCGCGCGTGCACGCGTGCGAGGGTGGCGAGGGAGCTCTCGGAATGCTCTGCATTCATTACAACCCCGAGATCGTCTCGCTTCAGCGAGTGCGAGAGGTGGCGGCATCCATGGGCGTTGAGTTGGGTGATCGGTATGGCCACCTTTTCTTGGAGCTTGGTTCGGCCGTTCACGCACGAAAGGCAAGGACAATTGCGGCGCAAGTGCAGGCCGTACCAGGCGTCATTGAAGCCACCACCAGCCCAGCTGGCGGCATAAGTATCGAGTACGAGAGAGCCAAGACAGGCGAGGCGGAGCTGAGAGCGAAGCTTGACGCGCTGGGTGTAGCGCAAGAGCCACCGAGTCCGAGGGGAGATTTGAAGGATCAGCGCGAAGGACACGATCACAAGGACGGACAGGACCCCGGTCATTCCCACGGGGGCCTCCTGGGTGGCAATAGTGAGCTGATCTTCTCACTTGCTTGCGGCCTGCTCCTGATCGTGGGATTTGCGATTGAAAAGCTTGGGTTGACCCAAACGCCCTGGATTCCCACAGCGTTTTACGTAGCAGCCTACGTCTTTGGCGGCTGGTTCACGCTTGGCGAGGCGATCGGGAATATCAAGCTAAAGCGCTTTGAGATCGATACGCTGATGCTGGTTGCAGCGGCAGGCGCAGCCGCGCTCGGCGCATGGGCCGAAGGCGCTTTGCTTCTGTTCCTCTTCAGTCTCGGTCACGCCCTTGAACATTACGCGATGGGCCGGGCGAAGCGTGCGATCGAAGCTCTCGCCAAGCTTGCCCCTGAGACCGCCAAGGTACTGAGGGATGGACGGGTGGTTGAAGTCCGGGTTGAAGCCTTGATACCTGGAGACGTCGTGGTCGTACGTCCCAATGACCGGATGCCGGCGGACGGATTCGTTATCAAAGGGGCTAGCAGCGTTGACCAAGCCCCTGTCACCGGGGAAAGCATCCCGGTCGATAAGCTGGCAGTCAGTGACCCTGCCCTGGCACGGGTTCGGTCTGATTCGGTGGCAATGGAGTCACGTGTTTTCGCCGGCACTATCAATGGCTCTGGCGCCTTGGAGGTTGAAGTCACGCGTAGATCAGGGGAATCCGCCCTCGCTCGCGTCGTCAAGATGGTAAGTGAGGCTGAGACGAGGAAGTCGCCCACGCAGCGCTTTACGGACAAGTTCGAGAGAGTGTTCGTTCCTGCGGTATTGATTCTGGCTGCACTCCTTCTCTTCTCCTGGGTTGTGGTTGATGAGCCATTCCGTGACAGCTTCTATCGTGCTATGGCAGTTTTGGTAGCAGCGAGCCCCTGCGCACTGGCCATAGCCACGCCAAGTGCTGTTCTGGCGGGGATCGCAAGAGCCGCACGTGGTGGTGTACTCATCAAAGGTGGAGCGCCGCTCGAAGAGTTAGGAATGATCCGCGCCATCGCGTTTGACAAGACCGGAACGCTCACCCAAGGCAAGCCGCGCATCACCGATATCAAGGTCATGCAGGGGGCAACGGAGAAAGAGTTGCTCCAAATTGCGGTGGCCGTAGAGGCCCTCAGTGACCACCCGTTAGCTGCAGCCATCGTTCGCGACGGGAGCGCTCGACTGGGCGACATCCAGGTGACGGGCGCGACGGATCTTACGAACTTTGCGGGGAGCGGCGTTCAGGCAAAAGTGAACGGCATCAGCGCCTGGATCGGAAAAGCAGAGATGTTCGGTAACGGTAGCATTGGAGCTCTCACCACTGACGCGCAGTCTGCTATCGATGTACTGCGCGAAGCTGGGAGAACGACCATGGCGGTTCGCCTGGGCGACCGGGACCTGGGCATCATCGGGCTGATGGACACGCCGCGCCCAGAGGCACGTGAGGCATTGGAAAAGTTACGGAGCTTGGGCATCCAGCGGATGATCATGATCTCCGGTGACCATCAGACTGTTGCCCAAGCTGTAGCAAGGGACGTCGGTTTGGACGAGGCATGGGGCAATCTCATGCCCGACGATAAGGTAAAGGCGATCCGTCAATTAAAAGAGACGGAGCGGGTGGCGATGGTGGGCGACGGCGTAAATGACGCACCTGCAATGGCCAGTGCAAGTGTGGGTATTGCGATGGGAGCGGCCTCTTCCGATGTCGCGCTGGAGACTGCTGATGTTGCCCTCATGTCCGAGGACCTGAAACAGGTTGCCTTCGCTGTGGAGCTCAGTCGTCGCACCCGAGGGGTGATCCGTCAGAACGTCTATGTCAGCCTTGGCGTTGTCGCACTGCTCGTTCCAGCCACAATCATGGGTCTTGGCATTGGTCCCGCCGTAGCCGTGCACGAGGGCTCGACGTTGCTGGTGGTGTTCAATGCCCTTCGGCTTCTCGGCTACCGTCAGTCCTGACATGCGCCTTCTTGTCATTGACCGTGATCTCCGGGTTGCCAAGGCGATTTTCGAGTATTTCGAGTGCAGGGGGCATCAGCTCGATGCTGCGGGAGACGGCGTCACAGGGCTGCACCTTGCAGTGTCTAATACCTATGACGCAGTCGTCTTGGATTGGACGTTGCCGCGTATCGAAGGCCCTGATCTGATCAGCAAGCTGCGGTCTGAGCATGGTGTATCGGTACCAGTTCTGATGCTTACTGAGAGGCGGGAGCTGTCCGATAAAATTCGTGCCTTCCGTTCTGGGGCGGATGACTATGTAACCAAGCCATTTGACATCCCGGAATTGGAAGTCCGGCTTCAGGCGATAGTGAACCGCGCCCAAGGGCGTCCGGCCACCAGACGGCTGACAGTCGGTGGCCTTACTCTCGATCTGGCAACGTTGATAGCGACCAGGGAAGGAAGGCAGCTGCGGCTCTACCCTGGATCCCGAAAGTTGCTACAAGTTCTGATGCGGGCGAGCCCTTCGGCTGTGAGTCGCCAAGAGCTGGAGCACGCTTTATGGGGGGACGATCCGCCAGATCGGGACCTGCTCCGATCTCATATGTCCGCCCTCAGACGAAGCGTTGATGGGGGGTTCGACGAGAGGTTGATACATACGCTGCCACGCTTTGGCTATCGATTGGGGGCCGAGATGATCGTTTCGGGCTCGCCAAGAAGAGCCTGCACGTCGGATGTAGCAGCTCTATGCGAAAAGTAAGCCAAGCTGTATGGCCTATCGTGTCGTTCCTTGCGATGGCCACCTGGGGCGTGGTGGCTATGGAGCCTTTCGCGCCGGGACCGGAGGAGAGGATGCTCTGGATCCCAGCCTGTATCACGCTATCCAGCATGGCCGCAATGACGGTGGCTAGCCTTATTCAGGACATGTTTGCATTAGCCCGAAGAAGTTGGGGGCAGTTCCTGAGGAGATATCCCAGCGTGTGCCTTGAGGCACTGGTCTTGTTGGCGGCTCCATTCCTTCTTTACACGCAGCAGTCTGGTTGCCAGCTTCTGTGCCCCGCATTAACGGCAAGCCTTTTACTGATTCTTCTGTCGGCTGTAGAAACGCTTTCCACCTCGGTTGTCTTCAGGGTTCGCACTTCGCCGACGTCGTTGATAATGCTGGCGCATTCCGGTGCAGGCATGTTTGCGACGTATATGTTTACCAAGGGGCTGAAGGTTACCTCGCCCATTAGTCATTTCTGGTTCTTTGGCTCCGTCCTTATGAGTGGCGTGCTGTCTTTTCTCATTGCTCGGTTCTGGACCAACCTGCTCAGAGGTGCGACGGTGGGGTATTCAACTGTAGTTGAAAGGATCATTAGGACCTTCAGCGCGGAACCGTCTGCTGCCCAGTGGATTACAAGGCATGTGGTGACAGGGGGTAGGAAGCAGAAGGCAGCGAAAGGCCGATGCAGAACCATAAAACGCAAAAAGTAGCCAGACGTACGTCTCATCTGACGGCGTAACGGATGGCTCTCGTGAGGGCCGTTTAGCCGCCTGAGCCTTTTTTCTGCTTTCATCAACTGCGACCAATTATCATGGGCACAAAGGTTCTCATTGGACCGGCCAAGATTTCGTAGACATCTCAGAGCCATAAGCAATGGAAGCCAGAGAGGTGTCTATGGCGAGCAAGCAGTACACGGATGAGTTCAATGCCGAAGCGGTCAAGCAGGTTACCCAAAGGGGCTTTGCTGTAGCCGAGGTTGCCAAGCGGCTGGGGGTCTCATCCCACAGCCTTTACCAATGGCTCCGCAAGGCCAAGAGCGAGGCCTTGGCGGGCACACCAGAGGGGTCGATGTTGCCCACGCCCAAGGACTCAGCCGAGGTGCGTCGGTTGAAGGCCGAGGTGAAACGTCTGACTGAGGAGCGCGATCACTCCAATTAGAGAAGACATATGAAAATGCTGTCCCTTACACTTGGCACGCTTTCGGCGCTAGGCCTCCAGAGCAACGCAGATGCTGCAGGCGTCTCGGGCGCGACGACGTCGTTCCAGCAGATACGCAATGCCACGGCTAAGATTACGTATGGCGAAACCGTATTGCTGGTGGACCCTATGCTGGCCTCTAAAGGCGCCTATCCAGGCTTCCCGGAAACGTATCGCAATGAATTGCGCAACCCGACCGTCGAACTTCCCTTCGACACCGGTCAGGTGCTCAAGGGAGTGGATGCGGTGCTTGTGACACATACCCACTTGGATCATTGGGATCCCGCCGCTGAGTCGCTGATTCCGAAGCAGATGCCCGTATTCGTCCAAAACGAAGTTGACGCTAAGCTGCTGAGGGATAAGGGTTTCAAAGACGTCCGGATCCTGCGTCCGCGCGAAATTTTTGGCGGAGTGGCTATCTCCCGCACTGTGACTCAGCACGGCTCGGATTCAATGTACGCGATTGAGTCGCTGGCGAAGAGACTTGGCAGTGTTATGGGTTTGGTCTTTGAAAAGGCTGGTTCACCAACGATCTACCTTGCTGCTGATACCGTCTGGACGAATGAAGTACAGGATACGATCAATCGCTATAAACCGGATGTTATCGTCCTCAACACTGGCGATGCTCGCATCACGGGTTTTGATACGGGGATCATCATGAGTTCTGGGGATACACTTAGGGCGCACACGCTCGCCCCTAATGCGAAGATTGTGTCCGTGCATATGGATGCCGTGAACCACGCGACTGTCTCCCGCGCCGACCTGCGGCAGTACGTTATCGAAAATTCGCTCCAAGGCAGCGTCTTGATTCCTGAAGATGGTGAAACGCTCAAGTTTTGACCCCGCCACCTCTGGCGATGATGCGTTAGCGTTGGCCGCTGCAGCTGGATGGATCCTCTGCGTATGGGGCAGGGCGATAGCTTTGATTTTGCGCCGGCTCGAAGAAATAAGGCCGGCCACGGGATCAAGCTACTGCACATCTCGATAAATTCGGTAGACCAGCGGCGACCTCTAACGCAGGGGATGAGCTGAATGCTCAACGTGAGTATTGGCACATCATCGCCAAAGCCGGCCAGCGAATGGCATGCCTACTTGATCCAGATCCGGGCGCCGCCCTCCAGCTCAACGCAGTCGGGAGTCTCGACGGCATCGACCAGCGTGATCCATTTGAAGAGCTGCAATTCGACGCTGGGGATCCTGTTCACCTGGGCGTTGCTCATCATGGATCAGGTACCTCACGGGTCTATTGCGGCGAGTGGGATCCGGGGCAGGACTGCACCCTGCCCCGCTTGCGGATGATCGGGCTGGCCTAGCTAATCGCACCGGTCATCGGCCTACCCCGAGCGCGCCTTGCGGACCGGTTTTGCCTTGGTTCGCGCGGGCGCTGCCGGCGGTGTGAGTGCAGCGCGCACTTGCTCGGGCAGATCGCCCAAGCGCTCAAGCTGGCTGGCATAGGCGCTTGCCAGCGCGCTCTGGATGTCCCGGTCGCGCAGTGCCTGGGCGGTGGTCTGTTCAGCCTGCTGGCGGGCCGCGCTTAGGTTGCTGAGCTCACGCTGGTGCTGAAGGGATTGCGCGGTGACGCTGTGCTGGAGCTGCTGCAGCGCCTGGCGTGCCCGGTCCACCTCGGTCAGTGCGCGGTCTTCGGTGGCGCGGAGATGCGCCAGCAGCTCATCGCGCTCGGCGGTGTGCTGGTCGGCCTTCTGCGCCAGCTCGGCGCGCAGCGCGGCCACCTGTTCCTCCAGGAGTTCGTTGCGCGTGGAAGTGCCGTCGCGTTGGCGGCGCAGGTCGTCGCGCTCGTCGTGCAGCTGGCGCAACTGTTCGCGCAGGGCGGCGGCGCTGGTCTCAGCCGTACGGGCCTCGTGCTGGGCTTGAGTCAGCCGCTCCAGCGCTTGGGTGCGCTCATGCGCCAGCACGTCCTGCTGGCTGGCCACGGCGGCCTGCGCCGCGTGCAAATCGGCGCGTTCGCCAACCACCAAGGCCTGCGCGTGGTCGGCGGCGGCCTCTAGGGCGGCGGCCCAGCAGCGCTGCGCCAACGCGTCCACCTCCGTCGGCACGTCCGGGCGGCCCTGCTCGCGGGCGCGCTGCCGCAGGCGTGCGCCGACGCTGGCCCACCAGCTGTCCAAGTGACGGGTCACGGTATTGGGTGAACCGGTGCCCAGGTGGGCGCGGATGCGTTCCACCGTGGGGCGATCGCCTCCGGCGATGAGGTCGTCGGCGGCCTGATGGACGTCCAGCTCAGTGAGGCCCCGGGCCATAAACATGTCTCCAGCTGCGAAAAAGAACGAATCCGAGCGGTACATCCGATAATGTAGAATTATCGGATGTATCGACGCCAGCGTGTAGTGAGAGGTACATAGTACATATGAAAAACATCACTTCCATTACCGTTGATCGGAGTGTCGCCCTGCCCGATCCGGCCCGGCTGTCGGCGCAGGCCGCTACCGCCGCTGACCAGATCCTGGCGGCGGCGCACAGCGCCAATACCACCCGCAGTTACCGTACCGCCCTGCGCTACTGGGCCGGCTGGTACCAAGGCCGCTACGCTCAGCCGCTACGCCTGCCGCTGCCGTCGGCAACCGTGGTGCAATTCATCGTCGACCACGTGGCGCGCGACACCGCCGAGGGTGTGCGCTGGGAGTTGCCGGCCGCGCTGGACCAGGCGCTGGTGGCGGCCAAGTTGAAGAGCCGCCCTGGCCCGTGGCGGTTGGCCACCCTCACCCACCGCGTCTCGGTGCTGAGCAAGGTCCATCAGCTGCAGCACTTGGCCAATCCCCTCGACAGCGTCGAGGTGCGCCAGCTGCTGGTCAGCGCCCGCCGGACTGCGCATAAGCGTGGGGAGCGCCCACGCAAAAAGGCAGCGATCACACGGCTCGAGCTGCATGCGCTGCTGGCCACCTGCGGCCCCGGCTTGGCAGGCCTGCGCGATCGCGCCCTGCTCTACTTCGGCTTTTCCACTGGCGGTCGCCGTCGCAGCGAGGTGGCGGCAGCGACCCTGGCGCATCTGCGTGCCCTGCCCGAAGGCGGTTTTGTCTACCACCTGGACCAGGCTAAGACGAGGGCTGGCAGGGAATCGTTACGAGCACGGCCAGATCTTCGCTAACCGATTGATGGATCGCTGAATTCTACCCTCGGCCGCACTTCCAGGCTCGGCCCCCCGGGAAGCTGTGGCACCATTCAATCATGGCCACCACGTACTACTTCTTGGACACCGAGTGGGCCGATGTAACGGGCAGCGAGCTGGTGAGTCTGGCGCTGGTGAACGAAGGTGGAGACCGCCTTTTCTACGCTGAGCGAGCCAGCCTGCCCGAGGCTCCCACCGACTTCGTTCGTCAGAGCGTCTACCCGCTGCTCGACCGCGGCGACGCAGCCCTGCCGGATGCCGTCCTGACTACCGAGCTGCGCGCCTTCCTCAGCGAGACCGACGCGCTGGCGGTGATGGCGGATTTCCCGAACGATCTCCAGCTGCTGCGGTATGCACTGGATGGTTTTGAGCTACCCGATGACCAGGTTGCCGCATGCGGACCCCGGCCGGCCCCGGTCATGACATGCATGTCGAAGGAAGGCCTTCCTGGGCTGCTGGTCGAGGACTGGTTCGCAGCCCATCCGGAACATAGGGCCAGGCGCCACCATGCGTTGGTGGACGCGCAGGCCTTGCGGATGGCCTGGCTGGTGGCGACCGGCCGGATCTCTGCTCCGGCGTGGGCCCACTCCTACCGCCGCGCCCGGGGATAGCGGCATAGCGTCCATCCCCGGTATGCTTGCCCCATGAACCGCCTGAGCCAGCTCGACCCTCGAATACCGGCGTGATCGCATCGATCGATCACGCCCCTGTTGCTCATGTTGGTCAGAGGGCCGGCCTTATACCCCGGTGAGAGCACGCGCCAGATAAGCGCGTACACGTCGGTTCGATTCCGACCAGGGGCACCACCGTCAACGACGGAAAAATGCTTCTACTTGAGGGTCGGCAGGGATTCGTGAGAAAAACAGCCGAATCGGCTCTATCGCCATGATTCAACGAGGAAACACCCCTCGACGTCAACAGTTCGTGGATTACAGAGCTAGGCTTGATCGAACCAGAAGTCGCGTGACAGAGGCATTGCGGAAGTACTGCTCAGGCACGCGTGCCCTTCTTGAATATTGGATTCAAGAGTTTCCACGCTCCTGACCCAACGGAAACCCTCAACAAGAAGGCTCCGACAGTCGCCTGACCCATTGCAGTAGTTCCTAGTGCGGGATCGTCCGTCCAGCGTCGACGTCGGCCAAACCCTCGCGGGTCTGCCGATCCTTCTCCTCCTCGGTCAATTCCGGTATGTGATCGCCGCCGTGCTCCCTTCTGAGGCCGACACGCCAGCCGCCCCGGCCGCATCCCCCTGCTGCGGCGGATGCCACCGCTGAGTCCGCGCGATGGCTTGATCGTGATCAATGCCAGTCGGCCCCAAGAGGGCTAGACTGGCAATTATGAGAGCTCGCACGTCCCCTGCCCTGATCTGCCCAGCGTCCGCAGGCGCTGCTTCGGGCGTGCGGGAGCTGTCATGGTGAAGCTGCTGAGGCGATGGCGGCGACCCCGTCCTCGTGCCCGACTGGCATGGCTGGGACTGTGGGCGCTGCTGCTGCAACAACTGGCGCTGGTGGCCTACGCCTGTCCGCTGGAATCGGTGGATGCTGGACAAGCGACCCTGATGGTCGGTTGCGAAGAGATGTCCGCGCCGGATCCCGATGCTCCGGCGTTGTGCGACCAGCATTGCCAGCGCGATCACATCGCCACGGCCGATGCGAAGGCCCCTCAAGTGCCTTACCAGCCCGCGCTGGCCGCCTCCGCGCTCGTGCAGGCTCTGTTGCCACCGGTACACGCACGTTCTATCGGGATGTTCCGGTGTGCGTGTCCGATCCGCCCCCCCTGCAGCGCTTCTGTAGCCTGCTGATTTAAGCCCCTCCTGGATTGACCCGTGCTCGTGCTGCTTGTGTTGCAGCACGCTCGTTGTCGTTTGTCCGGAGGTCTTATGGAGATGTCCTTCTTTCTGCGTGCAAGACGCAGGATGGCGTGCGGGGTGTTGTTTGCCCTGGCGCTCAGTGGTCCTGTGGTGGCGGCACCGCCCGCTATCCCGATCAGCTATCCCGAAGCACTACAACAAGCGCTTGCTAACGCCCCTACCCTGCAGGTGCGCCGATCCCAGATCGATGCAAGTACCGAAGAAGCCGCGCGTGCCGGCGCGTTGCCCGATCCACGTCTGATCGTGGGGCTGGCGAACTGGCCCGTCAGCGGACCCGATGCCTTCAGTCTGCGGGCAGACGAGATGACCACCCAGCAAGTCGGGCTGATGCAGGAGTTTCCTGCCCGTGCGAAACGACGTGCCGAGCAAGCGCTGGCTCAAGCGACGCTGGCACAAGCGCGCTCACTGTCGATGGTCGAACAGCAGATGGTGGTCCAAGCGGCCGCGCAGGCCTGGATCGAGCTGCGGAGTACGCAGCAAGCCGTAGATGCGTTGGAAGGTTTGCGCGAGCCGGCGCGCATAGCCGAGCGTGCGGCGCGTGCTCGCTTGGCAGGTGGCACGGCCGGGGCCAGTGACGTGCTTGCCGCCCAGGCCGTCCTACTGCAGTTGGACAATCGCCTGGAGCAGGTACATGCGGAGCACGCCGCGGCGCAGGCCGGCCTGGCGCGGTGGTTGGGTATTGCACCAGAGGCGATCTTGGCCAGTGGTACGGCGCCGGATTTTTCGCAGTTGCCATTGGAGCCCACCCAACTGCTGGCCAACCTGGACCAGCACACACCACTACTGGGCTGGGAGGCACGCCAGAGCTTAGCCCAGGCCCAGGTGGATGCGGCCGTGGCCGAAACCCGCCCGGATTGGAGTGTGGAGCTCACCTACGGACGTCGCGAGCGCGCACTCGACGGCATGGCGCGCAGCGACATGCTCATGGTGGAAGTGGGCGTGGGCCTGCCGCTGTTCCAGAAGAACCGCCAAGCACGAGGCATCGTGGCACGACGGGCTGAGCTGGAGGCGGTGTCCGCAGAGCGCGATGAGGCCCGGCGCATCCAAGCCGAGTCGGTGCAACGCGCGATGGCGCGATGGCGCGGGTTAACCGGCCAGTTGGAGCGTCAGAACACGCAGAGCCTGCCTTTGGCGCGCGATCGCGCACGCACGGCGTTGGCCGCCTACGGCGCCGGTGCCGACCTGCAGCCGTGGCTGGAAGCGCGGCGCGATGAGATCGAATTGCAACTGGAGAACGCCCGTCTGCTGGGCGAACAGGGCCGTGCCTGGGCGGCACTGGCCTATCTGCTGCCCCATGAGGAGAACACGCCATGACCCCGACCAAGACGCGTCTCACACAGCTCGCCGTGGCCCTCGGGTTGCTGGCGCTCGGCTTTGCCAGCGGCTACGCCTGGATGACTCGAACCTCTGATTCCACCCCGCCCACCGGCACGAGCGGCGCAGGTCAAGCGCGCAAGGTGTTGTACTGGTACGACCCCATGGCGCCGGAGCAGCGATTCGACAAGCCGGGCAAATCTCCGTTCATGGATATGAAGTTGCTGCCCAAATACGCAGATGAGGCCATGGGCGGCGGAACGCAGATCAATCCGCGCCTGCAGCAGAACGTGGGCATACGCACTCAGGAAGTGACGGTAGAGTCACTAGGGACTGCTGTACGCGTGCCGGGCACACTGACGAGGGATCTGACCCAGGAAACCGTGGTCAGTGCGCGCACGGAAGGCTTGATCACCCACGTGCAGGTAAAGGCGCCGTTTACCGAGGTTCGTCGTGGTCAAGCGCTGGCCACCGTGCAGGCCCCGGCATGGAACGCGGCCATCGCCGAAGCACATACCCTGAGCCAAGCTCAGTCCGCGAGCGCGCGTGAGCTACAGGGTGCCGCGCAACAACGGTTGCGTTCGTTGGGTGTTCCTTCTGGCGCCTCGGCCAGAAGTGGCGTCGTGCTTGGCGCAGACCACAGTGGTGTCGTGACCGAGATCCTGGCACGCGAGGGGCAGACGGTGATACCCGGTACGCCACTGTTCAAGATCAATGGGCTGGACACGCTGTGGCTGGAGGCCTCGGTGCCCCAGGCAGCGCTGGGCACCTTGCGGCTGGGGACCTCAGTGCAGGCCACGGTCAATGCATGGCCGGCAGAGCGCTTTGGCGGACAGATCCAGGCGTTGCTTCCCCAGGTCGACATGGCTAGTCGCACGCAGCGGGCGCGAATTGTGCTGCGCAACCCGCAGCGTCGGCTGGTGCCGGGCATGTTCGCCGAGGTTCTGGTGCAGCCCGATGCGAGCAGGCCTTGCCAGTCGTTCCCACGGAGGCGCTGATTGCCACCGGGCGGGACAGCCGGGTCATCGTGCAGGATCCGGACGGGAGCTTCCGGCCAGTGCGGGTGAGTGCCGGACGTAGCGTGCAAGGGCGCACGCAGATCGTGGCAGGCTTGGCCGGTGGTGAACGCGTGGTGGTCTCGGGTCAGTTCCTGCTCGACTCTGAAGCCAATCTCTCCGGTGCGTTGGAGCGCCTGGGCGCTGCACAACCTACAAGCCCTGCCAGCGCATCAGGTGTACACGAGCGCCATGACGCCGGGCACGACGCACGCACTGTCGTGCCGTCACCGTCCAGACAGCCTGCGCCTGTCGCGCCAGAGACCTCCACCTCCACGCCGCCACGCTGCCCGGTGCAGTACTGGTATGACCCGATGGTGCCGGAGAAGCATTTCGACAAGCCGGGCAAGTCACCGTTCATGGATATGCAGTTGGTACCCAAGTTCGGCTCCGCCGCAGCCGCTGATTGCCAGGCAAGCGCCGTCATGTCCGAAGCGATGGAGGGCACGCCATGATCGCGCGCCTGATCCATGCTTGCATCGCCAATCGCGTGCTGGTGCTGGTTGCCGCCGCGCTGCTGGCGGTGGTCGGCATCTGGTCGATAAAGAACACGCCGCTGGATGCGCTGCCGGACCTGTCGGATACCCAAGTCATCATCCGCACGCAATGGGCTGGGCAAACCCCGCGTATCATCGAAGACCAAGTCACCTACCCGTTGGCCACCACGATGTTGTCCGTGCCGGGCGTGAAAGCGGTACGCGGCTTCTCCTTCTTCGGTGATTCGTTCGTCTACATCCTGTTTGACGATGCCACTGATCTGTACTGGGCTCGCTCTCGAGTGCTCGAGTACTTGAGCCAGGTGCGCGATCGACTTCCGCCGAATGTGAATCCGGCGCTGGGTCCTGATGCGACAGGGCTGGGCTGGATCTACCAGTACGCCTTGGTGGATCGGACCGGTCAACGTGATGTGGGGCAGCTGCGTGCGTTGCAGGACTGGTTTCTTCGTTATGAGCTAAAAACCGTGCCGGACGTGGCTGAAGTAGCCAGTGTGGGCGGTGCGGTGCGCGCCTGGCAGATCCAGCCGGATCCGCAGGCGTTGGCGGCCCGTGGACTGACGGTGGCCGAGCTCATCGAGGCGGTGGATGCGGCCAACGGCGCTACCGGGGGCTCCGTGATCGAACAAGGCGAAGCCGAACTGATGGTGCGTAGCGAAGGCTACCTGCGCACACAGGAGGCGTTCGAACAGGTGCCGGTAACCGGCAACGACGGCATCCCCGTCTTGCTCGGCGAGGTGGCCACGATCAGTCGCGGGCCGGTCTTCCGTCGTGGTATCGCAGAGTCGGATGGTCAAGGTGAGGTGGCCGGCGGCGTGATCGTCCTGCGGACCGGCAAGGATGCCTTGGGGGCCATTCGGAACGTCAAAGCGCGACTGCAGGCGTTGCAATCCAGCTTGCCCGAAGGCGTGGAAGTGGTGGCGGTGTACGACCGCTCCGAGCTAATCCAGGATGCGGTACGCAACCTCACCCATAAGCTTGGTGAAGAGTTCCTGGTCGTAGCGCTGGTATGCCTGCTGTTCCTGTGGCACCTACGCTCGGCGTTGGTGGCCGTCATCACCCTACCCTTGGGTATCCTAGCGGCCTTCATCGTGATGCACGCCCAGGGGATCTCCGCCAACTTGCTGTCGTTAGGAGGCATCGCCATCGCCATTGGTGCGATGGTCGATGCAGCGGTGGTGATGATCGAAAATGCACACAAGCATCTGGAGCACTGGCGGGAGGAGCACGGTCGGGAACCCCAGGGTGAGGAGCGCTGGCAGTTGATGGCCCGCTCGGCGGCCGAGGTCGGACCGGCCCTGTTCGCGAGCTTGCTGGTCATCACCCTATCCTTCGTGCCGGTTTTTGCCCTGCAGGCGCAGGAAGGGCGTTTATTCTCGCCCTTGGCCTACACCAAGACCTACGCGATGGCCGCCGCAGCAGGGTTGTCGGTGACCTTGATCCCCGTGCTGATGGGCTACCTGATCCGCGGCCACATCCGGCCGGAACAACAGAACCCCATAAATCGCATCCTGATCGCCGGATACCGGCCCATTCTGTTGTGGGTCCTCAAACATCCCGGTGTCACCTTGCTGCTCAGTGGCCTGCTGCTGGTGCTCACCTTGATCCCCTTTAGCCGGTTGGGCAGTGAATTCATGCCACCCTTGGAAGAAGGCAGCCTGCTGTACATGCCCACTGCGTTGCCAGGCCTGTCAGCCGACAAGGCGCGCCAGTTGCTTCAGCTCTCAGGACGGATGATCAAAACCGTACCGGAGGTCGAGCACGTGTTCGGCAAGGCCGGCCGTGCCGAAAGTGCGACCGATCCGGCACCTATGGAAATGTTTGAGACCACCGTGACCTTCAAGCCGCGGGATCAATGGCGCCCGGGCATGACCCTTCAGAAGCTACGCCAAGAGTTGGACGCCGCGGTCAAGATTCCCGGTCTAACCAATCTATGGGTACCGCCCATTCGCAATCGCATCGATATGTTGGCCACCGGCATCAAAAGCCCGATTGGGATCAAGGTCTCCGGACCAGATGTGGAGCAGATCGAGCGCCTGAGCCAGCAGATCGAGCAGGTGGCCAAGACTGTGCCCGGCGTGAGTTCGGCACTGGCCGAACGCGTCACCGGCGGGCGCTATGTCGATGTACAGGTGCGCCCGGAAATCGCTGCGCGTTATGGATTCACTCAAGGCCAACTCCAGCAACTGATTGCCACGGTCGTTGGCGGCGATCCAATCGGGGAAACGATCGAGGGGCGCGAGCGCTATCCCATCGTCTTGCGCTACCCCCGTGGCCAGCGCGACTCATTGCAGGCCTTGCAGGATCTGCCGCTGATCGCGCCAGGCGGTGTGCAACTGACCTTGAGCCAGGTGGCGGAGCTGTCAATCAGCCCAGGCCCGCCGATGCTCAAGAGCGATAACGGCCGGTTGGTGGGCTACATGGATTCACTCAAGGCCAACTCCAGCAACTGATTGCCACGGTCGTTGGCGGCGATCCAATCGGGGAAACGATCGAGGGGCGCGAGCGCTATCCCATCGTCTTGCGCTACCCCCGTGGCCAGCGCGACTCATTGCAGGCCTTGCAGGATCTGCCGCTGATCGCGCCAGGCGGTGTGCAACTGACCTTGAGCCAGGTGGCGGAGCTGTCAATCAGCCCAGGCCCGCCGATGCTCAAGAGCGATAACGGCCGGTTGGTGGGCTACATCTACGTCGATGTGGCCGATCGCGACTTAGGATCGGTGGTCCAGGACCTGCAAGCCGCGATGCAGACCCAGGTGAGTTTGCCTGCCGGCTATGGTCTGGCCTGGTCGGGGCAGTACGAGTATCTGCAACGGGCATTGGCACGCCTGCAATGGGTGGTGCCCGCGGCGTTGGCGATCATCTTCCTGGTCATCTGGATGGTGTTTCGCCGGCTCAGCGATGTATCCATCATCCTGCTCAGCTTGCCCTTGGCGTTGGTGGGCGGTTTCTGGTTGATCTGGGGGCTGGGCCATGCGATTTCGGTAGCCAGCATGATCGGATTCATCGCCCTGGGTGGCGTTGCGGCTGAGTTCGGCGTCATCATGTTGCTGTACCTGCGTCATGCTTGGGAGCAGCGCTTGGCCAGCGGTGCGCCGGAAGATGTGTCTACCCTGCAAGAGGCTATCTACGAAGGTGCCGTGCAGCGGGTGCGCCCGAAGGCGATGACGGTAGCCGTCATCCTGGCCGGGTTGTTTCCGCTGTTCGTTGGTGCCGGTGCCGGCTCGGAGGTCATGCAACGTATCGCCGCGCCGATGCTGGGTGGCATGCTCACCGCACCGGTGCTCTCTATGGTGGTGATTCCCGCAGCGTTCTATCTGGTGCGGCGACGTGGATTGCGCGCGGCGCGGGGCGACCAATGAGAGACAGACTGAGCACCTGAGGTCCGTCCCCACAAAAAGACGCGAGTCATGGAAGAAGTCATGACTGGCGTCAAAGGGGAGAGTACCGCCTACGTGCCTACTTGTCAGTGCCCGGCGTGCGGGGAAATCTCAAAGCTCAGCGACGCCCGATCCGACACAAAATCCAAAGCCTTTTGTGTAGAGGGCACCATGTGATTGGTGTGGATGTACCAGGTCTTGGCGGTGGTCACCTGGAAACTGGCTTGGCCTTGGGCATCGGTGCGCAGGAGCGTAGCGCTACCGTGCCCGCCCTTGACCGGTGCATCAGCACGATGACCGACGTACACGCGTAGGTTGGGCACTGGCGTGCCCTGCTGCAGCACTTGGAACGACAGCTGTTCGCCGACCTTCACGCTTCCAGGATTGCGGGCCAAGCGGATCTCCAACGGATAGCCCAGCGAGGCAGCGAAGTCGTCGGTCAGTTTCGTGCCCACCTGTCCAATGGCACGGGCATGCTTGGTATAGCTATAGGTGACCCCTTTGGGGAACTTGCTTGCGTCATAGGTGGCCAGCGTATCGGGCAAGTCTTCCAGCTCCAGGTACTTGCCGAACTCGCTGGCCGTACGTGTGCTGGTGGAAGCCATCGTCGAGACACCCAGCAGATAGGTGCCCTCGCCCGCCGGATGGACGGTGAGCTGGCTTTGCTTGCCGATCTCTTTCCAACTGGCCAGGTCCGGGGCGGCCTTGGCACCGTCCTGGCTCAGCGAAACGTCCTGTAGACGCGCTCGGGTGACTGCGCCAGCACTTTCATCGAAGGTGCCGTTGTTCACCAAGGCGGTGTTCGCCTCGCCCGCTGCGGTGCCAGGCTTGGAGAAAGCGACAAACAGGTCGTGCGCACCGGCACTGCCGGCCACAGCGAACAGCAGTAGTGTGGCGGATAGTTGCGTGTTTCTCATGATGTGTAGCTCCTCGTGATCGTGGCTTACCAGTGGTAACCAAAGCGGACATTCCAGCGACGACCCAGCAAGTCGTACGTCATGGTGTCGGTGTCGGTGTTGGGGTTGTTCTTCACGAACGGCGCCTTCTTATCGAGCACTTTTTCAACGCCGGCGGAGATATCCCATTTCTTCTTGATGCCGTAGCTCAGTTGCAGGCTGTGGTACACCACGCTGGACACATGCGAGCCGATCGTGTCGGGCACGGCGATGATGTCGTCCGCGCTGCCGATGTACTGCGCCGAATAGACGCCGGTCCAACGGTTCTTGCCCATACGCAGTGAGCCCAAGCCACGCCACTGGGTGTAGCTACCCAAGCCGCTGGTGATCTTGCCGGCGTACTCAATGGTGGTGGCCCCGGGCGTGAGCGCCCCCAACCCACGCGGGGTGAGTCTGGAGGTCCTGGAAGCCCTGCTGGATCTGGTCATGGCCTCGGGCAAGGTACGTGTGGTCGACGTGGCGGAACTGTGTCCGCCCCTGGATCCGGATCAAGCCACCGCACGTGTGGCCGCGCGTTTGATCCACCGAATGGTCAGTGCGCAGGCTCAGTGAAGTGATATCGGCTGGCAAAAGGCAGTGAGCTAACGGGAACGCTCAGCCAGCAACTGCTTCATTTGCGCGATCTCCTGTGTCTGCGAGGTAATAATGTCCTGGCAGAGCTTCACCAACTCAGGATCCTTCAGACGATTCTCCTCACACATCAGGATGGCGCCAGCGTGGTGGGGAATCATCGAACGGATGAACTGCTTGTCAGTGACCGCTGCTTGAGTGCGAATGCCCCACCAGCAGAACAGCATGAACGCCACCGTCAGACCAGCCAGAATCAGATTGCGTCGGCGATCGGGGTACATGCTGGACATTAGCCACAGCTCGATCAGCAGCATGGGAGCGGCCATCAGGCCCGCCATGTAGAACTGGTTGACGTTGTTATAGACGTTAGCCCACTGATCGACCATTGCGTACATCAATGCGTACATGGCCACGAAAGACAGGCCCATCATCAACAACAGGCGGCCGTAATGGCCTTGATGCCCTTGTTGTGCCTGGTGGGCAGGTTGGTGTGAGGCGTGCGGTTTTGCGTGCTGGGACTGCGGGTCTTGCGCGTTTTCGTGCGTACCGTGCGAAGAGGACATAACAATCTCCGTGGGAATGGCAGAACGGCGGAAGAACCCGGGAACTGTTGGAACAGCTCCCGGGCTGAGAACACTTACATACCCTTGCCGGCAGCGAATTCCTGCGGGCTCAGCTTGCCGTCTTTGTTGCTATCGAGCATGCCAAAGTGCGGCGCCAGCTTGTGCTTGGCCAGTTCTTCCTTGGACAGCGAGCCGTCCTTGTTGGCATCGAGCTTGGTGAAATCGGCATCGGCCGCCGCCGGCTTGTGCTGACCGTGGTCGGTGGTGGGCGTGGTGGTCTGGCCGCCGGCGAAGGCCGCGCCCGCCATCAGGAACAAGGCCATCATCGAGAGGGAGGCATAACGCTTCATTGCAGTACTCCTTGTGGGATATGAGCCATCAGTGACAGGAATGGCCGCGCGCAGGCTCATCGGCGCGGTCAGGGTGGGGGGTGGCAACAACGGTGGAGCCGGACAAACGCAGGGCATTGGCGACCACCGAAACCGAGCTCACGCTCATGGCGAGCGCCGCGACCATCGGACTCAGTAGGATCCCGAACGCGGGGTAGAGCACCCCGGCCGCGAGCGGAACCCCGAGCGCGTTGTAGACGAACGCGAAGGTGAGGTTCTGCTTCATGTTGGCCACGGTGGCCTGAGAGATCTTCCGGGCGCGCAGGATGCCGCGCAGGTCGCCCTTGACCAGGGTGATCTGCGCGCTCGACATCGCGACGTCGGTGCCAGTACCCATGGCAATGCCGACGTCGGCGGCGGCCAGCGCCGGCGCGTCGTTGATGCCGTCGCCCGCCATCGCCACCCGCCGGCCTTCGCGCTTGAGGCGCTGCACCAGTTCGGCCTTGTCCTCGGGGCGGACCTCGCCATGCACTTCGTCCAGGCCCAACTCTGTGGCCACAGCCCGTGCGGTGGTGAGCCCGTCGCCGGTGGCCATGATGATGCGCAGCCCGGCGGCGTGCAGCTCATTGATGGCGGCCGCGGCCGACGCCTTGATCGGGTCTGCGACCGCGATCAGACCCGCCAGGCGACCGTCCACGGCGAGGAACATGGCGCTCGCACCCTCGCGGCGCAGACGCTCGGCGACGTCGACATGCGCACCGGGATCGGCGCCCAGATCATCCATGAGGGCGGTATTGCCCAGCGCAAGCGCGCGACCGGCGACGGTTCCGCGCACACCCATGCCGGTCACCGAGTCGAAGTCCTCCACGCGGTCGAACTCGAAGTTCCGGCGTCGGGCCTCGGCCACGATGGCATCGGCCAGCGGATGCTCGCTGCCCTGGTCCAGGCTGGCCGCCAGGTGCAGCACCTGGTCGGCGTCGAAGCCCTCGAAGGCCACGACTTCCTTGAACGCGGGGCGTCCTTCGGTGAGGGTGCCGGTCTTGTCGACGATGAGGGTATCGATGCGGCGCATGTGCTCGATGGCCTCGGCATCGCGGAACAACACGCCCACCTGTGCCGCCTTGCCGGTGGCGACCATGATCGACATCGGCGTGGCCAGACCCAGCGCGCAGGGGCAGGCGATGATCAACACCGAAACCGCGTTCAGGATGGCAAAGGTCCAGGCCGGCTCCGGGCCGAAGAAGCCCCAGATGAAGAAGGTGGCCACCGCGATCGCCAGGACCGCGAGCACGAACCAGTAGGCGACGGTATCGGCCATCCGCTGCATCGGCGCGCGAGCGCGCTGCGCCTGCGCGACCAGCTGCACGATCTGCGACAGCACAGTGTCGGAACCCACCTTGGCGGCGCGGATCACCAGCGCGCCGGTGCCGTTCTGGGTCGCGCCGATGACCTGATCGCCAGTGGTTTTCTCGACCGGGATCGGCTCGCCGGTGAGCATCGACTCGTCGACCCTGGAGCGGCCTTCCACCACTTCGCCATCCACCGGCAACTTTTCGCCGGGTCGCACGCGCAGGTGGTCGCCGACATGCACGTGGGTTAGCGGGATGTCTTCCTCGGTGCCGTCGGCATTGACCCGCCGGGCTTCCTTGGGCGCCAGACCAAGCAGGCCCTTGATTGCCGCGGACGTTTTCGAACGCGCTCGTAGCTCCAGCATCTGGCCGAGCAGCGTCAGCGACACGATCACCGCCGCCGCCTCGTAATACACGCCGATGCGCCCATGTTCGGTAAACGACGGTGGGAACAAGCCGGGTGCCAGCGTGGCGACCAGGCTGTAGCCAAAGGCGGCCGCAACGCCAATCCCGATGAGGGTGAACATGTTCGGGCTGCGGTTGCGGATCGACTGCACGCAGCGCTCGAAGAACGGCCAGCCGGCCCACAGCACGACTGGTGTGGTCAAGACCAGCTCGACCCAGGTCTGCACGTCGATCGACAACGGCAGGATCTGCACGTCGCCCAGCACGACACGCGGGAGGTACTGGCCGAACATGGCCAGCACGAGCGTCACCACAGTCAGCGGAAGCGTCCACCAGAACCGGCGCGAGAAGTCGCGAAGTTCCGGATTGTCATCGTCCTCCAGGCTCGGCATTTCCGGCTCCAGCGCCATGCCGCAGAAGGGACAGTTGCCTGGACCTTGTTGCCGGACTTCCGGGTGCATCGGGCAGGTGTAGATGGCGCCGGGCTGTGCCACCTCGGGTTCGTCCTGGGGCGTCAGATAGCGCTCCGGATCGGCCACGAACTTCGCGCGGCATCGCTCCGAGCAGAAGTGGAAAGGTGTGTCGGCGTGGGTCGCATGATGCTGCGTCGTGGCGGGATCGACCTGCATGCCACAGACCGGATCGGTGACCCGTCCATCCGCAGCCTCGACAGGGGCTGCGCCTGCAGAATGGTGATGGTCATGGGACGACGGTGAGTTCATGCCGATGCTCGCTTTAGTGGGGATGGACTGCCAAGGCAGTGTGCCATTGCGGGTTACACAGCTATTCGGGGCTGAGCGTCCCGAGCACTGAAACAACAATCAGGATCAAGATGGCCAGCGCGGCCTCAGCCGTAACACTCTGCCGCAAAGCCCGCACCTCCTGCGCGGGATCTCCGCTGGTCAGCGCTCGTTCCAAGCGCGGCACCAGCGTCCATCGGTGCAGCGCTCCCAAACCCAGCATTCCAGCGAACAGGGCCAGTTTGAACAGCAGCAACTTCCCGTAGGTGCTCTGGAACAGGGCCGAAAACGACCACGCGGTGAGATCCCCGTAGTGCGCGATGCCGGACACGATGAGCGCACCAACGAAGATCGTTCCCAGCGTCGAAAAACCATGCAGAAAGTCATGCGTTGATCGCAGACGCCCGCTGCCGTTCGTCTCTTTGCCGCGCAGCAGCATGGCAAGGAACATCAGGACCGCTGCGATCCAGCCGCCTGCCGCGAGAAGATGGACGATGCCTGCAGCAAGCCGGACCGCGCCTGCCAAGCCCTCGCCAGCGGCGGCGTGGCCGTTCCATGCCAGCGAAGCGAGTGCGCCGCCCGCCAGCATCGCCCCCAGCGGGAAGGCGGTCTCCACCTTCCCGCGGCGACGATGCCATCCGAGCACGAACATCAGGGCGACCAGCAGCGCGCCTCTCGCCATGGCTGCCCGGCCCGCGGACGTCTCGAGCAGATACCAGCCAAGCGATCCGCGATCAACCTCGGCAAGCGGCATTCCCATGATGCCCGCGGTCTTGAAGACGACATCGAGCCCGGTGAGCACGAGACCGGCTACGGCACCCGCCAATAGAACGCCCATGAGTGACCACCCGGCCAAGGCGTCGGCGAGTGCCGATCGACGCGACCCGTACCAACCGAAGAGTGGAACCCCGAAAAGAACCATGATGACAAGGTATTCCAAGAATCTCAGTGCATAAGCCGACAGGTCGAACATTCGCGACTCCTCAGCGCACCGTGAAGCTGAAGCTGCCCGGCATGGGGTGGTTGTCACCACCGACGGCGCGGTATTCCACGGTATAGACGCCCGGAGCCAGCGGTCCAGGCAACTTGGCACGCAGGGTCTTGCCGTTGTTGACGATCTCGGTCGTGAAATTCTCGATCGGCATGGTGGAACTGCCGTGCTTCATGAGCAACTTGAGACGCGACGCCCGCGGAATCAATGTCTCGTTGAACACGAGATCGATCTGGCCTGGCGAGGCCACCACCGCATTTGCCGCCGGTGTGGACTGCTGCAGCGCGGCGTGGGCGTGCGCGACCTGCAGCGAAAACTGCCCGGCCGCGATTGCGAGGACGAGCGCGAAGGAGCGAATGACGTTGGACGACTTCATATGGATAAATCCTCATTGGAATGTGATGCAAAGCCCGTTCGGGAGGGGCCGCGCTGTGTTCGATGCGACAAGCGTTAGATGTCGGACTGTCACCGAAACCACGATTTGTCGGATTTTCTTGATACTTCCGCTTTCGCGAGACGAGGATCCCACCGGCTCAGGCGGGATCCTCGACGCATTACGCTGCCATGGCGCTGCAGCTTTCCGCGCAGCGGCGACAAACTTCGGCGCAGCGCGTCATCTCAGGGTCGTTCATGGCGTCGCATGCATCGGCGCACTGGCGGCAGATCTCCGCGCAGGAACCGCAAACCACGTCGTGAACGCTGGCACCGCGCAGCATCGCGTCGGCACTGGTTGCGCAGGTATCGGCACACGTCGCCAACAGGGCGATATGCTCCGGGGCCGCGTGAACACCTCCTTTGGTCAGGCAGTAGTTGATCGTCTCCAGGCAGATCGCATGGCATTGCGTGCAGTTGTCGATGCACTCGTTCATGGCCTGGGGCCGGTGTGCTGCGGAATGGTGAGTCATGTAGTTCTCCTTCTTCCTCGCGGGCGAGAATCGGCGCGCCCGCAACACCGTCCCCTGTTGCTGCGACGGATCAGTGCTGTGCGAACGGTTCAGTGGTTCCGTCGCGATGGATCAGCTCGACCGTGAACGGCTGCTGGCGTCCCTCCGGGACCTCCATGCCCGGAGAACCAAGCGGCATCCCTGGGAGGACCAGGCCGCGTGCGTTCGGCTTTTCTTCGAGGAGACGCTTGATGTCCGCGGCCGGAACGTGGCCTTCGATGACGTATCCGCCGATCTCGGCCGTGTGGCAGGAGCCCTTTGCATAGGGGACACCCAACCGCTCCTTGACCAGACCCAGGTCATCCATGTCGTGCACATCCACGGTGAATCCCGCCTTCTGCACGTGGTCGATCCAGACACCGCAGCACCCGCAGGTCGGGGTCTTGTGGACGGTCATGCGTGGCAGGGCTGCTGGAGTCGCGTCGGCTGATGGGACGACAACCTGTGCGGAGGGCGAGGTTGTGGGTTGCGCGGATGAAGCATCCTGGGTGCAAGCACCCAGACCAGCCACGGCAAGGACCACAAAAGTCAGACGGTGCAATGTGAGCGTAGTCATTTCAATCTCTCGACTCAGCGCTTGGTCCGCGAGGACCAGTGGATGTGGACGATCCGCCAGCCGTCCGCGGTCTCCTTCAGCACCATCGTCTCGGCGCTCTGGACGGTCAGTGGCTGGCCGTCCTTCTGGGCATGCAACTCGCTTTCGGTTCCGACCCACGCGAACTCGCCGGCGGCTCGTGCGCGCTGACGGAGCAGCTGGCGATGGGCGCCCTTGAGGAACGCCGCATCGCTGACTGCGTGATGGCCCATGTATTCCTCGCGGCTGCGTTCGGCGCCCCCGGACTCGAGGATGAGAACGTCGGCAGCGAGCAGGGCTTCGACCGTGGCCAGATCGCCGCTAGACAGGGCCCTGTTGAAACGCTCCGCTACGGCGACCGCGGCCTCTGCAGTGACTGGGACGTCGACGTCCGCAGATGCCGCGGCAGCGGGGTGATGTGCGTGCGGCTGTGTCGCCTGCGCCATTGCGGGGGACACGACGGCCAGTGCCAGTGCGAGGGTGAACGAGATTGCTGTTGCGTTCATTGCGTGGGCTCCAAGGAGATCAATGGGTGTGCGCATGGCCGTCATCGGCCACGGGCGTGTGTGGTGCAGGGTGCGACTCCACCTTGCCGTCGGGATGGCCGTGGCTCACCAACCCGACTTCCGTGTCGCTGGGTGTCGGGCCGTGGTGATCGTCGTCCACGCCCGGCGGGTGCGCATGCGGCATGGAGTTGTTGCCCGGCTCGAATAAGGCAGGGTGATCCTCGGCCTTTTCGTCGTCATGGTGGCCTTGCGTCTCGCCGCCGCCATGCGAATGGCCCTCGCTGCTGTCGACAAGTTCCTTGTACGCAGTCGCGTCCAGCGTGGGCAACTTCTGCAGGAAGGCCGACATGTTCCATATGAACTCATCGTCCATGCTGCCGCCCCAAGCGGGCATGCCGCTGGCCTTGATGCCGTGCTTGATCACCCAGAACGCCTCAGCTGGAGCGACCGGCTGTTTGCTTAGGTTCGGTGGCGCGGGGTACAGGCCCTTGCTCATCTCGGTGGCCGCCGCGTCTGGTGAAAGATGGCAGGTCACGCACATGGCGTTGTAGTTGCCCGCACCCTGGCGGATACGCTCAGGATCATCAAGGTTCGTGGGTAGCTGAAGCTTGGCGGCGCGCACCTCAATGGAACGCTCGCGCGCCGTTTCAAGTAGCGCATACACCGGGCGACTATGCGGATCGTCGGCGGCCACGTTGTACACGCCCAGAGAGACCGTGGCGGTTGCGACCACCGCAACCAATGCCACGCCGGCACCGAGCCATACCCACATCTTTTTGTTGGATTTCATTGTCAGTTCCCCTTAGAACCAGGTACGAAGGCCGATGACCAAGCGCGTGTCTTCAAAGGACTCGCCATGCTCGCGTCGCATGTCTGCGGTACTGCCAAACGCGCGCTCGTACACCACGCCGATGTAGGGAGCGAACTTTCGGGTGAACTCATAGCGAAGTCGTAGCCCCGCCTCAGCGGCACTCAGACCCGAACCTATCCCGCGCAATGGATCGTTCTTGCCATAGGCGGTGACTTCCACCAGCGGCTGCAAGATCAGCCGGTTGGTTAGCAGCAATTCGTACTCGGCCTCGACATTGGCGGCAGTCTGGCCCCCTTCGCCGAGATAGGCTGTGGCGGACACTTCGAACTTCATCGGCGCCAAGCCCTGTACACCGATAGCGGCGAAGTTCTGCGATGCCCCAGGCTTGAAGTCATGACGCACACCGGCCACCACATCCCACCACGTGGAGATACTGCGGCCGTAAAGCACTTCCAGATCAGCCGACTCGGTCTGACCATCCGTGCGTTCGCCTTCACTGCGGAGCCAGACGCGATTGAGGTCCGTACCGATCCAGCCCTGGCCCTCCCAGCCCAGCCCGGTGCCCGGATCGGCATCCCAGGTTTCCAGGCGATTGAGCAGCACGTAGCTCTTGATCGAGTTGTCATGCACCGGATGCGCGTGTTCCGGCGCGATGGCCGCCTTGCGATCCGCGTCCGTCACCGCGGGAATCGGGGTGCGCGGCTGCGTTGGCGCTGCAGGCCCGTGTCCCATCTGACTGTGGTCCATGCCCTCCATCGATTGCATTCCCGCTTCTGGTGTAGCGGGCGCGGGCGAATCATGGCCCATCTGCGAATGGTCCATCCCCTGCATCGCAGGCGTGGCCGTGCCGGAGGTGTCGGCTGCAGCGGGCTGTGCCATCTGACTGTGATCCATGCCCTGCATCGACTGCGCCTGCGCTGTGGGCGCCGCAGGTGTGCTCGCGGGCGAGCCGTGCCCCATCTGCGAATGGTCCATGCCCTGCATGGCAGGCTCGGCTGCGTTAGCCTGCGGCTCGGCGTGGCCCATCGCCGCATGATCGATCGTCGCTTCGCTCGTCTTGGCCGGTGTTGCAGGCTTTTGGGCTGGCGCAGGTTTTGATGTCGGCGCCTGATGTGCAGAGTGATCCTGAGTCTGGGTCTGCGCGCCCTGCTCCATCTGCATGGAGCCGTGCTGCATAGATTGGGCGCTGGCCGCATTGGCCAGGGCCAGCGAGATAGCCGTCAGCGCAGTCAGGGTGGTATCGCGTCTATTGATGTTCATTCGTCGACCCTCACCGTGCGCATCATTCCGGCTTCCATGTGATAAAGCAGGTGGCAATGGAACGCCCAGCTGCCCAACGCATCGGCACGCACGCGATACGTGCGTCGGCTACCTGGCGGCATATCCACCGTGTGCTTGCGCACCATGAAGTTGCCGTTGTCGTCCTCCACGTCACTCCACATGCCGTGCAAATGGATGGGATGGGTCATCATCGTGTCGTTAACCAATACGATGCGCATACGCTCGCCGTAGTTCAGCCGCAGCGGCTCGACATCGGAAAACTTCTGACCGTTGAAGCCCCAGGAGAATTTCTCCATGTGTCCGGTCAGATGCAGCTCGATCTCGCGACCGGGGTCGCGTCCGTCAGGGTCTTCAAAGGTGCTCTTGAGCATGGAATACGTCAGCACATGACGGCCGTTATCGCGCAGGCCATTGCCCGGATCATCCAAGCGCGAACTCACGCTCATGGCTTGGTTGTCCAACAGGGGATTGTTGGTCTCGCTAGCAGGGTGTGATTGCATGCCCCCGTGCTGCATGCCTGCCATGGCACCATCGCCGGCGGCGGGCATCGCATGGCCTGCATGGGCCGAGGTCGCGTTACCGCTGACAGGTGGGGTCATGCCAGGCATGCCCATGGCCGCACCACAGCCGCCTTCCATGCCCTTGCTGCCGCCAGACATATCCATCGACCCATGATCCATGCCCATGTCTGCCATCGTCAGCAGCGGCCGGGGATCCACAGACGGAACGGGCGCGCGTAATCCTTCGCGCACAGCGAGCGTGCCGCTGATGTAGCCGGTGCGACCGGAGTCTTGGGCAAAGATGGTGAATGCGTCCTGCCCGGAGGGCTCCACGATCACATCGAAGGTTTCTGCTACCGCGATGCGGAACTCGTCGACGGAAACCGGATGGACATACAAGCCATCTGCCGCCACCACGGTCATCTTCAGCCCCGGAATACGCACATCGAAGTACGTCATGGCAGAGCCATTGATGAAACGCAGGCGCACCTTCTCGCCACTGCGGAACAAACCGGTCCAGTTGCCCAGTGAGGTCGTGCCGTTCATCAGGTAGGTGTAGGTGTTGGCGTTGACGTCGGACAGGTCCGTGGGCGTCATCCGCATCACGCCCCACATCTTGCGATCTTCCAACGTGGCCGACAGGCCGTTGCGCTTCACATCGCGCGCAAAATCGCCGACCGTGCGCTTGTAGTAATTGTCATGGCCCGGCATCTTCTTCAAACGATCGAACAGGGCCGTCGGGTCCAGGTCTGTCCAATCGCTCAGCATCACGACGTAGTCGCGATCGAAACTGAAGGGCTCCGGCTCCAATGGGTCGATGACGATCGGGCCATAGAGCCCGGCTTGTTCCTGGAACCCTGAGTGGCTGTGGTACCAGTAGGTTCCGCCCTGATGCAGGGTGAACCGGTAGTGGTAGGTCTCACCACGTCCGATACCGTCAAAGCTCAGACCCGGCACGCCGTCCATGTTGGCCGGCAAAATGATGCCGTGCCAATGGATGGAGGTGTCCGCGCCATGGATGGAGTTAGCGGGCAATGCATTAGAGACGCGCAAGTTGACCGTGGTGCCTTCCCGCCACCGCAGCAACGGCGCCGGAACGGACCCGTTGACCGTGATCGCGGTGCGGGTCTTGCCGGTGAAGTTCATCGGCGTCTCGCCAATGGTCAGGTCAAACTCAGTGCCCGATAGTACGTTGGGTTGTCCCGGCCCCTTGAGCGCCCAACTGGCTTTGGGCCAGAAACCTAATCCTGCGACTGCGCCTCCCAAGGCCAAGCCTTGGACAAATCGCCGCCGCGAAGGCAGCAGCGGTCCACCGCGTGGACCACGAAAATCATCATGCGACATGAAAATGCTCCAAGCGTCGTGTTGCCACCGGCGGGCGGTGGTACAGAGCGGGCGGCTGGCCTAAACAGGCATGCAAGCCACACCAACGGCGCCATTGCGGCGCCTAGGGACGCTTAGCCGATCGGTGGTCGGATCAGATGAGGCAAGGCAGGTGCCGCATGCCCTAGGGGCAGCGGCATGACATCCAGGCCCAAGGCCAGTTGCACCGAAACATGCAGGCGCGCAGGAAGTGCGCTCGCGCAAGCGTGTACGCAGGCGCACCGGCACGCAGAAGACTTGCAACAGTCGGGACCGGCATGGTCGCCATGCCCAGTGCCAGCCTTTTCAATCGATGTGGCATCGGGATGATGCTCAGCACTGTGATCGGCGAAGCAGTCTTCGTCGACTTGCACCGCGGCAGCCACTTCGCTGGCCTGCTCTTCCATGACCGGGTTCATACTGACGGACGCAAACGCCGACCACGCGCCGTTAAGCACGAGCATGGCGATCAGGAACAGTCGCAGTAGAAGTGAGGAGGCTGACACGGGCGACATGGTATATCACTTTAGACAAGGCGCGTGTGTATCGGTCGTGAACAAAATCTCAAGTAAGCCTGAGATGTCGCGACTTGTCAGTCGCACTAGCCGCGGACACTGCAGCTCCCTCCAGAAGCGCCCAAAGGGCGGGTTGAGGCGAAGAGTTGCCCATAGGGCGAGCGCTTGTTCGGTTTACTTCTCGGGCGTGGCCTCGATCAGCTTCACCAACTCGCGCTTCTGCTGCTTGCTTAGCGAGCCCCAGCGCAGGAGCAACTTGGCCAGCAGATCATCGTCGGTGTAAAGGAAGGCGGCGGGGATCCCCAACGCTTGGGCCAACCGCTCAGCAATCTCCAGCATGGGCTCGTGCTTGCCACGCTCGTACTGGTTGATTCGGGGGCTGGCCACGTGAGGATCCAGACCGGCCCGGATGCCCAACTCCTTCTGCGACAAACCCGTGTGCAGGCGGGCTTGTTTGAGGCGTCGAGCGAAGGTCGGTGTTGAGTCGACGGACAAAGTCACGCGCGCACCCCATGGAGACCCCATAAGGATGGCGGATGTACCCTGCCTTGCATACTAAGATATTCTTAGCTTTGAGGCAACCGGCGACACCGGTAGCGCCCCCCCCCCCCCCCCAGGAGCCACGCCGCTCCCTCATCCCCGGAAACCGCATGCCCGGAACCTCGTCAATGACGCCATCTGGGGTCGCCAGCATCGAGGAGTTGGGCCTTCGTGGCACCCTTTTCCTAGCCGCACTGTTAGCCGCGCAGCTACGACGCATACCGGTGGCGCCCACACGCCGCTCCACCTTGCTGGTGCTGGACACGCTGCGAGACTTGGCCTTGATCCAAGTTCCCTGGCCAGCGGATCGATGGCAGATCCGCCCCGATGCCGAGGTCACGCCCATCGAAGATCTGCAATGGGCTTTCGCCTGGTCTACCCACGAGCGCAGGCACCTGCTCCCGGTGCTGGAAGACCAACTCGGCGATATGGCACACGATGTAGACTTGGCGGACGCGAAACTGGAGCTGTGGGATGAACTTGCACTCTGGGAGACCGAGCAGTTTCTGGAGCAGCAATTGCTCAAACATCACTTCGACCCAGGCTGGGCACGTGATGTGGGGTTCGTCTTTCAATCCGGACCGCGGGGCTTGCCGATCGCGCGGTGGCGTTACTGCTGCTGGGCGGCGGTACGCCAAGGTGCCTCGGTGGCGATGCGTCTTGGCGTGCACGACAGCGCCCATGTGCGGGAAGCCATCTTTCAGGAGGTCCAGAAGCGCCTGCGCTACCTGATGACCAGTTCGCCCGAGCAAGGCATGTTCAAGCCCTATCATTTGGCACCGGAGTCCTCAGTAGCCAAACTGTTTGTAGATTGGGTCGTCCCTATGGAATGGGCGTACTGGACAGGTGAGCGCCACCCCAGCCGCTAGCAGACAAACGAGCAGCCTCGTCAGTCGGCTCCCCCATCTTGCGCATGGCCGCGCCGAGTTTTCTTCACCGCATTTTGTGCTGGCGTCAGTTGATTCAGTAGAGGCTCTAGCGCTTCAAGACGTGCATTGGCACGCAACGCATCGGCTTCAGCGCTCTCGCGGCGCTCACGCTCCCGCGCAAGGGTGTCTTGAACTTGAGCTAGCTCGTTGCGCATGGTATCCAAGGTCTTGGCGTCAGTCTTCCAGCGCTCCTGCAGTGCCAAATAGTCCGTCGCGGTCTGGCGCAACGCCACGACCTCGCTGTGTTGGCCTTCGTGGGCCTGTCGTAGCTGGGCAAGCTCACGCTCAATCCGCCCGTGGCGCTCCAGCCATTGACCATTGTCGCGGTTCAGCACCAACAGCTCCTGATTCTTCGCGCCCAAGGCTTCATTGGCCTGACGTAAGGCTACTTGCAGCTCTTGGACCTGATGCTCGTGACGGCGAAGCTCTTGCTCACGCTGCTCTTTGGTTGAAGTGCGGTAGTGCTCAAGCGCTTCCCGGGCATGGGCATGCTTGTCCTCCAGAGAACGCGTATGCGCCTCATGATCAGCCAGCCGCACCGTCATGCCAGCGATGCGCTCGTTCAACTGGGCGATTTCCGCGATCCTGTCACCTAGATTCTGTTGAAGGAGGGCGTGAGCAGCTTGCTCTTGGTGCAGGCTTGCTTCGGTGCGCTGCAGCCGACTGCTCAAGGCGGCAGCCTCCTCTTGGGCACCGGAAAGCGCCTGTTGCCGACTGTGGAGCTCAGCCTGATGGCGCTCACGCTCCTGGGTGAGGATGGCCTCTGCTTCCTCCTGGAGCCGCGAGGCCAAGCGCGCAACCAAGTCCTGCAAAGCATCACTAACGGCTACCGTCCTCGCCGGACCGCCGCCTTCCTCTCCTTCCAGTTCACGCAAGTAGCGGTGGATCGTGGTCTTGGAGCCCGTGTTGCCCAAGGCCACTCGCACCGCGTCGACTGACGGCTTCTTGCCTTGGGCCAGCAGCGCGTCGCGCGCCTTCTGGACGTCACTCTTATAGAGTCCTGCGCGCGCCATCGTGCCACCCCACTTTATTTCGTAATGTATTACATACCATGTAATTACATACTATTAAAGCAGGTAGACGACCGCTCGTCGGCGAAAATAGTTATACGGGATAATATTGAATTATCCCGCGTGATACCCCGTTGGGCCCGTCAGACAGACGTCAAGCAGTACGAAACCACCATTCCGTGAACTTCCGGCATGTACCGCGCTTCCAAGCAAGCACTCGCAGAGCTATGCTCAATCGCAATGCTCTCTTCCTTGGCCCCTCTTACGCGTAACCAACGCCCGTGTGCTCGGGTGGTCGTGTTGCCCTGCGCGGGTCGCCGATGAAGCTGCGCGCGTTCCGGACCCGTTCGCTCCGTCTGCGCTTTGCTTGGCTGGCATTGCTGGCGCTGTTGTTCCAGCAAATCGCGCTGGCCGCCTATGCGTGTCCCGTCAGCGAAACGCCACTGGAACCGCGGATGGTCATGGCCGGTTGCGAAGGCATGGAAATGCCCGATCCGCAGGTACCGGCCCTGTGCGACCAGCATTGTCTGCGGGATCACGTCACCAGCCAAGACCTCAAAGCGCCACAGGTGCCGTCGCTCGGCCTGCCGCCGGTGCACTTCGCGTTGACCGCGGCCTTACTGCCGCCGGTTGAAGCCCAGTACTACGAAGACGTGCCCACCTGCCGGTCCGACCCGCCGCCGGCGCAGCGCTTCTGTAGCCTGCAGATCTAGACCCCCAACGTAACTCGTCCCCGCGCTGCCGGATCCGCCGGCGCGCTCGTCGTTGCGTGTTCGGAGGTCTCATGTCGTTTTCTTCCCCGCTGCACCACCGGTGCAGCATTTGCCGTTTGCGCGTCTGGGTGCTCGCTTTCGGCTTGTTTGCCGTCGCTCCTGCCTGGTCTGCTACGGCCAGCATCACATTCGATGACGCGGTACGCTTGGCGGCCGAGCGCGCCCCGATGCTCCAGGCGCGTCAGTCGCAGATTGCGGCCAGCCAGGAAGAAGCCGTCCGCGCGGCGGCCTTGCCCGACCCTAGGTTGACGCTGGGCGTCGCCAATCTACCGGTAACGGGCGCCGACGCGTTCGACGCCAGCGCCGACTTCATGACCATGAAGCAGATCGGCGTGATGCAAGACTTTCCGGCTCATGCCAAGCGTCAGGCACGCCAGGCGGTCGCCGACCGCACCGTCGAGCAGGCACAGGCGCTGTCGGTGGCCGAACGACTCGCCGTGCGACAGGCCGTGGCGCGAGCCTGGATCGCCCAGTGGGCGGCGCAACGAGAAGTCACGGCGTTGCAGGCCCTGCGCGAACCAACCGGCATAGCCGTTCGCTCCGCCAAGGCACGGCTCGCCGGCGGCACCGGTTCGGCGGTCGACGCGATGGCGACGCAAAACGCCGCGCTGGAAGTGGAAAACCGCATCGACGACGCCGAGGCGTCGTTGGAAGCCGCGCGTGCCAGCTTGGCACGCTGGTTGGGCGAAGAACCGATGGCGCTTCGCATCGAGGGCGCACCGCCCGAGCTGATGACGCTGCCGGTTGCCCCAGCCACGCTGGTGGCCTCGGTCGATCGACAAGGGCCACTTCTGCCTTGGCACTCCCGCGAGACCATCGCCGAAGCGCAAGTCGATGCTGCCATTGCCGAGAAGCGGCCGGACTGGAGCCTCGGCGTGACTTACGGGCAGCGCGAACGCACGCCCGAAGGCCTGCCACGCAGCGACATGCTGATGGTCGAGTTCGCGATCGATCTGCCGTTGTTCCCGCGCAACCGGCAGGACCGCGGCGTGGCCGCGCGGCGTGCCGAACTGGACACGGTGGCCGCCGAACGCGAGGACGCCCGTCGTGCACAGGCCGAGCGCGTGCGCATGACCCTGGCCGAATGGGAAGGACTCAAGCGGCAGGTGGCGCGCAAGGAAACCGAGTCGCTCCCGCTGGCCCGTGACCGCGCGAAGACCGCGCTGGCCGCCTACGCCGCCGGCGCCGACCTGCAACCGTGGCTCGAAGCGCGCCGCGACGAAATCGAACTGCACGTGATGCACGCCCGCCACCTGGGCGAACTCGGCCGCGCCTGGGCGGCGCTGGCCTATCTGCTGCCCGAAGAGGAACGCTCGCCATGACGTACACGATGAATCGAGTGGCGATGATCGCCGCAGCGGCCGCACTGCTGGTGGCCGGCCTCGCCGGTGGTTACTGGTGGGCCCAGCGCGGAAGCGACCACGACATGGCGATAGCCGATGCACCGGCGACCGCTGCTGGCGAGCGCAAAGCGCTGTACTGGTACGACCCGATGGTGCCAGACCAGCACTTCGACAAGCCGGGCAAGTCGCCCTTCATGGACATGCAACTGGTGCCGAAGTACGCCGACGAAGTGGCCGGCGGTGGCGTCAACATCGACCCGGGCCTGCGGCAGAGCGTGGGCATCCGCACCGAGGAAGTCGAGGTCGGCCGGTTGGCGGCGACGATGCGCGTGCCAGGCACGCTGGCCTGGGATCTTCGCCGGGAAGCCGTGGTTAGCGCGGTGACCGAAGGCCTGGTGAGCCGGGTGCAAGTCAAGGCCCCGTACACGAGGGTCGCACGGGGTCAGCCGCTGGCGGCGTTGCTGGCACCAGGATGGAGCAGTGCGCTGGCCGAAGCGCAGGCGCTGCGCCATGCGCAGTCCGCGTCGGCACGGGAACTGCAGTCGGCCGCGCAGCAACGGCTGCGCGTACTCGGCGTGCCCGGCGGCCTGGGCCGCGACGGCAGCGTGACCTTGAGCGCACCGCACGACGGCGTGGTCACCGAAGTGCTAGCCCGCGAAGGCCAGACGGTGATGCCCGGCACACCGCTGTTCCGCGTCAACGGCACGGCCACGCTGTGGCTGGAGGCGGCGATCCCGCAGGCCGATGCGGCGCGGTTGCGACCGGGCACGCCGGTCGAGGCGGTCGTCAGCGCGTTTCCGGGGCAGACCTTCGCAGGCGAAGTCGAAACCCTGCTGCCGCAAGTCGATACGGCAAGCCGCACGCAGCAGGCCCGGATCGTGCTGCGCAATCCCGACGGCGCGCTGGCGCCGGGCATGTTTGCCGAGGTGACGGTGCAGCCCGAAGGCGGCGCACCGGTACCACTGGTGCCCACCGAAGCGCTGATCGCCACCGGCACGGACAGTCGGGTGATCGTGCAGGACGCCAAGGGCGGCTTCCAGCCGGTGCGCGTGCGCACCGGCCGCAGTGGCGGTGGCCGCACCGAAATCCTCGCCGGGCTCAAGGGCGGCGAGCGCGTGGTCGTGTCGGGCCAGTTCCTGATCGACTCGGAGGCCAGTTTGTCGGGATTGCTCGGACGTCTTGAAACGGCCAAGGCGCCCGAAGCCGCGGGCCAAGCGGTCCTGCACGAGACTGAGGCCACCGTCGAGTCCATCGCCGGCGGACAGATCACCCTCGACCACGGCCCGTTCGCGACGCTGAACATGCCGGGCATGACGATGGCTTTTCCGCTGGCCAATCCGGACGTGGCCAAGGACATCCAGACTGGCGACCGCGTACACGCCTTTGTCCGCTCCGACGCCAAGGGACTGACGGTGGAACGGCTTGAGCCGATCGGAGAACGCGCGGGAGATCAACCATGATCGCCCACCTGATCCGCGCCTCCATCGCCAACCGCGCCCTCGTGCTGATGGCGGCCGTGCTGCTGGCTGCCGCCGGCCTGTGGTCGGCGCTACACACACCGCTGGATGCGCTGCCCGACCTGTCCGACACCCAGGTCATCATCCGCACCCAATGGCCCGGCCAGACGCCCCGCATCGTCGAAGACCAGGTCACCTATCCACTGACCACGACGATGTTGTCGGTGCCCGGCGTCACCGCCGTGCGTGGGTTCTCGTTCTTCGGAGACTCCTACGTCTACATCCTGTTCGACGACGACACCGACTTGTACTGGGCGCGCTCGCGCGTACTGGAGTACCTGAGCCAGGTCCGCGATCAATTGCCTCCAGACGTCAGTCCGGCCCTTGGGCCCGACGCCACGGGCTTGGGCTGGATCTACGAGTACGCCTTGGTGGACCGCACCGGCCAGCATGACCTGGGCCAGTTGCGGGCGCTGCAGGACTGGTTCCTGCGCTACGAGTTGAAGACCGTGCCCGACGTGGCCGAGGTCGCCAGCGTCGGCGGCATGGTGCGCGCTTGGCAGATCGTGCCCGACCCGCAGGCACTGGCGGCCCGCGACCTCACCGTGGCGCAGGTGATCGCGGCGGTGGATGCGGCCAACGGTGCCACCGGCGGCTCGGTGATCGAACAGGGCGAGGCCGAACTGATGGTGCGCAGCGAGGGCTACCTGCGCAGCCGCGAGGATTTCGAGCGCGTCCCCCTCAGCAGCACCGCCGCCGGCGTGCCCGTCCTGCTGGGCGAAGTGGCCACCATCACCCGTGGCCCGACCTTCCGCCGCGGCATCGCCGAACTCGACGGCGAGGGCGAAGTCGCCGGTGGCGTGATCGTGCTGCGCACCGGTAAGGATGCGTTGAGCGCGATCGAGAACGTCAAGGCAAGACTGAAGCAGTTGCAAGCCAGCCTGCCGGAGGGCGTGGAGATCGTGCCGGTCTATGACCGCTCCGAGCTCATCCATGGGGCCGTACGCAATCTCACCCACAAGCTGGGCGAGGAGTTCCTGGTGGTGGCGCTGGTGTGCGCTCTGTTTCTTTGGCACCTGCGTTCGGCACTGGTCGCGGTGATCACGCTGCCGCTTGGCGTGCTGGCCGCGTTCATCGTGATGCGCTACCAGGGCATCACCGCGAACCTGCTGTCGTTGGGCGGCATCGCCATCGCGATTGGCGCGATGGTCGACGGTGCCGTGGTGATGATCGAGAACGCGCACAAGCATCTGGAGCATTGGCGCGAAACCAACGGTCGTGACCCGGAGGGCGAGGAACGCTGGGATCTGATGGCCGCGTCGGCCATCGAGGTCGGTCCGGCACTGTTCGCAAGCCTGCTGGTGATCACCTTGTCGTTCGTGCCGGTGTTCGCGCTGCAGTCGCAGGAGGGCCGGCTGTTCTCCCCGCTGGCCTACACCAAGACCTATGCGATGGCGGCGGCGGCCGGTTTGTCGGTGACCCTGATCCCGGTGCTGATGGGTTACCTGATCCGCGGCCACATCCGTCCCGAGCAGGCCAACCCCGTCAATCGCGTGCTGATCGCCGGCTACCGGCCGGTGCTGGACTGGGTCCTGCGGCACCCGCGCCTGACGCTGGGTTTGAGCGGATTGTTGCTGCTGCTCACTGCCGTTCCCTATGCGCGCATCGGCAGCGAGTTCATGCCGCCGCTCGACGAGGGCACGTTGTTGTACATGCCCACAGCGCTGCCGGGGTTGTCGGCGGGAAAGTCCGGTCAGTTGCTGCAGCTTTCCGACCGCATGATCAAGACCGTGCCCGAGGTCGCGCACGTGTTCGGCAAGGCCGGCCGTGCCGATACCGCAACCGACCCGGCGCCGATCGAGATGTTCGAGACCACGGTGACGTTCAAGCCGCGCGATCAATGGCGGCCTGGCATGACCATGGACAAGTTGCGTGCTGAACTTGATGCGGCGGTGAAGGTGCCGGGTCTGACGAACCTGTGGGTGCCACCGATCCGCAACCGCATTGACATGCTTGCCACCGGCATCAAGAGCCCGATCGGGATCAAGGTGTCGGGGCCGGACACCCGGGTTATCGAGCAGATCAGCAGCGAACTTGAACGCCTCGCGAGAACGGTGCCCGGTGTGAGTTCCGCGTTGGCCGAGCGCGTGACCGGCGGTCGCTATGTTGATGTCAGCATCCGTCCGGAAGTCGCAGCCCGCTACGGCTTGAGCCAGGCGGATCTGCAGCAGCTCATCGCCACGGTCGTCGGTGGCGATCCCATCGGCGAGACCATCGAGGGCCGCGAGCGCTATCCCATTGTGCTGCGCTACCCCCGCGGGCAACGCGATTCGCTGGCGGCGCTAGCGCAATTGCCACTGGTGGCTCCAGGTGGCGTGGAACTCTCGCTGGGGCAAGTGGCCGATCTGACGCTGACGCCCGGACCGCCGATGCTCAAGAGCGAGAACGGACGTCTGGTCGGTTACATCTTCGTCGATGTCGCCGGCCGGGATCTCGGTTCGGTGGTGAAGGACCTGCAGCAGCGCACCGCCAAGGACATCACCTTGCCGCCGGGTTATGGCATTGCATGGTCGGGCCAGTACGAATACCTGGCGCGGGCGCTGGCTCGGTTGCAGTGGGTCGTGCCGGCCGCTCTGGCGATCATCTTTCTGCTCATCTACCTGGTGTTCCGCCGCTTCAGCGAGGCAGCCATCATTCTGCTGAGCGTGCCGCTGGCGCTGGTCGGCGGGCTGTGGCTGATCTGGGGACTCGGCCACGCGATGTCGATCGCAACCATGATCGGTTTCATCGCGTTGGGCGGCGTCGCCGCCGAGTTCGGCGTGATCATGCTGCTGTACCTGCGCCACGCTTGGGAGCGGCGCCTCGCTGCGGGCGAACCGGAGACTCTCGCCACGCTGGAGGCGGCCATCCGCGAAGGCGCGGTGCTGCGCGTGCGACCCAAGGCCATGACCGTCGCCGTGATCCTCGCCGGCCTGCTGCCCTTGTTCATCGGTGGCGGTGCCGGGTCGGAAGTCATGCAACGCATCGCCGCGCCGATGATCGGCGGGATGGTCACCGCGCCATTGCTGTCGATGCTGGTGATTCCGGCCGCGTATCGCCTGCTGCGTGGTCGCACTTTGTCACGAACCACGCCCGCGGCACCGCCGCCAGATGCCGCGACGTGTCAAAGACCACATTGAAATTGCTTTTATAACGGTGGCGGCAGGCCGACTGCGTTGCCGTCGCATGACTCTGCAGTCACCCTTCAATAATCGAGGTAAGAACAGATGAAACTGATGCCCTTCGCGTCCACCCTGGCGATACTGCTGCTGGCAGCATGCTCGCAGGCACCCAGCAATGACGATGCGACCACCCATGGCTCCGCTGCGACGGCTGACAACATGGCTATGTCGGCCACAGAACATGCACAGATGGCTGATCGGGAAAAACCCGCTTCGCCCGAGAGGGCTAAAAACGCTTCAGCCGCCGGCACGGTGGAGTCCGTCGACATTGCTGCCGGCAAGATCACCATCGCCCATGGCCCGGTAGAGGCACTGCACTGGCCGGCTATGACGATGGGCTTCACGGCATCGCCCGAGCTGATCGCTCCGGTGGAGGTCGGACAGAAAGTGCAGTTCGATTTCGAGGCGCGAGGCATGACGGCCAGGATCACCCGAATCGCTCCTGCACAGTAGCTGGGTCTGCGGGATATCCGAGGAGCGGCGGTGTCGCCCTCGGACCAGAACTGCGTCGGCCACTAACTGGCTTCACCTGGAAGCTGACCTCGCGAAAATGGCGAAGGAGCGGCGCTATGTCGAGACAGGCTCGCCGTGGACGGTGTTGCCATCGGCCACGGGCGACCTTCCTCAGCTCCGCCGAGTAGAGGCGGAGGGTCCGCCACCTCATTTTGATTCTACAAGAATAGTTGTATAGTGCAGTTATGAAAGATGACTTTGCTGTCTCAGCGCTGTCTGCCCTTGCGCATTCCGACCGCCTAGCCGCATTCAGGATGCTCGTGCGCGCAGGCCCCAATGGCATGCCGTCGGGCGAGATCGCCGAAGCGCTTGGGATTGCGCCACCGCGCATGAGCTTTCACCTTGCGACCCTGGAGCGGGCGAGCCTTCTGCGCTCTTGGCGCGACGGGCGGCGCGTCCTGTACGCGGCCAGCTACGAGGACATGCGCCAGCTTCTTGAATTCCTCACTGAGGACTGCTGTTCCGGGAATCCGGACATCTGCGGCGCCCTCAATAACCTC
Organism: Stenotrophomonas tumulicola; assembly: GCF_014117215.1. Lineage (GTDB taxonomy): Bacteria > Pseudomonadota > Gammaproteobacteria > Xanthomonadales > Xanthomonadaceae > Stenotrophomonas > Stenotrophomonas tumulicola. The sequence continues at coordinate 934,434 of NZ_JACGXS010000001.1, read as the reverse complement.
GTCACTCCTTGTACCGCGGAGACCTGCGCATGAGCTTTCCTCAGCCCTTTAACGTCCTGTTCCTATGCACCGGTAATTCAGCCCGCTCGATCCTGGCCGAGAGCGTCCTTCGCAAGATCGGCGATGGCCGTTTCAATGCGTTCTCCGCGGGCAGCCACCCCAAGGGGGAGGTCCACCCTCTGGCAATCGAGACGCTGCGTCAGGCCGACTACCCAGTCGAGGGCCTGCGCTCCAAGGCGTGGGACGAGTTCGGAGTGCCGGATGCCCCGCGCATGGATTTCGTGTTCACCGTCTGCGACCAAGCCGCCGGCGAGGCCTGCCCGTTCTGGCCAGGACAGCCGGTTACCGGGCACTGGGGCATCGAGGACCCTAGCCACGAAACGCGCGGGGACATGTGGCAGCGCGCTGCCTTCCGGCAGGCGCTGGTGTACATGGAGAACCGCATCAAGGCGTTCGTCGCGCTACCGATCCACACGCTGTCGCGGGCGGCCTTGACGGCGCAGGTAAGCGACATCGGGCAGTTCGAGGGCGCCACGTCGCCCCGACCCGACCCGACGTGGCTTGAGGGATCATCATGACGCTGACGATCTACCATAACCCGGCCTGCGGCACGTCTCGGAATACCCTTGAAATGATGCGCCAGTCTGGTGAAGACCCGGTGGTCATCGAGTACCTGCAGGCGCCGCCCACGCGCGAGAAGCTGGTCGAGCTGCTCGCCGCGATGGGCATGTCCCCTCGTGAGCTCCTGCGCCAGAAGGGAACACCGTACGCTGAGCTGGGCTTGGATAATCCCGCGCTCACCAACGAACAACTGGTGGACGCGATGATGGCGCACCCGATCCTGATCAACCGTCCCATCGTTGTTTCCGACCGGGGCGTGGCGCTGTGCCGACCGTCCGAAAAGGTGCTCGCGCTGCTCGACAACCCGGTGTCCTCCTTCACCAAGGAAGACGGCGAAATCGTGACCGCAGCCGGGGCGTCGACGTGATTGATCGCATTGCCGTAGATCTGCCGAGCATCGACGCAACGCAACTTGCACCGATCGACGTTGACGCACTAGCTGGGCCCGGCGAGCCAAGGCACCCACCGCGGATCCTCATCCTCTATGGATCGCTGCGGGAACGCTCTTATTCCCGGCTGCTGGCAGAAGAAGCCGGCCGACTCTTGCGCTGGTACGGCTGCGACGTGCGGATCTTCGATCCGCACGACTTACCACTGCCTGACGGAGCCACCCCGGATCATCCGAAGGTGAGTGAGCTGCGCGAACTCGCGTACTGGTGCGAAGGCATGGTTTGGGTCAGCCCCGAACGCCACGGCGCCATGACCGGAATCATGAAGGCGCAGATCGACTGGATTCCTCTGGTCGACGGCGCCAAGCGCCCAACACAGGGCAAAACCTTGGCGGTGATGCAGGTGTCCGGCGGCTCGCAGAGCTTCAACGCGGTAAACCAGCTGCGCGTACTCGGCCGGTGGATGCGCATGGTCACCATCCCGAACCAGTCCTCGGTGGCCAAGGCCTTCCAGGAATTTGATGAGGACGGGCGCATGAAGCCGTCTGCGTACTATCAGCGCGTTGCTGACGTATGCGAGGAGTTGGTGAAGTTCACCTGGCTGGTGCGTGGACGCTCAGCGTATCTGACCGATCGCTATTCCGAGCGTGTTGAGAGCGCCGAAGAACTGTCCAAGCGCGTGAATCAGCGCTCCATCTAACCCTTGTCGGAGCGCTTCATGCTTGCCCTCGCGATTTTCATCGTCACCCTTGTATTCGTCATCTGGCAGCCGCGCGGATTCGGTATCGGTTGGTCGGCACTCGCCGGCGCCGCAGTAGCGTTGGCCACCGGCGTCGTCGGTTGGGGTGACGTCGCCACGGTGTGGGGGATAGTCTGGGATGCGACGTTCACCTTCGTCGCACTCATCATCATCTCGCTCATCCTAGACGCGGCCGGCTTCTTCGAATGGGCTGCCCTACATGTGGCCCGCTGGGGCGGCGGCAATGGTCGGAAGCTCTTTCCACTGATCGTCTTGCTGGGCGCTGCGATCGCGGCAGTGTTCGCCAACGATGGCGCGGCTCTCCTGTTGACGCCGATTGTCCTGGCCATTCTGTTGCGCTTGAACTTCCCGCCTGCGAGTGCGCTGGCGTTCACTGTGGCATGCGGTTTCATCGCTGATACGGCCAGCCTGCCGCTCGTTGTCTCGAACTTGGTCAACATCGTCACCGCGAACTTCTTTGGCGTCTCGTTCGGGCGCTACGCAGCGGTCATGGTGCCGGTGAATTTGGTGTCGGTCGGCGCCACGCTGATCGTTCTGTGGCTCTGGTTCCGCCGCGACATTCCTCGCACCTACCCGGTCCACGATCTTGAAGCGCCGCATCAAGCGATCCGCGACAAGGCTGTCTTCCGCGCCGCTTTGCCCCTGCTCGCATTACTGCTCGTTGCCTACTTCGTAACCGGGCCGCTAGGCGTCCCGATCGCCTTGGTGACGGGTGTGGCTGCGCTGGTGCTGATGGCAATTGCAGGTCGCTGGGCGACAGGCGGCCGAGGCGCAACCATGGCCCTGACCAAGATTCTGCGCGGTGCGCCCTGGCAGATCGTGCTGTTCTCGGTTGGCATGTATCTGGTGGTTTATGGGCTTGGCAACGCCTGGCTGACAAAGGCGGCAAGTGCGGTGCTTGAGTGGCTGGCGGCGCAGGGAACCTTTGTGGCCACGATCGGTACCGGCTTCGCAGTGGCGGGCCTCGCTTCGATCATGAACAACATGCCGGCGACGCTGGTGGGCGCGCTGGCCATCGATGGGGCCAATCTTCCGGCCGCCACCCGCGAATTGATGATCTATGCCAACGTCGTGGGCAACGACCTTGGCCCCAAGCTCACTCCAATTGGGTCGCTCGCGACCCTGCTGTGGCTGCACGTCCTCGCCGGCAAGGGCCAACGGATCACGTGGGGACAGTACATGAAGGTAGGGCTAATCCTCACGCCCCCGGTCCTGTTGGCCACGCTCGTCGCTCTCTGGATTTGGCTGCCGCTCGCTCAATGACCCTGTCGGCGCACAGGGCCGCAGGCGATCACATCTTCTTCAAGAGTGCCGCGGTGGGGGGCGGCGGCACCGGACCCGGATCGTTGAAGCACAGCATGACCTGATCGATGCCGAATTGGTCGGCCAGCACGCGGGCGGTCACCGCGTGCACCAAGTCCAAGTCAACTGAGGGGGCAGCGACGGTGATGGTGGCCGCGATCGCACGGCCATCTTCTTTGCCGGGGACCAGGCGTACGTCGTCTACCGCCTTCACACCCGGGTCGGTAAACATCGCCGCGCGGACCTGTTCCAGGTTGATCTCGTTCATGATTTCGAGGACTCCAAGGCAGTGCGATCGCCGCGGGGAGCTCGGTCGCGATGCAGCCAACGATAGAGCACCGGCAGCACCAACAAGGTCAATGCGGTGGATGACACAATCCCCCCGATGACGACAGTGGCCAGCGGGCGCTGCACCTCTGAGCCGGCGCCGACATTCAAGGCCATGGGCAGGAAGCCCAGCGAGGCTACCAGGGCGGTCATCAGCACCGGCCGCAGGCGTCCAAGGGCGCCGTCCCGGACAGCGTCGTCCAGAAGATCGCCCTGTTCGCGCAGACGGCGGATGAAGGCGATCATGACCAGGCCGTTGAGTACGGCCACGCCCGACAGTGCGATGAAGCCCACGCCGGCCGAGATCGACAGGGGAATCCCGCGCAGAGCCAGTGCCAGCACACCGCCGGTCAGCGCCAGTGGCACGCCACTGAACACGATGGTCGCATCCTTGGCCGAACCGAAGGCCATGAACAGCAGAGCAAAGATCAACGCCAGTGTCACCGGAACGACCACGCCCAGGCGTTGGGTGGCCGAGATCAGCTGCTCGAAGGTACCGCCGTAATCGATCCAGTAGCCCTCTGGAAGCGCGACATCCTGGCCGATGCGTGTGCGCAACTCGCCGACGAACCCGCCCAGATCGCGCTCGCGCACGTTGGCGGTGATCACCACGCGGCGCTTGCCGTTCTCGCGGTTGATCTGATTGGGCCCGCGCTCCACCTGGATCTTGGCCACTTCCCGCAGCGGCACCGTGCGAGGCCCCCCATTGGCGCCGGCGGCCAGACGGCTGGACTCATCGACACTGGTGCTTGCCGGCAGCGGAATGGGCAGATCTGCCAGCACAGCGGGGTCTTGGCGCTGCGCTTCGGGCAGGCGCACGACCAGGTCGAAGCGGCGGTCGCCCTCGATCAACTGGCCGGCAACACTGCCCCCAATGGCGGTGGCCACCGTCTCCTGCACATCGCCCGGATTCAGGCCATACCGTGCCAATGCCGCCGGATCTGGCGTGATGGTCAACAGCGGCAGGCCCGAGACCTGCTCGGCCTTGACGTCTTCGGCGCCGGGGACGCTGCGCATGACCCGCTCGACCCGACTGGCAAGGCGCGTCAGCTGGTCCAGATTGTCGCCGTAGACCTTGACTGCCACGTCCGAACGGACGCCGGAGATCAACTCGTTGGTGCGCATCTGGATGGGCTGGGTGAACTCGTAGTTGCTGCCCGGGATTTCCTTGGCTGCCGCCTCCAGCTCTTCCACCAGCTCGGCCTTGGGCTTACGCGGATCGGGCCACTGGTCGCGGGGCTTGAGCATCAGGAAGGTGTCGGCCATCGATGGCGGCATCGGATCGGTGGCCACCTCGGCGGTGCCGATCTTGGAGAAGATGTTGGCCACCTCCGGGAACTGGGCCAGGCGCTTCTCCAGCGTTTCCTGCATGGCCACCGACTGCTCCAGGCTGGTGCCGGGAATACGCATGGGTTGCAAGGTGATGTCGCCTTCATCCAGGCTCGGCACGAACTCCGAACCCAAGCGGGTGGCCAGCACGCCACAGCCCACCACCAGCACGGCCGCGCCTGCCAGCACCACGACCCGGCGCCGCAGTGCCCAATCCAGCAGCGGCGTATAGCGGGCCCGCGACCAGCGCATGAGGCGGTTGTCGTGCTCAGCCACGCGGCCGCGCAGGAAGGTGGCGATCGCCGCCGGCACGAAGGTCAGCGACAACACCATGGCGCCGGTCAGGGCCAGCACCACCGTGATCGCCATCGGGTGGAACATTTTTCCTTCCACCCCGGACAGCGCGAAGATCGGCAGGTAGACCGCGGCGATGATGCCCAGGCCAAACAGGCTGGGACGGATCACCTCGGCGGTGGCCGAGGCGGTCAGGTCATAGCGCTCTTCATCGTTGAGCTGGCGGCCCAGCGCGTGCTGCGCCTCCCCGAACCGGCGCAGACAGTTCTCGATGATGATCACCGCCCCGTCCACGATCAGGCCGAAGTCCAGCGCGCCCAGGCTCATCAGGTTGCCCGATACGCCGCCACGCACCATGCCGATGATCGTGAACAGCATCGCCAACGGGATCACCGCCGCGGTAATCAACGAGGCGCGCACATTGCCCAGCAGCAGGAACAGCACTACCACCACCAGCAGCGCGCCCTCGATCAGGTTCTTGGACACCGTGCCGATGGTGCGATCCACCAGCGCGGTGCGGTCATAGACGGCCTTGGCATGCACGCCGGCAGGCAAGCTGGCGTTGGCAGCGTCCAGCTTGGCCGCGGCTGCCTGGGAGACCTCCCGGCTGTTGGCGCCGAACAGCATGAAGGCGGTACCGACCACGACCTCATGGCCATTCTGGGTGGCCGCGCCCGTGCGCAGCTCCTTGCCTTCGCCCACGCTGGCCACATCGCGCACCCGGATGGGCACGCCGTCGCGGCGGTCCAGCACGATGTTGCCGATCGCCTCCAGATTGGCCAGCTGGCCGGGCACGCGCACCAGGAATTGCTGTCCATTGCGCTCGATGTAGCCAGCGCCAATGTTCTGGTTGTTGCGCATGACCGCCGCGACCACGTCGTTCAACGTGAAGCCCAGGGCCACCAGCTGGGCCGGGTCCGGGGTGATGTGGATCTGCCGCTCAAAACCGCCGATGGTGTTGACCTCGGTGACGCCGGGCGTGGTGCGCAGCTGCGGCCGGATCACCCAGTCCTGCAGGGTGCGCAGGTCCGTGGCGGTGTACGGGGTGCCGTCGGGCTTGCGAGCGTTGGGCTCGGCCTCCACGGTGTACATGAAGATCTCGCCCAACCCGGTGGAGATCGGCCCCATTTCCGGGTCCAATCCGTCGGGCAGCTGGGAAGCGATCTGCTGCAGGCGCTCGGCGACCTGCTGGCGGGCAAAGTACAGGTCGGTGCCGTCCTTGAACACCACGGTGACCTGTGAGAGCCCATACCGCGACAGCGAGCGGCTGTAGTCCAGCTTGGGCAGGCCGGCCATGGCCGTTTCAATGGCAAAGGTCACCCGTTGCTCAGCCTCCAGCGGCGAGTAACCCGGGGCCTGGGTGTTGATCTGGACCTGGACGTTGGTGATGTCCGGCGTGGCGTCGATGGAAAGGTGACGGTAGCTCCACACGCCCAGCGCAACCAGCGCAGCGGTGAGCACCAGCGTCAGCCAGCGATGGCGGATGGACAGCCCAATGAGGCGTTCGAGCATGGCGGGCCTCATTCCTCTTCCACGGTGGACTTTTCGATGTCGGCCTTGATCAGGAAGCTTTGGGCCACCACCACCTGTTCACCGGCCTTGAGGCCTTCCAGCACTTCGGCGCGTTCGGCGTCGCGGCGCCCCAGCTTCACCGGCCGGGTGTGGTAGGTTTCGCCCTGCTGCACGTAGACCACGTCCTGGTCTTCTGCGGTCTGCAGCGCGGTGATTGGCACCACCAGCGCCGCCGATTGGCGATCCACGGTGACCCGCGCCTTGACCGCCGAACCCGGACGCCACAGGCCATCGGTGTTGGCCACGGTGGCGCGCGCAATGGTGCTTTGGCTGGCGGTGGCGGTGCCGGGCAGGACGCGCTCCAAGGTGGTCTGCGCCGTGACGCCATCGCTCAAGCGGGTGACCGTCACCGGCACGCCGGCACCGATGTGCTGGACGTCGGCCCCAAAGATGTGCAGGTCCACCCACAGGGTGGACAGGTCGGCGACCTCGAACAGTGGCGCGCCCTCAGCGGCCGCCATGCCCACGGCGGCCGTGCGCGCCATGACCACGCCACTAATCGGCGCGGTGACGGTATAGGTCGTCAGGCTCAGGTTGCTCTCCACCGTGGCCAGTGCCTGGCCGGCACGTACCTGATCACCCACGCCCGCACGCACGGAGCGGACCGGCCCGGGGAAGCGTGCCGTGACCTGCGCGATGCGACCGTCAATCGGGGACAACAGCCCTTGCACCTCATGCTCATCGGCAATCTCACCGGGGCCTGCCGGCGCGACCTGGATACCCGCCGCCTGCGCCGCCTTGGCGGCAATCTTGGTTTCCAGCGGCGCTTCCTCGTGCTCGCCGTGCTCTTCGCCCTCAGCGGCGGCGCCGCCTTCGGACGCTTCGTTGGGGGCCGACGCGTTGCAGGCGGCCAGCATCATCAGGGCCATGCCCAGTGCGGTCCAGGAAAAGCGATTCATGGGGTTTCTCCAATGGAAGCGGCCGACGGCGGCGTTACAAGCGCTTGGCCGGTCAGTCGTTGAATTTCGATCAGGGCGCGCTGCGCATCGAGCGCCACGTCCAGCTGCTGCTGGGCCATGGCCGTGCGTTCGGACTGCAACTGTGCCCATTCCAGGTAGCTGATCGCGCCGGCGCGATAGGCGCGCTCGGCGGCCTGCTCGGCCCGGGCCAACTTCGGCAGCACGTCGCCTTGCAGCCGTGCAACCTCGGCCTGCGCCACGGTATAGCGGCCATGGGCCTCGACCAACGTGGAATACAGCGACAGGCCCTTGGCCTCGCGCTCGATTGCCAGCACCTCCAGTTCGGCTTCGCCGGCGCGGATCTCTGGCTGCGCACGGCTGCGGCTGCCCAGCGGCATGGACAGGCTGGCCACCAGCGCGGTGTCGTCAGTCTCCTGCAGGCGGCGCACGCCCAGCTGCCACGACAAGTCTGGCGAGGCCGCCGAGCGCGCCAGCTGGAGTCGCGCCTGCGCGATCCGGCCGGCGTCGGCAAATTGCGCCAGCTCGGGAGTGCGCTCCAGTTCCTCGGCCAATGTCTGCATGGACGCGATCGCGGGCAAGGTCATCGGATCGGCTGCGGCCACCTCGAAGCTGGGAGCCCGTTCGCCCCACAGTGCGGCCAGATGCTGACGGGCGGCGATTCGCTGCTGCTCGGCGCGATCACGGGTCAGCTCTGCGCGCGCCAGCGCCGCCTGCGCAGTCAGCAGCACCGACTCGGGCGACGCGCCAGCCTCCAGGCGCTGCCGGGCAGCGGCCACGGTTCGCTGGCGCTGGCCAACATCCTTGTCCGCCAGGCTGCGTTGCCGATCGGCACCGACCACGGCCAGGTAGCGCTGCGCCGTTTCGGCGAGCAGGTCCAGTCGGCCGGTCTCCCGCTGCACGGCCAGTGCATCAATCCGGCCCTGGGCCAAGGTGCGGCGGGCGTCGAGCTTGCCGCCGCGCTCCAGCACCGAGCTCAGGCTCAGGGTCAGCTCGGCGCTGTCCAGGCCGCGAGCGGCGCCGCTGCCCAGCGCATTTTCGACCTCCGCCCCCAACGTCCACGGTGGCCGCTGTACGGCCTGGTCGCGCTCGGCAGCGAGCACGATGGCCCGCGCATCGACCAAGCGCAGCTCGGGGTGGGTTTGGGCCACGCGTGCAAACGCGTCGTCCAAGGTCATCAACTCGGCGGCCGCGGCCGCCGCCGTCGTCGCCGCGCTGCCCAACAGCAGCCATGCGGCCAAGGCCGCCAATCGCACATGCATGGAAGTACTCCGAAAGATTTCGATATCAACAAACGATCACCACCGCGCGCAGCAGCGGGTCGCTGGGCCGGCACTGCCGGCGGACATCACCCTGCGATCGGAGGCCGGAACGGCGCGACCGGATGCTCGTGCGGATAAGAGCGCGTGTTGGCTTGGATCACCGGAAAATGCCGGCCGATGTCCGCCACGGCCAGCAGGATCTCAGGCGCTGGCGCGGCCTGGCTGCAACACAGCACCAGCTGCTGAAGCCGGTGCAGGGCGGCGTCTACGCCACGCTCGGAAGCTGGCGGCGCCACTGCCGGGCCGCGGTCGGCAGTGACCAGGTGGGTTTGGGCATGCAGCTCGCCGACCAGGGCCAGCACCGGCTGTGTCACCAGGCCCACGGCCAGATGCGCCAGCAGAAGCCAGCGCAGGCCCGAGCCCTGCCGGCCAAACCTGGTCATGCAGCCGTCTTGCGCGCGTCGGCACGTGCCCGGCGGGCATCACCCAAAATCTCGAAGGCTTCCTTGATCACATACAGGCCGATCAGGGCGCCGATCACGAAATCCGGGTACGGGCTGGCCAGCCACCACACCAACAGACCGGCCAGGATCACCCCAACATTGGCGACCACATCGGCCCGCGTGAACAGCCACGTCGCTCGCAGATGCACTTCGCCGGACTTTAGCGGCGCCAGCATGCGCAGCACGGTCATATTGACCGCCAGCGACAGCAGGGCGGTGCCAATCATCCAGCCGCTGACCGGCTCGGCGCCGTACATCACGCGACGGCCGACCTCAACCAACACGCCCACACCCAGCACAAGCAGCACGCTGCCGCTGACCCACGCGGCATTGGCCTTGAATCGCGCCGTGCGCCCGATAGCGACCAGGCCAATGGCATAGGCGGTGGCATCGGACAGCATGTCCAGAGCGTCGGCCAGTAGGCCAGTGGAATGGGCAATCCAGCCGGCGATGCCGCCGATCACGGCCATCGCCGCGTTCAACGCTAGGGCGATCCAGAGGACGCGCCGCTCCTGCGCATTCTTGGCCTCGTGGTGGCAGCCGCAATCACTCATCGGAACATCTCCAGTCGCAGGGAAGCCGGGCCCGGGCGGGCCGCTGGCATGACACAGCAGGTGAGGGTAAAGTCCGTAGCTACTACGGAGTCAAGCGTACTACGAATGAAAATCAGTGAGGCTGCCGACGCCAGTGGATGCCACCTGGAGACGATCCGCTATTACGAGCGGATCGGCCTGCTGCCGCGCCCGGGGCGCTCGGGCAATGGCTACCGGGTCTATGGCCCGGCCGACATCGAGCGGCTGCGCTTCATTGCGCGCGGCCGGGACCTAGGCTTCAGCCTAGAGGAGGTCCGCAGCCTGCTGCAGCTGGCCGGCGATGAGGAGCTTTCGTGCGGGGACGTGGATCGGCTGGCACGCAGCCATCTGACCGACGTGCGGGCGCGCATGGCCGACCTGCAGCGCATGGCCAGCGAGTTGGAACGGGTGATTGCCAGTTGCCACGGTGGGCAGCGGGCGGAATGCACCATCCTGTCGACCCTGCGGCAGCCGGTCGCTGTGGAGGCCACGCGCCAGTGACCGAACTGGACCGCTACCTCGATGCGGCCACGCGCCAGAACACGGTGCGCAGCTATGCGTCGGCGCTGCGGCACTTTGAAGTCGAGTGGCAAGGCCACCTCCCAGCGACACCTGACAGCGTGGCCCGATACCTGGCCGCGTATGCGCAGACCCTGGCCACCAGCACCCTTCGCCAACGCCTGGCGGCCATCGCCTCTTGGCACCGCGACCACGGATTTGTCGATCCCACCCGGTCGCCGCTGGTGCGCAAGGTGCTCAAAGGCATCCAGACCCTGCACCCCGGGCAGGTCAAGCAAGCCGCGCCGCTTCAGATTCGGCGGCTGGTCGAGCTCGACGACTGGCTGGCCGCTGCGATCGCGGCGGCACGCGCGCGGGGCGACGGAGCGGCAGCGCTGCGCCACCAACGGGACCGAGCGCTGGTGCTGCTCGGATTCTGGCGTGGCTTTCGCGGCGATGAACTGCTGCGTCTGGACGTGGCCCATCTCACGCTGGTGCCGGGACAGGGGATGACCTGTTTCCTGCCGCGCAGCAAGGGCGATCGCCGAGCGGCCGGCGTTACCTACAAGGTGCCGGCGTTGTCGCGGCTGTGCCCGGTGGAGGCGACCCAGGTGTGGCTGCAGGCGGCCGACCTGCAGGAAGGACCGGTATTTCGGGCGGTCAACCAATGGGGCCAGGTGAGCGCCGAAGGCCTCCATCCCAATAGCTTGGTGCGCCTGCTACGCGAGTTGCTGACCAGTGCCGGCTTTGCCGATGCGGGGCTCCACAGCAGCCATTCGTTGCGCCGCGGCTTTGCCAGTTGGGCCAACGACCAAGGCTGGGACATGAAGGCGTTGATGGAGTACGTGGGCTGGCGCGATGTGCAGTCGGCCATGCGCTACCTGGATGGGCGTGACCCGTTTGCCCGGGACCGCATTGAAGCGAGCCTACCCAGTCCAACCGCGCCGGTACCGGCGATGGCACTGCCGGCACCCGAGGGCAAATCTGCGCTGCAGCTCCGTCTGCGCATGGTGCTGACCCCGTTTGCCCGCGCGGGCCGCGGCGCGGCCAAGGCCCGGGGCCGGATTGAAGAGATCTGCTTGGCTCCGTTCCAGGCAGTGCGTCTGAACACCGCCAGCAGCGAGTACCGGTTAACTGTTCCCACCGATCCCGATCGGGATCTGGATGAAATCCTGGCCACGTTGCTCGATGACATGCACCGCATGGCCGATACGCACCAGTGTTTCCTGGAAGCGTCTCTCAATACAGACGACGGCCGGCACTGGGATTGATCCCCTCATAACCTCCGGATCCAATGGCTACCCTTCACGAGACCGCCTACCCGCGACTGAAGCCTGATCCCACCGCCAAGGAACTGGAGGAGATCTCTACCCCCACCGCCGCTGAGATTGCATTCGCCAAGCAGCTGACCACCCAGCCGGGTCCGCAACTGGCGGTACTGATCCATCTCAAGCTCTTCCAGCGCTTGGGTTACCTCACAGTGTTGGCCGAAGTGCCCGAGCGGATCCGGAAGCACATCGCCAAGGCCGCCCGACTCGGGCGCGTATTGGACACCGACCAGCTCGAACGCTATGACGCCTCCGGCAGCCAGCGCCGGCATATGCCGCAGCTGCGGCAGTTCATTGGGGTGCGTCCCTTGGACAAAGCTGGGTTGTCTTGGCTGGACACAGTGGCCACCGGAGCAGCCCAGACCAAGCACACTATCCCGGACATCGTGAACGTCCTGCTCGAAGAGCTGGTGCACCACCGCTACGAACTGCCAGGCTTCCGCACCTTGGAGCTGGCCGCCATTGGCGCACGCGAGCGGGTCAATTTGGGGTACTACCGCAGCATCAGCCACGCACTGACGCCTGCCACACGCACGCTCATTGACGAATTGCTGCGCGCACCGGAAGGCTCCAGATTTACTGGCTGGCAATCGCTCAAGCGCGAGCCTGGCCGGCCGACCAACAAGGAAGTTCGTTTTTATCTGCAGCACATCCGCATGCTGCAGCAGTTGGCTGACCAACTGCCTCCCATCGATGTGCCGGTGCCCAAGCTCAAGCAATTCCGTGCAATGGCTCGGGCCTATGACGCCAGCGAACTGGCCGAATTGGCTGAGGACAAGCGCTATGCGCTGGCCACCATCTTCATTCGCTCCCAGCACGCCAAGACGCTGGATGATGCAGCCGAGTTGTTCATCAAGCAGGTGCGCGGGCTGGAGAACACGGCCCAGCAGAAGCTGCTGGCTTACCAGCTCGAACATGCCAAGCGGGCCGACTTCCTCATCGGCCAGCTCAAGGAGATCCTGCAGGCCTATCAGCTCGACGGCAGCGATAGTCAGCGCGTGGATGCCATCGACAACAGCCTGGAAGCGGAAGTGTCGACCTTGCTGGCCGAATGCGAAGAACATATGGCCTACGCCGGGAAGAATTACCTGCCTTTCATGCTGCAGCCCTATGGCGCGGTCAGGCCGCTGCTGTTCAATGGGCTTGAGCTGATGAACTTGCGGGCGACCAGCCACGATGCCGGCATGGAGCCGTTGATCGCAGCCGTGCTCTCGCTGCGCAACCAGCGCCGTGAGCTGATCGAGGTCGCTTCCCTCGGTTTGGACCCGGAAAAGGACTTCGACTGGATGTCCAAGCTCTGGCGTCAGCACGTGTTCGGCAAGCGGGCCAGCGCGGCCGGCGCCGGCTGGATGCACCGGAAGTATTTTGAGGTGGCCGTGCTGGTGCAGGTCAAAGACGAGCTGAAATCCGGAGATCTCTTCATTCCCAGCAGCGAACGGTTTGACGACTACCGCGAGCAGCTGGTCGATGAAGCCACCTTGGCCCAGGAACTGGAAGCCTATGGTCAGGTGTCAGGCCTGCCCACCGACGCCGAGTCTTTCGTGGCGGGGTTGCGTGCACAATTGACCGCCTTGGCCGATGAGGTTGACGCGCGTTTCCCGGAAAACGCGCATGCGGACATCCTAGATGGGCGCCTGGTGCTGCGGAAGGGGCAACGGGCCGAAGTCTCCAGCGCGATTACCGCCGTGGATCGCCTCATCGCCGAACGGCTCCCAGAGTCCAGCATCGTAGATGTCCTGATCGATGCCAGCCAATGGCTGGATCTGCACCGTTTCTTCCGCCCGATCGCCGGTACCGAGAGCCAAGTCGAAGATCTGCCCCGACGTGTGATCACCACGCTATTTTGCTATGGCTGCAACCTGGGGCCGACGCAGACGGCGCGGTCGATCAAGGGTTTCAGTCGGCGCCAGGTCGCTTGGCTCAACCTCAAATACGTGACCGAGGATGTGCTTGAGAAGGCCATCGTGGAGGTCATCAATACCTACAACAAATTCGACTTGCCGGGCTATTGGGGCAGCGGGAAGAGCGCCTCAGCAGATGGCACCAAATGGAGCGTCTACGAGGACAACCTGTTGTCGGAGTACCACATCCGTTACGGCGGTTACGGTGGCATCGGCTACTACCACGTATCCGACAAATACGTGGCGTTGTTCAGTCACTTCATTCCCTGTGGCGTGCACGAGGGCATCTACATCCTCGACGGCCTGCTGGCCAACACGTCCGACATCCAGCCTGAGATCGTCCATGGCGACACGCAGGCCCAAAGCTACCCGGTCTTCGGTCTGGCCCACATGCTGGGCATCCAGCTGATGCCCAGGATACGAAACATCAAGGATCTGAATTTCTTCCGGCCCGAACCTGGCAGGGCCTATAAGAACATCCAGGCATTGTTCGGAGACAGCATCGACTGGCAACTGATCGCCACCCATCTCCACGACATGCTGCGGGTGGTGATCTCGATCCGATTGGGCAAGATCACCGCGTCCTCGATCCTGCGCCGGCTGGGCACCTATAGTCGGAAGAACAAGCTGTACTTCGCCTTCCGGGAACTTGGCAAGGCCGTCAGAACGCTGTTCTTGCTGCGCTACATTGATGACAACGAGATCTGCAAAACGATCCATGCTGCGACCAACAAGAGCGAGGAGTACAACGGCTTCGTGAAGTGGGTCTTCTTTGGCAGCCAGGGGATCATTGCTGAGAACGTCCAACACGAGCAGCGCAAGATCATCAAGTACAGCCAGCTGGTCGCCAACATGATCATCCTCCACAACGTGGAGGGCATGAGCCGCACCTTGGCTGAGATGCGGAAGGAGGGGATTGAACTGACGCCCGAGATCCTGGCCGGCCTGTCGCCGTATCGGACCAGCCACATCAATCGCTTCGGCGACTACCATCTCGACCTTGATAGGGAAGTGGCGCCGCTGAGCTATACAGCGAAAGTCCTTGAACAGGCCCCATAGACGGGGAGATCCGCTATCGGGACAAGGAAATTATGATTTTGTTTCAATCGCTTAGGCGGTTTTTGGCCCTGTACGTAACGATTCCCTGCCGACCCTCTACTACTGTCGATTCCGACCACCTGCTTCACGGTGCCGGCCCAGTGCGGATACTGGCGCCGCAGTGCCGGCACGACGATATTCTTGACCGCGTAGTTTATTTTCAACCCTGCCTTGGCCGCTGGCGTGGCTTGCCGGTTACCGACCCAGATACCCATGACGCGGTCACCGTCGTAGGAGGTAATCTTGCCGCCCTCCTTCTTGATGATGGTGGCGGCGCAATGCAGGAACGCTTTGTAGATCTCCGCGCTCAGCCACCAATGCTCGGCATCGACCATCTTGGTGGAGCCTTTAAGGTCTGCGTACAGGACCGTGGCGCGATCAAACTCGACTGCGTCGTTGCCGAGCCGCAGATCCTCAGGATCGGGCACGACCTGGCCCTGTCGGGTTGACCATTGGTTTTGCGTGATCGCTTCCACTGCTGCCGTCATCTCTTCCAGCACTGTCATGGTCAGTCTCTCGGTCCAGCGGCGAGAATCCGGGCGCGGATCTGCTCGCACGCCGGTGCCAGCAAGGCACGGGCATCGGCACCAGGTTTGTATCGGTAAGGAACGGTAGTCAGCCCCGCCAGATCGCTCGGCAGCTTCAGCTTGTCTTCGCGCGGCTCCATCAGGAAGGCGCGCCGACGTCCCAGAAACCCAATGAACATGCCCAGCTCAAAGACGACGTTGTCGCGCATGACCGGCCACTCGTCACCGCGGCTGATCACCATGTCGTCGGCATGCGCCACGGCAATTGCAAAGTCCGCCTGCTCCAGCTGGGCCTCCAGCTCATCAAGGGTGTAGTTGGCCGCGCGGAAAACGCCGTGGTCCCAGACCACCGTCAGGAAGGGATCGTGCTCGAAATGCTGCACCAGCAGGCGGGTGACCGGCAGCGCCTCCACCGAGGACATCACGAAGACCCGGACCCGTTCGCGGGGGGCCGTAATCATTCGGTTACGCTCCTTCAGCCGGCGCGACAGAGCAGCTGCCAAGCGCCGCCAGATCAATGGGTGTGCATCGGCAGCGCGACTGAAATCGCTTTCAGGCACCTTCAACACCACTGTGGGCTCGGTGGCGGTAATGGTGGCCGCACGCAACTGGGTCGGCTCGATGGCTGCCATCTCCCCCACGTGTTCCCCGACTCGGCGGGTATTGACCACCTTGCCATTGACGATCACGTCCACCGCACCGGCAACGATGAAAAACACGTCGGTTTCGGCATCTTCTTGCGTGATGAAGGACGCGCCAGCCGCGACTTCCAGCAGTTCCCCGGCCTCAGCCAGCTGCGTGGCAGCAGCCTCCAGCCCCGCCAGGGTGCGGAACTCGGCCAAGGCCGCCACCAGTCGCCTGCCGCCGTCGGCAGAAAGTCGCTCGATAATGCTCGCCCCCATACCTTCCCTCCCTTGAAAGTGTGAACTGGCTCCCAATATACGACAAATGAACCAGCCGAAAACCGGTTGGTGCCCGGCCCGAGAGCGACGCGACCCGCTCCGGCTCGGTCTCCATTTGGCCGCAGGGAGCAGGACGATGGGACATAGCTGGAAGGAAGACCGCACCAAGAAGCGCCTTACCACGCGTTACGAGGAAGTCCGTAAGGTCGATATTCGTGACTACACGCGCGAGACCTCGTTGGACAATATCGCGGTCAACCGCGCCTATCGGGTTAACGGCGCGCATGTCTACATCGACATCGTCAATCTGCAGGACATGCTCAACTGCACCAATGTTGAAGGGGAAACGTGCCACAAGCGCGCTCTCCGCTTCCTGAATCAGCATTACCGCGCCGTCCACCGCCTCCTGGTCGAGAGTGAGACGGTCCGCGTGGATTTCCACAACCAACGGTTGCATGCGGTGGTCACCAAGCCCTATGGCGATGCCGATGAGCGCGCACGGATCGAGCGCGCGGTGGCCATTGCCCAGCTGACCATCGACGTTCTGGCCGAAACGGGCGATACGGATGAGCACATCCCTAATGCACAGGTCCGTGTGGGTATCGACAGCGGGCTGGCACTGGCCGTCAACAACGGTCGCCGCGCCAGCCGCGAGCCGCTCTTCCTGGGCTCCCCGGCAAATCAGGCCGCCAAGTGCGCCGGCCATGGCGTGGCGGAGGGCATTTACCTCACCCATGGTGCACGGGCGCTGCTCGAGCTGCCGGCGCTGAGCGGCGACAAAGACCGCACCACGCCGCTGACCCAGGATCAGGTGGCGGCCTGCGTTGAGGCGGCAGGCTTGGGCGTTTCCAAGACGCGGATCATAGAGCTCTGGAAGGAGGAGCAGGAGGACCTGCCCATTGGCGAATTCGAATTCAGCCGCCCTACCCCGCCGATTTCCGATCTGGACTTCAGCCTGCTTAGCGCTGCCAAGTCCAAGCGCTTCGAGGGTGTGTCGCTGTATGCAGACATCGACGGCTTCACCAACTTCGTAGATAAGCATCTGGATGAGGATCCGCAGCATCTGGTACGCGCTCTCCACGTGCTGCGGTCAGAGCTGGATGCGGTAGTGCACTTGGACTTTGCCGGGCGGCGCATTCGCTTTATCGGCGATTGCCTGCAAGGCGTGCTGCTGGAAGGTACCTCAAAGGAGACCGACACCGAAGCGACGGTGAGTACAGCTGTACAGTGCGCAGGCGCACTTCGCAGCAGCTTCGCCGTGGCCATTGACTACTTGAACTCCGAGGGTTCGATCACCGAGGAGCTGGGTCTGGCCATCGGCTTTGAGCTTGGGCCGCTGGCACTGTCCCGGCTGGGAATGAAGGGCAGTTTGGTGCGCTGCGCAACCGGCAGGGCGGTGCTGGCCTCGGAGGCCGAACAGCGGCAGTGCGATGGCGTGCAGACCGCGATCGGTGAGAAGGCCTACAACGCCGGTACCGACGCAGTTCGTCGAGTGTTCGCATCTGACCGAAAGGTGGCCAACCTCGATTACGCGGCAGCGGTGGAAGAACTGGCCGCGTCGGGTGACCCAGTGGCCAAGGCGGTGTTGGCGGCCCATTACGCAGAGGCGGCCCCCGCGGTGGTTCCCGGCCTTGAACAGCCGATCCGCCCGCACTCAGATATCCACTGATGGCGTTGGCCTTCGAATTGCTGCAAGGCGTGGCATCGGACTACGGTGCCACGCTGCATCGCGCCGCAGGCGGAGGGAGGGCTGAGATCTCGGTCACTCGTCCAGGCGGGGCTGTGCATGTTTTCACCCTGGCGATCTCCATCGCCGGGGAGCACGTGTCTGCTAAGGAAGCCCCAGGACACCACCAACTTCCGCAATTCTGCCCTGACAGACACATCAACCCCAACCAAAGCTTCTGCCTGGGATGGGGTGACGGTAAGCCGGGGCACATTATCGACGAAGCGGCAGCCAGACAGTGGTGGTCGACGGTGTATCGATTCTTGGCCCATCAAATCAGCGCGAATGTACGCAGGGTCTTCCCAGGTGCAGAAAACGGCCGCGCCCATGGCGACGCGGCCAAGCATCAAGCTATCGCGGAGCAGGCGGCCGAATGCCTGGGCCCAGAATTCAAGGCGGCGGCGCAAGCCGGTCTGTTCGAAGTCCGGCAAGATGTGCGGCCGGGAAAGCGTCGACTGGAGCTGTGGCGTGGCGATCAACTGATTGCGCGCGTTTCACTTCGCAGCAATTCCCTGATTTCCGGAAAGCTGGCCTGCCCCTGCGGTTGCCGACCGAAGCGCACGACAGCGGAATGCGCGGACCACGCCGAAGCTCTGGCGACCTATGTCCTGGAGCGGCACCGCTGCGCGCTAGCCGACAGGGCCTTCCTTGATCAATGCGCTGCAGCGGGAATGGCTTGCTGCGGGACCTTGGAGACATGCGGTCTTCGCAACGCCATCCGGCGCAAGCAAGTCGGATGCACGAAGAAAGAGAACCCTCAACATGCAAGAAGTTCGAGATACTGGCGACCGCCAGCCAAATCAAAGCGACCGCGTTAACGCTGCATGGCAGCAGCTTCAACTCGTTCTTGGCTTCTTCTCGCGAGTGGACACGAAGCTATCGGTGGGTCTGGGCATCAACCTGGGCATGCTGGCGATGCTCTCCACCCGAATCCCCAAGCCAGAAGATCTCACCCTGCTTGTTTCAGTCGTTGGCGTGCTGTTCCTGACGCCCCTCACTTTGAGCTTCTGGAACCTGTGGTTGGGCTATTTTCCCGATCTTCGCGGCGGATCCAATTCGCTGATCTTCTTTAGTCGAATCGAAAAAATGACCGAGTCTGAGTTCCTGCGCGCGTGTGAAACCAGAACGCTGGATGGGTTTGAGCGCGACGTGTTGGGCCAATGCTGGAGGAATTCCAAGATCCTGGTCGCTAAGTTCAAGTGCTTGAAGAGGTCTTACCTCGCTACCGCCCTGACCATTGCACCTTGGATGGCGCTCATTACCCTGCTGCCACCGCCTGTAAAGTAGCAGCACGCTATCGATCCGGTAAAGTCGGCACCATGGCACCTTGATTGAATGAATCCCCCTCGAATCAGGTGGGGGCGTCACCCCTTGGCAGCCATTGCATTTGGCTTTCGGGAAACAAGAGGGCCGACGGTCGCCAGGGTCTTTCCCTCATACAGTCCTCATCCATCGCCATTGCACCCCATCGAGCCACCAGCTCGACAGTACGTCCATGGAACGACTGCCTCACCGGATCGAGGGAAGCGGCGTGCGTGATGTCGCCCTCGCCGGCATACGTCCCAGCGGCGGCAATCCATCTCGCAGATGTCCGACTTCGGCCAGAAGTGGGCATCTACCCTACCCCCGATAACGAATCCTAATCATGAAGCTGGATGCCTCCTCCCGCGTTTGGCGGAGGACAACTTCCGGCCCAAAGCACCTCACAACCCGGCGTCCGAGTCTTCTGCTCGACTGCGTCTTCTACGCCGCCCTCTACTCCGCGATTCCCAGTGCATCATGCTTTCTGATTTGATCTTCCGGCGGGTTCACCCCCGTTATCACGGACACTTACAAGAAGGCCGATTGAGGCCCTGAGGAGTGTTCATGTCGAAGCGAAGGAAGTTCAGTGCGGAGTTCAAGCGCGGTGCGGTTGAACAAGCCAACCAACCCGGTGTCAGTTGCGCCCGGGTGGCCCGGGAGCTGGGGATCCGAGACACCCTGCTGACCCGCTGGAAGCGGGAGGCCCAGAGCCAGGGCAAGGTCGCTTTCGGCGGCGCCGGGACGCCCCGGGACGAAGAGATGGCCCGCCTGAAGCGTGAGCTGGCCAGGATCAAGAAGGAACGCGATTTTTTGCGAGAAGCGGCGACGTTCTTTGCCAAGGGATCATCCTGAGGTATCAGGTGATCGAACGTTGCCGCGATGAGTTTCCGATTCGGCTGATGTGCCGCTGCCTACAGGTATCGGCCAGTGGCTATTACGACTGGAGCAAGCGCCTGCCCAGCGCCCGCCAGCGCGACAACAAGCGCCTGCTCAGCCGTATCCGCGAGTTGCACGAGGACAGTCGGGGCACACTGGGCGCTGGGCGCATGCACGAAGACCTTGCCGACCAAGGCGAGTCAGCCAGCCTGAACCGGGTGGCTCGACTGATGGCGGCTGACGGCCTGCAGGGTTGGCCACGGCCGAAGCGCCGTGGCCAACGTGGCCAGCCGGCCTTGACGCCCCCGGGCGTGCGCAACCTGCTGGAACGTGACTTCACCGCATTGGAGCCTGAGACCAAGTGGGTGACTGACATCACCGAGATCAAGACCCACCAGGGCAAGCTGTATCTGTGCATCGTGCTGGATCTGTTCGACCAGCGCGTGATCGGGTGGTCGATGCACCACCGGCAAGACCGGCAGATGGTGATCCGGGCCGTGCAGATGGCCATCTGGCAGCGCCAGGGCAGTCACTCAGTGATCCTGCACTCCGATCGCGGCAGCCAATTCCGGAGCGGCGACTACCAGAACTATCTGAAAGCCAATGGCTTGGTGTGTTCAATGAGTGCGGTGGGCCACTGTGGAGATAACGCCGCATGCGAAGGCTTCTTCGGCATGCTCAAGCGAGAGCGGGTTCATCGCATGAAGTACGCCACCCTCGATGCGGCAAGAGCCGATGTGTTTGAATACATCGAGCGGTTCCACAACCCAAGGATGCGGCGAAGAGTTGCAAGGCAGGAATTGAAGTTTTCAACCCTTTTTCAACCGTCCGTGATTTCGGGGGTGAACCCGGCTAAGCACCGGCTCTGGATGCCCTATCCATGGGGGGGGCGCTCCTCAAGGGAGATCGCTTTTCGGAACGTTGCAGGAGTCGAACGCTACCGGGGTGTCTCCTAGCTCCTCACAAGCGGTCGCTAATGACACGAGGAACTCAACCGCAAGCTTTCAAGCTTTGAAAGCCCAACCGGCGCAATTTCGCATTCCCAACCATGCGATTTGAAAGTGCTTCCACGCCTAATTGCCCGCAATTAAGTGCATTGCAATCAATATGTTAGCCATATTGCAGGGGGTTGCGCGCACGAGTAGAGTTGTTGTCAGTGCGCGACCTTGCGCGGCCAGACCACGACTGAGTACGGCAGATGTCCGAAGACTCGCTCGAAACGAAGTACCTGCGCACCTTCGGCGCTGTTCTGTCTGCGGCCCAGACCGCAAGGATCCTTGGCTACAAGAGCACTGCGTCGTTGGCCAAGGCGCGCGCACGCGGGTCGCTGCCCTTCCAAATGTTCCTGCTGCCCAAGCGCCGCGGCTGGTTTGCCGACACTGTCGATGTTGCCGCCTTCGTGGATTCTGCGAAGGCATCGTCCGGCGGCTAGCCGCATTTCCCAACCCACCAGGAAGCCCTGAGCATGAGCTGAAACCGCCCTCTCTGACCCCTGGAAATGACAATGCCCCCGCGTCAACGAGGGCATTAGCCTCTCGAAAGAGCGAGAGGTAGGAAGTACTAAACACCAACAGGTTTAGGCTCCTTCATTTCTTCCGCGAAGTCAAGCCGCCAGTGATGGTCGGCCAGACAGGTGTTGCCTTTACATGGGCCGGCATATGCCGACCCGAGTGAAGGTTGCGCCCTGGCCCGCCCCGTCCCTCGCGGTGTGGTGCCACCGTGCACCTAATCCGGAGAAAACCATGCTTTCAGGAGCTGCCTGCCCGGTAATGTTCGACACTGCTCGGGTCAATCACCCCAACCTGCGCCCCACCGAAACTTCTTATGCCGCTTGGCCTGTACGCCGAAGCCGGCTAGTCGCCACTCTGCGCGGCATCACCCGCCACTACCCCGTGATGACTGCCGCGAACAGTCACCATGACTGGCTAGCTGGGTACGCGGCTCGCTTCTTTCAGTTTCGGTGCCATGCCCTTGCCGCTCCTCCGGTCACCGCCTCCCCTGCCGGCCACCGGCTAGGGATTCAATGGGAGAGGCGTCATGGCTAGTCTTCCCCACCCTTCAGTCACCTCATCAGACACCCCGCCCGCGTCTAGCAAGGAGGCGTACACCGCTCGCCCACTCACGCCCTCTGAATCCACCAGACTGGACGCCTACTACTACCAGTCACCAAGGAATAACCAACGCCTGGTTGCTGTCGTGGAACCATGCCGCTTGGCCTTGGCGCTGGATCTGGAGTTTGATCCAAGCGTGGCAACCTACGTTGAGCGCCCTAGAACATTACTGGTGCGTGGCCGAGATGTTGAGCTCTGCTTCTGGATCTCCAGGAAGTGTGGCACCGAAAGCTTCATCGTATTCCGCAGACAGGCCGCCGCCACTGTTCCGGCGCTCCGCGCCGAACAGCAGTTTTGCGCCGAACTGATGGAAGCTTCACAGCGTGCGGGTTTGGACCTTGCAATCCGGAAGTTGCAGTCCATTCTTGCAGCACGGGTGGCCAATGCCACGCGACTTGAGCTGCTTCCTTATGTGCAGGCAGCTAGACGGTCGCGAGGAATCAGTGTCTTCATTGACGCAGTGATGACCCACATGAGAAGGCACCCCGTCAGCTCTTTCCATGCAATCGAAACGAGCCTGCGCCCGACGTTCGATTGGCGGGATATTCGCAGTGCGACCTGTCTTCTGGTACATCGCGGGGACCTGGCGATCAACTTCAATGAGAGGCTTCGGACCTCGTCGTCAGTTACGCTGGGAGCAAACCCATGAGCGGGGTGAGTCGCGAGGAGCTACTGTCCTGGGATCTGCTTAGTCCTCAAGGGCTGACCTCAAACCAACTCAAGTCCTACCAGGCTCGCGTTGACGCAGTTCATGCCGTCGTCGCAGGCTCCTCGATCGCTGCGGTCGCGAAGCGTCACGGGCTGAACGCCAAGACGCTTGCATTGACGCTGCGAAACACACAGCAGACGTCCCCAGATGGGCGGCCGTGGGGTTGGCGCGCCTGCCTGCCATACAGAGTAAGAAATACCAGCCAACGCCTTGCCGCAGAATTTCCAGCCGCTGCGGGACCGGGAGCATTCAATTCGTTCCTGAGAAAGCTCCCGGAATTCGAAGAAATGCTCATAGGCTACGCCGGCCCACTGCCTTCGAGAAATGAGCGCAGCCCCAAGTTTGATCGATTCTTCAAACTACTGAAGAAGACTGTGCAGAAGTCGGTTCCGGCAGATCGCTATCCAGCTAACGACAAATCATGTGCGAGGAGAAGCGTCCTGCAGTACCTAAAAAGACTGCGTCAAGGCTCTCCGTTTGTAGATGATGGCTTCGAGATAGAGGACGCAACCCTAGCCAGCCAGCTGAACGAAGTGTTTGCGCTACAGATGGGTGACTGGGTGCAGTTCGATGGACACTCTTTGGACACGAATTTCAATGTTGAAGGCGAGGACGCGGATGGGAACCCGTTCTTCCAAACGATCACGAAGACGTGGTTGATAGTCGGCTACTTCGCGCTGATGCGGCTCTGCTCTAGCTGGTGGCTCTCCTTCTCCACCAACTACAACGGAACCG
Organism: Stenotrophomonas tumulicola; assembly: GCF_014117215.1. Lineage (GTDB taxonomy): Bacteria > Pseudomonadota > Gammaproteobacteria > Xanthomonadales > Xanthomonadaceae > Stenotrophomonas > Stenotrophomonas tumulicola. The sequence goes on along the minus strand of NZ_JACGXS010000001.1, from coordinate 910,873 downwards.
AATTCAACGCGGCATGCGCAGAAAGCTTGCGAGAAAGGTCCGTTCGTGACCTCGTTGTGCCCTCAATGAACTATGAGCCAGGGGCGTGCATCGGATCCTTGTCCGTCATTGGATTTGTGGCAACGGGAGCAATTACGAGTGTCGACAATGCGATGGCTCACAAATTGAAGGTCAATAGGTTGCGAATGGCGTCGGAGCTGATGGGTGTCATTCATCTTGGGCATAGCCATGTTCCTGAAACGCGTGGTCACCTCGAAGCGTGGAACAAGCGGATGGAAGAAGCGGTGGTCCGAAAGCTGCCAGGCGGGTTCCGGCCGGCGGGCGAGCTGTCCGATGCGACCAAAACGAATGGCTACAAATTCGAGAACTTCCCAATGCAGCCCACGGCACTCGAAGATCTCATGGATGTCACGATCGCGGCTTCTAACATATCGCCGATCAACACGCTCCAGAACCGCACGCCAGTCGAGGCGCTTCAGTCTTTTGCAGCGTCTGGCGGATGGCTGTTTGCCACCAAGGATCACGAGGATCGGGCTCGGTCACTTTCGAAGCACAACTTCTCCGTAACCATTCGTGGAGATCGACGTAAGAGGCGTCAGCCCTATGCGCGCTTTGGGCACGCGAAGTATCGAGCCGCATCAATGAAGAACAGGTGGGACTTGTTAGGCCAGAAATTCGCGGCAGAGGTCGACATCCACGATGGAAGGTTCTTGCATCTATACACCGCGTCAGGAGAGCTGTTCGTAGTCCTGAGGGCGCTCCGCCCTTGGGGTCGCTCACCGCATAGCCTTGCGCTTAGGCGGTTAATCCAACGCCGAAGCCGAACGGATGGCTTCGAGATCAGTGGTGCAGAAGATGCGGTCATCGCGTACAGGGAGCATGTAAGAAGGAACTTCAGCTCAGAGCACGGCGCTGCGCTTGCAGCAACGCGACACCGGCGTGACCTAGATGCGGCATCTGAGGCTTCACCGGTGGCTAAGGAAACGACACTGCCTTTGGCCGAGACCGGCCAACAGCGAGCACCTGCTGAGGACTTGTTCGTACCCATTACCGGCCGGGTCAACTTGGGCAGGAAGGGGCCGAAGCAATGACAACGTTCAACTACAAAGGAGAGCCCATCATCCCGACCCGCGGCATGGAAGATGCTCTGACCAAGATCATCTCCGCACTTGAGGTTGACTACCGCGGTATCGGGTTTCATTCGCTGACCCGGTTCGGAAAAAGTACCCTCGCGCAGTTCATCTGCGCAAACACTGAATGGACAGAATGCAAATACGTGGCCAAGCAGGCAAACCTCCGGGTGCTTGGTCCTGGAGAGTCCGCATTCCTGGACTGGTTCATTTCACAGCTCGGCTCACAAGTGATCTCCCACCAGGCTGCTGACCGAAAGATCGAGAGGATCGTTAATACCGTTGATCTGATGCTCAGGTCTGCAGGCGGCGGATCGCTATTCTTCATCGCCGATGATGCAAACTTGCTGGAGCAAGCCGCCTTTCAACATTTCATTACAATCGATAACGCGCTGGAGAAGAAGGGCATTTCGCTCTTTGTCATCTTCCTGTTTCAGGACAATCACACTTCCAGCCGGCGCGAAGAGATCAATAGAACCACGGTCACACCTCAGGTCCGTGGGCGCTTCTTGACCCGCTACCATCGCCTGCATGGAATTCGAGGGGCCCTGGACGTTGAGACGTTCTTGGAGCGCTTCGAGGACGAGGTAGAGGCTAGCGCCGGAGCCGGCGTTACCTTGCCCAGGAGCCTTGCGCCAGAGCTCTACGACGGGGAGTTCCGTTTACGGCATTTCAGTGAGCAGATCTGGAATGCCGGTTGCAGCTGTCGCGCCGCAGCCGGGCACTCCAGTCAAGATGAGTGGCCTCTCAAGGCTATGCGCCTCATTGCGTACTACTTGGCGACCAGGGTCATCTGCAAAATTGGCTTCAAGGAGGTCACGTCTAGTGACATTGAAATGTCGGTCGCCTTCTCGGATCTTGCTGCCTTTGATGGCGAATCGGGAGCGCTGACTTTCACAGCAGATGGAGGCATCAATGGATAGCGACAGTGAGGTCAGAACTGTAGCCCACCTACCGCCAGCGTGGAGTGCCGGCATTTCCCCGTTCGGATTCGTTGTTCAGACGCTGAGATTCAATAGCCTTTACTGCAGTGATGGTCATGGTGCGTTCGGCATTCGCCCAAGGTACACCGAGGATTTGTGTCGTCAGCTCTGTCTCTCTGCAAAGGCCAGAACTTCGATTGCGGCAAGAATTCCTGCTGCGTCTATCCTCGCGCCACTGTGGCAGCCAACTGCTTGGCAAGCATTCGGCGGTTCTGCGACGCACTGGCGTCCATACCTGTCGGGGTGTACTGAGTGCATGAAAACTGGGTATCACTCGATGTTGTTCCAGATGCCTTGGGTCAACCGGTGTCCGTGGCACTCGCAACCCCTCTCATCTCAGTGCGACCATTGCTCGAGACCGCTATGGCATGGCTTTCGCTCCGATGCCCCTCCCCTACTATGCCCATGCGGGCATGACCCGGTTTCGAGCCGGAATACCCTTGACGAAGAAGGTAGGATCGAGGACCTTCGTGGCAGCTGGATAAAGCGATACCTTCGCTGGGCCGGGGCGAGTCGAGGTCGGCGAACGCTGATCGGGGTGGGAGATGATCTGACGTCCGCCGAGGAGGCGGCAGTCCTGTTTCGCGGCAGGGCTTACCCTTGGTACCGACCGAAGTACGCCTCGTCGGACGTGCTCATCAGGGCGTCTACCGTACGTCATGGGCAATCCGTCGAAGCTCGCTCCCAGAAGGCCGCGTTCTCGCGCCTTGCCCCGTCCATGGGGCCAGGTCGTGACTTCTTTCTTGAGCTTCCTCAGGCGCTTGAAAGACCGATGGCGCGTATCACGGCCTCAGTTGCGGCGAAGTTCCGCGAGTCGACCTTCTCGGCACGTGAGCGAGCCTGCTTAGGCTTGCCTGAGGCCTCGGAAGGTGGGGGGCAGCCATCCTCGCGCGCTTCGGTTGTATTGCTCCCCGCCTACAGAGTCCGCGAGCACCTGTTCCTGGATGGCCGTGTATTGGGTAGGCCCACACAGGCGGTCCTAAGAGAGATCGCGCAGGCAATGTCTCTCCTCCCGTCTGACAACCCTGCGATCGAGGCCCTGGCGCGGGCATACGAACGGGTACTGGGTCGCGGCTTCGCGAGCTCCGCCCTTCACTTGCTCGGCCGACTTGACGGCTCTGCTACCGATGATGAAGCCGCACTGATCCGCCCAGTGGTGTTGATCAGACATAGAAGGAGCTCGTGCCTTCTGACTCTGGCGTGGCTGGGCTGCGCCCGCAAGGAGCGAAGCAGAGCCGGCGGTCAGGTGTAGTGGATGGAGGATCCTTCCCTGCCAAACCTGGACCGCCCCTTACTAGTTCGTTGAGATGCAGAATTGTCTGCATCGGATCTCCGAAGGGCGGAATTGTCGGCATCTGACCTTCCAGTGGAAGGAATGTCTGCGACTGGCATCCTAGGCACAGAAAGATCTGCGTTGGATCATGGAGATTGTGGCGTTGCGATAGAATTATGACCCAAGAAATCAGTGACTTAGCTTGCCGTCAAATCTCTGCGACGAACAGAGGGTCTCTCAACATAGACTTGATGGACCTCCAGATTGCCGGCCAACGGCCGGCACTACCGCTGAATTTGCTGCAGCGTTGTCCAGAACGTCCCTGTCCGGGGACGCACGAGGGATACTGTAACTTCGCAGTGCCGAGGTCGGATCCGATGCTGAAATGCACGCCCCACTCTGTGTTTTCGTGGAACTATGTGGTTTCTGGCCTTGCTCGTGGCGACGCGCAGATCATGTTCGAGCCATTCTCCGATCAGGGCAGCATCCTGTTCAATGACAGTAGACTCGTTGTCCGAAAGAAGGGATGGGTGAATGCGTGCTGGACCCTTGAACAGGGCGAGAACATTGTCGCCGTCGCGAAAAAGCGCGGCATAGCGGGTCGCTCGTTCGATCTGACTTGGGGAAAGGATGCCTTTCTCCTAAAGCAACAGGCCTTGATAGCACGAGGTTACGACATACTCCTCGGGGATGCCGTGGTTGGCACAATTGAACCTGAGCACCCCCTCACTCGCAAAGCACACGTGGAGTGTGAGGCTGCGGCCGCCGACATCGTCCAGTTATTCTCATTCTGGCTCGTCGCAATGGTCTGGCGAAGCACCACCGATACGTCCCCCGCCTGAGCCTCAGCGAGAACACCGGCCGCTGTTTCGTTTGAGTCGTGTCACCTGGGCAGATACCGCGGTCAGGTCGATAATCAATAGCGATACTGCGAAGGGCAAAGCTTGGCTCTGCTCTGGCAGGGTCAACGCTGACTCGCCCCTGCCCCTATAGCCAGCCCAAGCCGCCGGTACGGCCGGCTTCGCTTCGGAGTTCCCCCCAAGCGCCGACAGGCTCGGAGAGCTGACCCCAAGCGCCATGGGAAAGAACTACGGTCGGGCCTGCTGTGGACGGCGTTGCGTCACGGCTATTACGCCAGCAGCGCCTACATGATGAATCAGGTGGGTTTCACTTCGGGAGCGCTTACTGGGCCGGCCGACGGCAAGGTGGCGTGGACCATGCACGATGATCTGGCGGCCGTGGACGCACTGTTGTTGGCTGGCAAGGCCCAATTCGATGGCCCGACGCCGCCGCTGACAGGTGATGCAGCACTCGACCTGGCCGACCTGGCCGCGCTGGCAACTGACCTCCTGGGTCGTTCGATCGTGCGTAAGGTTGTGACCCAGGAAGTAATGGCATCTGCTCTGCGATCTTCAGGCATGCCTGAATCGACGGTGCAGATAGTCCTTGGTTACTTCCACGCCGCGGAAGCCGGTGAGTTCGCCACAGTCGATCCGACCTTGGCACATCTGCTTGGCCGCCCAGCCGCGACGCTACGTAGCTATCTGGAGACAAAGCTCCAGAATACTTCCAGGCAGCTTCGCTGAATTTCATACATGACTTCGAGCCTTCCACCAGAAGCAAAAAATACTCACCGCGAGCGGATCCTTTCTGCGGCCGAAGACTTGATTACGACCCAGGGAATCGAAGCGGCAACGACTCGCGCCGTCGCTGCGGCAGCGGGTGTTCAGCCGCCAATCCTGTACCGATTGTTCGGCGGCAAGGACGGCCTGCTTGACGCAGTTGCAGAGCGCGCATTGCAGGCCTACGTCGGCTCCAAGGCCCGACGGGAGGCAACGACGGACCCATTGCAGGAACTGCGCGAGGGATGGGATCTACACATTGAGTTCGGACTGACGCGACCCGCCATCTTCCTGGTGATGGTGTTGCGTTCGACTCGGGCGCGTGAGACCCCTGCCATGCGCCAGGGGACGGAATTCCTGCGGGACAAGGTTCGTCGACTTGCAAGCATGGGACGTCTGCGGGTCACAGAAGCACGTACCCTCGAACTACTTCAGGCAGGCGCGACGGGGACGATTCTGACACTGCTGCGGCAGCCCTCTGAGGTACGCGATCAGGGGCTGTCGCATGCCGTTCGCGAAGCGGTGCTCGCTACAGTAGTTGGAGCGGCCACCGAGGATATCGACAGCGGTGAGCGAACTGCGGCCGTAATGCTTCGTGCACGCTTGCCACAGGTTGGAGCTATCAGTGATGGTGAACGCCTCTTGCTCGCCGAGCTTCTGGACCGTATCGCTGGTTGATCGACATTGAACGCTGCAGCAAATTCAGCGAGGGAGGCTCGTCAACGAGGTGGCTCCAAGCCCGGCGGGCCGAAGCTGCCCTTCTCACGGCTTCGGCTGCGTCCCCTGCCCTCTGCAGCAACTTCCATTTTCGGCCAGAGGCCGATATTGCCTTCGGTTCTTGGCCGAACCAAGCGTCGCGCGGATAGCTCGGCACCGCACTGTCGACAAGCAGTCCGGGAATCGGACTGACGAAGAGTGCTCCTTTCATGTGATGAGCCGCGACGCTGCAACTGCAGCGGGCATCCTTGCGAATGGCGGAAGTAGCGCACTAAGCGTCCGCGGACGCAGGGGGTGACCACGCCTTGCGTTAACGTTATGCGAACAATTATCATTTGCAGACTCCCCTCCCCATGTGTTGCCTCGTTCGCCCATGTCCCAGTCGTCCCGTAGCACTGCCGTATCGCGCGCCCCGCACCAGAAAGCGCTTTCCCTTGCCGTACTGAGCGCACTGGGAGCGGCCTGCCTCATCGCCACGCCGCTGATGGCCGGTGCCGCCGAATCCGGCGCCGACAAAGATGCCGTGCGGCTGGACTCGGTCAACGTGACGGCCGAAACCGCCCGTGTCGAACGCACCGGCAGCCTCGGCGTGCTGGGCTCGTCGGACGTGATGGATACGCCCTTCAGCACCACCAACTACAGCTCCCGCATGCTGGAAGACCAGCAGGCCCGCACCTTGGCCGACGTGGTGGTGAACGAGGCATCGGTGCGGGTCATGACCTCCACCGGCAGCTTCAGTGAAGATTTCCAGATCCGCGGCTTCAATGTCACCAGCGGCGACGTTGGCCTGAATGGACTTTATGGCCTGACCTCGTCCAACCGCATGCCTGCGGCGCTGATGGAGCGCGTGGAGGTGCTGAAGGGCCCCGGCACGCTGATGTATGGCATCAGCCCCAATGGCAGCATCGGCGGCAACATCAACATCGTCACCAAGCGCGCCGGCGACGAGCCGCTGACCCGCCTGACCACCACCTATGAAAGCAAGTCGGTGTTTGGTGCCCACCTGGATACCAGCCGCCGTTTCGGCGCGGACCAGCAATGGGGCGTGCGCTTCAATGGCGTCTTCAAGGATGGCCAGACCAGCCTGGACGACGGCCACCAGAAGTTCGGCCTGGGTGCCCTCGGCATCGATTACCGCTCGCTCAACCTGCGCTGGTCGCTGGATGCCTATTCGCAGCGCGAGAATGTCGACAATTTCCGTGCGCAGACCGGCTTCAGCCCGAACAACACCACCATCCCGAAGCCGCCGTCCGGCCACACCGCCATCTACGACGGTGCGAACCTGATGTCGCGTGACCGTACCATCGCCACCCGCCTGGAGTTCGATGCGAACGACAACGTGATGCTGTACGCGGCAGGTGGTTACCGCTACGGCAACAGCGAGCAGGATTTCCCCTCGGCACGCACCACCAACGCCGTCGATGATGTCGGCAACCTGCGCATCATCAATTCCTGGTACGACGCGGAGTCCCGCAACCGCACCGGCGAAATCGGTGCGCGCCTGAACTTTGAAACCTTCGGCATCAGCCACCTGGCCACGGTGTCCGGCTCGCTGCTGAAATCCGAAGCGGGAAGCTTCTATCTGTCCGCCCCGCTCAGCGAGACGATCGATTCCAACATCTACAACCCGATCAAGCTGATCCCGATGGTCGGCGTGCGCCTGTCGCCGACCAAGAATTCGGAAACCGAGCTGAGCAGCCTGTCGCTGACCGACACGCTGTCCTTCGCCAATGACCGCGTGCTGGTCACCGGCGGACTGCGCAGGCAGCAGGTCAAGGCGGAAAACTTCGATGCCGCCGGCGTGGTCACGTCGTCCTACGACGAAAGCGCGGTCTCGCCGCTGCTGGGCGTGGTGGTGCGTCCGCTGCAGGACGTTGCGGTGTACGCCAACTTCACCTCTGGCCTGAGCCGCGGCGGCACCGCTCCGCAGACCGCCGCCAATGCCGGCGAAGTATTCGAACCCTACAAGTCCAAGCAGTACGAGGCGGGCGTCAAGCTGGACCGTCACGGCCTGATCTCCACGTTCTCGGTGTTCCAGATCGATCGCCCGAACGCGCTGACCGACCCGGTCACCAACATGTACAGCTTCGACGGCAAGCAGCGTAACCGCGGCCTGGAGCTGTCCACCGCCGGCGAGGTGCTGCCCGGCCTGAACGTTATGGCCAGCGCCACCTTCTATGACGCCAAGCTGGCCAACACGGCTGGCGGCGTGAACCAGGGCAACGATGCCAACGGCGTCCCCAAGCGTGCATTCAACCTGGGCGCGGATTGGGAGCTGCCGTGGGTGCCCGGCCTGAGCGTCAATGCGCGCGGCATCCATACTGCGGCCACGCCATACAACGCTGAAAACACCCTCACCCTGCCGTCGTGGACCCGCGTGGACGTGGGCGGTCGCTACACCACGGCCATCGGCGGCACGCCGGTCGTGCTGCGCGCGAGCGTGGAAAACGTGTTCAACAAGAGTTACTGGCTGTCCAGCAGTGCCCTGCTGACCGTCGGTACGGTGGCAGCCCCGCGCACGGTGCTGTTGTCGGCGCAGTTCGACTTCTAAGCGGTTGATGGCTGATGACAAGAGGCGCTGCACCGCCTTGGAATGATCCGGTCCATGACCTTTATGCCGAGCACCGGAACTGGTTGCACGGCTGGTTGCGGCGCAGGGTCGGCTCATCCACCGATGCAGCGGACCTAGTCCAGGACACCTTTCTGGCGGTCGTCAGCGGAGGGGGCGCGCAGGATATCCGCGCGCCCCGCTCCTTCCTTGCCACGGTGGCCGGACGGATACTGATCCGTCGCAGGCAACGATGGAAGCTGGAACAGAGTTACCTGGAACAGCTCGCCGCTGCACCCGCGGAGCATGCGCCGTCTGCGGAGGCACAGTTGCTTGCGCTGGAAACCCTCCGGGCCCTGGATGCGGCGCTGGAAGGCCTGCCCTGCAAGGCGCGCCAAGCGTTCCTGATGGCCCATCTGGAACTGATGTCCTACAGCGAGATCGCGCGGCGGCTGGGCGTATCCAGCAGCTCGGTCAAGCAGTACCTGACCCGGGCGAACCGGCAGTGCCTTTTCCTGATGGCTTGCTGAGTCATGGCGCACGATGCGACGGCGGACGTGCCGCCACGCTTTGCCGATGCCGTGCTCGATGCCGCCGCCGCATGGTTGACCGAACTGATGTCCGGCCAGGCCACCGAGCAGGACATCCAGCAATGGCGACAGTGGCGGGCGGCCGACCCCGAACATGAGCGTGCCTGGCAGCACCTGGAGCGTGTCACCGGCCGGATCGCACTGCTGGACCGGAGGGCGGCCGTTGCAAGCCTGTCGCCGCAACCGCGCCCGACCGCACGGCGGCAGGCACTGAAAGCCATCGCGGCACTCGGCATCTCAGGTGCCGGCGGCTTTGCCCTGGTACGCAGTCCCCATGGCCGGCAGGCACTGGCTGACGTACGGACCGCCAAGAGCGAGCAGCGCACGCTGGCGCTCGGACCCGGCATGACGGCGGTGTTGAATACCCACAGCGCACTGAATCTGTCGCTGCAGGATGCCCGGCGGCATGTGGAACTGCTCAGTGGCGAGGTGATGATCGACACGCAGCACGCGGCAGCGGACGCATCGGTGCTGTTGCGTACCCCCTTCGCGCGGGTCGACTTCATGCATGCCCTCGTGCAGGCAAGACGATTCGACGACTACACCTGGGTAGCCGTGCATGCAGGCGCGGCTGCGGTGTCGCTGCAATCGGGGGCTGCCACCACTGCGCTGGCGGCAGGTGAAGCCATCAGGCTGGGCGCCAGGGCGGCCAAGCCCATCGAGCAGCTCGCACCCACGGCAGGCGCGTGGCGTGACGGCCAGTTGATTGTCGACGACATGCCCCTGGCGATCTTTCTCGCTGAGCTGTCACGTTACCGGCCCGGCGTGATCCGTTGCGATCCCCGCGTTGGCCAGCGTCTGGTCTCCGGCGTTTTCCCCTTGCAGGACACCGATGCCGTGCTGAAAGCATTGTCTTCGGCGCTGTCGGTGCGGGTCCGCCAGCGCACCGCGTGGTGGGTCGTGGTCGGGCCTGCCTGATCCGGCTGCAGCGAGCGGCACGGACAGATCAGGCGATCAGTCGGCGAATCACTGCCCGATCCGCGCGCTCACGTCACTTGATTGGTGAAAGCCCCCACAGACAGGATCCAGATGCCCTCCCCCACTTCAGCCCATCGCAGCGTCCGCCACGTCGCCGCCGGCGATTCGCTCCTGCGACGCGGCCTTCTGCTGGCCCTCAGCACCTGCCCGGTTGCCCTGGCGTCGCCCATCCCAGCGCTGGCCCAGTCCGCGCCTGCCGCAGCCGTGCAGGCCTATGACATTCCGGAAGGTCCGCTGGCGTCCTCGCTGCGTGCCGTCGCCGCGCGTTCCAACCTGCTGCTGACCTACGATGGCGCCACCCTGCGGCACCTGCGCGCGCATCCCCTGCGCGGCCAGTTCACGCCGGACCAGGCCCTGGCCGCGCTGTTGGCGGATACGCCGGTACAGGCGCTGAAGTCAGCCGATGGCAGCTACCATGTCGGTCCGCGCCCTGCAGCGGCCATCCTGCCTGCCCCCCGGCCCCGGCATGAGGAACGCGAGGCCGTCACGCTATCGGAGATCCGCGTCCTGGCCCAGCGTGGCGAAGGCTACGACACCGAGAACACCACCACCGCCACCCGCACTGGTGCCAACCTGCGCGATATCGCGCAGTCCATCCAGGTCGTGCCGCGTGCCGTGATCGATGACCAGCAGCTCAACGACCTGACCAGCGTGGTGATGAATGTGAGCGGCGTACAGGCCGGGACCACCGCCGGCAACCGTTCGGAGAGCTTCACCATCCGCGGATTCCGGTCGTCCTACTACGCCGTGGACAGCGTGATGCTCAGTCCGGCCATCGAAACCAACGACAGTTTCCGCGACCTGGCCAACATCGAACGCGTGGAAGTGCTGAAGGGTCCTGCCTCGGTGCTGTACGGCCGCGGCGATCCCGGTGGCCTGATCAACCTGGTCACCAAGAAGCCGCAGTTCACCCCGGAGGCCAACTACACCGTGCAGGTGGGCAGCGATGACTTCTATCGCGGCGAGATCGACGTGACCGGCCCGCTGGGTGAGGCAAATGAGCTTGCCTACCGCCTCATCGGGGCGACGCAGACCAGTGGCGGGTTCCGCAACCAGCCCGAGCCTTTCGAGCGCACGTTCCTGTCCGCCGCACTCGGCTGGGAGCCGGGTGAACGCACCCGTGCCACCGCCAGCGTGACCTGGCAGCGGCAGAACAGCCAGGTGGACCGGGGCATCGTATCGGTCCCCAAGGCCGACGGCAGCGGCTATACCATCGACCTGCCCCGCGACCGCTTCCTCGGCGAGGACTGGGCCACCTTCGAGTCGACCCGAAAGGAACTCGGCTACCGCATCGAGCATGATGTCAGCGATGCCATCACCCTGCGCCACATGGGGCATTACGATGAGGGCAGCCTGGACCTGCTGGGCGTCAACTACAACGCCGTCCGCGTGGACCCCGCCACGGGCCGTCGCACGGTGACGCGCACGGCGGTGGAACAGCACGAGAAGAACCACAACCATGATGTGCAGTTCGACATGGTCGCGCGTTTCTCCACCGGCGCCGTCGACCATACTGCGGTGATTGGCCTGCAGTACACCGATTCCTACCGCTTCCGGACCTTCTTCAATTCGCCGCTGGCCGCGATTGATATCGACAACCCGGTCCATGGCGCGCGGCCGACCGCGTTCACCCAGCGTCCGGATCGTGAAGTGAATGCGGAAACACGCGCGCTCTACCTGCAGGACCAGATCGACATCGGTGAAACACTCAACCTGCTGGTGGGTGCGCGCTTCGACCACGCAAAGCAGACCGACGCGGGGCTGACCAGCTACGGTTCGGACGAAAAGGCCTGGTCGCCACGGGTGGGACTGGTCTGGAAGCCGGTTCCCAACGTGTCACTGTTCGCCGACTTCACCAAATCCTTCCAGTCCAAGCCCGAGCCGACGCTCACCGGTGAGCCGATTCCCGCCGAGACCGGCGAGCAGTACGAGATGGGTGTGAAAGCCGATCTGTGGAACCAGCGGCTCACCCTCACGACGGCCGTGTTCCAGCTCACCCGGGCGCACGTGGCGCAGCAGGATGCCGCCAATCCGGGCTACAACCTGGATGCAGGTGAGCAACGGGTACGCGGCGTCGAACTGGACATCACCGGGCAACTTTCCGATGCCTGGAAGATCATCGGCAGCGCAGCGCTCACCGATTCGGAGCTGATCGCCTCCAGTGAGTTTCCGGTCGGCAACATGCTGACCAACGTGCCCAAGCGCAGCGGCAGTATCTGGGCGACATGGGAGCCGAACCAGGGGCTTGGGCGCGGCTTTGGTGCCGGTGCCGGCATCCAGGCGGCCAGTGCCCGCTGGGGCGACCTCGACAACCTGCTGGACATCGGCGGATACACCCGCCTGGATGCCAGCGTCTGGTACCGCTTCGATCCGCGGCGCCGGCTGACGCTCAGCCTGAAGAACATCACCAATGAAAACTACATTGAATCGGCCACCTCACTGGTGCAGGTCGCGCCCGCCGCGGGCCGCTCGGTGATGGTGTCCTTCAGCGGGAGCTTCCGATGAGAGCATCCGGCAACAAGATCCCTGCCCTCGCGTTCTGCGCCTGCATGATGCTGCTCGCCGGCGCAGTCCATGCGGAACCGGCCAAGGGCAACCTGCTGCTGATCATGCGCGCCGCACCACCCAATGGGTCATCCGATCCCGCGATCACCGCGCACCTGCAGGCGGCCGGCTACGCGGTGACGACCAGCGAAGGGCTGGATTCAAAGCTTGACGTGTGCGGTTACGACGCCGTGCTGCTGTCCTCCACCGTGCGCTCCAATCAGTTCACGGCAGAGGCGGCGCTGGTCGGCACGTTGCGGCGCATGCGCGTGCCATTGCTGACCTGGGAGAATGACCTGCTCGACGACCTGCGCTTCACCGGGCTGTTGCGCGATGATGATTTCGGCGAGCTCGAGACCGGTCATTACGGGTGGATGGTGCGTGCGCCACACCCGTTGTCCGCAGGAATCCCCGCCGGCCTGACCACCTGGACCGAGGCCCGCACGCCGGCCGGCTGGGGACGCCCCGGGCTCGGCGCGGACGTGATCATGACCTGGCCGGGCGCGCCCGGGAAGGCCACCCTGTTCGGTTACGAGCGCGGGGCGACGATGGACGGTGACTTCCTGGCACCGGCACGCCGGGTGTTCATCGGCATGGACAACGGCACGTTCGAGCGCATGACCCCCAACGGCCACCGCCTGTTCGATGCCGCGGTGGCGTGGGTGGTCGCCGACGCCCCACAGCCTGCAAGGGACTGTGCGTCCGCTGGCCCACGGCACGCGCTGGACTGATCCGGCAGTGATGGTGGGGGGGCGGGTTGCGTGAGCCTTGCGTCGCCGGCCGCTGCTGCCGCCGGCCGAGTGAGCTGATGGTCGCCCCTGGGGTTGACCATGGCCGCCGGGCATTCCCATAGTATGGCGCTCCCATCGATCAAGGCCGCATGGATGCACGGTTCGATCATCGCCCCGCTCTTGGCTGGCATGTTGGTGTCCATGGCGTTACCGGCCCAAGCCGACAGCCCCGGTGCGGGCGAACGCGGCCTCGCCCTGGGCGCCGTGGCGACCGCTCCGGAACTGTCTGCCCGGCTGGACGCGCAGCTTGAAACCAACCGCGAGCGCTATGGCATCGCTGGCCAGGCCGTGCTGGTCGCCCACAACGGCACCATCGTCTACCAGGCTGAAGGCGGCGAACGGGACAGGAGCCAGCATGCCCCTGTCACCGCCGACACGGTCTTCGGCGCGCAGTCCCTGGCAAAGCTGTTCACCAGCACGCTGGTGATGCAGCTTGTGGATGAGGGCGCGCTGGACCTGGACGCACCCGCCAGCCGCCATGTGCCCAACCTGCCAGCGGCGTGGCAGGCGATTCCGGTGCGCGATTTCCTCAACCATAGCTCCGGGGTTGCCGAATATTTCGAGGACCGCAATGGGCACTGGACAAGCAAGGGCTACATCGGCCTGGCGCCCACGCTTGCTGCTGCATTGGCGGTTGCCGGCGATGCGCCAATGCTGTTCGTGCCGGGTAGCCGCGTCCGCTATACCCAGACCAACTTCCTGGTGCTCAGCGCCCTGTTGGAAGCGCATTACCGGCAGCCCTACCCCACCATTGCACGCAGGCGCATCCTGCAGCCGCTGGAGCTGCGCAGCACCTGGCTGGGCAAACCCGGCGTGCCGCGCAACCGTGCTGCGGTGGCTTATGTCGGCAGGCAGGGGGCGCTGCAGGCAGCCAACGAAGAGGCCTTCAAGGACTATGGGTATGGCCACTCCGACCTGCAGACCACCGTGGCTGACATGAACCGGTTCCTGCAGGCGCTGGCCGCCGGCAAGCTGGTCCGGCCCGCGACACTTGAGGCGCTTTGGCAGCCGCAGGTATTGAGCAGCGGCAGTACCAATTACATTTCCAGTGGCTGGGATACGCTCCGGAACGACGGCTACACCCAGGTCGGCCATGACGGCGGCACGCGCGTACGGGCACGACTGGCCTACAAGGGCACCCTGGCTGGTGACACCTGGATCTTCGTGTACTTCACCAATGGCAGCGCACGCAACGTCTGGTCCAGCACGCTGGTGGACAGCGTGATGGCCGTGGCGGCACCGGAAGCGTTTCCGCATGCGCTGCTGTCCGAGCGCCTGATCGCCCATGCACTGGCCGAAGGCAGCGCTGGCGAAGACGCGATGCAGGCGTGGCTGCGCGATGGAAGCGGCATCCCCGCCGCCGAGCTGGAGCGCGCGATCAACGCCACCGGTTATGCAATCCGCGAGAACCTGGGCGCGCGCGTGGCGTTGAAGGTGTTCACCCTTAACACCACGCTCTACCCTGGATCGGCCAACGCATGGGACAGCCTGGCCGAATGCCACGCCGCACTCGGCGACACGGCAACAGCCGAGGCGATGTATGCGAAGTCTCGGGCACTGGCCGGGACGGCAAAGGGCAACTGAATCGACGCGGCGTACTACGGATGCGCGTCAACGGCATCCATGACGCGTGCCGAATACACCAGCGCGGCACCGGCATTGAGCGCCACCGCCACGCCCAGCGCCTCGGCGATCTCCTCGCGGCTGGCACCGTGCTTGAGCGCGGCATCCACGTGGACGGTGATGCAGCCATCGCATCGTGTCGTCACTGCTACGGCCAGGCTGATCAACTCGCGGGTCTTGGCGTCCAGATGGTTGGTCTGGGCCCCTGCATTGCTCAGCGTCGCGTAGCCACGGACCGTATCCGGCGACAGCTTGCCGATCTCGGAGATTCTTTTCTTCAGGTCTGTCCGGTATTCATTCCAGTCGAGCATGGCATGCCTTCCTCAGGTTGTTTCCGTGACGGATGGGCCTGCAGGGGTGGCCACAAGGCGCGACACGCATGCAGGTCGACCCGGAGTATCGTCCGACCTGCATGTTCGCGCCAGCCGGGGGCGCACGGGATGACGATCACGACCGATGGATGCCCAGCACCGTTGGATCACCCGCCTCCGTGCTTCCGGCGCTGTTGCCCCGTCCCGCCCGCGCCTCGCGCCGGCGATGCACCCAGTAATACAACGTCGGCAGGACCAGCAGGGTCAGCAGCATCGCCGTGAGCAATCCGCCGATCACCACCACCGCCAGCGGCTTCTGGGTTTCGGCACCGATTGCATGGGAGGTCGCCATCGGCAGCAGCCCGAACATGGCCAGCAACGCAGTCATCAGCACGGTACGCAGTCGCTGCAGGGCACCCTGCACCACGGCGTCATACAGCGCCATGCCCTGCTCGCGCAGCTGCCCGAAGCGGGTCAGCATGATCACGCCGTTCAGCACCGCTTGGCCGAACAAGGCGATGAAGCCGATTGCGGCCGACACCGACAGCGGGATGCCAGTGAGCAGCAACGCCAGGATGCCGCCGATCATCGCCAGCGGCACGTTGGCCAGGATCAACGCCGCACTGGTGACATCCTTGAAGGCATCGAACAGCAGCACGAAGATGATCAGCACCGACAGCGGCACCACCCAGCCCAGGCGGGCCATGGCACGTTGCTGGTTCTCGAACTCGCCCGACCAGGCGATCCGGTAGCCCTCCGGCAGATCGATGCTGGCATCGACCTGCCTGCGCATGTCGGCGACTACGCTGCCCATGTCGCGCCCGGCGATGAAGATGCTCACGGCCTTGACGCGCTGGGCGTTCTCGCGGGAGATGTTTATCGCGCCGCTGGCCATCTGGAAGTCGGCTACATCCCCCAGCATCACGGTCTGGCCCGATGCCGTCCCCACGGGCACGGTACGCAGGCGCTGCAGGTCACGATCGGCATCGGACAGGCGCAGGCTGATCGGGAACTGGCGTTCACCTTCCCATAGCTGGCCGACCTCGCGGCCGCCAATGGCGGTTTCGATCACCGCATCGATATCCTGTACGTTGAGGCCGTAGCGCGCGGCGCGGTCACGATCGATATCGATGCGCAACTGCGGCAGGCTGCCGTCGCGGTCAATGAAGGCGCTCTCCACGCCCGCCACGCCCTTGACCTGGGCCAGGATCGCCTGGGCCTGGCGGGTAAGCACGTCCAGGTCCTCACCGCTGACCTTGATCACCACCTGCCCCTTGATCTGCGAAATGCTCTCCAGGATGTTGTCGCGCACCGGCTGGGAGATCGAGAACTCGGGACCCGGAATGCGTTCCTCCAGCAAGCGCTGCATCTGCGCGACCAGTTCGCGCTTGTCGATCCGGCGCGTCCATTCGGACTCGGGCTTCAGCGCGACCAGCGCTTCGATCTGGTTGGCGCCCTTGGCATCGGAACCGTCCTCCGGGCGGCCGAGCTTGGCCACCACGGTCGAGACTTCCGGCAGCGTCCTGACCAGGTCGCGGACCCGTCGTGATTGCGCCTGCGCCTCGGCCAGGCTGGTACTGGGGTCGAGCGTTGCAGTCAGCCAGATCGAGCCTTCATCCAGCTCGGGCAGGAATTCCGACCCCAGCCGCGTACCCAGCGCCAACGTCACCACCAGCATCGCAACGGCGGACAGCACCACGGTGCGTGGGCGCGCCATCGCGCCTTCCAGCCATGGGCGATACCAGCCGACCAGCCGATTCATCACCGGGTTCTCGCCCTTGAGCCGTTCGCGCCGCAACCACCAGAAGCACAGCAATGGCACCACGGTCAGGGCGAGGATCAGGGCGCCGATCAGCGCCGACGTCACGGAATAGGCCATCGGTGCGAACATCCGGCCCTCCTGGCGCTGCAGCGTGAAGATCGGGATGTGCGCGGCGATGATGATCAGCATCGAGAAGAACGTCGGCCGCCCCACCTCGGAGGCGGCCGAGAGCACGGTCGCCATCCGCTCCCGTCGCGTGCTGCCGGCTGGCATCTGCGCCATCCGCGAGACGATGTGCTCGGTCACGATGACCGCACCATCGATGATGATGCCGAAGTCCATCGCACCCAGCGACAGCAGGTTGGCTGGCACGCCCCACAGGTGCAGGCCAAGGAAGGTGGACAGCAGGGCCAGCGGCATCATCGCCGCGACAATCAGTGCCGCGCGGGCGTTGTAGAGGAACAGCCACAGCACCAGGAACACCAGCAGCGCACCTTCGACCAGGTTGCGGAACACTGTCTTCAACGTGGTGGACACCAACCACGAACGGTCGTAGAACGGCTCCAGCGTGACACCCTCCGGCAGGTGGCTCGCCTCGATCTCGGCCACGCGCTGGTGCAGTGCGTCCAGCACCAGCGAGGGGTTTTCGCCCTTGCGCATCAGCACCATGCCGAACACCGCATCATCGTTGTCGTCCTGGCCGACCAGGCCTTGGCGCGGCAGGCCGGTATCAACGATGCGGGCGAGATCGCGCACCAGTACCGGCGTACCCTGCCGCTCTCCCACCACGACGGTGCCGATATCGGCTGGCGAGCGCATCAGGCCGACGCCACGGATCAGGTACTGCTGCTGGCCGCGCTCGACATAGCCACCACCGGCATTGGCGCTGCCCCGCTCCAGCGCCCCGGCAAATTCTTCCAGGCTGATGCCGCGATCGCGCAGTTTGCCCAGGTCCGGCTCGACCTGGAATGTCCGCGCGAAGCCACCAAAGCTGACCACGTCGGCCACGCCCGGCACGGTGCGCAGCCGTCGTTCCATCACCCATTCCTGCACGGTGCGCAGTTCGGTGGAGCTCATGTGGGGCGCGTGCAGGACGTAGCGGTAGATCTCCCCCACCGCCGAGCTCATCGCCTCCATCTCCGGCTGCACGCCTTCGGGCAGGTCCACGCCCTGCAGCCGCTCCATCACCTGGGCACGAGCGAAATAGTCGTCGGCGCCGTCGTCGAAGGTCAGGATGATCATCGACAGCCCGAACTGCGTGTGCGAGAACACGCGTACCGAATGCGGGATGCCGGACAGCGCCACTTCCAGCGGCATGGTGACTTCGCGCTCCACCTCTTCCGCCGCCCGGCCCGGATGCAGGGTCACTACGGTGACCTGGGTGTCCGAGACGTCCGGGAAGGCTTCCACCGGCAGCTGGCGGAAGGCCGCGACCGAGCCGCCGATGAAGATCAGCAGCGCCAGCATCACCATCAGCGGCTGGCGCAGGCAGTACGCGATCAGGCGGTCGATCATGGTGCGGTCCTGCCTGCCGTGGCATGGCCGGCGCCCGCTTCAGCTCCACCGACATGCTGATCGAGCACCTGCTGCAGCAGCAGGCTGCCATCGACCACCACGCGCGTGCCGGCGGCCATGCCCTGCCCTATCCAGAGACGTCCCTGGCCCAGCTCCTCGGCCTGGACGGACCGGCGCACGAACTGCCCTTTGCCCTCGTCGACGAAGACCATCTGCTCGCGGCCGAGCAGCAGCACGGCACCCTCCGGCAGCGATACGCCACCGTCCATCGGCACGGTGATCGAGGCGCGCACATATTGACCCGCCTTGAACCGGCGCGCGCGATTGTCCAGCTCCGCCCGGGCCTGCACGACATGCCGCTCGCTGTCTACGTAGTCATCGACATGGCCCAGCACGGCCTCCGTCGCCTCACCCTGGCCCGGCGCGACACGCACCGCCATCCCGGCCCTGAGCCGCCCTGCCAGCGATTCGGGAACATCGACGATCAGCCACAACCGATCCGGATCGCTCACCACCGCCAGCGGCGCCTCGGCATCTGCCGAGACCGCCATGCCCGGGCTCATCCGGCGCTCGACCAGGACACCGTTGATCGGCGACCGCAGTGGCATGCGCTGGTCGATGCCACGGCCGTTGCCGAAGTAGCGCGTCAGTGCCTGCAGCCTTGCATGCTCGGCCTCGCTTACCGCCAGCGCGGATTCGGCTTCGCCCAGCTCACGGCCCGAGGCGACGCCGGCCTCGTGCAGTTCCCGTACGCGGACCAGCTCGTTGCGTGCCTGGCGCAGCTCGGCCGCGCCTCGCGCGCCTTCGGCCTGTACCTGGCCGAACTCCGGCGAGGCCACCCATGCCAGCACCTGGCCTGCCTTGATCTTCTGTCCAGGCACCGCGTCGATGCGCGCGATCTGGCCCGGCAGCGGCGAGCGCAGCATGCTCGAGCGCGTGTCGTCCCAGGTGACCCGCGCCGGCAACTGCAGGATCGTGGCCGAGCCGTCGGCTACTTCCTCGCTGCGCAGCACCTTCAGCTGCGGGCTGTCGGCAGCAAAGCGGATCGTGTTGCCCTCGACCGTCGGTGCCTGCACCGCAGCGGCCCCCTCATCACGCGTGCAGCCACCAGCCAGCAAGGTGACCGCGATCAGGGAAAGCAGGCGAGCCGGGAGGCCGGCAGCGGGGGCGTGCATCATGGGGTGTGTCCTTCGGAAACGGAGACGGCGGCGTTCCAGCGCGCCAGTGCGGAGGCATGCGCCAGACGCGCATCGATCAGGTCGGATTCGAACTCACGCCAACTGCGCCGTGCATCGAGCAGATCGGTGAGCGTGGCAGCGCCGCGCCGGTAGGCCAGCTCCAGCCCATCCAGGCTTTGTCGTGCGGCGGGCCCCTGCAGGTGCTCATGGTCGGCCCGGCGCTGCGCGGCGGCCGCCAGCGCATGGCGCAGCTGGTCCAGTTCGGCGGTGGCTTCACGGCGCAACTGCTGCTGCTCCAGCACCGCGGCGTCATAGTCCGCTTCCGCCCGTTGCTGCTCGCCACGCCAGCGCCTGGCGCCGCCGAGCGGAACGCTCATCGACACGCCCCAGGTCACGCCGCCGATATCGGCCGGCTCCCGCTCGGCCTCGAGCCCGAACTGCACATCGCGCCGGCGTTCGCTGCGGGCGAGCGCGCGAGCGGCATCGGCCGCTTCCACCCGCGCCTGCGCGGCACGCAGGTCCACGCGCGTATCCAGCGCGGCGGGAGCCGTCGTCGCCGTCGCTCCGGGATGCGGCCAATCATCATCGGCGCTCAGTGCATCCCCTGCGTCATGGCCGAGCAGCAAGGCCAGCACATGCCGTGCGTCGCGCAGGCCAAGCGCGGCCTCGCGTGCGGCATCGGCCACCTTGAGGTCATCCACCGCCAGGCGCGATTGCTCTATCGGGGCCATGGCGCCGGTCGCCACCTGGCGGGCGGCCGCCGCCAGCCCTTCGGCGGAGGCGCGCCGATCCTCCTCGGCGATGCTGCACAGCTCCTGCGCCGCCTTCAGTCCAAAGTACGCCTCATGCAGGGCGACCTGCTGCTGGCGGCGTCCGTCGAGCAGGCCCAACGTCGCCGCATCGACGAGGGCATCTGCCTGGCGCATGCGCCATCCCCGCTTTCCGCCGCGTTCCCAGGTCCAGCCCAGGCCCAGCGTGGAATCGACGCGCTTGTCCTTCCAGCGGCCCGGCCCGATGCCCTCCTGGCGGCTGATCTTGGAGGTGCCCACGCTGAGTTCCGGGCTGGGCCGGCGCGATGCTGCCAGCGCATCGCCCTGCGAGCCGCGCAGCGCGATGGCAGCCGCCAGCAGGTCGGGGTTGTGCCGTGCCATGGCCTGCTCCGCCTCGGCCATGGTGAGCGCCGACGCAGTGGCGGGTGCGATGAGCAGTGCGGCCACCAGGGCGGCACATCGGGTGGTGGTATTCATTGCCGACACGGTAAGGTGCAGCGCTTTCGTCAAACTTTCCCGAACCTTGCGTCAACCTTGCAATGCGCATCCTGCTGATCGAAGACGATGCCGCCCTGGCCGATGGCCTGGTGCGTGCCCTCACCCGCGCCGGCCATGCCTGTGACCACCTGGATCGCGGCCTGGCCGCGCCGTCGGCGCTGGCCAGCGTCTGCTACGACCTGGTCGTACTGGACCTTTCACTGCCCGACGTCGACGGGCTGGACCTGTTGGCACGCCTGCGCCAGGAAGGGTCCAGCGTGCCGGTGCTGATCCTCACCGCCCGCGATGGCGTGGAAGATCGCATCCGCGGGCTGGACAGCGGCGGCGACGATTACCTTGCCAAGCCCTTTGCACTCGGCGAGCTCGAGGCGCGCCTGCGCGCGCTCGCACGCCGCCAGGGTGCTGCACCCGCGCTGCGCCAACTGGGCGCGCTGCGCCTGGATACCGGCACCCGCGAGCTGCGTGTCGGCGACCGCCCGCTGGAACTCACTGCCCGCGAACTGGCCCTGATGGAAATCCTGCTGCAGCAACCGGGCCGGATCGTGGCCAAGCAACGCCTGTTCGATGCGGTCTACAGCTGGGATCACGAGGCAAGCCTGTCGGTGATCGAGGTCCACATCAGCCGCCTGCGCCGCAAGCTGCACCTGGCCGATGCCAAGGTCGGCATCCGCATGTTGCGCGGCCTCGGTTATCGCCTGGAAGCCAGCGATGGTTGAGGCACCCTACAGCCTGCGCGGGGTGCTGCTGCGACGCCTGTGGCTGCCGCTGCTGGTGTTGCTGCTGGCCAGCGCGATAGGTTCGTTCATGCTGGCCCGGCACTACGCCGAACAGGTCTATGACCGCTGGCTGCTGGATTCGGCGATGTCGCTGGCGCAGCTGGTCGAGGTCCGTGGTGAGCGTGTCCGCATGGACATCTCGCCGGCGGTGTCGCGCATGTTTACCTGGGACACCGTCGACCGGATCTACGGGGAAGTGACGCAGGCCGATGGCACGCGGCTGTATGGCACCGGTGTGCTGCCGGGCGACACGACGATGCCGGTGGGCGACAGCGGCAACCGCCCTGCCCGCACGTATTACGACGCGGTGATGGACGACCGTCCTGTGCGCGTGGTGCAGGTGGCGCTTACGCCAGCCGGTGCCACCGCGCCGATCATCATCCGCGTGGCCGAGACCCGCACCAAGCGCTTGCGGCTGGAGCAGCGGCTGCTGCTGGCAAGCATTCCGCTGCAGGGAACGATTCTGCTGCTGGCGGCGTGGCTGGCCTGGTCGGGCACCGGCGCAGCCGCGCGGCACACCAATCGCGCGGCGCGACGCCTGGCCAGTGCGCCGCTCGATGCGCTGACGCCACTGGACCCGCACGAGGCGGTACCGCGTGAGCTATGGCCGGCGGTCGACGCCTTCAATCAGCTGGTCAGCCGCTTGTCGGCCATGCAGGACGCCCAGCACCGCTTCATCAGCAACGCCGCGCACCAGCTGCGCACCCCGCTGGCCGGGCTGCAGATCGAACTGGAAAGCGCGCTTCGCGAACAGGATCCGGCCGCGCAGCGCGATGCACTGGCAGGCCTGCTGCACGGGCTGACCCGGCTGCGCCATCTCACCCATCAGCTGTTGATCCTGAGCCGCTCCGAGGACAGTGCCGGGGCGATGCTGGCGATGCGGCCGGTGGACATCGCCGAACTGGCCCGCAACGCACTGGAACGCCTGATGGATCGGGCCGTCATCGCGGGCGTCGACCTGGGTTACGAAGGCCCCGACGCTGGCGTCATGGTGATGGGCGAGCCGCAACTGCTGCGTGAGGCCATCGCCAACCTGGTCGACAACGCATTGCGCTATGGCGCCCGGGAAGGCGTCGTTACGGCAAGCGTGGAGACCACCGGGGAGGAGATCCGTCTCAGCGTCAACGACAACGGCCCCGGCATCGCCCCGCCGCTACGCGCCCGCGTCACAGAACGCTTCTGGCGTGGCGATGCCAGCGGTGATGGTTGCGGCCTGGGCCTTGCCATCGTCGCCGAAATCGCCGGCCGGCATGGTGCTTCACTGGCCATTGGCACCTCGCCACTGGGCGGCACCCAGGTCAGCCTGGGCTTTCCCTCGGCAAAGGATACGGATGGCGTTGGCCGCTAGGGCACGACATCCGGCAGCCATCCGCACCGGCCTACGCCGCCATCCACTCCTCCGCATCCGCGCCGGCGGCAATACGCATGGGCGCGGTGGGATCGGTCACTGCGCGCCAGATCGCCTCGGCGACGTCGGGTGCATGCGTGACCGGGCCATTGCTGTTCCGGAATTCCCCCAGCACGCGCTCGATCAGCGGGCCATATGCAGGGTGGTCCAGTCCGCGCAGGTGCACGAATGCGTTGTCGCCGAAGCGCGTCTCCGGCGAACGCCCGGGCAGCACCAGTCGCACGCGCACGCCCAGCGGTTCGACTTCCATTGCCAGCGATTCGGTGAAGGCATTGACCGCCGCCTTGCTGGCGCTATACACGCCGACCAGCGGCAATGGCCTGAGCGTGACCGAGGAGGTCACATTGACCACGACGCCGGCACCGCGTTCGCGGAACTGCGGCAGGACAGCCTGGGTCATCGCCAGCGTGCCGAACGTGTTGGTGTCGAACAGCGCCCGGGCCATGTCCGTTGGTGTCAGCTCGACGGGAACGGGCGCGCCGAATCCTGCGTTGTTGACCAGTGCGTCGATCGGCCCGGCCTGCTCGACCGCACTTGCGATGCTGTCGGGGTCGGTAACGTCCAGTGACACGATGCGAAGATGGTCGGACGCCGGCAGGACATCGGCACGCGGCGTGCGCATCGTCGCCACGACATGCCAGCCGCGGGCCAGGAACAGGCGGGCGGTCTCCAGGCCGAAACCCGAGGAACAGCCGGTAATCAGTACCGTGGACATGGGGAACTCCTTCTTTTGGGGACAGGCGTCCATGTTGGTTGCTCGCAACCGGACGTACTACACTCCAGCGTCCCCATTTCATGTTCAAGCGTCCTGCCATGGTCGATCCCCTTTCAGAGATCGTCGCCCTGCTCCAGCCAACAGCGCGGTTCTCCAAGCTGATCGAAGGGGCGGGCCGCTGGTACATCCGCCGCGAGGGTCCCGGCGATCCCTTCTATGGTGCGGTACTCGAGGGTCAGTGCCTGCTGTCCGTCGACGGCGCTGCACCGATCACGCTGCAGGCCGGCGACTTCATCCTGGTACCTGCCGTGCAGGATCTGGTCAACAGCAGCGTGCACGCCGATCATGAAACCAGTGGCCAGGCTACCGTGCCCGTGCAGATCGGTGACGGCCACTTTCGCGTGGGCGACCCGGAAGGTCCGGCTGAGCTGCGCATGCAGGTCGGCCACTGCCAGTTCGGTTCCCCGGACGCGGCGCTGCTGGTATCCCTGTTGCCCCAGGTGGTGCACGTGCGCGATGAACCCCGCCTGGCTTCGCTGGTGCAGATGGTCAGTGAAGAAGCGCGCGCGCGACGCCCCGCACGCGAGGTGATCCTGGAACGGTTGCTTGAAGTGCTGCTGATCGAAGCCCTGCGCAGCCGCAGCAGCACCACCGCTCCTTCCGGCCTGGCCCGCGGGCTGGGAGATGAGCGCCTCGCTGCCGCGCTGCGGGCGTTGCATGCACGCCCACAACATCCCTGGACGGTCGTCGAGCTGGCGACAGAAGCAGCCATGTCACGCTCGGCATTCTTCGCCCGCTTCACCCGGGCCATGGGCATCGCGCCCATGGAGTACCTGCTTGCGTGGCGCATGGCCTTGGCCAAGCGCCTGTTGCTCGGCCGCCAGCTGAGCCTGGAGCAGGTCGCCGAGCACGTCGGCTATGCGACAGCCAATACGTTCGGCGTGGCATTCGCGCGGCATGTGGGAATGTCGCCGGCGCGCTATGCACGTGGGGATGCGGTGTGATGCAGGTTGTCGCCTGCATGGCGTACGCTCGCACTACGCCCCGATGGACGGAACCCATGCGCACGCTCCTGCACGCTGCCCTCTGCCTGGGCCTTTGCACCGCCCTGCCCTGTCCGCCTGCATGGGGCAAGCCACCTGCCTCGCCCGCGGCACGTACCGAAACCGGCCAGATCCAGGGCGCGCCCTGGCGCATCGACTACCCGGCCAACTGGAATGGCGAACTGGTACTGTTCGCGCATGGTTTCGAGCCGGTCGGCACGCCCCGGCCAGATCCGTGGCCGGGCAACGAGTCCAGCGATGCGCTGGTCAAGGCCGGCTTTGCGGTAGCGCAGAGCGGCTACGCCAGCCAGGGCTGGGCGGTGGGTGAGGCGATCAACGATACCGAGCGCCTCCGCCAGCATTTCGTGGCGGGCAACCCCACCACCAAGCGCACCTGGATCCTGGGTTTCTCGATGGGGGGCGCGGTGGCGATCGCCACGCTTGAGCGGCTGCCGCAGCATTATGCCGGCGGGGTTTCCCTGTGCGGAGCCAACCTGCCGGGCGATGTGCTGGCTGGCGAGATGCTGGCCTCGCTGCTGGCGTTCGATTACTTCTTTCCCGGCGCAAGCGGCCTGACGGACGCCGGGCTTGCCTCGCCGGCCGCTGCGGCATTGCCGCAGATGAAACTGTACGAAGGCATCGCTGCGGCCATCGAGGCCAAGCCGGAAATTGCCGCACTGCTTGCCAGGCGACTGGAGGTACGGGTGGATGAGCTACCCGGCACCATCAGCCTGCATGCACTGGTGTTCCATGAGCTGGTCAAGCGCAGCGGAGGCATGCCAGTGGACAACCGGCAGACGAAGTACGCGGGTTTCGGCGACGACAAGGCATTCAACGCCGGCGTGCGACGCGTTGCCGCCGATGCCACTGCGCAGGCCTGGCTGCAACAGGAACTGCGCCTGACCGGTGTGTTGCACAGGCCGTTGCTGCTGCAGTACAACCACGACGATCCATCCGTCACGCTGCGCTTCGAACCGGTGTATATGGCGTTGGCGGCGAAGGCCGGGGCCGATCCTGCACCGAAGGTGTTGCCCCGCACCGGTGAAGGGCATTGCGGGTTCAAACCGGATGAAGTGGTGGAAGCCATGTTGATGCAGAGCAGGACGCTGCCGGCGGACTGAAGCATCCCCTCCGCCCTACCCGGTGATGGCCGGCCCTGCACCTGCCTGGTGTTTCGTTGCGCGCCGGCGTATCCGCGAGCGGGAAAACCATTTCCATGACAGCACCAGTACGAACAATGGCAGTAACACCAGTATCACCAGAGCCGCCAGCACCGCGCCCGTGCCGACACCCAGCATGGTGGCCAGCAGATCGATCCTGCTCCTGGCAAACATCGGCGGCGGTACCTGCAACCCGGCATCGCTCACCGGCCGACCGGCAAGGAAGCCGGCGATACGCGTGGCCAGCGCCGGATCCCCCAGCCACAGTTCGTCATCATGGCTGGCACCGTGCACCAGCAGGTACACCGCATTGCTGAAGCCGGGCATCAACGCTTCCGCGTTCGCCGGTGGTGTCCGGCCGTCGAGCGTGCCGCTGACGAACAGCGCTGGAACGTCACTGTGCAGTGGTGCACGGAATGCCTCGCCGAGGTCGACGAGCCCGAGATCATGGCCCAGCATCGGGAAGGGAAAGTTCAGCGCGTCGCCGAACAGGCTCTGCCGGGCCTGCGCTTCCACCAGATCGCGGCGATGCGGGCTCTGTCCGGACGCAACCTCCATCGCCAGCGGCATCGCCCGCAACTCGCCAAGCTGCCCGCGCACCTCCAGCACGATGCTGGACAACAGGCCGTAGTCACCACGCTCGGCATCGCGCAGCGCCAATGGCAGCATCTGCTGGGTAGAGCGCCTGCCGAGCGAAACAGCGATTGCCAGCTGCGCGTCGTATGCACCGATGTTCACCTGCCTGCCCCGGTGCATCAGGCTGCGGCCCTGGGCGGGGCGTTGTCGCAGCGTCGCCAGTACGCGTCGGGCAGCGCCGGGCAGGTCCTCGAATCCATCTTTCGTGGCGACCACACCGAGATCCACAAGCAGCGCATCAGCGGCCAGCGGCAGCTTCAGCGTGTCGTCCGGCCCCTCGGCACCGATCAGCACCACGCGGTCGATACCGGCGCCATGCAGACGAAGGCTGGCCAGGGCCAGATGGGTGCCGTAGCTCATGCCCCACAGGCTGATCCGCGGCACGCCCAAGGCGAGGCGCAACTGCTCCAGGTCAGCAGCACTCTCCGCAGCGGTATACGCCGCCATGTCGATTCCCGCCTCCCGCCAATAGGCGATGCAGCGGCCCGCCATGCTGCGCAGCGCGGCGAGCGCCGTATCACGCTGCAGCGGCTGGCCATCGTCGAAGCGATGCGTGTAAGGACAGGGTGGCGGCGGCTCCGACAACCCGGTGCCACGTTGATCGAGCAGCAGCACATCGGTCTCGCGCCGCACCTGGTCGAACACCGGCCAACGCGGTCCACGTGCCGTTCCAACGCCCGAACCGCCGGGCCCGCCGGCCAGGTAGACCACCGGCGCGGCCCTGCCATGGCCGCCCGTTGCCGGCAGGCGCACCACGCGCAGGCGCAGGCGTGGACCATCCGGCTCGGCATGCCGGCGCGGCACGTCCAGGTAGGCGACTTCGGCCGGGATCGTGCCGTGCTGTTCTGTCTCGAACGCGTACGGCATGAATTCCAAGGGCGTCCCTGCTGCAATGGCGAACGTCGGCGCCATGCCGATGAGCACCAGGCAGGCCGCGAACGGAGGGCGGAAGCGGAACAGCAGACACAGGACGCTGGGCATGACGGGCTCTGATGGCAGGGCCAGGGCGTTCCAGTACCGCCGGCCCATCATGGGATGGCCAACAGTGCCGGAGCGGTCCGGGCGAAGAACCTGAGCATCCGCTGCAGTGCGCTGCAGCGGGTGCGGCAGCCTGCCCAACAGCTCCATCCGGGGGACGAGCGTCTCCCAGGCCAGCTACGATAAGCGCATGCCGATCATGAGGACCCTGACCGCTGTCGCCGTGCTCCTGCTCGCCCTCGCGGCCTGGGTGGCAGCGTCGACCCGCGCCCCGGCGACGGTGCAGGTGCTGGCTGCCGAAATGGCACCGGCACCGATGCCAGTGTCCGGGCACATGCCCGACCCGCCATTGGATGGCCTGGACTGGCGCCCGCTCGATCAGCGCGTGCTGGCGGGATGGCACGGTCCTTACTGGCTGCGCTGGCGGCTGTCCACGCCCGCTGACAAGACGGACCGCCTATTGCGCCTTTCGCTGCGTGCTGCCAGCCAGCTGTACTGGAACGGACGGCCACTGGCCGGAAATGGTGTCGTGGGACGCAACGCGGAGGAAGAGCAGCCCGGCCTCATCGACATTGTCCGCGTGCTGCCGCCGTCGGCCGGCACCGGAATGGACGAGCTGGCAGTGCTCGCATCCAGCCATCACCAGGGGCCTGGGATGTACGCCACTGACGCTGCCATCGAGATCGCACCTGTCCAGGCGGGCGCGGGCCACCACCTCCGGCAATGGCTGGTCGCCGCCTTTGCCGCAGGCGCGCTCGCGGCGGCCTGGCTGTATTTCCTGGCCCTGCAACGCGGACCATCGCGCACGCCTGGCGCGCCGCTGCTGCTCGCGCTCGGCGCCGTCGGCCTGGCGTTGCCGGTCGTGGAGGCCTGGCGTCCGCTGCTGGGCTACGCGTATCCATGGCATGGCCCGCGCCTGTTCGCGCTGCTTGCCCTGCATGTAGCGGCCGCGGTCCTGCTGCCGGCATACCTCGCACGCCGCTTCGGCATCGCCGTGCCGTTGGCTGCGCGCGTGGTCTATCTGGCCTTGCTGGCACTGATCGTCGTGTTCCTGCCCAGCTTCGATGGCCGTGGAGCGGCCGTACTCCTGCTGAGCCTGCTTGCCTCGGCATGGTTGCTGCAGCGCGCTCGCGGCGAGCGCGGGGAACGCTGGCCGATCCTGACCATGCTGCTGGTCGGCGCGCTGGTGATGCCTGTCGCCGGCAGTGCCTTCCTCGATGGCCCCTACTTCCTGCTGCTGGCGGTGTTGATGGGCTTCCTGCTGTTGCGTCACGCAGCGACGCTGCGCGCACTGGAAAGGCACAACGCGTTGCTGCGCGAAGAGCGCGCCCGCCTGTCGCTGCAACTGCTGCAGCGGGGCATCCAGCCACACTGGCTGATGAACACCCTGACCTGCCTGCAGGAACTGATCGAGCAGGCGCCGCCACGCGCCAGCCGTCTGGTCGAGTCGCTGGCCGAGCAGTTTGATCGCCTGCGTGAAAGCAGCCGCCACCAGTGCGTTGCACTGGAGGACGAGCTGGCGCTGTGCCGCAATCACCTGGACATCGTCGGCCTGGCGCTGGACCGGCAGATAGGCTTCGAGGTCGACGCCGACGATACCGGCCAGTTGCTGCCGCCCGGCGTTCTCCACGCGCAGGTCGAGAATGCACTGACGCACGCTGGCGCCCTCGCCTGCGCGCAACATCCGTTCCGCCTGCATGTGCATCGTGGCAACGGGCGACGGATCCTGGAACTGCGTGGTGCGTGCGGGACCGCGCCGCATCGCGGCCAAGGTACCGGCACGCGCTACATCGAAGCCAGCTTGGCTGCCGCTTTTCCTGGTCGCTGGAGCTTCGTCCAGGGCATCGATGGCGCCGACTGGTTCGGCCGGATCGAAGTAGCATGCGCATCCTGATCGTCGAGGACGAGCCACTGATCCGGCAGCGCCTGCTGCGGCTATGCAGCGAACTGGCAGGTACCCGTGCGCGCTTTGATGCCGTGGCCGACCTGGAGTCAGCCGATGACCGGTTGCAGCGCAGCGCCCATGACGGCCTGGTGCTGGACCTGAACCTCGGGGGCGAGGACGGCTTCGACCTGCTGCGACGCGCGGTGGCCGGCCGCTACCACTGCGTAGTGGTCTCGGCCCATCGCGAGCGTGCACTGCAGGCCTTCGAACACGGCGTCCTGGATTTCGTCCCCAAGCCTTTCACGCGCGAACGGCTCGGCCAGGCGCTCGAGCGCCTGCTTGATGCTGGTCGCTATCGTCCTGGACTCGCCCGTTACCTGGGCGTCTGGCGCGCACAGGGAACCGCGCTGGTCGAGCTGGCGGATGTGCTGTGGATCCGCGCGGACGGCGACTACAGCGAACTGCGGCTGCTCGATGGCCGCAGCGAACTGCACGATAAATCCCTGGCCGGCCTGACGGCCGTGCTGCCTCCGGACTTCGTGCGCTGCCACCGGTCCTATCTGGTCAACCTGCGCCACATACGCGCACTGCATGCCGGTTCGGGCAGCCGTTATTGGCTGGTCCTGGCAGGCGGAAGCGAGCTGCCCGTGGGTCGCGCCCATGTCGCCGCGCTACGGCACGAACTCTGCGCCGGGTGACGGCAGGGCAGATGGAAGCGATTCGGCCAGGGTAGCAATCCGCCGCGCTCCGCCGCGCATGGCGCGGCCCTACGGGGTGACGTACCCCGGGCCCGCAGACTTTTGTATTCCTGTGTATCTGCGGCCGCCATCATGCGGAAAAACGACAAAGTCCCCGGTCCGACGACACGTTCCGGATACCGCACGGGCATCCAATGGCCTCCGACGCCTGCGGCTCCTCCGCAGGCACGCAGACCTACAGGACACCCGCATGACTGCCATTGCACAGCCCATCTCCAACGCCGCCCTGGTCTTCGGTGGCTCCCGCGGTATCGGCGCCGCCATCGCACGGCGCCTGGCCCGCGAAGGGCATCCGGTCGCGCTGACCTATGTATCCAGGCCCGACAACGCCGCCGAGGTGGTAGCGGCGATCCAGGCCGGTGGCGGCCAGGCGATCGCCATCCAGGCTGACAGCGCAGACGCCGAAGCAATCGCGGCTGCCGTGGAGCAGGCCGTGGCGCATTTCGGCCCGCTGCAGGTTGCCGTGGTCAATGCCGGCATCTACGACAGCAGCCCGCTGGCCGACTTCCGTACCGAGGTGCTGGACCGGATGCTCGCGGTGAACGTGCGCGGGGTATTCCTCGCCCTGCAGTCGGCCGCAGCCGCCATGAACGAGGGTGGCCGGTTGATCACCATCGGCAGCAACACCGCAGTGCGTGCTGGCGTGGTGGGCAGCAGCGTCTATGCAATGACCAAGGCGGCCGTGGCCACCCTGGTGCGCGAGCTTGCACTGGACCTTGCCCCGCGCCGTATCACCATCAACAACATCCAGCCGGGACCGATCGAAACCGACATCACCACCGATTTCATCGACTACCTGGTGCAGCGCAACCCGATGGGCCGCGTCGGCCAGCCCGACGAAGTCGCCGGACTCGCTGCCTGGCTTGCCAGTCGCGAGGCCAGCTACATGACCGGCTCCAGCCTGACGATCGATGGCGGCTGGGTGATCTGAATCCACCCGCCCGCGTGCCTGACGGGCATGGCCCGTCACTACCGGTGATTTCGAGGAGAACATCATGCGTTCAACGTCCCTCCCGTCGTTCCCTGCTGCGACCATTCCGCCTTCCGGCCGCCCGCGCGGCAGGATCGCAGGCCTCCTGCCGCTGCTGTTGGCCGGCCAACTGTTGGCGGTTGGCATCGCCAGCGCCGCCATCGCACCTGCTGCATCGCAGCCGGCGGCGGCCGATCTCCTGCCCCCTGCGCTGGTGGCGGACAAGCACGTGGTCGCCGGCGACCTGGACATCGGCTATGCCGAACTGGGCCCGGCCACGGGCGAGGTGGTCGTGCTGCTGCATGGCTGGCCTTACGACATCAACGCCTACGCCGAAGTGGCGCCGTTGCTGGCAGCCAAGGGATATCGCGTGATCGTCCCGCACCTGCGCGGTTACGGCAGCACGCGATTCCTGTCGGCGGACACGCCGCGCAATGGTGAGCCTGCCGCGCTGGCCGCCGATGTGGTGGCGTTGATGGATGCCCTGCACATCGAACGCGCCAACCTCGCCGGTTTCGATTGGGGCGCCCGCTCGGCCGGTATCGTCGCCGCGCTATGGCCGGAACGCGTCAGGTCACTGGTTTCGGTCAGTGGTTACCTGATCAGCAGCCAGGATGCCGGCAAGACACCCTTGCCGCCGCAGGCCGAACTGCAATGGTGGTACCAGTATTACTTTGCCACCGAACGCGGCCGCGTCGGCTACGCCCGCTACACCCACGATTTCGCCCGCCAGATCTGGCAGCTGGCCTCGCCACGATGGAAGTTCGACAGCGCGACCTTCGATCGCAGTGCAGCCGCGCTGGATAACCCCGACCACGTCGCCATCGTCGTGCACAACTACCGTTGGCGACTGGGACTGGCCGATGGCGAGCCGAAGTACGCCGCGCTGGAGCAGCGGCTGGCACAAGCGCCGAGCATCGGCGTGCCGACCATTACCCTGGAGGGCGATGCCAACGGCGCCCCGCACCCCAAGCCCGAAGCGTATGCCGCCAAGTTCACCGGTCGCCATGAGCACCGCCTGTTGTCCGGTGGTGTCGGCCACAACCCACCGCAGGAGGCGCCGGTGGCCTTCGCACAGGCGGTGATCGACGCCTCCACCCTTTGAGGGCGGCTGCCGGCGCTCGCGCGGATATTCGTTGCGTAACGCGCCCCCTGCCCCGTTGTCCAAAAGGAATCCGCCCATGCCCATGCTCCGTCCCCTCATCACCCTGCTGGCTGCGTGCATCTCTGCCAGCGCCTGCATTCCGGCCGCCGCGGCCGACCCTGCCCCACCCAGCCCGAGCACGCCAGCCCCGCTGGCGCCGGAATTCAAGGGCATCGACCATTGGCTCAACGGCCCGCCTCAATCGTTGCAACAACTGCGTGGCAAGGTGGTGCTGGTCGAGTTCTGGACTTACTCGTGCATCAACTGCATCAACGTCATGCCGCACGTGAAGCGATGGCACGATGCCTATTCCGACCAGGGCCTGGTGGTGATCGGCGTACACACGCCCGAGTTCGGTTACGAGAAGCTGTTGCATAACGTGCAGGCGGCGGTGAAGCGCTTCGGGATCAGCTGGCCGGTCGCCCTGGATAATGGCTACCAGACCTGGCGCGCATACGGCAACCGATACTGGCCGGCGTTGTACCTGGTCGATCAGCAGGGCCGCATCGTCTACCAGCACTTTGGCGAAGGCGACTATGCCGCCACCGAAACACAGATCCGCAGATTGCTGGCGATGCCAAGCGCACGCCGATGACTCCGGCCGGACACGCCCCTCACTGCATTTCCATCAGAAGCCACGGGAGCAGGCCCATGCCATCCACCTGGTTGATTACCGGCAGTTCGCGCGGACTCGGTCGCGCCCTTTCCGAGGCGGTCCTGCAAGCCGGGCATAACCTGGTAGCGACCGCCCGCGACCCCGGCCAGCTGCACGACCTCGCCGAGCGCTACGGCGATGCCGTACGCACGGTGATGCTGGACGTCACCGAGCCCGCCGCCGCAGAGCATGCGGTGCAGGCCGCAGTGGGTGCTTTCGGCCGCCTGGATGTCCTGGTCAACAACGCAGGATATGGCGACGTCGATTCGGTCGAAGATACCCCACTGGAGGAGTTCCGCCGCCAGATCGAGACCAACCTGTTCGGCACGATCATCCTTTCCAAGGCGGCCATCCCGGTCATGCGTGCCCAGCGCAGCGGGCGGATTTTCCAGTTGTCGTCAGTGGGCGGTCGACTGGGCGCCCCGGGACGCGCGCCCTATTCGGCCGCAAAATGGGGCGTGGAGGGCTTCTCCGAATGCCTGGCGCTGGAGATGGCGTTGATCGGCGTCCATGTCATCCTCCTCGAGCCCGGCGGATTCCGTACCGACTTCGCCGGCGCGTCGACCTCGCTGCGCGAAGGCCGCGCAGAGTATGACGCGGTGGTCGGTGCCACGGCGCGTCGACAGCGCGACTACAACGGCCGGCAGCCGGGTGATCCTGCGCGGGCAGCGCAGGTGATCCTCGCGGTGGCAGCGATGGATTCTCCGCCGCTTCGCCTGGCCTTGGGCAGCGATGCGGTGGCGAGCATCGGCGCCGCTGACAATGCCCGACTTGTTGAACTCGAACGTTGGCGCTCACTGAGCCAATCCACCGACTTTGCTGATGCCTGATGCCAGCATCAACGGCAGTGCGAAAGGGCTGGCTGTTCATTCGGCCAGCCCTGCCTCATTCCGCCAGCACCTTTGAAACCGCGCCCGCCAACAGGTGCCGGACGGTGTCCGCCGCCAGATCGGGATCGCGTACGGCGCGCATCGCCAGACCCTCGACCAGCAGGCGCAACAGCAGCGTGCGCTGGTTGAGGTCGTCCTCATCCACCTGGCGGCCGCGTGCCCTGTCGTGATGGCGCAGCCAGTCGGCGATGGCAGCACTTGTCTGCCGGTCATGCCGGCGCAGGACCTCGGCCACCACCGGATCGCGGTGTGCTTCGGCCGTGATTTCCGCATACAGCGCCACGCTGGCGATCGCGTTGCCGCGTGCCGCCAATGTCTCCCAACGCGCCCACTGCTGATAGCAGCCCAACAAGCCTTCGACCAGGTCCGATGAAGCCGGCATGTGTCCGATGGAATCCTTGTCGTGCACCAGTTGTCGTTCGATCAGCGCCAGGATCAGTGCCCGCTTGTTCTCGAAGTAGCGATACATCAGCCCTTGGCTGATATCCGCCTGGGCAGCGATCTCGCTGATCGATCCAGCATGGAATCCACGGGTGATGAAGCAGCGTTGTGCCGCATCCAGGATGCGTTGGCGCTGGGCCTCGGCACGGGCGGCAGCGGCGTCTTCTGCCGGTGAAGCGAAGAGGTTGTTCGGCGTCATTGCTCGTCGTATAGGGCGTCCAGCTTGCAGGAATAGTACGCGATCCAATGCATGAATGAACGGTCATTCATCTGTCATTTTGCGCGCCCAGACTGCGCCGGCCCCCTCACTGCCTGCGAATGAAACCGATGCGCCACGCCTTGCTGCACCGCAAATTGTTGGCCCTTGCCATCGCCACCGCCCTGCCCGCCGTTGCCATGGCCAATGAAACCGGCGCCGCCGACGCCGATGCCCGCGACGTGGTCGCGCTGGACCAGGTGGTGGTGACTGCGCAGAAGCGCGCGACCAACCTGCAGGAGACGCCGATCTCGGTCTCCGTCGTGGATGCCGAGGCACTGAAGGACCGCAGTGCGATCTCGATCGGCAGCCTGTCCGATGGCGCGATCCCGTCGCTGCGGGTGACCCCGTTCGCTACCCGCAGCTCTGCGCTGAACATCGGCATACGCGGTATCGGTGCCTCCGGCGATGCCAACCAGCCCGCGCGTGACGCCGGCGTTGGCATATACGTCGATGGCGTGTTCATGGGCCGCGCACAGGGCCTGGGAAGCATGCTGTACGACGTGGAGCGCATCGAGGTCCTGAAGGGGCCGCAAGGCACCCTGTTCGGGCGCAATACCGAAGGTGGCGCGCTCAGCATCGTCACCAGGCAGCCTACCGGTGAGTTCGGTGGCAGCGTCAGCGCCGGAGTATCCAATTACAGCGGTTACAACAGCGGCCTGCACCTGGACCTGCCCAAGGTGGGCGATGTCAGCTTCAAGATCGATGCGGTGCAGGCCAAGCGCGGTGGCACCACCGACAACCCGATGCGCGGCGAGCGCGACTTCAACAGCTACGACAAGCGCGGCGCACGGCTGAGTGCCTTGTGGCAGCCGAGCGACGCGTTTTCCGCCCTTTATGCATTTGACCGCTCCTACGATGCCACCACCCCGTATCACACGCAGGTGTTGGTTCCGGGCCCGTACCTGAGCCCGCTGCAGGTCGCCGGCGCCAGTGAAGACCGGCGTGATTCATCCATCCTGGGCGGCCCACAGGAGGACAACATCGGGCGCACCAGCGGCCACCTGCTCAACCTGGGCTGGACGCTCAGCGACAACCTGGAATTGAAGTCCATCAGCTCTTACCGCGAGCTCACCCAGGGCCAGTTCGACATGGGCCTGGTCGATGCGATCTCCGCTTATGGGGGTCCCAACACGGCCTTCGGTCGCTACAGCCTGGCGCAGGTCTACCAGCACCAGTACAGCCAGGAATTCCAGCTGATCGGCAATACCTCGCAGGTCCAGTTCCTGGCCGGCGCTTTCTATTATCACGAAACCGCAGGCGACAACGCACAGACGCCGAACATGCTGCAATGGGGCGCGGACGGCAACAGCTATACGCTGAACCCGGCGACCAATCCGCTGGACCTGGCCAGCGTCCGCATCGATCGCGCCAGCAAGGCATGGACCGACAGCCTGGGCATCTTCGGACAGGCCACCTGGACGCCAGCCTCGCTCGAGCGCCTGCACCTGACCGCGGGTGGCCGCTACACCCGCGATGACAAGAAGGGCACCCTCTACACGGTCAACGGCGAGGCTACCGACCTGGCCTTCGACGATGCCTGGGGGCGCTTCGATCCGATGGTGAACATCGCCTACGACCTGGGCGAAAACGCGATGGTGTACGCCAAGTACAGCACCGGCTTCAAGGCTGGCGGTGCCAATTCGCGGTCCACGACCTACACCGCTTTCGCACCGGAAGAAGTGACCGCGATCGAACTGGGCTTCAAATCGCAGTTCTGGGACAACCGCGCGCGCCTGAACCTGGCGCTGTTCGATTCGAAGATCGAGCACAAGCAGATCGACTTCTCGCTGCCGTTCGACCCGAACAGCGGCGAGACACGCACCACCATGGTCACCACCAACGCGCTCAGCGATGGAAAGTCGCGCGGTGCGGAGCTGGAGTTCAACATCATGCCGCTGGACAACCTGACCCTGGGGCTGAATTACGCCTACACCAGAATCGATGCCCAGCATGCCGTCGATCCGTTCGGCGCCGGGGTGGAAGTCACCGTGCAGCCCCTGCTCGCCCCGAAGAATGCCGGCAGCGTATCGCTGGACTACCTGGTGCCGTTCGCCAACTTCTCCGCACTCAAGTTCCACCTTGACGGCAACTGGTCCGACGGCTTCTACACCAGCGAGTACGACCAGATGCTCACCGACAGCTCGTTCGTGGTGAATGCCCGCGTGGCGCTGGTCGATGTCCCGTTGAACAACACCGGGTCGACGATCGCCTTCTCGCTGTGGGCACGCAACCTGCTGGACGAAGAACACCTGTTCTACAAGCTCAACAGCGCTGCCCTCGGCCAGACCGGCATCTTCAACGATCCGCGCACGTATGGCCTGGACGTGACCGTCAACTTCTGATTCCCCTGGAGACTCCGATGAAGAACCGAAGCACCGAAATCGCGCTGGCCCTTGCGCTGGCCCTGGGCCTGCCGATGCTGGCCGGCAGCAGCATCGCCCACGCTGGCGCCCAGGCTGTTGAAGCCAGGTCCGCGCCTGCCGACCCGGCGGCGGCCCACCCTGCCAACGTGCAGCCGGTTGCCGACGATGCGCAGCGCCTCATTCCACTGCAGGGCGCATGGAACACCCGCACCTTCGCCGGCCTGCAGGGCACGCACGGGCCTATCCCTGCCAACGCGTTCGTCCGCACTGCCGACCTGGGACGTTTGACCGCCGCCGATCGAGACGCGCTGGCGGCAGCCGGGGTAACGCTGGATATCGACCTGCGTACCGCCGATGAGCAGGCGCAGTCGCCGGACCTGCTGGCCGACGATGATCGCTTCGCCTACCAGCGCACGTCGCTGATGGGCACCGAGAAGATGGACCTGCAGAAGATGATGAAGACCTTCCCCGATTCGCTGGGTACGGCTTATGTGCAGTGGCTGGGACACAGCCAGCCGCAGTTCAAGCAGGTATTCCAGCGCATCGCCGCCCAGCGTGATGGTGCCGTGCTGTTCCATTGCACCGCAGGCAAGGACCGCACCGGCATCATCGCCGGGCTGCTGCTGGACCTGGCCGGGGTATCCAACGCCGACATCGTGCACAACTATGCGATCTCCGCGCACTACCTGGAGGGCCAGCCCAAGGACAGCGCAATGAACGCGCAGATCATGGAGCTGATCCGGCAGAACCCGGAAATCGGCAGGAAAATGGCCGGCATGAGCGGCACCGCGCCGGAAAACATGGAGGTGTTCCTGGCCGCGCTGCACCAGCAGTACGGCGGCGCCGAGGGCTACCTGAAGTCCATCGGCATCAGCGAGGCAGAAATCCAGCAGCTGAAGGAGCGGCTGGGACAGGCCGGCTGAGCGGCGGGCGGGGCGCTTGAGTAGCCCCCTGCCCCGGGATCAGGGACAATAGCGGCCGGCCGGGCACCCCCCGGCCCGCCACAGCATGGGCCCGCATCGAGCCGGTCATCGCTCTGCTGCCCACCCCTGGCTTCCCGCCGCCCTTCCCGGACCTGAATTGAATACCATCGCCCCACCCTCCGTCGCCGACGCCGACGACCTGCCCCTGTCCGAACGCCTGCGCACGGCACTGGACCTGCTGGAGGCGATCGAGGCCGACCGCAGCGTGCTCGACACGCTGCCCGAAGCCGACCGCGTGCGCCTGCACCAGGTGGTGGCCAAGGTCTACCACCCCGAGCCCAAGGCGCGGCGGCAGATGCTCAAGCAGCAGGCGAAGGCGCGCCACCAGGAAAAGGTGCGCAAGGCCGAGGCGCTGCTCGAACAGACCGGCATCCGTGCCCTGCGGCGCAAGCCGGTGTTCAGCACGCCGAACTACTTCCCGCCGCATGCTGCCGGCCTGCATGATGCACGCAACGGCGAAGGAGCTGCTGCGGCGCCGGAGCCGACGCACTCGCCGGAACTGCGCCACTGCTATGTGTGCAAGCAGAAGTTCACCCAGCTGCACCATTTCTACGACCAGATGTGCCCGGCCTGCGCTGAACTGAACTTCGTCAAGCGCACCGAGACCGCCGACCTGCAGGGACGGGTGGCACTGCTGACTGGCGGCCGGGTCAAGATCGGCTACCAGGCCGGCCTGAAGCTGCTGCGCGCCGGTGCCGAACTGATCGTGACCACGCGCTTCCCGCGCGATTCAGCGGCGCGCTACGCCGAAGAACCGGACTTCGCCGTGTGGGGCCACCGCTTGCAGGTCTATGGCCTGGACCTGCGCCACACCCCCAGCGTGGAGGCGTTCTGCAGCGAGCTGCTGGCCACGCGCACCCGGCTGGATTTCATCATCAACAACGCCTGCCAGACGGTACGCCGTCCGCCGCAGTTCTATGCGCACATGATGGCCGGGGAAACCGCGGCACTGCATGAGCTGCCCGAGACCATCCGCAACCTGGTCGGCCACTACGAAGGCCTGCGCAGCGCCGAGTTGCTGGGCACTGCGTCGGCAACGGCGCTGTCGGCGCCACAGGGACGCGACCTGGACGGTGCCGACGGCCTGACCCGTGCTGCCGAACTGTCGCAGGTGCCATTGCTGGCCGATGAACTGCTGGGCCAGCAGCACCTCTTCCCGGAAGGTCGCCTGGACCAGGACCTGCAGCAGGTGGACCTGCGCGGTCGCAATTCCTGGCGCCTGCTGATGGCGGAAGTGCCATCCGTGGAGCTACTGGAGACGCAGCTGGTCAACGCCATTGCACCCTTCATCATCAATGCGCGGCTCAAGCCGCTCATGCTGCGCACGCCCGAGCGCGACAAGCACATCGTCAATGTGTCGGCGATGGAAGGGCAGTTCTACCGCAACTTCAAGACCACCCGCCACCCGCATACCAACATGGCGAAAGCTGCGTTGAACATGATGACGCGCACTTCGGCGGCCGATTACCAGAACGACGGCATCCATATGAACAGCGTCGACACCGGCTGGGTGACCGACGAGGATCCGGCAGAGCTGGCGGCCAGGAAGGTACAGGAAGAGCGCTTCCATCCGCCGCTGGACATCGTCGACGGCGCTGCGCGCATCGTCGACCCGATCATCCACGGCTTCAACAGCGGCGAGCACGTCTGGGGCCAGTTCCTGAAGGATTACGCGCCTACCGACTGGTGACGGCCAGGCGCCGAACCGTAGCCCGCCCGGTAGAGCGGGGCCATGCCCCGCTGCTTTTCCTTGGTGACGGGCATGGCCCGTCACCACCCGACCTGCGTGGCACGCTGTCGCAACGAAGCCTTAACCCTGCCTCCCTATGCTGGCCCCACCAATCACAGGGAGAAACCGCATGAGGAAGCTGCACGCTGTCATTTTCACTGGCTGCCTGCTGGGCCTGAGCCCGTTGGCATCGGCCGAGACCGTCTACCTGACCAACAGTGCCGACGGCGCGAATCGTGACGCCGGCATCGCGGCGGTGAAGCAGAAGCTTCAGGACGCCTGTACCGAGCGACAAGGCACGCCGGATGTGGATTCGTTCGAGGTGGTGTTCGAGAAGACCAGCGAGAACCCGGATGTCCCCAAACCGTATTACGTGGACGGGAAACTGAAGTGCGAGCTCCCCTGAGGAATCGCATCGCCGGGCCCGGGCCGCTGGCCGCGGCCCGGCGCTACAGGCACCTGCCGGCTGCTGATATAGTCGACAGGGCATGGTGGGCACGGTGCCCGGCCACGAATATCAGGGAGTTGTCATGGGTCTTCGTCAGGCGGTAGCAGGTGCGGTCGGTGGTGTCCTGGCCGACCAGTGGAAGGACTTCTACACCGTACCGGCAGGCCTGCCGACAACGGCGGCGCTGTTCGCTGCGGTTCCGCGCGGAACCAATGCCGGCCGCGGCTCGAACACCGGCGCATCCTCCAACATCATCAGCAACGGCTCCAAGATCGTCGTGCCTGAAGGCTACGGCCTGCTGCTGCTCCAGGACGGCGCGATCACCGCTTTCG
The DNA here is from genome assembly GCF_014117215.1 of Stenotrophomonas tumulicola. Taxonomy (GTDB): domain Bacteria; phylum Pseudomonadota; class Gammaproteobacteria; order Xanthomonadales; family Xanthomonadaceae; genus Stenotrophomonas; species Stenotrophomonas tumulicola. The sequence goes on along the minus strand of NZ_JACGXS010000001.1, from coordinate 870,467 downwards.
TCGCCGAACCCGGCGGTTACGAATGGCAATCCGACGACGTCAATTCGCAGTCGATCTTCGCTGGTGATGGCCTGGTCTCCACGTTCATCCGCCAGAGCTGGGAACGCTTCAAGTTCGGTGGCCAGCCGGGCTCGCAGCAGGCTGCGTTCTTCGTATCGCTGAAGGAACTGCCGGACAACCGCTTCGGTACCCAGTCCGAGATCTACTGGGACGACGGTTTCCTCGGCACCCAGGTCGGCGCGGTGACGCGCGGCTCCTACACGCTGAAGATCGTCGACCCGATCCTGTTCGTGAAGAATTTCGTGCCGGCCAGCTACCTCCAGCCAGGCCAGGTGTTCGACTTCACCGACCTGGACAATGCCGCTGCCAGCCAGTTGTTCAACGAAGTGGTGGGATCGCTCGCACCGGCCTTCAGCCTGTATACCAACGACCCGGGCAAGGGAAACCGCATCACCAGGCTGCAGCAGGATTCGCTCGGTTTTGCCCAGAGCCTGTCAGATGCCGTCGAGCAGGGATACCAGTGGAAGTCTGATCGTGGCCTGGCCATCGTCAAGACGACCATCGTGTCGATCGAATACGACCCGAACACCCGCGAGCTGCTCAAGACCGTGCAGCGCGCCGACGCATTGGCCGGTGCACGCGGCAATTCCAACCTGCAGGCCAGCGTTGCCCAGGGCATCCAGTCGGCCGGCGAGAACGGCGGTGCCGCAGGCCTGGTCGGCGTGGGCATGGCGTCGGGCATGTTCGGTGGCGTCGGCAGCATGCAGCAGCCGGTCGCACCTGCCGCACCAGCGGCCGACGACCCGGTGGCCAAGCTGAAGAAGGCGAAGGAAATGCTGGATCTCGGCCTGATCACCCAGGATGACTACGACGCACTCAAGGCCAAGGCGCTGGGCCTGTAAGACGCAGGGCGCGCGAGCATGATGTCCGAACCCAGAACCCCGCCGCCGTTGCCGGCCACGCCCCTGGCCGGCCCCGGATCGCCGCAGGACGTCCCTCCCCTGCCCGGCAGTTTCCCGCTCGATCCGGCTACCTTGCCCGCCCCGATCCGTGACGAGCTGCAGGCACCGGATCCGGTTGCCCTCGATACCACCGCCGCCGAGCTCAAGGATGGCCTCAACCGTTGCCCGAAGTGTGGCGCCACCGACATCCGGCTCAAGCTTGGCACCGACATACTGGTCTGCCAGTACTGCCGTAACGAATGGCACGGCGCGCTGGTCGAAGAGGAATTCGGGCTGGGGACGGGCATCGACCAGCTCCGCGGTACCGTCATCGCCTCTGGCGCGCGCGATATCCAGGCAGATACCGCCAGCCTGATGAGTTTCAAATGCACCGGCTGCGGCGCCGAGGTCACGATCAATACCGAAAGTACGATGACCGCACGCTGCCACTGGTGCCGGCACGTATTCGGCGTCAACGAACAGATCGCCAACGGCGCGGTGCCCGACGCGGTGCTGCCGTTCCGGATCAGCAAGGACGATGCAGTCGCCCGCATCCGCCAGTTCGTGGACAAGCGTCGCCTGTTCGCACTGAAAGCATTCAAGGAGCAGTTCACGCCGGAGAACGTGGTCGGCGTCTACCTGCCCTACATGATCGTCGACAGCAACGTGAGCGCCAGCGTGGCTGGCAAGGGCGAAATACAGACGCGCCAGTACACGCGTGGTACCGAGAAGAACAAGCGGACCTACTACGATGCCGACGTGTACCAGGTGGACCGGCAGGTGGATTTCACCGTGGACGACCTGCCGATGGAGTCGTCCGCCGAGCGCGGCAACCTGGACACGCGGGCCAACACCAACAACATCATCAACACCATCCTGCCGTTCGACACCAAGAACGCGCTGAAGTGGAACGCCTCCTACCTGACGGGCTTTACCTCGGAAAAGCGCAACCTGGACGTTGAAAAACTGCGCCCACGGCTGGAAGACCAGCTGTTGTCCATCGCCCGTGCACAGGTTGAAGGCTCCGTGCGCCGCTATGACCGCGGGGTGCGCTGGGAGCAGGAGCGGCTGGATGTCCATGGCACGCGCTGGGTGTCGATGTACCTGCCGGTGTGGCTGTATTCGTACCACCAGCCCGGCAGGAACGGCGGCATGCTGCACTACATCGCGGTGAATGGCCGCACCGGTGAAACCATGGGCAGCGTGCCGGTGCAGCAGTGGAAGCTGCTGCTGGCCGCGCTCACCACCGGCACCATCATCGAAGCCCTCGTCCTTTTCTTCCTGGTGGCCAGCGTATGAGCGACGATAGTGGACTCTGGTTGTTGGCGGCCGGCCCTGCCGGCGCCACCGCGCTGTACTGGGCGCTGTACCGGTATTACCGCAATACCGACAAGTCGCACGCGTTCGAGCGGGAAACGGCCGTGGAAGCCAAGCCGGTTACCGGTTCGGACAGGAAGGTCGACACGGTGACCGGTACCCAGGACAAGCGGATCCGTGGCGACAACGTGCGCGAGTACCGGGCCCGCGTTCGGCGGGATAGCGGCTGAGCGGACAAGGGCAGGCATGGCACAATTCGTGCGCGAACAGGCGTCCGGGTAATGGCAGACGACCCGAGGTAACCGGCTATCGCCGCACTAGGTCCCGGCGCCACGCGCGTTCGCCCGATAGCGTCCAGGTGACACCCCGTGCACCCGTCGGAAGGCTACCCCAAAGGCCGCATCCGAGAGAAACCCCGACGAGGCGGCGATGCGTGACACGCTGTCCGTCGTTCCCAGCAACTGCATGGCAGCTACCCGCATCCGCCATTGGGCAGCGTAAGCCACCGGAGCCTGCCCTACCCTCTGCTTGAACTGCGCGGCGAACGCCGAGCGGGACATCCCCGCTACCGCCGCCAGCGCTTCGAGTTTCCAGGTCTGCGCGGGGGCTGCATGGATCACGCGCAACGCCGCCGCGATGGCTGGGTCGCGCAGGCCGCCCAGCCAGCCCAGTGCCGCTGGGTTGGCTGCATCGATATGCCGGCGCAGCGCATGTACGAACATAAGTCGCAGCAGGTCATTGCAGACGGTGCGTCCGCCGGCCAGGTCCGCGCGCCATTCCCGGTCCAGCGCATCAAGCAGCCACGCAAAGGGCGAGGCGCCGATTGGGTGGTCGCGGATCACGATGACAGGTGGCAACAGGTCGAGCAGTTCCGAAGCCGCCGGGCCAGCAAGCGTGACGCTGCCGCCAAGCAACGAAACCTCCTCGCCTTCTCCATGGTTGGCGAACATCGGCGAGGCCGCAAATACCTTCGCTGCGTCGACCGCGGGCAACGCCGGATCGCTTGCCAGCACGAACGGTGTGCGTGACACCACGAAGCAGTCGCCTGCCTGCAGTTCCACCGGCTCCCTTCCTTCCGTCGCCAGCCAGCAGCTTCCGCGCTGCACGATATTGAACTTGAGCTCGATCGGCAGGAACCGCAGCGCCCAGGCGCCGCCTGCGGTCAGGCGGACCGAACAGGCCGCGCGCAGCCCGGCCAGGCTGAGCACGTCGGACAAGGGGTCGGCGGGAGCATTCTGGATGATCACGACAGAAATATGGATGTTATGGACTGGTTCGTCTGCAGAGCATACGGAGAATGGCACTGAATCCGCAATGGAGTTCCATCCTCATGAGTACCCCACAACAGCCCATCGACAGCCCTTTTGCTGCCGCCAGTACCGCCAGCGAGGTCATGGCCGGTATCGACCTCACCGGCAAGTGCGCCATTGTCACCGGTGGCTACTCCGGCATCGGCCTGGTCACTGCCCGGCATCTGGCGCAGGCCGGCGCACGCGTAATCGTGCCGGCGCGCGATATGGCCCGGGCGCGTGCTGCGCTGAGCGACGTAGCCTCCATCGAGGTCGCGTCGATGGACCTGATATCACCGGATTCTGTCGCCGCCTTCAGCCATGACATCGTCCAGCGAGGCGAACCGGTGCATCTGCTCATCAACAGCGCAGGCATCATGGCCACACCGTTGGCGCGCGATGCCGATGGCCATGAGGGACAGTTCGCCACCAATCACCTGGGCCATTACCGCCTGGCCTGCGGCCTGTGGCCCATGCTGCAGGCCGCGCACGGGGCGCGGGTGGTCGCGGTTTCTTCCCGCGGCCATCAGATTTCCGGTATCGACTTCGACGATATCGACTTCCGACAGCGCCCCTATGACAAGTGGATCGCCTACGGACAGAGCAAGACCGCCAACGCACTGTTCACGCTTGCGCTGGATGCGCGCGGGCAGGACCAGAGCGTACGCGCCTTCTCGCTGCATCCGGGGCAGATCCTTACCGACCTGGCGCGGCACTTGAGTCCGCAGGAAGTTGCGGCGTTCGATGCCATGGATGAGCACGGTCGGCCGCGCATCGACCCGGCCAAGGGGATGAAGACCCTGGAACAAGGCGCAGCGACCAGCCTGTGGGTCGCGACCAGTCCACTGCTGGATCAACTGGGCGGGGTCTACTGCGAGGACAGCAACGTCGCATCGACCAACCGCGGTGAGATTGGACGCAAAGGCGTCGCCACCTGGGCGATGGATCGCATATTGGCCGAGCAACTATGGGAAGCCTCACGTGCGCGAACGGGGTTGGACATACCCTTCGACTGAACCACCGCAACGGTCATCACTGGATATCCAGGCGGCGGATCTTCGCTGCCTGCAGGACGAAGGCAAACGCCAGTTCGACCTCGCCCCCCGGGAAGTTGCCGGTTACCCTCGCATGGACCACGGTGCGGTCACCGTCAGCAAACACGCGCAAGGGTACCGTCTGGAAGTCATACTGCGCCCGCGTGTGGTCCAGCCATGACTGGATGGCGGCGGTGCCCCGATGCTGCTGGTGCTCGTCCGCCACGAGAGCATCATCGGTAAAACAATCTTCCACCCCCACGCCAGCGTCGCCATTGCTGAGCGAAAAATAATCCGCTATGGATGTGGGCAACGAAACGGTCATGCGTTGATCTCCTGACAGGTTGCCAAGAGTCTCGACCTGTTCCCACCGGCCTTCAAGAACGCACCAGGAAGTAAGTTACTACCCTCATGAGCACGCCTTACACCCCTGAAAGCGCTGCCGCGGACGTCGCCGATACGATGCTACTGCTCGAAGGCCGCTGGAAACTGCTGATCATCTTCCACCTGTTCGATGGCAAGGTCCGACGATACTCCGACCTGGAGCGCCGCATTCCCGGCATCTCCCAGAAGATGCTGGCGCAGCAGCTCCGGCGGCTGGAAGCGGACGGAATCGTCATCCGTACCGTCTACCCCGAGGTGCCGCCGAAGGTTGAGTATCAGTTGAGCGACTGGGGGCAAAAGTTGTGCCCTGCGCTGGATGCCCTGCTGCAGTGGCGGGAGCAGAAGACGGACTCGACCGGATAGCGCTGGCGACGCGCCCGGGGCACCAACAGCAGATTACCCTGGGATACGGGCGATGACCTTGATCTCGAAATCGTACCCGGCAAGCCAGTTGACGCCGATCGCGGTCCAGTTCGGATAGGGCGCTTCCGGAAAAATTTCGCTCTTGATGGCCATGATCGTGCCGAACTGGTTTTCCGGATCGGTATGGAAGGTCGTCACGTCGACGATATCGTCAAACCCGCACCCGGCCGCCTGCAGGGTCTTCTCCAGATTGGCAAATGCCAGGCGCACCTGGGCCTCGAAATCCGGCTCGGGCGATCCATCGCTGCGGCTTCCAACCTGCCCGGACACGAACAGGAGATCCTTTGACCTGATGGCTGCGGAATAGGTCTGCGATGTGTAGAGGTCATGCCGGCCGGCGGGAAAGATGGCGTCACGGGTAGTCATGGGAGTCTCCTTGCGGGGCGACGGCCCCGGTACGTGGCGATCACTCTATGCAGCCGCGTCGCCGGGATAAACATGCCGATCCCGGGATCACTGTTTGTATAATCCAAACAATCCCGCCCAGTCCCGGAGCCCTGCATGGACCGCATCGACGCAATGCAGGCTTTCGTCCGCGTGGTGGAAACCGGCAGCTTCACCAAGGCCGCCGAAACACTGCATGCAAGCAGGACCCGCGTGACCCAGCTGGTGCAATATCTGGAAACGCATCTCCGGGTGAAACTGCTCCACCGCACCACACGCAAGGTCAACGCCACCGCCGACGGCGTCGCGTACTACGAACGCGTGGTGCGCCTGCTGGCCGACCTGGACGATGCCGAGACCAGCCTGTCCGCAGCGTCCTCCTCGCCGCACGGCCGGTTGCGCGTGGATGTCCCCGCGCCATTGGCCAGCCTGGTGCTGATGCCTGCGCTGCCTGCGTTCCATGCGCGCTATCCCGACATCCAGCTGGACCTGGGTGCCAGTGACCGCAAGGTGGACCTGATCGACGAAAACGTGGACTGCGTGGTGCGCGGCGGTGAACTCATCCTGCCGTCACTCCGCGCCCGCCATATCGCCGACCTGCCGCTGGGCGTGTATGCCGCACCGGACTATCTGGCCCGCGCAGGCTCACCGGCGCATCCGCAGGCGCTGCAGGATGGCCACCACCGTGTCATCGGCTATCGCAATCCACGCACGGGCACCCCGCTGGCCCACGCGATGCGTCGCGGCGAAGAACTGCTGCAACTGCGCGGGCGCCACATGCTGTCGGTGGACGACGGCAATGCATACCTGGCCGCCGGGGTGGCAGGGCTGGGCGTGCTGTGGTTGCCGCAGTACATGGCACAGGTGCCGCTGGCACGCGGCGAACTGGTGCCATTGTTCGACGACTGGCAACTCGAGCCGATACCGCTGTACGTTGCGTTTCCGCCGAACCGGCACGTCAGCCGCAAGCTGCGTGTATTCATCGACTGGGTCGTCGAGCTGGTCGCGCAGCATGCGCCCGCCATCCAGCCGCCACGCCAGCTCGTCCCGCCCCCATAGGGCATTCAACCGCAGCGCGTCATCTCGACGGCATGGGTACGGGTGTCAATGCAGTACCGGCGCCGATGACTTCGCATTCAAGCGCACGCAGGAAACTGCTGAACCCATGCGGGGCTTTGGACACCCTGCGTGCGCTGGTCGCCACCTTGGGTTCGGCCAGCCGCGCAATCACCGCGTCGTTGCCCATCAGGGCATCGACCAGCGCCACGTCCTCCCCCGTGGGCAGCATCGCGAAGCCTCCGGCTGCACGGTAGGCCGACGCACTGAACCCCATGTTGGCGCCGTGGATGTGTCCGTGGCCATCCTCTGCCTCTTCACGACGGAAGAATTCCGCCTGCACCGCTTGCGGATAATCGAGCCACTCCACCACATCCACGACGCCACAGAAGGCATCCGCGCTGCAACTGGATTGCTTCCACAACCAGTCGGAGGGAACGGTCGTATCGGCGTCGGTACTGGCGATCCAACGCGCGCCCAGCGCCAGTGCATGCTCTGCCGCCGCCGCGCGGGCAGCGCCCACGCAACGGTCATTGATCACCACCATGGCCACGCCATATCCAGCGCAGACACCGGCCGTATCGTCGCTGCAATCATCCAGCGCCACCACGACCAGGACCGCCTCGCCCCACAGGCGGGGATGGGCTGCGGCAACGGCTACCGATTCCAGGCACCTGGCAATGGTGTCGGCCTCGTTGTGGGCAGGTACGATGACAGCGATCATCTCAGGCCCTCGCGTTGCGCCACGCTGCTCGCATCCGTGCTCCAGCCCTGCAACAGCAGGTCGGCATCCTGATAGTGGAAGGTTTCCACCAGCCCCTCCGAAAGTGCGTGGTGTACCTGGCCTGCGCTGCTCAATGCTTCATCGAAGGCATGCCGCCAATGACAGGCCACCAGCAGCCCACCGGCCATCAGGCTTCGATGCACCTGGCTGGCAAGTTGCAGCACGTCCTTCGGCGCTAGGTAGTAGCCGACTTCACTCACGACGATGAGATCGAACCGGCCATCCGGCCAGTCCTCGGGATGATGGGCGTGCTGCAGCGTCACCTGGGGCCACGCGGCGGTCGACGCGGCCGCACTGGCCAGCGCATCCGCACTTGCATCCGTCGCCAACAGTGAGTCACACCGGGTAGCCAGCTCGGCGGTCAGCACGCCGTTGGAACAGCCGAGCTCCCATGCGTTGGCGTACCTCTGCCGCGACAGGCAGGCCAGCGTCAACGCACGCTTGCGTGCCTCATACCAGCGGCTGCGATACTGGAAAGGATCGGCCTGCTCATATAACCGGTCGAAATAGGCCAAGGTACTCATCCAATCAACACCTCGTAGGGGCGCCTGAAGCGTGCCATCACCTGCTCCGGCAGGATGGGATCGCAGCCCAGGCCGTCGATGTCGCCGGTCTGCGTCGAAAATGCCTGCATCGCCCGGTGTTTCCGGGCCTGCGATGCCATGCACAGGGGCAACCGCCATGCTGAAGGCCATGGGGCGGTTGCCGACTGCGGATCGAGCCAGTGCCAGGCCCATACCGGGTACTGCAGCACGCGCAGGCTCTGCACCAGGGCCGCGGCGTTGGCGGCGCGTCCCGCAGCCTCATGGTCGGGGTGTGCGTCGCCTGTCCACGGTGCAACCACCAGGTCACCCGGCGCCAGCATCGCCGCCAGGTGGGAGACCAGCTCCGCCTCGCACTCAGTCACCCCACCATCGGGCAAGCCAAGCGGAATCACCTGCGTCGCGTCCAGGCCAAGTGTCCGCATTGCATCGGCCAACTCACGCCGACGTGCGCTGCGAAGCCGCTCGGCAGGCCACAGCGACTGCCCGGGGTAGCAGGCCTCGCCATCCGTCACCGAAACCACCCGCAACGGGATTCCACGTGCGCAGGCAGCCTGCATCAGGCCGGCGCAGGCAAGTACCTCATCGTCCGGATGCGGTGACACCACCACCACGCCATGCGCCCCTTGCAGCAGCGTGTCCGCATCCCGCACCGGCAACGCGCCCAGCCACGCGCTGCGTGACCATTCGGACTCGCTGTTTCCCTCGCCTTCAATACGCACGGCTACAGTGTCCACGGCCCCTCCTGTGCGTGGATCGCACGGCCCAGGGCGGCCCAGTCGCGGTCGGCGTGGCTCTGCCGGATGAACACGGTCAAGTCGCTCCACCGCCGCGCATGCGCGGCGTCCAGGCACATCGGTCCCGGCCCCAGCGCACGACCGACCGCATCGAGCACCTGCACGCAGCTTCGCTCGACGACACTGCGTACGCGGATCACATCGGACTGGTGGGGCTGCGACGGCATTGCGTCTATTCGCCCAGCAAGTTCACGCAACAAGGCGGCGGCGGACTGCAGGGCCATGTCCACCTGCCCGAGCAGCGAGGCGGCCTGTGCGTCTCCTTCCACCCGGGGGGAGCGATGCAACGGCGCGGCGAGGATGACCGCTGCGCCATACCAGCACGCCGCGATGCCGGCGCCCCCGTGCCAGAAGCCGGGCCGCCCAAGATAGGCATCGGCGGGGCCGACAATCTCGGCAGGCACGTTGTCAAAGCGCAGGGTGCCGCTGGGAATTCCCGCCATGCCGGTGGCGTGCCAGTTCCCTGGAAGCAGCACGATCCCGGCTGCACCCGTGCGAATGCGCAGCAAGCGGGAAATGCCGTCCTGCTGGATGCCGACCAGTGCGAGGTCAACCAGTCCCGCCCCGGAGCACCATGGCTTGTCGCCACTCACGGTGCCGCTGGACGGGTCGAAACGCAGCGTGGATTGCGGCCCCTCGGCCGCCCATATCGCTGCCAGCACATCGGCTGGCAACGGCGGCGCATGCAGATCCGCGAGGATCGCCTGGGCGTCGTAGTGCGCTTCCAGCACCTTCGCCAGGCAAAGATCGCGCCCAGCGATGGCCGCCAGCGCGCGCCAGCGTTCCAGCGTGTGGCCACGACCCGGCAGGGGCAGCGACGGCTGGCGTGCGAGCATGCCGCGGACGGCAGCTTCCAACGTGGGGATGGCCTGTTCGTTTGATGGTTCCATACCAGGGACCGGGGATCACCTTGCGGCCAGGAATCCTGCCGAGGCCTTACAGATACAGTCGCAGGCGTACGCGGATGGTGACCATCGCGTCGCGGACATGTGGACTTCGCCCGGACCTGCCCCACCCAGGCTGGCGCCTCGCCCGATACCTGCCGTACCGCTAGCGTGCGGCGGTGCGCCGGGTGACCGCGAATCGACCGGCGCCGGTGACGACCAGCAATAGCAGGCCGCCGGCAATCGACAGGTTCTTGTAGAACTGGGTCATGTTCATGGCACGCTCCGCACCCTCCATTGACCAGAACGGATGGCCGATGAGGGCGGTGCCTACTACGAAAAGAGCCATCAGCAGCGCAAGCGGTCGCACGCATACGCCGGCGATCAATGCCAGGCTGACGAAGAACTCCATGACGACCGCAACTGCCGCTGCAACGAGCGGGAGGGGCGCATGAAGCGATGCCAGATAGCCGACGGTTCCCTGGAAATCGGTGAGCTTGGACCAGCCAGAGGTTACGAACAGTATGGTCAGGAGCAGGCGCGCCACCAGCACCAGGGCATCACGATGGCGGTCGATCAGCGCGTCGAACATGTGGACTCTCCGTCCCTCGCAATGGCGACATTTAGGGCGTGGGCATGCGAACGTCGCGTGACGGCCGTGCGCCGCGCGTGGCACACCCACTGCCATCGGCCTGTCCCGCGGTGCAACGAAAGACGCGCACGTAGTCCACCTGCATCGCCTGCGGGAACGCCGATGCGTCGATACCGCCAGCGTTGGCCTTGCCTGCCCAATCGCCCCCTACCGCCACGTTCAACAGCAGGTGAAACCGCGATGCAGCATCGAAGGGAGCTCCCTGCGGTGCGTCCACCCAGTTGCCCTGCCCATCATCGCGCTGGGAGTACCACTGCCCCGCGTGCCGGGTGGCGTAATGCACGCCATCCACGTACCAGCGGATCGCGCCAGCCTCCCATTCCAGCGCATAGACATGGAAATCGTCAGCCGGGCTTTTGCCTTCGGGCAGTGCGTACCAGCTACCTGCGTGCCTGTTTCCCGGTGGCGGGCGACCGAAATGCAGCGTGCCGTGCACCCGGGTTTCCGCCTGCCCGGGCGCCGCGCCCGGCGCGTCCGATGGCGTCCCCAGGTTCACCGCTTCCATGATGTCGATCTCGCCTGATGCGGCCCACCGCCCGTGCGGCGAATCGGTTGGCAGCATCCAGATCGCCGGCCACGTCCCCTGCCCTGCCGGCAATTTCGCACGGACCTCGAACCGGCCGAATGTCCATTCCTGGCGATGGCGGGTGCGCAGTCGCGCCGAGGTGAAGGGGAGCGTGGCGGTTGCCTCGCCATCGCCACCAGGCGAGGCAGGGCCCGTCCACTGCCCGGAACGGGCGACGATATGCAGCAGGCCATCGGCCAGGTAGGCATTGGCGCCCGGCTGCGCATCCCGCCGCGCGGTATAGCACTGCTGCTCGTTATTCCCACCGCCCCAACAGTTGTCCTCCAGTTCCCACTTCGACGCATCGATGACGGCGCCATCGAACTCGTCCTGCCAGACCAGTTCCCAGCCCGAAGCCTGCGATACGCCCATGCCAGCGCCAGCGCCGCCAGGCAGGAGCAGCCCTGCCAGCAGCGGCAGGGCCATCATGGCGAAGGACAGTCCACTTTCTGGTCGTAATCGGTGCCGATGCTCACCTTCGCTAGCGATATCCGCAGCCCGGCGCCACCGCGGAAGGCGAACGGGATGCTGACCTTGCCGCTATCCAGCCCCGCATCGCGCAGGCACTTCAGCGGCACGCCGATCCGTGCCCATTCGCCATGGGGCAGCCTGGCCAGCGCAGGCCCGATCGGCAACTCGCCGCCACAGCCTTCACCGCAGCCGGCAAGGTAATCCACCTTCGCATTCGCTGGCAGCTCATCGATCCGTACATCGGCGATCGCGAACACGTCGCCGTTGGTTTCGCGCGTCAGGTCCAGCGGCATGTTGGAACGCAGTTCGACCGTACCCTGCCCCTTGAAGGTGAACTGGCGCGCGCCCTCCTGCACGTCGGTGTTGACCGCCGTCATCGTGATCGAACCATCCGATGTCGCGACGTTGGGGTGCACCACGTCCATCTTCTCGCCATCGGCGGCGGTCAGGCGCAGGGTAAGCCCGGTGGTAGCGGCACCGCGGTCGAACCAGGTACTGGTGCGCGACGCATTCGGATCGATGCCCGGCTCCTCCGACAGCGCAGCCAGGTTGCCGTCATCCTTGTAGGTGAGCCCGTGGCCGAACGCGAACTGTGGGTTGTAATCCGCCTGGCCCACGTTGTTTGCATATTGGTCGGCACGGCGCGGCCAGGAGAAGCTCAGCTTCCCGTGGAAATCATGCTGCACGTTGCCTTCCGGCCCACGCAGCAGTACATCGGCGATACCGCCGCCCTCCGAGCCCGGCAGCCAGGCGGCCACGAATGCATCGGCGGCATTGATTTCGCGGTTCATCCACAACGGACGACCACTGAGGAACACGGCGACCACCGGGATACCCTCGGCCTTGAGCTTGTTGATCAGCTCCAGGTCGCCGGAGCGCCCTCCCTTGAACATCAGGTCCGGCAGGTCGCCCTGGAACTCGGCGTATGGATCCTCGCCGAAGACCACCACCGCCACGTCCGGCTTGCTCTTGTAGGCGCCCGTCACGGAAAGCTCCGCGCTGCCGCCGGCCGCCTCCACCTGTGCCTTCATGCCATTCCAGATGGTATCGGCATTGGGAAAGTCCTCGCGCCGGGTGCCATCACCCTGCCAGGTGAGTGTCCAGCCACCGGTCTGCTTGGTCATGTTGTCGGCGCCGTCACCGGCCACCAGTACCCGCTGCTTCGGCGCCAGCGGCAGGATGCCGTGCTGGTTCTTCAGCAGCACCAGCGATTCGCGTACCGCTTGCCGGGCTACCGCACGATGCTCGGGCGAGCCCAGCAGTTCGAACTTGCCGCCCAGCGCACGCGCCGACGGCTTGGGCTTTTCGAACAGCCCCATGCGGAACTTGGCCAGCAGGATGCGGTGCACGGCATCGTCCAGCCTGGCCATCGGCAGCGAGCCGTCCTTGACATGCTTGACCGTGCTCTCGTACAGGCCCTTCCAGCTGTCAGGCGCCATCGCCATGTCCATGCCGGCAATGAAGGTCTGCGCGCAATCGGTGTTGCTGCAGCCCTTCACCTGGCCATGCCCATTCCAGTCGCCGACCACGAATCCACCAAAGTTCATGCGGTCCTTCAGCACGTCGGTCAGCAGTGGCTTGTGGCCGTGCATCTTCTCGCCGTGGAAGCTGTTGAACGAGGCCATCACCGACTGCGCGCCGGCCGCGATCGCCGGCACGTAGCCGGCGGCGTGGATGTCGCGCAGCTGCGCTTCGCTGACGATGGTGTCGCCCTGGTCCTTGCCGCTGGTGGTGCCACCATCGCCGAGGAAGTGCTTGACCGTGGTCATCACGTGGTGGTCGTCAAGGAAGTCCGGCGCACCGGCCTTGCCCTGCAGGCCCTCGACGAACACGCCGGCGAAACTCGCCACCAGTGCCGGATCTTCGGAATAACCCTCGTAGGCCCGGCCCCAGCGGTCGTCCTGCGGTACCGCCACGGTCGGCGCGAATGTCCACTCCATGCCGGTAGTACGCGTCTCGGCAGCGGTGATGCGGGCGATCTCGCGCAGCAGTTCCGGATTGCGCGTTGCACCCAGGCCGACGTTGTGCGGAAACAGCGTGGCACCTACGACGTTGCTCTGCCCGTGCATGGCGTCGATGCCCCAGATGATCGGGATCGCCTTGCCGCCGCCACTGGTGTCCATCGAGGCTTCCCAGAAGGCATCAGCCAGCGCCAGCCACTCGGCAGGGGCGGCGTTGTAGCGGCCCCCCGGATCGGAACCACCACCGGCCAGGATCGAGCCGAGCCGATACCGGCGCACATCCTCCGGGGTAATGCTGCCGATGTCGCCCTGCACGATCTGCCCGACCTTCTCCTCCACCGTCATCGTCGCCATCAGCTCGGCGATCCGGCGCTCCACTGCCGGATCAGTGGCCAGCGGCCAGCTCGGCTGCGGCCACTGTGCAGGATGGATCTGCCCTGCGCTGGCGTTGGATGCTGGCGCCGCCCCGACGGTGGGCGCGCACGCCAGCACCAACGTGGCGCACAGGACCAGCGGCTTCAGGCGCAATCCATGCAGGGAAGGATGATGATGCGGGAGGCGGGTCTTCATGGGCAAAGGACTTCCTGGGCAAGGGATCATCAGAACTGGTAGCGCAGGCGCAGGCCATAGCTGCGCGGGTCATTGAGGAAACGCACGTTGATGCCTGAGCCGACCAGTGCCTTCTGCGAGACATCATTGTCGAGCAGGTTGTTGCCCCAGGCTTCAATGCGCCAGTGACCGTCCAGCGAAGTCAGGCCGATACCTGCGTTCACCGTGGTCTCGCCCCGCTGGCGATCCGGGAAACCGGCCAGCGCGGCGCCTTCGGTGCGGTCGGGAACCAGGGTGCCGGTATCGGGATCATTGCGGACATATTCGATGTCGCGGTTGTTGTACTGGGTCAGGTAGAACGCCGACCGGTAAGCGGCCAGCAGCTGCCAATCCAGCGTGCCGAACGGCAGCTCCATGGTGTGCTGCAGGCGCACGTTGAAGGTCACCTTGGAGGCCAGCGGCAGCTCGTTGCCCGACAGGTCGATCAGCGAGGTCGCGCCACCGGCGTCGAAGTTCTGGCTGCGCACGTCGGCCACGGTACCCTGCTTGATCTCGCTGTCCATCCACAGCGCGTTGACGCTCAGCATGAAGTTGCGCGGCAGGCGCAGCACGCTTTCTGCCTCCAGGCCGTATACCGCGGACTTGCCGACATTGCGGTTGACCAGCGCATAGCCGGTGGCCTCGCCGGTGGAAGGGTTGGTCGCGATCACCGCCAGGTCCTGGAACACCTGGTCGCGGTAGTCGTAGTAGAACGCGCTGAGGTTGAAGGTGGAGGTGCGGTCGAACAGCTGGAACGACTGCTTGCTGCCCAGTTCGTAGGCAACGATCGATTCGGGCTTGAATGTCTCCGGGATGTCCTCCGGATCGAAGGTGTCGTTGAAACCGCCAGCCTTGTGGCCACTTGAGACCAGCCCATACAACAGGTGGTCATCGCTCAGGTCGTACTCCAGCCCGGTACGCCAGTCGGTGAAGTTGAACTTGCTGCGGCCAAACTGCTGCGCCGGGATGCCGCTTACCTGTACCCAGCTCTCGTACGGGCAGTCGATGGTATCGCCGCCGATGTCCGGGCGGTCCAGGCAGCCAAAATCCCCGCCCTTGGCCACGTCCCCGATCTGCTGCAGGATGGTGTCGTTCCGGCCGTGCGAGCGGATGCCCTCCAGCAGGAATCGCGCCATGTCCGCCTGTGAGGTGATGTTGCTGACATCGAAGTTGGGGCGATTGGTGAACGAAGGAGCAAAGCCCTCGGTGCCAAGGCGGGTCGAGAAATCGCCGCCGATGCCCGGCAGCCCCAGTGCCCAGTTGCCGCCGATGCCATAGCGGGACTTCTGTTCCTCGGTGTAGCGCAGGCCGCCCTTCAGGCGCAGGCGATCGTTGATGTCGAAGGTGGCATCGGCAAACACCGCCGTGGAGCGGCCGTTGACCTTGGGCATGGTGAACTCGGTCCCCGAGTACCAGCGTCCCTTGTCCACCAGTGAGAGATAGCCGACCTGCTGGTCTTCATTGAAGTGGAACGCACCGGTGGTCCAGCGCAGGCGCTGGTCGTCATCGGATGACAGGCGCAGCTCATGGGTATAGGACTGTGACTTCGTCATCCAGTACTGGGTGGAATAGTTGTCGTAGTCCACGCCGCCGGGGTTGCTGGCCGAAAGCGGGTCCAGGTTGCGGTCCGGCCAGAGGATGCCTTCGCTCTGCGCATTGGTCTGCTGGTAATCGACGTCACGATAGCTGCCGTTGTATTCCAGCGTCACCGGTCCGAAGTCATACGACACGCTGGTCTGCGCACTCCAGGTGCGGCTGTCCAGCTTGCCCTGCGCGCCGCGGTAGACGATCTTGCGCAGGTCCACGTCGTCGGGCAGGTAACCGGCCCGGGCAGCGGTGAATATGTTGGCGCCGGGATAACCGGTGCCGCCCTCCCTGCCCATGTCAGCCATCGCGAACACCGACAGCTTTTCATCGGGCTCGTACAGGAACGAGATGCGTGCACCGTGTTCGTCCTGGATACCGGCCGGATCGAGGTTCCGTGCCTGCCCTGCGTTCTCGAACGGAGAATCCTTTTCCACGGTATAGCCCGCCACGCGGATCGCCGCCCAGCCACCCAGTGGCATGTTCAAGGCAAACTCGCCGCCCTGGTGGCCACGATTGCCACCCTCGGCCTGCACGTACCCTTCGAATGCATCCAGGTTGGGCCGCTTGGTGATGATGTTGAGCGAGCCTGCCAGCGCATTGCGGCCACGCAGCGTGCCCTGGGGGCCCTTGTTGATTTCTACGCGCTCCACGTCATAGAACAGCCCGCCCAGGCCGCGCGGACGGGCGATGTAGGCACCGTTGATGTGGGGTGCCGCGCCAGGGTCGCCGAGCTCGGTGTTGTTCGATGAACCCACGCCACGGATGAATATCTCCAGGTTGCCTTCCTGGTTGGCCATGCTCAGGCCGGGCACCATCGCCTGGATGTTCCGCAGTTCGTTGTTGATGCCCAGTGCACGGATGTCGTCGGCGGAAATCGCCTGCGCGGTACCTGCATATTTCTGCAGGTCCTGTTCGCGGCGCTCCACGGTGACGATCACCGCATCCAGCGTGGGGGCATCACGTGCCGGGGCAGGCGCCGGGTCCTGCCCGGTCGGCTGCGCGATGGCAGGCAATGCGGCAGTGGATGCGATGAGCGATGCAAGGATCGCGCTTGCAAGCGCGTGCTGCCGGCAATGTTTGGTCATCAAGTGCCCTTCCCCAAGGTTGCTTCGAGAGTATTCACCAAGCCCGCGCCCAACGTGGGTGTTTGTAAGCGCCCGCTGACAGCGCTGTCAATCGCCAGCCCTGCATTAGGTTCAAAAGGCCCTGCCTGCGCTGGGATGGACTGGAATACCGGTCAAATTTCGCTGCGTTGCAGCACCGCAATGCAACGCCACGGCGTAAGATCGCGCCGGATCGACGACCGACGGATGGTGCGTGATGAGCCAGAGTCCAGAGCTGTTGCGCCGGCTGCTGCGTGCGAAGGACCGCATGGACGCCGCGCCGCACGAACATTGGCCGGTAAGCCGCCTGGCGCAGGTGGGCATGGCTTCCGAAGCCTACTTCGCCCGCCAGTTCAAGCAGGCTTTCGGCGTGCCTCCGCATCGCTACCTGCTTGCACGCCGCATCGAACGCGCCATCGCCCTGCTCCGCGATACGGACCTGCCCATCACGGATATCGCCTACCGGACCGGCTGGAACAGCCTGGGAACCTTCGGGCGCATATTCCACGACATCACCGGCGAGAGCCCGGGGGCACTGCGGACCCGTGAACGGCCCGCGCCGCATGCACGGGCGCAGGCACCGGAATGCGCCGTCCGCGCCGCCCACCGCCCCGGATTGGACACCGCAGTTTCGGAGAAGCGGCGGCGGCAGGCGTTTGCTACAAAAGGACGCCAACCAACGGAGGTTCCATGACACAGGGTATCCAGGTAGTCGGGCTGTACGTGCGCGACCAGGACGAAGCGCTGGCGTTCTACGCGGAAAAGCTTGGGTTCCAGGTCCATACCGACGTGCGCAACGGCGAGTACCGATGGCTTACCGTGCAGCACCCCGACCAGCCCGCATTCCAGCTTGGCCTGTTCAAGCCCGGGCCGCCGGTGCATGACGCAGCGACGGCACAGGCGCTCGAGGCCGTCGTGGCCAAGGGCGCGATGCCGCCGCTGGTGCTGTCGGTGGACGACTGCCGCGCGGCACATGGACGACTGCAGGCAGCCGGTGTCGAGTTCACCCAGGAACCGGTGGAACGCTATGGCACCGTGGATGCAGGCTTCCGCGATCCCTCCGGCAATGGCTGGAAAATGATCCAGCAGCGTGCGTGAACCACGTTCCCGCTACTGCTTCAGGTCTCGCTCCGGGGCAAGCACGTGCACCACCTTGCCACCGGCGTCCAGGAACTCGATGGCACCGTAGCCTTCCGCGGTTACCGTCATCCGTACACGGGGCTGGCTGTTTCCATCCGCCAGGGAAACTGCCGGCGTTCCATCGGCCGCGACATCGAGCTTCACCCGTGTAGGCGTCTCCACGCCGGGAACCAGGCGATTGCCCAGCCCTGCATCACGAATCAACGGCGGCGCCTGGTTGATCACGAACATCACCGATCCATCCGGCGACACGCGCCAGCCCGCCGCGTCCATCGCCGGATGATCCAGCGCCAGCACGGCCATGGTGCCATCAGGCGTATCGGCCACGCCGAAACCACCGCGTTCGCTGCCCTTGGCGTCGTAGACGATCATGCCGGCGACATCAAAGGCGCGCTTGTACTGGATCCCGTCGATGATCGGCGCCGGCGTGTTCGCCGAGAGCGTCATCCGGATGGTGCCGTCGTCACCGACGATATCGATCCGTTTGGCAGAGATGCGCTCATGGTCGACCGTGTCGACGCGCACCTGGGGATTCTCGTCGGCGATGCTGCGCTTCAGTGCTTCCAATGAAGGCCGCTTCGGCTCGGTGGCCGTCTGCGCCCCGGCCAGCGGCGAGGCGCCGATCAGGGCCACGAACAGGCAGGCACGCGGAAGGCTGGCAATTGCAGTCATTCAAAGTCTCCGGTCAAGGGTGTGGTGTCGTCATCCGGCTCGTAGGTCAGCAGATCGCCGGGCTGGCAGTGCAGATAATCGCAGATCCGGGACAGTGTCTCGAAACGGATGCCGCGTACGCGCCCGGATTTGAGCAATGAAAGATTCGACTCGGTAATGCCGACGTGTTGTGCAAGTTCGCGCGAGCGCACTTTGCGCAGGGCGAGCATGACGTCCAGGCGTACGACGATGGCCATGGTCTACCTCAGACGATTGAGCGGTGGTCGTCCTCGAGCCGGCTGGCGGCATCGAAGAAGCGCGCGACCAGCCACAGCACCGCCGTGACCAGCAGCGCGAGCAGGTCGGCCATGTCCAGCGCAATGGCAACGGTGCCCTCATGCGGCCCCAGCACCGCCGCAAGCACGGCCGATGCCGGCCCATGCACGATGACCGCCAGCAGCAACAGCGCGGCGAAACGACGAACCCGCCCGCTGGCCTGTTGCGGAAACAACCGCTCGGCCTGGACCTGGCCCAGCAGGGCTGCCAGTTGATACAGCGCAGCGGACACCAGCAGGCTTTGCGCAACAGCCAGTGCAGTTGCCCATGGCAATGGCAATCCCGCTGCATCCAGCGTTGTCCCACCCAGCCCGCTGCCTCCTTGCCAGGCGCCGACCAGCGCACTGGCCGTGAGCAAGGGGCCCAGCACCACGCCTGCCCACAGCACCATGCGCAGCCTCCGCGAGGCGCGGCACAGCTTGATTGACATATCTGTATTTCGCATATTATTTTCTGTTTTACAGCATTTATTGATTGATTCAGGATACACAAGATGACCGAGACCAACAAGCGGCCAGCCGCTCGCCGCTCCCGTCTGCTGGCGGCATCGCTGGTGCTGCTGATCACCGGCGCCGCTGGGCCAGTGGCCCAAGCAGAGCCGCCCATGGCCCCACCCGATCTGTTCGATGCGGCTTCCGAAGGCGACTTCGCTGGCCTCGAGGCTGCGTTGCCCACGCTTTCTCCCGATTGGGCGCAGCTGGCACGTGCGCGCCTGGCGGCGGGCCGGTTGGATGAAGACACTGCGCTGTCGCTGGCCGATGCCTTCCTGGGCCAGCACGAAGGAGGAAGATGCGAAGCTGTCCCCGCGCAGGCGATCATCGCCGATGCGGCATTCGCCTCCGCGCGTTACGCCCGCGCGTTCGCGGCGGCCAAGGCGCATCGCGAACTGCTGCAGCGCTGCCATGGCGACACCGCCAGCGTTGAGGGTGCCGCGATGATGCAACGGCTGGCCGAGCGCTTGGCTCCTGCCCCACCGCAGCGCGTGGCCGCGTTCACGCCGGCCACCACGCCCTATACGCGTGACAAGGCAGGGCTGCCGCGCTCGTACGTATCGATCAACGGCCACCTGCAGGAGGCCGTGCTGGACACGGGTGCGAATCTTTCAGTGGTGTCGGCCAGTACCGCACGTCGCCTGGGCCTGCATCCACTGGGCAAGGCCCGGGTGGGCAGTTCCAGCCGCGCCGGCGTGGCGGTGCAGGTTGCCATGGCCGATACGCTCCACTTTGCCGGACTGACCCTTGAGAACGTGGCGTTCCTGATCCTCGACGACGCGCAGCTCGAAATGCCACTGCCCGGTGGCTACCGCATCGACGCGATCGTCGGCTTTCCCGTATTCCGTGCCATGCAACGGGTGCGCTTCGACCACGCCGGCACCTTGGTGCCGGAACCCGGCGCGGGCAGCAGCACGCGCGGGCGCAACCTGTTGCTGGCTGGCAGCGACCTGTTCGTCGATGTACGCGTGGGTGGCATTGCAGCCCAGCTGCACCTGGACAGCGGTGGCAACAATTCGTCGCTTGCCCCAGCGTTCGCGACGCGTCACCCGGAGATACTGCAGGGACTGGCCACCTCGCGGCAGCGACTGGCGGGTGCAGGGGGCGCGACCGAGCGCGAGATCGCGCTTTGGCCGCAGGCCCGCATGGAAGTCGACGATCACAGCATCATGTTGCCTGCATTGCCCGTGGCGCTTGGCGCATCCGGCGATGCCCGCTCACGCGGCCAGGGCGTGCTTGGTAACGACGTGCTGAACGCCTTCGACCACTGGACGCTGGACCTGGAGCACATGCGGCTCGAACTTGGGACGCCGCTTGAATGTAGTGAAGCACCCTGCCCGTCAACGAAACAGCACACGTGACGACCGCCCGGACAGCCCGCTCAACCAGCGCCGCCAAGCAAGGGAAACAGCGGCTGCGTGCGGATGCTGTCCTCTGGTCCGACCAACGCGAATGCAACGCTTCCCCTGGACCAGTACTGCGCCAGCAATTGCCCATCACGCCGCTCCCCGGCAGGCAGCGTCCTTGAGGGCATCGGCCGGACATACAGCCCGATGCGCCGGCCCGTTTCGGTCTCGTACACCAGCATCGCCGCGGCGCCTTCGGCGGTGGACAGCAGCCTTCCGCCCTGCAGGCGATAGCCCTGCGCGGTCAGGTCAGGCACATCGGCGGCCGTGCCGAAGTGCCCGCGCAACCACCCTTCCAGCCGACCCTGGTCGCCGGCATTGAACTCCAGCGGCACGCCACCTGCAGCGAACAACCGATATGCCGAGACCGCATCGGCCATCGGCAGGTGTTCGGGCTCGGCACCCGCGCGCAGTTGCCACCCCAACCCGGTGCCAACGCACAGCGTCAGCGCGCAGGCAGCGACCATGCCCAGCCGCTGGCGGCGGCGTGCCACCAACCGGCGACGCGTGGACCCGAGATCCGGCAGCATCGCCCCGGTCGCAGGCGTTTCGTTGCCCGCCCAGGCCGCGCGCAGGTTCCGCGTATCGCGCATCCAGTCCTCGATACGCGCCTGCTGCGCGGGGTTCGCCTGCAGCCAGGCCAGTATCTCTGCGTGTCGGGCAGGTTCCAGCCGGCCGTCGACATACGCATGCAATTCTTCATCGTTTGGGGGTTGACGGTTCATGGCACTCCCCTCAGGGGACGGTTGGTGTGGGTCTGGCCTTCTTCAAGCATGCGCAGGCGATCACGTGCGCGGGAAAGCCGCGACATGACGGTACCCATCGGAAGCCCCAGTGCGTCGGCCGCTTCGCGGTAACTGAAACCCTCCACGGCAACCAGCATCAACAACGCACGGTGGTCGGAAGGAAGCTGGTTGAACTGCGCCAGTACCGCACGGCCATCATGCACCCGCTCGGCGGACGGCGCGGCTTCCTGCGCTTGGGCACCGAACAGCAGGGCCAGGCGCTGCCGTCGCGCATTGCGGCGCGTCTCGTCGATGAACTGGCGGTACAGGATCTGGAACAGCCACGGCCTGAGCGCTTCGCTGTCGCGGCGGGTCCGCCATCGGGACAATGCCCGCTCCAGCGCCGCCTGCACCAGGTCATCGGCACTGCCTGCATCGGCCACCAGGGACCGCGCGAAGCGCCGCATGCCCGGCAGCAGCGTTCGCAGCTGTTCCTCGTCAAGTTCGTGCATCGTGGAATTCCCTGGGGCGTTCTGAGGTAGGACGCTTGGGTGGGGCCATTATTCCCCGGACTGCACGGATCCGGAATAACCCGCGCCCCGGGGGCGTCCTACCCACATAACCCCGCCCCGGAGCCAGGAATGCCATCTCCCCCGTCCTCACCGCCACCGTTGTCGCGCCTTCGCCCACTCCTCCTTCCCCTTGCCGGCATTGGTGCCATCGCAGGCACCGTTGCCCTGGCTTTTGCCTGGAGCGCCGGCTACTTGGGGCCACGTGCACTCAGCGCGCCGCAACTCATCAACGCCATCGAACATGGCAGCCCACCGCATCCCGGCTTCCGGCGTTCGCACAGCAAGGGCACGTGCGTGGTGGGCAGCTTCCACGCCAGCGGCGCGGCAAGCCCGCTGTCCTCCGCCAGGGTCTTCAGCCAACAGGACGTATCGGTGATCGGCCGGTTGTCCTATCCCGGCACGGACCCGCACGCACCTGATGCCAAGGCACGCTTCCGCAGCATCGCCCTGCTGCTGCGCACCGATGACGGGCAGCAGTGGCGAACGGCCATGAACAGCACCCCGTTCTTCGCCGTGTCCACGCCAGAAGGCTTCAAGGAACAGGTACAGGCCTCCACGCCGGACCCGGCCACCGGCAAACCGGATCCAGCGCGGATGGCCGCCTTCATGGCCGCCCACCCCCAGGCCAAGGCCTTGCAGGAATGGGCGAAATCCGCGCCGTGGTCGAACAGCTGGGCCAATACGTCCTACTACAGCGTCAATGCATTCATCGGCACGGCCGCCGATGGCAGCAGGCATCCGCTGCGCTGGACACTGCGGCCGCATGCCGCCGTTGAACCACTGGATGCCGAACAAAGCGAGCAGGCTGATGCCGATTTCCTCGCCGAAGATTTCTCCACCCGGCTGGCCGCCGGTCCTGTCCGCTGGGACCTGGTGCTCATCGAAGCAGCGCCTGGCGATCCCATCGATGACCCATCCCACGCCTGGCCGGACGATCGCCGCCAGGTGGTGGCCGGGGTACTGGAACTCACCTCGGCCACCCCGCAGGCCACCGGTGAATGCCGCGACATCAACTTCGACCCGCTGATCCTGCCCGATGGGCTGGCCGCCTCGAACGACCCCATCCTTGCGGCACGCTCAGCGGTCTATTCGCAATCATTCAATCGCCGCGAGCGCGAAATCGCCCGTGGGCACGCCGCCGAAGCCACCGGCGAGGAGAGCCATCCGTGAACAACACATCATCCCCCGGCTTCACTCCGGTTGCGCGGATCCTGCACTGGCTGATGGCCGTACTGATCGTCGCCATGCTGTTCATCGGCGTGGCAATGGTCAGCTCCATTGCTGCCCGGCCGGTGCTGATCGACCTGCATCGGCCGTTGGGCATCGCCATCCTGCTGCTCGCGATCGTGCGCCTGGCCTACCGGCTGCGGCACCGTCCACCCGCCCTGCCCGCCGACCTCCCCGCCTGGCAAGCCATGGCGGCACATGCATCGCATGTGCTGCTGTATGCGCTGATGCTGGCCATGCCGCTGATCGGGTGGATGATGCTCTCGGCCGGCGGCTACCCGGTCACCCTGGGCGGAGGGCTGCAGCTGCCCCCCATCGCGCCGCATGACGCGACGTTGTATGCCTGGCTGCGCGACGCACACGGGTGGCTGGCTTACCTGCTGTTCGCCGTGGTGCTGGCCCACCTTTCCGCCGCCTTGTTCCACCACTGGGTGCGCCGCGATGGCGTACTGCGGAGCATGATCGGAGGATCACGGAAGACCGGGTAGCGCCTGGCCATGGCGGGCGAGCACGGGGGTGTCGGCCAGCGGCCGGCGCCTGCCGTGCATCAACCGGGAATACCGGTGCCGGCAGGCCGTCCGTGCCGCTGGTTTTTCAACGCTTCGGGGACGTTTCGACCTGCGCCAGGGCGAAATCGATACCCGCGCAGATCGCGGCCACCTGCGCCTGGTTGCATTCGGCCGGGGTCGTGCGCGGGCTGTCCGGATAGACCTCGGTGGTGGTCGCATAGCGCGCATCGGTGAAGCCTGCACAGGCACCGATCGAGCGCGACTCGCCCCAGACCACGCCAGGGGACTGCAACGGCATGCCGACCAGTTCGCCATTGGCGTCGGCCGGCGCGATGTGGGTGACTTTCTCCACCGCCGCGATCAACGCCTGCTGGAACGCCGGCTGTGGATCTTCGCTGTTACCGATCACATAGAAACCGTCCGGTATCGTTTCCGGTACCAGTTCCTTGCCATCGCGTGCACAACGCGCCGGATCGAACTCCTGCAGGTCGCTGTCCGTGGTTTCGTGCAGGTCCAGATGCACCAGCAGGGCATCGCCACGCGACGCGATCCAGCGCATCAGCGAGGCGGCTTCTTCGATCTGCCCGCCATCACGGAAGCTGCGGTTCGGATCGATCGCTTCCCGGTTCCAGCGCTGGATCCGCTCGTAGCCCCATGGACTGACGCACGGCGCCACGATGACGTTGGCGCGTCCGACATAGCCCAGTGCCTTGTCGGACAGGAACTGCAGCGCCCCGTGCACGCCGCTGGTTTCGTAGCCGTGTACGCCGCCGGTAACCAGCACCGTCGGCAGTGCCGGATTCCAGTCACGGTTGACCACGGCGAACAGCGGGTAATGGTCCGGGGCATGGTCGAGCTGGCCATACTGCACCACGTCGAAATCGTCGGGCAATTGCTCCAGGGCGATTACCACGTCATCGAAATAACTACGCTGCCGCTGCTGGGCGGCCCGCCACTGCGCGCGCTCGGCGTCGCCCCATGGCTGCCCAGGGGTGCCGATCGGATAGAAATGCGCGTTGGTCATCATGCAGCTCCAAGAATGCAGCCGCATATTCTATCCCCCAACGCCGCCCCATCCGAATGCCGTGGTAACGCCACGAAGTCCCATGGTAGCGCCGGGCCATGCCCGGCGGACGCACCGAAGCCACCACCAAATCCGCCAACCATTACTCCGCCGCGGCAACACCCAGCCCCAGCCTGATTATCCGGAACGATTCCGGCGCAGGCACGCGCGTAGTGGTGGCCAACCGGTGGCGGATCCGCGCCTCGGTCACCAGCACCTCCTGCTGCGGCGACAGGCTCAGGTTGACTGGCGACTCCAACCGGGCGGCCAACACCTGGATCGTCCGCTCGCCCGATGCGAACGGATCGGCAATGCGCAGCACGCGTCCGTTGCCACCTTCGATATCGCCCTCGCAGACAATCAGGGCACCGTCGGCGGCCAGCGCCAGGCCATCAGGATTGGCCAGCATGCGCGGCAACCGTATCTCCCTGACCATACCGTCCACCTCTACAGCCAGCAGCCTGCCAGTGCCGAAGTTGGCCAGCGCCAGGCGACCATCGCCCGCGCGTGCAATTCCGGAAACACCGATGCCTGCAGGTGGCGGCGCAAGTGCGGGATGGTCCACCGTGGCCTCCAACCGATCCGCGCCAGGTGCAAGGCGAAGTATCCGGCCTTTGAAACTGTCGGTGACCAGCACGCCACCATCGGGCTCGATCGCGATGTCATTGGCGAAACTTCCCTCCGGCACGTCGATCAGGCGTCGCACCGCAGCCGTTTCCACATCCAGGGCGAACAACCGGTTC
The DNA here is from genome assembly GCF_014117215.1 of Stenotrophomonas tumulicola. Lineage (GTDB taxonomy): Bacteria > Pseudomonadota > Gammaproteobacteria > Xanthomonadales > Xanthomonadaceae > Stenotrophomonas > Stenotrophomonas tumulicola. The sequence goes on along the minus strand of NZ_JACGXS010000001.1, from coordinate 844,842 downwards.
CGGCGTGGTTGGCGGCCCTCGACGAGAAAATCCGGCGAGGTACCCCACAGCAGGTTGCGCGCAGGATCCAGCCGAAGGCTCGTCGCCGCATGGATGTGCTCCGACCCGGGGAAGTAGGTTTCCCACTTGCCTCCCGTCGGCTGGCGGAGGATTACCCCACTGGTGACGAATCCGGTGAAGATCGTGCCATCCGCGGTGACCGCAATACCGTTCGGGTAGCGCGGTCCCGTCGGCAACGTGATGGCCGATTGGGGCGCAGGTTGCGCCAGCAGCGTTGCGGTCGAAAACAGCTGGCCCACCACCAGCAGCGCGCCGGACAGGTACTGCCGGCCGGAATGCCTGCGGCGGATGGATCTGGCATGGGACGGATTCATTGCTGCACCTCGCTGATGTGCAGACAGCCTAATATCGACCCTGGCCACGATAAATGGGCACCCTATCGATACACTGATGCTCCCGGTGCAGCAATGGAATCCCGATGTCGCAGGAGCCCGATCTCACCACCGTGCGTGGCTTCGTTGTCGTGGCGCGGCGCCTGAGCTTCCGCGTCGCCGCCGACGAGCTGGACATCGACCCGACCGTGCTCAGCCGGCAGATCGCGCGACTGGAAGCGCGGCTCGGCGTCAGGTTGTTGCAACGAACCACGCGGAAAGTCAGCTTGACCGAAGCCGGGGCGATCTATGTCCAGCGCTGCGAAGACCTGCTTGCGCGCATGGCTGATGCGGAAGCCGAAGTATCGCGCTACGCCAGCGGCCCCACCGGCACGCTGCGCCTGGCCGTGCCCAATCTGTTCGGACAACGCCATATCGCCCCGCTGATCCCGGAATTCATGGCGTGCCATCCCGACCTGCGCATCGAACTGGCCTTCAGCGACCGCATGGTCGATCTGCTCGATGCGCGGATGGACGCAGCAATCCGCATCGGCTCACCGGCGGCAGTCGGCGGCCTGCGGATTCGACCTTTGGCGCCCAATCGCAGGCTGATCTGCGCATCACCGGAGTACATCCGGCAGCGCGGTGCGCCCGAAGCGCCTGCGGACCTCGCGGCACATCGTGTCCTGCACTTCTCGCCCTTCCTGGACGGCAACAGCTGGCGGCTGCGCAGGGGCAAGCAGGAAGTCGAGGTCCAGGTCTCTCCGATGTTGGCAGCGGACAACGCCGAAGCACTGCGCCTGGCCGCGCTGGCGGGTGGAGGCATTGCGATGCTGGCCACCTTTGTTGCTGGCGAGGACTTCGCTGCCGGGCGACTTGTACCGGTATTGACCCGATGGGAGCCCGTTGCCAGCACCATATCGCTGGCGTATCCCGATGCGCCGTTCACACCGCAGAAGGTCCGCGCATTGTCGACCTTCCTTGCCGGGAAATTCGCCGGCGATCCGCCATGGGAGCGGCCCCTGGAAGGCACCTGAGCGCGCTGCGGGGACGGCATGGTTCCCATGGCCGTCGAAAGTAGTAATAATTCTCATTTACCACTGCCCTTCCACTCCTTTCCGATGACCGCTGCCTTGATCCCTCCCACGCCCCGCCTGGCCCAACTGCCCCTCGCTACCCTGCTTGCCCTGCTCAGCCTGCCGGGCGGCGCCCGCGCGCAGGAAACCGGCGCCCCGGACCCGACCACCCTGGACAGCATCCAGGTTTCCGGAAGCTGGCTGGGAACCGGCCTGCACGAAAGCGTGAAAAGCTTCGCCGGTGCCCGCACGGTGGTCGACCGCGAACATATCGAAGGTAGCGGAGCGGCCAGCATCGGCGATGCGATGCGACGCATCCCCGGCGTACAGGTCACCGACAATTCCGGCACCGCAGGCAGTTCGGTCTCGCTCAACATCGGCGTGCGGGGCCTGACCGGACGCTACTCGCCGCGCTCCACCGTGCTGCTCGACGGCGTGCCATTGGCCGTGGCGCCCTATGGACAGCCGCAGTTGTCGTTCGCGCCGGTCAGCCTGGCCAACATCGAATCGATCGACGTGGTGCGTGGCGGTGGCGCAGTACGCTACGGTCCGCAGAACGTCGGCGGCATCATCAATTTCAGCACGCGCGCCATTCCCACCGAGGGCGGCCTGCAGGGCGACGCTGGGGTGCGCTACACCGCCTATGACCACGGCGGCGGCGATGCCACCCAGTACAACACCTTCCTCGGTACGCGCCTGGATAACGGCCTGGGCGTCGCATTGCTGTACTCCGGCCAGGACGGTCGTGGCTGGCGCCAGGGCAGCGACGATGATTTCGACGACCTTGCGCTGAAGTTCGCCTATGCGTTGGATGACCATCAGGAACTTCGTGCAAAGCTCTCGCATTACGCCGTACGCTCATTGACGCCCGGCGGCCTGACGCCAGCGCAATACCAGGCCGACCCGTTCCAGAACACCCGCCCGACAGACTTCTGGAAGGGCCATCGCAGTGGCATCGACCTCGGCTACACCAACACCCTGTCGGAAAGCAGCGAGTTCGAAGTACTGGCGTATTACAACGAGAGCACCCGTGCCAGCGCGCTGGTCAATGCGGCGGGGACCCAGGACACCGTGCAGCCACGCGACTACCGCGTGCTGGGCATCGAGCCGCGCTTCACCCAGCGCCTGCGCTGGGGTGCCACCGTGCATGATGTCACCGCCGGCTACCGGTTCCTGCGCGAACGCGGCAACGACCGCAGCTACACCGTAACCCGCAGCACCGGCGCGGCCAGTGCCAGCAACCGCTTCGACAACGCCACCGACGCCCATTCACTGTACGTGGACGACCGGATTTCCATCGGTCGGTGGCGGATCACTCCCGGCGTACGGATGGAATGGATCGACATGCAGCGCCAGCAGGCCGGTAGCGGCATCACGTTCGACAGCCGCAACGACAAAGCGCTGCCTTCGCTCAACGTCGCCTACCTGCTCACCCCTGCCCTCACGGTGTTTGGCAACTACACCACGTCGTTCGGCCCGGTGCAGAACATCCAGCTGAACTCACAGACCGCCAGCAACCCGCTCAACCCGGAAGTGGCCAAGACGGCCGAACTGGGTGCACGCTGGCAGGACGGTGCGCTGCGTGCGGAGATGACGGTGTTCAAGATGCGCTTCGACAACCAGATCCTGCAGGTGCCGGGCATCACTCCCCCCACGTTCCAGAACATCGGCGCGACCGACCACAAGGGCGTGGAAACCGCGCTGGAATATCACTTCAGCGAAGACAGCACCTTGGCCGGGCTGGAATTGTTCGCCAACTACACCTGGACCAAGGCGATCCAGCAGTCCGGCGATGCCCGTGGCCTGGACGTGCCGTTCTATTCGCGCGACACCGACAGCATCGGCGCCCGCTACCAGTACGAGGCCTGGACCTTCAACGTGTCCAGTACGCACCAGGGCGGGCAGTTTTCCGATGCGGCCAATACCTGGCAGGAAAGCGCCGATGCACGGGTTGGCCGCGTGCCCGGCGTGCGGCTGTGGAATGCGCAGGCCAGCTGGACGCTGCCGTGGCTGCAGGAAACGGATATCGCGGTGGGGGTGAACAACCTTGCCGACAAACGGTGGTACACCCGCAACGTGGACGGCAACGCTGGACGGATGGTCGCCGCGCCACGCACCTTCTACGTGCAGGGAAACTACCGCTTCTAAGCAACGTGGCGACGCCGGGCGCGGCCGGCGTCGCCCGGTGCTACAACCCGGGCGCGGGACCGAGGTAGCTCGCCGGAACCGGCACGTCGGCGACCACCAGCTTCTGCAGCACGACGTTGTCGTCCAGGCGCCAGATTTTCAGCACATGGTGCCCTGCGGTCGTTCCCGGGAAGCGCGCCTGCACGATCCGTGCGTTGTCCTCCACCGCCTTGTTCCAGTCGCGCTGCTGCGGGAGCGTGGTCTCGGTGGGCGCGGGAACCAGGCTGTCGGTGATCACCTGTACCGGGCCGTCGTCCAGCGACACGCCGACGCGCAGCTGGTTGCCGCCACTGACATCCAGCGTCGGCACCAGGTACAGCTGCACCGTCACGTCGCCGCCCTGTCCCACGTCCACGTCATACTCCAGCCGCACGCCGTCCTCCACCGTGGTGGCCGGCTGCCCTTGTGGCAGCGCGATGACCGCGCCCATCGTGCGTCCCAGGTGCGGAACCACCTGCCAGTGCAGGCCGGCCCCATCGACGCGACGTGCGAACCGTGGTGCCTCGATCGCCATCACGCCGGGGATCGATCGGAACGCCGCGGGCTTGAAACGCACCGACGCCGATGCAGGCGCCGCAGGAACACGGACGACCTCCGGCATCACCTGTTCTTCCGGCTGCTGCCAGCTGGTATAGCCGATATGGGTCTGCAGCATCATGCCGTCCCACTTGCCCTCATTGAGGGCGTGGTACTGCGCGCTGATCGCTCCATCGCGGGCGAACGCCGCTTCGGCCCGGTCGGCGAAACTGTTCGCACGGGGATCTCCCGTAGCGGCCAGGCGACGGTTCCAGGCCACCGCGTAGTACATGCGGTATAGGTTGGCCATGGCGATGATGGGATGCTCGACCAGCTGGAAGTATGCATCGCGCTGGTTGGCTGGCAGCCGTTCCTTGACCTGCAACGCCGTCCGCTCCAATGCATCCCACTCAGCCACCATGGCACCGAATTCACCGCCGTCCAGCATGTCACCGCTGCTGGCGCCGAGCGGGAAACTGTCGGCGTCGACGAGCTCCGGCTTGCGCCGCGCCGCGTACTGGCTGGAGCGCGTCACCAATGCCGCGATGGCCGTCGCCTGGTCATCGCCGAAGCTGGCACGCGCCCACGCTTCCGGATAGCGCCGCAGCGCTTCAAGGTCCATCGCTTCCGGATCCCACGCCTGCTTCATGAAGAAGTCCAGCGGATACTCCACCGGCTTGATGTCACCGACGTTGACGATCCACAGGGCCCGCGCCCCACGCCGGTAGGCCAGGTCCATCTGCTGCCAGGTCTTTTCGACCTGGGTGGTGTTGAGCCACTTGTAGTTGCGTGGCGCCCCCACGTAATCGAAATGATAGTAGACACCGAAGCCACCGGCGCGATCGAAGTCGCGGGTCGGAAGACGGCGGTTCTGGCCCCAGTTGTCGTCTGCGAACAACAGGATCACGTCGTCAGGCACGTCCATGCCGTGGTCATAGTAGTCCTGTACTTCCTTGTACAGCGCCCACACCTGCGGGGTCTGCGCCGCCGGCTTGCCAGTGACGTCGGCGATGATCCGCCGCTGGTCGGCGACGATGGTCTCCAGCAGCGTGGTGGCCGTATCTTCGGCCATGGCCTCGTCGCCGTCGCCGCGCATTCCCAGGCTGACGATGCTGTCATAGGGGCGGCCATCGCCCCGCGACATCATCCGCTCCATTCCGCCGCGCCAGAAGGTGCGCAGGCTCTCGCCGTTGCTGGCGTAATCCCAGCGACCGCCGGTGACGCCCTGCTCCGTGTTGCGATGCCATTCTTCGTGCGCACGCATCATCGGCTCATGGTGCGTGGTTCCCATCACCACGCCCATGGCATCGGCCAGCACCATGTTGCGTGGGTCGTCATCATTGAATGCCTTGGGCGGCCACATCGCCGGCCACAGGTAGTTGCCCTTCAGGCGCAGCAGCAACTCGAACACATGCGCGTACATGTCGGCGTTGATGCCGCCGAAGCGCTTGCGTGCCCAGGTATTGAAGGCAGGGTCCTCATCATTGATGAAGAAGCCGCGGTACTTCACCTTCGGGTGGTCGACATGTACACCGGCTGTCACGTAAAGCGCCGTCTTGCGCTGCACCGGTACGTCCGCCCACCAGTACCAGGGCGATACGCCGATCTTCCCCGAGAGGTCGTACAGGCCGAACACCACGCCGCGCCGATCCGAGCCGACCACCACCAGGGCGCGCTCCACGCCGGGCCATGGCTGTTCCACCACCACCTGGCGATAGCCTTCCCACTGGCCCGCCAGTCCGGCAACGTCGAGCTTGCCGGACTGGACCAGCGCGTCGACGGCCGCGCTTTCCCCCAGCACGCCTGCAACGACCACCGCGCCGCGCACGTCGCTGGCCTGTTGCAGCCGCGTCGCCGACTGGCCGCTCACCCGCTGCAGGTCAGCAGCGAATCCGTCGGCCGCATGCTGCACGGCGGGGTCTGCCGTGGCGTCCACCAGCAATGCAGCCGGTTGCGAGCGCTCGATCAGTGCGAAGCTGCCCACGCCGGGCTGTTCGCAGACCGACGCCGGTGCCGAGCAGGCATGGGCAGCCGGCGCAGCTAATGCGCAGAAAGACAATGCCAGGCGGGCCAGTAACGTTCGCATCAGTTCGCATCCCCGGTGGTAGCGCTACCATCAATGGATCGAATGTAGCCCACTCCCGTGCCGCGGTCTTGCTGCGTTGCGCAACTCCTCCACGAATCATCAACCCTTCCGGGCGCATAGTGGCCGCTCCTGGAGAACTGGTGATGCGCATGGGCAGATACGCGACTCCCGCACTTTCATTATTGATGATGGCCATGGCAGTAGCCGCCTGCGCTCCGCACGACGCCGACGATGCCGCGGCATCCGCCACGACGGAAACGGGCAACGGCACGCCACCGACGCCTGTCCCGGCTGCAACGGCCCTGGATCAGCCTGCCTATTCCGATCCAGGCTCCGGCATCACCATCGCCCCCGTGGACGGCGCACGCATCACGCACGACTTCAACACCGGCATCCTGACCGCCGCCAGCTGGAAGCTGTTCGCCGAACCGGACAGCATCGGCACCCCGCTGGTGGGCCTGGTACTGGATGGCTCGGACAGGATCACCACGGGTGAAATGCGTATTGGCCGCAGCGATGACGCTGCATCGGTGGCAGCGTGCCTGGCATTGCCAGCCGAAGCCACCGGCCCGGCATCGCCCGATACGGTGGATATCGGCGGCGTCCCCTTTACGCATTTCAAGGTGGGCGATGCGGCCATGAGCCATTACGTATCAGCCGACAGTTACCGTGCAATCCGCGATGGCAACTGTTACGCGATCGACCTGGTCGTCGCAGGTACCCGGCCGGAGGTCTACGACCCGCCGCGCACGCCGCCTTTCAGCCAGCAGGAAGCCCAGGCGCGATTGTCCAAGGCGTTGGCCGCCGTGCGCTGGCGATAGCGCCAAGCCGCCATGGCGTGCTGGCGCCCGGCCGGTCCGCGCCGCGGGCCAGGCCGACATGACCCGCTCCACCCGCCGCTGATACCCATTCGGTTATCAGCTGGCCATCGTCGAAACAGCGAATAAGCAGATGCAATCCGCTTCCAAGCGAAGCTGAACTTTTGCCCAACAGTCATGGCAATAATCCATCCCACGCCATGCAGGCGCAGCGACATGGCCACGGATGGCTGTTTACTCGGGTGCAGCGCAGGAAAGGGGGTGCTGCATTTCCGGCGACTTGGCGCGACCAAGGCAACTACCTGGAAGCAATCCCATGACACTGCCGTTCCCTGGCCGCGCTCTCGCGACCCTGCTGTTTGCATCTGCCCTGCCCTTTGCCTCGTTTGCCGCAGGCAAGGCCGCGTTTCCCGCCGAAGGCGTGTGGCGCGGCGAGTTCAACATCGACGGCGACCCGGTCCCGTTCAATTTCGAGGTGAAGGGCAAGCGGGCGCAGGACGCGACCTTCACCCTGCTCAACGGCTCGCGCACCGACAAGTTCAAGGTTACCCCGCGCGATGACGGCACGTTCTCGGTGCGCATGAACACCTATGACGCCGTGCTGGAAGGCAAGGTGTCCGACGACGGCCTGCACCTGGCGGGCCAGTACAAGGACCTGGTGCCCAGCCGCAACGGTGCACGCAACCTGGCCTTCACCGCCGAACACGGCGCCGACTGGCGTTTCGTCAAGCCGGGCCAGGACGAAGCGCCCGCTGCAGACCTCAGCGGCAAATGGGCCGTGCAGACCATCGACAAGGCCGCACGCCAGGACAAGCGCAACCAGGTTGCGCTGCTGAAGCAGGAAGGCAACCACCTGTCGGGCGTGTTCATGACCGTGGTCGGTGACACCCGCGAGCTGGAAGGCACCGTGCAGGGCGACCGCTTCTACCTGTCCGGCTTCAGCGGCCCCAGCCCACTGCTGATCCGCGGCACCATCGACGAGGACGGCAACATCCAGGGCTCGTTCGGCAGCGGCATCTACAACGTGGTCAAGTTCGAGGGCGAGAAGAGCGACAAGGTCGAGCTGCCCGATCCGTACAAGCTCACCTTCCTCAAGGATGGCCAGGACCATATCGATTTCAGCTTCCCGGACCTGCAGGGCAAGCAGGTTTCGCTGAAGGACGACAAGTACAAGGGCAAGGTGGTCATCGTCGAGGTGATCGGCACCTGGTGCCCGAACTGCACCGACCAGACCTACTTCCTGGCGCCCTGGTTCAAGCAGAACCAGCACCGCGGCGTGGAAGCGGTGGCCGTCGCCTTCGAGCAGGAGGATGATTTCGGTTACTTCCAGAAGGCGCTGACCACCTTCAAGGACTACTTCGACATCCGTTACGACATCGTGTTCGGCGGGATCGCAGACAAGAAGGTCGCCACCGAAAAGCTCAAGGGCCTGAACTACATGGCGGCCTTCCCGACCACCATCATCATCGGCCGCGACGGCAAGGTCCGCGAGATCTACACCGGTTACACCGGCACGGTGACCGGCGAGTACTACAAGGACTACGTTGCCAAGTTCAACGGGCTGCTCGATACGCTGATCGCCGAACCCGATCCGTTCGCCAGCACCGCCAGCGCCACTCCGGCAACGGCATCGCCGACGGCCCTGGCCGTGGCGGCACCCGCCTCGCCGTAAGCCACGCCGCGACCGGCCGGCACCTCCGCCGGCCGTCGCCCCCGTCCCGCGACGCTGTACCTGCACGGCATCCACGTTGATGCCGCGGGGAACCGCGCGCCTCTTCCGAGATCGTGTCCATGCGTACCTCCCTGCTGTCGGCCCTGCTTTCCACCGCCCTGGCCACGCCCGCCATTGCGGCCCCGGTGACCTACCAGCTCGACCCGACCCATACCGATGTGCTGTTTACCTGGAACCACAACGGCTTCTCCTTCCCCACCGGTCGCGCCGGCATCGGTGCCGGCACCCTGGTCTACGACCCGGCGCAGCCGGCCAGTGCACGCGTCGAAGTGGACATCCCGCTCGCCGAGCTGGACACCCACGTGGCGAAGCTGGATGAGATCGTCAAGGGCGAGAAGCTGTTCAACATCGCCCAGCATCCGCAGGCCAGCTTCCGCAGCACGTCGGTCGCCGTGCAGGGCAAGGACCGGCTGAAGATCAACGGCGAGCTGACCCTGCACGGCGTCACCAAGCCGGTGGTGCTGGATGCCACGCTCAACAAGATCGGCGAACACCCCAGCCGCAAGACGCCGCTCATCGGCTTCGATGCCACCGGCGTCATCCGTCGCAGCGAGTTCGGCCTGACCGGCTTCCTGCCCAACATCGCCGATGAAGTGCAGCTGCGCATCACCACCGAGGCCTCGGCGGTGCAGCAGTGAGGCACGCCGCTACCACCCTGGTCCTGGCCGCCGGGCTGCTGGGGGCTTCGGCTGCCAGCGCCGGTGAGCCGGAACGGGTGCAACTGCAGCCACGCCTGGAGGCAGCAGCCGATGGCTCGCGTGAACTGGTGATCGATGCCAGCATCGAACCCGGCTGGATCCTGTACGCGTCCGATTTCGAACAGCCACAGATCGGGCCGCGCGCGGCACGGCTGACACTGGCCGACAAGGCCGAACCGGCCGGTCCATTGCGCTCTGTGAGCTCGCAGGAAGGCCATGGCCGGGGCTTCGCCGGCGAATACCGCTACACCTACTTCAGCGAACGCGGGCAGCTGCGCCTGCCACTGGCCAAGGGCAGCGACCCGGTCAACGCAACCCTGCGCGCCCAGGTCTGCTTCGAAGAGAGCGGCCTGTGCGAGCTGGTGCAGAAGGAGGTCGTCGCGCGTTGAACGTGCGTGTCGCCATGCCCCGTCCCACCCTGTCCATTGCCCTGCTGGTCGGCCTGCCACTGGCGTTGATGCTGGGCCCGGTGCTGTCGGCCGACCCACCCACCTTCGATGGCGACCTGTCCGACGACGCCCGGGCGCAGCTGGGCCGCCAGTTGTTCTTCGACCCCATCCTGTCGCGCGACCGCACGATTTCATGCGCCAGCTGCCACAAACCCGAGAAGGCGTTCTCCGATGACCGCGTCGTCAGCCTGGGCGTGGAAGGACGGGAAGGTATGCGCAACACGCCGACGGTGATGAACAGCGCCGGCCGCACCCGCTTTTTCTGGGACGGTCGCAGCGAAACGCTGGAGGAGCAGGCATTGGCACCGATCGCCAACCCGGTGGAGATGGACCTGCCGGTGGACGAAGCCGTGGCACGCCTGGTGGCCGACCCGAAGTGGGTGCAGCGCTTCGAGGATGCCTACAGCGCCGCACCCACGCGACGCACCCTGGGCCGCGCGCTGGCGGCCTACCAGAAAACCCTCAATACCTTTGACAGTCCCTACGACCGTTACGTGCTGGGCCAGGACGATGCGATCAGCGAGGCGGCCAAGCGCGGCCGGCTGCTGTTCATCAGCAAGGCGCAGTGCGTGAGCTGCCATGCCGGCGAGGATTTCACCTCCGACCGGTTCAAGAACATCGGCATCTACAACGGTCGCCAGTTCAACGATGAAGGCCGCGGTGCGATCACCGGCGACGCCACGCAGAAGGGCGAGTTCAAGGTTCCCGGCCTGCGCAACGTCGCCCTGACCGCGCCGTACATGCACAACGGCATGTTCAAGACCCTGCGTGAGGTCATCGTCTACTACGACGACCCCTCCAAGGTGATCCCCGATTCGATCGGCCGCGATGCGCAGCTGCGCGATCCGCTGCGCCTGACCGCCGGCGAAATCGATGACATCGAGCAGTTCCTGCTCACGCTCACCGACGACCGCTTCGCCCACCTGCAGCCCCAGACCAAAGCCGCTACCCAATGACCCGCCATGCAACCCGCCTGCTCACAGATGATGGGGCCTCCCCATCACGAAACCTCCGCCGCCTGCTGCTCGCCGGCTTCCTCCTGCTCGCCGCCCCCTGCTTCGCCCAGCAGGCGCCCGCCCTGCACTGGACCACGCTGGATGGGTCCAGCGCCAGCCTGGAACAATGGAAAGGCCGGCCGGTGCTGCTCAATTACTGGGCCAGCTGGTGTGGCCCCTGCCTGAAAGAGCTGCCGGACCTGCAGCGCCTGTCCCAGGCACAGGGGAAAGTGCCGGGCGGCCTGCGCGTGGTCGGGGTCGCGCTGGACGAAGCGGATGCCGCGGCCGCGCTGCGCGACCAGTTGAAGCTGACCTATCCGCAACTGGTGGAGCCTGATGGCCCGCCCGGAAGCGCGGCACGCTTCGGCAACAGCGCTGGCACGCTGCCGTTCTCCGTGTTGCTGGATGGCGAAGGCCGCGTGCTGCGTACCCACCACGGCCCATTGGACGCGGCCGAGCTGGCGCAATGGGCAGCGATCGCGGGGACGGCCAAGTGAACCTGCCCCCCTTGGCTTCCGCCCTGCTTCCAACCCGGACCCCTGTCATGCCGCACCCTCCACGGCGTCATCCGTTGCCTGCCACCCTGTTTTCCATCCTCGTGCTGCCCTTCGCTGCCACAGCGGCCGGCGGGCCCGATGCGGACGCCAGCGCCGACGCGGCCGGCCATGCGGCCACGCTGGATACGGTCACCGTGACCGGCACGCGCGCCACCGGCCGCACCGTGCGCGAAAGCGCCGCGCCGATCGACATCATCTCGGCCGAGGACATCCGCGCCGCCAACGCCACCAGCCTGCTGGACGTACTCAACACCACCGTGCCCAGTTTCAACCTGCCACTGGAAACCGGCGACCTCAACAGCATGGTGCGGGCCGGCCAGCTGCGTGGGCTCAACGCCAGCCACGTGCTGGTGCTGATCGACGGCAAGCGGCGCCACTCCACCGCGCTGCTCGGTGCCGGCGGTTTCGGTGGCGCATCGCCGGCCGACCTGGCGTTGATTCCCACCGGGGCGATCGAACGCATCGAAGTGCTGCGCGACGGTGCATCGGCCATCTACGGCTCGGATGCCATCGCCGGCGTGATCAACGTGGTGACCAACAAGCGACGCGAAGGTGGCAACGTGTCCTACCGGGATGGCCAGTATTTCGCCGGCGACGGCCGGGCCAGGGTCATCCAGGCCGATGCAGGCTTCGGCATCGGCGATGGCGGCTACCTGCACCTGGCCGCGCAGATCGACGACCAGGAAGCCACCGACTACACCAGCCCGGCGCGCGACAGCTTCCTGTACTACTTCCCGCGCGATGCGGCCGGCAATCCGGTCCGCCCCGGCGGCAACCAGGCCAGCAACCCTACCCTGCCCGCCGGCGCTACCGCCGATCCGCGCGAAGCCACCCGCGACAATCACGCATGGCAGAATCGCGGCATCCGCGCGTTCCGCACCAAGACGGCCACCGCCAATGCCAGCCTGCCGCTTGGCGCCACCACCGAAGCCTACGGCCTGCTGACCCTGGCCAAGCGCGATGCATGGGCACCGCAGAACTTCCGCCAGCCATTGCGCAACGAAGTGGTACGTGCGATCCACCCCGATGGCTTCGCCCCCACCGAACACCTGGACGAAGAAGACGGTGCCTTTACCGTGGGCGTGCGCGGGCAGCTGGGCGAATGGGACTGGGACCTCAGCAGCGGCCATGGCCGGGACACCATCGACATCAACCTGCACGACAGCATCAACCCCACCTACGGCGTGGACAGCCAGACCGACTTCTACATCGGCCGGCTGCGCTACAGCGCCTGGACCCACAACCTGGACCTGCGCCGTCGGCTGCAGACCGGCTGGCTGGCAGCACCGCTGGAATTCAGTGCTGGTGCGGAGTATCGCGACGAGGGCTACCGGATCGGCGCGGGCGACCTGCAGTCCTACACCCATGGCGGCCAGCCAGTGCTGGATGGACCGTATGCCGGTACCGTACTCGGCGCAGGCCTGGGCGGTGCACAGGCGCTGCCGGGCTTCCGTCCGGAAGATGAAGTGGACGTGTCACGCAACAGCAGCGCGGTGTATGCCGGCGTGGCTGCCGACGTGGGCACGCGTTGGCGCATCGACCTGGCCGCACGCCATGAACGCTATTCCGATTTCGGCAGCGAGACCACCGGGCGGTTGTCCACCCGCTTCGAGATCAACCCGCGCGTGGCGCTGCGCGGCACGATCAGCAACGGCTTCCAGGCCCCATCGCTGGCCGCGCAGGCATACCGCAACACCTCCAATGGCAACTTCTTCACCGACCATGTCGTGCAGGCCGGCTCGCCCCAGGCCGTGGCGCTGGGGGCGCAACCGCTGCGCCCGGAAACCTCGCGCAGCGTGAGCCTGGGCATCGTTGCCGAACCGTGGATCGGCACGTCGCTGACCGTGGACGCGTATCGCATCGACGTGGACGACCGCATCGCGCTGTCCACCACGTTCCGCGAAGGCCTGTACCCCGGCACCGGCGCGCTGGTGACCTCGGTCGGGCTGGGCGCGCAGGATGGCGTGCGCTACTTCATCAATGCGGCCGACACCCGCACCGAGGGCGTGGAAGCCACGCTGGAAGGCCGCTTCGACCTCGGACGCGGAGGCAACCTGCGCTGGACGCTGGCCACCAGCCATACCCGTGCCGAGATCACCGGGCTGGCCGACACCCCCGCGGTGCTGGCTGCCTACGACGTGCCGGTGTTCAGCCAGGGCTCGCAGAACGAACTGCTGTACAAGGCACCGAAATCGCGCCAGGTGCTGGGCCTGGACTGGACGCTGGGGCGCTGGCGCGCCGGCCTGCGCCAGAGCCATTACGGCACCATCCAGCGCTACGGTTCACCAACCACGGTGGCTACCTCGGGCCCGTATGCGGGCCAGGCGGAGATCGCCTATGACATCGGCGGCATCTGGATCACCGATGTGCAGCTGGGTGCCACGCTGGTTGGCGGCTGGGATGTCGCAGTGAATGCCAACAACATATTCGACCGCAAGGTCACCAGGCTGCCCGAGCCCCTGCTTGCCGCCAACGAGTACTACCGTTATGCCAATGGCGGGCCGATAGATGGCTCGGGCGGGGCGTGGTCGGCCACGCTGCGCTATCGCTGGTGACCGGCGACTTCACGGCAGGACCTCGCGCTACAGCTGGATCTCCAGTTGGACACGGAACAGGGCCGTGCCACGCCGGCTGCGCGTCAGCTCCTGGCTCTCCCCGGCCAGCAGGTAGCGCTGCCCACTATCCAGTTCCTGCTGCAGCAGGTTGCTGGCACTCAGGTGCAACCGGGTTGCAGCGTTGAGTGTCCAGTTGGCGTGGATATCCAGCTCGCGTCGTGCCGAGGCGAAATCAAGCTGGATGGGGGTCGTCTGGATCTCACGGCTGCTGCCATGGCCATAGCTGATGCCGGTACTCCAGCGCGGGCTGATCCGGTAGTCGGCGCCAAGCGTGGCGCTGAAGGGCACCTGCTCGGGAATGCGGTTGTACGGCCCCTGGACATCGTCGACCCGTGACCATGCGCGGGTGGCGTTGAACCTGAGATCGATCGGGGGGAAGCCTTTGAACACCTTGGACAAGGTCAGGCTGCCATCCATCTCCAGGCCCCACGCCGTGGCGTCAGCGCCATTGACCGGCATTGCCATCCAGCGCCCCTCCTGCTGGCGCAGTTCCGTGCGCACCACATCATCGATCTTCCGCAGGTAGCCGCCGATGTTGAAGCGGCTGCCGTTGCCCGTATCCGTCTCCAGCGACAGGTCCAAGCCGGTCGCCCGTTCCGGGCGCAATGCTGGGTTGCCGATCTGGTCGGGGTTCAACGGGCGGTTGTTGGTCGTGGTGTATGGCCGCGGCATGATGCTGCCCAGGGTCGGCGCCTTGAACGTACGGCTGAAGGCAACCCGAAGCCGCGTGCTGTCGTGGTCGTTGCCCTCATTGCCACCACCCAGCTTCCACAGCGATTGCAGCACCGGCGCGAGCATCTGCTGCCGGTTGCGGATCGGCATGAATCCGCTGCCCTCGCTGGTGGTTTCAATCCGCTCCCAGCGCGCCCCCAGGTACACCGACCAACGCGGCCCGACCGTGAACTCGTCCTGGGTGTAGAAGGCAAGCCGACGTATCTCCGCGTCGAAGCCGAGGTCACTGAGCATGTCCGGATCGTTGCTGCCTGGGTACTGGATCGCTTGCATGCGGTCCTCACGCCGCCCGTCCAGGCTCGCTTCCCAGCCTGTTCGCATGCTGTGCCGGCCGACGCCCGACGGCGCATGGCTGCCACTGCTGCTGATTCCATGCACCCGCAGCCTGGCGGCGGTGTGCTCTTCCATGCTGGGCTGGCCCTGGATGTCCCGGCCATGTTCGCGATACTGGTTGCGCTCGCGGTTGCCGCCGACGCCCAGCTTGGCTTCAAACGTACCGCCCTCTTCCAGCTTCCTTGTCCAGCGGACGTCGCCGCGCAGCAGCGCCACCTCGACGTCGCTTTGCTGCCGGTACTGCACATGGCGCAGCGGTGCGCCACGCTGCGTGTCCCACTCGATATCGGTGATGCGCTCGAAACGGCTGCCTTCGGCGCTGCCCTGCAGCCGCAGCGTATTGTCCTCGTCCAGCTGCAGTTCCATGCTCGGTGAAAGATTCAGCGTCGAGCGGCTGCCTTCGGACCGCAGCCGGCTGCTCCGGGCGATGCGCTCTGCACCGGTTGCGTCCCATTCGCGCTCGGCTGCCGATTCCTCGACACCGAATGCGCGGCGCGACACGGTAGCGATGAGCGCATCGCTGCGTGGCCCCTGCTGGCGATTGCGCTGCCAGGTAGCCGATGGAACCTGGCGGCCATTGGACGCCGCCGCCCACGCCAGCTGTACCCTGTCGCTGTCTTCCCGCTTGGCCGATGCCAGGACGATGTTGATCGTTCCTGCAATTGCTTCGGCACGCTGGTCTGCCGTCGCCGAACGCAGGATCTCGACACGCTCGACCATCTGCGGGGTCAGTGAATCGATGTCGAAGCCTACCGGCGGCAACTGGCCGTCCAGCAGGACCTGGGTATATCCGGCGCCCATGCCGCGCAGCGCAATGGCGCCGGATCGCCCCGGCGCAGGTACCCCCACGGTCACCCCCGGCAGCCGCTTGAGCGCATCGGTCAGCAACGTGTCTCCATGCCGCGCCAGCTCTTCACGGCCTGCCACGATGCGCGACGCCGTTTCATCGCGCCGCGCGTCGTAGCGGGCGCCTTGTACCGTTACCGCATCGATATCGGTCGCTGGCGGTGTCGGGTCCTGCGCGGCAAGCTTGCCGTGTGGCAGCAGCAACAGCATGCCGACCCAAGGCATCGGGTTCACGGAAACGGGCATGGATCATCCTCCTTGGGTATCAAACGTACAGGCAGCACATATCCTTCCCGCAGCCGGGAAAGCGGATGGAACAAGAAAGAAGGGGCGCGCCAGGCGGCGTCGCATCCCGCTAGCGCAGCAGGTGCTCCGGGTCGACCCGCTGGCCGTGGTGCAGCACCTCAAGGTGAAGATGCGGTCCGGTTACCCGTCCACTGCGGCCAACACGGGCGATCTGCTCGCCGGCAGCAACGCGTTGGCCGACCTGTACATCCATGCCATCCAGGTGCGCATACAGTGATTGCCAGCCATCGCCATGGTCCAGCACCACGACGGTGCCGTAGTTCGGCCCGCCGGGATACGCCTTCGTCGCCGCCGTTACCACGCCCGCTGCCGGGGCCAGCACCTGCGTTCCCACCCGGGCTGCAAAGTCGGTGCCCCGGTGGGGACGCTCGCGGATGCTGCCCCCCTCGCCGAAGCTTCCGCTGATCCGCGCGGAAGCCAGTGGGGGCTGCAAACGGAATGCCGACGCATTCGATGCCGGAACCCGGGCGGCGGCAACCGCGCTGGGGGGCATGTCAGGCGCGGCCTGCATGCGGGTTGCTGCCATCACCGACGTGGCCAGGGCAACCTCGGCCAACGACAGCACGCCCACCGCGATGATGCCGGTGCAGGCAAAGCCGGCGCGCAGGACGCGCGGAGTGCCCCTGCCGGGGTCTCCATGCAGCATGTGCCGGATCCGCAACGCGTGGCCGTCCAGGTCGCGGTGGTTCAATGCTGTAGCCGACGCAGGCAGGCAAGCGTACCGTCGCAGCGTGTGCAGGTAGGCGGCCGCGAAGGTGCGACCGGCATGCGCGTCACCAGCGAGCGCACTGGCATCGCAGCGCAGCTCCGCTGCCATCTGCACCCGGGCGGCAATGCGGCGCACGAACGGATTGAACCACAGCACCGCACCGACGCAGCGCATCCACGCGGCACGCTGTGGATCGCGCGCGGCAAGGTGTGCTGATTCATGCCGCAGTATCAGCGCCAGCTCGGCATCGCCCAGTCCAGACAATGCGTCCACGGGCACGATGATGGCCTGTCGCGGCCAGGCAACGGCGAAGGGACTGAACGGGTGTTGGCTTGAACGCACCGCGATTCCGGCATCGGCCAACCGGGCGACCTCGTGCATCGACGCCGGACCGGGCCAGGCGCCCGCATCAACCGGTACGGCACGCCCCACCAGCAACGCAAGCGCGATGCTGCCGCGCAGTTCGCGCAGCAACGCGATGCCCAGCCCGATCACATACGCCGTGGCGAGCATCGCCCCCGGCGCGGGCAGCAGTTCCATCAACGAACCCCCGCCAGTACCGGCCTGCTGTGTCGACAGCGCGACGTCCAACGCGACCGGCAAGGGCAGTGTCGGCAGCATCGGCAGTGCCACCGCGGCGTCTGCCAGGCAGGCCGCCATGACGGCGGCAACCAGCGGCGGCAAGGTGCCGAGCAACCACACGCCTCCCCAATACCCGCGCGCGGCCTGGGACAGGCCCAAGGCCGCGTGCAGGCGCGTGCCGAGGACAAGCGCCAGCCCGGCCACGACCAGGCTGGCCAGCAGGTGGGTCATCCAGAACGTAACCGACAGGGCGCTCATGCCCGCCGATCCTTGGCAGCGTCATCGCGCAGCAGCGATTCCAGCTGTTCCAGCTCGCCCTCACTCAACAGGCGACTATCCGCGAAGGCCTGTGCAGGCAGCGGTCCGTCGATCTCCAGCACGCGGCGGGCGAAATCAGCGCTGAGCGCAGCCAACGTGGCCACCTTTCCCACCCTGGCACGGTAGATGTTGAGCCCGCGCTCCACGCCTTCACCGACCAGTCCCTTGTCGACCATGCGTTCGAGCGTCTTCCGCGTGGACGAATAGGACCACTCCAGCTTGGGGCCAACCGCATCGTGCAGCTCCCGTGCGCTGCAGCTCTCATGCCGCCACAGGCACTTCAACAGTTCCAGCTCCGCATTGGAGGGCGTGGTCGGAGGGTTCATCGACGCATCCATTTGACGTGTGTCGCAAGTGTGCGACATGTGTCGCACACGGTCAAGCGGGCGTCACTCCGCCGCCTGCCTCGCCTGGGTGGCAGCGGCGGCAAGCCGGTAGCCGACGCGTGGCAGCGTCTGGATCAACTTGGTGCTGAAAGGACCATCGACGCTGCGGCGCAGTTCGTAGATATGCGAGCGCAGCAGGTTCGCGTCCGGCGGGTCATCGCCCCACAGCGCATATTCCAGTTGCTGCCGCGGCACCGCCGCGGGGCTGGCACGCATCAGCACTTCCAGCAGCTTCCGGCAGGCCGGGTACAGATGCAGTGACTGCCCCTGGCGCGTGGCCTCCAGCGAACGCAGGTCCAGCGACAGGTCACCGACCACCAGCCTCTTCTGCGCGGTCCTTCCCTGCGCCCTCAGGAACAACGCTTCCAGCCGCACTTCCAGTTCGGGCAATTCGAAAGGCTTGGTCAGATAGTCGTCGGCGCCTGAACGGAAGCCGGTGATCTTGTCAGGCAGTTCGTCGCGCGCGGTCAGCATCAACACCGGCACGGCACTGCCGTGGTCCTCGCGCAGGCGCTTGAGCACGTCCGGCCCGTCCATCCTGGGCAGCATCCAGTCCAGGATGACTGCATCGTAACTGTTGCTCGTGGCCAGGTGCAGGCCGGTAACACCATCCGGCGCGACATCCAGCTCATGGCCGCGTTCTTCGAAGTACTGGAATACCGTGGACACCAGCTGGCGATTGTCCTCGACGACCAGAATGCGCATCTGAAACCTCCGGGGTATCAAGGAAAACACGGCGCTGGCGCAGCGCTATCGAGGCGAGCCTAGCATTCCAACCCGGCACATGCCGTGTCCCGTTAACGAAAGGATAGCCCTGCTCCGACCAAAATCCGACGCCACGCGCAACAGACTCGCCGCCCAACATCCATCAGATGGCAAGCGACGTGGCAATTTCCGAATCCCTGCAACCTGCGGCGAACACCTCCGCAGATGACGTTCCCCGCGCCCGGACCCTGCTCCGGGCGGTGCTCGCATGGCGCCCGGCGCTCAGCCAGGAACAGCTGATCCTGGCCGCTGCGGTGTTCTTCGCGGTGCTCAGCAACGGGCCGTTCTGGAAAGCGGCCACTGCACTGCATCCGGGCAACCTGCTGTTCATCGCGTCGCTGTCCGGCCTGCTGGTTGCCGTGAACGGGCTGCTATTGTCGCTGCTGGTGTGGCGCTGGACGGCCAAGCCCGTGCTGTCGGTGTTGCTGGTCACCACGGCGATGGCCGTGCATTACATGACCACCTACGGTGTCTTCATGGATGCGGACATGGTGCGCAACATCCTGCACACCGATGCCAAGGAATCCCGCGAACTGCTTACCACCTCGCTTGTCGGACCGCTGCTGCTGTATGCCCTGCTGCCGGTTGCCCTGCTCTGGCGGGTCCGCATCACAGCGCGTTCCATCACCCGCACGGCGTGGGTGCGTCCACTTTTCATGGTCGGCCTGGTGGCCCTTGCACTGGGCTCCACCCTGCTGTCGTCGGCCGAGGTCGCCGCGATGGTACGCAACCATCGGGAGATCAAGTACCTTGCCTCGCCGATGAACTACCTGATCGGCCTGAAGCAGAACCTGACCTCCAACCCGCCGATCAACCGGGCGCCGAAGACGCCGATCGCCACCGATGCAGTGGCCGTCGCGCGTCCGGCCGGCAGCCGCCCGAGGCTGCTGGTGCTGGTGGTTGGCGAGACCGTACGGGCGCAGAACTGGGGCCTCAACGGGTATGCACGGCAGACCACGCCGGAGCTTGCCCAGATCGGTGTCATCAACTTCCCCGACATGCATTCCTGCGGCAC
The DNA here is from genome assembly GCF_014117215.1 of Stenotrophomonas tumulicola. Classification (GTDB taxonomy): domain Bacteria; phylum Pseudomonadota; class Gammaproteobacteria; order Xanthomonadales; family Xanthomonadaceae; genus Stenotrophomonas; species Stenotrophomonas tumulicola. The sequence continues at coordinate 824,750 of NZ_JACGXS010000001.1, read as the reverse complement.
CAGCACGGAAGTTTCCCTGCCCTGCATGTTCTCTCCACTGGGACGGCGCAACTACGACGAGAAGCAGATCCACCGCCAGCAGTCGCTGCTCAACGTGCTGGACAAGGTCGGCATCACCACGTTGTGGCGCGACAACCAGTCCGGCTGCAAGGGCGTGTGCGATGGAACCACGTTCGAATCACTGTCCGACGCCACCGACGCCGACCTGTGCGCGAACGGGCGCTGCATGGACGAGATCCTGCTCAGGCAGCTGGGCGAGCGCGCCCGCAGCCAGCCAGGGGACCGCGTGGTGGTCCTGCACCAGCTGGGCAACCACGGACCCAGCTACTTCCAGCGCTATCCCGACGGCTTCCGCAAGTTCACCCCACCCTGCCAGAACCCCGACCTGGGCAACTGCCCACGCGAGGAAATCGTCAACGCCTACGACAATGCCGTGCTGTACACCGATCATTTCCTGGCCCACGCAATCCACGAACTGCAGGCGATGGAAGACTACGACACCGGCCTGGTCTATGTGTCCGACCATGGCGAATCGCTCGGCGAGAAGGGCCTTTACCTGCATGGCGTTCCGTATGCCATTGCCCCGGCCGAACAGACGCGTGTTCCCATGGTCATGTGGTTCTCCAGCCGCTTCGCTGTCGACCGCGGGCTGGATATCGACTGCCTTCGCCAACGCGCGATGCAGAGGACCGACCATGACGCGCTGTTCTCCTCCATCCTGGGCCTGATGCAGGTACAGACCACCGCGCACGATCCGGGCATGGACCTGTTCGCCGCATGCGTGCCGCCGGTCAACCAGGCCTGAGCGGGACGTTGCCGGCGGCCACGGCACGTCGGTTAGCATGGACACATCCCGCCGCCACCCCGGCAGATGCGCCCGAGTAGACCATGACCCCAAAGACCACCCCGCGCACGCCGGAAAAGGGGCGCACCAGCCTGCGCACCCGCGTCACCCGTTGGCTGCTGCTGTATGCCGCCCTGCTTTCGGTCGCGGTTTTCCTGCACGGCCAGATCGTCAACTCGCAGGCCGAGGACCTGACCTGGACCTCGTTGCTGCAGTCCGAGCTGGATCATTTCATCCAGCGCAGCGACGAGGATCCGAACTATCGCTGGACCGACACCAACACCGTCCAGCTGTTCGGCGATGACGAGCAGTCGCCGATTCCCGCCGTCTACGCGCCCTATCCCCCCGGCGTCCACGACGGGGTACGCGTGGGCGACCAGGACAAGGTGATCCTGGTCAGGGAGGTCCGCGGCAGGAAGCTGGTGCTGGCATTGGAGATCACCGAGCTGCAGCACCACGAGGACAACCTGGGGTTGTGGATGCTGGGATCGAACGTGCTGGCCATCGTCCTGCTCGGCCTGCTGGTTGCCTGGGGGCTGGGCCGGGTGCTGAAGCCATTGACCGATCTTTCCAATCGCATCCGCAGGCTCACCCCCGAACAGCCAGGACAGGTGATCGACATTGATCCGCTGGCCAGTTCCGAACAGGCCGTCATCACCGAATCGTTGAATGACTACATCCGCCGCAACGAACAGTTCGTCGAACGCGAACGGCAGTTCATCAACAGCGTCAGCCACGAACTGCGCACGCCGATCGCCATCATCGACGGGGCGGCCGACCTTGCGTCCCAGCCCGGCACCTCGGCAAAGACCACCCAGCAACAGCTCGGCCGGATCAAGCAGATCACCGCGCAGGTCGAGGAACTGATATCCATCCTGCTGGTGCTGGCCAAGAGCCCGGACCGGCTGGAGAAGACCAGCGAACTGATCGCACTGGACGAGCTGGTCGAAACGCTGGCGGCCGATCATCGCTTCCTGAGTGGCGACAAGAGCCTCACCATCACGGTGGCGCCCGCGGGCAAGCCGATCATCCTGGCACCGACCGCGGTGGTGTCGGTGGTGATCGGAAACCTGATCCGCAATGCCATCGAGAACAGCGACAAGGGCGATATCCAGGTCAGCATCAGCCAGCGTGCCGAGGTGGTCATCGACGATCCCGGCCACGGCATGACTCCCCAGGAGATCAGCGCGCTCTACGCGCGGATGGTCCGTGGCGAGCTGCGCGATGGACAAGGAATCGGCCTGGAGCTCATCGCGCGCCTGTGCGGGCACCTGGGCTGGAACCTGAGGTTCGAGGCCAAGGACGATGGCCGAGGCACCAGGGCCATCGTCGACCTGTCCTCCAGCCTCGCGAAAAGTTAACGCCGGTCGTCATTTCTCCGACCAAACTCTGACGCTGGCATCCGCAGAATCCGGGACACGTCGCCACATGGCGATGCCCCTCCCTCTTTTCTGCGATCCCATGCCCGGAACTCCTGGACACCTGCCGCGCGGCCCCGCCCGCACCCTCAAAGCCCTTGGCTGGTCCCTGCAGGGGCTGCGCGCAGCCTGGCTGCATGAATCGTCCTTCCGCCTCGAAGTGGTGATGGCCGCCGCGATGCTGCCCGCCGCCCTCTACCTGGGGGACTCTGGACTGCAACGCGCGGTGTTGATGCTTCCGGTACTGATGGTGCTGTCGCTGGAACTGCTCAACTCGGCGATCGAGGCAGTCATCGAACGCTATGGCGCCGAGCACCACGAACTCGCCGGCCGTGCGAAGGACATGGGTTCGGCTGCGGTGTTCGTCGCGCTGTTCGCGACGGCAGCCACGTGGCTGCTGATCCTTGCATCCTGACGGACGGCGCCCGGATGGCTATCCCCACCCTGCCGCCCAGTGCGGCCGCACGGCGCGTTGGTCCGCGCCACCTGCCCACCGTGGCGCTGGTACTGCTGATCGTGCTCAGCCTGGCTGCCGGCATCGGCCTGCGCTCCCCCTCGCCACCCGACGAGCCGCGCTTCGTGCTGGCCGCACGGACCATGGTCGAGACCGGCCAATGGTTGCTGCCGCATCGCGGCATCGAGATCTACGCCGAGAAACCACCGGTTTTCATGTGGCTGCAGGCCGTGGCCCATGGCGTGGTGAACGACTGGAACCTCGCCTTCCTGCTGCCCTCGCTCCTCGCCGCCCTGCTGACGCTGTGGATGACCTACAGGATGGGCTGCCTGCTATGGAACCGCAGGATGGGCCGGCATGCGGCGCTGGCACTGTTCGCCACGCTGCAGTTCGGCCTGATGGCCAAGCGGGCGCAGATCGACATGGTGCTGGTGGCAATGACCACCGCGGCGATGTGGGGACTGCTCAGGCACCTGCTGCGCGGCCCTGACCGGCTGGCCCTGTTCGGTGCGGCGGCAATCGCAGCGCTGGGAACCATCACCAAGGGCGTCGGGTTCCTGCCGCTGCTGGTGCTGTTGCCATGGGGCCTGTTGCGTGGCTACGGCAAGCTGGCGCCGGTGCCCGGCAGCAAGGCGCAGTGGCTGCTGCTTCCGGCAGGATTCGTCGCCGGCCTGGCCGTGTGGCTGCTGCCGCTGGGCGTGGCGTACTGGCGTCCGCATGCACCGGAGCTGGATGCCTATGTACGCGAGATCCTGTTCCGGCAGACCGCCACCCGCTACGTGGGCGCGTGGCACCACATAAAGCCCGCGTGGTACTACGCGCAGGTCATCCTCACCCTGTGGCTGCCGGGCTGCCTGTTGCTGCCGCGGCTGGTGCCGGCGTGGTGGCGCAGGGTATCCAGGGGCGATGCACGCTACGTGCTGCTGATCGGCTGGGTGCTGCTGACGCTGCTGTTCTTCAGTGCCAGTCCCGGCAAGCGCGAGGTCTACATCCTGCCGGCGCTGCCGATCGTCTGCCTTGCCGCCGCGCCCTTGCTGCCCGGGCTGCTGCGGCAACGCTTCGCCCGCATCGTGCTGTTCGCCTTCCCGGTCGTGATCGGGGTTGCCGCGCTGGTGCTGGCTGCGGCGATGTTGCTGCAGGCGCCGTGGATGGCACCCAGGCTGGCCGGCCGCGACCTGGATGCGGCGTCCATCCACGCGCTTGCCTGCTGGGTGATGGTGCTTGGCGTCGTGCTGATGGGCCTGGTCGCCTGGCTGCGGCTGCGCCGCCCGGGAACGCTCGCGGTACTGACCATGGGCTGCATCTGGGCCATCTACGGCCTGGGCATCATGCCGGCACTGGACCCGTCGGCGTCCGCCCGGCAACTGATGCAGCGCGTCGACCAGGCCATCGGACCTGGCGGCGAGCTCGGCCTGGTCGATTGGCGTGAGCAGAACTATCTGCAGGCGCTGCGACCGCCGATTGACTTCGGCTTCAAGCAACCGTGGGACGTCCAGTGGCACCGGGCGCGGGCATGGGTGGCGGCAGCGCCATCACGACGCTGGATCCTGGTCACCGACAAGGCACTTGGCAACTGCGTGGACCGCACGCAGGCCATTCCCATGGGACAGGCCAACCGCAACGCCTGGGTGCTGGTGCCCGCATCGGCGCTGTTGTCCGGTTGCAAGGAACAGATCAGCTGGACGGAGAATGACGATGGTTGATGCAGCCCGCGCGGCACGGCCCGTTGCGTCCGGGCGCCCGTGCATGGGCCTGCCCGATGCCAGGATCCACGTGTTGTATCCGCTGCTGGCGCTGCTGCTGGGCTCCTGGCTGCTGATGGGCAACGGCCTGGACCAGGCCATCGCAGCCAGGCTCTATGCCCTGCAGGGAGGGGCGTGGACGCTGAAGGATCATTGGGTCACGGAATACCTGGTGCACAGGCTCGGCCACGACCTTTCGATTGTCGCCGGCCTGCTGGTGCTTGCACTGGCCATTGCGTCGGAGTGGATCGGCACGCTGTCAGGATGGCGACGGCCGCTGCTGCGCCTGTTCGCCTCGGTCACGCTTTCGGCCGTGGTGGTGTCGTTGCTGAAGAAGGTAACCGGCATGGACTGCCCATGGGACCTGGTGGACTTCGGAGGATCGCGCGCCTTCCACGGACTGCTGGATGCCAGGCCTGTCGGAGTTGTTGCCAGTGGCTGCTTTCCCGCAGGCCACGCCAGTGCCGGTTACGGTTGGCTGGCGCTGTACTTCCTTGCGTTGGACGTCCGGCCACGGTTGCGCCATGCCGCGCTGGGCATGGGTGCAGGGCTGGGCCTGGTGTTTGGCCTGTCGCAGCAGCTGCGTGGCGCGCATTTCATGTCGCACGACCTGTGGACGGCGGCGATCTGCTGGTTCGTCGCGCTGGGGCTGTACCGGCTGTGGCCGCCACGGCGGACCCAGCGGCAGAGGCGGCCATGAATCCGGCGTGCCGGCCAGTGACCGGCATCCGCCCCTTCGCGCCAACGTGATGCTGCGGGCGTCCGGTTATTCAACCTCGGTCGGATCGTGTGCCGCTTCCTTGTGCTCGCTGCGCATTTTCCTGATGTCGCCACGCACGCCGGCCACCTGCCTTGCGGTGACCGCAGGGGCCTTGTTGCCGAAGCTGCCACGCAGGAAGGTGCCCAGCTCGGCCACGTCTTCGTCAGTCAGGCGATCGGCGAAACCCGGCATGCCCAGGTTCGACGGCGCATGCACCGTGCTGGGCATCTCGCTGCCCTCCAGCACCAGGTGGATCAGCGTGGTCGGATCGGCTGCCAGCACGGTGGAATTGCCAGCCAGGCTCGGAAACACGCGCGCATAGCCTTCCGCATCGCTGCGATGGCAGGCGGCACAGTTGTCCACGTACAGCTCGGCACCGCGCGTGCTGTTGATGCCTGCACGCAGCTCGCTCGCCGTCTGCGGATTGGCCGCGAACGAAGAGGGATCGCCAGCCGATGGCGGCAGGCTTTTCAGGTAGGCCGCGATTGCGCCGAGGTCCGCGTCGGTCAGGTGCTGGGTGCTGTGCTGGACCACGTCGGCCATCGGCGTGCCCACCACCGCGTGGCGCTCGCTGCGTCCGGTCTTCAGCACGTCGATGATGTCCTGCCTGCTCCAGTTGCCCAGGCCATCGGCCTTGTTGCCGCGCAGGTTCACCGCCAGCCAACCGTCGATGACCTGCCCGCCTGCAAGATAGTCGGCGCCGGACTCGTCCATGGCCTTTTCCTGCAACGTGATCGCGCGCGGGGTATGGCAGCTTCCGCAGTGTCCCGGACCCTGCACCAGGTAGGCGCCACGCGCGATCTCCTCATCGGCATGGCCACCCTGCATCTGCCCGGCGGCATCCGGATCGGGCCCGAACTGCTTGCGCCAGATCGCCAATGGCCAGCGCATCGACAGTGGCCAACGGATGCCGACATCGCGGTTGGCGCTTTCGCGTGGCGTCACGCCCTGCATGAAATAGGTGTACATCGCTTCGACGTCGGCATCGGTCAGCCGCACGTACGAAGGGTACGGCATGGCCGGGTACAGCGTGCCGCCTTCCGGGGTGATGCCATGGCGTACGGCACGGTCGAAGTCGTCCAGGCTGTAGCTGCCGATACCGGTCTTCCGGTCCGGGGTGATGTTGGTGCTGTAGATGGTGCCGATCGGCGAGGCAATCGGCAGGCCACCGGCAAATTCTTCGCCACCGGGCGCGGTATGGCAGGCCACGCAATCACTGGCGGTGGCCACGTAGCGGCCACGTTCGATCAGTTCGGCACGTTCCGCCGAACCGCTCGCGGTGATTGCCCGGGTTGCGGTCGGCAGCTTGGCGTAGACGAACAGGACCAGCAGCACCAGCACCGCCGCCAGCAGCAGGAGCAACAGGATCTTCCTCATGCCCACGCCCTCATGCCTGCACCAGCGGGCCGGGATTGGCCAGGTACTGTTCGCGGATCGCCTTGGCCGACCAGTACGCCAACGCGCCCACCATGCCGGTCGGGTTGTAGCCGTTGTTCTGCGGGAAGGCATTGGCACCGATCGCAAACACGTTCGGCACGTCCCACGACTGCAGGTAACGGTTCAATGCCGAATCGGCCGGCGTGTGGCCCATGATCGCGCCACCGCAGGTGTGCGTGCTCTGGTACTTGGTGATGTCGTAGTGGCTGCCATCCTTCTTGGCGTCGCCGGAGACCGCGATGGGATTGAGGATCCGGCTCATCTCCAGCGCCTTGCCGACCAGGTACTGCGAGGCCTTGACCTCGTTGTCGTGCCAGTCGAAGGTCATGCGCAGCAGCGGGCGGCCGAATGCATCACGATAGGTCGGGTCCAGGCTGAGGTAATGCTGGCGGTAGGACATGCAGGCGCCCTGCACTTCGTAATAGAACGAATGGCGGAACGAGTCCGCCGCCGCCTGCTTCCACGCGCTGCCCCACGACGGTGTTCCCGGCGGCACGTTGATGCCGCGCACCGGTCCGGACCCCGGCTGCCGTGCCCACACCAGCCCACCGCCGACGAATCCGGCCTTGCCGTTGTCCAGCTGGTTGCCGTTGAGGTCGTCCATGGTCGCGCCGGCGCCGCCAATGCCGATGAAGCCATTGGCCTGCACGCTCTTGTCGAAGAACAGCACTACCCGGTTGAGGTTCTGGTACGAATAGTTCTTGCCGACCGTACCCTTGCCGGTTTCCGGGTCGTACGGCGTGCCGATGCCGGAAACCAGCATCAGGTGCACGTTGATGTACGAGAACGCGCACAGCAGCACCAGGTCGGCTGGCTGCTCGATCTCGCGGCCACTGGCATCCAGGTAGGTCACCCCGGTGGCTTTCTTTCCGGTGCTGTCCAGGTTCACCCGCAGCACCTGTGCATGGGTGCGCAGTTCGAAATTGTCGCGCTGGCGCAGCACCGGCAGGATGCAGGCGTTCGGGCTGGCCTTGGAGTAGTTCAGGCAGCCGTAATCGCTGCAGAAGCCGCACGCATTGCAGGGCCCCATCTGGCAACCATAGGGATTGGTATAGGCACGCGAGGTGTTGGACGCGGGAATCGGGTATGGATGCCACCCCATGCCTTCGGCAGCCTTGTAGAACATCTCCGCGCCCAGGTAATCCGGGTTCGGCGGCAGCGCGAACTCACGGCTGCGCGAGCCTTCGAAAGGATTCCCGCCAGGCTGCAGCACGCCATTGATGATGCCGGCCTTGCCCGAGGTGCCGCACACGTATTCGAAGTGGTCGAAGTGCGGCTCCAGGTCTTCATAGCTGACAGGAAAGTCCTGGATGGTCATGTCGTCGGGAATGAATCCGCGCCCGTAGCGTTGCTCCATGTTGCTGCGCAGGCGGAAGTCTTCCGGCAACGCGCGGAAGTGACAGCCTGACCAATGGCTGCCGGCGCCGCCCACGCCCGTGCCCGGCTTGAACGAGCCCATCTGCCGATACGGCACGGCGGTGTCACCGGCCTTGTGGCGGATGGTCAGGGTGTCCTGCGCCAGGCTCTGCAGGAAGCGGCGGTGCACCGAACCTTCCAGCTCGTCCACGACCTTCGGGTAGGCGAAATCAGGTTGGGTATCACGATCACCGCCGCGCTCCAGCGCCACCACGTGCAACCCGGCATCGGTCAGCTCCTTGGCCATGATCGCCCCGGTCCAGCCCATGCCGACAATCAGCACATCCACTTTCGGCTTGCTTGTTGCCATGTTCAGCCCCTCCTTCCGGCCAGGTCCACCGGACCCAGCGGATAGGGCTTGTCGCGCACGCTGATCCAATCGATGTAATCCGCCCGCATGCCGGGATAGCCGATCATCTTCCACGCACCCATGTCTTTGTTGCCGCCATGTTTCGGGTCGGCGAAGTAACCGTTCTTGACCTCGTTGAGGAAGTTGCTGAAGAACACTTTGTCGGCGATGTCCTGCAACCCCAGCTTGCCACCCTCGGCCTGGCTCAACAGCGTTTCCTGCTGCTCCACGTCAAGTGCGGCGAAGGTCTTGCCGTCGAAGGCCTTGCGGCAATGCGCATCCATCGACGCGATGCCTACCTTGAGGATGTCACGCAGCGCCAGCCGGCCCTGGTAACCGAATTCGGATGGGGCCTCCAGGAACGGGCCCTGCATGTACCAGATATCGCCGCTGGCATACGGCGTCTGCATGTGCCGGTCGAGGAATTCCGGGACGCCGGACTCCACCGCGCCGGGGCCGATGTCATCGGCAGGAATCAGCCGGTCGCAGGCGGCCAGCACGAACGCCCATTCGGCTTCGTTGAAAAAATCGGGCACGTAGGCCGTGTTGTCCTTGCCCGCGCCCGCTGCGGCATTCTTTTCCTGCGCCGAGGGCTGGCAGGCGGGCAGCGCTGCCACTACCGGGACCAGTGTCAGCGCCTGGAAGAAGCGCCGCCGGGAGGGCGAAGCACTCCCTTCGTTGTTATGGGTCGACATCGCTGGCTCCGGTTGGATCTGGCTGGCGTTTGAAACCGTGCGGCACCGCTGGCGGCCCTTCCAGGCGGCTGCGGGACCCCGGTATCGGCACCACTATGTCCGTGAATGGGCGTGCAATTAACCGGGATATGGTGAAAACTCAATTCTGATTTTCCGAATCAGGCTTGCAGTGCAGCATGAATGACCTGGCAGAGATGCGCGCGTTCGTCGCCACCGCCCGCGCAGGCAGTTTGACCGCAGCCGCGCGCGGGCTTGGCGTGGCCACCTCGATGATCAGCGAACGCCTGCGGCAGCTGGAAACCCGGCTGGCGGTGAAGCTGCTGGTGCGCAGCACGCGCCGGCAGTCGCTCACGCCTGCGGGCGAGGCCTACCTGGCACGCTGCGAGGAGATCCTGCAGTTGATCGAGCGCGCGGAACTGGAAGCACATGCCGACCGCGATGGCCACAGCGGGTCGCTGCGGGTTGCCTGCCCAGTGCCGCTGGGTCGTCATGTCGTCGGCCCGCTCGCTGCCCGCTTCATGGCCCTGCATCCGGACGTACGGATCGACCTGCAGATGTCCCGCGCAGCGGTGGACCTGATCGGCAACGCGATCGACATCGCCGTCCGTGGCGGCATCGCGCCACATCCCAGCTTCATTTCAAGGCCGCTGTTCAGCAGCCCGCGCATCCTGGTCGCCAGCCCCGGATACCTGCAGCAACACGGTACGCCGCGTTCGGTGGCAGAACTTGCCCTGCACCGCTGCATCGACCATGGCGGCAGCGGCGGCGCAACCGAACCGCCGGCCTGGATGCTGGGTGCGGGCGAACACCGGCAGCGCGTGGGCCTGCACGTGGTGGCGCGTGCCAACGATCCGGACACGATGATCCAATGGGCCCTGGCCGGGGTCGGGGTGATGCAACGCTCGCGCTGGGAGGTGGCCGCACTGCTGGACACGGGCCGCCTGGTCGAAGTGCTGCCGGAAACCGCCGGCGAGCCTCGTCTATTCGCCGAAACACACCTGGTCAAGTCCATCTACTCGCGCCGCATCGCCTTGTTCGTTGATTACCTGCACGCAGAGTTGCCGGCCCACGTACGGGCTTACGAGGAACGCGGGGCCGCCCCGCACCATCGCAGCCAGCAGGCCGTGCTTGCCGCGCATCCACTACTGGCACCCGGTGGCATAATCGAAACCATCTGATAACCCGGACGCATGAATGTCCAACGAAAGTTACGACCAGTTGTCGCTCTTCATGGTCGTCGCCCGCGAGCGCAGCTTCACCCGTGCTGCGGCGAAACTGGGAGTATCCCAGCCCGCGTTGAGCCGTTCGATGCGGCAACTGGAAGAACGGCTGGGCGTCCGGCTGCTGGCACGCACCACGCGCAGCGTGTCGCCGACCGAAGCCGGGGAACGGCTGTTGAAGGTCGTCGCGCCGCGACTGGAGGAAATCAACACCGAACTGGCCCTGCTCAGCGAATTCCGCGACAAGCCGGCAGGAAAGCTGCGCATCACGGCCGGTGAGCACGCCGCGATCACGGTACTGCGCCCGGTGCTGGAAAAGCTCATTCCCCACCATCCGGACCTGCACATCGAGGTGCTGGTGGACTATGGCCTGACCGATATCGTGGCCGGGAATTTCGATGCCGGCGTTCGCTTGGGCGAGCAGGTCGCCAAGGACATGATCGCCATCCGCGTGGGGCCGGACATGCGCATGGCGGTGGTGGCGTCGCCCGACTATTTCTCCCGCCACCCGGCGCCGAAGACGCCCTATGACCTGACCGCGCACAACTGCATCACCATCCGCCTGCCCACCTATGGCGGCCTGTTCGCATGGGAGTTCGAGAAGAAAGGCAAGGAAGTGAAGGTGCGCGTGGAGGGCCAGCTGGTATTCAACAACATCGCACTGCGCCTGGATGCCGCGCTCAAGGGCCTCGGGCTGGCCTACATGCCCGAGGACCTGGTGGAAACCCACGTTGCCGAAGGGAGGCTGGTGCGCGTGCTGTCGGACTGGTGCGAGCCCTTCCCCGGCTACCACCTTTACTACCCCAGCCGCCGGCAGGCGTCGCCGGCGTTCACCCTGTTGCGCGACGCGCTGCGTTACCGCGGCTGAGGCAACTGCGGGAAGCGGTCAGCTACGCGTCCCTGTCCCAGTAAGGTGGCGAACCGATATACGCCTGCAGGAAAGCCATGACCTCGCGGATCTTGCGCGAACGCAGGCGAGTCTGCGGCGACAGCAACTGGATATGCGGCTGTTCCGCCATCGCCGAGGCTTCCCAGTCCTCCAGCAGCGGGCACAGCTCGCCACGCTGGAAGCTGCCAGGATCGATCAACCATGTGGGAAACAGCACCACGCCGCGCCCTTTCAATGCCGCGGCGAGCAGCGCCTCGGCGTTGTTGCTGCGCAGTGGGCCGCTTACGTTCACCACGCTGGAAGACGCCTCGCCCGGCCGCCGGAAATACCACTTCTGCGCGCCAAGCTGGCCTTTGTAGACCAGGCAGTCATGCTGCAGCAGGTCATCGGGTGCCTGCGGCGTGCCGTGCCGGGCCAGGTAGGCCGGGCTTGCAACCAGCCGCTGCCGATGGAAACCGATGATCCGGCCGACAAGCCCCGAATCGACCTGCGCCCCGATGCGGATGGTGATGTCGGCGCCCTCCTGTACCGGATCGATGAAGCGATCGGTCAGGCTCAGCTCGACGGTGAGGCCGGGATACGCGTCCTGCAGGGCGTTGACCGCTTCGGCGATGTGCAGCCGACCGAAGGCTTCCGGTGCATTGATGCGCACCAGTCCCCTGATGCCGGTCTCGCCACCCCCCAGTTGTTCGGCTGCCTGGTCCAGCAGCTCGATGGCCTCGCGCGCCTGGACATGGAAACGCTCGCCCTCCTCGGTGAGGCTGACCGCGCGGGTGCTCCGGTACAGCAGTTGATGGCCAAGGTCTTTTTCCAGGCCGGCGATGAAGCGCGAGACCGACGACGCGGGCACCTGGAAGTGGCGTGCGGTGGCAAGGAAGCTGCCGGTGCTGGCCACCATCAGGAAGTAACGGAGTGCCTTGAGCTGCATGCGGACGCCTTATTGCCATTTTGGCAATATTAAATTGCCCATACACGGGATTGTAGCTTATGCGGCAACTATCTAGCATGCGAGCCATCCGCATCACCAGCCCGCCGGAACGGCGCCTGGCGCACGGCCCCTTCCCCATGCAGAGCCCTCCATGTCCAGCCCGCTTTTCGAGTCGTTCAACCTGTCCGGCATTCCGCTGTGCAACCGCGTGGTGATGGCCCCGCTTACCCGCGCGCGCGCACCACGCGACATCGCCGACGAGCGCACCGCGCTGTATTACGCGCAGCGTGCAACCGCCGGCCTCATCGTCAGCGAAGGCACGCCCATTTCCCGCGAGGGCCAGGGCTATCTGTTCAACCCCGGCATCTACACCGCCGAGCAGATCGAAGGCTGGCGCCTGACGACGCAGTCGGTGCATGCGGTGGGAGGACGCATGTTCGCCCAGCTCTGGCATGTAGGCCGGGTTTCGCACCCCACCATCCAGCACGATGGCCAGTTGCCGGTGAGTGCCAGTTCCAGGCGCGCGGTCGGTGCACAGGCATTCGGCCATGACGAGACGGGACAGCCCGGCCTGGTCGAGCCGCCTGCACCTCGTCAGTTGGCCACCGATGAGATTCCGCGCATCGTCGGGGAATTCGCGCAGGCGGCCGCCAATGCCATCGAGGCAGGTTTCGATGGCGTCGAAATCCACGGCGCCAACGGCTACCTGTTCGAGCAGTTCATGAACCCGCTGGTCAACGATCGCACCGATGCCTATTCCGCAGGCGCGCTGCAGGACCGCCTGCGCTTCACCCTGGAGGTGATCGATGCGGTGGTCGCGCGCATCGGCGCGCAGCGCACCGGCATCCGCATTTCCCCGTATGGCCAGTTGTTCGACATGCCGCTGCATCCGCAGATCGACGAAACCTACACCGCGCTTGCGCATGAGATCGGCATCCGCAAGCTGGCCTACGTGCATGTGATGGACCAGTCCGGTTTCAAGGTCGGCCAGAAGACCGTCGACGCCGCCGGCGACTCCGGTTTCAATGCGCTGCTGCGCCAGATCAAGCGCCAGTTGCCGCACACCGCGCTGATCCTGGCCGGCGGCCTGGACCGCGCAGGTGCCGAGTCGCTGATCGCCGAAGGGGTGATCGACCTGGCCGCCTTCGGTGCCAGCTACATCAGCAATCCGGACCTGGTGGCACGGCTGCAGAACGACTGGCCGTTGACCCCTCCGGACCGCGCTACGTTCTACGGCGGTGGTGCGGCCGGCTACATTGATTACGGGCCCTACAAGGCGGCGTAACGGATCGACGCGGCAGGCTGGCGTGGTCGGCGCGCCAGCCTGCATGCGTGCAACCTTGGAAGATGCGCGTCGGTGTTACGCTGCCTGCAGCACGGCATCGACGTGGCAGGCCAGGCGCCAGGCCCGCGGATGTCCTTCGCGCCTGCTCCCTGCCTGCCCCGCCCTTCAAGGATTGCCATGCAATACGTTATTTCCGGCCCGTCATTCCTCTCTTTCTGCGCGTTTGCCGGTGTCGGCCTGCTGACCCTGCTGCTGGCCATCACGGTGGTCGCACTGATCACCCCGCACAAGGAAATCACCCTGATCCGGCAAGGCAACAAGGCCGCGGGCATCGGCATGGCCGGCGCACTCATCGGCCTGGCGCTGCCGATCAACTCGGTGATCAGCAACTCGGTTTCACTGGTCGATGCCGCCATCTGGGGCGCCATCGCCGCCGTCATGCAGTTGCTGGCATTCGGCGTTTCGCGCGCCATCATCACTCGTCGCGGCCCGGACCAGATCGATGCAGGCAACGAAAGTGCCGGCTGGTTTTCCGCCGGTGTCGCCATCGCGGTCGGGTTGATCAATTCCGCGGCGATGGTGCCCTGATCGGGGCGGGCGCTTCACGCTTCAATGCGTCCACCAGGTCGTCGGCCAGATTGGTATCCATGGACATCGCACGCATGCTCTTTCGCAGATGCTCGCGATTCTCCACCAGTGCCAGGCATTTACCGTAATGCAATGCGACGGCGCTGCCGTAGGCCTGCTGCGCCTTAGCCCAGGCGCCAGCGGGAATCGGCCCCCACCCCCGGATCATCATCCCGAGGTCGATGAGATCGCGGCTCATCGTCGAGCGGTCCAGGCCGCGGTCCGTGTTGGCCAGTAGCTTTTCAGCGTACATATCAACGCGATCCAGCACTGGTATTCCCAATGCAGGATCGTTGGCACCACCGATGCTGATGCGTCCTTCGAGCACGAACTCGATCTTGATCGGCGCCTCGTCCACCCGCAGGAAGGTCGATATCTTGTCGCGCTCGGTCTTCACTTCCCGCACATATTCGACGGGTCGATTCACCACCGCGCCAAGCCGTGGTAGTGCGAGCGATGTCCGAAGCAGCCGGTAGCCGGCAACATCGGAGCACAGGAAATCGATGTCGACGGATTCACGATACTCGCCAAGAGCGAGCACGATGGCCGTGCCACCGCCAAAGAAACAGTTCGCCCGGGTCAGCAGCTCGTTGTCGAAGCACTGCAGGACCTTCTGGATGCGCTGATGATGTGGGCGCTCAAACATGCAACACACCTCCCCCATACTGGTCCACCAATCGCTGCAGAAGCCCGCGTTCGGCGGCTGTCATCGACTCCTGGTCCACCAGGTTCCAGTTGCGCTCATACAGTGCCAGCGCATCCTGCTCCGATACTTCATCGTCCCCGGGCCGATTCCACGCCAGCCGCTTCAGTTGTGGGTAGTCGACAAGCCGCACCCGTTTGGGCTGGACCGTCATCTCAAGGCCAAGGGCCGCCAGTGCCACGGCGTACGTTGCTATGGCGACACCGGGCTTGCCCTGCTCCAGCTCAACCAGCTTCTGCCGGTTCAGTCCGGCGCGCACAGCCAGTTCCGCCTGCGTCAGGCATGCTTCCCTGCGCGCGCGGCGCAACAGCGGACCGAGCGTGATGGCGGGGGCGTGGGATGGCGGTGGAATTTGAAGTGTGCGCATGTCTCGAATATAAGACATTTATTGCAATATGTCACGTATCCCAGACATTTCGGGTGTCGGAACAAGGGCCAGCGAGCGATCCGACGCTCACTGCGCCTGCTGTTCCAGCGCATCAGCTGGACAACCACCTGGCTGCCGTACCGGATTGCAGGTGGCTTCGGCACTCCCGGGGAGCGTTACACGGTAGCCGCCCGGGAAGCGGGCGTCAGGCCACAGGTAGTCGGTGGACACATACTGCGCCCCGCTGGCCAGCGCCGCATCACGGCGGCGCACATCGTTGTCGCGCGCCTCCAGCGTCTCTGCATCCGCACGCGTACGCACCAGGAAGCCCTGCTGCACCGCGCGGCGGATCTCGGCACGCTGTGACAGCGGGTCGTTGAGGGTCATGTAGGCCGCCGCCGGTGAGGAGGCATCGGTATTGACGAAGAACACCCTGCCCTGCAGGGAGGAACGCGCGCCGCGATACAGCGCGACCTTGTCTTCATTCTCATCGAGCGCGAACAGGAATCGACCACGCGCCTGCTCCAGCGTTGGCCAGTTTCCGGCCAGTACCGCCTCGCGCAGCGTCGGGTACGCCCCCTGCACGTCATCGGGCACGACCAGCTTTCCAGGACCCATCACGGATCGGATCTCCGCATCCAGCGCATCGAATGCCGCCTCGTCGAAGCGCAGCGCGTCGATGCCGCCCAACCGTGCGTTCTGTTCGTCCTTGGCGTTGAACAGCATCAGGATCGGCGCATGTCCCGGATGGGACTCCGACCAGGCGTGCAGGATGCGCAGGCAAGCGGTCAACTGGATGCAACTGCTGGCGTTGTCCAGCCCGGGCATGTGCAGCACCTTGAAACCTGGCTGCTGCAGTTCGGCCGACGACGAGCCGGCGGCATAGTGCCCGCCCTGCGGATCGAAGTTGACGTCCAGTTCGATCTGCCGCGCGCCGTGGTCCAGCTGCTCCAGCAAGGGGCGATGTGCATAATCCAGCGCCTGTGCCATCTGCGGGTTCCGCTGCTGCAGCGCTGCCATCCGTGCGGCAGGCATGGGCTGTTTGTAGCTGTTGTGCGTGCCAATGGCGAGGATGTCGTTGATCCGCAATGGCGGCTCCTGCACCTGCCCGGCATGCGCGCCAGCCACCCACATGCCCCCCATCAGCGCCAGCGCCGCCAGTCCGTGGGAACGTCGATTTCCTGCATCACGCGCACTTTCCACCGGCCTGGTCCTCCCATGCTTTGCCGCTCTGTCGTGGCGGCCTGGCCGCTGATGGTAGATGTCGCCGGGGATGTCCTGATGACAGTGCCCGACAGGGCACCCAGCACTCAACTAGAATCACCGCGATGCTTTCCCTTCTCGGACTCTTCCTTGCCGCGTTCGTTGCGGCCACGCTTGTTCCGGCGCAGTCCGAAGCGGTCCTGGTGGCGCTGCTGGTCGGCGGCGGCAACCCATGGCTGCTGGTCGCCGTGGCGACTGCAGGCAACGTGCTGGGGGCGATGCTGAACTGGTGGCTGGGCCGGCAGGCACTGCGTTTCCAGGGCCGCAGGTGGTTTCCGGTGTCACCGGCACTCCTGCAGCAGGCGCAGGCGTGGTACCACCGCTACGGGCGCTGGTCGTTGCTGCTGTCGTGGGCCCCGGTGATCGGCGATCCGATCACGCTGGCGGCCGGCGTGATGCGCGAGCCGCTGCGGATGTTCCTGCCGCTGGTACTGCTGGCCAAGGCGGGACGTTACGTGGTGCTGGCGCTGGCCACGCTGGGGCTGATGTAACGCCGCCGATGGCAACCGCCGCCGAGCACCGCTCGGCGCTACGCAGCGAAGGTAACGCCGGGCCATGCCCGGCGAGCGCAGCGGTACCGATGGCAACCACCGCCGAGCATGGCTCGGCGCTACGCAGCAAAGGTAGCGCCGGGCCATGCCCGGCGGCACTCAGAATCGCGCGGTCAACCCGACGAACACGGCGCGCCCTTCCAGGGTGTAATAATCGCTGCCGCTGTCGGCCGCCTCCACGTCTTCGTCGAGCAGGTTGCTGATGCCCGCACGCAGGGTCACGTTCTCGTTGAGACGGTAATTGGCGTTCAGTCCCATCAGCCAGTACGGCGACAGGTAGGAGCCCGGCGCGGTATCGGTGCTGGTGGTGTACTGGGTGCCGACGTACTGCGCATTGAGTTCCAGCACCAGCGCCTCGCGCACCGTGGCCTCCAGCGCGGTGTACCAGGACAGCTTCGGGGTCTCGATCAGCGCCGCACCGGTATCCTTGTTCTCCGACTTGCGGATGTAGGTCGCCGCGTTCTTCCACTCCAGGGCATCGGTCAGCCTGGCATTGAACGAACCTTCCAGCCCCTGTGTCACTGCGTCCTGCACGTTGACCGTGGTGACATACCAGACGCCATACGGGTAGCGCGACTGGAACTCCGGCGCGATGGCATCGCTGGCGATGCGGCTGTGCGCCTGGCTGATGATCTTGTCCTTGAAGTCGGTATGGAAGAAGGTGAGGCCGGCATCGACGCGATCGGTGTTGTAGCTGAAGCCCAACTCGTAACTGGTGGAGGTTTCCGGCTTCAGGTCCGGATTGCCGGTGGTATAGCAGTTGACGAAGCCGGTGGCATTGTTCGAGGAACGGAATCCATTCGGATTGGCCACTGCATCGTAGGCCCCGAAGGTGCTGTTGCAGCCATTGCCGCGCGAACCGCTGCTGAACTCCGCGGCGGTCTGCACCAGGTCCGGGGCACGGAACGCAGTGGCCACGCCACCGCGCAGCGACCAGGTGTCGTTGAAATGGAACACGCTGTAGACGCGCGGGCTGAGTTCGGTGCTGTAGCGTTCGTCATCGTCCAGGCGCGCGCCCAGGGTCAGGTTCCAGCGCTCGGTCAGGTCCAGCGTGTCTTCGGCGAATACCGCCCATGAATCAGCCTTGATGCTGGACTGGCCGGAATGGTCCACGCCGTCGATGGACGGTGCGCCGTTGGAATTGATGCCCAGCGTACGGGTATTGGTCAGCTCGTTCTTCTGGAACTGGCCGCCGAAGGTCAGCGTATTGGGCACGCCGGCAGTGAACGGCACGGTCATCTTCGCATCCAGCACCGTCTGCTTCGATACCTGG
Source organism: Stenotrophomonas tumulicola (assembly GCF_014117215.1). Lineage (GTDB taxonomy): Bacteria > Pseudomonadota > Gammaproteobacteria > Xanthomonadales > Xanthomonadaceae > Stenotrophomonas > Stenotrophomonas tumulicola. Next base: position 806,529 of record NZ_JACGXS010000001.1, on the reverse strand, counting down.
TCCGTTGGCGAGAACACGCCGTTGGACTCGGTCGTGGTGCTCTTGTCGTACTCGGTCCGGTAGGCGCTGACAGTGGAATTCCCCCAGCCGAAATCGGCATTCCAGGCAAGGCCGACGCGATAGTTCTCGGTCTCGTCGTCCTCGCCCTCGCCGCCGAGCCAGAACTCACCGGCATCGGCACCCGGCGCGTAGCGCGGGTTGGTGTTGGTCTGGGTGGCCACCGAACCGAATACCTCGATGTCGTGGTGCTCGTTGACCGCCCAGCGCAACGTGCCCTCCACCGTTTCGCTCAGCGTCCCGGTGGTGGAATCGGCCTCGGAGGTCACGTTGCTGTCCGGCTGGCGCTCGGTACGGCCAGCGGAAAGGCGCAGCGACACACTGTCGGTAAGCGCCCCACCGAGGGTCGCACCGATCTGGGTGGTGGTGCCTTCATCCGAATCGCTGGGACTCTTGTAATTCATCGTGGCCGATCCGCCCCACTTGTCCGGGATGCGCTTGGTGATGATGTTGATCACCCCGCCCATCGCATCGGAACCGTACAGCGACGACATCGGTCCCTTGACCACTTCGATGCGCTCGATGATGTCCGGGGTCAGCCAGTCCAGGTCCTGTCGCTGCAGGTCGGTACGGAATGCCACGCGCGAGGAGTTGCCGATACGACGGCCGTCGACCAGGATCAGCGAGTACTCCGCAGGCAGGCCACGCAGCTTGATCTTCTGCCCTTCGGCGTTCAATCCCTGGCCACCCGATACACCAGGCACCCGGGAGAGCACTTCGCTGATGCTGACCAGCGGCTGCTTCTCCAGTTCCTCCCGGTCTATCACGGTGATCGAAGCCGGCGCATCGGCCAGGCTGACCGGCGACGCACTGGCGGTCACCACGATGCGGTCCAGTTCGGCGGTCGGTCGCGCGCCACTGGCGAACGACGGTGCAGCAAGGACGGCCATGACCGCCGCGGCAACGGCCAGCGTCAGCGGATTGCGTACGGCAGGACGGCCCGCGGCGGAAGCAGGAAGGTGGACGGGGTGCATCGATATACCTCAAGCGTGCAAGGGGGAGAGGACGACCTCTGGCGGCAGCTTGAGGTGCAATACAGATGAGAATGATACCCAATACCATAAATAATTAACGATAAGTTATTGATTCACATGCACATTGATGCAATGCGTCGGCTTTGACACAGCACGACACGCAATTGCCATGCCTCAGTTGCCGGCGCGCTCGTCCACGCCGATGCGGATCGCGTCGAGGGGGACCAGGCCGGCGGCGACCAGGTCCGGCAGCAACCGGTAGAACACCTGGCGGTGGACCGTATAGCCCCGTTTCCCGCAGGCCTGCCACAACAACTGCGGCGTGGCATGGCCGTGCGCGACCAGCACCTCCGGCATGACCTGCAGCACCGCAATCCGTGCCGACGTCGCGCGCAGTCCGGCAGCACGAAGCCGTGCCGCATGGGGATTCCGCACTGGTGTATCCGTTGCCGTCATCGTCTCTTCAACATGGCCGCGCTGCTGCCCTGCCATCGGGCGACCCTCGATGGTATGTCGACGATTTCGCAGGTGTCCGTTAACGTGCTGATCCATATGCATATTCAGACACTGTGTCGATATCGACACATCGGATGCCGTCGCCGTCGCAGCGAGTTGGCGGACAATGCCGCCCTAGACGCCTCCCGCCCCCCGCAATGACTGATTCCCGCATCCTGATCATCGAAGACGACCTGGACATCGGCACCTCGCTGGCGACCTTCCTGGTTGCGAAGGGATTTGCCGTGCAGCTCGCCGGCAACGTGCAGGACGCCACCCGGGTGCTGCAGCAGGGGGGTATCGACCTGATCCTGCTCGACGTGATGCTGCCCGGCGAGGACGGCCTGAGTTTCTGCCGCCGGCTGGATCCGCAGGACCGTCCGCGGATCATCATGCTGACCGCTCTGTCCGAATCCATGGACAAGGTCATCGGGCTGGAACTTGGTGCCGATGATTACGTGACCAAGCCATTCGAACCACGCGAACTGCTGGCGCGCATCCGTGCGGTGCTGCGGCGTACGCCGCTGGCCGACACTGCGGCACCTGCATCGGTGCTCAGCCTGCAGTTGAAGTTCGCCGGATTCGTCTTCCATCCCTACCGACGCCTGCTGCGCTCCCCGGCCGGCACGCGCATTTCACTGACCGGCGCCGAATCCGACCTGCTGCTGGTGTTGTGCCAGCATCCACGCCAGGTGCTGTCGCGGATCGAACTGATCGCTTTGACCCGCGGCGATGGCTTTCCCATCGCCGACCGCTCCGTGGACCTGCTGATCAGCCGCCTGCGCCGCAAGCTCAGCGGCAACAGCCCGCTCGATGAGCTGATCCACACCGTGCGCGCCGACGGCTATGCGTTCCATGCCAGCGTGTCGGTCGGCTGATGCGGCGCTTCCTGGCGACGACGCTCGGGCAGATCGTGGCGATCATCGCCAGCTCGATGCTGGCGACCACGCTGCTGCTGATGGCACTGGTCTACCTGCAGAACATGCAGGCCGGTGCCCCCTGGCCGTGGGCATCGGCGCATCGCATCGTCAGCCTGGTCGACCTGTTGCAAGGCGTGCCGCAGGACAAGCTGCGCAAGGTCACCCTGCTGGCCTCGGCGCAGCGGCCGAACATGCAGGTCACCGTGCAGGATGGCTTCGTGGCCTGCGAAGGCAGTTCATCGGAGGCCTTCGTGCTGGGCGTAGCGTTGCGGTCGGAGCTGCCGCACCTGACCGGGCTGTCGGTGCACGCCTGCGGCGACGCCGACCTTGCCAGCAACATCCAGGTGTTGGTGCCGATCGGCCGCCATGTACTGGAGGTGCGTACTGGCACGCTGGGCTACCATCCGTTCCGCTTCGGATCGCCGGCATTCGGCGCCGCCCTGTTCCTGTTCGTCAGCGTGGTGGCGATGTCGCTCTGGGCGATCTGGCGCGTCATCCATCCGTTGCGCCGGCTCTCGGAGAAGGTCGAGCAGTTCGCGCGCGACGCCTCGCCGGCACCGATCACCGAAGAAGGCCCCAGCGAGATCCGCAGCGTCGCGCGCGCCTTCAACAGCATGCAGGACCGCATCACCGGCCTGATCGAAGCGCGCACCCGGATGCTCGCGGCGGTCAGCCACGACCTGCGCACGCCGCTGACCCGCATGCGCCTGCAACTGGAACTGCCACAGGGCATCGACCGGCAGAAGCTGCGCAGGAACATCGACGAAATGCAGGCGATGGTGTCCTCGGCGCTGGCCTTCCTCGGCGGCGCCCGGGACAGCGAAGCACGGGAATGGATCGACCTGGACGCGCTGCTGGCCACGCTGTGCGACGAGTATGAAGCCACCGGTGCGTCGATCGCCTATGAAGGTCCCGGCCACATCCGGCTGCTGTGCCAACCCAACGCGATCCAGCGGGCGCTGGGCAACCTGATCGACAATGCGATCGACCACGGTTCTATGGTGGAGGTGCGCGCCTGGCTGGATGCGGAGGCCATCGTCGTGGAAGTCGCCGATGACGGCCCGGGCATTCCCGAACAACGCCTGCAGGAAGTGCTGGAACCCTTCGTGCGGCTCGATTCCAGCCGTCGCCAGCGCAATGGCAGCATCGGCCTGGGCCTGGCCATCGTCGATGAAACCGCCAAGGCACACGGCGGCCGGCTGGTGCTGGCCAACCGGGAGACCGGCGGCCTGCTGGCCCGGATGATCCTGCCCGGCCAGCCCTCGCCCGCCAGCCAGTAACGCGACACAGCGAAGGTAGCGCCGGGCCATGCCCGGCGAGCGCAGCGGAGCACCGATCGCAACCGCCCCCGAACACCGCTCGGCGCGACGCAGCAAAGGTAGCGCCGGGCCATGCCCGGCGAGCGCAGCGGAGCACCGATCGCAACCACCGCCGAGCACCGCTCGGCGCTACGTAGCGGGGGTAGCACCGGGCAATGCCCGGCTGCCTCGATGGCGGACGGTACGTTCGCGCATCTGGTTGTACATCTGTTCCGCGCGCTCGATGTCCTCGGCCTGGAAGCCAGCCGCATCGAGCAGCTCGCGGGTGGCATCGGCTGCATCCGGATCGTCGTCGCGTTCGCGCCAGCACCGGGCCGGCAGGAAGTAGCCCACTTCGCTGCGGCCACGCATGATCACCACGGGACGGGCCGAGTAAAGCAGGAACTCGGCGAGGTGCTGGCGCAGGCCCTCCACCGATACGTAGGCTGGCCCCGGGCCGATCGGCTGGACACCCGGCTGCTGGCTTTCAAACAGTTTGCGTCGACTCATCGGATCCTCCTTCGTGGTGCACGTCCCCTGCGCGGACGGCTGCTCCTGCACCGCCCTGCCCTGTCCTTCCGGCCCGGCCGTCGCGGCTAGAAACCGGTGTTGAACTCCAGCTGGAACACGTCGATGGCCAGTGGCGCGCCACTGACTTCCTTGGCCGCCATCCACTTCGCGCTCAGCCACGAACGGCGATCGAAGGCGTACGCCCCGCCCACGTAGTAACCGCGCGCGTTGGTACCGCCCAGATGGAAGTTCGGGTCGTTGTAGGCATCCGGCAACGCATCGGCTTCGATGTGCTTGTAGCCCAGCAGCGCCTGCCACTGGCCCTTCTTGTCCAGCGTGGTGGCACCGAAGGTGGCCTGCAGCATCCATGCGGTATCACCGCTGCGGAAGGCCTCGATGCCGGTGCCGCCGCCGGCGCCGAAGTTGTTGACGATGCCGTTGTTGGCGCGGGCGAACATCGCCCGCTCGTCATAGGCCAGGTTGCGGATGTAGTCACCCTCCAGCCGCAGCCCGATGTCCTCGCTCAGCGCGGTATCCCAGCGCAGGTTGAGGTTGGCCAGGCGGAACGGCGAGGCCAGCCCCACGTACTGCGGCGTCGGGGTATTGGCCGGGTCGAACGGATCCAGCGCGATGTCGCGGATCAGCATCAGGGTATTGCCCTTCTGCATGAACGCCGGGCGCGACCAGTCGGTATCGCAGCCGGCCGCGCCGGCATACAGCGTACAGGACGACGACAGCTTGCCGCTGATGTTCTTGTAATCGTAGTAACCCACCGCCGCGCGCAGGGCGTTGCTCTCGTTGAAGCGCCAGTTCACCCCGGCCTGCGCGCCACTGAGCCACTTGTTCTCGTTGGGGGTCTTGACCTGGCTCTGGCTGGGCGAATTGTCCGACGTGTATTCCAGCGGCACCACCGCCAGCGTGCCGAACAACGACAGGTCGCCGCTGGGCAGGTCATGGTCGAAGCTGGCCGCCAGGCCATCGAAGTTGAGGTCGTTGGAGAACAGCGTGTCGCTGGACCAGAACGGATTGCCGAAGCGACCGCCCGTGATCGTGACCCAATCGGCCGGTGCGTACGACAACCACGCCTGGTCCAGCCACAGGTCCTTCTTGCTCAGTCCGCCGCCCAGCTGTTCGGTGGTCGATACCGGGCCGTCGCTGCTGCCGCTGGCCAGGCGGACCCCGGCACGGGTGCGCTCGCTGATGTCCGCTTCCACCGCAAGCCGCGCACGGATGCGCCACAGGTTGCGGCGATCCTGGCGGGTGTTGCGCAGCGGCGGCAGTACCAGGTTGGTATTGGTGTTGGTGTCGTAGCCACTGCCGCCGTTGATCGCGGCCCAGTCGATCTCGATGTCGCTGTTGTTGTCCGAATAGAAGCGCGATTCACTGCGCACGCGCATGTCGCCGCTGACCCGGATGCGCTTGGTCCACTCGGCCACTTCGTTCGGTGCTGCCCAGCCTTCCTGCCTGGCCTGTGCCATCACCTCCTCGCGCACTTCATCGCGGATGCCGTCGCGCACATGCTGCGGCACGTAAGGCACGCGCACATCCCCGGCTTCCAGCGCCACCCCGCCGGTACTCGCGGCCGGGGTGGCCGCCGCCGTGCCGGCCGAAGCCCTGGCGGCCTCGGCTTCGGCCTGCAGCAGCAGGGCCTGGCCGTCTTCCGGTCGCAGCGCGCCACTGGCGATCAGCCCGCGGATCAGCTTGACCATGGTGGTCTCTTCGGCGGCCATGGCGCCGGTCGGCATGCCCAGCGCAAGCAGCACGGCGCCGCACAGCAGCGCCCGTCGTACCGGGTGGAGGGTCGAAGCGTCCAGGACGCGGTTGCGGATGTTCATCACAGGTCTCGCTACGAAAGGAATTCGGGGAGTTCAGAAGGGTCAGAGTCCAGGGCGACGGCCCTGCACCAGCACGCGGGCCGGGAAGGTCAGCGAAGCCGGTGGCCGTTGATCGACGCGGTCCAGTGCTCGAAGGGCCTCCACCACGGCGATATCGGCTTCTTCATTGCCGCTGCCACGGCTCAGCTCCACCCGGGTGATCCGGCCATCGGGATCCATCCAGACATCGACCTGCAGGCGGAACGCCAGCCGTTTCAGGCGGTCTTCGCGGGCGATGGCCTGCTGCATCACGTAACCGAGGTAGCGGCCATAGGTCGCGTTGCCAGCACCTCCGGCACCGGTGCCGCTCATGCCACCACCGCTGCCGGAACGGATGCCGAAGTTGTCGGTGCCCGCCTGGGCATCGGCCTCCATGGTCACCGGATCGGAAGTGTCAGGGACCGGCTCGGGCTCGTCTGCGGGAACCGGTTCCTGCGGCTCGGGATCCGGTATTTCTTCAGGCGGTGTCTCCGGCTCCGGTGGCTGTTCCGGCGGCGGTGGCGGAGGCGGCAGTGGCGGCGGCAGGGTCAGCATCTGCGGTGGGTTCACCGGCCTGCGCGTACTGGCGGTGTCCTTGGACAGCAGCCACCAAAACAGCGCGACCAGCAGCAACAGCGCCCCGCCGAACAGCGCAGCGGTGGCCAGCTGCCGCAGGCGGCGCTCCTTGTTGCCCTTCTCGGGGGGATGGGAAGCAGGCACCGGGACTACCCCTGCGCCTTGCCGGTGACCAGGCCGACCTGGCTGACTTCGATGCGCCGCAGCAGGTCCAGCACCTCGACAACGCGGGCGTACTGCACCTGTGCGTCGCCGCGCACGATCACCGGGAAGTCCGGATTGGTCGCCTTTTCGGTACGCAGCCGGTCTTCCAGTTCAGGCAGGCTGACCGGATAGGCATCCAGGAACACCTGGCCGTTGTTGTCCACCGTGATCGCCTTGGTCTTCGGCTTCTCCAGCGCGATGCTGTTGCTGGCCTTGGGCAGGTTCACCTCTATGCCGGGAATACTGGCGTTGCTGGTCAGGATGAAGATCACCAGCACCACCAGCAGCACATCGACGAAGGGCGTCACGTTGATGCCCTTGTCGCGCTTTTTCGGTCCGAACCGCTTCGTGGTCGCCATGTCGTGCGCCCTCAGGCCTGCACGGAGCCGACCGCATCGCGGTCGAACTCTTCGGCAAGCCGTGCGGTGAACTCGTCCACGAACACCGCCATGTCCGCAGCGATCGATTCCGAACGCGAAACCAGCCAGTTGTAGCCGAACAGTGCCGGGATCGCCACGCCCAGGCCGGCCGCGGTGCACAGCAGTGCCGCGGCCATGCCCGGCGCCACCGAATTGATGTCCACCGCACCGGCCATCGCCGCCACCACGAACACCAGCATGATGCCGATCACCGTGCCGAACAGGCCCACGTACGGCGCCCCTTCGATCGTGGTGGACAGCCAGTTCATGCGCCGGCTCATGCGCTCGCTTTCGCGGATCACCTCGGCATCCAGCGTGGCGCGGATGGCGGCGATCGCCGACCCGGACAGGCCCGGGTTGCCATGCTGGCGTCCCTTCACTTCATCCATCGCCATGCGGTACAGCCGCCACAGGGTGGAGTCGGCGACCACGTCCTTGCCGATGGCACCGCGACGCTCCAGTTCCTGCAGCGATGCCACCGGTGCACCGGCGATCTGCCGGTACTGCACGGTGAATGCCGCGTTGGCCTTGGCCACCGTGCCGAAGTAGCGGCTCTTGGCGATCATGATCGCCCACGAAACCAGCAGCATCAGGCCCAGCAGCGCCACCACCACCCAGGCATCGACCGGCATCGCCTTGAGGATGAAACCGAAGTGGCTCTGGCCGGTGGTCTGCTCGTCCGGGCCATAGCTGGCCAGGCGCGAGTCGCCGCCCTGGCTGGCCGCATCGGCCTGCAACAGCGCCGGCGAACGCGCCACGCGTGAAAGACGCAGTTCATCCAGCGCGCCGTCGAAGTTGGCCAGCGGCTCGGCCGCACCGGGCGCGTCGGCACCCATCACCGGCGCGCTGGTGAAAGCAGGCAGTTCGCCAGCCAGTTCGGCCACCGCGCGGCCGTTGAGGTACAGCTGCAGGGTGCCGTTGGCGGCGGTCAGGGCGACGTGCGCCCACTGCCCTTCCGGGATCGCCTGCGCCAGCGCGCTGCGCTGGCCGTTGAGCTGTACGAACGGAGCGCGGTCCGCCAGCCCCAGCAGCAGTTCGCTGCTGGTTTCGCCGTCGCCTTCGCGGCGGCTGTACAGTGCCTGCACGCCAGCCTGCGCGGACGGCTTGATCCATGCGGAGAAGGTGAATGCCGCACCCGCCGCGTTGGCCAGCGAGGCGCTGGCCGGCAGCGGCAAGGGCGCCGCACCGAGCTGCACGCCACGCCCGATCACCGCGCCTTCCGCCGGCGCCACCACGGCACCGGCATTGTTGCCATACGCGGTGGTGTCGCGCGCCGGGGCGTTGGCCTCGGCGAAGTGGTAGACCAGCGTGTAGTCCGGATCGAATACCTGCTGGCCGTTGCCACTGGAAGGCGCATTGGCGTTGCCGTAATACATCCAGATGGTCTGCACGGCGCTCGCGGCCAGGTTCGGCACGTCCACCCACACCAGCGCCATGCCCAGTTCCGGATCGAACTGTTCGACCTGGTGGTTCAGCACGGTGCGCCCATCGGCGGAGATGAAACGCAGGTCCTTGCCGCCTTCGGCGACGCCGTCGAATGCGAAATTGCCGGTATGCAGGCGCAGCAGCACCGCGCTGCGGCCAGGGTCGGCACCCAGCCCGGCGCCCTGCGGGCCGGCATCCAGGGTGATCGGCTTGCGGTACTGCCATTCGGCCTGCCACCAGTCGGCGTCGGCGGCCCAGGCCGGCAGCGCGACCAGCGCGGCAAGCAACAGCAGCAGTTTGGGGAGGAAACGTGCCATGCGAAGGATCTCCGGTTCGACGCGCACGGCGCGTCAGTAGCTGGTGCTGAGGTTGAAATGGAAACGCGGATCGTCCTTTCGGGTGGACGGTCCATCGCTGTAGGGATAGGCGTAATCGAAACGAAGCTGGAAGTGTTCGCCCAGGCGTATTGATGCACCCAGGCCCACCGAGGCCAGGTTGTACTTGTCGTCCTGTTCGGGCAGCGGCGCGCGCAGGCGCAGGTAGGCCGCGTCGGCGAAGGCGTACAGGCGCGCATCCAGCCAGTCGCCCGCACGCCACGCCGGGGTGCGCCATTCCACGTTGGCCAGCGCACCGTAATCACCGATGGCTTCGGCCGAAAGGAAACCGCGTACGGTGTACATGCCACCGGCGGCGTACTGTTCGGCCGATACCAGCGGTGCATCGGTCACCTGCAGCGAGCCGCGCGCATACCACTGCCAGTCGCTGTCGAAGGTGTGGGTATTGGACAGCTCGCCCTTCAGCGCGAAGAAGCTGGGGTCGGCACGGTAGCGTTTCTGGTCGAAGCCCGCCGTGTCGCTGCCATAGCCGAGCAGGCGGCGGGTACCGGCCACCAGCTGCGCATTGAAGCTGGTGACATCACGCTCGCCCTGGCGCACGCCGGTCAGGCCCAGGGTGATCGGTGCGTACTTCAGCGGCGTGGTCATGCTGTCCCCGCCCAGCCGGGTGTCTTCCTCGGTGTCCTTGAAGTCCACCCCCAGGCTCAGTTGCCGCCACCACGCTGCGCTGCCCGGCAGCAGGTAGGTCAGCTTGACGCCCACCGCATGGCCGTCGCCCAGCACGCTGGTGCCACCACCGACGCTCCCCTGCCCGCCGACATTGAGCACCTGGCTGTCGGAGGTGTAGCCGGAAAACTCCAGCCCCCATGGCGTGCCTTCGAAGGGAGCCACGTACGAGGCGGAGATGACCTTGGCCTGGTCGGTGTCTTCCGGCGCGGTATACAGGCTCAGCGAGGCGCTGTGGCCGCGCTGCCACAGGTTGTCATGGCCGATGGACGCACTCAGGCGCAGGTCTTCGGTGTCGGCGCTGTGGTCGTTGTTCAACGCGGCGCTGGCGCGCCACGGCGAACGTTCCTCCACCTGCAGGTCCACGTCCATGGTGCCGGGGCTCGCACCTTCGCGCACCAATGGCATCACCTGGCGCAGGCCACCCCGGTTGAGCGCCGACAGTTCGGCCTGTGCGGCGGTGAAGTCCGGCACCTCGCCCTCGGCCAGCGAGGGCACCCGCTGCAGGATGCGTTCGGGCGATTCATGCCGGGTGCCGACCACGCGCAGCTGGCCGATCGGGGTCTGGTTGACCTTCAGCAGCACCACGCCACCGCTCACCTGCTGTTCCGGCAATTCGACGTAGACCGACTGATAGCCCGCCTTCTGGTACAGCTCGGTCAAGGCATCGCGTGCGCTCTCCACGTCAGCCATGGTCTTGCCCGGCCCGAGGAAAGGCGCCACGGCCTGCTCGATCTGGGCCATGTCCAGCACGGTATTGCCGCGCACCACGTATTCATTGAGGGTGACCGTGGCCGGGGCCGACGGTTCGGGGGCGGCATCCACCGCAGCCTGCTGCGCAGCGACCAGCGTCGGCGACAGGATCAACATCAGCGCCGCAGCGAGGGTACGCCTGCGCGGATGGGGTATTGCATGACGGCGCTGTTCGGGTTTCATCTCGGGGATCGCGTCGTGTCGGAAGGCTTGGGCGCGGCTCGGCGCGCGGGTACCTCTTCAGGACGTGTACGGCGCGTCAAAACCGCCACGATTTTTTTCCGTGCCCGTGTTGCCGCCAACACACCACGCACGAAAGCTGGCGCACACTGCACGCGGGATCCGTCCCATGGATATCCATCCACCGCCCGGGAGTTCGTCATGCGCACCCTGTTGCTGTCCATCGCGCTGTTGCTGCAGGCTGCCGCGCTGCCTGCCCAGGACCATGCACCACGGCCACTGCAGGAAGCACCGCAGCCGATGCCGGCCTGCATCGAAGTGGAAGTCGACGGCGTGCGCACCCCCGCCTGGAACTGCCTGCAGGAAAAGCTGGCACCGGCACCCGCGCAGGGCGCTGCGCGCCCGTTGTCCGAAGCCGAGCGGCTGATGCGCCAGCCCGGCAACCAGATGCTGCAGTACAACCTGGAAGGAACGCGGCAACGCATGGGTAACGCGCTGGGCACTTCGGTGCAGCCGCAACGCCCTGCACGATGAGGCCAGCTCAGCGGGCGCCGGTCGCGACCGCTGGAACGATGCCGTCTTCGGGCAACGCAGGCAGCATCGGTACCGGCAGCGAGTGCCGCTGACCGCCCTGTTCCACCTCTACCGTGTCCACCGCCACGCTGCCCAGCACGGTGGATGGCCCCAGCCGCTGGCCGGGCGCGAACGCGCGCGGCGCGCCGCCATCGATGGACAGCAGCGCCAGCGGTGCCTGGCTGCCAGCCAGCACGCCCAGCACCTGTACCTGGGTGCGGACGGAACCTGGCGACAGCAGGCCCACCAGTGGCGCGGCCAATGCCGGATCGGCGCTGTTGCCCGGTGCCCTGGCCAACTGCACGCGTGGCGCACCGGCACCCGCCGGCCCTGCCGCCATCGCCCAACCCCACCACGCCAGCACGCCCAACAGGCAGGCGGCGGCGAATGCGGCCAGCATGTGGTTGCGGTCCCAACGGCCCTTCTCCATGCCCGCGCCCCTTGCCATCCGGTTCCCATCGACGCTAACAGGTACAGCTGACGCTTTTGTTTCATCAAGCCCGCCTACGCTGGATCGACTGGTCACGGCAGGAGGCAGGCCCTGATGCATCCGTCGCGCGCACGCGGTTTCACCCTGATCGAACTGATGGTGGTGCTGGTCATCATCGGCATCTGCACGGCCGGTATCGGCCTGGGCATGGGCACCCTGCTGGATCCGCAGCGCAAGCTGCGCCAGGATGCGCTGCAACTGGCGCAGCATCTGCAGGTGGCACGCGACGAGGCCCACATCGACGGGCGCAGCATCCGTTGGCAGGCCGATGCGAAGGGCTATGCCTTCAGTCGCCGCGAAAACGGACGCTGGACCACGCTGCAACGCGACGACCAGCTGCGGCCACGGCCGTGGCAGGCCGTCGAGGTCAGCGTGCAACCGCGCCAGGGCATCGAACTCAGCCCGGAATGGATCGGCGTGCCGTGGGAAGTGGTGCTGTCGGCCGGCGCGCAGCAGCTGCGCGTGGGCGACGATGGCAGCGGCCTGATCGAGGTGCGGCAATGAAGCGGCGCGGGCGTGGCTTCACCCTGATCGAAGTACTGATCGCGCTGGCGATCGTCGCGGTGGCGCTGGCGGCGGTGATGCGTGCGGTGGCCGTCGCCACCGACGACCATGTGCGCATCCGCGACCGGCGGCTGGCCCTGCTGTGCGTGCAGAACCGCTGGGAAGAACTGCGCCTGCAGGCCACGCCGCTGCAAGATGCACGCTGGCAGTGCGAGCAGGGGCGAAGCCAGTTCATCGGCCTGCAGCGCATCGAACAGGGCGGTGCGCAGGGCATCACCGTGCAGCTGTCGGTGCATCCGGCACAGGACCCCCGGCAGCGCCTGGTGCAGGTTCGCAATCCGTGGAGCGTCACGCAATGAAGCGACGGCAAGCCGGCTTCACCCTGATCGAAGTGATGATCGCCATCACCGTGATGGCGATCATCAGCGTCATCTGCTGGCGCACGCTGGACAGCGTGACCCGCAGCGATGAACACCTGCGCGATGCGGACACCGAAACCACTGCCGCGCTGCGCGTGCTGCAGCAGTTCCAGCGCGACATCGAAATGCGTGCCGATACCGAATTGTTGAATGGTGCCCTGCGGCCGGCCGATGCGCCCCAGCGACTGCTGCCGCCTTCGCTGGCCAGCGCGCGCGACCCCGGCGGCGCCTTCGCGATCGAGATCATCCGCAGCGTCGGCAGCGATGGCCAGCGCTGGCAGCGCGTGCGCTGGTTCCAGCAGGGCCGCACGTTGCGCCGGGCCAGTGGCGCGCCGGGCGCCGGGTATCCGTTGCCTGCCCCGGTGCTGGCCGGTGCCATTGCGGTAGCGCAGGACGTGCAGCGCTTCGACCTGCGCGCGTGGCAGCCCGGTGCAGGCTGGAACAGCCTGCCGGCCACGGCCGATGCGCTGCCCGCGCAGGGCCTGGAAATGACCCTCGTGCTGCGTGATGCGCGCGGGCCGCAGGTCTATCGGCGGGTGTTGCCGCTGCAGTGATCCGGTTGGAAAAGCCGGGTAGCGCCGAGCCATGCTCGGCAAGTGGTAGCGCCGAGCCATGCTCGGCGAGCGCAGCGGATTCCTGTTGGAATGCGCAGCAGCCCCCGCCATTCCGCCGGGCATGGCCCGGCGCTACCCAACATCCCGCCACCCCGCGCCGTTCCCGCCCGGCGTGACAGGCCTCAGCGTCGTTCGCTGCGCGGGGCAATGCCGGACTGCGGGAACTGGAACGCACTGGCCGGATCGTAGGCGCCGACCGCGTCGCTGCCGCGCGCCGCCGGCTCGGCACTGCTGCTGATGCCGAAGCCCAGCACCTGCACGCTGATCTCCGACGGCCGGTTGCGGCGCGCATCGTCCTGCGTCCGCCGCATCACGTCCTGCGCGCCCTGCGATGCGCTGTTGGCCGCCGCACTGGCCGAGGCCAGCGCATTGACGTTCACCGTGGCCAGCACCGGCAGGCCGGTGCTTTCGCCCTGCACCTGCACGTTGGCCGCATTGAGCACCTGCAGCGCGGCCAGGTTGACGTTGCCCGACACGCGGATGCCGGCCTCGCCCGCATCGATGGTGCCCAGCGGCGCGATCAGGTCGACGTCGCCTGCCGGCACTTCCGGAATCGGCGCCAGCGTGGCGATGCCCGCGCCGCTGGCCGGCGCCTGCGGCGACAGGTTGGCGTTGCCCCACTGGTCGTAGACGCGCAGCGCCGGGGTGTACAGCACCGACGTCATCGCGCCGCGACCGGCGTTGATGTCGCCCTCTTCCGACCATGCCTGGATACCGCCACCGAAGGTGGTCATCACCCGCGACAGGCCCAGCAGCAGGCTGCCCTCGCTGAACAGACGGATATCGCCGGCGCCCTGGGTGACCAGGCCGGCCGACGACGGCGGTACTTCACCCTGCACGCCCACCACGATCTGCCCACCCGGCGCCATCAGCTCGATGTTGCCGCCGGCTTGGGTACGGATGCCCGATGCACCGAACATCACGATGTCGCCCTCGCGCTCCAGCGTGTTGCCGGCGGCGTCCGTGTCCGGCAGCAACGTGGCGATGGCCTCGCGGCCGCGCAGGTAGGAACCGAAGCGCGGACCATCGGGATCGTTGTACTCACGCCCGGAATCGCGCAGTTCAGCGTGGTAGACCTGGCGCAGGAAGATACGCTGCTGTTCGCCCGGCAGTGCATCGAAGTACGCCAGCGCCTGCGCGCCATCGCCCCTGAAACCGAAGCGCTGCTGCAGCCACTGCTCCAGTTCCTCGCCGTACAGTGTGACCGCCTTGCCCGGCTGTTCGGCCAGGGTCAGCGCTGGATCGGCCAGGTTGGCCGGATCAAGGTAGCGGGCGCGCAGCGCGGCGTAGTCGATGTGCTGGTTGCCTGCGGTGACTGCAATGCTGGCGCCCGGGCGGGTATCACCCTGTGCCAGGCCGCCGGTGCTGATGATGCTGGCAACGTTCTCCTGGCGGACCTGCCGGCCTGCGCTGACCTCCAGGTTGCCCGGGCCGGCGATGTTGATGTTGGTGTGCACGATATCGCGCCCGGCCTCGACCACGCTGACGTCGCTCGGCGTGTTGTTCAGGCCGCTGAGATCGCTGAGCAGGATGTCGCGGCCGGCATACGCGTGTACGGGTGCAGCGATGTCGTTCAGGGTAAAGGCGGTACGGGGACGACCAATGATGCCGCTGAAGGTGGGCTCCAATTGCCAGCGATTGCCGCTCTGCAGGCCGATGATGTCGCCGTCCACCGCGTAGAAGCGGTTGGCGGTCGCACCGGCGGCGCGCAGATCGTTGAACAGCAAGGTGGCAGCACCGAAGGAGAACAGCGGCAGGTTCGCCTGCGCAACCGCGCTCGGCGCCTCGGGTGAAAGGTTGTCGTGCACCGTCACGTTGCCAACGGTGGCGATGAACGCCGGATCGAACGGCGTCGGCAGCCGCGCGTCGGCACCGGAACTGCTGATACCCGCGCTGCCCTCCTCGGCCAGGATCGAATCCGCCGCCAGCACCTCCAGCCCCCCCTGCGCCGACGGCCGCGTCAGCAGCACGTCATACCCACTGCTGGATGCATTGCCCAGCTTGATGCTGCCGCCAGCGGCAAGCAGCCGGACCTTGGAAGGCAGCATCCATTGACGCAACTGTTCGCCGCGTTCATACATCCCCGCGGGAAGCACATAGTTTTCGCTGCTGACATCCCGGCTCATCAGGTGCCGCGTGCCGACCAGCGCCGGGGTCAGGTCACCGCCTGCCGATACCACGTCCAGCGACGTCGCATCCGTCCATAGCGAGAACCAGCCGGTGCCGGCCGCCGTGCTGCCATCGGCCAGTGCTACCGGTGAGTAGTTCACCACCGGGACGCGCCCTGCATCGACCACCGCCCCCAGCACCGCATCGCCGCGCGCCTGGAACAACGCGGAGGCATCGCCCAGCACCAGCACCGGCCCACCCATCGCTTCACCGCGCAGGGCGGCGAACGGGTCCACCGGCCGCGCGCTGTCACCGCCGATGCCCGCATAGCTGGCCGCATTGGTGGCGATGCCACCCACCCGCGATGCCTGCAGCAGCACCTGTCCGCGCAGGTTCACCAGTGTACCGTTGAGTTCCAGGTTCTGCCGGTTGTTGTTGTTGTTGCGGGTCTGTGCCGTCGCGGCGAGGTTGGGGTTGAAGGCACCGCCGCTGCGGATCGACAGGTCGCCGCCGCCGGTCAGGTGCAGTTCGCCATCGCTGACCCGGCCAGTGGAGCCCACCGCCGCCACGATGGCCGTGGAATGCGGCGGGCTGCTGAGCCCCCGCAATGCACCTCCCATGGCATCCAGCACTCCGACATCTCCACCGGCCTCCAGGCTCAGGTTGCCGCCACCGAGCGTGCCGAAGCCGGTGAAGCCGACCATCCGTGGCGTTACCCCCACGTCGGTGGGGCGTGCGTTGACGTAGGTACCGAAGTTCACCCACCAGCTGGTGGCGATCGGATCCATGCCCGGCGTGCTGCCACTGCCCTGCCGCCACAGCCAGTTGCCTATCGCATTGCTGGCGTAAAAGGCCTGGTCCCGGCTGTCCGCGCCACCACCGGGCAGCGCGATTTCGCCCCATACGTCGCCGCTGATGTTGCCACCCGCAGCCACGCGCAGGTTGCCGCCGGCATCGGGATACCAGGCCTGGTAAGCCGCCAGCGCGGCATCGTAACTGCCGCCGGCCTGTTCCGGCCCCAGCAGGCTGTCCTTGCCCGGTGGCACTGCGCGCGGCAGGTTGAATGCCGCGTCCTGTTCAGCACCAAGCGAGGTCGGCGTACCTGCGGTGTACACACCGAAGCCGGAGCGCATCACTACGTCGCCAGCGGCCAGCAACTCCAGGTCGCCCACACCGGTACGCAGCACGCTCCAGGCGGGGCTGCCGAAGCGCGTGCCGTAGACCGTTTCCTCTACCAATGTGCCACCGCCGTAGCAGTAGTTCGCAGCAAATGAACAGAACTCCTCTTCGGTAAGGCCGAATGTTGCCGCGAAATCTTTGGCCGGACCGCCGATGAAGCTCTCGTCGCCGCCAAAGTCCAGCACGCCCTCGCGACTGATCAGCCGCGGCGCGGCTTCGCAGGCACCCGCAAACAGCTCACAGAAAGTGGCATCATCGAGCCCAAACATCTCTGCAAGCTCGCTGGCCGGGCGCCCGGCCCACGACGGGTCCCCCGTCCAGTCAAGCGCGCCCTGCAGGCTGACCACCAGGTCACCAATGAACACCTGCGTGGTTTCCACCGTGCCGATCGTTGCGTGATGGGTATCGGCCAGCACCAGGTCGCCGCGTGCGCCGAAGCGCCGCGCGCGCATGTCCGACGCACCGGTATCCGCACCGGCCACCGCAGTCAGGTCCCAGGATGTCGTACCTTCGGGCAGCATCGGCGCCAGCGCCCAATTGCGGCCCTGGCTGCCATCGGCGCCGACCGGACGCAGGTTCACCGGCTGGTCGTTGGGCAACTGCAGTGCGGTCATCGACGGAATCAACGAGCCCGGCTTCAGGTCCAGCGCGGTGGACAGCCGCATGTCCGTCGGCAAGGCGACGCCGGCCGGCCACAGCTGGCCTTCCATGGCCAGCGCGCCCCCCAGCTGGAAGCCCGCGCCCAGTACCGCGCCCTGTCCCAGCGCCAACGCTTCGGGCAGCACCGTGCCGGCCGCGATCACCTGGCCGTCGGCCGTGGTGACCGCCGCGCGCAGCACGGTGCCGGCACCCAGCACCAGGTCGGCGGCGATGCGCATGTCGGTCGGCACCACCGTGCCGGCGGGCAGTGTCATCGCGCGGACCGGAATCGCATAATTCAGCGTCGCGCCGGCAACGAAGAGGGTGCCGGACTGCAACTGCACGCCCTCGTTGGGCACGATGATGTCGCCACCGAACGGGGTCAGCCTGGCGCCATCGGGGTTTTCCACCAGGATCCAGCCGGCCTCATCCGGATTGGCCGGCGGCGGCGCGAAGCCATCGTTGATGCTGCCGCGCACATCGATGTTGCCCTCGGCACGCAGCACCAACGCCGCCGATTCGCCGAAGCCACGGCGCGTCGGATCGTTGCGGTCGGCCTGTGGCCCATAGCGGTAACCGGACAGGTCGATGTCGCCGGCCACCACTAGGTCACCCAGGGTGTTCTGGTCGTTGACGGTGGCCACGATCTCCACGCCCGGTCGCAGGCGATGCGTACCCAGTGCGGCCAGGCGCTGCTGCAGGCCACCATTGGCCAGCGCGGCGTCGAACCACAACCGGTTGTCAGGGTCCACCACCTGGTCCAGCCAGGCCTGGGTCAGCTGCTGCGGCAGGTTACCGTGCACATCCTCGGTCGGCGCCAGCGGCGCGTCGGTGTAGCGGCGGAAGCCGTTGACCTGGATATCGCGCGCGCCGTCCACCCGCAGCCCGCCGGCCACGTCGATGCCGGCATCGTCGCTGCCCACGCGCGGCACGTTGATGCGCAGCGTGCCGCGCGGCGCGCCGTCGTTCTGGCCGGCGGCGGTGCCCACGGCCACCTCGCTGCCGCTGCGCAGGTCGATATGCGCCGTGCTGCCCAGCGCTACCCGGCCCTCGCTGCTGGTCAGCTCCACGTGGGCGCGGTTCGGGCTGTCGATGATCTTGCCGTAGCTGTCCACGCGCAGGCCGCTGCCATGCGCGTCCAGCGTGCCCTGCACGCGCAGCGCATCGCGCGCGGCCAGGTGGATGCTGCCCACCTGCACGCCGCTGGCATCGATGCGGCCGTCCACCTGCAGGCTGCCCCCATCGACGCTGATATCCACGAAGCGGGCCTTGACCTCATCACCGATCACCAGGTCGCCTTCGCCAAGCTGGAAACTGCGCGCACCGGTCACGCCGCCTTCGGTGAGGCGCAGGTTCAGGCCGTGGAAATCCTGCAGCTGGCGCGCGCGCAGCACCAGTTCGCCGCCATCCCACGGCAGCAGGTTGCCGGCCGTCTCATACAGGCCGCTGGCACCGCCCAGCAGGCTGCCGGCCAGGTCCACCCAGCCGCCCTGCGCGCCCATCGCGTCCACGGTCAGCCGGCCACCGCGGTTGTTCACCGCCGACAGATCAATCCGCGACGCGGCATCGGTGCGGATATCGCCTTCCTCGGCGCTGAGCTGCACGTCGCCGCCCCAGCTGTATTTGTCCACATCCAACAGGCTGACCTTGCGCCCGGCCAGATCCAGGTCGGCGTTCGCCCCCAGCGTGACATCGTGGTGGGCGTCCACGCTCAGCCGGCCGGAGGCCAGCTGCACCCTGCTGTCCAGCACGATGTCGGTAGCCTGCAGCGACAGCTCGGCGCCCAGTGCCGCGTTGTCACCCCCCGCACCGCCGGCCGCCCCATGCAAGGTGATCGCGCCGCCGCTGCGTACCGCCAGTTGCGCCGCTTCGGCGCCGGTCAGCAGCGGCGTTTCGATATCCAGCGCACCGCCGCTGTACTGCCAGCCTTCGCCCGCCACGTAGTCGCCCTGGTGCTGGAATACATCCAGGCCGCCCTTGCCGGAGAACAGCAGCCGGTCGCTGGCCTGCAGGTTCACCGATGAGAAGCCCAACAGCTGGCGCCCGGCGCGCGCTTCGGAACTGCGCCGGGTAAACGGCGCCGAACCCAGTTCGATGGTGGAGGCCACGATGTCCAGCTGGCCGCTGCCCAGGCGATCCACCATGGCAGCGCCCTGCGGCACGGTGGCATCGCTGCCGATCTGCTGGCCGCTGGTCAGCGTACCGTCCCAGACCAGCGTGTTGGCATGGATGCGCGCGCGATCGTTGGCGTCGCCATACCCATGGATGGCCGGCGCCCCCAGCACCAGTTGCTGCAGGCCGCGACCGCCCGCGATGGCGCGCGTGTCCAGCTCCACGCTGCCGAACACGTTGATCGCATTACCCGCACTCAGGCTGAGCGCTTCCAGTGCCGGCGCGCCGATCGCCGTATTGCCGCGCAGCAACTGCTCCAGGACCTGCTGGTTCAGCGTCAGTCCTGGCGGCAACGCGCCCTCCGCAGCGGCGGCCTGCAGCGCCCCGGCCTGACCGAGGTTGATCGCCGCCACCGCCAGCCCCAGCCGGCGGGTGCCATAGCGGGCATTGTCCTGCAACTCGAACCGGCCGTTGGTGGAGGCCATGATGCTGCCTTCGGATACCAGCAGCGCTTCGCCATCGCAGGTGGTTACGCAGGCCCCGATATCGATGTTCACATTGCCGTCGCCTTCCACTGGCAACAGGTTCACCTCACCGTTCGAAAGCGCCAGCAGGGCTGAATTCCTGCTCTCATAGTAATACCCATCCCGCGCGTCGAACGCGGCCGCGCCGCGGCCCAGCGTGCTCAGCGTGGCGCCCTGCTCGACGACGATGCCGCGCCCGCCTTCGGTCGCTCCCAGCAGCAGTTCCGGCGCCGACAACACGGCGCCGTCGCGAACCAGGATGCCATTCGCGGCGCTTGTCGCCCCCGATCCAAGAGCCGCTCCCAGCGTCAGCCTGGACGGCTGCAGGGCCGTCAACGCATCGGCATGCACCGACGCGCCGGTTTCCGCGTCATCCAGCGTCGAGGCCTGCCCCGCCGCGAGGATTTCCAGCGTCCCGTTGGTGTCAACTGTCAACGTGCCGCCGCGGCCCTTGCTGCCTTCGGCTGCGGCGAAGCGCGCATCGCCGTCCACCTCCAGCGCAGCGTGTCCGTCGCGGCCAGCGCCTTGCGACAGGGTGAACATCAGCCTGCCTGCATCCACGGTCTGCTGGCCAAGCGGCAGACCGCGCCGCTGTGCATCACTGGCGATGAACTGGTCGTGGCTGGTTTCGTTGTAGCCGGAATGACGGCGCACTGTGTCGGCGGGCGTCACCAGCAACTGGGTCAGCAGCGGCGACACCGTACCAGCCAGAGCGTTGCCCTGTTGCCCATCAATCCGCCACGAACCGGTGCCGGTCGCCACCGGCGCACCGACACCCACGGTACCGCTGCGCCCTATCTCCACCCGGAATGCACCCGGCTGCAACGCATACACCGCCGGCAGCAGGGTGTAGGTACCGGCGGCCAGGCCGGGCACCCCCGCCGGAATCACCACCTGCTGGCCGAGCGCCGGATCCTGGCTGCCCTGCGCCAGCCCCGCCGGCGCCTGGCCGGCGGCAAAACCGGGCACGATGGCATACACCGGGCTCCCCGATTCGCTGAAGCCGTAAGCCGGGTTGGCATCGGCCAGGGCGTGGCGCAGGATGTCCACCGACCCACCGCGGCCACTCACATGTGCCGCGCCGGTCACGTCGCCACCGCCGGACAGGTCCAGCAGGGCGCCGGCTTCAACGTGGGTGCGTGCCGCAGTGATCTCGATTCCGGTGGTCAACACGGCGGCGGTTGACGCATCCTGCAGGCGGCCGTCGACATACCATTGCAGCCCGTCCACGGTGCCACCGTAGGGCAAGGACAGCCCGGTGCCGCTGGTGGAGGTAACGCTGCCGGCGCGCAGCACCACGTCAGCGCCCACGGTGTTGTCAGGGTTCAAACCGCCGATCTGCAGCCGGCCCAGCGGGGCACGCACCACGCCGCCCTGTTCGATGTTGGGACCGGACAGGGACAGTGAGCCGAACACCGAGTGCGGCACCACCGCGTTGCTGCCTGCGGTGCGTGCTATCCGCAGCCGTGCGGCCGGGTCGACCCAGTTGCCCATGTCGCCAGTCGCAAGGTTGTTTTCACTCAATCCGACGCTGATGCGTGCACGCGCACCGGTGGTCGGATAGATCTGCGCGGCGGTCAGATCCATCTGCTTCGGCGCGAACAACTGCGCGTCCAGGTTGTCGGAACTGGCCACGCCGGCCAGCAGGCGGATATCGCCGCTGCTACGCAGGTCCACCTGGTCGAAACCAGCGAAATGGACGCTGTCGCGCACATCGATCAGGCCCGCGTCGGCACGTAGCCGATGCCCGACGTCGCGCTCCAGCGGTGCCTCATCCGCGGTGCGCAGGTTCTGGCCGGACAACTGCTGCCAGCGCCCCTGTGCCAGGCGCAGGTAGGGGGCGGCAAGGGTGAAGCTGCTCTCCGCTGCCGTGCCGGGAGCGAAACCCAGACCGGTACGGCTGAGGCTGTGCAGGCGCAGGCTCTGCCCCATCGCCAGGGTGACGTCGCCTTCGGCACGGAGATCGCCGAACAGCGCCAGGTGGTCGAAACCGCCGTCACGGATCTGCTCCACGCCCAGATAGGCGTGACCGTAGGAGGGCGTGTCCTGCAGGCCCGTTTCGCGACGTTGCTGGCCCAGCGTGATCGCACGCGGCACCAGTACGGCATCCGTCGCGGCCGGCGCATAGATGCCGCCGCCGAAGGCAATGCCCAGCGTGCCACCCTGCGCACCGCTGCCACCGGCGGCCGCATCCATCGTCCCGTCCAGGTACAGTGCGTTGGCTACGCGCAGCACGATGCTGCCGCCATCGCTGTCCACCTGCTGCCGCCCATGACCCTGTACATCCAACTGGGCGCTGGTGCCGGCAGCCTGCAGCCGCGCACCCTGTTCAATCACCACGAAGGCATCCACCGGACGGTTGGCGATCTGGTCGTCCTGTTCCCAGTCCAGTGCGCCACCGATCTCGATGCTGCCACCCTGGTGCACCACGCCCTGCAGGCGCCCGCTGGCATCGGTGGCAGTGAAGGCGTCGGCGCTGACGTCGATGAGCGCCGCCTCGCCGATGCGCCAGGTACGCGAGCCGGGCTCGCTGTCGAACAGGCGCTCCGGATGGCGGACATCATCCAGCGAAACGCGCCCGCTGCGCGCGCGCAGCGTGCCATCCACGGCGATCTCGTTGCCTGCGCGCAACGCGATGCTCTGGCCACTGTCTACCTCGACCGTGGCCCCGGCGCCGATGCGCAGGTCGCCGCCCTGGTTGGCACGCTCCGAACGCAGGCCCAGGCTGGCACCTGCGCGCTGGCTGACCGTACCGCTGGCCGGGTCCACCTGGTACAGCGGCGCCAGCCAGCGCTCGAAGGCGGCCGCACGGTCCTGCGCGGCGGCGGCATCGGCCGCCTGGCGCAGCCCGGGCTGCAGCACCCGCAGTTGGGTGCCGTCAGCCACGTCAAGCCCGGTATGGCCGTTGATGTCGTAGCTGGAAAAACCGTTGCCGAACAAGGCCGTGTCGATCCGCAGTCGTTCGTCGTCCTGCGGCGCATCGCCGATCAGGACGCCACCACCGGTCTCCAGCGAAAACGCGCCACCGCCCTGCATGCCCAGCGCGCTGATCACCACGCCGTCGCCCAGTGCGACCCGCCCACTGCCATCGCTGCTGACGCGTCCGTCATCGGCGCGCACGGCCAGGCTGCCGCCCTTGCCGCCACTGACCGCACCATCGCTGTCGACGCGTCCACCGGCATCCAGCAGCACGCTGCTGCCCGCACCAAGCTGAACATCGTGGCTGTTTTCCAGGCGCACGCTGCCGCCGTCGCTCCAGGCACTGCGGTTGCCCGCCGTGGGATCCGTCAACGCATTGGTCCAGGTGCCGGACAGATCGATGCGTGCGTTGTCACCCAGCGCAACCAGGCTACGTCCGTCCTTCAGCAGCGCCTGGGTGTTGTTGCCCAGAACAGTCAGCAGGTTGCCCGCTTCCAGCGTGCCGCCATGCGCGGTGATGCTGCCATCGAGGAGTACCTGTGCCGCATTGAAGGCCAGCGTGCCGCCATCCTGCAGGCGCACATCGCCGGTGACGTGGATGCTGTCGGTGCTGACCAGGTCCAGCCGGCCCCACTGCTGCGTGCTCAGCGCATCGGCATCGATCCAGAACGTATTGCGGCGCGCTTCGTCCAGCGGCGCCTGCAGTTCCCAGTCCGCCAGGGCCGGCGCGGTGTCGCCGATGCGCACATCGGTGGCGAACCCACCGCCACGACCACTCGTGCTGTAGCGGCCCAGCAGCAGCGATGCGTTGCGCGCCACCGCCGTCTGCGCCTGTGCATAGCCGTCCAGCGCAGTGTCCGGTCCACGCTGCTGGCGGCTGCCCTGGAAGGTGCTGGTGTCGATGTCACCGTCCAGCACCACCGTCGGCGCGGACAACTTCAGCTGGCCGGCGTCACGGCCCACGGTATAGCCGTTTTCCAGCCGCGTTTCGCTGGCGATGACCGGGTTGCGGAAATTCTCGGTGACGCCCCAGCGCGCATGTTCGCGCGCATAGCCCTGGTACAGGCCGGCGAACACCACGTTGGCCGGCGCGTCGTCCAGCCGATACAGGTTGCCGTCATTACCGCGCAGCCAGGTCTGGTGGATCGTCCCGCTGGCCACGTCCAGACTGCCGCCGGCCAGGTTGATGCGCGAACCGGCCTGGGTGATCACTTCGCTGCCGCCCAGCAGCACGCTGCCGCCCTGCGCCGCCCATTCGCCGATGCCGTGGCCCTGGTTGTCGAGGTAGCCGCCTACTTCCAGCAGGCCGCCGGCGGCATACCAGCGCTCGGCTTCGTAGCCACCGGTGCCGGCCGGCACGTGGATCAGCTCACGGCGGTCGATCCACGCGCTGTTGTCGTTAAGGTTGTTGAGCTTGCCGGTATCGCGGTTGTCCGGCGAATCACGCAGTTCATTGCCCTGCACGTTGATCTTGACGTTGTTGCTCTCCATCGCCACCTTGACCCCGGTGGCACCGGAAACGTCCACGCGCGCGCCGTCGGCCAGCACGCTGCGGCCAGCCGCGTCGACCACGACCTGGCCACCCGTCGCCACGGTCAGCGAATCGCCGGCGAAGGCTACGTTGCCGCCTGACACGATCTCCACGCGCGACTGGTCGCGGCGGTCCTGCATCCGTGACAGGTTGTCGAAGCTGCCGCTGTTGCTGGTGCCACGCAGCGCGTCCTGCGTGGCAGACTCGGCGATCAGCGCGTCGCGCTGGCTGTCCAGTGCGGTGGTCTTGCCATCATCTTCCAGCAACACCGCCGTGGTTGAACCACTGGCAAGGGTCACCTCACCCTGCGCATCGCTGATCGCATTGAGCAGGTGCACGCTGCCGCGCTGGTTCACCGTGGTGGTCGCCACGACCACGCCGGCCTGCTCCACCTGGCGCCCGGCCAGGGTGATGTCGCCCTCGCGGGCCTGGATCAGGCCGCTGTTGCGCACGCTGCCGGCGCTGCTGTCGGCGTTGAAGCGCGGGGCGATTTCGTTGCCACGGGTGGTCGAGGCGGTGTTCTGCGCGGTGCCCACGCCGCGGCGTATCACGAAACTGTCGCCGGCGGCGAGCTGCGCCTGGCCCTTGCGGGTTTCGATCTGGCCGGCATTGTCCACGCTGTGTCCGGCCAGCAGCACGTAGCCACCGCTACGGGTGGCAGTGCCCGGCTCGTGGGTGGTGATGCGTGCGCCCTGTTCGACCATCACCGCGCCGA
Source organism: Stenotrophomonas tumulicola (assembly GCF_014117215.1). Lineage (GTDB taxonomy): Bacteria > Pseudomonadota > Gammaproteobacteria > Xanthomonadales > Xanthomonadaceae > Stenotrophomonas > Stenotrophomonas tumulicola. The sequence goes on along the minus strand of NZ_JACGXS010000001.1, from coordinate 781,476 downwards.
CGGCATCGGTCAATGCCGCAGTGTTGGCGTCAGCGCTGTAGATGCCGTTGTCGGCGAACTGGGTATCGCTGATACGTGCCGCCGCCGCTACCAGGTTGCGTACGTTGACCTGGCTGTTGTTGCCGAACACCACACCGTTGCGGTTGGCCACCAGCACGGTGCCGGGCGCGTTGATCTGGCCGAGGATCTGGCTGGGCCGTGCGCTCGGATCGTTGACCCGGTTCAGCACGGCCCAGTCGGCGTTCTGGTTGAAGCTCAGCGTGGTGTTGCCGCCGACGTTGAAGGTTTCCCAGTTCAGCACCGCCTTGTCGGCGGTCTGTTCGATGCTGACCTGCACCCGTCCGTCGCTGCCCTGGCCCTGGATCGCCTCGCGGGCATTCAACCAGCCCCGGGTCAACGGGTCCTCATCGACCTTCAGGCCACCGCTGGCCAGGCCGTCGGCCACCACGTAGCCGGCCGCGCGCAGGCTCTGCCGGGCCTGCTCCTGCAGGCGCTGCTGCAGCGCGATGGCCTGCGCGGCGGTGCCGAGGTTGTCGATCGACTGCTGCAGCTTCTGCCGCGCGGCGTCCTGCTGCTGGGTGGGCGCACCGAAGTTGACCGGCACGCCGTTGGGCAGGCGCCCAGTCTGCGCCGCGGTGCTCTGCGCCGCGCCCTTGTTGGCGAACCAGGCCGGGCTGAACGCCTGCTGCGCCGATACCGGCACCGCGATGGTGCCCAGCGCCACGGCGATGGCCCAGGCCATCGGGTGGTTGCCGAAGGTGCGGCGGGAAGCGGCGGCGCGGCGCGCGGCAGGCGAAAGCAGGTGCGACATCGGGACCTCGTCAACCATGGGACCCGCCCAGGCGGGCGGTGGCAGGATGGATGCGGCCGGCGGCAACGGCTGGCCACGCATCTGATAGACGGCGGCGACGGCGCAAAGCCGACAGCGAAGTGAAGGGGGCGTCAAACAGAAAGGGTGCCGGCGTTGCGGCCGGCACCCTGGGCATCATTCCGTTGATGCGAAGCGCTTACTGTGGACGGCCGATGGCGTTGCAGTCGGTCGTGTTGCCCAGACCGTTGTCTGCGCTCGCCAGCACCAGGTTGTTGCGGATGGCATCGCGCCAGAGCTGGGTCAGCGGAATGAAGCCATGCGCACGGATGGCCGCGTCGTTCAGGCCAGCGGTACCCGGGCTGTACTGGCGGGCAAGATAGCCACGCAGGGCGGTGGTCACGTCGCTATCCCTGTAGCACTGCCCGATGATCAGGTTGGTGTAGCCAGCGATCGGGTAGCCATCAGCCGGATCGGTGAACACCGGCACCCACTTCTCCGGATTGGCCAAGTCGGCCACGGTGCTCGGCGGAGCGATCGTCTCAAGCGTCTCCTGTACGCTCACTTCGTCCGGCGAGAACCCACGCAGGGTGGCGATACGGGTTGCATCGGTCAAGTCCGGGATCACGTCCGGGCCGACATAGCCGATGCGGCCGGTGGCAGCAAACACCGCGTTGTACAGCGAGGTGCCGCCGTCGGCCGGCGCGGCGACGAAGGTGGCCGGGGCGGTGTTGTTGACGAACAGGTTCTTGAAGGTCGACTGCACCGAGAAGCGCGGCACGCCATTGACCTGCTTCAGCGTGGTGCCCGCCAGGTTCTGCGAGGCGCAGACCGTGGTCAGGAAGCGGGTCAGCAGTTCGCTGGTGCCGCTGCTCTCGTTGCGATAAACCACCTGGAGGGTACCGGTACGACCGCTGCCAGCCACGCCCTGCCAGGTGGTGATCTGGCCGGAGAAGATACCGCACAGGTTGGCATCGGAGATGTTCAGCGCGGCACCGGCCTTGTTGAACGGAATGGTGACCGAGGTGGCCACCGACGGGAACTGCAGCAGCGCGCCATAGCGGTTCGGGTCGCCCGGCACGTTGTAGGTGCTGTTGTAGGTGGCCAGCTCGCCGGCGCTGAGCACCGAGTCACTGCCGGCGAAATGTACGGTGCCGGTGGCGCTGAACAGGCTGGAGTTGTCGGTGAGGAACGCGCTCTTGCCGGTGCCCGAGCCGGTCACGGCATAGCTGAAGTTGGCCGGCAGGATGCTGTCGGTCGAACCCTTGTACAGATCGGCCGGCAGCGAGGCGCCGCCACCGGTGACGGCAACCTGCGCCGACGCGGTGCCGGCGAGGGACAGCAGCGCGGTGGCAACCAGCGCGGCCAGGGTCTTGTACTTGTGCATGATCATCTCCTGAAGGGTTTACTGCGAAGGTGAAACGCCAAGGGAGGAACGTCACTACTCACTACGACCGCTACCGCCGATGGACCTCCCAGTCCGCACCGCGGCATCGGTATCGATGCTGGCCGCGTGCGATGACAGATCGCTTAAGAAAGGTGTGGAAGACGGCGAAAAGGTGTGGAGGATTGTGTGGAGAATTTCCGCTGGCCGGCTTCAACCCACCAGTTGGTTCATTTCCATGATCGGCATCAGCACCGCCAGCACGATGGTCAACACCACCCCGCCCATCACCAGGATCATCGTGGGCTCCAGCAACGCGGTCAGCGCCATCGCGCGGCGCTCGATCTCGCGCGAAATGGTCTGTGCCGCGCGGTCCAGCAACGGCGCCAGTGCACCGGTTTTCTCGCCGCTGGTCACCAGGTGCACCAGGATCGGCGGATACACTTTCTGTACCTTCAGCGCCGCCCCCAAGGGCGCACCTTCGCGCACGCGCGCGGCGACATCGTCGGCGCAGCGTGCAAGGTGCGCATTGCCCAGTGTCTGCCGCGCCGCCTCCAGCGCGCGCAGCAGCGGCACGCCGGCGTCGATCAGGATGGCCAGCGTGGACGCGAAGCGTGCGCTGTTCACGCCCACCAGGAAACGCCCCAGCACCGGCACGCGCAGCATCAGCGTGTCCCAGCGCAGGCGCAGGTCCGGCCGGCGCAGCGCCAGCCGCCAGCCGGTGATGGCAAGCCCGCCGCCAATCGCCCCCCATGCGCCCCATTCGCGCACCAGGGCGCTGGCGCCCAGCATCGCCCGCGTCAGCAACGGCAGTACCTGGCGTGCCTGCACGAAGGCGGTGACCACCTGCGGCACCACGTAGCTGAGCAGGAAGATCACGATGGCCACCGATACCAGGCTGATCGCACCGGGATAGATGAAGGCGGTGATGACCTTGGCCTGCAGCGCGTTGCGCTCCTCGATGTAGTCGGCAAGGCGCTCCATCACCCGCGCCAGGTCGCCGGAGTCTTCGCCCGCCCCCACCAATGCGCGGTAGATCGGCGGGAAGTCACGCGGGCGTGCGGCCAGTGCCACGGTCAGCCGCTGTCCGCCGCGCACGTCGGTGCGCACCGCGGTCAGCGCCTGCACGATATGCGCCTTCTCGGCCTGTTCGATGACCGCGCTCAGTGCCGCCTCCAGTGGCAGCCGGGCGGCCAGCAGGCTGGACAACTGGCGGGTGGCCCACGCCAGTTCCGTGGCCGACAGCGCGCGCCGCCGCCAATCCGAGGCACCGCTGCGGGCCGGCCGCACGTCCACCGGGGTCAGGCCGCGGCCACGCAATGCCTGGCGGGCACCGCGCGGACTGTCTGCGTCCAGTTGCCCCTTCTCGGTGTGACCGCCGGAAGTAACCGCCTGGTAATCGAACAGCGGCATCGTCGCTGTCCTCAGTCGTCGCCGGTGACGCGCAGGATTTCCTCCCGCGTGGTCACCCCGTCGTCGACCCAGCGCATGCCGTCCTCGCGCAGGCTGCGCATGCCGGCCGCACGCGCGGCCGCGCGCAGCGCAGGTTCGCCCTGCCCTTCATGGATCAGCGCACGCACGCGGTCATCGACCACGAACAGTTCATGGATGCCGGTACGCCCGCGGTAACCGCTGTTGCCGCAGGCCGGGCAACCGACCGCGCGCCACGTCGGCTGGCCGTGCGCATCGTGGTCGGGCTGCCGGCAGTGGACGCACAGGCGGCGTACCAGCCGCTGCGCCAGTACCCCGCGCAACGACGAGGCCAGCAGGAACGGTTCCACCCCCATGTCGGCCAGCCGCGTCACCGCGGAGATGGCGTCGTTGGTATGCAGCGATGCCAGTACGCCGTGGCCGGTCAGCGAGGACTGCACGGCGATCTGCGCGGTTTCCAGGTCGCGGATCTCGCCGATCATGATGGTGTCCGGGTCCTGGCGCAGGATCGCGCGCAGCGCGGTGGCGAAGGTCATGCCGATGCGCGCGTTGACCTGGATCTGGCCGATGCCGGCGAAGTCATACTCCACCGGGTCTTCCACGGTGAGGATGTTGCTGCTGCTCCCGTCCAGCTGGCCCAGCGCAGCATACATGGAGGTGGTCTTGCCGCTGCCGGTGGGCCCGGTCACCAGCACGATGCCGTGCGGCTGGCGGATCAGGCCGGTGAAGGTCGCCAGGGTATCGTCGGCCATGCCCAACCGCTGCAGTTGCAGGCGGCCCGCGTCTTTTTCCAGCAGGCGCAGCACGGCACGCTCGCCGTGGCCGGTCGGCACGGTGGACACGCGGATATCCAGCGGGCGGCCACCGACCCGCAGCGCGATGCGCCCATCCTGCGGCAGGCGCTTCTCGGCGATGTCCAGGTGCGCCATGATCTTGATCCGCGATACCAGCGCGGCATGCAGCGCCCGTCGCGGCTGCACCATGTCGCGCAGGGTGCCGTCGACGCGGTAGCGCACCACCGAATGGGTCTCGAACGGTTCGATGTGCAGGTCGCTGGCGCCATCGCGCGCCGCCTGGGCCAGCAGGGCGTTGATCATGCGGATCACCGGTGCGTCGTCCTGCGCATCCAGCAGGTCGGCCACTTCCGGCATGTCCTGCATCAGGCGGTCCAGGTCGACCTCGCTCTCTGCCGCGCCCACCAGCGCGGCTGCATCGCCGCCGTCACGGTACTGTTCGCCCATCCGCTGCCGCCACTGCGCCTCGTCCAGCAGCTGCAGCGGCAACGCGCCGTGCCGCCGGCGCAGCTCGGCCACCGCCCAGGCCGGCGTGGCCACCGTGCCCAGCATCACCAGCCCCTCCTCGTGCCGTTGCAGCAGCAGGCCGTGGCTGCGTGCCCAGGCAAACGGCAGCGAGGGTGCGTGCGCATCGCTCACTGGCCGATCACCAGTTCCGGCGTGTAGCCCAGTGCGCGCAGCTGCGCCAATGCCGGGTCCAACGTGGCCGGGGCACGCGCTACGCGCACCCGCAGGCGCTGGCCACTGCCATCGGGTGTCGCTTCGGCAAACGCCTGCAATCCCAGTGCCCGGACCTGCGCTACCGCCTGCGCGGCACGTGCCGCATCCAGTCCCTGGGCGAACTGCAGCAATTGCACCGCATCGTCGCCCTGCGCGTGCAGCGTCGCTGCCGTGCCCCGCACTACCGGTGCGTCCTGCAGGCCCTGGGTGCCACCTTCACCCAGCAGTGGCAGGTCCTGCGGCGGCAGTTGCGGCGCGGCCATGTCCGGCAACGCCCAGCTGGAGGCGGGCTGCGCACTGGCCTGGGCATGGCGCATGAAATCGTAGCGGTCGCGTGTCAGCCGCTGGCCGGCGGCAGGATCGCGCACCACGTGCGGGCGCAGGAACACCATCAGGTTGGTCTTCGAACGGCTGCGCGTATCGCTGCGGAACAATGCGCCCAGCACCGGGATGCGGCCCAGCCCCGGCACCGCGTCGCGGCCGTGGCTGACGCTGTCTTCCAGTAGCCCGCCCAGCACCATGATCTGGCCGTCATCAAGCAGCACGCTGGTATCCAGTGCGCGCTTGTTGGTGACGATGCCGGTGCTGTCGTTGGAACGCTGCGGATCGATGCTGCTGACTTCCTGGTAGATGTCCAGCTTCACCGTGCCGCCTTCGGAAATCTGCGGGCGAACCTGCAGTTTCAGGCCGATGTCTTCGCGCTCGATGGTCTGGAACGGGTTGTTGCTGCCACCGCCGCCATCGGTGACATAGCGGCCACTGACGAACGGAACGGTCTGCCCGACCATGATGCTGGCCTTCTCGTTGTCCAGGGTCATCAGGTTGGGCGTGGACAGGATGTTGGCACCACCGCGGCTCTGCAGGGCATTGGCCAGCGCCTTGAGGTTGAGGATCTCGCCGACTCCGGGCAGGTTGATGGTGCCGTCGATGACGCCCAGGTTCAGGCCATCATTCGGGAACACGTCCAGCGTGGTGCCGGCATTGCCATTGAGGCCGCTGCCACCGAAGCGCGTCCCGCCGAAGCTGCGGCCGTTGCCGAGCATCCACTGCACGCCCAGTTCGGCGGCATCGGACTGGGTGACTTCCACGATCAGGCTTTCCACCAGTACCTGCGCACGGCGCTGGTCCAGCTGGTCGATCACCCGGCGCAGGCTGCGGTAGACCGGCTCCGGGGCCGATACCAGCAACGTATTGGTAGCGGGGTCGGCCTGCACGGAGACGCCGTTGTGGCTGAACCCGGTCGTGTCCTCGTCCTCTGCCTTGCTGCCTTCGCCCAGCCGTGACGAGCCGAGCATCGCGGTGCCGGTGCCCGTGGTACCCGCTGCATTGGCCGCAGTGGTGCCGGTACCGGCCACGCCGTCGGGCGCTGCCGGCGTGATGCCGAGCGGGTCGCCTGCGCGCGGCGCATCGCTTTGTCCGGCCACCACGCCGCGCAGCACCCTGGCCAGCTGGGTTGCCTGCGCATTGCGCAGGTACACCACATGCAGGTTGCCGGATTCGTCCTGGGCCCGGTCCAGTTTCTCCACCAGTTGCCGTGCCAGCCGGGTCCGGCCCGGACTGCTGGAACGCAGCAGCACGCTGTTGCTGCGCGGATCGGCCATCACCACCACTTTCTGGCCCGGTTCGTTGCCCTGCGCGTCCAGCAGCGGCCCGACCATCGCCGCCACGTCCACGGCGATGCCCTGCTGCAGCTTGACCACGTCGGTGTCCATCCCAGCGGGCGTATCGACGCTGGCGATGACCCGCGCGATGCGTTCCAGGTTGTCGGCGTAGTCGGTGATGACCAGGGTGTTGTTGCCGGGCGATGCGGTGATCGGGTTGTCCGCGGCAATCATCGGCCGCAGCACCGGCACCAGTGCCGCGGCATTCTCGAAACGCAGGGTGAAGGTGCGGGTGACCATTTCGCCGCCTGCCCCACCCCCTTCCACCCGTCCACCCATCACCTTGGCATCGGCCTGCGGCACCACGCGGCTGCTGCCACCCGATTCCACCACCGCGAAGCCGCGCATGCGCAGTGCACCCAGCAGCAGCTGGTAGGCCTGGGCGCGGTCGACCGGACCATCGGAGACCACGGTCATCTTGCCGGTGACGCGTGGGTCGATCAGGAACTGGCGGCCGGTGAAGCGCGCGGCCATGCGCAGCACGCCACCGATATCGGTATCCACCAGGTTGAGCTGTACCCGCTCGTCGGCGGTGGCCTGGGCCGCCACCGGCACGGGCGCCTGCAGCGCCGCCACGGCAAGGGCCAGCGCGGCCGAACACCCCATAGCACGCAGGCGGCTCATGGCGTGCCACCTGCGTCCCCGCCGCCCATCACGATACTGCCGGAAACACGTGCCGCCGCCATGTTGGCATCCCCTGTCCGTTCCAGTGTGAGTTCCCGCAACGGCACCGCCGGATCGGCCAGCACCGGCAGCAACCAGTTCCACAACGCATCGGCAGGCACGTCACGCACCTGCAGGTGCCAGCATCCGTCGCGTTCTTCCAGTTCGACCTGTGCGGCCAGCCCGTTGGCCTGCAACTGGGCGCGCAGGTCGGCAGCCGTGGTCGGCACCGCATCGCGCTGCAGTCGCCGCGCCTGCAGCAACGGTTCCAGCGCCTGGGACTGGGCCTGCAGCCGCGGCAGTTCCTCCTGCCAGTGCATCCGCTGCTTCGCCAGCGGTTCCCACCAGCCCACCCACAGCCCCGCGCCGACGATGGCCAGCAGCATCAGCCCCAGAAGCACCCGCTCGCGCAGCGCAAGCCGCTGCCACCATTGCGCGGCGGCACGGGTCCATTGCCGACCACCAGCAGGCACCGTTGCGGCGCGCTGGAACATGCGCGCCATCAGCGTGCCCCATCGCTGCGTATATCCAGCGCACCAGGCCCGCGCGCCACCAGCTGCAGGCCCTGTGCCTGCAACGCAGCCTGCCAGCGCTCCCTTCGCGCCGGGTCCTGGTCCAGTCCAGCGTCCGCGTCCAGCTGCAACTGCAGCACCCCGGGCCGGTATGCCATGCGCGTGGCCGCACCGGCCAGCTCCGGCACCGCCTGCATTGCCGTGGCAGCCAGGCGCTGCACTTCGGCCTGCTGGCGCGGCCGGACGGCCTGCGCATTCAGTGCGCGCCGGGCCTGCATCACCGGGTCGACTACTTCGCCGATTTCCGGGAAACCTTCCGCCAGCTGCCGCTGCATGCGCTGCTGCAGCAGCTCGCCCTGGCGGGCCATCTGCCAGCTTTGCAGTTGTACGCCCAGCGCGGCCAGCAACAGCGCCGTGATGCCGAGCCCGATCGCCAAGCGGGGCGCACCGCGACGGACCGCAGGCAACGGCAGCGACCAGGCCGGCAGCGGCCCGTTCCACAGAGCCTGGGGTGGCAGCACGTCGGCGTTGGCGACCACCGGCATCGCCTCCGATGGCGATCCGATCCATTGCACCTGCTCGATCCCTTCGCCCGCCAACCGTGCCTGCAGTTGTTCAAGCATACGCCCACGGTCAGCGCTGCCCTGGAACTGTACCCAGCCGCGATCACGCGTGGTGCGCACCAGCAGGTAATCGCCGCACTCCTGCAGGGTTGCCCGGCCAGGCTGCAACGGCAGCAGCAACGGCGTCGGGAACAGGCCCTGCAGGCGCACGCCGCAGGCATCCAGCACCGCGGCGACGTGCTGCACCGACGCCTTGCCCAGCCAGGTAACCGACACGCGTCCGTCCGCGTCCTGCGGTCCATGCGCGAAGGACACTTCGGCCAGATCGTCCAGCAGCATCGCTTCCAGCTCTCCCTGCATGGCCACCTGCAGGCGGCGCCCGGACAAGCGCGGCAACTGCAGTTCCAGCAGGATCAGGTCCTGTACGTCCACGCAGGCAACGGTCGCTGCTGCTGGATAGCGCTCGCCGAGGGCGCGCAATGCATGCCGGCCACGCGCCACCACCGCATCACGTTCCCGCCAGGCCCAGTCCACCATCGCATCGGCGTGCAGGGCCGACAGGGCGGGCAGGCGCAGGCGCAGCTGTCCCGGCCTCATGCGCCGATCCTGGTCCACATGCGCTGGATGCGCACACCGTTGTCACGGTGCTCACGCCAGACCAATGCCTGGAAATCGACCCGGACATCGTCAGCCTGCACCTGGCCGGTGGCGAGGAACCATTCGCTGTGGATGCCCACCCGCATCGCCTGCGTCTGCGCCTGGGTCAGCTGCAGCCGGAAGGCGATATCGCCGGCGTTGACGAACCAGCGTCCCTGCTGGCGTTCGGCCAGCAGCGCCTGCAGCCTGGACGGTGGCGTCCATGGCAATGCGGCCGCCAGCACGCCGGCCTCGCTGGTGTTGGTGTTGAGCACGGTGCGGGTGGGGAGCAGCACCGTCACCCGCTGCAAGGCCTGCACGCGCTGCGGGTCGCTGTCGGGAAGCGCCTGCGCGATGATGTCCTGCAACGGCACTGGCCCGCCGCCGGCGCCGCTGATGCGCGCCACCACGTAACGGCCCACCCGTTCGCACTCGGCTTCACCCAACCCCTGTCCGGCACACAGCCGGCCGAACACGGCCTGTTCGTGTGGGTCCATCTGCCCGTCGCGGACCAGGTTGCGCAGGTTGAACAGCGCCTGCGCATCATGCAGCTGCAACTGCACCGGCAGCGGCGACTGCAGCAGGATCGGACGTGCCCAGCGCCCCACGGACACGGTGGTGAGCTGTTCGGCGGCATCGGCGCGCAGCTGCACGGCGGCGCGCTCCATCGCCGCGTCCACCGCCATCGCAACCTGGGCGCGCAGCTGCTCGCCGCGCAGGCTGCGCAGCGCGCTGGCCTGGCGCAGGATCAGGCCGGCAGCGATCACCGCGACGATGGCAACCACCAGCATCGCCACGATCACCGCCATGCCGCGCTGCTGCGATGCGCCGTGGCCTCGTCGTCGTACCGTGTCCATCGCGGTCACCTCACAGCTGCCAGGAGCCGATGTCGGCCGCTCCCCCTTCGCCGCCGGACTTGCCATCGGCACCGAAGGAGAACACGTCGATTTCACCCTGCGTGCCGGGGTTCTTGTACTGGTATGGCTTGCCCCACGGATCGTCCGGCAGGCGCTCCAGGTAGGCACCCACCGGCATCGGGCTGGCACCGGCAGGCGGCTTCATCAGCGCCTGCAGCCCCTCCTCGCCGCTCGGATAGCGTCCGGTGTCCAGCCGGTACAGCTTGAGTGCCTGCATCAGCGCGGCGATGTCCTGCCGGGCAGCGACCACCCTTGCCTGGTCCGGCCGATCCATCAACCGTGGCACGATCAGTGCGGCAAGAATGCCGATGATCACCACCACCACCATGATCTCCAGCAGGCTGAAACCCTGCTGCCCTGCCCTGCGGATACGAACGTGCCTGCCCATCGTTTCGTCCTCATCATCCCGGAAGAGACCGCCGAAGCATCGTCGGCCCTGCATGTGTCAATTCGATAAACAACGGCCTTCAATCTGTGCTGCGTCATCCGACCGGGCCGCAATGCCCTGCCGGACGTCCCTGCGACCACCCGCCGCCGATACCAGGTGCGGCGGCAGCGCCGCCAACAGCGTGGTGATCGATGCCCGCAATGCCGGCTCGCGCCAGGCATCCAGCAGCGCTTCGCATGTCGCTTCATTCCAGACAGCGCCGGGGTCGATGCCGACGAAAGCGCGGAACAGCGCGTTGTGCTGCAGGCCATCGTGCAGCCGCTGCGGGCTGGCAACGCCACGCAGGTGTACCAGCAGCGCGGCGCGCTGCAGTTGCCGCATGCTGCCGACGTGCCGTGGCCGTTCGAACAGCGCCACCGGCAGGTGTTCCAGCAGGGGCTCGGCGATCCCGCGCAGCAGCATCAAGGGATGGTTGCTGGTGTCCAGCGCGCTCCAGCGCACCGCATCGGACCACGCATCGGCGGAAAGGATCCAGACCCATGGCTGGCCATAGCGCTGCACGCTGACCGGCGCGCCACGTGCCTGCTCCAGGACGTGGCTGAGGTGGCGATCCAGCTCCAGCATGTTGACCTTGCGATCATCACGCACCATCGCGTGTCCCCATCCATCGGCATGCAACGACGCCGTACCTGTACAGGACGGAACACACACCGCAGGTGCGACAGGCAATGAATCGATTCGTGACGCGCGGCGGGATCAGCGTACGTGCGTCATCATCCGGTCATCCTCCTGAAAGCGATGCCGCCCTCGCGCGGCACGCCGCCACAGGCACTTCCCAGGTCGCTGACGTCGGCGCGGGCAAGGAAGGCAGACAACGCCTCCGCGTTGCCGGCGGCGTCAAGCAGCGGGACGATGCCGCTGCGCAGCACCGATAGCGACCATTGCCCGGCCGCCACTCCGCCCGCGTCGACGAACCAGTGCAGCAGGCGGTCGTAATGCAGCTGCTCCTGCAGCTCGCCAAGGTCGTCGAAGCGGTAGATGGCATGCACGATCAACGCACGCGCGGCGGCGGCCGGCGAGAACATGCCCTGTTCCGACAACGGCAGGTGCTGGCGCTGCAGCTTCTGCAGGCGCGCCAGCGGGTGCCGTCCCGGATCGAATTCCAGCGCCGCGCGATGCTGCTGCCATTGCGCGTCCGATACCACGCAGGCCCAGGGCGTGCCGTAGCGATGCACCATCAGCGGTTGTTGCCGGGTAGTCTCCAGCAAAGCGGACAGCTTGCGCCGCAGATCGACCACCCCGACCGACTCGTTTCGCATCGAATACCCCATCCGTGCTGATCCCTGCGGTACGGCGAGGCAGCGGGATGCCACCTCACCCCAATAACGCGATCTTCCCCGGCAAGCGACGCAGTTGCAGCGACAGGCTCAGGCGCAGTTGTTCCAGCGCCGCCTCCGGGTCATCGATGCCGAAGCGGCCACTGACCAGCTCATTGGCCAGGCGTTCGTCGCGCAGCACCACGCGCCCGCGCCGGTAGCGGTTCAGCTCGGCCACTACGTCGGACAACGGAGAGCGACGGAACACCAGCATTCCCGTGGTCCATGCAGACACCTCGGCGATGATCGCCTCGGACACCACGCCGGTCAGGCGCTCGTCATAGCGGGTCTGCTGGCCAGCCTGCAGCTGCAGCCGGCCCTGTGCATGTTCGATGCGTATATCGCCCTGCAGGCACGCCACCCGCACCTGGCCGTCGATGCAACGCACGTCGAGCAGTGCCGGCCCGGCATCGGCCACCACCTGCCCGGCGCCGGCAAACAGGCGCAACGGGGTACGGCCACGGGTGTGGACCGCGGCCTGTCCTTCCAGCAGCTCCAGCGCCGCGCCATCGGTGCTGGCACGCCGACGCAGGCTGGTGCGCGTGTCCAGGTCGACCTGCACCTGCGGCACCGGCTCGATGCGCAGGCGCTCACCGGTACCGGTATGGAAATCCGCGGCCACCGCCGACAGCGTGGGCCACAGGCCCAGCGGCGGGTGCAGCGCGGCAACCACGGCCAGGCTGGCAGGTGCGGCCACCATCGCACCGAGGAAGGCGCGGCGGCTCCAGCGACGGCGCTCGTCGGCCACGGTGCGCTGCAGCGGCGCCACCTCCAGGCAACGTCCGGCCTGTGCCACCTGCTCCCACTGTTGCCGTGCCACGGCGAAGGCGTGGCCATGCGCAGGGTCCTCCGCGCACCAGCGACGGAAAAGCTCGCCCTCCGCCGCCGTCGCCTCGCCGGATGTCAGGCGCACCAGCCATGCGTGGGCCTGGCGCTCGACGGCGTCAAGTTCTCGTCGCGGGTTGTGGTCTGCGTCCATCAGGATCCTGCCGTCCCCGCGCGGCGCGGGGTTCTGGGGTAGCGTCAAAGTGTAGACGGACGCCGCCGCTCAGAACCGCACATGCTGTCCGTCGGCACTGCGCAGGGCCAGGTATTCCTGCGCCGCCTTCAGCTCGCGCTGCACCAGCCGCAGCGACACCCCCAGCCGTTCGGCTACCTCGCGCTGCTGCAGGCCTTCGACCCGGATCGCCAGCAGGATCCTCCGGCGCCGTTCAGGCATCCGCTGCAGCAGCGCCAGCATGTGTTCCATTGCGTATCCGGTCTCGGCCACCTGGGCAGGACCGGGGCCGGGATCGGCCATCTCCATCAACGCGCCGATCTCGTCGGTGCTCATCAGCCGATGATCCGCACGCTGGCGGTCGACCACGGTGTTCATCGCCATGCGCAGCAGGTAAGCCGCCGGGTTCTGTACCGGCGCCAGCCGGTCGCGGCGTGCATCCAGCCGCATCCAGGTGTCCTGCAGTGCATCGCCGGCCAGGTCCTCCGAACCGAGGCGGCGCGAGAGCCGGCGCTTGAGCTCGTCGTAGGTGCCGAGCAGGTAGTCCCGAAGGTCCACCAGGGCGGCCGCGCTGTCGTTCATGATCGGATCCTTGCAGTCATGGAAGTCACCACTGCCGGCCACAGTCGTGGCCGGGCGGCGCCGGGCGGATTTCAAGGGTCACCGGCTGCGGAAGGTCCGCCGCCGACGCAGGCAATCGAAGCCCGTGCAGGGCATCCAGCACGGCATGGTCGCGCTGGCTGTCACCGCTGCCGGCAAGCAGGCCGGGCTGCTCCACCGTTCCATCCGCAGCAACCTGGAAGACCACGGTGGCGGCATAGTTGCCCGGTGCGATGGCGGAGTCGCCGCAGAATGCCGCGCGCAGGCTGCGCTGCAGGCCAGCGAAGCGACGCTGTTGTTCGGCCGGGGGCAGGCCAGGCACGGCGGGACCTGCCGGAACCGGTGCCGCGCCAGCGGCTTCGCGCAGGACGACGCGGTCCTCGCCGGCCGGCTGCGCATACAGCCCGCTGTCCTGCAGCAGTTCCTGCAGCGCCTGTTGCGGTGGCATCCGCCCATGCACCGGGTGGCTGCTGCGGCCGTCGGCAAGCCTTCCCGGGTACATCACCGACCAGCCCGTGACGATGCTGAAGCGCTCGAGCGCACGCTCCAGCGGCTGTGCCGGCAGCTCGAAATCAACCGCATCGGCATGCGCCGCCGCCAGGCCCGGCAGCAGCAGGGCCCAGAGCAGTACGATGCGCAGGACTGCATGGCGTCCATCAAGCCCCCTGTACGTGTGCACATCACCCTCGACTGGCGCCCTGGATGGGAGATGCGGTGGCGGCCCTTGCCGCTCCGCCTGCCATCGCCAGGCCCTACCCGACTCTAGGCAGGCCAGGTTTCAGGCTGATGACCGGGGGATGGGTGACGGGCATGGCCCGTCACTACCTGGGCGGTGTCGGGTGACGGGCATGGCCCGTCACTACCTGGACGGTGTCGGGTGACGGGCATGGCCCGTCGGTACCTGGACGGTGTCGGGGGCGGGCATGGCCCGTCGGTCCCTGGGGGATGGGTATGGCCGGTCAGTGCAGGCAGGGTGGCATCACTGCAATCGGGCCAGCGCCTGGGTCAGCGCGTCCAGCTGGCTGGCGCGGGTGAACACCGATGGGGTGACCCGCACGCAGCAGCCCGAGGCCAGCCCGTCACGCCAGGTGGTGAAGATGCCGTGCTCGCGCAGCAGCCGCTTCTGCAGCGCCATGTTCTCTTCCTTGCCTGGCCTGCCGCGCAGGCGGAACGACGCCAGCGCGCTGCCCAGCCGGTCGTCGTCGGCGGCCAGCAGCTCGATGTGCGGCATCGCCCGTGCCGGCACCGTCCAGCGATTGCGCAGGTACAGCAGGCGGGCGCGCTTGTTGGCCACGCCGATGCGCCCGTGCAGCGCGATGGCATCAGGCAGGGCCAGGAAGGCGGCGAAGTTGGCCGTGCCGGTATGTACCCGGCTGCCGACACGGCCATCATCGGCCTGCCCCATGTACGGGTCGATGTCGGCCAGCCGGCCGCGGCGGATGTAGACCGCGCCGACACCGACTGGCGCACCGATCCATTTATGCAGGTTGATGCCGACGAAGTCCGCCTTGAGGTCCGGCACCTGGTAGTCCAGCTGGCCAAAGCCATGCGCGGCATCGACGATCACATCAATGCCGCGCGCGCGGGCCAGCTCGCTGATCTCCGCCACCGGCAACACCAGCCCGTGCCGGTGGCTGACCTGGGTCAGCAGCACCAGCTTCAGCCGTGGCAGCCGTGCGAACGCATCCGCATAGGCCTGCAGGATGCCTGCATGGGTCGGCACGGCCGGCAGGTCGATGCGCTCCACCTGCACGCCGCGGCGCTGCGCCAGCCAGCGCATGCCATCGATCATGCTGTCGTAGTCGACGTCCGCGTACAGCACCTGGTCACCGGCTGCCAGACGGTTGTAGCCGCCGATCAGCGCCAGCAGCGCTTCGGTGGCGCCGCGCGTGAACACGATCTCATCCGCCTCCACGCCCAGCATGCGCGCCGTTTCAGCGCGGGCGGCCACGTACGCAGCGGGATAGGCTTCACGCCCATACCAGGCATTGCCCTTGTTCACTTCAGCCGTGTGCCGCTGGTAGGCCTGCAGCGTGCTGCGGCCCATCGCACCCCAGAAGCCGTTCTCCAGGTGGTTTATTTCACTGGTGATGTCGAACTGGCCGGCCACGGCGGCCCACCAGTCCTCGTCGCGCGCCAGCACGTCCGGCGCTGCGGTTGCCGCCGGCAATGCAGGAATGTCGGCCGCGCCGCGGGTCGTGGCGGCAGCCACCAGGCTGCTGGCAGGCAGCAGTGCACTGGCCAGCAGCAGTCGACGACGCGTCAGCTCCATCCGTGCGCCCCCATCAGAAGCGCAGCCGGTATTCGGCATACAGGTTGGCGCCATCGGTGTCATAGGGCGCGTTGCGCGAATACACCAGGCCACGGCTGGCCTGGAAGGTCGCCTCGTCCGGATAGGTATCCAGCACGTTGTCGGCGCCAACCCGCACGCTGTGGCGTTCGTTGAAGCGATAGCCCACCGCCAGGTCCAGGAACGCCATCGCGCCGAAGCGCTGGTAGATGTCGCCGGTCGCGTTGCCGGTCGAATCGGTCCACGCACCGTAGTAGCGCGCGCGCCCCATCAATGACCACGGCCCCGCTTCCCAGGTGGTGGTGATGCTGCCCTTGTGCTCCGGCAGGCGGTCTTCGAACAACACGCGCTGCGTTTCATTGGTGGCCACGCTGGTGCTGCCATCGTCCACGCGGGTGCGGTTGTAGTTGTAGGCCAGGGTCACCCCGAAACGGCCGGGACCGATATCGCGCTGGTAGTTGCCGACCAGGTCCACGCCGGTGGTGCTGGTGTCGAAATCGTTGGTGTAGTAATTGACCGAGGTGTAGCCCATCGGGTTGGGCACGCCGGCCGGTACCGCGAAGCTGGCCGACTGGCTGAAGCGGTCGGTGAGCTTGATGTCGTACACGTCGATGGAGCCGGAGAAGCCCGACGCATTGCGCCAGGTCAGGCCCACCGATGCGGTGCGCGACTGCTCCGGGGTCAACGCCTTCGCCCCCAGTTGCACGGCCAGTGGATCGGACGGCGACAGGCGGCCGCTGGTGAAGATCTGCAGCGTGGTCGTGTCCAGTCCCTGCACCGTGCTGGTGGTGTTCAACTGGCCCGGTGTCGGTGCGCGGAAGCCACTGGACACGGTGCCGCGCAGGGCCACGTCGGGGGTGATCTCGAAGCGAGCCGAGAGCTTGCCGTCCAGGGTGCGGCCGAACGAGGAGAAGTGCTCGTAACGGCCAGCCGCGCCGATGCTCCAGCGCGTGCCCAGCGGCACTTCCACATCGAGGTAGGCGGCCTGGCTCTGCTGCGTCCAGCGCCCTGCCTGCATGTCGGAGAAACCCGGCGCGCCATTGGCATTGGCCTCCAGCCCGGCTGCCGCACCGGGACCCACGGCGTACGATGCCGGCTCGCCGGCGCTGACCTGGTAGGCTT
The DNA here is from genome assembly GCF_014117215.1 of Stenotrophomonas tumulicola. Lineage (GTDB taxonomy): Bacteria > Pseudomonadota > Gammaproteobacteria > Xanthomonadales > Xanthomonadaceae > Stenotrophomonas > Stenotrophomonas tumulicola. The sequence continues at coordinate 764,614 of NZ_JACGXS010000001.1, read as the reverse complement.
CCTGGCGGAATTCCGCGCCGAACGCCACGTTCACCGGCGAGGCCAGCGCGGCCACGTTCCAGCTGTAGTTGAAATCGGCGTTGACGTTCTTTTCGGTCTGGGTCAGTTCGCCCAGGTAGAAATCCGTCGGGCTGTCCGGGCCGAGCGAGGCATTGATCGCGTTGCCCAGGCCGTACTCGATGGCATTGCGACCGTAGGATGCGCTGACGTCCCAGCGGAAGTCCGTGCTGAACTCGCCGCGCGCGCCGCCGACCAGCTGCAGGTCCTCCTGCTCGTTGGAATACTGCGGGCTGAAGCCCACCGGATAGATGTCGCGCAGGTCCCAGCCGGGGAAGATGGGCGTGGTGCGGAAGGCGCCGGTGGTGGTATCCGGGTTGCGCCAGTTGAAATCGCTGACGCCTTCGCTGTGGCCATACAGGCCGAAGGCATACAGTTCGGTGGTGTCGCCGGCCATCGCCTTCAGGTTGAAGCCGGCGCGCTGGCTTTCCAGCTCCGGCTGGCCCCAGCGCTGTACCGGATCAGGCACGTCCAGCTGCGGATGCGCGGCCTGGAAATCGATCGCGTCCTGGCGCTGGCGGGTGCGCGAAGTAACCGCCGAACTGGAGCTTTCAGCGAACAGCACCAGGCTGCCGTAGTCGCCCAGCCGCATGCCGGTGCGTGCACTGAAATCGCGCGAGTTGCCATCGCCCTGCGCATACTGCGAGTAACCGGCGGTGATCTCGCTGCCCACCTCGTCTTCCAGGATGATGTTGATCACCCCGGCGATCGCATCGGAACCATATTGTGCCGAGGCACCATCGCGCAGCACTTCGATGCGCTTGACCGCGCTGGACGGGATCTGCGCCAGGTCGGCTGCCTGTGCACCACGGCCGCCAAGCAGCGCGCTGCGATGGAAGCGGCGCCCGTTGACCAGCACCAGGGTCTGGTCCGGAGACAGGCCGCGCAGCGTTGCCGGACGCACGAACACCTGGCCGTCGGCCATCGGCAGGCGCTGCACCACGAACGACGGCACCAGTTGCGCCAGTACATCCTTCAGGTCGCTGGATTCCACCGCCTGGATCTCTTCCTTGCTGAACACATCCACCGGCGCCAGCGTGTCGAACTGGGTGCGGTTGGACGCACGCGTGCCGGTGACCAGCAGCGTGTCCAGCTGCGAAGTGGCGGCCGGCGTTGCGCTTGCAGCGGCGGTGTTGGCGTCGTCCCTGACGTCGTTGTCTGCGGCGGAAGCGGCGGCGGCCGCGACGAGGGAAAGGGCGAGGACGATGGCACGCGACAGCCTGCTGCTCTGCACTGGGGAACTCCGGAAGGATCATGGGAAACGCACGAGGCCCGCGACGATTCCGTCGCAAAGCCGCGCGAAGTCTCCTCCCCTTCCGTGTCGTGCCGGTGACAACCGTGGCCCCGGCCCTTTCCCGGCCCGCTCAGTAGTCGTAGCTCACGCTCAGCCGCAATGATCGTGGTGCCTGGCGTACCGTCGCCGCACCGTACAGCGGATCCGGCTGCCCGGGGTTCAACTCGGAATACGGCGAGCGCCACAGTGCCGCCTGGCTGTCGAAGACGTTGAACACGTCCAGGTTGAAGCCAAGCCGCCCTTCCGCCACGGCCGGGCGATACGAAACACCCAGGTCCAGTTGCTTGCGCCACGGCAGGCGCCCCTGGCTGCCCGGAGGCGCCGGCTGGCCATTGTAGAAGTGGTAGGCGATACCGTAGCCGGAGGGATCCGTCTGGTCCGGGCCATACGAACCGAGCGCGCTGAACGGCGTTCCGGAGACCACCGTCAGGTTGGCCGACACCAGCCATTGCGGGTTCACCTGGTAGTACCCGTGCAGCTTGATCTGGTGCGTGGCATCGTTGCTCTGCGGCCCGTTGGTATGTTCCATCAACTCCGCGTAATCCCAGGCCTGCGTGGTCGATACCGCGGTCTGGCCGATGCCTGACAACAACTGGCCTTCGGTGGTGCCGTAGCTGCGCGACCAGTTGTAGTCGGCACGTCCATACCAGCGCCCGTTGAAGGGATGTTCCAGCGACAGGTTCACCGCGTAGTAGTTGCGCTTGAAACGCGGGAAACCCATCTCGGCGTTGGTCAGCGGCACGGTCACGTAATTGCCGGCGGTGTCGACCAGGTTGAAGGTATTCGCCCGCCCGGGGTTGATCAGCCAGCAGCTGACCGGATTGCTGTCGCGGCTCACGTCGAAGCCCAGGTCGCCGGCCTTGTCCAGCACCGCGTCGATATCGCAGTAGTCGTCCACGCCACTGCGAAGCACCCGGTAGGTCGCCTTGGCGCCGTAGACCCAGTCCTGCCCCAGCGCCTTGTTGAAGCCCAGGATGAACTCATCCTGGTACGACGGTTCGATCCCGGATGTCGCCACGGTCTTCGGGTCGGGCAGCAGGCCGTAGTTGTTGTTGGACGATACCGCGCCGGAGAACGCGGTGAGGTCGGTGGGGTAGCCGTTCGCGTCGATGCCGCCATAGGTGTAGTACGTCGACGTCGCCAGCGTCGCGCCGGCCGCATTGAAGGCCGGGTTCAACGGCAGGGCGAGATAGTAGCGGCCGACGTTGCCGTAGACCTTGAAACGGCCATCGCCATCGACGTCCCAGCTGAAACCCAGCCGCGGCGCCCATTGCCCGCTGGTCTGCTTGATGTAGGCATCCCCGTCGCGGTTGAAGTTGGTGAACTGGTCCAGGCGCAGGCCCAGGTTCAGCAGCAGGTTGTCGGTGACCTGCCAGTTGTCCTCGATGTACTGCGCCCGCTGCGAAGAGCGCACCGACGCCAATGCGCTGTAGTCGTAACGGCGCACGAAATAGCCGTCTTCGCCGTTTGGATAACCGCCGGTGGCCGGCACGCCCAGCCCGGTGTTGATCGGCACGTTCGGATTGGACTGGTCGTAGATCCAGTAGTAGCCATCGGCCGAGCCCACCGAACCGCGGTTCAATGCCCGCGCGTTCTGGTTGTCGATGCCCACGGTGATGCTGTGCTTGCCCACCACGTAGTTCACGTCCAGGCGCAGGTTGTCGCTACGGTTGCCACGGTCCGGATCGACCAGCAGCGATGTGGTCTGTGCGTTGGTGATCGGGCTGCCGCCATTGAGCGCCGGGTTCTGCAGGTTCGGATTGGACAGGTAGACCAGGCTGCCATCGTAGGCAGGATTGCCGATGTAGTCGTCCGTCCTGAGCTTTCCATACAGTGCGCTGACGGTGAGCCTGTCGGTCAGGTAGCCGGTGTACTTGGCCGTCCACAGGTTGCCGCCGGTCTTGGTGATGTCTTCCGCCCCGCGCCGTGCACCACGGCTGAGCGCGTCGTAGTCGTAGGCGAAGCTGTCGCCACGGAACACGTTGCGGGTGGACGCCCCGGTCAGCTCCAGCAGGTGGTCATCGGTGATGTTCCAGTCCAGCTTGGCGTACCAGCGCGGCCGGTCGTACTCATAGCGGGAGTAGGAATTGGTGGCCTCCACGTTCTTGACGTCGGTACCCTGCCGCTGCTCCAGCTCGTACGAACCGAAGAAGAACAGGCGATCCTGCAGCAGGGGTCCGCCGGCATACAGGCTCCGGGTGGTCACCCACTGCCGGTCCTTGCTTTCCGGTGCATACAGCGCACCGTCGGCCGGATAGTACACATCGTCCTTGTCAGCCTGCGCCGACGCAGGCTCCCACGTCACCTGGCCACCGAAGCGCCATTGGTTGGTGCCGCGCTTGCCGACCGCATTGATCACCCCGCCATCGCTGCGCCCGTACTTGGCGCTGTAACCACCGGTGTAGATTTCCTGCTGCTCGATGCTGCCATAAGGCAGGGTCAGGCCACCCAGTCCACGCAGCGGGTCGGTCGTGTTGAAACCATTGATGTAATAAGCGTTCTCGGCTGCGGAGGAGCCGCCGAAGCTGACCAGCTGCGCGCCGGTAGGGCCAGCGAATGCGCCATTGCCGCTGTTGGACAGCACGCCCGGGGCCAGCTGGGCTATTGCTTCGGCCGAACGCCCCAGCGGCAACCGCTGCAGCTGTTCGGCGGTGACCACGGTGCGTGAATCCACGCTGCTGACATCGATGGCCGCCGCGGCCCGGTCGGCACTGACCCGCACGCCGGACAGGCTGGTGACTGCAGTGAAGGAAACATCGGTGCTGGCACCCACGGTCAGCTCGACATCCTGGCGCGACTGCACCACGTTGCCACCCGCATCACGCGCCTCCACCGCATAGCGGCCCAGCGGCAGCTGGCCGATGGCATAGCGGCCACGGCCATCGACGGCCACTTCGCGGGTCAGGCCGGTATCGCTGCGCACGACCACGCGTTGCGCTTCAGGAGGCGCCAGGCCGATGATGGCACCGGTGGTGGACTGGGCATGCAGCAAGGGGGAACTGGTGGCGAGCAGCAACGCCAGCGCCAGCCGATGCGGGCGCAGGAAGGAACGGTCATGGGTCATCAGGGGGTACATGCAGGCGGGAAGGAACGTCCTTCATTAACCCTGCCCGGTGCCCAGCAGAGAAATACGCAGTGGTTATCTGCAACTGGCGCATTGCGATGTTTTGCATCACGTGATCCGTGACAATCGTCACCCTGCCGGCGAGGCGACGCGGGTACTCGCGCGAAGCCGGGGCCATGCCGGCCGGCACATATCACCAGCCGGCCTGAGCACATGAGCAGCGGGCATCAGCCGGGCCGGTCGTGGCGTGGCAGGGCTTCATAGAATGCGGTACGCGTCGATGCGCCCCCTTTCCACCCGCGGATTCCCCATGCGCCTTGTACTTACTTCCGGCCTGCTCGGCATCGCCACCCTGCTGAGCGCCTGCACTCCCTCCACGCCTGCGGCCGGCACCGCCACCAGCGCAGGCACCGCGCCGCAGGCCAGCGCGATCGACTGGCGCCATGGCGACGTGGACGATGCCTTCGCAGAGGCGCGCGAAAGCGGCCGGCCGGTGCTGCTGTACTGGGGCGCGGTGTGGTGCCCACCCTGCAACCAGCTCAAGGCCGGGCTGTTCAAGGATCCGGCCTTCATCGCGCTCACCGGCAGGTTCGTCCCGGTCTACCTCGATGGCGACGAAGAAGGTGCACAGGCCTGGGGCGAGCGCTTCGGCGTGCGCGGCTACCCGACCCTGATCGTGCTGGACCCACAGCAGAACGAACTCACCCGCGTTGCCGGCGGCAATGACAGCGCCGAACTCACCCGCGCCCTGACCGTGGCCGCCGGACGTCGCAGCGCGGTCGCCGATACCTTGAAGCTGGCCCTGGCCAGCCCGGGCCGGCTGGATGCCGAAGACTGGCAGGTGCTGGGCGATTATGGCTGGGAGGTGGACGCCAGCCGCCTGAGCGGAGACAAGGATGCCTCGGAGATCCTGCAGCAGTTGGCGAAATCGGCACCGGATGCCGCGCTGACGCGACGGTTCGCGTTGCTTGGGCTGGCTGCCGGGGACATCGACAAGGCACCCGCCACCGAGGTGCGCGAACTGCTGCAGGCGGTACTGGCTGCGCCGGAAGAAGTGCGACGCAACCGCGACCTGCTCGGCTACCGTGGGGTCGCACTGGTGGACAGGGCCAGCGCAGGACCGGCCTCCCGCGAGGCACTGGGCGGCCAGTTGCTGCGTGCCCTGCAACGTGCCGATGCGGCGCGCGGCGACCGGCCCGACGACGCACTGTCGCGCGTCATCACCGAGATCGCGCTGGCCCGGCTGGAGCAGCCCGAAGGTGCCCTGCCCGCCCCGCTGGCCGACACCGTGCGCGAACGCGTGGCGGCCGCCGATGCCGCAGCGACCACCGCCCATGAGCGCCAGGCGACGGTGAGCACCGCCGCTTACGCGCTGCGCCAGGCCGGCGACGATGCGGCAGCGGAAAGCCTGTTGCGGGCCGAACTGCAGCGCAGCGAAACGCCGTATTACTACATGCCGGAGCTGGCCGAACTGGCCGAAGCACGGGGTGACCGGACCGCGGCCGTGGACTGGCTGCGGCAGGCCTATGAAGGCGCGCAGGGACCGGCCACCCGCGTGCAATGGGGCGTGCTGTACGTGGAAGGGCTGCTGCGCCTGGTCCCCGAGGACGCCACCACCATCGAAGCAGCGACCTCGCAGGTGATCGCCGAACTTGATGGGCAACCGGGCGGCTACCACCAGCGCACGCGCCAGCGCTTCGAGCGCCTGGCCAGGAAGCTGCAGGCCTGGAGCGCCGACCATGCCGGCGCCGAAACACTGGCGCACCTGCGCCAGCGCATGCAGCAGCACTGCAGCGTGGCGGCGGCTGCCGTCACCGAGGGCAACGGCAGCGGCTGCGAGGAATGGCTGCAGGGGTGATCACCCTGCAGCCGCGCGAACGTCTCCCTCGCTAGCGACGCAGCCGTCGCCGGATACCCACGCTCGCGGACATCGACGGCGCAACCCGCCAGGGCAGCACCACGATCCGGATCACCTGGTGCCGGCCGACATCGAGTACGGCGCTTCGGCGCCCTGCCCCGGCCAGGCGGTGTTCGGCTCGGCCTGCATCACGAAACGCAGTTCGCCACCGGCGACGATCTCCGCATGGCGCAGGAACGTGCGTTGCAGCGGCTTGCCGTTGAGCGTCGCCGAGGCGATGTAACCATGCCCGGCATCCAGCCCTTCGGCGATGATGTTGAAGGTCTTGCCGTTGGGCAGGTGCAACGCCGCCCTGGGCAGGAACGGACGGCCGATGATGTACTCGCCGCTGCCCGGTGCCACTGGATAGAAACCCAGCGCGGTGAACAGGTACCAGGCCGACATCTGGCCAAGGTCGTCATTGCCGGCCAGCCCATCGGGACGGTCGGCGTACTGGGTGTCCATGATCTGCTTCAGGCGGGACTGGGTGCGCCATGGCTGCCCGGCATGGGCATACAGGTAGGCCACGTGGTGGCTGGGTTCGTTGCCATGCGCGTACCAGCCGATCAGGCCGGTGATGTCTTCCATGTGCTCGAACACCGACGGGTCGACCTTGGCTTCGAACACCTGGTCCAGCCGCGCAAGCAGCGCATCGGAGCCACCGTGCGCTTCGGCCAGGCCATGCACGTCCTGCGGCACGTACCACGAGTACTGCCACGCATTGCCTTCGGTATAGTCGGTGCCATAGCCACTGGCCGACGGATCAAACGGCGTACGGAAGCTGCCATCACGCTTGCGCGCGCGCATGAAGCCGGTCTCCGCATCGAATGCATGGCGCCAGTTCGTTGCCCGCTTGCCGAACGTCTCGGCCACGTCCTTGCGCCCCATCGCCTCGGCCATCCGTGCGATGGTCCAGTCGTCGAAGGCGTATTCCAGGGTCTTGCTGGCCGCCTCGCCCTCTTCGTCGATCGGTACCCAGCCCAGTTCGCGGTACTGCGCGATGCCGTCGTACGGGCCGTAATTGGCCGTGGCCACCATGGCCGCCAGGGCCTTGTCCGCGTCGAAGCCGCGAATGCCCTTCAGGTAGGCATCGGCGATCACCGGCACGGCGTGGTAGCCGATCATGCACCAGGTTTCCTGGCCATGGAACGACCAGACCGGCAGCATGCCGTAGGGGCTGTGCGCCTGGTGGGCAAGCAGTGAATTGATGAAATCGCTGTTGCGCTGCTCCGGCTGCACCAGGGTCAGCAACGGATGCAGCGCGCGATAGGTGTCCCACAGCGAGAACGTGGAGTGGTGGCGGAAGCCTTCGGCGTGGTGCACCGCATTGTCCGGGCCACGGTACTGGCCGTCGACATCCATCGACAGGGTCGGGCCGAGCAGCGAGTGGTACAGCGCGGTGTAGGCATTGCGCTGGTCCGGCCGCGGCGCCTCGATGTCCAGCACGGCCAGCGCATCCATCCATTTGTGCCTGGCATCGGCACGCACGCGGTCGAAATCGAAGGCCGGGACTTCGGCATCCAGGTTGGCGATGGCGCCTGCCTCGCTCACCGACGAGATGGCCACCTTGGCGACCAGCGGTGCATCCAGCCTGCCGAAATCGAAGGTCGCCACCAGTTGCCGCCCCTCCACCTGCGCACGCTGCAGTGGCGAGTCATGGCCCGGCGGCGGGAAACCCTTGTAGGCAATGTCGCCCTCGGTGTTGTGCAGGGCGTGGCCCTGCATCGGCCGCGAGAAGCGCATGGCGAAATACAGCTGCCTTCCCGGTGCCCAACCACGGGTTTCGCGGAACCCGGTCACCGTGCCGTCCGCATGCACGCGCAGGCGCGACCACAGGATCTTGCCGGGATAATCGTAGAGGCTGGTGCGCAGGTCCAACAGCACCTTGGCCTGCTCGCCCGCCGGGAATGCGTAACGGTGCACGCCGACGCGCTCGCTGGCGGTCAGCTCGGCGCGGACGCGGTAATCGTCCAGCGTGACGGCGTAATAGCCCGGTTCGGCGCGCTCGTCCTGATGGCGGAACCGCGAGGCATAGCCACTGCGGGGCTTGTCCGGATCGCCGCGCTCCAGTCCCGGTTCACCGGTGTAGGGCATCAGCAGCACGTCACCCAGGTCCGAGTGGCCGGAACCTGAAAAATGGGTATGCGAGAAACCGACGATGCTGGTGTCTTCATGGCGATAGCCCGCCGCCCAGTCATAGGCCTTCTCGCGCGGCTGGATGCGTGTATCCGGGCTCAGCTGCACCATGCCGAACGGTACCGTTGCACCGGGATAGGTATGTCCCTCGCCGGCCGTCCCGATGAACGGGTCCACTGCGGCAAAGGCGCGTTCCCCCACGCTGGCTGCATGCGCGCCCGGCGCCAGGCAGATTCCCAGGGCCAAGGCCACCCAACGACTGCTTGCGCTGTTTCCCATGGTCGGAATTTAGATCGATTCAGGAGCCTCGATCCTAGCATCGGCCGGCGCCGACGGCATGCTGCACTGCGCGCTTTGGGGTCAACCCGCTAGACGGTGAGCGCCTGCGACAGGGCCAGCAGGTCATCCTCGCCCTGCGGCCGCACGACGCGGGCGACTTCGCTGCCGTCACGTAGCAGCACCAGCGTCGGCCAGAGTTTCACCGCGAACGAGCGGCCCAATGGCCGCCCCTTGCCGTCTTCCACCCACAGGTGGGTCACCGCGTTCTGCTGCAGGAAGGCGTGCACCAGCGGCCGCGCCGCCTGGCAATGGCCGCACCAGCTGGCGCCGAACTCCAGCAGCAACCAACCCCGGGTGCTTTCCACCTCCCCGCGCGAGGGCTCTGCGGCATGGGTGTCGGCAGGCATCTGCATGGCCGTCAGGACAGCGCGCGCTGGATGTCTTCCAGCGGTGCGTTGGTGAAGTCCTTGGCGAGGTCCAGCACCAGCCGGGCGTTGGCCTCTTTGTGCAGCAGCGGCCGGATGCGGCCCAGGGTCTGTGGATCGGCCACCAGCACCAGGTGCGCGTAACGGTTGTTCAACGCATCTTCGTTGAGCTGCTCGGCCAGTTGCTTGGCGAATGTCGCCTCGTTGAGCTGGGCGATGCTCATGTCCTTGGGAACCGACCCGGAGGGGCCCTGGCCAGACACCCCCTGCTCGCTCACGTCACGCAGCGTCAGCTCATCGCGTTGCTGCAGTTGCAGGTCGTGCCCACTGCCGATGTTGGTGAAAACCCGCGCCGAGCCACCGTCGGCCACGACGACCAGTGCGCCTTGTGGAATGTTCCGCGACATGTATGAATCCTCCCATCCGGGTGCAATTGCCGGCAACCCCACCGTAGAGTGCACCCTGTAAGCATCGCGCGTGCTGGGCGTGTGCGCAGCGTGCAGCAGCCGCGCAGGAAACCGGGTTGAGGCATGGCAGGCTGGGCCGCTATGCTGCATGCTCGGGGCTTCCAGCCTGACCAGGACAGAGGTGACGGACGTGAATGCCAATCTGCGGATCGTAGGGCTTTCCGGTTTCCTGTTGGCAGGCCTGTCGGCCTGCGCAACCTATGACGACAGTGCCATGTATGCCCGTTGCCAGGAGTCTGCGTCGGTGAAGGACCTGCCACCGCACGCCGCCAAGCGCGAAAGCCGATGCGACTCGCTCAAGGTCTGGGAGAGCGACAACCAGAAAGGCTCGGACGCGCCGCTCGATTTCAGCGGCCGCAACAAGGGCGACTGACCCCGCCATCCCCCCTGCGCGGCCCGATCATGCACCCGCACGCACGGGCATGGCACCGAGGCAGCGCGGGATGTCATGCAGGCGATGCACTTCATGGGTGGGCTGCGCGGTCCCATCGTTGATACGGCGCGAAGGGTTGAACCAGCAGCTGTCGATACCGAAACGGTTGGCACCCAGTATGTCCGCCTCCAGCCGGTCCCCGACGATCACCGTGCGCGCCTTGTCGAATGCCGTGGCCATGCGCGTGGCGTAATCGAAGAAGCGCACATCCGGCTTGGCATGGCCGCAGGCTTCGGAGGTGGCGACGAAACCGATCAGGTCGGACAGGCCCGCATTGGCGATGCGGCGGCCCTGCACCTGCTCGATGCCATTGCTGATGATGCCGATCTCGCCGTGCGCTGCCAGCGCTTCGCAGACCTCGCGTGCGCCGTCGATCAGCACCACGGTCTGCGGCAGCCATTCCAGGTAGGCATGGCTGGCACGCACGGCATCGACCTGCAGCCGGTGCAGCGCGAACACGCGGCGGAACCGCTCCACCTTGAGGAAGTCCTTGTCGACCAGCCCGCGCTCGAGGTCTGTCCACAACTGCTGGTTGCTGCGCTGGTAGTCGGCGAACAGCGTATCGGGTGCGTCTTCGATGCCAAGGCTGGACATCGTGCGTGCGAAGGACAGGCGCTCGGAGGCGCGGAAGTCCAGCAGCGTGTCGTCCAGGTCGAACAGGAAAAGACGGTAATCCATGCCGATGTTCCATCGCGTATCCGGCCGGCAGCCTAGCATCGCACGGCTGCGCGGGCGCACGCGGCGGTGATGGAACACAGCGTGCCATCGCAGCTGATTGCGAGCGGCCACAGGCTGATGCAGGTATACTACGCCGCGATGATCGACACGATTCACCATGTGACGGGCTTTGCTGCCACGTGGGAAGCTTTGCCGACCGGCTCCCTGCTTGCCACGATGATTTCCGCGCTGAAGGTCCTGCGACTCGCCCTGGACCCTGGCGGCTGACAGCAGCAGGCATCTGCCTGTAATACGCCCTCCTTCCGCTCCCGCACCGGCCCGCAGCCCCCACTGCCCGCCAGCGTGTGTTTCGTCGCGCGTCCTGCGCGCGATGCGCCGTGCCGTGCCTGCTCCGGCCAACCCTCCCCCTTTCCATTGCCGCGCCCCCGGTCGCTGGCTTGCCGTTTTTCTTTCTTACAGGAGATGCAGATGCAGGATCATTCCAATGCACATGCCCACTTTGGCTGGTTCAAGCGACGACGGCAGATGGAGGTCGAAGAGATCACCGTGGTCGACAAGCCAATGCTGCGGCGTGCCGTGGGCGCCGCTGCCCTGGGCAATGCGATGGAGTGGTTCGACTTCGGCGTCTATGGTTACCTCGCCGTCACCCTGGGCCAGGTGTTCTTCCCGTCCAGCAACCCGACCGCACAGCTGATCGCAACATTCGCGACCTTCACCGTCGCCTTCCTGGTGCGCCCGCTTGGCGGGCTGGTCTTCGGTCCGCTGGGCGATCGTTACGGGCGCCAGAAAGTGCTGGCGTTCACCATGATCCTGATGGCGCTGGGCACCTTCTGCATCGGCCTGATCCCTTCCTATGAACGCATCGGCATCTGGGCCCCTGCACTGTTGCTGCTGGCGCGCCTGGTACAGGGTTTCTCCACCGGCGGCGAATATGGCGGCGCCGCGACCTTCATCGCCGAGTATTCGACCGACCGCAACCGTGGCCTGATGGGCAGCTGGCTGGAGTTCGGTACGTTGGGCGGCTATATCACTGGCGCGGCGACGGTCACCACGCTGCACATGCTGCTCAGCTCCACGCAGATGCTCGACTGGGGCTGGCGCATTCCGTTCCTGGTTGCCGGTCCGTTGGGCCTGCTGGGCCTGTACATGCGCATGCGGCTGGAAGAAACCCCCGCCTTCCGTGCGTACGCCGAAGAAGCCGAGAAGCGCGACCATGAACGTCCCGGGCTGGGCGAACTGCTGCGCGTGCACGGCCGCCAGCTGATCATCTGCATGGGCCTGGTACTGGTGTTCAACGTCACCGATTACATGTTGCTGACCTACATGCCCAGCTATCTCAGCGTCACCCTGGGCTACGCGGAGAGCAAGGGCCTGCTGCTGATCATCATCGTCATGCTGGTGATGATGCCGCTCAACATCGTCGGTGGCTTGTTCAGTGACCGGCTGGGCCGCCGCCCGATGATCATCGGTGCGTGCATCGCGCTGTTGCTGCTGGCCATCCCGTGCCTGTTGCTGGTGCGCAGCGGGCATGACGGACTCATCTTCATCGGCCTGATGCTGCTCGGCGTGGCACTGGTGTGCTTCACCAGTTCGATGCCGTCCACGTTGCCGGCGCTGTTCTATACCCCGGTGCGCTACAGCGCGCTGTCGATCGCGTTCAACGTCTCGGTATCGCTGTTCGGCGGCACCACGCCGCTGGTCACCGCATGGCTGGTGGAACGCACCGGCGACCCCATGGTGCCGGCCTACTACCTGATGGGCGCGGCGGTGATCGGCCTGGTCACCATGATGTTCGTGCGCGAAACCGCCGGCCTGCCACTGCGCGGTTCGCCGCCAGCGGTCGCCAGCGATACCGAAGCGGCTGCGCTGCTACGCGGCGATTCGCAGGTGACCGTCGATTCCACCCTGCCGGCACTGGCCGCAGGCGAGGAGCCGCAGGCCGTCCGCCCGGGCTGAGCCTGGCATGCGATGAAAAACACCCCGCCGTTGCCGGCGGGGTGCCTGCGCGTTGGGTGCCACGTGCGCTTGCGTGGACCAGGCTGCGATACGCGGCCTGGCGATAATCGTCCTGGTTGGCGATTATGGTGGTCGCGCCGGTTACGTCGGTCGCCTCCCGGGCTGTCCACGCCGATTGCTCGCCACGTCGAAACCAGTACAGCCCCTCCACCTGGGCATCGGCCCCCCAATACCCAGGCGATGGAGCTGGCAGGACTCGGACCCGCTTCCGTAACGCCTCCTCATTGCTTCATACAGCCATGTCCCCGTTGCCACACCTGCACCGGGTGCGCCCCGACGACGGCGGCGCAGGCGTATTCAAGCAACGAAGCGGAGCGGCAGCTTCCAGATTCCGCTCATTGGAATACAGGATCAATGCATCGGTGTCCTTGCGATGCTCGATGCCAATTAATGCACGTTGATGCACGAATATGCATGACCGTGCACGAATGATATAGAATGATCGCATCGAGAGCCTGAAGGTCAGCGCCTGTGTCGCACGCCACCGCCCATGAACCTGCCATCCCCCTGCCCGGCGAACGCCAGCAGGAAATCCTGCGCCTGCTGCGTGAGCAGGGACGCGTGCTCGCCGCGCCATTGGCACTCCACTTCAACGTCTCCGAAGATTCCATCCGCCGCGACCTGCGTGAGCTGGCCCAGCGCGGACTGTGCAGGCGCGTGCACGGGGGCGCGCTGCCGTTGACCCCCGCGTTCCCGCCACTGGCCGAACGCCAACGGCAGGACCCATCGCGCAAGCAGGCACTGGCCTCGCTGGCGGCGGGACTGCTCCGCCACGGTGACGTGGTCGCACTGGACGCGGGCTCGACCAACAGCGCGATCGCTGCCGCCCTGCCCATCGACCTGCAGTTGCGGGTGGTCACCAACGCGCCGGATATCGCGCTGGCCCTGATGGGGCGCCACGATATTGAAGTCACCCTGGTCGGCGGACGGCTGGAGCCACGTTCCGGTGCGGTGCTCGGATTGCAGGCCATGGAATACCTGGACACCGTGCACGTGGATGTCTGCTTCGCCGGCACCTGCGCCATCGACAGCCAGGGCGATGCCTGGGCGATCGATGGCGAAGAGGCGGCGTTCAAGCGCGCACTGCTGCGCCGCGCCGACCGCTTCGTGGCGGTGGCCACCAACGAAAAACTTGGCGCGGTGGCTGCCCACCGGATCGCCCGCCACGTCCAGGTCGACACCCTGCTGGTGGAAGCCGACGCGCCCGCAGCGCTGGTGCACGCACTGCGCCAACGCGGCCTGGACGTACTGCTCGCGCCCCCCGTCGCTGCCTGACTTCCTTTGCAGAGAATCGTGATGATGTCCCTTTCCCCTCCTGTCGCCACGCGACAGCAGCACGCCACGCGCGCGGCATTCTTCCTGCCCGGCTTCGCCATCGCCGCCTGGGCCCCGCTGGTGCCCTTCGCCAAGGCCCGTATCGGACTGGATGACGCCAGCCTGGGGCTTGCCCTGCTCTGCCTGGGTGGCGGCTCGCTGCTGGCGATGCCGCTGGCCGGCGCCCTGGCCGCTCGCTTCGGTTGCCGCGCCTTGATGCTGGCGACCCTGTTGCTGGCCTGCATCGCGCTGCCCTTGCTGACCGTCGCCCCCAGCGCCATCACGCTGGGATTGGCCCTGTTCATGTTCGGGGCAGGCATCGGCGCCTGCGACTGCGTGATGAACCTGCAGGCGGTGATGGTAGAGCGCGATGCGGCGCGTCCGATGATGTCCGGCTTCCATGCGTTCTACAGCATCGGCGGCGCCGTCGGTGCGGCGGCGATGACCGCGCTGCTGGCGATGGGTGTCGCGCCATGGATGGGCGCCAGCCTGCTGGTTGCGGCCATGCTGCTGTTGGTCCTGGCCAGCGCCCCGCACTGGCGGACGGATCGTGCAGCCGATGACGCACCGATGTTCGCCATGCCGCGCGGCATCGTGCTGCTGATCGGCGTGCTGTGCTTCGTCGCCTTCCTTGCCGAAGGCGTGATGCTGGACTGGAGCGCGGTGTTCCTGCACGAGGTCCAGGGCGTGCCGGCCGGCAATGCGGGATTGGGCTTCTTCGTATTCGCGGTGGCGATGACGGTCACCCGGCTGCTGGGTGACCGGGTGATCACGTACCTGGGGCATCACCGCGCCATCCTGCTGGGTGCCGTGGTGGGCGCGGGCGGCCTGCTGCTGGCCAGCCTTGCCGACGCATTGCCATTGGCCCTGCTGGGCTATGCGCTGATCGGCATGGGCTGCGCGAACATCGTGCCAGCGCTGTTCTCGCTGGCCGGCAGGCAGGCGGCGATGCCGGAAAGCCTGGCGATCCCGGCAGTGACCACGCTGGGATATGCCGGCGTACTGGCCGGGCCAGCGCTGGTCGGCTTCATCGCCCAGGCCAGCAGCCTGCTGCTGGCCTTCGTGGCGGTGGCGGTCGCCCTGCTATGGGTCGGCATCGCCGCCCGCCGCGTGCGCGTCTGATTCCGGCCTCGGCGCGCACGGCCCGTCATTACCCTGCCCTCGGTAGAGCGGGGCCATGCCCCGCTGCTTCTGGCCGTGACGGGCACGGCCCGTCATTACCGGGGAACCGGCACGCGCTGGGCCGGGTCGGCCAGCAGGCCGCGGCGGCGGTACACCCATTCCAGCGGCAGGGTGACCAACGGCGGCACGGCCGCCAGCACCGCCAGCAAGGTGGCCCACCAGGGCCAGCGCAGGCGCACGGCCGCCACCACGGCCACCACCGCATAGACCAGGAAGGCCACGCCATGCAGGCGCCCGAACAACCAGACCACCGACTCGGTGGCCTGCGGCCCGTACTTCAACCACATGCCCAGCAACAGGCCGGCCCAGGTAATGGCCTCGAGGAAGGCGACCCAGGCGAACACGCGGCCCATGCCACTGATGGGAGGAAGGGTCTTCACGAGCAGCTCCGTCAGGCAAAGATGCACATGATACGCATCCGCGTTATTTCATGCTGCAGCCCAGCTTGCAGGCGGTCAGATCCGGTGATAGCGTCGTAATTACTACGTAATTACAGAGGTCACTGGCATGACCCGTGTCTGGAATACCCTTGAGCAGCAACGCCAGCAGCGCCTGCAACGTGCTGCGCAGGCCGGCCTGCCGCGCGAGGTGCCGCACCCGCGCATGGTGGACCTGCTGGAGGCGGTGATCGAACCGGGCGACCGGGTCTGCCTGGAAGGCAACAACCAGAAGCAGGCCGATTTCCTCGCCGACTGCCTTGGCCAGGTCGACCCGGCACGGGTCCGCGACCTGCACATGGTGCAGTCGGTGCTGTCCCTGCCCTCGCACTTGGACGTATTCGAACGCGGCATCGCCAAGCGCCTGGATTTCTCGTTCTCCGGGCCACAGGGCGGACGCCTGGCCGGCCTGGTGGCCGAGGGCCGGATCGAAATCGGCGCCATCCACACCTACCTGGAACTGTTCGGCCGCTACTTCATCGACCTCACCCCGCAGGTCGCGCTGGTCGCCGCACAGGCCGCTGATCGCCACGGCAACCTCTACACCGGCCCGAACACCGAAGACACCCCGGTAATCGTCGAGGCCACCGCGTTCCGCGGCGGCATCGTCATCGCCCAGGTCAACGAAATCGTCGACACCCTCCCCCGCGTCGATATTCCCGCCGATTGGGTGGACTTCGTCACCCTGGCCCCACGGCCGAACCATATCGAGCCCTTGTTCACCCGCGACCCGGCGCAGATCTCGGAAATCCAGGTGTTGATGGCGATGATGGCCATCAAGGGAATCTACGCCGAGTACGGCGTGCAGCGCCTCAACCATGGCATCGGTTTCGACACCGCCGCCATCGAACTGCTGCTGCCTACCTATGCCGAATCGCTCGGCCTGAAAGGAAAGATCGGCAGCCACTGGGCGTTGAATCCACACCCCGCACTGATCCCGGCCATCGAATCCGGCTTCGTCAGGTCGGTGCATTCGTTCGGCTCCGAACTGGGCATGGAGAAGTACATCCAGGCCCGGCCGGATGTGTTCTTCACCGGTGCCGACGGCAGCATGCGCTCCAACCGTGCCTTCTCACAGACCGCCGGCCTGTACGCCTGCGACATGTTCATCGGTTCCACGCTGCAGATCGACCTGCAGGGCAACAGCTCCACCGCCACGCGCGACCGCATCGCCGGTTTTGGCGGTGCGCCGAACATGGGATCGGATGCACGCGGCCGCCGCCACGCCAGCCCCGCCTGGTTGAAGGCAGGCCAGCAGGCGGCGCTGCCGGGGCAGATGCCGCGCGGCCGCAAACTGGTGGTGCAGATGGTGGAAACCTTCCGCGAACACATGGCACCGGCCTTCGTCGACCGCCTCGATGCCTGGGAGCTGGCCGAACGTGCGGCCATGCCGCTGCCGCCGGTGATGATCTATGGCGACGACGTCACCCACGTCCTCACCGAAGAAGGCATCGCCAACCTGCTGCTGTGCCGGACCCCGGAAGAGCGCGAACAGGCGATCCGCGGCGTGGCCGGTTACACCGCCGTCGGCATGGCCCGCGACAAGGCAATGGTGGAAAACCTGCGCGACCGTGGCGTGATCCGGCGTGCCGAAGACCTCGGCGTGCGCAGCCGCGACGCCAGCCGCGACCTGCTGGCGGCGCGCTCGGTGAAAGACCTGGTGCACTGGTCCGGCGGCCTGTACGAACCACCCAAACGCTTCCGCAACTGGTAAGGGACACGCCCCATGGAAACCCTTCGTTATCGTTTTCCCGGCCAGCAGGACCTGGGCACGCGCGAACTGCATGCGCTGGTGGGCGTGGTCGCCTCCGGCAACCTGGAAGTGCTGGTCGAACCGGCCGCGCTCGATGGCGCGATGGAGATCGAGGTGATCACCTCCGCGCGCGGCTTCGGCGCCATCTGGCAGGCGGTGCTGGCCGACTTCGCCGCGCGCCATCCGCTGCGTGACGTGCGCCTGTCGATCAACGATGCCGGTGCCACCCCGGCGGTGGTCAGCCTGCGCCTGCAGCAGGCGCTGGAAACCCTGGCCGACCGCCGCCTGGCCACAGGCGGCGCCACCGATGCAGCGCAGGGAGGCCGCGCATGAGCCAGCGCAGCTATTACGAAGCCGATGCACGCGAGCGCATCGATGGCCTGCTCGATGCCGGCAGTTTCAACGAGTATTACGGTCCGCGCCGACGCACCATCAGCCCGCACCTGGCGCAGCTGGACGTGCCGGGCGCTTTCGACGACGGCATCGTGGTCGGCGAAGGCACGCTGCGCGGGTTGCCGGTGCTGGTCGCCGCGCAACAGGGCGCCTTCATGGGCGGCGGTGTCGGCGAAGTGCATGGCGCCAAGCTGACCGGGCTGCTGCAACGCGCGCTGTCCACGCGACCCCGGGCGGTGTTGCTGCTGCTGGACAGTGGCGGCGTGCGCCTGCACGAAGCCAACGCCGGACTGATCGCCATCTCCGAAATCATGCGCGCGGTGCTGGCCGCGCGCGCCGAAGGCATCCCGGTGCTGGCGCTGGTCGGCAGTGGCAACGGTGCATTCGGTGGCATGGGCATCGTCGCCCGCTGCTGCACCGCGGTGCTGATGTCCGAAGAAGGACGCCTCTCCTTGTCCGGCCCGGAAGTGATCGAAACGGTGCGCGGCGTGGAGGAGTTCGACTCGCGTGATCGCGCGCTGGTATGGCGCGTCACCGGTGGCAAGCACCGCTACCTGATCGGCGAGGCGACACAGCTGGTGGCCGACCGCATGGACGACTTCGCCGACGCAGCGGCGCAGCGGGTGCGCGATTTCGTGCCCGACGCCGATCCGCTGGACGCTCTCGACCAGGCCCAGCAGGCACTGCAGGCGCGCGTCGATGCCTATGGCGACTGCCGGGACGGGTTGCAGATCTGGGCCCGCCAGGGCATCGCCGATCCCGAGCGCCTGCCCTTGCTGGACACCCCCACCTTCCTCGATGCGGTCGCTGCGCGGAGACTGCCATGAAGCTTGCTTCCCTGCTGCCGGCGCTGTTCCCGGCCGGCCATGCCATCAATCGCGAAAACGACGTGCTGACCGGTACCGCCACCACGGCGGCCGGCGTCGTGACCGTGATCGGCACCGCCAACAAACTGGAAGTCGGCGTAGACCACGCACTGGCGCTGTCGGCGTGCGTGCTGGCAAGCACGCGGGCGCATCCGCAGCGACCGATCGTGATGCTGGTGGACACCGCCGGCCAGCGCCTGGCCCGCCGCGACGAACTGCTGGGCATCAATGGCTGCTTCGCGCACCTCGCGCGCAGCCTGGAAGTTGCCCGCCGCCGTGGCGCGCCGCTGCTCAGCCTGGTCTATGGCGAATCGGTCAGCGGCGGCTTCCTGTCCTTCGGGCTGATGGCGGATCGCATCTTCGCCCTGCCCGAAGCGCAGGTGCGGGTGATGGACCTGCGCGCGATGGCACGGGTGACCAAGCAACCGCTGGAGAAGCTGCAGGCGCTCAGCGAAAGCTCACCGGTGTTCGCGCCGGGCGTGGACAACTACGTGCGCATGGGTGCGGTGGAGGCTGTATGGGAAGGTGACCTCGCCGCTGCACTGGATGCAGCGCTTGCCAGCGCAGTGCCTGCCGACCTGCGCGCGGAACGCGGGCTGCAGCGCGCAGGCCGCCTGCTGGCACGCGATGTCGCCGCCGCCGTGGCCGCTGGCGAGGCCTGAGCAATGCATCGCCACGACCTGGCCTGGATAGAACCGCATGCCACATGGACCGCGCTGCTGCCGCAGTCCGATGCACGCCTGCGCGCATGGGCACGGGCGCGGCTGCCGCTGGTAGTGGCGCGGCGTGACCCGGCGGTCGATGGCGCGCTGCTGCGGCTGGGCGTTCCGTTGCCATTGGCCGAACAGCGCCAGCGGCTGGCATTGCGGATCGACCCCGCCCAGGTGCTTCGACATTCGCCTCCGCTCACGCTGGAGGCGGTCATCGCCGCAGTGTCCGCGCCATGGCGCACCCCCCTGCAGGCCCTGCTGCGCCGTTGCAGCGTGCAGCCGCCGCCGCGCGTGTTCGGCAGCTTCGCCTGGCAGGCACTGACTGGATTGGACTACCTGCATGCCGGCTCCGACCTGGACCTG
Source organism: Stenotrophomonas tumulicola (assembly GCF_014117215.1). Lineage (GTDB taxonomy): Bacteria > Pseudomonadota > Gammaproteobacteria > Xanthomonadales > Xanthomonadaceae > Stenotrophomonas > Stenotrophomonas tumulicola. The sequence goes on along the minus strand of NZ_JACGXS010000001.1, from coordinate 744,850 downwards.
CTGTGGGACGTGGCCAGCCACGACCAGGCCAAGGGCATCGCCAGGTTGCTGCACGCATGGGAGTCGGAACACGGCCTGCGCGCCGACGGCGAGCTGCGCTTTCCCGGCGCGCGCAGCGTGAACTGGCGCGAGTACGCCGGCACGACGACCCAGGTGCTGGTCAAGGCGGATGCGGCCTGCTGGCTGTCGCCGCGTACTGCACTGATCGAACAACGGGACGTGGCATGAACGCCCTGCCCGCCTGCAGCCCCGCGTACGCTCCCACCACGTCGGCACGTCGGCTGGGCCGGCTGGCGATCAGCGCGCTGCACGGCGAACTGGCCTGCAGCCCGAAGCCGGGACTGGTCACGCCGTTCAGCAGTGGCAGCCACCACGACATGGACGCGGCTACCTTCATGCGCAGCCTGTTCGCGCTGCGTGGTTACTACGTGGCGACCGCCGATGCAGCGCCGCGCAGCGATGACTTCGAACCGTTGCGCAGGCTGGGCATCGATGCCGAGCGCGCGATGCTGTCTGCCACCGGCGGCATCAATACCCACCGTGGCGCCATCTTCAGCCTTGGCCTGTTGGTGGCACAGGCCGCGCGCCTGCGCGCAGGCAGCGGCACCCCTGCCACGGCCGAGGCAGTCTGCGCCAGCGTCGCCGACTGGCGCGATGACCTGCTGGCCGGGGCGCTGGATCCCGCCAGCCCTGGCCAGCGCGCATGCGCGCGCCATGCTGTCCGCGGCGTGCGTGAACAAGCCGCCGATGGCTTCCCGCTGCTGCGGGCGATCGGCATCCCCACCCTACGCGCGGCATTGCATGACGGCCTGCCGGCCAACGCCGCACGGGTGCAGACGTTGATGCAGCTGGTCGCGGCCACCGACGACCTCAACCTGTTGCATCGCGGCGGTGCCGAAGGGCTGCGCTTCGCGCAGGCGCAGGCACGTGCATTCCTTGCCGAAGGCGGCGTGCGCGCCACGGACTGGGAAACGCGCATGGACATCCTGTGCCGCTCCTTTGAAGCGCGCCGCCTGAGTCCGGGCGGCAGCGCCGACCTGCTGGCATGCAGCCTGTTCCTGCTTCAGCAGGAACAGATGGAAAGCATGGGCCTGCTGCCTCGCCAGGAGGCACCATGAGCCTGGTCATCCTGTGCCCCGGCCAGGGCGGCCAGCATCCGGGCATGTTTTCGCGCGTCCAGGCGTGCAGCGAAAGCCGCGACCTGCTGTCGCTGGCCGGACAGCTGCTCGGCGCACCAGTGGCCGATGTTGCCGGACGTCCCGATCGCTTCCGCAATGCCGTGGCGCAGCCGCTGGTCTGCGCCGGTGCCCTGGCGCATTGGCAGGCGTTGCAGCGACAGCTGCCGCAGCCCGTGGTAGTCGCCGGCTACAGCGCCGGCGAACTGGCCGCGCATGCGGTGGCGGGCAGCTTCGATGCCAGTACCTGCCTGCAACTGGCGGTACGCCGTGCCGCCGCCATGGACGCCGCCAGTCCGGCCGATGGTGCGCTGCTGGCGTTGCTCGGGCTGGACCGTGCCGTCATCGATGCGCTGTGCATCGAGCACGGTGCGGCCGTCGCCATCGTCAACGGCCCGGATCATTTCGTGCTCGGCGGGCACCGTCCCGCACTGCAGCAGGTGCAGGCCGCGGCCGAAGCACGCAGTGCGCGCAGCGTCGAGATACCGGTCTGCGTGCCTGCACACACCCCCTTGCTGGCTGCCGCCGCGCAGGCATTCACCACGCTGCTGGCCGGTGCCGGCGTACGTGCGCCGCAACGGCGGCTGCTGGCCGGGATCGACGGGCACGCCGTGGGCAGCGCCGGGCGCGTGGTCGATTCGCTCGGCGCACAGATCAGCCAGACCGTGCAGTGGCAGGCGGTGATGGAACAGGCCGTGGAATACGGCGGCAGGGTGTTCCTCGAACTGGGCCCGGGCCGTGCATTGAGCCGGCGCGCACGCGAGCTGCATCCGCAGCTGCAGGCACGTTCGGTGGAGGATTTCCAGACGCTGGAGGGCGTCGTGGAATGGGTGGCGACGGCATGCGCACGCGCATGAACCGCCCTGGCAACAACCGCTGGCAACGCAGGACCCTGGATGGCGGGTGGCCATCCGTGCAGCAGTCGAACCGAGTGTCCCGGGAGGGCGCATGAGTCCGGAAATCGCAACGATCATCGGTCTGGTGATCATGTTCATCGTGGCTACCGCCCTGCCCATCAACATGGGTGCGGTAGCCTTCGCACTCGCCTTCATCGTGGGCGGGGTCTGGGTCGGCATGGAGGGCAAGGACGTGTTGGCCGGTTTCCCCGGCGACCTGTTCCTGACCCTGGTCGGCATCACCTACCTGTTCGCCATCGCGCAGAAGAACGGCACCATCGACCTGCTGGTGCACTGGGCGGTCAAGGCGGTGAGAGGCCACATCGTCGCCATTCCGTGGGTGATGTTCGTGGTCACTGCGGTATTGACCGCGTTCGGCGCGCTCGGGCCGGCCGCAGTGGCCATCATCGGCCCGGTCGCGCTGCGCTTTGCCAAGCAGTACCGCATCAACCCGTTGATGATGGGCCTGCTGGTCATCCATGGTGCGCAGGCCGGCGGATTCTCGCCGATCAGCGTGTATGGCGGCATCACCAACCAGGTGGTGCAGAAGGCCGGGCTGGACGTCACCGAGATGGCCGTGTTCCTGACCAGCCTCGGCTTCAACCTGCTGATGGCCTTCATCTGCTTCTTCGTGTTCGGCGGCGTCGCGCTGATGCGTCGCGGGCCCGAAACCGCCAGCGAACCGCTGCTTGCCGGCTCGCAGGCATCATCGCGGCAGTTCGCCATCGAAGGGCACGGCGCGATGGTCAGCGCCGGCGGTGGCACCCTGTCCAACGACCCGCAGGCACTGGACGAGGTGCGCATCAACCGTGATCGTTTCATTACCCTGGTCGGCCTGTTGGGCCTGGGCATCGCCGCGCTGGTCTACGACCTCAACGTGGGCCTGGTCGCGATCACCGTGGCCGTGGCACTGGCGCTGGCATCGCCGAAAGCGCAGAAAGGCGCCGTGGATGGCATCAGCTGGTCCACCGTACTGTTGATCAGCGGCGTGGTGACCTACGTGGCGGTGCTGCAGAAGGCCGGCGCAGTGGACTTCGTCGGCCATGGCGTGGGCAGCATCGGCATTCCGCTGCTGGGCGCGCTGCTGGTCTGCTACGTTGGCGGCATCGTCTCCGCGTTCGCTTCGTCGGCAGCGGTGCTGGGTGCCACCATTCCGTTGGCGGTGCCGTTCCTGATGCAGGGCCATCTCAGCGCGGCCGGGGTCATCTGCGCACTGGCGGTGTCGTCCACGGTGGTCGATGTCAGCCCGTTCTCGACCAATGGCGCGCTGGTGGTCGCATCGGCGGCCAAGGAAGAACGCGAAGCGCTGTTCCGTCGCTTCCTGGTCTACAGCGGCCTGGTGGTGGCATTCGGTCCGCTGCTGGCCTGGCTGCTGTTCGTGGTGCCGGGCTGGATGTAATGCCGGCATGGCGGGTGGGTGACGGGCGTGGCCCGTCACTACCGCCACGGCGCAACCGGTAAACTGCTGCATCCTCTGGACAATCCATTTCCCCATGCCCCTGGCCCCTGGCCCCCGCAAAAGCAATCGACGCGTGCCGCTCTATGAAGAGGTGGCCGAGCAGCTTCGCGAGAAGATCTACGACTATGCGCTGCCGCCGGGGGAATGGATCGACGAGCCGGCACTGGCCGACGAACTTGGCATCAGCCGCACGCCGCTGCGCGAAAGCCTGAAGCTGCTGGCCGCCGAGGGACTGGTACAGATCGATGCCGGGCGCGGCAGCCGGGTCACCCGGCTTACGCTGGAAGACCTGAACCAGTTGTTCCCGGTGATGGCGATGCTGGAGGGCCGCTGCGCGCATGAAGCGGTGCGGCGCATCGACGATGCCGGCGTCGACGGACTGCAGGCGCTGCATGATGCGATGGAAGCCGCCGCCGCCTGCGGTGACCTGGCCGAGTATTACCGCAACAACTACCTGATCCATGAATCACTGCAGACCCACGCGGCCAACCCCTGGCTGATCCGGGTCACCCATGACCTGCACCGCATCCTGAAGATGCATCGTGGTCGCCAATTGCTGACTCCCGGTCGGATGGCGCAGTCGCTGGCAGAGCACCGCGAACTGATGGACTGCATCCGTCGACGCGACGCACAGGCCGCCGAGCAGACCATGAACCGGCACCTGCTGAGCCAGGGCGAAGCGCTGGCCGCCTATGTCGCCGCCGGCGGGCAGCTGAACGTACCAGCGCCACTGCCACGCCAGGGCGGCATCTAGGCAGGTAATGACGGGCCATGCCCGTCATCCGTTTCCCCGGTAGTGACGGGCCATGCCCGTCACCCACGCAGAAGCAGCGGGTCATGGACCCGCTCTACCCCAGCGCGGCACGCAACGCGGCCACCTGTGCCGCATCGGTCTGCGGTCACCCGCTTCCCCGGTAGTGACGGGCCATGCCCGTCACCCGCGCAGAAGCAGCGGGTCATGAACCCGCTCTACCCCAGCGCGGCACGCAACGCAGCCACCTGTGCCACATCGGTCTGCAGTCACCCGCTTCCCCCTGGTAGTGACGGGCCATGCCCGTCACCCGCGCAGAAGCAGCGGGTCATGGACCCGCTCTACCCCAACGCGGTACGCAACGCGGCCACCTGTGCCACATCGGTCTGCAGATGATCGACCTCCAGCCCTGCCAGCGCCAGGTTGCGGTGTCGCATGCGCGATTGCCGTCGCAGCTTGGCCGAGGCATGCAGCTCACTGCATCCGGTACCTAGCGCGATCCCGGCGATGTTGTCCGGCGTGATTCCCGCACCGGCCATGATGCCGATGCGTCCAGCCGCCTGTTGCACTGTTCCGGCGAGCGTCGCCATGCCCTCTGCCGCACTTGCCCGCGCGCCGGAACTCAGCACCCGCGTGCAGCCGAGCTGCACGATCTGCTCCAGTGCCGTGCGCGGGTCGCGCACCGCATCGAAGGCGCGATGGAAGGTGACGTGCATGTCACCGGCCGCTGCCACCAGCTCGCGGCACAGCGGCAGGTCGACATCGCCCTCGGCAGTCAGCGCACCCAGCACCACGCCGTCGCAGCCCAGTTCGCGGCAATGGCGGATGTCCTGCAGCATCACCGCGGCCTCCCAGTCCTGGTACAGGAAGTCACCCGCACGTGGCCGCACCAGCACGAACAACGGCAACTGCAGGCGCTCCCTCGCCACCGCGATGGTGCCGTGCGACGGCGTCAGGCCCCCGGAGGCGAGATCGGCGAACAGTTCAACGCGGTCGGCGCCGCCTTGCTGGGCGGCCAACGCCGATCCCAGCCCATCGCAGGCAATTTCCAGCAGCCGCCGCGCGCTCACGTCTGTTCGCTGTCGTAGACCGCGCTGGAATCGCGCAGGTCGTCCTGGCGCCGTGCATCGCATACCGCGTAGACGAAGCCGCGGTGCAGTGCATAGGCCCCCACCTCGCCGTCACGATTCATCGCCAGGAAACACACCTGCAGGGTGCGGCTGGCCTCCGGGCGTTTGCGCACCACCCGCGCGATCGCCTCGTGGCACGCCTGCGCCGGGCTGCGCCCCTGCCGCATCAGTTCAACCACCAGGAACGAGGCCGCGTTGCGGATCATCTCCTCGCCCACGCCGGATGCGGTCGCCGCACCGACTTCGTTGTCTACATACAGGCCGGCACCGATCACCGGGCTGTCACCGACCCGTCCGTGCAGTTTCCAGGCCATGCCGCTGGTGGTGCATGCGCCGGCCAGCCGGCCCTGCGCATCGCGCGCCAGGATGCCCAGGGTGTCGTGGTTGCTGCTGTCGCCGGGGATGCTGCGCCGTTCGGCGTTGATCTGTGGCGCGTACTCGGCAGTCTTCAACCATGCCTTCCACGCCTGCTCCGCCGCGGGTGTAAGCAGCTTCTCGCGCGGGAAACCCTGCTCCATCGCGAACTGCTGCGCGCCCTGCCCGACCAGCATCACGTGCGGGGTCTTCTCCATCACCTGGCGTGCCACCGATACCGGATGCAGGATGTCCACCAGGGCGGCGACGGAGCCACAACGGCCGTCACCGTCCATGATGCTGGCGTCCAGGCTCAGCACGCCATCGCGGTCCGGATTGCCACAACGGCCGACCGTCGGGTTGCACAGCTCGCTCTCGGCCCAGCGTGCCCCCTGTTCGACGGCATCGAGTGCGCTGCCACCGCCGGCAAGCGTCTTCCACGCGGCCTGGTTGGCACCCACGCCGAAATCCCAGGTCGAGACCACGCGTGGGCCCGGGTCTGCGCCGGCACGGGCGCCGCGTGGCAGGCCCAGCGCGCCGACGGCCAGCGCACCGGCCTGGAGGAAGCTTCTACGATCGGTCATGCGATGTTTCTCCTGGTCGACGTCCCCATACCGGCCGGCGGCCGATACCTACGGGTGCGGCACATCCTCGCGCCAGGCAGCCGCGCCCAGCACCCCGAGCTCGCCATGTTCGACGCGCCATACGGGTACCTGCTCAAGCACCTTGCCCAGCACGCCCTTGTTGAGGAAACGTTCCACGAACCGGCTGTCGGGCAGGAAGGCGGCGATATGCGCGGAAACGCCACCGGCCAGGTACACCGATCGCGCACCGAAAGCGATGGCAAGATCCCCCACGAAGCTGCCCAGCCATCCACAGAATACCGCCACGGTTTCCACTGCCAGCGCATCGTCGCGGCGGTGCGCGGCCGCCAGCAGGCCTTCGGTGTCGGTCCAGCGCGGCGCGCTGCCCTGCAACTGGCACAGGCACTGGTAGAGGTTCAGCATGCCGGTGCCGGACAGTACGCGCTCATTGTCCACGTGCGGCCACCGCGCCAGCAGCAGGCGCAGCACGTCCAGTTCCAGCGGCGTACCCGCCGACAGGGCCGAATGCCCGACTTCGCTGGTCAGCACCGGGCGGTTGCCATCGGCGAAGCGCAGCGCCGCTCCCAGCCCGGTGCCTGGACCCAGCACCAGTGCCGGCCATGCAGGCCCCGGCGCGCCGTTGCCATGCAGCGCCACCAGTGCATCGGCACGTACATGCGGGATGGCCAGCGCCACCGCTTCGAAATCATTGATCAGGCGCAGTGCCTGCAGCCCTGCCTCACGTCGCGTGCGCTCGCTGGCGACCGGCCACGGCAGGTTCGCGTTGACCAGCTGGTCGCCCTGCAGCAGCCCGGCGATGGCGACCACCGCGCTGGCCTGCCGCCGTGGCCGCCCAGCGGCGAATTCGGCGAGGATTGCCGCCAGGCTGGGGTACTGCGCGCAACGGAAGCTGCGGAAACCCTCGATCTTCGGCTGGCGCTGGTCGCCGCTGGACCAGGCCAGGCGCGCGAACGTGCCGCCGACATCGGCGACGATCAACGCATCGGGGAACTCGGGCAGTTGCCGCGGCAAGGGGGAAGGAATCTCCGCAGAGACCGGGGACGATGCCGCAACGTTCACTCGCACGCCTTTGCTCAAAGCAACTCAATCCGCCCGATTCTCAGCCATTGCCCGCGCTTTGCATAGCGCGGGCCGGCGTTTTCGTCAGGCAGTGCCGGCCGCCGGCTGCCGGGCGACCATCCGCGTGGGCCGGCTGGGGAAGGCATGGCGCAGGATGCGCCAGGCCACCTGGCCGAACTGGCGCGGCAGCGAACCGGTGTTGTAGTGCTGGCCATAGCGACGGCAGATGTCCTTCACCTCCACCGCGATCGCCGCATAGCGGTTGGCCGGCAGGTCCGGATAGAAGTGGTGCTCGATCTGGTGGCTGAGGTTGCCCGATAGTACGTTCATCACCCAGCCGCCGGTCAGGTTCGAGGAGCCGCGCAGCTGGCGCAGGTACCAGTGGCCGCGCGATTCGTTGCGCAGGCAGTCCTTGGGGAAGGTTTCCGCGTCGGCGGTGAAATGCCCGCAGAAGATGATCACGTAGGTCCAGATGTTGCGCAGGCCGTTGGCCACCATGTTGCCCAGCAGCACCGGCAGGAAGAACGGGCCGGCCAGCAGCGGGAACAGCACGTAGTCCTTGCCGAGCTGGCGCGCCATCTTGGCGCCCACCGGACGGGTCTCCTTCCACAACTGGCGGGCGGTCATGCGCCCCTTCAGCCAACGGCCGATGCGCAGGTCCTGGATCGCCACGCCCCACTGGAACAGCAGCGCGAATACCGGCGCGATGATCGGCTGCAGCAGGTAGAACGGGCGCCAGCGCTGCTCGGGGAAGATCCGCAGCAGCCCGTAGCCGATGTCGTCGTCCATGCCACGCACGTTGGTATAGGTATGGTGCTTGAAGTTGTGCGTCTTGCGCCAGTTGTCACTGGTGGCCACGATGTCCCACTCGTAGCTGTTGCCCTCCAGCTTCGGGTCGCCGGTCCAGTCGTACTGGCCGTGCATCACGTTGTGGCCCAGCTCCATGTTTTCCAGGATCTTGGCCAGGCCCAGCAGCAGCGCGCCGGCAATGCAGGCCGGCCACAACAGCGGCGACCAGAACAGCGGCGAGAACGCACCAGCAAACAGCAGCAGGCGGCCCAGCACGCTGGACCAGCGCACGGCGGCAGCCACGCGACGGATGTAGCGGGTATCGGATGCACCCAGCTCGCCGATCACGCGGTCGCGGATCGCATCAAGTTCTGCACCGAAGGCATTCAGCTCCTGGGGGGACAGGGCGCGGTCAGGACGGCTCATTGCAATGGGTTCCTCACAGGTCCAGGACCAGGTCGGTAGTCGGGGCGCTGACGCAGATCCGCACCGGCTGGGCCGGCTCGGCATGCTGTTCGCCGGTACGCAGGTGGTGGGTGGCGCCACTGACGCGGTGGCAGGTACAGGTGTTGCAGATACCCATGCGGCAGCCGTGTTTCGGCTTCAGCCCATGTGCTTCCAGGCTGTCCAGCAGCGGTACGCCGCGCGGAACCACCAGTTGCCGGCCACTGCGTGCCAGCGTCAGCTGCACCTCGCCGATGGCATCGGGCGCGGCAGCGGGCGGGGTGAACGCCTCGGCCTGGAAGCCGGCGACGTGATGCAGCAGGCGCTGCCGGGCGGCCGCGACGAAGCCATCCGGGCCACAGGCCAGCACGTGTCGCTGTGCCAGCGGCACGTCGCCCAGCTGATCGAAATCGCAGGCGTCCACCCGCGCCGCCGGTGCCTGTGCGTCGCGCGTGGCGAGCAGGTGCACCTGCAGTTGCGGGTCGGCCTCGGCCAGGGCCTGCAGCTCCTCACGAAAGCTGAAGGCGTCGCTCTGGCGCTCCCAGTAGTACAGGTCCACCGGCGCAGCCAGCGGACCGGCCGCCAGCGCACGCAGCAGGCTGCGCATGGGGGTGATGCCGCTGCCGGCCGCCAGCAGCAGCAGCGGCGCGGCGGTGGGAACGGAAAATTCACCGAAGGCCGGACCGAGCTGGAACACCGTGCCGATCCGCGCCTGCTCCACCAGGTGCCTGCTGACCCGCCCGCCTTCCACCGCCTTGACCGTGATGGCCAGCTCGCGCGGGCCCAGCATCGTGGGGCTGTAGCTGCGCTGCAGCAGGCGGCCATCGATCTCCACGCCCAGGGTGACGTGCTGGCCGGGCTGCATGCCGCGCCAGTGGCGGTTGGTGCGCAGTACCAGCGTGCAGGCACCGGCCCCCGCCGGCTCACGGCGCAGCAGGCGCGCCAGCGGCTGGCGGAGGGTCCACAACGGGTTCAGGTGGCCGGCCCAGAAGTCGAACAGCGCAGGCGACAACCAGCGTTGCGGGGAAACCAGCGATGGACGGGCAACCCCGATAGGGCGGACGGCAGCGTTCATGCAGCGAACTATACGTCCGCGCACACAGCTGTGTATACAGGTGTATATCCGCCAGAAGTGGGTATGATTCAGCATTCGCCGACCCGGTAGCCCCATGCCCCCCACCGTCATGCCCCCGCCAGAAGATGCCACGCCGGTCCGCCGCACGGTGACCCGCGAGGATCTGATCGCCGCGGCGCTGGCGCTGATCGGGCCGCACCGCAGCCTGTCCACGCTCAGCCTGCGCGAGGTCGCGCGTGAAGCCGGCATCGCGCCGAACAGCTTCTACCGGCAGTTCCGCGACATGGACGAACTGTCCATCGCGCTGATCGACCTGGCCGGCCGTTCGCTGCGCACCATCATCGGCCAGGCACGGCGGCGCGCCACCACCTCGGCCACCAGCGTGGTCTGGGTGTCGGTGGAAACCTTCATCGAACAGTTGCGCGCCGACGACAAGCTGTTGCACGTGCTGCTGCGCGAAGGCGCGGTCGGGTCGGATGACTTCAAGCACGCGGTCGAACGCGAGCTGCATTATTTCGAAGACGAGCTGCAGCACGACCTGGTGCGGCTGGCGGCCGTGGACGGGGTCAAGCTGCATGCCCCCGAGCTGGCCGCCAAGGCGATCACCCGGCTGGTGTTCGCGATGGGCGCCAGTGCGATGGACCTGCCACCGGAGAACGACGCCGAGCTGATCGAGGAAGTGTCAACGATGGTGCGGATGATCATCGTCGGCGCACGCACCCCGGCCGCGTTCCGCCGCAGGCGCTGAGGGAGCCGGCGGCAGCGCATGGCCCCGCCCTACCGGGGCAGGTGCGTGGCGATGGCCGCCTCGATCTGCGCCGGGCTCTGGTAACCCGGCATCCGCGCCGCCTCCTGCCCGTCACGGAACATCGCCAGCGTCGGCGTCTGCCGCAGCCCCAGCGCACGGAAGAACGCCTCGCCCAGCACCTCCAGCTGCACCCGCAGCAGGGTCATGCCCTGCCCCGCTTCGCTGCCAGCCACCCGTTGCAGCGACAGTTCCAGCATCCGGCAGCCGGGGCACTGGGCCTTGTGGAAATCCACCAGCAACCGCGGCCGTTCGGCCACCCAGTGCTGGAACTGCTCAGGCGTGGTGACGTCGATGATCTGCATGCATCTGGTTCCCATGGTTGTCCAGGACCGCGTCGGTCCATGCGGCGATGGCCGTGGCATGCGCATCGCCATGCGGCATCTGTTCGATCAGCAGCGGCGGATGCGGGCTGTGGAAGTAGCGCCGCAGCCGGTGCACCGCGCCGCCGTAATACTCGGCACCCCACTGCGTTTCCCCGGTGCCGAACACCGCCACGTGGAGCGGCTGATGGCCGCTTCCAGCCAGCCTGGCGACCCATGCCTTCATTTCCGCCGGCGTGCGCCCGCCGTTGTCGGTCCAGCTGCCCAGCAACAGCAGGTCGGCCGCGTCGGCCTGCAATGGCGGCACCGCATCGGCCTCGTCAGCCTCCTGCCAGTGCACCGCATGGCCAGCCTGCCTGCAGCGGCCGGCGATCATCCGCCCCAGCTCGCGGGTATTGCCACTGAGCGAGGCGACCACGATGAGGATGTCCAGCGCCGGGGCGGCATCAGAGATCGTCGAAGCCATTGTCGAGGTTGGTCTTCTTGTAGCTTGCATTGCGCATCTCGAAGAAGTCGGTCTTGGTCTCGGTGAAATTGTCCGCATAGGCACGGATCCAGGGCATCTCGTTGTCGGTGGCATCGCTGTACAGGCGCTCGATGCCCAGCATCCCGGCCATCTTGTTGGCGCGATACTTCACGTAACGCACCATCTCGTCCACGTCGATGCCGTCGATGCCATCGAGCACCTCGGCCGACCATTGCGTTTCCAGTTCTATCGCGTGCTCGAAGGCTGCATGCACATAGGCGGTCAGCTCATCGTTCTGCAGTTCAGGGTTCTCGCCGACGATGGCCCGGATCAGCTCGCTGATGAACTTGGTATGCGCCAGTTCATCGCGGTTGATGAAGCTGATGATCTTGCCGGTACCGTTCATGCGGTTCTGCCGCACCATGTTGTAGAAGAACGCGAAGCCCGAGTAGAAATTGATGCCTTCCAGGATCGAGGACTGGATCAGCGACTTCAGCAGCGTCTCGGCGGTCTTCTCGCGCAGGAAGTCATCGTAGGACCCCATGATCGGCGCGTTGCGCTTGACGATGGTCGGGTGCGTACGCGCGATCTCGAAGATGCGGTTCTGGTTCGGCAGGTCGGTGATGGACGCCAGCACGTAGCTGTAGCTCTCGTTGTGGATCACTTCCTGCTGGCCGATGATCGCCGCGTTGGCGTGCGCCGCCGGATCGGTGATGTATTCGGCGACGTTGTAGATGAAGCGCGTCTGCGGCGAATCCAGCGTGGCCAGCAGCCCGATGATGGAGTCATAGGCGTTCTTCTCGCGCCCGGACAACTCGCCGTACTGGCGCGCGTCCAGCTTCATGTCCACTTCGTCGGGGATCCAGAAGTTGGTCGACAGTTCCTTGTAGGCACGATAGAACGATGGATACGGGATGTCGTTCCAGTTCAGTATGCCGCTGGTGCGCCCGTTGATGATGCCGGTGCTGCGGTTGGGGTGGCGCGGTTCGAGGATGCGGATGCGATCGAGGGGTGTTGCCATGGGGGATGTCCTTTGTCGCGCCGGGCCATGCCTGGCGGTTTGAATGCACGCCGCGCGGTGCGCTCGCCGGGCATGGCCCGGCGCTACCGCGGGCCGGATGTGGCTTTGTAGCGCCGGGCCATGCCCGGCGGTCTGTCAGCTCGAGCACCACTCGCATTCGCTGATGTCGATGTCGTTGGAGCGCACGTAGTAGGTGGTCTTCAATCCTTCGCGCCATGCCGACAGGTGCAGTTCCAGCAGGGTGCTGGCACGGATGCTGCTCGGCACGTAGAGATTGAAGCTGATGCCCTGGTCGACATGCCGCTGGCGGCGTGCGTTCTGCCGCACGCTGGCGAACTGGTCCACCTTGTAGGCACCCTTTTCGTAGTACGGCCAGGTATCCAGCGACAGCCCCGGCGCAGCCACCGGACGACGGAAGTCCTTCTTCTCCTCGTAATAGAACGCGCTGTAGATCGGATCGATGGACGCGGTGGACCCGGCGATCTGCGCAGTGCTCATGTTCGGGGCGACCGCCAGCAGCCAGCCGTTGCGCAGGCCGTCGCGTGCCACCTCGTTCGCCAGCACGTCCCATTCCGGACTGTCATAGCCGCGGTCGCGGAAGTAGGCACCGGTCTGCCAGTCGCTGCCGGCGAACATCGGATAGCTTCCCTTCTCGCGCGCCAGCTGCAGGCTGGCCTGCACGGTGAGGAAGTTGATGCGTTCGTACAGGCGGTCGGCCAGTGCTTCGGCTTCGCTGTCATCCCAATGGACCTGCTGCTGTGCCAGCAGGTGGTGCCAACCGAAAGTGCCCAGGCCGATGGCACGGTAACGACGGTTGGTGATGGTGGCCTGCGGTACCGGCAACGTATTGAGGTCGATGACGTTGTCCAGCATGCGCACCTGGATCGGGATCAGCCGCTCCAGCACGTCGGCCGCCAGCAGGTCGCCCGGTGCCGCCATCGCCCGCCCCAGGTTGATCGAAGACAGGTTGCAGACGACGAAGTCGCCAGCACGCCGGGTGGTCACGATCTGGTCGCCGCTGACGATCTCCTGGATCATCCGCGTCGGGCTCATGTTCTGCAGGATTTCCGTGCACAGGTTGCTGGAATACACCATGCCGCAGTGCTTGTTCGGGTTCTTCCGGTTCACCTCGTCGCGATAGAACAGGAACGGGTTGCCGGTCTCCAGCTGGCTCAACATGATCCGCTTGAACAGGTCGATGGCACGTACCGTGCGGCGGCTGATGCGCTCGTCGGCCACCAGTTCCGCATAGCGGTCGCGGAAGCTGCCCTGCCCGCGCTTCTCGTCGAAGAAGTCCTGCAGGTACCAGCCCTTGGCCTGCTTCACCTCGTGCGGATCGAACAGGTACCAGTCCGCGCGCCGCTCCACCGCTTCCATGAACAGGTCCGGCACGCACACCGCCGTGAACACATCATGCGCGCGCAACCGCTGGTCGCCGTTGTTCAGCCGCAGGTCCAGGAAGGCTTCGATGTCGCGATGCCAGATGTCCAGGTACACCGCCACCGCCCCCTTGCGCTGGCCCAGCTGGTCCACCGATACCGCCGTGTTGTTGAGCTGCTTGATCCACGGCACCACGCCGCCGGACGAATTGGCCACGCCGCGGATCGGCGCACCGCTGCTGCGCACATAGCCCATGTAGGCGCCGACACCGCCACCGTGCTTGGATACCCGCGCGATGTCGGTGTTGGAGTCATAGATGCCCTGCAGGCTGTCGTCCACCGTGTCGATGAAGCAGCTCGACAGCTGGCCACCGACCTTGCCGGCATTGGCCAGTGTCGGCGTGGCCACGGTCATGTACAGGTTCGACAGCGCCCAGTACGCCTCGCCGACCAGTTGCATGCGGCGCTCGCGCCCGTCCTTGCCCTGCCCGCCTTCGGCCTGCATCAGGAACAGCGCGATGGTCAGCCAGCGTTCCTGCGGCAGCTCGTAGACCTCGCCTGATCCATCGCTGGCCAGGTAGCGGGTGGCCAGCAGGTACAGGCCGTTGTACGCGAACAGCGTGTCGCGTTGCGGATCGATCATCTCCCCTGCCTGCTGCAGCTCTTCCTTGGAATAGCAGCGCAGGATGTCGTTGCTGTAGAGGCCCCGGTCGGCCAGGCTTTCCTGCAGGCCCACGTAAGACCCGTACTTCAGGCTGGCGTCGTAGAAGCGGTTGCGGCTGGCGCGCTTGTACAGGCGCTGCAGGTACAACCGCGCGGCGAACTGCTCCCACTGCGGCGCCACCAGGTCCACGCGCGATTCCGCCTCGCGGATCAGCAGGTCTACCAGCTCATCGGCACTGAGCGTTGGCTTGCGCTCGATCATCGCCTGCACGCTGCGGCGATAGTCGCCCACGTCCAGCAGCGGCAGCTCGGCATGGATGCGGTCCAGGCTGCGTTGCAGGCGTGCAGCGTCGAACCGCTGGCGGCGGTTGCCTGCTTCCTTGGTGATCCAGGTCGGCACGCGCTCGCCACCACGGCGCACGGCATCGCCAGCGCCGGCCGGTTCGGCCGCGCGGAAGGTACTGTCAGTCATTGTCCTGCTTCTCCAGGTGCGTACGCACGTCGGCGTCCGCTGCCATGGCAGCCCTGCGCGTGATACCGGCGCACGGGGCAGTCGGGTGTGTGCCAATGCACGGGAACGTAGGTCGTCGGCATCTGCCTGCGCCTGCGGCCGGTATCCGGGCCGTGGGGGGCGACCTGCATCCGCACGTTGGCGGCCGCGTCGACACGGCAAGCCTTCAGGGCAGGCCGCGGGACGTTTGCAACATCGTCCGGCGGCGGCGGCTGACCGGGAGAGACGGCCCCAACATAGTGGGGATTCCCCACTACGTCAACACAACATGGGCGATTTTCCAGCATCGCGACCATCGGTCGCAGCAGACCAGGCCTGACCCTCCTGCCTGGATGCCTGCACCATTAAAAAACCGTTATGCATGACTGAATGCGTAATCGCCATTGGCCGCTGCCAGGGGCTGCATGCACTACTGGCGCTTCCTCCACTGATGGGCATCGCCGCTTCCATGCTCCGCACCACCCTGCTCGCCAGCGCCGTTGCGCTGACCCTTGCCGCCGGCACCGCCAGCGCCGCTGAAACTGCCGAGACCGGCAAGGACGGCACCACCCTCGGCACCGTGTTGGTGACCGGCTCGAACATCAAGCGCAGCGACACCGCCGGCCCCAATCCGGTGCAGATCGTCAGCCGTGAACAGATCGAACAGACCGGACGCTCCACTCTCACCGACGTGCTGCGCAACCTGTCGGCCAACGCCGGCAACAGTTTCGACGAACAGTACACCGGCAGCTTCGCCGCCGGCTCGGCGTCGATCGGCCTGCGCGGGCTTTCGCCGAAGAACACGCTGGTGCTGGTCAACGGTTACCGCGTGGCCAACTTCGGCTTCGCCCTCAACACCCAGGACACCTTCGTCGACCTCAACGCACTGCCGATCAGCGCGGTGGAGCGCATCGAAGTGCTCAAGGACGGGGCATCGGCCGTGTATGGCTCCGATGCCATCGCCGGCGTCATCAACATCATCCTGCGCCGCGACTTCCAGGGCCTGGAAGTCGGCGGCGGCCTCGGCACCGCCACCCAGGGCGGCCTGGACGAACGCAAGGCCAACCTGCTGGCCGGCTTCGGCGACCTCGAGCAGCAGGGCTGGAACGTGCTGTTCGGGCTGGACCTGCTCAAGCGCGATCGGCTGGACGCGGACCAGCGCGCCTACACCCGCAGCGGCGATTTCCGCGACAAGCCCGGTGGCCGGCTGGCCGGCTGGTCCACCGCCGGCGGCAACTGGCTGGCCGACCCACGCGCACCGCAACCGTTCTCTCCCTGCCCCGACGGCAGCGTGCTGCGGCCCTACAGCGATTTCGGCAGTGCCCTGCCGGGCGACGCCTGCGCCTTCAACGCACAGCCATTCAAGACCCTGCAACCCGGCGCCGAGCGCCTGCAGGCCTCGTTGAGCGCGACCTACCGCTTCAGCGACCATGTCGAAGCCTTCGCCGACGTGCTGTACAGCCACAACAAGGCCGACCAGGTCTTCAGCGCGCCGCTGACCGTCGGCCCTGGCCTGCGCGCCTACAATCCGGCCACCGGCACGCTCACCGACGTCGCCGCCGTGTTGCCAGTGGGCCATCCGAACAATCCCGGCAGCACGCCACTGCCGTTCGAGTACAGCTTCTTCGATCTCGGTCCACGCCTGAAGGACAACACCCAGGTGTTCTACCGTGCCCTGGCGGGGGTGCGCGGCAGCGGCGAGCGCTGGGACTGGGAAGTGGCCGCCCTGACCTCGCAGAGCGAGCAGCGCGAGTACGTCGACAACTTCATCAACCGCTATGCATTCGAGCAGATACTGCGCGATGGCAGCTACGACTTCCTCGACCCGTCCAGCACGCCGGGGGCACTGGACGCACTGCGCCTGCAGACCAAGCGCCCGGGCTGGTACAAGCTGCATTCGCTGAACGTCAAGGCATCCACTTCGTTGTGGGAGCTGCCGGCCGGTGCGGTCGGCTTCGCCTGGGGCGGGGAGATCCGCCGCGAGTCGCTGGATGCACGCACCAGCGCGCAGGTACTGTCCGGCACCGAGCTGCGTCCGGCGATCAACATCGTCAACGGCGAACGCCAGGTCAGCGCCGCCTACGCCGAATTCAGCGTCCCGCTGCACCGCACCCTGGAACTGCAGGTGGCCGGCCGCGGCGATCATTACGATGACTTCGGCAATGCGTTCTCGCCGAAGTTCGCACTGCGCTGGCAGCCGCTGGACAGCCTGCTGCTGCGCGGCTCGTTCTCGCGTGGATTCCGCGCACCGTCATTGCCGGAGATCGCACCGGGGCAGACCATCAGCTACGGCTCGGTGGTCGATCCGTTCGATCCGCTGCAGCCCGGTGGCACCCGCGGCGTGACCAACCTGCGTACCGGCAACCCGGACCTGCAGGCCGAGCGCTCGCGCAACCTCAACGTGGGCGCGGTGTGGTCGCCCGATGCGGACAGCAGCATCGGCCTGGACTGGTACCGCATTGAACAGGACAACCTGATCAAGCCGGACAGCGCGCAGTTCATCGTCGACAACCCCGGCCTGTTCCCCGACCGCGTCCAGCGCGATGCACAGGGCCGCATCCAGATCATCACCAACCAGTATGCCAACCAGGGCGAACTGACCACCTCCGGCCTGGACCTGGAGGCCAGCCGCACCTTCCGCACCGACGGCTGGGGCAATTTCACCGTGGCGGGCAGCTGGACCCACCTGCTCAGTTTCAAGCAGCCACTGGTGGCCGGCCAGGCGCCCTATGACGGCGCCGGCAACAACCGCCACGGCGCACTGCCGCGCACCCGCGGTACCACGTCGTTGAACTGGGCCGCCGGCGACTGGAACAGCACGCTGAGCCTGCAGTACGTCAGCGGCTACGACCAGCGCGTGGCGACCGCCACCAGCAACCCGGGCCTGCGCGACCGGATCAAGCCCTACCACCAGCTTGATCTGTACGTGGCCTACGAAGGCATCCCCAGCACCACGCTGTCGCTGTCGGTACTGAACCTGACCGACAAGGATCCGCCGTTCGATCCGGCCGGTGGCGCCAACGGCTTCGACATCAGCCAGTACAACCTGCGCGGGCAGTTCGTCTCGCTGGGTGCGCGCTACCGCTTCTGAGGCCCCCACGGGGACGGCGGCATGGCCGCCGTCCCTGCCCTCAGCGGCTCAGGTGCAGGAACTGCACGTGGCGCTCGTACTGGCTGATGATGTCGTTGATGATCTGTTCGCGGCTGTAATCCACCAGGTCGTAATCCTGGCTGCCTTCGTACAGGTGCACCTCGGCACGGTAGTAGCGGCTGGTACGCGCCTGGTGCGCGGCGAACGACGGTACCCGGTAACCGGCCTGGATCACCCGGTACAGGAAATCCTGCTGCTCGCCGTGGTCCACCGACAGTTCCATGTCACCGGCCTCGAAGCGCGTGGACACTTCCCAGCCCTGGCCGCGCAGCTGCTCGGCCACCGCTTCCATCGCCGGCTTCACTTCGCTGTCCATGAAGCGGTACACCTGGTCGCGCACCGGGAAGTTCACCGCGCGTCCAAGCCGCTGGCGCCATCCCTTGTGGTGGCGGCTGGCGCCGATCAACGGCGATGCACGGTGCTGCAGTGCCCGGCGCCGGTGCGACTCATCGGAGAAGGCGCGCATCAGCCCCCACATCATCAGCAGCAGCACCGCCGAGAACGGCAGCGAAGCCAGCACCACCGCCGATTTCAACGCATCCATGTTGCCGGCCAGCAGCAGGCCTGCGGTCACCACGGCGGTGACCGTGCCCCAGAACACCCGCAGCCAGCGCGGGCCATCGTCTTCCGGCCCCCCGCCATGCGATGACAAGGTAGACAGCACCACCGCACCGGAATCGGCCGAGGTCACGAAGAACACGAAGCTCACCAGCACGGTGATCCCGATCACCGCGCGGCTCCACGGATAGCTGTCCAGCAGGGCATACAGCACGGTCGGTGGGTCATCGATGGCCAGCTGCGCCAGTTGCGACTGGCCATGGTGCAGCACCTGGTCCAGTGCACTGTTGCCGAAGATGGACAACCACGCCAGGGTGAAACCCAGCGGTATCAGCAGCACGCCGAACACGAACTGGCGGATGGTGCGGCCGCGCGAAATGCGCGCGATGAACAGCCCCACGAACGGCGACCAGCCGATCCACCAGGCCCAGTAGAACACCGTCCAGCTGCCCATCCAGCCCGGCCGCCCACCATAGGCATAGACGTCGAAGCTCTTGCCGACCACGCTGCCCAGGTAGTCGCCCGCGTTCTGCATCAGCGTGCCCAGCAGGTACTGCGTTGGCCCGGCGAACAGCATGAACAGCACCAGCGCGATGGCCAGCAGCATGTTGACGTTGGACATCAGGCGCACGCCCTTCTCCACGCCGGTGACTGCCACGGCCACCGCCGCGCCCATCATCACCACCACCAGCGTCACCTGCACCCAGTGCGCGTGCGGTACATCGAACAGGTGCGACAGGCCCGCATTGAGATGCAGCACGCCGAAGCCCATGTCCGCGCCCAGCCCGAACACGGTGGCGACGATGCCCAGTGCATCCACCGTATAGCCGATCGGGCCGTTGATGCGGTTGCCGATCAATGGATACAACGCCGAACGCAAGGCCAGCGGCAGGTTGTGCCGGTAAGCGAAGTACGCCATCGCCATGGCCGCCAGCGCGAACACGCCCCAGCCGTGCAGGCCCCAGTGCAGGAACAGCAGCTGCATGGCCTGCCGCGCGCCCTGCTCACCGGCCGCGCTTGCCCCCTGTGGTGGCTGCAGGTAATGCGTCAGCGGTTCGGAGACGCAGAAGAAGAACAGGGTGATGCTGATGCCGGCGGCGAACAGCATCCCCGCCCACGACAGATAGCTGAACTCCGGTTCGTCATGGTCCGCACCGAGCTTGATGCCGCCATACGGCGACAGGGCGGCGACAACGACGAACACCAGGTACAGCGTCATTGCCAGCAGGTAATACCAGCCGACATTGGCCGATGCCCAGTCCTGCGCCTGCATCAGCATGCGGCCTGCACCCAGCGGGTACAGGCTGACGAAGGCGGCGAAGGCCACGACGATGATCGACGCAACAGCGAAGACAGGTCGCAGGGTTCGCACCGGGGTGGATCGTGGCTCCAGTGCTTCCATAAAAGCGGCCTACTCCGGGATGATCAGGGATATATCCTGCGAAGCGTGACACGCATCGCATCTCGGCGTCATGAACGCTCATGGCTGCGGCAGCGACCCTCATCGCCTGTCATGCCACCGACAACCCGGTCCAACGCCAACCGGCTCAATGACTTGGACAGGCCGCCCGGCGCGCTGCGGACCGCCGGTTGCCTGGTACCCCGCCATCACGACATGCGCCGCTGCCGTCTCCGATCGCGGCGAATGCGTCAGGCCTCGCGTGGCCTCAAGACGGCTGGGCGTGCTGCAGCGCGTAATCCAGCGCCGCGCGGATCGCCGCCACCTGGGCATCGTTGCACTGCTGCGGCGTGGCCCGCGGACTGTCCGGGTAGACCTCGGTGGTGGTGGTGAAGCGCGCACCGGTGATGCCGGCGCACAGGCCCAGCGCAACCAACGGGTACTCGATCACCCCATGTGCCACCACTGCCGAGCCGATGATCTCGCCCTTGTCGTCCGCAGGCGCGATGTGGGTCACCCGCTCCACCGCCGCGATCACCGCCTGCTGGAACGCCGGCTGCGGATGGTCGCTGTCGTCGACCAGGTAGAACCCGTCCGGGATCAGGCCGGGCTGGAACGGCTGGCCATCGCGCGCTGCCAGCGCAGGCCGGAATTCACTCTCGTCGCTGTCAGTGGTCTCGTGCAGGTCGATGTGCAGCACCATCTGCGCCTTCAGCGGCGCGACCAGCGCGATCAGCGCGGTGGATTCAAGCGCTGGGCCGCCGGCGCGGAAGTTGCGGTTCGGGTCGATCGCATCGAAGTTCCAGCGGTTGATCCGCTCATACCCCCACGGATTGACGCAGGGGGCGACCAGCAGGTTGATCCTGCCGGCGTAGGATCCGGCGTGTTGTTCAAGGAACTGCAGCGCCCCCATCACCCCGCTGGTTTCATACCCATGCACGCCGCCGGTGACCAGCGCCGCCGGCAACGACGGGTTCCAATCGCGGCTGCGCAGCGCCAGCAGCGGATAGCGCTCGCCGGCGTAGTCCAGCACACCGTACTGGACCCGCTCGAAGCGTTCGGCCAGTGCCTCGATGCGCGGAAGGACGTCTTCGTCGAAGCGGCGCAGGCGCTGCTGTCGTGCACGCCATTGCGCGCGTTCTGCCGGCCCCCAGGGCTGGCCGGGGGTTCCCACGGGATAGAAGGCGCTGGCAGGCATGCTGGGCTCGCGGTTGCTGGAAACAGCCGCTACTTTAACATCCGCCTGGCTGCCGCCCTGCCCCTCGCACCGCCTGCGTCAGTCGATCGCCTCACCGGCTTCGGCCAGGCGTTCTTCGATCTGCGCGTACCACTCCTGCAACACCGTGATCAGCAGGCCCATCTCGGCATCGGCGCGCGGCAGCCGCCCGGCGCGCAGCGAAGACTGCGCCTCCTGCAGTTGGCTGACAAAGCCGGAAACGGTATCGGCCTGGACGATCAGGCCGGGATGCCGGCGACCCGGCATGCGCACCACGGCATGGTTGCCGAGCCGGCCATACAGGCTGATCGTGGTCTGGGTCTTGGTGGCCAATTGGGCGTTCATCGGTTGCCTGCAGGAAAGAAAACCTGGCCCACCAGCACGCGCGGACTGGACGGGGGAGACGCTGCCGCGCGTGCCAGCAGGCCAGGGGGGACACGGAACGTGCAGGGCCCCGCAGGGCGCGTCACGGAAAGAAGCGCTCAGTCGGCGCGTGCGCGGCCGGATATCTGCACCCGCCGGTTCGGTGCCAGGCAGGCGATCAGCTCGCGCTGGTTGCGCTGGCTGCATTGCACCAGCGGCTCGGCATCGCCGCGGCCCTCGGCGCGGATGGCGGCGGTCGATACGCCACCCTCCACCAGCGCGCTGCGCACCGCGTCGGCACGACGCCTGGACAGGTCCAGGTTGTAGTCGGCGCTACCGATGCGGTCGGTGTAACCCACCACGTCGATGGACTGCACCTGGCTGGCGCGCTGCACCTGGCCCAGCACGCCGTTCACTGCCTGCCGGCCAGTCGCGCTGAGCACATCGCTGTCGAAGGCGAACAACGCATCGGCGGCCAGCCGCAGCGGTTCGCGTGGCAGTACCGCAGGGGCTTCGGCCACTGGCGGCGGTGGCGGCTCGACCAGGGCCGCACACGACTGCGGATTCCAGTAGCCGCCCTGGGCGACGCCCTTGCCGTCGAAGCGCACCTGGAACTGGCAGGTGAAGTACTCCGTCGCCTGCGGCGTGCGGAAGTTGAACAGGTAGTTCCACTCGCGCACGCCCCACATGCCTTCATTGAAGTGGGGCGTTCCCAGCAATGCGTACAGCTGGGGCTTGGTCATGCCGGGCGAGAAGCGGCGCAGGTCGCCCGGGTCGGCGAACACACCTTCCTTCAGCGAAGCCTTGGCCGGGTCCGGGAACTGCACTGTCTCCCCCGCCGGAGTTGCCTGCACCGGTGCATCGTCGGCCGCAGCGTGGCTGCGGCAACCGGTGATGGCCAGGCAGGCCAGCAGGCCTGCCAGCAGCGCGGAATGCTTCGCGTGAAGCGTGTGATTTCGAATGAACATGGAGATTCCCCCTGAAAGTCGTCGGGC
This sequence comes from Stenotrophomonas tumulicola, assembly GCF_014117215.1. Taxonomy (GTDB): domain Bacteria; phylum Pseudomonadota; class Gammaproteobacteria; order Xanthomonadales; family Xanthomonadaceae; genus Stenotrophomonas; species Stenotrophomonas tumulicola. The sequence continues at coordinate 722,284 of NZ_JACGXS010000001.1, read as the reverse complement.
TGATGCTGGCCGGCACCGTGCCGGCCAGCGCAGCGCGCTTACCACTGGATGCCGGCACCTACCGCAACGCCACCGTCGCCGCGGGTATTGGTCGAGCCACTGAACTTGTAGATCCAGCGCCCGCCCTCGGAGACGCCGGAGATACCCAGCGCCATGCCCGATTCACCATTGAAACTGCCTGCCGCGAAGGAGGCCATGCTGCGGCCAGCCTCGCTGGGCTGTGGCAGCGAAGCCACCGCCATCGCCGATGCGACGCCTGCCGAGGCACGGTTGTCGACCTTGCGCAGGTTGCGGTCGAAGCTGTCGATGCGCTGGTCGGTATAGGCCTTGGACCAGTCCAGGGTCTGCGACATGCCGGCCTGCAACTGGTTCACGTTGACCGCATCGGTGCCAGCCGTACCGGCGGCAACGTTGCGGACCTGGGTCGGGCCACTGCCTGCCTGCCCCAACGTCACGCTGTTGTAGTTGGTGGTGCCGTTGGTGTTGCTGTCATAGCGCAGCGTACCCTGCTGCGATGCCTGCAGCTGGCGCACGTTCACCGCATCGGTGTCTTCGCTGCCGTCGGCAACGTTGGCGATCTGGCGTTCGGCACCGGCACTGCCCACCGACACCGTGTTGGCACGGTTGGCCACCGAACCCGCACCCAATGCCACCGAGTTGTCGGCCTGCGCCTGCGAACCGTTGCCCAGTGCCGTGGCATTGGCACCGGCCGCCGCCGCGCCCGCGCCGCCTGCCACGCTGTTGTCACCGCTGGCCGAAGGATTGCCCAGCGACTGGCTGTCGTTCACCTGGAACATGCCCGAGGTGCCGTTGTTGATGTTGGTGATCTGCTGGTCGGTATAGTTCTTGGACTCGCTGATGGCGTGCTCCACGCCGTTCTGCAGCTGTCCGACGTTGACCGCGTCATAGCGGTCCGAGCCATCGGCCACATGGGTGACCTTGCGCTCGCCGCCGGTGCTGCCCACCGATACCTCACCGGCCGAATTGCTGGCACCGGCTTCTCCATAGGCCCCGGTATAACCGCTCTGCGCGCCGGTGTCGGCCACCGAGCCCGCGCCCAGTGCCACGCTGTTGTCAGCCGTAGCGTTGGCGCCATCGCCGACAGCCACGCTGGCATTGCCCGACGCACTCGCTTCGCCGCCCACCGCCACTGCATCACTGCCAGTGGCCACTGCAGCCGCCTTGCTGGAGTTCACCGCCAGGTACGGGCTGCCACCCGGACCGATGTTGTCGATGCGCTGGTTGAGGCTCAGCAGCGAGGAATCCACCGCGGAGAACGCCACGGTGACATTGCTGTAGTCGTTGCCGATCACGCTGCCATCGGTGGCGATGGAGGAGATGCGGAAGGTCGGGGCGGTCCACGTGTTGGTGGCGCCGTCATACACCGTCGTGCCACCGAAGTAGTTGGCCACGGTCTGGTTGCTCTCGAACAGCTGGTTGCCGGTGACCGCCTGGCGACTTCCCGCCGTCACGCTGCCGTCGGCCACGTTGTCCAGCAGCACCGCGCTGCCGCTGCCATCACCGACCAGGGTGATCGCGTTGCTGGCATTGCCAGCGCCGTCGGCGTCGTACTTCACTGCCAGGCGGTCCACGCTGTCGGTCTTGTCGGCGACGTTGGCCAGCGAATCGCTGACCGCATCGAAGGCCGTGCCCACGTCGTTGTAGTCGCCGCTGCTGACCGAGCCATCCACCGCCACGCTGTTGATGGTGTAGGTCGGGGCGGTGACCAGCCCGTTGCCATCCACGCCGGCACCGCCGCCCAGGTGGGTGGCGACCGACTGGCTGGTGGCGAACAGCTGCGCGCCGTTGATGGCCTCGTTGCTGGTCGCCGATACCTCGCCTGCGCCGACATTGCGCAGGGTGGTGGCGGTGCTGCTGTCGCCCAGCGTTGCGCTGCTGTAGTCGATGCTGCCATCGGCCGCGATGTCATAGCGCAGCGCGCCCTCTGCCGATTCCTGCAACTGGCCCAGGTTGACCGCATCGGTGGCTTCGGTTGCCGCCGCCACGTTGGTCAGCTGCCGCTCTGCACCCGCCGCGCCCACCGACACGCTGTCGGCGCGATCGGCGATGCTGCCCGAACCCAGCGCCACCGCATTGTCGGCACTGGCGTTGGCGCCGGCACCGATGGCCACCGCCTCGTTGCCGCCGGCTGCTGCATCGGCGCCGGTGGAGTTCACCTTGAAGAAGCGCGAGGCTGCACCGTTGTTGATGTTGCTGATCTGCGTGTTGAGGTTGACCAGCGACCCGTCCACCGCATCGAAGGCGGTGCCGACGTCGTTGTAGTCGCCGCTGTTCACCGCCCCGTCCACGCCCACGCTGCTGATGCTGTAGGTCGGCGCGGTGACCGCACCGGTGCCATCCACGCCGGCACCGCCACCCAGGTGGGTAGCGACCGACTGGCTGGTGGCGAACAGCTGCGCACCGTTGATGGCTTCATTGCTGGTAGCCGACACCTCGCCTGCGCCGACATTGCGCAGGGTGGTGGCGGTGGCGCCGTCGCCCAGCGTTGCGCTGCTGTAATCGATGCTGCCGTCAGCTTCGGTGTCATAACGCAGCGCGCCCTGTTCCGACGCCTGCAGCTGCTCCAGGTTGACTGCATCGGTCGCTTCGGTGGCGGCCGCGACATTGGTCAGCTGGCGCTCCGCGCCGGCAGCACCGACCGACACGCTGTCGTCGCGATCGGCGACGCTGCCGTTGCCCAGGGCAACGGCATTGGCGGCAGTCGCACTGGCGTCGGCACCGATGGCCACCGCCTCCGCACCAGTTGCCACCGCGTCGGCGCCACTGGAGTTCACCTTGAAGTAGCGCGACGCCGCGCCGTTGTTGATGTCGGTGATCTGCGTGTTGAGGTTGACCAGCGATCCGTCCACTGCATCGAAGGCGGTGCCGACGTCGTTGTAGTCACCGCTGCTGACCGATCCGTCGGCACCCACGTTGCTGATGCTGTAGGTCGGCGCGGTGACCACACCGGTGCCATCCACGCCGGCACCGCCACCCAGGTGGGTAGCCACCGATTGGCTGCTGCCGAACAGCTGCGCACCGTTGACGGCCTCGTTGCTGGTGGCCGATACCGCGCCCGCGCCCACGTTGCGCAGGGTGGTCGCGGTGGCACCGTCGCCCAGCGTTGCGCTGCTGTAATCGATGCCGCCACCAGCCGCGGTGTCATAGCGCAGCGCGCCCTGCTCCGACGCCTGCAGCTGGCCGACGTTCACCGCATCGTTGGCGTCCACGCCATCGGCCACGTTGGCCAGCGTGGTGTTGCCGGTGCCGCCACCCAGGGTGACACGGCGGTAGTTGGGCGCGCCGGTGCCATCATCATCGTAGGTCACCGCCAGGGTGCCTACTGCTTCGATCTGGTTGATCGCGCCCTGCAACTGCGACACGTTGACCGCGTCGGTGGCCTGGCTGCCTGCCGCCACGTTGGTGATCTGGCGCTCGCCTCCGGCAAAGCCCACCGACACTTCGCCACTGGACGTCTGCGCGGTGTTCAGGCCGTACGCGTTGTAGCTGGCCTGCGCCCCACGCAATGCACTGGAGCGGAAGCCCAGCGCCACGCTGTTGGCCTTGTCCGAGGTCGCCTCGGCACCCAGCAGCACCTGTCCGTTGGCGGTGCCGCTGGCACTGTCGCCCACGATCACCGAATGGCCCAGGCGCGCCGCATAGTCTGCGGTCGGTACGCCGGTCGGGTCGGTGGGGTCGTTCACCCCGGCGCCCGGGAAGGCTTCGTTGGCATCCTGCAGCGGCAGGCGATGGCTGGCGTTGGCGCCGATGACCACTTCGCGCGAGCCGTTGGCATAGGCGCCATCGCCCATCAGCACCTGGTAGTCCTGTGCCGGGTTCACCGCCCAGCAGTCAATGGAGACCACGCCGAGCACGTTGAGGCACTTTGCCGCCCAGTCCGGTGCCTGGCCCGGCAGCAGCAGGCCCAGCAGCCCGTTGGGATCGCCGTTGTTGATGTTGTAGATGTAGCTGTCGGAGGTGACGCCACCGATCAGGGTCAGGTGCGAGCTGCCACCGGTGGTGGCCCCGCCCAGGCCGTTCAGCAGCGTGCCCACTGGCGACAGGTTCACCAGCGGGATGCCCAGCACGTTGGTCACCGAGTACGTCTGCATCACGTTGGCGTTGCTGACCGCCAGGTTGCCGTTGCGCACATAGCCGTCGCCACCGAGCAGGTCCTGCACGGTCGGTCCGACCAGCGTGGACAAGGTACCGACCAGGCCACCACTGCCGATGATCAGGCCGGAGTTCGGATCTGCCGGACGCGGTGCTTTCGGGCTGTCCGGCGGAATCGCCGAGGGCGAGGTCAGGCCAAGGCCGTCGGTTACGCCGCCGACCAGGCCACCGAGGCCGCTGCCGACGCCACCCACCACCGCACCCAGGTCACCCTGCACCAGCCCACCCACTGCATCGCCTACACCGTCAAGCAACGAGCCGACGCCACCGATGATGCTGCCCAGCCCCAGGCTGCTGGCCTGGGCCGTTGCCTGCGCCTGCGTGGCCAGCTTCGGGTTGCGGTCCGCGGCAGCGAGCGCGTTCGCCTCGCCTGCAACGCCAACGCCGCCGGCCACGTCGCTGTCCAGCGCTGCGCTGACCACGGCGTCCGTCGCGGCAATCTCCTCTTCCTTGGCAGCCAGCCGCGCGGAAGCCTGTGCAGCCACCTGCGCATCCAGTGCCGTCGAGGCCGGTGCAACGGTTGCGTCCAGCGCTGCAGCCACCTTTACATCAGCCGTGGCTGCGGCCGTGCGGTCCAGCGACACGGCCGTCGCCAGGCCGGCGCTGACCGATGCCGCCGCTGCACTGGCCGCGCTGCTGCGTACGGCCGGCGGCGCGGCAACCTGCGCACGTACGCCCGCGTCGACCTTTACAGCCACCGGCACCGCGCGTCGTACCGCAGGTACGTCGCTGGCCAGGCGCAACCGCACGTTGGCATCGACATCGGCCAGCGGACGCGCAGCCTGCTGGCTGGCGATCGCCGCCAGGGCGACTTCCGCATCCACTTTAAGCGGTGCCTGCTGGGTGTACTTGGCAGCCAGCGCCTGCAGGTCGCGCAGCGTCTGGTTGGTTTCGGATGCGCTCGCGTTGCCTGCGCATAGCGCCAATGCCAGCGCAACCGCCAGTACGGCGGGCGCAGGCAACAGGCTGCGTTGGTCGATGAGCGAGGATGCGCCGCCGTGGGCGCCGGTAGCCAGTTCGGAGGCTACGACCATGGCGCGAAGCTGCCTGCTCCACACCAAGCGGAAAATACGATTCATGAGTTCTGTCCCCCGTGGACGGCGCTGCGTGAGTCAGTTGGGCTGCCGAGCGGCAGGTGACTCATATTTCAGCGCGTGCAGCGCAGGCGGGGCACTTCATTCCGGCAGGACAATCGGCCGATCCGGCAAAACCATCACCGGAATCGGCAGCAGCCTATGCAATTCCGGCAAAGCACTTTCCAGCCGGTGCCGGGCATGCCGATCACGCCGGCTGGCCGAGCGCACCAGGGGCGCGCATCAGCGTATCGCTGGGCAGTTCGCCGAATACCTTGCGGTAGTTGTCGGCAAAGCGCGACAGATCCCACAGCCCGCAACTCAGTGCGATGGCCTTGACCGAACGGCGGCCGCCATCGGCGGTCGACAGCCCGCGGCACGCCGCGCACAGGCGCAGCATCGACAGGTAACGGTTGGGCGAGATGCCGAACAGATCTTCGAACGCATAGCGCAGGCCACGCTCGCTGACACCGGCCGCGTCACAGATCTCATTCATATAGATGTTGTGGCGCAGGTTGAGCCGCATGAAGTTCTCCGCACGCTGCACGATCAGGTAGTGCGTCCGGCGTGCACGGGTGTTCACCGGATGCTCGCCCGGGCCCGACGCCAGCAGCGCCTGCACGTGCTCATGCAGCAATGCATCGGTACCGTGCGTGGCCAGTGCAGCGGCATCGCCACTGGCCAGCACGCGCTGCAGGCCAGCGTAATGATTCGCCAGCGGCGCGCCCTCGCCGACGGTGAACAAACTCAGCGCCTGCCCCGATGGAGGCGTGCTGCGCAGGCTCAGTTCGGAAAGCTTGCGTTGCAGGCGTGCCACGGGAACCAGCACCACGGTCAGGCGCGTCCCTGCGGCAAGCGCGAACTCGCTGATGCCTTCCGGCAACACCGTCAGCACGGTGCCCGCGGCAAGCGGCACGCCATGGCACCAGCTCAACAATGGATCGGCCTCATGGACGAAACCGATCAGTGCCCAATCGGTGGGCAGCATGAAGCGGCCACGGGCCTGGAAGCCAAGCCGGGCGCTGCAGAACAATGCTTCGTCATGGACGCGCGAATCGATGGCCGCACGCGGCCCCTTGCCGTCAAGCAGCACGAGTTCGACATCGCATACCCGCAGCACGCTGGCGAGCGTAGCCAGGTCAACCGGCCTCAACTCGTCCCTGCACGTGCCGTCTCCTACACCATCGGCCATGACAGTGATCGCCCCCGTGTTTCTTGATTATCCCGTGCGCCACCCTGGCTGGCGCGCTGCGTGTGCGCCTGTCATGCGCTTCACGCTTTCCTAATCAAGTATGCCTGAATAAGTCCGGCAGTAAACCAATATTGTCGAATTGATAACTTGATGTATATCGATCCAAACACGCGTCAATTTTTTGACGCAAAACCTATCACGATTTTTTTTGGAATGTGATTCAACTCACGTCTAGACATACCTGGCGATCACATTCTGCATTCCTGCCGAATTTGCATAGCGATTGATGTTGTCGCGCGGTGAAAGTAGGGCAAAGTAGCTGCACGGTGGCTCGCCGGGGGACATCTGGCTGCCTGACGGGGAACAATAGTGAAAACGCTATCGGATGGAACCGTTCTCCTGGACGCTTCTTTATCGGCGTCGTCAGCGAAAGAACCTGGCAGTTGGCTACCACGACATGCAGGCTCCAATACCGGAGCCGCTACCCGCCCAGGGAATGGACGGGGAACGAAAATGGTTGCGGCGGAGCCGTATCGACCATTGGCGCAGTTTCCGTGGAATACCCAACCAAGATAAGGAGTTCACTGCCATGAACGCATCCATCCGTAAGTTCCTCAAAGAAGAAGACGGCGTTACCGCGCTGGAATATGGCCTGCTGGCTGCGATTGTCGCCGGCATTCTGGTTGCAACTGCCAAGCCAGCGATCACGTCGTTCTTCACCGAGCTCTTCAAAACTCTCGAAGCCGTCGTCAAGACTGCGTAAGTTGGCTCGACAACGTTCCGCAAGCGCTGTGCCATGCATTGCTAATGGATCTGGCATGCACGGCGCACGTGCGCCGAATGATTGCTCACCGGAGGAGCAGGAAGATGACCGCCTTGGGTCTGCTGGCCATGGCCTTGAGTCTGCGGATCGTGATCAGCGATCTGTACGCTCGTCGTGTCCCCAATACCTGGCTGCTGGCGGGAGCCGGCGTTGGGGCCGTACTTGTTGCGGCCTCGGCGCTCTCTTCTTCATTCACTGACATTCTCCCCCACCTGCTCGGCCTGCTGATTGGCTTTGCCGCGCTGATTCCCTTCTATGCCATCCGCTGGATGGGTGCCGGCGACGTCAAGTTCTTCGCCGTGCTGGGTTTCCTGTTGGGCTGGCAGGCACTTCTACCGGTTTGGATCGGTGCAAGTCTGCTCGCAGGCCTGCATTCCGTCACAGTTTATGTCTGGCGCGGCGTGCGGGGATTCCTGCCGATGCGCGCCATGAGCTTGCAGAACCAGATATCGGACCGTCTGCAGCAACGCCCTGCCCTGCAGACGATGCAGGCTGCACGCCAGGGACGCGTCGGCATTCCCTATGCCGCCTATCTCGGCTTCGCGGCCATCGCCTGGGTGCTGTGGTCCATCAACGGAGGCTCCCCATGAGCATCAGCATGCGCCCTCAGCCGAACCGTCGCCGCCAGCGTGGCGTGGTCACCATTGAATATGCCTTCATGCTGATGCTGGGCGTGCTGCCGCTGCTGCTGCTCACCTATACCGGGGTGATGATCATGGCCGTGCAGCAGACCCTGGCCACCGCCTCGTCCGAAGGCGCACGTGCCTCGCTGCGCTTTGGCACCACCGAACAACGCCGTGTCGCCGCCTGCGAGGCCGCGCAGCGCTCCATGCAATGGCTGCTGGCCTACAGCGGCGACAGCGTGAGCTGCAGCAACGCCGCCGCGGCGCCGATCGTCGTGTCCATGCCGGCACCGTGCGACGGCCTGGCTGATACGCAATGCATCCACGTCGCGGTCAGCTACGACTACGGCAGCCACCCTTTCTTGCCCGGAACCGGCCGTCTCTATGGCTGGGTGCTGGACAAACCCATCAGCAGTATCGCCGTCGCCCAGCTTGACGTGGGCAGCAACTGAGAGGCGCCAGGAGAAGCTCCATGCTCAAATTCACCCGCATCGCCGCCATCGCCCTGATCGCCCTTGCCGTGCTGTTGGCGCTGATTGCCCTCGTGGTCGGCCGACGTGCCACCAGCGCGCCACCGGCCAGCACCCCCACCAGTGTCGCCGCCGAGGCACCGCAGGCGGTGATGGTGGTCGAGGCCAGTGGCCGGCTGGCAGCCGGCGTGCCGATCGAGCCAGGTCAGGTGCGCATGGCCAGCCGCCCGCAGGCACCGTCCGGGGCGTTCCTGGATGTGTCCAGCGTGATCGGCCTGGTTCCCACCCAGGACGTGCCCGAAGGCACCCTGCTGCAGCAGGGCCTGCTGGCGCAGGGCTTCTCCTTGCAACTGCGCCCGGGCGAGCGTGCACTGGCGGTGCCGGTGGATGAACTGGCTGCCGCCGGCAACCGCATCCTGCCCGGCGATTTCGTCGACGTATTCCTCAACCTGCGCGGCGCGCAGGGGCTGGGTGAGAAAGAACAATCGGCACAGACGCGCCTGCTGCTGTCACGGCTGCGCGTGCTCAGCTACGGCATGCAGGACCTGCATCCGACGCAGCCGCAGGGCGAGCAGGAAGCCACCGCCAGCGCGGACAGCGATCCCCGTGCCGCAGACATCCGTGGCTCCGGCAGCAACAGCGGCAGCGGCAGCAACCGCCCCGAACAGCCTGCCCGCAGCGCCGTGCTGGCGGTGCCGGTGGCCGATGCGAACCGCCTGCTGCTCGGTGCCCAGCAGGGCAAGCTGTTCCTGGCCCTGCGCAATCCGGCCGACACCGGCATCGCCGATCCATCACTGTTCCCGCTGCCGCGCCCGGTGCTGGCGCCCGCGCGTGGCCTGGATGCCGAACGCACCGCTGCACTTACCGATCCGGAAAACGATGCATACGCCGGCATCGACGGCGATGCACTGGCAGGCCGCAGCAGTGTGCGCCCCCCGCAGGCAGCGGCACCCGTGCGCCGGGCCGCGGCACCGCGCGCGGCTGGCATTGAAATCATCCGCGGCGGCGGCACCCCTTGAACTCGACGAGACCGATCATGACCCCACGTAACAATCCCCGTCGGCTGTTCCTGCGCCCGCTCCTGCTGGCAACCGTGTTCGTCGCCGTCGCCTGCCCGCTGATGGTGCAGGCCGACGCTGCAGCGGATTTCGTGCTGCAGACCCACGAGCAGCGGCCGTGGCCGCTGCCGGCCAACCTGGAACGGGTGGCCATCGCCGATCCGTCGGTGGCCGATGTGGTGATGCTGCGTGGCAACCGCCAGGCGCTGCTGGTGGGCAAGGCGCCGGGCACCACCACCCTGCTGTTGTGGCAGCGTGGCCAGACCGATCCGCAGCGCCTGCAGGTAGACGTGCGCAGCGCGGTCCAGGATGGCCTGACCCGCAGCAACGACGCCGCGTTGACCGTACAGGGCAACCAGGCGCTGATCAGTGGCAACAGCCCCTCGCTGCTGGACCATGCGCAGGTGCGCAAGGCCGCCGACGCCGCTGCCGGCGGCGAAGGCCAGGTCGCTGATGTGTCCACGGTCGGCCCCGGCGGCGTGGTCCAGATCGAAGTGAAGATCGTGGAATTCAACCGCAGCGTGCTGCGCCAGATCGGCATCAACTTCCAGAACCAGAACGGCGGCTTCTCGTATGGCATCGCCCGCCCGGGCGGCACCGCCAGCGGTGGTGATGGCGACAGCGGCAGCAGCACGCCGCTGCAGTCGGCATTCAAGCTGGTGTTCGGTTCCAGCAAGGACCTGTGGAGCGCGGACATCGACCTGTTGCAGAGCAACGGCATGGCACGCGTGCTGGCCGAGCCCACGCTGGTCGCGCTGTCCGGCCAGAGCGCCAGCTTCCTCGCCGGCGGTGAGCTGCCGCTGCTCGAGCCACAGGGCCTGGGCACCACCACCATCACCTTCAAGCCGTTCGGCATCGGCCTGACCGTATCGCCGACCGTGCTCTCGGCTGATCGCATCGCGCTCAAGGTGGCACCGGAAGCCAGCGACCTGGACTACAGCAATGCGCTGACCCTCAACGGCGTGCAGGTGCCTTCCATCAGCACCCGCCGTGCCGACACCACGGTCGAACTCGGCGATGGCGAAAGCTTCGTCATCGGTGGCCTGGTCAGCAGCACCATCGCCTCCACCGTCAACAAGCTGCCATTGCTGGGTGACCTGCCCATCATCGGTTCGTTCTTCCGCAACCTGGACTACAAGCGCCAGGACAAGGAGCTGGTGATCATCGTCACCCCACGCCTGGTGAAGCCGCTGGCACGCAATACCGAACTGCCGCTGCCCGGCGAACGCGAAGCCCGTGCCAACCTTCCGGTATGGGGCTCCTGGCTGATCGGACCGGCCGGTCCGGACGCCGTCCCAGGCTTCTCACGCTGAGCCATGGCCGGAGCACGCAGCGCATGTCACTCGCCATCGACCACCGCCTGCCTTCGTCGGGAATGCCGATGAACCTGGTCGTGCTCGCCAGCGACCGCGACCTGGTGCCGAAGCTGGCGGCCAAGCTGCCTGCGCACTGGACGCTGGGCCATCACGATGCCGGCTTCCCCGGTGCCGTGCAGCAGCTGCGGGTGGGCGCACAGGCGGTGGTGCTGCTGGACTTCCATGCCGCGCGCGCCACCGCGTCGGCCGAGCTGGTACGCCAGTTGCGGCAGATGCGCCCGGACCTGTGCCTGGTCGCCGTCGGTTCCACCAGCGTGCCGCAGGTGGAAGGCGTGGTGGCCGCCCTGCGCATCGGCCTGCGTGACTTCATCGATCTCGACGCCGATGCCGAAGAAGTACAGAACGTACTCAAGCGCGCCGCCGCGCCATCGGCATCCGCACCGATGCCGGAGCCGGGCCGCAAGGCACCGGTCACCTTGTTGCTGGGCGTGCGCACCGGCATGGGCAGCAGCACGCTGGCCGCCCACCTGTGCGTGCTGGCGCAGCAGATGCGTGCGGCCGGCAACCAGCAGGACGTGCTGCTGCTGGACATGAGCCAGCCAGCCGGTGACCTGGCGCTGTACCTCAATATCGACAGCCAGTTCCATTACGACGAAGCGCTGCGCGGCGCCAGCCGCATCGATGCCACGCTGGCCCGCACCGCCATGGCGCGGCATCCCAGCGGGCTGGTGCTGCTCGACCGCGCCCCCGGCAGCGAGGCGTTGCCACCCAGCGATCCCGGCCTGTTGCTGCAGCGCCTGCGCGGGCTGTTCTGCAGCGTGCTGTGCGATCTCGGTGGCACCCCGCTGCGGCAGGTGCCGGGTGCCCTGCTGGAAGCCGCCGATGAAGTATGGCTGCTCACCGACAACGCCATCGCCAGCCTGGTCTCGCTGGATCAGTTGCTGCGCCAGTTGCCGGCCGGCCTGCGCGAAGCCGGCGATCGGTTGAAGCTGATCGTCAACCGCGACGATGATGAGGCCGGCCTTTCCGCTGCGCAGATCGCACAGCGTTTCCAGCTGCCACTGCTGGCCACCCTGCCGGACCGGCCACGGTTGCGCGCCAGCGCCAGCCATGGCCGCCTGCTGCTCGACGACGCACCTCGCGACCCGTACCTGCGTGCACTCGCTCCGCTGCTCGCCCGGTTCGACCCGACCACCAGCACGCCTGAAGCGCATGGACTGCGCGACAGGTTCGCCAACGCATTGAGTAGCCTGCAATGGAAGACAAAGTGATGCCCTTCCCGAACGCCCAGTTCCGCGACGTGCCGGCAGAGTCGGCGCAGACGCCTTTCGCGCAGAGCGAGCAGTACCAGAAGGTGCTCTCGGCCGCGCACGAACACCTGCTCAACCGGATCGAAGACGAGCGCATCGACATCGACGCCTGGGCACCGGACACGGTCGGTCGCTGGGTCGAGGGCGAGACAGCGGCATTCGTGCAGGAATGGCGCATTCCGATCAACGAACAGGAAGTACAGGCGGTATCGAGCGGACTGGTCAAGGAGCTGACCGGCTTCGGCCCGCTCGAGGACCTGCTGCGTGATCCCAGCATCGAAGACATCCTGATCAACGGCTACCGCGACGTGCACGTCTCCCAGGGCGGGCGCCTGCAGCGGGCGCCGCAGCGCTTCACTGACGACACCCACCTGCTGCGCATCCTGCGCCGCATCATCGCCCCGCTCGGCCGCCGCCTGGATGATTCCAATCCGATGGTCGATGCGCGGCTGCCCAATGGCGGTCGCCTCAACGCGATCATCTCGCCGTTGGCGGTCGACGGTCCGATGGTGTCCATCCGCAAATTCCGCAAGGACCCGTTCACCCCCGACGAGCTGTTGGCCATGGGTACCTTCGACCAGGCTATGCAGGCGTTGCTGCGGGCGATGGTGCTGGGCCGCTGCAACATCCTGGTATCCGGCGGCACCAGCTCGGGCAAGACCTCGCTGTTGAACGCGCTGGCCAACTACATCCCGGAGAACGAACGCGTGCTGACGGTGGAAGACACTGCCGAGCTGTCGCTGAACCATCCGCACGTGGTGCGGCTGGAAAGCCGCCTCGGTGGCGCCGACGGACAAGGCGCGGTCAGCATCCGCGACCTGGTCCGCAACAGCCTGCGCATGCGTCCGGACCGCATCGTGGTCGGCGAGGTGCGTGGCGCCGAAGTGCTGGAGATGCTGCAGGCCATGAACACCGGCCACGACGGCTCGATGGCCACCATCCACGCCAATTCGCCGCGCGACTGCCTGTACCGGATCGAGATGCTGGCCGGTTTCGCCGGCTTCCAGGGCAGCGAGGACAGCCTGCGGCGGCAGATCTCCAGCGCCATCGATTTCATCGTGCAGATCTCGCGCCTGGGCAGTGGTCGCCGCGTCCTGGTGTCGATCACGGAAATCACCGGCGTCAGCGACAACATGATCTCCACGCAGGAAATGTTCCGCCACGAAGTGCAGATCGACGGTGACGGCCGCGAGACCGATCGCTGGATCGGGCTCGGCTTCCACCCGCATTCGCACAAGCTGGAACCGTTCCGGCAGGCGCTGCGCGAATCCTTCAGCCCGGGAGCCTGGTGACGATGGGCATGGTCCTGCTCCTGCTCAGCCTGGCCGTCCTGCTTGCTGCCTGCGCGTTGCTGCTGCTGGGCAACGCACAGCGCCGCGCACGGACGCAGGCATCGTTGGGCCATGCCGAACAACGCCTGCACCGTGGCGCGCCGGCAACGTCCGCCGCCGCCCTGCTGGCCGTGCCCGGCAGCACCGGTGCCGGCGGCAAGCGACCGTTGCCCTGGGATTCCACCCTGATCCGGGCCGGCATCCGTCCCGGTTGGCGTGCCCCGTTGCTGGTGCTGGTGCCGGGCCTTGCACTGGCCACGTTCGCCGCCCTGCGGCTGGGCACCGGCTGGGCCTTTCCGATCACCCTGGGCCTGTACGCACTGGTCGCCTGGCTGCTGCTGCAGCGTCGCGTCAATGCGCTGCAGCGCAAGTTGATCCGCCAGCTTCCCGACTTCCTGGACAACCTGGTGCGGCTGACCGCGCTGGGCAACAGCCTGCAGATGTCATTCCAGAACGCATCCGGCCAGACCATCACGCCGCTGCGCGACCTGCTCGATGCCACCCTGCGCAACGCGCGCTCGGGCATGGACCTGGACCGCGCGCTGGCACAGGCCGCGGCGCCATGGCGGGTGGAAGCACTGGAGGTGCTGTCGGTGGTGATGGGCGTGTGCGTGCGCATCGGTGGCCGCTCCGACCAGGTGCTGCAGCGGCTGAGCGATTTCATGCGCGACCTCGACCAGGCCCAGCAGGAACTCAAGGCCACCACGTCCGAAACCCGGATGTCGGCCTGGGTGCTCGGGCTGCTGCCGCCCATCAGCGCCCTGCTGATGGCGCTTGCCAGCCCCGACTTCTTCGAGCCGATGCTGCGCGACCCCCAGGGCCACAAGCTGCTGCTGGCAGCGCTTGGCCTGGAGCTGGTCGGCGGCTTCCTGCTGTACCGCCTGGCCAAATCCATATGACCCGCCTGCCCGCACCTGCTGGAGACCCGCGATGAACCCTGCAAGCTGGTGGGTACTGACCCTGCTGGTGTTTGCCGCCGGCATCGCCCTGTTCGGCATCGTGCACTGGATGCAGGGCACGCGCCAGCAGCGCAGCGAAAACACGCTGCAGAGTGCCCTGCAACCGCGTGACAGCGCCGCAAGTGCGGCCCCTGCGGCCGCCGCCGGGCGCTTCAGCTGGCTGGAAGCGTTTGGCGAACATTTCAGCGGTGGCCGCATCGAAAGCGCACTGCTGGCCAGCGAAGACCGCATGCTGCTCGACCTGGGTGGCTGGAATACCCGCAGTGGCACGGCCATCTATCTTGCCCTGCGCCTGCTGCTGGCGATCGCCGTGCTGGTGGCGGCGCTGGCACTGGGCACGGGCGAAGGCACCGCGCGCCTGCTTACCTGCATCGGCGCACTGGCCGCCGGCCTGCTGCTGCCGAAGATCGTGCTCGGCAGCTGGGCGCGGCGGCGGCGCAAGCAGGTCAACAACGAACTGCCGATGCTGATCGACCTGCTGCGCCTGCTGCAGGGCGTGGGCTTCAGCATGGACCAGAGCCTGCAGACATTGGGCGAGAAGCTGCGCCCTGCCCTGCCGGTGCTGGGCCAGGAGATCCACGACGCGAATATCGCCTACGCGCATGGCCGCAGCCGTCCACAGTCACTGCGTCGCCTGTCCGAAGCCTATGACGACGAAGACCTGCGCGGCCTGGTGCAGTTGATCCTGCAGGTGCATGCACACGGCGGCGCGGTGCAGGAGCCGCTGCGGCAGTTCAGCGTGCGGCTGCGCGAGCAGCGCCGCAACACGCTGAAGGAAAAGGTCGGAAAGCTGTCGGTGAAGATGACCGTGGTGATGATGCTCACCCTGTTGCCGGCCTTGATGCTGGTCCTGTCCGGCCCTGCGCTGATGGCGCTCGCCTCCACTCTCACCCGGATGTAACCATGATGCTGCGAACGCTGCTGCTGATGTCCTGTTTCGCGCTGGCTGCCTGCGCGCAGAGCGTGGGTGGCTACAGGCAGGCCGGGCCCAGCCTGGCCGAGCCCCAATCCGACCCGGTCAATACCCGCGGCACCTACCTGGACCTGATCCAGCGCATGCAGTCACAGGGTGCGTACTATGCCTCGCTCGCGCACATCGAAGCCTTCCGCCAGACCCACGGCGACAGTCCCGCGCTGCGCCTGCTGCAGGCCGATGCGCTACGCCACACCGGCCAGCTGGATGCAGCCAACGCGCTGTATGAAAGCCTGACCCGTGGCGACCAGGCAGCCGCGGCATGGCATGGCATCGGCCTGATCGCCGCAGGCCGCGACGAGGACGGCAAGGCCGAGACCGCATTGGCACGCGCGGCCGAACTCAAACCGCTGGACACCAACGTGCTGGGCGACCTGGGTTATGCACGGCTGCGGGCAGGCCAACTGGCCCAGGCCCAGGTGCCGCTGGCCAAGGCGATCGAACTGGCGCCGGACAATGCCCGCGCGGTGGCCAACCTGGCGGTATGGGCCCTGCTGCGCAATGACCCGGCAACCGCCGAGCGCTTGATGCAGCAAGGCAAGCTGGGCGCCGAGAGCCGCGCGGAGGTGCAACGCCAGGCCATCGCCCTGCGCCAGCGCCAGGCACAGATCACCCCGGCACAGCCAGCACCACCTGCCGCCAGCAGTACCGCCCATGCCGCGCTGGCCGCCGACACGCCACGCGCCGCGCCCCCGCGCGCGTCCAATGCTGCCGCACGCGTCGCTGCCGCCCCGGCCATGCCGCGGCGGGTAGCTGCAGATCCGCAAACGGTGTCGGCGGTCGTCGACGCCGCCCAGCGCAATGATTCCCACCTGCCAGCCACCATGCTGGAACGCTTTGGCCAGGTCACCACCGCCACGGAGAACACCCCATGACATCGTCCTTCTTCCTCCTCCCGCGCGGCCTGGCCTTCGCATTGCTGCTGTCGGCCACCACGGCACAGGCGCAGCAAGCGCCGGTGACCGGCCGCATGCTGGGCGGCGTCACGCCTGCCCCAGTGGCTGCCGCACCGGTGCAGGCGCCAGCACCCCGGCGCGTTGCCGCGCCCGCAGAGGTGTATGCCGCACCGGATCCCTCCGTGGCGACCGAACTGCAGGCTGACGCGGCCGCGCCGACGTATGCCCCGGCCCCCGTGCCCAGCTACGAACCGGCGTATGCCCCGGCCCAGTCAGTCCCTGTCGCGGCGAAGCCGGCACGCACCGAGATCGGCGACGTCACCCGCCAGTTGCTGCGCCTGCAGGCATCAGGCGACCAGGCCGGCGGCAGCCTGCCGACGCTGGGCGACCAGGCCCACGCCAGCTACACGCGCTATCTGAAGAGCTTCGAACACGAGCTGCCGGAGTTCTTCGAGAACACCGTGGGCAAGAACAACCAGGGCGGAGGTAACTGACCATGGCCCGCGCTCGCTTGCCATCACGGATTGGCCGACAGCGCGGTGCCATGTCGGTCACGATGCTGCTGCTGATGATCGGCCTGGTGGCAATGCTCGGCCTGGTCGAAATCGGCTATCTGTACTGGGCCAAGCGTGATGCGCAGAAGGTGGCGGACCTGTCCGCGATCGCCGGCGCGCAGCGGCTGGATCTATGCAACACAAGCTACAGCAACAATACGGCAGCCCGGATCAATGCCGAGAAGGACAATGCCTTCCCGGGCCAACTTGAAATCCACTGCGGCAACTGGAATGCCGTGCATGCAGCGGCCGACCATTTCGTGCAGGGCGTATCGGAGGGCAATCCGCTCAACGCGGTGCGGGTCATCGCCAGCCGCAGCGTGATCCCGTTCTTCGGCCAGAACGAATCGCTGCCCACCGTCACCGCGCAGGCTGTGGCCAAGCGGTCTGCCCCGTCGGCGGTGTTCAGCGTCGGCTCGCAGTTGCTGCGGATAAACGGCGATACGCCGCTGGGGAATGTGCTCAAGCTGGTGGGCGTGGACCTCAATGCGACCACCGTACTGGGGTATGACGGACTGGCCAACGCCCACATCACACCCGGCGGACTGTTGGAAGCGCTGGGCATTCCCGTGGATGCCAACATCAGCATCGGCGACTTCAACGCGCTGCTGGCTGCGAACAAGGTCTCGCTGGGTAGCCTGCTCGACGCCAGCGCCAGTGTACTGGCCCGCAGCGGCGTCACTGATATCGACCTCAAGGCGCTTCGCGACGCGCTTGGCCTGGAGCTGAGCCTGGATGACCTTGCCGTCCAGCTCGGCAGCGACGACGGAAGCAGCGGACTTTTCGCCAAGATCATCGCCCCCGATGGGTCGGCAAGCAGCGCCCTGCAGGCGGACGTCAATCTCCTGGATCTCATCACCACCGGCATCACCATCGCCAGCGATGGCCGCGGCGTGGCCGTGAACAACCTCAATCTCCTCGGTCTTGTGCAGGTAAAAGCGGGCGTGGTCGAGCCGCCGTCGATCGCTATCGGTGGCGTCGGCGCACGCGCCTACAACGCACAGGTACGCTTGTTCGCCAACATCGATACGAACAACATTCCGGCTGTCGGCGGGCTGCTCGGCTTGCTCGGCACACGTCTTAACCTGCCTTTGCATGTGGACGTGACCAACGCGATGGGAACGCTTACCTCGCTGCAATGTAGCAGCAGCCCTCCCACCGCCACCATCCAGGTCGACGCGTCGGTGCTGCGTGCTTGTGTGGGCAAGGTCGGCGACGCAGACCGTTTCTCAAAGACCAATGTGTGCGACGCAGGACTGCAGAACGAACAACTGCTGACCCTGCTGGGTATCCCGCTGATCAACAACCAGATCAAGGTCAATGCACTGGCTGACCAGCAGAGCATTACCTTGGCGGCCGGCGAAACGGGCTCCACCCAGATCAACAAGCTGGCGTTGGGAAACACGGTTTCCGAACTCACGACCCAACTGTTGAACGTGCTGTCCGGGATGCTGAATCCTCGGGGCAATGGGCTGTCTACGTCCGACACGGCATATCAGCTTGCGGAACGCTACCTGCTCGCGGGAAGCAACAGCAACGGAACGTACAACATCGAGCGTACAATCACGCTGCTTGAGCATGGATCCAAGGACCTTGGGATCGAAAAACTAGGAAGCTGGCAGATCAAGAAAGGAGTCCCAGAGCCTTGCGTTCTAGGCTTGTTCAATTGTTTCCGCGACGGCACGGTCTGGGAAGGTTTCCGTGCAACGGTCACCGGCCAAGGTAGTGGACTCCTCCCGGGCCTTCTCGGAACTCTCCTCGGTGGCCTGGTAGTAGAGCGCTGCAATAGCGTGGTCGGAAGCCTGGACTACAAGAACTGCGCTAAGCGAAACTTGGCGTCCTACATCCAGACCAATACCGAGGAAGGGTTTCTCGACCAGTTCAACGGCGGCGGCGTCACTGCCCCAGGTAACGAGGAGATAGCCTGCACTGGTATCCTGTGCATCGTGCTGAAGGGGCCATTGGACCTGCTCAAGCCCCTGCTCAACAATATCGGCAGCCTGCTCAGCGACCTCCTCGCCAACCTCCTCGGCCTCGAACTCGGCCGTACCGACGTCCATGTCCAGTCCATCCAGTGCGGCGGTGCCCAGCTGGTCTACTAAGCCGTCCAGGCCGGGGGCATTTGCGACCGATTCGTGCGTGCTAGACTCCAGTCGGGGAAACTCCACAACCAACAACAATCCACTCGTGGGTGGTCTATACATGCGACAAAACTCAGGGGAAGCAGCGCCAAACCGGCGCACGCTGGCCGGGGCCTTGGCACTGGCGATGATCCTATCCGCACCGTCGGCCTTCGCCGCACGCGCCGACCGCACGCCGACGCCGGACCCGGCCCAGGCCGCACCGGTCGCCCGCAGTTCGGTCGATGAGCTGCGCCAGCTGATGGACGCCCAGCAGCTGAGCGAACTGCGCACCACCTACAATGGCAATTACGGTGCCAGCCTGTTGTTCAATCCCAGCACGCTGAACTACTACGTGGCCCTGTTCCAGGACAAGAATTTCTGGCGCGTGATCAAGACCGATTCGGTCGAGAACGCCGAGCACGTATACCGCTCGTTCGTGCAGCAGACCGAACAGCTGGCGCAGGTCAACATCGATTCCATCCGCCTGGAAGCCGGCAAGCGCTATACCGAGCGCCTGGTCGCCTTCAACGAGCAGCGCCTGCAGACCCTCCAGACCCAGCTCGAACAGGAACGTGCGCAATCGATGCAGGTCAGCACCGCGCTGGAACAGGCACAGCAGCAGGCGGTCAGCCTGAGTACCGACCTGCAGAGCAGCAACAGCCAGCTTGATTCGCTGCAGCAGCGAGTCCAGATGCTGCAGCTGCAGCAGGGTGACCCGGAGCTGAGCCTGCCCAAGCCGGCCCCCGCCCAGGCCCCTGAAGCGCCGGCCGCCGACACGACGTATTGATTGCATACGGGGTGCCGGCCAATGCCGGCACCTGCCTGAAGACGGCGCACCGACCGGCAGGCTGGATCACCGCCTGCGCGGCGCCCCTCCCGTGCGAGGCGGGGCATCGGCCACATCCGTCAACCCTTCCAGCCCCTTGGACCAGGCATGGCGCAGCATCCTGCGCTGTTGCGGCGAGGTATACAGGTACACGTTCAACGTATCCAGGAAAGCGGCCTGTTCCGTGGCCGCCAGTTCGGCGAACTGGATCAGCAGCTGGATTACGGGGGAAGCGGATACGGGCGGCACATCGGGACCGGGGATCTCAAAGTAAGCCCACAGACGATAGGATTCCCCTGCTGCAAAAGCATCGGACCCGGTCTGAATTACGGCCTTCAGCGTCAGCCTGCGTCGCTGGCCTTGGCCCGTGCCAGCTGCGAGGCATTCACCAGGCCATGGGCTATCGCGTACTGGAACACTTCCGCATCGGTGCCCAGGCCGAGTTTGCGCATCGCCGCGATCTTCTGCGTACTCACCGTCTTGCGGCTGCGCCCGATCCTGACGGCGATCTCGATCACTGAAAGCCCTTCGGCATACATGCGCAGCACTTCGCTTTCGCGCTTGGACAATGACGCACCCGGCACGTCCCCGGCGGTAGCGCCGGCCAACAGCTTTTGTACTTCAGGCGACACGTAGCTGCCGTCGTTGCAGGCCGCCTGCAGGGCCGGCAGCAGATGCTCCAACGGGTCGGCCTTGCTGATGATGCAGCGGATGCCGGCGGCCTGGATGTTGGCCAGCACCAATGGGCTCTCGGTGCCGGTCAGCACCACCAGGTGGATCTTCGGGAAGCGCCGTTGCAGGAAGCGCAGCATGGCGATGCCGTCGCCATAGCGGCCATGCGGCATCGAAAAGTCCGTTACCACCACGTCCACGCTGGTGCTGCTGACAAGCTCGACCAGTGCGGTGGAGTTCTTCACCAGGCCGGCCACGACCAGCCCGGGCCGCGACTGCAGCAGGTGCTCCATTCCGGCCAGCAGGACCGGATGGTCATCGGCGATTGCGATACGGATGGTCACGCTGGTGGCCCATGGCAAGGGAGGAATGTGCTGCAGGATGCCACCTTCGAAGCCAGCTGGCATATAGTTGCGGCGCGCCCGGAACTGCATCGGGCCAAACACGAAACCTGGAGTCCATAATGGCCGACAACACGATCCGCGTGGCCGTAGCCGACGACCACCCGCTGATCCGGATGGCGATCGAAGCGGCACTGGATACGGTCCCTGCGCTGCACCACATCGGTTCGGCGGTCGATTCCACCGAGCTGGTCACGCTGCTGGATTCCCAGCCCTGCGACGTGCTGGTGACCGACTATGCGATGCCGCATGGCGAGCACGGCGATGGACTGGAACTGCTGGCGCTGCTGCAGGCGCGCTACCCGGCCATGCATATCGTGGTTTTCACCGGCATGGACCAGCCCGCCATCGTGCAGGCGCTGTCGGCGGCCGGCATCACCCATATCCTCAGCAAGGGCGATGATGTCGGCCATATCGCCGCCGCGGTGATGGCCGCGCACGTCCGCAGGCGTTATCTGTCGCCCAGCATCGCGGCGCTGCTGCCGCTGCGTGGCAACGTGCGCACGCCGCTGCCGCTGTCGCCGCGCGAACATGAAGTGCTGTCGTTGTTCGTCGCCGGCCTCAGCGTCAATGCCATCGCCGACCAGCTCGGCAGGCGCAAGCAGACCATCAGCACGCAGAAGGTCAACGGCATGGCCAAGCTGGGGATCGAACGCGATGCGGACCTGTTCAAATACGCCGTGGAACTCGGCCTGGGCAAGACCACGCCTGCCGACTGACGGCTTCGGCCGGTAGTTGCGGCCACATGCGTTGCGGTCAGGCATTGCCGTCACCCTGCGGTGGCAGCAGGCTGGCGTGGTGCTCCACCAGCGCATCCAGGTCCTGCAACAACTGCGGCAGGTCATCGGCAATCCGTTCCCGGCCCTCGCGCAGGTCCGCTTCCACCTGGCCACAGCGCCTGCCGAGATCGCGCTGGCCCAGCATCATCAGTACGCCTTTCAAGGCGTGCATGCGGTCCAGCAGGGCCTCATCGTCCCTCCGTAGCAGCGCGCGTCTGGCCCGCGCCAGGTCGTCACGGGAACTGTCCACGAAAGTACGCCGCAGGCGCTCGGGCATATCGGCGGCAGCAGGCGTGGGAACCGCGACAGCGCTGGATCCCGGGACCGGCGCGGTGCCCAGGTGGGCCTGCAGCGCGCGTGCCAGGTTG
Source organism: Stenotrophomonas tumulicola (assembly GCF_014117215.1). Lineage (GTDB taxonomy): Bacteria > Pseudomonadota > Gammaproteobacteria > Xanthomonadales > Xanthomonadaceae > Stenotrophomonas > Stenotrophomonas tumulicola. The sequence goes on along the minus strand of NZ_JACGXS010000001.1, from coordinate 700,364 downwards.
CCAAGGTTCAACGGCTTGAGCAGCAGGTCGGTGATGCCCGCCTGGCGGCAACGTTCCCGTTCGCTGGCCAATGCGGTGGCCGTCACCGCCAGGATCGGCAGGTGCGGCGCGCGGCTGCGCAGCGCCGCGGCGAGCTGGTATCCGTCCATGATCGGCATGTTGATGTCGGTCAGCACGGCGACATGCGCTTGCGGGTCCCATGCCAGCAATGCCTCCTTGCCATTCTCCGCGGCATCCACGCCATAGCCGAGTTCTTCCAGTTGCTGCTGGATCAGCTCGCGGTTGACCGGGTTGTCTTCCACCAGCAGGATGCGCCCGTTTTCCGTTGCCGGCGCAGGCAGCACTTCAGGCAACACCCGTACCGCGTCACGGCGTGCATCGTCCAGCGCGCGCAACAGCGCGTCGCTGGCATAGCAGCTCACATGCAGTCCATCGGGCTTGTCTTCCGCGGACAACGGCCCAGCCGGGTAGGCGCGCACCACGCGACGATGTGCCTGCATCAGCGCCTGTTCCTCATCCACGCCCCAGGCGCGCCGCTCCCCGAACAGCAGCAGCGTGGCCTCCGATACCACGCCGGCCACCTGCCCTGGCTGCTCGATGACCAGCACCTCCGCGCCCCAGCGCTTGAGCAGGCGACCGATCTCGGTACGCCATTCGGCTGCGGCCGACAGCAAGGTGATGCGCCTGCCGAGCAGCGGGCGCGGCGGTTCGGTGGCGCGCTCCGCCGGTTGCACCGGCACTTCCAGCGAAAACACGCTGCCCACGCCCAATGTGCTTTCCGCCTGGATGCTGCCACCCAGCAGGCGCGCCAGCTGCTGGCACAGGGCAAGGCCGAGGCCGCTGCCCCCATAGCGCCGCGAGATGCTCGCATCTGCCTGCTGGAACGGCTGGAACAGCTGCGCCAGCTGCTCCTCATCCAGCCCGATGCCCGAATCCACCACCTGCAGGCGCAACATCGGCGCGGCCCCGGGTGGACGTTGCAACAGGCCGGCCCGGACCGCGATGCGGCCGGATTCGGTGAACTTGACCGCGTTGCTGAGCAGGTTGTTGAGGATCTGCCGGATACGATGCACATCCGCCTCGAACGGCCTTTCCAGCTCCGGCTCGATGGCGTAGTACAGCTTGACGCCCTTGCGCTGTGCGTCAGCGGAATAAAGCAGCGCTGCCTGTTCGATCAAGGGCCGTGGCTCGAACCGCACCGGGTCGATGTCCAGCTGGCCCGCCTCGATCTTGGAGAAGTCCAGCACGTCGCTGATGATGCCCATCAGCGCATCGGCCGACAGCCGGATGCGGTCCAGCCGTTCGCGCTGCGCCGGCTGCATCGGCGATCTTCCCAGCAGTTCCAGGTGGCCCAGCACGCCGTTCAGCGGGGTGCGTATCTCGTGGCTCATCGTGGCCACGAACGCGGTCTTGGCACGCGATGCGGATTCAGCGGATTCGCGTGCACGTTCTGCATCGCGACGGGCATCGCGCAGCGTCCTTTCCAGCTCTGCCTGCGCGGTCACGTCGCGCAGCGCACACACCCATACGGCACGCTCGCGATAGCTCGCAGGAGCCATCGATACCTGCAGGCGGATATCCGGAAGCGTGCCGGCCGGGGTGGCCCACTGGAATTCATGTGCCGCCTGCCCGGGCTGCTGGCGTGCCTGTTCCGCCAGCAGGGCATACAGGTCGCCACCGCTGCCACCGGCGTCACTGGCCATCTGCCGGGCCAGTTCGTTCTGGACCAGCGGTTGCCCGGTATGTGGGTCGATCAGCACCAGGCCGACCGGCGAGGTATCGATGATCACCCGGCTCAGCGCTTCGCTTTCATACACCCGCGAGGCATCGGCCAATGCCGGGGCGAATATCCGCCGGTCCATCCGCAGCAGCAGCCACCACAAGGCCGCCAGGATGGTCACCGCCGCCAGCAGCTGGGCCAGCAGCCGTGCCCCCTTGTCAGCCCACAGTGCATTCCAGCCATAGGCGTGGATCATGGTCCAGTCCACGCCACGCAGCGCACCGGCGACCACGAAACTGCCATGGCTGAAGAAACGATGGTCGCCCTCCCCCGCCTGGCCCATGGCGCGCTGGACCAGCCCGGCGTCGGGATCGTGCGGCATGGCCGCGCTGCGCAGCACGGTGCGTCCATCGCGCGTGATCACCGCGAACGCCCCGGACTCGCGCTCGTCCAGCCGGGTCTTGATGCTCTCCACCGGTTCGAACACCACGCGCCGCAGGAACGGCGTGCGCCCTTCGGCAAGCGTCTGCAGGCCGACCAGCGAGGGCTGGCCGGTGACCGGGTTGGCATCGAAACGCGAAACCAGCCGCCCGCTGGCCGCCGCGTGCTGTACCGGGCCCGCCGCCGGGCGCACCAGGCGCGCCGCCTCTTCGGTGACCAGCAGCCGCGCGAATATCTCCTCGCGCGATCCAACCCGCAACGCACGCATCAACTGCGCCTCGTCGGCCACGCCGGATACCGCCAGCAGCCGGCCCTCCGGTTCGTAGGCGTACATCGTGACCATGCCCTGTGCACGCAGGGCGGTAATGGTGGCCGCGGTATACGCCGAATGCTCGGCCACCAGCCCCAGGTATGCGTCCAGCAGGGGACGCGGCATCGGTTTGTCGCTGCGCCCAAGCACCAGCCACGGTACCGCCGCCGGCCCTTCGGCACGTACCAGCAGTTCGCCGCCGCTGGCCTCGAAGCGCTCGGCCAGCGGCGCGCCCTGGTGCTGCAGATAGGCCTGCTGGCTGCTCCACATCGCGTCAGTGCCATTGATGATGGTGGCGTAGGCGCGGTCGCGCTGGAACAGGAAGTAATCCACCGATGTGCGCGCTTCGGTGAAACGCTGGCGTTCGGCGGCATGGAAATCGTTGACGTCGGAGAATGCGGCCACCACGGCGGTGAGCACGATCAGCAGGCTGACCAGCCCGCCGCCGCCAAACAGCAGCCGGCGCTGGTGGCGACGCAGTGCAGGCAACTGCGCGCGCTCCTGCGCTACCGATGCGTCGGTGGATGGCAGCCTGTCCAAGCCTTGTCCTCTTCTGCGCCGTTGCGGCGGCTCCGAATCTAGCCGATTGCGGCAGGCGCCGCCATGATGGGGCTGTACGCGACCATGGCGGTACCCGGCCCGTCCGTCGCCTCCAGCGCTTCCAGCAGCGATTGGCCCGAATAGCAGGACGCGCGCCAATGCCCCTGCCGCCGCGAGGCACGCAGGGGACCGTCGGCGCGGACCCGGACCACGCGTTCACAGCGCTGCAGCGCCTCGTCACCGATCACCGGTTGGTTGCGCTCGAACAGGACCAGCGGCATGCCTTCCACCCCGGTGACCTGTGCCACGTCGCCCGGATGCTCCAATGGCAACGGCACCGCACCCCAACCCCGCAGCCGACGGCTCAGTTCATCGCGCCAACTGGCCACCGCCGAATGCACGAGAATGGTGCGGCCGGCCAATGGCCCGGGCAGCACGGCATCATCCTGCAGGCACGGCTGCACCGGGACGCTGAAACCGAACACGCTGCCCACCCCGGGCGTGCTGCGCACATCGATGTCGCCGCCCATCAGCTGGCACAGCTGGCGACACAGCGAAAGCCCGAGCCCCGAGCCGCCGAAACGGTCGCTGATGGTTTCGTCCGCCTGCATGAACGGCTGGAACAGCCGCTGCTGCTGCGCCTCGCTGAGGCCGATACCGGAATCGGCGACCTCCAGCCGCAGGCCAGGCGATTGCCGCGCCGGCAGGATGCGTATCTCGATACGTCCGGATGCGGTGAACTTGACGGCATTGCTGACCAGGTTGCGCAGCACCTGTTCCATCCAGCCCAGCGCGCCACGGTACAGCGGCCCCAGGCCGGCATCGACCACCAGGTCCAGGTCCACGCCCTTGCCCTGCGCCAGCGGCGCATACAGCAGCGCCACCCGTTCCAGCAGCACCACCGGTTCGAAGTCCACCAGTTCCACCTCCATCCGGCCGGCCTCGATCCGTTCCAGGTCCAGCACGTCGTTGATGATCAGCAGCAGCGAGTCGGCCGACTGGATGATGCGTCGCAGGCGGGTGCGCTGTTCGGGATCCAGCCGGGAGCGCCCGAACAACTCCAGGTGGCCGAGGATGCCATGCAGCGGCGTGCGGATTTCATGGCTCATCATGGCCAGGAAATGCATCTTGGCACGATTGGCGGCCTCGGCATCCTCGTGCAGCCGATCGCGCTGTTCCTGCAGTTCCACCCGCGCGGTGAGGTCCTGCAAGGCGCACAACAGCACCACGCGCCCCTGGTGCACCACTTCGGTGGCACGCACCAGCAGGTGGCGTGCCGCCACCTTGCGTGCGCCGGCGTGCGACAGTTCGAACTCGCGCACGTCCATGTTTTCCTCCTGCCCCGCCGTGGCCCCTGCATGGCCCTGCAGCAGCGCCTCGTACAGGGGCAGGCCCGCGCGCTCGGCCGCGCCGGCATAACGCTGCGCCAGTTCGTTCTGCACCACCGGCACGGCCTGCCCGCTGTCGAGCAGGCACAGCCCGATCGGCGTCATCTGGATCAGCGAACGGAACATCTGCTCGCTCGCATATACGCGGCCAGCACGCCGGGCCGCCGGCGCCAGCACGCGCCGGTCGATCCAGGCCAGCAGCAGCCACAGCACCGCCATCAGCACCGTCCATACCACCGCGGCCAGTACCCCCAGGCGCTGGCCATCGGCCAGCATGTCGCGCCAGCCGTAGGTCGTCACCAGCAGCCAGTCGGTGCCGGCGACCAGCGCGGCGATGTAGAACTGCCCACCGCGCCGGTGCACCGTCACGCCGCTGCGCGCATGCGTCCACAGCCCGGCCTCGTGCATTGCCCCGACCAGGTGCATCTCGTTGCCGGCACGCGAACCGAGGATCACCTCGCCATTGGGCGCCACCACCAGCAGGTTGCTGTCGCTGGCCTCGCGCAACACCCGGGCCAGGCCATCGGTGGGCTCGAACGCCACGAACACGCCCAGCCCGCGCATGCCGTCATGGGCCGGGAACACCGACACCAGCGAGGCGCGCCCGGTGACGGGATGGGCGGCGAATCCCAGCCGCGCCCTTCCATTGCCGGTGGCCGGGCGCAGCGCCGGCACGCTGTCACCCGGCGATGCCGGTGGCGACAGGTTGGCGTAGGCACGCATCCGCGCGAAGCGTTGCTCGCGATCGAGCTGTGGCAGCGAAGCAGAGGCATCGCTGTCGGCCAGCCCCTGGTTCAACACTGCCAGGTGGCCGGTCGGGTCGAGGAAATAGGCCGCGCCTGCTGCTTCGACATCGGTGCCGGCAAAGGCCATGCGCGAGATCGTCGACATCGAACGGGACAGCGCCAGGTAGCGCTGCAGGCGTCCGGCCGGCCAGCGTTCGGTACCCAGCCCGATCACCAGCTGCGGCGCACCACGTTCGCCCTGCTGCAGCACCAGCCGCTGGCCATCGTGCAGATAGGCGCGTGCATCGGCGGCCAGCACCGCCGGATCGCTGTCCATGCGGTGCTGCCACGCGTACTCGGTCATGTTGACCAGCCGTGCGTAGCTGGCGTCATGGCGGGTCAGCTGCGCGGCCAATGCCGCCTGTGCCCGCACGAAGCCCTGCAGGCGATCCTCCTGGTAGCGGCGTACATGCAGGGCCACGGCCGCCACCAGCGCAGACAGCAGCAACAGGCCCAGCAACGCCCCGGCGATGTAGAGCAGGCGACGCGGGTGGCTGCGCAGCGCACGCAGGTCGCCGTCCTCGTTGCCGGCGGCACGGCCAGGCCAGGGAAACACAGCGGAGAGGCGTTGCAGGATGGCATTCATTGCAGCGGGGGCCGGCCGCGCCACCTGCCGTCGAAGGCAAGCGCGCGTCGGCAAGGGACGATTCGCGAAGGAAGCCGACCACGATATTCAGACCTGACCGGCATCCACATAGGACGCGCCTGAATCCTGCAGCCGATGCAGTCTGTTTCATCGGCATGCATCACGGACGCGGTCGTCCCAGGCCCGTTCGAGCAGGTAGCCGGGTGCCCGGCGGCGCTGCCGAAGGGCATTTTCGCGCTGTCGCTGCATCCTGCGACAGGCGGCCGGGTCCTGCTGGATCGTAATCAGCGCCATCGCAGGCTTCCTCCCGGCAATGCGACGCCGGCGTGAGGCAGCCTTGCCCCGCGCGGCGGCTGCCGGGGCCCGCTTCACGATGGCCGGGCCGGCCACGTCAGCCGGGTCCACGCGGCCCGCAGGTGGACGCCAGCGATGCGATGCTTCGCCTGCCGCGCAGGGAACGTCCTGGTAACGCACCGCATCGGCCTGCCCGCACCGGTACACCACGCCGGCCATCGTTGGGTCCATCTGTCCCGCACCGGCCAGGGACAGCAGCAACCACAATGCCGCAGCGTGCATGGCGTCCTCCTGTTCCGCCCCACCTTGCTGGACCGGTACGCCACTGCACAGGGCCACCAGCGGCATCGGCCAGCATTTCGCGATTGCTGTATTCCGTGCAGCGCGTGCAGGGCCGAAGCTTCGCGGCTGCACCGGCAGGCCAGCCGGATACGACCCCTCCGCCCTGCGCTACTCCCATGCCCCTTCCACTCCCCCACCTCCGCAGCGCTGTCCGCCGCGTCACCGAACGCGCATCGCTGATGCGTCGCGCCGAAGCGCTGGTGATGGTGCTCATCGTACTCAGCGTGCTGGTGCTGATGCTGGACAGCGTGGCCGAAGTGCACCAGCGCCATGGCCGCCTGCTGCATGCACTGGAATGGATATTCACCGCACTGTTCACGCTGGAGTACCTGCTGCGCCTGTGGCTGCTGCGCTCACCGTGGCGCTACGCGCGCAGCTTCTTCGGCATCGTCGACCTGCTGTCCATCCTCCCGGCCTTCCTTGCCCTGCTGCTGCCCGGGCTGCACGTGCTGGCCGACGTGCGGCTGCTGCGCCTGCTGCGGCTGTTCCGCATCCTGCAGTTGCCGGTCTACCTGGACGAAACCCGCCACCTGCGCCAGGCCCTGGTCCGTGCCCGGCGCAAGATCCTGGTCTTCATCGGGGTGATGGTGCTGCTGGTGGTGGTGCTGGGCACCGTCATCTTCCTGGTCGAAGGTCCCGGCAACGGCTTCAGCAGCATTCCAGCAAGCGTCTACTGGGCAGCGGTGACCATGAGCACCACCGGCTATGGCGACATCACGCCACAGACCAGCCTGGGCCGGTTGATCACCGCGTGCGCCATCCTGCTCGGCTACGGCATCATCGCCTTCCCCACCGGCATCATGGGCGCGGAACTGTTCGCCGGGGTGCTGGACAGCAAGCGGCCGCGCCGTGACGGCTGCCAGTGCCCCTGCCGGTGCGGCAAGGGCGGCACCGCCGCAACGCGCAGCGGCGACTGAGCCTCAGCGCGCCTTTCCTGCCTGCAGGTTCCACTGCTGCACCTGCGTGCGCGCCTGCAGCAACATCGCATCCAGCGCCGCCCGGTCATGCACCTGGCCGCGCACCACGACTGTGTCGATGGCTTCGGTCGCCTTGATGTCCTGCAGCGGATTGGCATCCAGCAGCACCAGGTCGGCCGCCTTGCCGACGGCGATCGAACCGTAGCGGTCCAGTTGCCCGAACCATGCCGGGCCGGCACGGGTGGCAGCCGACAGCGCCTGCGGTGCGGTCAACCCTTCGGCCACGAACAGCTGCAGTTCCTGGTGCAGCCCGATGCCGGGGAAGTTGAAGGAGTTGAGGAAGCCGGCGTCGGTGCCGGCCATGATCGTGACGCCCGCTTCCTGCAGCATCGGCAGCACCGCCGCTACCTCCTTGTAGTGCTGGTGCCGTGCCTGCACCTGCGCCGGCGTGGCCTTGGCCGCGCGCTCCACCCGCCAGGCATAGGTCGCACGCAACCCCGGGCCGATATAGGCCAGGTACGGGTCGTCATGGTGATCGTCCTGGTCGAGGAAATCGAGGATGCGTCCGCCGTTGAGGGTCGGCGTCACGAACACCCCGCGCCGTGCGAAATCGCGGTAGGCCGCCAGCGCGGTAGCCCGGTCGAAGCTGCCGGCCAGGCGCTGGTTGGCCTCGGCGCGGTCGATGCGGCCCGCGGCGAAGTCGGCCGCGATCGTCGCCTCATCGCGGCTGCCGGCCTTATAGGCGTAATCCAGGTGTTCGATGGAAGCCAGCCCGGCATCCACCGCCTGCTCCACCGTCAGCGCCATCGGGATGTGCCCCGACGCTTTCAGCCCGGCCTTGCGCGCCTCGCTGGCGGCATACAGGAACAGCTCCGGCTTCAACGTGCTGTCGGTGATCTTGACGAAGTCCACCCGGTCGTTGCGCAGGCGTTTGATCGCCGCATCCACGTCGGCGGTGCTGCCCACTTCGATGGTGCCCTTCCAGACCGGCTTCACCCCTTCGATCTTGGCGCCGGAAGTCAGCAGCCGCGGGCCGGGCAGCGTGCCGGCTGCGATCTGCCCACGCCATTCCAGCACCTGCCGTGGCAGGTCACCGGAGGCATCACGCACGGTGGTGATGCCATGTGCCAGGTACAGCGGCAGCAGCGCCTTGTTCTCTTCCACCAACGCCGGGCCGCCACCGAAGTGCACGTGCATGTCCCACAACCCGGGGATCAGGTAGCGGCCGTTGGCATCGACCTGCCGGTCGGCGCTCCACTCGGCGGCCACGCCTGCATCCGCTCCCACCGCGACGATGTCCCCACCGCGGATGGCCACGCTCTGGCCGGGCAGCGTGCGCGCATGCTCCACGTCGACCACGGTGGCGTGCCGGATCAACAGGTCGGCCTGTCTGCCTGCGGCGGCAGCGACGGCGGTGGCGGGCAACGCGGTGGCAAGTGCGAGCAACAGCAGCGAACGGGTGGGCATTGGCATGGGAACATCCAGGAGGGCGGCGGGGCGCGCCGGGGAAAGGGCTCGGGCAGCATGCTGGCCTGCCCTCGCCATCTAGGGTAGAAGTGGATGGCGACATGCGGAAACGAAATAAGTGAATGCCTGTGATGAATGAAACGAATAGATCCCTGTTCGAACTGGACCTGTTGCGTGCCTTGGTGAGGGTGGCCGACTGCGGCAGCTTCACCACCGCCGCCAGCCGCCTGCATTCGACCCAGTCCACGGTCAGCCAGAAGATCCGCCGGCTGGAAATGCTGGCCGGCCACCGGCTGCTGGAACGCGGCCATCGCGATGTACAGCCCACCGACGCAGGCCACATCCTGCTGGGCTACGCGCGGCGGATGCTCGGGCTCAACGACGAACTGCTGCAGGCGCTGGCCGGTGCCACCGTGGCGACCACGCTGCGGCTGGGCGTGCCCGAAGACTTCGTCAACCCACGGACCACGCGCATGCTTGCCGCCTTCAGTCGCCGCCATCCACGCGTGCGGCTGGAGATCAGCAGCGGCCTCAGCCGCGACCTGGCCCACGCCTTCGACCACGGTGAACTGGACCTGGCACTGGTCAAGCAGCGCCGCAACAGCCGCCCGGCGGTGTACTGCTGGCCCGAACCGATGCATTGGATCGACAGCGCACACGAACCGTGCGTGCAACAGGAAACGCTGCCACTGGTGACCTTCCCGCCGCGCGGCCTGTATCGGGACGAAATGATCCATGCCATCGAAGCGTCCGGTGGCCGCTGGCGGATCACGTTCACCAGCTCTTCGTTGAGTGGCATCCAGGGCGCGGTCGCAGATGGCATCGGCATCAGCCTGCTGCCGCGGCGCGCCGTGCTGGCCGGGCACCAGGTCATCGATGGCCAGCGTGGGCTGCCGGTGATCGACAGCTACGAGATCGGCATCCTGTACCGCGACAATGCCGACGACGGCGTGCGTGCGCTGGCGCTGGAACTCAAGCGCCAGGTAGATGACGAAGCACGATGAGCGGAGGGTCCAGGCAGGCCTGCCTGCAATGACATCCCGGGGTTGCCGGCAGGCATGCGGACGGTATCGGACCGGCCTTGTCGACAGCGGCTTCTGGCCGGAAAGGTTAAACTCCAGCACAGCCTTTACCCAGGATCCACATGGGCCCGTTCGACCGCACCGACCGACTTCGCTGGCAAGCCGCATCACTGCTGGCCGCCGCACCGGTGGCTGCCTTTGCTGCCGCAGCCGGACCTGCGCCGCCGGCCGCGGTGCAGCCACAGCTTGCGCGCGCCGAGCAGGCACAGGCACTGCATGCGCGCCTGCTGGCCGGCCATAGCGCCACCGCCACGCTGGAAGCCTGGTGTGCCGAACATGGCCTGGCCGCCAAGGCGCGGGTGCGCGCCGTGCAGGTGCGCGACGTGCAGCGCGACGCCCCGGAAGAAGTGCGCAAGGCGCTGCAGGTGCAAGCCGATACGCCGCTGCGCTACCGGCGCGTGCAGTTGGCCTGCGGCCAGCGCGTGCTGTCGGAGGCCGACAACTGGTACGTACCGGGCTTGCTGACACCGGCGATGAACAAGGTGCTCGATGGCAGCGACGAACCCTTCGGACGCGTGGTCGGGCCGCTGGGATTCCAGCGCCAGACGCTGCGCGACGAGGCCTACTGGCCGCCACGCGGGGAAGGTCCGAAAGCGGTGCTGCTGGAAGTGCATGCCTTGCTGCGCGACCGCGACCGGCATCCTTTCAGCTACGTCATCGAATCCTACCTGGCACAAGCGTTGCCATGACAGCCATGCATCAAGGTAGTGACGGGCCATGCCCGTCAGCACGGCAACAGCAGAAGTCATGGACCCCGCTCCACCGGTAGTGACGGGCCATGCCCGTCAGCACAGCAACAGCAGAAGTCATGGACCCGCTCTACCGGTAGTGACGGGCCATGCCCGTCAGCACGGCAACAGCAGAAGTCATGGACCCCGCTCCACCGGTAGTGACGGGCCATGCCCGTCAGCACAGCAACAGCAGCGGGTCATGGACCCGCTCTACCGATAGTGACGGGCCATGCCCGTCAGCACAGCAACAGCAGAAGTCATGGACCCCGCTCCACCGGTAGTGACGGGCCATGCCCGTCAGCACAGCAACAGCAGCGGGTCATGGACCCGCTCTACCCGGCCAACGAATGGCGGCCGATGTCAGCAATCGTGCGCGCGCCGGTGAGCGTCATCGCCACGCGCATTTCCGCGGCCACCAGGTCCAGCAGGTTGGCCACGCCCGCTTCACCCTGCGCCGCAAGCGCGTACACGAAGGCGCGTCCCAGCAGCACCGTATCGGCACCCAGCGCCAGCATGTGCACCACGTCCAGCCCGGTGCGGATGCCCGAATCGGCGAGGATCTTCAGATCACCCTGCACCGCATCGGCAATCGCCGGCAACGCGCGTGCGGTGGACAGCACGCCATCAAGCTGGCGCCCGCCATGGTTGGACACCACGATGCCATCGGCACCGAACCTGACCGCGTCGCGTGCGTCGTCCGGGTCAAGGATGCCCTTGATGACCATCTGGCCTTTCCAGAACTCGCGTATCCACTCCAGGTCCTTCCACGAAATGGACGGATCGAAGTTGCTGCCCAGCCAGCCTATGTAGTCCGCCAGCCCGGTGGGGTTGCCGCGGTAGGTGGAGATGTTGCCCAGGTCATGCGGGCGCCCGCGCAGGCCCACGTCCCACGCCCAGTGCGGGTGGGTGATGGCCTGGCCGATGCGGCGCAATGCCGCGTTGGGCCCGCTCATGCCCGAATGCGCATCGCGGTAACGCGCACCGGGCACCGGCATGTCCACGGTGAACACCAGCGTGGTCACTCCCGCTGCCTGCGCGCGTTCCAGTGCATTGCGCATGAAGCCACGGTCGCGCAGCACGTACAGCTGGAACCACATCGGCCGCGGGATGGCCGGAGCCACCTCTTCGATAGGACATACCGACACGGTGGACAGGGTGAACGGGATGCCGCGGCTGGCCGCCGCACGTGCCGCCTGCCTCTCGCCGCGCCGGGCGAACATCCCGGTCAATCCCACCGGTGCCAGCGCCACCGGCATCGCCAGCGTTTCGCCGAACAGCTCGGTCTCCAGGCTCAGTTCGCCCATGTCGCGCAGCACGCGCTGGCGCAAGGCGATGTCGGCCAGGTCGGACACGTTGCGCTTCAACGTGTGCTCGGCATAAGCGCCGCCGTCAACGTAATGGAACAGGAACGGCGGCAGCCGGCGCTGCGCAGCAGCACGATAATCGGTGGAGGCAGAAATGATCATGGGTGCAAGCGGTCCAAGGCCCTGGTAGCGACGGCCGCTGGCCGTCCAGCAAAGAGTAACCCGTCACTTCTGCATCCGCTTCTCCAGCTGCCGGATCACCGCCAGCACGACCAGGCACAACACGGTCACCCCGGTGGCGATCACATAGGCGCCGATGCCGACCGCGATGCCGATCGCCGCGGACATGATCAGCGAACTGGCCGTGGTCAGCCCACTGACCTCTTCCTCGCGCGAGCCGCGCAGGATGGTGCCGGCGGCGACGAAGCCCACGCACGCCACCACCGCCTCGATCAGGCGGATGGGATCGATCTGCAGCAGGTCGCGATACTGGTCCTGCTGGAAATGTTCGGCGACCGAATCGCCCAGCCCGACGATCAAGGCCGCCGCACCGGCGATCAGCATGTGCGTGCGCAGCCCGGCGGCATGCTTGCCAAGCTCACGCTCGAACCCAAGCACGCCACCGAACAGCATGGCTGCCGCTACGCGCAGCAGCAGCGATACATCCTGGCTGAAGTCCATCGCACCTCTCCCGACGCCCGTGCGCAGACGTTGGCCGGATGCGTGTGCGGATGCCGTGAAGCAGGCTTCCGCGCAGGGTAGCGACGGCCGGGGCCGCCAGCCCGGTTACACCGCCAGGTAACCACCATCGATGGGGTAATAGGCACCGGTCGCGAACGACGCCGCATCACTGGCCAACCAGGCCACCAGCGCCGCCACTTCTTCAGGCGTGCCCAACCGCTTCAGGGCATGGCGGCTTTCCAGCGTCGCGCGTACCTTGGCGTCCATCTGGTCCAGCAGCGGCGTATTGATGAACCCCGGGCCCACCGCGTTGATGCGGATGCGGTCGGCGGCATGTTCCCACGCGGCGGTCTGGGTCAGGCCGACCACGCCGTGCTTGGCCGCTGCATAGGCGACCGATCCGGCGTAGCCCACCTGCCCCAGGATGGAGGCCATGTTGATGATGCTGCCGCCGTTACCGGCTGCACGCATGGCCTGGATCTGCGCGCGCTGGCACAGGAACACGCTGCTCAGGTTGACCTCGATCACCCGTCGCCACCCGTCGATCGGATAGTCCCCGCTGCTCGCTGCCGGCCCACTGATGCCGGCGTTGTTGACCGCGATGTCCACGCCCCCCAACTCCTGCACGGTGCGCTTCACCGCCGCGTCCACCGCCGTCTCGTCAGTGACATCCAGCGCGATGCCGATGGCTTCCACGCCGGTATCGCGCAGCGCCGCTGCAGTGGCGTCGACTGCCTCCGGCTTCAGGTCCCAGACCGAAACGCGCGCGCCGGATGCCGCCAGCACCCTGGCCACGGCCAGCCCGATACCGGATACGCCACCGGTGACGATCGCGGTCTTTCCCTTCAACTGGTAATCAATCATCTGTCTTTCCCTCATGGAAACGCGGATGGGTGCCTGCGACAGACATTACGCCCGCGCGCGTTACGGGACCGCCTGCGGGGGTGACGGGCCATTCCGGTTCCCCGCCACCACCAGCGGCGCCTGCTTCCCGCCTTACCGCACGACGATCCCGGGCAGTTCCACGTCCACCACCTGCAACGGCTCGGCCGCCGTGCGACCCAACTGCAGCTGGTAGCTGCCGGCCGCGATCTTCCACTGCCGGGTGGCCGTATCGAAGCTGGCCAGCGTCTTTGGCTCGGCTTCGATGCGGATACGGCGCTGTTCGCCCGGCTGCAGCATCACCTTCTCGAAACCAACCAGCCGGATCGGCGTGGTGCTGCCCTGCGGCAGCTTCAGGTACAGCTGGGCCACGTCGGCACCGGCGCGCGCACCGGTGTTGCGGATGTCCACGCTGGCCACCAGCCGCTGGCCCTCCACGTTCACCTGCAGGTTGTCGTAGGCGAAGGTGGTGTACGAAAGACCATGGCCGAAGGCGAAGGTCGGGGTCAGGCCCTTGGCCGCGAACCATTTGTAGCCCACGTTCGCACCTTCGATATCGAAATCGAAGACATCCACCGGCGGCTGTTCCGGATTGAAACCCAGCCCCGGCACGTGCGGACGCGGCAGCTGCGATTCGTCGACCATCCAGGTCACCGGCAGGCGCGCGGACGGATTGACCGTGCCGGTCAGCAGCGCGGCAATGCCTTCGCCGCCGCGGATGCCCGGATACCAGGCCTGCAGCAGCGCCGGCACCTGCGCCAGCCACGGCGTGCGCACCGGGCCGTTGGTTTCCAGCACCACCACGGTGTTCGCATTGGCCTTGGCCACCGCGCCGATCAGGCCATCCTGCTTGCCTGGCAGCTGCATGTCCGGCAGGTCCACCGATTCTGCCGACCACTGGGTGGCGAACACGATGGCCACGTCGGCCTGGGCCGCTGCGCGCGCGGCTGCAGCCACGTTGCTGCCATCCACGTACTGGATGTCCGCATCCGGGCGCGCGGCACGCAATGCCTCCAGCGGCGAGGACGGATGGAAGATCACCGGGCCCGGCCAGGTGGTCGGCAGCACGCCCGGCACCGCGTTGCCGCCCTTGGCGGTAATGCCGACCATCGACGAGCCACCGCCACCGATGACGCCCTTGTCGGCATGGCCGCCAATGATGACGATCCGCTTGGCACTGTCGGCCAACGGCAGCAGGTTGCCCTCGTTGCGCAACAACACGCTGCCCTCTTCCACCGTGCGCTGCGCGGCAGCGAAACCGGCTTCCACGTCGATCGGCTGGTGCTGCGGCGGGTTGTCGAAGTTGCCATGCAGGAACATCGTGCGCAGGATGCGCGACACCATGTCGTCCAGGCGTGCCTGCGGCACCACCCCACCCTCGACGGCCAGGCGCAACGGCGCATCGAAGAACGTGGTGGCATCGAACACTTCACCGGCCGACTGCTGGTCCAGCCCCGCCAGTGCCGCCTTGGACCCACTGTGCACGCCACCCCAGTCGGACATCACGAAACCGGGGAACATCCATTCCTGCTTCAGCACCTGGTTCATCAGGTATGGATGTTCGCAGCCGTAGATGCCGTTGATCTTGTTGTATGAGCACATCGCAGAACCTGGCTTGCCGTGTTCGATGGCGATCTCGAAAGCCAACAGGTCCGATTCATGCATCGCCTGCTCGCCGATGTCCACGCTGTGGAAGTTGCGCCGCGTCTCCATGTCGTTCATCGCGTAATGCTTGATGGTGGAGATGACGTGCTGGCTCTGGATGCCGCGGATCGACTCGCCGACGATCATGCCGGCCAGCAGCGGATCTTCGCCGGCGTACTCGAAATTGCGGCCATTGCGCGGATCGCGCTGCAGGTTGACGCTGCCACCGAGCAGGATGTTGAAGCGCTGCTGCCAGGCTTCACGGCCCATGGTGGCTCCGCCTGCATAGGCGATCGCCGGGTTCCAGCTGGAGGCAGTGGACGGCCCCGACGGCATCGCGGTGGCGAAGTCGCCCGGTCGGATGCCACCGGGGTTGGTCACGCCCACGCCGGCATCGGCCGACTGCTGCGCCGGGATACCCAGCCGCGGCACGCCGGGGACGAACCCGGCCGAGCCGACTGCACCTTCCGGCAGCGGACCTCCATCCTTGCCCAGCCCGAAGTAGCTGCGCAGCATCTGGAACTTTTCATCCTGGGTCATCTGTCCCAGCAGCAGGCGCGTGCGTTCGTCGGCACCAAGCGTGGTATCCATCCACGGCCGTGCCGCATCGCCGTCGCCCGCATAAGGCAGGCTCAACAGGCGCGCGGCCAACTGCTTGCCGGCCGCATCGTGCAACGCCACCTTGCCGGCATCACCTGGGGCGAAGCCGGAACTGGATGCGCCTTCAAGCGCCGTCGCCGTGAACCCGTCGGCATCCGTTCCGCGTGCGCCCAGCCACACCGCCGGCGCGCCCAGCCGCGTGGACTGCACCCATGCCGCCAGCGCCTGCGGATCCTCGCCGCTACCGGCATACACCGCCACCACGTGGCGACCATCAGCCAGCCGCACATAACCACGCCCCGCCTGGCCTGGCCCGGATTCCTCCTGCACCGGCAAGCGGCTCAGCAGCACCTGGCCGCGCGTGGTGCCCTGCGCATCCGTTGCCAAGGTGACGAAGCGGTAGGCGTAACCCAACTGGTCAGCCAGGGTCTGCAGCGGATCGATCTGCCCGGCAGCCCGTTCAACGCTGTCCACGGCGATGACATCGGCATCCAGCGCCGGCAGTTGCGCGGCAAGCACGGCGACATCGCCGGAGGCCGGAGCCTTCTCCAGGCCCAGCACGGTGAAGGCAGCCACGGTTTCAGCGGCGAAGGCCGGTACCGAAAGCGCCAGGGCGATCGCGGCGGAAAGGGAAATCTGCTTTGTAAACGTTTTCATCGACGGGCGTCTGTCTACCGATGCCTGCGCAGTCGGTCCTGGAAAAGGGTGCCGCCGAAGGGAGCAGCGCGGGCCGCACGCCGCTATCACCGGAGTGATATGGCGGAGGCCGGGGTCGAGCAGGCATGCGCGCGGACCCCTCCGTCCGGCGTGACAACCTGCTCCGGGTTGCAGGGCAACCCAACGGTGAAGAGTGGTCGAGCCGGTTCTTTGCTGTCAACCTTCGTCGTATTCGCCGAAAGTCGAACACTGTGCTGGAGTGCCCTGCGTGCTTGGGCTATTGTCATTGCCTGATCCAAGGAAGGAGCCTGCCCATGACGCGTGCCCTCAGCACTGCCGCCCTCATCGTTTCCTCGTGCGCCCTGCTGGCTTGTGGCTGGACGGCATGGCGGCAGCATCAGCTGGAATCACCGCAACGCGTGCTCAACGCACGTGGACTGGTCATCTCCGATGCCCACGGACAGGCACGGCTGATCCTTGGCGCGCCGGTGCCCGATCCCACTTCCGCCGGCAATCCGCTACCACCTCGCGCCGCACCGCTGTCCGGCCTGGTTCTGCTGGGCCCCGATGGATCCGAACGCGGCGGCTACGGAACCACCGATACCGGCGGCGAAGCCCTGCTGACCCTGGACGATGCCACCTCCTCCACCGAAGTGTTCAAGGTGGTCGCCAACCCGGACCGGGGCGCGACGCTCATGGTGAAACACCAGAACAATACCGGTGCGATGCTCACGTCGTGGCAGGGCCTGCCGGAGCTGATGTTCATCGATGACGGCGGCCGCACCCATTACGTAAAGCCGGGCGCCCAGGCCGCGCCCTGAAGCCGCGGCCATCGGGCTGGCCTTCGCAGCGCCCTGCGGCGACACTGGCCGGCTGTTGCATCCCCGTGGAATTGCCCATGTCCCTGATTCCCCCCCCCTGGCCGCAGGCCGACAGCGTGGACGCGCTGGCGCGCAACATCCAGGCCGTGCGCGAGCGCATCGCCGCTGCCTGCCAGCGCGTTGGCCGCGATCCGGCCGAGGTACGGCTGCTTCCGGTCAGCAAGACCGTCGACGAGGCGCACCTGCGCATGGCCTGGGCCGCAGGATGTCGTGGGCTGGGCGAGAACAAGGTGCAGGAGGCGCAGCGCAAGGCCGCCGCACTGGCCGACCTGGCCGGCCTGCGCTGGTCGGTGATCGGCCACCTGCAGACCAACAAGGCGCGCGACGTTGCGCGTTTCGCCGATGAATTCCAGGCGTTGGACAGCCTGCGCGTGGCCGACGCGCTGCAGCAACGCCTGCAGGTTGAAGACCGCCAGCTGGACGTCTTCGTCCAGGTCAATACGTCGGCCGAAACCAGCAAGTACGGGCTGCAGCCAGCGCAGGTGCACGACTTCCTGCAGGCGCTTGCTGCATTCGATCGGCTGCAGGTGCGTGGGCTGATGACCCTCGCCGAATTCACCCCGGATGCCGCACGCGTGCGTGCCTGCTTCGTGCGCCTGCGCGAACTGCGTGGGCAGCTTCGTGCGCAGGTGCCGGCCACGGTGAGCGTGGAGGAGCTGTCGATGGGCATGTCCGGCGATTTCGAGATCGCCATCGAAGAAGGCGCGACAGTGGTGCGCGTCGGCCAGGCCATCTTCGGGTCGCGGGCTACGCCGGACAGTTTTTACTGGCCGGCGCCCAGGTAGAGCGGGGCCATGCCCCGCTGGCGTAACGGGTGACGATCAACCGTCGTCACCCACGACGGCCTGCGGCCGTCACCCAACTCAACGCGGGCCGAGCACCAGGTCCATGTCCGCGCCCTGCGGCATGCCGGAGCGGCGCTGCACACTGCCCTTCTCATCCTTGAACAGGATGCCGGGCGTGCCCTGGAAGCCCATTTCCACCATCAACACCTGGTTGGCGTCCAGCTTGCGCGACACGTCGGCGCTGATGGCGACCGGCTTGATGCCACCGGTCTGGAACCCGGTTTCATTCTGCAGCAAGGCCGCGCTGGGATCCTTCGCCGACAGGATCGCCGCTGCCTTGCCCGGGCTGTCCTCGCGGATCACCCCGACCATGATGTGGCGCAGTTGCACCTTGCCTGCATCAACCCACGGGCGCGCCGCCTCCCAGAATTTGTGGCAATACGGGCAGTTGGCATCGCTGAAGGTATAGACCACGCGCGGTGCATTGGCCTTGCCATCGGCCACCCAGGCACTGGATTCCAACTGCTTCCAGATCTTCTCGGTCATCGGGCCGGCGACCTTCTGCTCCAGCTGGTCCTTGGCCACGTCATTGCCCTCGGCATCGAACAGGCTGCCTACCAGCACGTGCTTGCCGTCGGGCGTCACGTACGCAGCGGCGGGCTGCTGCCCGCCGACCACGCCAGCGAACCCACGCAGGCCACCCGGCGCATCGAACTCACCGACCACCTCGAAGCCATGCTTTTCAATACCCTTCAACACGTCCGGATGGGCACCGGCACTGGCTGCAGCGGGCTTGCCGTCGGTCGGCTTCTGCGGGGTCTGGGCCTGGCCACAACCGGCAAGCGCCAGCAGGATCGGCAACACCAGCGCCGACGGAGCGACGCGCAGGGAAATGGACAACATGGAAACTCCTTATGGGATGCCAGCGCAGGCTACCGTAGCCGGCGCAATTTGTGTTCAAGCCCCGCGGCGGTCAGTTCGCCCAGGTGCATTTCGCGAAGCCGGCCCTGTCCATCGAAGAACAGCGTGCTGGGATAGGCTTTGGCCCCCAATGCTTCGGATGTCGCTGCCTCTTCATCCAGCAGCACACCCTGCAGTTGCGGCGCATGCAGCTGCAGGAATCCGCGCACGGTAGCGGCGTCCTCGCCCTGGTTGACGAACAGGAAGCGCACCTGCGCGTGACTCCGCTGGGCCTTGGCCAGCACGGGCATTTCACGCACGCACGGGCCACACCAGCTGGCCCACAGATTCACCACCGTTGGCTGGCCCGGCACGGCAGCCAGCACTACCGGTGCACCCTGCAGGTCCTGCAGGGCCAACGCCGGCAACTGCACGTGATGTGCCTGCCAGCGTTCCAGCCCCATCGACATGCCGCCCCAGCCCAGCAGGGCCAGCAACGCACCTGCCAGCACCGGCACCCGCAGGCCCGGCAGCCGTCGCAGCTTCCAGCCAGCCCATGCGCACGCCACCAGCAGGAAGCCAGGAAGGTCGAAGCCACCATCGCCGATACGCAGCACCGACCACGGATCTGCGAGGTATTGCGCGCCATGGCGCAGCACGAAGACCAGCCGCGCGCCCAGCAGGCCAAGCAGGAACATGTCGATCAGCAGCGCATTGGCGGGACGCCATGAAACCCCCGCGGGGCGCGGCCACAGACGTGCCGCCAGCAGGGCGACCAGCAGCGAAGAAACGGCCAGCACCACCGAAAGTGGTACTGGCCCCAGGCTCAGCATCGACGACTCCTGCCTCTGTTCACGGTGATCGATGCTGTCCGACCACCCTGTCCAGTGCAAGGCAAGCCATCGGATCCCATTCAGGCTGCATGGCGATCAATCGGCCGCACCGGTGTTCCCATCAGCGAGGGTGCAGGCGCTGCCACGCGATCGCGCAGCTTGCCGGCGACCATCCGCCGGTAAGTAGCCGGCGTCATGCCGACGATGCGCAGGAACAGGCGCCGGAACGCGCTCTGGTCCGCATAGCCCACGCCCCATGCCACTTCGTCGATGGCCCCGCCCTGCTGCAACAGCAACTGCGCCTTGGCAATGCGCAGGCGCTGGCAGTATTCGATCGGCCGCAGGCCGGTGGCCTTCAGGAAACGGCGCTGCAGCGTACGCGGCTCCAGCCCGGATGCCTGGCAGATCGCTCCCAGCGTGGCCCCGCGTGCCGCCGTGGTGTGCAACCAGCGCTGGGCCTTCAGCACGTCACGATCGCCATGGGCGAAGTTGGCGCTGAAACGTTCCAGGTCCTGCTGCATGCCCGCCGGCACCACGATGCCCTGCTGCTGGGCCACGGCCGCCATCACGCCCTGGCCGTGCACCCGGTACAGCAGGCGCAGGCCGAGGAAGCGCCATGCCTGCGGGCCGCTGACAGTGAGCAGGTCACCATCGTCGACGAGCAGCCGCTCGCTCGGTACCCAACTGCCGTTCTGTGCGCTCAGGCCGGGGAACCGGGTCGCGTCCAGGCTGGCCACGGCACGTCCGGCCAGCAGGCCTGCGCGTGAAAGCACGCCGATTCCGTCATTCACCGCCGCCAGCAGGCTGCCGCCGTCATAGTGGGCACTGAGCCAGTCCAGCAGGATCGCCTCGTCACGGATCTGTCCGTTCTGGCTGACCTGTCCGGGCAAGGCGATGATGGCTGGCACGGTCGCATCCAGCAGTTCGGCGCCGGCGACGCGCTGCGGTCCGCCGCCATCGGCCGCCATCACCCAGCGCGACACCAGGATGCGCGCGGTATGACGGCCTTGCTGTTGCGCCAGGCGATTGCCGACGTGGGCCATCTCGGCCAACATCGATGCCGCCGACGGATCGGCGCCGGGGTATTCCACTACAGCAATTTCAGTCAGGTCGTTCTTGTGTGCGTCCATCTGCTCCTCCTCTTGCCTCGCCACGAACCGAGCCGGCGCCATTGATGGCGTGACTCTTCGGTGGCTGCAGGGTAGGAATCGCACACAGGCGGCGGCTATGAAGAAAGCTGCAATCTGCGTCACTTCTCGCATTGATCAGCAGGTACGGAGGGTGGACCTCACTCCCGATTTGATCACCGTCACAGTTGAAGAGGCTCCTGAACGCGGGTGAACACGCGGGACAGGGGCGCAGCGGGCCAAGCGCCCGCACTGCCGAAAATGCTTGCCAACCCCGGGGGCCATCGCTATGATTTCGCACCTCAGCGACGTGGGGCCATAGCTCAGCTGGGAGAGCGCCTGCATGGCATGCAGGAGGTCAGCGGTTCGATCCCGCTTGGCTCCACCAAACTTCCGGCATTAGGCCGTCGGAAGGTCGCCAATGAAATTGATGAGATCTGCGTCCCCATCGTCTAGAGGCCTAGGACATCACCCTTTCACGGTGGCGACCGGGGTTCGAATCCCCGTGGGGACGCCACTCATCTGGAACAACAGGGACCCGGCCGAAACCGGGTCTTTTTTGTTCTTCGCCTTCGGTATTCATCACGTGGCGCGTTGCATCCCCTTCACTCCCGGTGATGGACGATGCAGGCGTCGGGGGAAGCAGAAAAGGCTTCCACAAATGTGAATGTGCCGGTATGATAGGCGGCTCGGTTAAACGGGGCCATAGCTCAGCTGGGAGAGCGCCTGCATGGCATGCAGGAGGTCAGCGGTTCGATCCCGCTTGGCTCCACCACTTTCAGGCATTAGGCCGTCTGGAAGGTTGTACAACTTGAAGCTTTTCGTGCGTCCCCATCGTCTAGAGGCCTAGGACATCACCCTTTCACGGTGGCGACCGGGGTTCGAATCCCCGTGGGGACGCCAGTTTTATCCGGGAACCTGCCCATGCAGGCAACCGACGTTTTAGTGGGGCCATAGCTCAGCTGGGAGAGCGCCTGCATGGCATGCAGGAGGTCAGCGGTTCGATCCCGCTTGGCTCCACCACTTTCAGGCATTAGGCCGCCTGGAAAGCAGTACAACTTGAAGTTTTCGTGCGTCCCCATCGTCTAGAGGCCTAGGACATCACCCTTTCACGGTGGCGACCGGGGTTCGAATCCCCGTGGGGACGCCAATTCTGCAGAAACCCGGCTTCGGCCGGGTTTTTCTTTTCCTACGCCTGGCTGTGGTCGCGCGGAAAACCGCGGCGCGACGTGCGCCAACCCTATGCGTACGGCACGAATTTCATTACACTACGCGGCCACGCTGCCGGTGTGGCGGAATGGTATACGCAGCTGACTCAAAATCAGCCGGGGGCAACCCCATGAAGGTTCGAGTCCTTTCACCGGCACCAGGAAAATCAAGAAAGCCAGGCCGATCGCCTGGCTTTTTTGTTGCCTCAACGCGTCCGCCACAGGCGCCAGCTGACCCAGCCACCGTGGCCGAACGTGGCCACCAGCAGCACGGCCACCGCCCAGCGCAGCAGCAGCGCCGGTTCCAGCTGCAGCGCCTGCAGTGGCACCCGTTCCAGCAGCATCCACCCGGCCACGGCTGCCAGCCAGGCAATGACTGCGGGTGCATATGCGCGAAGTACCTGTCGATCCCAACCTGCCATGCCGTTCCCCATCTGTCTGAAGGTGGGGAGCAGTGTGTCGCGCACCGCTCTCATCAGCTGAGAACCGAAAAAGGGGACGGAGGAAATTAAGTTCACTTAATTCCCTCCGTCCCCTTTTTCGGTCTGCACGTTGTTGCGTCCGGCTGCCTTGGCGCGGTAACACTGCGCATCGGCCGATGCCACCGCTTCGTCCACGCGCATCCCCGGCTGGATGGATGCGATGCCGATGCTGGCGCCGACGCGCAGCTGCTGCCCTTCCCAGGGAATCTCCAGCCCCCCGATGGCATGCAGCAGGTCGCCGGCGATCCGGCGCGCGCGCCGCAGCGAACATCCCACCAGGATCACCGCGAACTCGTCGCCACCCAGCCGGGCCACCACGTCCGAATCGCGCACGCCCTGGCGCAGCACATTGGCCACTGCCCACAACACCGCGTCACCGGCAAGATGCCCCCAGGTATCGTTGACCGGCTTGAAGCGGTCCAGGTCGATGAACATCAGCGATGCCGCCTGGCCGGTGCGCTCGAGACGGGCGATGGCCTGCTGCAGGTGCGCCTCGAAGCCGCGCCGGTTGACCAGGTCGGTCAGCGGATCCAGTTCGGCCAGCTGGCGTGCTTCACGCTGGCGGGCACGCAACTGGGTGACGTCACGGATCACCCAGACCGCCCCCCGCAACGCGCCGCCATCGTCGTGCAGCCAGGCCTGCGACAGGTCGATCGGCACGTGGCCGTGGGCGTGCACCAGCAGCAGGTCCGAATGCAGGTCCACGGCGTTGCCATCCGGGTCCAGCAGCACCGACAGGTCCAGCGGCGACAGCGGTGCATATTCGGTGGTCAGCTGCATCACCTCGCCCACGAAACGCCCGTGCAGCGCATCCGCCGCGCCGTGGGCGAGCCAGTGCCGCGCCGCCGCGTTCACGTGTTCTATCCGCCCCTGCATGTCCACGCTCAGCACCAGGTCGGTCACCGCATCCAGGGTGATGCGGCTGCGCTGTTCGGTATCCACCAGGCGTTGCTCGCTGGCCCGCTGCGCGCTCACGTCCTGGATCTGCGACACGAAGTGCAGCGGATCACCGCGCTCGTCGCGCACCAGCGATACCGACAGCCGCGCCCACACCAGGTTGCCATCACGACCGACGTAGCGCTTTTCAAGATGGAAGTGCGCACGCTCCCCGGCAAGCAGGTCCTGCACCATCTGCAGTTCCGCCGGCAGGTCATCCGGATGGGTAAGCTGCTGGAAATCGACCTGCAGCAGTTCCTGGCGGGAATAGCCGAGGATCCGGCATAGCGCCTCGTTGACGTCCAGCCACGTGCCGTCCAGCGACACCAGCGCCATGCCCAGCGCGGCACTGGTGAAGGCGCCGGCGAAGGTTTCCTCCGCCAGCCGCGCTTCGGCACGCGCCTGCAGCATCTCGGTCACGTCGGTGGCCATGCCCACGAAGCCGGTGACCTCGCCCTGCGCATCGGACAGCGCACTGATCGACAGGCGCACCTGGCGGTGCTGGCCATCCTTGCGCAGGAACGTCCATTGCCGCGAAAACGTATGCTCGCGCGCCCGCGCACTGAAGATGGCAAACAGATCCAGCCCGGCCCCTTCCGTCGCCGGCTGCGCCTGCAGGAACGCCTGCACTTCCTGCTCATCGTGGAACAGCACCGGGCTGGCCTGCCCGACCACCTCTTCGGCGCGATACCCCAGCAGCCGTTCGGCGCCGGAATTGAACAGCGTGATCACGCCCTGCACATCGGTCACGATCACCGCCACTTCGTCGGATGCATCCACGATTGCCTGCAGCCGCTGCCGTGCACCGGCCACGTCATGGCGTGCCTGCTGCAGGTCGCTCACATCGGCGTGCGCACCGGCCATCCACAGCGGCCTGCCCTGCCCGTCCCATTCGTAGACACGGCCGCGGTCCTGCACCCAGACCCATCGGCCATCGCGGTGGCGCATGCGCAGCAGGCACTCGTAATGCGCAGCCAGCCCATCGAAATGCGCCTGCAGCGCGGCGTCCGAGCGCTGCAGGTCGTCCGGGTGCACCAACTGCACGAACGTATCGGAAGATACCGGCTGCAACTCGTGCAGCGCGTAACCGACGATCTCCGCCCAGCGCTCGTTTACCTGCATCCAGCCGCTCTGCGGATTCCATTCCCAGGTGCCGGCCGCGCTGCCATCGATGATCATGCGCAGCCGGCGCACCTGTTCCAGTGCCTGCTCCAGGCACTCGCGCATGTCATCGCTGGAAGCCGGTGAGCCCGAGCTCATCGCCGACGCCCACCTGCGGCATGGCATACGCCTGCCATCGGCTTGCGACATGCTCCGATTGCCACGCCTGCAGCATTGACCGTCATGGCCCCCCCGGCTTCTGGTCCGGACCCGGCAGGGCCCATTCGCATCGAAGTGTGCGCAATACCGGCCCATTGCGTAAGCCCCCCGCCCGTTTCCGGCGTGCGAGGCAGGGCCGGTCACGATGGACCGGCCCGCTGCGCTTGGCTCAGCCGCGTTTGGCGCGGGCGAATGCGTCGGCCAGCGCGTTGTTGGCCGGCGCCGCGGACTGGCCGGGACGATTGCCGCCCGCGCCCCCGTTACCCCGCGCCTGGCCGCGCCCGCCACCGCCCTCGCGGCGCCCGGCATGGCCTGCGCCACGCTCGTCACGCGCGCCCGCCCTGCTGGTTGCCTGTCCGGGCGTGTCGTCCAGGCGCCGGGTCAGTGCGATGCGCTTGCGCGCCACGTCCACCTCCAGCACCTTCACCTTGACGATATCGCCAGCCTTGACCACGTCGCGCGGGTCCTTGACGAAGGTGTCCGACAGCGCCGAGATATGCACCAGCCCGTCCTGGTGCACGCCGATATCGACGAAGGCGCCGAATGCGGCCACGTTGCTGACCACCCCTTCCAGCACCATGCCTTCGCGCAGGTCCTTGATGTCTTCCACGCCATCGGCGAAGCGCGCCGCCTTGAAGTCCGGGCGTGGATCGCGGCCGGGTTTCTCAAGCTCCTTGAGGATATCGCGCACGGTCGGCACGCCGAACTTCTCGTCGGTGAACTGTTCGGCCTTCAACGCGCGCAGGAAGCTGCCATCGCCGATCAACGCCTTGATCGGGCGGGCGCTGGCGGCCACGATCCGTTCCACCACCGGATAGGCCTCCGGGTGCACGGCGGAGGCATCCAGCGGCTGGTCGCCGTCGGCAATGCGCAGGAAGCCCGCACATTGTTCGAAAGTCTTGTCGCCCAGCCGCGCCACTTTCAGCAGGTCCTTGCGGCGCTTGAACGGCCCGTTTTCGTCGCGGTGGCGCACGATGTTCTCGGCGACGGTGGACGACAGGCCGGACACCCGCGACAGCAGTGCGGCCGACGCCGTGTTGACGTGCACCCCGACCGCGTTGACGCAGTCCTCCACGCGGGCCTCCAGCGCACGCGCCAGCCGATACTGGTCCACGTCGTGCTGGTACTGGCCCACGCCGATCGCCTTGGGTTCGATCTTCACCAGTTCCGCCAGCGGATCCTGCAGGCGACGCGCGATGGACACCGCGCCGCGGATCGACACGTCCAGGTCCGGGAATTCCCTGGCCGCGAACTCTGATGCCGAATACACCGATGCACCGGCCTCGCTGACCACCACCTTCTGCAGTTTCGGATTGCCGCAGGCCGAGATCACCTCACCGGCCAGCTTGTCGGTCTCCCGGCTGGCGGTACCGTTGCCGATCGCGATCAGTTCCACGTCGTGCTTGCTGCACAGGTGCTTGAGTGCCTGCAGCGACTGTTCCCACTGCCTGCGTGGCTCGTGCGGATAGATGGTGTCGGTGGCCACCAGCTTGCCGGTGGCATCGACCACCGCCACCTTGCAACCGGTACGGATGCCGGGGTCCAGGCCAAGCACCGTCTTCGGGCCGGCCGGCGCGGCCAGCAGCAGGTCCTTCAGGTTGTCGCCGAACACCGTGATCGCCTCGGCCTCGGCCTTTTCGCGGGCCTGGTTGAACAGGTCCAGCAGCAGGTGCATGTGCAGCTTTGCACGCCACGCCAGGCGGCAGGCATCCAGCAGCCAGCGGTCGGCCGGGCGGCCCTGGTCGGCAATGCCGGCGCGGTAGGCCACGCGCCCTTCGGCATACTGGTGGCCAGCCTCGGCATCCGTGCCCGGGTCCAGTTCCAGGTACAGGATCTCTTCGCGCCGCGCGCGGAACAATGCCAGCAACCGGTGCGAGGGAATCTTCGCCAGCGGTTCGGCATGCTCGAAATAATCGCGGTACTTGGCGCCTTCGTTTTCCTTGCCCTCGGCCACGCGTGCACGGATCACGCCGGTGGTCGACAGCCATGCACGCAGTTCGCCCACCAGCGCCGCGTCTTCGCCCCAGCGTTCCATCACTATCGCGCGCGCACCTTCCAGTGCGGCCTTGGCATCGGCCACGCCCTTGCCGGCATCGACGAAACCGGCAGCGAACACCTGCGGATCCAGCATCGGATCAGCCAGCAGGCCATCGGCCAGCGGCTCCAGCCCCGCCTCGCGGGCAATCTGCGCACGCGTGCGGCGCTTGGGCTTGTAGGGCAGGTACAGGTCTTCCAGCCGGCTCTTGGTGTCGGCGGCGAGGATGTCATTGCGCAGTTCGTCGCTGAGCTTGCCCTGTTCGTCGATGCTGGCCAGCACCGCGGCACGGCGATCTTCCAGTTCGCGCAGGTAGGTCAGGCGGGTTTCCAGGTTGCGCAGCTGGGTATCGTCCAGCCCCCCGGTAACTTCCTTTCGGTAGCGCGCGATGAAAGGAACGCTGGCGCCTTCATCCAGCAGGGCGATGGCGGCACGCGCCTGGGCGGCCTGGGCACCGATCTCGTCGGCGATGGTCTGGGCGATCTGCTGGGCAAGCTTGATGTCTGACATTGCTTCCGGCCGGGGCCGCGTTGCGGAAAGACCCCATTCTGGCCCGGCATGGCGGGCGCGGGAAGGCGTTGACAAGCGGGCTGGAAACAGAGGCAGGAATCCTGCCGGCGACGGCATCCTTGCAATGGGCTGGGGATCCGTCGCCGGGCGTGGCCCGGCACTACATGCGGCAGGCCCATGGCCAGGACACGCGTTGGCGGCGTGTCCGGGCCCCTGCTGATGATCAGCGGTAGTGGCGGGCGGCTTGCTGCATGACGATGTCGTCGCGCAGCCCTTCCAGCGCCATCAACCTGACCTTGCCCACGCCCTGCAGTTCCATGAACCGCTCCGTGTAGATCTCCGGCCCCAGCGCGGTATCGGCGCGGGATTTGCTGAAGCCATAGGGCATCACGCCCTTGTCGCCGTCCTTGCTACCACCGACATAAAGAACAATTGCCATGTGATGTCTTCCTCTACGTTACGTACTGCATTGCTATCAGGAGGCGGCTGCAGTACTGCCATCACCACCACCTTGGGCCAGCATAGCGCGTCCTGGCTGACTGGCTTGTCACCAAGGGTAATGACGACCCGTTGCATGGAAATGACGGCCGTTTCCAGCGAAATGCTTACGTGTTTTTAACGGGACAGTAACGTAACGGTCGTCGATGCCGGCTAGCGGGGCCACCAGCCGTGGCCATGCCGCGCGTAATGATCCGCCGCCCGTTCGAACGGATTGCGCACGCTGACGCCGCCGCACAGCAGGTAGACCGGCAGGTACAGCGGCCCCAGCACCAGGTACTGGTAAACATGTGCGCGCTCGTGGTCGTCCAGGCGGATCATCGGCTCCACGCAGCGGCCTGCCTGGTGTGCATAGGTGCGGCAGGCAATGCCCAGGTCCGCACCGGTGTGCAGGATGACGTTGCCCAGCGTGATGGCCCCGCCCGGCCCCCACGGCCAGTGATCGAACACCACGGCGCAGTCACGCGCGCTCCAGCGCGGGCGTGCCCCGGCCAGCATGCCCACCGCGCCACCGGCCAGGCCGATCAGCGTATTGGGTGCGGTCCACAGGGCGCCCAGCACCTGCAGCAGGCGCAGCCATGGCGGGGACCGGCTCAATCGGCTTCGTTGGGAATCAGCAGCCACAGGATCAGGTAGACCAGGATGCCGGGAAAGGCGGCCGAAGCGATCGAAATGATCACGAACAGGATGCGCAGCAGCGTGGCGCTCCAGCCGAAGCGGTGGGCAATGCCGCCCATGACACCGGCAATCATGCGGTCGTTCAGTGAACGCGACAGGGTACGGGGCGTGGCGGTGTTCATGGGCAGGCTCCGGTTCAAGTGCACCGACTGTAACCGCAGTGCTGTCTACGTCAGGTGGCCTCGCGCGCCAGCAGCCACCCATGGATGGTCGCAGGCACCTCGCGCTGGGCCCTGCCGGAAACATATATCCCGATATGCCCGCCGCGGAAGCTGGATTCGGTGTAATCGGTGGAGCCCAGCCGGCCACGCATCGCGCGCGATGCATCCGGCGGCACCAGGTGGTCCTGCTCGGCGTAGATGTTCAGCACCGGCAGCGTCACCTTGGCCAGGTCGACCGTTTCCGCGCCGATCCGCACCCCGCCTTCGATCAATCCGTTGGCCTGGTAGAACTGCTTGATGAAGTCGCGGAACGCCTCGCCCGCCAGGTCCGGGGAATCGAAGATCCACTTCTCCATGCGCAGGAAATCCTCCAGCGCGGCCTTGTCGTCGAGGATGTCCAGCAGCCCCACGTACTTCTGCACATTGAGCCGGAACGGCTTGAGCATCAGGTAGCTGGCGTTCATCAGATCGGCCGGGATGTTCCCCAGCGTGTCCACCAGCAGGTCCACGTCCACGTGCCGCGCCCAGTGCGAGAGCATGTTGTCGGGCGTATGGAAATCGACCGGGGTGACCATGGTCACCAGGTTGGCCAGCTTGCGTTGGCGCAGCGCGGCGTAACACAGCGCGAATACGCCGCCCTGGCAGATGCCGAGCATGTCCACCGGGCCGCCACTGCGGCGGGCCAGGGCGTCCACCGCACCGTCGATGAAGCGCAGCAGGTAGTCTTCCAGCGTCAGGTAACGCGCGGATCGGTCCGGGTAGCCCCAGTCCAGCACGTATACGTCATGGCCCAGCGCCAGCAGTTTCTGCACCAGCGAACGATCAGCCTGCAGGTCGACCATGTAGGGACGGTTGACCAGCGCATAGACGATCAGCAGCGGGCGCTTCCGGGTGGGCGCCTCGGTGCCGACGAAGCGGTACAGCGCCACCTTGCCGTCGCGCCATATCTCTTCGCGGGCGGTCGCGCCGTAATCCACGTCGTCCACCGATGGCAGCAGTTGCAGGCCTTCCATCAGCTTGCGCTGCATGGCCAGGGTCTCCTGCATCAGGTCATCGGCGTTGAAGCCCAACGGGCCTTTCATGTGCGTGGTTTCCGTGGCTTGGGTGGGCTCTTCTTCGCGGCTGCGGCCCTGCGCGGGCCGGGCGCCGGGGACGGTGCGGGCGCAGCACGCTTGCGGGCCCGGGGTGCCGCCTTGGCGACCTTGGCCGTCGCCGGTTGCGCCGCCTGTGCCCAAGGGTCGTCCTGCGCGGTCCCGCTCAACTGTTCGACCGTGGCCTGCAGGCGCCGGAGCTGCCGCTCCAGCTCCGCGATGCGCTGGTGCGCCGCATCCATCTCGGTGCGCGTGGGCAGCCCCACCCGCTCGCTGATCTGCTCCACTTCGCGCTGCACGGCCGACCGCAGGCGCATCTGCGCATTGCCCAGCGAGGCATAGACCTGCTGGAACGCATCGGACAGCGCGACCTTGGCATAGGCCTCTTCGGCCACCTCGATCCACAGGTCGAACATCGCCCGCGCACTGGTCAGCTGGCTGCCCGGCGTTTCGTGCTCACCCAGCCGTTTTTCGAACAACGCGAAAGCATCGTCCAGCGCCTGCCGGATCTGCTCGACATACGCATTGGAGTGCGCCTGGAACTCCTGCTGCGCCTGCAGCAGCTTCTGCCAGCGTGCCTGGTGCTCGCGTCCCGGACCGAATGCCGGCCCCTGCAACCACGGCGCCAGGCGCTCCTGCCATTGCTCCAGCATGCCGACGATATCGTCCAGGCCACCCTCCACGCCGGTGCTGCCGCGCGCGCCCTGCAACATCCAGTGCAGCAGCCCCTCGTCCTTGCCCTGCCCCATCACCGCTTCGCGCCAGGCCTGGGCGACATCGGCACTGCTGGCATCGCGACCGGCAAAGCGCGCCGCGACCTGCTGCATGGTGCCGTACCAGCCGCCGGCCTGCTGGCGGAAACGATGCAGGGCATCATCGGCGGGGCCGGGGCCACGCTCGGGCAGCAACTGCGCCCACCAGTCCAGCACCTGCTTCCAGTCTCCCGGGTCGTTGCCGCCACCGCCCACGCCGGTGCTTCCCGCGTGGCGCAATGCATCGCCCCAAGCGCTGTAATACTGCCGCGCCAGGTCCTCGAAGCCCTTGTCGTTGTCGCTGCCGTGCTCGCTCATGCCTGTTTCCGCATCAAGGTTTGGGGACATGCAGGGTCTTGCTGATCATCAGCGACCCCGACAACGCGAACAGCAACACCAGCGGATGCAACTGCCACGGACCGACCTGCCACTGGCCCAGCCACAGGTCGGCGCCGATGCCGCCGGTGCTGGCGGCAATGGCCAGCACGATCACCAGCAGCAGGCTGCTGGGAATGGGCGTGCCCTCGAAATACGGCACCTTGTCCTCGCCTTCGGCCAATGCCTCGGCGGTAACGTTGTAGCGCGCCAGGCGGCTCACACCGCAGCAGACGAAGTAACTCAGCACCAGCCAGTCCCAGCCGCCCTGCATGCCACAGGCATAGGCCAGCGCGGCCGGCGCCACGCCGAAGGAAATCACGTCGGACAACGAATCCAGCTCGCGACCCAGGGTGGAACTGGATTTGCGCCAGCGCGCGATGCGCCCGTCCAGCGCATCGAAGATGAAAGCCAGCGGGATCAGCGCCATGCCGAACAGCAGATAGCCATGCGCCCCATCCTGCAGGAACCGCATGGCGGCAAACACCGCACCGGTGCCGCAGAACGCGTTGGCCAGGGTGAACCAGTCTGCCAGGTGGAACTCGCGCAGCATGGAGAAGTGTCGTTTCATGGAAACTCACGGGACAACGGTGGGTTACAGGTTACGCGAGCGGGCATCACGGCGACAGACAGCAGGGCGACAGCTGCGCTCGGGGGCCCGTTCATCCGGCCATCACATATCTTCATTCGTGGTGAATTTTTGGCCACCCATCTTGACAGCCTTGGCCCTCGGGGCCGCATGGCGGTTATCCACAAAGTTGCTCACCAACAATCCACACCCCCTGTGGACAAGTGACGCACCGACGCGCCCTGGCCGTGGCTGATTGACGGGCATGGCCCGCCACTACCCGCCATGGCGCGTTACAGGCGGCTGTACTTCCACGACTGCATACGTCCATCACGATAAGGCATGACGCCATGGAACGGACGCGGGTCCGCGTCGAACACCAGCGGCAGGAAATGGCGGTCGCCTTCCCACATCGGCAGCGCGTCCAGCTTGTCCCGGTCCACCCATTCCAGCGTGCCTTCATGGTTGCCCGCATGCGGGGTGCCTTCGAACGCGTCCACCACGAACACGAAACCGAACCAGTCCTCGCCGTGCTTGCCGAAACCCGGCCAGCTGATGGTGCCGCGCAACTGCATCGAGGTGCAGTCGATCCCGGCCTCTTCCTGGATCTCCCGGCGCATGCCGGCCGCCACGTCCTCGTCCGGATCCAGCTTGCCACCCAGCCCGTTGTACTTGCCCAGGTGATGGTCCCCCGGCCGCGTGTTGCGATGGATCATCAGCACCTGGCGACGATCCGGCGAAAGCACATAGCCCAGGGTGGCGACGATCGGCGTGTACGGCATGCGGCGTTCCAGCGGTGGGGAAGCCGACGATTATGGACGATCAGGGAACCAGCGACAGGCGCCGTCCGGCAGTCATGGCCGCCGCCGCATGCGGGTCGCGCACCAGCGTCGCCACGCCATGACCGCGTTCGGCCAGGTATTCCAGCCATTTGCCCAGGAAGGTGTTCATGCGCATGCGGTGGCTGATCAGCTCAGCCGGCGGCGGATACATGCCGACCACGTCCTGCCAGCGGCGGCCCACGTAGCAATGGGTGGTCTCTGCCTGCCGCGCATCGCGGTACAGGCGGATATAGGCCGACGGATCCGGCTGCCCGGTCACCGGGTCGCACAGGTCGTAGGTCAGGCGCAGTTCCACCGTGTAGGCATGGCAGGCAATAACGTCCAGGCGCACGTCCAGCCCATCGCCCACCGAGGACACATAGCTGCCGACCACCAGGTCGCCGGGGGCGAACAGTCGCACCAGGTGCCGGTGGTTTTCCGCATACAGCCCCATCAACCAGCTCAGCCGGCTCAGCCGTGGGATGCGTTCGATGCGGGGACGTGCTCGTGCCATGGATTGATCCTACACGTTCTGCAGCGCCGAGCCATGCTCGGCGAGCGCAGCGGCCCGCCCTTAGCCGACAATCCGCCGGGCATGGCCCGGCGCTACCCGAGCACCGAACCCCCCGTAGCGCCGAGCCATGCTCGGCGAGCGCAGCGGCCCGCTCTTATCCGACAATCCGCCGGGCATGGCCCGGCGCTACCCGAGCACCGAACCACCCGTAGCGCCGAGCCATGCTCGGCGAGCGCAGCGGCCCATCCTTAGCCGACAATCCGCCGGGCATGGCCCGGCGCCACCCGAGCATCGAACCACCCGTAGCGCCGAGCCATGCTCGGCGAGCGCAGCGGTCCGCCCTTAGCCGGCAATCCGCCGGGCATGGCCCGGCGCTACCCGAGCACCGAACCACCCGTAGCGCCGAGCCATGCTCGGCGAGCGCAGCGGCCCGCTCTTATCCGACAATCCGCCGGGCATGGCCCGGCGCTACCCGAGCCGGGCGCGGCTCAATACATCTCGCGGCGCAGCCCCAGCGTCGCCAGCACCTTGCTGGAAATCTCCTCGATCGAGGTATGCGTGGTGCTCAGCGTGGGAATCCGTTCCATCTGGAACATGCGTTCGGCAATGGCTACTTCCTTCCGGCAGGTCTCGGCACTGGCATAACGCGAGTTCGGCCGCCGTTCCTGGCGGATCTGCTGCAGCCGCTCCGGGTCGATGGTCAGGCCAAACAGCTTGCGCCGGTAATTGCGCAGGCGCGGCGGCAACCGTTCGCTGTCCAGGTCCTCGTCGGTCAGCGGATAATTGGCCGCGCTGACCCCGTAATGCAATGCCAGGTAAATACAGGTCGGGGTTTTGCCGGCCCGTGATACCGCCACCAGGATGACATCGGCGTCATCGTAATTCACCGCGATTCCATCATCGTGGCTCAGCGCGAAGTTCATCGCGTTGATGCGGCGATGGTAGGTTTCGAAGTCGACCATGCCGTGCGCCTGGCCCACCCGCGACACCCGCGGCGAGGACAGCTCGGCCTCCAGGGTTTCAATGAAAGGGGCGAAAACGTCCAGCATCAACGCCCCGCTCCCGGCCAGGATCACGCTCAGGCCCTGGTCCACGCAGGAATTCACCACGATCGGCCGCACCTGGTAGCGTTCGCCCGCCGCCCGGATCCGGGCACAGGCTTCAGTAGCCTTTTCAGGATCGTCGATGAACGACATCCGGTCGGTAACGAAACTGAATCCAGCGAACTGGGTCAGCAGGCTATGCCCAATGGTTTCAGCGGTGATACCGGTTCCATCGGAAACATAAAACACCGGTCGGATGGTCGTCATTCGCGCTTTTTCCCAGTGTGAAACCTAAAACCAGTGCCATCGCAAGCTTGTGCCGATGGCCGTCCGACCGGCATCATAGCGGCTTCTTCCTACGGACGCGGCCATTCCCAGCCCGCCTCGGGCGATGGCCATACGGAGCATCGCGCTTGAACGAGAATATCCTGTGGTTGCACGAACTGCGCTTGGCCGACCTGGCCCGCGTAGGTGGCAAGAATTCGTCGCTTGGCGAAATGATCGGCAATCTCGACGGTCTCGGGGTCTCCGTGCCCGGTGGCTATGCCACGACCTCTGAAGCCTTCAAGGACTTCATTGCCCACAACGACCTGTCCAAGCGGATTTTCGACAAGCTGGCCACGCTGGATGTCGAGGACGTTGCCGCATTGACCGTAGCCGGCAAGGAAATCCGCGGCTGGGTGATCGACGCCCCGCTGCAGCCGCAGCTGGACCAGGACATCCGCAGCGCCTATGCAAAGCTGAGCGCCGACAACGGCGGCGGTGATGTCGCCGTGGCAGTGCGCTCCTCGGCCACCGCCGAAGACCTGCCCGATGCCTCGTTTGCCGGCCAGCAGGAAACCTTCCTCAACGTGACCGGCGCCGACGACGTGGTGCTGAAGGTCAAGGAAGTGTTCGCCTCGCTGTACAACGACCGCGCCATCGCCTACCGCGTCCACCACGGTTTCAAGCACGAGGACGTGTTCCTGTCCGCCGGCGTACAGCTGATGGTGCGTTCAGGCGTGGGTTCGTCGGGCGTTCTGTTCACCCTGGACACCGAATCGGGCTTCCGCGACGTGGTGTTCGTCACCTCTTCGTTCGGCCTGGGCGAGATGGTCGTGCAGGGTGCAGTGAATCCCGATGAGTTCTACGTCTACAAGCCCACGCTGACCGCCGGCAAGCCGGCGATCCTGCGCCGTTCGCTGGGCAGCAAGGCAATCCGCATGGTGTATTCGGATGTCCCCGGTGAGCGCGTGCGCATCGAAGACACTCCGGCCGAACTGCGCAACACCTTCTCCATCAGCGACGAGGACGTGCAGGAACTGTCCAAGCAGGCGCTGGTCATCGAAAAGCACTACGGCCGCCCGATGGACATCGAGTGGGCCAAGGACGGTGTCAGCGGCAAGCTGTTCATCGTGCAGGCGCGTCCGGAGACAGTGAAGTCGCGCAGCCATGCCACCCAGATCGAGCGCTTCGCGCTGACCCAGACCGATGGCAAGGTGCTGGCCGAAGGCCGCGCCGTGGGCGCCAAGATCGGTGCCGGCACCGCGCGCGTGGTGAAGTCGCTGGACGACATGGCCCGCGTGCAGCCCGGCGACGTGCTGATCGCCGACATGACCGACCCGGACTGGGAGCCGGTGATGAAGCGTGCCTCGGCCATCGTCACCAACCGGGGCGGCCGCACCTGCCACGCGGCGATCATCGCGCGTGAACTCGGCGTGCCGGCCGTGGTCGGCTCGGGCAATGCCACGCAGCTGATCCAGGACGGCCAGGAAGTGACCGTCAGCTGCGCCGAAGGCGATACCGGTTTCATCTACGAAGGCAAGCTTGGGTTCGAGCGCACCACCACGGACCTGGGCAACATGCCGCCAGCGCCGCTGAAGATCATGATGAACGTGGCCAACCCGGAACGTGCCTTCGATTTCGGCCAGCTGCCGAACGCAGGCATCGGCCTGGCACGCCTGGAAATGATCATCGCCAGCCATATCGGCATCCATCCGAACGCGCTGCTGGAATACGACCGCCAGGATGCGGAAACCAAGAAGAAGATCGACGAGAAGATCGCCGGCTACGCCGACCCGGTCAGCTTCTACGTGGGCCGCCTGGCCGAAGGCATCGCCACGCTGACCGCGTCGGTGGCACCGAACCCGGTGATCGTGCGCCTGTCGGACTTCAAGTCCAACGAGTATGCCAACCTGATCGGCGGCAGCAACTACGAACCGCACGAAGAGAACCCGATGATCGGCTTCCGCGGTGCCAGCCGTTACGTCGACTCCAGCTTCTCCGAAGCATTCGCGCTGGAATGCAAGGCCGTGCTGCGCGTGCGCAACGAAATGGGCCTGGACAACCTGTGGGTGATGATTCCGTTCGTACGCACGCTGGAAGAAGGCCGCAAGGTCGTCGAAGTGCTGGAACAGAATGGCCTGAAGCAGGGCGAGAACGGCCTGAAGATCATCATGATGTGCGAAGTGCCGTCCAATGCACTGCTCGCCGATGAGTTCCTGGAGATCTTCGATGGCTTCTCGATCGGTTCCAACGACCTGACCCAGCTGACCCTGGGCCTGGACCGCGATTCGTCGATCGTCGCGCACCTGTTCGACGAGCGTAACCCTGCCGTGAAGAAGCTGCTGTCGATGGCGATCAAGTCGGCACGCGCCAAGGGAAAGTACGTCGGCATCTGCGGCCAGGGCCCGTCGGACCACCCGGACCTGGCCGAATGGCTGATGCAGGAAGGCATCGAATCGGTATCGCTGAACCCCGATACCGTGGTCGACACCTGGCTGCGCCTGGCCAAGCTGAAGCAGGCCGGTTGAGGGCACGCCGGGCATGGCCCGGCGCTACCGCGACTGGATCTTTAAGGGTACGCCGGGCATGGCCCGGCGTACCGCGACAGGATCTTTACCGGTTGGCCGACATACTCCTGTGACACACAAGCCCCGCGTATGCGGGGCTTGTTGTTTCCAGTGTCCTCCCAGGAGATCCGCATGCCTGCCGCAGCCCCTACCCCCGACACCGCTCCGCCGCTTCCCGGCGCATCCTGGTTGCAGAACCTGGACTGGGAACGCATCTTCGAAACCTACGGCCTGCCGCTGATCGGTGCGATCGTGGTGCTGCTGGTCGGCATCTGGATCGCACGCCGGTTGTCCAACGTACTGCCCCGTGCCACCGCACGGGTCGGGCTGGACCCCATGCTGGGCAGCTTCATGCGCAACGTGGTGTATGCCGCCGCACTGGTGATCGTGGCGGTGCTGGCGATCGCGACCCTCGGGGTGCCGATCTCACCGCTGCTGGCCGTGCTGGGCACCGCCGGCCTGGCCGTCGGCCTGGCCTTGAAGGATTCGCTGTCCAACATCGCCTCCGGGGTGATGCTGGTGACCCTGCGTCCTTTCCGCGTCGGCGACGTGGTAACCGTGGCCGGGCAGACCGGCACCGTGCGCGAAGTGCGCATCTTCCAGACCGTCCTCACCGGTGCGGACAACCAGCACACCACCATCCCCAATACGCTGATCACCGCCGAGCCGATCATCAACCTCACCGCCGAGCCCACGCGCCGGATCGAGCTGGTCATCGGCATCGGTTACGAGGATGACATCCAGCTGGCACGCGACACCGCCTTGTCGATCATGAAAGCCGACAAGCGCGTGCTCGCCACGCCGGCACCGGACGTGGTGGTGTACGAGCTGGGCGCGCACTCGATCAACCTGGGCATCCGCTGCCATGTGCTGGCCGACGACCACTTCGGCACCAAGGTGACCCTACTGGAGCAGCTCAAACTGGGGTACGACAAGGCTGGCATCAACATTCCCTACCCGCAGCAGGACATGCACCTGTACCTGCACGGCAAGGACAGTGGCGTGGGTGGAGCGGGTCCATGACCCGCTGCCTTTACCGTGTCCAGCGGGCCATCGGCCCGCTCCACCTGCTCCCGCCGGGCATGGCCCGGCGTTACCTTACGCTGCGGCTTCTTCCAGCATCGGGTAATCGGTGAACCCTTCGGCACCACCGCCGAAATACGTTGCCCGGTCCGGTGCATTCAATGCTGCGCCCTCACGCAACCGTATCGGCAGGTCCGGGTTGGCGATGAACGGCCGACCAAACCCGATCAGGTCTGCCCACCCCTTGGCCAGCGCTTCTTCGGCGCGCTCGACGGTGTACTTGCCCGCGTAGATCAGCGTGCCGGAATAGATGATCCGCAACGCTTCCTTGAACGCCACCGGCATCACCGGCGCATCTTCCCAGTCGGCCTCGGCGATATGCAGGTAACCCACGCCCAACTGGTCCAGCAGGTGCGCCGCCGCCAGATAAGTGGCCTGCGGGGTATCGTCCACCGCGCCCTGCAGGGTGGTCAGCGGCGCCAGCCGCACGCCCACGCGATCGCCACCGGCGATGCCCACCACCGCCGCAACCACCTCGCGCAGGAAACGCAGGCGATGGGACAGCGAACCACCGTAACCATCGGTACGGTTGTTGGCCCGTGAATCGATGAACTGGTTGATCAGGTAGCCGTTGGCACCGTGCAGTTCCACACCGTCGAAACCTGCCGCCAGCGCGTTGCGGGTGGCCTGTGCGTATTCCGCGACGATGCCGGGAATCTCCTCCTCGGCCAGCGCACGCGGCATCGAATGCTGGACCATCTCGCCGACGCCGGCTCCAGGGCCCGCGCCGGTAGGGTCGACGAAGACCTTCACCCCTTCGGCCTGCAGCGCCGACGAAGACACCGGCGCGGCATTACCCGGCTGCAGGGCCACGTGCGAAACCCGACCAACATGCCACAGCTGGGCATAGATGCGTCCGCCGGCGGCATGCACCGCATCGGTCACCACGCGCCACGCGGCCACCTGCTCGGCGCTGTGGATGCCCGGCGTCCACGCATAGCCCTGCCCCTGCGGGCTGATCTGGGTGCCTTCACTGACGATCAGGCCGGCCGATGCACGCTGCGCGTAATAGCGCGCCATCTCGGCCGTGGCGGTGTTGCCCTGCGCCGCGCGCGAGCGGGTCATCGGCGGCATCACGATGCGGTTGGCCAGCTGCAGCGGGCCGAGGGAGTAAGGCGTGAACAACATGGGGGAGAGTCCTTGCGGAATAAGCATGCCGCAAGGATGGGGGCCGCCTGCGCGGGCTTACAGGCCCATCAAGGCAATACAGTTGTGCCGCCCGCGCAACGATGAGGCGGGCACAGGGCACAGCCCGGCGTCAGCGCCCGGTTGCCAGCCTCTCGTAGCAGGCCTGTACCACGTCCTCGCCATACTTCAGCTCCAGCCGGCGCACGATGAAATGGCCGCGCGCCACGTCCTGGTAGTAATCGGTGAACATCGTATTCAATGCCGCGCCAGTGGCCGCCCCGACGATCGGCACCGCCTGCGCGGCGAACTTCTCGGTGATCACCACGCCGAAACGCGCCGCCACTTTTTCCGCCAGCTTGGCCAGCAGCTTGCCGGCTTCCTTGGGCGCCACGCCCAGGGTCAGGTTGCGCCCGGTCACCACGCGCCCCGCCAGTTCGGCCGACAGGTGGCGCACCACGTCGGCGGTGAACCCGCGCGCCAGGTAATAGCCGGTTTCGCTGGCATCATCACTCTTCGCATTGCCACCCAGCGCGAACACTTCCAGGCAGGCCTGGCGGGTAGACAGATCGGCCAGGTTGAAGCCTTCGCTGCGCGCCACATCGGCCACCGCCCGCATCATGATGGTGGTCGATACCGGCAGCTCGATCAGCAGCGCGGCAAAACCGAACGCACCGCCCACGGCCCCCGAGGTGGCGGCCGCCAGCTTGTGCCAGCGCGTGGAGGCGGATTTTCCGGGCGTGTTGTCCATGCTCAGCAACGCCGCCTGCACCGCCTTGAA
The DNA here is from genome assembly GCF_014117215.1 of Stenotrophomonas tumulicola. Taxonomy (GTDB): domain Bacteria; phylum Pseudomonadota; class Gammaproteobacteria; order Xanthomonadales; family Xanthomonadaceae; genus Stenotrophomonas; species Stenotrophomonas tumulicola. The sequence continues at coordinate 660,655 of NZ_JACGXS010000001.1, read as the reverse complement.
CAGCGCTGCCTGCACCGCACCGTGGATGCGGTTGGACACCGATGCCGGCAACCGGCTGACCGCGAACTCCAGCGGCGTACCGACCAGGTTGGCCATGCGCGCGGTGATCGTCGGCGCTTCCAGCAGATTCACTGCGCGCTGCAGGTCTGCCCAGTCGGTGGGCTGGTGGGCGATATCGCGGGGCAGCAGGATCGGCTCGTTCATGGCCCCGATCATAGCGCCGGTTGCTTGAACGCTGCGTGCGCGCCCCCTGCTGAGGCCGGCCGCTGGCCGGCACGTTGCCTTCAGGCCGCCGGCAAGCCAGCCAGCTCGCCCATGAACTGCCGGTAATGGCGCAGCTCGGCAATCGAATCATGTACATCGCTCAGCGCGGTGTGGTTGCTGTTCTTGCCCACGCCCGCCGCCACCGTCGGTGCCCAGCGCCTGGCCAGTTCCTTGATGGTGGATACGTCCAGGTTGCGGTAATGGAAATACTGCTCCAGCCGCGGCATCTGCCGGTGCAGGAAACGCCGGTCCTGGCAGATCGAATTGCCGCACATCGGCGAGGCACCGGCACCGATCCATTCGGCCAGGAAGTTCACCGTCGCCGCCTCGGCCTGGCCCAGCGTGACCTGGCTGTCGACCACGCGCTGCCACAGGCCGGAGCGGCGATGCTGGTTGCGGTTCCATTCGTCCATCGCCTCCAGCCGTTCCAGCGGATGGTGGATGGCGAATTCCGGGCCCTCGGCCAACACGTTCAGCTGTGCATCGGTGACCACCGTGGCGATCTCGATGATCGAATCGTTGTCGGTATCCAACCCGGTCATTTCCAGATCGATCCAGATCAGTCGATCATTGCCCGCGCCACTTTCAGCCATCTTGGTTCCTTGCTGGAGGCAGGCCTGCGGCCGCGCCATGAATTGATGCGCGCATCATACCGCGCCGCCTAGCCTTCGTCGGTGGCCGGTGCATCCAGTGCCAGCAGCGGCCGACCGCGCTTGGCACGGAAATAATTGGTAAGCCGGTTGCTCGCCTCCCGTGCCAGCACCCCACCGTGGATCTCCACGCGGTGGTTGTGGCGGGCATCGCCGAGCAGGTCGAACACGCTGCCGCAGGCCCCGGTCTTGGGGTCGGTAGCCGCGTAGACCAGCCGCGCCACGCGGGCATGCACGATCGCCATCGCACACATCGCGCAGGGTTCCAGCGTCACGTACAACGTGCTTCCCATCAGACGGTGGTTGGCTGTCGCCTTGCCGGCACGGCGCATCGCGACGATTTCCGCATGCGCACTGGGATCGTGGTCGGCGATGTTGAGGTTCCAGCCCTCGCCCAGCACCTCACCCTGGGCACTGACCAGCACCGCCCCGACCGGGATCTCGTTGAACTCGCGTTCGGCGCGCTCGGCCAGCGCCAGCGCATGGCGCATCCAGTGCTCGTCGGCGTCGTGTACCGGCAGGCCGTCAGTCATGGGGTCTTCGCCTTCTGCAGGAAGGCCTCGAAGGCCGCCAGGGTGGCCTCGCTGACATGGTGCTCGATGCCCTCGGCATCGCGGCGCGCCGAATCGGCATCCACGCCCAGGGCCAGCAGGAACTGCTCCACGGTCTGGTGACGGGCGCGCACATCCCTTGCCAGTTGTTCGCCTTCCGGGGTCAGGAACACGCCACGGTAGGGCCGTTGCACCACCCACCCCTCCTTGGCCAGTCGTTTCAGGGCCTTGGCCACGGTGGGCTGGGCCACGCCAAGCCGGCTGGCGATATCCACCTGCCGCGCCTCGCGCCCATCGGCGATCAGGTCGGCGATCAGCTCCACGTAGTCCTCCACCAGCTCCGACCGGCGCGCCTCGCGCACCTGCGCGAAACCCTCCATATGGACCTGGGTGGCGGGCAGAACGGTCTTCGGGCGGGCGCTATCGGGCATGTGGCTATTGTACGCGGGCCGAAAGCCGCACACCCTTGGTAGCGCCGAGCCATGCTCGGCGAGCGCAGCGGCCGGTACAAGCAAGCCTGACGGCCAGCGGCCTTCAGCACCGATAGGTCAGCGCTTGTCGACCAGATACAAAAATTCGGTGACATGCGTATCGCGCGCCGCCAGGTTACGGCTGCCCCGGAACGTGTTGTAACGCGTATCCATCACGCTCACCGCGCCCAGCCCTTCCAGCCCGGCGAGGAACCGCTCATGGCTGATGAACCCCTCGGAGTTGTACGAAATCAACACGAAACTCGCGCGCACCGCCGCCACCGCATCGAACAATGCCGCCTCCGCCTCGCGCGCCTTGTTGTAGGCCGAGCGGTTCCAGTCCACGGGAATGCCGGACACCCGGCTGACCTGCTGCGGCCGCCGGTAATCGCACAGCAGGTTCAACATGAAGTAATTCGACCCATACGGATGTTCGTTGTACGGCGGATCGAAGTACGCCACGTCCACCGGATCCAGCTCGCGCACCAGTGCATTTGCATCACGTCGGTGCAGGTGCACCTCACAGGCGAAGCGGCTCAATACCGGCGCCTGTACCTCGATCGGCCGCAGGATGCGCGACAGCGCGTTGCGCGCCGTGCCGCCGAACTGCCCTATTCCCTCGCGGTTCTTGTGGAAACCCTTGAACACGCCGGATGTATTGGTATGCATGGACGCCTGCGCCAGCACCGGCGCCAGCAGGAAAGGCTGCAGCGCCGCCGGGGAATTGGCCAGCACCTGGCAGAACGTATCCAGGAACATGGCGTTGCGGCGCGTGTAGAACACCCGCTCGCCAGGCTGGATGTTGTCGTCATTGCCAGCGGCATAGAGTTCGCACAGGAAACCCGGCGCCAGGCCCGCCTGCACCGCGTCCCGCACGCGCTTCAGTTCGCCCCCCAATGCAGCGTGGTCGACATCGCCGGCGTTGGCTTGGTGGCAACGATTGCCTACGTAGCTGTACAACTCCAGGTCGTTGCAATGCAGTGCCTGCGCGTGCCGGCGCGCCAGCCGCGCAACCACGCCGGAGCCCGAAAACAGGTCCAGGAAATCGATACGCGGCTTGCCCAGGCAGGCCTTTGCATGGACGATGCCGGCCTCGATGAAAGGCAACAACGCACGCTTGTTGCCGATATAGGTAATCAGCTGGCTGCGCAGGAAGGCTTCGTGCTCGGCATCTTCCTGCGGGACCAAGCGCTGCTCCTGGGTTTTCGGGGGGACGGGCGGTGATTCTACCGTCAACGCGTGCCGTCGCCGCCTACGGGCGATGGCACGGACCACGCTGGACGCAATCCGCCTGCATCTGGATGCGTTCCCTGCGGGGATGCATCTTCGTGATCTGGACGTTTCCCGCCTGCCGCATCGACCGGTTGGTCGCGGGCAAATCCGCAATTTTCCTCATGGACGCAGGCACTTGGTGCCACGCACGATGATCGCGCTGGTGACGAAGAGCACCAGCCGGGATTGGCATCCTGTATGGACAACACATTTGGCTCTGTTTTGCCCTTTGGGCACGGCGGAGAATGCACTGCATCGCCTGTCGGTCATACGGCGGGCGATGTGTGGGGATCCTTGATCCGCCGGCCTTTTTTGTGTTTCCACCGGTATGCCAACCCGCATCGCCCGCCACCTTGCGCCCTGGCGCAGGTGGCCTCCAGCCATGCAAGGTAGGTCTACCGATGTCCCAACACCCTCTCAGCTCCGCCCGCCTACGTGCCCTGCTGGGCGACGCCATCCATGATCTGCCGCCCTACTTCATCGAGGAGCTGGAGCGGAAGCTGGAGCAGTACGACAGGGACCATCCCGCGGCTGCGCGTTTGTCCAGGTTGTCGATGGAAGCTGGCGAGAGTATCGAGTACGAGAGCGGCGGGTCATGGACGCGCCCTACCATTGAAGAGACGGTTTGCGTGCCGGTTCGTACGCTGCAGGGATTGGACGCGATCCTGGAGCTGCTGTACGCCGCGCATATCGGGCAGCGCGACGGCGACATCGACGCAATGCTCAGCGATCATCTGGTGGAAGGGTTGATCGTGGCCGGACGGGCGCTGGCCAGGTCGTCGCATGATGTGGGCGGTGGGCGGTGATCCGGGCCAACGGCAAGGCAGGCCTGCCCATGCAGTCGCCTGATCGTGCAGCCGAAATGGCGGCGTCGCTGGATGCGCGGCTCTGTCTGCGCGACGCCGATGCAGACGACATTGTGAGAACGCTGCTGCTCATCGCGGAGATGCGGGGGATCGGCGTGCCGGGAGGGCATCGCAGCCTGAGCTGCGAGACCCTGCGCCAGCAGTTGAACAGCAGGCAGTCGCTGAACTTCGCTACGGTACTGAGCGTGATGAAGACGCTGGGGATTCGATTGCGGGCAGAAGCTTCCTGACGCATCAGTAGACCTGAAGCGGCCTCGACGCCGCCTGCAGCAAACCGCTGGACCTCGGTGTCACTCAATGCTGGTCCGCCCAAGATCGCAAGCATCGACTCCCGGGACTATGCCAGACACGCCCGTTTCGTGGCTAAGGCGCCAAGCTCTTCGTCCTCGTATCAGGCGAGGTAGCCGAGCGATTTCTTGACCTGCAGCCGCTCATGGCCTTCGGACGTTGGTACCTATAATTCCCCAGGCGATATGGATCACCTCTTGCCTCCGGGCGTCTGGAGCCGGGCACCTGGGTCCACCTCAAATTCCCCAATAAGCGCAGGTTCTCGCCAGGCTCCCGGCTCTATTGCGGAACTACGCCCACTAAACAGATCCAGCGGCCATTTCGGCTTTCGGCAGCTATTAAGGGCAAGCCAACGCCATGCAGCCATGATCGTCAGGACAGGGTAATAAATCGGCGCAAGCACATATCGCAACTGCGCAAATGGCGCGCCCATCGTAAGCATTACCCAACGCCAGCAGTTCCGCCATGTCGGTTCTACCGAAAGATCGATATTGGCCTTCACGCCACGGGCAGCAAGCAAGTCAGCCCCCCCCTCCATGTATGTACAGATGAAAGACCAGAGTGACCTGACCCGCTGCTCTCCCGCTGCTTCGAAGTAATGACCGACCGAAAACATGTGAACGATCTTCTCACCGTCGAGAACAGCACCACGGAGGTCACACAAAAATTCCATGCGATCACCACGCCCGACAAACCAAAAGACCTGATCGAACGGAATAGACAAAACTCCGTTACGCCCATTATGACGAAAAATCGATACCATGCCAGAGGTACGATTGAACCTTACAGGATAATAACGATATGCAAATAGCTCCTTCCTCAACGATACATACCATATCGCAATCAGGAAGAAGACCAGGAACACGGAACCTATGCAAACTGTAGTCAGCAACTCGACCACATCATGTTTACCGCCACTCGCGAGATCATAAGTCAGCGACCAGAGCGCAAGGATTGTGCCCATAACTATTAGAAATGAAAAAAATCCAAGTAAAGTGGCCGCACTCCCGCGCACTCGAAACGCGCGATCAACAAATTCCGAAAAGTTATAGTTCAATCTTGTCAAGCTCAGCTGTTCATCCAGACCCACTTTGTCATAGCTCACAGATGAAAGCCCAGCTGCACGTTCCTCACGACTCAGGGCTCGTCCGGACGGAAAGGCCTTCAACCAACCAGTAAACATTTCATGATTCCCAGCTATTTCCTCAGAACGTCCCGTGCTGGGCACTTGGGTTCGTTTCAAATTCCCGCAATAAGCGCAAGCTCTCGCCAAGCACCCGGCTCTGCTGCAGAACTATTTCTGCTGACCAGATCAGGCAGCCATTCAGGCTTTCGGCAGCTGTTAAAAACCAGCCAGCGCCATGCAGCCAAGATCGTCAGGACAGGAGAGTAGATGGGCGCAAGCAGGTATCGTAGCCTCGCCAACGGCGCACCCATCGTAATCATTACCCAGCGCCAACAATTCCGCCAGGCAGGCTCTACCGAAAAATAGATATGGGCCTCATCAACCCCATGTGCGGCGAGCCAGCCCCGAGGGTAGGCTGCCATCGATATGTCAATAGCGGAAGTAGCTGTCGCCCATTGCAGGCGGATCGGTCGGTTTCTTCTTGGCCTTGGTCATCTTGCGAAGACTTATATTTCTGACGTTTTTCCAGCCAAGCACAGCAAATATCGGCTCGGCCATCCTGACAAACGCAGTAAAACGGCGCCCCATACGACAACCTATAACAAAGAACAACAAAAACTGGAGTGGCGAGGCGAGAAGCATAAATTTAGCAAAATCATAAAATCTATCCCCCCTCACGCCACCAGGGAAGTATGTAATAGCCATTACCAGAAGATAAATGAAAACAACAAGTGCCGCAGACACCAAGGAAGACAATCGGATAACGTTCTTCCAATGTGCTACCCCCCCCGCAGAGACATGCGGGTACAGGACGATAATTTGCTCCCTTGGATCCAGAACCGCGAACCCGGTATAGCTACCGGAAGGTGATGGCTCGACCACTACCTGGACCTCATCCTCTTCCTTGAATGGCCAGTTCCACAGCAATGCTTCTACATGCTTTCCGTCGATGTCGAAGCTAACCTGGCTGACCGGCTCACTCATCTCCTCCATGGACATCGCCACCATTCCTGCAGCGGCGCCACTCAATCCCAAGGCAGCCGCCGCGACCCCCGTTGCCGCCATCCCCTCACGGTCACCCGCGCGAAAGAACACCTCCGCTGTGGTATTGGTGACTTTTACGTTACGTAGCCTGCCGCTTAATACCTGCGCTTGACCATTCAGCTCTTGTGCCACGCTCTCTGCCTCGCCATATGATCTCAATCAAACGCCACGAGCACTGACCTCACCCATGGCGCCATGGAATTTTTCGTCCTGCTCCTTAAGTGTTTTATAGCGAGGTGCACTGGCACCGAAGCCAAGCCACCCACCTTCATCAATCTTGCCAAAACGATTGCTCTGGCACCATTTTTCCAAGGCATCTGGTTCAACAACGTAGATCAGCACGTCAATGGCCAGCAAAGCTACTGTAACCTCCCAGCTACCCAAACGCAGCATCCAGACTCCAAGGCGCTTCATCGAAGCCTTTGCCAATATCTCCGCGCCCTCCTTCGCAGCAGCAGCCTGTATGCCGGCTTTAGCTGCGTCCAGCCAAATTACCACCCCCCGTCGGCCGAGAGCCTTCTCAATGAGTGGTGCAGAGAATATCAAAGCAGTGAGGAACTGAGATGCGCCAACTACGGCGCCAGCACCTGTCTTAACAGCGTATAGGAGCGCCTCCGACCAATTATTTCTTTCAGTTCGAGCTAAAGTAGTTCCCACATCGTAATAAACCCCAATATAAGTACCAAACCCGCCCAGCCACCCACCGATAGCCTTCATCTTCGCCGCACTGCGACTGGTACCGCCAAAGAACTCGGTACTCACCTTCTCCGACATGCTGGTATACACCGCCACCAGCGACGCACCGGATGCCACCAGGCTGCCGTAGTCGCGTGCCTGTTTGTCGGCCTTGTTCAACAGGTTGATGAAGTTCACCAGCTCCAGCACGCCGGTCAGCGCACCCAGCCGCATCGCATTGCGGCTGCCTTCACTGGCCCGCGCCCAGCGCTGGCGCATCAGCTCTGTGCCGTGGTGGCGTTCCACATCCCGCAGCGCGTACATCATCGGCGTGCCGGCGGTCAGCTTCTGGCCTTGGTAGTGCTTCACCTGCTGCAGGAAGTAGTTGCGCACGCCCACGGCAGTACTGGCTTCCAGGTTGATCAGGTTCGAAGCTTCAGCTTCATCCATCAGTCCCCGTGTCATCAGCACGAAGCGCACCAGTCCGTTGCCCACCTTGTCCTGCAAGCCGTTCAATGGGAAGGAATTGAGCAGGAATGCACCCGCCGTGGTGATGAACCGGTCCACGCCGCTGTCGCGCAGCATGCGATCGGTTGGCGTCAGCGGCCCCACCTTCTTCTGCACCGCGTCGAAGCCCTTATACACGCCCATGAACTTCTTCAAGGTTTTGCTGGTCGTCACGAAGGTGTTCCAGGCAGCGCCCGATGCCGACAGCACGGTGTCTTTCAGGCTGTCAGCTTCGCCCAGCACCTGCTGCAACTCCTCCCGCGCCCCGTCCTGGTTCTGCGCCACCACGCGCCACAGCAGGCAGCTTCGGCCAGTCACGTTCAGGTCGCTGGCCATGTCCTGCAACAGCTTGCGTCCGAGCGCGTCCATGCCCAGCCCTTCCACAGCCGTGGTTACCGCGTCCTCGAAACGAACACCGCATTCCGGCGAGGTGCCGTCGTAGTCCTCCAGCGTCGCCAAGAACAGCTCATTGGACAGCCACTTGCCCAGTAATTGGGTACGGGGCGCCAACAGCTCCATCGCCGCCTCGGCGAACTTCCCCGCGTTCTCCTTGAAGAGGGTATACGCGGGCTCGTCGATCATCGGCCAATAGGTCTTCTCCCACTTCTCGCGCGCCTCCCGCTGGTACAGCGGCAGCAGCGCCTTGGACAGGCTGTCCCAAGTCGCTTCGTTCGATGATTCCAGGCCATGGGCACGCATCTGTTCCATGCCCGCGCGCACCACCGGGTTGCTGCTGGACTGCTTCAGGTCCTGCTCAATCTCTTCCATCCGCGCACGGCTTGCCCGCGCGTACTGGTCTGACAATACCCCGGCATTGCGCTGCAGCAGCGTATCGATCTCCTCGATATGCTCCATCGCGTTGCGCTCCATGGCGCGCTCTTCGTTGTAGCGCGCCATGGCGCCGACCACGTCGTGACGGTAACCGTTGAGTTCGTGCGCAACGCCCACCGCATCCCACAAACCCAGCAACATCGGGGTGTAGGCCTTGCGCTTGTCGCCCTGCTGGCCGTTGTGGCTGAACGACTGCATCAAGGCATAGCGCTGCTGCAGTGCGGCCTCGCCCGAAGGGCCGTTGGACGCGTGGGTGCGCAACGACCATCGGTAACGCGTGGCATTGCGTTTCAGGACTACGTCCTTGTGGCTGCCATCCGCATTGCTGATTTCTTCTGGCCTTTGCTGGTGTGGCAGCTCGACAGGCTCGCCGATTGCCTCTTCGAAGCCGCGATATTCCATTACCGCCTTCAGGCCGTCGGCGCCTGCCAGCGGCGCGGCGTCCTCCCTGGCCTTTGGCGTGCCGATCCACTCCCCCGGGGTGATCGGCTGCATGCGCTCGGCACGCAACGTGGGATCGCTGGCATACCGATCCAGCGTGGCCGGCGTCCACAGGTGTTCGGAGAACGCCATCCACACCGTGCCGCACTGGTGTGGACGTTGCACGGTAATGAACTCCATGCGCTCGGCGTTGTGCGAGGAACGCGAGCAGGCAGGCAGGCCACCACCCTGAATGCTGCGTGCAGCATGGGCAGATGGCTGCCGCCACAGCGTGCCGTTCTCGGCCACCGCATACGCTTCCCACTGCCTGGGTCCGTAGGGACCTGATTGTTCGTAGAACAAATACAGCATGCCCTGGCGCAACGTGCGCAGCGCATACTCATAGCCCGCAGCCGACACATCTTCCTTGCATGCACGCCCCCGCGGCAGGGAGCCCAATCCCGCTCCTGGGCAGGAAGCAGGCACCACCGTGTAGCGGACGGGCAGGATCACAAGGCCGGTGCTGCGGCATATATCGCAGGGGATATCGCCGTCACCTCCATCGGGCCCGACGGCTTTTACCGCAGGCAGGTCAGTAACGTTGTTCCCGGATTGGATACTCGCGCTGGCGTTCTCCGTCGGCGTCTGTCCACCGGGGGATCTTGGCAGGGTGTCATCATTCGTCATGGCGATTCTCGTTCCTGAGCAGACTGGGCACGCGTGGTGCCCGCTTCCAGACCAATCCGATGCCATTGCGCATCGTCCAGTTGATGTGCCAGTTCACCGTAGTCATGGCCTTCGCTGGCTTGCTTGAGCAATGCCTGTACTTTGTCATGCCTGTAGAAATCGGGCCCCAGCTGAATCGCCTGCCAGGCAAACAGGTCGAGGTCGACGTGCTTGCGCAGGCCGCTGCGATAGCCCTGTTGCAGCGACGCGGCGGCACGCCACAGGCGGTCCGGTTCTATCTCAAGGCCTTCGCTGCGGGCACGCAGCCATGCCTGGTTCAATGCGCCCACGCCCTGCAGGCGCTCCCAGACCGGCGCGGTGAGCGGGGAGACAGGCCCCTCCCCGATCCGGGAGGGCTGGACGAGCTGCAGTTGCTGCCAGCGGTCGATATAGGCCCAATGCGCAATGCCCCGCAGGAAATGCAGGTGCTGCCCCGGCGTGCAGGCGCGCCAGAACAGATCGGCCACCATCGGATCGTAGTAGCGCACCCAGCGATTCTTGTGCGACGCCGGATGATGGGCGACTGCCGTTGTTGCAATGTGGCGGGCCACTTCGTCGATGGACATATCGCTGAAGATCCAGGCACATGTCCGCTGTACTTTTCCCCGACGCAGCGATTGCGGCTCGGTATCGGCCATTGCCAGCGACACCGCCTGTGCGGACACCGCCGAGTGCAGGCCCTCGCGCAGGTTCAATGTAACCAGCACGGGCCAGTAACGCGCCGGCAGTTGGGCGATCTTCGCCTGGACAGGCTCGATTCCTGCGGCCGACATTGCCTGCTGGAGGTGGTCATCCAGTTCATCGGGCAGGTCTGCCGTCTGCATGAGCAGGTAGCACTTGAGCGCCCCTGACGCCTGGGCGAGCGCATACAAGCGCTCGCGCACCGCTTCGATTCTTGATTCATTTGACACTGCGGCTGTCATGACTCGACCTACCCCAGATCCGCCGTTGCTTCATAACGAAGCTGGGCATTCATCATCTGGGGGTCGCATCCCTTGAAGTCTCCCTTCGGGATCTCGGCAGTGCCAGCCGCCGCCTGCGGCCCCATCCACTCCCGGCGGCTGCCCTTGAATTCAATCGTCCCCGGCGCACCCAATTCGATGTTGTCGCCCTCTATCCGCAGGTAGGCGCCAGCGGCCGTGGCCAGCAGATGTTGGCTCGGCGCAGCCAGCTCCACATCGGCCTCCATGCTGGCGATGCGCACTTCGGTCTTGGCCGCCAGCGTGGCCTGGTTGCGGTGCGCACGTGCGCTCACCTTGCCCTGCGCCGCGTGCAGCGCGATGCCCTTCTCCTGGTTTGGTGCACCAGCCAGTGCCGCGCCGCCCTGCGTATACAGCACCAGTCCACCGGCCACCGCCAGCACCAGGTGGCCCTGGCTCATCCAGTTCAGCGCATTGCCCGCGCTCAGCGTGGTCTGCGTGCCCGACACCCACACCTGGTCCGCCGGCGTCAGGCTCATTACGCCCGCCTGGCCGCTGCCCAGCAACACCGGCGCACTCCAGCCCGGCACCTTGCCGGCGCCACCGCCGATGTCCGCGTTGGCACTGCCGTCAGTGGTGGCCGCCAGGGATTCCTGCAGCGTGGTCAGCCCCTCCTGGCTCGGCAGTCGCTCCGGTTCATCGGGCAGCCCCGCCCGTTGCGTGCGTGCCGCCTCGGCGAGGCTGGCCAGCAGTTCATCGCCCTGCTGCAGCTGCTCGCGTGCTGCATCAGCGGCGAGCTGGTTGTTGCCGTCTTCGCTGCTCAGCAGCAGGCCCTGGCCGGCGCGCAGCGCGCCGTAGGCCTGGGTCGACAGTTCCGCGCCAAAGCCGCGCTCGGCCTGGCGTACGTTGTCCGTGCCGCCCTTCAGGTGGCCCAACGCCAGCACGCTGGCATGCTGGGTGGTGCCCAGTTCGGCGCGCCCCTGCCCGGGCGTGTCGTCCAGCCGCAGTTGCTGGTAGCCGCCGGTGCCGGCCTGGCTGTCGGCCAGCGCCTGGCTCTTGAAGCCGGTGAACACCGCCGCATGTTCATTGCCCTCGAACCACGCTGCAGCGTTGCCGGTGGCACCAGCACCGCCGCCGCCCACCTGGTTGTGCGCCGCATCAGCCTGGCCACGGCCGTTGTACACCGCGCCCAGCACCACCGGCCGGTCGATATCGCCCTCCATGAAGCCCACCAGCACTTCCTGGCCGCGTCGGGGCAACACCACGCCACCCCAGTTGTCGCCGGCCCATGGCGTCATCACTCGTACCCAGGTCCACGCCGTGGCGTTACCCGGCGCGTTGTCGTCCCCGCCCGGATGGGACAGTCCGCTGCTGGCATTGCCGCCGCGTTGCCAGGCGAACTGCACCTTGATGCGATGGTCGCGGTCGGACTGCAATGGCTCGCCGTCGCTGACCACGATCGCGCCCAGCGTGCCGGTGATGGTCGGCTTTGGATGCAACCGGGCACCATGCCCATCCTCGGTCTGCGGGCGATAGGTCTGCGTGGCCGGCAACGCCGCCACGCGATTCTCATAGAACTCGGTCGATATGCTGGCCGACGCATCATGCGTGGCACTGCGCCCAGCCAGCGCGGTGGGCAGGAATGTAACCGGCGCCAGATGCTCACCGAACGCCTGCTCCAGCGCATCGAACACGTCCGCGCCCAGGTTGTTGCGCGCCTGGTGCTGCACGGACAGGCACAGGAACCCGGCATCGGCGGCGATGGCCGGATGCTGGCTCACCGTGAAGCGGGTGCCCGGGGCCTGCCGGCGCCAGCGTCCCAGGGCATTGATGGTATGGCTGCGCACGCGCTGCGCGTCCAGGTGCTGCTGCGCGCGGCGCTCGCCCTGGGCACGGTCCACCCACCCATACGGGCCACTGGTATCGGCATCTTCCGCGGTGAACTGCGGGGCGTCGGCCTGCGCAGAAACCGCACGCAGGTCCAGACTGCGGTAATCCCAGCTGGCGCGATTCAGCCGGCTGGTGCGTGCACGGCGCGATACCGACCATTGCTGCAGGCTGTCTTCGCGTTCGGTGGCATCGCCGCGATGGAAGCGCACCGTACCGGCGTCGCCGGCCGCCTGCATGTGGTCGGCCAGCACCAGTGTGTGGGCACCGAAGGTATCGCTTTCGGTATCGCCGGCATGTTCGAACCAGAACCAGATGCCCTCTTCCGCCAACAGCCGCTGCACGAAGGCCAGGTCGCTTTCCTGGTATTGCGTGGTCAGGCTGCGCTTGGCATACAGCGCGCTGTCCGCCAGGTCCCAGCGCCAGGCCGCATCGAGTACACCCTGGCCGACATAGTCGGCGAACACGTTTTCAACGATGTCCACCACGCTCATGTCATGGAAGACGTAGCTGTCCACGCGCTGGTCCAGCAATGCCAGCCATGGCTCCATCAGCAGCCGGTAGCGCGCAAGGCCGCCATTGCTGCCCTGCCGTTCGGCCTGGGTGACATGGCCATGGAAGGGGCGCAGGTCGGCGTTGGAATCGGCACAGAGCAGTTCCAGCAGCACCGGCGCGCCCAGCAGTGCATCCATGGACAGGCCCGCATCGGGTGACAGCGCGATCACCTCGAAACGGAAGCCGATGCCGTCCACGGATTCGACGCCGGCAAAGGTCACCGGCACCAGCTGGTCGGCGCCCAGCGGCGTGTGCAGCCGCAGCAGCCGTTCGGACTGGCCCGGGGCGCCCAGCGTGGACAGAAGGGTGGCGACTGCGTCCATGGAAGCTCCTTGCTTGCTCGTTCGGTCCGTCGGAAGATCAGCCGGCCTGGCTGATCCGCTCCAGTTGGAGGCGCGAGCCTTCGCTCAGCTGCAGTCGGTATTCACGGCCGCCGGCACTCACGCTGACTTCGCGCGCATTGCTCACCAGCTGGTTGGCCTTGCCCTGCGAGGGCGCCTGCAGGTTGATGCGCCACGAGGCACGGGTCATCAGCGCGGCAAGCGTACGTGCGTCGCGTCGTGCTTCGGTAGCGGCACCATCGAGCAGGTCCAGCAGGTTCTCAGGCCGCAGGCGGTTCCAGCCGCGCACCGTGTCGGTCTGGCGATCTGCACGTCCCAGTGCAACGCCGTCGAAATGCGTGAGGGCCTTGCTGCGATCCAATCCGTAGAAATCCATGGGTGTTCTCCTTCTTGAATGGGCGGAAAATTCCGCGGTCAACTCAACTCAGCTTGTACTTGAACGCACCGTTCTTGCTGGTACTTACCTTGATGGCGTTGATCCTGCTGCCTTCGGCCATCGACGCCAATACACTTTCTGCAATCTCTGGCAGCAGCGTGCCATTGAGGATGTGATCAACATTGCGTGCGCCCGAGTCCACTTCCGTGCAGCGCTGCAACACCGCATCGACCAGCGTGCCATCCCACTGGAACGCCGCCTTGTGGTTGGCCGCGACGCGGTCGCGGATGCGGCCGAGCTTGAGTGTGATGATCTGCGCCAGCACGTCGTCGCTGATCGGATAATACGGCACCACCTTCATCCGGCCCAGGAAGGCCGGCTTGAAAGTCTTCATCAGCACCGGGCGCAGCGCTTCGGCAAGCGCGTCGGCTGCCGGCAGTTCTTCAGGAGTCTTGTTCAGGCAGGCCTGCATGATCTGTGAAGAACCCACGTTGGACGTAAGAATGATCAAGGTATTGCGAAAATCGATTTCGCGCCCCTCGGCATCGTCCATTGCGCCCTTGTCGAACACCTGGAAGAACATTTCCAGCACGTCCGGATGCGCCTTTTCCACCTCATCCAGCAGCACCACGCTGTACGGATTGCGCCGCACCGCTTCGGTCAGCACACCGCCCTCGCCATAACCGACATAGCCCGGAGGGGAGCCTTTCAGCCCCGACACGCTGTGCGCTTCCTGGTACTCACTCATGTTGATGGTGACCAGCTTGCGCTCGCCGCCGTAGAGGATGTCGGCCAGCGCCAGCGCGGTCTCGGTCTTGCCGACGCCGGAGGGCCCGACAAACATGAATACGCCACGCGGCTTGTTGGGATCTTCCAGCTTCGCACTGGCGGTACGCACGCGCTGGGCAACCGCATCCAGCGCGTGGTCCTGGCCGATCACGCGTTCGCCAATCAGCCCGCCCAGGCTGCGCACCACGCGGATCTCATCCTTGACCATGCGTCCGAGCGGCACCCCGGTCCAGGCCGAGACGATCTCGGAAACCACGCCGCCGTCCACCTGCAACGGCACCATCGGGGTGTCGCCCTGCAGCTCGCGCAGTTGCCCCAGCAAGGCGTCCAGTTCGGCCTGCTGCGGCGACAGCTGCAACGCGGCCTTCCTGCCGCGTGCCGGCTTGGCATTCACTGCCGGAGCCGCATCGGTGGATGCAGGTGCCGCTGCACCGTTGCCAGCTTCCATCTGTTGGCGCAGCGCAACCACCTTGGCCGCGATATCGCGTTCGCGCCCCAGGCGCTCTTCGTTTGTCGCCAGCACCGCGATGGCATCCTGCTGCAGTTGGCGCAATTCGCCCAGGCGCTCGTCATGATGACGCGCACCACCGGCAACTTCGCGCTCCAGTGCCGTCAGTTCGGCCGCAAGGCGTTCCAGCAGGCGCTGGGTGTCTTCGATGATCGCCGGCGTCGCGCTCTGGCCCAGCGCCACCTTGGCACAGGCGGTGTCGAGCACGCTGACCGCCTTGTCCGGCAACTGGCGGCCACTGATGTAGCGATGCGACAGGCGCACCGCCTCGGTCACTGCCTCGTCCAGCACGCGGATGCCGAAGTGCTTTTCCATCAGCGGCACCATGCCGCGCAGCATCGCCGAGGCCAGCGTCTCGCTGGGCTCTTCCACCTTGACAACCTGGAAGCGGCGCGCCAGCGCGGCATCTTTCTCGAAATACTTCTTGTACTCGCCCCAGGTGGTGGCTGCGATGGTACGCAGCTCGCCACGTGCCAACGCCGGCTTGAGCAGGTTGGCCGCATCGTTCTGCCCTGCGGTGCCGCCGGCACCGATCATGGTGTGGGCCTCGTCGATGAACAGGATGATCGGATGCGGGCTCTTCTTGACCTCGTCGATCACGTTCTTCAGGCGGTTCTCGAACTCGCCCTTGACGCTGGCGCCAGCCTGCAGCAGGCCCAGGTCCAGCACGTGCAGCGCCACGCCCTGCAGCACTTCCGGCACATCATTGTCGGCGATGCGGCACGCCAGCCCTTCGATCACGGCGGTCTTGCCCACGCCGGCTTCGCCGGTGAGGATCGGGTTGTTCTGGCGGCGTCGCATCAGGATGTCGATGACCTGGCGGATCTCCCCATCACGACCGATCACCGGGTCGATGCGGCCTTCGCGCGCACGCTGGGTAAGGTTGTTGGTGAACTGGTCCAGCGCCGGCGTCCTGGACAGGCCGTTGGCCTGCATGGGGACATCGTCTTCGGCACTGGAGCCGGCACTGCCGGCATCGGCGAAACGCACCTCCTGCGTCGCCTCCTGCGAGCCCTCGGTCAGGCGCGCGAAATCATGCTTGAGCTCATCCAGCTTGATCCGCACGAACAACTTGGAGCCACGGTACGCCAGCTGCGACAGGCCAGGTTCGGTCAGCAGCGCCAGCAGCAGATGACCGCTGCGGATGCGGGTGGTTTCCGAATCCAGCGAGGCGATCAGCCAGGCGTGCTCGAACAATGTCGGCAGGTGCTGGGAAAACACCGGCGTACGCGTGTTGCCGCCCTTGAAGCGCCCCACTTCGTTGGACAGGTCCTGCTCCAGTGCTTCCGGCGCGATGCCACAGCGCCGCGCGATCAACACGAAATCGCTCTGCGGCTGCTCCAGCAGCGCAAGGAACAGATGCTCCAGGTCGACCTCATAGTTGCCGCGCGCCATGCACAGGTTGGCGGCACGCTCGGCGGCCAGCCGACAGGTGTCGTCGAGCTTGCTGATCAGGGTCTTCAAGTTGATGCTCATGCGGGAAACATTGCTCCTTGCTGGGTTCCTGTGCGTCTGCGGATGCGACGGGTCATTGCAGTGTATGGATGCCGTAGGTGGTGTCGCCGCGATGTTCGGTAGCCGGCCGGGTCGCCAGGTAGCCATCCCACCCCAGCCGCGCCGCATGCCCCTTGCCGATGGCGGACGGGCGCACGTCGTCGGCGTGCAGCACCAGCTGGACTTCGTACTCCAGCCCACCTCCGGTCAACAGCGACAGCCATTTGGAAAGGGCGTTCGCCGCATCGCCACCGGGCAGCAACGCATCGAATTCGTGCCTGCGCAGTGGTCCGATGCGCAGGCGCAGGCGCAGGTCGCGCTGCCACACGCGGTCGCCGGCCAGTGCGCTTGAACCCAGCGTGGCATTGGCCATGCCCAGCCGCGTGGCCTGGCCAGCCGGCACCTTGTACCAGGCACCGACGAACTGTTCGAGCTGCACCGGCACGCGGAAGTAATCGCCGAGCACGCGCTTGAGCATCACCGCCGACACCGGGCGCTGGCGGATCGCGCCGGCGTAATAGGCCACGGCCTGGTCGAACACCCGGCTCTTCTCGTCGACCATACGCTCGCGCAGGCCCGACATGCCCATGCCCAGCAACGACAGGATCAGTGGCAGGAAGCGTTCACGGCGGTCCAGCTCGTACTGCAGCGCCAGCCGGTGCTTCTTCCAGGCCGCGTAGTGCAACGCCACGGCACGGTTGGAGAAGATGTCCAGGAACGCGCGCGCGGTACGGTCGCGCAGGTAGATCTCGCGCTCCTGCAGGGTCTCGGTGTAGTGCAGCGGCAACGCACCGGTCGTGCCCAGCAGGCCCATGAACTGGGGGGTCAGGTGTACCTCGCCCACCCCTTCCCCGCCGGCTTCCAGCGCCGCCACCAAGGCATCGCCTTCCAGCAGCTCGCCCTTCAGGGAATAGGCTTCGCCATGCGGGTCCAGGTCTGCGGTGGGAAACCCGAGCGACAGCGTGTTGCGGAACCGCACCCGCATCGGTACGGCCTGGCCGGCCTTGACGCCCTGGCGCTGGAACACGCGCTCCAGCACCCGCATCGCCTGGAAGAACTGGAAGCGATGCGGTTCCGCCAGCAACTGCTGGACTACGCCAGGATCGATTCGCCGCTTCGCGCTGGGCATCGGACGATTTCCTCCCCGGACTCGCTGGAAGCCAACACCAGCTGGGTGAAGCTGTTGGCGTGCACGTACAGTGCGAAAAAGTGGTCCATCACCTGGGCGAACGCGGCCACGCCGGTCCCCACGAAATGGCTCTCGTTGATGCTCAGCCGCACTTCCAGCCCACGCACCATGGAAGCAAAGTGCTTGCCCGACATCCACGTAGTCACCGGATGCTGTTCAAGCGCCACGATGCCTTCGATCTGCCGGGACGACACGCTGGAACCGGTCAGGTCGTACAGCCGCAACATCTCCTTCAATGCCGACAGGCCACTACCGGTCAGCGACAACTGGTTGAGTGACAGGTGCGATATCAACCTCCATTGCGCGCCACGGCCCTGGCGGAAACGCAGGGGACGGCTGGGTTTGCGCAGCAGCGCGATCGCACGTGCCGGCGTGCCTCCCTCGATGGTCAGGTCGCCGCCGGCCACGCCGAACGCCAGTTGGGTGGGCAGGTCGCGGTTGCTGCAGGTCAGGCGCAGGCTGACCACGTCGGTCTGTGGCACGGTGGGATCAAAATCGAGATCGACGAAGCTGAGTTCGGTTTCGTAACCGGGGCTGTGCGCGGCCACGTTCTCATCGCGGCGCGCTACCCAGTACTGGCCGGTGCGCTCGGGTTCCTCGCCATGGTGCAGCGAATAAAACGGCCGGAACTCCTGGATGACCTCGCCCTGCGGCGTCTGCCGCACCCGGTGCACCGAATCAATCGAATACACCTCGTAGGCGTAGGCATTGCGTGCATTGGCCACCACCGGATAGGTGACGTTGCGGTGGGTGACACGGATGGGGTCGCCGGGTTGCTCGAAGAGGTTCACGATCGGCGTACAACCCAAGCGGATATGCTCGCGCTCCAGCGCTTCAAGCACATGGCCGGATGCACGATCAGGCATCGACGCCTTCAGTACCAGGTGCAGGGTGAACCAGCGGCTTGCTCCGGCGGCCACCTGTTGCAGTGGCAGGTCGAAGAAGCCGAATTTCTCCGGGAAGCCGAACAACTCTGTCAGCAGCCGGTAGGCCGGATGCGAGCGCGCCGGGAAATCGACCAGCGCCTCGTCCTCGGTGAATCCCGCCTGCTGCAGGGGACTGGCATCAAGCCGGCGCCAGCGCCCGTTGCCATCGGCTTCGACATAGGCGGCCTTCACTTCCAGTGCCAGCGCGTCGCGCAATGCCGCGCAGAACGACGCTTCGCCGTCGACGAAGAAGCGCAATGCATCGTTGCCCAGCGCGGCAAAGCTGGCCTGGTCGGAAAGCAGCGCGAAGCTGATGGAAATCTGGCCGCCGCTACCGGCCGGCAACGCCGTCGCCATGGGCGGCTCGGCGACCGAACGATACTGCGCCGAGCGCACGCCGATCGGCGCCAGCACGACGTCATAGGCGGTGCGGAAGCGGCAGCTTACGCCCTTGACCATGCGCGACTGCAGCAACGTGCCACGCGGCAGGGTCACCGGCGCACTGAGCTTTCCGCCCATGCCTTCCATGTCGAAGTGCGCGATCGAACACGAGGGGAACGGACGCAGGTAGTGCGGATAGAGCACGTCCAGCAGCGCATCGGTGAACTCGGGATAATCGTCTTCGATGCGCTTGGAGATGCGCGCACCCATGAAGGCGAACGCCTCGATCAAACGTTCGACATGCGGGTCCTGGCTGCCTTCGGAAGACAGTTGCAGGCGCCCGGCGATCTTGGGGTAGCGCTCGGCGAACTCACGCCCATAGCGGCGCAGGTAGGCCAGTTCACGCTCGTAGAAAGGAAGCAGGTCCTGCATGTCAGGCCGTCGCCTGCCGGCGCATGCGGCTTACCTGGTACTGCAGCGTGGATGGCTGCAGCATGGCATCGAAACTTACCGGTTCGCGGGCCAGTTCCATGTCCAGCACCGCGTGGATGGTGAAGTGCAGCCCGCCACCGAACTGCGCACCGACCTCCAGCTTGACGTTGACATTGCGCAGGCGCCGTTCGTGGCGCGCCACCGCCTGTTCCAGCGAACGGCAGATGGCAGCACGGTCATAACCACTGGACAGGCTCATCGCCGAAAAATCGCCAAGCCCGTAGGTCATCAGCGATTGACGGCAGTTCGGGAAACCATCCAGCGATGCTTCGCTGAAGGCGGCACGCGAGTTGAGCAGGCCTTCCAGGTCGCGCGCGATCGATTCCTTGTGCTGGTCCAGCGAGGCCACCTTGTAGGCGTTGCTCGTCGTGGACTTCGGTGCATCGTCGAACAGTTTCTCGAGCAGGCTGGGTTCGAGTCCCTTCATCATCGTTCTCGTTCAAGGCGCGTCCATGCCTGTCGCACGGGGCGCAGAGCCCAGACAGCAAACTGGCGCCGGCCGTCCTGCCGATGCCTGCAGTCGTCATGACCACGGCGAGATGCGATGGCGCCCGCGGGGACGCCATCGCATTGACACATCAAACCGTGTAGTTCGGGATGTTCTTGGTGGCGCTCCACTGAGCAACCGCCTTACCGCCAATCCCGCCTTCGGGCTTCTGCTGGTTGTAGGTCCACTTGATGGCGCCGTAACTCAGCTGGACTACTTCCTGCGGCATGCCGTCCGAGTCCACCGTGGTGGTGACGCGGTGAACAAGAACGTTCAACAGCTCGACGAGGTAGTAATTGATGGCATTGCCATCCTTGTCGGCGCGCATGAATTCGATGCGGGCCTTCGGGAAGGTGGTGCCATTGGCGCATGCCTGGTTCAGGGCAGTGGAAGCGAGGTCGATCGCCTTCACGACCTCGATCGGCGACAGATTGACGCGCGCGGCGGTGGAGCCGCCCGAGGTCGATGCCGTTGCCGAACGCGGCTGCAGGAGGTCCTGCGAGAACGACTGGATTTCAACCCAGTCCCTGTGCTTGTCGTCGTGCGACTCGCCCTTGATGGTGTCAATCGAGAGGAAAGCGTGTTGCATATCTGGTCTCCTAAATTACGTTCTTCCGTGAGATTGGTGCCGGGAAAGCCCCCGGCGTTGTGTGCCCATTTACGGGCTGCGTCTGGCTGAAATGCCTGGAGTCTCATGCCCCCGACGCTACAACGAACAGCAACTCGTTACCCCTTCTTTGCTCCGGCCGGCAATTCAGCCACGAGGCGTAACGAAACACTCAGCTCATCGAGCTGGAAATGTGGCCTGACAAAGGCCACCGCGCGGTAGACACCGGGCTTGCCCGGCACCTCCGAAACCTGCACCGCCGCTTCACGCAACGGAAACTGTGCCTTGGCTTCCTGCCCCGCGTTGTCGTCCAGCAGTACGTACTGCGAGATCCAGCGGTTGAGGAAGTCCTCTACATTGCGCGCCGAAGCGAAGCTGCCGATCTTCTCGCGCATCATCGCCTTCAGGTAATGGGCGATGCGCGACACCGCGAAGATGTACTGCAGCTGCCCGGACAGGATCGCGTTGGCATTGGCCGAATCGGTGTTGTACTTCTTCGGCTTCTGCGCCGACTGCGCGCCGAAGAACGCGGCATAGTCGGTGTTCTTGCAATGCACCAGCGGCATGAAGCCGAGGTCGGACAATTCCTTCTCGCGGCGGTCGGTAATGGCGATCTCGGTCGGGCACTTCAACGCCACCTCACCGTCGTCGGTGCGGAAGGTATGCGTGGGCAGGTCCTCGACCAGGCCACCGCCTTCCACGCCGCGGATAGCGGCACACCAACCATAGTTCTCGAAGGCCTGGGTCAGGCGCGCGGCCATCGCATAGGCGGTGTTGCACCACAGGTACTTGCTGTGGTCCTGTGCTTCGACTTCCTCGACGAAATTGAACCCCTCGACGGTGGTTCCATCCTTCGGGTTGTACGGCAGGCGGCCCAGGAAACGCGGCAGGGTCAGGCCGACATAACGGCTGTCCTCGGCCTCGCGGAACGATTTCCACTTGGCGTATTCAACGGTATCGAACACCTTGGCCAGGTCACGCGGCTTGCCCAGGTCGGTGAAGCTTTCCAGGCCGAACATGCTTTCCGACGCTGCCGAGATGAATGGCGCGTGCGCCGCTGCCGCCACGTGCGACATCTGCTCGACGAAGTACATGTCCTCCGGCTGGCGGCCAATGTAATAGTCGCCGATCAACGCACCGAACGGCGCACCACCGAACGTACCGAACTCTTCCTCATACACCTTCTTGAACAGGGCACTCTGGTCGAAATCGATGGCCGACTTGAAGTCACGCACCAGGTCTTTCTTCGGCGCGTTGAGGACCTTGATCTTCATCGCCGGGCCGGTGGACGTCTGCTGGCACAGGTAGTGCAGGCCACGCCAGGTGCTTTCCAGCTGCTGGAACTCCTGCGCATGCATCACCGCACTGAGCTGCTCGGAGATGATCCGGTCGATCTCCGCGATGCGGGCGTCCAGCGTCAGGTTGAGGTTGTCCGACACCACCACGGTGCCTTCCAGCACCTCCCTGGCCAGTTCGGAAATGATGTCCTTGGCCCGGTTGTGCTCGCTCTCGGATTTGGCGACCTTGCTCTGCTCGACAATCTGGTCAAGCAGCCCCACTTCGGCGACACCGGCCTCGCTGGCCGGCTGGGTCACGCTGGTTGCGTCTGCGCTCATGGCTTATTCCCCTTTGTCCGACCCGAGCTTCTTCAGCTGCTCGGTGTTGTTCAGAACGTCGGTCAACAGGTCCTCAAGCTTCTCGTTACCGGCCAGCTTGTTGCGCAGGTCGGCCAGCTTGGTGCGCGACTCGAGCAGCCTGCGCAGGGGTTCGACCTGCTCGACCACGGCCTCAGGCCGGAAATCGTCGATCGACTTGAATTTCAGCTCCACGGCGAACTCGCCGCCCTGCTCGCCGATCTTGTTCGGAACGCGATATACCGCACGCGGCGCGGCACCGTCCATGACTTCATCGAAGTTGTCGAGGTCGACGCTGACGAACTTGCGGTCCTTCACCTTCGGCAGCGGCTGCTCCGGGTTCCCGCTGAGGTCGCCAAGCACACCGACGACGAACGGCAGTTCCTTCTGTTCAATCGCATCGCCCTTCTCGACATCGTAGGTCAGCTGCACGCGCGGCGGCCGGATCTTCTGAAGTCGTTTCTGGATGCTGTCCTTCTTGGCCATGCAGGCGTCTCCTTACAAAATTGGGGTGCGAACCGGCGATCAGTTGCCGCCGACGTTCTTGAATGGGTCGGCATTGGCCGGCTGGCTGGCGGCCGGCCTGGCGGCCGGCTGGGTCGCCGCAGCGGGCGCCGGAGTAGCGGCACGCCGGGTACGGCGGACGGTGCGCTTCGGCTGCTCTTTCTCCGGTTCGATCACGGCATCGCCCATGGTGGCGCGCAGGGTATCGGCCAGGGTCTTGGCTTCCGTGCGTGCCGTATCAGAGGAGAGGGCGCCACGTCCCTGCAGGCGCTGCAGCGACTGGTTGGCAATGCGGAAGCCCGCCACGGTCATCACGCCGTCGGCCACCAGGTCATCGGGATCGCGCTGCAGGACTTCCTCGGCGGCCACGATGGCGCGCGCATAGTTGCCACGGTCGAACTGGAGCTGGGCGATACGCACCCACGGCTCCTTGCGCGTCGGATCGGATTTGGCTGCTTCTTCAAACGCGGCGACCGCACCGTCGGGACCGGCATTTACCTGTGCCTCGGCCTCCGACATCACCGTGTCGAAAGACGGCGGCGGCGGCGGTTCTTTCTTCGAGAACATCGAACAACCCGCAAGCGTTATTCCCAACGTGACACCCAGCAGCGGGCGCGCCGCGACCATTACATTCTTCACCCTGTTTCTCCTTGAAGACAAATCATTCGCTTCAGATGCTTCCTGCAATGTCGAACATGCTGCGAGGAATGTTCTGGAGTCGGTTTTTTGGCGAGTGTACAGCCACGCAGGCTGACGGGTATAGTGCGGGCGCCTTCACTGGCGGAATGTGAATGTCGGCGAGCCATGACATCTATATATGAATTTCACAGGATCTTTACGCATGCTGCGATCTTTCACCCGTTGCGCACGCGTCATCACATTTATTTTTGTGACCGTCATCTCATTTAGTGGGTGTGCCAGCGGCGGATTCCGAAGCGGCGTCGATAAAACACTACAAGCTGTCGGATTGCGCGAAACCAAACCCGCGGAACCACCCGTCATACAGCTGAGACTGTTTGCTGGCAGTAACCTCAATGCCGGGAACGACAAGCGCGCCACGGCCGCCATCGTCAAGGTCTACCACCTGCGCAGCGCCCAGCGCTTCGACAAGGCCCCCCTCAATGCGTTTCTCGACCAGGCCGGCGAGCAGGCCGCGCTCGGTGCCGATCTGTTATCGGTGAATGAAATCGTGCTGACGCCTGGCGCCCGCCAGAGCCTGGACGAGAAACTCTCAGCCGGCACCGGCGTGATCGGCGTGGTGGCCCTGTTCCGGGCCCCCGCCGAGAACCGCTGGCGACTGGCTTTTGACGCAAAAGCAGCGCAACTGCCGGTCGACGGCATCACCGTCGGCATCCATGCCTGTGCGCTGACCACGCAGAAGAACGCCGCGTTGCTGACCCAGCTTTCCGGCGATCCGTCCAGCCTGGCCTCGGTGCGTTGCAGCCGATGATTATCATGGCCCACTCCGGGTGTGGTTTAGTATGGCCCTGGGGTGACACCGTCATCGGCGCAGGCTGCCGATGCTGCAGCGATGGCATTCAACCGAGTTTTTCAAGGATCGAACCGTGTCACATGTAAGCAGGATGTCCAAAGTGTTGTGGGGTGAAGGCCTGTTTCTGCGCCCGCAGCATTTCCAGCGGCAGGATACTTACCACGAGGCAAGGCTGCAGGACCTGTCGACGGTGCTGCATCCTTATGGCTGGGGGTGCCGCCGGATCCGATTCGACCCGCAGGCACTGGCCGGCGGTACGTTGCGCCCGCTTGACCTGTCAGTGGTGTTTTCCGATAGCGAGTCCTATGACGCGCCAGCGCACGACGCGCTGCCCGATGCGCTCTCGCTGAAGGAGTTGCCAGCCGGAATGGCGGCAACCACGATCCACCTTGCCCTGCCCCTGCTGCGCGACGACGGCGACAACTGCGCCAGCGGCGATTCATCGCAAACGGCCCGCTACCGGCAGGCCGATCGGCCCACCAAGGATCTGTACACCGACGCGGCCGACGCGGACCTGGCCTATCTCGGCAAGCACGTGCGCCTGCTGACCGATGACCAGCCGCGTGATGCCTACACATCGATCGCGGTGGCCCGCATCCGTCGCACCTCTTCCGGTGGCTTCGAACTGGACGAGGCCTTCATCCCGCCATGCGCCAACCTGGAAGCCTCCCCGGCACTGGTGCGCAGCGTGCGCGGCATGCTCGATTCGCTGCAGGCCAAGGTCGACGCGCTCTACGGCCTGCATCGCCAGACCTCGCAGAACATCATCGAATTCCGCTCCGGCGACATCGCCTCGTTTTGGCTGCTGCATACCATCAACAGCTCGTTCGGCGCGCTGGCGCACCTGCTGCAGCATCCGCGCCTGCATCCCGAGCGCCTGCACCAGGAACTGCTGCGCATGGCCGGCGCGCTGATGACATTCTCCAGTGCCTACCAGCTGAGCGACCTGCCGCCCTACCGGCACGACCAGCCGCAGGCCGGATTCGAGCGCCTGTTCGAGATCGTGCGCGACCTGCTCGATACGGTGATCTCCACGCGCTACTTCCAGATCCCGCTGAACGAAGTGAAGCCGTCGTTCCATCTCGGGCGCATCGACTCGCAGCGCATCGACGAGAACGCCACGTTCTACCTGTCGGTGTCTGCCGACCTGCCCGGCCAGGAGCTGGTGCAGAGCGTGCCGGTACGCTTCAAGGTGGGTGCTCCGGACGACGTCGAAAAGTGCGTGCTGTCGGCATTGCCGGGCGTCAAGCTGGCGCATGCCGCACAGGTGCCGGCAGCGATCCCGGTGCGTCCGGGCAGTTATTACTTCCAGCTCGATGCGCGCGGCACGTTGTACGAACGCATGCTCAAGGCGCAGTCGGTCACGATCTACGTACCGGCCGGCCTGCATGACCTGAAGATGGAACTCATCGCGGTGACGTCATGATCAACCAGAATCTTCCACCGACCCCGGGCCCGATGCCCTCGCTGATGTCCGGCGCATCGAACGGCGCGCAAGGCACGCCAGGCGCCGCAGCCACCGCGCCGCAGACCCTGCAGGACCTGATGGCCGATGCCTTCTACCTGCTGCTGCTGGTCAAGCGTGGTCGCCTGCCGGCCGATGCCGAATCGTTCGTGGCAACGGTGCAGAAATACCTGGACGGCATGGAGCGCGGCGCCGTCAAGCTGGGCATTGCCGCCGAAGACATCTACGCGGCCAAGTACGCGTTCTGCGCGGCGGTCGACGAGGCCATCCTGTCGCAGCCTTCGCCCCTGCACGAGACGTGGGAACGCAACCCATTGCAGCTGCGCCTGTTTGGCGAGCACCTGGCCGGCGAACACTTCTTCGACCGCCTCGAGGAATTGCGGCGCCAGGGCGCGGCACGACTGCCGTCGCTGGAGGTCTACCACTACTGCCTGCTGCTGGGTTTCGAGGGCAAGTATCGGCTGGAAGGCCCGGAAAAGCTCGGCTACCTCACCGCCCGCCTGGGCGATGAGATCATCTACCTCAAAGGCAACCGCCACGGTTTCGCCCCGCACGCGCTGCCGCCGGACAACGTCCGCCACAGCCTGCGCCGCGTGGTG
This sequence comes from Stenotrophomonas tumulicola, assembly GCF_014117215.1. Lineage (GTDB taxonomy): Bacteria > Pseudomonadota > Gammaproteobacteria > Xanthomonadales > Xanthomonadaceae > Stenotrophomonas > Stenotrophomonas tumulicola. The sequence goes on along the minus strand of NZ_JACGXS010000001.1, from coordinate 634,319 downwards.
CCGCTATGGCTGCCAGCGGTGATGGTCGCCAGTTTCGGCGTGGTCGGTTTCTTTGGCCTGCGCACCTACCTTGGCCACCAGACCAAGCAACAGATGGCTGCCTACAACGAAGTGGTCCAGATGCCGCAACGGACCGCCCACATCACGATCACCTTGCCGTGAGTGCCTTGATATGGATATCGCCCCTCCACCGCTCGTCGCCCTCGCCGTTCCGTCCCAGCAGGCGCGGCTGATCCAGCTGCAGGCCCCGGTGCCGGGGCTGGTGGTCGAACACCTGCAGGGCAGCGAAGCAGTCTGCGCACCATTCCGGTTCGAGATCGACTGCCTGTCCACGCGCAGCGACATCGACCTCGATGCGCTGCTGGAACAGCCACTGACGCTGCAGCTGCGCCGCGATGACGGCAGCCTGCGGGCCTGGAACGGGCTGTGCACCGACGCGGCCTTCCTTGGCGGCGACGGCGGCCTGACCCGGCTGCGGCTGACCCTGCAACCGTGGACGGCACTGCTGGCGCTGCGCCGCAATGCGGTGATCTTCCAGGACCTGGACGTGCGCGCGGTGTGCGAACGGATCTTCGCGCAGTACCCGCAGGCCAGCTTCCGCTTCGACGTGCAGCAGGCCTTGCCGGCACGCGCCATCACCACCCAGTACCGCGAGAGCGACTGGGACTTCCTCACCCGGCTGCTGGCCGAATCCGGACTGGCCTGGCGCTTCGACCATGCCGATGGCCAGGACGGCGGCACCCATACCCTGGTGGTGTTCGATACCCAGGCCGAACTGGCCGACGCCGGTACGCTGCGTTTCCACCGCAGCGACATCGCCGAGGCCACCGATGCCATCACCGCCTTCGGCGCGCAGCGCCGGGTCACGCCCAGCGCCCTGTCGGTAGGCAGCTGGCACAGCGAACGCCTCACCGCCAGCAGCGGCCAGGGCCAGGCCGAGGCTGGCCTGCTACCGCCGCTGGAAGTGCACGTGCAGCCGCGCGCCGGACGCTTCGGCGAAGGAGCTTCGGCCGACGATGAAGCGCAGTACCGCCTCGATGGCCTGCGCGTGGCCTCGGCGCTGCATGCCGGCGGCGGCAGCGTGCGCGCGCTGGCCAGCGGCAGCACCTTCGCCCTCGGCCAGCACCCGCAGCATGCCGGCCAGCGCTTCACCGTGCTGGCCATCGAACACAGTGCCCGCAACAACCTGGACCCCGGCATCAACGTGCTGCTGGGCCGCGAGGAGATGGAGCCCGGCAGCTACCGCAACCGCTTCGTGGTGGTGCCCGAGGGCACCGCGCTACGCGCCCTGCCCACCGACCGGCCTACCCTGCATGGCCCGTTGACCGCACGCGTGGTCGGCCAGGCCGATGCGGCCGTCACCCCGACCCGCGACCACCAGGTACGCATCCAGTTCGCCTGGCAACGCGGCAGCGCGCCCAATGCCGGCGGCCTGGACGCCAGCGACGGCCACGCACCGGGCGATGCCACCTCCGGCACCTGGGTGCCGGTGGCCGAATGGGTGGCCGGCCCCAACTGGGGCACGCACTTCCTGCCGCGCATCGGCGCCGAGGTGCTGGTGGAGTTCCTGCACGGGGACATCGACCAGCCGCGCGTCACCGGCCAGCTGTACAACGGCGAGGTCGCCCCGCCCTTCGGCGGCGGGCTGCAGGGCGAGGCCAACCATCCCGGCACGCTCAGCGGCCTGCACAGCACCGCCCATGATGGCAACGGCAGCCAGCAGTGGCTGCTGGACGATACCCCCGGCCAGCTGCGCACCCGCCTGCACACCAGCCTGGCCGATTCCACGCTGCAGCTGGGTTACCTGCTGCAGGGCGGCGATGCCAGCCGCGGCGCACTGCGTGGGCAGGGTTTCGAACTGGCCACCGGTGGCTGGGGCAACGTGCATGCCGCGCAGGGCCTGCTGCTGTCGACCACCGCACGCGCGCAGGCGACCTCCACGCAGCTGGACGCGGCCGAGGCAGTGGCCCAGATCAAGGGCGCCCAACGCACCAGCGAGGCGCTGCACGATGCCCTGCAGGCCCAGCAGGTGCCGGGACTGGAAGGGTTGCCGGGCATCGAAACGCTGCACCAGGGCCTGGACCCGACGGCCGATGGCCGCTACAGCGGCAGCGTGGGTGGGCAGGCAGCGATGAAGCCCGGCAGCGATGGGCGCACGGCCGGTGACACGCCGGTGGAGCGCTTCGCCGAAGCGCGCGTGCTGGCCGAATCACCCGACCATATCGCCTGGACCACGCCCAACAGCAGCATCAGCCATGCCGGCCAGAACCTGCAGCTGACCGCGCAGGACGACCTGCATGCGGTGGCCGGCAGGACCCTGGCGGCGACCGTCGGCCAGCATGCTGCCCTGTTTGCGCAGGCCGGGCCGCTGAAGGTCATCGCCGCCGCCGGTGCGGTGAGCCTGCAGGCGCATACCGGCGAGCTGGAACTGCTGGCCGACCAGGCGGTGACGATCACCGCCACCGATACCCGCATCGACGTGCTGGCCCAGCAGAAGATCGTGCTGCAGGCCGGGCAGAGCCGCATCACCCTGGAAGGCGGCGACATCACCTTTGCCTGCCCGGGCAACTTCACGGTCAAGGCCAGTGAGCATCCGTTCCTGGGGGGCGCTTCGGCCGACCACCGGCTGAGCCTTCCCAACGGCCTGGTCAACGTACAACCGCAACGGTTCTTCGACTTCTCCGACTGAGCCGTTGCCGCAGAACCCAAGGAACAGCGAACATGCTGCCAAGTTGCACCAAACTCCTCTTCGTATCGACGCTCGGATTGGTCGGCCTGGTCGGCTGTGCCACGGCGGCCAACGCGACAAGCGGATTTGCCAAAGCAACAGCTGGCTTCGAACAATGCACGCTCGGTACGCTGTACTTCGACGAATATCGGCAGACCACGACCGATCCCTACCTGAAGACGATAGAGAGCCAGCGCTGCGACAGCGATGAGGTACTGGCCAGCTTCTGCGTCGACGAACGTTTCCATGGATTGAAAGTGCATCGCCTGGCGGTGCCCAAGACCACCACACCGGTGTTCGCGCTGTATTTCGACGATGACCTGGCCACCGCCCGGCAGCAGCTCAAGCGCGGGCTGGGAAGCGAGTTCCGCCCATCGGCGGCATCCGAGAAAGGTGCCCGGCCGGAATTGATCAAGGACCCTGCAGACCCCGGCAAGTCCGTGCTGATCTGCACGAAACAGTTCTAAGGAGAGACCTGCAATGCCGCCCTATAATCCCGGCCCGGGCTTCCGCCGCGGTAACCGCCAGTTCGGCCTCCAGGTGCACCCGATCACCGGACAGGCCACCGGCCACAAGGGAGACGACTGGCCAACCCCCGAAGGCACGCCGATCCCCGCCGCTTATGCCGGCGTGGTCAAGGAAGTCCGCCATCAGTTCAACGCCGCCTCCGGCACCGGTTGGGGCTGGTACGTATTGCTGGAGCACAGCGTGCGGGGCCAGGTCGTCCGCACCCGGTATGCACACATGCGCGAGCGCTCGCCGCTGGCGGTCGGCGCTGACGTGGTCAAGGGCCAACCCATCGGCGAGGCTGGCAGCACCGGTGGCAGTACCGGCCCGCACCTGCATTTCGAGGTGATCGTCAACGGTACGCATGTCGCGCCATCCACGTTCGATTTTCCGGACGAAGATGCAGCCGCACCGGCCACCGGCGACTGGGCCTATCCCTTCCAGATCCTCGAAGCGCCGCAGGACCAGACCCAGGACCAGAGCGAACAACGCAGCCCGCCGGCCGCGCCGGCGACGAATGCCGCGCCACTGTCACAGCGCTACCAGGAAGCATTGGGGAATGCAGAGAGTGGTGCCTACCCGGTGGGTGCCAATGGCATCTGGCACGGCGGCGTGCACTTCGACCAGGGTACTGCCGGCACGCTGCAGCAGGACAAGGGCGTGCGCTGTATCGCCACCGGCGAGGTCATCGCATACCGCATCGATGGCACCTATCCGGTCAGTCGCTACAGCAACGGCGAGGCAGAGTTCTCCAGCGGTTTCACTCTGCTCAAGCACACCCTGCAGTTGCCGCCGGCACCCCAGAAAGCCGCGGACGCACCAGCCGCATCCGGCACCGCTGCAACGCCAGCGCCTGCAGCCGCTGCAACCCCGGCGGCAACACCCGGCACCACTACCGGCACCCCCGGCAGCAGCCCCACAGGCCAGGCTGCCGGACAGACCACCGAACAGACTGCTGAACAGCAGAAGAAAGAAGAGTCCCTGGTCTTCTACAGCCTGTACATGCACCTGGCCCAGGTGGACAGCTATACCGGCGAGGGCCGGCAACGTCCTGCCTATTGGGATAGTCCGGACAACCGCTTCCGTGTCGCCAGCCGCGCCGTGGACCGCAATCCGTTCGACAGCAGCATCCAGCAGAAAGGCCTCCGTGTGCGCCAGGCACGCGGCAGTTCCAGTGCCTGCATTGGTTGGTTGCCACCGGCGACCGTACTTACCGTCGAGGCCGGCACGGGCGCGTGGCGCAAAGTCACCAGCATCGATGAAGGCGCCATGGTCGCAGCGCCAGACCAGAGTGCGAGCCAACAAGCGCCACATGGCTGGGTCTATACGCCCGAACTGGACAAAGTAGCGATCAGCGACCCCGCCGCAACCGACCAGATCGTGATCCCGGAGGCGCCGATCAAGATGAAGGCCGGTGATTTCATCGGCTATCTGGGCCAGTACCGCCGCCGACGCGATGCTGGGCCATTCTGTGCCGAGCGCCCGCTGGTACATCTGGAAGTGTTCGCCGGCCAGGAACTGGAGGCGTTCATCGACAAAAGTCGCGCCCGTGCGGCTGAACTACCCGACAGCAGCAGGACCCTGTTGCTGGTGGAGGAAGGTGCACAGCTCGTACTCCCTGGCGAAGCCGACCAGGTCATCGCCAGCACCGAAGGCGCGGTGGCGGAAAAGTCGACCGCGGGCGCGAAATGGGCCCAGGTCCGCAAGGGCACGGTGCAGACGCTTGCGCGCAGCACGCTCGGTAGCTACAGCGGCGACAGCACCCGCATCTATGGCGGAAAACATCACCTGCTGCGCGCCATGGATGCCAATGGCAACGGCATCGATCTGGCGCAGTTCAACGCCCTGGACAGCGCTGCCAAGGCCAATTATCCCAACCGGGAAGTGATCACGGTGGAAGGCGATCCGCTGTGGGTCGAGGCATCGCACCTGCAGGACGGCGTGCCCATCAGCGGGCGCGAGGTCCCTGCATGGAGCCGCTTTCCGTTGGTCGTTGGCCAAGGCGACGGTCCCGTCGCCGGATTCGCCAGGGTGGTGCCCGTCGCCGATCTTGGCACTGCAGTGGTCGAATCGGACAGCACCCGTTGGTGGCAGGTGGAGATCGGCGCAGACAATGGCAATACCGCGCTGGGCTGGGCACGCGAGAAGGCGCATGCCAAGGTCCGTCTGTGCTCGTCATGGGATTGGCCGGGCTTCGACATCACCCGTGAATCAGCCAGCAACGAGCAGATGCATGCGCATGGCCTGGAGGTCAACGGCGAGGCGCAATCGGGCGAGAACTTCAAGGCCACCGCCGACCAGGTCGATGGCAGCGCACTGTTCCAGCGACTGCGCCGGGTGATGGACCTGGATGGCAAGGATGGGGTGAGCCGGGACGAACTACGCAAGGCACAGCGGCGCCCATGGTTGGCGCAGGCCATTTCCCACCTGATCGTCCATTACGAAAGCGAATGGGGCGGATCCATGGATAAATGGACCGCGCTGGACCCGCACATGCAGGGTGAGCTGCTCGCCGACTGGACTATCGAAAAAGAACGCATCGACCGGTTGCGCTGGTGGGATGGTGTTGCTGGCAAGCACGGGTTCCCCAGTGATCCGCAGGCATTCCATCTGCACCCGATCGCACTGGTGAACAATTTCCAGGGCCAGCGTGCCGCATCCGGCGCCCTGGTCTGCAAGACCTGCGGCGCCAACATCACGCTGACCGAGAAGTTCCTGAACCAGATCTGCGGCGCGTCGGTCAACAAGGATTTCATCGCCGCGCTGATCACCGCATCGGAAACCCAATTCGAAAAATATGGGGTGGACACCTGCAGCCAGGTCAAGCACCTACTGGCCCAGGCGAAGAAGGAGACTGGCGGCTTCGTCGCCTTCAGGGAATCGCTGAACTATTCCAGCCGGACCTATACCGCCGTGAAGCTCTACCGCCTTGCGCCCACGGCGATCAACGCGGGATTCCGGCGCAGGGGTATCACCTTCAGGACCGACCAGGAAAAGCTCCAATGGATCGAAGACAACCTGATCGGCAATGATCCAGGTTACGGCGAGCATTGCTTCGGCAATGCCGCGCACCCGGGGAAGGATTATCGGGGGCGCGGCTTCATCCATCTGACCCACTACAGCACGTACAAAAAGTGCGCTGATGCGACCGGACTGGCGATCGATTCCAATCCTGAGATGCTGGAAAGCAACTATCCTGCAGCCATCGAGTCCGCGTTGTGGTTCTGGCAGGACAACAGCATCGCCGCCATTGCCAACAGCACGGACCTGTCCGGCGACGATGCAGTTACCGCCGTCACCAAGCCCATCAACACCGGCCTTGCCGGCCTTGCCGATCGCCAACGCTACAAGCGGGAAATCTCGCCGATCTTCAACACGGAATTCAGCAGCAGGTGTACAGCCAATGATTAGAGCTCTCCTCGCCGTTGCCCTGGTGCTCCCACTCAGCGCCTGCGCCAATGCCAGCGCCCTGCCCTGCGATGCGCTGCCGCAGGAAGCAGCCAGCAAGCCGGTAGAAGCCAACGGGACGGTGTTCTGTTTCGTCCACGCACGCCCACAGGATGAAGCACCCGGCTCGGCGCCGTCGGGCCCTGCCGCCATTTCCGTTTATGCCTCCCGCCAAGGCGCACCGGCCACGTTCGTCTACGAACTGCCTTATTCAGGTACCGACAGCGTCGTCGACGATGCGTTCCTGGCCAACGGGCGCAGCGCCGGGGAACAGGTGGTCATCATCCACAGCAGCGATGCCCCGAGCACGTTCGAGATCACCGGCAAGCTGCACGATGTCACGGTATTGGACGTTTCAGGCAAGCATCCGGTGGTCAGCGAAAAAGCACGGAAATTCTTCGACATCGGTGGCGACGTCGCCGATGCCAGCGGCAACATCACCTTCCATTATCCATACAAGACCCGCCAGCCTGTCATTGCTGCGTTGGACTCGCCGATCTTCAATGCCAGCGCCAGCAATCCGGTCGCCGCGCAGGTCAAGGACAAGGCCTTTCTTTACCCGGAGCCCGACTCACGGGTGGCGAGCAAGGCGTATGTAATCAAAGGCGATACGGTGTCGGTGCAGGACGCCAGTGGTGGTTGGTGCCAGGTGAGTTACCAAGGGAAGTCGAAAGCCATCGTCCGATGGATGCAGTGCGAGCTGCTGCAGGCGCCGTAAGCCGTAGCAGCCGCACGGACTGGGTGGATTCAAGATTTATTATCCGGCCGTGAGGCCCGCCAAGCCAGTCAGGCTTTCTGATGCCTGCTGCGCAACCATACGGTGGGAACGGCCAGGAGGAGCCCGAGGCTGCCACCCCAGACCGCGCCACCGATGAAGCTTAAGCCGAGATAATAACCAGCGATCGCACCGACGACGCAGCAGGCTATCGTGGCCCAAACCATCTGGATGCGCTCTGGCACCTTATGTCCTATCGCCAACCGAAACAGCAGGTGGTAAACAGGGAAGGACAAGACCACTGCGCCAAACAACAATGCCAAAGGGCTCATGAAAATCAGCCACATGCCGTGGCCTTGCCCGAATGAGCTATCTCCAGAAGATCCAACTGCAGTGTCGTTATAGATAACTGGTTTCGTGAGACCAGCTATCAAGTCAATCAGGAAACAGCCCAAGAGAAGGATCGTAAGTGCCAGGATCCCTCCAATGATCATGGAAAGCACTACTTTTGTGAATTTTTCCAACGAATCCATGCAGGTCACCGTTTTCAATCAATATCCAACATGCGCATCCGCCACAAGAATCCACTTCTTGTCATGCCGCCAAGGTGGCCAATCCGCTGGCGCCGCTGGCGCCGGCGGCCCTGGATAGCCGGCACCTCCTGCCGCCCCATTCCAAATGCCCAAACGAACGTCTTCGTTCGGCAGAAAATGCACGTTGAGTCGAGTACCTGGCTTCAAGTACTGATCAATAGGCACCACCTTCTCATGCCAGACCGGCTTCCCTTCTTCCTCAGTGGCGTTCGGATTCGAACTCGACGTCGTCCACTTCACGGTCGCCGTCAGGTCCGGCCGCCACGTGCGCGGATACGTGACACAGCACACAAAGCTACCGCCACCGCCATAGGCGCGTGAGTTCCCACCCCATTGCCCGTTGACGTACAGCTGGTGAATGTAATCACCGGTATGGTCTCAGCCGCCCATCGCCATCCCGAGTTGCTGGAATGCCCCACCAATGGAAGGAATATTTGCTGGCGGCAGCGTAGCCGGGTCACGACATTCCTGGCGCTGGCTTCCCGCCACGCTGAAGACGCCCCGGTACCGCAGATAACCGTACGTGCTGAGTACCGTGATATTCAGCTCAGTGTATTTACCAATGTAGAAGCCCGCCAACGAATCATGCACATAGTTGTCGAAGAGCACCTTGCTCGGTTCGGGAACTGGTGAATGCGACAGCACCATATCCAGCAACTGGCTCGTCTCGGCAGGGATTTTTGCGTAATCATACGTTGGCTGGGATGCACGCGGCGTCGGCTCGAACACTGGGCGTCCGGCCAGGCGTCCGGCTTCCATCCGCTTCTCGATCTCCGCGAGAGTGGCGCGATGCGCTGCCATGTCCTTCTTCCCTTGGGCCAGATTGCTTACCATCTTGCCGAAATCGCGCTGTGCGTTGGCCAAATCCACCTGGTCCTCTGCATCTGCCTGCTTGTAGAACGGTTGCTGCAGCATGCTTTCCTGGCCGTTCCACAGCCGCATTCCCTTCCATGCGACGTATTGCCGGGAATGCGCACGGATCTGTTCTGCATGCGCGCCGCCACCAGCACCGTGCCCGGCCAACCACGTGTTGTAGTCGCGGATCAGTTGCGGGTGACAGCCAAAGTGCATACCGAGGAGAGAGCTCTGCTTGATCTCCTCCATCGTCTTCAACAGTACACCAGCCTTAATTGCTTCATGATGCATGTCGATCAGCGGAATCTGAGCCAGCTTGGCGGTACCCTCTGCCTTGCCGCCAACGTAATCCTTTCCTTGCCCACCCGGCGAATAGCCCCCCCCGACATCCGAGTGCATCCCCGGATACAGCATTTCCCTGCCGCTGGTGGCAAGATCCACCGGAAAGTTGATTCGTTGCTCGTGCAAAGCAGCGAAATGCACGCACTGCTTCACTTCCGGATGGATGCTCATCATCTCGCCCGATGCCCAGTCCCATTTGCCTTGAGATACTCGACTCATGCCTGCGAGGCCGACCGAAGCGACCGTATCGAAGATACCCAGAAAGCTGAGCTGCATCGGGATTCCAGCCACGTTGTAACCACACCCACTACCCCAGATCTCGGCAATTTCGTAGAGACGGTGAACAAATGCTCGTGCTTGCGCCGAACCGCGCGAGAAGCCAAACACCGATATATTCACCGATTTCACCTTGCGCTGAGGGTCACTCTTGACCGCCGCCTCCAAGCGCTGAGCAGCCATTGTCAATAAAGTTCGCCGCAGAGCACCTTCAAAAAGACGTGTCTTACTCATCGCAGTTACCAGCAGCTTTACCTGGTCACGACCAAGAAGATCTACGCCTGCGAGATGTCTATTGACTGCGTTGAATACCTGCAGGATCGCCCAATGAATGCGATCAGCACCATATAGCGCAGCACCACCGCCGAGCATGTCGCCTTCCTGGCTGTCATCCCCAACATCGGGGAAAGGCGTGCCCACACCTGGGATGTAATAATTGAAGAAGCCGCTAGCCTCTTCATTCAAACGCGCGTCGTATAGGCGTGCAACGTTGCTATGGCCATTGCGTGCCAGCTGCGTTTCTGTACTTCGCGTCTTCCCGGAAACGAAAGTACCCGGCCATAAGCGATTGTTCCCAGTGCCATCAAAGTAAATGTTCACATGAACCTGCCCTTGGCACTCCGAGCTTTTGTCGCGCAGACACGCCAATGCTTGGGCACGGCGCTGCGCTTCTGGGCCCGTCAGGCGCCGCATGCCATCAGCTGGCATCGGCAATGCGCCCGTTGTAGTTGCTGTCATGGCTTCCCCCTGCTTTTCGCATCAAGAAGATCTTTCCGCACCGGATCCTCACCTTCATTCAGGCCTGCCTCCGGACCTTTCAATGGATAATCCGGATGACCAAGATACGTGCTGCTTACGTACACCTTTATATTTCCATCACGCAAGAAGTGCACTGCCAGATGGCCAGCCGCATCGTCGTACTCTGGAATTGGAACTATCCGCTTCTGGTAAGTCTTCAGATCAGTAGTCCAACTAATCTCAACCTCCAGACCTGGCCGCCAGTTGTCTGGCACCATTGCACAACATGAGGTGCTCCCCCCTCCCGAATGTGCATCCACGAATGAGTCGCCGTTCTCTCCATTGATCAAAAATTGAGCGATGGTTGTATCAGTATGGTTGTAACCAACGATGCCCACGGCAGTAGACTCTCCTCGCCCTTGGCAAGCTGCCAGTAACGGCATCAACAACACCAGCAACGCGATGACCCAACGGGCCCCCCGACGCAGTCTCCGTGCGTCAGGCACTGCCGGCCCCCTCTCAATACGTTGCATCGTTACATTCACCAGATCTCTCCCGGATTCAATTCATCATCCGACAGCATCAACGAACTCTGTCGATGGTCCAGATATACGTTGTTCATTGCTGCCACGCCGTGATGTCCTGCATGATGGCTTCGCTGGAGGAGACATCCCACAGCGGACTGCCGGTTTGCCAGACGTCCTCTGGCAGCGCCACTGCCCACTCGGGAAAGGGTTCGACGCATTGGTCGCAATGCTTGGCAAGTCGCGCTGCGACGGCCGGATGGCCCCGGAACCCTCCAGAGGTATAAAGGGCCAGCAGCAGGTACTGCACGTGGTCGTCCAGTTGCTGCACACCATGGGCCCTTGAATCCTCCAAGTGCATGCTGACAAATGGAAACAAATTGCGAGCAGGCACCCGACGCATCTCATCTGGAATGATCCGGCGCAACTGGGCGATCGCCACATCGGGCTCACAGGCATCCAGGAACCGAGCGTACTGGTCCTGATCCAGCCGTAGTGGCGGCAGCGAAGGCAGTTCCTCGCTCGGTATTGTGGGAAATACCCATTCCCGCAAGTCGCCGAAGCGATCGAAGTACTGCCACTGATGGATTCCCGCAAGGAATGCCTTCTGTTGCGCCGTCGTCAGCAGGTCCAGCCAAACCGGAAGAATGCGTGTGTCGTACCAACGGAGCAGCATTTCCCGCCCTCCCTTTTCCGGCACCTTGATCAGATGAAAGGCACGGAAATGCAGCGCTAGATCCTGCAACGAAAGAGGGCTTGCCAGCAGGCTGACCGCCGGCTTGGCCACGCCCAACCGTTCGATCTCCCCAGAGAGTTCGGAACCCGAGGCATCGTTCGCATACTCCACCAACAACGGCGCTATGTCCGTCAGGCTCGACTCGGCCTGCCCATCGAACAATGAACAATAGCGGATGCCGAGCCGGGCCAGCCTTTCATTGAAGTGAGGCCGTTGCGCACTGTCGATGACAGCATAGCGCCTCATCAAACCAGCACCCCCGGCGTGCCTTGGCGCATGGCATCAAGTATGCAGCTCTTGCAACTGCTGCGCGGGAATTGGGGCAACGCATACCCTTCCTGCACCGGTCCCACAAACGACTTCTTGCTCGCATGCACCGTGATGCTGCCCGGGCACGCCACGCTGATGTTGCCGCCTTCAATGGTGATGCTGGCCCCGCCGGCCGTGGTCAGCTTGATCGTCTTGCCCGCCGCCATCTCCAGCGCCGCCGTCGCACTCACCATCTTCAGCGCGCCCTGCGACTGCACCCGGATCGCGTCGTTCTGCGCCTGGATGTCCAGCGCGCCCTCGCCACTGACCACGCTCAGGCTGTGCGCCTCGCCCTGTCCGCCCTCCATCGCCGCCGCCAGCAGCCCAATGCTCTGCCCGCTGTGCAGCCGTGCATTGCCGGCCACCGCCGCTTCGCTGTGCTGCCCGCTGGCCAGCGTCAGCGTTTCGCCCACGCTCCAGCTCAAGCCCTGCCCGGCCACCATCCCGATCCCCGCCGGCGCCGCCACGCCCAGCAGCGCATCGCCGCTGTGCGGCACCTTGTCCTGGCCCGGCGCCGCACTGCGCTCGCCAGCCGCGCCCTGCGCCTGCTCAAAGTCCGTGCCCGGCACCACCGTCGACGCGCTGGTCAGCAGCGCCTGCAATGGCGCCTGGTCGGCCACCAGCCGCGAGGCATTGGCCTGCTGCACCCCTTCATGCGCAGCCAGCCGCGTGGTCACGTGCGTGCCGGCGGCCTGCGAAAACGTCTTGCCCAGCCCCTGCACCTGCTTGAGCAGCGCCACCGGCTGGGTGGCGACCCCGGCCGGTGCGCTGCCCGGGTGCCCATAGCTGCTCAGCCACAGCCCGCGCTGGCCTCGGATCGCGCCCCACGCATCGCTGCGCAGCTCGAAGCCCTCGCCACGGAAGCTGCCACGGTGGTTGTCGGCCTGGTGCAGCAGGTGGCCCAGCGTCAGCTGGCTATGCGCCTGGGTGGTCGCCAGCTGCACCCGCAACTGCTGGTCGCTGTCGTCGAACACCAGCCGGCTGTGCCCGCTGCCGCCCCACTCCTTGGACTGCACGCCCCACAGCGCACCGGTATGCCGGTGGCCGTCCTCGCCGCCGCCGCCGGCATGCCAGGCCGGGGCGTGGCCGCCGGCCAGGTTGGCCTGTGCGCTGGGCTTGCCATCGCCGGCCTGTGCGTACAGTGAGGTATCCGATGTCGCGCTGCGTCCGCCCGGCGTGGCCGCCACGCCCGCCTCGCCACGGCCGTTGTACAGCGCGCCCAGCACCACCGGACGGTCGATGTCGCCGCCCAGGAAACCGACCAGCACTTCCTGGCCGATCCGCGGCAGGAACTGGCTGCCCACGCCCGGGCCGGCGTAGCGCTGGGCCACCCGCAGCCAGGTGCTGTCCTGGCTGGCGGCGCCCTCGGCGCCTTCCTGGAAATGAAACTTCACCCGGATCCGGCCCTGCGCATCGGCATGCACTTCCTGGCTGCCTGCCGCGCTCAACGCCGCATCGGGCCCGACCACCCGCGCGCTCTGGTAGCCCGGCGCGGTAGGACGCGGGTTGAAGCGTGCACCGGTCTCGTCGGCCAGCACCGGGCGCCACGGCTGCGTGCGCTCCACCGCGCTGAAGCGGTTCGCATACCCCACCGCCTCGGCACGTGCCCACAGCGATTCGCTGACCGGCAGCGGCGCGTCCACTTCGCCCAGCAGGTCCTGCGCGGCCTTGCGCGCATCCAGCGGCAGGTTGTTCACCGCCGCATGGGTCAACGTGGTCAGCAGCAATTCCGGCGCCGCGCCATGCGGCCACTGCGTTACCGCGAACCAGTGCCCGGCCTGGAAGCTGCGCACGCTGCCCTCGCCTTCCCACGGCGACAACCCGGCTTCCTGCGCCTGCGCCATCAGCCCGGCGTAGCGCTCGGCCTCGGCCGCACTGGCGAAGGCGTACTCGCCCACCGGGTCGTACACCTCGCGCTGCGACTGCCCACCACCGCCGTTGAGCGGCAACTGCGCCGTCGTGGCCTGCATGTGCGCGTAGCTGGAACTGAGCACCGCCAGCCGGCTGGCACCCAGCCGCCGCCGACGCCCCAGCAGTTGCAGGCTGTCGCTGGCCTCGGTGGCGTCGGCACGGTGGTAGCGCACGCTGCCGCTGGCATCGCGTGCCTGCAGGCTGCTGTCGCTGAACAACACCATCCGGTGCCCGGCCGGGGCCTCCTCGCAGGCCTCCATCCGCCAGCCGATGCCTTCCTCGGCCAGCAGCCGGTCCACGAACGCCATGTCGCTCTCGCGGTACTGCACGCAATATCCCCGCGGCCGCGCCTGCGCCAGGAAGTCACCGGCCTCCTCGCTCCAGCGCCAGCTTGCCTGCGGCGCATAGCCGGCAAACACCGCCTCCACGATCTCGCTTACGCTGCGGTCCTGGAACACCCGGCTGTGGCGCCCCTGCGACAGCCACCAGCTCCAGCCGACCAGACGCACGCGGTAGCGCGCCAGGCCGCCATCGCTGCCCAGCAGCTCCGCTTCGTTGATCAGGCCGCTGCGCACGAGCTGGCTGCCATCGGCAGCCCGCACCTGCAGCTGCGCCGGCTGGGCCAGCCAGTCCTCGAACGCCAGCGACGCATCGGTGGACAGCACGTCCACCCAGTAATCGAATCCCTGCGACAAGGCCTCGCGCCCCTGCCAGCGTTCCACCACCACCGACGGCGATCCCGGCAGCGCCAGCCGGTGCTGGCGGCTTCCATCGGTGAATCCGGCCAGTGCGGCCTGCAGCGTGACATGTGCGTCCATTGCCCACCTTTCTGCGCGAGGGCCGGCCAACAGCCCCGCTTTTCGACCTTGAGGTAACGAAAACTACCAGAGCCTGCGCCACCGGGCCAGCATCAAGCGCCCAAATTCGTCAATTTCCTGACACCGGAGCAACCCCCTCGCCTCCAAGGCTGATGCCAGTAGGTTCCAATGCAGAGGCGCCGCTGCGCTCGCCGGGCATGGCCCGGCGCTACAATGCAGGGGTCACCCGCCAACGAGATTCGCCATGCTGGATCTGGATGCCCTGCTGGCTCCTGTCGACGACGCCTCACCCACCGGCCAGGACCTTTCTTTCTCCATCGAGTTCGACCGGATCCAGGAATCCCGGCGCGCCGACGACCCCACCCTTGACCAGGGCGAGTGGCAGACCGACATCAAGTACGCCGACTGGTCCACCGTGCTGCGTGACTGCGACCAGTTGTTGCGCAGCCGCACCAAGGACCTGCGGCTGGCCGGCTGGCTGGCCGAGGCCGCAGTGCAGATCGACGGCTTCGCCGGGCTGGCCTCTGCCTACCGCCTGATCGCCGGCCTGTGTGATCGCTACTGGGAGGATGTACATCCGGTGGCCGTCGATGGCGACCAGGAGGAACGCATCGGCAACCTCACCTGGCTGCTGTCCAATTCGCTGCAGTGGCTGCGCACCACGCCGATTGCCTCTGCTTCGCAGGGCCGCTTCACCCTGCTCGACTTCGATGCTGCCCATGGTCGCGGCAATGCCGAACCCGAGTATGGCCAGCCCACGCTGGAACAGCTGGAAGCAGCCCGTCGCGATACCTCTGCCGACTTCTACCGCCGCTTGCTGGAGACCCTGCCCGACTGTGGCCAGGCCCTGGCCGAGCTGCAGGCAGCGGTCGATGCGCGACTGGGCATGGACGGCCCCAGCTTCAGCGCGGTACGCGAACTGATCGAACACCTGCTGCGCACGGTGCAACGTTCCGCACGCGATTCGGGCCTGCTGATCGACGGGCAGACTTCAACGGCGGACGAAGCATCCGGCGAAGAGGACGGCTTCGCTGCCGATGCCGGGCAGCAGGCCGCCTCCCCCGCTGCACGCGGTCCCGGTGGCGCACCGGCAACGCGGCGCGAAGCGCTGGCCCAGCTGCGCCAGGTTGCCGAATTCTTCCGTCGTACCGAACCGCACAGCCCGGTGGCCTACCTGGCAGACAAGGCCGCCAACTGGGGCGAGATGCCACTGCATGTCTGGCTAAAGCGGGTCATCAAGGACGACAGCGTGCTCTACCAGATGGAAGAGATGCTGGACGTCAACCAGAACAACGACAACACCTGAAACCCTTGCCGGCGGCCGCGCATCGCGGCCGCCCTGCGACGCGTTTACTGGATCTTGAATTCGATGCGACGGTTGCGTGCGCGGCCGTCCGGGCTGTCGTTGGCGACCACCGGCTCGTCCGGGCCCTTGCCCAGCACATCCATGCGTCCGGCGGCGATGCCCTTGGACACCATGTAATTCTTCACTGCCAGCGCGCGTGCACGGCTCAGCTCCAGGTTGGATTCGCGGTTGCCGACGTCATCGGTATGGCCGACGATCAGGAAGCGCGCCTGCATCTGCGCCATCTTGCTCACCATCTCATCCAGGATGCCGGCGCCAAGCGGAGTGAGCTGGGCACTGCCACTGCGGAACTCGATGATGCGGTTGGCCAGTGTCTGGTCCAGCACGCTCTGGTCCGATGCACCCAGCTTGAGCCCGTTGGTCACCGTATAGGCCGTGTTGCTGGCCAGGCTCAGGTCACTGGCGACCTGCTGGCGCTGCTGTTCGTTGGCCACCTGGCCGCCGATGCGCACGGACTGGCCGTTGATCTCCAACTGGCCGGCCGATACCCGCTGCAGGCCGGGCGTGATCATGCCGGCGACATATTCACCCCAGTTCGGCGGAGTGGCGATCGCCTGCACCTGGATGCGGTCGACGACACGCTCGTTGCCATACACGCCACGCAGCTTTTCCAGGATGCGTGCCTTGGTCGCCTGGTCGGCAACCACGCCCTCGGCCACCACCGGGCGCTCGGTCGCGGCCTCCTGGGCGAACGCGGCAGGGAAAGGCAGCAGGGCTGCAAGCGCCAGTGGCAGGAATCGTTGGAGTCGCATCGCTCAGGTTCCCAGGAAAGTCTCGCCGAACAGCTTGCGCGCGGTCTTCAGCGCCAGCTCGTCGCGATCGAGGTAGCCGGCAAGCCGGTTGAGGTTGTAGTCGCCGTGCAGATAGTCGTCCACCCATTCGGCCTGGTCGACGCGGATCAGGAACTCGCCAGCCTCGCGTGGATCAAGCACGGCACGCAGCGCACGATGGTCGGCGCCATTGAAGCCCACCACCATCCGCGGTGCGGCATCGTTGCGCATCAGCACGCCCAGCTCGAAATCCCCCTTGCCGAGGAAGGAGGACACCAGGTCCAGCCAGAATGCCGCCACCAGCGGCCGGTACAGGGGATCGCGCACCAGCGGGAATTCCAGTGCCTTGTCGATGGCGACGTTGCCACCAGCCAGCAGTGGCTGCAGCAGCAACCCCAGCGCCGGCAGCACCTGGCGCAGGCGAACCTGGCCATGTCCGCTTTCGGCGAACAGGCGCTCCAGCGCGCCAATGGACTGCATCTCCAGGAAATCGTTGAAGGTGGCGTTGTAGGCCACCGCATCGGGGTTGAGCGTGAACTGCGTGGTGGCCATCTCGGCAAGCGTGCCGGTGGCGTCCGCGTCAGCCACTGCCTGGGTGGCCAGCCGTGACAGCCCGGTCCAGACCTTGGACAGCGCCAGCGGCCCACGGCCGATGAATGCCAGTGGCTCCGATGCCTCCAGCCGCACCGCCGACAACAGCGGGAAACGCCGCTCCGATGCATCCCGGCTGGGCTGGAAATGTCCGCAGACCACGGTACGGCTACGCGATCCCAGGAAGCCGAAGTAGATGTCCGGCGCACCGTCGTACAGGCGCTTCCAGTCGGAATTCTGGCTCAGCAGCTCCACGCTCTGTCCCGCCCAGCGGTCGAGCCAGGCGACCAGTTGGTGGTCATCGGTAGCGCGCACGAAGTCGCCCCGCGAAGGAACCTTGCCGAAGTAGGACACGCCCGCGTTGGCTTCCCGGTTCATGGCGTGCCTCCGCTCGTCGGTGCAGCCGGTGCGGGTGCAGCCGGCGTGGCGGGGGCACCGGCCACGGTTTCCGGCAACTGCAGCCCGCGCTGCCAGTCACCACCCTCGGCGGCTGCGCCAGGACGCCGCACGATGCGCATCTCCACGCTCACCGCCACGCCCTGCGCGCTCCAGGTAATGCGGCTGCCTTCGTCCAGGTTCTCATAACTGCCCTCGGTCATCAGGCGGGTAAAGCCGTTGCCGCCCGGTGCGTTGAACACCTCCACGGTGCGGCCATCGCTGGTCACCGCGTTGATCTTCGCGCCGGGCACTGCGCCGACGTTCGGGTACTGCATGGTGGTCCATTGCGGCGGGGTGTTGCGGTAGCGCAGCACCTGCCCATCGATCTCGATGGTGTACTCGATCGCACCGGTCGCTGGCGACGGCAGGATCTCGAAGATCGTGGTGTCCTGGCCAACGCCGGCCGCCGAACCGCTAACCCAGTTGCCGTAGTTGGCGACCAGTTCGTTGGCCAGGGTGATGCCGGTGCCGCCCCATTTGCGTGCTTCGAGCAGGTTGCCGCGCTGGATCACCAACGTGCCCAGTGCCTCTTTGTTGAACGAAGCAATCGCCCCATTGCTGCCGAAGATCGTCGCGATGTCGCTGGGTGCGGCATCCACGTCTGCATTGAGGTTGAACGGATACTGCTTGCCGATGCCGTTGTTGAACGGTGCATAGGCCTGCGCCGACCAGGCACGGTTGATTTCGCTTTCGGTCGGCTTGACCAGCGCGGTGAAAGTCTGGGTCAACGGGCGCAGCAACAGCGGGCGGATGGCATCGCGCTGCGATTCATCCAGCCCGGTCAACACCTGCTCGTCGACCAGCGCCAGCGCGCTGCTCAGTTCCGATCCCTCGTTGCCCAGCGTGTCCTGCATCAGCTTGCGGGTGCCCACGCCGGTCTGGCCCTGGTTCTTGATGGTGTTCAGGCGGCTGCGCAGCTTGCCCATCTCGGCGAAGTAGGCATCGATCACCGCCGGCTGGTCCTGGCGCGGCATGGTCAGGCGTGCCAGTCCATCGAAGGCCTTGCCGACCGGGCCGACCGGCAGCTGCTGCGCCACGCTTTCCGGGTCGCGGCGCATGATGGTGCGCTGGAACCAGGCAACGAAGCCTCCCGTGGCCTGCTTGTTGCGGGCTTCAGCCACCGGGTTGTCCCAGATGGTCTGCTTGTTGATTTCCTGCAGCAGCAGGCGCAGCGGCGAATTGGCCGGGTCGCCGATTCGGTTCATCCGCGCCACCGCTTCGTCGAAATCACTGAAGGTGCTGATGCTCAGGCCACCGACGAACTTGCGCCATTCCTGGGCGTATTCCTGCTTGTACAGCGCGGCCAGTTCGCGCGCGATGTGTTCGGGGCTGCCGGCCAGCGACAGGTCACTCTGCTCGGTGGTGCCGAGCACCCAGTCGGTCGTGCTGAGCTGGGTGTTGGCCGCCTCGCTGATCGCATCCTTGACGAACTCTTCCCATGCCTGGCGGGTGAAGGCGCCGGAGATCGCGTAGCTGCCGGCGACCACGCCGTTGTTGCGCTCTTCGCCAACCAGGCTGTTCACGGTCACGGTGCCGAAGCGCGCAGCGGCACGTGCCTTGACCTGCGCGAATACGCGCTGCATCGCCGGCTGCCCCTTCATCACCTGGGTCAGCGCTTCGCGGCTGTCGTTGACCAGCGCGACCCTGGACTGCACCTGCGGCCAATCCTTGTCCGAGGACTGGGCCACGTAATACGTCATCAGTTTCTCGCCCGCGCGCAGCATCTCCTCGCGGCTCATCTGGCCGCGGTTGGCGTCCAGCCAGGTACGCCAGAACAGGGTCAGCTGCTGTGACAGGTGGCCACCTTCGACATGCTTGCGGTTGCCCAGCATCAGGTAGGTCTTCAACGCGTTGTAGGCGTCGTTGGTGCTGGTCGGCGAGGCATCCTGGTACAGCACGTTGCTGCTGGCGGCCTTCTGCGCGGTCTGCCCCAGCTTGCCCCGCTGGGCAACCACTTCACCCAGGAACTTCTCCAGGTTGGCCACTGCCGGGTCCAGCATCACCTGGCGCATGCCGTGGTAGTACTCGGCCAGCAGCTTTTCGCGGATCGCCTCGCCCTGGTAGAGCCCAAGGCGCGTGGTGACGCTGCCCTTGCGGCCATAGCGGTCGAGCTGTTCCAGACGGTCCTGCAACAGCAGCAACGCGTCGATGCGCGATTTCAGGTCCACCCGTCCGGACTGCAGCTGCACGGCCTGCGCCAGGTCCTTGGCGGCGTTGTTGGCCAGCTGCACGTTGGTGGTGTACGACCAGGTCCACAGGCCCAGTGCCAGCGCCAGCACCGCGACCGAACCGAAGAACACGCCCAACCGCAGCCGGTTCTGGTGCGGGCTGGAATACTGCCGCACCAGTTGCCGGTCGGCGAAGATCACCTTGCGGAACAGGTCCTTGAGGAAGAACGCCGTATGCCCCACCGGCGCCTCGTCGGTCGTGCCGCCGCCATTCTGCAGCGCGAACCGCCGCGATACGCGCTCGGAGGCATGGTGGACCGAATGCCCTTCCTGCAGCGCGCTGCTGAAATAGAAGCCGCGGAACACCGGCTTGAACTGGTACGGGTTCTCTTCGAACAACGTGGCAATGAAGGTACGCAGGGCCGGCTTGATGCCCTGGAATTCCAGTGGCAGCGTCAACAGGCCAGGCGAGACTTCGCGCCCGCGCTGCATCGCCATGTGCGCCAGGCTCATCTCCTTGATGCCCTCGGCCAGCTCATCGAAATGCGCGTCGAAATCGGCCAGTGCATCGCGTTGCGCGCCCACGTCGAACGGCAGGGTCGCCCCCCACACGCTGTCACGCTCGGACGGGTCCAGGCTCTGGAAGAATTCGGTGAAGCCGGCGATCAGGTCGGCCTTGGTGAACACCACGTACACCGGCGCGAATACTTCCAGCCGCTCGGTGATTTCCTGCACGCGCTGGCGCAGGTTCTTGGCCAGTTCGATCGCGAACTCCGGCTTGCTGCCGGACAGCTCGGCGATGCTGGCGGCGATGATGATGCCGTTGATCGGCGCGCGCGGGCGGTTCTTCTTCAGCAGGCCGAGGAAGGTCAGCCACTCCAGGCGGTCTTCCACGCTGACCGAGTAACGGCCGGCGGTATCGAGCACGATGCCGTTGGTGGTGAAGTACCAGTCACAGTTGCGGGTGCCGCCGATGCCCTGGATGACGTTGCTGCGGTTGTCCTGGAACGGGAACTGCAGGCCCGAGTTGAGGATCGCCGTGCTCTTGCCCGCAGCCGGGTTGCCGATGATCACGTACCACGGCAGTTCGTACAGCGCCGCCTTGCCCTTCAGCACGCCCATGCGCGACGACTTGATCGCCTTCACCGCCTCCAGCATCCGGCTGCGCAGCGCCTCGGTATCGGCACGTTGGGCCGGCTGGGCGGCATTGACTGCCTGGTCAGCCTGGTCGGAGACCATGCGGTCCAGTTTGCGCGCGGCGCGGTTGGCGAGCAACCGCCGCACCACCCACACCAGCAGCGCGATCACCAGTGCCACGGCCAGTGCGATAGCCACCCATACCGCGATTTCACGTAGCCCGTCGCCCCCGAAATACGAGACCGCGCCGGCACCGATCAGGCCAAGCACCATCCATACGCGGTAGTCGCTGAGGTAATACCGAAGATTGCTGAACATCACACGGGTTCCGTTTTGGCGGCATCGGTGGTCCGGGTATCGTCCGGACCGCGTTGTTCTGGGAATCGGGAATCGAGCACGGCGGCCCAGCGCGTGGCTGCCGGCGTCACCGCCAGCAACAGCGCGGCTTCGCCGCCCCCCTGGAGATGGGCATGGGCCAGCGCCAACTGCGCCAGCGGCTGCACGGCGCCGGTGTCGCCCAGGTTGGCACCCAGTGCCAGGTACTGGCGCGACAGATCAAGTTCATTGCAGGCCGACGATGCCGCGCCGCTGGCCTCGGCCGCCAGGCCTGCGCGCAGGTCGGCGTCGGACAGCACCAGGTCAATGCGCGCGGCCTCGGTCTGGCCGCGCTCCAGCGCCATGCCGGCCAAGCTTCCGGTCAGGCGCCTACGTGCCGTTCCGGTGCACTGCCCGGGAAGCTCGGTGCGCTCCATGACGCACAGCACCGGTGCGCTGGCGGCCGGCCAGCCGAGCAGCACGCCGGCGGCCGCCTCGCCCGGCACGCGCCCTTCAGGCGTGGCCGAAGTACGCAGCCGGCCACTGGCCTGCAACCGATCCAGGCTGGCCCGGCTGATGCTGGAATGGCAGGCCAGCAGCACCTGCCAGCCCGGCGTGGCCGGTGACGACTCTTCCAGGCGCCGGTGCAGCCGTCGCCAGACCTCGTCGCCACCGTCCACCGGCGACACCTGCACCGCGAACCGGCGCGGATCGATGCCATCGTCCTCGGCCACGCGCTGCAGCCAGGCCGCACAGGCCTCGCGCAAGGGCGCGGGCCAGTCCGTGGGCACCAGCAGCTCGATCGACAATTGCCGTTCCACCGCCTCGGCAACGGTCTGCCGCCAACCGGCGATCACCCGGCCTTCGTTCTGCGCCAGCACCGGCAATGCCCGTGCAGCCTGCAGCAGCAGCTCCTCGGCCACCGGCTCCAGCAAGGCCAGCGCCCGGCGGACATGCTCGACCTGTTCGCCATCCAGTTCCTGCGCCAACGGGGTGGATGCATCCACCGCATCGGACATGGCCACATAAACCGGCAGGCCGCGGTCATCACGCTGTTGCGGGTGGGGGCGCAGCCGCGCACTGCCGAGCGGATCGGCCAGCAAGGCGGCCGGTTCAAGCCCCAGCGGCATGCGCACCCCGGCAGCCAGCACGGCCAGTGGCCGCGGCAACGGCGTGGCCTCCAGGGCGGCCTCGTCCGGCTGCCCCGCTGGTGCTGTTTCGCCCGTTGGTGCGGACGCAGCGCGGTTGATCGCAGCATCGCGCGCACGTTGCAGCATCCCGCGCAATGCCCAACCACCGCCGAACACGCCGGCAGGCAGCAACCCCAGGTAAAGCAGCAGGTCGCGCGCGTTCGGTACCGTGCCGGCGCTGCGCCAATAGGCGATCACGCCGCCCCAGGTCACCCCCAGAACCACGATCGCCGCCAACGCACCACGAACAAAACCGAACATCTAGCGTCCTGCCCCCTGCTGATTCCTGTTCATCAACACCGGGTACTCAACCGATTCCGGTCGTGCCCTGGCTCGAAATGAGCGTACCGCCACAGGCGGTCTTGTCGCCATGGCGCGCAACCGGCCGGCCATCGATGATGGCGCTGTCGTCGCCGCTGATGATGGTGGTATTCCCGTGCCGTTGGCACGCCACCTTATCGCCTACGCGCGCGACCGGTTTGCCGGACACATCGGTGTCGCCGGAGCCGGACACGACAGTGCCGCCATGGTCCAGCGCATCTCCTACCACAATGAACGGTCGTGCCATCGATCCTGCTCCTTGTCCCGGGAACTCCCGGCGTGTCCCTCATGCCGCCACAGCCGGTCAGCGCCGCTACGATACCAGTACTGGCACCGCCGGATCACCCCCGCGCCAGCTCGGCACGCTTGGCCGCGCGTGCGCTGCGGCAGGCGCTGGCCAGCTCGACATGCACGTAATCCTTGATGCTGCGCCAGCTTCCGCCCCATTCCAGCCCGGCCTGGGCAGCCAGTTCGCCGTACAGCATGTAGCCCTGGCGGGTCCAGGCATCGCCCATGTCCCACTGCAGCTTGCCATCGCGGATGGGCGCGGCATCGATCGCCAGACCGTACTGGTGGCAGCTCTGCCAGGCCCCGGCGCGGGTCGCCTGGCCGCCAGCCATCAGCTCGGCCTGCCGTTCGGGGCTGCGATAGCCTTCCACCAGCACCATTTCGTAGCCGTGCTGGCGCCGCATCACCTCGAAAATGGCCAGTACGCGCTGCTGCAGGCCCGCGTCGATGCTGTCCCAGCGGCGATCGGCGGTCACCACTTCCGGACGCGTCCGCCGTATTTCCTCGGTGGTGAACACCTCCGGCGGCGGTGGCGGCGGCGGCGCCAGCCGCTCACCGCGCAGCAACTGGGCAACCATCGAGGTCGATTCAGCCAGGTCCTGTCCACGGAAATCATCGAGTACCACGGTCCGGCGGGCCACCAGGATCGCCAGCGATGGCAGCAGCACCAGCAGCAGCGCGCCGCCGATCACCCAGCGCAGTCGCCGCAGCGTGTCGAACATGCCACCCAGGTCCTCGCGCACGTCCGACAACGGCGCCTGCTGGCGCTCGGCTTCACGTGACATGCGCTGGGTACGTGCCCGCAGGCGTCGCTCGGCACCGCGCGCCTGCCAGTCCGACACCCACGACCGAAGCCGCTCGCCATACGATGGAAACAGCAGCAGGCCGCAGGCGATGGCGAACACCAGCACCAGTGCGATCACAGCAACGACAAGAACCACGCGCCCTCCCTGGAGTTGACGCACCCCCCTTACACACTAGAATGCGGACGAACCGGGCCGTGCATGATGCCGACCCCCGAACCAGGCTGGATGCACTTGAATAATGGCGGAATAAATCGTCCAAGTCTTCTTTCCGGCAGCGATCCGAACAACAGCGGCGCGGCCGCTTCGGGAAGGATCCTCGCCGACATTGAAGGCCGTGCGCCCCAAGGCAAGGGCCGTGGCACAGGTGCCTCCGGCAAAGGCGCAAGCCGGCGCTGGATCATCATCGCGGTAATCGGGGTGGTGGTCGTGATCGCTGCCCTGCTCGGGTTCGGCTGGAACAGCCACGATGAGACGCCCGACCTGTACTCACGGACCCCGGCCAGTGCATCACCGCTGCCCGGCAACGATGCTCCCGCCGCAGCCCGTACCGGCGCTGCTGACGGAGCGGCGATGATCGTTGATGCCGGCGGCGGCAGCGAGGCCAGCGGCGCCCAGGCGGCGGTGGCCGACGGCCAGCCAACGACCGAGGGCACGCCATCGCTCGACGCAGCCGATGCTGCGGCGGCACCCGCCCCGGCCGCGACGAGGACGGCAAGCGCGCGCGCCCAGCCACGCCGCCAGGCCACGCAGAAGCAGAAGCAGGCCACCGATGAAGACCTGCTCGGCACCCTGCTCGGCATCATCAAGGATGACCGCAAGGAAGTGCCACAGCACGAATCCATGGATTCGCTGATCGCCAAGATCCGGGCCGACGACCAGCGCAACGCCGCCAGCACCACCGCCGCGTTCGACTCCATCGACCGCACCAAGGCAAGCCCGGGCGCGTCAACCGGATCGGAGATCCAGGCCCAGCTGCGCCGCTGCCCCAGCGCCAATACCCTCGGGGGCATCGATTGCCGGCGCCGCATCTGCGCCGCGCACGCCGGCAAGGATCCGGCCTGCCCCGCACGCTGAGAACACACCTGCCGCTGTACAGTCGAGCCATGCTCGACTGTCATCTCTCCAGCGCGCAGGGCCCGCCATGCACATCCTGCTGACCGGCGCCACCGGCCTGCTCGGCCAGGGCGTCCTCGGCGCCTGCCGTGCAGCGCCGCAGGCAACCCACATCACCCTGCTCAGCCGCCGCCAAACCGGTCTCCAACAGGCTGGCCTGGACGAGCTGGTCCTGCCCGACTTCGCCCAGGCGGCCAGCCTGCAGATGCAATTGGCCGGAATCGACGCGTGCTTCTACTGCGCCGGCGCCCCGCCCATCGGCACCGCCGAAGACGAGTACCGTCACGTAACGCTTGGGCTGACCCTTGCCGTTGCCCGTGCCTACGCCGCAGCGAACCCGCATGGCAGGTTCTTCTATATCTCCGGCGCCCATTCCAATCCCGGAAGCCGCGTGATGCCACTACGGGTAAAGGGTGAAACCGAAAGCGCGTTGCAGGCACTGCCCATCACCACCGTGATGCTGCGGCCGGGAGGCATCCTGCCTGAAGCAGGCACCCGGAGCCCGCATGGCGTGCTTCGCTTCTTCCATGCACTGTCGAAACCGCTACAGGGCGTGATCGTGAAGGGCGCGCCCGGCGTGGCGACGACCAACGGGACGATCGGCCGGGCGATGTTGCAGTTGGCCAGCCTGTCCACGCCGCCGGCCGTGGTTGAAAACCGCGAGATCAACCGGCTGGGTGCGTTGGGCTGAAGGGGGTCCATGGACCTGTAGTGGGCTTGCAGTGTTCATGGCTGGCGCGGCTGGTTTTCAGCCACGACCTTGTCGTAGGCGACAAGATCGAGAAAGGCCTCGGCCTCCACCACGGCGCCGTTCTCCATCCGGAATATCCAGACGTACTGGTTCCTGTATGGGTGGCCCCCGGTGGTGGTGGAGGCAGCGTCGAAGCGGATGATCACGGTATTGCCCACGGCCCACACTGCATGCAGGTTGGGCACCAGCGGGCGCGCCAGGCGGCTGGTCAGCGGCACTGCACCACGCTGCAGGAACGCTTCCACGCCGTTGTAGGTGCCTGCCACCGGGCCGGAACCGTGGATGGTCCAGGTGATGTCCGGAGACAGCAGGTCGAACACGCTGCCCTGCCCTGCGGACCAGTTGGCGAACGCGTCGCGCACGGCGGCCTCATTGCGCGCAGCAACCTGGTCCGGTTGCTCTGGCGTGGTGGCTTGGGCTGCGCTCATCGAGGCAATGATCAAGGTGACGATCAACAACAGCCGTGCCGGCCGAATCGACTTGTCCACGGATTTCTCCTTCACTGGGGGGCGATGGAGAAGATGCGCGATGGCGCGTGGTGTCGGTATCCATCGGCCGCTGGACGCCATGGTTAGCTGTTCTGGACAATGCGGCAGGATGGCACGAGGGGCCTGCTCCGTCGTGCCTATGCGCCACGCCTGCTGTTGATCCCTCCGCTCAAAGCACCTGCACCTGCCCCAGCGGCAGGCGCCGTTCCGTATCCTGGCCATCGTTCTGCGGCGCGATGTTGCGACGGCCCGGTGCATCGTCGGCCAGCGCCAGGCGCAGCGAATAGCTGCCGGCGGTCAACCCGGCAGGCACGGTGAAGCTGGTGCCGTGGCTCTGCACCGTACCGGGCATGATCCCGCCCAGCGCCACGTCGGGGATCGTCGTACGTGCGCGCGTGGTGCCATCGGCCGCCACCCAATGCAGTTCAACGTGGTAAGCGTTGTACAACGGCGCCGAGCCATGGTTGGTGATGTCCAACTGCAGGGCGACCTGTTGGCCACGCACCTGCGTGTCGGGCCAGCTCACCTGGGTGATGCCCAGGCGATACCCCAGGTCGCTCTTGAGTTCGCGCAGCTTGCTCGCGTTGCCGTTGGTTTCGTGCGCACCGGCCGGGCCGAGGAAGCTGAAGTGATAGTCCCGCAGCAGCTTGCGCACGTCCGCGGTACGGTTGGTCCAGGTCGCTTTCTGGTTGTTGTTGGGGCTTTCGCCGCTGACCGGGTTGACCATCCAGTTCTGCCGCGCGGCAGGTACCTCGTGGGCCAGGCCATACTCCAGGTTCCACCAGCCGGTATCGTCGCAGCTGGGCATCTGCGGGCTGAAGGCGCTGCAGCTGCCGGTGAAGGATGGAAAGTAATCCTCATGGAAGCCGAACATCGCCGAGCCCACGTCTGAACTGCGCGCATAGCGTGTCTGCAGTGGCGTGCTCTGGAAGGCGGCGACGTAGGCGTCGCGGATCAGCGAGCGCGTCTGCGCGTTCGGCTGCAGGTCCTCGCAGCCACTGGTATGCCACTCGCCCCAGAATCCCAGCAGGCCCACCTGGATGGCGGTGATGCGTGGGTCGCCATCGAAGCGGGCGGCCAGCGCCTGCACGAACTGGCCCATCTGCTCCCTGGCCGCGGGGTTGTTGTAATCCAGGCTGCGGATCGGACCGTCGCCGTCGCACTGGGTGCGCACGGCATACGGTATCGACAGCGGTGCCTGCTCCAGGAACTTGGGGTAATCGCGCTCGTTCTCGCCGCCAGTGTAGTGCGCGTCGATCTGGCTGCCCGCGCTGTCCGGGTAATCGGCCACCGGCCGCAGCACGAAAGTCGCCAACGGATCGTCGTCGAGGATCGGCTGCAGGTAATGCGTCTCCACCGCGTTCCAGTCGAACACCTGGTCGGCGGTCTCGATGATCCTCCACGGCAGGTACACATGGTAGATGTGCGCATCGTGGAAGTTGTCCACGCCGCCATCGGCAGCATAGGAGCTCCCCCACAGCATGAAACCACGATGCGGATTGTCGAATTCCTGCGTGGACACCGCAGGGCTGAGCGAGCCTGCATGGGCGCAGGCCGCGCCCAACGCACTCGCAAGGATGGCAACGGCCAGTACACCGGAAACGGGACGTGACGACATGGACTTACCTCATCAGATGCGCGGAAAAGGCGGCGATCAGGGGTGAAGCATGCAGACGATTGTTGTCGCCGGGAGGCGATACGCCCCGGTCGGCACCGACCGGGGCGATCGCAAACGACCTTATCTTATGTTTCGTTATGCATCAATACCGAAATATAACGAACGCATCACAGTTTCGGATGAAGGTCCATCGGCGGGATCAGAAGCTGCGGGTGAGGCCGATGAACACCGACGCAGTGCCATCGGTATCGCGCTCGATCAGCGGGCTGTCCTTGATCTCATCCGGCAGGCTGCTGTAACGGGCGAATCCCAGCAGCGACCATTTCTCCCCCAGCGGCCGGTAATAGTTCACGCCCACATACGGCACCGTGACGGCGTCGGGCTTGTAGTCGACCACGCCCCGCGCAACTTCCTCGTCCAGCGTGCCGTAGTAGTAGTTCGCCATGTCCTTGGACTTCCAGGTGACGCCCACGTTCGGGGTCAGCACGCCGTTGCCCAGTTCGAAGGAATAGCTGTAGCTGAGCGACGCTTCCTGGCCACCGCTCTTGTCGGTGGCATCGGCGAGCAGTTCCAGGTCCAGCTGCCCGGCCCGGCCCTTCCATTTCATGTCCACGCCGACATCCAGTGCCTTGTCGCGATCCTCAAGCAGGCCACGGTCGATGCCATTGACAGCCAGTTCCCGCCGGCCCAGGTCGTCCACGTCGAAGCCATCGAGGCGCGGCTTGGTCAGCACGGACAGTTCCAGCGCTTCGTTGTTGACGAACTTCCAGCCCACGGAGATTCCCCGGAGGTAGAAGCGTTCGCCGTGGTAGCTGACCAAGGGCACCGGCATCACGCGCGTGCCCTCCCCGGCGTACGGGCTGTCGTTGACCATCACGCCCACGCCCAATCCCCAGCGCGCGGGACCTGCCGATTCCCCGTCATTCTCCTGCCCTGCCTGGGCAACCGCGGCAAAGGGAAGGCCGAGCAGCAGCATCGGCCACAGTAGTTTGTTCATTGGAAGCCTGACCTCATCAAGTAATGGAATATCGAACGTGCGAGCCTGCCCGCCGCTTCGACACGGGCGGCTGCAGACTTCCATTCCAGAATGAGTCGGCGATGTCGCCGGAATGTCGTGCCAGGTGCTCGCAGGCTGAACGCCAGCTGTGCTGGCCAACCGTGCTACGGTCCGGGCTCGAACATGCTGGCGGTGACGTCCAGGGTGGCGCGGGTGCCCCCCATCGCGACCGCTTCGATCGCCAGCTTCCACTTGAAGCGTTCGCAGATGCGACCGATCAGGAACAACCCCAAGCCCTGCCCCCGCACTGGCGCGGCCTGCCGCAGGCTGTCCCGATAACGCCGGGCGGCTTCAACCGGATTGAATCCACTGCCCGAGTCGGCAACGCAGATGACGCCATTGCTCAGCGTGATTTCGACGAACCCTGCTTCGGTGTTCTCGATGGCATTGCGGACCAGGTTGCTTACCGCGATGCGCACCATGGGATCCGGTACGGCGATGAAGGTAGGTTGCAGTTCGCCAATCCTCAGCCGCGCTGTTTTGCCCACCAGCAGGTGTTCGTGATCCTGCACCAGGCGCGGCAGGAACTCATGGAGCACGGTGACGTCTTCGGGTTCAAATCCCCGTTCCGGTTCACGCGCCAGGTACAACAACGCCACCATGGTCTCCGACAGATCCCCGACCGCATTTTCTATCCGGCCCAATGCAGGTCGCGACGTTTCAGGAAGCGGTATCTGCTTGAGCACGTCCACCGCGCCGGCGATGACGGCGATGGGTGTCCTGAACTCGTGGCTGGCCTGGTCCATCAGGCTCCGTTCCCGTTCTATGAACTGCTCCACGCGCTCCAGGTGGGCATTGCTGGCCCGGGCGATCACCTGGATCTCCTCGCGTTTGTAAGTGGTCGGCAACCTCGCCCCGATGTCGCGCGGATCGATCGCGCGCATCCGGTCGGCCAGGTCCCGCACCGGCCTGGCCAGGTTGGCGTGCAGCCAGAAGATGGCCCAGCCGATCAGCGTCGCAAGCACCAGCGCCCAGATCGCGCTGAGCATGGCGTCATGGTCCTGCTGGCTCTCAAGGACATCGATGTTGACCTCGGTGACCAGCCGGCCCGGAGGCAGGTCAACCACCAGCGCGTGGAAGCTCTGCTGGTCATGGAAACTTTCCCTGGACTCGAAGCGCGCGGACCCGATCCGGTCTTCTGTCGAGTAAAGACCCGGTGGCAGGCCGGCCAGATAGGGCGGCACCGCGGCGGCGCCGTTCTTTCCCTCGACATACCAGGACCGGACCACGCCGGTCGTGGGAAGCGGCGCGTTGCGATCCTTCCGGATACGCGCGGCATGGTCGTCGGATACCGACTGCAACAGCGAGACCCAGTACTTGTGCTCGATCAGCTGCTGGCTGCTGAAGCTCTGGGCGCTCAATGCCGCCAGCATGATCAGTCCGAACACGATCAAGGCGACGCTGATCCACCAGTGGACACCGCGCGGCTTGCGGATCAGGGAAAGGAGCTTACCCAAGGTCGCAAAGCCTGTAGCCGGAGCCCGGCACGGTATGCAGCAGGGTCTTTTCCTCGCCCTGCTGTATCGCACGGCGGAGCACATGCATGTGCGAGCGCAACAGATCGGTTCCCGGCACGCTGTCGCCCCACGCTGCCCGCCCCAGGCGTTCGCGCGTCACCACCTGCGGACTCTCGCGCATGAGCAGCTCCAGCAGGCGCCGCCCGGTACGGGTGAGCACGATGTCCCGGCCGGCACGCTGGACCACCATCGTGCCGACATGGAACTGCAGATCGCCAACGCTCAGCACGTTCTGGGGCGCAGCCGACTGCTTGAGGCGTGCCACCAACGAGCGCAGGCGGACCTCGATCTCCGGCAGGGCGATCGGTTTCACCAGGTAATCGTCCAGCCCGGACTCGAAACCATCGATCTTGTCCGTCAACTGGTCGCGCGCGGTCAGCATGATCACCGGAACGCGCTTCTTCGCCTCGCCCCGCAGCCGCCGCAGCACGGTCAGGCCATCCAGCCGGGGAAGATTCCAGTCGAGCACGATCGCGTCGTAATCCTTGGACGATGCCAGGTGGAGTCCGGACAATCCATCGGGGGCGGCGTCCAGGCTATGCCCGCATCCCTCCAGGTAATCGTAGAGATTGGCTGCCAGCTGCGCGTTGTCTTCGATGATCAGGATCGATAAGGGCTGGGATTCTCTGCTCACTGGGATGCTTCTCGCATGCGCCTGGGTACGGATCAGAACAATGCGGCGGTGCCGACGCGCTCCACCGAATCCAGCATGACATACACCAGCAGGAAGGCCAGCAGGACAAGGCCCGTATTCAATGAGTACTTCAAAAGCAGGTACAGCCTTCGATGCTTCTCCTTCAAGGTGAAAACCGAACTCCGCACCGGTGTTACCAGCGCAGATATCCACCTGATCGGCCTCCAGTACTTCATTGTTCCCGGTCCTCCTCGTCCTGCGGCCCGGCCATCGCGGAACCGCCTGGGAAACGATGATGGCCGACGCATGTCGTGCAAATGTCGCGCATATGAAGTGCGCTCTCCCTTCACGCCCTGGGCGCAGGAGACCGGTTCAAACCGTACGCGGCAACGTCAACCTGATCCAGGCCTGGAATGCCTCCAGGACCAGCCGGAGCTTGTCCTGCGTGGCACTGTCATAGCGCGCGTTTGCAACGTCGAACGCCTGCGATGCACCACGAACGAACATCATGGGCGCTGGCAATGTCCTGCACCCCGTGGCGGCCAGCGTCTGGCGCAGTTGCGCCTGTGCAAGCCGTGTCCCCCACGGCCCCGTCGTGGCGCCGATGATCGCCACGGGTTTGGCATCCAGCACCCCCAGCCCATTGGCATCGGACCGTGAAAGCCAATCGATCGCGTTCTTGACTACCCCAGGCAATGACTGGTTGTACTCGGGCGTGGCGATCAGCAGGCCATCGGCTGCAGCGACTGCGTCACGAAGACGCCGTACTCCCTCCAGCCCACGCCCTCCTGCTGCTTCCAGGTCCTCGTCGAAAAGAGGAACGTCGGCAATGGTGTCGTGCACTTCCAGCGTCATGCCCGATGGCGCAAGCGTGGTTGCGGTTTCGAGAAGCCGGCGGTTGTAACTGTCACGGCGCAGGCTGCCGGCCAGGGCAAGCACGCGAATCGGCGGATCGATCAATGACATCGTTGGGTTCCTATATGGGATCAAAGCAACAGGAGGATTGCACACGCAAGCAGCGCTATGCCCATGGCACAGTCAATCCGGCGGCGGGTCGTGGGATGTTGAAAGTGAACTGCAAGCCGCTGGCCAGCGCTTGCCCATAACAGCAGGCTCGCCGTTGGAATCAACACGAACGCAGGTGCCAGCCAGGCCAAGGTCGTTGCCAGCCCGACCTGCGGGAACGCCGCTACGAGGGAAAGCACCATCACCCAGCTCTTCGGATTGAGGAACTGGAAGCCGAAAAGACCTGCCAGTCCGGCGGGAAGCGCAGTCCGGTCCTCATTCCCGGCGTGGGCGCGCATCAGCCCGATGCCCAGCCAGGCCAGATACCCGGCACCTCCCGTCGCCACCACCGTACGCAGCGATGACGAGTGCAAGAATGTCGATCCAAGGCCTGCCAGGACAAGTCCAAGCATCGCCAGCCCGCCCAACACGATGCCAGCGATGGCTGGCCCTGCTGCCTGCAGGCCGCCATGGGCAGCGGCACGCAATACCACCAGATTGTTCGGTCCGGGAGAAAGGGTTGAAATCAGCAGCAGCCCAGCGGCGGCCATGAGGGAGTTGGAAACCATGTGGCGATGTCGTTCCCTGGTTGCAGGTGGAATAGGCAGATTCTGGGTGGACGGATTGGTGCGTGCGTGTGCCGGACTGGTCTAATATTCAGACCATGAAGACCTTGCCTTTGAATGCTCTCCGGGCATTCGCACTGATATGCGCGCACGGCGGTGTACGCGCGGCCGCGCGTGAACTCGGCATAGCGCATTCGTCTGTGAGCCGGCACCTGGGCGAACTTGAAGCCTGGATGGGAGTGCCCCTTTACGAGCGCGACAGCGCCTCGTGGACGCCTACGCGCCAGGGAGCCGAACTGGGCCGGCGATTGCTTGTGCAGTTCCAGGACATGGCGGCCGCCGTCGCAGCAACGCGCGAAGCACGCTCGGCGTTCTCGGTGACGATGAGTGTCGCCCCGTCATTCGCAGCACGCTGGCTGCTACCGCGGTTGCCTGCACTGGAGCGTGCACATCCGAGGATCGAGCTGTCCGTGATGGTAGGCCAAGGTTTTGATCCACTTTCCGAGGGAATCGACCTCGCAGTGAGGATGGGAAGTGGCCCATGGCCGCGCCTCCACTGCGAACCACTGATGGACGACACGTTGTTTCCCGTCGCAAGCCCAGCCTTCTGGCAGGCCACGGGGGCTGCGGGAGAACCCGCAAGCTTGCTGGATCTACGCCTCCTGCATGATCGCGACCCGGTGGCGGGTTGGGAACGCTGGCAGCGGGAACATGGCCCGGCTGGTTTGCCGATGCAGCACGGTCCCCGCCTCGCCTCATCCGATCTGGTGCTGCGTGCAGCCGAACTGGGACAGGGCATTGCGCTCGCGCGTGGGCGCCTGGCCGAAGACGCACTGGCAAGAGGGGCACTGGTACGACCGTTCGGCGAACGGGAGGTGCGCTTGCCGGATGCCTACTGGATCGTGTGTCCTGACAGCACCGGGACGACGCGCCGCCATGCGCTCAAGACTGTCGTCGAATGGCTGAAAAGCCAGGCTGCATACCCCAGCGGCGAACCGGGATGACGGGCCAGCCGGATCATCCGGCCACCCCGGCATGCCAGGGTGGCCGTCATCGCATTGCTCAGAACTTGTAGTTCAACGTCAGCCGCACATTGCGCGGCTCGCCCCAGGTGTAGGTGCTGTACCAGCTGAAGATCGTGTAGTAGTGCTTGTCCAGCAGGTTGTTGACGTTGAGCGTGGCCGACAGGCGGTCGTTGAACTCATAGCGGGCCATCGCATCGAGCAGCCAGTAGGGATCGGTGCGGTGCACCAGGCTGCTGCCGTCGGCCGGGTTGGTGATGGTGCCGAACGTGCTGCCCTGCCAGCGTGCACCGCCACCGATGCTCACCCCGCGCAGCGCGCCCTGCAGCCGGTAGCTGGTGTGCACGCTGAACTGGTCTTCCGGCTCCAGCGTGGATACCTTGGTGGATTGTTGCCGCGCGATCTTGTGCGCGTAGCCACCCTGCACCTGCCAGCCCGGCGCCACCTGGCCGGACATCTCCAGTTCGTAGCCCTTGGTGCGCACGCCCATCAGCCCGCGGTAGGCGATGCCGCCGCTGGGCGTCAGCCCGCCGCTGGGTTCTGCGTAGTTGTCCTGCTCCAGCTGGAACACCGCGGCGCTGGCGTTGAAGCGCCCATCCAGGAACTCGGCCTTCAGGCCCGCCTCGTAGCTGCGCCCTTCCAGCGGGTCGAGCACCCTGCCCTGTTCGTCCTGGTTGCCCTGTGGCTTGAAGATGGTGCTGTAGCTGGCGAACACCGAGTAGTTGCGGTTGAGGTCGTAGACCAGGCCTGCGTACGGCACGACCACGCCACTCTCATCGGTATCGGGCGACTTGTAGTTGGCGATGCGGCTGCCGAGGATCAGCTTCAGCGGGTCAGCGAGGTCAAACCGACCCACCAGGTAGGCACCGCTCTCGCGGGTGACCTGGTTATCGCCATAGCCCCACTGCCAGTCCGGCTCGGGCACGTCGCCATTCCAGGCGCGGTAGTCGGCCACGCTGCCGTCGTAGCCTTCCTGTGGCGAGTATCCGTTGTTGATCCAGCGCTTGCGCGACACGCTGCCGCCGACGACCAGCTCATGTTCGCGGCCGAACCATTCGAACTTGCCGCTTACGTACAGGTCGGCGGCATTGCTGGTGGTCTTGCCGACGTACTTGCCCAGCCACATGCTCACGCCTTCGCCGGTGACCGGATCCGGGTTGCCACCGGCCGCTGCACCGAGAGGCGCGTCATAGCCGTTCACCTGATGGTTGAGCTGCAGCTTGGCTACCCAGTCGTTGCTGAAGGTGTGCTCCAGGGTCGCAAACGCAGTACGGCTGTACTGGCCCCAGCGGCTCCAGCGCGCGCCGTTGTTGAACGAGCGCGGCATCTTGTTGAAGTTACCGGTGGTGTCCAGCAATGGAATGCCGCCCCAGCTGGAGCCCTGCGGATCGCTGTCCTGGTAATCCGCGCCGACGGTGAGCAGCGTGCTGTCGTCGATGTCGGCTTCCAGGATGCCGTAGAACACCTTGTTGGTGCGCTGGTAATGGTCGACGTTGGAATGCTTGTCCTGCTGTGCGGCCACTGCACGGCCACGCACCCGGCCGCTTTCGGTCAGCGGCCCGCTGACATCCACCTCGGCGCGATAGCTGTCCCACGATCCCACGCCCAGCGTGGCACTGCCGGCCAGCTCACTGGTCGGCTTCTTGCGGATCAGGTTGATGGTGGCGCCCGGATCGCCCATGCCGGTCAGCAGGCCGGTAGCCCCCTTGAGCACTTCGACGCGGTCGTAGATGGCCATGTCGCTGAGCGTATTGCCTGCCGAGTAGGCCGAATCGCGCGCCATCGGAATGCCGTCGTACTGGAAATTCTGTACCGCAAAGCCACGGGCGTAATACTCGGTGCGCTCGCTGTCATAGGTGACGATGCTGATGCCCGGGGTGACCTTCATGACATCGTCGATGCCGTTCAGGGCGAAGTCGTTCATTTCCTGCCGGGTGATCACGCTGATCGACTGCGGCGTCTGCCGCGGGCTGAGCACCAGGCGGGTGGCCGTGGCGATGGAGCCCGGCGTATACGAGTCACTGCCTTCGGTGACGGTGCCCAGCTGGTTGGCGGTGACCTGCACCGTCTGCAGGGTCCGGGCGGCTTCGTCGTCGGTCTGTGCCGGCGCATCCTGCGCCTGCGCGGCGGGGGCGAAAAGGGCCAGTGCCAGCGCAGCGGCAACCGCCTGCGTCAGCGGGGAAATACGGGACGGAACGACGGACACGGCAATGCCTCCAGGCAGGATTGGATCCTCTGGCGGCGGCTGGAGGGAAAGGAATGGGCGGAATGATGACGTATCCGTGACGCCAAGGAAAGTCGGCCGATCCATGGCCCCCCGGGAGAGTGGGGCCATGGCCTGAGGCTTTGGGCGGTGATGGGCGGTGATGGGCGATGACGGGCATGGCCCGTCACTACCCGCGACCGTCCCCCGGGCCTAGAACGTAAAGCTCATCTCCGCACCGACGATGCGCGGATTGTCGATCGGGCCGTAGTAGTTGCCGTCGCGGCCAAAGGCCAGGTTGTCAAAGATCAGCCCGTTGACGCGTCGCTTGTCGGTGAGGTTCTGGACGAAAATGCGTCCGGTCCATGGCCCGTGCTCATAGCCCAGCTGCAGGCCGAGGATGGCAACCGCCGGCTGGTAGGCCCGGTTGCGCTCGTCGAGCGCACTGGAGCCGGTAAAGGCCGATTCAACCCGTGCGAAGACACCCGACGAATGCTGGTAGCGCGCGGCCAGGTAGCCGGTGTAGTGCGGCGTCAACTTGACCCGATTTCCCGCCAGGTTCTCGTCGATCGTTGCCCACAGCTTGGTGTACTTGGCATCCACGTAGCCCACGTTGGCCGTGAGCGTGAACCCGGGGGCTACCTCGTAGGCGCCCTCCAGCTCTGCCCCGCGCGAGCGGATGGAGGCATCGGAACCGACGTAATCCGAAGAGATCGGCCGGCCATCGGCATCCGTTGCCACCTGGATTTCCTGCCAGTTGTCCGAAGTGATGTGGAACAGCGCACCACCGACATGGCCCCGCCCGTTGCCGAGGTTCATCTTGAAGCCCAGCTCATGGCTCCACATCATTTCCGATTCGTAACGCAACACCTTGTCGTTGACTTCATCGCTCTGCGCAGCGGCCAGGTTGAAACCACCCGGAATGTAGCCCTTGGCGGAGGCAGCATAGAACGAGAGGTCCTCGCTGGCGTCATAGCGCAACGACACCCTTGGCAGCGTGGCGCGGAAGGTGTGGGCAAGCGCCGCGTCGCGGTACAGCACCACGCCACCGGCCGCCAGGTCCAGTGATCCGGCGCGCTGCTCGGTGGAACGACGTGCCTGCTCATGGCGCAACCCTACGCTGGCGGTAAGCCGTGGCACGGCGGGGAAGGTGTAGCTGGCGGTGGCGAACACGCTGTAGTCCTCGCCCTTCGCCGTCTGGCTGGGCGCCAGGTTATAACTGTGCAGTCCGCGCGTGATCGGTCCGACGAACGTGCCCAGGATCGAATCCTTGTCGGTCCGGTAAGTGGAAACACCTGCCATCCAGGTAAATGGACGATCGTCGAGGGAACTGAACCGTGCCTCGGCGTTCCAGGCGTCCTGTTTGTCGTAGATGCGCCCGGCCAGTTCGGCCCGCTCGGTCATGTCGAAGTCATAGCCTGCCGACATGTCTTCCTGCGCTCTATAGGATGCAGCGACATCCACCGTGCCTGCCGCCAGCTGCCACTGCGCACTCACACCGGCAACGGATTCGTCCTTCTCCGTGCGCTTCGGTGCGTCGTTGATGTAAGTGAAGTCGCCCGTCTGCCGCCCGCCATTGAGGCTGGCCCCATAGGTCCGGTTGTAAAGACCCACGTCCAGGGGCAGGTACTCGTATTCGAACATTCCCGGTGCGCGCGTGCGCAGGTGGTAGGCCAGCGCATTCACCGTGACGTAATCACTGGGCCGCCAGCGCAGCTTGCCTTGCAGGTAGCCTTCGCGGACCTTGCCTTCCGTCCCTTCGAAGGGCGTCAGGTTGCGCAGGTAGCTGTCCTCGTCGGAAGCCATGAAAGCCAGCGACCCGGACAGTTCCCCGCCCTTCGTCAGCGGCCCTGCGACAAACCCGTCCAGGCTGTTGCCGTTGCCATTGCCAAACCAGGTGCTGCGGACATTGACCTCGCCTTCAAGAGCATCGGCAGGCCCCCGGGTACGGACCAGCACCAGGCCGGATTCGCTGTTGGCGCCATACAGCGTGCCCTGGGGACCACGCAGCACTTCAACCGAATCCACCTGGTTGAGCACGGCATTGCTGAGCTCCCGGAACGGGATTCCATCGATGTAGACCGAGGCCCGGTTGACCAGGAAGGGATTGGACTCGATGCCGCGAATGGAGATGAACATGTCGCTCAACTGCCCCATGGCATTGAACTTGACGTTCGGCGCCAGCTTGTCCAGGTCACGGAATTCAACCACTCCCGCTTCCTTGAGTGCCTGGCGGTCGAGCACGGTGACGGACAGATCGCTTTTGAGATAGGGGGTATCCCGCTTGGAGCCGGTGACGCGGACCCCATCAAGCGTGGTCGGATCCTGGGCGAATCCCGGAGCAGCGAAGACAAACAGATTGGCCGCGACAACGGCAGCCACGGAAACAGGCGCTTTCAAGGAAACCTCTCAAAGGGGAACAAGGGCCAGGCAGCCCCGCTGTTATGATGTAACAATTAGACTGCGGCGCTACTCCGTTTCCCTGTGCAGGACTCCGTTCCCCGCCCCATGACGACATTGGTTGAACAATTGAAGCGGGAAGCCGCCAACCCACGCTTGGGCCTGTCGTCCAGTGCAGACGGATCGGTTGCCTTGCTCCACCACTGTTTCGACGCCAGCACGGGGCCCATGGGACACGCCACCCAGCTTCGCCTGGCCCTTGCGTTGAATGGCGGAGGGCCGCTGCAGCAGCAGACCAGCGCGTCTGCCGGACTCAAGGCGCTGTGGTCCGTCGGGCAGTTCAACCTGGTCCTTCCCGGGCAAACCGGCACCTATGTGAGCCCGGCCGTGGAGGTGCTGGGCCTGGCCATCGACTGGCCTTCCCTGCACGGCACGCCGTTCGAGGCCGAAGCCCTGGCTCCGCTGGCCAACGCACTGCACCGCGACGCCACCGTCAGTGCCCTGCTCCACGCGCTGTGGTCAGCAGCAGAAACCCAACTGCTTTCAGACGCCCTGCTCCACGCTGGCGCCCATGCCATCATCCGTCGGCTCGGGCAGCTCGCCCGGTTGCCGCGCCACCCTGCATCCCGGCCACTGGGCACGGCGCAACTGCAGGCGCTGATCGACTACATCGACGCATCGACGGACAGCCGGCCCAACGTCGCGCTGATGGCCCGCGCCGTCGGAATGGAAGAGACGCGCTTTGCGCGTGCGCTTCGTGCCGCGACGGGATTGTCTCCGTATGCCTTCCTTACCCACCGACGCATGCATTCGGCACGCATTGAGCTCGCCCGCGGCAGAAGCGTCACGACCGTCGCGCATGCCGCCGGCTACGCAAACGCCAGCAAGTTTGCCGCCGCATTTCGCCGCGTCATCGGACACGCGCCGTCGGCCACCCGTCTTCGGGCCACGGGAACACGCGTCCAGCCCGGGTAGAGCCTGAGGTGACGCATCTCGATATTGTTATGTTATAACGCGGCACCCGACATCAACAGGCTGGTCCCGCATGCCGTTCACGCCCCCTGCCCACCGTCTCCGACTGGCCCTGGCCTCGCTTACCCTCGCATTGGCGGGTTGCCAATCGCTGACCCCTGCCGAAGCCACTTCGCAGGAACCAGGCCCCAGGAACGTGATCGTGATGATCAATGATGGTGCCGGTTGGGGCACCTGGGATGCCGCGGCCTATTGGCAATATGGAAGCCGGGAAGGCGCCCCCTATGCCGATTTCCCCGTTCGCCTGGCGATGACGACGTTCCCGCTCAACATGAGCAACCAGCCAACGCGGGACGACACCCAGCGCATCGGCTATGACGCCGCGAAGGCATGGGACATCACCGCCGTTCCAGCCCCCGACCTACCCTTTGCCGGCTACCAGTACCTGGCGTCGGTGGCCACCGATAGCGCGGCCGCCGGCACCGCGCTCGCTTCCGGCGTCAAGACCTACAACAACGCCATCAATGTCGACAACAACGGCGCTGCGGTTGTGTTCAACACACTGCGGGCGAAACAGCGTGGAATGGCCACTGGCGTGGTCACCACCGTGCCGTTCGCGCATGCCACCCCGGCGGCATTTGCAGCGCAGAACGCATCGCGGAACAACTATCACCAGATCGCCCACCAGATGCTGTCGCAGGGCCATATGGACCTGGTGATGGGTGCAGGGGGCCCAGGGTTCAGCGTGAATGGCCAGGCCTGCACCAACGCGCTCGATGCCGCCGCCGCGGAAGGCTGCCAATCGCAGTGGGAGTATGTCTCCGAACAGGATTGGGAACAGGTTCTATCCAACCAGCCCGTCGGCAACAATCCCGCTGGACCCTGGCGCCTGATCCGCAGCCACGCTGCGTTTTCGGATCTTGCCAACGCCAGCATCCCGGCTGATCGTCCCCTGCTCGGCGTGCCGGAAGTCGCACGCACGCTCCAACAGGCCCGCCAGGCCGACGTGGTGGGAACCGATGCAACGCGGCCGTCCGGTGTCGGCCGGATCACCACCGTCCCCGAATTGTCCACGATGACCGTGGGCGCCCTGGAGTTCCTGAAGCGCCGTTCGGGCAAAGGCCTCTTCCTCATGGTCGAGGGCGGAGCAACCGACTGGGCGGCACACACCAGCGCCTGCGGCACCGAATGGAGCTATGGCCCCTGCACTGACCAACCGCAGTACGGACGCCTGATCGAAGAGTCGGTGGACTTCAACAACGCGGTCGCCGCCGTCGTGGATTGGGTCGAGGACAACGGCGGCTGGGAGCACAACCTGCTCATCGTCACCACCGACCATGACAACAGCTTGCCGATGGGCCCGGATGCACAGCGAACAGCCTTCGCGCCCGTCGTCAACCACGGGCGCGGCGTGATGCCGGGAATGAGCTTCCGGCCGACCGGCAACCATTCCAATGCACTGGTTCCACTATGGGCCAAGGGCGCTGGCTCGGAAGGGCTACGGGCGCGCACCAGGGGACTGGATCGCGCCTATGGCACGTACGTGGGCTGGAACGACGGCAGCTACATCGACAACACCGATGTCGCCGAAGCGGTCCGGGAAGTGCTGGAGTAGCGATGAACGATGGCCTGGGTGGGCTGCCTGCTTTGCCGGCGCCCCGCACGGCAGATATCCCTGCGCTGAGCATTCCAGCGATCAATCCGACATCACGCCCAACGCGCGTCGATTACCCAGGTGCGCTGCTGCCAGGCAGGCACCACCGGCCGCCGCCAAGCCACCATGCAGCATCACCGCCTCACGGACCTGGGGATGCAGGGAAGCCAGGAGCAGCATCCCCCCACCGGCAAGCGCCAAGATGACGGGTGGATTGCGCCGATGGGTCCTCCATCCCCAGCTGATGCTCAACAGGCACAGGCTGGTCGCGGTGAGGGCAAGCGCCCATTCCCATCGGGACAGCCTGAGCAGCCAGGTCATCGCCCCATGCCAGGGATGCTGGAACGAGCGAAGGGCAATCATCGAGCCGGGCAGGAATGCCAACAGCATCGGCAGCAGCATGCAGTGCAACGCACAGCCAAGCGACAGGAACGAGGCCGCCAGGTCGAACCGGCTGTGCACCTTGTGGCCATTGGCGATGGGGATGTGACTTCCAGAATCGGGGGGAGTAAGCTTCATATTGTTACATTATAACAATACGAGACTCCCCCCAATGAAGTCGTTCTTCCTGCTTCTCCTCGCCCTCCCCGCAGCGGCACCGGGCCATGAAACGCGCCAACAGGGTCCCCATGTCCACGGCCAGGCGCAGGTCCAGGTCGCGCTTGACGGCAACACGCTCGACATCGCGTTGCAGGCCCCCGGCATGGGAATCCTGAGCTTTGAACGACCACCGGCCACGCCGACCGAGGCAGACCAGCTCAAACAGGCCACCGCGCTGCTGACCAGCGCCACATGGCTGCAACTCCCCGCTGCTGCGTCCTGCCGCCTGGACAGCCGGAAGGCCACGGCGGACGGCTTCGCGGCAGGCAATGAGCAACACGCCCACCACGACCATGGCGACGGCCAGCACCACCACCACGCCGGCTTCCAGGTGCAGCTGCGCTACCGCTGCCAGCAACCTTCCCGGCTGGACCACCTGACGTTTTCACTGGGCACCGCCTTCGCCAACCTGCACGAAACGGTGGTGGACCTGGCAACGGACAAAGGCCAAGGGCGCGTCGAGCTGCGTGGGGCGCAGCAACGCGTGGATCTGCCGCGATGACCGGCTTGGCCGTGGAACTCAAGCAGGTTCGCTTCGCCTATCCGGGACACGACCCGGTGCTGGTCATCGACGATTTCACCCTGCCGGCAGGCCAGCAACTGCTGCTGCGCGGGACCAGTGGCAGCGGCAAGAGCACGATGCTTGGCTTGATT
Organism: Stenotrophomonas tumulicola; assembly: GCF_014117215.1. Taxonomy (GTDB): domain Bacteria; phylum Pseudomonadota; class Gammaproteobacteria; order Xanthomonadales; family Xanthomonadaceae; genus Stenotrophomonas; species Stenotrophomonas tumulicola. The sequence goes on along the minus strand of NZ_JACGXS010000001.1, from coordinate 592,176 downwards.
GCAGGGGTACTGAAGGCATCGCAGGGCCAGGTGCGGGTTGCGGGGCAGGATCTTGGCGACCTGTCTGGCGCGGCCCGCGACCGCTTTCGTGCCAACCATTGCGGTGTGATCTTCCAACAGTTCAACCTGCTGCCCTTCCTGACCGTGCGCGACAACATCGCACTGGGCCTGGGTTTCGCTTCGCGCACCCTGCGCAACGCCGCTGCACAGGGCCTGGACGCGCGCATCAAGGAACTGCTGGACGCATTGGGATTGGATGCCGCATCGCTCTGCAACCGCCCCGCCGGGCGGTTGAGCGTGGGCCAACAACAGCGCGTGGCGGCCGCCCGGGCACTGATTGGAAAGCCGCGGTTGCTGTTGGCCGATGAACCCACCTCGGCGCTGGATCCTGCCTCTGCCCAGGCATTCCTCAGCGTGATGGGACAGGCCTGCAGGCAGGATGGCATCAGTTGCATCGTGGTCAGCCATGATCCAACGCTGACGCCCTTGTTTGATGCCGTGTCCGAACTTGCCGACATCAATCGCCCATCTGGCCAGAGGGCGGCGGCATGATCCGGATCGCCTTTGCCAGCCTGCGCAGCCGCACGCTGAGCGTGCTGCTTACCCTGGTCGTGATCACGCTCAGCGTGTGCCTACTGCTGGGGGTCGAGCGGATCCGGGAACAGGCGCATGCCGGATTTGCCAGCACCGTCTCCGGGACGGACCTGGTCGTCGGCGCGCGTTCCGGACCGGTCAACCTGCTGCTCTACTCGATCTTCCACATCGGCGACGCCACCAACAATGTGTCCTGGCAGAGCTACCAGGAGCTTGCCGCGCTGGATGACATCGCCTGGACGGTTCCGCTGTCGCTGGGTGATTCCTACCGGGGGTTCCGCGTCGTCGGCACCACCACCGGCTTCTTCGAACACTACAAACATGGTGCTGGCCATCCGCTGTCCCTGTCGCAGGGGAAAACGTTCAACGATCTGTACGACACCGTGGTGGGCGCCGAAGTTGCCCGACGGCTGGGCCAGCAGGTGGGCGATGAGATCGTACTGGCCCATGGCACCGGACGGGTGACGCTGGCCAGCCACGATGACAAACCGTTCCGCATCGTTGGCATCCTCAACCGGACCGGCACCCCGGTCGACTCCAGCGTGCTGGTCTCCCTTCCAGCCATCGAAGCCATACACCTGGACTGGCGCGCCGGCGTGCATCTGCGCGGGGCGGCGATCAGTGCCGACGACGCACGCCATCAGGACCTGACGCCCACCTCCATCACCGCCTTCCTGGTGGGCCTGCGCTCGCGCATCGCCACCTTTGGCGTGCAGCGGCAGATCAATGCCTACCCGGATGAGCCCATGCTGGCGGTGATGCCAGGGGTTGCCCTGCAACAACTCTGGGGAACACTGGGCACCGCCGAAGGCGCGCTGCGCCTGATCAGTGGACTGGTTGTGGTGCTTGGATTGACCTCGCTTGTCGCCCTGCTGGTGGCCACGCTGCAGGAGCGACGACGGGAAATGGCCGTCCTGCGCGCCCTGGGTGCGCGTCCTGCGTACGTGGCGGCACTGCTGGTGCTGGAGGCCGTCGTGGTCACCACGGCAGCCTGCGTACTGGCGCTTGCCACCTTGGCCGTCGTCAGCCTGGCCGCACGTGGCTGGGTGCTGGATGCGTTCGGGCTGTCCATCGACCGCATCGGCCCCAACCCACGGGAATGGATCTGGCTCGGCGGGGTGATGCTGGCCGGTGCGCTGGCCGGCCTGTTCCCTGCCCTGCTGGCCTACCGCAGGACCCTTTCCGACGGACTGTCGCCGCAGACATGAAGCACTTCGTCCTCATCGCGTTGATCAGCGTGACCGCTGCAACAGCCGGCTGCAAGGCAGCTTCAAACGGCGGGGGCGCTGCCTCTGCGCACGTGGTCGAAGCCGCTACCGATGTGGTGGCCGAACAGCAGGAACTGGACTGGCTGGAGATGATGCCCGCCGAGGAACTCAAGGCGCTGGAAGACGGCGACGTACCCGAGGTCAACCATGACCAGGCGCGCGCGATGCCGCAGTTCGGCACCTTCCGCACCGTCAACCACGTGCTGGGTAGATCCGTGCGCCTGCCGGGCTACGTGGTTCCGTTGGAGAACGAGGCCGACGGGCGCCTGCGGGAGTTCCTGTTCGTGCCCTACTACGGTGCCTGCATCCACGTGCCACCGCCGCCACCCAACCAGATCGTCCACGTCAGGCTGGCGCAGGGCATCCCCATGCCGGACATGTATTCGCCGTTCTTCCTGACCGGGAAACTTGCGGCCGAACGCTTCGACGATGCCCTCGCCGGATCGGCCTACACCATGCAGGACGCAGGATTGAAACCCTATGAGAACTGACCTGGCTTGCCTGCTGCTGGCACTGGTGGCCCTTGCCGGATGCCACGCCGGCGATGACGCGCAAACGACCGCGGGAACGACCGCGTCGGCACCGGTGGCAACGTCGCGCACTGCGCCTACGCCCCTCCCCGCCGCACCGGTGGATGACTGGGAAAGCCTGATGACCGAGCAGAGCCGCACCGTGCGCCCACCACCGACTATCGGCGGCACCGGCTTCGGCCGGCCCGTGGCCCCTGGTGGGCTGATGGACGACAGCGGTTCCGGAACGATTCCCGGCATGGCCATTGACCACAGCAGCCCCAACCGCGCAGCGCAGTTTGGATCGGCGGAGGTGGTTGAGGAAATGGAAGGGCGTGGCCTCGCGCTGGATGGCTACGTGGTTCCCCTGGAGATGGACGATCAAGGCCGCGTTCGGGAGCTGCTGTTCGTGTCGTTCTACGGCGCCTGCATCCACGTGCCACCACCGCCACCCAACCAGATCATCCGGGTCGTGCTGCGCCACGCCATTCCGGTTCCCGAACTGTGGGAGCCCTTCCACCTCAGCGGCACGCTGCATATCGCACGCTTTGATGCCGACATCGCCAGTGCGTCCTATGAAGCCCGGGACGCCACGCTCAGCACGATTCCAGGATGAAGCTTCCGGTTCGATGGATTACCGGGATAGGCGCGCTGGCTGCGGCCATGGTCATGCTGATACTGCTGTTCTGGCCGCGTCATGCCGACCGGGCGAGGCCTGCGTTATCCACTGGCGCCACTGCCACCGTAGCGGCGCCAAAGGTGACACGCCTGCGGGCGCAGGCCGATACGAGCCTGGGCGGACAGCCCATCCAGCAGATCGAAACGGAAATCGCCCGCAATGCGTCTTTTCGCAATGACGTGCTGTTCCTCATCGTGGCCACCGCCCGCGACCGGTGCACGCCCGCCCATGCCGGTGAGCTGGCCCGCATGGCCAATCGTGCGCAGCTGCCGATCCTGGCGGGCGTGAGCCAGGTCACCGAGGCCAACCCGGCATTGGATCGGGCGATCTACCATTACGTGCAGAAGGTGGCCAACCAGGTGGTGTGTGGACAGGCTTTCCAGCTGACGGACCAGCCAAGCGCAGGGATCGACAGCTACGCAGAGCGCTTCCCCGACAGCTACTTCACGCCGTGGCAGCAGGCCACCATGTCCAGCGAATACCGCGACCGCCCGCTGGCGACACGCGCGCAACAGGCCTGCCAAACCGTCGCCTATGCCGTGCTGCCCCTGTCCGACCCGGACTGGCGATGCGATGCAGGCCGATCCGGTGCACGGCGGCGCATCGTCGATGCCTGCGAAGCAACGCGACAACAGCTCGGCGCAACCAAGACGGAGGAACTGACCGAAACACTGGGACAGGTGCTGGCCCAACCGGTCAGCACCATCGTCGCCACGGTCCCCCAGCAATGCCGGTAGAGCAGGTCCATGACCCGCTTCACTGCGCCCCGCTGCGCCGCACGGCACCGGACACCCTCAAAGACGGATCACCGACAACCACCAGTAGCCGCACACACCCGCCACGCCCCCATACACCGGCCACACGAGCGGAGCTGCGAACCACCCCCAGTCAAAATTCAGCACCAGCAAGAAGATGAACGCCAGCGACGCGACAGTGGCGACCGCACCGACCGTCGAACCGGTTACCCACATCCTCCGCGCAGGGCATCCCGCGCGCTTGCTACCAGGTCCCGCCCGACCACCAGCAGGCCTTCCACCAGGTGGCCACCCAGCAACATCTCTTCCACGTCGTCATACACGCCCACGTCCAGATGGGCCGTCTGCATGACTTCCAGCACGGCACCAAGACCGCGCAGCTTGCGATCAACCAGCATCAGGTCGCAGCGCCACGCGTCTGCCAGCTCGCGCGGGTCTGCAGCTGATCCATCCGTGGGCGTGCGCTGCTGAAGCGATGGCAGGCCGACCACGGGGCGGTAGCCGCGTCGGGATTCTTCCTGTGCCTTGAGGATGCGTTCCAGCTTGGTAACGAAACGCGGCGGCAGGTTATGCACGGCCTCGCCGATGAGTGCGTACAGGCGCGCGCCGGCGCTGAGTTCTGCGGACATGGATCACCTCGCTTGGCATGGGCCACCTGCGCCAAGGCGCAAGGTGGCGGGCGATGCGGGTTGGCATACCGGCAGGCAAAACCATCAGAAAATCCGGCGGATCAAGGATCCCCACACATCGCCCGCCGTATGACCGACTGGCGATGCAGTGCATTCTCCGCCGTGCCCCAGGGGCAAGAACAGAGTAACGATGGAATTACCTGAGTCAGGATGCCAATCCCGGCTGGCTCTACGAGCCAGCACCGTCATCGTGCGCAGAGGGCGCGTTGGCGTCCATGAGGAAAACTTGATTCTGCCGTACCAACTGACCATCCACGGGCAACCCCAGGACATCGGCAAGCGGTCGCATCAAGCACTGACGATGAAGTTGCCTGCGCTGATCCGCTGGTCGCATGCCTCACGCAGGACACTACGGGTCACTATGTCGCTCGACTCAGAGCGGCTCCTGCCGAGGAATGACGATAATTCCGAGCTCATTTGGCGGCTTGCGGATGATCTGCTCGGAGACGGGCAGCTTGCCTGGCACGGTCACTGAGGAGGGAGGAGCCAGCTCCTTCGTCATGCGCTGGCTATCAGCCGTTGCTTGTTGATATCCCGCGTCCCCGGTGCCAACTGTCGAACCCGATGTATCTCCCGACGGCGGGGCTGACGCGCAGCTGGTGAACATCGATGCCATCGCCAAGACCAGCGTCACGTTACGAATGCGGCCTGATTGCATTGCAGTCTCCATCGAATTGGAGCTCGGGATGGGTTCTGCCCCTCCTCTCCCTCTATGACGGAATAGCCCGTCGAAACCCGCCATTAGCGCCAAGGCGGCTGGGTTTGGCGGACAATCTCCTGATGAACTCCAATCTTGCCCAATGATGTTACTTCCTCCTCATGACATCATTTTTATCCACCATATAGGAGGCATCAGTTGCCCATGCCAACTGTTCGAAGCTTGCCCGCAGACATCCATCGCATCCTCAAGGTGCGTATAACCCATCATCGCCGCTGTACGGAAATCGAAATTCGCTCCACCCTGGAGTCGGCGCTCCGGCCTGCCGGCCGAGTTCGCATCGGAACCGCCTTGGCGGCGTTGAGCAGCGCGGCGGGCCTGACAGATACTGATGTCAAGGCACTGCGACGAAATACCAACCAGATGTCGGCCATGCCAATGGGCTTCGATTAAACCGGGGCACCCTTGCCATCACAACCGACCATGCAGCAGCAGTCCAGCCATGCAGTCCTGGGCACCAACACTCGCTCTGACCAGTTCCGCGCCACTCGCACCGCCCATGCTGCATCACTCAACTAAAGTTCCCCGGAAGCTGGCCGATAGCACATCCGACTCGGCTGCCTGGAATGGCTTCCCCAATGATTGACTCGATGACCTGCCCCTTCTGCCACAACGACGTCCCGCGGGGCGCCGTTGTCTGTCGGGGCTGCCAAGCAGAAATTGAATACGGCACGCCTCGGTGGGCACTTCCCCTCACCTTCATTGTCTCCGTGATTATGTCAATCGCTGCGGGAAGCCTTGTCGGGTCATGGTTCGCTTGGCTCACCTTCGTCGCAATAGCTGCGGCGGGCCTCGTTTTCTTCAGAAAAGTGTTTGCGGACCGTGTCAACTTCGCCAGACGACGCCAGCACCGATAATCACGGGACCTTGTCAACACGCACGCAGGATGCAAAGCTTGGCTATCCAAAGGGGGATGGGCAATGGAAAGCTCGGAATTTGTCATTGATCGCAGTCTTTACAGCGACGAGGTAGTGACGCGAGCAGCCCATCGGCACTCAGGCGAATGTTCCATTGAGCTTTTGTTGCGAGAAGGCAACCTCGTAGTTGTCTTCCGGGCCGCCCACGGTAAAGATCTCCCTTTCGACCTTAGAGCGCGCCTCTTCAACAATCTTCTGGATGAGAAGTTACGTGCCTTGGTTCGCGCGGAAACTCAGGGTATCCAGCAAGAACTTGTCCAAGCCGCTCTTGCCCAGGCGCGCCCTTTGGACGGTTTACCGTGATGAAGTTCAGGCCACCGGAGACCTTCAACCCACCCCAACCGTACCGATTGCTGCCGATGCGATTCAGGCGGCTGCCCTGGGATCGTGAGCGCGCCTTTGTCTCATCGATGGCTGGCGACTGGCTCCTCATGGACATGGGGGATTTGGAACGCTTTATCAGGCATGAACTAGCTGCCGATTCTCCGCTATTTGCAGACCTCCAAGCTCGGCATCTAGCTATTGGTGGCACACATCAGAGCACGCTTGCTCCGCTGTTTAGCCAATACCGCAGTCGAAAGTCCTACCTGATCGGCGGGCCCGCTCTGCATATCTTTGTTGTCTCCCTTCGTTGCCATCACACCTGCAACTACTGCCAAGTCTCTCGCCAACAAACAAACGCCGCTTCCTTCGACATCACCGGGCACCACGCTCGTCAGGCGGTTGACAGATTATTCGAGTGGCCAAACCCCGAGCTGACCATCGAGTTTCAGGGCGGAGAGCCCCTGCTCAACTTTGAGCAAGTGATGACCATCACCAACCTCATCGTTGAACGAAATCGCGCAGAGAAGCGAAGCCTTCGGTTCGTACTTGCTTCCACGCTGCATGACCTAACCGATTTCCAACTGGACTTCCTCGCTGAGCACCGCTTCAAGCTTTCAACTTCATTGGACGGCCCAGAATGGCTGCATAACGCTAATCGACCGCGACCAGGGCGAGATAGCTACGAGCGAACAGTGCGGGGCATCGACGCTGGTCGTCGTCGCTTGGGAGACGACGCTGTATCTGCCCTCACGACTCTCACCAGACGCAGTCTGGATGTCCCAGAAGCCATCATCGATGAGTACCGCAAGCTCGGCCTGAACTCCATATCGCTGCGGCCATTGAGTCCGTATGGGTTCGCGAGGAAAACCGCAGAACGAACTGGCTATTCGACAAACGAATACTTGGCGTTCTACAAGAAAGCCTTCGAACACCTGATCGCGGTGAACAAGTCTGGCTATCCGATGGACGAGTCGTATGCGTCCCTCTTGCTTTCCCAACTGTTCACCTCGTTTGGTCACGGCTACGTCGATCTCCGATCGCCTTCCGGCGCGGGATTGGGCGCCATAATTTACGACTATGACGGGCGTGTATACCCGTCGGACGAGGCACGAATGCTAGCGGCAATGGGGGACCATAGCTTTTCATTGGGAGATGTCTCCCAGCCCATTTCTTCATGGCTTTCCTCACCTGCCATGTCCTTGTTGTTGGGCGCCGGCGTCGCGGAGGCACTTCCCACCTGTGCTGACTGCGCTTACGTCCCCCTTTGCGGCGCCGATCCCATCGAGCATTACGCCAGACAGGGTGACCCTGTTGGTCACAGACCAACAAGCGATTTCTGCAAACGCAACTTGGGCCTCTTCGACCTCTTACTCGAACGCTACGAGTTGGCAGACCGGGCTACCAAGCGCCTGATGGAATCATGGGGCACACGGAGGAATTCAACCCCGGAGCCATGTGATGTTGCCGCTTGAGTCCAAGGCACGAGTGCCGTTGACGGCTGTCTCGCCGTTGCTGAAGGTAATGAGCTTGGAAGAGTTCGCGGGCTCAGGCCTTCCCATCGGCAAGATGGCCTTGGACCTTCGGGATGCTCCTGAGGAGGTCATCAGCACATCTCTTCTCGATATCCCATGGGGCGCCTTGCTCCCTCCAGATGGAACGGTTTGGCCGGAAAGTCTTCCATGGATCAAGTTCGAGGGCGATACGCGAATTGCAAGGCCCGGAGACGTCATTGAGCTGGATCCTATCCGGCAACGAGTAGCTGTTCGATATCGCCGTGGGGACAATGGCAACGTCCTCTTCGCCACCGAACGTTGCAACAGCTATTGTTTGATGTGTTCCCAACCTCCTCGTGATGTACAGGACAACTGGCGCGTGCGCCAATTGTTCGATCTCATTGAGCTCATTGATCCTACCGAACCGTCGCTGGCGATAAGCGGCGGTGAACCAACCCTCTTGGGCGAGGGGCTGGTGGACGTGGTGAGGAAGTGCGCTGACATCTTGCCATGCACCCATTTGCACATTTTATCCAACGGACGACTGCGCGATCCGGGACTTCATGCCAAGTTCGACGGTGCTCATCCGAATCTCAGCTGGGGCATACCCCTCTACGGCGACCATTACGGGCTACACGACTATGTGGTGCAGAGCGAAGGAGCATTTGCAGAGACGTTGCGCGGGATCTATGCCCTACATGCGGCGAGGCAGCGCATTGAGATCCGCGTGGTGCTCGTACGCCCGACCTTCGAGCGACTCGCTCAGCTGGCGCGCTTCATAGGCCGCAACCTGCCATTCGTCGAACACGTTGCCCTAATGGGCGTGGAACCGATTGGGTTCGCCAAAGCCCACCATCGGGACCTGTGGGCAGACCCGGCAGATTACGCAGCGCAACTCGAAGCTGCGGTTGAAGTACTACATTCCGGCGGAATCTCCGTCTCGCTCTATAACCTCCCGCTATGCACTATCGACAGGAGCCTCTGGCGCTACGCTGCACAGAGCATCTCCACTTGGAAGAATGATTACCTCCCCGCCTGTAGTACGTGCGCCGTCAAAGATCAATGCGGCGGGTTCTTCTCCTGGGTGACGCCTGCGTGGACCAGCCGCGCCGTCACCCCCATCAAGGATGCCTAGTGATGTCCAATGCACTAATCATAGTTGGCGCTGCCTCCCTTGGCACACTTGCGTCAGAGCCACCGATAGGCAACTCCGATATCTCTCTGCTCTCCCAGCTGGACAGTAAGTACGCCACCGTTCTCAGCTCCCCTCTGAACGCAGGGCGCCACAATCTGTATGCGGGTCACCGTAGCCATAGCTCTCACAGGTCTCATAGCTCACATCGATCTCATTCATCGGGATCAGGAAGCTCCTACAGGTCCTATTCTCCGCCGCCCGCAACCTACACACCGCCACCTGCCACTCAAACGACGCTCACCCCCCATCCCGCGTCTACAGACTCAAGCGGGGCGAATGCTACCCGTCAGAATCTTCAACACCCTGCATCAGCTGCAACGGATACGACGCTGCCGGGCCAGTCGTATCAGCGCCTTCAGCCCAGCAGCACCCCATCCCAGGGCACGGGACACCGGGATGCGGACCAACTGAAACTACTGATCATGAGAGTGCAAGCGGCCCTATATTCGAAAGGATATGACCCAGGGGCAATAGACGGGACACTCTCTGTCCAAACGCAATCTGCGCTTCGAATGTTCCAGTTGGCGCATGGGATCAAGGCTACCGGGACGATGACAACTCCGACGCTTGATGCGCTGGGCGTTCGCCTTTGATTTGAAAGGGAGAATGCTCATCGACGTCGCACGTCTGATCAAGGACTTTGCAATGCTCCAGCGGTCAAATCCGCGTCCGTGTATATGATGGGACCGGCGACTCCTTGGAGCACGGCGCCGCAAGCATTCTTCAGTGAGCAGAGTGCAGACGCGGAGGGTAGTACAGGCACAGATCCAAGCTTTGTTGATGCTTCAGTGCTCGGATGATTGAAAATCGTTATTGACAGATCGTCTGAAAGCGCCGGGAAATCTTACAAACCGGCGCGCCTATGAAGCGTTCACGAGAATTCCCGGCGGGGCTGGCAAGCTTACACATTCACGTCCATCATGGACGTCCCTCGCCCGTGCGGTCTGGAGCTCCCCCATGCCCAACACCGGCCAGTTCTATCTCCTCAGCGTCGAAGGCGTCAAGGATGAGGGGGGCGCCCTGCTGCAGGTCACTCATATTGATTGCAGCTGCCTGCAATGCCATCGCCAGTTCGCAGCCATCCGCGACCACGGCCTGCTCGACCTGGACGGGGCGGCTGTTTTGATATGCCCCGGTTGCGGGAACCGACAGGCCATCTGCAAGGCCCGCCTTCAGGACTTCCATTCGTGAACGTACCGAGCTTCTCCTGGCATTCCATGCCCATGCGGCGGCGGTCACCAGGCCAAGCAGGCCCGCGAATGCAGACGCAGTTCCAAGAACCCACAGTAAAAGCATCATGGGGGCCGCCTCCCCGGCTAATAGGGTGCCCATTCGAGCAGTCCCACCTTGCAGGGCGCGTGAAGCCACGAACAAGGATCCTGGCGGCGATGCGGTATTCGTGGATCAGGGGCTGTTCGTCGTCGAAAATGCGGCGTGGCGCACCCAAGTAGCCCGCGCCCGGGTTCAGCCAGGCCTGGACCTACTCGGGCTTTCGCTTCCAGATTCACCGCCAACGCGAACCCAGGGCGGCCCCATGATCGCGCTGAGCTTCCCTACCCATCACCATCACGGAGCCTGCAATGGACAGAGTCACCGCAACATTCAACTGTGGAAAATGCGGAGCTGAACAGCAGTTCGATTCAGATCACATGCGGCCTGATGCACCGGTCGTCTGCCCCGGATGCGGTGAAACGCGTTCGTTTGGCGAAATCGAGGCAGAAATGTTTGACGCCATCCAGAGCGAACTGGAAAGCGTCACGCGCGAAATGTTCCGGAAGTTCACTTAGCGGCGCGATTGGCCGGCTTGCTGGAGACCTTGCGAACTGCCTTTTTTACCGCCTTTTTCGCTGCCTTCCTGGCAGCTGGCTTTTTGGCAGCTTTCTTGACGACCTTGCCGGCCTTCCTGGTCGCTTTGGCCGGTGCCTTCGCTGCAGCACCGGCTGCGGGGAAGCGTTCGCCCGGGTTCGCCGCGATCCAGGCCTTGCCCTGGGCCGACTTCGCCCAGGCGGTAAACACACGCGGCGTCAAACCGCGACCGGCCCAGGTTTCCCCGCTGGGCAGTTGATATTTGGCAACGACCTTGCCGAGCTTGCGCCCCTTGAGCGGGCTCCTGGCGGCTTTCGGCGTCCTGGCAGCGTGGGCGGTACTGGCGGCGCCGTCGGAGGCCAGGCCGATGATCTGGGCGACTTTGCGGCGCTGGGCTTCGGTCAGTACCTTGGCGTAGTTCTGCAGGACCGCCAGCGCCTTCGGCACCTCGCCATCACGTTTCTCGACCAGTTTCTTCCGGGCTTCCAGCAGCTTGATTTCGGCGTTGAGCAATTTGAGCGTGGTAAGGGCCAAAAGGGGTACTCCATTGGTGGGGACACGTCTCTTATAGCCTAATAGCGGACAACGCTTCCACCCAATGGGTGCTGGTGACAGGACTTTTTCGGTATGCGAAGCGATCAACAAACATCCAGACAACGTCAGGATATCCGTAGCATCTCGCCTGTTTGACGCCCCCCGCCGCCGACGTTATATTCCGCCGCGCTGCCAATCTCTTCCTGGCATTGCCGCAGGCGTTATCGTCATCCAACGCGCCCAATACCGAGTGGGCCTCAGCAGAGGGAACTCGGACACTGGCTTACGGCAGCGCCCTCGCCCCCCTGTTTCAACTGTTCAAGCTGTTCGCCTGCATGGCTTTGCATGCGTATCCATGGGCGCCATTTCGGCTGGAACAGTCGCGTTGCCGTGGCCTTTTCCCTGAACACGCTGATGGAAAAGTAACCACCATGAAGATGACTGACAACACCATTTTGATCACTGGCGGCAGCAGCGGTATCGGCCGCGCGCTTGCCGAAGCCTTCCACGACCGCGGCAACCGCGTCATCATCACCGGGCGGCGCCAGGCCCTGCTCGATGAGATCAGCTCGCGTCGTCCCGGCCTCATCGGCATCACGCTTGACCTTGAGGATCCCAGCTCGCTGCCTCGCGTTGTGAGCGACGTCCAGACCCGTTTTCCCGATCTCAACGTGCTTATTGCCAATGCCGGCATCTCCCGCGCGGAAGATGTGACGGACCCACACTGGGATGGGAGCGATGCCGAAGCCATCGTCCAGACCAACATAGTGGGCGTGCTGCGGGTGGCCAGCGCCTTCCTGCCCACGCTGCAAATGCGCCCCGATGCAACCTTCATGGCAATGAGTTCGGCGCTGGCCTTCCTGCCGCTGGCAAGCTTCCCCACCTACTGCGCCAGCAAGGCATTCCTGCACTCCTGGCTGATATCACTACGCCATCAGCTGAAACAGGTCCCGGTGGAAGTCCTGGAACTATCCCCGCCCTACGTGCAAACCGAACTCACCGGCGCGCACCAGGCCGAAGATCCCCGCGCCATGCCCATTGCCGACTACATCGCACAGGTAATGCAGAAGCTGGAGCAACTCGATCATCCCCGCGGCGAGATCCTGCTTGAACGCGACCATGCCCGACGCTGGGCTGAACGAGATGGTAGCTACGATGCCCTCTTTGCCAGCATGAATCCGAGCTAGTGCAGATACACGTGGCCGAGGCGAGCCTCGGCCACGGAGTGGAGTCCGTTCGATGTTGATGCGCAGGAGAAAGGCCGTCAGTTGGCCCAAAGCATCCTCAACTGTTCAAGCGATTCATGCACTTTCCCGCCGTAGTCGCATCGCTCACCATCGCCGACCCACTGCTCGAAAGCGGTCCTGAAAACGGCAATGCCCACTTCGGCGGCAAGGCTCGCACCAGGTTCGCTGGCACCACGTTCGCGTAGCGCCTGCGCGAGCATCGCAGACAGTGTCGCCAACTTCATCAGCTCGCGTTCGCGCAGCTCCGCATTGGCCGCGATCACCTTGCTGCGTTGGCGCGCGAACGGGCGGCGATCGTCATCAAAGAAATCACCAGCCTTCAGCAAGGCGGCCGTAATCGCTTCTAGTGGAGACGCCTCCGCCGGGGCCTGGGACAACGCTTCCAACATCGCCTCCTGAAGAGGTTTGGTGCCATTGAAAAGCACTTCGCGCTTGTCGGAAAAGTAGCGAAAAAAGGTACGGGAGGTCAGCCCCGCGCGCTCCGCTATGGCCGCCACGGTCGTTTGCTCGTAGCCAATCTCTCCAAACAATTCAATGGCCGCAGCACGGAAGCGGCTCTCGGCATCCGGTTCCCACCGACCCATATTTTCACCCTAGTGTTGACACAGAGTGACATCATAGGTTTATGATGATGTCACAACATGACATCAACGGAGCAATCCATGCGAATCCTCGTCACTGGCGCCTCGGGCTGGGTCGGCTCGGCAAGCGTCAAAGAGCTTGTTTCTGCAGGACATCAGGTCCTCGGCCTTGCCCGGAATGACGAAGCCGCCGCAAAGATCACCCAACTCGGCGCTGAGGCGGTGCGTGGCAGCCTCGACGACCTTGCCAGCCTGAGAAGCGCGGCGGCACAAGCCGAAGGCGTGGTGCACCTTGGCTACAACCATGACTTCTCGCAAATGGCGGCAGCCGCACAGACTGATCGCGCTGCCATCGAAGTCTTCGCGGACGTGCTGCAGGGCACCGGCGGTCCTTTACTGATCGCCTCGGGAACACTTGGGCTGGCACCTGGTCGTGTGGGTAGAGAGGACGACATACCGAATGTCTCGGTCCATCCTCGCATCGCCAACGCGACCTATACGGTTGGTTTGGCCGACCGCGGCATACGATCGATGGTCCTGCGCCTGGCCCCGACAGTGCACGGCGCTGGGGGCGACCACGGGTTCGTGGCAGTACTGGCGCGAATTGCCCGCGAGAAAGGCGTTTCGGCCTACCTGGGCGAGGGCCATAATCGCTGGCCGGCGGTGAACCGGCTCGACGCAGGCAAGCTCGTACGACTCGCAATCGACAAGGCTCCCCCGGGCAGCGTACTGCACGCCGTCGCCGAAGAAGGGATAGCCACGCGCGACATTGCAACGGCGCTGGGTCAGTTCCTGGACGTGCCAGTGGAGTCGATTCCGGTCGAACGTGCACAGCAGCACTTCGACTGGCTTGGCATGTTCTTCGGTGCTGATGCCCCGGCGTCCAGCGCACGCACCCGTTCGTTGTTGGGTTGGGAGCCGACACATGCCACGCTGTTGGAAGACATCGCGGGTGGGCACTACCCCGGCCATTGAGTAGCGCGGGAAGCTGTTTTCGCAGGTCGACGTACCCAGGCTTGATATTGGTGATCGTCCAGTCGTGGCCAGCCGGCTCAACCCCGGCCCGCCACGAAGGCAGGCCGGGGCGAATGCTCAGAAGTCGTAGCTGACCGTCAAGCGGGCGTTGCGCGGCGTCTGATACGCCACCGTCTGGTTCCACAACGGGTTCACCGAGCCGTCCGGCAGCTGCGAGAACGGATAGATGTTGCTCTCGGTCTGCTCGTTGGTCACGTTGAACACGTCCAGGCGGACTGCCAGCTTGCCGTCGGCGAATGAGGGCTTGTAGGTCACGCCCAGGTCGAGCTGGGCCATCCAGCCCAGGCGCCCGTGCGAACCCGGGGGCGACGGCGTGCCGGTACCGGTCTCCGGGTTGTAGCAGAAGTGATACGGACCACCGGTGATCGCACTGCCGCCATAGCCGGCCGGGTCGGTGCCCTCATAGTTGTCGCCGTAGTAGTTGCCCAGGCAGTTGCGCGGCGCGCCCGAGATCAGGCTGAAGTTCGCCGAAGTGCCCCACTCACGGGTCCATTGGTAATAACCGTACAGCTTGAGCTGGTGGCGATGGTCGTTGGACTGGTCACCGTTGAAATGCTCCATCAGCGCGGCATGGTCCCAGCTCTGGGTGGTGGAGACTGCGGCCTGGCCCTGGTAGCTGCCGAGCGCGCCGCCCGTACGCCACAGGTCCGAGCGCAGCTGGCCCTCGGTGGTACCGTAGCTGTGCGACCAGACATAGTTGGCCTTGGCGTACCACTTGCCATCGAATGGGCGCTCCAGGTTGAACTCGACAGCCGAGTAGTTGCGCTTGAGCTTCGGGAATCCCGCTGCCCCACGCGTCACATCGACCTCGTGGAATTCGCCGTCGGTCCCGATCACGCCCCAGGTGTTCGTCTTGCCGGGATTGATCAGCGCGCCGCCGGATACCTTCGACCAGTCGATCGTTACGCCCTGCGCAGCGGCCGCCTCGATCAGCGCAGTGTTGGAGACATCGTAGTTCTGGTCGTCGATGCCGGCGTTCAGTCGGCGATGGGTACCGCGCATGCCGAACACCCAGCCGCTCTCCAGCTGTTTGGTGAAGCCCAGGATGATCTCGTCCTGGTTCTCGCCCTCGATGTCCTTGGCCACCGCGGTGCGCACGTCGGCGATGTTGCCGAAGCGCGAGTTGGCCGATACCGCCGAGCCCAGCTGCTCGGAAATGATCGGCGTACCGTCCGCGTTGATGCCACTGTAGGTGAAGTAGGTATCGGTGTTGACCGCCGGAGTGAACAGCCCCACCGGCGACAGCGGCAGGCCGAGGTAGTAGCGGCCGACGTTGCCGAACACCTTCAGGCTGGAGTCGCCGAACACGTCCCAGCTGAAGCCCAGGCGCGGCGCCCAGGCGTCATCGACGTTGATGTAGGCCTGGCCGAATGGCGTGTAGTTGGTGAACTCGTCCTTGCGCAGGCCCAGGCTGAGCAGCAGGTTGTCGGTGAGCTGCCACTTGTCCTCTATGTAGTACGCCTTCTGCTTGGCCTCGTAGGAGTACAGGCTGGTGTTGACGGTGCGGATGGCGTAATAGCCGCCCGCGCCGTAGGCCGGATCGACCAGCGCCGGGCTCGGCGCGCCGACGCCACCGGCCTCGTTGGCCGACTGGCTGATAAGGCCACCGGTCTCCAGGCCGTACGGGTCGTTGGTGCGGCCGTAGGTCCACGAATAGCCAGGGCCGGACAGGATCGAGCCGACGTCGATGCCCTCTGACTTCTGGTTGTCCACGCCGAAGCTCAGCGCGTGGTCGCCGATGCGCCACTCCAGGTTCAACCGCAGGTTGTCCTTCTTGTACTCGCGGTCGGGCGAACTGACCGAGCTGACCCGCTGGTTGCCGATGAGCGGCGAGCCGCCGGTGTAGGCCGGATTCTGGAGCGCCGCGCTGCTGATCAGCGCGCCGTTTGCCGCATCGTAATTGAACGGCGTCAGTTCGTCGGGCGTCGTCATCTTGCCGTACAGCGCGGTCAAGGTGATGTTGTCGCCGAAGTAACCGGTGTACTTGCCGGTGAACAGCGTCGGCCCGGTCTTCCACTTCGATTCGTCGGTAACGTAGGCGCCGCGCTCGCGGTTGATATAGTCGTAGCGATAGATGCCGCCGCGGGTCTCGGATTCGTCACTGGCGCCAGTCACTTCCAGCAGGTGATTGTCGGTGATGTACCAATCCACCTTGGCATACCAGCGTTTCTGCTCATAGTCGTAGTCGGTCAGGCCGCCGGCGCTGCCGTTGTCCGAGTCGCGATTGGAGTCGATGCGGGTGCCATCGGAATCGACCTTCTCTGCAGCCAGGAAGAAGAACAGCTTGTCCTGGATGATCGGGCCACCGACATAAGCGCTGTAAGTGGTCAGGTTGGCCTTGGTTTCGCTGGACGGCTGGTACAGGCCGTTGACCGCCCTGGCGTAGTCATAGGCGGTATTGTCGACGTCCAGGGTCTGGCTGTCCGGGCGCCAGTACAGATCCTTCTGCCTGGTCTTCAGGCCGTTCGGCTCCCAGATCACCGCCGTGCCGAAGTGCCACTCGTTGGTGCCGCGCTTGCCGATCTGGTTGATCACCCCGCCATTGCTGCGACCATACTGCGCGCCGTAGCCGCCGGTGAATATCTCCTGCTGGTCGATCGCGCCGTAAGGCAGGGTCAGGCCGCCCAGGCTGTTGCTCGCCGTAGTGGTATTGAAGCCGTTGAGGTAGTACGCATTTTCGGAAGCGGCCGAGCCACCGAAGCTGGGCAGCGCGCCGCCCAGCGGGCCATTGTCGTAGCCACCGCTGTTGACCACCACGCCCGGCGCCAGCAGCGCGATGGCCTCGGCGCTACGCCCCAGCGGCAGCTGCTGCAGCTGCTCGGCGGTGACCACGGTGCGCGTGTCCACGCTGGTTACGTCGATCGGGGACACGCTCATGGCACTGACGGTGACGCCGTCCAAAGTCTGCACGCCACCGGCGCCGGCGAAGGACACGTCGGTACTCGCGCCCACGATGAGGCCAACGTTGTCGCGGGTTTCGACGGACGCCCCGCCCTGCTTCACCGTGACCTTGTAGGTGCCCAGTGGCAGGTTGCCCACCGCGTAGCGGCCGCGATCATCCACCGGCACTTCGCGGCTGAAGCCGCTGTTGTTTTCCACCAGCACGGTCTTGCCGGAGCCTTCGGTCACGCTGCCGACGATGCTGCCGGTGGTGGACTGCGCGTTGGCGCCGCCGGCGAACGTCGCCGCCAACGCAAGCGCCAGGGCGCTCTTGCGGATCAATCGATTCATGGCTCTCTCTTTAATCCCCGAAATGAAATCGCTGACAGCACGATGGAAAAAACGGCGCACCAGACAGACCGTCTGGATACGTTGTCCAGGCGAGCAGCACACGGCCGACAACCATCCGCCGCGCCCTCATGCCGTCTCCCGATGCTAGGTGGGCAGCACACGGCCCGGAGCAGCCGCGACGGGTAGGTCGGACGCGGGTGGGTAGGCGGGGAGCGGCATCGGGCACCACGGAAACGAACGCGGGCCCCTACAGGCTTTGCTTTTGTCTTGCCCGTGTCATAAGTTGGGAGCAGGTGTCCAGGACGGACACGGGTGGGGACCCATGAAACAGCAATGCACCGCAGGACGTCGCCGCACCGTGGCGGCGCGTGCGATGCCGCTGCCTCTTCCGCCCCGATGACGCCAGCCGGCGTCCCCGGGACACCGCCAACGGTCGCCCATCCCATGCTGAAGCCTGTCGCATTGCTTGCCCCGCGCCCGCCGCATCCGCGCGATCCCACCCTGCCCGACTGGATCCTGGGCAGTAAGCTGGAGCCACCGCCGCTGGGCGCTGGCGTGGTGCTGCGGCGCGGCCTGCTGGAACAGCTTGAGCAGGCGCGCGCGCTGCCGCTGACCCTGTTGCTGGCCCCGCCCGGCTTCGGCAAGACCATGCTGCTGGCGCAATGGCACCGCCGCCTGCAACAGGACGGCACCGCCGTGGCGTGGCTGTCGCTGGACGAGGACGACGCCGATCCCGCCCGCCTTCTCGGCCACCTGGCGCTGGCGCTGCAGGCTACAGGCGGTGATCCCGGCCCCTGCGCACATCTGCTGCAGCCACACGCGCACGAACAGGACCTCATGCAGGCAACGAATGCGCTGGTCCGTTCGGTGCGCGCCGCGCCGCGCCCGATCACCCTGCTGCTGGACGACTACGACCGCGCCGGCGGCGGTGCGGTTGACGAACTGGTACTGCGCCTCGTCGAACACGCTGGCGCGCAATTGCGCCTGCTGCTGGCGACCCGGTGCGCGCCGGCGCTGCCGCTGGAACGGTTGTCGCTGCAGGGTCGCCTGGCGCGGCTGGGCTGTGCGCAACTGGCGCTGGACGACGCCGAGACGCGCACGCTGCTGGGCGCCGCGGTTCCCGCCGAGGTCGCCGAGGAACTGCGCCGCTATACCGAGGGCTGGCCGGTGGCACTGCACCTGGCGCGGCTGTGGCTGGACGGCGGTGACCGATGCTACAGCGAGGTGGCGCGCTTCAGCGGCCGCTCGGCGCAGATCGCCGCCTACCTGGCCGAACAGGTGGTCAACAAGCTGGACGAGGCCACCCGCGATTTCCTGCTGCGCACCTCGCCACTGCAGCGCTTCAACGCCGCGCTGGCCGACCACCTGCGCGAGCGCGAGGACAGTGGTCGCCTGCTTGGCCGCCTGGAACACTTCCACGGCCTGCTGGTGCCGCTGGACGGCGAGCACGAGTGGTTTCGCTACCACCCGCTGTTCGCCGACTACCTGCAACAGCAGCTCGAGCGCGAGCGCCCCGGGGAACCACTGCGCATCCACGCGCGCGCAGCGCACTGGTTCGGTGAGCACGGCCAACTGATGGAAGCGGTGCGCCACGCCTCGCACGCCGGTGCGATCGAAGTGGCTGCCAGCTACGTCGCCCGTGCAGGCACCTGGCAACTGCTGCTGCACCATGGCACCACGCAGATGCGCGCGCTGCTGCGCACCATCGACCACAAGGCGATCCGCGACACCCCCGCGCTCAACCTCACCCAGGCCTACCTGCACATGAAGCTGGGCGAATTCGGCCACGCACGGGTGCTGCTGGAACGCTTCCGCGACCTTCCAGCCACGCTACGCGAGCCATTCCAGCGCGACTACACCGTGGTGGTGGCGCTGTTGCGCAGCCTGCTGGACGAGATCTGCGCCAACCCACACGGCCTGCCGCAACTGGCCGCGCAGGCCGGCGCGCTGGATGAGGACGACCACCTCGGCCGGGGCATCCTGCTATGTATCTGCGCGACCACCGCGTTGGGCCAAGGCGAATTTTCCTGCGCCGAGCGCCATGCGCTGGCTGCGCGCGAGGCGATGCGGCGCAGCGGCAGCGAGATCGGCGCCGGCTATGCGCTGTTGCACCTTGGCCAAAGCCGCTACTACCGTGGTCGCTTGGGCGAGGCCGAAGCGGCGTATCAGGAAGCGCTTGCGCTGGCTGCACGCCACCAGCATCTGGACGGCACGCTGCACGCTGCGGCCAGCTGCCTGCTGGCACAGCTGCAGTACGAGAAGGGCCGCCACGACCAGGCTGCGGACCTGCTGGAACCAGCGCTGACGTTCATCGAACAGCACGATGGCTGGCTGGACGTATTCGCCAGCGCCTACGAAACCGCCCTGGGCCTGGCGCAGCAACGTGACCGCAGCGGGCGCGAGGCGCTGGCCCTGCTCGAACGCGTGGACCGGCTCGTGCACGCGCGGCGGCTGGAGCGCTTGTCCGACCTCTCGATCGCGTGGCGCCTGTCGATCCTGGCGGAACTGCCCGGCGGCGGCGCAGTGGAGCAACTGGTTGCGCGCTCCGGCAGCGAAACCGGCTTCACTCACACCCTGCGGCAGCCGCACCGCTGGCGCCAACGCGCCGCGCTGGGCTTCGCGCTGGCGCGCTGGCATCGCCTGGCAGGACGCAGCAGCGCCGCGCTGGCGATCCTGCAGCAACTGGAGCAGGCCTGCCTGGCCAGCGATAACCTGTGCCACCTGTCGCGCGCGCGCGCAGGCATCGCGCTGGTGCTGCAGCAGCGCGGCGAACTGGACGCGGCGCTGCCGCCGCTGCACAACGCACTGGACCACGTAGCCCGGACCCAGAGCTGGCAGGTGATCACCGAGCTTGGGCTGCCGGCCAAGGCAATGCTGCGCTCGATCCGCCAGCACGACCCGCAGACCACCGCCGGCACCACCCGCGCATTGACCGTGCAGACCCTGCTGGAGCGCCTCAGCGGCGAGCAATGGGCGCTGAGCGAGGCCTTCAGCGAACGCGAGCTGGAGGTACTGGAACAACTGGCACATGGCTATTCCAACAAGCAGATCGGCCGCCGCCTGAACCTGTCGGAGAACACGGTGAAGTTCCATCTGAAGAACCTCTACCGCAAGCTGGAGGCGCGCACGCGCGAGGCAGCACTGGCAAGTGCGTTGCAGCGGGGGCTGCTGCAGCGGCCGTCGCGGCCGGAGGTTGGCGACGGCGGGGGGTAGTCCGCCGCCCGACGCCCCCTCGCTTGATCTCTTCTTCCATCATTTCGCTCATCGGTGTCTCCTTTGGGAAAAGTAACACCTGAGCAGGAAATCAGTGGGTCATTACACATGCACGCCCAACGGTGGGTTTGGCACCCAGGAAGGCCTGCCGGCGTGCAACGAGCATAACGTGGGTCAGGCCGTCGCGTTCAGCTGGTATCGGCAGCTCTACAACCCGTTCGGGTGGACTACCAAACGCTAACGCTAACGCTGACGTGCCAAGGCCCAATCTAACAAACAGGAACCTGAATCCCACTTTGAAGCCGGGAGCGGGACACCAAGGGCGGTTGGACGGCGGCCTACATCAACGAAAGGATACCTTCGATCCCTCCACCACCTCACCAGCCTTGATACGTGCTTCCAACTCCGCCAGACGCCGGTAGATTTTCCGCCAATGAAAAATCCATCGCAGCAGGAAGGGAAGACCAAAGAGAAGATAACTGACAATGCCGATAAACACAGCCGGGGCAACTTTACCGGGGCGCAACCAAAGCCACATTCCAGCCAGAAGTGCGCTA
The DNA here is from genome assembly GCF_014117215.1 of Stenotrophomonas tumulicola. Taxonomy (GTDB): domain Bacteria; phylum Pseudomonadota; class Gammaproteobacteria; order Xanthomonadales; family Xanthomonadaceae; genus Stenotrophomonas; species Stenotrophomonas tumulicola. Next base: position 570,831 of record NZ_JACGXS010000001.1, on the reverse strand, counting down.
AACACAAGCCCGCCAGCAGCTGCAGCAAGCATCGAACGGGAACGCATGACCGCCACAGCCTTGCGGGCCTCTGAAAGATGCTCAAGTGTTACGCGATCAGAGCTTTCCATATGTCATTGCTAGCCTGTAAGCGTGTCCAGAAGAGAGCTTCACCAACCTCCGCATGCCAAGAGAGGCGCAAGTTTTTTTATAGGTCTCGCTGGAGCTTCGACGCCCCCGGCCTGAGTAGAGGTGTGGTTTAGAGTCCGGAGCTGATTTTATCTCTCTTGCCGGCTAACTGCGCGGCGTACTGGGCGGGCGTCAGCCCGCCAAGCGCTCGTTTAGGCCTTTCTTCGTTCTAGTCGCGCCGCCAGCTTTCGATACTGGTTCTGGCATGGAGCAACGTCGGAAACCAATGCTCGTTCAGGCATTCGTCCCGGAGCCGCCCGTTGAAGGACTCGACGTAAGCATTCTGGTTCGGTTTGCCCGGCTCGATCAGACGGAGGGCAACTCCCTTTTTGTGAGCCCACGCCACCGTCGCCTTACCGCAAATTTCCTTGGGGTTCTACCCCGATATCACGGACGGTTCTAAAAGAGCTGCAACCTTCTGATCCTGCCTGGCGACCCTTCGTCGCATCCTTGGATTATGTCGTCGCTCGATGTAGTCAAACACATCCGCTCGTGCTGCATCCAGTGTGGGGTAGCTCGTTCGATAGATCCGCTCACGCTTGAGCAGCCCAAAGAAGCCTTCGCAGGCCGCGTTGTCACCGCAATGCCCCACTGCGCTCATTGAACAGATCAGTCCGTTAGCCGCCAGATACGCCTGGTAGTCACCGCTGCGGAACTGGCTGCCACGATCCGAATGCAGGATCACTTCATGACTTTCTTGCCGCTGCCACACCGCCATTTGTACGGCCCGCAGCACCATCTGACGGTCCTGCCGATCGTGCGTTGACCAGCCCACAATACGCTGGTCGTACAGATCCAATACGATGCACAGATACAGCTTGCCCTGCTGGGTCTTGATCTCGGTGATGTCGGTGACCCACTTGCTTTCCGGCTCCAGCGCGACAAAATCGCGCTCAAGCAGGTTAGTCACCCCTGGTGGCGTCACGGCCGGACCTGCACGCTGCCCGCGACGCTTGCGCCGGGGCCAGCCCTGCAGGCCTTCTGCTGCCATCAGGAGCGCAACCCGGTTCAGGCTGGCACTTTCGCCCTCCTCAGCCAGGTCTTCGCGCATGCGACCAGCCCCCAACGTACCGCGGCTGTCTTCGTGCAGTTCGCGCATCCGTACAACCAGGCGCTCATTGTCGACCTGCCGGGCGCTCGCAGGGTGCTTACTCCACTCGTAGTAGCCGCTGGCCGATACCTTCAGGCACCGGCACATCAGCCGAATCGGAAACTCATCGCGACAACGTTCGATCACCTGATACCTCAGGATGATCCCTTTGCAAAGAACGTCGCCGCTTCTCGCAAAAAATCACGTTCTTTCTTCACCCGCGCCAACTCGCGCTTGAGTCGAGCCAACTCTTCGTCCCGTGGCGTCCCGGTGCCGGCGAAAGCGGCCGCTCCCGGATTCTGTGCCTCGCGCTTCCAGCGGGTCAGCAAGGTGTCGCGAATGCCCAGGTCCCGGGCCACCTGGGCGCAGCTGACACCGGGCTGGCTCGCCTGCTCAACCGCACCGCGCTTGAACTCGACACTGAACTTCCTACGCTTTGACATGAACACTCCTCATGGCCTGAATCGACCTTCTTGTAAGTGTCCGTGAAAACGGGGTAGAACCCGAATTGGCTGCTGAGCAGATGCGGGCGGCGGACATGCTACGTCAGAGCATATTTGAACCGTTCGTAGCGGCGATAGAAGAATGCAAACCGCGGCTACATCGAACATGGTCAGACCTGAAATATGTCCTCTCCCGCCGCGACTGTCCCGAGGAGCTGTTGTCTCGACTAGAGGTGGGCAGATTGCAAGCATTTGAGAAGCACCGACGTGTTAGAGATACACAGGCTGTCTGGCCAGCAAAGCCGACTCTGACCGGCTGGCGCGACGCACAAGCCCCTAGTTGAGCGAACCTTAAGAGCCAGGAAGCGGGAATCGTCCACAGACGCAGCTGTCCTCTCGGACAGCTGCGTCAAACGACGGCGAAAGGACTGCAAGTGAACCCACGCCTTCAGCGCCGCTTTCTCGGCTTTTTCTCGCAGTCCCGATAGCTCGAACAGCTCCTGAAGCGCCCATTGCGCCCCACTCGGTCTACGAAGACGCCGACCTTGCAGAAAGGGCACTGCTCCTCATGGATTGGCTTACTGTTCGTCATCGCGTATCCAGGCCTTTGAAGATCTACTTGAGCTGCCAGTCGAGCTGAGTTCGCGCCATTGAGATGACGTCAAAAAATGAAGTACCTACGACGTCCGGTTCCAAGTTGCTCGTTGGAAAGGCGCCCCGATCTCCCCCAACCACGTAGACACGGATACGCCTGGATGTGAAGGGACCAAAGTGATGCCTGTAGCCAGTTGCTTGCTGGTAGTCAGAGACAGTCAACGTATGCGCGGGGCGCTTGAATTCAATGAGCAGGTACTCTCCCGCAAAGTTCTGCTTCAGCATCAAATCTGGCCGATCGGTAGCATTGGCGCCGGTGTACTTCTGGTCCAAGTATTCCTCCACCATTCGACGCAGCGTCTTGTTGGACGAAAACAAGGCGAACTCCGGACCAAACACCCAAAGATTGCTCTCCAGCGCCCTATGCATAGTAGCTTCTAGCGTACTCTTGTCCCGGGACAAGTCTTCAAGCGCATCAAGAACAGCCGTCCGAGCTCGAGCTTGATCAACCAAATGGGCCATATCAGCCAGACCAAAGTCGTTGAGTGAGTCTGCAACCTTTGAGACATCGGCGCTTGAGGCCCCCGCAATGTGCTCGAGCAGAAGCCGGTAGTCGCTACTCTCCAGAGCATCAAGCAGAACCGCGACCATGGGAGCAACCCTCTCGTGAGGCTCGTCGGAGTATCGATTGAGCACCTTCATGATCGCCTTATCAGCAAACTCACGCTTGTACTCGGGGAGCTCGGCCATCCTCTTGTTGAACTGCTGCTGCAGCCGAGCCCGGGCCAAACTCATATGCCTCTTGAAGCGAGCCTGATAGCTCTCATAGAGAGCATCCCTGACACGATCCTGTACGAGAGCCCACGTCGGGTCACCAGCAACAAGGGTCTCCCAGCTAGCAACATTGGCGTCCACCACGCCTTCTAGGTCGATTTCGCCATAGAGCTTCTTCAGCAACTTAGGCGAGATATCTCCACGTTGGTCGAGCCCAAAGAGTGAAGGCCGCCCCACAATGCGCGAGCCCACGCGGATCTGAATTCCCGGACTCTTCATGCCGGTCTTTCGCTCGCTCAGGGCGAATCGAACAGTCAGGTCCGCGACGCCTGGAACACTGATTGCCTTCTCCTCAAAATGGCCTTGAACATCGTCGACGTCCAATGGTTTGCCGTTGATCTCGATAACCATGTCTTGACGCCGCCCGTAGGACTGGACTAGCAAGTGCCTCAGTTCAACGGCGTCTGGATAAGCTCCCCCTTGCCTGAGCTGAGAGAGCGTGATGGTTGTGCCCTGCACATGTTCATCCTCTACAGACACCGTGTAGGGGATCTCCAGTTCATCGATTCCATCAACATCCTTAAGCTGCTCGAGGGTGAAGCTCAGCTTCACCCGCCGCCCACCCACTGCGGTATCAACGCGCATCTCGGCGGCGGCCATCAGACCAGAGAACTTGCCGATGCCCTTGCTGCCCTTGACCTTCCGCTTGAACCGAATGGAGCTGTCGCCGGAGCGTCGCCTTCTGTCAGCCGCGATCTGCAGATAGTGGGTACGGATCTGGTCAACGGTCATTCCGTTCCCATTGTCCGAGACGACGATGGGATTACCGGAGAGAGGCTCTGGGATATCCACAAGTACCCTCGTTGCATCAGCGTCCCAGGCGTTATCGATCAGCTCAATCAACGCCCGCTCCGTTGATGAGTACTCATTGCTAAGCAAAGTGGCAATACGAGAGTTGACGCCAAAGTTGAGCTTATCCATTCCCAAGAGCTCCATTCCAAATGACATACGACGCTGCGTGGCAGATAAAGGCAATCCAGAAATGTAGTACCACAGAGCGCTATCGGCTCAAAGCAGGTGAGCTTGAGACCATCCTCTAGAAGATATCGGCACACGTCGCCCACGGAAGCCCGCTTCCACGGCCAATGCGCAAAGCGCGCTGGCCGTGATCCGCTCTTTGGCCATCTCGATGGTGCCACTACAATCCCGGCGCGAGGCTTTCGCTCGCGGTGACAGCTACTTGTTCAAAGTAAGGGATTTCGGAAGGGCCCTTGGACTCTTATACGAAGATTTCGCGGAAGCGGCTTGGGCCCACAGGATCTACATCGGCATGATCGAACGCGGCGAAGAACGTTGCGACCTACGGCCCAAGCAATCAAAGTCCCGCTCAGGAGACTTCTGGGCTAAGCAAGCTATTTGCGACAGCAGATGATCCGAATGCAACGCTTTATCTGCTTCAGGCTCGTGCGATCACCCGCCCAAGTTTCGCCGGGAGACAGCCGGAAGTACTAAGGGGCCACTTTGCCTAAGAAGCGCCGTCAGCTGACGGCTTTGCAGACTTCGCGACACGCAATGATGAAGCTGCGTCCGCCTCACCAACGCCTCCGACGATCTTGAGTAAGCATAGCCAGGGAGTCGGCAGCTGCGCCCACAACTTCCCTCGCCGCTGAGCCTCCCCGTGCCATGGGCAGAAATCAGGACTCCCGGATTGCCGACCGCGAGAGGCCATCGCAGACGTCACGAAGTCGCCCCAGACTGAGCAATGCAACTCTTGGAATGCCCCCGAAGCGTCGAACGAACCCAGCCTCTGTCAGCCAGAGGTGGCGTCCAGATCTGTCCATGTATGCCCAAGCGGGCGCGGCATACCAGCTGGCATACCGAATTTAGAGTCGAATGATTTTATCTTTCAAAATCAATGACTTGTCCGAAAAGGTGGCGGAGAGAGTGGGATTCGAACCCACGGAAGGTTTGACCCTTCGCCGGTTTTCAAGACCGGTGCCTTAAACCGCTCGGCCATCTCTCCGATGTGCTGCGTCCGGGGGCATTTCCCGGGGAGGCGTATTCTCGCATGGGCCGGGGGCGTTTGCCCATGCCGCGCCATGCAATCTGGGACAGACAGGCATGCCGGGCATGCATCAGGAAAGCAGCGGGGCGGGGCCCCGCTCTACCAGGAAGCCGGTCAGCCGGCGTCGATCGCCAGTGCACCCAGCGCGGTCGCCTTGATCTTTTCCTTGGCCCGTTCGCAGGCGCCACCGCAGTCCAGGCGCGAGGCTTCCAACTGCGGGGGCAGGTGCTCGGCCAGGAAGTCGATGAACACCCGTACCGCCGGCAGCAGGCCACGGCGCGAGGCGAACACGGCATGGCAGATGCCCTGCGGCAGCGACCAGTCCGGCAGCACCACTTCCAGTTCACCGCTGCGCACGGCATCGGCGCAGACGGTTTCCGGCAGCATGGTGATGCCGAATCCGTCCTTGACCATGCTCTGCAGCAGCGGGAAATCGAAACCAGCCACGCGCGGCTGCAGGTCGACGCGGCGCACGGCGCCTTCCGGGCCGTGCAGTTCCCAGCGCTGGCGGGCCTCGTCTTCGCTGATGCTCAACGTCACGTGGTCGGTCAGTTCGTCGGGGTCCTTGGGACGCCCGGCACGGTCGAGATACTTCGGGCTGGCCACCAGCAGTTCCTGCACCTGGCCGAAGCTGCGCATCACCAGGCTGCCATCGTCGTCCAGCCGCGAACGCACGCGCAGGGCGACGTCGTAGCCTTCATTGATGATGTCCACGCGGCGGTTGCTGATGTTCAACTGCAGCCGCACCTTGGGGTACTGCTCCAGGAACTTCGGCAGCAGCTTGGGCAACTGCATCTGTGCCAGCGATACCGGCACGCTGGCACGTACCAGGCCGCGCGGTTCGGCACTGAGCCGGTCCACCACTTCGCGTGCGGCCTGTGCTTCGGCCAGCATGGTCTGTGCATGGCGGTGCACGCTGGTGCCCACGTCGGTTACCGCGAAGCGTCGCGTGGAGCGCTGCAGCAGGCGTACGCCCAGGTCGGTTTCGAGCTGGCTGATGCGTCGGCTCAGGCGTGACTTCGGAATGCCCAGCGCGCGTTCTGCTGCGGCAAACCCACCATGGTCGACGACCATGGCGAAATAGTAGAGGTCATTGAGGTCTTGCATGCGGCAGTTCCATATCTAGAACAATACGTGGCATTCAACCACCTTTATCCCAAATTGGCAACAACCTATCGTATGTCCTGTCGGCGGGGCTCCCGCCTCCCACAGAACAAAGGTGACTGCCATGAAGCTTCTTCACATCGACGCAAGCGCGCTCGGCGACAACTCGGTCTCCCGCCAGCTGTCGGCAGCGGTGGTCGCCCGTTTCCACGACCAGGTCCAGGACCTGAACGTATCCTACCGCGATCTGGACGCCAATCCGATTCCGCACCTGCGTGGCAGCTCGCTGGCCCAGGCCGATGCGGCTGAAACCGCTGATGCGCAGCAGGTGATGGAGCAGTTCCTGACCGCCGACGTGGTGGTGATCGGTGCGCCGATGTACAACTTCAGCATCCCTTCCACGCTGAAGGCCTGGATCGACCGCGTGGCGGTGGCCGGGAAGACCTTCAAGTACACCGAAGCCGGCGCGGTTGGCCTGGCCGGCGGCAAGCGCGTGATCATCGTCAGCAGCCGCGGCGGCATCTACAGCGATTCGCCGGCCGATTTCCAGGAACCCTACCTGCGCGCGATCTTCGGGTTCATGGGTATCAATGAGGTGGAGTTCGTGCGTGCCGAGGGCATCGCCTACTCGCCGAAGCACCGCGAGGACGCCATCGAGGCAGCGCTGGCCAGCCTGCCGGAAGCGGAGTTCGCTGCGATCGCAGCCTGAGGTTTCAGTTCACGGTTGCTGGCGATTCCTCGTCGGCCAGCGACCACGGGCCGGAAGATTCCCTCCCCCATTCCGGCCCACCCCTGCGGCCCTGCAGAAATGCGGGGCCGTTTTTTTGGGGCGCGAAAAGAGTGACGGGCATGGCCCGTCACTACCGGGAATGCGGGGCCGTTTTTTTGGGGCGCGAAAAGAGTGACGGGCATGGCCCGTTACTACCGGGAAGGCGGGGCCGTTTTTTTTGGGGCGCGAGAAGAGTGACGGGCATGGCCCGTCACTACCGGGGCGGTCAGGCGATGGTCTGCAGGCCGCCCATGTAGGGCTGCAGCGCTTCGGGCACGGTGATCGAGCCGTCGGCGTTCTGGTAGTTCTCCATCACCGCGATCATCGCGCGGCCCACGGCCACGCCCGATCCGTTCAAGGTGTGCAGCAGTTCGGGCTTGCCGGTGGCGGGGTTGCGCCAGCGGGCCTGCATGCGACGGGCCTGGAAATCGCCGGTGTTGGAGCACGAGGAGATTTCGCGGTAGGTGTCCTGCGAGGGCAGCCACACTTCCAGGTCGTAGGTCTTCACTGCGGAAAACCCCATGTCGCCGGTGCACAGCAGCACCTTGCGGTACGGCAGGCCCAGCTTTTCCAGCACCACTTCGGCACACCGGGTCATGCGCTGGTGTTCGGCATCGCTCTCTTCGGCGCGGCAGGCAGTCACCAGCTCCACTTTCTCGAACTGGTGCTGGCGGATCATGCCGCGCACGTCGCGGCCACCACTGCCCGCCTCGGCGCGGAAACACATGGAATGGGCGGTCATGCGCAGCGGCAGGCGCTCGGCATCGATGATCTCGTCGCGGACGATGTTGGTCAGCGGCACTTCCGAGGTCGGGATCAGGTAGCGCGGCGATTCGCCGACGGCGGTCTTGAACAGGTCGTCCTCGAACTTCGGCAGCTGGCCGGTGCCACGCAGCGATTCGGGGTTCACCAGCAGCGGCACGTTGGTTTCTTCATAACCGTGCTCGCCGGTGTGCAGGTCCAGCATGAACTGCGCCAGCGCGCGGTGCAGGCGGGCCACCGGGCCACGCAGCACGGTGAAGCGCGAGCCGGACAGCTTGGCGGCGGTTTCCGCGTCCAGCCAGCCGTTGCGTGCGCCCAGTTCGACGTGGTCCAGCACCTTGAAATCGAACTGGCGCGGGGTGCCCCAGCGCGCCTGCTCGACGTTGTCGTCTTCGTTCGCACCGGCCGGGACGTCCTCGGACGGCAGGTTCGGGATCACCATGGCAATGGCGTCGATCTGCTCGCGCAGGCCGTCCAGCGCCACTTCGGATGCCTTGAGTTCGTCGGCGAACGCGGCCACTTCGGCCATGATGGCGGACACGTCCTCGCCCTTGGCCTTGGCCTGGCCGATCGCCTTGGAACGGCTGTTGCGCAGGCTCTGCAGTTCCTGGGTGCGCACCTGGATGCGCTTGCGGTCGGCTTCCAGCGACTCCAGCGCAGACACGTCGAGCTCGAAGCCGCGACTGGTGCGCAGGCGTTCGGCGAGGTCGGCGGGCTGTTGGCGAAGCAGGGCTGGATCGAGCATGGCAGGGAGTCGGTTCGTGGATCAGGAAGTGGATTATCGCCTGTTACGCAGGTTTCTGCCGCCCGGTTCATCGCGGCTGTGACAGAATCGCTGGGGTCCTGTCCCGGTTCATGCCATGCCCGCTTCCCGTTCCTCGTCCGGCAAGTCGATCACCCTGCAGATTCCGCGCAACAGTTTGAAGATTGCCGGCATCGCCTTCTGCGGTGGGTTGTTGTTGTTCCTGGTGGTCTGGCTGGCCAGCCGGGACAAGGGGTTCTACCAGGCCGACCCGGCAACCCAGACGCCGCAGCAAGTGGCCGAGGTAGAACCGTTGCCGGAGCCACTGGCCGCTGCGGGCGGTTCCAGCGACATGCCCGACGCACGCCCGGCGCCGCCACAGGAAGAGGCGCCGAAGCTGGTGGAAACCGCCCCGCCCCCGCCGCCCGTTGCCCCGGCCGCGCCGCTGCCTGGCGATGCGCCGGCCGCTGCCGCTGCGCCCAGCGACCGGCCCATGCCGATCGCCGGCCAGTCGCCGCCGCCCAATTATCCTCCCGCCGCCTTGCGCCGCGGCGATTCCGGTTCTGTGGTGGTACGCGTGGACGTGGATGCGGCCGGCCGGCCCGCCGCAGTCACCCTGATTCAACGCAGCGGTTCGCGTGACCTGGACCGTGCGGCCAGCGAAGCGGTGCGCCGTTGGCGTTTTACTCCGGCGATGAGCAATGGCCAGCCGGTGCCCGGCAGCGTCGAAGTGCCTTTCGACTTTACTCCCGGGCGTTGATCACGGCTTCGTTTCATCGCTGAACGCCAGCGTCATTGGAAGCTGAACCCTGCGCGCGGCATTGACGCGGCGCTGACGCACCTGCAACCGGTCTGCGGCAACACTCTGGGCGTCGTCGGAAACGACTGTGCAGGAGATCAGACATGAATGTTACCCATGCTTCCGAAGTGCCGGCATCGCCCGAACATCAGGGGGACGCCGACCTGGTCCAGGAACGCCGCCGTCCGTCGCCTTGGTTGTGGGTGGCGCTGATCGTGGCAATGTTCGCCGCCGCGCTGATGTGGCTGCGCATGTCCAACGAGGAAGTGGCGCCGGCGCCGATCGGCGAGCGCAGCCTGCCGGCTACCGATACGCCAGTGGCGACCACGCCTGCCACGACGCCGCGCACCGCGCCGTCGGCAACCACCACCCAGAAGCGTACGGCTCCGGTGGTACGCAACCGTGAGGCACGTCCGCTGGCCAGCAATGCCAAGCCTGACTATCCGGTCAGCGCGCTGCGTAACGGCGTGCAGGGCAGCGTGGTGGCACGCCTGCAGGTTGCCCCCAACGGCCAGGTCACCGAGGCCAGCATCGTCTCGCGCAGTGGCCAGCGTGATCGCGACCTGGACCGTGCGGTGCTGACCACCGTACGTGGCTGGAAGTTCGAGCCCGCGATGCAGAACGGCCGGGCAGTGGCCAGCGTGGTCAACGTGCCGGTGGATTTCCAGACTACCGGACGCTGAGTTAGCTGCATCAGTGGGCGAGTGGAATGCCGGCCAGTGGCCGGCATTCTTTTTTATCAGCCGGTGGACAGGCTGAAGCCGGCGCCGCCGGCCAGGGCATCGAAGCCAGGGAACGAGGTGGCTACGTTGTCCACGTCGTTGATGCGCACTTCGCCGCCGCTGATCTGGCCGGCGATGGCAAACGCCATGGCGATGCGATGGTCGCCGTGGCTTTCGATGGTGCCGCTGCCCAGCACGGCGCCGCCATGCAGCGTGGCGCCGTCTTCGGTTTCATCCACCTGCATGCCCAGTGCGCGCAGGCCGGTGGCCATGGCAGCCAGGCGGTCCGATTCCTTGACCCGCAGTTCGGCCGCGCCGGTCACCACGGTCTGTCCCTGCGCCGCTGCGGCGGCCACGAACAGCGCCGGGAATTCATCGATCATGTCCGGCACCAGCGCTTCGGGAATCCGTGCGCCCTTCAGCGGTGCATACCGCACCACCAGGTCCGCCACCGGTTCGCCGCCCTGCTCTGCCGGGTTCTCTTCGCGGATGTCCGCACCCATCAACCGCAGCGCGTGCAACAGGCCGGTGCGGCGCGGGTTGAGCCCCACCTGGCACAGGCGCAGTTCGGAACCGGGGATGATGCTGGCCGCCACCAGGAAGAACGCCGCGGAGGAAAAGTCCGCCGGCACCACGATGTCGGTGGCACGCAGGCGCTGGCCGCCACGCAGGCGCGCCTTGCCGGGGGCGTATTCGATGTCCACCCCGAACGCGGCGAGCATGCGCTCGGTGTAATCGCGCGTGGGGTGCGGTTCGACCACCGAGGTTTCGCCTTCGGCGTAAAGGGCGGCCAGCAGCACGGCCGATTTCACCTGGGCGCTGGCCACGGGTGATGCGAATTCGATGCCCCTCAGCGGCTGCCCGCCGTGCACGTGCAGTGGCGGCGTGCCGTCGTCTTCGGTGTCGATACGTGCGCCCATCAGCGCCAGCGGGCCGGTGACGCGGCGCATCGGGCGGCCGGACAGCGATTCATCGCCGACCAAGGTGCAGTCGAAGCGCTGGCCGGCCAGCAGGCCGGAGAGCAGGCGCATGCCGGTGCCGGCGTTGCCGCAATCCAGCGGCGCGGTGGGCGCCTGCAGGCCGTCGATGCCGACGCCGTGGACGATGCGCCGGGAGGCGCTGGGGGTTTCGATGCGCACGCCGAGCTGGCTGAAGATGCGCGCGGTGGCGCGTGTGTCTTCGCCTTCAAGGAAGCCTTCGATGGTGGAGGTGCCATCAGCCAGCGCGGCGAACATCACCGCGCGATGGGACACCGATTTGTCGCCGGGAATGACCAGGCTGCCCTGCAGGGGCTGGCCCTTGCGGGCGATCCAGTACTGCGCGTTGCTCATCGTCTGCTGCTTCCGTCTGCGCCGCATGGGCGGCGATGGAACAAAGTGCGAGGGCCAGGCCCTCGCCGGGCGGTTCAGGGCACGGCCACCGGATAGGAGCCCAGCACCTTGATCTGCGCGGCATGCGCTTCCAGTTCGGCCAGCGCGGCCTGCATCGGTGCATCGTCGACATGGCCAGCCAGGTCGATGAAGAAACCGTACTCCCACTTGCCGTGGTGCGATGGCCGCGACTCGATGCGGTTCATGCTGATGCCATGGCGGGCAAACGGGCTGAGCACGTCAAACAGCGCACCGGGCTTGTCATGGATGAACACCAGCACCGAGGTGCGGTCGTGGCCGGAAGTCGGGAAGATGCTGCGGCCTACCACCAGGAAACGGGTGGTGTTGTCGGCATCGTTCTGGATCGGCTTGGTGACCACCTTCTTCAGCCCATACACGTGCCCGGCGCTCTCGCCGCCGATGGCCGCCGCGTCGTCGGCGTTGCGGGCCCGCCGCGCGCCTTCGGCATTGCTGGCCACCGGGATCTTCTCGGCCTTGGGCAGGTTGGCGCGCAGCCACGCCGAGGTCTGCATGAAGGACTGCGGATGCGCGTAGACACGTTCGATATCCTGCAGGCGTCCGCTGCGCGACATCAGGTACTGCTGCACGCGCAGTTCGGCTTCGCCGCAGATCTTCAGGTTGGAGGTGAGGAACATGTCCAGGGTGATCTGGATGGTGCCCTGCCCAGAATTCTCCACCGGCACGACGCCGAAATCGGCGTTGCCCGCTTCCACTTCCTGGAACACTTCTTCGATGCTGGCCATCGGCAGGCCCAGCGCCGAGCGGCCGAAATGCTTGAGCACCGCCTGCTGGCTGAAGGTGCCTTCCGGGCCCAGGTAGCCGATCTTCAGCGGCTCCTGCTGGGCCAGGCAGGCAGACATGATTTCGCGGTAGACATGCACCAGCAGCTCGTCGCTGAGCGGGCCTTCGTTGCGGTCCACCACCATGCGCAGCACCTGCGCTTCGCGTTCCGGGCGGTAATAGTCCACGGCCGCGGCCAGCTTGCCCTTGGCCTTGCCGACCTGGTGGGCGAAGCGCGCACGCTCGGCGATCAGCGACTGGATGTCACGGTCGATCTGGTCGATCTTGGCACGCACATCGGCCAGTACCGGCGGCGCACTGGCCGCCACCTCGGCCTTGGATGCCTTCGATTTCCCGGTTGCGGCTGCGGCCTTCTTGCTGGCCGGCTTGGCAGGTTTGCTTGCCATCGATATTCCTTGGTGCAGGGCGTGCGCAGACCGCACGCCGGGAGAAGACTCAGCCGTGACGCTGCTGGAAATCAGCCATGAAGGCAACCAGCGCTTCGGCGCCGGCCACGGGCATGGCGTTGTACAGCGAGGCACGGATGCCACCGACGGCCTTGTGCCCTTTCAGCGCCAGCAGGCCGGCCGCCTTGGCCTCGGCGACGAACCGCGCATCCAGCTCGGCACTGGGCAGGAAGAACGGAATGTTCATCCGCGAGCGTGCCGAGGGCGCGACCTCGTTGCGGTAGAAGCCACCGGATGCGTCGATGGCGGCATACACCAGCGCTGCCTTGGCGGCATTGCGTCTGGCGAACTCGACCACGCCGCCTTCGGCCAGCATCCACTTGAACACCAGCCCGGCCAGGTACCAGTTCCACGTTGGCGGGGTGTTGAGCATGGAATCGCGCGCGGCGTGCGAGCGGTAATCGAAGATATCCGCGCGCGGCTGGCCATCGCGTTGCAGCAGGTCACGACGGATGATCACCACTGCGATGCCCACCGGTCCGAGGTTCTTCTGCGCGCCGGCGTAGATCACCCCATAGCGGCGCACGTCCAGCGGTTCACTGGCGATGGACGAACTGAAATCGGCCACCAGCGGCACTCCGCCGGTGTCGGGGATATCGCGGAACTCCACGCCATGGATGGTTTCATTGGCGGTGATGTGCACGTAGGCGGCATCGGGCGAGAGCTGCCAGCCGGCGCGGTCGGGCAGATCACGAAAGGCTTCGGCCTCGCTGCTGGCGGCCACGTTGACCGACACATATGGCGTGGCCTGCTTGACGGCGGTCTTTCCCCAGTGGCCGGTGAGCACGTAGTCGGCACGCTGGCCGGCGCTGGCGAAGTTCATCGGGATCAGTGCCTGCTGGGTGGTGGCACCACCGGGCAGGAACAGCACCGCATAGTCGTCGGGGATGTCCAGCAGCTGGCGCAGGTCGGCTTCGGCTTCGGCCGCAACGGCCATGAATTCCGGGCCGCGGTGGCTCATCTCCACGATGGAGGCGCCAGCACCATGCCATTCCAGCATCTCTTCCTGCGCCTGGCGCAGGACCACTTCCGGCAACGCTGCAGGGCCGGCACTGAAGTTGAACGCGCGCGTCATGTCACACCTGTGGGGCAAGACCCCTAGTATGCCGCAGCGCACCAGCCTTTAGGCCGCGCCGTCCAAGGGAAATTTGGTTGCATTGGTATCCATTGGGTGCCGCCGGGCATGGCCCGGCGCTACCAGGTCAGCGCGCGCCGAACCACAGCAGCAGGCTGAGCACGCCAGCCAGCAGCAGCGCGCTGGCCAGCAGCCATGGCCAGCGCCGCACACCGCGCGGCGCCAACTCGGCCGGCTCGGCGTCGGTGTCGTTGAAGACGAATTCCTCGCGCGGGGCGGGACGCTGCTGCGGGTCGTTGGCCAGTTCCAGCACGAAACGGTGCTGGCCATCGAACACGACCTGGTCGCCGCCCTGCAGCCAGCAGTGCCGCACCGCCACGCCGTTGACCCGGCTGCCTTCGCCGTGGCCGAGGTCGCGCAGCAGCACCCGCTCGCCATGCAGTTCGATGCGCGCGTGCTGTTCGGCCAGCGCCGGCTCGTCGATTTCGATGTCCGCGTCGCTGCCCCGACCCACCACACGGGGCCGGTCCAGGGTGAAACTGCGGCCATGGTGCGGGCCGCCGACACCGCGCAGCAGCCGCGGCTCGTCATCATTCACCGCCGCCTGCGCCGACGGCGGCAGCACCGGGCTGTCCACCTCGCCCTGGATCAGCATTTCCACGCCATCGACGTAGACCGCATCGCCGGCACGCAACAGTGCCATCCGACGGATGGGCCGGCCGTTGACGTGTACCCCGCGCACGCCGGTGGCGACCTGCAGCCACAGGCCGCGATCATCCAGGCTCAGCTGGGCCAGCAGCAGGCTGCCCTGGCTGGCTTCGACCAGGCGGATGCTGCCGTTGGCCTGGCGCACGATCTTCTGCACGCCGGGCGCCAGGGGTTGGTCGGGCTGTGCGTGTTGGCTGAAATGGACGAGCAGTTTAGGCATGCGGCGCAGACTAGCAGGTGGCCGACGATCGCAGAAGAACCGCCAGTGTTGGCGTTTACCGTCGCGATGCGCACAATGCACGCCCCAAGTCCGTTTCCACCCGCAAGGAATCCCCATGTCCAGCATCGATGTACAGCACGCCCACGCCCTGGCCGCCCCGGAAGCACGCAAGGCGATCGAGGAGGTGGCGGCCAAGCTGTCCGAGCGCTTCGGCCTGCAGTCGAACTGGCGTGGCGATGTGCTGGATTTCTCCGGCAGCGGCGTGGACGGGGCGATCGAACTGCAGCCCGGCGCGGTGCGCGTGACCGCCAAGCTGGGCTTCCTGCTGTCGGCGATGAAGGGCATGGTGGAGAGCGAGATCCAGCGCGTGCTGAAGGAAAAGCTGGGCTGAACCTGCTGGCGGTCCCCTGCACCGCCATCACGCCAAATCCGCGCCGACGGCGTTAGTCTGGCCCCTGCATCCGCCCATGCAGGAGACCCCCATGAACCAGTACGACGAGCACGACCCCGGCAACGACGCGCAGGACAAGGCCTCCTTCCAGGAACAGGCCGAACGTGTTTCCCGTCGCCTCAGCGATTCGGCGCAGCAGGTCTGGCTGGCCGGGCTGGGCGCGCTGGGCCGTGCACAGGCAGAGGGCAACCGGTTCTTCGATGGGCTGGTGAAGGAAGGCGAGGCCTTCGAGAACCGGCGTCGCGAGAAGGCCGAGGAGAATGGCCCCGGCTGGCGCGACAACGTGGAAGAGCAGTTGGGCCAGGCCCGTGAGAAAGCCTCCGGCACCTGGGACAAGGTCGAAAAGGCGTTCGAGGACCGGGTACATGGCGTGCTCAAGCGCCTGCATGTACCCAGCGCGGAAGATGTAAGCGCGTTGAATGCCCGCATCGATGCGTTGACCACGCGCCTGAACCGGCTGGAAAGCCGCGGCAGCAGTCCGGCCAGTGGCGACCCCACCCCGGGCAGCCACCAGTCGCCCGGCAGCGTGCCCTGACCTGTCGCTGAGCGACCGCTGGCTCCCGTTGTTGCATTGCAGCAGCGGCTGGGCCAGAATCAATTCAACCCGCCAGTCACCCGCCGTTTGTCCCTCCCCTCACGGCTTTTTGGTACTGGCGGGTTTTTCGTGCGCGATCGCCGGCCATTGCGCCGCCGTCGAGGCCCGCGCCACGCGCCATGCCGCGCCATTACACTGTGCGCCCTTCCCGTACCCTGCGCTGCCGTCTGCATGTTTTCCTGGATCCTGGCTTTGTTGTTGGCCCTCGCCTGTTTTCTGCTTGCCACCGCGTACCTGTGGCTGGTGACACGCCGCCGCAAGCAGATGACGCTGGGCCTGCAGGCCTTGGCCAGCATGCATTGGCGCGAGTTTTCCGAACTGGTCAAGCGTGCCCTGCACGAACAGCGCGGCCTGCAGGAGCAGCAGCACAGCGACGAGGACAGCCGCGCGTCGTGCAGTGATTTCCCGATGGGCAACGACGCCGGGCAGTGGCTGGTGTCCTGCAAGCATGGGCTGGCATACCGCATCGGCACGGCCGCCATCAACGAACTGGGTGCGGCGGCGCGCCTGTCCGGTGCGCATGGCGGCATCCTGATCACCGAAGGACGGGTGGATGCCGAGGGCCTGGTGGTCGCCGGCAAGCAGGCGGTGGAAGTGCTGGATGGCCGGCGCCTGTGGCCGATGCTGTCGCCCTACCTGCCCGGCGACATCGAATCGCGCGTGCATTCGGCCGCGCGCCGCCACGCACGGCAGCGCATCGTGGTCGCCGCGCTGGCCTCGTGCACGCTCGGCCTGCTGGCCGGCATGGGGTACCAGACGGCGCAGGTGGCCGAACCGCAACCCGCTGTCGTCGTGGCGGTGGCCACGGCGGCACCAGTTGCACCTGCGCCCGAACGCGCGGGTGAAACCGTGCCGACGCCAGCGAACGTGGCCGGTTCGCAGCAGGCCGATCCGGACGCGGCAACGCTGGAGCGTTACCAGCAGGAAGTGTCCCGCGCACTGGGCCGGATTCCCGGCGTGGCCAGCGGCATCTGGCAGACACGGCAGACACTGGCGGTGGACCGTACCGGCGAGATCGACTCGCTGTGGCCGGATATCTGCGAAGTGGTCACCGCTTATCCAGCGCTGCGCACCGTGCGCGTCCAGCTCAATGCGCGGCCAGGCGTGGATGAGCCGGTACGTTGGCGGCAGTGCGCGACGTTGTAGTTCGCGGTTGGATCGGGGGAGCCGCCGGGCATGGCTCGGCGCTACAGGATGGCCCGGCGCTATCGGCCAGGGGCGAAGCGTGCCACCAGGTCCCAGGCATCGCCCAGGAATATCTGCCGCACCCGGGTGATGGCCTGTTCGCCACGCCAGGTATGGCGCTCGATCACCAGGCAGGCGGTGCCGACCTTGACGTCCAGCAGCCGGGCCGTTGTCGCGTCGGCTCCCCAGGCGCTGATGCGGTGCTGGGCACGCGTCCAGGACACGTTCTGCAGCAGCCAGCTGCCCGGCGCGGTGGTATTGAAATCCACTTCCAGCACTTCCGGCACGCCAGCCGGGCTGATCAACCGATGCTCCAGCGCCAGCGGGCGCGCATCGGCCAGGTGCAGGCAGTCCATCGCCAGCAGTTGGGAATCACCGGCCAGTTCCTGTTCGCCTGCATCATCGGCACGTGCGCTGCGCAGTGCACGCTGCAGCAACCGATACCCGTAGGCATGTCCCATCGCGCTGACCTGCACGGCGATGTCCGGGATCTCCAGCGCCACCAGTTCCAGGTGCGGCGACTGCCGGGCAACGAACGAACCGGCACGGCGGCGGCGTTCGATCATCCCGCTTTCGGCCAGCGCGGTCAGCACCTTGTTCACCGTCATCCGCGAACAGGCGTACTGCTCCATCAGCTCGTGCTCGTACGGGATACGGAACCCCGGCGCCCACTCACCACTGAGGATGCGGCTTTCCAGTTCACTGCGGATGCGCTGGTTGAGCGTGGCGGACTTGCTTGCCTTCACTGGAATTCCGGGTAGTAGTAAAGAGATCAGCCCAGCACGCCGTGCAGGGCCTGGGCAAAACGTGCGTTGATTGCATCGCGCTGCAGGTGACGGCCATCCGCTACGCATTGGCGGCCGTGGCGCCAGACGGCGCGCAGCGCGCCATTACGTGCGGCGAACACCCAGCTGTCAAGCCATGCGTCCCCTTCGCGGCCGATCATGGCCGGGTGGGCAGCATCCAGTTCCAGCAGATCCGCGCTGGCACCGGCCTGCAATCCCGCCGCCACGCCCAGTGCCTGGGCACCGCCCTGCACGGCGCCGTCGAACAGGAAGCGGCCGCTGCTGCGCGCGGCATCCGGGGCCAGCACGTTGCGTCCACGCAACGCCAGGCGCTGCCCATACTCCAGCAGCCGCAGCTCCTCGGCTGCGTCGATCAGCACGTTGGAATCCGAGCCGATGCCGAAGCGCCCGCCTTCGCGTGCGAAGGCCTGCATCGGGAACAGGCCATCGCCCAGGTTGGCTTCGGTGATCGGACACAGGCCGGCCACCGCCTGGCTGGCCACGATGCGCGCGCGTTCGTCGTCGTCGATGTGGGTGGCATGCACCAGGCACCAGCGCGCATCCACCGCTGCGTTTTCGTACAGCCAACGCACCGGCCGCAGGCCGCTCCAGGCCACGCACGCATCCACCTCGCGCAGCTGTTCGGCGATATGGATGTGCACCGGGCCGGTAGTGAGCGGCAGCAGCGCGGCCAGCTCTTCGCCGGTCACCGCACGCAGGCTGTGCGGTGCGATGCCCAGCCGTGCATCGGGCAACGAGGCCAGCGCGGTGCCTGCGCCCTCCAGCAGGCGCGCGAAACCGTCCACGCCGTGGATGAGGCGGCGCTGCGCAGGATTCGGTGCGGCCCCACCGAAATCAGCATGGGCATAGAACACCGGCAGCAGGGTCAGGCCGATACCGGTCTGGGCAGCGGCCGCGGCGATACGCGTACTCATCTCCGCCGGATCGGCATACGCACGGCCATCGGCATCGTGGTGCAGGTAGTGGAACTCGCCGACGCGCGTGAAGCCGCTTTCCAGCATCTCCATGTATGCCTGCGCGGCGATGGCCTGCACCGCATCGGGCACCAGGTTGGCCAGGAAGCGATACATCAGCTCGCGCCAGCTCCAGAAACTGTCACCGTTGCCGCCACCGATCTCGGCAAGGCCGGCCATGCCGCGCTGGAAGGCGTGGCTGTGCAGGTTGGGCAGTCCGGGCACCAGGACCTGCGCCGGCCTGTCACCGGCCTGCGCCGCCTGCCCGACCGTGATGTCGCCGATGCGGCCATCCACCACCTGCACCCGGACATCGCGCGCCCAGCCCTGCGGCAACAGCGCATGGCTGGCGTGGAAAGCAGTGGGCGACAGCGGATCAATCATGGCTGGACAACCTGAAAAGGACGCCTATATTGTATAGACATATAAGCCACGCCGTGTAGCCGACGCCCATGCAATGCGACATCCTCTGGACCAACGTACACCTGATGACCCTGCAGGGCGAAGGCCTGGGCATCCTGCGCGATGCCGAGCTGGCCAGCCGTGACGGTCGTATCGTACATGTCGGCACCGCCGGCAGTGCCGCGCACCTGCAGCCAGCCACCCGCATCGACGGCGCCGGCCGCTGGATATCGCCGGGCCTGGTCGACTGCCACACGCACCTGGTGTATGCCGGCAACCGCGCCAATGAGTTCGAGCAACGCCTGCAGGGCGTGAGCTACGCCGACATCGCCCGCGCCGGCGGCGGCATCGTCGCCACCGTGAGCGCTACCCGCGCTGCCAGCCACGAACGACTGGCGCATGAAAGCCGCCCGCGCCTGCTGGCGATGCGCCGCGAAGGCGTCACCACCCTTGAAATAAAGTCCGGCTACGGCCTGACCCTGGAAGACGAGCGCAAGCAGCTGCAGGTGGCGCGCCAGCTGGGCCAGGAGTGCGACGTGCAGGTGGTGCCGACCTTCCTCGGCGCACATGCCGTGCCACCGGGGCGGCAGGCGCAGGAGTACATCGATGAAGTCTGCCAGTCGATGATTCCGGCCATCGCCGCCGAAGGGCTGGCCGAAGCGGTCGATATCTTCTGCGAGAACATCGCCTTCAACACCGCGCAGGCCACGCAGGTGTTCGAGGCGGCCCGCGCGCACGGGCTGGCGGTGAAGATCCATGCCGAACAGCTGAGCAACCAGCACGGCGCCGAACTGGCTGCACGGCACGGCGCGCTGTCGGCCGACCACATCGAACATCTCGACGATGCCGGCATTGCGGCGATGGCCGCTGCCGGCACGGTCGCCGTGCTGCTGCCCGGTGCGTTCTATTTCACCCGCGATACCACCCTGCCGCCGATCGCGGCGCTGCGTGCGGCCGGCGTGCCGCTGGCGCTGGCCACCGACTGCAACCCCGGCACCTCTCCGCTCACCAGCCCGCTGCTGGCGATGAACATGGGCGCCACCCTGTTCCGCCTGACCGTGGACGAATGCATCGCCGGCTTTACCCGCAATGCAGCGCGGGCGCTGGGACGTGGTGACCGCATCGGCCAACTGGGGGTGGGCATGGACTGTGACCTGGCGATCTGGGACATCGACGCCCCGGCCGACCTGGTCTATCGCATCGGCTTCAATCCGCTGTACGCGCGCGTGGTGCGCGGGCAGCCCGACCCCATCTGATGGAGCGCGCTTCAATGCAACATGACGTAAGCAATACCCTGGTTCTTCGCCCCGGCCACGTTGCGCTGGCGCAGTGGCGACAGCTGTACCGCGGCGCGCGCGTCGTACTGGATGCCGCCGCGCTGCCCGCCATCCGGGCCAGCGCCGCGACGGTGGATGCCATCGTCGCCAAGGGTGCGCCGGTGTACGGCATCAACACCGGCTTCGGCAAGCTGGCCAGCGTGCGTATCGAGCGCGAAGACCTGGCCACGCTGCAGCGGAACATCGTGCTGTCGCATGCCGCCGGCGTGGGCGAACCGATGCCGGCACCGGTGGTGCGCCTGATGATGGCGCTGAAGCTGGCCAGCCTGGCGCAGGGCGCATCCGGAGTACGCGTGGAGACCGTGCAGCTGCTGGAAGCGATGCTGCAACAGGACGTGGTGCCGGTGGTGCCGGCGCAGGGTTCGGTGGGCGCTTCCGGCGACCTGGCCCCGCTCTCGCACCTGGCCAGCGTGATGATCGGCGTCGGCGAAGCATTCGTGGGCGGCGTGCGCCTGGCAGCGGCCGACGCGCTGGCCCAGGCCGGGCTGCAGCCCTTGCAGCTGGGCGCCAAGGAAGGACTAGCGCTGCTCAATGGCACCCAGTTCTCCACCGCCTACGCCTTGGCCGGCCTGTTCGAGATCGAGATCGTGTTCCAGGCCGCACTGGTCACCGGCGCGCTGTCAGTGGAAGCGGCCAAAGGCTCGGATACGCCGTTCGATCCACGCATCCATGCCGTCCGTGGCCAACACGGGCAGATCGCCACCGCGGCCGCGCTGCGCACGCTGATGCAGGGATCAGCGATCCGCGAATCGCACCGCGACAATGATGTGCGCGTGCAGGATCCGTACTGCCTGCGTTGCCAGCCACAGGTAATGGGCGCAGCGCTGGACATCATCCGCCAGGCCGCGACCACGCTGGAAATCGAGGCCAACGGCGTGTCCGACAATCCGCTGGTGTTCACCGATACCGGTGAAGCGCTCAGCGGCGGCAATTTCCATGCCGAACCGGTCGCTTTCGCCGCCGACATGCTGGCCATGGCGATCTGCGAGATCGGGTCGATCAGCGAACGCCGCACCGCGATGCTGGTAGACCCGGCACTGTCCGGCCTGCCTGCGTTCCTGACCCCGCGGCCCGGCCTCAATTCCGGCTTCATGATCCCGCAGGTCACTGCCGCCGCATTGGTTTCGGAAAACAAGCAGCGCGCCTACCCGGCCAGCGTGGATTCGATTCCCACCTCGGCCAACCAGGAAGACCACGTGTCGATGGCGGCGCACGGCGCACGCCGCCTGCTGCAGATGGCCGAGAACGCTGCCAACGTGGTCGGCATCGAACTGCTGGCTGCTGCCCAGGGCTGCGATTTCCACGCGCCGCTGCGCTCCAGCGAGGTACTGGAGACGGTGCGCGGACTGCTGCGCGCGCAGGTGCCGACGCTGCAGGATGACCGCTACTTCCACCCGGACATGGTGGCGGCGACCGACCTGGTACGCAGCGGCGCATTGGCCGCCGGACTGGCCGACGTGCTGCCCGACGTGGAGCCCCGCGCATGAACCTGCATCCTGGATGGCTGGAGATACACGAAGGCGAAGCACCACTGGTGATCAGCTTCCCGCACACCGGCACGGACCTTCCCGAAGACCTTGCCGATCAGTTCGTGTCGCCCTGGCTGGCGCGGCGTGACGCGGACTGGTGGGTGCATGAGCTGTACGCATTCGCGCGCGGCCTGGGCGCCACCACCGTGCGGACGGCGATCTCGCGTTCGGTGATCGATGTCAATCGCGATCCCAGCGGCGTTTCACTGTATCCCGGGCAGAACACCACCGGCCTGTGCCCACTGACCAGCTTCGACAACCAGCCGCTGTACCGCGACGGCATGGCGCCGGATGCAGCGGAAATCGAGCGTCGCCGTGCCCGGTATTTCGATCCTTACCACATGGCGTTGGCGGCGCAGATCCAGCGTCTTCGCGAACGGCATGGCACCGTAGTGGTCTACGACGCGCATTCGATCCGCTCGCAGATCCCGCACCTGTTCGACGGGCAGTTGCCACAGTTCAACCTCGGTACTGCCGGTCCATCCGGCGCGGTGGACACATCGTGCGACAACACCCTGGCCGACGTGGTGGAAAACCTGTGCCGGCTGAGCGGCATGAGCCACGTGCGCAATGGCCGCTTCAAGGGCGGCTGGATCACGCGCCACTACAGCGATGTTCCCGCTGGCGTGCACAGCCTGCAGATGGAACTGGCCTGCCGCGGCTACATGCACGAACCCGCGCCCGACCAGGTGGATGTGCACAGCTGGCCCACCCCGCTGGATGATGACCACGCCGCACCGCTGCGCCGCACCTTGGCGCAGGTGCTCAACGCCTGCCTTGAATTCGCCTCGAACCGGAGCGCCGCATGACCCGCAACGACCCGTCCCGCACCATCATCGCGCCCACCGGCACCACGCTGAATGCAAAAAGCTGGCTGACCGAAGCGCCGCTGCGCATGCTGATGAACAACCTGCACCCGGACGTGGCCGAGCGCCCACAGGAACTGGTGGTGTACGGCGGCATCGGACGTGCCGCGCGCGACTGGGAGAGCTTCGATGCCATCGTGGAGACACTGAAGCGCCTGGACGACGACCAGACCCTGCTGGTGCAGTCCGGCAAACCGGTGGGCGTGTTCCGCACCCATGCCGATGCGCCGCGCGTGCTGATCGCCAACTCCAACCTGGTGCCGCGCTGGGCCAACTGGGACCACTTCAACGAGCTGGATAAGAAGGGCCTGGCCATGTATGGCCAGATGACCGCCGGCAGCTGGATCTATATCGGCGCGCAGGGCATCGTGCAGGGCACGTATGAGACGTTCGTGGAAATGGGCCGCCAGCACTACAACGGCAGCCTGGCCGGGAAGTGGCTGTTCACCGGTGGGCTGGGCGGCATGGGCGGCGCGCAGCCGCTGGCCGCGGTGATGGCCGGCGCGTCGTGCCTGGCGGTGGAATGCCGCAGGAGCAGCATCGAGATGCGCCTGCGTACCGGCTACCTGGACACCTGGACCGACAACCTGGATGAAGCGCTGCGCTTGATCGAGGAATCCTGCACGGCGAAGAAGCCGCGGTCGGTCGGCCTGCTCGGCAATGTCGCCGACGTGCTGGACGAACTGCTGATCCGCGGCGTGAAGCCGGACCTGCTGACCGACCAGACCTCCGCACACGACCCGGTCAACGGCTACCTGCCGCAGGACTGGACGGTGGAAGAATGGGACGAAAAGCGCGTGTCGGCGCCCAAGGAAGTGGAGAAGGCCGCGCGTGCGTCGATGGCCAACCACATCCGCGCCATGCTCGGCTTCCACTCACTGGGCGTGCCGACCGTGGACTACGGCAACAACCTGCGGCAGATGGCGCTGGAAGAAGGTGTCGAGGACGCGTTCGATTTCCCGGGCTTCGTGCCGGCCTACATCCGCCCGCTGTTCTGCCGTGGCATCGGCCCGTTCCGCTGGGCGGCGCTGAGCGGCGACCCGGAAGACATCGCCAAGACCGATGCCAAGGTCAAGGAACTGATCCCGGACAACCCGCACCTGCACCGCTGGCTGGACATGGCCGCCGAGAAGATCAAGTTCCAGGGCCTGCCGGCCCGCATCTGCTGGGTTGGCCTGGGCGATCGCGATCGCCTGGGACTGGCCTTCAACGAGATGGTCGCCAACGGTGAACTGAAGGCGCCGGTGGTGATCGGGCGCGACCACCTGGACAGCGGCAGCGTGGCATCGCCCAACCGCGAGACCGAAGCGATGGCCGATGGTTCCGATGCCGTGTCCGACTGGCCGCTGTTGAACGCCTTGTTGAACACGGCCAGCGGCGCGACCTGGGTGTCGCTGCACCACGGCGGCGGCGTAGGCATGGGCTTTTCGCAGCACGCCGGCATGGTGATCGTCTGCGATGGCACCGAAGCGGCCGCCAAGCGGATTGGTCGCGTGTTGTGGAACGACCCCGCCACCGGCGTGATGCGGCATGCCGACGCCGGCTACGAGATCGCGCTGGACTGCGCGAAGGAAAAAGGCCTGGACCTGCCCGGCATCCTGGGCAGCTGACCGTAGCGCCGAGCCATGCTCGGCGGTTTTCCGCGGCGCTGCGCGCCGGTGACGGGCATGGCTCGTCACTACCATGGTCGGTCGCTTTCCCTGCGCGGCGCTGCGCGCCGATGACGGGCATGGCCCGTCACTACCTTGGTGGGTCGCTTTCCCTGCGCGACGCTGCGCGCCGGTGACGGGCATGGCCCGTCACTACCCATGCACCTTTTTGTAGCGCCGAGCCATGCTCGGCGGCCTTTGGCGCGCCGCCCGCCGAGCACGGCTCGGCGCTACGGGACAAGGGGCTCGACAGAATCCGGCCGTCCTGTTAACTTTTGCCGCCTCATCGCGGTTTACAGGCTTCCAGCCCAGCCCGCGATTCCACTCCGCTGCTGGTTTCCCTGCTTATGACATCTGCTGTTCCCCGCACCTGCGCGCTCACCGTCGCCGTACTGACCGCGCTCACCGCCCTGCCCGCCTTGGCCGACACCGCTGCCCAGCCCACCACCCTGGACCGCGTCGATGTCACCGCCGCCGATTCCACCGACGCCGCGCGCAAGGCGCTGTCCCGCGTTCCCGGCGCGGGCAACGTGATCGACCTGGCCGCGGTGTCGCAGGGACGCGTTGGCAGTACCGCCGACGTACTGGCCTACCAGCCCGGCATCAGTGCACAGTCGCCCGGCAACGAAGGCACCAAGGTGTCCATCCGCGGTTCGGGCATCAATCGCGGGCCCGGTGCCCACGCATCGGGGATCTCGGTATCGCTGGATGGCCTGCCGCTCACCGGTGCCGGCGGCACGCCCTACGAACTGCTGGAGCCGCTGTGGCTGTCGCGCGTTGAAGTACTGCGCGGCGCCAATGGCTTCGAGCGCGGTGCGCTGGCGCTGGGCGGAGCGATCAACTACGTCAGCCGCAACGGCCGCGACGCACCGGGCATGGAACTGCACTACGAAGCCGGCAGCCATGGTTACCAGAAGCGCAGCATCGGTTATGGCGGCGTACAGGACACGCTGGATTACTACTTCGCCTACACCGACACCGAGTTCGACGGTTACCAGAAGCACGCCTCCGGCGACGGCAAGGGTGCGATGGCCAACATCGGCTGGCAGATCACCCCGGACCTGCAGACGCGCTTCTTCCTGCGCTACCGCGAGACAAACCACGAAACGCCCGGGCGCCTGACCCGCGACCAGGTCCGCAATGATCCGCGCGCGGCCAACCCGGCCAACCTGGCCATCGATGCGAAGCGGCCACAGCCGGGCAGCATCTGGATCGGCAACATGACCACGCTGCAGCTGGACGAGGATTCCTCGTTGCAGGCCGGGCTGGTTTACCACAAGTACCCGATGGACTTGAACGAGAGCCTGTACCGGCAGAAGCTGGACTATGCCGATCTGAACGCCACGCTGGACTACCGCCGCCGGCATGCGTTGTTCGGCCATGACAGCGTGACCACGATCGGCCTGCGTATCGCCCACGGCCTGGATGCGGATGTGCGCGAAACCCTGCGCTTTGCCAGCAACGGCTACGCCGCCGGCACCCATACCCGCGACTTCTCGCATCTGGGCACCATCAGCACGCTGCACGTCGGCAACGAGCTCTCGCTCACCGACGCACTGCACGTACAGACCGGTTTCGCCGTGGTGCAGACCCGCAGCGACGTGCAGGTGACATGGCCACGGACCGACCAGCGCTTGAACCAGCGCGACTGGGACTACGCACCGCGGCTGGGCTTTACCTGGCAGGCCTCGCCGCAGACGCAATGGTTCGGCAACCTCAGCCGTTCGGTGGAACCGGCGCATCCATGGTCGATGATCTGGGGCTCCAACCAGTACTTCGGTGCTGGCTACGGCCCATCCACCGGCCGCCAGCGCGCGCCGGTCGAACTGGACAACCAGACCGCGACGACACTGGAACTGGGCGCACGCGGTGAAGCCCGCATCGGACGCTGGGAACTGACCGGCTATTACGCCCACGTCAACCACGAGCTGTTGAGCGTGGAAGTCATGCCGGTCCCGAACCTGTTCATTGCCGAGAACAACGCCAGCCCCACCGTCCATCGCGGCGTGGAAGCCGGACTGGACAGCACGCTGTGGCAGGGCGGCAGCAGCCGGGTGTCGTTGCGCCAGGCGTATACCTTCAGCGACTTCCGCTACCGCCACGACGAGCGCTTCGGCGACAACCGCCTGCCGGGCCTGCCGAAGCACTTCTACCAGGCCGAGCTGCGCTACGACCACGGCTCAGGCTTCTATGCGGCGTTGAACACCGAATATGCCTCGAAGATGTTCGTGGATTATGCCAACAGCTTCAGCGCCGACAGCCATGTGATATTCGGCAGCCGGCTGGGCTTCGATGCGCCCAGTGGCCGCTGGCAGGGATGGCTGGAACTGCGCAACCTCGGCGACCGCCACTATGCCGCGACGGTGACGCCAGGCTACGACGACGGTGGGAACGACGTGGCGCGCTCCACGCCCGGCGAAGGGTTCGGCGTGTATGCGGGCGCACGGTTGCGCTTCTGACAACCGGGGTCAGGTTCCGTCTTCGGAAGGATCCGGCCCCGCCTGCAGCGTGGCGAACCACTCCGCATAGGGGCTGTTCCTGGCCAGGTACCGGTTGAAGTCCTTGGCGCCATCACTCCACCAGGCTGGACCGCGTTCGCCCAGCGCGGTCTTCGCCACATCCACGGCGGCACGGGCAGCAGCAAGCTGCCCGGCATCCTTCGCGCCGTTGGCCGCCTTCACCGCACGCCGCGCGTCCATCAGCTGCCTGACCAGCAAGGCATGCGTGGCTGCATCCAGGTTGGGATTGGCGGCACGCCACAGCCGGCCGCGCACGATGATGTAACGTCCATCCGGCGTGGTAAGCGTGCTCACTGCCCTGCTTCAAACGCTGCGTCGTAAGCAACATCGGCGTGCGGCACGCCGCCACCGAAAGACAACGCCATGAAATACCCGGCAGGTACGCCGGGCAGCACCAGTTGCGGGTAGGCGGCAAAGCCGAAACGGGTGTAATACGCCGGGTCGCCGAGCAGCACGCAGCCGGCCGCGCCGGATTCGCGCAGGCGCTGCAGCGCGGCCCGCATCAACCGCGAACCGACACCCTGCGCTTGCCGATCCGGCTGCACCGAGATCGGCCCCAGTCCCTGCCAGCCGCTTTCGCCGCTGGACAACGTGACCGGCGACAACGCGACATGGCCGATGACCTGTCCGTCGTCGACGGCAACCAGCGAATGGGCCAGCTTGCCGGCATCGCGCAGCGCATCGACGATGAACTGCTCTGTATGGCTGGTATGCGGCGCATCACGGAACGCCGCTTCGGTGAGTGCGGCAATTGCGCTGACGTCGCCGGGACGTTCTTCGCGGATTTCGATGGTCATTCTGCAAGGCCTCGCAGGGGTGTACCGTTCACCGAATGGCTTCAACGGCGCGTCGCAGGCGCGGTCAACGCCGCATCGATGGCTGCCTGGGCCAGTGGCGCCATGCGTGCGTAGCCGGCAGCGGTCGGGTGCACACCGTCCTCGGCCAATGCCTTGTCCAGCCCACCATCCGCATTGGACAACGGCGCGTGGTAATCCAGGTACACCAAAGCCTGCCGTGCCGCATAGCCCTTCAATGCGGCATTCAACGCACGTATCTTGCCTGCAGGATGCACACCCGGCTGCCATGGGTAGTCGCTGACCGGCAGCACCGAAGAAAGCACGACCTTGATGCCATGGGCCTGCGCCAGCTCCACCATGGAGTGCAGGTTGTCCTCGATCATCCGCTGCGTGGCCGGTCCGGTATTGCCGGCGATGTCGTTGGTCCCGGCCAGTACCACCACCACGGTCGGCTCCAGCGCAACCACGTCCTGGCGGAAGCGCAGCAGCATCTGGGCGGTGGTCTGCCCGGAAATTCCACGGTTGAGGTAGCCCTTGCCGGGGAAGAACGTGTCGCTGCCGGTGGCCCCCCATCCTTCGGTGATGGAATCACCGAAGAACACCACGCGCGGCTGTCCGGCAACGGCGGCAGGCAACGCCGCGTTCTCGCCGCGGTAACGTTGCAGCTGCGCGAAATCCGCCAGGCGCTGCTGCATGAACCTGACCTCATCGGCCTTTACTTCGGCGACCGGCCTGGACAGCAGCGGATTCACTGCAGGGTCCTCGCTGGCACCTGCGCAGGCAGCGGAAACAGCAAGGACGACGGCTGCTGCCGCTGCCACGGGAAGGGAAAGACGGGACATGCGGCTCCTCCAACGGTTGCACGGATCGGTTCCAGCCTAGCGCGGACCATGCGACGGCGGTACCTCGCTGCTGCCCCAGCGCTCGTTCTTCTGCGCACCCAGGTCGAATTCCAGCACGCCACCACGCTGCACGAAGCTGGCCGGCAGCCAGCTGCGCTCGCTCGGCCTGCCATCCACGCTCAACGCCTGTACGTACGGCGCGTCCATCGCCGCGCCGCGCGCCTTGATGGTGATCGTGGCGCCCGGGCGCTGGATCACTGCTTCGGGAAACAGCGGGCTGCCGATCACCAGCTCGGCCCTGCCCGGATACACCGGATACAGCCCCAATGCCGACCACACATACCAGGACGACATCTGCCCGAGGTCATCGTTGCCGGGCATGCCTTCAGGCGCGTTGGTCCAGATCTGGCGCATCGCCTGGCGCACGGTTTCCTGGGTCTTCCATGGCTGGCCGAGGAAGTTGTACAGCCATGGCGCGGCAATGGACGGTTCGTTGTCCAGCTCGGCATGCAACGGCCCGGACTTGGTCACCGCCCAGCTGCCATCCGGCTTGCGGAAGAACGCATCAAGGCGCTGCACGGTCGCCTCGCGTCCACCCAGCACCTCGACCAGGCCAGCGGGATCGAACGGCACCATCCACAGGTACTGGGCGCCACTGCCCTCGACGAACTCCTCGTCCGACGCCGGATCGAATGCCGGCCAGCTGCCGTCGGCATTGCGTGGCTGGATGTATCCGCCCTGCGCGGTGGCATCGGGATTGAACAGGTTGCGCCACCAGCCCGAGCGCTCGCGGAACAGCGATGCGCCTTCGCGATCACCGGCCGCCATGGCCAGCTCGGCGAGGCCGAAGTCGGCGGCGGCCATCTCCAACGTGTCCGAGGCCATGCCCCACCCCGGTGCACCCACCGGCATGTATTTCAGCTTCATCCATTGGTCCAGGCCAGGACGCTGGCCCACGCACAGCACCGGACAGCCGCGCCGGCCCAGGTCGTGCACGGTCGGCACGGTGGCCGCCTGCTTCAACGAGGCGTAGGCACGCTTGAGGTCGAACGCGCGGCCGCCGAAGGCATGGATGGCGGCCACCGAAGGGGGCGACGGATCGCCGTTCATCACCCCGGTCGCGCCGCTGAGATGGGTCCAGCGATCCCACACGCCACCGTTCTGGTCGGCCTGGTTGAGCAGTGACTGGGCGATGTCCGAGCCGACGTCCGGCTTGAGCAGCGTCACCAGTTGCAGCTGCGAGCGGTACACATCCCAGCCGGAATAGTTCGCGTACTGCGCGCCCTGCCCCTTCGCCACCGTGTGCACCTTGCCGTCCATGCCACGGTAGCGTCCGTCACCGTCACTGAACAGGTTTGGCGCCAGCAGTGCGTGGTACAGCGCGGTATAGAACACGGTGCGCTCATCGGCCGAACCACCGCCGATGCGTACCTGGCCAAGCGTCCGGTTCCAGTGCGCGCGGGTGGCGGCCTGCACCGTTTCCAGCGGGGTGCCGGCCGGGTTCTCGCGGCGCAGGTTGGCGCGTGCACCGGCTTCGTCGACGTAGGAAATACCGATCCGTGCGGTCACCACCGGACTGCGCGTGGCATCGAAGCTGATCCAGCCACCGGCGCCCTTGCCGGCTGGGGGATGCCCCTTGCTACCGTAGGTGGTGCCACCGCCGCCCTCGCGTGCGCCGGCCTGCAGCGTTTCGTCCTGCCAGGTACCACCGACCTCGAACGGCTGGTCGAACTCGGCCACGAAATGCAGGGTGTAGTAGCTCTCGCGCCGGTCCTCGGCCAGGTAACCACAGAAGTTGCCACTGGTCACCGAACCGCGCACGGTGCGTGTCGCCGGATCGATCACGATGCGCGAATCGCTGCTGCCCACTTCACTGTCGGAAGTGCGGAACAACAGGTTGGCCGGCTTGTCGGCCGGGAAACTGAAACGGCCGGTCGCCGTGCGGGCAGTGGCGCCGAGCCCGACCGCAACGCCATTGTCCAGGGTTACTTCGTACGAACCCGGACGTGCCATCTCCTTGCCATGGTCGAGCAGGCTGGCATAGCGCATGCCCGCGTCGACCGATGATGGCGACAGTTCCACCGGCAACGTGACCGGCATGATCGGGATATCGCCACTTGCACCAGTGCAGCCGGTGCCATTGACGTGGGTCAGGCTGAAACCCCGCACGCCATTGGAGCGCCATTCGTAACCACCCGGGGCGGCAATCGGAAAGCGCTTGCCCGGCAGCGGTGTCATTTCGGGGCTGAACGCCACCATCCCGAACGGCACCGAAGGGCCGGGATAGACGTTGCCGGCATTGGTGGTGCCAATGAAGGGATTGACCTCTGCAGCCAGGTCGGCCGGCAGCGGCGTGGCGCCAAGCAACGACACCGGCGCAGCAGCCAGCACGGCAGAGACCAGGACCCGAAACGAACGCGACATCATTCACTCCCATGTGGTGGGCGCACGGCGGCGCCCCAGGTGATCAAGGTAGTACGGCACGGCCGGCGGCGGCGAAGGTCATTTCGCCGGGCTGTTCTTTACATAGGTATCGAACCAGTTGAGCATTTCGTACACCAGCTGCTGGTTGGATTCCAACGCGGTGTACCAGTGCGGCTCGTTCGGAAGCATCACCAGCCGGGTAATGCCGCCATTGCCACGGATGGCCTGGTACAGCTTGCGCGACTGGAACGGTTCGGTACCCGGGTTGGCATCATCCTCGCCGTGGACCAGCAGCAGCGGCAGCTTGATCTTGTCGGCGTAGAAGAACGGAGACGCCTTCAGGTACACATCCTGCGCCTGCCATACCGAACGACGCTCGTTCTGGAAGCCGAAGGGCGTGAACGTCTTGTTGTACGAACCGCTGGTCGCCACGCCGGCCTTGAACAGGTCGGTATGCGCGATCAGGTTGGCGGTCATCAGGCCGCCATGGCTGTGGCCGGTGACGCCGATGCGGTTGCGGTCCACCACGCCCAGTTCCACGGCCTTGTCCACCGCTGCCCGGGCATCGGCTTCCAGCTGCTCAAGGTAGGTGTCATACGCGGTCTTGGGATCGCCGACGATAGGGAACGACGCGTTGTCGATGATCGCGTAGCCAGCCAGCAGCATCAGCCGATACGGCGCCAGGCGGGTAAAAGTCTGTTGCGAACCGGACACCTGCCCGGCCTGTTCCGCATTGGCGAAGTCCGCCGGATAGGCGTACAGGATGGCAGGCACGCGCTCGCCTTCCTGGTAACCCGGCGGCGTATACAGGGTGAAGGACAGGTCCACGCCGTCGGCGCGTTTGTAGGTGACCAGCCGCTTCTTGATCTGCCTCACCTCAGGCGTGGGGTCGGCCAGCGTGGTCAGCGCCGTGGCGGTCGAAGCGAACTGTGCTTCGCCCTCTTTCACACCAGCCAGCGGCTGGCCCTGCCCGCGCACGAACGCATTGGGCGGGTCCATCACCGACTGGTGCCAGGTCAGGTAGCGGCCGGGGCTGCTGGTGAAACCGAGGAACTGTTCGTAGGCATCGGCATCACTGCGGAACAGGCGTTCGGTCTTCAACGTGTCCAGGTCCAGGCGGTCCAGGAACGGACGATCGCCCTGCGGCGAAGCGCCCTGCCCGCGCAGGAACACGAACTGCCCCTCCTGCCGCACCACCGACGCGCCGTTGGGCAGGCGCCTGAACACCAGGTTGCCCGGATCGCCATACAGTTCGTCGCTGGACAGGTCCCACAACAACCGGCCTTCCTTCCCGGGCTGGTCCACATCGACGATGCGGGTCTGTATCCAGTGACGGTTCTCATCGTTCTCGAACAGGAACGACACCGACGGCTGTGCGCTCCAGGCGATGCCCTCGAAGCGCTGCGCGGTACGCGCGATCTCACTCGGCTTGCCGGTGAACGGTGCCTTGAGCATCAGCACGCGATCGCGATGCGGCACGCTGACTTTCCAGTCGCCCTTGTCCAGCGCCTCGGCGTAGACCAGCGTGGCCGGATCGGTAGCGCGCCAATCGAAGTCACGCGCCCCTTCGGGTACGCCGTGCACCGGCACACGGTCGGCCAACGGCAGGCTGGCGATGGTCGCGCTGCGGCCATTGGCCAGGTCCAGCACCGCCACCTCGTGGGCGAAGCGTTGGTAGGTCACCGCGTGCGAGAACGGTGGCCTGATGGTTTCGGTGAGCACGTGCACGCCATCGGGGGCGGCGTCGATGCCGTTGTACAGGCCTGGCTGGCCCACCGGCCGCGTGCTGCCGCTGCTGGCATCGACCACGGCCAGCTGGGACTGGCCGTAGTACGCGAACAGCGCCTCATCATGCGTGCTGGCCAGCGTGTCGCGCGCCTCGTAGGTGCTGCTCTCGCCGCTGCTGCCGAGCGATTCCTGCGCATCCGGACCGGTCGGCACGCCGCCATTGGAAGGTGCCGGGCCCTGGTCGGCTGGCACCAGCTTCACCAGCAACTGCTGCGTGCCGCCGAGCCATTGCACGGTATCGCCGAAGATGGGATTCAACTGCACGTCGGGGACCTGCCTGACCTGGCCGCTGGCCGCGTCGCCCACCCACAGCTGCACCGCGCTTTCCACCGCGTTCTGGAACACGAAACGCTGGCCATCGGCCGACCATTGCGCCTGGCCAGCGCATCCCTGCGGCAAGGGCACCTTGGTCTGCTTGCCGCTGGCGACATCGACGAGGGTGAAATCCGCCACGCAGGCCGGGATGCCGTAGCCCCCCGGGGTGTCGTGGCGGCTGCGGTTGCCGGGCTCCAGGCGCACGCCGGCCAGCTTCAGGTAGGGCTGTGCGACGCGGGTGATGGACGGATAGGTCTGCGCCGTGGTCAGCAACAGGCGCTGGCCGCTGGGGTCCACGCTGGGCAGCGGCGGTGGCGGGGCTTTCAATACCTTGAGCAGGTGTTCGGGCGGCCTGCTGTAGTCGGCGAACGCCGACGGGACGACCAGCAGGCCAAGTGCAGCAACGGCCACGGCCGATGCCAGAGCGGTATGACGGACAAGCATGCTGATCCCCTTGCGATGGTGGTTGCCGACGCACGATGGCTGCGTGGCCTGCAGGGGAACATAGCACTGCCCGTGCAGATGAAAACGGGCCGGAAGGGCCAGTCACCGGATCCGGCACATCGTGGCGCATTCCCTGCGTGCCCGAATCCGCCACTGCCGCCCCTTCACGCCATGGCGCCGCGCACCTGTCGATAGTGGTGCCATCCCTCCGCCATCCGCCCTGCCATGTCCCTGATCCGCGAGCGCATGCAGCGCTGGCCACGCCCGCTGCGCACCACCCTCGCGGTCCTGCTGGCGCTGTACCTGGTGTACCTGATCGCCGGCAACGTGTTCCTCAACACCCCGTTGTTCGACGCACTCACCAACCGCAAGCCGGAGAAGTACTGGCTGCAGACCGGACCGGCGTTGACCGTGGTCCCCGGGCATGCCGTGCTGTGGAACGTGCGCATGCGTGGGCAAGCCAACCGCACCGCCTACGTGCTGAGCGCCAAACGTGCCAGCGCGCGCATTTCCGTGTGGGCACTGTTCCGCCGCGAAGTGCGCATTCCCCGCGTGGATGCCAGCGAGGTGCGCGCGGTGGTCACGCGCGCGGACAAGGCCATCGCGCCGCCGCCGCGCAGTGACGACGGCTGGACCCTGCGACTCGATGCGATCCATAGCGACAGCATCCGCAGCGGGCAGTTCGGCGGCCTGTTGATCACTGGCAATGGACGCGGGACGGCCGGTTTCCTCAAGCAGATGCGCGGCGGCCCATCGGAGCTGTTCGATTCCAACGCCACCTTCGAACAGGCAAGCGTCAGCGTCGATGGCCTGACCCTGCTCGATGAAGCGAGCATCTCCGCCCACGCACGCTACCCCCGCCATTACCGCGACCAGGCACCGGGCCTGCGCAAGTTCGGCATCCTTTCCGCAGGATTGAAGATCGATGCGCGCAGCCAGGCGATCACCGTCGACACCGGCGGCGCGCAGGTGAAAGTCGGCGCGGTTCCGTCCACCGCCCGATTGTCCGCAGACCTTGCCATGGACCACGGCGAGCTGCGCCGGGGCAGCCACCTGGTGTGGCGGATGCCGGTGCATGCGGGGGTCGGGGCGACCGATCGCGGCCTGCTCGCGCTGCAGCTGGACGTGGCCGAGGCTGTGCGGGTGCAGGCACGGCTGCCACGCGACCCGGCCACCGGCAGCGAACTGCAGGCAGACCTGCAGGTCGCCGGCCGCGAGATCCCCTTCCACGCGATGTCGGACCTGCTGCCACGCCTGTCAGGCCAGCTGCGCGGCAGCTGGAAGTTCGAATCGCTCAACTGGATTTCCGATCTGTTCGTGCGCAAGCCATGGTTCCACCTGGACGGCGGTGGCCTGCTGCGCGCCGACCTGGAGCTTGCAGCGGGGCAGCTCGCACCGGGCAGCACGCTGGAGATCCCGCAGGTAACGGCCGTGGCCGAGGTCGCCGGCATACAGATGCGTGGCGCCGCCCATGCACAGGGGAGCATCGTCGCCGGCAAGCCGGACCAGGCGCGCCTGCAGGTGGCCATCCCACGCTTCAGCGCCGCTCCGCTCCAGGCACCGGGCCAGGTGCTGTTCGAAGGTAATGCGATGACGCTCGATCTTGCCGGCGACGCGCGCCTGGAAAAGCTGAAGGAAGGAGCCCGTGCACACCTGCGCTTCAACGATGCCCGGGTGCCCGACCTGGCCCGCTACAACCGCTACCTGCGCGATGAACCGCTGCAACTGCTCGGTGGCAGCGGCCTGCTCAGTGGCGATGTCGAGCTGGACGCCACCGGCCGGGTCGGCACCGGCCATGCGGACCTGCGTGGCCAGCAGGCACGGCTGCAGCTGGCGGGCATAGCGATGCGCGGCAACGCGCGCCTGCAGGCGCGACTGCGCCGGGCCGACTTCGACAGCAGGCAATTCGATCTGGACGGCACCACGCTGCGCCTGCAGGACGTGCGCATCGGCGATGGCACCGACAGCAACTGGTGGGGCGAGGTGGCGATACGCAAGGGGCACCTTGGCGCGGCCGCGCCGTGGCAGGCAGAGGCGGTGGCAGGGCTGGAACTGCGCGATGCGGGCCCGTTGCTGGACGTCTTCGGCGAACGCAGCGCGTACCCACGCTGGGTGCTGGGACTGGTTGACTCCGGGCAGGTACAGGCTACCGGCCAGTTGCGCTGGCGACAGGGCCAGTTGCTGGTGGATGACCTGCACGCAGAGAACGATCGTCTTTCGTTACGTGGCCGCCTGGACCTTGGAAAATCCGGCAAGCGGGGTGACCTGTACCTGCGCTGGGGAATGCTGGGCGCAGGCATCGAACTGGACGGCCAGCAGCGGCAATGGCATCTGGCCGGTGCGCGGGAATGGTACGACAAGCAGCCGCGGCTGCTGCCGCCAAAGTAAAGCTGCATGGGGCCAGGTCCTCCGCTCGAGGAAGGAACCTGGCCCCGATGGACCGTCAGAAGCGCGCGCTGAAGCCCAGCGTGAACGACCGGCCATAACGGTAGTAGCCCTGCGACAGCAACGGGTTGCCGTTGATGCTGTAGGTCTGCGCCTCATCCAGCAGGTTCTGGCCCTGCAGGCTTACGCTGAACATGTCATTGATCTCATAGGAGATGCTCGCGGTCAGCCAGGTGAGCTTGTCGGACTGTTCGTTGTAACCGGTACCCAGCACGTTGGTGGCGGTGACGAAACCATCGCTGTGGTCGGCGGTGGCACTGACCGACCACGGGCCCTTTTCATACATCAGGCCCAGCGAATACACCGACGGCGCGATGCCCTCCAGCGGACGCTCTTCGCCGTCGACGAAGCTCTTGGACCAGTTGCGGGTGTACTGCGCGCGGAAACCCAGGCCGTTCTCCCAGAAGTGCTGCAGGCCGGCTTCCACGCCATGGACCTTGGCGTAATCGCCATTGATCGGCCGCATGACGTTGAACAGGTAACCCGGTACGCCGATGTCCTGCCCCGGCTCCCAGCTGGTGGTGATCTGGTTCTCGATGCGCTTGTAGAACACCGCCACGTTGGCGATGGACTGTTCTGCGAAGTACCACTCCAGCGACACGTCGCCCT
The DNA here is from genome assembly GCF_014117215.1 of Stenotrophomonas tumulicola. Classification (GTDB taxonomy): domain Bacteria; phylum Pseudomonadota; class Gammaproteobacteria; order Xanthomonadales; family Xanthomonadaceae; genus Stenotrophomonas; species Stenotrophomonas tumulicola. The sequence continues at coordinate 534,202 of NZ_JACGXS010000001.1, read as the reverse complement.
GCTTGGCGGTATACGGCTTGAGGTCGACGTTGCCGCCGTAGATCTGGGTGAACTCACCCCATGACACGCTGGCGGTGGTGTTGGTCGGGGCCAGCTTGTCCACCGGCGGGCGTGCCATGGTCTTGGCCGCGCCCAGGCGCAGCATCAGGTCATCGGTGAAGCGCCAGGTGAAGTTGCCCGACGGGAGGATGTAGCGGTAGCTGCCGTCCTGCAGCACCGGGGTCGGATCGGCATAGCGCGCGGTGTAGTTGAAGGCACCGTTCTCGGTGATGCTGATGATCTTCGCGTCCCACGCTTCGGCACGGGTCTGGGTGCTGACCACGCGCACGCCCACGTCCGCGTTCCAGCGCTCGCCGGACAGGTCGGCCTGCACGTAGAACGCGTTGGTCTTCTCCTCCACCCGGTAGCTTTCCAGCGGATTCCACTGCGGCGCCGCCATCGAATAGTCGTAGACGGTGCCATCCGGGCGCGGCTGGCCGTTGTAGGCCTCCAGGCTGGCCAGGTAGTTCGGCACGTCGAAGCCAAGGAACGCGCGCGGAAAGGCCGAGCCGACCTTGTCCATGAAATGCGGCAGCGCCAGGGTGCGGTCCAGTACGCCGCCACCGAGGTCGCCCACGTTGATGGCGTTGTCCACCGAGTAGTAATCGGCACCGCCGTTGAGGGTGTTGTTGATCAGGTCGCGGCGCTTGCTACGTTCGGTGCGGGTGAAGCCGAAGTTGAGGTTGTCGATGTTCCACTCGCCCACGTACAGCTTGCCGCCGATGGTGCCGCCGGTGATCTCGTCCTTGATGTTGTCACCGCGCAGTTCCATGTAATGGGTGTTGAAATCGCGGTCGGTGAACTGGCCATTGGCCAGGCCTGTACTCAGGTCGCGGCCATCGTCGAAGGTGGTGGTCACGTTGGGCATCGCGCCGCGGGTGAGGTCGATGCGGGTTACGTTGGGCTGGTTCATGCGCAGCACCACGTAGGTATCCTGGCCACCGGAGGAACGTTCGGAACTGGAACGGTACAGGTCGCCGGTCAGGGTCAGGCTGTCGTTGACGTTCCAGCGCCCGTTGATGCCGAACAGGTCGGTCTCCACCACGCGGTGTTCGGTCTGATTGAGCAGTTCCGGATTCATCCGCTGCTCCGGATCCGGGTTGTCCATGGTGAAGCCGGTGACGATGCCGTTCTGCACGTTGATGTCCGACCAGCGCCCCGGCGCGAACAGCGGATAGAACGACTGCTGGTAGGACACCTGCGGCGAATCCAGCCGGGTCTTCAGGCCGTCCACCACGATGGTCACGTCATCATTGGGGCGCCATTCGAACTTGCCGGAGAATGCGCGGCGCTTCTTGTCTTCCAGGATCGAACCGACGCGGAACTGGCCAGGCGCGATCAGGCCGTACTCATCCGGGTCCAGTTCGCCGTTGCCGTTGGGGTCGATGTTGCCGCCCCATGCATTGCCACCCCAGTTCGGGTCGCTGGGATCGGGATTGCGGGTCCAGCCACCGTCGTTGCCGGCGATGTCGGTACGGTCCTTGCGCTCGGCATATACCGCTCCCAGCAGGATACCCATCGTGTCGTCGGCAAAGGTATTGCTGTAGGTCGCGGAGAACTTGCGGCCGTTGAGTTCGGACATCTGGTTGCGGTCGCCCTCGACGCGGACGATGGCGTGCTGGCCCTTCTGGTCGAACGGACTGGCCGAGCGCAGGTTGATCAGGCCGCCGATGGCGCCTTCGGTCAGCACCGACTGCGCGCCCTTGACCACGTCGGCGCCGCTGATCACATCGGATGGCAGCACGTCGTAGGCAAAATCGCGACCGGCGCCGTCGGTGGCCAGGATGCGGCCGTTGAAGGTGGTGAGCGTGTACTCCGGGCCGAGGCCGCGCACGCTGACTTTCTGCCCTTCACCGCCGGCGGTGCGGGTGATGGATACACCGGTGATGTGGCTGAGCGAGTCGGCCACGTTGTCATCCGGGAAACGACCCAGTTCCAGCGCGCTGATCGAATCCTGCACGGTGGCAGCATCGCGCTTGAGTTCGGTGGAGCGCGCCAGCGCGGCGCGTACGCCGCTGACCTGTACGGTCTCCAGGTCGATGGCAGTGCGGTCGGGGTCATCTTCGGCCGCCGCGGCAGTTTCGCCGGCAGGGTCGACTGCCGCAGTGGCAGTAGCCTGCTGGGACCACGCCGTGGCGGCGGGCATCAGCAAGGCAAGGGCAATTCCATGGTAAAGACAGTGGCGGTGCAGACGGACGGCGTTCACGGGCTCTCTCTCCTGAGGCATGAAGCGTAGGACGGACGGCTGTGGGGGCCTGGCTGGTGAAACAACGAAACCGAGCGTATATGAGGTTTCGTTTTGCATCAATAGCGAAATGTAACGAAAAGGCCCATACTCTGGAATGTTTGAAAGGAGCTTTCTGCATGGCCGCCACCCGAGACACCAGTCATCGCCGTCAACAGATCAGTGAACTGGTCCGCCAGCACGGCAGCGTGCAGGTGTCCTCCCTGGCCCAACAGTTCGGTGTCAGCCCGCAGACCGTCCGCAAGGACCTGCGCTACCTGTCCGAGCGCGGGGTCATGGCGCGCGCCTACGGCGGCGGGATCGACAGCGGCGCCGTCAGTGCGCCGGCCACGGCCGCCGAACCGCATTACGAGGCCAAACGCACCGTCTACCTGGATGAGAAGCGGCGCATCGGTGCGCGTGCAGCCGCCATGGTGAAGCCCGGCGATACCATCGCGCTGGATTCGGGAACCACCTCCATCCAGCTGGCCGAAGCGCTGCCGGATATCGACATCACCGTGGTCACCAACGATTTCGGCGTACTGACCGCGCTCAGCCCCAAGACCCGCATCAACCTGGTGATGCTGGGCGGTGAGCTGCGCCGCAAGAACATGGCCTTCTACGGCGGCCTGACCGTGGAAGCGCTGGACGCGCTGCATGTGGACCTGCTGTTCCTGGGCGTGGACGGCTTCGACCTGGAGCGCGGCATCACCACCCACTACGAGCCCGAGGCCATGCTCAACCGCAAGATGGTCGAAGCCGCCCAGGCCATCGTCGCCATCACCGACAGCTCGAAGTTCGGCCGGGTCTGCCTGCACCGCATCATCCCGATCTCCGGCCTGGATGCGTTGATCACCGATACCGGTACGCCCGATGACGTCGCCCAGGCCTGCCGCGCGCTGGGCGTGGACCTGCAGCTGGCCTAGACGTCGCTGCGACATCCGTGGCACCGAACCATCCGTAACGCCGAACCATTCGTGGCACCGAACCATCCGTAGCGCCGAGCCATGCTCGGCGGCTGTGGTGACCGCGAAAGGCCGCCGAGCATGGCTCGGCGCTACAACGCGCGCTGCAGGTTGAACTCGCGCACGGCGTTGCTGTAATACACCTTGTCGATAACCGAGCGCGGCAGCCCCAGTCCCTGCACGTCGGCTTCCAGCACGTCCACATGCTGGGTTTCAGCGGTGGCCAGGTAACGCCAGTCCGACTGCCATACCGCGTGCGTTTCCGCCTTGACCTGCGCAGGCTCCGCGCCTGGCGACTGGGTCAGGTCGGTGCCGTACAGCAGCCGGTCCTGGTAGCGGATGAAGAAGTCGCGCACCTTGGCGCGGTCCGCATTGGACTGGTACTGCACCTGGCTCATGCGTGCGGCCAGGTCCACGGTAGCGTTCGGAAAGCGATCCAGGAAGCCGGCCAGCACGTCCACGTCGTATTCCAGGCTGGCCATGTGCGCGCCGACCACGCGCAACGTCGGGTGGGCCGCGACGAAACGGTCACGCGCGGCCATCAGTGTCGCGTGCGAGGGCTGCTCGGGATGCAGGTACATGTGGTACTGCGGGTGCTTGGCGAAGTACTCGCGGTCGTTGTTGGTGGTCATCTTGTCCAGCGGCAACCAGCAGTTGTAGGGCTCGCCCTGGTGCGCGATCAACGGCACGCCCAGCGCGCGCACATGCTCGGCCACCGGCGCCAGGCCGGGGTTGTCGAGCATGATCGCCTTGCCCTGCGCATCCTTTTCCACCATCCCGATGTTCTTCCAGACCTTCACCGCCACCGCGCCTTCGGCCACGTCGCGGTCCAGCCCGGCGTTGACCTGCTGCAACCAGGCCTTGTCGCCAAACCCGCTCATCGAGAACGTCGCCGCCCAATGGAAGTGGGCCGGATCGGCCTTGGCCTGTGCCAGCGTGATCTCGCGCTGGTGTTGCAGGCTGGGGAAATCCGGGTAGTCGACATTGATCGACAACAGTTCGAAATTGTCCGCGCGCGCCTGCTGCAGCATCGACGTGTCGGCATCGTTGGCGTGCACATGCGCATCGAACTTGCGCACCGTGGCGAAGTCCGCCATGGCGTAGGGCGCATCGTCGCCCGTAGCCGGGCCGGCCGCTTCGGTGGACGTATCCGCCGCGACGCCGGTTTCCGCGCTGGGCGTCGGCGTACAGGCCGCCATGCTGAACAAACCCGCCACCGCACACGCTTTCCATACACCTGTATCCAACCGCATGGCCCACCCTCGCAAGGAAACGAAACTTAATCGAACCATATCGCAACAAAACGCTTGCAACAACAGGAAGCGCTCGCGCAGAATGCAAGGCATCTCCACCGGAATGACACTCATGCCACCGATTGGACGCCGTACCGCCTTGAAGCTGATTGCCGGAAGCGTGGCAGGCAGCATGGTCTGGAGTGCAGCCCCCTGGGTGCGCGCCGCCACTGCCTCCCGCAGCACAGGCCAGGATGCCGGCGATGCCGTGTTGTCCATCGCATTCGACAAGCGCATGCACACGCGTGTTTCGCGCCATGGAAAAGCCCTCACCGGCTGGCAGCCAAGCGAGGCACTGCTGCTGGCCAGCGGTGCCCTGACCGACTTTGCGCTGATCGACCAGCAGGCGCATGTGCTGGATGACCCACGCCACGGTTCCGGCCGGCAGGTGGTTTTCTCCGGCCGCGCCGACGCCGCAGGTGTCGAAAAACAGGTAGCGGTGAGCAGCTTCGACAGCCAGCCAGGCGCCGCGCTGCTGCAGGTGCGATACCGCAACATTGGCAACGCACCACTGGAAGTCACCGGCTGGCGCAGCAGCGCCTACCAGCTGGACGATGCGCCGGGCGGATTCTGGAGTTTCTCCGGCGCCACCCACACGGATCGGCGCGACTGGGTGCAGCCGCTGGATGACAGCTTCGACCAGCGCAACTCGCTGGCCATGGACTCGTCCGATTATGGCGGCGGCACGCCGATGGCCAACATCTGGCGCCGCGACGTCGGGCTGGCAGTGGGCCACATCGAACCGGTGCCGCGTCCATTGGAGATGCCGGTCCAGCGCACTGCCAAGGGCGCGACCATCGCCATCGAATCGCCGCAGCCCATCACCCTGGCACCGGGCCAGGAGCTGGTCACCGAGCGCACCCTGCTGGCGGTCCATGAAGGCGACTTCTATGCCCCGTTGGAGCAGTACCAGGCGTTCATGCGTGCCGAAGGCATCGAAGGCCCGCGCCCGCCGGAGTCGGCGTTCGCGCCGATCTGGTGCGCCTGGGGCTATGAGCGCGATTTCAGCGTCGAGCAGATCTACGCCACCTTGCCCAAGGCCAGGGAGCTCGGCTTCGAGTGGGCGGTACTGGACGATGGCTGGCAGACCAATGAAGGCGACTGGAAGATCGACCTGCGCAAGTTCCCGCGCGGCGATGCGGACATGCGTGCCTTCACTGCCGAAGTACGCAGGCATGGCATGCGCCCGCGCCTGTGGCTGGCACCGTTGGCAGCCGATCCGGGCAGCGACGTGCTGCACGACCACGTGGACATGCTGCTGCTGGACAAGGAAGGCGCTTTCCAGACCGTGACCTGGTGGAACGCGCTGACCCAGTGCCCGGCCTACCAGCCGACCATCGACTTCTACGTCGCACTTACCCGGAAGGCCATCGGCGACTGGGGCTTCGAGGGCATCAAGCTCGATGGCCAGCATCTCAACGCAGTGGCGCCGTGCTACAACCCGGCGCACAAGCATGCCAGCCCGGAGGATTCGGTGGTCGGCCTGGCGAAGTTCTGGGATGCGATCTACCGTGCCGCGCACGATGCCAATCCCGACGCAGTGGTGGAGCTGTGTCCCTGCGGTACCGCCTTCGCCTTCCACAACCTGCCGGCTACCGACCAGTTCCCGTCTTCCGACCCGCTGTCCTCGTGGCAGGTACGCAGCAAGGGCAAGTCGATCAAGGCACTGATCGGCGAGCGCAGCAGTTACGCCGGCGACCACGTGGAGCTGTCGGACAACCGTGATGACTTCGCCTCCAGCGTCGGTATCGGTGCGGTGATCTCCAGCAAGTTCACCTGGCCCAAGGACACCGATCGCCCCTCGATGCCGATGCCACCGGGCGGCTACGTGCTGACCGAAGAGCGCGAGGCGCTGTGGCGCAGGTGGGTGGGCCTGTACAACACCCACATGCTGCCAAAGGGCGAGTACCTGGGCACGCTGTATGACATCGGTTTCGACAAGCCCGAGGCCCATGCGATCCGCAAGGATGGCGCGCAGTACTACACCTTCTACGCACCTCAATGGACCGGCAAGGTGGAGCTGCGCGGGCTGCCGCCGGGCCGCTGGCAGGTCCGCGACCTGTTCAACGAGAAGGACCTGGGCGTGGTCGAAGGCGGCGCCACCGCCAGCCTGCCTGCGCGCTTCGAACGCTTCCTGTTCCTGCAGGCCACCCCGGCCGGGACCACGGCATGAGTGCCGATGCGGTGGCCGTGTCCGCTGCCCCCCGACGTCGGCCATGGCTGGGCTTCGCGCTGGCCACTGTCGCGCTGTGGGGCGTTTGGGGCGCGCTGTCGCCGCTGTCGGCCGCGCATGGGTTCCCGGACACGCTGGTGTACTGCGTCTGGGCACTGACCATGCTGCCGCCGGCGCTGTACATCCTGTGGCGCGGCGGCTGGCAGCTGGAACGCTCGCCGCGCGCGGTAACGTACGGATTGATCATCGGCCTGCTCGGCGCCGGCGGACAGATGCTGCTGTTCCACACGCTCACGGTGGGACCGGCGTACTTCGTGTTCCCGGTGATCTCGCTGTCGCCGGTGGTCACCATCGCCCTGTCCTACCTGCTGCTGCGCGAGCGCACCGGCTGGCAGGGCACGCTCGGCATCGTGCTGGCGCTGGTCGCCCTGCCCTTGCTGGACTTGTCCTTCGGCCGCGGCGCTGCCGGACTGGGCTGGTTCCTGCAGTCGCTGCTGATCATGCTGGCCTGGGGACTGCAGGCCTATTTCATGAAGCTCGCCAACGACAGCGTGCGCGCGGAAAGCATCTTCGCCTACATGACCCTGGGCGCGCTGCTGCTGGCACCGGTGGCATTGGCGATGACCGATTGGTCGCAACCGATCAACATGGGACTGGACGGACCGTGGATGACAGCCGGCATCCAGATACTCAACGCGATCGGTGCGCTGACCCTGGTCCATGCATTCCGCCACGGCAAGGCGATGGTGGTCGCGCCACTGAGCAATGCCGGCGCGCCGCTGATCACCGCCGTGCTGTCGCTGCTGTTCGCCAGCGTGGTGCCGGGGCCGTTGAAAGCCATCGGCCTGGTGCTCGCCCTGGTCGCTTCGCTGCTGCTGGTGCTGGAACCCGAACGCGCACCGCCACGGCCCCCCCTCCCCTGACAGGATTTTCCCATGCACGCTTTGCTCGACCTGGTCGCGCGGCATCGGCAGGGCCACGCCACCGGCGTGACCTCGATCTGCTCGGCCCATCCCCTCGTCATCGAAGCCAGCCTGCGCCATGCCCAGCGCACCGGCCAGGACCTGCTGCTGTTCGAGGCCACCTGCAACCAGGTCAACCAGGACGGTGGCTACACCGGCATGCGTCCGGCTGATTTCGTTGCCTTCGTGCATGGCATCGCCCAGCGTGTCGGCTTCGATACGTCACGTATCGCACTGGGCGGCGACCACCTGGGCCCCAACCCCTGGACCGACCTCGACGCCGGCGCGGCGATGGACAAGGCCGAGGTCATGGTGGCCGCCTACATCGCGGCAGGCTTCCGCAAGATCCACCTGGACTGTTCCATGGCCTGCTCTGGCGATCCAGAGCCGCTGCCGGAAGCAGAAATAGTGCGCCGCGCCGTGCGCCTGTGCCGTGCCGCCGAAGCGGCCTGGGCGGTGGCGGGCGGCGAAGCACCCGTGTATGTGATCGGCACCGAGGTACCGGTGCCGGGCGGCGCCACCGAGGCCATCGAAGGGCTGGCGCTGACCACCCCGGACGCGGCGCTGGCCACCATCCAGGCGCACCGCGATGCCTTCGCCGGTGCTGGCCTGGAGGACGCGTGGCAGCGCGTGGTGGCCTCGGTGGTGCAGCCGGGCGTAGAGTTCGACCATCACGATGTCATCGATTACGACAGCAGCAAGGCGCATGCGCTGAGCGAAGCGGTCACCACCGTACCGGGCATGGTGTTCGAAGCACACTCCACCGATTACCAGACCCGCGATGCGCTGGGCGCACTGGTACGCGATCATTTCGCCATCCTGAAGGTCGGCCCCGGCCTGACCTTCGCGCTGCGTGAGGCTCTGTGGGCACTGGATGCGATCGAGCGCGAATGGATTGCCGAAGGGCAACGTGCCGGCCTGCGCGAGGTGACCCTGCAGCGCATGCAGGACGCGCCGGGCTACTGGCAGCGCTACTACCACGGCGAAGGCCGCGCGCTGGCCACCGACCTGCAGTACAGCCTCAGCGACCGCATCCGCTACTACTGGCCGGATGCGCGGATCGAACAGGCGCGCGCGCAGTTGTTCGACAACCTGCGCGCCGACCCGCCGCCGCTGCCGCTCATCGGCCAATACCTCCCCCATGCCCTGCATGCAGTACGCAACGGGACTGCTTCGCTTGATCCGCAGTCCCTGGCCATGGCCCATATCAGCGCTGTCCTCGATGACTACCACCATGCATGCCAAGACCATGACCTCTCCTGAAATACTGGGCTTTCCCGAACACACGCTGGAAGCGAAGGGTGCGCTGTGGACCGCGCGCGAAATCGCCCAGCAGCCGCGCATGCTGGAGCGCACGCATGCCATGGTCGCGCAGATGCACGCGCAGCTGCGCGCGTTCGCCGGCCCGCTGGTCGATGATCCGCGTGCCCGCGTCATCCTGGCCGGTGCGGGCACTTCGGCCTACATCGGCCAGTGCCTGGCGCCGCTGCTGGACCGTGCGCTGGCCGCGCGCGTGGATGCCGTACCCACCACCGATATCGTGTGCGCACCCACGCTGTACCTGGACCCGGCGCAGCCGCTGCTGCTGGTGTCCTTCGGCCGCTCCGGCAACAGCCCGGAAAGCCTGGCTGCGGTCGAACTTGCCGAATCGCTGGTCGACGACGTAAGGCACCTGGTGGTGACCTGCAACCCGGCAGGGGCGCTGGCCCGCGTGCCGGTAGCGCAGGCGATGACCATCCTGCTGCCGGAGGAAACCCACGACACCAGCTTTGCGATGACCTCCAGCTTCAGCTGCATGATGTACGCCACCGCCGCCGCACTGCTGCCGGCCGGCACGCTGGACGCACGCATCGGCCCGATCGCCGCCGCCACCGCGCAGGTCATCGACGCGTCGCTGCCGCTGCTGCACACGCTGGCCGACGTCCGCCATGACCGCGTGGTCTATCTGGGCAGCGGCCTGCTGCAGGGGCTGGCGCGCGAGGCCACGCTGAAGCTGGGGGAACTGACCAATGGCGCCGTGGCCACCTGCTACGACTCGCCGCTGGGCTTCCGCCATGGACCGAAGACCTTCCTCACCGACCGCACGCTGGTACTCGTGTTCGTCTCCAACGATCCCTACACCCGCCGCTACGACCAGGACCTGATCGACGAACTGCGTCGCGAAGGCAGCGCCGCGCGGGTGGTCGAGATCACCGCACGCCCGCGCAGCGACGCGGCTGCCGACGTCATGGTCGTGGCCGGCCTGGAAGATGCGCCGGACCTGGACCTGTCGTGGCCGTACATCGCCATCGCGCAGATCCATGCCCTGCTGCATTCCCTGGCGCGCGGCGTGACACCGGACAATCCCAACCCGGCCGGCATCGTCAACCGCGTGGTACAGGGCGTGCAGTTGTACGCGCTGGACGCATGACCGGCGCCCTCTTCCTGGGCGTGGACGGCGGCGGCACGAAGACCCGCTTCGCGCTGATCGATGCCGAAGACAACCTGCTGGCCGAAGCGCAGCTGGGAACCACTTACCACCCGCAGGTGGGGCTGGACGGCGTGCGCGAGGTCCTCACCGATGGCCTCGCGCAGGTCCTGGCGCAGGTGCAGCGTGGCAGCGCCGACATCGCCCATGCGTTCTTCGGCCTGCCCGCCTATGGCGAGGACAGCCGTGCCACGGCCACGCTGCAGGTGCTTCCCGGCCAGGTACTCGGCCATGCGCGCTACGCCTGCGACAACGACATGGTGTGCGGCTGGGCCGGTTCGCTGGCCTGCGCCGACGGCATCAACATCATCGCCGGCACCGGCTCGATGGGTTACGGGCGACGCGGCGATGCGTCGGCACGGGCGGGCGGTTGGGGCGAAGCGTTCTCCGACGAAGGTTCGGCCTACTGGATCGCGGTGCAGGGCCTGAACGCGTTCTCGCGCATGAGCGACGGCCGGCTGCCGCGGGGGCCGCTGCACGCGATCCTGCGCGAGCACTTCCAGCTCGGCGAACATGACCTGGACATCTGCGCATTCGTATACGGTGAAGGCCACGGATCGCGCGGCGAGCTGGCCCGGCTGTCGCCACTGGTATCCCAGGCGGCGCGCGCTGGCGACGGCGTGGCGGCCTCGATCTTCGAACGCGCCGGGCAGGAGCTGGCTGCCATCGCCGACGCGCTGCGGATCACGCTGGGCTTCGAGGCCGGTGAAACCGTGCCGTTGTCCTGGTCCGGCGGTGCCTTCAGTGCCGGCGATGCGCTGATGCTGCCGTTTGCTTCCGCGCTGCATGCGGCCAGTGCGGATTTCGCACTGCAGGAACCGCTGCATGCACCGCATTTCGGCGCGGCGATGTATGCACGCAAGTTGGCTGGATACTGAAACCGTCGGGGCATGGCCCCGCCCTACCGGACCTGGACGGAGACCTGCGATGAAACCGCTGCTGATGGCCGCGCTGCTGGCCACCCTTCCCTTCACCGCCGTGGCCAGCGAGCGCAACGATGCGCTGCAGCCGACGGCGCGTTTCAGTGTCTACGGCCATGGGGCGGCGGCGACGCCCCCGATGGGCTGGAACCCGTGGAATGCTTTCCGGACCGAAGTGGACCAGCAGAAGATGCTGTCGGTGGTCGATGCCATCCAGCGCCGTGGCCTGCAGCAGGCAGGCTACCGCTACATCAACATCGACGACGGCTGGTGGCTGAAACGCCAGGCCAACGGCGAGATCAGGATCCGCACGTCCATGTTCCCCATCGCCGAAGGCAGCGATGGCCGCACCAGCCTGCGCGCCTGGACCGACCAGTTGCATGCCCGCGGCTTCAAGGCAGGGCTGTATACCGACGTGGGGCGCAATGCGTGTTCGCAGGCCTTTGATCGCAGCAGCCCGAACCTGCCGGTGGGCAGCGTGGCAGAGCGCGGCATCGGGCTGCAGGGCTTCGAGGCCTCCGACCTGAAGACCATGTTCCAGGATTGGGGTTTCGATTACCTGAAGGTCGATGCCTGTGGACTGGCCGACTTCGGCCCCGGCAGCGCGCCGGTACTCGAATCCGGCCTGGACGTGGTGCGCCCGACCATCGTGCGCGGCGATGCGCTGCACACCGATCGCGATGCAGTGGAAACGCAGTACGCCCGCGTCGGGCGCCTGCTGGCCGAACTCAATCCGGACAACGATTACGTGCTGTCGATCTGCCCCTGGGGCGAAGCCGGGGTGCGCGACTGGGGGGGCCGGCATGGCAACCTGTGGCGTACCAGCCCGGACATCGAGCCGACCTGGGAGAGCATGCTGCACAACTTCGATTCGGCATCGCAGCGCGAGTTGTATGCCGGCCCTGGCCGCTGGAACGACCCGGACATGCTGGCGGTGGGCCTGGGCGAATTCGATGGCAAGCACCTGACCGAAGCACGCACGCATTTCTCGCTATGGGCGATGCTGTCGGCACCGCTGTTGATGGGCTTCGACCTGGCCAAGGCGCCCGATGCGCTGATCGAGGTGCTGTCCAATCCCGAGGTCATCGCGGTGAACCAGGATGCGGCCGGCAACCAGGCGACACTGGTACAGGATGGCGATGGCGTGCAGGTGCTGGTCAAGCCGCTTTCGGTACGTGGCGAGCGCGCCGTGCTGCTGTTCAATCGCGGCCCGTCGGTTGCCACGGCATCGGTGGACCCGGCACGGATGAAGCTCGCCGCGGGCACTGCGTTCTCCGTACGCGACCTGTGGCGACATGAAGACCAGCCGCAGGCCCGCGCTGCCTTGCGCTACACCCTGCAGCCACGCGAGGTGGTCATGCTGAAGGTCAAAGGCACGCCGATCCTGGCCGAAGGCATGCTGCTGAGCGAGATGACCGCGCGCATCCACGTGGCGGCCGACGGCCTGCCGGTATACAGCACGCCGCGCGATCCGCAGGGTGGGACGCCACGTGCCGACGCGGCGCCGGACGGACAGCCACTCCGGATCGACGGGCATGAATACCGCCACGGCATCGGCGTGCATGCCAATTCGCGCCTTGAAGTGCATGCGAAGGGCGAATTCTCACGTTTCAGCGCACAGGTCGGCCTGCTGGAGGGCGCGCCACGCGATGCCGGCGAGGTCAGGTTCCGCGTTTACGGCGACGGACGCCTGCTGTTTGAAAGCCCTGCAATCAGCGCCACGGACGCTGCCCTTCCGGTCGACGTGGCGGTCTCCGGCAGCCAGGTACTGGAACTGGTCGCGCAATGGGTTGCCAGCGGGCACCAGGCCCCTGGCCCGGCGCTGCCACCCGCCGTTGCCTGGGGCGAGGCGCAGCTGCGCTAGGCCGCTACCAGGCCCAGGTCGCGCAGGTGCTCTTCCATCGCCGCTGCATCACCGGTCGCACGGATGGCCGCGATGTAGCCATCCGGACGAACCAGCACCCAGTCGCCCGCTGCCAGCCCATACGCCGCACGCACCTGCCCCGCTTCATCACGCAGGTCGCCGCTGGGACCGATCCTGTGGATGTGCAGGTTCGATCGTGGTGCGAATGAGCTGGCCGAGGCTTCAAAACCGAACAGGGTCCAGTGGGCGCCACGGAAAACATCGAACAGGCGCCGGGCCTGCCCTGCCGCTCCGCGCAGCAGGGCATCCGGCGCGCGATCGCCGGCCTGCAGGCGTTCGCCGGCGCGCTCCGCGGCATGCCGGGACAACGAGGACTGGCGATAGCCGAGGTCGAGCTGTTGCACTTCACGCCCGCGCCGCATGTCGCCCTGGCGGGCCGCGTCCAGCAACCGCGTCGCCATGCCCAGCATGTCCGCCGCGATGGGCCGCCGTTCTTCTTCGTAGGTGTCCAGCAACGCCTGTGATGCGCCTTCCAGCACCGCCGCCAGCTTCCAGCCGAGGTTGTACGCATCCTGCATGCTGGTGTTGAGGCCCTGTCCGCCCGTCGGTGGGTGCGTATGCGCGGCGTCGCCCATCAGCAACACCCGTCCACGACGATAATGATCGGCCAACCTTGCACTCATTGCATAAGCCGACGCCCACTCCACTGCGTCGATGCGGATATCCTGGCGGCCTGTACGCGCGGCCACCATCGCGGTCAGCCCTGCAGCCGAAAGATCGACCTCACCCTCCAGTGGAACCGGTGCCTGCAGCTGGAACAGGTCGGTTCCCGCCAATGGGCACAGGGCCATCTGCGCCTCCTTGTCGGCAGTGTTGAAACGGTGCCAGGCATCCCGGCTCAAGCCGGCCAGCACGACATCCGCCACCACCGCGCGCGCACCGAGGGACCTGCCGGGAAAGCCGACCCCAAGCGCCCCGCGCACGAAGCTGCGCCCGCCGTCCGCGCCCACCAGGTAGCGTGCACGCTGCATCGACCTGCCGGCTGGGCCTTCCACCTCGACGGTCACTCCTTCGTCGTCCTGGACGAAACCGACCACCGCATTGCCGAACTCCGGCCGGTAACCCAGCTCCGCCAGGCGCTCGCGGAGGGTGGCTTCGGTAAGGAACTGCGGCACCATCAAGGGCAACGCGTACGGTTCCGCCGGCGTTGCCGCACCAACCTCCGCGACCGCTGAATCGACGTGGCTGCCATCGGCCTGGTGCACCCGCTGGGGCGGATAGAACCCGCCTGCGGCAACTACCCGGTCCAGCACGCCCAGGTCCTCCAACAGTTCCTGTGTCCGCGGCTGGATGCCCTTCCCACGCGATCCATTGAACGGCGTGTCGCGTTGTTCCAACAGGCGGAAAGCAACGCCGCGGCGGGCCAGATCCAGGGCCAGCGTGAGGCCGGCCGCACCGGCTCCGCAGATGATCACATCGACCGGGACGAACTGCTGCATGGTGGGCGCTCCAATATGTGTAATATGCACGTGATTGGAGAGGATGCTATGCCACCGAAAAGAAATGTGCAAGATGCACATATATCGAGCCAGTTGCGCACGCTGCACGACGCCATGGTCAGCATCGTCAGCGTGATGAACCGCCCACAACGTGACGAGGCGATGGTCCGGAAAGCCGGCATCGCGCTGGATCGCGCGTTGTTTCCCCTGCTCGTCGGGATCGAGCGCCTGGGGCCCATCGGCGTGGTGGAACTTGCCGACCGCATTGGCCGCGATTACACCACCGTCAGCCGCCAGGTCGCCAAACTTGAGGGGCTGGGGCTGATACAGCGCCAGGAAAGCACGCACGACCGGCGGCTGCGCGAAGCCATCGTCACGCGGCAAGGAAAGGCCATGACCGACGCGGTGGACATCGCGCGGGAGAAGATGGGAAGGATGATCTTCGCGGAGTGGGACACGCGGGATTTCGAGGACCTGGTGCGGCTCATGCGGCGTTTCGCCACCGACCTGGAGGCCGTCGACATCGATCGGGCATGACCGCGGCTGCCCGGTGCTCCGTTCCCACTGCATTGACATGCCTGCACGGTATGGTCGAACGACGCCAGAGACCCCTGCCTGCCTTTCCCAAGGAAACTCCAGTGAACTCTCGACGCCAGTTCCTTTCCGTCGCCGCCGCCGGTGCGGCAGCGATCGCCGCCTCCCCGCTGTTCGCCCAGCAACCCGCGCCGGGCAGCGTGCTGCCTACGCGCGGCACGCCACGCAGCGGCAGGCTGCCAGCGCCAGGCCCGCAGCGAACGGGCGGCCGCTACCGTCCTCCCACCCGGATCGGACTGGGTGGTGCACCGCTGGGGGGCAGCCTGGCCCCCACCAGCGACGAAGCGGCCCAGGCCACCATGGCTGCGGCCTGGGCCGCCGGCGTGCGGCTGTTCGACACCTCGCCATGGTACGGGTTGGGCCTGAGCGAACGGCGCATGGGCCAGCAACTGCACCAGCATCCGGCCGACCAGTACACGCTGAGCAGCAAGGTGGGACGGCTGCTCAGCGGCACCGCCGGGCCGCTGCAGAAGACCAGCTGGCATGACCCGGCTCCGTTCCGTTACCGCTACGACTATTCGGCCGACGGCGCACGGCGTTCGGTGGAGGACAGCCTCAACCGGCTGGGGGTTTCCCAGCTGGACATCGTCTACATCCACGACCTGTCGCCGGACAATGAAAAAGACCTGGGCATGCCCTGGGAGCAGCGTTTTGCCGAGGCGTTGCGCGGTGCCATGCCGGAATTGACGAAGATGCGCGAAGAAGGCCTGATCAAGGGCTGGGGCTTCGGCGTGAACCGGCCGCAGCCGGCGCTGCGCGCGGTCGCCGAAGCGGACCCGGACATCATGCTGCTGGCCTGCCAGTATTCGCTGCTGGACCACGAAGCCACCCTGCACGACACCTTGCCGAAACTGGCCGAGAAGGGTGTTTCGGTGATGGTGGGCTCGCCGCTGCTGGCCGGCTACCTGACCGGCCGGGAGCGTTATCTGTATGGCAGCCCGATCCCCGAATGGGCGCCGGGCAAGCGCGCGCAGATCGCCGCGATCTGCGAACGCCATGGCATCGACATCCGGACGGCAGCGCTGCAGTTCGCCAACGCGCCGGAGGTGGTCTCCTGCATCATTCCCGGTGCGCGCACGCCCGGACAGGTGCAGGCGAACGTGGAATCCATGTCGATCGCGATCCCGGCCGATTTCTGGGCCGAGCTGAAGCAGCAGAAGCTGATCGCATCCGACGCGCCCGTGCCTGCTACCGGGTGACCGGCCGAGGCGGCGACATCCTGCCGTCAATGCGGGCTGGCGGTGGGCCGGATGATGATTTCGCTGGTATCCACGTCCGCTGGTTGCCCGATCGCGAATACGATCGCGCGGGCAACGGCGTCGGCCGGGATGGCCGTTGCCCTGAATGCTTTCATCTCTTCCCTGCCCCGTGCGTCTGAAATGCTGTCGGCGAGTTCGGATTCGGTAACCCCGGGACTGATGGTCGTGACCCGGATGGAAGGACTCTCCTGGCGCAGCCCTTCGGAGATCGCCCACACCGCATGCTTGGTCGCGCAGTAGACCGCAGCGGTCGGCGACACTGCGTGCGCGCCGATGGACGCCACGTTGATGACCTGCCCGTGCCCCTGCGCCAGCATCGGCGGCAACACCGCAGCGATGCCATGCAGCACGCCGCGGATGTTGACGTCGATCATCCGGTTCCATTCCTCCACCTTCAGCGAGGCGAGCGGGGAAAGCGGCATCACCCCGGCGTTGTTGACGATGACATCGATGCGTCCATGCGCATCCAGCGCACTGCGCACGAATGCATCGACGTCGTCACGGCAGGTGACATCCAGTTCGCGCGCCTGTGCGCTGCCACCGCTGCTTTCGATGTCGGCAACGATGCGCTGCAGCCGCTCGACGCGCCGCGCGCCCAGCACGACGGTTGCCCCTTGCCGGGCCAGCAGGCGGGCGGTGGCCTCGCCGATACCGCTGCTGGCACCGGTAATCAGCACGATCTTGTTGGACACTTCGTTCACGGCGGGCTCCTGATGGTGGATGCAACGGGAGCGGCCACGTTACGGACCATCAGCTGTCGAGGGAATCCGTCAGCGGCTGGACAGAATGGTTAGTATTGGTAACCAATGGACGCCGATCTCAACCTGCTTCGCCTGTTCCTTGCCGTCGCCGAAGGCGACAATTTCCGCGCGGCGGCCGACCGCCTGGGTGTGACCCGCTCCGCCGTCAGCCAGGGCATCCGTCGCCTGGAAGATGACCTGGGCATCGCACTGGTGCAGCGCTCCACCCGCAGCGTGCGCCTGACCGAGGCCGGCGAGCGCCTGCACCGGCAGATAACCGGCCCGCTTGCCACGGTGGCCACGGCGATGGAAGAAGCAGCCGGTGAGGGCCAGCCACGCGGCCTGTTGCGGGTGGCGGTAACCTCCATTGCCGAGCACTTCCTGTCCGGGCCACTGATCGCCGCGTTCGCCGAAAACCATCCGGGCATCACCCTGGATGTCACGGTGACCGACGATGAATCAGACATCGTGGCGGCCGGCTTCGACGCAGGCGTGCGCCTTGGCGAGGTGATCGAACAGGACATGGTGGCCATTCCCATCACCGGACCGCAACGGCAGGTGGTGGTCGCTTCGCCCGCCTATCTCGCCCGCCATGGAACGCCCACGCACCCACGCGAACTGGCAGCACAGCGCTGTATCGGCTGGCGACCGGCACCCGGCGTGGCGCCTTATCGCTGGGAATTCGCCGAAGACGGCCAGGATTTCGACGTGACCGTCGAGCCACGGATCACCAGCAATGACATGTTGCTGATGGTGCGCACCGCGTTGGCCGACGGTGGAATCACCATCGGGATGCAGGAAACGTTCGCGCCGTACATCGCGCGCGGCGAACTGGTGCCGCTGCTTGCCGAATTCCTTCCGGCATTCCCCGGCTTCTTCCTGTATTTCCCCAACCGGCACAACCCGCCGGCCAAGCTGCGTGCGCTGGTGGAGCATGTGCGTGCCTGGCACCGTGGGTCTACTCCCTGACACCGCGTCGCGGCACAGGGTTCAATTGAAGAACCGGCTCGGGCTGAGGCCAAAACGTTTCTTGAACATGCTGGCGAACGCGCTGGGACTGTCGTACCCCAGTGCCAGCGCCACGTCGATGACTTTCCGCCCCTGTGCCAACTGCTCCAGCGCGCGCAGCAGGCGCGCCTGCTGTCGCCACTGGCCGAACGTCATGCCCAGCTCACGCTGGCACAGCCGCTGGACGGTCTTGACGTCCACCTGCAGGCGCGCAGCCCAGTCCTGCAGCGTGGAGGGATCATCCGGCCGCCGTTCCAGCTGCCGGGCGATGCGGCGCAGCCGCGGATCGGCGGGTTCGGGCAGATGCAGCGGCAAGATGGGAAGTGCCTGCAGTTCGTCCAGGATCAAGCGCATCAGCCGGCCATCGCGTGAATGCTCGTCATAAGGGTGCGGCACTTCCACCGCTGCGTGGATCAGTGCGGCCAGCAGCGGCGTGATCGATACCGTGGAGGCTTCGACGGGCGCGTGGGGCATGGCATCGGGCAGCACGTACAGGCTGCGCATGCGTACTCTGCCGATGCAGTCCACGCGATGGCCCATGCCGACCGGCATCCAGATCGCCCGCGTGCTGGGCACTACCCAGCGACCGCTACCGGCATGCACCACCAGCACGCCGGTTTCGGCGTAGACCAGTTGATGGCGGTCGGGATGGTGATGCAGGCCGATGACGGTATCGGCAAGATAATCGCGCGCGCGGCAGAACACTGGCGTTTCGGCACCGGCCGGTAGCGGACGACCGTGCCCGAGCGCCCCGGCGATGTCCTTTTTCAGACGATGAATGACCATATCTCGCGGGATGGGCAACCGGCGCCACTCTACCATGCGCTGCATCCCGACTTCCCCCCTGCCCCATGTCCTCGACGGCCACCTCCCTGCCCCCTGCCGCTGCGCCTGTTTCGCGCCGCCCGCTTGTCGCCAGCGTGCTGGCGGCGATCACCGGTTCACACCTGGTCAACGACATGATGCAGTCGCTGATCCTGGCGCTGTACCCGATCCTGAAGGGACAGTTCAACCTCAGCTTCGCCCAGATCGGCCTGATCACGCTGACGTACCAGCTCACCGCATCACTGTTCCAGCCGTTGATCGGCCTGCGCACGGACCGGCGGCCAGCACCTTATTCGCTGCCCTTCGGCATGACCTCCACCCTGTGCGGCCTGTTGCTGCTGGCATATGCGCCGAACTTCACGATGGTGCTGGTGGCCGCGATGCTGGTGGGCATCGGCTCGGCGATCTTCCACCCCGAATCCTCGCGCATCGCACGGCTGGCATCCGGCGGACGCCATGGCCTTTCGCAGTCGGTGTTCCAGGTGGGCGGCAACACCGGCACCGCGATCGGGCCGCTGCTGGCTGCGGCCGTGATCGTGCCGAACGGGCGCACCAGCGTGGCCTGGTTCGCCGGTGCGGCGCTGATCGGCATCGCGCTGCTGACCTATGTCAGCCGCTGGTACCAGCAGCACCTGGCCAGCACGGCCGCCGCGCCTCCCGCTGCTGCCATCGCCGGTACCGGCCCGGCCGCGGCATCGAATGCCCTGCCGGCGAAAAAGGTCGGCTGGATCATCGCGATCCTGCTGGTGCTGATCTTCAGCAAGTATTTCTATATCGCGGGCCTGAGCAGTTACTACACGTTCTACCTGATCCAGAAATTCCACGTGTCGGTGCAGAGCGCGCAGATGCACCTGTTCGCCTTCCTGCTGGCATCGGCGGCGGGCACGCTGATCGGCGGTCCGGTCGGCGACCGCATCGGCCGCAAGCCGGTGATCTGGGCATCGATCCTCGGCGTGGCGCCGTTCGCGCTCGCACTGCCATACGTCGACCTGGCATGGACCGGCGTACTGGCGGTCATCATCGGCTTCGTGCTGTCATCGGCGTTCTCGGCCATCCTGGTCTACGCGCAGGAGCTGATGCCCCATCGCATCGGCACGGTGTCCGGGCTGTTCTTCGGCTTTGCCTTCGGCATGGGCGGACTGGGTGCGGCGGTGCTGGGCGTGCTGGCCGACCACACCAGCATCCTGTGGGTCTACCAGTTGATCTCGTTCCTGCCACTGCTGGGCATCGTGGCTGCACTGCTGCCGAACCGCCGCAGCCACTGATCCGGGGGCGCCCTCTGCTTTATCCGGTGACGGGCATGGCCCGTCACTGCCGATACAATGTGGGGCACTCCCTGCCTGATGAGGCCTGCCGTGTCTTTCACCGATCCCCAGGCCGTCGCGCGCTACGCGGAAGGTCCCATCCGCCAGGTGCCGGGCTTTCATGCGCTGCAACAGATGGCCACGTTGCTGCTGGCCGAATCGGTACCCGCTACCGGCCGCGTGCTGGTGCTGGGCGCAGGCGGCGGACTGGAACTGAAGGTCTTCGCCGAGGCGCATCCGGGCTGGCAGTTCCTGGGTGTTGATCCTTCGGCGGAGATGCTGTCGCTGGCACGTGCCCATCTGGGCGCCCTGGCCGAACGGGTGCAACTGCACGAAGGCTATCTTGATTCAGCGCCACAGGAGGCATTCGATGGCGCAACGTCGATCCTGGTCATGCATTTCCTGTCGTTGGAAGAACGCCGCACGACATTGCGCGAGTTGGCCAGGCGCCTGAAACCCGGCGCACCGCTGGTGCTTGCGCACCACAGTTTCCCGCAGGCCGAGCCAGCCAAGTCACGCTGGCTGGCGCGCTATGCGGCGTTTGCCGCGTCTTCGGGCGTCGATCCGGGCAACGCTGCCAATGCCGCCCGTGCCATCAGCGAGCGCCTTGCCCTGCTGGACCCGGAACAGGAAGCGGCATTGCTGCGGGAAGCGGGATTCGTGGATATCGAGCTGTTCTATGCAGGGTTGACCTTCAAGGGATGGGTTGGCCGGAAACCGGGCTGACTGCATACGCGGGCAGCTCTGCCTGGTGACGGGCATTGCCCGTCACTACCGGCGTGGCGGTTGCGGTAACCTTGCGATCGGCTTTGACAAGGAAACCGCCGTGCGTACCGTGCACGCCCTGCGATATGTAACCCCGCTGCGCGAAGGCGGTTCCCTGCCCGCCATCGTCGAGACGGATGACGACGGCATGGTGGTGCTCAAGTTCCGCGGCGCCGGACAGGGACCGAAAGCGCTGATCGCTGAACTGATCGCCGGCGAACTGGCGCGGACGCTGGGCCTGCCGATTCCGGAGATGGTGTTCGTCGACCTGGACCGGGAGTTCGCCCGTACCGAACCGGACCCGGAAATCCAGGACCTGATCCGCGCCAGCGAAGGGCTGAACCTGGGCAGCGATTACCTGCCAGGCGCGATAAATTACGACCCTGCAGCAATGCCGGTGGACGCCGGCCTCGCCTCGCGCATCGTCTGGTTCGATGCATTCACCAGCAATGTCGACCGCACGGCACGCAACCCCAACCTGATGGTATGGCACCGCGAACTGCAACTGATCGACCATGGGGCCGCGATGTATTTCCACCACGACTGGGCCAGTGCCGGCGAAGCCTGCGAAAAACCGTTCGTGCTGATCCGCGACCATGTGCTGCTGCCATTCGCCACCGATATCGCCGCTGTCGACGACGCGCTGGCAGCACGCCTTCCGGATCACGAAATCGAGCGCATCGTGGCGCTGGTGCCTGATGCCTGGCTGGTCGATGAGCCGGCTTTCGAGAGCCCTGCCGCGTACCGCCAAGCCTACCTGGATTATCTCAAGCAACGCCTGCGCAGGCGCGCGGCCTTCGTCCAGGAGGCCGTCCGTGCCCATGCTGCATACCTATGACTATGCGGTGATCCGCGTGGTACCGCGGGTCGAGCGCGAGGAGTTCATCAACGTCGGGGTGATCGTGTCCTGCCCTGGTGCGCGGCACTTGGAAGCAGCCATCGAGATCGATCCCGGCCGCCTGCGCGCGTTCGCGCCATCGCTGGACCTGGAAGCACTGCAACCATGGCTGGATGCCATCGTCGCCATCTGCCGCGGCGATGCCGATGCCGGTCCGATCGCCCGGTTGCCGGCACGTGCGCGCTTCCATTTCCTCACCGCCAAGCGCAGCTCGGTGGTGCAGATGTCCAGCTCGCACGTGGGCCGTACGACGAACCCTGCCGGCGTGGTGGAGCACCTGCTGGCGAAAATGGTGCGTACCCCCGAGTGACAGACGCGTGCCGGCGCCCCTATACCCGCCTGCCCCGCATCATCGCCAGGCCGAACATCGCGCCCAGGCCGCCGACCGCCGCCAGGCGGTAGGAAGGATCGCGCGTGGACAACGCCAGGATGGACGAACCCACGCCCAGCACCACGATCAGCGCGCCAATGGCACGGGCACGCAGCGAGCCGTAGAAATAGCTGCGCCGCGCATGCCTGGTCACCGCAGGCTGGCGCTGCTGCCAGGCCTGCAGTGCCGTCTCGAACTCCCGCAGCAGCCGCTCGCGGCTGGGCAGGTCCACCGCGCTGATCAACAGCGTGGGCTGGCCGGGGCGGACCAGCTTGAGGAAATCATCGGTGCCCCAACTGGATATGTCCGCGAAGGCAACCGGGTCACGGCGCGAAAAGATCAATCCATCGGGCATCACGCTGACCAGGTTGCGGGTGGGAAAACCGACGAAAGCCAGCACCGGTGGCAACACCAGCAATCCCAGCGCCACGGCGAACGCCAGCAGCAGCGGACCGCGATTGAATACGATGAAGGCCACGCTGCCGCCTGCCAGCAGAAAGCCCAGTGGCACCGCAAGCTGGTGCCATCGGGTAGCGACCGAGACCTGGATTCCTTCCATTTCCTTCATCTGCACACCTCCTCGTCAATGGATCCACATGGCGGCGACCCCGTCCCCGCACAGTACTTCCAACGTGCAGGGGCGCGAAAAGGGGTTGCGCTGCTGCCCTATATCTTCTTCCCTTCGGGCAATGCGTAGGCGATCACGTAATCGCCCGGCGGGGTCTCCATGAAATGATGGCCTCCCGCCATGATGACCACGTACTGACGACCCTGGTACTCGTAGATCATCGGATTGGCCTGGCCACCGGCGGGCAGCTTGGCGTGCCACAGCTCCTTGCCGGTCTCCATGTCGATGGCGCGCAGCAGGTCGTCGGTGGCTGCCGCGATGAAGATCAACCCACTGGCGGTAACCACCGAGCCACCATTGTTCGGCGTGCCGATGTCGATCGGCAGGCCGGAGCGCAGGCCAAAGGGCCCGTTGCCGCGTGCGCTGCCGAACGGACGATCCCACAGTGTCTTGCCGGTACGCATGTCGATGGCACGGATGCCACCGTATGGCGGCTGCTTGCACAGCAGCTTGGTAAAGGGAAGACGCCAACCGGCATTGACGTCGATGGCGTAGGGCGTGCCCACCTGCGGATCGCCGGCACCTTCCGCGCCGCCCTTGTCGGCCGTCATCTGTTCGCGTGGCAACCAGCCTTTGCGGTCGGCCACGGCACGCGGCACCAGCCGGTTGTAATTGGGCATGTCGTTGTAGTTGGCGATGATGACGCTACGCCGCGGATCCACCGCCACGCCACCCCAGTCCGAGCCACCGTTGTAACCAGGATATTCGATGGAATGGCGGTCGGTTTCCGGTGGCGTATAGAAACCCTTGTAGCTCGCCTTGCGGAACTGGATGCGACACACCAGTTGGTCGATCGGCGTGATGCCCCACATGTCGCGCTCGGTCAGGTCATCCTTGCGCAGCGTATGGAACAGCGAAAACAGCTGGCGTGGCGCACGCTGGTCCGGTTCGACACCGCCACCGGGAACGTCGCGTTCTTCCGCGTCGGTCAGCAGCTTGCCGGTCCGGCGGTCCAGCACATACATGTCACCCTGCTTGGTCGGCAGCAGGATGGCCGGCACCTTGCCGGCCGGGGTCGGATAGTCGACCAGCGTGGCCTGTGAGCCGAGATCGTAATCCCACACGTCCTTGCGCACCGCCTGGAAATGCCAGGCCGGCTTGCCGCTGGTCACGTCGATGGCCACCAGCGAGGTCGCATAGCGGTTCTGGTTCTCGGTGCGCGAGCCACTCCAGTAATCGCCCGCCGAGTTGCCCATCGGCAGGTAGACCAGGCCGAGCGCATCGTCGCCGGTGGCGGTGGTCCACATGTTCGGGGTACCGCGGGTATAGATCTCGCCCTCCGGCGGCGCGCCGGAGCGATCCGGGCGGTCCATGTCCCAGGCCCAGCGCAGCTTGCCGGTCACCGCATCGTAGGCCTGGATGACGCCCGAAGGTGCGTCGCGACGCTGGCCATCCAGCACCTGGTGGCCAGTGACGATCACCCCGCGCACGATGGCCGGAGGCGCGGTGATGGAGACGTAGCCCGGGGGTACATCACCCATGCCGACGGTGATGTCGACCTGCCCGTTGTTGCCGAAATCACGGCACGGCGCGCCGGTGGCGGCGTCCACGGCAACCAGGCGGCCGTCCAGCGTGCCTTCGATGATCCGTGCCGCACAGGCAGCCCTGGGGGCAACGGGTGCAGCTGCCGTGGCAAGGAGCGTGGGCAGTGCCAGATCGGCGGCGACGTCGTTGAGCAGCGTGTCGCGCGAGGGCGTAGCGGGCACTTCGTAGTACGACACCCCACGACAGGCGGCGGTATAGGGAATGGAGGCATCCTTGACCTTGGGGTCGAAGCGCCAGCGCTCCTTGCCGGTGGCCGCATCCAGCGCGATCAACTGGTTGCGCGCCGTGCACAGGTACAAGCTGTCACCCACCTTCAACGGCGTGGTCTCGGCCCCCCAGCGCTTGTCGGGCAGGTCACCGGTGCGGAAGGTCCACGCCGGCTGCAGGTTGGCTACGTTGTCCGGCGTGATCTGCTGCGACGGACTGAACCGCGTGGCCTCGTTGCTGCGCCCCCAGGCAGGCCAGTCCTCCGGCGCGGGCCGGTCCGCCGGCTGCAGCGGCGCTTCCTTGGTCGGCGACATGCCAGCCACCGCCAGCGGCTGCGGGAAGCCTGGCGCTGCCGCCGTGACCCCATGCGGCACGAACGCCAGGGTGAAGGCGGCGACGAACACCAGTGCGAGCACACCGGCAATGCTGCGCGAAATCCGCGCAGGTACCGGGCTGCGTAGTGTCGGTGCAAGCAACGCCAGCACGAAGCCCAGCGCGGTGACCAGGCCAAGGCGCGGTACCCAGCGCCAGTAATTGCTGCCCGACTCCCACCAGGTCCACAGCAGGGTACCGACGAACAACGCGGCGAACACCCAGGCGCCACTGCGCTGGTTGCGCCACAGCAGTACCCCACTGGCCAGCATGCCGATACCACCCAACACGTAGTACCAGGAGCCACCGAGCAGCGCCAGCCACGCGCCCAATCCCCCGATCACGCCCCCGAGCAGCAGCAGGAGCAGCGACAGGACCGTGATGAGCGCATGGCGCGGACGGGAGGAAACGACTTCGGAATCGGAAGATGCGGACATCGACGGCTCCTGGAGCTGGGCAGGGCGGAAAGCGCGGTGCTGCGATGATGTGCTGGCAACAACACATGCGCACTGGATCCCCGCCCGCGTTATCCCATCGCTGACGTGAACGTCATGCGATCTTTATCCAGCCGGAACGAAGACGCCGGCACGGGGCCGGCGTCTTCCATGCAACACATTGCAGCGCGTGATATCAGCCCTGCGGGTTGTCGCCTGCCGGGGCAGCGACAGCCTCCACCACACCGTCCTCGCCGGGCGCCATGGTGTCTTCGCCGTCTTCGATCGATGCATCCATCCGTTCAACGGCCTGCAGCTTTTCGTCCTTGGACAGGCGGATCAGGGTAACGCCCTGGGTATTGCGGCCCACGCGCGAGATCTCCGAGCCACGGGTGCGCACCAGGGTCCCGCCGTCGGAGATCAGCAGCACCTCGTCGGCCGGCCCCATCAACACCGCAGCCACCAGCTTGCCATTGCGTTCGCTGGTCTGGATGCCGATCACGCCCTGGGTACCACGCCCCTTGCGCGGATACTCCGGCAGCGGGGTGCGCTTGCCGTAGCCCTTCTCGGTGGCGGTCAGGATATACAGCGCGCCGTCATCGTCGCCGGCATCGACCGCGATCTCGCCGCCGTCCACGCCGGTATCCTCGACCACGTTGTTCTCGTCGTCGTTCTCGTCTTCCACGCCACCGGCGCTTTCGGCGACGATCAGGCTGACCACTTCCTCGCCCTTGGCCATCCTGATGCCACGCACGCCGGTGGCGGTACGGCCCATCGAACGCACCTTGTCTTCGCCGAAACGCACGGTCTTGCCGTTCGACGCGAACAACAGGATGTCGCGCGCACCGTCGGTCAGGCCGACACCGACCAGCGCATCGCCCTCGTCGAGGTTGATGGCGATCTTGCCGCGTGCCAGGCGGAAGGCGAACTCGCCCAGCGGGGTCTTCTTGACCGTACCATTGCGGGTGGCGAAGAACACGAACTGGCCTTCGGCATACTCCCGCACCGGCAGCACCGCCTGCACGCGCTCACCGGGCTCCAGCGGGATCCAGTTGATGATCGGCCGGCCGCGCGCGTTGGAGCCTGCTTCCGGCAACTGGTGCACCGGCAGCCAGAACACCTTGCCCGAGCTGGTGAAGGTGAGCAGCGTGTCATGCGTGTTGACCAGCCACAGCTGTTCGATGAAATCCTCTTCCTTGGTCGCCGCCGCGCTGCGGCCACGGCCACCGCGACGCTGTGCGCGGTAGGCGCTGACCGGCTGCCGCTTGGCATAGCCGGCATGCGACAGCGTGACCACCACGTCTTCCGGGGCGATCAGGTCGAGGATGTCCAGGTCTTCTTCGCTGTGGCGGATTTCAGTGCGGCGGTCATCACCGAACTCTTCGCGCACGTTGATGAGTTCTTCGCGGATCACCTGCAGCAGGCGATCCGGATCCTCCAGGATGTGGATCAGTCCGGCGATGGTTTCCAGCAGCTGCCTGTACTCATCCGTCAGCCTGTCCTGCTCCAGCCCGGTCAGGCGGTGCAGGCGCATCTCCAGGATCTGCGTGGCCTGCACTTCGGTCAGCTGGTAGCCGCCCTCGACCAGGCCCACGCCCTTGGGCAGGTCATCGGGACGCGAGGCTTCGGCGCCGGCTGCACCCAGCAGCGCACCGACCAGGCCCGGATCCCACACGCGGGCCAGCATGCGCTCGCGGGCTTCGTTGGGGTTCGGCGAGGCCTTGATCAGTTCGATCATCTCGTCGATGTTGGCCAATGCAACGGTCAGGCCTTCCAGCACGTGCGCACGCGCACGCGCCTTGCGCAGCTCGAACACGGTGCGGCGGGTGACCACTTCGCGGCGATGGCGGACGAACGCCTCCAGCATCTGCTTGAGGTTCATCAACTGCGGACGGCCATCGACCAGCGCCACCATGTTGATGCCGAACACCGACTCCATCTGGGTCTGCTGGTAGAGGTTGTTGAGCACGACCTCGGCCGACTCGCCGCGCTTGACCTCGATGTAGATGCGCATGCCGTCCTTGTCGGACTCGTCGCGCAGTTCGCTGATGCCTTCCAGCTTCTTTTCCTTGACCAGTTCGGCGATCTTCTCGATCAGACGCGCCTTGTTCACCTGGTAAGGGATTTCAGTGACGATGATGGATTCGCGGCCGTTGTCGGCCACTTCCACGTCGGCCTTGGCGCGGATGCGCACGCGGCCACGGCCGGTGCGGTAACCGGCGATGATGCCCGCGGTCCCGTTGATGATGCCGGCTGTCGGGAAGTCCGGGCCCGGGATGTATTCCATCAGGCCGTCGACATCGATGGCCGGGTTGTCGATCAGCGCGATGCAGGCGTTGATCGATTCGGTCAGGTTGTGCGGCGGGATGTTGGTGGCCATGCCCACCGCGATGCCGGCCGAACCGTTGACCAGCAGGTTCGGGAACCGGGTCGGCATGACCGTCGGCTCCAGTTCCTTTTCATCATAGTTGGGCTGGAAATCGACGGTTTCCTTGTCGATGTCGGCCATCAGCTCGTGGGCGAGCCGCGACATGCGCGCCTCGGTGTAACGCATCGCCGCAGCCGAATCGCCATCGACGGAACCGAAGTTACCCTGGCCATCGACCAGCATGTAGCGCAGCGCGAACGGCTGCGCCAGGCGCACCAGGGTGTCATACACCGACTGGTCGCCATGCGGGTGGTACTTACCGATGACGTCACCGACGATACGCGCCGACTTGAAGTAAGGCTTGTTGCTGTGCGCGTTGAGCTCACTCATCGCGAACAGGACGCGGCGATGCACGGGCTTGAGGCCGTCGCGCGCATCCGGCAATGCGCGTCCCACGATCACGCTCATCGCGTAATCGAGGTAACTCTTGCGCATCTCGTCTTCCAGGTTGACCTGGATGATTTCCTTGGCGGATTCTGCCATTCGGGTTCCGTTGTCTGGGAGCGGTCCAGTCCGCCGCGCCAGCCCCTTACGGAGCAGCAGCGGCGGAATCTCGATTAACCGGTGGATTCTACCACAACGGGCCGTCCTCCGCCCCTGTTCAGGCGGTTTTTACCGGCAAAAATCAGCAACTTAGGGCCTGGTTCGCAACCTGATGGCCCGTTGGCGCCGAGCCACGCCCGGAGGCTCAATCGCCGAAGGCCGCCTTCATGCTGGCCACGGTCGGGGCCAGGATCACCCCACGCTCGGTCACGATGGCATCGATCAGCTCACCCGGGGTGACATCGAATACCGGATTCCACGCCGCGATGCCTTCGGCCACGGTGCGGCTACCGCCCACCCCGAAGAGTTCGCCGGGGTCGCGCTGTTCGATCTCGATCTGGCTGCCGTCAGCGGTGTCCATGTCCACCGTGGACGAGGGCGCCACCACCATGAACTTCACCCCATGGTGGCGCGCGGCGATGGCCAGCTGGTAGGTGCCGATCTTGTTGGCGGTGTCCCCGTTGGCGCAGATGCGGTCGGCACCGACGATGACCCATTGCACCGCCCCGGTCTTCATCAGGTGGGATGCCGCCGAGTCGGCGATCAAGGTCGCATCGATGCCGTCCTGCTGCAGTTCCCACACGGTCAGGCGCGCGCCTTGCAGCCAGGGGCGGGTTTCACCGGCGAACACGCGCGCGATGCGGTCCTGCGCCATGCCGGCACGGATGACCCCCAATGCAGTGCCGAAACCGGCCGTGGCCAGCGAACCGGTGTTGCAATGTGTCAGCACCCCGCTGCCCGCTTCGATGAGCCCGGCACCAAGCGCACCCATGTGGCGGTTCGCTGCAAGGTCCTCGGTGGCGATGGCCTCGGCTTCGGTCTCCAGCACCTGCTGCCAATCCGCACCGGCGACAGCCAGCGTACGGCGCATGCGCGCCAGTGCCCAGGCCAGGTTGACCGCCGTCGGCCGCGATGCGTTGAGGCGCTGCAGCGCAGGCTCAAGTTTCTGCAGCGCCTGCGCGCCGTCGTCGGCCTGCACCGTGCGTGCGGCCAGCACCACGCCCCACGCCGCGGCGATGCCGATGGCCGGTGCACCGCGCACGGTCAGCGCGTGGATGGCAGAAGCCACCTCGTCGCTGCTGCTGCAGGCCACGTGTTCCACCACGAACGGCAGCTTGCGCTGGTCCAGCAGTTGCAGGGCATCGCCGGTCCACAGGATCGGACGGATGTGGTCATAGCGGGCGTAATCAATATCGGTGGGCGCGTTCATGCACCCATTGTAATGCGGGCTCAGTTCACCGAAAACTCGGCGCGGCACCCGTTGTCCACCCACACGCCCTTGGAATCCCATCCCCAGCTGCGTCCCTGCTCGCAGGGACTGCCGGAAAGCTGCTTGACCAGCTTCGCACCGACACTGATGCTGGCGCCGCAGAAACGCTTGCGCCGGTCCTTGGACTCACAGGTCAGCCGGCGCGGCACATCGACGAATCCACCGCCGTCTTCCGCCCCGACCTCGAAATCGCCCTGGCAGCCACGGGTGGTCCATATCTCATTGCGGCGGTATCCCCAGCTGTGTCCTTCGCGGCACGGCAATCGCGAGTTCTGCCGCAGCAGCCGTACCGGTGCGCCGTCCAGCCGGACCGGGCAGTTCTGCGGGCGCCCGCTGGATTCGCAACGCACCACCCGGCGCACCAGGCGCTTGCTGGCGTCGGTTGCCGGCGCGGCGTGGGCGGCGGCACGCGAGCGGAATTCAGCCCGGCATCCCAGCGTCACCCACACGCCGGAGCGGTCGGTTCCCCATTCGCTGCCGCGCACGCAGGCGTTGTCGGAAAACTGGCGCACCAGGTCCACGCCCTGGCTCACGTCCATATCGCAGTGCACCCAGCCCAGGTCGTGCGACTGGCAGCGCACCACCGTGCCGGCATAGGCGTCCCGCTCCTGCGCGGCGGCCGACGGCAGCAACGCGACCCAGAGCAGCAGCCCGCCCAGCGAGGTGCCCGTGCCTGCCAACAGCTTTTTCAACGACCACCCTGCCCTGTGTTCATGTTCCGACGCCACCATGCGGCACCGGGCGTGATAAGAGCATCATCGCCTGTCGCCTGCAAGGGCTGGACGCGCCGTTCAGGCGTTGGCGAAATCGAAAGCAAGCACGTCGGCGATGCGCGGCGTGCGCTGCATTGCCATCAGCAGCCGGTCCACGCCCACCGCTACGCCCGCACAGGGCGGCATCGCCGGCAGGGCCGCCAGCAGTGCTTCGTCGAGGGGGGGCAGCGGTCGACCCTGCAGGCGACGGCGCTGCAGGTCACGTTCGAAGCGTTCGCGCTGCTCCCGTGGGTCGCCCAGTTCGTGGTATCCGTTGGCCAGTTCCACCGATCCCAGGTACAACTCGAAACGCTCCGCCAGCGGTGGCGTGCCCGTCCGCACGCGGGCCAGCGCAGCCTGCGATGCCGGCCAGTCATGCACCACGGTCATCACCGCGTCATCGAAGGTGGGTTGAATGCAGTGCGTCATCAGCAGATCGAGCCAGTCGTCGCGGCCCAGGCCGTCCGCAGCGATCTCGATGCCAGCCAGTGGTGCCCGCAGCTGTTCGATCGAATCATCGAACGGATCCACACCCAGGTGCTGGCGATACAGCGTGCGGTAATCGACCACCTGCAACGTCGCCTGCCGGCCGACAAGGCCCAGGGCCTGCTGTACCAGCTCGGCGGTTTCACCGACCAGGCGATGGTGGTCCCAGCCCACCCGGTACCATTCCAGCATGGTGAACTCGGGATTGTGCCGGCCGCCCGCTTCGCCGTTGCGGAATACCCTGCCCAGTTCGTAGCAGTCGCCAACGCCGGCCGCGAGCAGGCGCTTGAGCGGAAACTCCGGTGAGGTACGCAGCCAGCGACGGCGCGTACCCGCATCGCGGTGGCCACTGAAATCGGCCTGGAAGCTGTCGATGTTGGGTTCGGTATTGCCGGCTGCCGACAGGATCGGCGTTTCCACTTCCAGCACGCCACGCGTGGCGAAGAAACCCCGTACCAGCGCATTGAGCGCGGCACGCCGGTGCAGTGCGTCCAGCAGCTGGCTCACAGCAGGCCATCCCGGGGATGGTCGAGCGGCAGGGTCATCAGGTCGCGCGTGTCGTCGATGTAACCCGTGGCCTCGTACAGGCGCCGCGCCAATGCGTTGTGACGGTTCACTTCCAACCGCAGGCGCGCCACCCCGCGCCCGCGCGCACGCTGCTCAACGATGGCCAGCGCCTGCTTGCCACGCCCGCCGCCGCGCAGGCCGGGGGCGAGGTAGAGCTCATCGAGCAGCGCGAAATGCCCGCCCTGCTCCAGGCTGAAGCCGATGGCGATGACCGCATAACCGCCAACGGCGCCATCCGCGTCCAGCCACAGCAGGACCTCGCCATTGCGTGGATCGGCCAGCAGCGCATCCACGCCGCGCTGCACGCGTGCCTCATCGAACTGGATCTGGTCTTCAACGTAGAACGCCCGCATCAGCGTGAGCAACTGCGCTTCGTCGGCGCGCGTAGCAAGGCGGAAATCCAGCGACGTGGTCTGCATGCCACTCTCCTTCTGGTACGGCCAGGCACCGGCCTGGCAGGTATTCGTCATTCGTGGCTGGCCAGGAAGGCCAGCAGTTGGTCTTCGTCCCATACCGGCACGCCGAGCGACTGGGCCTTGTCGAGCTTGGAACCTGCCTCGGTTCCGGCGACCACGAAACTGGTCTTCTTCGACACGCTACTGGCCACCTTGGCGCCAAGTGCTTCCAGCCGCTCCCTGGCCGCGTCGCGGGTCAGCGCGGTCAGCGTGCCGGTCAGCACCGCCGTCTGGCCATCCAGCGGTCCGGCAACCTGTTCGGCCTGGGCCGGCGCCCTGCGCAGGATATCCTGCATCTTCTGTTCGGCCTGCAGCAGCATCGCCCCATGGCTGTCACTGTCCAGCCAATGGGCCAGGCTGCGGGCGGTGTCATCGGGCAGGCCGGCATTGACGAACTGGCCATGCTCGGCATCCAGGATGGCGCCGGCACTGCTCAATGCCGCGACCAGCTTTTCAGCGCGCAGGCGGGTGATGCCGGGAATCTCGGCCTCCACCAACAGCTGCGCCAGGTCCAGTCCTTCGCGCAGTTTCGCGCTGGGCGGATGCGCATCGACGATCCGTACCTGGCCGACCTGCAGCAGGTCATCGATGGCCTGCTGATTGCCCGCCTGTTCGAAGAAATGCCCCAGCGAACGCGCCACCTCGCCGCCGATATCCGGCACGCGCTTGAACAGCGGCCACGGCAGATGGCGGATCAGCTCCAGCTCGCCGAACCAGTTCGCCAGTGCCTTGGCCGTGCTCTCCCCGACATGCTCGATGCCCAGCGCGAACAACAGGCGCTCAAGCGCGGCATTGCGGCTGGCGTCGATGGCCGCGATCAGGTTCCCGGCCCAACGGGTGGCGATCTTCCTGGTGTTCCAGTGGAAGGCTATCGGCTGCGCCAGGGCCTGGGCACGCCAGCCGGGGTCGTTCGCATCCAGCTTCAGCACCGCATTGAGCACGGCCGTGCTGCCTTCTGCGGGCAGGTGTGGCTGGTAGCTGGCGGCCAGCGCCGACGGGTCTTCGGCATCCAATACGAGTTTCAGCTGCAACAGGGTGTCATGGGTCAGGCGGTACAGATCGGCTACGCCGCGCACGATACCGGCGTCGACCAGCGTTTCGATGTACTTGTTGCCCAGCCCGTCGATGTCCATCGCCCTGCGCGAGGCGAAATGTGCGATCGCCTCCTTGCGCTGCGCCGGACAGCTCAGCTCGCCGGAACAGCGCCATGCCGCCGCGCCTTCCTCGCGCACGATCTCCGAACCGCACACGGGGCATTGCGTAGGCATCTGCCAGGCCGCGGTGCCTTGCGGGCGCCGCTCCAGGATCACGCTGACCACTTCAGGAATCACGTCACCGGCGCGACGCACGATCACGCTGTCGCCGACCCGCACGTCCAGCCGCTCGATCTGGTCGGCGTTGTGCAGGGTGGCATTGGATACGATCACCCCGGCAACCGCGACCGGCGCCAGGCGGGCGACCGGCGTGGCCGCACCGGTACGGCCGATCTGGATCTCGATGGCCTCCACCGTAGTGCTCTGTTCCTGTGCGGGGAACTTGTGCGCGATGGCCCAGCGCGGCGCACGCGCGACGAAACCCATGGCCTGCTGCCCTTCGCGATCGTCGAGTTTGTAGACCACGCCATCGATGTCGAAAGCCAACCCATCGCGCCGCTCGCCCACGTCCCTGTAGTACCCCAACAGGCCTTCGGTATCGGTGACCACCTTGCACAAGTCGCTGACCGGAAAGCCCCAGGCGCGGAGCTGTTGCAGCAGCTGCGAATGGGTGTCGGGCAGCTCGCCACCCTCTACCAGCCCGGTGCCATAGGCGAAGAAGCTCAGCCGCCGTTGCGCGCTGATCTTCGGATCCAGCTGGCGCAGCGAGCCCGCGGCGCCGTTGCGTGGATTGGCCAGCACCTTGCCGCCGTGCAGGCGTGCGCGCTCGTTATAGGCTTCAAAATCAGCGCGCGCCATGTACACCTCGCCACGCACTTCCAGCACGTCCGGCCAGGCACGGCCATGCAACCGGTGTGGGATGTCGCCGATCTGGCGCAGGTTGGCGGTGACATCCTCGCCCTTGCTGCCGTCGCCGCGGGTGGCGCCCTGCACGAACCGGCCGTCTTCGTAGCGCAGGCTGATCGCCAGGCCATCCAGTTTGGGCTCGGCGGAAAACGCCAAGGTGCGGCGCCCCAGGCGGTCATCGATGCGGCGCACGAAATCCGCGACCTCTTCATCGCTGAAGGCGTTGCCCAGCGACAGCATGGGCACGGCATGGACCACTTCGGTGAAACGCGAGGAGGGTCGTCCGCCTACGGTCGCCGTAGGCGAATCGATGCTGCCCAGCTCTGGATGCGCCTGTTCCAGCGCCTGCAGCTCGCGCACCAGTGCGTCATAGTCCGCATCCGGGATCAGCAGCTCGTCACGCTCATTATAGGCTTCATTGGCGCGCGTGATCTGGCGACGCAGCGCCTCGATGCGCTGGGCGGAGGTTGGGCTCATACGGATCCGGTGGTCCATGGACAGGCGGCGATTCTACCGCCCATGGTGTGTTCTGGCCGATTACGCCGCGCTGCATGTGGGTGACGGGCATGG
This sequence comes from Stenotrophomonas tumulicola, assembly GCF_014117215.1. GTDB lineage: Bacteria > Pseudomonadota > Gammaproteobacteria > Xanthomonadales > Xanthomonadaceae > Stenotrophomonas > Stenotrophomonas tumulicola. Next base: position 499,777 of record NZ_JACGXS010000001.1, on the reverse strand, counting down.
CCCGTCACTACCTGCATTGGTAGAGCGGGTCCATGACCCGCTGCTTCTGCGGCGCTATTGGTCCCCACTACACCGCGCTGCGCGCGGGTGACGGGCATGGCCCGTCACTACCTAGGTCGGTAGAGCGGGTCCATGACCCGCTGCTTCTGCGGTATGCCGATATGCCGGAACGGCAAACGCCGATACGGCTCCTGGCGCGGCTGCGACACGCTGGCCGCATGTCCAGCTCTCAACTCGCCATCGGCCGCTGGTCCTGTGTTGGACACGTTTATTCAGTGACCGCCGTGGTTGCCGGCCGTCGTCCGGTATTCGAAGATCCCGGCAATGCCGCCATCGTGGTGGACGGCATCCGCGCGGCAGAGCGTGCCGGACGAAGCCGGACGATGGCCTGGGTGGTCATGCCCGACCACCTGCATTGGCTGCTGGAACTGCGCGCCGGTGTGCTCGCGGACTGTATCGGCCAACTGAAATCACGCAGCGGGCGCTTGGTGAATCGACGCATGGGATGGCATGGATCCCTGTGGCAGGCCGGGTATTTCGATCATGCGCTCCGGCGGGAGGAGTCGCTTGTCCGCCACGCGCGGTACATCGCAGCCAATCCCGTGCGGGCGGGGTTGAGCCAGCAAGTCGGTGAATACCCCTTTGCATGGTGCAGATGGCCGGAAGGATGACAGGCCTGGCCGGTCATCCGGGAAGATGCTGCGGACATGACGACGGATACCTGCGCCGCGCTGCGCGTGGGTGACGGGCATGGCCCGTCACTACCTGCACTGGTAGAGCGGGTCCATGACCCGCTGCTCCTGGGGCGCTATTAGTGCGACTATCCCGCGCTGCGCGCGGGTGACGGGCATGGCCCGTCACTACCTGCAATGGGTAGAGCGGGTCCATGACCCGCTGCTTCTGCGGCGCTGTTGGTCCTACTACACCGCGCTGCGCGCGGGTGACGGGCATGGCCCGTCACTACCTGCATTGGTAGAGCGGGTCCATGACCCGCTGCTCCTGGGGCGCCGTTGGTCCTACTACACCGCGCTGCGCGCGGGTGACGGGCATGGCCCGTCATTACCCGCAATGGGTAGAGCGGGTCCGTGACCCGCTGCTTCTGCGGCGCTGTTGGTCCTACTACACCGCGCTGCGCGCGGGTGACGGGCATGGCCCGTCACTACCCGCAATGGGTAGAGCGGGTCCGTGACCCGCTGCTTCTGCGGCGCTGTTGGTCCTACTACACCGCGCTGCGCGCGGGTGACGGGCATGGCCCGTCACTACCGTGTCGCCGTTACCAGCGCGGGGTCTTGGTCAGCGGCGGGGCCTGGTGCTGGCGGTCGTAGGCGCGCAGGTCGTCGCGGATATGCGCGATACGCTGGCGGCCCAGCGCATTGCGGCCGTCATCCAGCACCACCGCATCCAGCAGTTCGGCCATGCGCTGCACCGTGGGCAGCATTTTCTCCCATGCGTCCAGCGCAGTCATCGGCGCAGGCAGGGTCAGGAAAAAGGCGATGGCCGGGGTTTCCATCTCGCGGATGGTGGCCATGTCGAAGCTGCCCGGCTTCATGATGCTGGCCATCGAGAAGATCGGTCCGCGCTCCGGATGGCCTTCGACCAGGCGATGGAACACGCTCATGTGGCCGAACACCAGGCCGGTCTTCTCCGCCGCCACCACGATGTCCTCGCCGCGCAGCACCTCACCGGCGCGCGCAGCGACGAACAACGATACGATCTTGTCGAAATCCTGGTTGGCCCGCTTGCCAAGGTCGCTGTGGACAGCGGCATCGTTCAATCCCAGTTCGGCCTGCAGTCCCTCGCCCTCCAGGCCAGCTTCCGCTGCCAGGCCTGCGTCGCCATCGGCGGCGGCATCGCCTCCACCCAATACGGGTTCGCGGCGTTGCGCCTTGTCGGACCCGGCCTCGCCGTCGACTCGGCGTCCCTGGGTCTTCTTTTTCGGACGGCCAAACAGGAAGATCGCGGCGATCAACAGCAGGCCGGCAGTAAGGATGCCGATGCGCAGCAGTGCGGTGTCGGACATTCGAAGGGTCTCCGGCTAAATACGTTCAGACAAGAATGGCACGATGCAACGCGTCTTGCACCGGGTTCGGCGGCAAGAATGCACCAGACCGGCGTGCAGGGCACGTATCAGGCCGCCCCCGCCAGGCGCGCGGCCTCTTCCAGATCCACGCTGACCAGGCGGCTCACGCCCGGCTCGCGCATGGTCACGCCCGACAACTGGTGCGCGGCCTCCATGGTCGCCTTGTTGTGGCTGACGAACAGGAACTGCACCTTCTCGCTCATCTCCTTGACCATGTTGGCCAGGCGGCCGACGTTCGCCTCGTCCAACGGCGCGTCGACTTCGTCCAGCAGGCAGAAAGGCGCGGGGTTGAGCTGGAAAATGGCGAATACCAGCGCCACGGCGGTCATCGCCTTCTCACCACCGGACAGCAGCGAAATGCTGGAAACACGCTTGCCCGGCGGTCGCGCCATGATGGTCACGCCGGTATCCAGCAGGTCTTCGCCGGTCAGCTCCAGGTAGGCATGGCCGCCGCCGAACAGGCGCGGATACAGCGTCTGGACACCGGCGTTGACGCGGTCGAAGGTGTCCTTGAAACGGCCGCGGGTTTCGCGGTCGATCTTGCGGATCGCGTCCTCCAGCGTTTCCAGCGCGGTGGTCAGGTCCACGTTCTGCGCGTCCAGGTATTCCGAACGCTGCGATGCTTCGCCATATTCCTGGATCGCCGCCAGGTTGACCGGCTCCAGCCGCCGCATGCGCGCATCGATCTGCTGCACGGCCTGCTCCCATTCGCCCGGCCGTGCCTCTTCGGGCAGGCTGGCGATGACCTCTTCCAGCACGAAACCGGCCTTTTCCACTGCTGCCTGCAGCTGTTCGGCACTCAACACCAGCGCCTGCTGGTCCAGCCTGCGCTGCGAAATGCGCTCGCGCTGGGCAAGTGCCTGCTCATCGCGCTTGTGACGGGTCTGCTCCAGCTCTCGCAGTTCCACGTCGATGCCATCGAGCAGCGAACGCGCCTGCGACAGCACGCCATCGGCGCGCACGCGCTCTTCCAGCGCATTCTGGTGTTCGGCCTGCAGCGATTCCACCGGGCTGTCGCCGTCATCCAGTTGGGCATGCAGTTCGCCCAGCCGCGAGTCCAGCTGGCCACGCTGGGTACTCATGCGCTCCAGCGCCTGGCTCAACGACGCCACCTGGGCACGTTGGGATTCCAAGGTGAGCGCAAGCGAATGCGAGGTCTCGCGGGTGCTGCGAGCCGCATCACGGGCACGGTCGCGTGCCTCGCTCATCTGGCGACGCTCGTTCTCCAGCACCTGCCGGACCGATTCCAGGTCGCCCATGCTGCTGACCGCATCCTCCAGCCGTGACCGCGCCTCGCGCGCCTGCTCACGGTTGATTTCCAGGGTTTCCAGCAACTGCGCCAGTTCGCCTTCTATGCGGTCGATGCGGGTGCGGGCGGCCTCCAGCTTGCCTTGCTGCCCCTGCAACTGGCCACCCAGTTCGGACACGCTGCGGTGGGCCTGGTACAACGAACGCTGCACGTCTTCGCGCTGCTGTTCCGCGGACAGCAACTGGTCGCGGAAACCTGACAGCTGCTGCTCCAGTGCACTCTCGCGCTGCTGCAGCTGCTCGATCTGCTCGCGCAGGGTGTTGATCTCGCGCTCACGCAACAGCGCGCCCTGCTTGGCGGCACCGGAGCGCGACACGCGTACCCAGCCTTCGCCCAACCGCTCGCCGCTGCGGGTGATCACCGAATCGCCCTCGCCCAATGTCGCCTGCAGGCGATGCGCGGCGGCAAGGTCCTCGGCCACATGCAGGCGTGCCAGCAGCCGACGGATCGCCGCAGGTCCCTGCACCTTCGCTGCCAGCGAGGTGGCAGCCACCTGCAGCGGCGCGTCATCGTCGGCGACCAGCGCGATGCGCCCCTCGCCGAGTTCGCCCAGCGCATCCACCAGCTGTCCGGGCGCCTCCACCAGGACGCCTTCGATCAGCTGGCCCAGCGCGCTTTCCACGGCATTTTCCCAGCCCGGTTCGACCTGCAGGCGCTCGCCCACGCGCGTCACCGAATCCAGTCCGCGCGCCTTCAGCCAGGCAACCGCCGCGCCCTGCTCCTGGCCCAATGCAGCCTGTTGCAGGGTTTCCAGCGATGCCAGCCTGCCGCGCACGCCGTTGGCCTGCTTGCGCAGTTCAGCCAGTTCGTTCTGGCCTGCACGCTGCTGCTCCTGCACGCTGGCGACTTCCTGCTTGCGCAGCTCCACCTGTTCGCCCAGCTCATCCAGCGTGGTCTTCTGCGTATCGTGCTGCAGGTGCAGTTGTTCAAAGGCTGCTTCCAGCGCATCCACGTCCAGCCCGGCACGTTCGGCCTGCAGCGTCTCGCGACGCCGGTCCGCTTCCAGCACCTGCTTGTCCAGGTAATCCACCCGCGTGCGCTCCACCTCACCCGAACGCGAGGCTTCCGAGCTTTGCCGGGTGTGCTGTTCCCAGCGTGCCTGCCAATCACCCAGCCTGGCCTCTGCATCACGCAGGCTGTCCTGCTTGATCTCGTTCTCTTCCTGCAACTGCTCCAGCTGTGGCGTCGCCGCGTCCACCGCCTCGCGCAGCACCATCAGCCGGGCCTCGTCGCCACTGATGTGCTGGCCCAATTCAGCCAGTGCCTGCTGCGTTTCATCGCGCGCCTTGTGCAAGCGCTGCGACAGTTCGCGCTGGTGCTGGATCTGCTGTTCCAGCCGGGCCAGCGCGCTACCGACCTGGTACACCTCGGCCTGGGCCGCGTTGAGTGCCTCGGCGGATTCCTCGCGACGCACGCGCGAGGTCTCGATGCGCGCCTCGGCGTCGCGCTGTTCGGCGATCAGTTGCTGCAGCCGGGTTTCTTCCTGCGAAAGCCCCTCGCGCAGCTTGCCCAACCGGCCGTCAAGGCCACGGAACTCCAACGTCTTCCATTCGGCGTCCTTGACCCGGCGCTCTTCCTGCAATGCCTGGTACTGCTCGGCCTGGCGCGCCTGGCGCTTGAGGTGCTCCAGCTGCTTGCCGATCTCATCACGCAGGTCGCCAAGCCGGTCAAGGTTCTCGCGGGTATGCCGGATGCGGGTCTCGGTTTCCTTGCGCCGTTCCTTGTACTTGGAAATGCCGGCGGCTTCTTCCAGGTACACGCGCAGGTCCTCGGGACGTGCTTCGATGATCTGGCTGATCATGCCCTGTTCGATGATCGAATAACTGCGCGGCCCCAGGCCGGTTCCGAGGAACAGATCGGTGATGTCGCGCCGGCGGCATTTGGTGCCGTTGAGGTAATAGTTGCTGCTGCCGTCGCGGCTGACCGTGCGTTTGACCGAAATCTCGTTGAACGAAGCGTACTCACCAGAGATGGCGTGGTCGCTGTTGTCGAAGATGAGCTCGACCGTGGCCTGGGATACCGGCTTGCGCGCTGCCGAGCCGGAAAAGATCACGTCGGTGAGCGAATCGCCGCGCAGCCGGCTGGCCGAACTTTCGCCCATCACCCAGCGCACCGCATCGATGATGTTGGACTTTCCGCAACCATTGGGTCCCACCACGCCCGTCATGTTGGTCGGCAGGTGCAGCGTTGTCGGATCGACGAAGGACTTGAAGCCGGACAGCTTGATCGTGGAAAGACGCATAGGGTTTCCGGGCTGGGGCCGTCGCGCGGCCTGCATTTTACCCGCCAAGCCCTTGATCCAACTGGGATCAGGGCCCTGCAACGGGTGTCATGTCCCGAGTATACCGATGTGACCGGGGTCTACGCATGGACGGGGCGGCAGGCGGCGGCGGTTCTGCCGCGCCCAAAAACGAAACGGGCGCCCAGGGGCGCCCGTTTCGATGATGCCACGCCTTGCGGCGCGGGATCAGGCCTTTTCGGCTTCGACCACGACCTTGACGGTGGTTTCGACGTCGGCGTGCAGGTGCACGGTGACTTCGTACTCGCCAATGTTGCGGAAATGGCCTTCGGCCATGATCACTTCGCTCTTGCTCACCGGCAGGCCGGCAGCGGTGAAGGCGGCAGCGATTTCGCGCTCGCCGACCGAACCGTACAGCTTGCCTTCGGTGGATGCGTTGGCAGCGATGGTGACCGACTGGCCTTCCAGCTTGGCCTTGCGGCCGTCAGCTTCGGCATGCGAGGCCTGTGCCTTGGCTTCATACTCGGCGCGCTTGGCTTCGAACTCGGCCTTGTTGCTCTCGGTGGCCGGCACGGCCTTGCCCTGCGGCACGAGGAAGTTACGGCCGTAGCCCGGCTTCACGTCGACCAGGTCGCCGAGGTTGCCGAGGTTGGTGACTTTCTGCAGGAGGATCAGCTGCATGGTGTTGCTCCAGTTGGTATTCGTTAGCGAGGCGATGCCCCGCAGCGGGTGGCTGTCCGAATATCAGGTGCGGGAGGGCGGCGCGAGGCCGCCCCGCCGACATCAGACGTCGTGGTTGTCGGTGTACGGGATCAGGGCCAGGAAACGGGCGCGCTTGACGGCCGTTGCCAGCTGGCGCTGGTACTTCGACTTGGTACCGGTGACGCGGCTCGGCACGATCTTGCCGTTCTCGGTCAGGTACTGGCGCAGGGTGTTGAGATCCTTGTAGTCGATCTCCTTGACACCTTCGGCCGTGAACTTGCAGAACTTGCGGCGACGGAAGAACTTGGACATGTCAGTGCTCCTTAAGCGGCCGAAGCGGCGTCTTCGCCGGCATCGTTGTCAGCGGCGGGGGTGGTGGTCTCACCTTCTTCGTCGTCACGACGACGACGCTCGCCACGCTCGGGCTTGTCGCCCTTCTCGTCCTTGCTCTTCATGATCAGCGACTGCTCGGTGTCCGGGCCATCGCGCTTGACGACCAGGTTGCGCAGCACGGCGTCATTGAAGCGGAAGCTTTCCACCAGCTCGCTCAGCACGGCCTGGTCAACTTCGATGTTGAGCATGACGTAGTGGGCCTTCACCAGGTTCTGGATCGGGTACGCCAGCTGACGGCGGCCCCAGTCTTCCAGACGGTGGATGGTGCCGTTGCCGTTCTCGACGAGCGACTTGTAACGCTCGATCATGGCCGGGACCTGCTCGCTCTGGTCCGGATGGACCAGGAACACGATTTCGTAATGACGACTCATGTTTATCTACCTTTCGGATGTGGCCGTTGAGGCCGGACAGCCCCCCGCAGTTGAGGCGGCGGTGGGGCAAGGGTTCCCGCGCAAGGCGCAGGAAGCCGGAAATTATGCCCGCTGCAGGACCCAAGAGCAACTGGACCGGCCGTGGATGACCTGCAGCGCCGGGCCATGCCCGGCAAAAGGCTGCCGCTGCGCCCGGTTCGGCGCTACCCCCCCCCTTTTTGCCAACCCAGCCCCTGTCAGGAAAACAGCGTTCAGCGGGCGGGACGGAAAGAACGCCATCGTGCTGCACCGCAGCAGTATAATCTGCAATCGTTTACATGCCCCGGATTTCCGTGAACCCGTCCGCTCCCCTGGCAGCCACCTCCTCCCTGGCCGCCGCACTGACGCCGCGCCAGCGCACCTTCATCCTGCTGGCGCTGTCGCTGGGCGGCTTTGCCATCGGCACCAGCGAGTTCGCTAGCATGGGCCTGATGCTGGACATCAGCCGCGGGCTGTCGATCACCGAAGCACAGGTCGGCCACCTGATCAGCGCCTACGCCATCGGCGTGGTGATCGGGGCACCGCTGCTGGCGTTCGCCGGTGCCGGGGTGAGCCGCCGCAACCTGCTGCTGGGCCTGATGGGCTTCTACGCCATCGGCAACTTGGCCAGCGCGCTGGCCCCGAACTACCACACCATGCTGCTGGCGCGCTTCGTGGCCGGCCTGCCGCACGGCGCCTATTTCGGGGTTGCGATGCTGGTGGCCGCCTCGATCAGCCCACCGGCGCAACGGGGCGCGGCCGTTTCCAAGGTGCTGATGGGCCTGTCCATCGCCATCCTGGTCGGCAATCCGCTGACCACCTGGCTGGGCCAGCAGTTCACCTGGCGCACTGCCTTTGCCCTGGTCAGCCTGCTGGCACTGGCCACCGTGGTCATGGTGGCGCGCCACCTGGCACGCGATCCCAACGAAGTACGCACCAGCCCGATGCGCGAGCTGCGCGCGTTCAACCGGCCCCAGGTCTGGCTGGCGCTTGCGATCGGCTCGATCGGCTTTGCCGGCATGTTCTGCGTCTTCACTTATCTCGCCCCGACGCTGGTCAACGTGACCGGCATCGATGAACGCTGGATGCCTGCGGCGGTAGGCCTGTTCGGTATCGGCGCCATCATCGGCAACGTAATGGGCGGCTGGCTGGTGGATCGGCTGCAGTTCCGCGCTGCCGGGGTGCTGCTGGCATGGTCGGTGGTGGTCCTGCTGCTGTTCCCGCTGGCGGCGCACTCGGCCTGGGCGATGGTGCCGGCCATCATTGCGGTGGGCACGATGGGGGCACTGGCTGTCGCCCTGCAGACCCGGCTGATGGATGCGGCCGGTGAGGCCCAGACCTTGGCGGCCGCGTCCAACCACGCGGCCTTCAATACCGCCAACGCGCTCGGCCCGTGGCTGGGCGGCATGGCCATCGGCGCAGGCTTCGGACACGCTTCCACCGGGTATGTCGGTGCAGCGGCAGCGGCGGCAGGCCTGTTGTTGTGGGGCGTGGCGATGGCACTGGAACGCCGGCGTGGCACGGCGTTGCTGGCAACTGACTGCCGTTGATGAGGGGCTGGTCGAACGACGGTGTTCGCGAGGGGCGTGGGGGGGGGTAGTGCCGAGCGATGCTCGGCGGAAACCATCAGCCCCCTACCCCAAAAAGCCGCCGAGCATGCCCAAAGCCGCCGAGCATGGCTCGGCGTTACCGAGGGCTCCATGGCCGCAATGGACCTGCCCCCTTTCGCTCAGCGGTGCGACTCGTCCGTGGTGAAGCTCTCGCCGCAGCCGCATTCGGCCGATGCGTTGGGATTCTGGAAGGTGAAGGTCTCGCTCAGGCCGTGCTTGCCGAAGTCGATGACGGTGCCATCCACCAGCGGCAGGCTCTGCGCATCCACGTAGATGCGCACGCCGTCCTGGTCGAACACGCTGTCGCCCTCGCGCTCATCGCGGGCCAGGTCGGTCACATGGCCCCAGCCGGAGCAGCCGGTGCGGGTGACGCCGAAGCGCAGGCCCAGCGCACCCGGGGTCTGGGCGACGAAGCGCTGCACGCGCTCGAAGGCAATGGGGGTCAGGCTGACGGCCATGGGAAAGCTCCACGAAGGTACGGGACGATTATAAAGGCCACCGGCGGCGCAGAAATGCCTCGCAAGCAGAACGCTGCAACCGGTAAACTTCTCGTTCAAAGATCGAGTCGATCAGCAGAGGATTCAAGTCATGACGGTGGTCAGCGTTGAACATGCGCTTGCCGGGAAGATCCCGGAAGGCGGCGAAGTCACGGTACGCGGCTGGGTGCGCACGGTGCGCGGGTCGGCGAACCTGGCCTTCATCAACGTCACCGACGGCTCCTGCTTTGCCCCCATCCAGGTGGTAGCGGGCGAATCCCTGGCCAACTTCGACGAGGTCAAGCGCCTGACCAGCGGCTGTTCGCTGATCGCCAGCGGCACGCTGGTGAAATCCCAGGGCAAGGGCCAGTCATTCGAGATCCAGGCTACCGCCGTGGAAGTGGTCGGTTGGGTCGAAGACCCCCTCACCTACCCCATCCAGCCCAAGCCGATGTCGCCGGAGTTCCTGCGCGAAGTGGCCCACCTGCGCCCTCGTACCAACCTGTTCGGCGCGGTCACCCGCATCCGCAACTGCCTGTCGCAGGCCGTGCACCGTTTCTTCCACCAGAACGGCTTCAACTGGATCAGCACCCCGATCATCACCACCTCCGACGCCGAAGGCGCCGGGCAGATGTTCCGCGTCTCCACCCTGGACATGGTGAACCTGCCACGCAACGACCGCGGTGAAGTGGATTTCAGCCGTGACTTCTTCGGCAAGGAAACCTTCCTTACGGTGTCCGGCCAGCTCAACGTGGAGGCCTACTGCCTGGCGCTGAGCAAGGTGTATACCTTCGGTCCGACCTTCCGCGCCGAGAACAGCCACACCACCCGCCACCTGGCCGAGTTCTGGATGATCGAGCCGGAAATCGCCTTCGCCGACCTGGCCGAAGACGCGCGCCTGGCCGAGCAGTTCCTGAAGTACCTGTTCCGCGCCGTACTGGACGAACGCGGCGACGACCTGGCGTTCCTCGCCGAGCGCGTGGACAAGAACGCGATCTCCAAGCTGGAGAACTTCATCAATGCCCCGTTCGAGCAGATCGACTACACCGAGGCGGTGAAGCTGCTGCAGGACTCCGGCAAGAAATTCGATTTCCCGGTGGAATGGGGCCTGGACCTGCAGACCGAGCACGAACGCTGGCTGACCGAGGAACACATCGGCCGGCCGGTGGTGGTGACCAACTACCCCGAGCACATCAAGGCCTTCTACATGCGCCTGAACGATGACGGCAAGACCGTCGCGGCGATGGACGTGCTGGCCCCGGGCATCGGCGAGATCATCGGCGGCAGCCAGCGCGAGGAGCGCCTGGACGTACTGGATGCGCGCATGGCCCAGTTTGGCCTGGATCGCGAGCATTACGGCTGGTACCGCGATTTCCGCCGTTACGGCTCGGTGCCGCATGCCGGTTTCGGCCTCGGCTTCGAGCGCCTGGTGGTATATGTCTGCGGGTTGTCCAACATCCGCGATGCCATCGCCTACCCGCGTGCACCAGGCAGCGCCGACTTCTGACCCCCCACCCGACCACGGAGGCCCTGCCCCATGACCCTGTTTTTCGCGCTGTGTTTCTTTGGCGTGGCGATCGCCGGGTTCAGTGCCTTCGTGATCTTCTGGCCACTGACCCTGGTGCACCTGCGCGACCGCCATCCCGCCCTGTCGCAGCGCTTTGGCAGCGGCGCCTTCCTCAAGCCCGAAGCCCTGGCCTGGCTGCTGCGGCGCGACTACCGCACGCAGCCAGACCGTTCGCTGACCGGGCTGGCGACACCGGCATGGGTGTCGCTGTTGACCTTGCTGGCCGGACTGGGCATGGCCGCCCTGCTCTGGCTGGCCTCGCTCTGGTAATCACGAAATGACCGACGACACCCTTTCCCATGACAGCTGGTGGCTGGCCAGCCTCGGCAATACGCTGATCTGGGCACGCCTGCGCATTCGTCCTGCCGGTACTGCCGAGGTGCTGGACAGTGATGGCAATACGCTGAGCTATGACGGCGAAGACACGGCGCGTGCCCAGCTGTTCGACGCCGAGTTCGTCGAGTTCAACGGCCTGGACGAGGAGGATGCCCTGGTGCGCGGCTTCTCGTTGCATGAAGTGCAGCCACCCCAGGCCACCACCGGCGAAGGCCTTCGCGGACTGATGGTGCAGTCGCTGGGCCGCACTGTCTAAGCTGGATGTTCACCCCCCGCGCCTTCGTCGAGACCGACCTGCAGTGGCTGGAGCAGTTGCTGGCACGCGATCCGTTCATCACCCTGCTTACCCCTGGCGATGACGGCCTGCCCGAACTGACCCGGCTACCGGTGTTGTACGTACGCGATGGTGACCGCATCACGCTGCACGGACATTGGGCGAAAGCCAATCCGCAATCCCGTCACGGCGGCATGGCCAAGGTGCTGGTGGATGGGCCGCATGGCTACGTATCGGCATCGTGGTATCCGGACAAGGAAGAGGCCGCGCGCGTACCCACCTGGAACTACGCTGCAGCCGAACTGCGTGGTGAACTGCAGCCGTTCGACGATGCGCACGCGCTGGCCACGCTGGTCGCCGCGACCGCCGATCATTTCGAGGCCGGCGTCGGCCAGGCCTGGCGCTTCGACGCCAACCGCGATGACCAGCGCAGCCAGCTGCGCGGCATCATCGGATTCCGCTTCGTGGTGCAGCAGGTCCAGCTGAAACTGAAGTTCAGCCAGAACCATCCAGCCGCCAACCAGCAGGCCGTCATCGCCGCCCTGGAGCAGTTGCCTTCCCCTGCATCGCACGAACTGGCGCAATGGATGCGCCGTGCCCTGGCCATGCCCGACCGCCACGGCCCTTGATGCCAGCCTGCGTTTCCCGCGACGACGCGACCGGAACAGCCGCGCCTTGCCCTCCACCTCACGCCAGGGACAACCGAACGATGAAAGACATCCACATGCTGCTGCAGAACAACCGCGAATGGGCGGACCGGATCGAGAAGGAAGATCCGGAGTTCTTCCATCAGCTGGCCACGCAGCAGAACCCGGAATACCTGTGGATCGGCTGCTCCGACTCGCGCGTGCCAGCCAACCAGATCATCGGCATGGCGCCGGGCGAGGTGTTCGTGCACCGCAACGTGGCCAACGTGGTGGTGCATACCGACCTCAACTGCCTGAGCGTGATCCAATACGCGGTGGACCAGCTGAAGGTCAAGCACATCCTGATCGTGGGTCATTACGGCTGCGGCGGCGTGTATGCCAGCCTGAACAAGGTACGCGTGGGCCTGGCGGACAACTGGCTGCGCCACGTCGGCGATGTCGCGCAGCGGCACGCGGCGATCCTTGATCCGATCACCGACCCGGACCTGAAGCACGCACGCCTGTGCGAACTCAACGTGATCGAGCAGGTGGTCAACGCCTGCCATTCGACCATCGTCCAGGATGCGTGGGCCCGCGGCCAGAAGCTGATGGTGCATGGCTGGGTGTACAGCCTGAAGGATGGCCGCGTGCGCGAGATGGGCATCGACGTGGGCAGTCCTGAAGAACTGCAGCCCGCCTACGAGAAGGCGTTGTCCTTCGTCCCGCGCGAAGGCAAGCGCGACTGACCGTTCCACCGGGAGCTCCACCATGCTTGCTTCGCCGATCAATCTGATGGCCTGGGTCGAAGAGCACCGCCACCTGCTGAAACCGCCGGTCGGCAACAAGATGATCGAGAACGGCGACTTCATCGTGATGGTGGTCGGCGGACCGAACTCGCGCACTGATTTCCACATCGATGAAGGTCCGGAGTGGTTCTACCAGCTCGAAGGCGAGATGGTGCTGAAGGTGCAGGAAGACGGGCAGGTGCGCGACATCCCGATCCGTGCCGGCGAGATCTTCCTGCTGCCCGGCAATGTTCCGCACTCACCGCGCCGGCCAGCCGGCGGCGTCGGGCTGGTGGTGGAACGCAAGCGCCTGTCGCACGAGCGCGATGGCGTGGCGTGGTACTGCGGGAACTGCAATCACAAGCTTCACGAAGAGTGGTTCCACCTGCAGAACATCGAGACCGACCTGCCGAAGGTGTTCGCGCGCTACCACGCCAGCGTGGAGCTGCGCACCTGCGCGCAGTGCGGGCAGCTGGATCCGCTGCCGACCGCCTGAACCGGCTCCGCTGACGACCACCCGAACCGGTTCCTCTGCTGACCACCCGAACCGGTTCCGCTGCCGACCGCCCGAACCGGCTCCGCTGACGACCGCCCGAACCCGTAGCGCCGGGCCATGCCCGGCGGCTTCCCTCGATGGGCCAACAATCCGCCGAGCACGGCTCGGCGCTACCCGTGCAGCGCGTGGCACGCGGTACACTGGCAAACACGTCATATTGTGTCGTTAATGCCATGTCCGAACCGCTCAGTCGTGCCCATGCCCTCGCCCTGGATGCCAACGATCCGCTGCGTGACCTGCGCAACGAGTTCCTGATCCCACGCCATGCTGGCGGCGAACAAACCTACTTCGTCGGCAACTCGCTGGGCCTGCAGCCGCGCGGTGCACAGGCCGCCGTGCAGGAGGTCATGACGCAGTGGGCAGATCTGGCCGTGGAAGGCCACTTCACCGGCCCCACGCAATGGCTGCGTTACCACAGGCTGGTCAGCGAACCGCTGGCGCGGGTGGTCGGTGCACTGCCCAGCGAAGTAGTGGCGATGAACACCCTGAGCGTGAACCTGCACCTGATGATGGTGAGCTTCTACCGCCCTACCACGCAGCGCCCGGTGATCCTGATGGAGGCAGGTGCCTTCCCCACCGACCGCCATGCGGTGGAGGCACAGATCCGCTTCCACGGATTCGATCCGGCCGACTGCCTGGTGGAAGTGCAACCGGACGAAGCGACAGGCACGATCTCCACGGCCGCCATCGAACAGGCCATCGCCGTGCACGGAGCGCGCCTGGCGCTGGTGTTGTGGCCGGGTGTCCAATATCGCACCGGCCAGGCCTTCGACCTGCACGCCATCGCAGCCCTGGCACGCGCGCAGGGCGCGAACGTAGGCTTCGACCTGGCCCACTCGGTCGGCAACCTGCCGTTGCAGCTGCACGATATCGGCGCGGACTTCGCCGTCTGGTGCCATTACAAATACCTCAACAGCGGCCCCGGTGCCGTGGCGGGCGCGTTCGTGCACGAACGACACCACCGCGATACCACCCTGCCCCGCTTCGCCGGCTGGTGGGGCCATGAAGAAGCCACGCGCTTCCAGATGGCCCCGCAGTTCATCCCGGCCGCAGGCGCCGAAGGCTGGCAGCTGAGCAATCCGCCGATCCTCGGCCTGGCCCCGTTGCGGGCCTCGCTGGACCTGTTCGAGCGGGCGGGCATGGGCGCGCTGCGGACCAAATCGCTGGCGCTTACCGGCCTGCTCGACGCGCTGGTGCAGGCGCGGTTGCCGCATGTGCTGGAACGGGTGACCCCGGCCGAAGACGAGCGCCGCGGCTGCCAGCTCTCGCTGCGTGTCATCGGTGGCCGCGAACGCGGCCGCGCCCTGTTCGAGCACCTGCACGCCGCCGGCGTGCTGGGCGACTGGCGCGAGCCCGATGTCATCCGTATTTCGCCGACCCCCCTCTACAACCGTTACCAGGACCTGCACCACTTCGTGGACGAAGTGCAGGCATGGACTGGCCTTTGATGCCGTGTCGGATACCTCGTTGAAACCCTCCCCGTCGCGTTCCCTGGCCATCGTCGGCGCCGGCCTGGCCGGCTCGCTGCTGGCCATCCTGCTGTCACGCCGTGGATGGCGCGTTACCGTTTACGAACGTCGCGGCGACCCGCGCGTCAGCGGTTATGAAAGCGGCCGCTCGATCAACCTGGCCCTTGCCGAGCGCGGCCGGAACGCATTGCGCCAGGCGGGCGACAACGTCGAGGCAGCGGTGATGGCGCGCGCGGTGATGATGCGCGGGCGGATGGTCCATCCGCGCGATGGTACCCCGCCGCAGTTGCAGCGCTATGGGCGCGACGACAGCGAAGTGATCTGGTCGATCCATCGCCGCGACCTGAACATCACGCTGCTGGAACTGGCCGAGCAGGCCGGGGCTGAAGTGCACTTCCACCGCCGCCTGCATACGGTGGACTTCGATGCAGGCCATGCGCGCTTCATCGACGACCGCGACGACACCCCGCACGACATCCAGTTCAACAGCCTGGTCGGCGCCGACGGTGCCGGTTCGGCGCTGCGGGCGGCGATGAACCGGCGCCAGCCGCTCGGCGAGCGCACCGAGTTCCTCGACCACTCCTACAAGGAACTGGAGATTCCCCCAGCGGCCGGCAACGCGTTCCAGATCGACCCCAATGCGCTGCATATCTGGCCCCGCGGACGCTACATGTGCATCGCCCTGCCCAACCACGAAGGCACCTTCACCGTCACCGTGTTCCTGCCGAACAAGGGCGATCCCGGATTCAACACGGTCACCACCGGTGCCGAGGCGCAGGCCATGTTCGCGCGCGACTTTCCCGATGCGCTGCCGCTGATCCCCACCCTGGTGGAAGATTGGGAAGCGCATCCGCCGGGCCTGCTGGGCACGCTGTACCTGGAACGCTGGCACACCGACGGCAAGGCCGTGCTGATCGGCGATGCCGCACATGCGATGGTGCCGTTCCACGGCCAGGGCATGAACTGCGCATTCGAGGACTGTGTTGCGCTGGCGCGCCAGCTGGACGATGCCAGCGACCTGCAGCGTGCCTATGCCGCGTTCGAAGTGGAGCGATCGCCCAACGCATGGGCAATCCAGCAGATGGCACTGGAAAACTACCTGGAGATGCGCGACCAGGTCGCCGACCCCGCCTTCCTGCTGCAGCGTGAACTGGAACTGGCCCTGCAACAACGGTGGCCCACGCGCTTCGTGCCACACTACACCATGGTTACTTTCCTGCACACGCCCTATGCGGTCGCGCTGGAGCGCACCCGGATACAGCGCCGCATCCTGCGCAACGCCACCAGCGGCCTCGATTCACTGCAGCAGATCGACTGGCCGGCGCTGCAGGCCGAAGTCCACGCCAAGCTGCCTGTCCTGGAGGGCGCGCACTGATGGCCGACAGCTTCCTGTTCTACGACCTGGAAACTTTTGGCCAGGATCCACGCCGTACCCGCATCGCCCAGTTCGCCGCGATCCGCACCGATGCCGATCTCAACGAGATCGACGAACCCAGCAGTTTTTTCGTGCGTCCCGCCGATGACCTGCTGCCCTCGCCCCATGCCACCCTGGTCACCGGCATCACCCCGCAACATGCGCTGGCCGAAGGCGTGGGCGAAGCCGAAGCATTTGCACGGATCAACGAGCTGATGGGCCGGCCGGGCACCTGCGCATTGGGCTACAACACCCTGCGCTTCGACGACGAGTTCGTCCGCCACGGCCTGTTCCGCAACTTCTTCGATCCCTACGAGCGCGAATGGCGCAATGGCAACTCGCGCTGGGACCTGCTGGACATGCTGCGGCTGATGCACGCATTGCGCCCGCAGGGTATCCAATGGCCCAAGCGCGAGGACGGCGCCACCTCGTTCAAGCTGGAGCACCTGGCCGATGCCAACGGCGTGCGCGAAGGCGATGCCCACGAGGCCCTCTCCGACGTGCGCGCCACCATCGGCATGGCGCGGCTGTTCCGCAACGCACAGCCACGCCTGTGGGATTACGCGCTGCGCCTGCGCGACAAGCGCTTCGTATCCAGCCTGCTGGATGTCACCGCCTTGCAGCCATTGCTGCACGTTTCCATGCGCTACCCGGCAGCGCGGCTGTGCGCGGCACCGGTGCTGCCGCTTGCCGTGCACCCGCAGATCAACAACCGCTATATCGTGTTCGACCTGGATGGCGACGTCGAGGCACTGCTGGACCTGCCTGCCGAGGTCATCGCCGAACGCCTGTACCTGCGTGCCAGCGAACTGCCCGAGGGCGTGGCACGGGTGCCGCTGAAGGAAGTCCACGCCAACAAGGTGCCGGCATTGGTGGCCTGGAACCACCTGCGCCCGGATGACCATGCCCGGCTGGGGCTGGACGTCGCGGCCATCATGGCCAAGGTGGAGCAGTTGCGGCCGCATGCGCCGCAACTGGCGGAGAAAGCGCGCCAGGTCTATGCACGGCAGCGCGAGATGGGCGTCTCCGACGTCGATGCTTCCGTATACGACGGCTTTCTGGGTGCGGGCGACAAACCCTTGCTGGCGCGCGTACGCACTACCGCACCACAGGCACTTGCCGCGCTGGAAAGCCAGTTCAACGATCCGCGCCTGCCGGAACTGCTGTTCCGTTACCGGGCACGCAACCATCGCGACAGCCTGGACGCCGACGACCGCGAGCGTTGGCAGGCTTACCGCCGTCGCCGCCTGGCCGGCGAGGAAGGCCTGGGCGAACTGAACCTGCAACAGTTCCAGCAGCAGATCGATACCCTGGCCGCCGAACCATCCGACGACCCACGACGCCCCGCCCTGCTGCAGGCATTGCGGGACTGGGGCAACCAGCTGCAGGAGGACCTGTGAGCCGCTACTTTTCCGATGCCAGCTTCCGCTTCCTTCGCGCGCTTGCGCTGCATAACGAGAAGCCGTGGTTCAACGACCACAAGCAGCAATACGAAGACCATGTACGGCAGCCGTTCCTGCGCCTGATCGGTGACCTGCAGCCGGCGCTGGCCGAAGTCAGCCCGAAGTTCCGGGCCGACACGCGCACGGTGGGCGGCTCGCTGTTCCGCATCTACCGGGATGCGCGCTTTTCCAACGACAAATCACCGTACAAAAGCTGGCAGGGCGCGCGTCTGTTCCATGAGCGGCGCCGCGAGGTTGCCGCCCCTTCGTTCTATGTCCACCTGCAACCAGGTGGAAGCTTCGTCGGCGCAGGCCTGTGGCACCCGGAGCCGGATACCCAGCGCCGCATCCGCCACTTCATCCTGGACAATCCCGGCAGTTGGAAGCAGGCCGCGCATGCACCTGCCCTGCGTCGTCGCTTCGAACTGGAACAGAACGAAAAACTGGTACGGCCGCCGCGCGGATTCCCGGCGGACTTCGAGTTCATCGAAGACCTGAAACACCGCAACTGGGTGATGTGGCGCCCGCTGGACGATGCCACGATGATCGGGCCGCGCCTGCTGTCCACGCTGGGCAAGGACCTGGCGACGCTGGGGCCTTTCGTGGATTACCTGTGCGCCTCGCTCGACCTGGAATTCTGAACCCGGTCACCGGGGCTTAACCCGCCCCGGGCACGGATGCGGCAGGCTGGCATGACCTCCCGCCGCCGCCCTGCCCATGAAGAAATCCGCCGCCATCGTGTTGTTGCTGCTGCTGGCCGCATGCGCCTGGTGGTTCAGCGGCCCCTACCTCACCGTGCATGGCCTGTCGCAGGCGATCGAGCAGCGCGACACCACGCGGCTGGACCGTCATGTCGACTTCCCACGGGTGCGTGCCAGCCTGCGCGCGCAACTGAGCGATTACCTGGTACGCCAGGCCGGCCCGGATGTCGCCGGCAGCCCCTTCGGCGCTTTGCTGCACGGCGTGGGCGACCAGCTTGGCGGCGCGGCGGTGGACACCCTGGTGACGCCCATGGGCATCGGTGCCCTGCTGCAGGGCCATGTACTGTACAAACGCGGGCGCAATGAACTGCAGGGCGGCGACTCATGGGCACCGGTGGAAACCGCGCAGCCGTTGAAGGAAGCACGCCATCGTTTCGAACGCCTGGACCGTTTCGTCGTCGATATCGAGCGGGGCCCCGGCCAACCGCCGTTGCAGGTGGTGCTGGAACCGCAGGGCCTGCGCTGGCGCGTGGTCGACCTGCGCAATGCGATCCCGGCGTCGCGATGATCCGCGCGCATCACGGCCCTTCGTTGGCCACCCCATGCGGCACGTGGCCGGCGGCAACGTGCTCGCGCGCACTGTCGATGTTGTGCTGCGAATCATCGAAGAAGATATCCGCGCCGAAGGCCTGCAGGAACGGCCCCTTGTGGCGGCCACCGAGGAACAGCGCCTCATCCAGGCGCACGCCCCACTCGCGCAGGGTGCGGATCACCCGTTCGTGTGCCGGCGCCGAGCGCGCGGTCACCAGCGCGGTCCGGATCGGTGCGTCGTCGCCGGAAGGAAATACTTCCTGCAGTGTATGCAGGGCGGACAGGAAGCCGCGGAACGGACCGCCGCTCAGCGCCTCGCGCGCGCGTTCGCGTTCATGGCGACCGAAGGCTTCCACGCCCTGCTCGCGTGAAATCCGCTCGCTTTCATCACCGAAGATCACCGCATCGCCGTCGAAGGCAATGCGCAGCTGGCCAGCCGGCCGCCGCGTGTCCACCACCTGGTCGGCCGCTGCCGCCGCCGTTTCGCCGGGCGGCTTGGGCAGGATGGTGGCTGCGGCGATGCCATGGCGCAACGCACTGCGTACCGATTCGGGATTGGCCGACAGGAACAGATCGGTGCCGAAGGGCTTCACGTAAGGCCAGGTCGGCTCACCGGCAGTGAACGTGGCACGGATGATGCCCAGCCCATAGTGCTGGATGGAATTGAAGATGCGCAGGCCGGTATCGGCCGAATTGCGCGACAGCAGGATCACCTCGACGCGGGGATTCTCCGGGCTGGCGCCCTGGTTCAGGGCCAGCAGCTTGCGCACCACCGGGAACGCAACACCGGGGCCGAGCACATCGTCCTCGTGTTCACGCTGGTAGGTGGCATAGGCATCCACGCCCTCGCGCTCGAACAACGCATGGCTTTCTTCGAGATCGAACAGGGCGCGCGAGGTCACCGCAACGGTCAGCAAACGGGGGGTGTTGTCGCCCATCGGGTCGGTTTCCTTGCAGCGGCCGGCGGTTGCCGGCGGCCTATTGTCGCTCAGAACACGAACTGTTCGGACAGGATCCGGTCTTCCAGGTTGTGCTCGGGGTCGAACAGCAAGGTGACCCGGCGTTCGCGCGATTCGCGGATGGTCACTTCGACCACGTCACGGGTTTCATGCGAATCAGCGGTGACGCTGACCGGACGCTTGTACGGGTCCAGCACCCGAAAGCGCACTTCGGTGTCGGCCTTGAGGATGGCGCCGCGCCAGCGGCGCGGACGGTAAGGCGCCAACGGCGTCAGCGCGATGGTATGCGAGCCCAACGGGAGGACCGGCCCATGGGCGGAATAGTTGTAGGCCGTGCTGCCGGCCGGCGTGGCGACCAGCACGCCATCACCGATCAGTTCGGCCACGCGCTCCTGGCCGTTGAGGTCGATGCCGATGTGCGCCGCCTGGCGGGTCTGCCGCAGCAGCGAGACATCGTTGTAGGCCAGCGAACCGGTTGTGGTGCCTGACTCGGTCAGCGCGATCATTTCCAGTGGCCGCAGGTTGGCCGGCTCGGCCAGCGCGATCCGCGCCGGCACGTCCTCTTCGGCAAGATACTGGTTCATCAGGAAGCCCACCGTGCCCAGTTTCATGCCGAACACCGGCTTGCCCAGATGGCCATGGCGGTGCAGGGTCTGCAGCATGAAGCCATCCCCGCCCAACGGACACAGCACATCGGCCTCTTCCGGGGAGAAATCGCCATGGCGCGAGACCATCGCAGCCAGCGCCATCCGTGCGGGTTCGGTATTGCTGGCCAGGAAGGCAATGCGGGGGGTGTCGCTCATCGGTGGATCCGGGGGGAAGGCTTGATGGAGAGCATAACCGAGCGCCGCTGCGCTCGCCGGGCATGGCCCGGTGCTACCTGGAACCATGCGCGTCGGTAGCGCCGGGCCATGCCCGGCGAACGGCAGACCCCAACGCAGAACGGCCCCGCTTTCGCGGGGCCGTTCCGTTTCACGCATGCCGGGCATGGCCCGGCACTACCTCAGTTACGCACCATGCGCAGCCAGCTGGCCCAGGCGCTGCACCGCGACCGACACGGTCGGATAGTCCAGTGCCTTCTGCTCGGCCAATTCCACCAGCATCGCCAGGGTGAAACGCAGGCTGTTGTCGTCGCGGCCGATCCAGGCAGCGACCTTGGCTTCCGCATTCGAGCCCCGGGTCGCCAGTACCTGGCCGGTCAGGACGCGGTGGTGCGCAGCCAGCTCGTCACGCAGCACGCCACGGGCAACCGCATGCCAGCGGCCATTGACCTCCAGCGCATCGATCTGCTCGAACAGCCACGGCAGGCTGAGCGCCTCTCCCAGCCGGAAGTGGATCTTGGAAACATCCACCGGCTTGAGCTTGCGGGTACGCGCCAGCTCGATGATGTCGAAGGCCGGTTCCAGGAAGTGCAGCTCAGCCAACTGCTGCGACAGCGCGGCCGGCAGCCCCTTCTCGTTCCACTGCTGGACCAGCCCTTCATACGTCGGCCGCTGCGAATCGGGCAGGATTCCCGATGCGACACGGATGTCGTTGAACGGGCCCTGGTAACGATCCACCGCCGCGGTGATGCCGGGCATCGGGCCGGGGCGGGACAGCAGCCAGCGTACGAACGAACGCTGCAGCTTCCAGATCACTTCCAGCGCGTCGATCTGCACCGATTCGGGCAAGCTGCCGTCCAGCGCGTCGATCTGCGCCCACAGCGCGCGTGCATCCAGCGTCTCGCGGCTGATCGTGTAGGCCTTGGCGACCTCGGCGACGGAGCGGCCGGTGTCTTCCTGCATGCGCATCAGGAACGTCGCGCCCATCCGGTTGATGGTCTGGTTGGTTACCGCAGTAGCGATGATTTCGCGCTTCAGGCGGTGGCGCTCCATCGCATCGGCGTACTTCTTCTGCAACGGCTGCGGGAAGTAACGCTGCAGCTCCTTGGACAGGTACGGGTCTTCAGGGATGTCCGAGTCCAGCAACTGGTTGAACGCCACCAGCTTGGAATAGGACAGCAGCACCGACAGCTCCGGGCGGGTCAGGCCCTGCCCGCGCGCCTTGCGCTGGGACAGCTCGGCATCGGAAGGCAGGAACTCGATCTGCCGGTCCAGCAGGCCCTGCTGTTCCAGCACCCGGATGAAGTGCTGCTTGGAGCCCAGGCGCTTGACCGCCATCCGCTCCATCAGGCTGAGCGCCTGGTTCTGGCGGTAGTTGTCGTTCAGCACCAGGGCGGCGACTTCATCGGTCATCGAAGCCAGCAGCTTGTTGCGCTGCTCGACGGTGAGCTTCTTCGCACGCACCACGTCGTTGAGCAGGATCTTGATGTTCACCTCGTGATCGGAGGTGTCCACGCCGGCGGAATTGTCGATGAAATCGGTATTGAGCAGCACGCCGGCCTGGGCGGCTTCGATGCGGCCCAGCTGGGTCATGCCCAGGTTGCCGCCCTCGCCCACCACCTTGCAGCGCAGCTCGCCGCCATTGACGCGCAGCGCGTTGTTGGCGCGGTCACCGACGTCACTGTGCTGCTCGCTGGCGGCCTTGACGTAGGTACCGATGCCGCCATTCCACAGCAGGTCGACCGGCGCCTTCAGGATCGCACTCATCAGGTCGTTCGGGGCCAGCGCCTTGACGTTCTCGTCCAGGCCCAGCGCCTGGCGCACCTGCGGGGTGATCTCGATCGACTTGAGCGTGCGCGGGTAGATGCCGCCACCCTTGCTGATCAGCTTGGCATCGTAGTCGGCCCAGCTGGAACGCGGCACGGTGAACAGGCGCTCACGCTCGACGAACGTGCTGGCCGCATCCGGATCCGGGTCCAGGAAGATATGCCGGTGGTCGAACGCGGCGACCAGGCGGATGTGGCGCGACAGCAGCATGCCGTTGCCGAACACATCACCGGACATGTCGCCGACGCCGGCGGCGGTGAAGTCCTGGCTCTGGCTGTCATGGCCCAGCGCACGGAAATGGCGCTTGACCGACTCCCATGCACCGCGTGCGGTGATGCCCATGCCCTTGTGGTCGTAACCCACCGAACCACCAGAGGCGAACGCATCGCCCATCCAGAAACCATGCGCCACGGCCAGGCCATTGGCGATGTCGGAGAACGTCGCGGTGCCCTTGTCAGCCGCCACCACCAGGTACGGGTCGTCCATGTCGTGGCGGACCACGTCGATGGGCGGCACGATCCTGTTGTTGACGATGTTGTCGGTGATATCCAGCAGGCCCTGGATGAACAGCTTGTAGCAGGCCACGCCATTGGCGAACACCGCGTCGCGGTCGCCGCTGGCCGGCGGCACCTTGGCGAAGAAGCCGCCCTTGGCCCCGACCGGCACGATGACCGTGTTCTTGACCATCTGCGCCTTGACCAGGCCCAGCACTTCGGTACGGAAGTCTTCGCGGCGGTCCGACCAGCGCAGGCCACCACGGGCCACCGCGCCGAAGCGCAGGTGCACGCCTTCCACGCGCGGGCCATAGACGAAGATCTCGCGGTACGGGCGCGGCTTGGGCAGGTCCGGCACCAGCGCCGAATCGAACTTGAAGCTGATGCAATGGCCGTGCTGGCCGCTGGCATCGGTCTGGTAATAACTGGTGCGCAGGGTGGCGTCGATCACGCCCATGAAGCTGCGCAGGATGCGGTCCTCGTCCAGGCTGGAGACGCGGTCCATCAGCTTCAACAGCGCATCGCGCGCGGCCTGCATCTGCCCGTCACGGCTGCCCTTGCGTGCGTCGACCACGCTCTTGAGCACCTTCAGGGTGGCTTCGTCGCCGGCAGCCAGTACGTCCAGGTGGGCCTTCAACGCCGCCTGGCCGGCGGCGATGTCGTCCTTGCTTTCATTGCCAGTGGCCGGGTCGAAGCGTGCCTCGAACAGTTCCACCAGCAGGCGGGCCAACAGCGGGTAACGGGTGAACGTACCTTCCACGTAGGCCTGCGAGAACGGCACGCCGGTCTGCAGCAGGTACTTGCAGTAGCCACGCAGCATCGACACCTGGCGCCAATGCAGGCCGGCGGCCAGCACCAGGCGGTTGAAGCCATCGTTCTCCGCATCGCCATGCCACACACGGGCAAAGGTCTCGCCGAAGGCCTCGTCCACGCTTGCCGCATCGATGGAACCGGCGACCGACTCGACCTCGAAGTCCTGCACGTACACCGGCGCGTTGTCGACCGACAGGCGGTACGGGCGCTCGGCGATCACGCGCAGGCCCATGTTTTCCATCATCGGCAGCGCATCGGACAGCGGGATGTCATCCAGCTGGCGGTACAGCTTCAGGCGCAGGCCATCGCCGTTCTCGCGCGGCACGGCCTGCAGGCTCAGGCGCAGGTCGTCCGGACCGGTCAGCGCATCGAGCTGGCTGACATCACTGGCGGCCACCGCCGTGCTGTTGTCTTCGATGTAACCGGCCGGCAAGGCCTTGCCGATGCGTGCGGCAATGCGCAGGCCTTCGGACTCGCCATGGCGGCTGACCAGCGCTTCGCGCAGGTCGTCCTGCCAGTTGCGCAACAGGTGGGCCAGGTTCTGCTCCAGCGCGCTGGTGTCCACGTCCAGCACCGGGCCGGCCTTGGGACGCACGATCAGGTGCACCTGGGCCAGCGGTGAATCACCGAGCACCACCGAACTGTCCACGTGTTCGCCATGCAGGGTGTCCTTCAACATCGCCTCGATGCGCAGGCGCACGTCGGTGTTGAAGCGCTCGCGCGGCAGGAACGCCAGCGCGGAAATGAAACGGCTGTACTTGTCGCGACGCAGGAACAGGCGGCTGCGCACGCGCTCCTGCAGGCCCAGAACGCCCATCGCGGTGCGGAACAGTTCATCCTCGCTGGACTGGAACAGTTCCTCGCGCGGCAGGGTTTCCAGGATGTGGCGCAGCGCCTTGCCACTATGGCTGGACAACGACAACCCGGAGCGCTCCATCACGTGCTCGTAGCGCTGGCGCACCAGCGGGATTTCCCACGGGCGGCGGTTGTAGGCACTGGAAGTAAACAGGCCGAGGAAACGCTGTTCGCCGATGATCCGGCCCTTGGCGTCGAACTCCAGCACGCCGATGTAGTCCATGTAACCGGTGCGGTGCACGCGCGAACGCGCGTTGGTCTTGGTCAGGATCAGCGCGTCCTTCAACCCGGACGTGGTGTTCAGTCCCTGCGCGGCAAGCGTCTTGACCGGGCGCGCAGCAGACTTGTCACGGCCGCGCATCAGGCCCAGGCCGGTGTCGTCCAGCGGCGCCAGCACGTCTTCCTTGCCTTCCTTCTGCACGCGGTATTCGCGGTAGCCGAAGAAAGTGAAATGGTTCTCCGCGGCCCAGCGCAGGAACTCCTGTGCTTCGCTGCGGGAGGCATCGTCCACCGGCAGCTGGCGGTTGCCGAGATCGTCGGCCACGGCGAGTGCCTTGTCACGCATCGGCTGCCAGTCGCGCACGATCGAGCGGACTTCCTCCAGCGCCTTGTTGATGCGCTGCTCGACCGCCGCCATCGCCTCGGGGCTCTGCCGGTCCATTTCCAGCAGCATCACCGACTCGACCTCGCCTTCGCCGACCTTGGCCAGCTTGCCGGCCTTGTCACGGCTGAAACGGATCACCGGGTGGCCCAGCACGTGCACGCCGATGCCCTGCTCGGCCAGCGCCATGGTGACCGTGTCGACAAGGAACGGCATGTCGTCGTTGACGATCTGCAGCACGGTATGCGGCGATTCCCAACCATGGGCCTTGGCCGTCGGGTTGAAAACACGCACGTTCGCCTTGCCGGCCTTGCGGCTGCGCGCGAACTCCAGCGTGTCGGCGGCAAGCGCTGCCCATTCTTCGGCGCTATGGCGCGGGAACTCGTCCGCTTCCATGCGCCGGTAGAAATCGCTGGCGAACGCCACTGCCTCGGCCTGCCCGGCCGCCGGGTATCGCTTGCGCAAGGCCGTGTACACCGGCTCCAGGGAGAAACCCGATGCCGGGGCACGCTGGGTATCAGCCGACTCGGGCTTGCTTTTCACGGTTTTGACTGCAGTCTTTTGCGATTTCATGGCAGAGCGACGCGTATTGCCCAGTTGGGAAAATGAAATTGTAGCCCTGTTATGTGAAAAGGCCTTGCTGCAGGACGGAATATGCGGATACGGGTTGGGTGGCGTTTACATGCATTCGCCACGGCGCCTGGCAGGCGCTGTTGATGCCGATGCCACTCCACGGGTTGGAAAGTGCTGGCCGATGTCACGGAATAGCCGTCGGTACGATTCCACAATTCTGAACTGGACGGTATAGTCCACTCCGTGACCCCTGCCCCTCCTCCCGCATCCGACATGGACGCGCGCGACCTGCGTGTGTTCGATGCCGTGCGCGAACTGCTGGCGCGGCATGGCATGCAGATGAGCATGGAAGCGGTGGCCCAGCACGCCGGCTGCTCCAAGCAGACCCTGTATTCGCGCTACGGCAGCAAGCAGGAACTGCTGCGCCGGGTAGTGGAGCGGCACGTCCGGCGGGCAACCGCAGGATTGTGTGGCCCGCGCGCGCAGGATCCGCGCAACAGCCTGCTGCGGTTCGCCACCGATTACCTGGAACATTTCAGCCAGCCGCACGTGGCCCAGGCCTGCAGGCTGATCTCGGCCGACGCGGCGCGCTTTCCGGACGAGGCCCGCAACCTTTATCGTGATGGCACCGGCGCGCTGACGCTTCATCTTGCTGAATGGATGGAAACCACAGCCCGCTGCGGCCAGCTCAGGCATGACGACCCGCACTTCATGGCCGAACTGCTGATCAGCATGATCGGTGGCCAGGACCTGGACCGACAACGCTTCCACATGACCCACCGCGATGACGCCGCCACGCGTCTGCGTTGGGCCGAATTTTCCGTCGACAGCTTCCTGCGTGCCTTCGCACCAGCAGTGCCGACCCAGCCGCATTCAAACCAACACCGGAGTTTCTCCTGATGATCGCCCCACTCCGCACCCTCGCATTGACGTGCGCCGTCGCTGTCGCACTGGCAGCCTGCAAGCAGCCGGAACAGCAGACGCCCCCGCCGCCGGAAGTGGGCGTGATCGATGCCAAGCCGCAGACCCTGCCGCTGCAGCGCGAACTGGTCGGCCGCCTGTCGCCCTACCGCAGTTCCGACGTGCGCGCGCGCGTACCGGGCGTGCTGCTCAAGCGCGTGTACCAGGAAGGCAGCGAGGTCAAGCAGGGCCAGACCCTGTTCCTGATCGACCCGGCTCCGCTGCGCGCCGAACTCAATGCGTCCGAGGCACAGCTGGCGTCGGCCAGGGCGACCTACGCCAATGCCAAGGTCGCCGCCGACCGGGCGCGCTCGCTGGCGCCGCAGGCCTATGTTTCCAAGGCCGACCTGGACAACGCCGAATCGACCGAGCGCACTGCGCAGGCCGCGGTGAAGCAGGCCGAGGCGGCGGTGAGCAGCTCGCGCATCAGCCTGGGCTATGCCGAAGTGACCGCACCGATCAGCGGCGTGGCCGGCAAGCAGCAGGTCACCGAAGGCGCACTGGTCGGCCAGGGCGACACCACCCTGTTGACCACGGTGGACCAGCTGGATCCGCTGTATGTCAACTTCTCGCTGAGCGTGGACGAGCTGTCGCAGCTGCGTGCCGCCCAGGCCAAGGGCGCGCTGGCGCTGAGTGGCGACGGCAAGGCGACGGTACAGGTGAAGCTGGCTGACGGCAGTACCTATGGTGAGGACGGCACGCTGGACTTCTCTTCCACCACGGTCGACCCGACCACCGGTGCGGTGTCGCTGCGCGCCCTGCTGCCCAACCCGGATCGCATCCTGCTGCCGGGCGCGTTCGTCAGCTTCCAGGCCACCCTGGGTGAGCGAAACAATGCCTACCTGGTACCGCAGCCGGCGTTGCTGCGCGATGCCACCGGCGGCTACCTGATGGTGGTCGGTGCCGATGGCAAGGTCATACGCCGCAACGTCAGGACCGAAGGTGCCCAGGGCGGCAACTGGCTGGTCACCGATGGCCTGCAGCCTGGCGACAAGGTCGTGGTCGCCGGCACCCAGAAGGTGAAGGAAGGCGCACCGGCCACCGCAAAGCCGTGGACGCCGGACCAGGCAGCCGCTGGCGGCCAGGCACCCGCCGCCGCGGGCGATGCCAAGGCCGCGCCGGCTCCGCAGGAACAGGCGCCAGCCGACCAGGCTGCGCCGGCCTCCGATTCGACCAAGCAGTAACGGGAACCCTCCGTCATGCCTAAATTTTTCATCGAACACCCGGTCTTTGCCTGGGTGGTAGCGATCCTGATCTCGCTCAGCGGCGTGATCGCGATCCTCAACCTGGGCGTAGAGTCCTACCCCAGCATCGCCCCGCCACAGGTCACCGTGACCGCCACCTACCCGGGTGCGAGCGCGGATACCACCGAGAAATCGGTCACCCAGGTGATCGAGCAGCAGCTCACCGGCATCGACCACCTGCTGTACTTCAGTTCTTCGTCGGCATCCAACGGCCGCGCGACGGTCACCCTGACCTTCGAAACCGGCACCGATGCGGACATCGCCCAGGTGCAGGTGCAGAACAAGGTCTCGCTGGCCACGCCGCGACTGCCTTCGGAAGTGACCCAGCAGGGCGTGGTGGTGGCCAAGGCCAACGCCGGCTTCCTGATGGTGGTCGCGCTGCAGTCCGATTCGGCAGCCATCAGCCGTGACGCGCTGAACGATATCGTCGGCTCGCGCGTGCTCGACCAGGTCTCGCGCATCCCCGGCGTCGGCAGCACCCAGCAGTTCGGTTCCGAGTACGCCATGAACATCTGGCTCAACCCGGAAAAGATGCAGGGCTATGGCCTGTCGGCCAGCCAGGTGCTGGCCGCGGTACGTGAGCAGAACGTCCAGTTCGCCGCCGGTTCGGTAGGTTCGGACCCGGCCCCGCAGGGCCAGCACTTCACCGCGACGGTGTCGGCCGAAGGCCGCTTCAGCACCCCGGAAGAGTTCGAGAACATCATCCTGCGTGCCAACGCGGACGGCTCGCGCGTGTTGCTGAAGGACATCGCACGCATTGCCTTCGGTGCGAACAACTACGGCTTCGACACCCAGTACAACGGCAAGCCGACCGGTGCCTTCGCGATCCAGCTGCTGCCCGGTGCCAACGCACTGAACGTGGCTGAAGCCGTGCGCGCGAAGATGGACGAACTGGCCCCCAGCTTCCCGGCGGGCGTCAGCTGGTTCTCGCCGTACGACAGCACCACCTTCGTCAAGATCTCCATCGAGGAAGTGGTCAAGACCCTGGTCGAGGCGATCCTGCTGGTCTTCCTGGTGATGCTGATCTTCCTGCAGAACTTCCGTGCCACCCTGATCCCGACCCTGGTGATCCCGGTGGCCCTGCTGGGTACGTTCCTGGGCATGTGGATGATCGGCTTCACGATCAACCAGCTGACCCTGTTCGCGCTGGTGCTGGCGATCGGCATCGTGGTCGATGACGCGATCGTGGTGATCGAGAACGTCGAACGCATCATGACCGAGGAGAAGCTTGCCCCCAAGCAGGCCACGCAGAAGGCCATGACCCAGATCACCGGCGCGGTGGTGGCCATCACCGTGGTGCTGGCGGCGGTGTTCATTCCGTCGGCCCTGCAGGGCGGTGCGGCTGGCGAAATCTACAAGCAGTTCGCACTGACCATCGCCATTTCGATGGGCTTTTCGGCCTTCCTCGCGCTGGGCTTCACCCCGGCACTGTGCGCCACCTTCCTCAAGCCGACGCACAACGACAAGCCGAACATCGTCTACCGCACCTTCAACAAGTACTACGACAAGATCAGCGGCACCTACGTGGGCCACATCACCTCCGCGGTGCGCCACGCCCCGCGCTGGATGATCCTGTTCGTGGTGCTGGGAGCGCTGTGCGCATTCCTGTTCACGCGCATGCCCGGCAGCTTCCTGCCCGAGGAAGACCAGGGCTACGCGCTGGCCATCGTGCAGCTGCCGCCGGGTGCCACCAAGGGGCAGACCAACGAAGTGTTCGCCCAGATGCGCGGCATCCTGGAGAAACAGGAAGGCTTCGAAGGACTGCTGCAGATTGCTGGCTTCAGCTTCGTCGGTTCCGGTGAAAACGTGGGCATGGGCTTCATCCGCCTCAAACCCTGGTCCGAGCGCGAGATCACCGTGCCCGACCTCATCAACAACCTGAACGGCGCGTTCTACGGGATCAAGGAAGCACAGATCTTCGTGGTCAACCTGCCCACCGTGCAGGGCCTGGGCCAGTTCGGCGGTTTCGACATGTGGCTGCAGGACCGTGCCGGCGCAGGCTTCGAGCAGCTGACCAACGCGCGCAACATCGCACTGGGGGCGGCTGCACAGAAGAGTGACGTGCTGACCGGCGTGCGGCCCAACGGCCTGGAAGATGCCCCGCAGCTGGCGCTGCACGTGGACCGCGTGCAGGCACAGACCATGGGCATGTCGGTGACCGACGTGTACAGCACCATCCAGCTGATGCTGGCCCCGGTGTACGTCAACGACTTCTTCAGCGAAGGCCGCATCAAGCGCGTGACCATGCAGGCCGATGGCCCGTACCGCACCGGCGAGGAATCGCTGAAGAGCTTCTACAGCCCTTCCTCGCTGGCCACCAATGCCGATGGCACCAATGCAATGATTCCGCTGAACACCGTCGTGCGTTCGGAATGGATCACCGCATCGCCGTCGCTGAGCCGCTACAACGGCTATTCGGCGGTCAACATCGTCGGTTCGCAGGCCACCGGCCGCAGTTCCGGCGAGGCGATGCAGGCAATGGAAGACATCGTCACCAACGACCTGCCCGCTGGCTTCGGCTATGACTGGTCCGGCATGTCCTACCAGGAAATCCTGGCCGGCAATGCCGCCACGCTGCTGTTGGTGCTGTCCATCGTGGTGGTGTTCCTGTGCCTGGCCGCGCTGTATGAAAGCTGGTCGATTCCAGTGGCCGTGCTGCTGGTGGTGCCGCTGGGCGTACTGGGGGCACTGGCGTTCTCGATGCTGCGTGGCCTGCCCAACGATCTGTTCTTCAAGATCGGCCTGATCACCGTGATCGGCCTGGCGGCGAAGAACGCGATCCTGATCGTCGAGTTCGCGGTGGAGCAGCGTGCGGCAGGCAAGACGCTGCGCGATGCGACCATCGAGGCGGCCCGCCTGCGCTTCCGGCCGATCCTGATGACCTCGTTCGCTTTCATCATGGGCGTGATCCCGATGGCCATCTCCACCGGCGCCGGCGCGAATTCGCGCCATGCGATCGGCACCGGCGTGATCGGCGGCATGGTGTTCGCCACCTTCCTCGGCCTGCTGATGATCCCGGTGTTCTTCGTGGTGGTCCGGCGCATGCTGGGCGACAAGCTGGATGAGCCGTCGAAGGAATTCGTCGAACGGCAGAGCGAAGCCGGCGGAGCGCATCGTCCGGACCGTTGATGCGCACGGACGGATGACAATGAAAGGCCCCGGAGCGATCCGGGGCCTTTTTTTTGGTTCTTCACCCATCGCCGGAATAACGCACGGTAGCGCCGGGCCATGCCCGGCGAGCGCAGCGGCGCCGTGGAGAATCCGCCGGGCATGGCCCGGCGCTACGTCAAGGTGTGCATGGCCTGTCGAAGGCCGGGCGGGGTGTCACCCGCTCGACCCGCCCTCAGCGCAGGCCGGTTTCGTTGCGGGCGATGACCAGGCGCTGGATCTCCGAGGTGCCTTCGTAGATCTCGGTGATCTTGGCATCGCGGAAATAACGCTCCAGCGGCATTTCCTTCGAATACCCCATGCCGCCGTGGATCTGGACGGCCTGGTGGGTGATCCACATCGCCGCCTCCGAAGCAGTCAGCTTGGCGATGGCAGCCTCGTTGCTGAAACGCTTGCCCTGGCCTTTCACCCACGCGGCGCGCAGGGTCAACAGCAGCGCCGCGTCCAGCTTGCACTTCATGTCCGCGATCTTGGCCTGGGTCATCTGGAAGGTACCGATGGCGGCACCGAAGGCCTTGCGATCCTTCACGTACTCCAGGGTCGCTTCATAGGCGGCGCGGGCGATGCCGATGGCCTGCGAAGCAATGCCGATGCGGCCAGCATCGAGTACGCCCATGGCAATCTTGAAGCCTTCGCCTTCCTGGCCCAGCACGTCTTCGGCCTGCGCCACGTAATCGTTGAACTCGATTTCGCAGGTGGCCGAGGCACGGATGCCCAGCTTCGGCTCGGTCTTGCCGCGGCCGAAGCCCGCGTTGTCGGTGTCGATCATGAAGGCGGTGATGCCACGTGCGCCCTTGTCCGGTTCGCTCATCGCGAACAGCACGATGTACTTGGCCACCGGGCCGGAGGTGATCCAGCTCTTCTTGCCGTTGATGACATAGGTGCCATCGGCCTGCTTGACCGCGCGGCAGCGCATGGCCGTGGCATCGGATCCGGACTGCGGCTCGGTCAACGCGAACGCACCGATGGCCGTGCCTTCGGCGATGGCGCGCACGTATTTCTGCTTCTGCGCTTCGCTGCCATGGGTCAGGATGCCGTTGCAGAACAGCGAATTGTTGACCGACATGATGGTCGAATGCGCCGCATCGCCAGCGGCGACCTCCACCATCGCCAGCACATACGCGATCGGGTCCATGCCCGCCCCGCCGTATTCGGCCGGCACTTCGATGCCCATCAGGCCGTTTTCACCCAGCAGCTGGATATTGGCCAGCGGGAACTCTCCGGTGCGGTCATGGTGCTCCGCGCTGGGAGCGATTTTTTCCTGCGCGATGCGCCGCGCCACGTCCTGCAGCATCAACTGCTCTTCAGTAAAGCTGAAATCCACAACAACCCTCCCGGGATAATGGTTGGCGGATTGTACCGGGGGCATCGCATCGGCAGCTGACTGTGAGGCCTGCCCTTCCATTCTCCTGGCCGGTCGCGCGCCCCCACGCGCACTGGACACGCAACGCCAGCCGCGCTGGAAAGCACCTGCGTTGCCGTTGGGCGCGGCCGGCGCGACCTTGACCGTGGCCGGCGCGGAGGCGAAAATATCCTTCTATCGCGATAGGTGGATATTTATGGATCTCGAGGACTGGTCGACCCGGCTGAAAGTATTTGCCGACGCCACCCGGGTGCGCCTGCTGGCGCTGCTGGAGCAGGAAGAGCTGACCGTGGCCGAACTCTCGGCGATCACCCGGCTGGCCCAGCCGCGGGTTTCGACCCATCTCGCGCGCCTGAAGGAAGCCGGACTGGTGCGTGACCGGCGCGCTGGCGTGTCGGCCTACTACCGCTTCGACGACGCCCAGCTGGACCCGGCGCAGCGCGCATTGTGGCATGCCCTGAGCACCGGCAGCGATGACCCGCTGCTGCGCCAGGACGCCGAGCGGGTCCCATCGGTGCTGGCCAGCCGCGCCGCCGACCAGAACTGGGCCGACAGCGTGGCCGGCGACATGGAACGCCATTACTCACCGGGCCGCACCTGGGAAGCGCTGGCGCGTACTGCACTGCCGCTGCTGGAAACCGGCGACGTGCTGGATATCGCCTCCGGCGACGGCGTGCTGGCAGAACTTGTCGCGCCGCATGCCAGCCGCTACGTGTGCATCGACACCAGCGCACGCGTGGTGGCGGCGGCAAGCGAGCGCCTGCGCCGGCTGCCGAACGTGGAAGTGCAGGAGGGCGACATGCATGCCCTGCCCTTCAAGGACCGCAGCTTCGACCTGGTGGTGCTGATGCACGCGCTGACCTATGCCAGCAAACCGGCACAGGCGGTGACCGAAGCGGCACGCGTACTGCGTCCCGGCGGACGGCTGCTGCTGTGCAGCCTTGCCCGCCACGAGCACAAGGCGGCGGTGGATGCCTATGGGCATGTCAACCTCGGTTTCAGCGACAAGGAACTGAAGAAGTTCGTCGACAAGGCCGGCCTGCAGGTGTCCAGCCTGGAGACGGTAACCCGCGAGAAGCGCCCGCCGCATTTCGAAGTCATCTCGCTGATCGCCCACAAACCCTGAGGTCGCCGTGCCCGCCCTGCCCTGGCTGCATCCCGAACGTGCCAATGCCCTGCTTGCCGCCCTGCGCGCGCGCATCCTGATCATCGACGGTGCGATGGGTACCATGATCCAACGCCACGGCCTGCAGGAAGACGACTACCGCGGTGAGCGGTTTGCCGGTGGCTTCGACCACCAGCATGGGCCGGGCTGCGACCATGCGCCCGCCGAAGGACACGACCTCAAGGGCAACAACGACCTGCTCCTGCTGACCCGGCCCGGGCTCATCGGCGCCATCCACACCGAGTACCTGCAGGCCGGCGCCGACCTGGTGGAAACCAATACGTTCAACGCTACGTCGGTCAGCCAGGCCGATTACCACCTTGAACACCTGGTCTATGAATTGAACAAGGCCGGTGCCGCCGTGGCGCGCGCCTGCTGTGATGCGGTGGAGGCCACCACGCCGGACAAACCGCGCTTCGTGATCGGCGTGCTGGGACCCACCAGCCGCACCGCCTCGATCAGCCCGGACGTCAACGACCCCGGCTTCCGCAACACCAGCTTCGACGAACTTCGCGGGACCTATCGGGAGGCCATCGAGGGCCTCATCGACGGCGGCGCCGACACCATCATGGTCGAAACCATCTTCGACACCCTCAACGCCAAGGCTGCCCTGTTCGCGGTGGAGGAAGTCTTCGATGCACGCGGTGCCCGGCTGCCGGTGATGATCTCCGGCACCATCACCGACGCCTCCGGGCGCACCTTGTCCGGGCAGACCGCCGAAGCTTTCCTGGCGTCGCTGGCACACGCCCGGCCATTGTCGATCGGGCTCAACTGCGCCCTCGGCGCCGATGCGATGCGCCCGCACGTGGAAACCCTGTCCCAGCTTGCCGACTGTTTCGTCAGCGCCCACCCCAACGCCGGGCTGCCCAACGCGTTCGGTGAGTACGATGAAACACCGGAAGAAATGGCCGCCACCCTGCGCGGCTTCGTCGACGACGGCCTGTTGAACCTGGTCGGTGGCTGCTGCGGGAGTACCCCCGCGCACATCCGTGCCATCGCCGATGCCGTGGCTGGCATCGCGCCACGCCGCCTGCCCGGTGAACAGGAGCAGGCCGCGTGACCTCCATCCGACCCACCCGCCTGTCCGGCCTGGAACCGCTGGTCATCACCCCGGAGCTGTTGTTCGTCAACATCGGCGAGCGCACCAACGTCACCGGCAGCGCCCAGTTCCGCAAGCTGGTCAAGGAAGAACGCTACGAAGAGGCGGTGGACGTGGCCCGGCAACAGGTGGCCAGCGGCGCGCAGATCCTCGACGTCAACATGGACGAGGGCCTGATCGATTCGGAAGCGGCGATGACCCGCTACCTCAACCTGATCATGTCCGAGCCGGACATCGCACGCATTCCCGTGATGGTCGATTCGTCGAAATGGAGCGTGATCGAAGCCGGCCTGAAGTGCCTGCAGGGCAAGAGCGTGGTCAATTCGAT
This sequence comes from Stenotrophomonas tumulicola, assembly GCF_014117215.1. Lineage (GTDB taxonomy): Bacteria > Pseudomonadota > Gammaproteobacteria > Xanthomonadales > Xanthomonadaceae > Stenotrophomonas > Stenotrophomonas tumulicola. Next base: position 464,548 of record NZ_JACGXS010000001.1, on the reverse strand, counting down.
CTCGCTGAAGGAAGGCCAGCCCGCCTTCGTCGAACAGGCACGCAAGGTGCTGCGCTATGGCGCCGCCGCGGTGGTGATGGCCTTCGACGAAGATGGCCAGGCCGATACCTGCGCACGCAAGGTGGAGATCTGCACCCGCGCCTATCGCATCCTCGTCGATGAAGTCGGCTTCCCGCCCCAGGACATCATCTTCGACCCCAACATCTTTGCCGTGGCTACCGGCATCGAGGAACACGACAACTATGCGGTGGACTTCATCGAAGCCACCCGCATCATCAAGCGCACGCTGCCGCACTGCCACGTTTCCGGTGGTGTCTCCAATGTGTCGTTCTCGTTCCGCGGCAATGAAACCGTCCGCCAGGCGATCCATTCGGTGTTCCTGTTCCACGCCATCGCGGCCGGCATGGACATGGGTATCGTCAACGCTGGCGCAATGCCGATCTATGACGACCTGGATCCGGAGCTGCGCGAACGCGTGGAGGACGTGATCCTCAACCGGCGCAGCGATGGCACCGAGCGCCTGCTGGAGATCGCCGAACGCTACAAAGGCAAGAAGGGCGCGGCGCGGGTGGAAGACCTCGGCTGGCGCGACAAGCCGGTCAATGCCCGCCTGGCGCACGCGCTGGTGCACGGACTGGATGCATGGGTGGAGGAGGACACCGAGCTTGCGCGGCAAGCCGCCACGCGGCCACTGGATGTGATCGAAGGCCCGCTGATGGACGGCATGAACGTGGTCGGCGACCTGTTCGGCGCCGGCAAGATGTTCCTGCCACAGGTGGTCAAGTCCGCGCGGGTGATGAAGAAGGCGGTGGCCTACCTGCTGCCCTACATCGAAGCGGAGAAGGCACGCAGCGGCGATACCGCGCGCAGCAACGGCAGGATCATCATGGCCACGGTCAAGGGTGACGTGCATGACATCGGCAAGAACATCGTCGGCGTGGTGCTGGCCTGCAACAACTTCGAGGTGATCGACCTGGGCGTGATGGTCCCGGCACAGAAGATCCTCGACGCGGCGCTCGCCGAGAATGCCGACATCATCGGCTTGTCCGGCCTGATCACGCCGTCGCTGGAAGAGATGAGCCACGTCGCCCGCGAGATGCAGCGGCAGGGCTTCACCCTGCCGTTGATGATCGGCGGTGCCACCACCTCGCGCGCGCATACCGCGTTGAAGATCGACCCGCATTACAAGGCGCCCACGGTGTGGGTGAAGGATGCCTCGCGTGCGGTCGGCGTGGCCCAGTCACTGATCTCGCGCGACCTGCGCGCCAGCTTCGTGGCCGCCAACGAGGCCGAGTACGCGGAGATCCGCCAGCGCCACCGCAACCGCGGCGATGCCAAGCGGCTGGTCAGCCTGGCCCACGCGCGCGGGCAGAAATTCGACGGTGGCTGGGAGCAGTATGTTCCTCCTGCACCGAACCGTCCCGGCCTGCATGTGTTCGACGACTACCCACTGGCCGAACTGGTCGACTACATCGACTGGACGCCGTTCTTCCAGGCCTGGGAACTGGCCGGCAAGTACCCGGCAATCCTCACCGATGAGATCGTCGGCACCCAGGCCAGCGAGCTGTACCAGGACGCGCGTGCGATGCTGGGGCGCATCGTCGACGAGAAGTGGTTGCAGGCACGGGCGGTATTCGGTCTGTGGCCGGCCAACAGCATCGGCGACGATGTGCTGGTGCAGCACCCGGACGGTGCGACCACCCTGCATTTCCTGCGCCAGCAGGTGGACAAGCCGGCGGAGCGGCCGGACTTCTGCCTGGCCGACTTCATTGCCCCGGCCGACAGCGGGCGCCAGGACTGGATCGGTGCATTCGCAGTCACCGCGGGTATCGGCATCGATGCGCATGTCGCGCGTTTCGAGGCCGACCACGACGATTACAACGCCATCCTGCTCAAGGCGCTGGCCGACCGCTTCGCCGAGGCGCTGGCCGAACGCCTGCACCAACGCGTGCGTACCGATTTCTGGGGCCATGCCAGCGGTGAACAGCTGGACAACGCATCGCTCATCGACGAGAAGTACAGCGGCATCCGGCCGGCCCCCGGCTACCCGGCCTGCCCCGAACACAGCGAGAAGCAGACGCTGTTCCGGCTGCTCGACGCCGAAGGCAACGCCGGCATGCAGTTGACCGAAAGCTACGCCATGCTGCCGACGGCCGCCGTGTCCGGCTACTACTTCAGCCATCCGAAGAGCCAGTATTTCGTGGTGGGCCGGCTCAGCCGCGAACAGGTGGGCGATTACGCCCGGCGCAAGGGCGTGGACCGTGCCCAGGCCGAGCGCTGGCTGGCATCGAACCTGGACTACGATCCGGAATGAGGCGTAGCGCCGGGCCATGCCCGGCGGCGTTTCCGGCAACGGCCCGCTGCGCTCGCCGACCATGGGTCGGCGCTACCGATGCTTCGGTTGTAGCGCCGGGCCATGCCCGGCGAGGTACGCCTCGATCACCCCGATGCCGCAGGCCCGGTGCGTTGGAAGCGCCGCCAACGAACGGGTAGTCTCATGGTTCCCCTTCGACAGGATCCGACGATGCGACCGACCCTCCCGTGGGCCATGCTGCTCGCCGCCATTGCCCTGCCCGCGGCCGCCGAGCCGGTATTGCTGGAGAACGCCCGGGTGTTCGATGGCACCCGTGATCTCGGCATCACCCCGGTACTGATCGATGGCGCGCGCATCGTGCATGTCGGCAATCCACTGCCCGCTGCGGCTACCGGTGCCCGTCGCATCGATTACCACGGCAAGACCCTGCTGCCTGGACTGGTCAGCGACCATGCCCACGTCGGCAATACCGACGGCCTGGAGCATGGCGATCGCTATTACACGCGCGACAACGTGGTCCGCGACCTGCGCCAGTTCCAGCGCTATGGCGTCACCACGGTGACCGCGCTTGGCATGAACGGCCACGACTTCTTCGCCATCCGCAGGGAAGTCAACGCGGACCCGAAACTCGGCGCGCAACTGTATGGCGCCGGTGGTGGCATCGGCGCGGTGGACGGAGCCCCCCCAGCCGCCGCCATGGGCCTGCAACGCGACGCGGTAGCGCGTCCGCGCAACGCCGAAGAAGCCCGCGCGGCCGTGGCCAGCCAGCAGGCCGACGGCGTGGACCTGATCAAGCTGTGGGTGGACAACCTGGGCGGCAAGGTGCCGATGATGCCAGCGGAGATCTATCGTGCCGCCATCGCCGAAGCGCATGCACGCGGACTGAAAGTGGCCGCGCACATCCGCGACCTGGACCAGGCCAGGGATCTGGTGGATGCCAGGGTGGACATCATCGCCCACGGCATCCGCGACCGTGCGGTGGACCCGATGCTGGTGCGGAAGATGCGTGAGCAGGGCACCGGCTACATCGCCACGGTGAACATCGACGAAGCCAACTACTGGTATGCGGAGAATCCGCAGCAACTGCAGACGCCATTCCTGCGCGCAGCCCTGCCCAGCACGGTCCGTGAGCGCTGGGAGCAGCCGCAATGGCAGAGCCAGCAACTCGCGGGTGCGGGCATTCCCGGTGCGCGCAAGGCCGTGGAAATGAACCTGGAGAACCTGCGCCGGGTATATGCGGGAGGCGTGAAGCTGGGCTTCGGCACCGATTCGGGCGCCATGCCGCAACGGGTGATCGGTTTTGCCGAACATCGCGAACTGAAGCTGCTCACCGAGGCAGGATTGAGCCCGGCGCGGGCGCTGCAGGTTGCCACCGCCGATGCGGCGGACCTGCTGGGGTTGGCCGACCGTGGTCGTATCGCCACAGGCAAACGTGCCGACCTGCTGGTGCTGGACGCCGACCCGCTGGCTGACATCGAAAACAGCCGCAGCATCCGCGTCGTATGGCAGGCAGGCCAGGAAGTGGCTGGCCCGATCACCGAGTGAACGAGCCGGACCGGAGGAAACGCCGCCGGGCATGGCCCGGCGCTACAACCGAAGCTTCGGTAGCGCCGACCCATGGTCGGCGAGCGCAGCGGGCCGTTGCCGGAAACACCGCCGGGCATGGCCCGGCGCTACAACCGGAGCTTCGGTAGCGCCGACCCATGGTCGGCGAGCGCAGCGGGCCGTTGCCAGGAAACGCCGCCGGGCATCGCCCGGCGCTACCAGACCAGGTCGTCCGGCACCTGGTACTGCGGGTCGGCATACGGATCGTCTTCCGCCGGCGCATCCGGATCCACCTTCAGCGCCACGGCCTGGGCGAAGATCGCCTCGGCCTGCGCCAGCAGGTCGGCGGTCACCAGCATGTAACGCCCGGCCACCTGCACCACGCCCAGCTCACCCGCGTTGAGTGCCTTCAACTGGTCGGCAGTCACGTAGATGCGCTTGATCTTGCCGCCATAGGGGAAGTGCCGGGCGATGTCGGCATCTTCGGTATTGAGCGCCTTGTCCTTCAGCAGTTCTTCCAGCTTCGCCTTGGCTTCCCGGCGCTGGCGGGCTTCTTCCTGCTTCAGGCGCTCTGCCTCGATGCGCTCTTCCTTCTCGCGCTGGGCACGGATGGCATAGGCCTTGGCCAGGTCCATTTCTTCCTGCGAGCGCGGCTTGCGTGCGCCCTGCGGGCGATTCGGACGGTTACCCGGATTGCCGGGGTTGCCGGGCCTGCCCGGGGACGGACGCGGTTGGCCAGGCTTCTGGCCACCCGGCCTGCCACCGGCAGGCGCAGGCTTGCCGCCAACTGGACGCCCATCACGGCGGCCATCGGGTTTGCGGTCCGGCTTGCGGTCATTGTTACGTTCAGGCTTCGGCGCAGGCTTGAAGCCCAGGCCCATCAGCTGGTCGCGGAGGGTATCGCTCATAAGGAAAGATCAGTAGTGCGGCGGTGGCGGCTCATCCACCGGATCAGAGGAATACAGCGCGTTGCGGACCTTGCCCAGGTCCTCCAGCAGGACGCGCATCAGGCCCGCATTGCGGGTACCTTCCATGCGCGCATCAGCCAGCGCTTCGCTCAACTCGGCCAATGCCTGCTCCTGGAAGGAAACACGCATTTCCAGCTCGACCAGGCGCTCTTCCAGCGCCTGTTCGCGTTCGCTTGGCAACATCTCAGACATGCAGTGATCGTCCCCGGCCAATGCCGTAATAGGCCAGCCCCGCCGCTTCGATCTCGGCCGGGTCATACAGGTTGCGGCCATCGAAAACCACCGCGTCCGCCAGCGCCTCGCGCAGGCGCGCGAAGTCGGGGCTGCGGAACGGCTTCCATTCGGTGACCACGGCCAGCGCGTCTGCACCGTCCAGCGCAGCCCCCGCGCTGTCACAGAACACAAGGTCGCCACGCTGGCCAAAGATGCGCCGCGCCTCGTCCATCGCTTCGGGATCGTAGGCGCGCACGCACGCACCGGCATCCCACAGTTGCTCCAGCAGCCGACGGCTGGATGCGGCACGCATGTCGTCGGTGTTCGGCTTGAATGCCAACCCCCACACGGCGATGGTCCGGCCACGCACGCCATCACTGCCGTAATGCCGCTGGATCAGTTCAAACAGATGTCCCTTCTGTGCATCGTTGACCGCCTCCACGGCATTCAACAGGCGCGGCTCCAAGCCCGCCTGCTGCGCCGTGCGCGCCAGCGCCTGGACATCCTTGGGGAAACAGGAACCACCATAACCGGCACCGGGGTAGATGAAGTGCCAGCCGATGCGCGGATCCGAACCGATCCCCTGGCGCACCTGTTCCACGTCGGCGCCCACCCGCTCGGCGATGTTGGCGATTTCGTTCATGAACGAAATCTTGGTGGCCAGCATGGCGTTGGCCGCGTACTTGGTCAGTTCGGCCGAACGCACGTCCATTTCCACCACGCGATCGTGGTTGCGGTTGAAGGGCGCATACAGGCGGCGCATCAGCGCCACCGAATCCGCATTCGCCGAGCCCACCACGATGCGGTCAGGCCGCATGCAGTCGGCTACCGCATCGCCTTCCTTGAGGAACTCCGGATTGGAGACCACGTCGAAAGCGATGTCCACGCCGCGCGCGGACAGTTCAGCGGCGATCACCGCACGCACCTTGTCGGCGGTACCGACCGGCACCGTCGACTTGTTGACCACCACGGTCGGCACCTGGATGTGCCGGCCGATGGTGCGGGCCACGGCCAGCACGTACTGCAGGTCGGCGCTGCCATCTTCGTCCGGCGGCGTGCCCACGGCGATGAACACCACCGGGCACTGGCCGATGGCCGAGGCCGCGTCGACGGTGAACGCCAGCCGGAACGCAGCATGGTTCTCCTTCACCATCGGCTCCAGTCCCGGCTCGTAGATCGGGATGATGCCGTGGTTCAGGCCGTCGACCTTGGCCTGGTCGATGTCCACGCAGGTCACCTGGTGGCCGACCTCGGCCAGGCAGGTGCCGGTGACCAGGCCGACGTAGCCGGTGCCGAAGATCGCAACGCGCATTCGTTGAGTCCCTGCAGCCTTACGGCTGGACGCCCAGCAGTTCGACGTCGAAGGTCAGCGTGGCATTCGGGCCGATCGGGCCACCCTGGGTGCCGTTCTCGCCATACGCCAGTTCGCCCGGGATCCAGAAACGATACTTGGAACCGACCGGCATCAGGGCCACGCCCTCGGTCCAGCCCTTGATCACCTGGTCCAGGCCGAACTCGACCGGCTCGCCGCGCTGGTAGCTGCTGTCGAACACGGTACCGTCCAGCAGCTTGCCTTCGTAGTTGACCTTGACCTTGCTGGTCGGCATCGGGCGCTCGCCGCTGCCCGGACGGATGATCTGGTACTGCAGGCCCGATGCCGTGGTGACCACGCCCGGAACGGTCTTGTTCTTTGCCAGGAACGCGTTGCCTTCCTGGCGGTTGGCCTGGCCCAGCTGCGCGGCCTTGGCCTGCATTTCAGCCTGCTTGCCGGCCATGTAGGCCTGCAGCGTGGCGGCGCCTTCTTCCTGGCTGATCTTCGGCTGGCCACCCTCGAAGGCGGTCTTGACCGAATCGAACAGGGCGTCGACATCGATGTCGCCCTTCAGCTCGGCCAGCGACGGGCCGACCATGTAGCTGCCCAGCATCAGGCCGACCTTGCGGTTGTCCACCTTCGGTGCAGCCGAACCCGGCGCCATGCCCGGCACCTGCTGGCCATTGGCGATCATCATCGCCTGGCGCAGCGCGGCATCGGTATCCTGCGCGTCCTTCTGCGTGATCAACGGCTGCTTGCCGTCGAACGTGGCCTGCACGGCTTCGCGCATGGCGGCCAGGTCGATGTGGGTCTTGATCGCTTCGAGCGAACGGGCGACATCGGCGCCGATGGCATGGCCGAGCTTCTGCTTGGGATTCAAGTTACTGGTCTCCTTGGCTGCTGCGGGAGCAGCAGCGGGTTGCTGCGACATCACGGTACCGGTGGCACCCATCGCCAGAATCAGAACCGACGCCGCAGCGCCACGCATTCCCATCTTCATGTGTTGCATTCCTGGAAGTGACTGGACGCCGACGTCGGCGCGAAAACGATCATTGTCGCACGCACGCCCCGGATGTCGAGGCGCGCGTGCGTCGTTCAATGGGCTGCCGGTGCAGCCAGCGCGCGTTCGATGGCCGCCACCAGCTCCTTGTCGTCCGGCTTGACCTTGCTCGGGAACTGGGCGATGACCTTGCCATCGCGGCCGACCAGGTATTTATGGAAGTTCCAGCCCGGCGCCACGCCGGTGGCCGAAGCCAGTGCCTTGTAGAGCGGAGTGGCGTCGTCGCCGACCACGTGCACCTTTTCGAACATCGGGAACTTCACGCCGTAGGTCAGCGTGCAGAATTCCTGGATCTGCTTCTCGTCGCCCGGCTCCTGGCCCTTGAAGTCATTCGACGGGAAGCCCAGCACGCTCAGGCCGCGACCGGAGTACGCCTTCTGCAGCGCTTCCAGGCCTTCATATTGAGGGGTGAAGCCGCATTTGCTCGCGGTATTGACCACCAGCAGCACGCGGCCGTGGTAGCGCTGCTTCAGGTTCACCGCCTCTTTGCCCGCCAGCGTACGATACGACACGTCCAGCAGGTCGCCGGCGGCGAAGGAAGCCGAGGGCAGCACCAGGCTGCCGAGTACCAGCATGGCACCCAGCAGGCGCGCCCGCGCGCGCGAACCACCGTTGAACGAGGAGGATGAAGGCAACATGGCAGGGGCTTCCTGGTGGAGGGGCAGGGACCGGGCCACCGGCCCGGATATCGCGGCAGACTATAGCACCGGGGCCTCTGCGGCCTTATGGCACGTGGTGGAACGTCGTGCCAGCGGGCTGCATGCGGCCCGGAGCCGCTCACTGCGACAGCACATTGCTGAATACCCTCCCTCTATGCCATCAGTTGGTCATCAGCGACACTTGCACTGTCGAATGTAGGTGTTATAGTTGACTACAACACCAGTCACCCGAGACAGGGGGAGCCGATGAAAACGTCACTTCGACGTCCTGATATCCGCATGGTCGCCAGCGTGGCGTGCCTGCTGCTCCTGTCGCTGTGGCTTGGCGTGGCACCGGGCGGTGCCGATGAACCCGACGCCGCCCCGTTGCTGGAAGGCCTGCAGGATGCGGCCGTGCCGAACGCTGGGAACCTCCAGCCGGCGCCCTCCCCCCCGCGGCGGCTGAACAGCTCCCTGTCCATGCCGTATTTTTCATTCGCACAGTCGCTGAATTCCCGGAGCTGACCATGAGCGATATCCAATGGAGCGATGGTGCTCCGATCTACCGTCAGCTGAAGGAGCGCGTGATCGCCATGATGCTTGATGGAATCATCAAGCCGGGCGACGCCCTGCCCTCGGTGCGCCAGGTGGCGGCCGACTACCAGCTCAACCCCATTACCGTGTCCCGCGCCTACCAGGAACTGGCCGACGAAGGCCTGGTCGAGAAGCGTCGCGGACTGGGCATGTTCATGACCGAAGAGGCGGCCACCCAGCTGCGCAGCAGCGAGCGCGACCGCTTCCTCAACGAAGAATGGCCGGCCGTGCTCGAGCGCATCCAGCGCCTGGGCCTGGACGTGGACGAACTGCTGACCCAAGGGAAGAACCCATGAACGCCGCAGCAAGCCAGGATGTGATCACCGCGCGGGGCCTGCGCAAGGCCTACAAGCGCACCCTTGCGCTGGACAACACCAGCTTCAGCATCCCTGCCGGGCGCATCGTCGGCCTGATCGGGCCCAACGGTGCCGGCAAGACCACGGCACTCAAAGCGCTGCTGGGGCTGTCCTCGGTGGAGGGCGAGCTGAGCGTGCTGGGCAAGGATCCGCGCAGCCACCGCGACGAGCTGATGAACGACATCTGCTTCATCGCCGACGTCGCCGTATTGCCACGCTGGCTGAAGGTGCGCGAGGCCATCGACTTCATCGCCGGGGTGCATCCGCGTTTCGACCGGGCCCGCTGCGAGCGGTTCCTGTCCACCACCAAGCTGCAGCCGAAGCAGCGCGTGCGTGAACTGTCCAAGGGCATGATCGTGCAGCTGCACCTGGCGCTGGTGATGGCCATCGACGCCAAGGTGCTGGTGCTGGACGAGCCCACCCTGGGCCTGGACATCCTGTACCGCAAGGAGTTCTACCAGCGCCTGCTGGAGGATTACTTCGACGAGCAGAAGACCATCATCGTCACCACCCACCAGGTGGAGGAGATCGAACACATCCTCACCGACGTGATGTTCATCCGCGACGGCAGGATCGTGCTCAGCGCGGAAATGGATGAAGTGGGCGAGCGCTACACCGAAGTACTGGTCAACGCCGACCAGGTCGACAATGCCCGCGCGCTCAAGCCGATCGACGAACGCAGCCTGCCGTTCGGCAAATCGGTATTGCTGTTCGACAGCGTGCCACGCACCCAGCTGACCACCCTTGGCGAGACCCGCAGCCCCGGCCTGGCCGATCTGTTCGTCGCCATCATGAAGGGAACCTACGCATGAACGCCGTGAACCATCCGATCAGCAAGGCCGGCACGCTGCGCTGGCTGCTCAAGCGCGAATACTGGGAGAACCGCGGTGGCTTCCTGTACGCCCCGTTCATTGCCGGCATCGTGTCGCTGCTGATGAGCACCATCGGCATCCTGTTCGGCCTGTGGGCGATGCGCCGCGCCGCCGCGCAGGGCGAGCTGCACATCAACAACAGCGACATAAACGTCAACGGCCTGGACCTCAACCTGCTGACCAGCCAGCTCGATGCCAAGGACATGGCCGACCTGGCCAATGGCCTGGACCTGACCCTGGTGCTGAGCTCGCTGTGGCCGTTCATCGTGCTGGCCTTCGTGGTGTTCTTCTACTGCCTGGGCGCGCTGTACGACGATCGCCGCGACCGCAGCATCCTGTTCTGGAAGTCGCTGCCGCTGTCGGATGCACAGACGGTGCTGTCCAAGGCCGCCAGCGCCCTGCTGGTGGCGCCGCTGATCGCCGTGGTCGCCTCCATCCTCACCATGTTCATCTTCGTGCTGGTCATCTCGGTGGTGGTGATGGCGCATGGTGGCGATGCCATGGCGCTGATCTGGGGACCGGCCAGCCCGCTGTCCATTGCCGCCGGCCACCTGTCCTGGATTCCGGTGTACCTGCTGTGGGCCCTGCCGACGGTGGGCTGGCTGCTGCTGTGTTCGGCCTGGGCCCGGACCAAGCCGTTCCTGTGGGCGGTGATGCTGCCGCTGTTCGCCGGCATCATCGTCAGCACCACGCGGGTGATGACCGCCTTCGACATGACCAGCGCCTGGTTCTGGAAGAACATCGTCGGGCGCCTGCTGCTGGGCACCCTGCCGGGCAGTGACCTGTTCTACCGCAGCGAGCAGCTTGCGAGCATTTCCGGAAACAGGGACAACCTTGCCGCCGCCCTGTCGCCGACCAGCCAGCTGGCGGCACTGAGCCTGCCGGAGCTGTGGATCGGCGCGGCGGTGGGCGTGGTCTTCATCGTCATCGCCATCCGCCTGCGCCGCCGCGCCGGCGAAATCTGAGTCTTCCTCGTACAAGGAGCCAACCGCCATGCGTACCCTGCTTGCCTGCACCACCCTGATGCTGCTGCCGCTGTCCGCCCTGGCCAACGATGCGCCCTGCAGGTTCACCGAGAACCGCGACCTGCAGCTCGACCTGGGCGGTGCGAAGACCCTGGTGATCGAGGTCAACCAGCACGACCTGCACGTGGAAGCCGGTAGCGGACCGGCACGGCTGTCCGGACGCGCATGCGCGTCCAACGCCGACTGGCTGCGCGACCTCACCCTCACCCAGCGGCACAGTGGCGACAAACTGGTGGTCAGCCTGCGTCGCGAAGGCAAGCGCGGCCTGGTCGTGGGCAACAACTACGCCTGGCTGGATATCCGCGGCAGCGTGCCAGCCGATGTGATGGTGCAGCTGAAGGTTGGCTCCGGCGACGCGCACATCGAAGGCGCGAAGTCGCTGAGCGTGGACCTCGGCTCCGGCGATGCCGATGCGCTGCGCACCCAGGGCAGCGTGCACGCCACGGTGGGTTCCGGTGACCTGCTGATCGACGGCGCCGAGAGCCTGAACCTGCTCTCGGTAGGCTCCGGTGATGCGAACGTGTCCAATATCCGTCGCGACGTGACCGTCGGCAGCATCGGCTCGGGCGACGTCGACCTGCGTGACATCGGCGGCGATCTGCGCATCGACAGCATCGGTTCCGGTGACACCGACGTGCGCCAGGTGCGCGGCAACGTGGAGATCGGCGTGGTCGGCTCCGGCGACACCGGACTGCGTGACATCACCGGCAACCTGCGCGTGGGCAGCCATGGTTCGGGCGACATCAAGGCCGACGGCGTCGGCGGCAACCTGACCGTCGAACGCAGCGGCAGCGGCGACGTCCGCCACAGCGGCGTACGCGGCACCGTCAGCCTGCCACGCGGCAAGTAAGCCACTCCACAACCTCACGGGGATCACCACCATGAAGATGCGCAACGTACTGCCCGCGCTGCTGCTGGCATTGCCGCTGGCCGGCTGCGGTGAACACGGCGGCGATGCCGCGCGGACCGTCAGCGACTCCACCAGCACCATCGGCCGCACCGTGCAGGAAGCCACCGACAAGGCGCGCAAGGAGATCGCCAAGGGCAATTTCAAACTGTCCGCCGATGGGCTGCCGAAAGCCGAGATCACTCCCGAAGGCGCCTTGCTGATCGACGGCAAGGACGTGGTCACCACCGCCGCACAGCGCACCCAGTTGCTGGAATACCGCCGTCAGATCGAGGCGATCGCGATGGCCGGCATGGATATCGGCGTGTCCGGCGCCAACCTCGGCGTGAAAGCCGCTGGCGAAGCGCTGAAGGGCGTGTTCTCCGGCAATACCGACGGCATCGAGGAGCGCATCAATGCAGAGGCCGACAAGCTGAAGGCGCAAGCCAACCAGATCTGTGCGCGGCTTCCCGCGCTGATGGCGTCCCAGCAGGCACTGGCTGCCTCGCTGCCGGCATTCGCGCCCTACTCCACGATGGACCAGAGCGACATCGACGACTGCGGCAAATGAGCGCACCCGGCCGTCGTCCGCCGCTGGACGACGGCCGGCCGGTGCCGGGGGGATTACACTAACGTGCCCCCCACTTCCACGGACCGCCATGAAGAAGCTGTTCCTGCTGCTGGCCGCCCTGCTCTGCCTGGTCCTTGCCGGCTGCGACCAGGAATACCGGAACCACCGTGTCGAGCGCAGCAAGCCAAAGATCACCGTCAGTGACAGCATGGTCACCGTGCGCCGTGCACCCGCACCAAACATCATCGTGATGCCCGACGGCAAGATGAAGGTGGACGAGATCGAGATCCCGCTGCGCCCCGAACAGCAGCAGATGCTGCAGCAGATGTTCGGCCACCTGCAGGTGCTGCGCCAGAACACCCTCGTCGACGCGCCGGCCGATCCGGACAGGAAGCCGGTGAAGATCGTGCCGCCCGCCGGCATGGATCCGATTCCAGCCGACCTGGTACAGGTGATTCCGGAGTTCAAGGACTACACCGAAACCTTCGACAACCTGCAGGCTGACCGGCGCTGACCGGTAGCGCCGGGCCATGCCCGGCGAGCGCGCAATGCGGAGAATGTCCGCCCGGCGTGGCCCGACGCTATCGTTCTTCGGCCTGCGCCTGGCGCAGTTCCTGTTCGGACGCGCGCAGTGCCTTGACGTCCAGCTTGCGGATGCTGGCGATATGGCAGGGCATCTGCGGGCCGGGACCGGTACCACGCACCAGCACCTTGTCGAAGCGTGCCGACACCCGTCCGCTTTGGCTGCTCAGGCCGATCGCCTGCGCATACGGCAGGTCCTGGCAAGGGCCGGACAGCTCGAGCAGGTAGGCTTCGCTGGGCCGCGTCCATACCGCCAATGCGCTGTCACCAAGCTCGTTCCAGCCGTTGAGGCTGCCGAAGAACTGCATGTCCTGCTGCGGCGGGCCGGCATGCGCGCGATACAGCTCAAGCCGTTCGGCACTGTCCAGGCGGCCGCCGGTGGCGCAGGCGACCAGGGTCAGGCACATCGCCACTGCAACGATCAAACGCTTCATGCGGCCTCCAGTGCAAGGGTTTCCCGCCGCATCATGCACCCGATGCCGTGAACGTGGCGAGGTGCCGTGCCTGCCCGCGCCTGCCCGCGCCTGCCCGCATCTGCACGCATTCTGAAGGCACGACGGGTTGCAGCGGCAGATGATCCCGGCCCATGCCGCTTCGCCGCTCCCCGTGGATCGGCGACGGTCCCCCCATGCCATCGACCCCTTCAGCAGGCCGCATCATGCCAATGTCCATCACCCACGTTCCCCGTCAGCCTGCATTGCCGACTTTCGGTGTCGAGCCCCGACCTTCGCAGAACAGCCGGTTCGCCGCCCTGGTGAGCGTGCACAACACCACCGGCGTGGAGCGCGCATCACCGGATGCAACACCGGCAACGTTCTCGCCAGCCCCACTGATGATCCAGGCCGCCCGCGTCCGCATCAATGCGGCAGGCAGCGACAGGAATATCCTCGACATGCATGGCGCTTTCCCGCCACGAGAACTTCTGCACCTTACCCATTTCAATCTGGAGCAGGCGTCCCTGCACCTGGATCGCAACCCCGATGTCACTTCCCTGATGGACATGGCCGAGCAGCAAGCCCACAGCGGCGTCCGGACGGTCACCCAGCTCTGCTCAAGCCACGAAGCGCTGCAGGCCCCGGAGCGGATCAGGAGGCTGCAGATGGCAGCCCTGCGCGGCGTGGTGGGAGACGCACTCAGGTCGCCGGACACCCGGAGCGATGCCATACATTCACTTGCGCCAGATACCGCAGGCGCTGCCCGGTTCGACAGCAATGCCCTCAGGCAGCTTGACCCGATCGTGCACGAAGCGGTGTGGTTGCGTATCCACGCGGCAACATTGCTGAGCGGCGGAATCCCAATGAGCCTGATGGTGGACGACGGCCTGACCATCAAACCGGGCTCCGACTCGCATCGCTACCTGCAGCGCTTGGCCGCCGAACATGGCGAGCCAGGCGAAGCCGTGGAGCACGGCGCGACGGTATCAGGCATGGCCGGCATGCTTGTCTCACCGGTGGACCGGCAGGCACTGGAGACGCTGGAACGGCGTGCGGCATTTGGCCTGCTCGACGACAGACCCGACCTGTCACCCAGCGACCTCGCTGAAGCGGACGGCCTCGGGCTGACCACGGCCGCCGGCAGCGAGGCCGTTGCCTCGCCCTTCATCCGCTGGCTGACATCGATGCGGAACGTCGACCTGGCTTGACCTGGATTGTCTGTAGAGGAGCCCGGTCCTTTTGCTGCAGGCAACAGGACCAGGCCCCGAAGCCGCGTTCAGACCTCGGCGCGCGCCAGCGCGTGGAGCTTGCCTTCGCGCAGCTCCAGCACCCGGTCCAGCCGCCGTGCCAGGCTGCGGTCATGGGTGACCAGTACCAGCGAGGTGTGGCGCGCGCGGTTCAGTTCCAGCATCAGGTCGAACACGGTGCCGGCGGTGCGGTCGTCCAGGTTGCCGGTCGGCTCGTCGCCGAGCACGCAGGCCGGCTGGTTCACCAACGCACGTGCCACTGCCGCGCGCTGGCGTTCGCCACCTGAAAGCTCACCGGGCTTGTGCTGCAGGCGATGCCCCAGCCCGACCGATTCCAGCAATTGGCGCGCACGCTCGTTGGCCGCGGCAACATCACCGCCGCCCAGCAGTACCGGCATCATCACGTTTTCCAGCGCGGTGAACTCCGGCAGCAGGTGGTGGAACTGGTATACGAAACCCAGCGCCTGGTTGCGCAGCTTGCCGCGCTCGCTGTCGGACAACGTGGACATCTGCTGGCCGGCCACGAACACTTCGCCGGCGCTGGGGATGTCCAACCCGCCCAGCAGGTGCAGCAGGGTGCTCTTGCCGGCACCGGACGCGCCGATGATCGCCACCGTTTCGCCAGCCGTCACCTGCAGGTCCAGGCCATCGAACACGGGCGTATGCAGCTTGCCCTCGGCGTAGGTCTTGCCCAGTGCCTCGGCACGGACCACTTCCTGCCCGGGAGAAAAAACCTCATTCATAACGCAGCGCCTCCGCAGGCTGGGTGCGGGCCGCGCGCCACGCCGGGTACAGGGTGGCCAGGAAACTCATCAGCAGCGCCACCACGGTGATCACCACGATGTCGCCAGGCTGCATGTCCGTCGGCAGGCCGGTGATGTAGTAGACGTCTTCCGGCAGCAGCTTGACGTTGAACAACGCCTCGATGGCGCCAAGGATGCGTTCCAGGTTCAGGGTCAGGGCGATGCCGCCGATGACGCCTGACAAGGTGCCGATGATGCCGATCATCGAACCCTGCACCATGAACACACCCATCACCCCGCGCGGGGTCAGGCCCAGCGTGCGCAGGATCGCGATGTCGGCCTGCTTGTCGGTGACCAGCATCACCTGCGAGGACACCAGGTTGAACGCCCCCATGGCGATGATCAGTGACAGCAGGATGCCCATCACCACTTTTTCCATCCGCAGCGAGTGGTACAGGTTCGCGTTCTGCTGGGTCCAGTCGCTGACCCGGTATGCGCCGCCCAGGCGTTGCGCCAGGTCCACGCCCACCTCCAGCGCCTGGTCCATGTCGTGCAGCTTCAGGCGCACGCCGGTGGCGCCGTCGATGCGCAGCACGCGCTCGAGGTCTTCCATGTTGGCGAAGGCAACGCCGCGATCGATCTCGTTGTAACCGGCTTCGAAGATGCCACTGACGGTGAAGCGCTTCATCCGCGGGATCGCCCCCATCGGCGTGCCCTGCACTTCGGCCAGCGTCACCACCACCTGGTCGCCCACGTCAACGCCCAGCCACAGCGCCAGCTCCTGGCCGAGGATCATGTTGTAGCTGCCCTGCTGCAGGCTGTCGAAGCGGCCCTTCTTCATCTTCTCGGCGACCACCGACACCTTCGGTTCCATGGCCGGGTCCACGCCCTGCACCAACGCCCCCTGCACGCGCGGGCCGCTGATCATCGCCTGGATCTCGATGTACGGCGCGGCGCCGGCCACGCGTGCATCCTTGTAGGCGGTATCGACCGCGCGCTGCCAGTCGCTCATCGGCTCACCGTCGCGGCTGATGGTGGTATGCGCGGACATCTGCAGCAGGCGGTCGCGGATCTCCTTCTGGAACCCGCTCATCACCGCCAGGGTGGTGATCAGCACGGTCACGCCCAGCGCGATGCCCAGGATGGACGCCATGGAAATGAAGGAAATGAAGCCATTGCGCCGCTTGGCGCGCAGGTAGCGCAGGCCGATGGCCACGGGGATGGGTTTGAACATTCAGGTGCGCCGGGGAATTCAGCTTATGGTGCCACTGACGACGGCCGACGGGAAACCTGTCGCGCACGGATGGCCAGACGCAGTTCACGTCGCTGCGCGCGATCGAGGACATCGGGCCAGAACAACAGGCAGCCACCCTGCCCCGGCCCCTGCCAGCGCAGCTGCAGCCAGGGGCCACGTGCCTGCAGCGAAGGCGCCTCCAGTTCGATTCCGTCAAGCAGCAACGGCCTTGGCAGGGCCTGCAGCCACAGCCGCTGGCGCGGCCTGCGCAGCGCGCGCCACAGTCCTCCCAGGCCGAACAACCAGCAGGACAGCACCAGTGGAGGCTGCCAGCGTACAGGCAGGTCGCTGGCGGCGATCAACCAGGGCGCCGCCGCCAGTACCAGTGCTTCGGCGCCGGCCTGCAGGCGCGAAGGACGCCACTCAAGCCTCGAGGGCGCGGATCCGGTCGAGCATGGGGACGGCGTGTGCATGCGGGCAGGCCTCGTAGCCCATGAACCACCGCCACAACTTATCGTCTTCGCAGTCCAGCAGGAACAGGAAAACCTCGCGTTCTTCCGCAGGTGCCGCAGGCCACTCGCGGTCCAGGTAGCGTTCGAACAGCTGGTCCAGCTCACGCATGCCGCGGCGGCAGCGCCAGCGCAGCTTTTTCAGCAGAATGGCTTCGTCCATTGTTGCGTTCCTTCAAACCCGCAGCGGGGCATGGCCCCGCTCTACAGGGCGGCAGCGGGGCATGGTCCCGCTCTGCAGGTGGCGGGCAGCGGGGCATGGCCCCGCTCTACCTGCGATGCGTCCACGGTAGTGACGGGCCATGCCCGTCACCGGCAGCACCCGTCGGTCAAGCGCGACGCGCCATCATCAATTTCTTGATCTCGGCGATCGCCAGTGCCGGGTTCAGCCCCTTCGGGCAGGTCCGTGCGCAGTTCATGATGGTGTGGCAACGGTACAGCTTGAACGGATCTTCCAGGTCGTCCAGGCGCGCACCGGTGTCTTCATCGCGCGAATCGATGATCCAGCGGTAGGCCTGCAGCAGGATCGCCGGGCCCAGGTAACGCTCGCCGTTCCACCAGTAACTCGGGCAGCTGGTGGAGCAGCATGCGCACAGGATGCACTCGTACAGGCCATCGAGCTGCTTGCGGTCTTCCGGCGACTGCAGGCGCTCGCGGTCCGGTGGTGCCGGCGTCTGCGTGCGGATCCACGGCTTGATCGAGGCGTACTGCGCGTAGAAGTGGGTCAGGTCCGGCACCAGGTCCTTGACCACGCTCATGTGCGGCAGCGGGTAGATCGGCACCTCGGCCTTGCCGCAATCGGCGATGGCGCGGGTGCAGGCCAGCGTGTTGGTGCCGTCGATGTTCATCGCGCACGAACCGCAGATGCCCTCGCGGCACGAGCGACGGAAGGTCAGGGTCGGGTCGATCTCGTTCTTGATCTTGATCAGCGCGTCCAGGACCATCGGTCCGCACGCGTCAAGGTCGATCTCGTACGTATCGGTGCGTGGGTTGCTGTCGTCGTCGGGACTCCAGCGGTAGACCTTGAAGGTGCGCACGTTCTTCGCACCACCAGTGGCGGGAAAGTGCTTGCCCTTGGTGATCTTTGAATTCTTCGGCAGGGAAAACTCGGCCATGGCTGCTCTCGTTGGCTCAGGCGGCCCGCGCCATCACGGCGCGGATTGCATGGTAGGCGGGGGTCGCGATCAATACACGCGCGGCTTCGGCGGCACCACGTCGACCTCGTCGGTCAGCGTGTACATGTGCACCGGTCGATAGTCGAAGCTGCACTTGCCCTTGTCGTCGACCTTGACCAGCGTGTGCTTGTGCCAATTGACGTCGTCGCGGTCCGGGAAGTCTTCGTGCGCATGCGCACCGCGGCTTTCCTTGCGCTGCTCGGCCGAGTTGATCGTCGCCACCGCGTTGAGCAGCAGGTTGTTCAGCTCGTAGGTTTCGATCAGGTCCGAGTTCCAGACCAGCGAGCGATCGCTGACCTTGACGTCCTGGAACGAATCGAAGATGCCGGCCATCTTCTCGCAGCCTTCCTTCAGCGTCTGGCTGGTGCGGAACACCGCCGCGTCGGCCTGCATGGTCCGCTGCATGTTGTCGCGGATCACCGAGGTCGGCGTATCGCCCTTGGCATAGCGCAGCTTGTCCAGCAGGCCCAGCGCCTTGTCGCAGGCATCGGACGGCAGCGGCTTGTGCGTGGCGCCCGGCGTGATCGTCTCGGCGCAGCGGTTGGCCACTGCACGGCCGAACACCACCAGGTCCAGCAGCGAGTTGGAACCAAGGCGGTTCGCACCGTGCACCGACACGCAGGCGGCTTCGCCGATGGCATACAGGCCCGGGATGACCGCATCGGGGTTGTCGCCGTCGATGCGCACCACTTCGCCATGGAAGTTGGTCGGGATGCCGCCCATGTTGTAGTGCACGGTCGGGATGACCGGGATCGGCTGCTTGTGCACGTCGACGCCGGCAAAGATGCGCGCGCTTTCGGCGATGCCCGGCAGCTTGTCGTCGATCACGCCCGGGCCGAGGTGGGTCAGGTCGAGCAGGATGTGGTCCTTGTGCTCGCCGACGCCGCGGCCTTCGCGGATTTCCACGGTCATGGAACGCGCAACCACGTCGCGCGAAGCCAGGTCCTTGTAGTGCGGTGCGTAGCGCTCCATGAAGCGTTCGCCGCTGCTGTTGCGCAGGATGCCGCCTTCGCCACGCACGCCTTCGGTGATCAGGCAGCCGGCGCCGTAGATGCCGGTCGGGTGGAACTGCACGAATTCCATGTCCTGCATCGCGATGCCGGCACGCATGGCCAGGCCACCGCCATCACCGGTACAGGTGTGGGCGGAGGTGGCGCTGAAGTACGCGCGGCCATAGCCGCCGGTGGCCAGCACCACGCCCTGGGCGCGGAACAGGTGCAGCGAGCCTTCGGCCATGTCGATGGCCAGGACGCCACGGCAGGTCCCGTCTTCGTCGAAGATCAGGTCCAGCGCGAAGTATTCGATCATGAAACGCGCATCGTGCTTCAACGACTGCTGGTACAGCGTGTGCAGCATGGCGTGGCCGGTACGGTCGGCCGCCGCGCAGGTACGTTGCGCGGCCGGGCCTTCGCCGTACTTGGTGGTCATGCCGCCGAACGGGCGCTGGTAGATCTTGCCCTCTTCGGTACGGCTGAACGGCACGCCATAGTGCTCCAGCTCGATGATCGCCGGGATCGCCTCGCGGCACATGTACTCGATCGCATCCTGGTCGCCCAGCCAATCCGAGCCCTTGATGGTGTCGTAGAAGTGGTAGCGCCAGTCGTCCTCGCCCATGTTGCCGAGCGCGGCCGAAATGCCGCCCTGTGCAGCGACGGTGTGCGAACGGGTCGGGAAGACCTTGGTCAGGCACACGGTCTGCAGGCCCTTGGCGGCCAGGCCGAACGTGGCACGCAGGCCGGCACCGCCGGCACCCACCACGACCATGTCGTACTTGTGTTCGGTGATCTTGTAAGCGGACATCTAATCTGGATTCCTGTCTTGGTGCCTGGACTCAGGCAGCGCCGAGCGCAATGCGGGCGACCGCAAAAACACTGACGATCCCGCCGAGCACGGCCACGAACTTCACCGTGGTCTGCAGCGCAAGGGCCAGCAGCGAATTGTGGATGTAGTCTTCCAGCACGACCTGCAGGCCAAGCTGGGCATGCCAGAACATGGCCACCAGGAAGCCGACGACCAGCACGGCATTCCACGGCTTGGCGATCGCTTCGGTGGCCGTCACGTAATCGGCGCCCAGCAGGCTCAGCACGAACACCAGGAACCAGATGGACAGCGCGACCAGCGCGGTGGCGGTCAGGCGCTGGTGTACGAAGTGCTCGGTGCCACTCTTGGCGGCGCCCAGTCCACGCACGTTCTTCAACGCGGTGCGGTAACGGCTCATGCGGCACCTCCGGAAAGCAATACGTAGGCCCAGACCAGGGCGGTGAGCACCAGCGAGGCGACTACCGACAGCCAGCTGCTGCGCACGAAGGCGGGGATGCTGAAGCCAACCGCGAAGTCCTGCACGATGTGGCGGATGCCATTGCACAGGTGGTAGGCGAAGGACCAGGTCCAGGCGAACAGGAACAGCTTGCCGTACCAGGCGCCTGCGTGGTTGGTGAAGCAGGTCCAGGATTCTGGGCCGATCATCAGGGCGAGCAGGCCGCCGGCGATGATCAGGGCTCCAACAGACAGAAAGATGCCGGTCGCTCGATGCAGGATCGAGGTGGCCATCTGAATCTGCCAGCGATACACCTGGAGGTGCGGGGAAAGGGGACGTTCTCTGGTCGCCATTCGCTGGGCTCGTTGTCTCGGCTGGGCGGCGCAATGCCGCGTTGGCTCAATGCTGCTCAGAAATCGACGCAGCGTCCGTTTTTCTCCCAATCCCCATACCGCACCGGATCAAGTCCGCCGCGGCCACCGTATTCCTTCGGCACCACCGGAGCGTCTTCAGGCACGGGTGCCGTCGGATCCAGCGGAGCTTCAGATTCAGTGTCGGGAGTGGGGGTTGTTTGGCCTATCATCAGGATTCTCGCAACGCACAAATTCTAGACCTCGTTCACGTGCCTGACAACCTTTCCCCTGATTTAGTTGGATTCCCCCTGTTGGCGGACCGCCGGTTGCTGTCGATTTCCGGTCCGGACGCAGTGGCGTTCGCGCATGCGCAATTCTCCAGCGACATCGTCGCGCTGGGCGATGGCCACTGGCACTGGAGTGCGTGGTTGACGGCCAAAGGCCGCACGATCGCCGTGTTTCAGCTCATCCGGCTGTCTGCGGAGTCGTTGCTGCTGGTCTTCGCAGATGCCGGCGCGGATGAGATTGGATCGCAGTTGCAACGTTTTGTGTTTCGCCGCAAGGTGAAAATCACACTGCGCGACGACCTGCAGGTCGTCGGTGCATTCACTGCCCCGGAAGCCGCGTTCTGCGCCGCAGTGGCCGGATCGCTCGATGATTCACTGGAGCTGGACATGGGCAGCGACGCCCTTCCGCGCGTCATGCGCATCGGTCCGGCAACGGCGGGCAGCCCCATCTCCCAGGCCGATGAGCCCTTCATCGACGCGTGGCGCCAGGCCGATCTCCGCTACGGGCTGCCACGGCTGGAAGCCAGCCAGCGCGAGCAGTGGACGCCACAGCAGCTGGGACTGGACAGGCTGAACGGTTACAGCGTCAGGAAGGGCTGCTATCCGGGCCAGGAGATCGTCGCGCGCACCCACTTCCTGGGCAAGGCCAAGCGGGCGCTGCAACTGCTGCAACTGGCCGCTGCAGCGGCACCGGGGGACAGCGTGGAGCAGGCAGGCAGCGCGCTGGGCACGGTAGCCAGCGCCGCCGGCACGCTGGCACTGGCGGTACTGCCGCTGGAAACCAGCGAGGCCGCGTTGAGCGTTGGCGGGCAGCAGGCGCACCGCGTGCCGCTGCTGGACGGCCTGGCACGCTGACCTGCACAAGGGCGGTTCAACAGGCCATGCACACGTCGACGTAGCGCCGGGCCATGCCCGGCGGACATGCTGGCCTTGCCTCATTTCCCTTCCGTGGTGCGGATGAAAGCCGCCGGGCATGGCCCGGCGCTACGGTCCGTTGGCGTGGCCCGGCGTTACGGGTCCGCCGGGCATGGCCCGGCGCTACGGTCAGGCCGTGAGGCGTTCGCCGGTCTCGGCGTCGAAGAAATGCAGCGCATTGGCCTGTACGGCCACCTTCAAGGTCTCGCCCACCGCAGGCAAGGCGCGCGGCGCCACGCGCATGGTCAGCGCATGCAGGCCACTGGCCAGGTTGACGAATATTTCGTTGCCGACCGGCTCGATGCCCTCGATACGGGCCTCGAAGAACCACTCCGCCCCCTCTTCCGCCGGTTGCAGGTGCTCTGGCCGCACGCCAACGGCGATCGGCTTGTCCAGCCAGCGAGGGTCGAGCGTGGCGTGGCCCAGCGGCGCCTTCCATGCACCGTCCAGCACCACCGCACCCGCCGCGCTGGCCTGCAGCGTGCCACGCAGCACGTTCATCGCCGGGCTGCCAAGGAACCCGGCCACGAACAGGTTGGCCGGCCTGTCGTACAGCGCCATCGGCGTATCGATCTGCTGGATGATGCCGTCCTTCAGCACCACGATGCGCTGGCCCAGGGTCATTGCCTCCACCTGGTCGTGGGTGACGTAGATCATCGTCGTGCCCAGCTTCCGGTGCAGCTGGGCGATCTCCGTGCGCACGCTGTGGCGCAGCTTGGCGTCCAGGTTGGACAGCGGCTCGTCCAGCAGGAACACAGCCGGCTCGCGCACCAGTGCACGGCCCAGCGCCACGCGCTGGCGTTGGCCACCGGACATCGCCTTGGGCAGCTTGTCCATCATGTCGGTCAGGCCCAGGGTCTGTGCCGCCTCACCGACACGCCTGTCGATGGTCGCCTTGTCGTGGCCGCGCAGCTTCAGGCCGAAGGCCAGGTTCTGCTCCACGGTCATGTGCGGGTACAGCGCGTAACTCTGGAACACCATCGCGATGTCGCGGTCCTTCGGCGCCACGTCGTTGACCACGCGCTCGCCAATGACCAGCGTGCCGCCGCTGATTTCTTCCAATCCGGCGATCATGCGCAGCAGGGTGGACTTGCCACAGCCCGACGGGCCGACCAGCACCATCAACTCGCCGTCGGCCACCTCGAAGGTCGCGTCCTTGACCGCGACCTGGCCGTTGTCATAGACCTTGCGCACACCCTGCAACTGTACTTTTGCCATTTCACTCTTCCAGTCCGCCCGTCGCCTGGGCTGTTGCATGTGGACTGCCCCCGGCCCTCCCGTTGGCAGCATTTTTGCCTCGGTGCCGCATGACGGACGCCGCTGCAATCGAATACAGTTGCACATTCTGCCATGTAAACGTTTTCACATGGCAGTATCTACCGGTCGCCGTGCATGATCTGCCCGGCGCCAGCAGAAAATGATCCGCCGTCCCGCGGCAGGTACATCCGGCATTGGCCGGAATGCCTGTGGCAGACAACGGAAAAAGCAGTGCCAACCTTCCCCGGAACCCAGCCAGGCAGCGATTGAAGACGATGTCACCCGGATCTGAAACTCGAGCAATGCACGATACCCTCCTCCTGTTCGGCGCCACTGGCGATCTGGCCCAGCGCTATCTGTTCCCTTCCCTGCTGCGCCTGCTTGGCGATGGCCTGTTGCCGGAGGACTTCAAGGTCCGCGCACTGGCATTGTCGCCGCACGACACCGAAGGCTTCCGCGAGATCCTGCGGCCGCGCCTGCAGCAGGCCCACCCGCTGGCCACCGCGCAGGACATCGAATCGCTGCTGCAACGCATCGACTACCGTTCGGTGGACCTGCGCAACGCCGATTCGGTCGCCGAAGCCGTGTCCGGCCTGGTGGATCGCCACTGCGTGAGCTACCTGGCCATCCCGCCGGGCCTGTACATCTCCACCTGCGAAGGCCTGGCCAAGGGCGGCGCACTGGCTGCACCGCACCGGCTGATGCTGGAGAAGCCGATCGGCAGCGACAGCGAAAGCGCCGAGCAGATCCTCACCACCATCGGTGGCTGGATCGACGAGGACCGCGTGTTCCGCCTGGACCATTACCTGGGCAAGGCAGCGGTACAGAACCTGATCGCGTTGCGGTTCGGCAACACGCTGCTGGAAGCGGTGTGGAACCGCAACTACATCGAATCGGTGCACATCCTGGTCGCCGAGAGCGAAGGCGTGGATGGCCGCGATGCCTATTACGCGCGCTCCGGCGCGCTGCGCGACATGATCCAGAGCCACATCCTGCAGCTGTTGTGCCTGGTGGCGATGGAGCCGCCCGCCTCGCTGGAAGCGGACCGCATCCGCGACGAGAAGGTCAAGGTACTGCGCTCGCTGCGCCCGCTCGATGCCGCCAATGCCGCGCGTGACAGCGTGCGCGGCCGCTATACCGCCGGCACCATCAACGGCCAGCCGGCGCAGGCCTACCAGCCACCGGAAGGCAGCGACGTGGAAACCTTCGCCGGTGTCACCGCCCATATCGACAACTGGCGCTGGACCGGCGTGCCATTCCACCTGGTTACCGGCAAGCGCCTGCCTGAGCGCACCAGCCGCGTAGTGGTGACGTTGAAGCCGGTTACCCATTGGCTGTTCGAACGCCCGCATCGCGGACAGGCGACGCCGAACCGCTTGGTATTCCAGCTGCAGCCACAGGAGAACATCGAACTGGGGCTGATGAGCAGCCTGGCCGGCCCCGAATGGGGCGCACTGGAACTGCAGCCGCTGGAACTGGAGCTGTCGGTGCCGACCGGCCTGCACCGTCGCATCGCCTATGAACGCCTGTTCCTGGATGCCTTCAATGGCAACCACGCGCTGTTCGTGCGCGACGACGAAGTACGCGCCGCCTGGCACTGGATCGACAGCGTGGCCGACGCCTGGAAGAACGCCAGGCTGCCGCTGCAACCCTACCCCGCCGGCCAGTGGGGGCCGGAGGCCGCAGCGGACTTCCTGCCCGGCGACGTGCTTGCCGACGCATCGGACGGGCAGGCATGAGCGTGCTGGCCCAGCCGGTGCTGGTTGCCGACATCGGGGGTACCAACGCACGATTCGCGCTGGCTGAAACCGGTGCCGATACACCGCTGCTGGAAGGCAGCATCCGCGAGTACCCGGTAGCGGATTTCCCGTCGCTGGGTGATGCCGCAGGCCATTACCTGCAGGAACTGGGCGCCGAAGCCAGCCGTGGCGTGTTCGCCGTGGCCGGCCGTGTTGACGGTGATGAAGCACGCATCACCAACCATCCGTGGGTGATTTCACGCAGCCGCACCGCGGCGATGCTTGGCTTTTCCGAACTGCACCTGATCAACGATTTCGCCGCCCAGGCGATGGCCATCTCGCTGCTGCAGCCACGCGACGTGGTGCAGATCGGCGGCGCCCACTGGACGCCGCGCAAGGCCGGTGCAGCCGCCAACTACGGTGTCATCGGCCCAGGTACCGGGCTGGGGGTGGGCGGGCTGGTGATCCGCCGCAACCGCTGCTATCCGCTGGAAACCGAAGGCGGGCATGTCAGCTTCCCGCCGGGCACGCCCGAAGAGATCCGCATCCTGGAAATCCTTTCGGAAACGTTTGGGCGCGTTTCCAATGAACGCCTGATCTGCGGCCCCGGCCTGGTCAACATCCATCGTGCCGTCTGCGAGATGGCCGGCTTCGATCCGGGCCAGCTGCAGCCTGCCGACGTCACCGCGCGCGCGGCCCAGGCCGATCCACAGGCGATGCGCGCCGTAGACCTGTTCTGCGCGATCTTCGGCGCCATCGCCGGCGACCTGGTGTTGATCCAGGGTGCCTGGGATGGCGTGTTCCTGACCGGTGGACTGGTGCCGCGCATGCTGGAATCGCTGCAGCATTCCGGCTTCCGCCAACGCTTCGAACACAAGGGGCGTTTCTCTTCGATCATGGGCAGGGTACCGTCACTGGCGGTGATCCATCCCAACCCGGGCCTGCTCGGTGCGGCTGCCTATGCGGTCGATGCCGAATGCGATGCCACTGGAGCCGTTGCCTGATGCCAACCGTGTTTTCTTCCGACCGCGTGGAGTTCATCGCACACCGTGACGCCGATGGCTGGATCGAGGCGGTAGCCGCCGACATGGCCGGGATCCTCAATGCCGACATCGCCGAACACGGCCGTGCACGCATGCTGCTTTCGGGCGGCACCACACCGGCGCCGGTCTACCAGGCGCTGGCCGAGCTGGACGTGCACTGGGACCGGGTCGAAGTCAGCCTGGCCGATGAGCGCTGGTTGTCGCCACAGGATCGCGACAGCAATGCCTGGCTGGTCCGCGAGAGCCTGCTGAAGCGCGCTGAAGGTGCCCATTTCGATCCGCTGGTCCGCATCGGCAAGCCGCTGGCCGAATGCGTGTACACGGCCAACCTGCAGGCCCAGTACAACCTGCCGCCGAGCCTGGTGGCACTGGGCATGGGCAATGATGGGCATACCTGTTCGCTGTTCCCCGGTTCGCGCGACCTGCAGCGCGCCCTGGAAAGCACCCTGCCCTACGCGGCGCTGGATGCCACCGGCTGCCCCGGCGCCAACCAGTGGCCGCTGCGCATCACCCTGACGCCACATGGCCTGCGTGCCTGCCGCCAGCGCTTGCTGTTGCTGCGCGGCAAGCAGAAGCTTGAAGTGCTGAAGCGCGCGCTGGACAGCAACGAGGTCCAGCAGTACCCGATCCTCGCCGCGATCGACCAGCCCGGCCCGCGCCTGCGCGTGCACTGGGCCGACTGATCCGGCCATGCGTGACCCCTCCCTTCCTCTCGCCACCTCTCAACGCTGGTAGCCAATGAGTCTGCATCCGCAACTGCACGCCATCACCGAGCGCATCGTCCGCCGCAGCGCCGCTTCGCGCGCCGCCTACCTGGCCGCGATCGATGCCGCCCTGCGTGACGGCCCGTTCCGCAGCCGCCTCAGCTGCGGCAATCTCGCCCATGGTTTCGCCGCCTGCGGCGGCACCGACAAAGGCCGCCTGCGCGGCGGGGTGACGCCCAACCTGGGCATCATCACCTCCTACAACGACATGCTGTCGGCACACCAGCCGTTCGAGGGGTATCCGGAGCAGATCCGGCAGATCGCCCGCGACCTTGGCGCCACCGCGCAGGTTGCCGGCGGCGTGCCGGCAATGTGCGACGGCGTGACCCAGGGCCGCGGCGGCATGGAGTTGTCGCTGTTCTCGCGTGATGTCATCGCCCAGTCCACCGCCATCGGCCTGAGCCACGACATGTTCGACGCAGCGATCTACCTCGGGGTCTGCGACAAGATCGTGCCGGGCCTGCTGATCGGTGCACTGGCATTTGGCCACCTGCCGTCGGTGTTCGTGCCGGCCGGGCCGATGACTCCAGGCATTCCCAACAAGCAGAAGGCCGAAGTCCGCGAGCGCTATGCCGCCGGCCAGGCCACCCGCGAGGAACTGCTGGAAGCAGAAGCGGCGTCGTACCACGGCGCCGGTACCTGCACCTTCTACGGCACCGCCAATTCCAACCAGGTGCTGCTGGAGGCAATGGGCGTGCAGTTGCCGGGCGCCTCCTTCGTCAATCCGGAACAGTCGCTGCGCAGTGCGCTGACCCGCGAAGCCACGGTGCGCGCGCTTGAAATGACTGCGCTGGGCGATGACTTCCGCCCAATCGGCC
Organism: Stenotrophomonas tumulicola; assembly: GCF_014117215.1. Lineage (GTDB taxonomy): Bacteria > Pseudomonadota > Gammaproteobacteria > Xanthomonadales > Xanthomonadaceae > Stenotrophomonas > Stenotrophomonas tumulicola. The sequence goes on along the minus strand of NZ_JACGXS010000001.1, from coordinate 436,837 downwards.
GGATCATCGACGAGCGTGCCATCGTCAATGCAATTGTCGCCCTGATGGCCACCGGTGGCTCGACCAACCACACCATCCACTGGATCGCCGTGGCGCGCGCGGCCGGCATCGTGGTGACCTGGGACGACATGGACCAGCTGTCGCAGCTGATCCCGCTGCTGACCCGCGTGTACCCCAACGGCGAGGCCGACGTGAACCGCTTCGCGGCCGCGGGCGGTCCGGCGTTCGTGTTCGGCGAACTGATCCGCGCCGGCCTGATGCACGGCGACATCGTCACCATCGCGCGCGGCGGCATGGCCGACTATGCGCGGGAGCCGCGCCTGCAGGACGGCCAGGTGGTGTACGTGGACGGCATCGTGCGCAGCGCCGATGAAGAAGTCGCGCGCGGCGTGGACAATCCCTTCGAGAACCAGGGCGGACTGCGCCTGCTGCGCGGCAACCTGGGACGCTCCCTGATCAAGCTGTCGGCGGTGAAGCCGCAGTATCGCAGCATCGAGGCACCGGCCGTGGTGGTCGATGCGCCACAGGTACTGAACAAGCTGCACGCGGCTGGCCTGCTGCCACAGGATTTCGTGGCGGTGGTGCGTTACCAGGGCCCGCGCGCGAACGGCATGCCGGAGCTGCATTCGCTGGCGCCATTGCTGGGCCTGCTGCAGAACCAGGGCCGCCGCGTGGCGCTGGTCACTGACGGGCGGCTGTCCGGTGCGTCGGGCAAGATTCCCGCCGCCATCCATGTGACGCCGGAAGCGGCACGTGGCGGTCCGCTGGCGAAGGTGCGCGAAGGCGACATCGTGCGCCTGGACGGCGAAGCCGGCACGCTGGAAGTGCTGGTGGACGCTGCCGAATGGGCCGCGCGTGGGCTGGCACCGAACACGGCACCGGCGGCACACGATCTGGGACGCAACCTGTTCGCGGTCAACCGCCTGGTGGTGGGGCCGGCCGACCAGGGGGCGATATCGATTTCCTGCGGACCGGCTGCCGCCGATGGCAGCGCATGGGATTACGACGCCGAGTATGAGCTGGGGCACGACGCCGCAGCGGCGGCGGCGCCGCATGAGGGCAAGGACGCCTGAGCGCTATGCGCGGCGGGTCTGTCGGCTGGCGGCTGCGGTGGGTGGGCCGCTGCCAGGACACGCCGTGAACCCATCCATGGGGGCTCGCACTCGCGCGTCCTGCGCGAGAGCGGTCCTGGCAGCGGCCCACCCACCGCAGCCTCGGACGCTTCAGCGGCGCATCGTGCGCTGCATACGAAAGAAAAAAAGGAAAAGCAGGGCATGAGCATTCAGCAGCATCAGGTACGGGCAGCGGAGTTGTTGACGGCGGCGGGCATCCTGCCGGTGGTTACGGTGCATACGCTGGACCAGGCGCGGGCGGTCAGTGCGGCGTTGCTGGAAGGTGGCTTGCCGGCCATCGAGCTGACGTTGCGTACGCCGGTGGCGATGGAAGCGCTTGCGATGTTGAAGCGTGAGCTGCCGGGCGTGGTGGTGGGCGCCGGCACGGTGCTGACCGTGGAGCAGATCCAGCAGGCCATCGATGCCGGTGCGGATTTCCTGGTCACTCCGGGCACGCCCGCGCACATGGCCGATGCACTGGCCGCGGCACCACTGCCGGTGGTTCCTGGCGCGGCCTCGCCCACCGAGCTGCTCGCGCTGTATGCGCGCGGCTTCCGGGTCTGCAAGCTGTTCCCGGCCACCGCCGTGGGCGGATTGGCGATGATCAAGGGCCTGGCCGGCCCGGTGCCGGACCTGAAGCTGTGCCCGACCGGTGGCATCACCGAAGACAGCGCGGCCGAATACCTGGAGCAGAAGAACGTGGTCTGCATCGGCGGTTCATGGATGGTGCCGGGCAACTGGATCGCCGACGCGGCATGGGACAAGGTCCGCGATGCGGCTGCCGGTGCAGCGAAGATCGTCGCGCGGGTGCGCGGTCGCTGATCCTTGCTCCTGCCCCGCCGGGCATGGCCCGGCGCTACATGCCGGGCCATGCCCGACGAACCGGTTTCAGTAGCGCCGGGCCATGCCCGGCGTGACGACCCACGTTCGCCGCCCAACACGGCGCGGCAAACGGCTACATCGGCCGTGCCGGATCCACCAGGCCATACTGGCTGGCCATGCGGGCCAGCGCGATGTTGTCGTGGATACCCATCTTTTCGAACAGGCGCGCCTTGTGCGTGTTGATGGTCTTCGCACTCAGGCTCAGCCGACGGGCGATATCTTCCTGTCGCAGGCCCTGGGTCAGCAGCAACGCCACTTCCAGCTCGCGTGGGGACAGGCTGTCGAACGGCGAGGCACTGCCCTCCACGGTCGACAGCGCCAGGTTCTGGGCGATGTTGCTGCCCTGGTAGCGTCGTCCCATCGACGCATCCCGCACCGCACGCAGCAGTTCCTGCGCATTGCAGCCCTTGCTGATGTATCCCGATGCGCCGGCTTCGAGCAGCCGCTTTGGCATGGGACCATCTTCCAGCACCGAGACGATGACCACGCGCGTGCCTTCCTGCCCGCGGACGATGCGCTCGGTCACTTCCAGCCCACTGACCCCCGGCAGGTGCAGGTCGCACAACACCACCTCCGGCTTCAGTTGCCGGATTTCGCGCAATGCGTCCTCACCGCTCTCCGCCTCGCCGATCACCTCGATGTCGGTTTCACCGGACAGGATCATCTTCATGCCGGTGCGGACCAATGCATGGTCATCCACCAGATAGACACGAATCGTCATGCATGTTCCCCTTTCACCACCGCTGCCGCCTCCCACGGTAGGTACCGGGCCAGCGTCCCACAAGCGCAGATTCCGACGGTCAATCCGGAAATGCGGCCAGTATCACAATAGTCCGGCATCTTCTCTTCACCGCCTGCATTGGTGCCGCTTGCCAGATCAATATAGCCTATTGGGGCGCAAATCTTCATGATTCATTCACGTCTCCCCGCCCTGTAGTGCCCGGCGCCGCCGCCATGGGCGGCGATGTCGGAACATCATCAGGTAGCAGCCGGTGACCCAGGCCAGTGCCGCGCACCAGCCGGCCAGGATGTCCGACGGATAATGCACGCCCAGGTATACCCGCGACACGCTGACCAGGATCGCGAACGACGATGCCAGCAGGACCACCCACCAGCGCCAGCGGGTATTCCAGGCCAACAGCAGCACCACGCAGGCGAACGTCATGCTGCCCATCGCATGGCCACTGGGGAAGCTGTAGGTGGATTCAGGGGCGATCGATTCCCACAGGCTGGGCCGGTCCCGCTGGAAGAACTGCTTGCTGGCCATGTTCAACAGGGCCGAACCCAGCATGGCGATGGCGGCGAAGCCCCCTTCCCGCCAGCGCCTGCGCACCAGCAGCAGCGATACGATCACCACGTCGGCCGGAATCAGGAACCACTCATAGCCCAGCCGGGTGACCACCACCACGACCTGGTCCAGCACCGGTCCGTGCCAGCCGTGCAGGCGCCACAGCAACGGCGCATCGAAGTACACCGCTTCAAGCTCATGGACTTCATCGGCCAGTGCCACGAACACCGCCAGCGGCGCCAGTACGCCGGCAAACAGCAGGACGAAGCGCCATGCGTTGCGCGACAACCAATGCCGGTAGCCTGCGGCCGCTTCGTTGCCGCCCGGCAGGAACGGCTTATCCGGCGTTTCGGACATAAGTCCGTTCGACGTATTCGTCGATCAGGGCAACGAAGTCCTGGGCGATGTTCGCGCCACGCAGGGTGACCGTCTTCTCGCCATCGACGAACACCGGTGCTGCCGGTGCCTCACCGGTGCCCGGCAGCGAGATGCCGATGTTGGCATGCCGCGATTCGCCCGGCCCGTTGACGATGCACCCCATCACGGCCAGCGTCATGTTCTCCGCGCCGGGATGCTCGATCTTCCACCGCGGCATCTTTTCGCGCACATGGTTCTGCACCACCTTGGCCAGTTCCTGGAAGAACTCGGACGTGGTCCGGCCACACCCCGGGCAGGCAGTCACCAGCGGCGTGAAAGCGCGCTGGCCGGTGGTCTGCAGCAGTTCCTGGGCGACGATGACTTCCTGCGTCCGTGACTGGCCCGGTTCGGGCGTCAGCGAAATGCGGATGGTGTCGCCGATGCCTTCCTGCAGCAGCACCGCCAGCGCCGCCGACGAGGCGACGATGCCCTTGCTGCCGATACCGGCCTCGGTAAGGCCCAGATGCAGGGCAAAGTCCGAGCGCTGTGCCAGGTCGCGGTACACCGCGATCAGTTCCTGCACGCCGCTGACCTTGGCCGACAGCACGATGCGGTCACGCGGCAGGCCAAGCTCGACCGCCTGCGCGGCCGAATCCAGCGCCGAGCGGATCAAGGCCTCGCGCAGCACGCGCCCGGCATCCCAGGGCTGCTCCCGCAGGGTGTTTTCGTCCATCAACCGGGCGGCCAACGACTGGTCGAGCGAGCCCCAGTTGGCACCGATGCGCACCGGCTTGTCGTAGCGGATGGCGAACTCGATCAGCTGGGCGAACTGCAGGTCCTTCTTCTTGCCGAATCCCACGTTGCCCGGATTGATACGGTACTTGGCAAGGGCTTCGGCGCAGGCAGGCTCGGCCGCCAGCAACTGGTGGCCGTTGTAGTGGAAGTCGCCGATCAACGGCACCTCGATGCCCATCATCGCCAGCTTGTCGACGATGCGCGGAATGGCGGCGGCAGACTCGGGGTTGTTGACCGTCAGCCGTACCATTTCCGAACCGGCCCGCCACAGCTCGGCCACCTGCTTGACGCTGGAGGCTACGTCGGCCGTGTCGGTGTTGGTCATCGACTGCACCACCACGGGCTTGCCTCCGCCCACCACCACGCCGCCGATGCGGACGGGTTGGGTCAGGCGGCGCGGCCAGGCGGTGGGCTCGGCGGGAGGAGTCGGTCGGGATACGGCGTCATGCATCGCAATATTCTAGCGCCGCCACGCGACGGTCGGGTGACTCCCATTCAGCCGCGATGTCGTCTGCGGCCGATTGTCGCAGGCAGGGGGCGCGCCGAGCGCATACGATGGACATCCAATGACCACTCCCGACGCCCCCTTCCTGCAGACCCTGTGCAGCCTGCGCTGGCTGGCAACGGCCGGCCAGGCCGCGACGATCCTCGTGGCCACCTGGGTGCTGGGCCTGCCGTTGCCGCAACTGCCGCTGTGGGCTGGCGTGCTGGTACTGGCCCTGTTCAACATCTACGCGCAGCTGCGCGTCCATGGCACCGATACCGCCCCGGTGACCGCCTTCGGGCATATCCTGGTCGATGTCACCGTGCTCACCTGGATGGTGGGCTGGAGCGGTGGCATCACCAATCCGTTCGGCTCGTTGTTCCTGATCCTTATCGCCCTTGCGGCGCTGGCGCTGCCTGCTCGCTGGACGCTGGCCGTGGCGGGCGCCTGCCTGTTCGGCTATTCGCTGAGCGCGGCGTTCGGCCTGCCGCTGCCGCCCGGTGGCTACTTCGCCCCCGAAGACCTGCAGCAATGGGGCATTGTCGCCAACTTCCTGATTTCCGCCACGGTGGTGCTGGCGTTCTCCTCGCGGCTGGCGATCGCGTTGCGGCAGCGCGAGCATGAGCTGTCACTGCTGCGCGAACGCTTCGCACGCAATGAAGGCATCGTCGCGCTGGCCACCCATGCCGCCTCGGTGGCGCATGAACTCAACACGCCGTTGGCGACCATGACCCTGCTGGCCGATGACATTGCCGAGCAGAATGAAAGCATGGACGTGCGCGACGACGTGGAAACCCTGCGGGAGCTGCTGGTGCAGTGCCGCGAGCGCGTGTTGGCACTGGCCGCGCCCGCCTCGCCGGATGCGCCCGGGCGCGGTCCGGCCACGGCGCTGCAGGTACTGGAACAGTGGCGCCTGGTGCGCCCGACCATCACCCTGACCCGCAATGCCGATGCGCCACTGACGTTGCCGCTGGATGCCGGCGTCGGTCACTTGCTGATGGTGCTGTTGAACAATGCCGCCGACGCTGGCGAAAAGGCCGGCCGCGCCGAAGTGGACCTGTCCCTGCGCATCGAGGGCGACGACCTGGTCGGGGAAGTGCGTGATTTCGGGCATGGTTTCGATGCGCGCCAGGCAGTGCTGCCAGGCACCCTTTTCAGCTCCAGCAAGAGCGAAGGCATGGGCGTCGGCCTGGCCCTGTCCCACGCCACCATCGAACGCCTCCACGGCGAAATGTGGATGCGCCCAGCCCCCGGTGCAGGCAGTCGCGTAGGCTTCCGTATCGCATTGGCTCCCCGCGAGGAAACACCATGAATACCGCCCTGCCCCCGCAAGCCACGCCGCAGGGCGATGGCCTGCTGGTAGACGACGATGAGTTGTACCTGCGTACCCTGCAACGCAGCCTGGCCCGCAAGGGACTGGAAACACGCACCGCGCAGGATGCCCCCACCGCACTGCTGCTGGCCCGCCAACAGCCCCCCGCCTATGCACTGATCGACCTGAAGCTGGGCAGCGAATCCGGGCTGGGGCTGATCCAGCCACTGCGCGCGCTGCGTGCGGACATGCGCATCCTGCTGGTGACAGGCTATGCCAGCATCGCCACGGCGGTGGAAGCCATCAAGCTTGGCGCCGACGACTACCTGCCCAAGCCAGCCACGGTACCGATGATCCTGCGCGCGCTCGGCGAAGAAGACGACGGCCCTGCCGATGACGGCGAACTGGACGTACCCGATGCAATGACCCCGATCAGCCGCCTGCAGTGGGAACACATCCAGCAGGCGATGCATGAAACCGGGGGCAATGTCTCGGCAGCCGCGCGGCTGTTGGGGATGCATCGGCGTTCGCTGCAGCGCAAGCTGGCCAAGCGGCCAAGCCCGGATTCGACGCGCTAGGAAACAGCGCGGCACCGCGCTGCATGCAGGCGACGGCATCGCCGCCCAGGTAGCGCCGAACCATGCCCGGCGTGCGTGCCCGGATCAGAAAATGCCGCCGAGCATGGCTGGGCGCTACAGCAGGCCGAGGATCTCGCGCGTCAGCGGATCGGCGATCTCCACCGCCTCGCCCTGCAGTGCCGGCAGCAACTGGCTGGCCAGCTGCTTGCCCAACTCCACGCCGAACTGGTCGAACGCGTTGATGTTCCAGACCACCGACTGCACGTACACCGCATGCTCATACATCGCGATCAGCGCACCCAGTGCCTGCGGGGTCAGCGCATCGAGCAGGATCAGCGTGCTCGGCCGCCCACCGGGATAATCGCGGTGCGGGTCGTCGCTGGACTGGCCATTGGCCAGCGCTTCGGTCTGCGCCAGCAGGTTGGCCAGCAACGCCTGGTGGTTGACCACATAGGGATCGTCGCTGCGCACGCAGCCGATGAAATCGGCAGGCACCACGCTGGTGCCCTGGTGCAGGGCCTGGAAGAAGCTGTGCTGCACGTCCGTGCCCGCCCCGCCCCACCACACCGGCACGGTATCGCTGGCCACAGGCTGGCCATCGCGCTGCACGCGCTTGCCCAGGCTCTCCATCACCAACTGCTGCAGGTAGGCCGGCAACAGCGCCAGGCGCTGGTCGTAGGTCATCACCGCATGCGTGGCGTAGCCCAGCAGGTTGCGGTTCCAGATATCGGTCAGCGCATGCAGCACCGGCAGGTTTCGCTCCAGCGGCGCGTCCAGGGCATGCGCATCCATCTGCGAGGCGCCTTCCAGCAACTGCTCGAAGCGCTCGAAGCCGATGGCCAGGGCGATAGGGAACCCAACCGCTGACCACAGCGAGTAACGGCCACCCACCCAATCCCACATCGGCAACACACGGGCTGCGGCGATGTCGAACGCCGCAGCGGCACGCTCCGGGTTGGCGCTGACCGCGTACAGGCGCTCGCTGCCGCCCAGCCAATCGCACAGGATCCTGCCGTTGAGCAGGGTTTCCTGGGTACTGAAGGTCTTGGAGATCAGCACGCCAGCCGTACGCGCCGGATCCAGCGTCGCCAGCGTGCGCTGCATGGCGGCACCGTCCACGTTCGACACGAAATGCACGCGCAGGCGCGCGCCGTCGACCGGGCGCAGCGCGTCGGCGACCAGCCGCGGACCGAGATCGGAACCACCGATACCCACGCTGACCACGTCGGTGACGCCGCTGTCCTCCAGCGCACGCACCAGCCCGCCCATGCGCTGGCGCACCTCGCGTGCAGTGGCGAAGGCCTCCGCCGCGACCGGTGCATCGACCACGTCTCCGCGCAGCGCGGTATGCAGTGCCGCACGGCCTTCGGTCAGGTTGACCTGCTCACCGCGCAACAGGCGGTTGATGGCACCGCCGACATCACGTTCGGCAGCCAGCGCCAGCAACGCCTGCAATGCCGCCGCATCGTACTTCTGGCGCGCGAAATTGACATACAACGGACCTACCCGCACCGCCAGGTCATGCACGCGGCCAGGTTCGGCGGAGAGCAGGTCGGGGATGCGCGCGCCACGCAGGCGCTGGGCATGGGAATGGAGCGGGTCGAATCCGTTGTTCGTCGTCATGCGGCCTGGGTCGGGATGCTGTCGTTGGTATGGGATATCTGGTTGTTGCCGTCCACATATACCAGCTTCGGACGGAAGCTGTCAGCTTCCTGCTCGGTCATGCTGGCGAAGGCAGCGATGATGATGATGTCACCGACCTGCACATGGCGCGCAGCGCCGCCGTTGAGCGAAACCACGCCACTGCCCGCTTCGGCACGGATGGCGTAGGTGCTGAAACGCGCGCCATTGGTGACGTCCCAGATATGCACCTGTTCGAACTCACGGATGCCGGTCGCCGCCAGCAGGTTGTCGTCGATGGCGATCGAGCCTTCGTAGTTCAGCTCGGAGTGGGTGACGGTGGCGCGGTGGATCTTGGTCTTCAGCAGGGACAGGTGCATGGCACGGCAACGCGGTAAAGGAAAGAGGAGATTCTACCACCAGGGGGATTGGCGTCAGGGCCGGCGCGGCGGCACCCGGCCGTTCAGGCTGCGCCCGGTCGGCACTGCAGGCCGGCAGATGAGCGCCCAACGCAAGCCCGCACCCCCTACGTGCGCTCAACTAAGCCGAAAACCAAGGAAACCCCATGCCTGCAACCCTTACCCGCGTGCCCGTCAAGGGCCTGATTGCCCGATTTACCCCACCCCGGCAGGCTGCAGGCCGCCCGCCAAAGGCCCGGCAGGCGCCACGAGCGCCTGCGGCAGTGTGCAACCGGGACCAGCCGGCAACACAGCGTGCGGCGCCGGCGATCATGCCGCCTGCCGGCCGCGCACGGCCGGCAGCGCCGGTCACGAACCTCCATGGGCGATATCCCGTGCTGCGCGAGATCGCCAGGCTTGAGGCATTGGCCATGCAGGCCGCCTGGGAGCAGGCAGCCCGCAATGACAAGGCGAACTCCGAGCGCACGGAATTCCGGTTCCTTGCAGCTACGCGGGAGGTCCGATCTGTCGTGGCGGGGCCGCAAGGGACCTGACTCCGCTGGCGACCTTTCAGAACTCCAGGTTGTCGATCAACCGCGTGCTGCCCAGGCGCGCGGCAATCAACGCGACGCGCGGCCCACCTTCATGCGGCGGCTCGACCAGGTCGGGGGTACGCACGACGGCGTAATCCACCTGGAAGCCGGCGGCCTGCAACGTTGCAGTTGCATCGGCCTCGATACGCCCACGAGGAAGGCCGGCAGCGTAGCCTTCGCGCATGCCCAACAGCACGCGGTGGATCGTGGTCGACGCAGGCCGTTGTTCGGCATTGAGGTACTGGTTGCGCGAACTCATCGCCAGGCCGTCGTCCTCGCGGACGATCTCGCCACCGATGATCTGGATCGGGAACGCCAGGTCTTCCACCATCTGGCGGATCACCGCCAGTTGCTGGAAGTCCTTCTTGCCGAAGGCCGCGACATCCGGCTGCACCTGGTTGAACAGGCGCGACACCACGGTGCACACGCCATCGAAATGGCCGGGACGATGCGCGCCCTCAAGCAGCCCGCTGATTCCCGGCACGCTGACATTGGCGGCAAGGTCGACCCCGAACGGGTACATCGACTCCACCGTCGGCAACCACAGCACGTCGCAGCCGGCGGCCTGCAGGCCGCTGGTGTCGGCTTCCGGCGTACGCGGATAGCGGGTGAAATCTTCGTTCGGGCCAAACTGCGTCGGGTTGACGAACACGCTGGATACCACGCGGTCGGCATACTGCCGCGCCAGCGTGACCAGTGAATAATGGCCCGCATGCAGGTTGCCCATGGTGGGCACCAATGCCACGCGCAGGCCTTCACGCTTCCAGCCGCTGACCACGGTGCGCAGCCGGGAAAGTTCGGTAACGGTCTCGATCATGATGCGTAGGCGTGCTCTGCGTCGGGAAAGGAGCCGTTGCGTACTGCATCGGCATAAGCACGGGTTGCCCCGGCAACGGAACCGCCTTCGCCCAGGAAATCCTTGACGAACTTCGGACGGCGATGCCCGCTGTCCAGGCCGAGCAGGTCGTGCATGACCAGCACCTGCCCATCGCACTGCGGGCCGGCACCGATGCCGATGGTCGGCACCGCCACGGCCGCGGTGACCTCGGCCGCCACCGGGGTCGGCAGGCATTCCAGCACCAGCAGGCTGGCACCGGCCTGGACCACCGCCCTGGCGTCTTCCACCAGTTGGCGGGCGGCATCACCGCGCCCTTGGACCCGGTACCCACCAAGCCGCAGTACCGACTGCGGGGTCAGGCCAAGGTGCGAGCAGACCGGGATTTCGCGCTCCACCAGGTAACGGATGATGTCCAGCTTGAATCCGGCGCCTTCGATCTTGACCATCTCCGCGCCAGCCTGCAGCAACTGCAGGGACGCCTCGAAGGCACGCTCGGGGGTCGCATCGGCACCGAACGGCAGGTCGGCGACCAGCAGCGCGCGTTGCAGCACGCGGGCCACCGCACGGGTGTGGTAGACCATGTCGGCCACGGTGACCGGCAAGGTGGAATCATGGCCCTGCACCACCATGCCCAGCGAATCGCCGATCAGGATCAGGTCGACGCCATTGCTGTCGAAAGTGCGGGCAAATCCCGCGTCGTACGCGGTCAACATGACCAGCTTCTGTCCGTTGCGCTTTGCCTCGGCCAGCGCCGGGACCGTCCAGGGCTTGCTGTCTGCGTGGGTGCTCATTAGGAGATAACCGGGGGTGATAACTCGGCCATTATCCCCTTATCGGCGCGATCCCGCAGGCGTCCACCTGCACTACTGCGTCCCGCACCCGGGCATGCCCCGGAATTGCCAGGTCCGGCGCCACTTCAGCCAATGGCACCAGCACGAAACCGCGCTGGTGCAGGAACGGATGCGGCACCTTCAACTCCGGCAGGTCGATGACCTGGTCGGCATACAGCAGCAGGTCCAGGTCCAGGCTGCGCGGCCCCCAGTGCAGCGCCGGATCGCGCACGCGGCCAAACCGCTGCTCCAGCGCCTGCAGCGCGCGCAGCAGTGGCAATGGCTGCAGCCCGGTATGTACGCCGGCCACCGCATTGACGAATGGCGGCTGGTCCAGGTTGCCCCATGCCGGGGTGGCATACAACGAAGAGGCACGCAGCATGCGCGTGCCCGGCAGTTCGCCGAGCGCGGCGAGCGCGGCGCGGACCGTGCCGGCCGCATCGCCGAGGTTCGCCCCCAGCCCGATCCACGCCTCGACCACGATGCTTACTCGGCCGCAGGCGCGGCGGCACCGCCGGTGCGACGCCGGCGACGGCGGCGCTTGCGCGGTGCACCGTCTTCATCCAGCTCGTCCTGGCTGTGCAGCACGTCCAGCGCCGACTCCAGTTCGCGGCCGGACTGCTGTTGCGCCTCGCGCCAGAACGCCACGTCGGCAGCATGCTCGCTGGATGCCACCTGGCGCAGGATCAGGAAATCGAATGCCGCACGAAAACGCGGATGGGTCAACGTGCGGAATACGCGCTTGCGCTGGCGCGAACCGAAACGCGCCTGCAGCAGCCAGACTTCCTGCATCGGCAACGAGAACCTGCGCGGCAGGGCAATGGTCGTCAGCTGGTGCAGGGTGACCCGGTCGGCGGCACGGCGCTGCGCCTCTTCCTCGGCCACCCCCTGCTTGAGCAGGGTAGCCTGGGCGCGACAGAACGCGGGCCACAGCAGCAGCGCGAACAGGAAAGACGGCGACACCGGCTCGTCATTGGCCACGCGCAGATCGGTATTGGCTAGGCCCTCGATCAACATGCGGCGCAGCGCACCGCTGCGGTTCGCGCGCAGGGCGATGGCGCTTTCCGGGAACAGCACGGCCAACAAGCCATAGCGCTCCAGGCCTTCGAAACTGGCCACGCCATGGCCGGACAGGAACAGCTTGAGTACTTCCTCGAACAGGCGCGCCGGCGCGGCCTCATTGAGCAGCCCGGCCAACTGCGGGATCGGCGCGGCGGTTTTTTCTTCGATCTGGAAGCCAAGCTTGGCCGCCAGCCGGATCGCACGCAACATGCGCACGGGGTCTTCGCGGTAACGCTGTTCCGGATCGCCGATCAACTTCATCAGGCGCGCCTGCACGTCTTCGAAACCGCCGGTGTAATCACGTACCGAGAAATCTTCGACCGTGTAATACAGGGCATTGCAGGTGAAGTCGCGGCGGATGGCATCGTCTTCGATGGAACCGTACACGTTGTCACGCACCAGCATGCCGTTTTCCATCTCACGGTCGCCGCTGCCGTCATCGCTGTTGGCACGGAAGGTGGCGACCTCGATGATCTCGCGGCCGAACACCACGTGGGCCAGGCGGAAGCGGCGGCCGATGAGGCGACAGTTGCGGAACAACTGCTTGACCTGTTCGGGCGTAGCGTCGGTGGCTACGTCGAAGTCCTTGGGATGGCCATCGACCAGCAGGTCGCGCACGGCGCCGCCCACCAGGTAGGCGGCAAAGCCGGAATCACGCAGGCGATACAGCACGCGCAGGGCGTTGGGGCTGATGTCCTTGCGGGAGATGGTGTGCTGGTCGCGCGGAATCACGCGCAGGCTGATCGGGGATGTCGCGGTGGAATTGATGTTGGCGCTTCCGGTTGAAGTTTCGGGATTGCCCAATGGCATCGAGATGCATATACTAGCGCGCCTGCCCCGGCAGTGACACTTCAAACGCTCCCTTCGTCTAGAGGTTAGGACGTGGCCCTCTCAAGGCTAAAACAGGGGTTCGAGTCCCCTAGGGAGCACCAGTCACCGCAGCAGGAAGCAAGAAGCCCGCCAGAAGCGGGCTTTTTTGTTTTCGTGATCCACCCACCTGCCGGTAGCGCCGGGCCATGCCCGGCGAACGCGCAGCGCGACCTGCACCAGGTATCGCACAGGCCGCGCCCGGCAGGCACCGGGCATGGCGCGTCGCCAGCCCGGCCCACCGGCAAGCATCAGCCTTCCATCTGCTCCAGTTCCTTGCCCTTGGTTTCGCGCACGTAGCGCAGCACGAAGAAGATCGACAGGAATGCCGCTACGGTATAGATGCCGTACGCACCCGCCAGGCCGATGCCGGTCAACAGGATCGGGAAGCTCACCGTAATGGCGAAGTTCGACGTCCACTGCGCCGCGCCGGCCACCGCCAGCGCCGAACCACGGATCTGGTTCGGGAACATTTCACCCAGCATGACCCACATCACCGGGCCCCAGGACATGTTGAAGAACACCACGTAGACATTGGCCGCCACCAGCGCCAATCGCCCCATGCCGTCGGACAGGTGCAGCTTGCCATCTACCAGGCTGCCGCTGGAGAACGCCACCACCATCAGTGCCAGCGACACCGCCATGCCGACCGAGCCGACCCACAACAGCGGCTTGCGTCCGATCCGGTCGATCAGCAGCACGGTGACCAGGCAGGCACCGATGCTCAGCGCGCCGGACAATACATTGATCAGCAGCGCATCGTTCTCGGAGAAACCGACCGCCTGCCACAGCACGGCACCGTAGTAGAACACCACGTTGATGCCGACCAGCTGCTGCAGGATGGCCAGCCCGATGCCGACCCATACGATGCCGCGCAGCTTGCCCGACGTCTTGTCCTTCAGGTCGGCGAACGAAGGCTTGTGCTGGTCCTGTGCCAGGCTGGCCTCGATCTCTCCCAGCTTGACCTCGGCTTCGGCTGGACCGTACAACCGGGACAGCACCGCGGCCGCTTCACCACGACGCCCCTTGACCACCAGGAAGCGCGGGCTTTCCGGAATGGCCAGCAGCAGCACCAGGAACACCAGCGAAGGGATGGACTGCATCCAGAACATCCAGCGCCATGCCTCCTGGCCCAGCCACAACGGCTCGGTCGAGGCGCCGGCGGCGCGCGCCAGCAGGAAGTTGCTGAGGAAGGCAACGAACAGGCCGCTGATGATCGCCATCTGCTGCACCGTGGCCAGCTTGCCGCGGTAGCGTGCCGAAGCCACTTCGGCGATATAGGCCGGTGACATCACGCTGGCCGCGCCGACGGCGAAGCCGCCGATCACACGCGCTGTGATGAACAGCCACGAGGCATGCGCCGCGCCGGCACCCAGCGCGGACAACAGGAACAGCGCGGCGGAGATGATCAGCACGCTGCGGCGCCCCAGCAGGTCGCCAAGCCGCCCGGCGGCGAACGCGCCGATGGCGCACCCCAGCAGCATGGAAGCCACTTCGAAACCGAGCGCCGCCTCGCTGGAGTTGAACGCCATGCGCAGGCCGTCGACGGTGCCGTTGATGACACCACTATCGAAACCGAACAGGAAGCCACCGATGGTGGCCACGCAGCTGATCAGCACGATGAAGGCGGTATTCTCGCCGCGCGCGCTGGTGGAGACAGGTATCACTTGGGACATGGGATGATCCGGTTGCCGGGGACGCCTGCCGCTCAGCGCGGCAGGTACTGGGTCTAGCAGGTTCTCATACGATTCCCACCACACGCACGGCGCTGACGCCGTTGTCTACCGCTAGACAGCGAAGTCTGGGGGGCTGCCGCATGCGAAGGCAATGTGCACTGCGGCAAAAGATTGCCCTGGCGGGCGCATGCAGGGCGATGGGCGGATCTGCAATCGCGCGGAGGCGATTGCCGAATCCGACCGATCAGCCCGCCAAGCCGACGCCGATGCCCAACCTGTTCTAGAATTGTCGGCTTGAAGACGGATCTGCCTCTCCCCCTATGCCTTTTGTCGTCACCGAAAACTGCATCAAGTGCAAACACACCGATTGCGTGGAAGTGTGCCCCGTGGATTGCTTCCACGAAGGCCCGAATTTCCTGGTGATCGACCCGGATGAGTGCATCGACTGCACCTTGTGCGAGCCCGAGTGCCCGGTCAACGCGATCTTCCCGGAAGATGACGTGCCGGCCGGACAGGAGGCCTTCGTCGCGCTGAACGCCGAACTGGCGAAGGATTGGCCGGTACTGACGGTGCGCAAGGACCCGCCCGCCGATGCCGGCGAGTGGGATGGCAAGCCGGACAAGCTGAAGCTGCTGGAGCGCTGAAAGCCAGCTTGCGGTCGGAAAAAAGGGCGCCGATGGCGCCCTTTTCCGTTGCTGCATCCGTGCATCCAAGGGCACCGGGCATGGCCCGGTGCCACGGAACGCTTACGGTGCGAGCTTTTCCTTCAGTGCGGCGATCAGCTTGACCGGCGCCTCGGCGGTAGCCGGCAAGCCACGCGGATCGACGGCGGAAACATAGGCACCTGCATCCACGGCCACCACGCGCACCAGGAAATTGCTGCCTTCGAACGCCACGTCGTACGAGCCCAGCAACTGCGCGCGGGTCGCGATGGTCAGCCCATCGATGCCTTCCAGCGCGGTGCCGACCTGGGCGAAGGCCTGGTCCCTGTCTGCCGCCACGATGAAGCCAGAGGCATTGTTGGCCGGCGCGGCAGCAGGCTGGCCGGCAGCCGCAGCTGCCGGGGCGGCTTCAGCCGGAGCCGAGGCCGGACGCGACGCCTGCGAGGCCAGCACCGAACCGGTTTCACCGGTGGTCGCAGCCGTGGTGCTGCCGGCCGGTGCGGTGAGGTCCGGCGGGACTTCCAGCGGACGCATCTCCGGGGCCAGCGCATAGTCGCCGCGCGCGCCCTTCTTGAAGCAGCCGGTGGTCGCCACGACGGTACCCAGGGCAAGGATCGCGATGGACAGCACGCGGAAGGTGGAAACGGATTGACGCATGGGAATCTCCTGGATCAGGCCACTGGAGGAGTCAGTGGCTGGAAAGGGCTTCGAGCGCGGCGATGTCACCGGCAAGATGCTCGGCCGCGGGCTGGTGCGCTGCCGACAACGGCAGCAGCGGCAGGCGCAGGTCATGGCCGATGCCGATCCGGCGCAGCAGCGCCTTGACCGGGATCGGGTTCGATTCGACGCCACAGAAATCATGGAACGGCTGCAGGCGCGCGTCCCAGCTGTCGGTGGCGGCGTGATCGTGGGCGGCGGCCAGTTCGCACATCCGGCGGTAGGCGCCCGGCAAGGCATTGGAGCCGACCGAGACCAACCCGTCCATGCCGGCCTGGATGGAGCGCGCGGCACTGCCGTCGTCGCCACTGAGCACGGCGAAATGGTCACTGCGCAGGGCCAGCAGGGCCTTGACGCGCCCGACATCACCCACCGCTTCCTTGATGCCGACGATGTTGGGATGGTCGGCCAGTTCGGCCACGGTCTCCGGCAACAGGTCGCAGCCGGTACGTCCCGGCACGTTGTACAGCACCACCGGCAGGCCGCCCTGGTCCGCCACGGCCCGGTAATGGGCGATCAGTCCGGCCTGGGTCGGCCGCACGTAGGGCGGTGTGACCACCAGCGCATGGGTCGCCCCCCCGGCGGCTGCCCGGCGGGTCTGCTCGATGGTTTTCGCGGTACCGGACAGGCCGGTACCCGCCAGCACCGGCACCCGCCCGCCAACGCGCGCGACCGCGCTTGCCAGCAGCAGGTCGTATTCGTCGTCGGTCAGGGTAGCCGCCTCGCCGGTGGAACCGGCCACGACCACGCCGTGCACGCCCCCTTCCAGCTGCAGGTGCAGCAGGCGCTGCCAACCATCGGGGTCGAGGGAACCGTCGGCCCGGAACGGGGTCGCCAGCGCGGTGATGAGGCCGGAAAGGGACAAGGCGTGCTGCTCTTGGCTGTAGGGGGGGATAAACGCCTGCCGCACGAAGGCCCAGGCGCTGCCCATGTTACTTGCGGCGCGAAAGCGCGGGCAAGTATGCTGGACGCTGGTGAATCCCCGCCCGTTGCGGGCATTCAGACTCACGCATGCATTACCCCGGAATCGCCTTGACCGACACCACCGCGCGCCCTTCGCCCAGCGAAAACCATCTCCTGATCAACGCCTACACGACGCATCCGGAGTCCCCCCTGCTGCCAGTCACCCGTCGCATCGCCGACAGCGGCTGCAACCTGGTGGATGCCCGCCTGTCCACCGTGGGCCGCGATGTTTCGGTCACCGCCCTGGCCACCGGCTCCTGGGATTCGGTGGCCAAGCTGGAGGCCATGCTGACCCGGCTGGAGCGCGAGGAAGGCCTGAAGCTGGTCTGGTACCGCACCGAGGCCAAGCAGGCGCAGTCCAACCTGCTGCCCTACATCGTCGAAGTGATCGCCGCCGACAAGCCTGGCATCCTGTTCCAGCTGGCCGACTTCTTCGACCGCCAGGGCATCACCATCGAAAGCCTGCAGAGCACGCGTTACCGTGCCATGCAGACCGGCGCGGAAATGTTCAGCGCGCAGGTCACCATCGGTGTTCCCGCCAACATGCATATCGCCGCGCTGCGCGACGACTTCCTGGAGTTCTGCGACCACCTGAACCTGGACGCGATCATGGACCCGATGAAGTTCTGACGATTTCGCGCGTTCGTCACGGGCGCGCGATGTTTCATGCAACTGTAGTAGCTTGTCGTTGTAGTGGCATGACCCCAGGCACGCAGAAGGACCCCATGGATAACGGCGACACCCTGGACCGCACCACCCTCTCGCTGCCGCTGGCCCTGTCCGGCGGCGCCCACGCCACCCTCGGCGATTTCGCCGGCAGATGGCTGGTGCTGTACTTCTATCCGAAGGACAGCACACCGGGATGCACCACCGAAGGCATCGACTTCAATGCGCTGCTGCCACGGTTCGAACAGGCCGGCGCCACGGTGCTCGGCGTCTCCCGCGACTCGGTGAAGTCGCATGACAACTTCTGCGCGAAACAGGGCTTCCGGTTCCCGCTGGTCAGCGATGCCGACGAGGCGCTGTGCAGTGCATTCGACGTGGTCAAGCTGAAGAACATGTATGGCAAGCAGGTGCGTGGCATCGAACGCAGCACCTTCCTGGTCTCTCCGGAAAGCCGCATCGTGCAGTCCTGGCGCAAGGTCAAGGTCGCCGGCCATGCCGATGCCGTGCTGGACGCACTGAAGGCCGCGCAAGCACAGTGACTCCCATTGTTCTCTTCGTCCGCCACCACCCTGCCCTGCAGGCCGCGGTGGCTTTTCCCTGTCCGCCCACCAGGAACCGATGATGACCCGAGGCAAGCGCATCTACGTGCTGGATACCAATGTGCTGATGCACGATCCCACCGCGCTGTTCAAATTCGAGGAGCACGATGTCTACCTGCCGATGCAGGTGATCGAAGAACTGGACAATGGCAAGAAGGGAACCTCCGAGGCGAGCCGCAACGCACGCCAGGTCAGCCGTTTCCTCAATGAACTGGTGCAGGCCTCGGGCCTGGACAAGCTGGCCGACGGCATCCCGCTGCAACTGCCCAACGGCCTGCAGCTGCGCGGCAAGCAGAGCGCCGGCAAGCTGCGCTTCCAGACCAGCCATTTCGACGCCGGCAAGAGCTTTGGCAAGGTCATCCCGGACAATGCCATCCTCGGTGCGATCCTCGCGCTGCAGGAAGAAACACCGGACATCCCGGTGGTATTCGTCTCCAAGGACATCAACCTCCGGATCAAGGCCGCCATCGCCGGCATCGTGTCCGAGGACTACGAAAACGACCGCGCGCTGGACGATTTCAGCCTGCTCTATACCGGCGCCACCGAACTGCCGGAAGATTTCTGGAAGCGCCACGGCAGCGACCTGCGCAGTTGGAGCGACAAGGGCCGCACGCATTACGAGATCGAAGCGCTGGATGACGAGGAGTGGTATCCGAACCAGTACGTCTACCTGCCCGGCGATGACGAAGTCGAACTGCGCGTCAGCAAGATGGCAGGCGACAAGATCACCTTGTCGCTGGTGGATGACTTCCGCCATGGCAGCCACGCGGTATGGGGCATCAGCGCGCGCAACCGCGAGCAGAATTTCGCGCTCAACGCCTTGATGGATCCGGAGATCGATTTCGTCACCCTGCTCGGCACCGCCGGCACCGGCAAGACCCTGCTGGCGCTTGCCGCCGGCCTGGCGCAGACCATGGACCAGCAGCGTTACCGCGAGATCATCATGACCCGCGCAACCGTGAGCGTAGGCGAAGACATCGGCTTCCTGCCGGGTACCGAAGAAGAGAAGATGACGCCATGGATGGGCGCGCTGACCGACAACCTGGAAGTGCTCACCCACACCCAGGAAGGCGGCAGCTGGGGGCGCGCGGCGACCAACGACCTGCTGGCCAGCCGGATCAAGATCCGCTCGCTGAACTTCATGCGCGGACGTACCTTCCTGTCACGCTACCTGATCCTGGACGAGGCGCAGAACCTCACCCCCAAGCAGATGAAGACATTGATCACCCGCGCCGGCCCGGGCACCAAGATCGTCTGCCTGGGCAACGTGGAGCAGATCGATACGCCGTACCTGACCGAAACCACCTCAGGGCTGACCTACGCGGTGGATCGTTTCAAGAACTGGCCGCACAGCGCGCACATCACGCTGCGTCGTGGCGAGCGTTCGCGCCTGGCCGACTATGCCTCGGAGGTGCTGTGAGCCGCTGCATGCGCCTGCTGTTGCTGCTGGCTGCTGGCGCCCTGCTCGGCGCCTGCAGCACCCTGCAGGGGCCGCCCAGCGTGCCAACCGCGTTGAAGACCGGGCAGTCCTGGGTAGTCACCCGCCCGGTGGTGGCCGCGCAGGTGCTCGACACCTGCTCGCGGCCGAGCCCTGGCCGCGACGCTGGCCGGGTCACCGGCTACTGGGCGCCGAGCCGGCAGCAGGTGGAACAACTGGAAGCGCAGTTGCCGACGTTGCGGGACCAGGTGGCCGACGCCGTGGACTTCGACCGCCAGTACGTGGGCATCGAAGCCGATGGCCGCGAACTGATCTATGTCAACGCGTTCAAGCTGCCCGACGGCAGCAATATCAATCCCGCCCGCCAGGCGATCCGGATCTGCGATGGCGGCGCGATGTCCTGGGGCGCGGTATTCGACCCGACGACCGCGGTGTTCTCCGAGTTCCATCCCAACGGTGGCTGGTGAGCAGGGCCATGCGCCGCCTATAGCGCGCATGGCTGCGCTCGCCGAGCGTGGCCCGGCGCTACCGGCAGGGGCATGGCCCGTCACCCGGCAAGCAGGCACAATCGGCGGATGAGCCCGAATACTCCCGTCTCCGTCCTCACCATCGCCGGCTCTGATTCCGGCGGTGGCGCCGGCATCCAGGCCGACCTGAAGGCGTTCGCCGCCCATCGCGTGCACGGCTTGTCGGCCATCGCAGCACTGACCGCGCAGAACACCCGTGGCGTCACCGCGGTACATGTGCCGCCGATCGCCTTCCTGCAGGCACAGATCGAGGCGTGCTTCGACGACTTCGACGTGCATGCGGTGAAGCTGGGCATGCTGGCCAATGCCGAGGTCATCCACTGCGTCGCCGATGCGCTGGAAAAACACCATCCCACGCACGTCGTGCTCGACCCGGTGATGGTGTCCACCAGTGGTGCCAGGCTGCTGGAGGGCAGTGCACTGGACGCGCTGCGCAGCCGTTTGCTGCCGCTGGCCACGCTGGTCACGCCGAACACGCCGGAAGCGGAATTGCTGGTCGGTCGGCGCATCGGCAATGGCGAAGATGCCGAGCAGGCAGCGGCAGCGCTGCTGGACATGGGCGCGGGCGCGGTACTGCTCAAAGGCGGCCACCTGCTGGAAGGAAGCCGGGTGATCGACCGGTTCTTCGATACGGTCAGCAGCGAAACCTTCATCCATGCGCGACTTTCGGTGGATGCACATGGCACCGGGTGCACGCTCGCTTCGGCCATCGCCGCGCAGTTATGCAATGGCCTGAGCCTGGCCAATGCCTGCGAGGCCGGCATCGATTACGTGGCGCGCGGCCTGCGGCACGGTTACACACCCGGGCGCAGCGATGTGCTGGTGCTGGATCATTTCGGCGCGGCGACGCACGCATGAGCGGCGATGTGGGCAGCACCGCGCTGCAGGCGGGGGATGGCCACTGCTTCGAGCTGCTGCACGTCATACCGGATTCCCCGCGTGCACGGTTGCTATGGCTGCCCGCGCTCGGCGTGGCTGCACGCCACTACCTGCCGCTGGCCCAGGCCCTGGCCGCGCACAGCATCGCGGTGTACCTGCATGAATGGCGTGGCAACGGCAGCAGTTCACTACGCCCGTCGCGCACGCAGGACTGGGGATACCGGCAACTGCTCGAGCAGGACCTGCCGGCCAGCCAAGGGTTGTTGGCGCGACATGATCCACAACCGGACGGACGACGCTGGATCATCGGCGGGCACAGCCTGGGTGGGCAACTGGCCTGCGTGCATGCCGGTCGCGCCACCGCCCATTTCACCCAGTTGTGGCTGGTCGCCAGCGGCACCCCGTGGTGGCGCAGCTTTCCGCCGCCGCGTGCATGGCTGCTGCCGCTGGCCTACCGTTTCCTGCCCTGGCTGGCGCTTCGCCAGGGCGTACTGCACGGGCGACGCCTGGGTTTCGGCGGCACCGAAGCACGTGGCCTGATCAGCGACTGGGCCAAGGTGGGATTGAGCAACCGCTACGCGGCCGCCGGCATGGACGAAGACCTGGAACGCCAGCTGCGTGGTGTCCGCGGCCGTGCGCAGGCCGTGCTGATGGCCGGGGACTGGCTGGCGCCGACCGGCTCCATGCAGGCATTGCTGGCCAAGCTGCCACGGGTGGATGCCACCTTGGCCGTGCTGGACGCGGCAACGCTGGGAACACGCGCGGATCATTTCAGCTGGATGAAGTCACCCGCCGCGGTTTCCGAAGCATTATTGCGTTCATTTGAATGAAAGCCTTCACAAAGACGTTGACGGATGCGGCGGCAATCCGCATAATTCCGCTCCTGTTGCAACGCGCCCGTAGCTCAGTTGGATAGAGTACCTGGCTACGAACCAGGCGGTCGGGAGTTCGAATCTCTCCGGGCGCACCATCAACAGGAACACCAGCCCCGCCGTTGGTGCCAGTAGCAAAAACATCGCTGTCGCATGCGCCCGTAGCTCAGTTGGATAGAGTACCTGGCTACGAACCAGGCGGTCGGGAGTTCGAATCTCTCCGGGCGCACCAGTGACAATGATGGAAACGCAGTACACCGTGCGCCCGTAGCTCAGTTGGATAGAGTACCTGGCTACGAACCAGGCGGTCGGGAGTTCGAATCTCTCCGGGCGCACCATCATTCGGAAAAACAGCAGGCTTCGGCCTGCTGTTTTTTTTTGCCTCGCCGGACAGGGCCCGGCATTACCCCAGCGCCTGCCACCACCGGTCCAGCATGCCCGGCACGCGCAGCCGCTCGCGCCACCAACGCAACGCCGCGCCCTCCTCGCCGGTACGCCACGCCAGCCAGAACGTTTCATCAGGCTTGTGCTCCTCCACGTCACGGATCACCAGTTCCCCGCGCGCCACTGCCGCACGCGCGCAGGGTTCTGGCAGGAAACCAAAACCGATGCCTTCACGCTGCAGCCGCAGCTTGCTGGCCATGTCCGGCACGCTCAACGTTTCCTGGCCCATCAGCAGGCCAACGGTGCGCGGCAACAACCGACGCGCGGAATCGGACACGGCAACGGCGCAATGTCCGGCCAGTTGCTCACGGCGCAGCACTCCTGGAACCGCAGCCAGTGGATGGCCAGGCGCCACCGCGAACACGAACGCCACGCGGCCCAGCGGTTCCACCACATATCCCCCTCCACTGGGTCCCTCGCCTGCCGCGCCCACCAGCAGGTCCGCCCGGCGATCCAGCAAGGCTTCCCAGGTACCCGACAACGCCTCGTCGATCAGCCGCAGCCGGGTCTGCGCCGCCACGCCACGAAATGCCGCGATGTCCGCGCCCAGCAGCCAGGTGGGAAACATCGAGTCCATTGCCAGTGTCAGTTCGGCCTCCCAGCCCGATGCCACCCGGCGCACCCGCAGTTCCAGCTCGCGGGCTGCCCGCAGCAGATGCCGGCCTTCGTCCAGCAGCGCACGGCCCGCCTCGGTCATCTCCGCGCGCGGACCGACCCGATCGAACAACTGCACTCCCAGATCCTCTTCCAGCTTGGCCACCGTATAGGAGATGGTCGAGGGCACCTTGTGCAGGGCCTTGCCGGCAGCCGCAAAGGACCCCCGCCGGTCGATGGCATCCAGGATCTGAAGGGCGTCGAGGCTGAGCTTGAGCATTCGAATTTTTCGATGATGGCTTGCAAAACTATCCGTTTTTCAAACCCGAAGGGCAAGCGGATACTTCCTTCCAACGGGGAAACACGGTCCAGAACGGGCCACACCCCAAATCGAAACCATCGAACAAGGAGAGCCACCATGATCCGGATCCGTAAGAGCGCCACCCGCGGCAAGGCCAACCATGGCTGGCTGGACTCCATGCATACCTTCTCCTTCGCCAACTACCATGACCCGCGTTACATGAGCTTCGGTCCGCTGCGGGTCATCAACGAAGACAAGGTGATCGGCGGCCAGGGTTTCGGTACCCACAGCCACAGCAACATGGAGATCGTCTCCTACGTGCTCGACGGTGCGCTGGAGCACAAGGACTCGATGGGCACCGGCTCGGTGCTGCGTTATGGCGATGTGCAGCGCATGAGCGCCGGCAGCGGCGTCAGCCACAGCGAGTTCAACCATTCCGCCGACGAGCGGGTGCATTTCCTGCAGATCTGGCTGTTCCCGGACCAGCAGGGCATCGCACCGTCCTACCAGGAAGCCAACTTCAGCCCGGCATCCAAGCGCGGCCAACTGCGCCTGATCGTCTCGCCGGACGGGGCTGACGGCTCGTTGTCGATCCACCAGGACGCGCGCATCTTCGCCACGATCCTGGACGGCGACAATCGCCTGCAGCACACGCTGGCCCCGGGACGCGGTGCCTACGTGCAGGTGGCGCGTGGCCAGTTGCAGGTCAATGGCGTCACCCTGGATGCGGGCGATGCGCTGCAGTTGGCCGACGAGGCACAGCTGACCCTCGAAAACGGCCACGACGCGGAAGTACTGGTGTTCGACCTGCCGTTGTGATCCGGCCGGAAGCAGCGGGGCATCGTCCCGCTGCTTCCGGCCTTCGTGCAGTGCGGTTTCACGACGCCTTGCCGGGCCTGCGGGGCACCTTTGCAGGCCCTGCCACCTGCCAAGCGAGGCATGCCGTGTGGAAGCGCAATGGGCTGTCACTGGTCCTGCTGGGCCTGTTCCTGCTGTTCCTGGCCGGCCAAGCCGTGGCCGGGTTCCGCGTGCACAACCAGGACCTGGTGCTGCATGGCGCCGCACCGCTGGATGCACTGGCTTATCTATGCAGCGGCCACTTCATCAGCGCCACCTTCGAAAACTGGGAAAGCGAGTTCCTGCAGATGGGCATGTATGTCCTGCTGACGGTGGTGCTGCGCCAACGCGGTTCGGCCGAATCGCGTCCACTGGACCCGGCACAGGAACAGGCCCGCATCGACGATGGCCCTGCACCGCTGCCGGTGCGCAAGGGAGGCCCCTGGTTGAAACTGTACGAACATTCGCTGGCGCTGGCCTTCGCCGCCTTGTTCCTGCTCAGTTTCAGCCTGCACGCACTGGGCAGCTGGCGCGCTGAACAAGCCCAGCAGCGACTGCTGGGCCTGCCGCCACCCAGCCTGTGCGAGCATCTGGGCAGCAGCTCATTCTGGTTCGAATCCATGCAGAACTGGCAGAGTGAGTTCCTTGCCGTACTGGCACTGGTGGTGTTGACCATCTTCCTGCGCCAGAAAGATTCGCCCCAGTCCAAACCCGTACAGGCACCACATGCGCAGACCGGCGACTGAAGCAGCGGCGCCTGCGCGGAATGGGTCATTGGTCACCCTGCCGAACGCACCTTGAGCATCCCCGGCAAGCTGCTTCAATGACAGCCATCACAGGGACAGAGGGGTGCCGCATGAAGCATCGTTGCAATTGGTGGGCATGGGTCGCCCTGCTGGCCCCGCTCGGCGCACAGGCACAGGTGGATGTCGCGGCGCTGGACGAAGGGATGCCCGGGCCACGAACCGAGGTGATGGTGCTGGGCAGCGTGCACCTTTCCGAACACAAGGAGTTCCGGGCCACCACCCTGGAGCCTCTGCTGGACAAGCTGGCCGCCTTCAAGCCGACGGTGATCACCATCGAAGCGGTGAGCGGCGAGCAGTGCGACATGCTGCTGCGCCACCCCAGCGTCTACGGCGATGACTGCAAGGCACCGGCGCAGGCGCAGGCGGCAACCGGACTGGACATGCCCGCTGCGCGTGCCGAGGCCGACCGTCTGTTGGCAACCTGGCCGCAGGCGCCCTCCCCGGCCGAACGCCGGCGCCTGGCCGCCACCTTGCTGGCCGCAGGCGAGCGTGCGTCAGCCTACGTGCAGTGGCTGCAGCTTGATGCCGCCGAGCGGCACGCCGGCGACGGTCTGGACCCGGCCCTGGTGCAGCAGTTGCAGGACGTCGGCAGGCGCAGCGACGAAAGCATCCAGATCGCTGCACGCCTTGCCGCGCGGCTGGGACTGCCACGCGTCCATCCGGTCGACGATTACACCGGCGGCGCACACCGCGTCGCCGACCTCAAGGCCTTCGCCGACGGCGTCCAGCAGGCATGGGACAAGAACAAGCCACGGATGCAGGCACTGATCGCGCGCGAGAAGGCGCTGATGGCCGGCGATGACCTGCTGCCGCTGTACCGCATGCTCAATGCCCCCGATACCCAGGCTTTCATGGCCGCCAGCAACGTGCGCACGGCGCTGCAGACCCCGTCCGCCGGGCACTATCCACAGATATGGGTCAACGGCTGGGAGATCCGCAACCTGCGCATGGTGGCCAACATCCTGGAAACCGTACGCGACCGGCCGGGCCAGCGCGTGCTGAGCGTGGTCGGCAATTCCCACAAGCCATGGTTCGACGCGTGGCTGGGACAGGCCTCCGGCGTGCGTGTCGTCGATACGCTGGAAGTACTGGAGTAACCGCGACGCTGGCACTGGCGGTGTGTTGCCTGGCCGGCCGGGCATGCGACAAAGAAAAACGCCCGCAGATCGCTGATCTGCGGGCGTTTCTCGTCATCTGGCGGAGCGAGAGGGATTCGAACCCTCGATAGAGCTTTTGACCCTATACTCCCTTAGCAGGGGAGCCCCTTCAGCCACTCGGGCATCGCTCCGGGGTTTACTGCCGCTGTTGGATGACTACTCCTCAGCGGGGACGCGAATAATAGCGTTTTTCACGCTGGAAGGTAAAGCCTTAATCTGCGGAATTTTCGCTGCCGCTGCCGACGTTGCCTTTATCGGTACCATCCTGGATGCGCTGGTAGATTTCTTCGCGGTGGACGGCCACGTCCTTCGGCGCAGTGATGCCGATACGAACCTGATTGCCCTTGACGCCCAGGACGGTCACGCTGACCGAGTCACCGATCATCAGGGTTTCGCCTACGCGGCGAGTCAAGATCAACATTTTTGAATTTCTCCATGGAACCGTGTGGAAGGGTATCCCCCACCGGCTTGGCGTTCCATCACGGTCCGCCCCACGACAAAGGGAAAAAGATTACCAATGGTACTGCCAGCCCTCCCGTCGCCACAAGGCGCGGGAGGGTTGCAGTTCATCACAGGTGCGACCGGACCCAGTCGATGGTGGCCGCCAGTGCGGAGGCAAGGGCGGGCCCGTCCTCACCACCACCCTGGGCGAGATCCGGGCGACCGCCGCCCTTGCCACCAATCTGACTGGCAACATGGGCCAACAGTTCCCCGGCCTTGACCCGGCCCATTGCACTGCCGTTCACCCCGGCCACCAGGGCGGCCTTGCCGTCCTGGGTACCGGCCAGCAGGATCACCGCATCGCCCAGTTGCTGCTTCAGGCGATCCACGGCCTCGCGCAGGGCTTTGGCGTCAAAGCCTTCCAGCCGCGCAGCGAGCACCTTCACGCCAGATACGTCGACCGCCTGCGAGGACAGGTCCGCCGTTGCTCCGGCTGCCAGCTTCGCCTTCAGCGACTCCAGCTCACGTTCCAGCTGCTTCTGGCGCAACGCCTGCGCCCGGATCTTGTCGACCACGTCGGTCGCGCTGCCACCCAGCAGGCTGGCGGCTTCCGCCAGGCGGGCCTCCTCGGCATCCACGTAGTCCAGCGCGCCCTGGCCGGTGACCGCCTCGATGCGCCGCACACCCGCTGACACGCCGCCTTCGGAGGTGATCTTGAACAGGCCGATGTCGCCAGTACGGCTGACATGCGTGCCACCACACAGTTCGGTCGAGTAGTCCCCCATCCTCAGCACGCGCACGTGTTCGCCATACTTCTCGCCGAACAGCGCCATGGCACCGAAATCCAGCGCTTCCTGCATGCCCATGTTGTGCACTTCGACAGCGTTGTTGGCGCGCACCTGCTGGTTCACCTTGCGCTCGATGATCGCCAGCTCTCCGGCGGTGATCGGCTGGAAATGCGAGAAGTCAAAGCGCAGCCGGTCCGGTGCGACCAGCGAGCCCTTCTGCTGCACGTGGGTGCCCAGCACTTCGCGCAACGCCGCATGCAGCAGATGGGTAGCCGAATGGTTGAGGATGGTGGTGCCGCGGCGTTGTGCATCGACTTCGCCGGAAAGCAGGTCACCGATTTCCAGCCTGCCCTCGGCCAGCGTGCCCACATGGCCGTGGAACTGGCCAGCGAACTTCT
This sequence comes from Stenotrophomonas tumulicola, assembly GCF_014117215.1. GTDB lineage: Bacteria > Pseudomonadota > Gammaproteobacteria > Xanthomonadales > Xanthomonadaceae > Stenotrophomonas > Stenotrophomonas tumulicola. The sequence goes on along the minus strand of NZ_JACGXS010000001.1, from coordinate 409,056 downwards.
GGGTATCGGACACCAGAACGCGCGCGCCATTGCCCGACAGCAGGCCGGTGTCGCCCACCTGGCCACCGGACTCGGCATAGAAAGGCGTCCTGTCGGTCAGCACGATCACGGCATCGCCGGCCTGCACGGACTGCGCCGGGCGACCGTCCTTCAACAGTGCCACCACACGCAGGCCATCGGCCTGCAGCGCGTCATAGCCCTGGAACACGGTCGGCTCCAGCGTGGCCACCAGGTCCGCCGGCAGGCTCACGCCGCCACCGAACTTGCCAGCCGCACGCGCGGTCTCGCGCTGTTGCTCCATCGCCGCGTCGAAACCGTCGGTGTCCACGGTCATCTGGCGTTCGCGCGCGATGTCAGCGGTCAGGTCCAGCGGGAAGCCATAGGTGTCGTACAGGCGGAACGCGTCAACTCCCGGGATCACGCCGCCGGTTGCCTTGGCAGCGACATCCTCGAAGATCTTCATGCCGGCATCGAGTGTCTCGGCGAAGCGCTCTTCCTCGGCGCGCAGCGCACGGGTGACGGTGTCGGCGGCTACGGCCAACTCCGGGTAGGCCTGTGCCATCTGTTCCACCAGGGTCGGCACCAGGCCGCTGAAGAACGGCTGGCGCACGCCCAGCATCCAGCCATGGCGCAGCGCGCGGCGGATGATACGACGCAGCACATAGCCACGGCCCTCGTTGGATGGCAATACGCCGTCGACGATCAGGAACGAGCAGGCGCGGATGTGGTCGGCGATCACGCGCAGCGACTTGTTCTCCAGGTCGGCCATGCCGGTCAGCTCGCTGGCCTTGCGGATCAGCGCCTGGAACAGGTCGATCTCGTAATTGGTATGCACGTGCTGCAGGATCGCGGCCAGCCGCTCCAGGCCCATGCCGGTATCCACGCACGGTGCCGGCAACGGAACCAGCGTGCCATCGGGCTGGCGGTCGAACTGCATGAAGACCAGGTTCCATATCTCGATGAAGCGATCGCCGTCTTCATCCGGCGAACCCGGGGGACCGCCGGCAATGTGGTCGCCATGGTCGTAGAAGATTTCGGTGCAGGGCCCGCACGGACCGGTCTCGGCCATCTGCCAGAAATTGTCCGAGGCGAACGGCGCGCCCTTGTTGTCGCCAATGCGCACGATCCGCTCTTCCGGGATCCCGACCATGTCGCGCCACAACGCGTAGGCCTCGTCATCGGTCTGGTAGACAGTGACCAGCAGGCGCTCGGCCGGCAGCTTCCAGACCTGCGTCAACAGTTCCCAGGCCCAGGCGATGGCGTCCTTCTTGAAGTAGTCGCCGAAGGACCAGTTGCCCAGCATTTCGAAGAAGGTGTGATGGCGGGCGGTATAACCCACCTGGTCCAGGTCGTTGTGCTTGCCGCCCGCGCGCAGGCAGCGCTGGACGTCGGCCGCGCGCACGTAGCTGCGCTTTTCCGCGCCCAGGAACACGTCCTTGAACTGGACCATGCCCGAATTGGTGAACAACAGGGTCGGGTCATTGCCGGGCACCAGGGGTGCCGACGGCACGATGGTGTGGCCCTTGCCCTTGAAGAACTCAAGGAAGTCGCTGCGGATCTGGGAGGTGGTGAATTTGGCGGGTGCGTTCATGGGGGCTGGCAGTCTGCGGGCCGGAGGAACAACCGCCACCGGCCACACTGGCCAGGGTCGGGTTTCGGACCTCCGAAACCCTGAAGGGTATCAGGCCCGAGGCGCTCAGTCCTCTGGGTCGAAGCGGGTCGCACGGCGGATGGTGTCGCCATCGAATCCGCGACGGGCCAACAGGTCGGCAGCCTTGCGCCGTTGTGGCAGGTCCTGTGGCCCTTCCTCGCCAAACCGGCGCTGCACCAGGTCGCGCGCATTGTGCAGGAAGTCGCCCTCGTAGCTGGCCATCGCGGCCGCTACCGCATCGCTGTCCAGGCCATGGGTACCCAGCTCGGCCAGGATGTGTCGTGGCCCGTAACCGCTGTTGGCGCGATTGCGCACCAGGGTTTCGGCAAAACGCTCATCGTCCTGCCACCCCTCGCTGGCCAGCCGATCGACGGCTGCCTGCGCCTGCTCCGGCTCGATGCCGCGCGCGACCAGTTTGCGCCCCAGTTCCTTGCGCGAATGCTCGCGGCGAACCAGCAGGCCAAGTGCCCGCTGCAATGGCGTCTGTTCCGGTCGTCGGCGTTTGCGTCCGGAGGACGGCGGTTCCGGTTCATCGTGCATGTCGTTCCCTTCAATTGCGTCATCCTTGACGCCATCCCCGCGTGCGGGCATGCAACAAGCCTGTGGAGCAGGGCGACGTCACTGACGGCGCCGCCCTGCCCCACAGCATTTCTCACGCTTCTTCAGCGTCGTCTTCGTCGCCAGCTTCCTTGGGCGCTTCGGCCGGCTGGAACTTCTCGCGCAGTTCGGCTTCCAGCTTGGCGGCCACCTGCGGGTTGTCGCGCAGGTAACCACGGGCGTTGTCCTTGCCCTGGCCGATGCGCTCTTCACCGTAGCTGTACCAGGCACCGGCCTTGTCGACCAGCTTGGCTTCCACGCCCATGTCGATCAGCTCGCCTTCACGGCTGATGCCCTCGCCGTACAGGATTTCAGTGATGACCTGCTTGAACGGGGGCGCCAGCTTGTTCTTGACCACCTTGATCTTGGTCTGGTTGCCGATGATCTCATCGCCCTTCTTGATCGCACCGATACGACGGATATCCAGGCGCACCGAAGCGTAGAACTTCAGCGCGTTGCCGCCGGTGGTCACTTCCGGGCTCTGGCCCGGCATCATCACGCCGATCTTGTGGCGCAACTGGTTGATGAACACCACCAGCGTGTTGGAGCGCTTGATGTTGCCGGTCAGCTTGCGCAGTGCCTGGCTCATCAGGCGGGCCTGCAGGCCCGGCAGCTGGTCGCCCATTTCGCCTTCGATTTCCGCCTTCGGGGTCAATGCGGCAACCGAATCGACCACCACGATGTCCACCGAATTGGAACGCACCAGCATGTCGGCGATTTCCAGTGCCTGTTCGCCGGTATCGGGCTGCGACAGCAGCAGGTCGTCCACGTTGACACCGAGCTTGGCGGCATAGACCGGGTCCAGGGCGTGCTCGGCATCGATGAACGCCGCGGTGCCGCCCTTTTTCTGGCACTCGGCAATGGCCTGCAGGGTCAGCGTGGTCTTGCCCGAGGATTCCGGGCCGTAGATTTCCACCACCCGCCCCTTGGGCAGGCCACCGATTCCCAGTGCGATATCCAGCATCAGTGAACCGGTCGGAATGATCTCGACGGGTTCGACAACACGGTCGCCCATGCGCATCACCGAGCCCTTGCCGAACTGCTTCTCAATCTGGCTCAGGGCGGCGGCCAGGGCGCGCTTCTTGTTCTCGTCCATCGTCTTGGTCCTTGGGGAAGTGGTCATCTTTTTAATCGTGGTCAACTCGGGTTCGGGGGGACTGTAGCGGCCGCTCATCGCACAGAGTGAGACGCAGGCCGGGCAAGTCGAACATTATCGCCGCAGACGTCAGCCGCAGCCGCCCCCGGACTTTCATCGGTTGGGTCGCAACAGGCCGCAATACAGGCCTTCGATCGAGAAATCCTGGTCCGGCAGCACCTCGATCGGCGCGTAATCCGGGTTCCGCGGCAGCAGGCGGATGCGGTCCTTGCCGATCTTCAGCAGCTTGACGGTGATCTCGTCATCGATGCGCGCCACCACGATCTGCCCGGTGCGTGCGTCACGGGTGCGGTGCACGCCGATCAGGTCGCCGTCGAAGATGCCTTCGTCGATCATCGAATCGCCCTGCACCTTCAGCAGGTAATCCGGTGCCGGCGAGAAGAACACCCGGTCGAGCACGACGAAATCGTCCGAGCCGATGTCCGCGCCGATCGGCAGGCCGGCGGCAACACGCCCCAGCACCGGCAGGCGCAGCACGCTGTCATCGACATCCGGCGCGACAAGCGGCCTGGCCGGCGATGCCTGCACCAGGCGGATGCCGCGCGCCTGGCCCGGCACGCGACGGATCACCCCGGCCTGTTCCAGCGCCTCCAGGTGGTATTGCGCGGCACGCACCCCCTTGAAGCCAAAAGCGCGGGCGATCTCGGTTTGCGATGGCGGCACGCCGTCGCCGTCGATGCGATCGGCGATCATCTGCAGGATGGCCTGCTGGGTCTCGGTCAGGTTCGTGGTGTCCATGGTTAGTAGTAATACTACTAACTCTTTCGCGTCGCAAGTGCCCTGCCGGGATGGCAGCGAACGGCGCGGCGCGCCGTCCATGCCGCTCAACGCCCCCGCCCAGCCCTGTGACACATCCCGTGCGTCCACCACGGTAAGAAAAAAAGCGGAATCCGGTAGCGCCGACCCATGGTCGGCGGCTCTTTGGTGACGCTAGCGGATGGTTTCCGCCGACCATGGGTCGGCGCTACCGCTCTTCATTTTTCTTTTCCCGTGGCGGGACGCGCCCGCAGACTGTCAGGGCCGGGCGGGAGGGGTTCGTGGGGGCGTTGAGCGCCACGGATGGCGCGAAACGAGGCCCGCAGGATGCGGCTCTTGCCGTCCCCCACGAATCCCTCCCGCCCGGCCCAATCCCTGCTTCCAGCGACCCACCACGAGGGGCCCGGCCGTTCGCCGGCTACGCCCGCATCAACGCCGCCTGCCGCTGCGCCAGATGGAAAACAGGATCCACACCCCGCACAGCGCCGCACCAACGAATCCACCCACCCCCAGCACCAGCAGCCAGCGACTGGAGATGCCGCCCACGCTGTGCATCACGATCGAAGAGCCGATGATCAACGCGGCGGTGACGATGCCGACCACCAACCGGTTCGCTGCCTGGTTGACCTGGTCGCCGAAGCCTTTCAAGGCGCTGGTCTCGACCTTCAACTGCAACCGCCCGCGCCGGGCCGCCTGCACCAGCCGGCGCAGGTCGCGCGGCAGCTCACCAGCCAGGTCGATCATTCCCAGCAGGCTGCGCCGGCCACGCTTGAGCAGCGCACGCGGCGCGTAGCGCTGCAGCACCACCTGCTCTAGGAAGGGACGGGCGGCGCTGGCCATGTCGAATTCAGGGTCCAGTTGCCGGCCCATGCCTTCCAGGGTCAGGAAGGCCTTGATCATCAGTGCCAGGTCGGCCGGCAGCGTCAGGTTGTAGCTGCGCAGCAACTGGGTGATGTCGGACAGCATCAGGCCGATGCGCAGGTCCTTGAGCGGCACGCCGCGATAGCGGTCGACGAACTGGCTGATGTCCTGCTGCAGGCGCCCTTCATCCACCGCGACGCCTCCCGCCCAGTCCAGCAGGATATCGGCCACTGCCTCCGGCTCCTGCTCGACCAGCCCATGCAGCAGTTGCGCCACCTGGAAGCGACGCGATTCGGACAGGGTGCCGATCATGCCGAAATCAATCACCCCGATCCGGCCATCACGCAGGTAGATGATGTTTCCCGGATGCGGATCAGCGTGGAAACATCCGTCCTGCAACACCATTTTCAACACGATGTCGGCACCGCGACGCGCCAGCATGACCCGATCCAGCCCAGCCGCATCCACGCCGGCCAGGTCACGGCCGGCAATACCATCGACGAAATCCTGGACATTCAGGCTCTCGCAGGTCCACTGCCAGTGCACTGCGGGAATCAGGATGTCGTCGCGACCGGCAAAGTCGCGCGCGATGCGTTCGGCATTACGGCATTCGGCAGCGAAATCCAGCTCGCGCCGTAGCGAGGTGGTGAACTGCTGCACCACCTCGGCCGGCCGATAGCGGCGCAGGTCAGGCAGGCGCGCTTCGAAAACCTCCGCCAACCGCGCCAGCAGCCGCAGGTCGGCTTCCACCACGTCACGGATACCGGGACGCCGTACTTTCAGCACCACTTCGCGACCATCGTGCAGCCGCGCGCGGTGCGCCTGCGCCAGCGAGGCGGCGGCCATCGGCGTTTCATCCAGCCAGGCGAACACCGCGGCAGGTTCGCCACCAAGGTCGCGTTGCAGTTGCGCATGGATCTGCGCGTAAGGCAGCGCCGGCACGGCATTCTGCAGTTCGGAAAATTCCGCGATCCAATCCGGCGGAAACAGATCGACCCGGGTGGCAAGCACCTGCCCCAGCTTGACGAAGGTCGGTCCCAGTTCCTGCATCGCCCGCCGCACGCGCATCGGCGCGGTCATCGGCTGCCGTTGCGTGTCATCTCCCCAATGCAGCAGCCGGCCGGCGCGTTCGAGTACGTCGGCCAGGCCGATGCGCCGGACCAGGTCGCCGAAACCATAGCGGATCAGGACGGCAGCGATTTCCTGCAGTCGCCCGAGGTCACGGACGGTACCCAGCGTTTCCCACATCGAAGACTGCTCCACGCAGATGGAGCAGGCAGCATCTCACAGCTGGGCCAGTATCCCGTGCAACGCCGCCGAAACTGTCTGCCTGCGGATTGTTTCGCGGTCGCCGTCGAAATGGAAAAGCTGGGCCTGCGCGTAGCCACCGCGCCGCTTCCAGCCGATCCACACGCTGCCCACCGGCTTGTCGTCGCTGCCGCCGCCGGGACCAGCGATGCCGGTCACCGCCACGGCGATTCCCGCCCCTGAATTGACCAGCGCACCAGACACCATTTCCAGCACCGTCTCGCGGCTGACCGCTCCGAACGCCTCCAGCGTCTGCGCGCGCACGCCAAGCAGGCGCTGCTTGGCCTCGTAGCTGTACACCACCATGCCGCAATCGAAGAACGCCGAGGAACCGGCGATATCGGTCATGACCTTGGCGATCCAGCCGCCACTGCAGCTTTCGGCGGTGACCAGTTGCAGCTTGGCCTGCAGCAGCTTCTGGCCCAGTTCGCTGGCCAATCCGGCCAGCAGTTCGTCGGTGGGAGATGTCATGGGTGGAACCGGCAGGGGCAACCTGCAACGTTGTACCGCAGGATGGCCCTGCCTGTCAGGATCGCGGCACCGGCAACTCCAGGCCATGCCTGCCACCCTGCAGGCGCAGGATGCCTACCACTCCGGCAACTTCTCCGGCAGCAGGGCGCGCACCGGCGCGCCATCTTCGCTGGCAGCCAGTTTCTCGGCCTCGGCGATGGGAATATCAACCTGCAACAGCCAACCGTCTTCGTCAGCGCCTTCTTCGCGCACCACTTCCAACTGGTGCAGCCTGGCACGCAGGCGACCGGCAGATGGCGGCAAGCGCAGCTCACCGGTCACGTGCTGCAGGCCCAGCCGCTTGCCCAGCACCGTCTGCAGCACGTCAAGCCCACGCCCGTCGCGTGCGGAAATCCACACCCGCTCGCGTCGCGACTCATCCGGCACGCCGTCCTGCGCGTCATGCCGCACGTCGGCGCCGTCGATGCGGTCGATCTTGTTGAACACCAGCAACTGCGGCAGGTCCCCGGCCCCCACTGCCGTCAGCACCTCGTCCACCTGGGAGATGCGCTCTTCGCGGTGTGGATCGGCGGCATCGACGATGTGCAGCAGGAAATCGGCCTCCCGGGCCTCGGACAAGGTGGAACGGAAGGCCGCCACCAGGTCATGCGGCAGGTCACGGACGAAGCCAACGGTATCGGCCAGCACGACGTTGCCGCCGGGCAGCACGATGCGCCGGACGGTCGGGTCCAGCGTGGCAAACAGCTGGTCGGCGGCGTACGCCTCCGCACCGGTCATGGCGTTGAACAAGGTCGACTTCCCGGCGTTGGTGTAGCCCACCAGGGCCACGCGCGGCAGCTCGCTGCGCAGGCGCGCCCGGCGCATCTGGGTACGCTGTACTTCGACCTTCTCCAGCCGCTTCTGCAGCTGCTCCACGCGCTTCTGCAACAGGCGCCGGTCGGTCTCCAACTGGGTTTCACCCGGTCCACGCAGGCCGATGGAGCCGCCGCGCTGCCGCTCCAGGTGGGTCCAGCCACGGATCAACCGCGTGGACATGTGCCGCAGTTGGGCAAGTTCCACCTGCAGCTTGCCGTCATGGCTGCGCGCACGCTGGGCGAAGATGTCCAGGATCAGTCCGGTACGGTCGATCACCCGTCGTTCCAGGAAGCGTTCCAGATTGCGCTCCTGTCCTGGCGTCAGCGCATGGTTGACCAGCACCAGGTCGGCGCCGGTGGCATCGGCAGCCGCCTTCACTTCGTCCAGCTTGCCACTGCCGATCAGCGTGGACGGGCTGGGCCGGTCGATGCGCGCGGTGATCGTGGCGGCGATGCTGGCGCCGGCCGAACGGGCCAGGTCACCGAATTCTTCCAGCACGTCCTCTTCCAGCTTGCCGACGTGGGGCTGGATCAACAGGGCGTTCTCGCCCTTCTTCGAGCGATCAAACACGAACCACTCCAGGCTTATTCAATGACTTCACCACCCGCATCGTGACCTTCTTCGTTGGACTGTACGTACCCGCCACCCGGGCCGATCTTGACGTTGCGCGCCGGCACCACGGTGGAAATGGCGTGCTTGTAGACCATCTGGCTGACCGTATTGCGCAGCAGCACCACGAACTGGTCGAACGATTCGATCGTGCCCTGCAGCTTGATGCCGTTCACCAGGTACACCGAAACCGGCACGCGCTCGCGCCGAAGTGCATTCAGAAACGGATCCTGCAGCGATTGCCCCTTGGACATTGCAAACTCCTGATTATTGTTTTTATGGGTGTCGACAGATGACGCGGCCCCCCACCGCCCGTCGACCCGACGATGGTACACGCCGGGCGCCGAGGCCGCTGTCAGGCCATGAAGGCGGCGACCGCCGCCGTCAACCGCTGCTGCTCGACATGGGGGTCGAACCAACGCGCATCAAGCTCGCCACGCAGCCAGGTAAGCTGCCGTTTGGCCAGTTGCCTGGTGGCGAAGACCGCCTTGTCACGGAACGTGGCGGCATCGCCGACGCCGTCGAGGAACTCCCAGGCCTGCCGGTAGCCGACCGAACGGATCGCCGGCAGGTCCAGCGGGGCCGGCACCTGCTCCATCTGCGGCAACCCGCGCAATGCCCGGACTTCATCCAGGAAACCCTGCGCCAGCATCGCATCGAAGCGCTGTGCGATGCGCTGGTGCAGCACGGCCCGCTCCCGCGGCGCCAGGATCAGCTTCAGGGTGCGCACCGGCAGGCGACCTTCGGCGGGCAGGCGCTGCCAATAGCTGATCGGCCTGCCGGTCAGCCGGTGGACTTCCAGCGCCCGCTGGATACGCTGCGGATCGGTGGCGTGGATGCGCGCGGCCGCCACCGGATCGACCCGGGCCAGCCGTGCATGCAGGGCCGGCCAGCCCCGCTCGGCCGCCTCGGCGGCCAGCTCGGCACGGGTGCCCTCATCGGCTGGCGGCATCGGCGACAGGCCCTGCAGCAATGCGCGGAAATACAGCCCGGTGCCTCCGGCCAGGATCGGCACCTTGCCACGGGCGACGATGCCTTCCACGGCACGACGCGCATCGGCGGCGAACCCGGCGGCCGAATAGGCCTGCCAGGGATCGCACAGATCCAGCAGGTGGTGCGGGGCCTGGGCGCGTTCGGAGGCATCGGGTTTGGCCGAACCGATGTCCAGCCCGCGGTACACCAAAGCAGAGTCGACACTGACGATCTCGCCGCCCAACTGGCGCGCCAGCGCGATCGCGGTGGCGGTCTTGCCACTGGCGGTCGGTCCCATGACGGCGATCGCCAACGGCCGCCGGTCGATGGCCATCAGTCCTCGTCCGGCCAGCGGATGGCAGGCGGGGCGTCCTTGCGCGGTACCGGTACGGCATCGACGGCCTGCCACACTTTCAATGCATCCACCGTGGCGGCAACGTCGTGCACGCGCACGATGCGTGCACCCCGCTGTACCGCGACCAGGTGCGCGGCCACCGATGCCGCCACGCGTTCGGTGGGCACCTCGCGGCCGGTCAGCTCGCCCAGGCTGCGCTTGCGTGACAGGCCCGCCAGCATCGGCACACCCAGCTCCAGGAAGCGCTCCGAACGTGCCAGCAGGGTCATGTTGTGGGCAACGCTCTTGCCGAAGCCAAAGCCCAGGTCGATGACCAGGTTCTTCTTCGGGATGCCGGCCATTTCCGCGGCGAACAGGCGCTGCACCAGGAACCCATGCACCTCGGCCACGACGTCGTCGTAATGCGGGGAGGCCTGCATGCTGCCCGGCTCGCCCTGCATGTGCATCAATACCACCGGCACGCCCGCGTCCGCCGCCGCCTCCAGCGCACCGGGCTGGCGCAGGGCGTGGATGTCGTTGATCATGCCGGCGCCTGCTGCCACGGCGGCGCGCATCACCGCAGGCTTGAACGTGTCGATGCTGATCGGCACCGCCGTGCGCGCGGCCAGTTGTTCGATCACCGGCACTACCCTGCGCAGCTCCTCTTCCAGCGGTACCGGTGCACTGCCCGGCCGGGTCGATTCACCGCCGATGTCCAGCAGGTCCGCTCCCTCTTCCACCAGCTTCAGGCCGTGGGCGACGGCGGCTTCGGTGGTGTCATGTGCACCGCCGTCGGAGAACGAATCCGGCGTCACGTTGACGATGCCCATCACCTGCGCACGGTCCAGGCGCAGTACGCGGCCGGCACAGTCAAGTTGGGGCGAGATATCGAACATGGCAGTTCCTGGAATCGAAGAGGACGAGGGTAGCGCCGAGCCATGCCCGGCGACCCCGGGAAACCCGCCGGGCATGGCCCGGCGCTACAGATCAGCGCTGGCGTCGCTTGCGATCAACGTACAGCGTCCTGCCGATGCTCAGCACGATGCCGACCGCTATGCCGACCACGCAGCCCAGCAACAGGTTGTCCAGGCCCAGGCCGACGGCAACGCCGACCACCGTGGCGATGATCATTTCGGCCGTGTGGGACACCGATTGTGGTGGCTGTTGGGACATGCGTGCTCCGGTAAGTAGCGGGATGGACCCGGGGCCAGGCCCCTTTCGTTGATTCTCGCCTGCCGGGCGAAGAACGAAAAGGCCGGGTTTCCCCGGCCTTTCGTCAAGCGCCCGAACCCGGGCGTCAGTGCAGTTCGGCGGGCCCGGCGATCGGCGGCACCGGACGGGCGTCGCCACCCTTGTCGCTGCCACCGCCGTCCTTGCCATCGTTGCCGCTGGACTTGCCCCAGCCCATCGGCGGCGGCGGATCGCGGCCCTCCATGATGGCGTCGATCTGCGGCGCGTCGATGGTCTCGTACTGCAACAGCAGCTGGGTCATCGCATGCAGCTTGTCGACATTGGCCGTCAGCAGCTCGGTGGTACGGGCGTAGGCCTTGTCCAGGATGCTGCGCACTTCCTCATCGATGCGGCGGGCGGTGTCGTTGGACACGCTCTTGTGCTGGGTCACCGAACGGCCGAGGAACACCTCATCGTCCTCTTCGCCATAGGCGATCGGGCCGAGGGTCTCGGACAGGCCCCACTTGGTGACCATGTTGCGGGCCATCTTGGTGGCGCGCTCGATGTCGTTGGACGCACCGGTGGTGACCTTGTCGGCACCGAAGATCAGCTCTTCGGCCACGCGGCCACCGTACAGCGAACACAGCTGCGAGTTGATCGCCACCCGGTTGATCGAGTACTTGTCGCCTTCCGGCAGGTACATGGTCACGCCCAGCGCGCGGCCACGCGGAATGATGGTGACCTTGTAGACCGGATCATGCTCGGGCACCAGGCGGCCGACGATGGCGTGGCCGGCTTCGTGGTAGGCGGTGAGGGTCTTCTCCTCCTCGCTCATGGCCATCGAGCGGCGCTCGGCACCCATCAGGATCTTGTCGCGTGCACGGTCGAAGTGGTCCATGCGGACTTCCTTCTCGCTGTTGCGCGCGGCGAACAGTGCCGCCTCGTTGCAGAGGTTGGCCAGGTCGGCACCGGAGAAGCCCGGGGTGCCCCGCGCGATCACCATCGGCACGACGTCGTCGGCCAGCGGCAGCTTGCGCATGTGCACCTTCAGGATGTGCTCGCGTCCCTTCACGTCCGGCAGGCCAACCACCACCTGGCGGTCGAAGCGGCCCGGGCGCAGCAGCGCCGGGTCCAGCACGTCCGGACGGTTGGTCGCGGCGATCACGATCACGCCTTCGCCGCCCTCGAAACCGTCCATTTCCACCAGCAACTGGTTCAGGGTCTGCTCGCGCTCGTCATGACCGCCGCCCAGGCCGGCACCACGGTGGCGACCGACGGCGTCGATTTCGTCGATGAAGATGATGCACGGCGCGTGCTTCTTGGCCTGTTCGAACATGTCGCGCACGCGGCTGGCGCCGACGCCGACGAACATTTCCACGAAATCCGAACCGGAGATCGAGAAGAACGGCACCTTGGCCTCGCCGGCGATGGCCTTGGCCAGCAGCGTCTTGCCGGTACCGGGCGGACCGACCATCAGCACGCCGCGCGGGATCTTTCCGCCGAGCTTGGTGAACTTGGACGGATCACGCAGGAAGTCGACCAGTTCGCCCACTTCTTCCTTGGCTTCATCGCAGCCGGCAACGTCGGCGAAGGTGACCTTGACCTGGTCTTCGCCCTGCAGCTTGGCACGCGATTTTCCGAACGACATCGCGCCCTTGGCGCCGCCGCCACCGCCCTGCATCTGGCGCATGATGAACAGCCAGAAACCAATGATCAGGATGACCGGCAGGAAATTCATCAGGATGGCGCCCAGCGAGATGCCGCTGGACGGCTCCTGCTGGACGATTTCCACGTTCTTGGTGCGCAGCACGTTGATCAGGTCACGATCGAACGGTGCCGTGATGGTGGACGTCTGCCCGCTACGCGTGGTGTAGGTGATCTCGTTGGTGCCGCCGCGCATGTCGCCGGCAAACGTCACCTTCTGGACCGTTCCGCTGTCCACCTGGTCGAGGAACTGCGAATAGGTCGCGCCCGGCGCGCCTGCGCCGCTGGTTTTCGGCGAAAAGCTCTGGAAAACCACCATCAGCACGACGGCGACGACCACCCATAGCAGGAGGTTCTTGGTCAAGTCGTTCATCCTCATTGGCTCCGGTGTTCCTCTGGTCCTGGGTGGTGCATGGGTCGAGCTTGCTCGGCGAGATTACTTCATATGGGCACGTTTGCCCTGCCCCAAGGCATAAACCTCGGGAGAGCGCTTGCGCGAGGCTTCCGGCTTGCGGATGGAGACCTTGTCGTACCGCCTGCGCATTTCGCGCACGTAGTCGTCAAAACCAACGCCCTGGAACAGCTTGATCAGGAACGCCCCACCGGTCTTCAGGTGGTTGTCGGCGAAATCCATGGCCAGCTCTGCCAGGTGCATCATCCGCGGCTGGTCGACCGCATCCATTCCACTCTTATTGGGGGCCATATCGGACAGCACAAGGTCTACCGGCTGGTCCCCGACCATCGCCTCGAACCTTGATAGGACGGCTTCCTCCCTGAAGTCTCCGTGAAGGAAGTCCACGCCGGCCAGCGGCGGCATCTCCAGGATATCCAGGGCGAAGACCCTTCCGCTGTCACCCATCTGTCGCCGGACCTGCTGCGACCAGCCGCCCGGCGCCGCACCGAGGTCGACCACCACCATGTTCGGCTTCAGCAACCGGTCACGTTCGAGCAGTTCCTCCAGCTTGTAGGCCGCCCGCGAGCGCATGCCTTCGGCCTGCGCCTTCTTCACGAAGGGGTCGGAGAAGTGCTCTTTCAACCAGCGCTGGCTGCTCTTGCTGCGGGAAACCATTGATGAGTACGGGCTGAGGGGGCGGTCATGATACCCTGAACCCCCAAAGTTACCGCGCTTTCCTGCATGTCCATTGCCTTGACCGCCTCCCAGACCCGTTTTCTGCGCGGCCACGCCCACGACCTCAAAGCCCTGCTGCAGATTGGCGGCAAAGGCGTGACCCCGGCCTTCCTGGCCGAGCTGGAAGAGGTGCTGGAGCGCCACGAGTTGATCAAGGTAAAGGTGGGTGCGGAAGATCGCGAGGCCCGCGATGCAATGATTGCCGAGCTGGTGAAGGCCAGCGGCAGCGCGCTGGTGCAGCGCATCGGCCATGTCGCGGTGTTGTATCGCCCCAGCAAGGAACAGCGCCAGATCGTCCTGCCGCGCGCCTGAACAAGCCCCTCCCCGCCATGCAGCTGAACCACGAAGTCCCTGACTATGCCTTCACCCTCCGCGGCGCGGACGGGAATTCGGCGCGGGTGAACGACCGCGAGCTGGCACGTAGCTTCATCGTCACGCCACAGGCGCTGATCGAAGACTGGCCGGTGCGCTCGATTGCCGGGCTGGAGATTGGACACCTGGAACAGATCCTGGCGCTGGAACCGGTACTGATCGTGCTCGGTACCGGCGCCCGGCAGGTGTTTCCGTCGCAGCAGCTGATGGCGGCCTGCCTGTCACGTGGCATCGGGCTGGAGGTGATGAACAACCCGGCCGCCGCGCGCACTTTCAACATCCTGGCCGGTGAAGGCCGCAAGGTCGCTGCGGCGTTCATCCTCGAAGAATGAACGCTGTAGCGCCGAGCCATGCTCGGCAGCCTGCCCCCGCCTCACTCACGACCCTAAGGCAGCCGCGCTGGGGGTAGCCGCGCTGGGCCCCAAGGCAGCCGCGCTGCGCGCTCGCCGGGCATGGCCCGGCGCTACGCGTATCTGTGGCGCTAGCGCGCCGGCAGGTACTGCTGCGGGTCGACCGGCTTGCCGTTATAGCGGATCTCGAAATGCAGCATGTCGCGGTTGGCGCCGGTGCGCCCCATTTCCGCTATCTGCTGGCCGGCCTTCACGCTCTGGCCCTCGTTGACCAGCCGTTTGCGGTTGTGCCCATAGGCGGACAGCCATTGCTCGTTGTGCTTGACGATGATCAGTTCGCCATAGCCCACCAGGCCGGCACCGGAATACACCACTACGCCATCGGCAGCCGATTTCACCGCCTGGCCACTGGTGCCGGCGATATCCACGCCCTGCCTGGTCGTCTCGCCTGCGGCAAAGCGCCCCACCACTGCGCCATCGGCCGGCCAGCGCCAGTTGATGCCACTGCGCGCCGGGGCCGTCGTCGATACCGGCGTAGTGGTGGTGGTGGTGCCGCCGGAGGCACGTGGCGCGGTCACCACCGTGGTCGGCACACGCCCACTGCCGGCCCCCTCCGGGTACAGGCGGATGACCTGGCCCGGATAGATGGTCGACGGATTGGACAGGCTGTTCCAGGCAATCAGGTCGGCCGGGGTGATGCTATGGATGCGCGCCAGGGCGTAGATGGTGTCGCCCTTCTGCACCCGGACCGTCTTGCCCGGCTGCGCGACCGACGTCTTCGGGGTGCTCGACGCTCCACCGCTGCCCGACGGACGCACCACCGTGGCCGTCCCACAGGCAGCCAGCGTGGACACCATTACCGCCAGCACGCCCAGTCGCGCGCCCCTGCTCATACGATCTGCACTCATGCGAACTTCGACCTCCATACAAGCCAGGCGACCAGCATTACCACCAATGCGGTAGCGATCCAGCCCAGCGGTTCAATCCAGCGCCGCAGCGCAGCCTCGGCACGTGCCCCGCCGAGGCGGATCACCGCGGCCAGCACGAACACACGCTTGCCACGACCGATCAGCATGCTCAACAGATACTGCGGCATCGGTACGCCGACAATACCCGAAGCCCACGTGAAGACTTTCATCGGGATCGGCATGAAGCCACCCAGCACCAGGAAGGTGAACACCGCCCATGGCGATTCGATCATCTTTTCCTGCACCAGCGCGATACCGCTTTCAATGCCCGGCAACATGCCCATTGCATCGAGTACCGGCTTGACTGCCTCGAATGCGAAATGGCCCAACGCATAGCCGACCACGGCGCCCACCATCGAACCGGACAGACTGAGCGTTGCGAACCACCAGCCACGCTTGGGCTGGGCCACGCACATGGGAGCCAGCATCACTTCAGGCATCACCGGGAAGATGATCGCCTCGATGAAGCTCAGCACCGTGAGGTACGTCGGTGCCCGCTCATGGTTGGCCCACTTCAACGCCCGCTCGTACAGCGGCCCGAAAATCTTCATGAATGCCCTGCTCCGTGGAAAATCAGTCCAGCATGCCAGACAGCAGCGGCACGAAAGTGACCGGCGCCAACACACGCTGTTCGATGCTGCCATCCTGGAGGCGATCCAGCTGCACCAGCGACTGTGCGCCCGGCCCACCGACCGGTGCCACCAGGCGGCCACCGACGGCGAGCTGCTCGACCAGGGCATCCACCAGCGCCGGCGCGGCCGCGGTCACCACGATGGCATCGTACGGACCGTGTTCGGGCCAGCCGACCCGCCCGTCGTCATGCTTGGTGCGGATGTTCATGGCCAGGGAACGGAAGCGCTTGCGCGCCTGGCGCAGCAGGTCGCCGATCCGTTCGACAGTGAATACTTCCAGCCCCACCGCTGCCAGCACGGCAGCCTGGTAACCCGACCCGGTGCCGACTTCCAGCACGGTCTTCGGCGCCACCTGCAGCACCGCTTCGGTCATCCGCGCCACCACCCATGGCTGCGAGATGGTCTGCCCATGCCCGATGGGAAGCGCCGTGTCCTCGTAGGCCCGCGAGGCCAGCGCCTCGTCGATGAACAGATGGCGCGGAACGACACGGATGGCGTTGAGGGTTGCTTCGTCGTTGATGCCGGCTTCGCGCAGGCGCTCGACCAAGCGGTCGCGCACGCGCTGGGAGGTCATGCCGATACCCACCGCTTCCGGTTGCAGGCGCAGGCGAGGACTCATGCGGATCGTTCCAGCGATGCGGTAAGACCACCGACCCAGCTGGCCACCTTTTCCAATGCCTGGTAACGGGTCAGGTCGACCTGGATGGGCGTGATGGAGATGAAACCGGTGCGTACCGCGTGGAAATCGGTCCCCGGACCGGAATCCTGCTCGCGCCCGGCCGGGCCGATCCAGTACACCAGGTTGCCACGCGGATCTTCCTGCGCGATGCAGCCTTCGGCACGGTGGCGGTTGCCCAGGCGGGTTACCTCGAAGCCGTTGACCTCTGCCCACGGCAGGTCCGGCACGTTGACGTTGAGGATGGTGTCGGCAGGCAGCGGGTCGGCACGCAGGCGCGCAACGATCTCCACCGCCGCGCGGGCCGCGGTCTGGAAATGCTTCGGCTCGCGGTTGCGGCTGGCCAGCGACACGGCGACGGCGGGCAGGCCAAGGTGGCGCCCCTCCATTGCCGCCGATACCGTGCCGGAATAAATAACGTCGTCACCGAGGTTGGCCACGTTATTGATGCCGGAAACGACGATGTCCGGCTCATGCTCCAACAGGCCGGTCAACGCCAGGTGCACGCAGTCGGTCGGAGTGCCGGCCACTGAAACGGTGTAATGGTCAATCCGCTTCACGCGGACGGGCAGGTCCAGGGTCAACGAATTGCTGGCACCGGAACGATCGCGGTCGGGCGCGACCACGGTGACTTCATGTCCTGCCTCGCGCAGCACGGACGCGAGCATGCCGATGCCCGGGGCATCGACACCGTCGTCATTGCTGACCAATACCCGCATCCGCGTTTCAACCGCTTGATTGTTCAAGACTTCGCTTCCATCACTTGCTGACATGGGCGTGGTCGCTGCGCCTCCCCCCGGCAGCAGCGGCAACCACGCAAGTGCGTCCCGTATTGTGCCGCATGCCGGCCGTACGGCCTACCCTGCCATGGGTCATTGACGGTGCATCGGGTCGACATCGCCCATGCGTTACCCTGTTCCAATGGCACACCCGCATGACGAAGATCCAGCCGAGCTGTTCCGCTCGGCCATTGGCGAGGTCACTCCGCTGCGCAAGGGGAGCGGGCCGGCACCCAGCGCGCCCAAACCACGTCCGCGCGCCCGCATGGCCGAACGTGATGAACAGGAGGCGCTCGGCGAGTTCGCGCGCCTGCTGCGCGGGAGCGCGCCACTGGATGCCGGCGACGCACTGAGCTATCGACGGGACAACCTGCCTCCGCGCATGTTCCAGCGGCTCAGGAAGGGCCAGTATTCCGTGCAGGACGAACTGGACCTGCATGGCGCCACGGCCACGCAGGCCGAACAGCTGCTGCGCCAGTTCCTGCTGGAAGCGCACGCGCACGAACATGGCTGCGTACGCATCATCCATGGCAAGGGCCGGCAGTCCGATGGCGGCGCCCCGGTCCTGAAGAACCTGGTCGATCGCCTGCTGCGGCTGCGCAACGACGTACTGGCCTTCCATTCCGCACCCGCCAGCCAAGGCGGCACCGGCGCCGTCCTGGTTCTCCTGGCCCGCTGAAAAAGGGGACGGAGGGGATCAAGTCGTTTGTGGCCGCTTTCGCAGGCCACAAACGACTTGATCCCCTCCGTCCCCTTTTTCAGCTTACGGGGCCCAGTTCGTGCAGGACGGCGGTGGCGTAGCAGCCCGGAGGCAGGGCGAAGGACAGTTCCAGTACGTCCTGCTGCAGCCACTGGTGCTGCAGCAGGGCCGGACGCAGGCGAAGGGCACGGCGCTCCTGCTTCAGCCCGGCGGCTTCCAGTCCGGCACGCAGTTCCAGCGACTGTTCATCGCCGATCGCGCCCAGTTCCAGTTCGCGCGCCGCGTCGACGCTGCGCAGTTCGCCAGCCCCCCACAACGGCCCGCTCGGATGGATGTCGAAGCGGCCCAGGCGCTCGGCCAGTACGTCGCTCCATGGCTCTGGCCCAAAGACACTGCGACTGCCATCAAGCATCCATACCTCGCCGTCCAGCGGCTGGTCCCAACTGCCCTGCTCCACCCGCGCGGCCAGCACCTGGTTGAACAATGCCGAACGCGCGGCAGACAACAGCAGCGATCGCTGGTCCTTGCGCACCCGACGGCCAGCAAACATCGCCAGCGCCGCCGGGACATTGCCTCCGTCACGGCCAAAACGCTGCTCGCCGAACCAGTTCGGCAGCCCGCGCAGGGCAATCTGCTGCAAGCGCTCGCTGATCGCCCCGGCATCACCATCGACCTCGCGCAGTACCAGCTTGAAGCGGTTGCCGGCCAGAGCACCACGTTGCAGCTTGCGGTTGTGCCAGGTGGACGACAGTACTTCGATCTCGTCGCTGGCCAACCCGGCCAGGTCCGGCGCGACCCGCTTGGGCAGGTGCACGCTGAAACGCTGCGTGGTGACCGCGTGGCGGTCCTTCATGCCTGCATAGCTGACCGCCATCTCCGGCAGCCCGGCCCAGTCGGCAAGACGCTTGGCCACATGCTGCGTGTTGGCATCGCGCTTGCGGATATCCAGCAACAAGTGCTCGCCCTCGCCGCTCGCCTCGAAAGACGGCAACTCATCGACCTGGAAATCTTCCGGCGTGCTGCGGATCCGTGCGTGGGTGAACAGCGGCGCGCCAAACGCCAGCGGCAAAGGAATCATGCCGCCACCAGCAGCACCACGGCCTGCGCGGCGATGCCTTCGCTGCGGCCAGTGAAGCCCAGCTTTTCGGATGTGGTTGCCTTGACGCTCACCGCATCCAGCGGCAGCTGCAGCAATCCGGCGATGCGTTCGCGTATCGCCAGCGCATGCGGCCCGACCTTCGGACGCTCGCAGATCACCGTGATGTCGGTGTTGCCGACCTGCCAGCCACGCTCCTGCAGCAGCGCATCGCAATGACGCACGAAATCGCTGCTGTCGGCGCCCTTCCAGCGATCGTCGCTGGGCGGAAAATGCTGTCCGATGTCGCCCAGCGCCAGCGCGCCCAGCATCGCATCGCACAGTGCATGCAGGATCACATCGCCATCGCTGTGGGCCAGTACGCCGGCACCATGTGGTACGCGGATGCCCCCCAGCATGATGTGGTCGCCTTCACCGAAGGCATGGACGTCGTAACCCTGGCCGATGCGGACAGGTGGGAACGGAGTGGTGCTCATGGATACAGCCCTTGCAGAGCCGCGCGGCGCGATCAGCCGTCGCGGCGGGAAAGTATGAATTCGAAACGGTCCAGGTCGGCCGGCGTGGTGACCTTGAAGTTGTCCTCGCTGCCTTCGACCAGCAGCGGACGCTGGCCCTGCCGCTCCATGGCCATCGCCTCGTCGGTGACTTCCACGCCTGCTGCCGCGGCATCGGCCAGCGCGCGGCTGAGCTGGTGGCGACGGAACAGCTGCGGGGTCAGCGCGCGCCACAGGCGCTCGCGTGGCTCGGTGCCGTCGATGCCGCCATCGTCGCCTGCGCGCTTGAGGGTATCGCGTACCGGTGCGGCCAGGATCGCGCCGACCGGGTCGGCGCGGCCCACTTCCAGCAAGCGCCCCAGGTCAGCGAGCGCCAGGTTTGGCCGGGCAGCATCGTGCACCAGCACGAACTCGTCGGCACGCACGGTTTCCGGCAGCGCCTGCAATCCCGCCAGCACCGATGCTGCGCGCGTCGCACCCCCTGTACAGGTCGACACCGGCTTGCCGGCCCATTCGGTCCAGCCCGGCCAGTCTGCATCGTCCTGGCCGATCACCACCATCGCCCCGGCCACCGCCGGGTGCGCAAGCAACGCATCGAGGGTATGGGCCAGCAGCAGCCGCCCGCCTGCCGGCAGGTACTGCTTGGGCAGTGGCGCACCGAATCGTGCGCCGCGACCAGCCGCTGGCACGACTACCCAGATCGCCGGGCTCATGGGACGTCCGCCGCAGGATCGGCTGGCGCCGGTGCCGCGGACGGCGCACGCACCGGGGCAACCGGCGCGTCCTCCACCACGCGATAGAATTTCTCGCCGGGCTTGATCATGCCCAGCTCGCTGCGCGCACGCTCTTCGATGGCCGACTGGCCCTCTTTCAGGTCCTGCACTTCGGCAGCCAGCGCATCATTGCGCTGCTGCAGGCCATCGTTGTCACGATTCTGGTGTTCGACCTGGGCCTCCAGGGTCATCACTTCGCCGGAATTGCCCGGGCCGAACCAGAAACGGTACTGCAGCCATGCCAGCAGCAGGGCCAGCACCAGCAGCAGCCACCGCCAGTTGCGCATGCGATCAGCGCTTCAACGAAACGAAGGCATCGCGGCCGGCATAACGCGCACCGGCACCCAGCGCTTCTTCGATGCGCAGCAGCTGGTTGTACTTGGCCACGCGGTCGCTGCGGCACAGCGAGCCGGTCTTGATCTGGGTGGCGGTGGTAGCCACGGCGATGTCGGCGATGGTGGTGTCCTCGGTCTCACCGGAGCGGTGCGACACGATGGCGGCGTAGTTGGCATGGTCAGCCATGGCGATGGCTTCCAGCGTTTCGCTCAGCGTGCCGATCTGGTTGACCTTGATCAGGATCGCATTGGCGGTTCCGGACTCGATGCCTTCCTTGAAGATGCGCGGGTTGGTCACGAACAGGTCGTCGCCCACCAGCTGCACCTTCTTGCCGATCCGCTCGGTCAGCAGCTTCCAGCCGGCCCAGTCGTTCTCGGCTAGCCCGTCTTCGATGGTGATGATCGGATACTGTGCGGCCCAGTCGGCCAGGAAGTCGACGAACTGCTCGGAGGCCAGGCGCTTGTTCTCGCCGACCAGGTTGTACTTGCCGTTCTCATAGAACTCGCTGGACGCCACGTCCAGGCCCAGCAGGATGTCTTCGCCGGCGGTGTAACCGGCCTTGCCGATGGCTTCCAGGATGGTATCCAGCGCCTCGACGTTGCTGCGGAAATCCGGCGCGAAACCACCTTCGTCGCCCACCGCCGTGCTCAGGCCATGGCCCTTCAGCACCGACTTCAGCGAATGGAAGATTTCAGTACCCGCGCGCAGGCTTTCGGAGAACGAGCTGAAACCCACCGGCAGCACCATGAACTCCTGGAAGTCCACGTTGTTGTCGGCGTGCGCACCACCGTTGATGATGTTCATCATCGGCACCGGCAGGGTCACGTCACGGCCATTGGCCAGGTACTGCCACAGCGGCTGCTTGTTCGAAGCAGCGACGGCATGGGCGTTTGCCATCGAAACACCCAGCAGCGCGTTGGCGCCCAGGCGTCCCTTGTTCTCGGTGCCATCCAGATCGATCAGGCGACGGTCCAGGCCCGCCTGGTCGGCACCATCGAAGCCCTTCAGTGCACTGGCGATGGTGGTATTGACGTTGTCCACGGCATTGCGGACGCCCTTGCCGAGGTAACGGGTCTTGTCGCCGTCACGCAGCTCCACCGCCTCCTTGGTGCCGGTCGAGGCGCCGGAGGGAACCGCGGCGCGACCGAACGAGCCGTCCTCCAGGATGACTTCGGCTTCCAGCGTGGGATTGCCACGGCTGTCGAGGATTTCACGGGCGTGGATGCTGCGGATCGTACTCATGGGCTGGCCGGTTACCTGTCTGTAGAGGAAGGCGACAAAACGAATGCCGCGTGATTATCCCCGCACACAGGTCAGAAGCCAAATCCGCCGCAGCGGCGGTACCCGGCCGCTGCGGCAATGCCGGGCCCGGCCCGGCACCCCGGCATCAGGCGAAGCGGGAGAAGCCGTGCTTCTTGGTCACCGCGTCGAGCTCCATCAACGTCTCCAGCAGTTCCTCCATGCGATCCAATGGCCAGGCATTGGGGCCGTCGGACAGCGCCTTGGACGGATCCGGGTGGGTTTCGGCGAACAGCCCGGACACGCCGACCGCCACGGCGGCACGCGACAGCACCGGCACGAACTCGCGCTGGCCGCCGGAACTGGTGCCCTGCCCGCCCGGCAACTGCACCGAATGGGTGGCGTCGAACACCACCGGGCAACCGGTATCGCGCATCACCGACAGCGAGCGCATGTCGCTGACCAGGTTGTTGTAACCAAAGCTGGCCCCGCGCTCACAGACCATGATCTGCTCGTTGCCGGTCGACTTGGCCTTCTCCACCACCGGCTTCATGTCCCACGGCGACAGGAACTGGCCCTTCTTGATGTTGACCGGCTTGCCGGCCGCGCAGACCTTCTTGATGAAATCGGTCTGCCGTACCAGGAACGCCGGCGTCTGCAGCACATCCACCACCGAAGCCACCTCGTCCATCGGCGTGTATTCATGCACGTCGGTCAACACCGGCACGCCAATCTGCTTCTTCACTTCGGCCAGCACCTTCAGGCCTTCTTCCATGCCCGGACCGCGGAATGCGGTGCCCGAGGTACGGTTGGCCTTGTCGAAGCTGGACTTGAAGATGAAGTTCACCCCGAGCTTGCCGGTGATTTCCTTCAGGCGGCCGGCCACGTCGAGCTGCAGCTGCATCGACTCGATCACGCAGGGGCCGGCGATCAGGAACAGGGGCTGGTCCAGCCCGACCTCGAATCCACACAGTTTCATGGCGTTTCCTTGTTTGGGCGCGGCGCCGGCAGGTACCGGCAGGCGCCAGGGGTTCAAGCGCGGAAGATGGGGGCACGGGGCCCCCGCTGCAAGTCAGCCCCGGGCTTGCGCCAGCGGCTGGCCACCGGCCTTGCGCTCACGCGCGGCACGGATGAAACCGATGAACAACGGATGCCCATCACGCGGCGTGGACAGGAATTCCGGGTGCGCCTGGCAGGCCAGGAACCAGGGGTGCGCATCGCGCGGCAGCTCCACCACTTCCACCAGGGTGTCATCCATCGACTTGCCGGCGATCACCAGCCCGGCGTCTTCCAACTGGGTGCGGTAGCGGTTGTTGAACTCGTAACGGTGGCGATGGCGCTCGGACACCACGTCCTTGCCATACAGCGAATGGGCCAGCGTACCCGGCTTCAGCCGCTGTTCCTGCAGGCCCAGGCGCATGGTGCCGCCCAGGTCGCTCTTGTCGTCGCGCTTCTCCACGTCGCCGGTGGCGGTGCGCCACTCGGTGATCAGGCCGATCACCGGATCCGGCGACTGGCGGTCGTTCTCGGTGCTGTTGGCCCCTTCCAGGCCCAGCACGTGGCGCGCGTAATCCACCACCGCCGCCTGCATGCCGTAGCAGATGCCGAAGTACGGCACCTTGTGCTCGCGCGCATACTGCGAGGTGAGCACCTTGCCCTCGAAGCCACGATCGCCAAAGCCACCTGGCACCAGGATACCGTCGACGTCGGACAGCGCGGACATGTCGCTGCCTTCCAGCTCCTGCGCTTCCAGCCACTTCAGCGTGACCTTGGTGCGCTGGCGCAGGCCGCCGTGCTTGAGCGCCTCACCAACCGATTTGTAAGCGTCCTGGTGGTCCACGTACTTGCCCACCACCGCGATGGTCACCGCATCGAGCGGGTTCAGGGTCGCATCCACCGCGTCCTCCCACTCGGACAGATCGGCCGGGCCCGCCTTGTCGGCCAGTTTGAACTGGTTGACCACGATGTCGTCCAGGCCCTGCCGGTGCAGGCCCATCGGAATGCGGTACAGCACGTCCACGTCCGGCACGCTGATCACCGCGCGCTCGGACACATTGGTGAACTGCGCGATCTTGCGGCGCTCGGAGTCCGGCACGACCTGTTCGGAACGGCACAGCAGCACGTCCGGCTGGATGCCGATCGAACGCAACTCCTTGACCGAGTGCTGGGTCGGCTTGGTCTTCAGCTCACCGGCAGCGGCGATATAAGGCACCAGCGTGAGATGCATGAACAATGCCTTCTCCGGGCCGCGCTCGGTGCGTACCTGGCGGATCGCCTCCAGGAACGGCAGCGATTCAATGTCGCCCACCGTTCCGCCGATCTCCACCAGCGCCACGTCGAAGCCTTCGGTGGCTTCGTCGATGCAGCGGCGGATTTCATCGGTGATGTGCGGAATGACCTGCACGGTGGCGCCGAGATAATCACCGCGGCGCTCCTTGCGGATCACGTTCTCGTAGATGCGCCCGGTGGTGACCGAATTCTTCCGGCTGAGGCGGGTTCGCACGAAACGCTCGTAATGGCCCAGGTCCAGGTCGGTCTCGGCACCATCGTCGGTGACATAGACCTCACCATGCTGGAACGGGCTCATGGTGCCTGGATCGACGTTGATGTAGGGGTCGAGCTTCATCATCGTGACCTTCAGGCCACGCGCCTCGAGGATGGCGGCCAGCGACGCGGCGGCAATGCCTTTGCCGAGCGAGGACACCACGCCGCCGGTTACGAAAATCAAGGGAGTCATGGCTGCAAGCATCCTGTATTGAATTGGAAAACGGCCGCACCACCCCATCCCGTCGGGCGGGGGGTGGGCAGGAAGGGGGTTTTCCGGTTCGCCGGGGCGGCGAGGGAGGACGCGGGGCGGTATCCACCGAGCGAGGTCAGCTTGGCGGTGCCGGCCATGGGGACCGTCACCTGCGCCCAGCCTTGCTGGCTGCCACGCATGGCCTTGCCAGTCCAATCGCTGATGGTGGACACGCACTACTCCCGGAAAGCGATAGTTTACAGATTGAAGGCCCGGAGCCCAAGGGGGGCTGCCTGCCATCAGGCAAAAAGAAAGCCCCGGTGGGGAAACCGGGGCTGGAAAGCGGAAGGCAGCGGCGTTATCGCTTCTTCTTCGCCTCTTCCTCTTCTTCTTCGCGTTGTGGCGCCTGCTGGCCCTTGGCCTTCATTTCGGCGGTGGCCTGCGCGCGGCGCTTGGCTTTGGCCTCAGCCTCGGACTGCGCAGGGTTGGCCTGGTCGCCCTTCTGCGGCGCAGGCTGGCCGGCATTCTGGGCCAGTGCCAGCGGCACGGCGACCACGGCAGCAGCGACAATGGCGATGGTGAGCAGCTTCTTCATGGAGTCCTCCTCGCGGTATCGACCCGGAAATGGGGGCGCTGGCGTCCCTTTCCCAGCTCGGGCCATTTTACCGCCAACCTCCGCCCACCAGCTGAACCGCAGGCGTGCAAAATCCCCGCACAGACCGCACACTTGCGCGTCGCTCCAAGGCTTTGAAACATAGATGAACGCCCGCTATAACGCCGCCGATATTGAAGTCCTGTCCGGCCTGGATCCGGTAAAGCGCCGCCCCGGCATGTACACCGACACCTCGCGCCCGAACCATCTGGCGCAGGAAGTGATCGACAACTCGGTGGACGAGGCCCTCGCCGGCCACGCCCGTTCGATCGACATCGTCCTGCACAAAGACGGCAGCGTCGAGGTCAGCGATGACGGCCGCGGCATGCCGGTGGACATCCATCCGGAAGAAAAGATCCCCGGCGTGGAGTTGATCCTTACCCGCCTGCACGCCGGCGGCAAGTTCAACAACAACAACTACACCTTCTCCGGCGGCCTGCACGGCGTGGGCGTGAGCGTGGTCAACGCGTTGTCCACGCTGGTCGAGGTGCACATCAAGCGCGATGGCGCCGAGCATCGCATCACCTTCCGCAACGGCGACCGTGCAACCCCACTGGAAGTGGTAGGCAACGTCGGCAAGAAGAACACCGGCACCCGCCTGCGCTTCTGGCCGGATCCAAAGTATTTCGATACGCCCAAATTCGCCGTACGCGCCCTGAAGCACCTGCTGCGCGCCAAGGCCGTGCTGTGCCCAGGCCTGACGGTCAAGCTGACCGATGAAGCCACCGGCGAGGTCGACACCTGGTATTACGAGGACGGCCTGCGCGATTACCTGAAGGCCGAACTGGGCGAGCGCGAAATGCTGCCGGGCGACCTGTTCATCGGCCATGTCAGGAAAGAGACCGAGATCGCCGACTGGGCCGTAGCCTGGATGCCGGAAGGCGAGCTGGTACAGGAAAGTTACGTCAACCTGATTCCGACGGCGCAGCATGGCACCCATGTCAATGGCCTGCGTACCGGGCTGACTGAAGCGCTGCGCGAGTTCTGCGACTTCCGCAACCTGCTGCCGCGCGGCGTCAAGCTGGCCCCGGAAGACGTATGGGACCGCGTTGCGTTCGTGTTGTCGATCAAGATGACCGACCCACAGTTCAGCGGCCAGACCAAGGAACGCCTGTCCTCGCGCCAGGCTGCCGGCTTCGTCGAGGGCGCCGCGCACGATGCCTTCAGCCTGCTGCTGAACCAGAACGTAGAGATGGGCGAGAAAATCGCACAGCTGGCCATCGAGCGCGCCAGCGCGCGCCTGAAGACCGAAAAGCTGGTGGTGCGCAAGAAGGTCACCCAGGGCCCTGCACTGCCGGGTAAGCTGGCCGACTGCATCAGCCAGGACCTGTCGCGCACCGAGCTGTTCCTGGTCGAAGGTGACTCCGCCGGCGGCAGCGCCAAGCAGGCCCGCGACAAGGATTTCCAGGCGATCATGCCGCTGCGCGGCAAGATCCTCAACACCTGGGAAGTGTCGTCCAACAGCGTGCTGGCGTCCGAAGAAGTGCACAACCTGGCCATTGCCATCGGCTGCGATCCAGGCAAGGACGACATCAGCGGCCTGCGCTACGGCAAGGTGGTGATCCTGGCCGACGCCGACTCCGACGGCCTGCATATCGCCACGCTGCTCACCGCGCTGTTCCTCAAGCACTTCCCCGCACTGGTCGACGCCGGCCATGTGTTCGTGGCCATGCCGCCGCTGTTCCGCATCGACGTGGGCAAGCAGGTGTTCTACGCACTGGATGAGGAAGAAAAGCGCACCATGCTGGACAAGATCGAGCGCGAGAAGATCAAGGGCGCCATCAGCGTGACCCGCTTCAAGGGGCTGGGCGAGATGAACCCGCCGCAGCTGCGCGAATCCACCATCCACCCCGATACGCGCCGCCTGGTGCAGTTGACCATCGACGATGGCGAACAGACCCATTCGCTGATGGACATGCTGCTGGCCAAGAAGCGGGCGAGTGATCGGAAGGGGTGGCTGGAAACCAAGGGCGACCTGGCCTCGCTGGAAGCCTGACAGCCGGCGATTCATTTCCCGGGGCCGTGGCGACGGCCTCGGCACCCTGCGCCCGCCGTTGTCCATGCGGCGCGGCGCGGCCTGTCCACTTGTCCGTATCGGGCCGCAACGCCTATGCATGCCTTTGGACACATACGGCGTACCGGCGCTGCAGCCTAGCATCGGGATCCCTACGCCACCGTGCCGATGCCATGAAGTTCCTGCTGCACACTGCCGCGCTCTGCGTCGGCCTGCTCATCACCCCCACCTGCGTACTGGCCGCACCCGCGGCCGACACCCAGTCCGACACCAAGGCAGAGAAGGCCGAGGCGCCAGCACTCCCCGCCGACGCGTCCACTCGCCAGAGCATGCGCCTGGCCGGGCGCACGCTCGATTACACGGCCACCATCGGCACCCTGCCCGTGCGCGATGCGCAAGGCAAGGTGATCGCCGACGTGGTGTTCACCTCCTACACGATGCCAGGCAAGGACCGGCCGGTGACCTTCGCCCTCAATGGCGGTCCCGGTGCCTCATCCGTCTATCTCAACCTCGGCGCCATCGGCCCCAAGGTAGTGACCTTCGGCTCGGAAGGCGACAGCGCTTCGGCGCCTGCCACGCTGCATGACAACCCGGGCACCTGGCTGGATTTCACCGATCTGGTGTTCATCGATCCGGTTGGCACCGGCTTCAGCCGCGCGCGCATCGGCGACGACGAAGCAAAGAAGCAGCTGTACAACCCCAGCGCCGACATCGAGTATCTGTCGCGCTCGGTCTACGACTGGCTGCTGCGCAACCAGCGCATGGCCTCGCGCAAGTACCTGGCCGGCGAGAGCTATGGCGGCTATCGCGGCCCACGCATCACCCACTTCCTGCAGACCCGGCTGGGCGTGGCGATGAATGGCCTGGTGCTGGTGTCGCCGTACCTGAGCCCGACGCTGGAAGACAACGCCGATGTCTCGCCGATGGCGTGGATGCAGACGCTGCCGTCGATCGCCGCCGCGCACTTGGAGCGCGAGGGGAAACTGACCGACGCGGCGATGCGCGAGGTGGTCGAGTACACCCGCGGCGACTATGCCAGCGCGCTGATGAAGGGCCGCAGCGATCCGCAGGCAACCGAAGCGATGCTGCGCCGGGTCGCCGAGCTGACCGGCCTCGACCCACTGTTCGTGCGCCGCGCCGGTGGCCGTCTGGAAACCCAGGCCTATCTGCGCGAGGTGTTCCGCGACAAGGGCACGCTCGGCAGCCGCTACGACTCCAACGTAACCGCCTTCGATCCGTTCCCCAATGATCCCGAGCAGCGTGCCAATGATCCGCTGCTGGACAGCATCATCGCCCCCACCACCACCGCGATGGTCGACTTCGCCACCCGCGTGGTCGGCTGGAAGGTCGATGCGCGTTACCAGGCACTGAACTATGACGTGAACCGGTTGTGGGACCGCAACAGCGAACTGCGCCAAGGGGCGGTGACCCAACTGCGCCAGGCGGTGGCGATCGACCCGCACCTGCAGGTGCTGATCGCCCACGGCTGGAACGATCTGTCGTGCCCGTTCATGGGCTCGATCCTGACCGTGGACCAGATGCCGACGATGGGCAGCAACCCGGACCGCGTGCAGGTCCGCAGCTACCCGGGCGGCCACATGTTCTACAGCCGTGCGGACAGCCAGGCGGCGTTCCGCAAGGACGTGCAG
This sequence comes from Stenotrophomonas tumulicola, assembly GCF_014117215.1. GTDB lineage: Bacteria > Pseudomonadota > Gammaproteobacteria > Xanthomonadales > Xanthomonadaceae > Stenotrophomonas > Stenotrophomonas tumulicola. Next base: position 380,016 of record NZ_JACGXS010000001.1, on the reverse strand, counting down.
GCACTGTTCCAGCGCAACTGACAGGCGCCGTCAGCGCCGGGCCAACCAACACGCCGCGGTAGCGCCGGGCCATGCCCGGCGAGCGCAGCGGCAGCGGAATCATCCGCCGGGCATGGCCCGGCGCTACCTATGCCACCGCGCTGGAGACCAGGCGTTACGCCCAGCCCGCCATCTCGAACAACTTGAGGATCAGGTAGGCGCAGCCGCCGGCTGCCGGGATGGTCAGGATCCACGCCCACACGATGCGCTCGATCACGCCCAGCCGCAGTGAGCGCGGGTTCTTGGCGAAGCCCACGCCCATGATCGCGGTGGAGATGCTGTGGGTGGTCGACACCGGCATGCCGAAGTGCGCAGCCACCGTCAGCACCGTCGCCGAGCTGGTTTCGGCCGCAAAACCATGGATCGGGTGCAGCTTGACCATCTTGTGGCCCAGCGTCTTGATGATCTTCCAGCCACCCGAAGCGGTACCTGCGGCCATCACCACCGCGCAGGTCAATACGATCCACATCGCAATGCCATCACCGGCACTCGCGTCCGGATGCATGAAGGACAGGAAGGATGGCAGGTTGTCCAGCGCACCGGTCGCCTCGGCACCGATCAGGGTCATGGCAATGATGCCCATGGTCTTCTGCGCGTCGTTATGCCCGTGCGCGAAACCCATGTAGGCCGCCGACACGATCTGCGCCTTGCCGAAGAACGCGTTGACGAAGCGGGGCCGGGCCAACCGGCCGATCACGCCGCCGATCTTCGCCAGGCCGGCGATCAGGGCCCACAACAGCAACATCACCACGATGCCGAGCACGAAACCGGCCACCGGCGAGGTGATCATCGGCACGAACACCTTCCACAGCAGGCCCTTGTTCTGCGCCCAGCTGCCCAGGCGCTCGGACCAGATCAGGGCATCCCAGTTGTTGTGCGCAGCCGCCAGGCCGGCGCCGCACAGCCCGCCGATCAGCGCGTGCGAGGAAGAGGACGGCAGGCCCTTCCACCAGGTGATCAGGTTCCAGATGATGCCGCCCAACAACGCGCACAGGATCACCTGCGGCGTCACCTCGACCACGTTGGTGTTGAGCAGGCCGGAGGCGATGGTCAGCGCGACGGCAGTGCCGGTCAGCGCGCCGATGAGGTTCATGAAGGCGGCCAGCATCACTGCCCAGCCGGGCGAAAGCACCTTGGTCGCGACCACGGTGGCGATGGAATTGGCGGTGTCGTGGAAACCGTTGATGAACTCGAAGACAAGCGCGGCGAAGATCACCACCAGGACAAGGGTCAGCATCAGTGCGGCCCGTCAGCTGTTCTTCAACACGATCTGGTAGGCCACCACGCCAGCCTCGCGGCAACGGTCGATGGCCTTTTCCAGGATCTCGAAGAATTCCTTCAACAGGAACATCTGCACGTGGTCCAGCCGACCGGAATAGATGTCGCGGTACAGTTCCAACATCAGGCGGTCGGCCTCGTTTTCCAGCGAACGCAGCTTTTCGTTCAGCGCGGTCATCCGGTCCAGGTTCATGTGGCGCAGGTCGGCTACCATCTCCACCACCACCCCGGCGGCCTGCTCCAGCATCGCAGCACGCGGGGCGAAGTCGATGTGCTCCAGGTGGGCCACCGCCAGCGAATAGCGGTCGGCGAACTTCTCGATCTGCTTGGGGATCTTGTACAGCGCCGAGCCCAGCGCCTCGATGTCTTCACGCTCGATCGGGGTCATGAAACTGTCGACAAGCGCCTGGCTGATCTTGTCCGACGCGGCGCGTTCACGCAGGCGGGCCAGCTTGAAAGCATCCAGCGCAGGCTGGCGGTCGGATTCGCGCATCATCGCGTGCAGCGCCCGGGCGCTGTCATTGGCCGCGACGGCAGCCTCATCGAGCAGGGTGTAGAACTGTTTGCCGGAACCGAAAATGGTCTGCAGAGAGAACATGAGAAACCTGTTCGCCGTCGCGGGAAGGACGGCACCAGGCGGAATTATGACGGTTAGATGACCATTGCGGGTACTCCCCGACATTTCCGCCCGATTCCCCACCAGAACCTGAACAGGCACTTGCGGCATGCCTCCCCTCCTTTGCTAAGATGCCAGCGCGCCTCCGGGCGCACCCTATGGACGACGACCCTTACCCTCCGCCGCCGCGCCCGACCCCGGTCCCCAGCGCCAGCCGCCATCGCAAGCACCCGCCCTCCCTGCCACCAACCGGGGACGCCGCCCGTGTTTGAATTCATCATCGTCATTGCCCTCATCCTGTTGAACGGCTTCTTTGCCATGTCCGAAATGTCGGTCATGACGTCGCGCAAGAGCCGGCTAAAGCAGATGGCCAACTCCTCCAAGCGTGCCGCCCGTGCCCTGGAGCTGTCCGAAAAGCCCGAGAACTTCCTGTCCACCGTGCAGATCGGCATCACCCTGATCGGCGTGCTGACCGGCCTGTTCGGCGGTGAAGCGATCGGCGAGGCCATCGCCGCCTGGATCCACGAGCTGGCGCCGGCCTTCGCCTACGCCAGCGGCGTCGGCAAGACCCTCGCAGTGGCGCTGATCACCTTCCTGACGCTAATCTTCGGCGAGCTGGTGCCCAAGCGTGTAGCGATCACCCGTTCGGAAGACATCGCCGGGCTGGTCGCCCTGCCGATGGGCTGGCTGGCCAGGATCGCCGCGCCCGGCGTCTGGCTGCTCTCGCACACCACCCGGCTGGTGCTGCGCGTGCTTGGGCTTGGCAAGGACGAGGCCGCCAGTGTCAGCGAAGAAGAGATCCGCATGCTGGTGGCCGAAAGCCACGAGGCCGGCGTCATCGATGCGCACGAGCGCGACATGATGAACCGGGTCATGCGCCTGGGCGACCGTACCGCCGACAGCCTGATGACCCCGCGCAACCGGATCGCATGGCTGGACACGCAGGGCGTCCTGGAAAAGAACCTGGAAATCATGAGCGAGAACGAGTTCTCGCGGTACCCGGTGTACCGGGACAATGATTCCGAAGTGGTCGGCATCCTCGAAGTGAAGTCGTTGGCGACCCGGATGGCGCGTGGCGACCATGCGCTGTTCCAGAACCTGCGCGAAGTGCTGTACGTGTCCGAGAGCACCCATGCGATGAAACTGCTGGAGATCTTCCGCGAGGAACAGCAGTCGATGGCACTGGTGGTCGATGAGTACGGCGAGATCCAGGGCCTGGTGACCATCAGCGACCTGATGGGCGCGGTGGTGGGTCGCCTGCAGGCGGTCGAGAATGCCGACGAAGACGCCCTGGTGGTGACCCGCGAAGACGGTTCACTGCTGGTCGATGGTTCACTGCCGGTGGACGACCTGCGCGAACTGCTGGGCACCAACGACCTGCCCGATGCCGAGGAAGGCGATTACTACACGCTGGCCGGCATGTGCATCCATTTCTTCGGCCGCATCCCGCACGCCGGCGAATACTTCGACTGGGCCGGCTGGCGCATCGAGGTGATCGACCTGGATGGTGCCCGCGTGGACAAGCTGCTGCTGCGCACGTTGTCCGATGAGCAGGTCGATGAACTCACCGCCTGAGCCCGGCCCGTCGCCGGAGCACGAACCACCGGTCTACCGCAACGAGGGCATCCGCACGTTGCTGGCGATGTTCGAGTTCGGTGACCCTGCCCAGCACATGAAGCTGGGGCAGATGCTGCAGGACCTGCAGCAGAGCGCATTCGGCGTGTTCCTGTTCGTGGCCATCCTGCCCGCCTTCATTCCCATCCCCGGGGTGGGTGGCGCAGTCAGTGGCCCGCTGGTGATCCTGATCGGCCTGCAGATGCTGTGTGGCCTGCGCAAGCCGTGGGTGCCCGGCTTCATCGCCCGTCGCGGGCCACGCCGCGGCACGATGCACACGTTCCTGGACAGGATCGACGGTGCGTTGCGTCGGCTTGATCGCCTGCTCAAGCCGCGCCTTCCCCAACTGTTGGCACCGGTACCGGCACACGCCTTCAGCGGGCTGCTGCTGGTGCTGCTGGGCATCCTGCTGTCGCTGCCGATTCCCTTCACAAATTACCTGTTCGGCTTCCAGCTGCTGTTGTTCGCGCTGGCCTTGCTGGAGCGCGACGGCGTGCTGATGCTGGTCAACTGGATCGCTGCGCTGGCCGCCATCATATTCTTCGGCTTCAGCTCAGGGCAGTTGCTGGGATATGCGATGGAGCTGTTCCAGCGCTGGTTCTGAAGGGCCAGCGCCGCATCCGCCGGGCATGGCCCCGCGCCACCCCTCCAGCACCTTCCAGGCAATGCCGGGCCAGGCCCGGCGGATGCCGATCATCCCGCGTGATGCGCGTGCCAGGCCTGCATGGTCAGTTCGAACGAACGCAGGCGCGCCTGATGGTCGAAGATGTTGGCGGTGAGCATCAGCTCATCGGGCTGGTGCCGTGCCACAAATGCAGCGATGCCCTCTGCCACCTGCGGACCATCGCCCAGCACGGTGCACGCCAGCGCGCGCTCCACGCCGAACTTCTCATGCGGCTCCCAGAATCCATCGATATCCGCCAGCGGCGGCGGAATCTTGCCCGGGCGGCCACGCCGCAGGTTGACGAAGCTCTGCTGCTGGCTGGTGAACAGCCGCCGCGATTCCGCTTCGCTGCCGCTGGCCACCACGTTGAGCGCGAGCATCGCGTGCGGCTGCTCCAAGGTGGCCGAGGGGCGGAACTCGCGGCGGTACACGGCAAGCGCCTCGTCCATCGAATCGGGAGCGAAATGTGAAGCGAACGCGTACGGCAGGCCGAGCGCGGCGGCCAGGCGCGCGCCGAACAGGCTGGAACCGAGGATCCACACGGGCACCCGCAGGCCGGCACCTGGCACGGCCTGTACGGCCTGCCCCGGCTGTGCGGGCTCGAAATAATGCAGCAGTTCGCGCACGTCCTGCGGGAACTGGTCGGCACCGTCGAAGTAGCGGCGCAGCGCACGCGCGGTCGGCTGGTCAGTGCCCGGCGCACGGCCCAGGCCGAGGTCGATGCGGTCCGGGTACAGCGAAGCCAGCGTGCCGAACTGCTCGGCAGCCTGCAATGGCGCATGGTTGGGCAGCATGATGCCACCGGCACCGACCCGGATGCGCTTGGTACCACCGGCCACATGGCCGATCAGCACGGCGGTGGCCGCGCTGGCGATACCCGGCATGTTGTGGTGCTCGGCCAGCCAGTAACGGCGGTAACCCAACACATCGGCATGCTGGGCCAGCTGCAGCATGTTGGCGAAGGCAGCGGTGGTATCACTGCCCTCGCACACTGGGGCCAGGTCGAGGATCGACAAAGGAATCATCGGGCGTGCATTCCATTTCATCAGGAGATCCCCACTGGATGGGGTCGGGACGGCGCCACGGCCAGTGACGGTGGCGGAATACTGATTCCTGCGGGATGGCCCTGGGGCCGTCCGGCATGGCCCGGCGCTACCCGCAACCGCTCAGAAAGCGCTGGGGCGCGGTTCGGGAAGCGGCTGGTCCACCAGCGGCTGCAGCTGGGCATCCAGCGCCACCCGCTCATCGAACACGAAGCAACGGCCCTCGTAGCCTTCTCCGCCCACGGCTTCGAAGTAGCCCAGGATGCCGCCATCGAGCTGCAGCACGTTGTCCATGCCATCGTTGTACATCCACAACGCAGCCTTCTCGCAGCGAATTCCGCCGGTGCAGAAACTGACCACGGTGCTGTCCTTCAATGCCTCCCGATGTGCTGCCAATGCCTCCGGCAGGTCGGTGAACTTGTGGATCGGCAGCACCAGCGCGTCCTTGAACGTGCCGTATTCCACTTCCTGCAGGTTACGGGTATCAAGCATCACCACCGGCTTGCCGGCATCGTCGTGTCCCTGCCGCAACCAGCGCAGCAACGTGGCCGGATCCACTGTCGGCGCGCGTGGATAGGCCAGTGGCTGCCCATCCTGCAGGCGGAAACTGATGATTTCATCCTTCACCTTGGCTTTCAGGCGGGCAAAGGGCTGGTGTTCACTGAGGCTGGTCTTGACCCGCATCGCGGCAAAGCGCGGATCGGCGTGCAGCGCCGTGTAGAAACCGGCGATTTCCGCCTCGTTACCGGCCAGGAACAGGTTGATACCTTCCCCGGCCACCAGGATCGTACCGCGCAGCGCGCCAGCTTCGGCACGGGCCTGCAGCAGGTCGCACAGGGCCTGGGGAGCGTCGACGGGGGTGAAATGATAGGCGGCGGTATTGGCGATCATCGGCCCATTTTAACCGCCCGCGCGCCGCTGGTCCCGCCCGTGGGCGGCCCAGCGTTCACCCGCGCAGCAGGAAGAACGGCAGCAGCACCAGCGACGCCACCACCAGCATCACCAGCAGCACCCCGACCACATACAGTGGCCGGCTCCGCAGCAGGTTGGCGAACGTCTCCCCGGTGCCATCACGCAACTCCTGCGCGCGCTGGGCGCGCATGCGCTCGCCACGCTGGGCCTGGTAGGCCGCCATCGCCTCTTTGGCCCGCGGATGGTCGGCATCCTCGCGCACCCATAGGCCGCCATTGGAAATGCCCCATGGGCTGGGCTCGGTGCGGTACCAGGCAATGCCGAGCCGATCCAACAGGGCACAGACATTCTGGTATTCATCGTCGCCCACGTGGCGGAGGTTGAGCAGCAGTTTCGACATGATGTGCATGATAGCGCTGCAGCGACATCCCCTGACACGATCCCCGGCAAACCACCGATGCTCGCCATCAGCGCTGCCAGATAACGTGGGTCCTGCCGCAACTGGCGGTGCAGAAACGAAAGAGGGTGTCATGGGTATCTTCGGTATTCCATTCCTGATCTCCGGCGCTGCGATGGCCGATGAGCTGCAGCTCAACGCACAGGAAGTGGCCCTGCTGGGTTGATCGGAAGACAGCCCGGCACTGCGGCCGCGATCCCGCCCCGGGATCGAAGCCGCAGCGCCGGGAGCCTGCATCGGCGCCGGAATTGGCACTGCACTCGACACTCGTCGACACAACGGCATTCCCCTACCCCTTCCAACCTGCAAGCCCGACGTACCTGCCACCGCGCCAGTCCTACCGTTGTGACAGGGCTGACATTCCTTCCACGACATGGTGAATGCAGATGACGCTCCCCGAAGAACGCGAGTTCACGCTGGCCGAGGCAGAACGAAGAGCATTGCAGGACATCGGCGCCCTGGGATTGACGCCCCGATGCCAATCACTGGGAACCGGACCCTGCGCCGCCTGGACGGAACTGCATGACGCCCATGGACAACTGGTGACCGGCGGCTGGGGGAAAGGAGAGATGCAGGCAGCTCGAACCGGCGCACTCTATGAAGCATTGGAACACCTGCTGACCAGACGTCATGCCGCCGACCAGGCAACCGTACTTGCGGTCGATGACCTCATTGCCCGGATGCCACCCGAGGCCATTGCCTGCCTTCCCGGCGCGCTGCTTGCCGACCAAGTGGAAGAGACGATCGCCTGTCGACGCTATGAAAACCTCCATGATGGCCCCGACTTCGACTATCCACTGGCATTGTCAGCACCCGACTACGTGGACGCCCCACTGCGTGATGACAGCTTCGATTACACCGGCCTGCGTCGCTACGCCAGCAACAGCGGCACCGCCATTGGCGCAAGCGTTGACGAAGCGTTGCTGCACGCGCTGAACGAGTGCATCGAGCGCGATGCGATGTCGCTGTTCCTGCTCCGGCACTTCTTCCATGCCCGGCAGGCCCCCCTCCACGTGGTGTCCTGCGATGGCCTGCCTGCCGATACGGCGGATCTGTATCGTCGCGTGTCCCATCTCGTCGATGCGGACATCACCCTGCTGGACATTTCCAATGGGCCTGGCGTCACCACCTGCCTGGCCGTCTCCCATCGCCTGTATCCACACACCCGGCCCTATGGCGCCGGCGCCTCATTGAATCCGGCGCATGCCGCACGACGGGCGCTCAGCGAGCTGGTGCAGTCCCATCTCGGCCTCAGCTGCGACGCCGACGCCCTGCTGGATGCCCGCAAAGAGGCTCCCGACCTGTGGGCCCGGCTGCAGCCATGGCCCCGTCTCCAGGCTTGCCTGGCGATGGACGTCGAACAGCGCCTGGCCACCCAGCTCCTGGTTCCTGCCACGCTCGCCGAGGTGCCGGCTGGGGACGTGCACAGCCAGGTCCGCCAGATTGCAGCCGTATTGGGCGCCCATGGGCTGCAGGCGGGCTTTGCCGTTGTCCACCAGACCGCACTGGGCACGGCACTGGTGAACGTTGTGGTGCCGACGTTCGAGCGCTTCCATCTGGTGGTGATCGGAAATGTCGTGGTTCCCGGACAGCGTGGCCAGGCACTGGTGCCGTGAGCTGACGCTGGCCGCACCACTGGCGGGCAAGCGGCCGGGATGCGATACCCTTTGCACCCCTCGCCCCTGGAGTGCTGCCCATGCGCCGCCTGTTCGCCGCCCTGACACTGTCCCTGCTTGCTGCCGGCTGCACCCCTTCCGGCCCGCCACCCGGCGGCACCATCGCCTCGTTCGAGCGGATCGACACACAGACTGGAACCGGTACGGAAGCCACGCCGGGCAGCAAGGTGACCGTGCATTACACCGGCTGGATCTACGACGAGCGTACCGAGAGCAAGCATGGCAAGACCTTCGACAGCTCGGTCGGTCGCGGCCAGCCGTTCTCGTTCGAGCTCGGTGGCGGACAGGTGATCCGTGGCTGGGATGATGGCGTGGCCGGCATGAAGGTCGGTGGCAAGCGCACCCTGATGATTCCCCCGGCACTGGGTTACGGCGACCGCAAGGTCGGCCCGATCCCGGCAGGCTCCTCGCTGGTGTTCGACGTCGAGCTGCTTGATGTCCAGCCACGTTGACCCTGCGCCAGCGCGCCGGGTCGCCGTCATCGGCGGCGGACCAGCCGGGTTGTTCGCCGCCGAGCGGCTGGTTGCTGCCGGCCTGGCCGTGGACCTGTATGAAGCCAAGGGCTCGCCCGGTCGCAAGTTCCTGATCGCCGGCAAAGGCGGACTGAACCTTACCCACTCCGATCCGCGGCCACTGTTCGACAACCGCTACCGCGAACAATCCGCCACCGTCGGCCGCTGGTTGGACGGCTTCGATGCCGACGCGCTGCGCGGCTGGGCAGCCGGGCTGGGCGTGGACACCTACGTCGGCAGCTCCGGTCGCGTGTTCCCGGTAGACCGCAAGGCCGCACCACTGCTGCGTGGATGGGTACGACGCCTGAAGGAACAAGGCGTGCAGTTCCACGTCCAGCACCGCTGGCTGGGTTGGGGGAATACCGGTGCGCTGCGTTTCGCCACACCCGATGCCACGGTCGAGGAGATGCCAGATGCAACCGTCCTGGCGCTCGGCGGCGGCAGTTGGCCGCAGTTGGGTTCGGACGGCAGTTGGGTGGCGCCGCTGCGGGCGCATGGCGTGGATACCGCCCCGTTGCAGGCCGCCAACTGCGGTTTCGATGTGGAATGGACGCCATGGTTCGTGCAGCGCAATGCCGGCATGCCACTGAAAGCGGTGGTAGCGCACTGGACAGACCTGTCGGGTCAGCCACGCCAGCTTCAAGGTGAATGCGTGACCAGCGAATATGGCATCGAAGGCAGCATGGTCTATGCGCTGTCGGCAGACCTGCGCGAAACGATAAACCGCGACGGTGAGGCAACGCTGTCGCTGGACCTGGTGCCCGGGCGTGACCTGGAACGGCTGCTTGCCGACCTGGCGCAGCCGCGCAAGGGCCGCAGCTTCGGCGAACACCTGCGCCGGCAGGCTGGGCTGGATACGGTGAAGACGGCACTGCTGTTCGAAGTGCTGGGCAAGGATGCCGGCCAAGACATCGGACGGGTTGCGGCCACGCTGAAGCGCCTGCCGCTGCGCTTGCGCCGCCCGCGGCCCATCGCCGAAGCCATCAGCACGGCCGGCGGCGTACGGCTGGAGGCCATGGACGACAACCTGATGCTGCAGGCACTGCCAGGCGTCTTCTGCGCCGGTGAAATGCTCGACTGGGAAGCGCCGACCGGCGGCTACCTGCTCACCGCCTGCTATGCCAGCGCGCTGCGCGCAGCCGACGGCGTGATCGGATGGCTGCGGCGATAAACCCTGCGGCGATAAGCCCCTTCAGCGCGATTTGCTCGCACGCAGCGCCTGGATCCGCTGCGGCGGCTGGAACGAATCGCTGCGTGCATCGGGCCAGTAATCGTGGAACACCGCGTGGTCGGGCACTTGGCGCAACAGCTCTCCGGGCTCCAGGTAGCGGTACAACGAAGCCAGCGAGCGGATTTCCACCGGCGATACGCGACGCAGGATGTGCTCCGGGCCCAGTTCGGCCGGATCATTGAGACCGGCCGCACACAGCAGTTCCTTCAATGCATGCAGCGTCTGGCGATGGTAGTTGTATACGCGGCTGGCCTTGTCGGCCGCGTCCAGGTGCCGCCAGCGCGCGGGGTCCTGGGTGGCGATGCCGGTCGGGCATTTGTCCGAATGGCAGCTGAGCGACTGGATGCACCCCAGCGCGAACATGAAGCCACGGCCCGCGTTGCACCAGTCCGCGCCCAGCGCGATGATGCGGGCGATATCGAAGGCAGTGGTGATCTTGCCCGCCGCACCCAGCCGGATACGGTCGCGCAGGTCCAGCCCGACCAGGGTGTTATGCACCAGCAGCAGCGCCTCATGCATCGGCACGCCGACATGATCGATGAACTCCGCCGGCGCCGCACCCGTCCCACCTTCAGCGCCATCGACCACGATGAAGTCCGGCAGCAGGCCGGTTTCCTGCATCGCCTTGGCAATGCCGAACCATTCCCACGGATGGCCAATGGCCAGCTTGAACCCCACCGGCTTGCCGCCTGAAAGATCACGCAGCCGCGCCACGAACCGCAGCAGTTCCACCGGCGTGGAGAAGGCCGAATGGCGCGAAGGAGAAACACAATCCACGCCCATCGGCACCCCGCGCGTGACGGAAATCTCGGCACTGACCTTCGCTGCCGGCAGCACCCCGCCGTGCCCGGGCTTGGCCCCCTGCGACAGCTTGATCTCGATCATCTTCACCTGGTCGTGGGTGGCATTGGCAACGAACCGCTCTTCGCTGAACGCCCCTTGCTCGTCACGGCATCCGAAGTAGCCCGAACCGATTTCCCACACCAGGTCACCGCCCATTTCGCGGTGATACGGCGAGATCGAACCTTCTCCGGTGTCGTGATGGAAGCCACCTCGACGGGCGCCTTCGTTGAGCGCACGGATGGCGTTGGCCGACAGCGAACCAAAGCTCATCGCCGAGATATTGAACACGCTGGCCGAATACGGCTTGGCGCAGTTGGGGCCGATCAGTACGCGGAAATCATCGTGACCGATGCTGGTGGGCGCCAGCGAATGGTTGATCCACTCATAGTCCACGGCGTAGGTACTGCGCAGGGTGCCGAACGGCACCACGTCCATTTCGTTCTTGGCGCGCTGGTAGATCAACGCCCGCTGCTGGCGTGAAAACGGCACGTCCTCCAGGTCGCTCTGCACGAAGTACTGGCGGATTTCCGGCCCGATCGATTCCATCCCATAGCGGAAATGTGCCAGCACCGGATAGTTGCGCCGCAGCGTGCTGCGCCGTTGCAGCAGGTCCCAGCTACCCAGCACCACCAGCGCCGCGGTCAACCCGACACCCCAGTACCAGGCGGGCCAGACGGTGGCCAGCCACAGGCAGACCGGAAACAGGACGATGGCGAGCACGTAGGCCAGGTAGCGGTGCATGGCTTTCCTCTTTACAGGACATGCAGCGAGTCTAACCGCCGCCGCCGCAATGGTCCGACAACAGCGCTAGAGGCGATCATCCACCAGTTCGCGCGGCCAGACCGACTTGACGTCGTACACCACGCCGCGTGGTGCGCGCAGCGATGCGATGGCCTGCGCGTCCATCGCCCGGAAATGGGCATGTGCCACCGCCAGCACCACAGCGTCATAACCGCCCGGCCGCGGCTGGGCCACCCATTGCAGGTCCAGTCCGGCCAGTGCAGCCGGCCCGACCCAGGGATCATGCACGTCCACCTGTGCACCACTTGCCCGCAGTTGCTGCGCCAGCTCCAGCGCACGGCTGTTGCGCAGGTCGGGGCAATCCTCCTTGAAGGTCACCCCCAGCACCAGTACCCGCGACTGCCCCGGCGCACCGCCACGCGCGGCCAGCAACGCCAGCACCCGCTCCGCGACATGGGTCCCGACCCGGTTGTTGACCTGGCGCGCCGTGTGGATCAGGTCCGGGTGGTAGCCGACGCTTTCGGATTTATGCAGCAGGTAATACGGATCCACGCCGATGCAATGTCCACCCACCAGGCCAGGCCGGAACGGCAGGAAGTTCCACTTGCTGCCCGCCGCCTCTAGCACTTCCTGGGTGTCGATGCCCAGCTTGTCGAAGATCAGTGCCAGTTCGTTGACCAAGGCGATGTTGACGTCGCGCTGGATGTTCTCCACCACCTTTGCCGCCTCCGCCACCCGCATCGACGGTGCCGGGAAGGTACCGGCAGTGATGATCCGCCGGTACAGGCCGTCCACCGCCGCGGCCGCCTCCGGCGTGGAACCGGAGGTGATCTTGCGGATGTCGGCCAGGCGGCGCTGGCGATCTCCCGGGCTTACCCGTTCCGGGCTGTAGCCGCAGTGGAAATCGACGTTGAAGCGCAGCCCCGAGCCGGCTTCCAGCAACGGTATGCACACCTCTTCGGTGGTTCCCGGGTACACGGTGGACTCATAGACGACCAGGTCGCCCGGCTGCAGCAGGCCCGCCACCAGCGTGCTCGCCGCACGCAGCGGGCCCAGGTCGGGTTGCTCGTGGGCATCGATCGGCGTCGGCACGGTGACGATGTAGATATTGCAGTCGGCCAGTTCGGCCGCGTCCGAGGTGCAGTGCAGGAAAGTAGCGCCGGCAAGCTCGGCCTCCTCCGTTTCCAGCGTCCGGTCATGGCCGCCTCGCAGTTCGGCGACACGCTGTGCATCGATGTCGAAGCCCAGCGTGGGGAACAGCCGACCGAACGCCACCGCCAGCGGAAGGCCGACATAACCGAGCCCGATGATGGCCGGGTGCGGAGAGGCCGTGGCCGGAACCCCTGCGGTCATGCGTGCTGCCCCTGCGGCGTGATGCGGTCGGAGATGTTCATTGCGCACCCGTTTGCTGGTCCATGGGGCACAAGATTAACCGCCCCGCCGCGTGCTGACCACGCAACGGATGGATCTGCAGCAGGCCGGCATGCCGCCAGTGGATCAGGAGCCCAGGCTTACCGCGGCCGGTTCAAGCTCACCATGCCCACCCAGCCAGTTGCGCAGAAGCAACGCGAATCCCCGCCTGGAGGCGGTGCTGGGGCCCTCGAACCCCTGCCATGGTGCGTCGATGATGTCCGACAGCAACGATGCTTCGATGCGGCGGTTGGCCATGGTCCAGCGGGGAAACCAGCGCGCCGGCAGCGGCCCGGACGCCAACTGCTGCACGCCTTCATGGCGACGTGCATTGAGTACGCGTGCGAATACCGACTCCAGGCCATCAGCCGGGCCTTCCAGGTACTGCAGGAAGCGCTCGCCATCGAACATCAACACACCGGTGACCCCTGCCATGCGGTTGAAGGCGGTCGCATCGGCAAGCAACGCGTCCAACTCCGCAGGCTGCAGCTCCGGGCGGGCACGGCTGACGTAGGCAATCGCACGCAACGGCATGGTTACTCCCTCCCCTCGAACACGCTGGAATATGACATGGCCCATCCATGCAGGGTAGGCGCTGCGTCGCCACCATTCCAAATTCGGCCGCCGTGGTGCACCCTATGCGCCGCGGCCCGGATGGCGAAACTGGTAGACGCATCGGACTTAAAATCCGCCGGGGGCAACCCCATGCCGGTTCGATTCCGGCTCCGGGCACCAAGGCTTTTCCATGCTTATCAACACATCGAGCTGAAATCAGCTGTGCAGTTTTTGTGCATAGGTGGCCGGAGTCGTCATGGATCTCCTTTCGATCCGTTTAGCACCTCTCCGGGATACCACCCGAACCCGGGCCTCTGCGAATACAGCGCCCGGATCTCCGCTTCCCATAGCACTGCCCAGCGGGCCATGTACCCCTCAGCCCTCCGCGCATCGGTGATGAACCGGCTCTGCTGCCGGATGGTCCCCACGCACATGTCGAGGCGAGCGTTGCCATTGTCCAGCTCGGCCGCCAGGACCACCACGCTGCCATCGAGGAACAACGCCGGGCCGCCCAGGTAGGGCTTGATCTCGAATCCTTCGGGCAGCGGCGTGGTCATGCCGGGGAGGATAGCCCCGCCCAGTCTCAGGGGCCGATACGTGCCTGAATGCGACGAACGTCTCTACCACCGGTCCTGATTCAGGGGCATGATGGATAGGTGCATCCCCCTGCACGCTACCGAAGGAATCGACATGCCCCACACTGGCCAGTTCGAAATTCACGGTATGGAGAGCGTCATGCTTTCCGCAGGCACCCTGCTCCAGGTCACCCGCATTGCATGCCGGTGCATGAGATGCCACCGGCAGTTCACCGCAACCGAGCGCCATGGACTCATCGACCTGGACGGGGGTGCCGTACTCACCTGCCCCGCCTGCAGCAACCGACAGGCAATGTGCAGAGAGAGCCTTTCAGGCTACCACTCGCTTCCCTGCTGACCTGAAACTCTCAGGCCGCGATCTGGTGCTCGTAGAACGGGTGCCGCTTGTCGTCGAAGATCCGGTACAGGCCGGTCAGGTCGGCCGGATCCGGGTTGAGCCAGGCGTCCACGTGCTCGGGCTTGATGTTGATGATGGTCCGGTCATGGCCGGCAGCAGCCACCTCCGGCTCCGGGTCATCGGTGATGGCGGCGAAGGACAGTAGGTCGGGCTCCTGCCCCGCTGGGTCCACCCAGTGCGACCACAAGCAGGCCACCAGCATCGGCTCACCGGTCCGGGGCGTGAACTGCACCACCTGATTCTTTCCGTCCGGCCCCTCCACGTTCTCGTAGAAGGTGTCGACCACCATCAGGCCGTGGGTGTATCCAAAGGCCGGGGCCCAGAACTTCTCCAAGCTGTCGCGGCGGGCGTTGTAGGTTCCGGGGTAACGCTGGTCGTAGGTGGCAGGCTTGCCCGCCAGCCGGCACTGGTAGCGCATGGGCTTGATGACCCGCTGCCCACCCTCAGAGACGATCACCGGGGCGTAGTACCCGGGGAATATCCGGCTGTCCCCTGCCCCGGGCTGTGTGCGCTTGAGGCTGGTCAGCTTCGACAGTGCCCGTTCGATCTTCCGGCCAGCGACGCCCCTTTCGTTCTCGGCCTTCTTCGTGGGCTTCACCTGCAGCGCCCGCTCAGCATCGACCAGGCGCCGGCGCTGGGCGAACAGTTCCTGCTCCAGCACCTGAATCTCAGCCCGGTTCCACTGCTCCACTGAGGCAGCGATGGCCCGCTCTGCCGGCGAGGTGCCGTGGCGGAACGCCTCGTCCAGGGCTTTCGGCGTCTTGGGACGCTTCTTGCCCTCGTCCATCAGGTAAAGCTGGGTGAATGCCTCCAGGGACATGGTCGCCCCGTACTGACGGACCAGCTTCTGGTATTCGGCGTTGATCTTGGCGGAATAGCACATGGTGCGGATTACACCATGTGCCTCGTAGCCACGGGTGAAGCACCAGCGGGCATCGAGCGCCTGAAGCACAGGCGCCCCGTCTTACACGTCGGTGATGCTGAACGCGGTTGGCAGCCAAACATTCCCTACATAATTGACGTTATCTTCAATGATGGATTCGCTGTGCGTCCTGTTGACATTGATGAAAATTCCAACGTGCGCATCACCGCGTTCACCAACGTCTGAGTTGGTTGCCAGCGCGCCGACTCTGATCGTCCGACCACTGCCGTCCGTTGCGCGCGGAATGGTCAACCCGCCAGGAGTGAAGCTCCATCTCATGGGGCCGCCGCCTTGGCGAGAGCCGGCTCTGTTAACCCCCGCTACCGTATCGACATAGCCCACAGCAGCCGCCCACTTGTCAGCGTCATAGCCTGATGCAGGGGCACTGTTGGTATTCACTGCAGTGGCGTTCTCCGCCACGTTGTTGATCGCCGGGGTCTGGTGCCAGAACAACTGGTCGCCTGTCTGCCGCGATGGACTGCCTACGAAATTCTTATTGCTGACGATGGTGTTGGCCAGCGCCGCGTTACCGGGATCAGCCGCCGTCCTCGGTCGGCTGATCGCATACCAGGTTCGGTCGGGCGTGGCCTGCTTGCCAATGTCCAGGCAGTTGGCCCAATTGCAGATGATGCCGAAGCCACTGGGATCCAGTTGGGGCGATCCAATGATCGTGGCTCTTTCAGTGGGATTCACGCGATTGATCACACTGGATTCAAGACTTCCCCCAAGAACGTAGATCCCTATGACGCCGTCCATATGAGGCAACTCCAGTTCCATGAAGCTGCCAAGCTTCGGATGGACGCCGGGCAGGACAACGCTGCCGAGGCTGAGTGCGCGAGTGATAGCCATGTTGGTCAAATTCCCAAGGTGTGGAGGATGCGGTCGGCGATGTAGCGGGCACCGGCTGGGCCGGGGTGGACGGCGTCGGCGAACATGCCCAAGGCATTCATTTCGGCGTAGGTGCCCCATTCGTCGTAGATGGAAAAGAACTCGCAGCTACGTGCGATGGCCAGGTCGTACAGCGCGTTGCGGAACATGACCAGATCGGAGCGATTGGTGTTCCCGGTGCGCGGCGGTGCGACCAATACGATCCCGACGCCCGGAAGGCGCGTGCGGACATCGGTAATCCAGGTGTCAAGGTTCTGGATGAACTCGGTGCTGTTGAGGTAGATGGCCGCGTCATTGGTGCCGAGGATGTTGAAGATCAGGTCGACATCCATGGCCTGCAGGATGTCGTAGCCACTGCTTGCCTGGATAAGGTTGGCCGACACCGATCCCGAGTTGCCGCACGGATTGAAGGTCACGCCATCCCGGCTTGGCGACAGCCCTTCGAAACCGAGGACGTAGACCAGACCGCTGGTGCGTCGTATCTCAATCTGCGTGGCGCCTGCCGGCACGTCGATGGTCACCGACCGACGCTCTTCGGTGTCGCCGCCGACAACAGCCGTCCACGTCGGCGTACCGGACACGTAGTAGCCGACCTCAAAGGCGCCAGCGGTATCCACGTAGTGCACCCGGAACTGCTCGGCATCCACGCCGTTGAACACCCAGCGTGCACCGTCGGCGACCGTGGACCGGGCCTGCCCGTCAGGCCCACACCCCATGGTCGGCGCCGTGCCCGTCACGTCGTAGAGCGTCCAGGCACCAACGAACGTGGCGGTGATGCCGTCGATCCACGTCTGTTCGCCAGCGGTCATCCAGCCCTGGCTGCCCTCGCCGTGCTTCTCCCGCAGCACGTCGGCAAAGGCCTGGGGGATGGGCGGGAGCTGCGCATAGCTGTCGCCGACGACCGCTGCGTTCGCCTGCAAGCTGGAGCCTGTGCGAAGCCGGGCAATCTTCGAGCGGAACCGCCAGAGCGTCCTGCCGTCGGTGTGCAGTGGCGTCTGGAAGGCCGTGCCGTACTGGCGGCGCTGGACCGCAGCTTGAATCAGCGCCAGTGTCGAAGGAGCGAGGCCGGAAACGCCAAAGAGCCCATCTTCAAGCCAGGCAGGGACGTTCCCTGCCGAATCCCACATCACCGGAACCAGCGAAGACGCCACGGGGACCTTCTGGGTAGACACCCCCTCTTCGATCATGGAGTTCAGGATGCTGTCGCCCAGCACCGGACCGATGCCGCTGGCGTCCAGCAGGCCGTCGTGCAGCCATACCGGCACGTTCCTCACGTCGTCGACCAGGACCGGCACGCGCTGCGCGGCTACAGGGATCTTTGGAACCCGGTCATCCAGATCGGACAGGTCCGCCTTCTGCGTCAGCACGTCGGCGCGCGAGAACTGCCACGCCGCGCCGTCCCAGATGTATTGTCCGGTGCCGTCTCCATTATTTACGAACGCGCCCTGCCCCACATACGTCCCGACGACAGCCTGCAGGTCTTCCAGCGTGTCGGCGTAGATGGCGCTGGTCTGCTGACCATCTACCAAACTGTCAATCTGACCCTGTAGCTCATCAGCGGCAGCCTGCAAGATGGCCGGCTGAACTGCCGAGTCGGCTCGTAACCCCTGCGCCGAAGATGCAAACGAGGCGACCGGCTGGAATGCAGCGCTGCCAAGGCCATCAGTCAGGTTTTCCAGCGCCCCCAACTTAAAGTCCAGCGACTCCGGATCTTCCGAAAGGTCAACGCCAACCTTCGCCTGCAGCGCCTCCAGCGCGTCATTGGCGTCGCTGTGCTGCGCAGAATGCGTCCTCACGGCTGCCTGGCTGGAATCAGGGCTGGGGTTGTCGAAGGTATCGAGTGCTTCAGGGAACTTGGTGGTCATGGGGGCCTCAGGAGATGCGAACGCAGAGGGTGGAACCGTTGCGGTACATACCGCCGACAACGACGCCTGCAGTGGCGGCTGCAGCGTCATCGACGGCGTCAGGAAGGGCAGCCAGAGAGGCGGCGGCGATGAAGTCAGTGGCATCTGCCGTGGCCGCAGTGCCAAGGCCCAGCGCGCCGGCGATATGGCTGGCTGTCACGTCACCCTGCTTGCCCACGACGGACTGCACAGGGGCAGCGGCGGCGGCTTCGGACTCGGTCGTGTACTGCGGGTGCGGGTCCGCCTCTGCGACGTGATTGGCGATGCCGGCTTCCACGCGTGCATCGGCCCGGGGATCGGTGAAGTAGAGATTGCTGCCTTCGACAAGGTCGCTGGTGGTGGCCGAAGCGGTGGCGATCACCCTGCCGTAGGCATCGATGGTCACCTTGACCAAATCCTGACCGTCGCCGCTATCCTCCACCTTCGCCAGCGTGAAAACAGGGTCGCCGTCCCGACCGTTGCCGTTGGTAACGCGAATCCCGCCACCAGCCTGAAGGGTGCGTTGGCGCCAGTCGTTGGGGCCGACGCGCACCGGAAACCCAAGCCCTGTCATCCCAGCCAGAATCTTGATGTTCCCCGGCAGGTTGCCGATCTGGTCCCAGCTGACGCGCGGGGCTGATTGGTCAGCGCCAAAGCCAAGGGCTGATGCAGGAACGAGCGTCTTGCCATCGGGGCCATACAGATTCACGCCCACAGTCGCGCCCTTGGTGGCGCTGCCGTCGATGTTGACGACTCGACCGAGCGAGTCCTGCAGCTTGACCTTGCTCATGGCTGGGAACGCTCCCGGCCAAGTGCCCGGATCTCGCCCATGCGGGAATTGCAGTCCTGCAGGGCCAGCAGGTTGGCGTTGTAGGCGGTCACCACGGCCTCTACGGTGCGGCTGGTGGCGCGGGTGGTGACACAGGGCTGCGTCAGCCGGTCATCCAATGGAACCAGCTTCTCCACGGTGATGTAGACGGCCTGCGGAAGCTTGGCTAGTTCGGGTTGATGGGAGCAGCCAGCCAGCAGCAGGATCAGAGCAGCGGAATGGAATCGCACAGCGACACCTCCAATTGAGAGCGGCAGAGCGGCTGGGACTTGGCAGCCTGCAGGGCTTTCTCGGCGGCACTGGCCCGGCGCTGACTCTCCACCGCTGCCGCCTGGGCGCGGTCAGCAGCTGCGTTGGCTGCCGCCTTCTGGCGAGCCGCTTCGTCTATCGCCGCCTGGGTATGCCGGTTCACGTCCTCCAGCAGCAAGCCGCAGGCGTTCGCTGCGCGCAGGTTCTCGGCAGCAGCGGCAAGCGCAGCATCGCGCTGCCCCTCAGCCTTGTTGATGGCCTTCTGGCTCTTGGCAGCCTGAGTGTCCTCGCCATGGTTGCAGCCGGTGACGAACAGGCCGCCAGCAAGCAGGCACCACAGGGCCACGCGGATCAGGCCCACATACGGAGCGATGGGATCAGGGATCTGCATGGATGCCCCTCTTTGCCTTCTGCTTGAAGCTGGTGGCCACCGGGACCAGAAACGCCGAACCGACCGCCAAGGCCCCCATGGTGATCAGCATCCACTCGGGGAACACGTTCTGCGCGCGCTCCGGCATCAGGGCGTAGGCGCCAAGGCCAGCGGTTGCAGAGGCCGACAGGATGGCCAGCCAAGTGCTTGCGCGCCCCGCCACGCCGCGCCAGTTGAACCGAGCGCTCATCGCAGCCCCCTGAGCTGGCGCAGCTCCTTCAGCTCCTGGTCGTGCTGCTCGACCTTGATGGACTGCTTGGCCAGCTCCAGCTTCAGCGCCGGCACGTCGGCCAACTGTGTGTTGAAGGTCTGTAACTGCTGCTGCACCGTGGTCATCTGCTGGTTGGTCACCTGCTGCTGGGTCAGCACCTCCTGCATAGAGCTGACCAGCCACACGCCACCAGCTGCCACCAAACTGGTGAAGGCCGTGAAGATCACCTTCGCGAAGGGCCCGAACGAGATACGAGTGCTGCCGTCGTGGCTCGACTGGGCTTCCATGCTCATTCGCCCCTGCCCAACGTGCCGCCAGCCTTCTTGTAGACCAGCCGAAGCTTCTCCAAGCTCTGCTCATGCTGCCCGTAGTTGGCACCGGGCAGGCTGGCCCACTCCTTTGCGCACAGGGCCACCGCGCGGTCGAACTGCCCGTCCTTCACCGCGGCCAAGGCCTTGCGCCCACGGATCAGCTCGATGCAGCCCTTGTCCTGGCTCAGCGGGCTGAAATCCTTCAGCCCCAGCATCCGCTGCAGGGCGGTCCACGTCCGGGACAGGAATTGGTAACGGCCCGCTGCTGTCGATGCCAGCTTGGGGTTCAGGCGTACCAGCTTGTTCGGGTGTCGGCTCAGGTCGGTGAAGAGCGCCCCGCCCACCAACACGTCGTAGCCGTGGTTCATGGTGGCCTGGCGGCCGTTGTCGGTCCCCTCGGACCAAGCCAGCATGTCCAGAAACGCGACAACGTTCTGACCACTGGCTTCCTGTGCTGAGATTGTCGCCACTGCGGCCCCCACTGAGTAGATGGGGCTACGTTGCCTGTCAGGCGGGGGGGATCAATGGACGCGTAGGAGTTCCCTGACTGGTCTGTTGGTGCTAGCTAGGCAATAGTGCTGCTTCCAACCAAGGAGATGGTGATGAACGCCTCAGTGCACGCTTTTATTAGGAAACCGGTCGGATTGGCTCCGCGTGGGTCGTTGGTATTCGTTGAAGGAGGCTGGGCTCTTCGGACGTGGTTCGAAACACCCAATGGGGATCGCGAAAATATCCTTTACCTGACTGGCGATAAAGCTGGCTCAATTACCTTGGCGCCTGACATTCCCGGGCTTGTAATCAGCGAGGAGTATTCGGCCGATTTCAGGGTTGGCGATCTCACCAGCAGGCTTGTTGGCGAAGATCGAAGGAAGGCATTGAATCTTCTGTTCTGGGATGACGCCCCGGAGTTGTGGGGGCATATATCCAGTGCGCCTGAGCACAAGTACGGATTCAACTTGAATGGAGCACCGGCAATCGCGCGTGATTACCATGAGAGCTACCCTTCTTACTACGTCGATGAGTTTGAGGTCTGGCTGATGAAAGATGGTGTTCAGATTGGCGAAGAATCTATCTTCAAAGTAGGAGAGTGAGTAAGGCGCCGGTCGTCCATGATGGCCGGTGCGCTCCTCTGCGGGGCCGGCCGTTCGACGGTGGTAGGATGCCGACGGGCCCGGATTGGCCGGGTCAAGGAGGACCTATGCGCCTGAAATTGATGTTTGTCTCGTCCCTGACTCTTTGCTCGGTAACTGTTCACGCACAGGAGTCTGGCTGGTCAAAGCTGGGGGAAGCACTGGGTAGCCGGGATCGGGAAGCTGTCGATATGGTTTCCACCAACCTCGATGGCACCCAGGCCAATCGGGCTTACACGAGCTGCTTGGAGGCGAGGCTGCGTGAATATGCTCCGACCGGACAGAATGCTTTTGCCATGGCCGCAGCAGCGAAGGGGGCATGCGCGGAAGATCGGCGAGTTTTCTACTCAGCCGTGTACAACGACATGCGCAAGAACTCAGGAAGAAACGCCTCCATTCGCGCAGCCAATGCGATTATTTCCAACTACGATGCCGATATCGACAACAAGCTTCCTGGTCTTGCTATCGCGGCGAAGCAGAAGGCCCATCCAGGCGATACCGTCGACAAGTACAGCCAGATCGAGCGTTTAAAAGGTCTTTTGGAGAGTGGGGCACTGAACCAAGCCGAGTTTGACGCCGAAAAGGCAAAGATCCTCGGCGACTCTTCTTCCCATTGAGGCGGTCCGCCTTATGGCGGACTACCATCACGACATTGAGAGGGACTGAAGATGACCGAAGACCGATTCAAAGGAACCGGGGAGTTTCACCCCGACAGGGCCTGGGGCGAGATCCAGCGGAAAGACTGGGAGCGGAAGCACGAGCGGGGGTCGCGCCACGGCGGCTGGCTGGCTGTGGCGTTTGTTGGCTGCGTTCTAGTCTTCGTTGTCAGCGCCATCGGCTTCCTGCTGGGCCTTCCTCAGCTGCTCCGCAATATCTTCTAACTCACCGTCGTTCGAGCTCGTTGCGATATTTCGAAGCGAGCTCAAGCTTCCGGCCACCGACCCCTTCGGCGCAGTTGTCGCCCTGGCAAGCCATTTGACGAAACGCGGACTGGTCAGCAGACGAGCGCCGCCGTTTGCGGCAAGCCCTGCCCCGAGCAGCTGCGACGTGGTAGTTCCAGTCACATCCATCATGGACGCCACCAGCGCCGCCCCGTAGGTATATGCGGCCGCCCTGTTCGCGGTGCCACTCGGATTGGCGAAGAACGATGCCCCGCTTTTGATGTTGTCGGCCACGCGGGCGATCTGGTCCATGTCCTTGGCAAAGCCAGGGCCGTAGTGGCCGAACAGCTCCGCGCGCGCCTCATTGGACAGCTTGCTCCAGTTGGTCATGAAGGTGCCGGGGCTGAACTGCTCAGCAGGCAGACCGGCTTGGCCAGGCGTCGGGCGCCCCATTCGATTGAGTACAGCGGCAGTCAGCGACTTCTTGCCGTCGTCAGGCAGCGCCTCCATGACGCGCTTCAGCGTGGTGCCGCCCTCGCCCGCGCCGGCCATGACCGCGTTGTATACCTTTTCCGGACCGCCGTTCTTATTGACCACGCGCTCCAACTGCTTCAGCTGTTCTTGCGTCGACTTGAAATAGGCGTTGGCGCGCGCGAGCGCCGCAGGTGCCTGGCCTCCCTGTGCAGCAACAGCTGCCTCGATATCGTCGCCCATCGCGCGGTAGACGCCACGCAGCTGGGTGGTGGCTTTGTCCGGTGTCAGTGAGAAGTCGAAGAGCCCGTTGCCCAGGTTCGAGCGCAGATCCTTGAAGGTCTGGTACGGCAGCGAGTCGCCAGTTTCGCCGAGGTCCGCAGCGATATTGCGGGCAAGCTGATTCACCTCGTCGGGAATAAGCGAGCCGGAAGATGACGGGGCACCTGGGTCAGGCGTGGTAAGCCGCGTCAATTCGGCTCTGGTGCGGTCCAGCCGCACGGGTGCATCCGATTGTACGAGCTGGTCCACGGCATCGTAGAGCGCGCGGCGGCGTGCAGTAACGTCCCCCTTGAAGGAGGCGACACCACTCTCGATCGCGGTGCCAGCGTTCTGCCGAGTAGGATCGGGCGCCAGCGCGCGCGAACGACCAGCAAGGTTCTGTGCAATGTCGTCGCCCTGCCCCTGTGCGAAGCGCTGCATCACTCCAGAGCTGGTCGGTGCGCCGGCCAGTAGGTTCTCCACGCCAACCAGGTTGGAGTTTCCTGACGCCTGGCCCACGGAAGGCGTCGTGCCCAGCGCCTCAAAATCGGCGATGGTGTTGCGCATGGCATCTCCGGACCGGCCACGCACAGCGCCGCGCAGGGCGGCCGCACCGCCTTGGGCCAGGGCCGCCGGCCCAATACCGCCAGCAAGCGCCGCTGCAAGCTGACCGCCACCGCCCGCGCCATTTTCCCGCGCGGTGCCGGCCGCGCCCGCGCTGCCGATAGTGCTCAACACCTGCAGCAACGGCTGAGCCGTCAGGAACTCGCCAGCGCGCTCTGCTATGCCGGGAACTGCTGTTGGCGCAGGCGCAGCATTGGCAATCGTCGGTGCTGCTGCACGGCCGCCGCTCAGCGCTGCGCCGCCGCCCAGCGACAACGCGGTGCCAGTCAGCGCTTCGCCAATATCACCCAGCACGCGGTCTCCCGCTGTCTGCGCCTGCGGCAGGCCAAGCACATCCGCCAGTCGCGCGGCGTTGTCACGGAAGCTGGAGACCGGCCGGCCGGTGACATTCGTTTCCAGTGCGCCAAGCGCATCACCGCCGAATGCACCCAGCAGGCTGCCAGCGCCTTGCAGCGCTGATCGAGCGCCGAAGGCCAGGTCACGGCCGATGCCAGCCTTCCAGCCGTCCGCCTGCCTGTCGCTGGCGGTGCTGTCTACTGAAGCGGTGACGCCGGAGAAATCAGGCGGCAGTGCCTGGACGGCTGGCATATCCGTTACCGGGGCTTGACCGCCCCCGAACTGGCGCTGCAGAACCGCATTGATTTCCGCGTCCGGCATGCCATCCGGAAACTCGGCAATGCTGCCGTCGGGCAGATCCACCTCGATGGGCATTATTCGATCCTCCCGGTGGCCGGATTGAAGCGCCGGCGAACCGGTGCCGCGGGCTGGGAGCCGGCACCAAATGCAGCTGCGGCAGAAGCTGGTACTGGGCGCTGCGCTGCGGCAGGAGTGCCCAGCAGCTGGCCGCCCGCCGTGTACTCGCGGCCATAGTTCGCATTTACCAAGCCAGCCTTGCGCTGCTGGAGCTCCACCGCACGGGCGTTGATTTCCGAAAGACGCCGCAGCGCGCGGCGCACGGTCTGCTCATCGTTGGCGCTCATCAGCTCGTTGGCAGCGCGCTGGGCATCGCCTTCGGTCTGCACGCCGTTGTTGAGCCGCAGGGACTCGTTGACGATCTTGGTCCGATCAGCATCCCATTCGGTCAGGTTGACGTCGTTGGCGTTGGCGATGCCCAGTTTCGTGCGAGCAACGCCCGCCGCCGCCGCCCATGGGGAGACGCTGAGCGAACCGTCGGCCATCCGCGCCTCGGTCTTCCCAATGATGTCCGCCAGGACCTGCGTCCCTCCCAGGGCTTCCTCGGTGCCGAGAAGCTCGCGCAGCGCGCCAATCGGCAGCGACGCGGCGCCACCTGCCTGTTTACCGCTAGGATTCCACTGGCCCTGCCGCTGCAGGTCGAACTGCGCCCGCGCGATACCGAGCCGCTCCCGTGTGGCGTCTGCCGTCACATTGGAGCTGTTCGCACTGGCATACGACGCCGCAGAGCGTGCTTGGTCTGCGCCGATGCTGGCCCTTCCCTGGTCGGTGGTCGAGATGCCCCCGCCACCCTCCAGGAACTGGTTGTTGATCAGGTTCTGGCCCTGAACTGTCGCGAGCTGTTGTGGACCGGACGCCACGCCCCGCAGGTAGCGGTTGGCCTCGTTCCAGTTCGGCGCTTCCACCGCCGATTGCCGGAAGCCCTGTTCCTGCACGTCGCCCTGGTAGCCGCTGATTTGCGTCGGATTGATACCGGCAAGCAGTGCGTTTGTGAGTAGGTTGGCCTGCCCCGGATCAGCGACCACACCGCCAATGCTCGACGGCAGTTGGTCACGCGCCATCGCCTCGCTGCGCTTGATCTGCGCCCCTGCAAGCAGGGTAGCGAGCTGTGCAGCACGGGACTGACCCTGCTGGTATGCCTGTTCGCGGCGTGCGCCGCCGCCAGCGAATGCCTCACCCAAGGAGGCCCAACCATTCGTTGCCATGTCAACGCCCCCAAAGTTTCGGATTGGTGTACCAATTACTGGCTTCGCTTCCGAAGCCGCTGGCCGTGCCCGCAGTGCTCGCTGCGCTTCCTGCACGGCCAGCCACTCCGCGGCCAACGCCCTGCGCGACCATACCGGCCGCGCTGAGCCACGGATCAGCCTGAACAGATTGCAGCTGGAGATTGGAGAGGTAGTCGTCGCTCTGCGATTGCCGTCCGATCAGCCCCAGCTGGGTTGCGAGGTTGCCACTCTGCAGGCTCTCGCGCCGCCGCTGCTGTCGCGGCGCGTCCATCCGCGCCATCAGACTGGCAGCGTTCCGGCTGTAGTCTCCGATCCCCAACGCAGCATCGTTGGCTGCAGTGCGGTATGCGTCGCTGACAGCACCAGGCTGCCGTAGACCACTGCCGGCTGCCAGCTGGGCCGCCTGTGCCTGGTCGAGGAAACTGCGCTCCGTTGCGTCGCGCTGTACGGCTCCGTCGTCGGTGGCCCGCTGTGTGAGCAGATCGTTTACTGCTGCATTGGCCCGGTCCTGATTAGCTGACTGGGTGCGGATCTGCTGCGCCAAGCGGTCATCACGGGCGCTATTGGCCTTGTGCTGGGTGTACTGCTGGGTAGCAGCTCCTATCAGGGTGATAGCTGTGGCGACCCACGTCATGGCTGATTCTCCAAGGCAAGCGGCTCATCGTCGGGCATGATCACCAGCGCCTCGATGCGGTCCAGGTCGGTCTCGTCCGTAAGGTGGACGGTTACCAACTCGCTTGGGGAATGCGCGTAGATCGCGCGCTTCATCCCTGCAGGCGAGTCGATGATGTGGGTGCCCTGCAGCTCGTGCATTCCATCGGCGGTGCGGACGGTCACGTGGCCGGTGACGATCAGGGCGTGCCGGTACCGGTGCCGCTTCCCGACGACCAGGGAATGCGCCGGCATACTCATCTTGCGCAGGTACTGACCGGGCAGGAAGACGTGTTCCACAGGCATTTCAGCCTGCGGCATCTGTTCGCACAGTTCCTGCAGCCGCAGGATATCCGACAGGCTGGGCTGGCTGACCAGCGAAGTCATTGCATCCAGAACCTCGGGGAGTGCTCTCATCGGGCGCCGCCGTAGCCGAATCCGGGCTGGTACAGAGTGTTGTAAACGTCGCGGAAGCCACGGCGATCAGCCGCCAGATCTCGACTGCGCGTGTACACGTCGGATAACCCTCCGAACACGTCGCCGAGGGCATCCGCGCTTAGCCGTCCTTGCGCTGACTGCAGGTTGTTCTGCATAGCCAACGCCGATTGATTGGCCCCACTGGTCAGGCTCATGCCGCCGGCGACCTGAGATATTAGGTTCTGTCGAGATGTTTCATCAGCCGCCTGAAGGTCGGACAGCGCACCTTGTGCCAGACGTTCAGAGTCCAGCACGCCACGGCTGTAGTCCTCCCCCAATCGGCGGTTAGCGTCAACTGCAGCACTGCCGCCGGCGAGGCCGCTGCGCGCCATGGCGAACTTCAGGCTCCGATCGGCCTGCTCCTTCTGGCGGTCAAGCTCGCCGGTGTAGAACTGGCGGCTGGCGCCAAGGAAGTCATCCAGACCTGCCTGCCGGTTTGGGGAGCCATAGATCTGGTCGATCTGGCCCACGGAACGGTTGATGTTCGAGGTACGCCAGCCCTCGGTCTGTGCGGCGGCATTGGCCGCCTTGCTACCGCTACTTGCGCCCATCAGGCACCTCGCATTCGTGAAAAGTGGGCGATGTCCTCGCCATTCGCGCCCTGCCGCCGCCATATGCCATCGGGTTGGAGGCCCAGCGAGCGCTCGAACCACTCCAGCGCCTTCGTGCGGCTGGCCAGCGCGTTGACCTGGATGCGGCGCGCGTCGTTGGCGAACAGTTGCTCGATCAGCCAGCGCGTGGCTTTGGTCATCGATCGCCACTGTTCGGTCCAGCCATCAGAGGTGCCGACCATCCACGACTGCCAGATGCCTTGGCCGACGTACTCAAAGCCACCTGCGGCCGCCGGCGTGCCATCAGCACGCAGCACGGTCAAAGCGTATGGGGCAGACGCCGCCCACATGTTGACCAGCGCATGCGCTGCGGTGTCGGGGTTGTAGGCCGGTCCGCCGAGCACGGCGAGGAACTGCCGCTGCTCTTCCTCCCGCAGGCAGTCCGCCAGCACCACCAGATGCAGAGGCCGACAGCGGACGATGTTGCGAGGGAGGCGCGGCGAAATCATGCGCCTATGCTGCCCTCCGCCTATCCCTGTTCAAGGGTCACGTCATTGGCCGGAGATCCTGCAAATACAGGCCAAACGCATTCCACTGCCACGCCTCTGTGCCGTCGTAGACCAGCCGGACAGCAAACGATGGGCCAGCCAGCGGCAGCGGGATGGGCCCGCCGGTCAGCGTGTCGGGTCGGACCTCATACGGAGCGGTAAACGCGCCGCTGTTGGTCTGGTCATAGCCGACCTGCACCTGCACCTTGCCCTGCCCCACGATCTCAAAGCCGTAGAGCATCTTCGAGACACCTGGCTGACCGAAATCAAGCCACGGCCATTGGATGACCCCTTTGAAGGGGGTTGTGACCCCCGCCTGGACCTCGTCGCCGACCGCGCCCTCTTCCATCCGGTAGATACGGTCTTCCGAGCGCAGATACAGAGAATCGCCCTGGATGGCCCACGCGCCGACCTCGAACGGGAACAGGTAGCGCGACCAGGCGCCCACCTGTCCGATCTGGGTCATGGTGTAAACGAACACCTCCGTCGCGCCGTCGCGGGCGAACATCAGCCAGTACTGGCCAGCGGCAGGGTAGTACAGCGCCCGGGGCACCACGGCAGGGTCGGCCAGCCACGCCTGCACCAGCACGTCGATGGGCATGCCTACATCGCCCGCCTGGAAGTTGGTGCTGCTGGCAGCGATGCCCACCGTACGCACGCCTTGGCTGCTCAGGAACAGCAGATCATTGGATACCGCGGCGATGGCGCGATGCTGGGTGCTACCCATCGGCAGCGCATCGAGCAACGCCATGCTGGCTGGGTCTTCATCTACCTGCCAAAGCTGGAAAGCCTCGGCATTGAAGGGAATCAGGTTTCCACGATAGAGGCCCATGGCCGCCACCGGGTTGGCGCCATAGTTCTGCAGGCCCGTAGGCAGGAACCCGGCATCATCACTGCTGGTCCAGTCCTTCGGCGCCACGGTCGCGCTGTAGCGAATGGTGTCGCCATCCGCCGCGAATACCTTGGATGCCGCGATAGCCACCACCTTGCTGTTGGGGCAGTTTTCGTCCTCAATGCGGCGACTGACCGCTTGCCAGGTCAGGGTGCCGTCAACAACCGTGCCACCCACCTCTGGCGGCCATACTGGCTCGGCACCGCCGCTCACGAACAACGGTGCTGCCTGCCACGTGACACGGGTAATTGCCACCGCCTCCCAGGTCACACCACCATCGACAATCCGCTTGCCGAGGATGTTCGGCCACTCTGGCTCGCTGCCGCCCGTATGGCCGGTGCTGGCCTGAACCGCCTGATAGACGAGGCCAGCAGGAAGCCCGTTCACCGCGCCGGATACAGTCAGGGAATCGCCGTAAGTCAGGTGGTTATGGTCTGCCACCGACCAGAGCCCGATCACCGCGCGCGCGTACGCGGCACCAACTGGCTTGGGGGAAGTCACGGAAGACGTGCCCACGCCGCTGGTGATCATGGTGCCCTGGCTATAGGACACCATCACATCCTCTTCGTCGTACCACCGGATCTCGCACCAGCCACGGGTTGCGCCAGCGGCTGCTGGCCCCTGGTCGACCTGGCAAGTGGCATTGAGGTTTGCACCGTCCGCGACCACGAACCGCGCCTGATTGACCGCAGCGCCATCGCTGATGCTGCCCGGCAGCTCCAACCGGCCAGTATTGACCTGCGCACCACCCTCGATGTCCCAGCCAGCCGAGCCTGCACTGAAGTCTGCATTCGTTGGCGCAATGGGAGTTGGTGATGGCAAGTTGATGGGCCGGATCAGATCCCCGGGAGCAGCCTGCAGGCCAATGGTCCACGCCGGTACCGAACCGCCAGCCGTTCCGCTGCCAGCGTTCGCATACGGGTTCTCGATGGCAACGTCCTCGTTCACCGCCGCCCCGGCCTGTGCCGGCCACGTCGGTTCGGTGTCTCCGGAGCGGGCGCCCGCGCTGCTCACTGCAGTTACCGTGTAACGGAAACCATTGTTGGCCGTGGGCACGACGGTGTTGCCAGTGGCACGCACCGCGTATGCCTCCCACGTCGCGTAGCCGGATCCAGTGTCAGCCAGCCGGTAGGCCAGTCCATTGGGCACAGTGGGGCTCACAAGCGCATCGGGAAGGTATGTCGTGTTGGCTGCCCACGGGCTCCCCTCCTCCAGCCAGTAGTGATATGTCGAGCCGTCGGAGAACTCCGCCACGACGTATAGGTAGCCGAGAAACGGCAACGAAAAGTGAATCTCCTTCAGCGTGGCCGAGCCGTTGCTCGGATGCTTCAGCACCACTACGGAGTAGCCGGGGCCTGCCGGCATCACCGCATCGGCGAAAACCACGAAAGCCCCCTTGAAGGAGGTCAGCCCAACAGTCCCCGGCGGAAGCGTCAACGGCAGACGCGCGCCAGGGCGCATGCGAATCGTGCGTGCGGCAGTGACGTAGCCGTTGACCAGGTCGAACAGCGCATCCTCCGACGCGCCGCCCTTGTCCCGCAGCCGCGTGATGCCAGCCTTGACCGCAGATAGGTAGGTTGCACGCATTGATCAGCCCTCCGGCCAGCCGCCAACAGGAATGGGTCGAACGGCGGGCGCCGCCTGCCGGGTGCCGGGGATGTAGCGGCGCGTTCCGTGACTTCCCGCAACCAACTGCCGCACATAGGCCTGGGCCTGCTGCATGTAGTTGCCGGCGTCGGGCTGCCGATAGTGGGCTTTGGCGTTGGACAGGGCATGCAGGAACACAGCGCGGCTGTTGACTGTCAGCAGGTCGTTGTCGCCGTTGAGCCACTTCAGGCCGAGGTGTCCGCGCATCTTGATCGTGTATGCGCGGTCGGGGGCCGGGAATATCTCAATCACGCCGCTCAGGCGGTAGTAGGCAGGCTTGCTCAGCGAGGTGCTGGTGTAAAGCACCGGATCGATGCCGGAGATCAGCGGTGTCCACTGCGCCCCATCGAGGATGCCGGCCCAGGTGATACGACGGAAATCGAGGTACTGGTCCAGGTCCAAAGGCACGTCGTAGAGATTCGCGCCGGGGATGCACTCGATGGTCCACCAGCGTTCGGTACGCAGCTCTTTGTACTGCTGATAGAGCTGGTCCTGCGTGTCGCGGATGAAGCTGTTGACCATGGCGTCAAGATCGAACGGGCGCCGCTCGGCCATCTCCCGCAGTCGGGTGTAATACGCCTCGGCGTCCTTCTGTCCATACTTGGCCTTGGCATCGGCGATGGCCTGCATCTCCACCGCGACACCGTCGATGGCGGTCTTGTCGTCGTCCTCCACCAGCGGGGCAGATCCATCCTCGTAACGGTCCATCGCGTATCGCTGCAGCAGCGAGTCCTGGGCGGTGTTGATGATCTGGTCGATGTCCGCCGACTTGGACACCGTGGCGATGTATCCACCCAGTTGGTCGAAGTAGGCCTTCGAATCCTGTTGCCCGTGGTGGGCCTTCGCATTGGCCAGGGCCAGCAGGAAGATTGCCCACGGGTCCAGCGTCGTCAGGTCGTCGTCTTCCGCGAACGGCTGCAACGGCGTGCCGACACTCAGCCGATACTGGTGCTGCAGCGCCTCCTGCGCCTCGGTCAGGAAGTTGGTCAACAGTTCCTTCATGCCTGGCGGCCACGCTGCCGCCGTCGCCTGTACGGAGAAGCCCAGCCGACGCAGCAGGTCAATGCGTAACGATTGCATGGTTCGCGGGGTCGGCGCACCGACGTAGCTGAATCCAAGCGACGTGGCCACGGTAGAGCGAAGCTGGTCGAACGTCCGCTGGACCTTGACCGGAGCGACGACGAAACCAAGCCTCTGGATGATCTCGTCCCGACACTTCTTCAGCGACCACTCCACGCCGAGGGAGGCCAGATTCACCTGCCCGGTGTCGTAGTTGATCGGTGCGTCGTAGCCCAGCGGGCTGTCGTAGACGTTGCCGCCATTCACCATGATCGGTGCGTTGTTGCCGCCCATATCTCGCCCTCCAGAAAGAAAAACGGCCAGCCGAGTCGCCCCGGCCGGCCGCCAGCCCGCCGCCAGCGGACTTACTCGGTGTCGCTGCCCTGCTCGCCCAGCGCTGCGCTGATGGCATCCAGCACGCCCTTGCGGTTCTTGCTGGCCTTCTCGATCTCAGCCAGCTCATGCAGCTCTTCGTCTGTCAGGTTGTCCAGCTCCGCCTCGATCTCGGCGATGGTCTTGCTGGCGAGGTCTTCCAGCTCAGCCGGCTGGTCTCCTTCTTCTTCGTCCTCGACCAGCCCGGAGTCTTCCTTGGCACCGGCGATGCTCGTCTCCACCGCCTTGGCGAACTCAGCGCGGCTGCGGTAGGCATAGCGCAGCGCCTCGGCACCCTCGGCGGTCCGGCCATACTTGTTTTCCAGGCCGGCAAAGGCCTCTGCCACGTCGAAGTTCTTGACCTCGATGGATTCACGCTTCACTTCGCTGATGGACTCTTCCGGGTACAGCTCGTTCAGGATCGGCCGTTCGAAGTCGAACGCCTGCACCGGCAGCTTCGTGGTTGCATCGCGGTCGATGACCAGCGTCAGCAGCAACAGGGATACGGTCTTGGCCATTACTGCACGCCCTCCAGGGTGATCGGCGCCGTCGCGTCGGCACCAGTGCGAATGAAGTCCGGCAGGTCGGCAATCTCGACCACCGGGGCCAGGTCGGCCGCGCCGCTGAGCAGCGTGAACCAGCCAGTGCTGGCAGCGCCTGGCGTACTGCCGTCTGCCGGTGCTTCGTGGCCCTGCAGCAGGACGCCGGTGGCCACGGCGGTATTGGCGCCCAGGTTGGCCAGCCCTTCCCGACCCCAGCCGCCCAGCAGCGGAGTCTTGTTGAGCTTGACGATGGTGCCCCCGATCGGGAGCGTCTTTACGTTCGGCATTTCAGGTCTCCTGCCGGCGAGGTCTGGCCCCGCCGGCGTTGCGTGGGTCAGGCGATCGAGAAGACCGCGTTGCTGTTGCGCTTCTTCATCGTCAGGCCGTAATGCGCAGTCACGCCGAAGTAGTGCGTGTGGCGGTCATACACCCGCGGCGGAGTGCGGCTGATCATCCAGCGGCCCTGCACAGGGCGCAGCTTGATGGTTTTGCTGTTGAGGAAGTAACCGCGCTTCTTCCACGGATTGGCGATCACGCCGACCAGATCGTCCAGGGCATCGAAGGTCGGATCCCACACCACCAGGACGTTCTTGAAGCGCAGCTCTTTGGTGGTCGGGTCCAAGGTGACGCCGCCACCGCTGGAGGACGGGCCGATGGTGATCTGGCGACCCATCACTTTCAGCGCATCGGCCTGCAGCGCGTCGTACATTTCCGAACCCATCGGAATGAAGTCTGGCGCTCCCATCTTTCCGTAGGCGATGGTTTTGCGCCACAGGGTTTCCATTCGCTGGATCAGATTGCCAGCGGTTGCCGTGCTGATGCCCATGTCCGCCCAGTTGCGCCAGTATGGCGTTGCCGCGGCATCGATGCCGCCAACCGTGCCAACCGCGGGCGTGGTGCTGACCAGCGCATCCAAGCCGGGTACCGCCTTCGGGTTGGTAGAGCCGTCCATGTGGACTTCAATGTCCCAGTTTTCCTGGAAGCCGTCCTTCAGGGTGGTCCTGTTCTCGGTCAGGATGTTGACGATCTGGATCTTCTCAGCTTCGGTCATCACCGCATTGCGGTCATCAGTGAGGATGATGCCGTTGTTGGCCAGCTCGGTTTCGTTGAGCGTGAAGCCGTCGAACGCCTCGTATGCCTGGTACGGCGCCAGGCGCGTGGTCTTCTTGCGGTTGTAGGTGACCTGATCGTCACCAGAATAGTTCTGGTAGTTCGAATCGTTGGTGTAGCGAATCTTCTCGTTGAAGACGCCGTTACCAAAGATCGAATCTTTCTTGTTGCGGATCAGCCAGTTGGCCAAGGGGCGATCAGAGGTGAACTGATCGATCGGATCGTCTTTGGCAAACGCCTGCAACTGGGTGTTGGCGCCAGAAATCATCTGGGCAGCGGTAAGCGGCATAGGAATGGCCTCGGAAGGAAAGATGGCCAGCCCGTAGGGGCTGAGGGTCTTTCCGCGTTCCGAGGGCGCGAGGCTCGTTACAGCGCTACCGGCGGCGAACCCGGCTTACGTCACACGCGGGGCGGCTGGTGGGCCGCTCGGTGGTCAAGATGCCAGCGCTGGTGGACGCGTCAATGGGCGAATTGCCAGATACACTCGGCCAGCCGGGGAAAACCGGCTTTCTCAACAGGGGCAATGGAATGAGTATTCCCGTACACGCACTTTTTGCAGCAGATGCTTCGCAGGTTCCTGCGGGCTGCTTCTTCACGACCGGTGATGAGTGGTACCTATCCGTCAATGCAAACAACGGTAATGAGGGTGGAAGTTCAGCAATCCTGTTGACTGGCGAGGGGGCTGGCGGGTTCGTCTCCAATCCATACGGAACGGCCACTTACATCAGCGGTGACTACTCAGTTGATCTCAGGGCTGACAGCGTCGCAGGAGTCGTTACCGGAGACGGTCCTTGGATACCAACGCTCATGTTAGGTAGTCGACTGACCATCTTCTGCAAGCAGTTCGGCTCAGATCGCCTTTTCACCATCGATGGCCAGCCTTCGGAAGGTGGTGGTGTTGCCTATGATCGACGCCGATTCACGAAATGGCAGGGCTGGATGGTAGACAAACATGGCCGCACCATGGGCAATGAGCCTCTTTTCACGGTGGAGGCAAGGTAGAAAGAAGGGGCCGAAAGGCCCCTTTTTCTTTACTGCCCCTGATCCTTGGCTGCCTGCACTCCGAGATCAAAAGCATTTTCCGGAGTGACCTTCGGCGCCAGCGGTGCCCCTCCATTGGGGCGGATCGGGTTGGGCGCTGCCCGTGCTGGTGCAGCAGCAGCCACCGGGGCCGCGGCAACGGCTGGAATGGCCAGGTAGGCCCGGTGGATCTCCTGTGCCCACTGCGCCGGCGGCAGTGTGCGTTGGATGATGTCGATGCTAGGGCCCAGCATGGCCAGCTTATGCTGGAATTGCGGATCGCCAGCGCTAAGCTGCGTTCCCAGTTGCTGCACCGAGGCCAGCCCCTGCTGATACTGCATGTCCTGCTGCTGTGCTTGGGCATGCGTCTGCTGCAATTGCCCTTGCTGGCGGTGCTGAGCAAGCTCCAGCGCCACGTCACGCGTGATATCTCCCGAGGTGACGCGGCCGGTCAGGTCCGGATGCGCGCTGAGCGGGTCGAAGCCCGGCGCCTCGCGACCAAGCTGCTTGCCCAGCCACTGCAGCTCGCCCTGCATGCGATCGTAGGCAGCTGCCATACGAGTGGGATCGCCGGAGTTCACGTCAGCCAGGTAGCGCATTGACGCGCCGAACTGCTCAGGCGATGCACCGGTGCTCTGAACGGTCTGTTCCCATTGGCTGACGCGCTCTTTCGCCACTTCGCCAGCCTTGGCCTGCGAGTGCAGCTCTTGGAACCGTTCCGCAGCGCGCTCCTTCAGGCCGAGCTGCTTCACTTCCTCATCGACGGTAGGCTGCGGCTGTTCGCCCTGCGCAGGCGGCTGCTGGCCCGCGGGAGGTGCTGCCGGGTCGATGGCGGCAGGAGTTGCAGGCGCGCCTTGTGCGGGCTCTTGGGCGGGCGGCTGGCCATCGGCCGGAGGTGCTGCAGCGGGAAGCGGATCGTCCTTCGCCTCTTGCTCGCGTGCCGCTTCCACGCCGGCGGAGAATGCATCTAATTCTGCGGCGGCCGGCTGGCTGTTGTCGCCGCCGTCGGCGACCGGCGGTGCTGCGGCGTCAGCCGGTTGAGCATCGGTCGGGGTGGTGTCCGGCACGGCCGGCGTGTTCGGGTCTTCAATATGCATGGTGGTACCTCAGTTGGCGGCGGATTGGCGGGCTGCTCAGCGAGCCCAGAGCGCGAGGGCGTGTTTGATAGCGATGGTCAGTGGGTGGCGGCGCATGATCTGCTCCTGTGGTCAGAGAGGCTGGGCGACGACGCCGCCCACGGGTGCTGCGGTGGGTACCGGCGCTTCAGCCGGCGGAAGCTGCTGCATCGGGTCGGGACTAGGTGCGCCGGGCATCATTGGATCAGCGCCTGGCATGCCCATGGCTGACACCTCCGGCACCTGCGGAATGAACGCGTACGCGTCGATCGATGGGTCTCCCAGGCGCTCGACCGACTCAACGGCCAGTTGCTCCAGGCTGTTGGCGATGTCGAACGACGTCGCGCCGCGCATCCGGCCGATGGTGATCACCGCCTCCTGCAACTGCGGGAGGATCGCGCCCCACTGCTGCCGACGCAGGCTGGATGCTGGACGGCCAGAGCTGCCCGCGCGAATGTCCACGTTGAGCAGTGAGTTCACCAGATCGGGCAGCGGCGCGTTGAACCACAGGGCCTCCGGGCCGGCGATATCGAACACCTCATCGACTGAGAGCCCGTTGGGCGACATAGCAAGCTCACCGCTGTACAGCGCCAGTTCGCCGAGCAGTTCGTCCAAGCTATCGCGGCTGTAACCCAGGCGGGATTCGGTGCCCTGCTGCTGGATTTCGGACTCGGTGGCGGTCTTGGCTGTTTGGATGCTGGAGGACAGCGCCTCCTGAATGCCCCAGATCAGTTCAAGCTCGGCGCGGATGGGGGCAGTGTCGTACAGCGCGGCGTCGATCTGGTTGTACTGGACGGCAAAGAGGACGTCGCGGCTTGTCTGGCCCTTCAAGTCCAACCCCACCATCTCGCTGGTGGTGGCGCCTTCCAGCTTCCTCGCGTCATCCGGATCCAGCGCGCCGCGGTCGAAGCCCATCTTCGGGATGGCTCGACGGCGGTGCTCGCGGTAGTTGGTGCGGGTCCGGTTGTACTCGTCCAGTAGGGCGCGCGAGCGATCGACCAACGACTGCGGGTGGCGCTCGCCATCGACCCACAATGGTGCCCACTGGAAGAACGGATAGAACCGCGTACTGGCCTGGTCAGGGGCGTACGGAGCGCGCAGGTACCGCCGCAGGCCCGGTGTGATGGTGTGGATCAGGTTGGTGGTCAAGTCCCACACCTCCCAAACGCATAGGAAGCGTGGGCCGGCATCGGCACCCTGCCCTGCTACGGTGGCACTGCGGAACACCTCGGCGTCTGTGTCGCTGACGGCGCCATAGGTGGCTGTGAAACCGCCATCGCGCGGATCACAGTCGCGTTTCGCGTGGTAATAGGCCTCTGCCTTGCCCAGCTCGTCGCGCAGCTCGGGGAATGCTGCCACTGCCTCGTCATAGGGCATGAAGCTGCGATGCGCGATCCATGGAGCGATCACGTAATCCTTCAGCGTGGCCACGTCCATCGAGACTTGGACGTCATCAGCACGGACGAAGTCCACCACCAGGCTGTTGTAGATGATCTGCTCGACCTGGGATTCCAGCGCCTGCATCTGCTGCTCGTACTGAGCACGCAACAGGTCGGGATTGGCTGCGTCCCCCGCGGCCAGCTCTGTCTCGATCGAGGCCAGCGCCTGCATCTTGTTGCGCAGGTCGGCAATGCGCTGGTCGGTCATGGCGTCGCGCTCTGTCTCCCGATGCCAGGCCGCCTTGATCCAGCCGATACCTACACTCAGCCCGGAGCGCACCATCGCGTCTGCAGCGTGCTTCAGGCGCCCACGTTTCCACAGGCGAGCGATGACGATCTCCAGCGTGCGGCCGACCTGCTTGGCCAGCTTCACCCGGCTGGTCCCCACAGACTCGGCCGGCTGCACGGCAGGCTCAGGGTCGCGCGCATACAGGAACGAGGTGAGCAGGTTCACGTACGTGCCTGCAATCGGAACGCTCACGTCGTAGACCGGATCCACGCGGTTGGCGCAATAACGCCTGTCCAGCGCATAGCCCTTGCGAGCACCCTTGTCGAAGTCACGCGACTCCTTGATGCGCTTGTGCCAGTTGGTGACGTCCGCCTCTTCCCGTGCAAGCGCCTGGGCCTGCGCCTCGCGCTCTGCGTCGGCTGCCTGCTCGGCCGCCAGTGCGTCGGTGAAGCTTTCGGCGGTGGGCATGGTCACAGGGCGGATCTCCTACGTTCGGCGAGTGAGGGCTGGTCGGAATGCTCCAACCACTGCCGGCTATGGGGCACCAGCACCCGAGGCTGTTCAATGGACGGCCTGTCGCGCGCGCTTCTCACCGCAGGGAATCGGCTATGGATGAAGTAACCCAAGGCGTCCGGCGGATGGTCGAAGCCGGTGGTCTTGTCCGGCATGCCATTGTCGTCATAGGCCTGCTTTTCCAGCGCTTCGGTCAGCTTCGGGCAGCCGTAGGCGTTCACCAGCAGCCTGCGCTGGCCCTTGGCGTTGCAGAGCATGGCGTTCACGCTGACCACGCGCGCGCGGATCCGGGGATTGGCAGTCGGTACACGGACTGAAAAGTTGCGCTCAGCACGCAGCAGGCCCAGGTCGGAGATGCTGGCGTTGTTGGTGTGCGAGCTGCCGCCGCTGGCGTCGGGGTAAACCGTGATGCGCTGATCAGGGAACCGCTCCTTCAACGCATCGATCATGGCCGGGGTATCACGAATCCCGGTCAGCTCCTCTAGGGCCATGGGCTGGTCGGCGCGAATCACGCACACGATCGCTGTCATGTTCATCACGTTGAAGTCCATGCCCACGTGCAGTGGCTCGTCCTCAGCGATCGTGGCCATCGTGCCGTTGAGCTTCCGGCTGAAGGTGCCGTAGACCGACCCGCTGGTCAGGTTCACGAACTGGCCCTCGATGTACGCCAAAACCAGCTGCGCCGGGTAGGTCTCGAACAGGGATTCGATGTAATCCTCGGGAAGAAAAGCCTCGTTGTCGTAGGTGCTGGCATGCACCTTTCCGTACAGCGCAGCCTTCTTCGGGTCGTCTCCGGGGATCTTCTCGAACTGCTCGTACACGAAGTTGAAGCCCTCGGGCGTCGTGGTAACGTCGATGCCGTTCTGGAGGCCGTCGGCCTTCACGCGCAGGCGGGCAATGATCTTTCGCCACGCCTCGTGTGCCTTTTTCTTCTTCAGAGTGTCGATCTCATCGACCAGGGCCTTGCCAACCTTGAAGCCCACGATGCTGGACGGCTTGTCCATCGATCGGCAGATGACCGTGCAGCGGTACTGCCTGCCCGCGTACAGGTGCGCTTCCTTGTTCGATTGGTTGATCTGCGCTCGCAACCCCCAATCGAACGCCACCTCCTCGATGGTCGGATAGAAGATGTCGCGGATCTGCGGGTAGCTGGGGGCGAAATAGCCAGCGGGGATGCGTGGGAACTGCCAGGCGTGCTGGCATAGCGAGCCGCACCCTACCCAGGTTTTCCCTGAGCCGAAGCCGCCGACAAAGGCTCGAAACTTATGCGGCAGCTGCAGGAACGCGGCCTGCGGCTCGTTAAGGGTTGGCACGCTTGCGGCCGCTTACGACGGTGACGGTTACGGCTGCCGGTGGCGGAGCATCGTCGTTGAAGCCCTCGGGCTTGTCGCGCCAGCTCTCGGGCTTGCGGTTCTTCAGCCAGAAGATCATCGAGGTCGGGTCAGGCGGGTACTGCTTGTCGGTGGAGGTGACTACGATCTCTCCCTCAATCACCCGGACGTCGTCCTCTCTGCAGCGGTAGCCTGTTGCCCGTTCGAACAGGGCTCGCTCCACCCGAAGATCAGCCTCAGCCTTACTGAGCTTTAGGGCTTCCGAAAACTCGGGGTGCTTGATCTTCCACAGGTTGACCGTGGACAGGGCAACATCGAAGAACTCTGCCACTTCCGGGTCTGTGCAGCCTCTACGGCCAAGCAGTGCTGCCTGACGGGTGAACTCGTCGCGGTACTTGGTTGGCCTGCCCCCCTTCGAAGGGGCTCTGCGGGGCTTACCGGCTGGCTTGGCTCTGCTGGGGGCTTTCCCCTCTTCCTTCTTCCTGGGCATCAGAGCACCCGATGAGCGAAGAGTTGCCGCTTCCCGGAGGCATGAACGTCACCATGGAGAGGTAAGTCTCCGCGGCCGCCGCAACGCGGCACTCCCCGTGTCGGCTGCACGCTGTTATCGACACCTGCGTGCTGGTCGTCCCGGTATTGGCCCCGGGCGGCTGTCTGTGATGGCGTCTGGCGGTCGCTCATGGCCTCTGTTATCCCAGCCTGAGCGCTCCGATCAATGGCAATCAGGCGGCCGCGAACAGGTTCAGTTGCTTCGGACAGTTCACGGGCAGCGGCTGGTCCCACCCGTAGTGCTCGCGCAGGTCCTCGGCGATCTGTTCGGCGGTCGGAAAGCTGACCCGCTTCCCGTCGGCGGTGTCGGCCCCGTACAGGCCGAACAGCCAGCCCGGGTGCTCCCGCAGCATTCCCTCGCCCGCAGCTGATCCGATGCGCAGGGCGAATACCGAGCACGCCTGGTTGCCAAACACGTAGCTACCCTCTCCTTGGGCATTGCGGATGTCGCGCACGCGAGATAGGACCTTCCTTGCCACCTGCGGCGCATCTGCCTCGCTGGCCACTGCCAGTTCCACGGCGGAGCGGCGGAACTGCCTATGCGGCGCCGCGTGCCTTGTAGTCTCGTTTTCGGTCTTCTTACGCATGGTCGTCCCCTCAGTGGGGTTCGTCGTGATCAGAAAGGCGAGTCGCCGGCGGTGAGACCAGACGCGAGCTGCGTGTTCTCGTGCCACAGGGCGATGAGCAGGGCGTCGGCGCGGCCGTTGTCTTTCTTCCGGGTCAGCACGCTGGCGGCGGACGGGAAGCGTGCGATGGCCAGCAGACGGGCGGCATCCTTGTCCTGCTTCAGGAGGCCGAATTGGCGCTTCCACACGGCTGGCACGACGCGCGTGGCCGGGATGCCAAGCACCTCAAACACCGCCTGCAGCTTCCCGGTGGTCTGGCCGAAGCGGAATGCGCTGGTGCCGCCATCGCCTGGCCGCGCCCCAACCTTCTCGATGCAGGCCGACACCACCGCATCGGGGTGCTGGTCGCGCACCCCACGGATGAACACCACCACCGCACGGCAATCCACCTCACCCCAACCGCCCACGTCGAAGGTGGGCATGTCGAGGATGGGGCCCGGCACGCCGTCGATGAGCGTGGCCACCGCTCCAGTCAATCCGGGGTCGACGCCGAACGTCAGGCTGCGTGCCATGTCTTCACCCTTCCCCAGTACCGATCGAGGGCCGTGTTCTGCAGGTCCAACAGGTAGTCGTCGTTGCCGATCTCCTGCCGGAACAGGCGCGGCTGCTTGGCGTAAGAGGGGCCGAACAGCTTCTCGCAGGTGTCCGCGCTCATCCCATTGAAGGGCTCGCCGCGGTGAGACCACGGGTTCAGGCCGATGGTGAAGTCGTGGCCGCGCCGCTTCTGGCCGTGCTTGCCGCCCTGAGTGAGGTGGTGGATATCGCAGGGGACGAAGCCCAGGCCAAGCGCCTGCGCCACGATGCAGCCGATGTCCTTGATCGCGTCCATGCGCTGCTGCTGGGCGATGGTTGGGTTGCCTGTGGACCGCCCGCGCTTCATGCTTCACCCCACTGCTTAGGGGAGATGACATGGATTGCAGCTGGCTCGGATGGTGTTCTCTCACTGCCTCGGAGCAGGCTGCTTGGGTCCAGGCTATCGGAAGCGTGGCGGCAATCGCGGCTGCCATTGGAATAGCCGCCTACGAGCGACAAGTGGCAAAGGGTGAAGCTGCCGAACGGAGGCGGCTGGAAGAGAACGGCCGTTACACGCACGCAAATCGGGCCATGACGAGGTTCAAGAAAGTCATTGCGCGCCAACTCGAAGCCGCAAAGACCCAGCAGACGGGCAACAGCATCCATCCCATGCCGATAGATCGAGTGCCGGACGAGATGAGAGACCTGGAAAGGGAATGCAGCCT
The DNA here is from genome assembly GCF_014117215.1 of Stenotrophomonas tumulicola. Lineage (GTDB taxonomy): Bacteria > Pseudomonadota > Gammaproteobacteria > Xanthomonadales > Xanthomonadaceae > Stenotrophomonas > Stenotrophomonas tumulicola. The sequence goes on along the minus strand of NZ_JACGXS010000001.1, from coordinate 338,514 downwards.
GATCCGCCTGGGCGGTGGCGACTGTCTCACCGCCATCAGCTTTTTTGAGGAATCGCTGGACCTGCTGACTGATTCGCTTCTCATGCCTGAGAACGCGGCCGGCTTCATCGAGCTTCTGGAATATGCCGACAGCCGTATTGATGTAGCGCTGAAGCACTTTTTTGACTATCTGAACGTCGCTTACCACTGAGTTTTTCACGCAGTCCTCCTTTGCTCGCCGGCCATCAGCAGGTACTCGCCGCGCACTGCGTCGGTCAGGCCGCTGATGTAGTGGCGATCGATGTAGTCGGTGATGCCCCGGAACAGCTCGCCGAACTCGCCCTCGTCCATCTCATCGAAGGAGATCGATCGCGGCTGCAGCACCAGCGCCTTGCCCATCGGGCCCAGGTCAACCTCTACCTGCTCGCAGTGCACGGCAGCCTCGCGCTGCACGCGCTTCAGGGCATCGTGGGAGGTCATCGTGTCGAAGCCGTCCACGTGGTCCACCAGCAGCGCGCCGACGGCGTGCACGAGGCGATGAAAGGCCGGGTTGCGAGATTGCTTCAACTCGGCGCGGATCTCCCGCCCAACGTTGAACCGGCGCTCCTTCAGCAGGCGCTGGTCGATGGGGTGCGCTGGCACCAGGGCGCCTACGGACTCGCCAGTAGCTGGGTCCACCAGCCTGCGGACCATCAGGTACACCGGGCGGCGCGCCCTTTTCGCCTTGATCTTCTTGGCGGCTTCGGTGGTCATGCGTCAGCTCCTCCACGCAGGGCCGCAGCCAAGCCACGTCGCTTTGGCGCCATCCCATTGGCCGGCGCGCTGGATTGGTTCTGCTTCGGCTGCCAGTACTCGGGCAGGGTCTCGAAGCGGAACAGGCCGGGGGTGTACTGCACTCGCGCCATGCCCGGGGCGCCGTCTCGCTGGATGGCGACGATCAGCTCGGCGGTTCCCTCATAGCGGCTGTCCTTGTGGTAGATCTCGTCTCGGTAGATGAAGATCACCGCGTCGGCGTCCTGCTCGATGGAACCGGAGTCGCGCAGGTCAGCCACGATCGGCCGCTTGTCGCCTGTGCGCTTCTCCACGTCGCGGTTGAGCTGGCTCAGTAGCAGTACGGCAATGTCCAGTTCGCTGGCCAGCAGCTTCAGCGCCCGGGTTATGTCGCCGATGCCGGAGGCGCGGTTATCCCCGTCTACGTGCATCAGCTGCAGGTAGTCGATCACCACCAGCGACAGGTCCGGGTCTTGCGCCTTCATCCGGCGCACCTGGGCGCAGACGTGCTGCACCTTGGCGACGCGCGGGCGGCTGATGCGCAGCGATGCCTCCCCGATCTTGCGCGTCCAGTGCGCAGCGTTCTGCCAGTCGACCTCGTCCAAATCCTTGCTGCGCAAGCGGCTGCCGGTGATGCCGGCGAGGTTGGACAGCATGCGCTTGCCCAGCTCCTCCGGCTTCATCTCGAAGCTGAAGAAGGCCACGGACTTTCCAGCGCGGATCGCCACTTGCTCGGCCATGTTCTGCGCCAGCGTGGTCTTTCCCATCTTGGGCCTGGCTGCCAACACGTAGAGCCGACCCGGCTGCAGGCCGTCCAGCACCTCGTCCAGGTCCCGCAGGCTGGTGGACAAGCCGCTGATGCCGGTGCTGCTGGCCGCGCTTGATAGCTCGGCGAACACCCGGGCCATCACCGGCGCAACTGGCTCCAGGTCGCACGGCTCGTTGTCCAGCAGCCCGCCGATGCGCGATTGGGCGGTACCAACCAGATCGATCGCAGACTGGCCAAGCGGGCTGTAGGCCTCGTCCATCAGCTCCTGCGCCGCAGCGATCAGAGCTCGCTTCTTTGCCTTGTCGGCCACAATTCCCGCGTAGCCGCGGATGTTCGCTGCCGACGGGGTGTTCATCTCCAACTCGACCAGGTACGCCCCGTTCTCGATCAGGTCCAGCTTCCCCTGATCGCGGAACCAGTCGGTCAGCAAGACCGTATCCGGGGTCTGGCCCTTGGCGTGCAGCTCCGCGATTGCCTTCCAGATCAGCTGGTGATTGCGATGGTAGAACTGGTCGGCCGTCAGCGCGTCCTGCACTTCCATCCATGCCACCGGCCGCATCAGCAGGCCGCCCAGCACCGACTGTTCGGCCTCGATGGCTTGGGGTGGCACGCGCAGTGCCTGCTGGTCGCCGTACAGGGCCTGCAGGCGACTCACCTCGTCACGGGCCGCGCTCACGAAGCCACCTCCGACAGCGCCTTGTCCGCCAGCTTGGCGATAACCTCTTCCCGCAACAGGTACAGGAAATCAGGCCGCCAGTTCTCGTGCGGCGCGTGATACGGCCCTCGGCCGCTGCTGAAGTCGTCGTCAGCGGCAGTCTCGAAGTACAAATCCCAGAACTGGGGAGTCACCCGCTTGTCGCCGAACAGCTGCTCGCAGAGCTGGACAACCGTCGGTAGCGCCTTCTCGACCGCCTTGACCCTGGGCTTGTTTAGCACCGTGCACCGGGCCAGTTCCCCGTTGGGCTTCGCCAGCTTGGCGTTGAACGCAGCCTGGGCGTCCACGGCGATCTGCCGGATGCGCTCCTGCCGTTTGACCCTGGGGTCAGCAGGCGGCGGTGTCGTGTCGCCCGTCAGCGCCAGCTGCGGGGACGACTCCGAACGAAGTGAGGATTCTTTTTCCTGCTCCTGTTCCTGCTCCTGTTCCTGCTCTTGGCTTGAAAGGGGTTGGGAAGCCCCTTCATTTCCACGACGGTTTCTCATGTTGAAATCCGCCTGATAGCGTTCGAAGAACATGCCGAGGAACGGGTTATCCGGAAGGCTGTTGTAGTCCCTTTGGATACCCAGGCAACGGTTGTCGTTCGCCTTCAAACCCTTGCCAATCTGGAAGGACGCCATCTCCTTTACCCACACGAACTCGGTGGCTTCGTCGTATAGGCAGAAGCCCTCTTCGATGCAGTATCGAAGCCCCTCAGATGCCCCTTGGATGCCAAGTCCAGTCTCGTGAGCCATGTACAGCACCGGCTGGTAGTACAGCCCGAGCATGTTCGAGGTCGGGGAGGACATGAGGTACAGGGCGACAACCACCCCTTCGGGACCCCTCTTCCGGATTGCCTTGCCGGTGTCGCCGGTCCAGAAGGTCGGCACCAGCTTCGCGTAATCACGCATGCCGAACCCCTCCAAGCAGCTCCAGGCAAACCGCGGTGAACCACAGCATGCGAACGACCACCATGGCCTTCTCGGTTGCGTTCATGGCCACCTGATCCCCATCTTCGCGAGCGTCCCGCTCAGGGCTGACAGGTTCTTGTGCAGTTCCGCCAGCGCTTCGGCGGACGCAGCCTCTGGGGTGATCAGGTATCGCTCGATGAGGTAATGGACCGGCGACACATCCTTGGTGACGGCGATGTACCGCTCCAGGTCATCGATCGACAGACCACGCAGCTTGCCGCCGCTGTCGCAGCCTGCGAGCTTCTCGCTCAGCTTGGACGGAGCCATGTCCAACTGCCCCGCCACCGCCGTCAGCCCCGCGCCACGGTGGACCATAGCTGCGAGGTGATCGCGCAGCGTTGCGTTGCGTGTGAGGCCGGGTTCGAAGGTTATTTGCAGGCTTTTCATGCAGTTATCTCGTTGAGGGGAATGCGGGGGAAAACGTGTTCCCCTGCGTTCCCCTGGATGGTTCTGAAAATGGCCGCACCCCAACGGAGTGCAGCCTGTGTCTCAGCGGAATCAGTCAGTCGGTACCAACGTCCTTACGCTTCGGCGAATGGGAGAGCGGTGGTTCGTGTTGAAGCGGGTGAACGGAAAGGTGCAGGTCCGGCACGTGGCAGACCGATTGCGGGCGCCGGTCGCCCAAGGCAGCGGCACCGTGGTGCCCTTCCCTGCCAGGGGTCGGTGAGGTGGGCATGTCAGCGGCACTCCGCCGCGGGGATGCGTTCGTCCTGCCACCGGGCGAACATGCCGGCAGCAAACTCGACACTCGTGTGGTCTTCGACGCTGCGCCAGAATGCGATTTCGGCCTGAGCCGTCTCGGTGAAGCCCTCGGGCACTCCACCGTTGTCCGCACACCAATCCAGCATGCGGCGAAGTGCCGCTTCCAGCAGAACAGAGGTCTTTTCAGCCATGGCAACCACCGAGGAAATCGAAGCGGCACAGAGGAAGCTGGATCGAGCCCGATCCGAGCGGGATTCGTGGAAGGGGAAGAACCGGCACAACTACGAGATGGCCGCGCTTCTGGTCGCGGCGCTGGAAAAGCAGCTGGCGAAACTGGTGGCGGATTCGGGCCATTAGGCTCACGCCACCTCGCTAGAGGGCTTGCGGCGCTTGGGCGCTGGGCCGAATACGTCGGGGCGCAGCTCGTGGCGGGAGACGCCCGTAGCCGTCTCGATGGCCAGTACGTGTTCCGCTGGGACGGGGTGCTGGCGGTTGAGCCATGCCCACACGTGCCCCTGACGGACGACCTTCTGCTCAGTGGAAAGGAGTCGGGCGAGAGCACTCTGTCCGCCGACCGCGTCAACCGCTGTTTTGAGGGGTGCGTTGTCCATGGCGAGAGGATACAACCTTGGTTGTATTAGTCAACAACCTCCGTTGTTTGACCAAAACAACGACCGTTGTCACCTTCCCGCCCATGGAACTGAATGAGCGCGTGTCAGCAGCCCGACTGCATGCCCAGATGACACAAGCCCAGCTGGCTAAGGCCGCCGGGGTGTCACAGCAGGCAATACAAAAGCTGGAGTCGGGGAAATCCAAAGACTCCAAGCGGATCGCTCAGATAGCGATTGCATGCGGCGTTCGCGTGGAGTGGCTAACAAGTGAAGAACCGCCCATGGTTGCGCCTGTGACACCCCTGTCCGTGCCATCCACGGGGATTCAGGGCGAAAGCGACTGGGCAGACGTGACCGGGTACTCGCAGGCGGCCGGGCTCGGTACCGGAGTGGAGGCAGAGGAGTACGCCGAAACCCACACGCTCAAGTTCAAGAGGACCAGCTTGCGCAGGCGTGGCATCCACAACCGGCCACTTGCCATCTACTACGGCAAGGGCGATTCGATGGAGCCCACCATCGAAGACGGCGATGCCATTTTGTTCGACACCTCAGACACTCGTGTGGCTGATGGAGCGCTGTACCTGATCCAGCTACATGGCGCAGCCAATGCTGAGTACTACGTGAAGCGGGCCATGGTCCTGGACGGAATCACCTACTTCACAAGCGACAACCCCTCAGGCGACCACCAGTGGCAACGGCCACGGCGTATGGATTCCGAGCGGGAACCGATCACGGTCGTTGGCCGTGTCCACTGGATTGGCGGATGGGCTGACTGATGAGTGAAGAGATTCAACAAATCAACTACACCGGAACGGACCTGACCTCGCAAGATGCAATCGACTTCCTTAAGGACATGGGTTCCCCCTCAGACCTTCCATGCCCCATCTGTGGTCATCCTGATTGGGGCCTTTCCCTAACTCCTGGGAACGGATATTTCAGTGCACTCCCTACCATGACGCATGGATCGACTTCTCCAACTCCGTACTTCCACGGCGTGTACACCACGGAATGCATGAAATGCGGATACATGAGGCTCCACAACCTTTCTCGGCTGGCTAAGTGGAAGAAGGCAGGAGGAAGCACAGGGCAGGAGGGGCAGCCATGAATAGGGGTAACGTAAGATCAATCGGAGGCAACAACGGCTTCTCAAGCACCATCTCCCCTCTTGATAACAGCGGAGGCGGAGGCAATGATGGGGGCATGGAAGCCCGGATAGCCAAACTCGAAACCTCAGTTGAGTACATCCAGCGGGATGTGGCTGAGATACGTATGTCGCTGGACAAGCTGAATACTTCGATGGGGTCCGTTCAAACGGATACAGCCGTCATAAAGGCGCGTTTGGCACATACGCCAACCACATTGAAGATGTGGGCGGCTCTTGTAGCTGTCGTCGTTCCGGTAGGGGCGGCTGTGGTTGGGTTGCTGACTTGGGTTGTCCAAACCAACATCGCCCCTCTCCTAGCGAAGGCTGCCGGCGGGTAGACCAGCCCCACCCCCTGACCAACCCCGCTCCGGCGGGGTTTTTCTTTGGGCGTTTTCTGAACAAACATTCCTCCGTTCACAATTCGCTGCGCATCTAACAACTTTGGTTGTTGTATTACTACAACCTTAGTTGTATTGTTTCCCCGTCGGCCATCGGCCATCCAACGGGGCAAGCAGATGAACATCACCGCAGCATCCAGCCTGATCGCCAGCCATCTCAACTCTGGCCGCATCAGCAGCGAGACCGCCGTCGCCGCCCAGGCAGCCATACGCGGCCTGCGCTACGGCAACCGCATGAGCGCCTCCGACCGTCGCCAGATGCTGGCGCTGCGCTTCGGCATCGTGGAGGTCTGATCGATGACGACCAAGACCGATCAGCAGGAAGTCGTCGTTAGCTTTAAGGGTTTCGACAAGGACCTGGCCTGCCATCCGGACGGTGGCGAGCGCGTGCAGTACGTGGTTGGCGAGGAGTTGGAACTGGCAGGCGATATCAAGGCCTGCAAGCGCGGCTTCCACGCCTGTGAGTATCCGCTGGACGTGTTCGGCTACTACGCCCCGGCCGGTTCCCGTTTTGCGCTGGTCGAGCAGTCTGGCCAGATCAGTCGCCACGATGGTGACTCGAAGGTGGCCAGCAGCAAGATCAAGCTGAGCGCGGAAATCGGCCTGCCGGGGATCATCAAGGCGGCCATCGAGTACACCACCAGCCGGGCGAAGCCGGAGAACAGCGAACACGTCACCAGTCGCCAAGGCGCGGCCAGCAGCACCGGCGACCGAGGCGCGGCCAGCAGCACCGGCTACCAAGGCGCGGCCAGCAGCACCGGCGACCGAGGCGCGGCCAGCAGCACCGGCGACCGAGGCGCGGCCAGCAGCACCGGCTACCAAGGCGCGGCCAGCAGCACCGGCTACCAAGGCGCGGCCAGCAGCACCGGCTACCGAGGCGCGGCCAGCAGCACCGGCACCCAAGGCGCGGCCAGCAGCACCGGCGACCGAGGCGCGGCCAGCAGCACCGGCTACCAAGGCGCGGCCAGCAGCACCGGCGACCGAGGCGCGGCCAGCAGCACCGGCGACCGAGGCGCGGCGATGGCCTCTGGTTACCAGGGCAAGGTCATGGGCGCCGAAGGCAATGCCCTCTTCCTCGTGGAGCGCGACGACGATTACAAGATCGTGGCCGTGTGGGCAGGGCTGGTTGGGCAGGACGGAATCAAGGCGAACGTCTGGTACGTACTTCGCGGCGGCAAGCCGGTGGAGGTCTGAGCCATGGCCCTCCATAACCCCGCATGGATCGACCACGACGGCGCAGGCATGCCGCTGCTGGACGCCACGATCCTCGACCGCACGACCGATGCCATTGAGCTGTTGGCGCGCACTCCTTCGATCTTGGGTGAGGTGTCGCTGAGCGATGCCGAGGCTGCCGAGATGGCCAAGGCGCTGCAGGCTCAGGACGACCGCAACGTGTCGCTGATCTTCCGCGCCGCTGCGGCCCGCCACACCCGCGAGATGTTGGATGGGGTGAAGGACGTGGTGGGTTCGGAGTACGAGGCCGCCATGTCGCTGCTGAGGACCTACGCATGAGCGGCCCCGCTGATGTGCTGGCCCGCAAGGTCTTCGAGGAATACTCCCGCGCCGGTGGCAACCCGCCCGATGCGCACTTCGACCGCAACGCCGCCGAGCAGTGGATGGCGCATGCGCTGGAGTTTGCTGGAGTCGCCGAGCTGATCGAGAAGGTAGACGAGCTGTTGTCGTCGCATGGCGAGTATCGAGGCTACGGCGGGGCTGGCGAAGCGATTGAAGAGCACATGCGCGCAGAGCTGGTATCGGCCCTCGCCCGCGTCCGGGGTGCCGCATGAGCGCCTGGTTCACCAAGCAACTTTCGCGCCCCGTGGTGTGGGTTATCGCCGCCGCCCTGCTCTGGGCGTTGCTGCTGGGGGCTATCGCATGCGCCTGATCCAGAAGACCGACTACCAGGGCGGGCTGCCGCAGATCGCGCCGCCCTTACCCCTCGCCGATGCCGCACAGGCCGAGGCCGAAGACAACCAGCACGAGGCCGAGAACGGCATCTGCGTTGAAGGAGATTGCGAATGAACATTCCCACCCCGCGTTACGCCATCGGCGACACGGTGTTCTACACCTATCAGGACACCAAGGCAGGTGCTTACCCCTGCCCTGACTGCAAGGGGTCGAAGGTTTGGTCGTGCACTTCGCCGGCCGGTCACACCATGGAGATGGACTGCCCGCGCTGCACCTACAACTACGGCCGCAACCAAGGGCTTTCCTTGGCTCGAACGATCCGCACGTACGGCGTGCGCGTGCTGACTATCGGCTCGGTCCAGATTAATACGGCAAGAACCGATGGTCCGGTTCATTACATGTGCCTTGAAACCGGCGTCGGCTCAGGCAGCGTCTACAGGGAATGTGACCTCTACAGCACGAAGGACGAGGCTGAGACAAAGGCGGCAGCACAAGCCGAAGCCCTCCAGCTTGAGCACGACGCTACCCCGCAGGCCATTGAGAGCCGTGCCAAGGCTACAGCGACGTACTTCCGCGCCTACGAGCACACTGTTGAAAGCACGGTCAAGGCCCGTCTGCAGCAGGAAGTGATTGATGGCTCCCACCAGGGCATCACTGCAGGCAACTGGGTCGTTGAGGAAGAAGGCGATGGTCGCTACGCGATCAAAGCCATCACTCCCGAGTACGAATACGGCGTTCGAATTGCAGAGGTAAGCGGTGACGACGCCTACTCGCATCTGCCACCTGCTTCGGACGCATTCGGAAACGCGCACCTCGTCGCCGCCGCGCCGGTTCTCTATGGCGCAATCGCTGCGGTCATCAAAGCGACCCGCGACTATCTGCCGCCGGACGGCATCTCGAAGGACGAGTTCATCAAGCGCGTCATCGCGGCCACGGACAACCCGCAGATCGTTGCGGCCCTTCAGCAGATCGAACGCTGATGCGACTCCTGACCGCCACCGGCTGCCGCAGCTGGTCTGACTTCGCGGCCTTCCTCGGGTGCATCGCCATCGTCGCCGGTCTGGGCTGGGCGATGTGCTGGCCGGTCGCCTGGTCCTGATTACCCCGCCGGTCGCACCGGCTCTATGAGAGGCAACACCGATGTTCGAACTCAACGATGCGGCCGCCAAGGTCGCCAACTTCAACCCTCGTGCGGAGAAGCACGGCGAAGAGAACAAGCTGGCCGGCGACCTGAAATGCGTGGCAGTGGTCAACAGCGGCGTGCTGGATTTCTTCAACAAGGAACTGCGCAAGGCGCTGTATCGCAAGGCGACGCCGGGCGAGCAGCAGGACCTGATCGAAGGCACTGATGGTCTGACGGCGGTCAAGTTTCCGCGCCTGGGCTCGCTGTCGTGGGCCGAAGAGTATCCGGGCTACGAGCTGATCATCGGCTCCGGGCTGGGCCTGTCCGAGCCGATTGCCATCACCGACGTGACGCTGAAGCGCTTCAAGTTCGAACCGCTGGAAGGCGGCAGCCTGCAGGTCACCTTCAGCGCCGTTTTCCATCCCACGTCTGAAGAAGCGGGCCTGTTGTGCGCGCTGATCCAGAACGAAGTTTCGCTGACCCTTGTGTCGCCGCTGAACCAGGGCAAGTCCAACAAGCCGGTGCAGGAAGACCTGGCCGCGTAAAGACCACGGAGAGGAATGCATCGCGGATCGCGGTGCGGCTGGACTGGCAAGCGCTGGTCGATAGCGGGGGATAAGCGCCCGCCCTCTCCACCCAACACCCCTGCCCTGCGCTCATCTCCCCCGTTTGAGCGCAGGGTCCCGAGCCGGGCGGGTCCACACCACGCACCCGCCCGCCCGGCGGCGGCTCCGAGAGCCGGGCACCTCATTCGAAGTAGAAAAAAGGAACCGCCATGAGCGAGATCGTCACCATCACCGCAGACAGCGCCCAGCCAACCGGGCTGCAGGCCGCGCTGCAGCAGGCTCTGATGCTCCCAGAACAGGGCGTCGAGCGCCTGGAACGCATGTGGGAGATGCACAAGGAAATGCAGGACCGGGATGCCGCGCGCGAGTACGCCGCCGCAATGAAGCGCACACAGTCCCGCATGCCCAACATCCAGAAGCGCGGCAACAACCCGCAGACGAAGAGCGCCTACGCGCTGCTGGAAGATATCAACCGCGCAATCACGCCCATCTACACCGAGGAAGGTTTCTCGCTGTCGTTCGGCACGGTCAAGTCCGACCTGCCTGACCACGTGGGGATCGTTTGCGACGTGCTGCACGACGGTGGCCACAGCCGCACGTACCACTACGACGCGCCCATCGATAACGCCGGCATCAATGGCTCGTTGAACAAGACCCTGACCCACGGTCGCGGCTCGGCCATCAGTTACGGCCAACGCTACCTGATCAAGATGATTTTCAACCTAACCATCGGCGGCGAAGACGACGACGGCAATGGTTCCAGCGGCGGCGGCATTGACCCTGTGGCGCTGCAATGGATCGCCGTAGCCGACGCCTTGAAAACGCATGAGGACTACAAGGCGAGCAAGGCCAAGGTCCTGGCAGCTTACGGCGGCAAGGCTGCCAACCTCCCCGGCCCAGTGCGCGAGGCGTACAACCGCGCCAACGAAGCCACCAAGCCGAAGGATTGACCCATGCGGATTCTCGAAGTCGAGCAGGGTTCGCCTGAGTGGTATCAGGCACGTCTCGGCGTGCCGACCGCCAGCGAGTTCAGCAGCATCATCACCCCGAAGCGCGGCGAGTACGCCGCTGCTGCCGACACGTACATCAACCAGCTGATCGATGAACTGATGCGCCCGCAGGCTGGCGAGTCGTTCGGCGGTAACCGGCACACGCAGCGCGGCAAAGACCTGGAGCCGGACGCGCGCGAGCTGTACGCCTTCGACCGGGACGTGGTGCCGCGGCAGGTCGGCTTCATCCTCAATGACGCCGGCACGCTTGGCTGTAGCCCGGACAGCATGATCGATCTGGACGGCGGCCTGGAAATCAAATGCCCGGACGGCCCCACGCACGTGAAGTGGGTGCGCGCCGGCATCGTGCCGGAAGAACACAAGCCCCAGGTGCACGGTTCGCTGATCATCACCGGGCGCGCCTGGTGGGACTTCATGTCGCACTGCCCCGGCTATGAGCCCCTGATCGTCCGCGTCACCCCGGACGACTTCACCAAGAAGCTGCAGGCCCATCTGGACCGGTTCCTGATCGAGTACCAGGCCGCCCGCGCCAAGTTCATCAAGGAAGCAGCATGAGCGAGAAAAAGTTCATCGACGGGCTGATCGTCAAGCCGCCGCGCGACGGCGCGCCCGATTACGTGGTCGGAAAGCTCTCCATGAAGCGGGAGCAGCTGATCGCCTGGCTGCAGCAGCAGAGCGGCGAGTGGGTAAACGCCGATATCAAGATCGCCAACAGCGGCAGCTGGTATGCGCAGGTCGACGACTGGAAGCCGAACCGCCAGGGCGGCGGCAATGCGCCGCAGCGGCAGCAGACGGGCGGCTACGGCCAACAGCGTCCGCAGCAGCAGGCACCGCAGCAGGCGCCGATCGATGACTTCGCCGACGACGACCTGAACTTCTGACTATGAAGACCTGCACCAGCTGCATCGCCCGCCTGCCTGAGCGCTTCTTCCCGATGGTCAATGGGAGGCGACAGGCCCGTTGCGGTGCATGCCTCAACACGGCGCGACGCCTGCGTGACCCGTTGCCTGCTCTTCAGTGCAGCCCGCTGCAGGTCCGCCTCAACAACACCTTCAACCTGTGGCACGGGCCGGTGAGCCGCGCGCCGCTGAGGATCGCCGCATGAACCGCCGCCACGCCACCCGCCGCACGCCCAAGGAAACGCTCGGTTTCTCCTGGGGCCGCTTCCCGACCGAGGATGGCTCGGTCATCACCTACCGCCTGTACCGCCGTGACCACCGCCGCGCGGTGCACATGCACGTGCTGAGCGTCTTCACCAACGGGGATCGCGACACCGCCGCCGCGCACCTGCGCAAGGCCCGCAAGTTCCTGCGGGACAAGGTGGACGAAATCGACCTGGCATCCATGGGAGTAGCAGCATGAACGATCTACCTACCGCCGCAGTGGAAAAGCTCACAGCGCAGCTTGGCGAGGCGCTGTTCAAAGAGCCCGGATTGGACCTGTTCGAGATCGCGAACCGTTGCAACGCGGAGGCTTCGCGGGTTGGAGGGGCGCTGCTGGCCGCAACTGGCAAGCAGCAGGTTGGCGAGGTGCAGGGGGATGCTCTGGCAGCTTTCAACGAGTGCCTGACGCCAGCGCTTCGCGTTCCAGAGACTGCCGCGTACCGCATTGCAGTTCTGGCAGCGGTGGAAGCCATCGCCGCCCGCCAGCCGGTGGGCCAGGAGCCGTTGTTTTATGCGGCGTTCCACGGACAGGCCCTATACGGTGTGTACGAGGATGGGAAAGAGGCACTGAAGGCAGTTGACCGAATCGGCAACCTTGGCAGTATGCGTTGCCTCTACGCCGCTCCACCCGCGCAGGACGTGGACCTGGGGCAGTTCCGGGATGCAGTTGAGTTGATGGAATGGCAGGAGCGTGGTCACGACCATCCGGACTTTCCGCAAGGCAACCCCGAGAAGCACGCAGAGGCGGTTCGCCTTCTGGCCCTGATCGACAGCCAGGCGGGGGTGAAGCCGTGAGCGACGCACCTTTGATCTATCGCACCATGCGCTGTTCGATCCCCGAGGGTGGCGAGGTAGTGCTGCATGTGCCGGAACATATCGGAGTCGACTCCTTGGGCATGGCTGCCGAATGCATCGATCTGCAGATACGCATCTTCAAGCGGCACGCTGAGATGATCGCGGCGCATGGAGCCCCGCAGACCGATGAAAACCAAGAGGTGCAGCCGTGATCGTCCACTTGTTCCTCACCGATATGACCCGGCTGGCAATCGCCGCGCTGCTGTTCTTCGTCGGGTTCGCTGCGTTCGCGCTGCTGGTGCTGGCACTGCGGGCGGTCAAGGCCGCGCTGCGGTGGGGTTGGCGGGTGGTGGCGCATGGCTGAGTGCGCTGAGCATCTGCTGCGCGGGCGCAATGCCAGCGGCATGCCTGCCCCCAATCAGAATGGCGTCTACCTCGACCCCGACGAGGTGCTGACTCTCAAAGGAGCCGGGCGATCGCCGACGGCCGAAATTGAACTGCTGCACGTTCCTGGCCACGGCTGGATCTTTGCAACCTCCTATTGCATTTCAGGCTATGGAGGCGGCTCGTCGCCGCTCATGCTTACCGGCACCCCTTCCGGACTTGATCGAGAAGCTGCCTTGTTGGGTGGATTGCAGGAAGTGATGCGGCGGGTGGGCGGAGCTGGTAGCCACCCCAGCGACTCGCCGTCAGCTCGGCGGCAGGCGACTGAAATCATGGATTGGGCGGCATCGCTGCGCGCACCCCAATGTGACCCGTCCGCTCAACTGGAGCTGTTCGCATGATCCGCCGCCTACTCTGCCTGCTCCGGCTCCACCGCTACACGATCCCCTGCCGGTCCGGCGGCATGCGCTGCCGGTGCGGGCGGACGAAGGGGTGGCTGCTGTGAACCCGCAGCTCTTCCCGAAGCCACCGCGCCGCATGAAGCAGCCGGCCAAGGACGTACTACGCGACCAGCTGGCCGTAGCCGCCGACCGAATCATCGAGCTGAGCGCGGAGAACCTGGCGCTGCGCGATGCCATTGAGCGATCCACCGAACACCTGCGCGCCGCAGTGGCGCCGAAAGGAGAACACCATGGGCGCTTCTGAGCGCTTGATGACCGTATCGCAGGCAGCAGACGACTGCTCTTGCTCGGTCAAGACATTGCGGCGTGCAATCGATGCTGGAGCGCTTGTTGCTACCCGGCTCGGCCAAGGCCCCCGCTCCGACAGAATCCACCCTGCCGACCTCGCGGTCTGGTGGGCCAAGTGCAAGGTAAAGACATGCCCATCACCAAGCGTCCCAACGGCCACTATCAGGTCACCATCGGATACGGTGGGCGAACGTATCGCAAAACTTCTCGCCACTGGTCGTTCAAGGACGCCAAAGACTACGAGCGGAAGTGGCTCGCCTCAGTCAAGGACGCTGCGTCTGGTCGCGAGCCGCAGAGACTGATCGAACACGCCATCGAAAGGTGGCTGATCGACCATGTGCCGCGTCTACAGTCCGAGGCCAAAACCAAGGCGCACGTGCGGGCACTGATGCCGTACGTAGAAGGACGCAAGCTGTCGGAGATAACGCAGGTATGGGCCGAGGTGAAGGCTGCGGAGGTGGGCAAGGCCCCGGCCACGGTCAACCACAAGGGGCGCATCCTGCGGCAAGTCAGCAGGATGGCATGGCGCGAGTGGGAATGGTTGGAGCGGCCAGCTGCGATCACCCTGTTGCCTGAGAAACCGCGCGAGACGTTCCTGACGACGGCCCAGGTCGAGGCGCTGGCGATGGCATGCCCCAACCCTGCCGTGGGCGACTACGTGCGTCTGGCGGCGTATACCGGCATCAGGCGTGGCCATCTGCTGCGCCTGACGGCACACGAGGTGCGCGGCGGCTTCATCCACCTGGATCGCACCAGCAAGACGAAGACGCTGCAGCTGGTGCCTCTGCACCCCAAGGTGGCGGGGATCGCCGCACGGTTGCCGCTGGGGGTTTCTGACGATCAGGTCAGGGATTCATGGGCGAATGCCCGCGCAGCATGCGGTCTGCAGCACGTGCGCTGGCACGACCTGCGGCACACCTGCGCATCGTGGCTAGTGCAGGCCGGCGTGCCCCTGCATACCGTGTCGGAGGTGCTTGGACACAGCTCCATGGCGATGACCCGGAGGTATGCGCACTTGGCACCGGAACACCTCGCAGAAGCCATCAAACGACTGGCCTGATTCTGTGCACATTCTGTGCAGCACACGGGGCTTTAAGGGGGTTTTTAGTCCCATGGAGCCCCATATGGATCAAGCAGTTAGGAACACTGATGTGACTTAAAATCCGCCGGGGGCAACCCCATGCCGGTTCGATTCCGGCTCCGGGCACCAGTATCTCTGGCGCGCACCAGCGGCCGCTCAGATCGCACGCGAGTAGCTCGCCGGCTGTGAAGCCGGCAGCAGGTAGCGGTCGAAGCACATCGCCAGCAGCCGCAGCAGCGGCCGCCCCTTGCTGGTAACGCGCACCAGTGCGCCGTGCACCTCGGCCAGGCCATCGGCCTGCAACAAAGCCAATTGCGACAACGCGTCGGCAAAGTAGCTCTCGAACGCGATGCCACGACGATCGCAGGCGGCACCTGCATCCACTTCACCGTGGCACATCAACTGCTGGATGATTTCCGCACGCAGGACATCGTCCGCATCCAGCTCGACACCCCGCCATACCGGAAGGCGCCCGGCGTCCACCGCCGCTTCCCACGATGGCAGGTCCCGCGGATTCTGGCTGTAGCTGTGGCCCACGTTGCTGATCGCGCTCACGCCCAACCCCAGCAGGTCAGTGTCGGCATGGGTCGTGTAACCCATGAAATTGCGATGCAGTAGCCCGGCACGCTGCGCACGCGACAGGTCCTCGCCGGGCAAGGCGAAATGGTCCATGCCGATGTACTGGTAACCGGCCTGCAGCAGGTGCCGTACGGCCAGGCCCAGCAGGCCCAGCTTCCGTTCCGGCGCAGGCAGGCGTGATTCGTCGATCTGCCGCTGGGCGCGGAACAGCTGCGGCAGATGCGCATAGCCATAGACCGCCAGCCGGTCCGGACGTAGTGCCAGCACCTGCTCCAACGTGCGCCCGAAGCCTTCATCGGTCTGCCCCGGCAGGCCGTAGATGAGGTCCACGTTGACCGAACGCATGCCATGGTCACGGCATGCCTGCAGGATATCCAGCGTCTCCTCCACTCCTTGGATGCGGTTGATCGAAGCCTGCACGCCTGGATCGAAATCCTGCACGCCAAGACTGGCACGGTTGAAGCCCAGCGCGGCCAGCTGCGCCACGTCGGCACGATCAATGAAGCGCGGGTCCAGTTCAATGGAGAAGTCGCGCGCCGCCGATCCGCTCAGGTTGAAGCGTTGCCGCAACCCCTGCACCAGTCCGGCCATTGTGTCCCGTTCAAGGAAGTTCGGCGTGCCGCCACCGAGGTGCAGCTGGATCACTTCACGCCGGGGATCCAGCCGGCAGGCCAGCAGGTCGGCCTCGGCCAGCACGCGCGTGACGTAACGCTGGCCCTGGCTGCGGTCGCGGGTGATCACCCGGTTGCAGCCGCAGTAGAAGCACGGGCTGCTGCAGAATGGCACATGCACATACAGCGACAGCGCCCTCGCCTGGCGGTTGCTGCCGGCCAGCACCTGCCGCAACGCGCTTTCGCCGAAGCCATCGTGGAAATGCGGTGCGGTGGGATAGGAGGTGTAGCGCGGACCGGCCCTGTCGTGCCGGCGCAGGACGCCCGCATCGAAACACCAGGCCAGGTCATCCTGCACGTGGGAAATGGTATCCATGCCACCAGCGTGCCCGGGCGCAGACAACCACGCCTTGACCTGGATCAAATCAGCCCGAGGTACCCACGATGGGCAGTGCGACCTGCGGCCAGCGCAGCATCTGGTAGCGCTTCCAGAAGGTATCGGCGATGCGTGCGGCGATGTCGTCTGCCAACCGCCGCATGTCGGCATTGCCGCTTTCGGCCGTGGTCATCCGGAACAGGACCAGCCAACGGTCGAACAGGTCCCGGTCCATGGCATCGATGGCCATGTGCTTGGACATCGGCGATCCCTGGAACCGGCGCGTGCCACGCAGCAGGGCAGACCAGAAATCGACCAGTTGGGCAAGGTGCGTGGACCAGTCTTCCACGTGCCCGGCGAACACCGGTCCCAGCCGGGGCTCTTCGCGCACGCGCGCATAGAAGTCATGCACCAGGCGAGTGACTTCTTCTTCGCTGCACAGGTCGAGGGAGGCTTCAGGCAAGGGAGGCGGGAGCGTTTGCATGGGATCCAGCGCGATTCGTGCGGCCATTATCCCATCGCCAGCCAGAACGTCCACTTGATCCAGATCAATGTCGGTGGCCTGCACTGTTCCTAGATTGACCCCTCCCTGATGGCGTGCCTCCGTGTCGCCCCGCCCTGACCCGCCTGTTGCCGGAGCGCATCTGCATGAACCGCCAGCGCATCGCCAGAAAACGCCCCCGCTGCCCACGCATGCAATCGTTGGGCGTGATCCTGTGGCCGAGTTTCGTCGCGGCCAGCCTGGCCTGCGGCGTGTTCTTCGCCTTCGTCGATCCCCTGCGCCTGCGTGACATCAGCCTGCCCGGCCATGCCATCAGCCGCGAGCTCGGCTACACGCTGGTGTTCTTCCTGTCCTGGCTGGTCACTGCTGCTTCCAGCACGGTCACCTGCTACCTGCTGCGGCCGATGCCGCGCACCGCCGACGACGAGGTTCCGCTGGGGTGAACCGCCTGCCGTGGCTGTCCCATCTGCCGACACTGTTGACCACCGTCCTGCTGGCCAGCTTCCACGCCCTGCCATGGCTGCGCTGGAATGGCCGCCAGGCGCTGTTGCTGGACCTGTCCAACCGTCGTTTCGACCTGTTCGGACTGACACTGTGGCCCGGTGATGTCGGCCTGCTGATCAGCCTGCTGGCTGCGGCGGCGGTGGGGCTGGCACTGTTCACCCATGTGGCCGGACGCTTGTGGTGCGGGCATGCCTGCCCACAGACACTCTGGAGCACGCTGTTCAACCGGGTGGAGCGATGCACGCGACGATGGCTGCGCCACCCGGTTGCCGAAAGGACGCTGCGGCACGTGCTGTGGGCCATGATCGCGTTGTGGACCGGGGTGACGTTCGTCGGTTTCTTCACTCCCATCGACGCGCTCCTCGGGCGGCTGGTGCAGCTGCGGCCGAGCGGCTGGGAGATATTCTGGATCCTGTTCTACGCAGCAGCCACCTGGGGCAACGGCGGCTTCCTGCGCCGCCGCGTCTGCACGACGCTGTGCCCGTTCGCCCGCTTCCAGCCTGCGCTGTCCGATGGGCATACGCCTCGCATGCTCTACATGGCGCCTCGCGGCGAGCCACGCGGCGCGCGGCCCGCCGGCCTGGGCAGCGTGGCACGTCGGGGCCGGGGCCTGCTGGATGGCACCACCGCGCAGGATTACGTGTTCCGCGCCGCGCATCCGGAGCTGGCGGGCCCGATGCCTCGATTCGCGTTCGACCGGTTGGGCGATTGCATCGATTGCGCTGCCTGCGTGAAGGCATGCCCGATGGGGTTGGACATCCGCAACGGACCACACGCTGATTGCCTATCGTGCGCGGCCTGCCTGCTGGCCTGCCACCGGGTGCAGCATGATGCCGGCTTTGACACCGGCCTGATCCGGTTCTGCGCACCAGAGCGGATGGCGGGCCGCCCTCGCCGCCTGCTGCGACCGGTTACGCTGGCCCTGCTGGGGGTGTTGGTGGTGCTGGTGTTGCTGGGCGCGTGGCAGCTGGCCCGGATTCAGCGCGAGGACGAGTCCGCTGTTGGCACCAGTTTTGCGTGCTGGACGATGCCCAACTGCTCGATCAGCAACGCGACGTCGTTGGTGACCTGCGTGCGCTCGCGCCCTTCGGGAACCAGCCGGGCGAGCACGCGCTGGTAGTCGTTCCAGAACTCCGGGCCGCATCCGTGCTGCTGGTAGCTGTCCTCGAGCTCCGCCCGTACAGTTTCAGCCAGATTGTGTCTGCCGTTATCCATGAACGACCTCCGTGGACATGTCTGCAGCGGCAGTGCCGGGGGCACCGGGCGGACCAACAGAGCCCGCCTGTTGAATTACTCACAAATATGACTACAGGTCAATGACACACAGCACACTTTGCCGTCACGCAACTGAATAGTTCACACAAAACCGCCGCCACAGAGGCTCCTTCCGACGGATGGCGGCACATGACGCTCCGCTCACCCCGGATCGGTAGGCTGGCACTTCGCCACTGCCTACAGGATCGAACATGCCGCTGACTGCACAACAGCAACGAATCCTCGAGGATATCCAGGCGACACGACCGGTCAGCGATGCCGACGCGAACTGGGCCGTGGAGGCGGGGTATGCGGCCCAGGCCGAAGATGGCGATATCGACCTGACCCAGGAAGGCCGCCAGCTCGTCGACACCACCCGACTCTGACGGCTGCGGGAGTTCCGGTGCCGCCCGCCTCCCGGCTGCGCGTCGCGGGGCCAGCGCGCAGGTTGTCGTGGCATCCCCTGCCGGCTGCGTCGGCATGAAATCCAGGCACCCGCGGTCCGGTGCCGGACGAGGCCGCCTCTGGCGCTCCAACGGCCGCAGCCGCATCGTCGGGCAGGCACCGGATGGGCATGGCGGGTGACAGGGATCACACGCTTCCTCCCAGGTGCAGGCTTTCTGCGCGCAGGGCCACGTCGCGCGCATCCGGCATGTGGAGCGAGACCGATGATCAGTGCCATGCAGCTTTCGCAGATCCTGATGTGTCCGCTAAGCCTGGCACAGCGCTGGACCTACCCGCTCGATGTGGCGATGCAACGATTCGAGATCAACACGCCACGCCGCATCGCGCACTTCCTGGCGCAGTGCGGCCACGAGAGCAATGGCCTGCAGACATTGCAGGAAAACCTGTCCTACAGCCGCAAACGGTTGGACCAGGTGTTCGGCCACAGGGTGGCGGACACCGAACAACCGCATTACGTGCGCAGGCCGGAGAAGCTGGGCAACCGCGTATATGCCAACCGCAATGGGAACGGCGACGAAGCGAGCGGGGACGGTTTCCGATTCCGGGGCCGGGGCCTGATCCAGTTGACCGGCCGTGCCAATTATCGACGCGTAGGGGAACTGATCGGCATGCCGCTGGAAGACCAGCCGGAATTGCTCGAATCCCCCGAAACGAGTGCATTGGCTGCAGCTGCGTGGTGGCATGACGCCGGAATCAATGCACTGGCCGACCGCGACGATACGCTGGGGGTGAGTCGCCGGGTGAACCTGGGGGCGGCAACCAGCAAGGCCACACCGGAGGGACTGCCGGATCGGCTGGCACGCACCCGTCGGGCGATGGGAGTGCTGGGGGTGACGTGAAGTGGACGGCGCAACATGGGTTGGGCCGCATCGATGACCGCGCGCAGGTCCGCGCCGTTCGATTTCCAGGAAAACTTTCAGGCATAAAAAAAGCCCTGATAAATCAGGGCTTTGTCTGGAGGCCTGGGTCGGAATTGAACCGGCGTACGCGGCTTTGCAGGCCGCTGCATAACCACTCTGCCACCAGGCCGGTGTACAGCGACCAGGGAAGCGACTCCCTGATAAGACGAAACCCCCTATTCGGGGTCTGTCGGGATTTGGAGCGGGAAACGAGACTCGAACTCGCGACCTCAACCTTGGCAAGGTTGCGCTCTACCAACTGAGCTATTCCCGCAGACTTTCATCTGCCCAACCGTGCAACACCCGCGGGTGTTGGAAACTGCCGGACCCTCGACCTGCGTCGAGGGAGCGCTATTGTGTCGGGATTGCTTCACGCCGTCAACATCCTTGATGCACGCGATCCAGGCCGATTGTCGGCTACGCGGCCACCCTTCACGACGCAGGGCTCATCCGGCGATCCTGACCCCACACATCCCGGCAATGATGGCAGCGGCAATGGCGGCATTGACCGCTACACCGATGAACCAGACGCGGTCGGCAATGCGCGGCGGCGTGCCATGCGCATTGAGGACAACCCTGAGGCCCGCAACCAGATGGCTGAGGACGAAAAATACGCCAAGCGCGTAGTGCGGAAGAAGGCGGATATTCCATGGATCATGCAGAAGGCCCGTGGGCGCGCCGATCGCGAAGTTCCAGTCAGTCGGAATGCCAAGATAGGTACGTGCATAGATGAAGACGGAGTTCATGTGCCCAAGAATGAACACCGAGAGATAAACACCTGATGCGATCTGGAACGTGCGGAAGAACCCGTGCCTTGCCGAACTCCAACGCCAGGCCAGGAACAGTCCGCTGGCAACCTGGAACAGGAAAACCACGATCAACACAGGCTCGATGAAGGGCGCCCGATAAATCGTCCGCCCGGCCTCCATGACCACGCCGTGTTCGACAGGCCCGATCAATCCCACCAGATGGTTCCCAAGGTGGAAGATCACATAGATGCAGAGGATGGCTGCGCTGATTCCATGGGCTACCCGCCACCGTCCCATGCCAGGCCGGCCCTCAGGGTGAGCGTCGTATCCGGCCGCTCTGGATGCCCATAACGTCATGCCCAACCATATGACGCACCAGACCCATGGATCCGGAATCGGGCTTCCGACCAGGGCCTGGACCACCCCCAGGAAAACATACAGGGTCGGCGCCACCACACTGGCATACGCGAGACGACGCATTCTCGTCTGGATCTGCGGTTGGCAAGCCACGAAGATCCCAAGCACGGGAGCGGAAAAGGCACACAGCAATACGATTGCCGCACCGGCAAAGCGGGTCCCGCCCGGTTGCGATCCAGCCGGTCCGATGAGTGCATGGAACAGCATGAGCAGGAACGGATAGCCTGCTGCGGCCAAAGGCGGAACCAGTACGATCGGCTTGATTCCCCGGATGGCGGGATGCCCTGCCCCGACCAATGCATTGCCGTTGTTCGGCGTCACTGTTTTCATTGCCGAAGTGCCGCAGCGCCGACCGCTTCCCTCGCTGCCGGCAGCGTTGCGAGCAGGACATCCCGATTCGCTGCCAATTCGTCATGGCCGAGAAATGCCGTAGCTTGCAGGGGAAGGAAATGCAGCGAGTTCAAGCCCACGCACCCAAACGCAGCGGTCAAGTATGGGATGAGGAAATCCGGCTGCCTTGCGCGATCCCCGGTGAAAACACCGCCAGAAGCGATACCGACATAGACGGGCTTGTCCTGCAGCAGGCCAAACTTCTCTCCATGGGGTGACACGCCAATCGTGCGACCCATCCGCAGTATCTGGTCGATCCACGCTTTGAGAACCGATGGAACAGTGAAGTTGTTCATTGGCGTGCCGATGACCAGGACGTCGGCTGCTTCCACTTCCTGGATCAATTGTTCCGACAGGCCCAGGGCTCCTTTCGACACGCCCTCAGCCAGCGTCCCGGGCGAAGAAAGGACCGTAGCGTAGTCGGATTCGGCGTGCGGCAATGGGTACCGGCCAAGATCACGCCGAATGACGCTCGCATCCGGATCAGTGACAGAAAGATGCGAAACAATCGCGGCCGACAAGTCGCGGCTGTGCGACTCCGGCCTCGGGCTGCAGTCAATATGCAGGATATTCATACAGGCTCCTTGGATGGCGGAACGGACGAGGCCTTGGGCAGATGCGCATTACAGTTCGAGCACCTGCCGCGTGCCCCGCGTCTCACCGGCCCCAGGCCGCAGGTGCGTCTGGCCCTGATTGCTCAGGCAACAACGATGCGGCGAGGGTCCGCCGATTCCAGGATCTCGGCGCGGTCACTGCTGGCCGGCGGATAGATCCATTCGGTATTGATCTGCTTCTTGAGAGCCCCGGCTTCTGCACCAACCAGCATTACCTGGCGGTCCCAACCCTCTGTATAGACAGCCCCCCATGGCCCCAGGGCCAGGCAGGTCACGTACTTCGGTTGGCTGTACGGGATCGGGTCCACGCCGATCAGATCGGCCGCCACGTTATGGCCGGCGGAGCGACCAAGATTGTTGGCATGCTGGCAGGACATCATGGTGTAGTTCCCATCGTCATCCGTAGCGGCATAGGCGCAGTCACCTGTCGCGAATACGGAATCGAGTCCCTTGACCTTCAGGTTGCGGTCGACGTGCAGCCGGCCAAAATGGTCGCGATCGGCGGGGATCTGCGCGGTGAGCTTGCTGGCCCGCGCGCCGGCTGTCCAAACGACGGTATCCGAGTCGATTCGTTCTCCGCTTTCGAGCGTTACTCCCTTCGCATCGATGGCCGCGATACCAGAACCGAGCTTCCACCTCACGCCCAGATCAGTCAGCGCCTGCATGATCACCGGCCTTGGACCGGGCCCAAGATCCGGGCCAACATCAGCACCACGCTCGACCATGATCACCCGCACGGCAGCGTTGCTGCCCAATGCCGCACGCATACGGACGGGCAGTTCAGCGGCGATCTCGATGCCGGTGAAGCCTGCTCCTGCCACAACCACCGTATTACGGCTGGCACTCTCCGGTCGGCGTGCCAATCCCTGGATATGCGCTTGAAGTCGTGACGCATCTGTAATCTGGTCGACGCTGAATGCATGCTCCTTCAATCCGGGAATCGGCGGGCAATGCAGGCGGCTGCCGGTGGCAAGCACCAGCCGGTCATACCCGAGATGTTGTCGCGAAACGTCTTCCCCTGAACCCACGATGCATACTTCCTGCTTCGCGACATCGATACGTTCCACCATTCCCTGGATGAAGGTGACGCCAGCGATCTGGAAGATCTCCTGCAACGGCGCTTTCATGCCTTCCGGATCCTGCTCGTACAGGCGGGGGCGAACGTGCAGCGTTGGCTCCGGTGCGACAAGGGTGACCTCCACATCCGTGCGTCCCACCTGATCGAGCAGGCGGACGGCGCCCAGCGCGCTCCACATTCCGGCAAAGCCGGCACCAACGACAAGAATGCGTTTTGACATGCGTCATGTTCCTGGATCAAATCTCGGTTTCACGCGATGGGCATACCGCAAGGCGTTCAGGCTGCCCGGACCGCCACTGCTTACTGACGCATTCCGACTGCCAGACGGTTGAAAGCACTCATCAACGCAATGGCAAACGTCAGATCTGCTATTTCGACGTCACTGAAATACGACTTGAGCGGATCGAAATCTTCATCAGGTGCATGGGTCTTGTCGACGTGCGTCAGCGACTCGGTCCAGGCCAGGGCGACACGCTCACGCTCGGTGAAGTGCTCCGCCACGCGCCATCCTGCCAGGCCATCCAGCTTGGCATCCGGCACACCATCGGCGCGCAGGGCGGCTGCATGCATTTCCAGGCAGAAGGCGCAGCCATTGATCTGCGACATCCGCAGCCAGACCAACTCGATCAACTGCTTGCCGAGGCTGCTTTTTTCCAGCGCCTTCTTGGTGGCACCAAGGCCTTGGTAGGCCTCGCGCGCGAGGGTGTGATAAGGCAAACGCTTCGGGGCACTCATGATGGATCTCCTGATTGAAAAGAAACGGAATCTGCGTTGACGTCAAAGGACGGCAGGGTCTACAGCGGCTGGCAGAAGTGCATCCCTCTGGCCAGCAGGCCTTGGCGAAAATAGAAGCGTTGCCCCAGCGGATTTCCCAGCGCTGTATCGAGGACAAAGTGCGCGCAACCCTGTCGCTGCGCCTCTTCGCGCACGGCATCGATCAGCTGTCCACCCAGGCCGTGACTGCGTGCATCAAGGGTCGATACAAGATCATCGACATAGAGGAATCGCCCATACAGCAGATTCTCTTGAATGCGATAGCCGGCCAGGCCCTTGACCTCGTTGCCCTGCCACGCGGCCAGCAAGCGATAGCCCTGCCCGGCCTGGCGACGTGCTTGTGCGGTAAATGCATCGGCGTCGGCCAGATGGGGGCGCAGTTCACGCATGACAGTGAAGCAGGCCTGGTAATCCTGATCGCTATCGATGTGTCTCAAGTAAATGATGCCCATGTGGATTCCCTTGTCGTGCAGCCAGTACTGTAGGAAAGTAATGGCCTATGGGACAGGTGCAAGAATTGACTAGATTACTGGGGCATTGCGTATGAATCTGCAGCATCTGAAACCAAGCCAGGAACACGATGCACCGATCTACCTGCAGTTGTATCGGCGCTACCGTGAGGCGATTGCAGCGGGAAAACTCCTCCCTGGAGATCGCGTGCCATCCGTGCGCAGCCTTGCCAGCGAGTTGAGCCTGGCGCGAGGCACGGTCGAAATGGCCTATCAGATGCTGGCAAACGAGGGCTACTTCGTCGCGCGAGGCGCGGCCGGGACGGTCGTGTCTCCCAAGCTGGGAAACCTGGCTGGACCTGGCCACGCCAAGGCGCCTGCATCTACGGTGCACGCATCACCGCACTCCCAGACCGCGGACAGTGAAGTCTTGCCGTTCCGGCTCGGCCTTCCTGCATTGGATGCGTTCCCGCGAAAAGCCTGGGCGCGCCTGGCCGGACGCAACCTGCGCACCCTGGAGACGATAGCAATGACCTACCCCGACCCAGCGGGATTCGCTCCTCTGCGGCGTGCCATCGCCACCTATCTGGGCCTCTCGCGCGGCATCGTCTGTTCGCACGAGCAGGTATTTGTCACCGCAGGCTATCGAGGGGCGCTGGAACTGGTGCGTCACGCCCTGCTGCAGGCGGGGGACCTGGGCTGGTACGAGGATCCGGGCTACATCTTCGCGCGGCAGTTCCTGCAGCGTGCAGGAATGCGCCTGGAGCCGGTACCCGTCGATGAGGAGGGCTTGAACGTGGGCATTGGCCAGCAACGCGCCGCCCACGCACGCTTCGCCGTGGTCACCCCGACCCACCAAAGCCCGATGGGCGTGGCCCTTTCGTTGCCACGGCGACTGGAACTGCTGGATTGGGCGAACCGCCGCCGCGCCTGGATCATTGAAGACGACTACGACAGCGAGTTCCGTTACCACGGTCGGCCCCTGCCTGCGTTGAAAAGCCTGGATCGTGACGGACGGGTGCTTTACACAGGCACCTTCAGCAAGGTGCTGTTTCCCGGTCTTCGACTGGCATATCTGGTGGTTCCTGCCTCGCAGATCGGCACGTTCAGGGACGCCGTCGACCACCTTCCCGGCCCCGGGTCCATCCTGACCCAGTCCATGGTGGCCGACTTCATGGAACAGGGGCATTTTGGCCGGCACCTGCGCAGGATGCGAACCTTGTATGCGGCCCGGCGTGGCTATCTGGTCGATGCGCTGGGGCAGGCGATGGGCGAACGCCTGCACGTGCAGCCACAGGCGGGTGGCATCCACGTATTGGCTCACCTGGACACCGCGCAGAATGACAAGACCCTGGCCGCCACCGCTGAGGCCAAAGGGCTCGCAATCCAGGCATTGGGCAACTGGCGGATGCGCAAGTCATCGCAGGGAGGCTTGCTGATGGGATTTGCCAACTTCGCAACGGCTGACCAGGCCATGGCATCCGTTCGGCGCCTCAAGACCGTGTTGGCGAGGTGCTGAGTCGCACCGGGGGGCGCCAGCCTATCCAGGATGACTGGAACTAAAAAAGGGGCCGAAGCCCCTTTTTCCAGCGATTTACAGACATGGAAGTCTGCAGACCATGTATTGGAGCGGGAAACGAGACTCGAACTCGCGACCTCAACCTTGGCAAGGTTGCGCTCTACCAACTGAGCTATTCCCGCAGTCTCTTCAACCTGCGCCGAAGAAGCGATATTGTGTCGAAATTCCTTCACCTCGTCAAGCCTGTTCATGTCACACCGGACAGGTCGGAACGGCACTGGGAGGTAAGAAAAAGAGACCTCGACGGTCTCTTCCCGGGCATCCTGAAGGGGAAACGAATCTCGCATCGGACCTGTATCGACGACTGCAAGGTTTGCTCGTCGCGGCTCCGTTGCCAGGTGCAGGGCATCAACGCTGACCTGGCATCCAGCGCAGCGTTTCGATCAAAGCCTTTAACGCCGGCGTGATCTGCCGATTGGGATAGTAAAGGTGGCATCCCGGAAAACTCGGACACCAATCGTCGAGTACCTTGACGAGCCGGCCTTGTGCTATCTCTTCCGCGACTTCATGCTCTATCAGCCCGCCCAGGCTTGCGCCAGCTCGCACGGCGGCAGCGGCGAGAAGTCCATCATTGACGATCAACTGTCCCTTGGTACGAACAGTAATCTCACGATTATTGCGCACGAAAGTCCATGGACGCAGCCCGCCGCCGCCCACCAGGCGATAATTGATGCAGATGTGGGCCTCCAAATCTCGAGGTATCCGGGGCTTGCCATGACGATCAAAATAGTCCGGCGTGCCTACGATTACGGCGCGGACGTCAGGCTCGAGCCGTACTGCAACCATGTCGCTGTCAACCTGCTCGCCGAGGCGGATGCCGGCATCAAAACCTTCGGCCACTATATCGACAGGCCGGTCGTCGGCGATTACCTCCACCGACACATCGGGATGTTTCAGCAAAAAGGCTGGAAGCCGCGATGCGAGAACCGTTCGAGCGCCATAATGAAGGGTCGTAAGTCGCACAGTGCCGGATGGAGCTCCGCGCCAGTCTGCCAGCGCCGCGAGGCCACTGGCCACTTCGGCAAGGGCAGGATCGAGCGATCGCAAGAGGCGCTCCCCTGCGGCCGTGGGAGAGACCGACCTCGTGGTTCGCGCCAGCAAAAGCACACCCAGGCGCTTTTCCAGATTGCGCATTGCATGGCTGAGAGCGGACGGGGATAGGCCCATCTCCGCCGCCGCGCGCGTGAAGCTGCGCGCTCTCGCCACTGCTGCGAATGCCGCCAGATCGTCCAGGTTTCCGCGTCTCATTATTGCATCCAGCTCATAAGGCCTTGCCACGACATCCCCCTAATAATCGCAGGATATCAACCCATTTCATGTTCTACTAATTAGGGAGATGCAGCAATGAACATGACCCACTACCGTACACTCGGCCGTTCAGGTCTTGCGGTAAGCCCACTGGCTCTCGGCACAATGACCTTCGGTGCGGGACGGTGGGGCGCTGATGAACGGAGTTCGCGCGCCATCTTCGACGCGTATGTCGATGTCGGCGGTAATTTTGTAGACACCGCCGATGTCTATTCGGGCGGCAGCAGCGAAGTGATGCTGGGCCGATTCATTGCCGAGCACAGCAACCGTGACCGGATGGTCATTGCAACCAAATCCGGATTCCCACGGCGTCAGGACACACCCCTTGCCGGTGGAAATTCGGCGCGCAACATCCGCGACGGCATCGAGGGATCGCTGAAGCGGCTCGGAACTGACTATATCGACGTTTTCTGGACCCATGTCTGGGACCAGACCACCCCGCCGGAAGAGGTGCTGCGCGCCCTGACGGACGCTGTCCGCCGTGGCGATATCCTGTACTACGGTTTTTCGAACGCGCCGGCGTGGTATGCCACGCAGATCACCACACTAGCGACCGCGCACGGTTTGCCCCAACCTGTTGGCTTGCAGTATTCCTATTCCCTCATCGACCGTGGCGTCGAACTGGAAATAATTCCCGCCGGCAATGCCCTTGGGTTGGGCCTGGTTGCCTGGAGCCCCCTCGGCGCAGGCCTCTTGACCGGCAAATATGGCCGGGAAAAGCTTGCCGAGGCCGGCCCCGCCGGAAGCCTGCCCAACCGGTCAGGCGAGACGAACATGGGCGGAAGCGACGGACGCCTCAATGGCGACAATCCGGTCGGCGGCATGCTGTTTACCGAGACGAATTTTCGCATCGTCGATGTCCTTCGAGAGGTCGCTGAAGAGGTCGGCCGTCCAATGGCGCAGGTCGCGCTTGCCTGGGTCGCAAAACGACCGGGCGTCTCTTCGGTGCTGATCGGCGCCAGCCGAGCGGAGCAACTGCTGGAGAATGTTGCCTCCATCGATATCGAATTGACGACCGATCAGCAGTCGCGACTGGACGCGGTGGGGCACCCTCCCTTGCTGAACCCCTATTTCATCTTCGGCCTACCGCGAGAACGTGTCTTCGGCGGGCGCTCCGTAGAACCCTGGGGACGATGACAAGCGCTTGGATGGGGCCGTGGAGGCTGGATCGGGACCTGCAGTGGCATCAAGAACGCGACAGGATGCCGAGCTGGTTTGCCAGCCACGCGGGCTATGGAACCTAAGGCCGTCGGTGGATTCCCGTGGCTTTTGCTGGAATGAAAAAAGGAGCCGAAGCTCCTTTTTTCAACGACCTGCAGACGCCAGTAAAAGTCTGCAGATCAACATCTGGAGCGGGAAACGAGACTCGAACTCGCGACCTCAACCTTGGCAAGGTTGCGCTCTACCAACTGAGCTATTCCCGCTTGGGAGGCGGCATTCTACCGGAATGCCCGCCGCTGTCAACAAACCCCAGCGCGGCGCCGGGCTGGCCCGGCAAACGAAAAAGAGGCCTTTCGGCCTCTTTCCAGGATACTGGAGCGGGAAACGAGACTCGAACTCGCGACCTCAACCTTGGCAAGGTTGCGCTCTACCAACTGAGCTATTCCCGCTTGGGAGGCGGCATTCTACCTGTCTTCACAAACGTGTCAACAGGCCCGCTCAGCCGCCCTTCTTCAACCGCGCCCGGGCACGCGCCGCGCGCTCGTCCTCACGCAGGCTGGGCCACGCCGCGTGCAGGTACTGTAGGCCCGACCACAGGGTCAGGACCGCGGCGATCGCCAGCGTCCAGTCGCCGATATGGAAGACCGTCGGCCCCATCCAGATCGCCTCGACCGCCGTGTTCGGCGCCACCGAATACAACAGGCACAGCAGCGCCACCATCTGCGCGGTGGTCTTGACCTTGCCGATCATCGCCACGCCCACCTTGGCACGCTGGCCCAGTTCGGCCATCCATTCGCGCAGCGCCGACACCGCGATTTCACGGCCGACGATGACCGCCGCCCAGAACGCCATCCAGGGCGTGGGATGCCCCTGCACGATCAGGAACAGCGCCACGGCCACCATCAGCTTGTCGGCCACCGGATCCAGGAACGCACCAAAGGCGGACTCCAGCTGGTACCTGCGCGCGATCCAGCCATCCAGCCAGTCGGTGATGGCCGCAAGGCCGAACAATGCCGCGCAGGCAAAATTGGTCCACGTATAGGGGAGATAGAACACCAGTACCAACACCGGAATCATCACGATCCGCAGCAGGGTCAGCCAGGTGGGAAGGGTCAACGTCATCTTTTCTCTCTACTCGCCCGCCGCATTCGGCTCGGGCAGTCCATGAAGGTTAGCGTAGATACGCGCCGCCAGGGCGTCATTGATGCCTTCAACCCGGGCGATTTCCGCTTCCCCAGCCGCCTTCAGGCCGACCAGGCCGCCGAAATGCTTCAGCAGGCTCGCACGCCGGCGCGGACCGATCCCGGGGATGTCTTCCAGCTTGCTGGTCATCCGGGCTTTCTGCCTGCGCCCACGGTGGCCGGTGATCGCAAAGCGATGGGCTTCGTCACGGACCTGCTGGATGAACTGCAGCGCCGGGGATGCGGCGCCCGGCCGCAGCTCGCGCCCATCAGGCAGCACCAGTGCTTCGTGCCCTGCGCGGCGTTCGGCACCCTTGGCCACGCCGACCAGCATGACACCCTCCACGCCCAGGTCGGCCAGTGCTTCCTGCGCCTGCGCCAACTGGCCGGCACCGCCATCGATCAACAGCACATCCGGCAAGACGCCCTGCTCTTCCACCGCGCGCCGGAACCGGCGATCAATGGCCTGGCGCATGGCGGCATAGTCATCACCGGGTTCGATACCGGTGATGTTGAAGCGACGGTACTGGGCTTTCACCGGGCCAGCCGCATCGAACACCACGCACGAGGCCACCGTCGCCTCGCCCATGGTATGGCTGATGTCGAAGCACTCCACCCGCTTCACCGGCTCGGCCAGGCCCAGCATCTCGCGTACCGCCTCGCTGCGCGCATGCTGCGAGTCGCGGCTGTTCAACTCCGTGGCCAGGGTGAGTTCGGCATTGCGGCTGGCCAGCTCCAGGTAGCCTGCGCGCTCGCCCCGCACGTTCCAGCGCAGCTGCACCTTGCGTTCGGCGGACGCGGAGAGTGCCACCTCCAGCAATGAAGCATCGGGAATCTCGCGATCCAGCAGGATCTCGCGCGGCGGTTCGAATTCGACGTAATACTGGGACACGAACGCACCCAACACCTCTTCCGGGCTTTCTTCGCCATTGGTGCGCGGGAAGAACGGCCGGGTTCCCATGTTGCGTCCATCACGGAATGCCAGCAGCAATACGCAGGCCTGCGTGCCACGCGTGGCCACCGCCAGCACGTCCAGGTCCGCCGCACGGCCATCCACGTATTGGCGCGTCTGCATGCTGCGCAACGACTTGACCAGGTCGCGCAGCCGCGCGGCCTGTTCGAACTCCAGCGCCTCGCTGGCCGCCTGCATCTGCTCGCCCAGCTCGCGGGCCAGCTCGTCGCTCTTGCCTTCCAGGAACATCGACGCACGTCGTACCGATTCGGCATAGTCCCCGGCCGCGACCAGCTCCACGCAGGGCGCGCTGCAGCGCCCGATCTGGTATTGCAGGCAGGGCCGCGAGCGGTTGCGGAATACGCTGTCCTCGCAGCTGCGCAGCTTGAACAGCTTGTGCATCAGGTTGAGCGTTTCGCGTACCGCGGTAACGCCCGGGTACGGCCCGAAGTAACGTCCGGGCACCGCGCGTGGCCCGCGGTGCAGTGCGATTCGTGGCCACGGTTCGCGCGTCAGCAACACGTGCGGATAGGACTTGTCGTCGCGCAGGGACACGTTGTACCGCGGCGACAACGATTTGATCAGCTGGTTTTCCAGCAGCAGCGCCTCTGCCTCCGAGCGCGTCACGGTCACGTCCATCCGCACGATCTGCGACAGCATGGACATGATGCGCGCGTTCTTCGGGCTGCCGTTGAAGTA
Organism: Stenotrophomonas tumulicola; assembly: GCF_014117215.1. Classification (GTDB taxonomy): domain Bacteria; phylum Pseudomonadota; class Gammaproteobacteria; order Xanthomonadales; family Xanthomonadaceae; genus Stenotrophomonas; species Stenotrophomonas tumulicola. The sequence goes on along the minus strand of NZ_JACGXS010000001.1, from coordinate 307,155 downwards.
GCTGCCCACGCGGTTGCGCAGCGCGCGCGCCTTGCCGACATACAGCAGCATGTCCTCTGCGCCGTACATGCGGTAGACACCGGGTGCGGTGCTCAGCCGCGCCGCGAACGCCTTGCCATCAAAAGCGGGTACATCGTTCATTCGCTGATCGGCACTTCACTCAATACGCCACTGGCAGGATCGAAACGCAGCACGGCATGCGCGTCGGTCTCGGCAATCCACACCGCACCGGAACCGGCAGCCAACCCGGCGGGGCCATGCAGGCGCCGCGGCAGCGCCTGGGTGGCCAGTTCACCGCCACCCAGCCGCAGCATGCGCAGGCGCCCGTTGCCGGTATCGGCTATCCACAGCAACGGGGCGTCTGGACTCAGCGCGATCGCCTGCGGGAACTGCAGGCTGGCCTGGCCACGCGGGCCGTCTTCGTCCCCCTGGCTCCACAATCCCTGTCCGACCAGCGTCTGCACCAGGTCGCCGCGCAACTGCAGGCTGCGCACCGACGAGCCCAGTGCATCGGTGATGTACAGCGCCTGCTGCACCACCGCCAGCGAGGTGGGCTGCGCGAAGGCAGCCAGGTGCCCGCTGCCGTCGCGTTCTTCGATGGCACCGCTGCCGGCGCGCCAGTGCAGGCGGCGTTGCCCCAGGTGATAGCTCCAGATGCGGTTATCGCCGGCCATCGCCACGTGCAGTTCGTTGTCGGCCACGGCCAGCCCGGTGGGATGGTTCAGCTGCACCGCACGCGGATCATCGAACATGCCTTCGCTGGGTTGCCCGGGGCGACCATTGCCGCACAACGTATCGACCTGGCCAGTGATGATGTTGATACGGCGCAGTGCGTGGTTTCCGGTATCGGCCACGTACAGCGCATCGCGCTCCAGCACCAGCGCCTGGGGCCGGTTGAAGGCGGCCTCCTGGGGATCGCCGTCCATCAGGTCGGGCGTGCCCTGGCCGAACTGGCGCAGGATGCGTCCGCCGTGGCTGCATTCGAGTACGCGGTGATGGCCGCTATCGGCGATGTACAGCCGCTCGGGGGTGACCGCCAACCCGGTCGGGAAGCACAAGGGCAGCCTGGGTTCCGGCCGCAGTTCGCGCAGCGGCGGCATATCCGCAGCCTGCACCGAAGCACACAGGCCATTGAGGCTGCGCTCCAGTTCACCCGGTTGCCCCAACCCCACCAGGCGGCCACTCTCGCGGCCATGGGCGTCGATCAACACCATCGTTGGCCACGCCGTTACACCGAACCGGCGCCAGCCATCCCAATCGCCGTCCAGCAGCGCGGCCGAGCTCAGGCCCTGCCGGCGCAGAAGCTTGAGCGCGGACGTTTCATCGCGTTCGAAATCGAACCGGGGCACCTGCAGCACCAGCACCTGCAGGCGGCCGGGATGGCGTGACTGCCAGTTCGCCACGTCGGTCAGGCGTTGCGCGCACCAGACCGAGGCCGCGTTGACGAACAACAGGGCCAATGGGCGGCCCCGCAGTTCGGCAAGCGTGGACGGACTGGCATTCAGCCAGCTGGCGAACTCGGGAAGGTCCTGGACGGGTTGGGCATTCATACCCGGATTATGCCGGAGTCGGCGTCATGCAATCGTCGTGCCAGCGGCCAGCAGCGCCTGCGCACGCTCAAGGTCCTCCGGCGTATCGATGCCGGGCGGAAACGGTGCCGGCGACAGCCCCACGCTGATCGGGAAACCCGCCTCCAGCACCCGCAACTGCTCCAGCGATTCCATCTGTTCCAGCGTGCCCGGCGGCATTGCCGCGAACTGCTGCAGGAAGCCGGCACGATAACCGTAGATGCCGATGTGCCGCAGCCACTGCGCGCCCTGCGGCAGCACTTCCCGGCTGCGTGCGAAACCATCGCGGTGCCAGGCGATCGGGGCGCGGCTGAAGTACATCGCCTCGTTGCGCACGTTGCGCACCAGCTTGACCACGTTGGGGTCGAACAGGGTCCCGGCGTCCTCCACCGGCGTGGCCAGGGTCGACATCGGGGCCGTGCCATCGACCAGTGCCTCGGCCACGGCGCGGATTCCCGCCGCGGGGGCGAACGGCTCGTCGCCCTGCAGGTTCACCACTACCGTCGCATCATCCCAACCGGCAATGCGCGCGCACTCTGCCAGCCGGTCGGTGCCGGACGAATGGCCGGCGTCGGTCATGGCTACCCGCACCTCGTCCATTCCATCCAGCGCATCGGCAATGCGCCTGTCGTCCGTCGCCACCCAGACCTCGCGCGCACCAGCCAGCAGCGCGCGGCGTGCAACGTGCAGCACCAGCGGCTCACCGCCCAACAGGCGCAGCGGCTTGCCGGGCAGGCGCGATGCCGCGTAACGGGCGGGAATGGCAACCACGAATCCGGTCATGCAGGGCTCTCCTGGAAAGGGCATCGCGCACGGCAGGTCAGCCCGTGCGCAGCTTCTCAAGGCGGTCCGTCAGGGCCACCCAGAATGCTGCAGGCAGATCGGCCTGCAGCGGTATGGCAAAGTGCCAGTCATTGGCAAAGGCACGGCATTTCACCGCGTCCTTCTCGGTCATCAGCACCGGCAGCTCACTGCCAAAATGCAGGTCCTGCGGCTGGTAGGCATGATGATCGGCGAAGGCGTGCGGCACCACGCCGATCCGCGCTGCCCTCAGCATCTCGAAGAAGCGCGCCGGATGGGCAATGCCAGCCACGGCATGCACGCGCTGTCCGGCAAACACAGACAGCGGTTGCAGCCGGCCACCGGCCAGCGGCTGGGCGCTGTCGATCTGCAGGGTCATCGCCCATTGCCCGAAGCCACATTGTCCGCCCTGGCCGTCGGGGCCGGAAGCCCCCAGGTTGACCACCCTGAAATCACATTCGGATGCGCGCGCCACCGGTTCGCGCAGTGGCCCGGCAGGCAGCAGCAGGCCATTACCGTAACGACGCTGCGCGTCGACCACCTCGATCTCGATGTCACGCGCCAGCCGATAATGCTGCAGGCCGTCGTCGCAGACGATCACGTCGCAGCCTGCTTCGACCAGCGCCTTGCCGGCTGCCACGCGGTCGCGGTCCACGCGCACCGGCACGCCGGTCTTCCAGGCGATCAGTACAGGCTCGTCGCCGCCCAGTGCGGTCGGCGTGTCGGCCTGCACCCAGCGCGCACTCTCGGCCTGTTCGCGGCCGTAGCCGCGGCTGGCCACGCCGGGCTTCCAGCCTGCTGCCCGCAGCCGCTGCACCAGCGCGATGGTCAGCGGCGTCTTGCCGGTGCCACCTGCGGTGATGTTGCCGACCACGATGACCGGCACCGGCAGGCTGCGCTTCTTCAGCCAGCCACGTCGATACAGTCGCCGGCGCAGGCCACTGACCGCACCGTACAGCGGGCTGAGCAGGCGCATCCCCAAGGGCGGTGTCGAGCCGTCGTACCAGTAAGCCGGTGTCTGCGTACCCTTGCCGGACATCAGGCCTGCCTTTCGCGGAACTGCATGTTGTACAGGTGCCCGTACAGGCCGCCCATTGCCAGCAGCTCGGCATGCGTACCACGTTCGACGATACGGCCCTGGTCCATCACCAGCACCTGGTCGGCATGTTCGATGGTGGACAGGCGATGCGCGATCACCAGCGTGGTGCGCTCGGGCATCAGCCGCTGCAGCGCGTCCTGCACCAGCCGTTCGGATTCGTTGTCCAGCGCTGCGGTGGCTTCGTCCAGGATCAGGATCGGCGCGTCGCGCAGGATCGCCCGGGCGATCGCCAGGCGCTGGCGCTGGCCACCGGACAGCAGCGCACCATTCTCGCCCACCGGCGTGTCCAGTTGCTGCGGCAGGCGTTCTATGAATTCCCAGGCATTGGCCGCTTCGGCAGCGGCACGGATCTGCGCTTCGCTGGCATCCATGCCATAGGCGATATTGGCGCCGATGGAGTCGTCGAACAGCATTACTTTCTGCCCCACCATCGCCACCTGCCGGCGCAGGTCGGCCAGCGGGTAGTCGTCCAGCGCCACGCCATCGAGCGTGATGCGGCCGCCACTGGGTTCGTAGAAGCGCGGCACCAGCCGGATCAGGCTGGTCTTGCCGCTGCCGGAACGCCCCACCACGGCAGTCACCGTGCCCGGGCGCGCCACGAAACTGATGTCATCCAGCGCAGTTCCCGTGTCTTCGCGATAACGCAGCATCACGTGTTCGAAGGCCAGTTCACCGCGCACCCGCTCGACGCGCCGGGTGCCATGATCACGCTCCACCGGCATGTCGAGGATGGAGAACAGGCGTTCGGCCGCGGCGACACCGCGCGAGATCGAGGTCTGCACGCTGGTGAGCCGGCGCAGCGACGGAATGATCGCCATCATCGAGGTCATCAAGCCCATGAACTGGCCCGCGTTGAGCTTGCCGACCAGTGCTTCGCGGGTGGCCACCCAGACGATCACCGCCAGTGCCAGCGCAGCCAGGAACTGCACCGTGCTGGAGGCCAGCGCGCGGGTGGTCTCCACCTTCATGTTCAAGCCCAGCATGCGGTTGGCCAGCCGTGCGTAGCGGGTCATCTCATGCTGCTGGGTGCCGTGGACCTTTACTTCCTGCTGTGCAGAAAGCGACTGTTCGGCGGTGGCCGCCATGCTGCCCATGCCGTCCTGGATGCCACGGCTGATCCGCCGGTAGCGTTTGCCCACGTAGGAGACGATCAGGCCGATCAGCGGCACCACCACCAGCATGGCGAGTGTGACCTTCACGCTCATCTGCAGCATCACCACCAGCATCGCGATGATGGTCAGGGTATCGGCGACCAGCGTCTTCAACGCATCGGCGCTGGCCTGGGTGACCTGCTCGGTGTCGAAGTTCAGCCGGCTGACCATCACCGGCGTGGCCTCGCTGTCGAAATGCGACGACGGCAGGTGCAGGTACTTTTCCAGCACCTGCTCACGCAGGTCGCGCACCACGCTGCGGCCGGTGCGGGCCAGGGTGTAGTCGCTGGTCAGCGTAGCCAGGCTGCGCATCATGAACAGGCCCAGGATGGTCAGCGGCAGGATCACCGCCATGCGCGGCTCAGGATTGACGAACCCGCGATTGACCAGCGGCTCCATCAACCTGGTGAAGTAATAGCCGGCCAGGGCCTCCACGGCCATGGCGATCACCGCGGCCACCATGAACACCCAATAGGACCGGGTGTAACCCAGCAGACGTTTGTAGATCGGCCAGACGGGCGCGTGGCTGGAACTCATTGACGCACCTCGGGAGCGGTTGCGATGGCGATACGGCGGAAGCCCAGCTGGCCCAGCGCATCCTGCGCGGTGACCACGGCCTGGTAGGGAGTGCGTGCGTCGGCACGCAGCAGGACCGACTGCTGCCGGTCGTCACCGGCCAGCGCAGCGATGGTCTGCTTTACGGAATCCAGGTCGGTGCGCAGCACTTCCTGGTCGTTGACGAAATAGCGGCCGTCGGCATTGATCAGGATGCTCAACGCACGCGGCGGCTCGCTGTCGGCCTGCTGGCTGGCATGCGGCAGCTGCACCTGCAACGTAGAGCGCGCGTCGAACGTGGTGGTGACGACGAAAAAAATGATCAGCACCAGGATCACGTCGATCAGCGGCACCAGGTCGATGTGCGGCTCGTCGGCCGCGCGGTCGTTGCGGATGCGCATCCGTCAGGCCTTGGCCGCAGCCGGACGGGCGGCGGTGGCACCAGGCGCATGCGGACGTGCGGCGCCGGCCATTACCCCGGAGCGCCCATCCAGCGCATCCAGCAGGGCCGACGCTTCCTGTTCCATCTCGATGACATAACCGTTGATGCGGCCCTTGAAATAGCGATGGAACATCAGCGCGGGAATGGCCACGATCATGCCGGTGGCGGTGCATACCAGCGCCTTGCCGATACCACCGGCAAGCTGGTTCACATCGCCGACCCCATGGTCGAGGATGCCCAGGAACATCTGGATCATGCCCACCACCGTGCCCAGCAGGCCCAGCAGCGGCCCAGCCGATGCGATGGTGCCCAGCGCATTGAGGAAGCGTTCCATGCGGTGCACCAGATGGCGCCCGGTATCCTCGATGCGCTCGCGGATCTGCTCGCGTGGTCGATTGCGTGCCTCCAGCGCCGCCGCCAGCAGCGCGCCCAGCGGCGAGTTCGCGCGCAGCGCCTGCAGGTGGGCAGGATCGAGCTTGCCGCGCGCGGCCCAGCTGCGCACCTCCTGGCCCAGCGCTGGCGGCAGGACCTCGTTACGCCGCAGGGACCAGAAACGCTCCAGGACGATCGCCAAAGCCAGCACACCCAACAACAGCAGCGGCACCATCGGCCAGCCACCGGCCTTGACCAGTTCCCACACGTTTCAACCCTCCGGCCCATCGGCCGCCTGTTTGTCCACCGATAGGATAGCAGCCGCCCGCTCCCGCCCCACGGCATCCCACCAACGGCTTTCATGCACCCGTTGTTCGCGCACGTGCAGGCCCTGCCCGTCCAGCCACACCCGCAGGGCCCCAGAGCCCGCCGTGCCCAGCACTTCGGCGCCGGCATCGTGCCAGCGCTGCACGACCTCGGCACGTGGATGGCCGAAGCGATTGCGGTGCCCAGCCGACACCAGCGCCAGCCGGGGGGCCACCGCCAGCACCCATGCGGCGCTGGAAGAGCCCGCGCTGCCGTGGTGTGGCACCAGCACCGCCGCCGCGGCCAGGTCCTGGCGGCCGGCCTGCAGCAGCCAGGCTTCACTGCGCCTGCCGATGTCCCCTGCCAGCAGCAGCGCCCCATGCGCGGTGCCGATCCGCAGCACGCAGCTGCTTTCATTACCGCGCTCGCGATGCCCGAGCGGCGGGTACAGCACGCGGAATTCCACCCCGTCCCACTGCCATTGCTGTCCACGATGGCAGGGCGCGGCACCGGCCACGCCGGATCCCACCGGTGCCATCACCGGCACCGCCGGCAGCCAGCGCCGCAGCCCGGGCAGGCCGCCGGCGTGATCCGCATCGCCATGGCTCAGCAGCACCCTGTCCGGCGGCCCCGTCGCCAGCGCGCGCAGCGCCGGCACCACCACCCGTTCCCCGGCATCCGTGCCCGCGCCCACGCCCGGTGGCCCAAGGTCATACAGCAGGCTGTGCGTGGTGGTCCGCACCAGCACGGCGGTGCCTTGGCCGACGTCCAGCACCAGCAATTCCACTGCACCGGGTACCGGCAACTGGCGCGCGGGCCACAGCAGCGGCAGACACAGCAGCGGTGCGGCCAACAGCCCGCCCCGCCCACGCGGCAGCAGCCACCAGAACACCCCGGCCAATGCCATCGGCAGCGTCCAGCGCGGCGCGGCGGGCACCCACCACACCGCGCCAGCCCACCCTGCCGCTGGCTGCAGCCAGTGCCAGCTCAGGTCGAAGGTCCACCCTGCCAACCGCCACGCCCAGCCCCCCAGGCCAGGGTGGATCGCCTCCAGCGCCGTGCCCAGCAGTGCCAGCGGCACCACCACCAGGCTCCACCACGGCACCGCCACCAGGTTGACCAGCGGGCCGATCCGCGATGCCTGGCCGAACAGGCTGATGCCCAGCGGCAACAGCGCCAGGCTGGCCACGCCCTGCGCCGCGAAGAACGGCTTGAGCAGCCCACGCAGCCCGGTTTCCGGCCGCCCACCACCCGGCAGGCACCACAGCAGCCACAGCACGCCGCCGAAACTAAGCCAGAAGCCGGCCGCCAGCACCGACAACGGCGTCACCAGCAGCGTGGCGAAGGCGGCCAATGCCAACGATTGCGCCCAGGGCAGCCGACGCCGGGTAGCACGAGCCAGCGCCACCACCACGATCATCAGCGCCGTACGCACGGTAGGCAGCGCCAGACCGGCCACCAGCGCATAGGCCATCGCGCCGGCGGCAGCGGCCATCGCGGCCGCCGTCGGCCGTGGCAACAAACGTGGCAACACGCTGGCGCAACGCCACGCCCCGCCGACGAGCAACGCGAAACCACCGGCGACCAGTCCGACGTGGAAACCTGAAATGGCGATCAGATGGGTAAGTCCCAGCGCGCGTAGCTGCTCCCAGTCGCTGTCCTGCAGGCCACGGGTATCGCCAAGCGCCAACGCCCGTACGAAGCGCGCCGTATCGGCGCCGACGCGCATGTCCACGCGCGAGGCCATCGCCTCGCGCCAGGCGGGCAGTCCATGTCCGGCGGCAAGCTCCCTGGCCTGGGCGCCACCGCGCACCTGGGCACTTCCGATGATGCCCAGCGCCAACGCATGCCGCTCTCCGTCGAAACCACCTGGATTGATGCGGCTGCGTGGTGCACGCAGGCGCAGCGGCAATTGCCAGCGCGCACCAGCGGCAACGCTCAAACGCGTCACCGAACCGTCCACATCCGCCTCCGGTGATGATCCGCCTGGCCGTGCGAACGGCGCGCTCCAGTAGACCTGCACGCGTCGTCCACGCAACCCGGGAGGCGTTGCATCGCTGCCATCGATGCGCAGCAGGAAGCGGCTGGCATGCGGTTGATGGTCCGGCAGGTCGATGACGCGCCCACTGACGGTGCGATCCAGCGGCGCAGCGTGCGGTGGCAACTGGGCATCCAGCGCCCAATGCCCATGCAATGCCGCCCAGCTGGCGCCCACCAGCAACGGCCCCAACCAACGGCCACGCCAACGCCGCAACCACAACGCGCCCCCTGCGGCGAGTCCCGACCAGGCCCCCCACGCAGGCGGCAACTGCGGCAACAGGCAACAGACCGTGGCGCCAGCCACCAGCGCAGCAGCACTGGCCTTGCCCAGCAGGCACGGCACCGTTGCCGGATCGTCGCGAGCCTGGCTCCCCATGCGGGAAGCATCGCGTGGCCGTCAGCACGCGCCCATCAGCGTGCAGCAGGCTGTCCGGTCAGATTTCAGCCTGGACGTTGCGCCGGGCGATGAAAGGCAATGCGGAAACTGGCGCCCCCACCCCGTGCTTCACCGACGCTGACCGTGCCACCATGGTGCTGGACGATTTCCTTGACCAGGTGCAATCCCAGTCCGCTGCCACTGCCTGCCGCCCGCAGCCGATGGAAAGGTTCGAAGATCGCTTCACGGTCATCGGCCGGCACGCCCTCGCCCTCATCGGCCACCTCCAGCGTGCCGTCGGTATCCAGGGTCACGGTGATGGTGCCGCGGCCGCCACCATGCACGATGGCGTTGTGCACCAGGTTGGCCATCACCCTGCCCAGCGCGATGCCGTCACCGACGATCCATACCGGCCGCTCCGGTGCATCCACTTCAAACTGGTAACCGGCTCCGATCACCAACGGTGCCAGTTCGGCCGCCGCGGTGCGCGCCAGCGCCGCCAGGTCCAGCGGCTGCAGTGTATCCACGCTGCGATCCAGTCGCTGCAGGTCCAGCAGGTGTTCGGCCACGTTGCCCAGTCGGGCAACATCATTGAGCAGTTGCGCCTTCAGGCTTCCCTGAGGCAGCTGCGACAAACGTGCCTGCACCACCGCGATCGGCACGCGCAGCTCATGCGCGGCATCGGCCAGGAACTTGTCGCGCGCTGCATAGCCTTGCTGCACCTTGCCGATGGCATCGTTGAAGGCCGCTACCAGCGGCGCGATCTCGCTGCTGACCAGGTCCGTGTCCAGGCGCGCGCCCGGCTTGCCGATATCCAGCTGCCGGGCCTGCTGGGCAAGCCGGCGCACGCCGCGCATCGCACGATGGATCACCGTCGGCATCACCAGCAGCGTCACCACGATCAGCGGCAGGAAGAACCACGGCCCGATCAGCCGCAGCACCATCAACGCGCCCTCCCACAGGCCGGTCTTCGGCTGCCCCCCCACCATCACGGTCAGCCGCCGGCCGTCCTTGTTGCTGATCACGATGCGCGCGGCATCCAGGTAGGGTGGCGTCAACGAACTCAGTTCGCTGTAGCCCACGCGTTCCAGCCGCGAGAGCAGCTCACGATGCACCTCCGGGATGCTGCCCTGTGACAGCCGATTGCCGCGCTCATCCACGGCCACGAACCACAGGTTGCCGCCGGCACGCGCGTTCAACGTCTGCCAGCGGTCGCCGTCCAGGGTGATCGTACCGCCATCGCCGTGCAGTGCGGCGGCCACGTTATCGGCGGCGAACATGTCCATCGCCACGGACTCCTGGTCACCCCAGGTCAGGATCAATGCCATCACCGCGATCAGTACGGTGAACACCTGGGCCAGGCAGACGCGCCACGCCAAACCCAGGGAAATCGAGCGGATGTCGGTATTCATGCTCATGCCTCGCCCAACAGGTAGCCAACGCCACGGATGACATGGATTTCCACGCCTGCACCGGCCTGCTGCAGCGCTTTGCGCAGCTTGGAAATATGCGCATCCAGCGCATTGGACTGGATTTCGTCGTCGAAGCCGTACACCGCCTCTTCCAGCGCACTGCGGGTAACCGTACGGCCCTGGCGCAGTGCCAGCGCCTGCAGTACCAGCACCTGCCGCCGTGGCAACGCCAACTGCTGGCCGTCCACGCTGGCCTGCAGCGATTCGAAGTCGAACTGCAGCCTGCCCAGTTTCAGTACCGGTGCCAGCATCTCGGTGGGGCGGCGCGCCACTGCGCGGATGCGCGCCATCAGCTCCTCGATCGCCACCGGCTTGACCAGGTAGTCGTCCGCCCCCACGTCCAGGCCTTCCACTTTGTCGCTGAGCTCGCCCTTTGCAGTCAGCATGATCACCGCCAGGTTCGGCCGCAATGCACGGGCGGTGGCAACGAACGCCATGCCATCGCCGTCGGGCAGTTGGCGGTCGAGCAGCAACAGCTGATGTACCGGTTCGCGCAATGCCTCGGCGGCCGCCGCCAGGTTGTCCACCACGTCGGCGACCACGCCCTGGCGCTCCAGCCCGGATTGCAGGGCACGGGACAGGTCAGGATCGTCTTCGACCAGCAGGATGCGCATGAGGAAACCGGTAGTCAGCAGGAAAGTTGTGTCGATGATAAGCCCGGCCGGGCTGCGGCAATGTTCCGACAATGTTGAAGGCGCAACCTGCACTGACCGCTTCTGCAACGAGCCAGACGACGCCATGGATGCCCTCCTCCCCCCGGCCAGCACCGCGCCCGCCCAGCTCTCTGCCCTGCACGACCCGCATGCCGTCCTGATGGCCCCCGACCTGGACAGCGCCGAACGCGCCTACCTCGGCTTGCTGCCGGATCGCGCGCACGTCGACGCATTGGCACGCCACGCCATCAGCAACGCGCGCCACGCCTCCGGCAGCAGCTATGCGCTGTCACTGACCCTGGTCGGCATGCGCCTGCAGGAATTCAAGATGGGCGAAGACTGCGCCACCACATGCCGGCAGGACTCCCTGCACAGCCTGCGCCAGGCCTTCGCGACGGGCTGAGCCACCGCGGCCTGCTCGTCCCACGTAAATTGGTAGCGACGGGCCATGCCCGTCGCCGCACCCCATCGATCACGCGCGAACCGCATCGACGCCTGGCGCTTGGCCAGCATCTGCTCCAGTTTCTGCACGAAGTGGAGCGGCAGGTCGTGTATGGCATCCTGCTGCAGCTCCATCATCGGAAGCTGCATTGGTCGATCGGGACGGACAACTGGCAAGAGCAGTCGAGCATGGCTCGACACTACAAAAGCACCGGGCACAAAAAAGCCAGCGCGATGGCTGGCCTTTTTCGTATATCCACTTCGTTGGAAGTGGTGGGCGGTACAGGGTTCGAACCTGTGACCCCTACCATGTCAAGGTAGTGCTCTACCGCTGAGCTAACCGCCCGTTTTGTCTCCTGCCCCGCTGCGAATGCGCCGGTGCAGGCCGCGTATATTACGGAGGACATCGACCAAGCGCAATAGTTTTGTGAAGAAATCGCAGGCGCTATCGTTCAGCCGACCTGATCACCCCAGGCTGGCCTCCTTCAGCTTGCGGATCAGGTCGCGTACGCGGCCAGCTTCCTCGAACTCCAGGTCCTTGGCGTGCTGGTACATCCGCTGTTCCAGCGCCTTGAGCCGGGTGGCCACCTGCGCTGGTGACAGCGTCGCATAGTCGGCGCCCTCTTCGGCCAGGGCGACCCCGCCCGCCTTGCCCTTGCCTTTGCCCTTGCGCGATTCCTTTTCGGCCGCATCCGAACGCGCCCCTTCCAGCACATCGACGATCGGCCTGGCGACCGACTTGGGCACGATCCCGTGTTCCTCGTTGTATTCCACCTGCTTGGTGCGGCGGCGGTCGGTTTCGTCGATGGCCGCCTGCATGGATCGGGTCATCCGGTCGGCGTACAGGATCGCCTTGCCGCGCACGTTTCGCGCAGCGCGGCCGATGGTCTGGATCAGCGAGCCGGTGGAGCGCAGGAAGCCCTCCTTGTCCGCATCCAGGATCGCCACCAGCGACACTTCCGGCATGTCCAGGCCTTCGCGCAGCAGGTTGATGCCTACCAGCACGTCGAACTTTCCCAGCCGCAGGTCACGGATGATCTCCACGCGCTCCACCGTGTCGATATCCGAATGCAGGTAACGCACGCGGATGCCGTGCTCGCCGAGGTATTCGGTGAGGTTCTCGGCCATGCGCTTGGTCAACGTGGTGACCAGTACGCGGTCGCCCATCTTGATGCGTTCGTTGGCCTCGCTCATCAGGTCATCGACCTGCGTGCCGACCGGGCGGATCTCCACCATCGGATCGATCAGGCCGGTCGGGCGCACCACCAGCTCGGCCATGTCCTCCCCTGCCTCGCGGTACTCGTACGGCCCCGGCGTTGCCGACACATAGATCGCGCGCGGGCAACGCTGTTCCCACTCCTCGAAGCGCAGCGGCCGGTTGTCCAGCGCCGAGGGCAGCCGGAAACCGAACTCCACCAGCGTCTCCTTGCGCGACCGGTCGCCCTTGTACATCGCGCCGATCTGCGGAATGGTCACGTGCGATTCGTCGATGACCAGCAGCGCATCCGGCGGCAGGTAATCGAACAGGGTCGGTGGCGGCTCGCCTGCGTTCTTGCCGGTGAGGTGGCGTGAGTAGTTTTCGATGCCGTTGCAGAAGCCCACCTCGGCCATCATTTCCAGGTCGAACTGGGTACGCTGCGCCAGGCGCTGCGCTTCCACCAGCTTGTTCTGCGCGTACAACTGCTCCAGCCGTTCCTTCAACTCGACCTTGATGGTCTCCACCGCGCCCAGCACGCGCTCGCGGGTAGTCGCGTAATGGGTCTTCGGGTAGACAGTGAAACGCATCAGGTTGCGCAGCGTTTCACCGGTCAACGGGTCGAACATGGTGATCTTCTCGACCTCGCCATCGAACAGTTCGATGCGCAGCGCTTCGCTGTCCGATTCGGCCGGAAACACGTCGATCACCTCGCCGCGCACGCGGAACGTACCACGCTGCAGCTCGTATTCGTTGCGGGTGTACTGCAGTTGGGTCAGGTGGTTGATCAGGTCGCGCTGGTCGATGCGCTCGCCTTTGGACAGGATCAGCCGCAGCGACAGGTAGTCCTCCGGCGCGCCCAGGCCATAGATGGCCGACACCGTCGCCACCACGATCGCATCCGGGCGTGACAGCAGGGTCTTGGTCGCCGCCAGCCGCATCTGCTCGATGTGCTCGTTGATCGAGCTGTCCTTCTCGATGAAGGTATCCGAGGACGGCACGTAGGCTTCGGGCTGGTAGTAATCGTAGTAGCTGACGAAGTACTCGACCGCGTTGTGCGGAAAGAACGCCTTGAACTCGCCATACAACTGCGCGGCCAGCGTCTTGTTCGGCGCCATGATCAGCGTCGGCTTCTGGATGCGGTCGATGACGTTGGCGATGGTGTAGGTCTTGCCCGAGCCAGTCACGCCCAGCAGGGTCTGCTTGGCGATACCGGCTTCGAAATTGCTGCTCAGCTTCTCGATGGCGTTCGGCTGGTCGCCTGCCGGTGAGTACGGCGAGACGAGTTGAAAACGGTCGCTCATGGTGCTGCCAGTTCCCGGGGTGGTCATTATAGCGGGGGGATGGGTGACGGTCGGTTGAGGGGAATCCCCATACCCTGGCTTCCTTGCCGACGATGGGTGGAGGTGATGTCACCCCGGATCATGGAGCCAGACATCAGGGGCCCCATGAACAGATCGCGCAAGTGCCAGTGCTGTCCGCAGCCGAGGGGGTTCGGGCTGGTGCAGTTGGTTGTCGCCACCTGCATCCTGGCGATCCTCAGCGCACTGGCGCTGCCTTCGCTGCGTGGCGCCCTCGCCCGCACCCGCGCCGACAGCCTGCGCATGCAGTTGCAATCCCTGCTGGCCACCGCCCGGAGCACGGCGATCACACGGCAGCAGCGCATCGAGGCATGCCCCAGCGACGATGGCGTCACCTGCGGCAAGGACTGGAGCCGGGGTTGGCTGCTCTACCCGGTTCCACCCGGATCGCGGGCAGACCCGCTACCCACCGAGCTGCTGCTGGTGGAGCAGCGCCGGCCCTCGGAGGTACGGACGGTCCAGAGCACCCTGAAGCCCCGCATTCAGTTCCGTGCCGATGGCCGCGGCGCCGGGACCAACCAGACCATCCGCGTGTGCCTGGACGGACAGCTGCACAGCAAGGTGATGGTCAGTGTTCCCGGGCGCATCCGCAGCGAACGGCCGAATCGGCCGATGCCCTGCAAGGGAAAATGACGCGGAAACGAAAAAGCAAAAGCCGCGATTTCTCGCGGCCTTTGCAGGATCTGGCGCCCGAAGTTGGACTCGAACCAACGACCCCCTGATTAACAGTCAAGTGCTCTAACCGGCTGAGCTATTCGGGCGGGGGTGCGCATTCTAGCCAACAACAAGCGCCCCTTGCAAGCCTCCGATGCACCGCTGCCGGGGTGCCCTACCAGCACCCCTCCACGCTGCTGGCCGCAGGCGTTTTCCGCCCGGCCTGGTCCAGTGTCAGCGTGCCGCACGTGTCCTTTTCCTGTGCCCCGCCCGGCACCGCCTGCAGCTTGAAGGTACTGCCATCCGGGGTGCCATCGAAGGAGAGCGCGTAGTGCGACGTGCCATCGCGCGGCGACTGGCTAAACGGAAGGGTCAGGCCGGCGTAGGTGTTCTGCACGGTGTGATGGCGTTCCAGCTGCTGCGTAAGTTCGATCAGGTCGGCCTTGGCCTGGGCACGGCGGGACTTGCGCACATGTTCCTGGTAGGAGGGAAATGCTATGGCGGCAAGGATCGCCACCACGGCCACCACGATCATCAGCTCGATCAGGGTGAAGCCACGCTGGCCCTGTCGGGATGGCGGCATCTGCATGGAAAACCTCGACGTGGAAGGGATCATCGGATCTGCCGCCAGGATTGCCGGCCGCAGGGACGGGGCATGAACATGGCATCGGCACCCGGCGCGCGCAGGACGAAGGTGCACTGGTCGGCTTTCAGTGCATCTTCGACCGTACAACCTGCGGTATTGGGATCACACGGCGTCAGTTTGGGCACGAAGATGCTGGTGTCCTTCACCGGCGGGCCCTGCCCACGGTCGCCCCCCTTGGACAACGCCACCGCACCGCATTCGCCGGTGCACAGCGATTCGCCACCGATCTCAGGGCTCAACCCGGACATGGCCCCACCACCGGTCAGCAGGTTGAGCCCATACAGCCAGTTGGTACCGCCACCGCTACCGCAGATGGCCGTGCCCGGCACATAGCTGGTGAAGAACACGCTGCCGTTCTGGATATTGGGGTTGCCGACGAAGCGCTCACCTTCGACCGTACCGTCAACGACCAGGTCCACGTACCAGCCGCGGCTGGTCGTGTAGCTCACATTGTTACGGCTGACATTACGGATGTCGTAACCGCCACTGGAGGTGGTGCTGCTGATGGTCTGTTCGACAAGGTTGGCCCGGCCCCCTATCGCTGTCCTCAGGTCATCCCACACGCCATACAGCGTCTGCACCGGCGAGGTGCTGCTGACCTGGTTGTCGTCGGCAGCGAAGTACTGCCCCGTGCCGAAGAACAGGCTGACGCCGCCGCCCGGGCCACTGGATACCTCGATGCCACTCATTATCGGCTGCTGCGCTTCCCCCCGCCTGGCGGTGAACAGCGGAGCACCATCCAGGGCCACCTTCCAGTTCGCCGGGTTGGTATCGGACAGGTCGAACTTCCACAGGTTGCCCTGCATGTCACCGCCGTACACGGTATCGGTGATGCCATCGTTGTTCTTCAATGCCACCGGGGCGATGTTGATCAGTCCATTGCGGTTGGCGTAGCCCGACCCTGCCGGGCTGATCTTCCGCAGTACCTGGCCGGTCTGGATATCGACCACGTACAGCGCGGCCTTGCCGCTGGTAGAGTTCACGCCATTTCCGAACAGGGCGACAAAGCGTGGCTGCGCCCCGACGGCCGTGCCCGTGAGTGGCACGATGGAAGGCTTGCCCAGCACGAAACCCAGATCGGATTCGGTCTGGCCCGACACTTCCCACAGGACCTTGCTGGCATCGAAACCGGACGGATTACCGACGTCCAGCGCGAATACCGAACCGTTGCCCGCCGCTGCCGCATTCGGTGCCTGGCTGGCACCGCCGCCGCCGGTGGTTCCCACCAGCACCGTATGCCAGTCGTTGCCGTAGTAGACATCCGACGAGGTCAACGGACCATCGACATAGTAGCGGTGGCCGTACTTCGGATTGGCCAGTTCGCCGATGTGCTGCAGCGACGTCGAGGGAACGAATGCCAGCTCCTCATTGCCGCCCGATGGTGAGTCGGAGGCGTTGAAGCCATGCATCATGCCGTCGTTCGCGCCGACATAGACCATCGTCGGCGGGCCGCCAGTGCCGCGCTTGCCCTCCAGGAACGTCCTGTACGAGGTACCCAGGGCCTGCTTCCACGTCGTGCTGTAAGTAGACCAGGTGGCATAACCGTAATCGTCGCGATTGGAGACGATCTCGGTGGTGGAGTTGACGATGTCGCCCAATGGGGTCGAGCGCGTCCGCAAGCCGCTGATGGGTGCACCGCGCAGGTAGTTCACCAGGTTGGTCGATGTTTTTCCGGCAAACCATTCCGGAATGGATGCGCTGAAACCCATCACCGCGAGCTTTTCGTTGTCGTCCCGGCCGGGGATATTGGTCGCCAGGAATTCCGCAACCTTCGCTGCGGTCACCGTGCCGTCATTGGACGTGGCGGTCGGTTCGGTGGCCATGTAGATGCGGCGGGTGGAACTGGCGATGCGGCTGGATGCGCGCCACAGTTCCGTGCCGTCGCTGCCATCGGTGGTGACCTGGGTGGCGATGACATCACCCGTCCAGTCGTAGGATCCCTGCGGCACGCTGAAGTGCGATGAGACGGTGAACGAGCCGGTGCTGATGCGTGCGCCCGTGCCGCTGCCGCCGACCGGCGCGTCGCCCTCGGCTGCACTGTTGAAGATGCCTTCCAGTGCTTCCTTGAGCTTGGTCGGGTTGCGCGCCAGGAAATAGTTGTCCGGCACACCGGCCTGCTTGCTGTCCCACTTCTTGCCTTCCGGCACACCGTACTTGGCGGCGTACCACAGCGGGCTTTCGAGCTGGCCCGCCGCGCCGCTGGAGGCCTTGAACTTCTTGACGATGGCCCTGCCCCAGTTGCTCGGCGGATTGGCCGTAACCGTCAGCACCGAGCCATTGCTGTTGCCTGGACGCAGCGCCAACCGCTGTACCGGGGCAGCTGCATCGGAACCGGTGATGGTGTAACCGGTGAGCATCGCATTACCGGCGTAGGCGGACAGGTTCTCTATGCGTACCAGCACTTCATCGGCACCGATGGTGCCGTTGATCCGCTCGCTGTTGCATACCCCGTCATTGCCGGCCCGCCAGCAGATGTTCTGGAACCCGCTGATCGCATCGTGGCATGCCGCACCGACGCAGTAGCTGAGCATGGTGACCACGTCGTTGTCATGGTCGTTGCCCCACAGCGAATCCTCCCAGACCAGCGAGAAGCTGCCCGCACTGCCGTCGTTCTTGTAGGGGCGGCCATACACGTAGTTGGGCGAAACCGAGGAGGTCTTGGTACCGATGCCCACCGAGCCCAGGAAGCAACTGCGCCAGCCGCTGGAGTCGATGCCTGCCGTGCCGGTGTTGTTTGCCTGGCACAACGGCGAGAGGCCGATCTTGGCCCCGCCGACATTCAGTTCGAATTTTGGCAGGTTCTCGGCCATCGCGACGGTGTAGGTGGTCGCGGTGACCTTGTAATCGGCCGGCTTGCCCTGGACGCCCGGCCGCAGGTCGGTTTCCGCTGCTGCCTTGGACAGGCCGGCCAGCATGAAGCTGCCTTCCATCGAAGGAATGTCCGGGCAAATGCCGCGCACGTCGCTCAGCTTGCTGATCGGATGGGCCTCGCAGATGTCCTCATGGGTGCTGAGCGACTCATAGCGTGGCGTGGCGCCAATGCGGCCCGCCATGAAACTCTTGCCGATCATGCCTTCCGCCGTCCCGATGGCATCGGTCGCAGCCACTGCCGATGTCAGGTTGGTCACGCTACCGATGTTGTCGCTGTCGAACGACGGCAGGCCCGAGGACATCACCAGGATGTTGCAGCTGGCGCAGTAGGAGTTGCCGCCGCTTTCCGGGCTGCGGTACGGATCCTTCCAGTCCACGCCGGTAGGCAGGCCTTCGAGATCGCCACCGTCACCATACAGCTTGGCACCCGCTGTGACATAGCGCAGCGCCTCGGCATACATTTCCGCGAGCGGATTGCCCCAGGCGCTGCACTTCTGTCCACCGGTACCGGGGTCGGCCAGGTTGCCGTTACCGCCCTGCCCCTGGCGGTTGAGGATGCTGTAATTGTTGCAGTCGTTCCAGTTGCTGCCCCAGTTCCACTGGTCGATCTTGAAGGCGGAAATGGTGTTGATCACACCCTCGCCGTTCTTGGTACTGCTCTTCATGTAGCAGAACTGGCCGGTGGACAGGTCGATCTCGTCGCCAGCGGCGCAGAAGGTGGTGCCATTGCCCGCGATCTTGCCGATGTTCCGGCGCAGCACGCCGCCATCGCGCGGGTTGGCGTAGGTGCCGGTCACCAGGCCGAAGCGCAGGCGCCCGCTTTCACCGTAGTTCTGCAGCACGCCAACCGGCTTGTAATGATCGGTGGTGCCGTCGTTGTACTTGCGGCAGAAGCTCTCGCGGACGGCGTTGTTGCCCGGCGCGCAGACTTCAACCCGCACCGTGTAGGGGGACACGGTACGCGGGGTGTCCTCGCTGCCTTCGCCACTGCGTGCCACTCCGCATTGGTAGCTTGCCGTGGACGCCCACTCCGACCAGTTTCCACTGGCTACGCGCATCAACGGAGCACCATTGGCCGCGATGGTGGCGTTGCAGAACGACTGAGTCCCCGACAGCGGCGTAAAGTCAGCGATGTTCTGCCCTGCCTGCCCGCCGTAGACCTTCACCCATGCATGCAGGTCGTTGGGGATCTGCGCACGTTCGATCACCGTCTTGCCCGGGTCGTCCGTGGAGCGCTGTCCGCCATACAGCACGCTGCGCATTACATCCAGACGGCTCATCGTCACCCAGTTGAGAAAATTGCCGGACCACTGGTTGTTGCAGCTGTGTCCGTTGGCGCCAGCTGCAGCAATGGATGCCTTGAATACGCTGCCGTCATGGGTGTAGCAGAGTTTCGAGTCGAAATAACCGCCGTACTCGAACTTGTCCAGGTACGTGGTGTCGAGGACGCCATCCTCGTCCAGGTCGCTGTAATCGCTGTACGCCTTGTTGAACAGCTGTTCGTCGCGCGACATCACCATCATCATCAACGGTGGCTGGCTCTGTTTGGTGTACAGCGGCTCCTGGGCGATGTCGTAATCGCCAATCGCTGCACGCAGCGGCACCACCAGGGCGACCACGCCGGCAAGCACGGCGGTGGCGGCACCTGCGCGCAGCCATGTGGAGGAAGTCAAACGAAGGAAGCGACGCTGGGTGGTCATGGAATGAAAACCGTGTCGATGACGGCACTGGCCGAGGCGTTGTCGGGATCGTCACTGGCCAATGCCGTGACCTGATAGATATTTCCGGTTTCTTCGTTCTGGCGCTCGCCGATACGCCGGCTGGACGCGGCGAAACACTTGTCCACCCGCCGGGTATAGCTGGCCGTGGCCAGGCTGATGCCATCTGCCCAGGTCAGCGGGTCGTAGGTCGGGCTGCACTCTTCCTGCGCGGCGACGTAGATGCCGGTGTCGCTCATCGCAAGCTCGATAGTGTTTTCCACCTCGCGCGCATCCGCTTCGGCGTTCTGGAAAGCCTGGTTGGTGCGCAGGTAGTTGGCCGCCATGCGTTCCTGCATGCCGGTCACCTGCATGCCGGCGATGCCGATCAGGGCAAGCAGGATCAGCATGATCAGCGCGACGTACAGCACCGCGCCGCGCTGCGCACGGGAAGAAGGATGTCTGGGTGTGCGGATGGCCATGCTTGCCTCAGTTGCCATACAGACGATTACGCAGCGCTACCGTGGTCTGGTAGACAGCGCGCATGCGGCCATCGTTGGGCGCGGTGAAAGTAACCCCGAGCGCGCTGAGTGCGGCGGCATCGCCCTCGGCCTGCTTGGCGGCGGCAGGACTTGAGCTGGACATCACCAGCCCCACCTGCACGGCACCTACGCGGCGCCAGCCCTGGGCGGTGTCCGTCAGCGACGCTTCGACATCGGTTGCCGTGCCCTGGCTGTCGATGTAGCCCGATGGCGACACGGCGGTCAGCTCGCGGTCCTGCCCATACAGCAGCTGCATGTTCTCCACGCCTTCCACCAGCGCCTCGGTGGGTCCCACCTGCAGGGCGCCGCCCGGCTCTGCGGAGAAGCGAAGCCGATACAGCGAGGTCTGTCCGGTCTCGGCGTCGTAGCCGACGTAGAACACGATGCTCTCCGCGCGATGGAGCATCGCCTGCCCGGTGGTGTACAGGCTGGTAAAGGTGTTCGAGCCGTTCAAGGCGACCGTGTCGAAAACAATTCTTCCGCCCGGATCCAGCGCCTGGGCCTGGAACACCGTCGCGGACAGGCAGTCTGCTATGCCGAACAGGCCAGGCGTGGTCACGCCGCTGCGCAGCACCTCCAGGCGGGAGGCGTCGAAATCGAAGGATGGCCTTTCACCGCTGTTGCCCACGGCAGTGACCGGCACGCCATCGGGCATCAGGTAGCGCAACGCGACGATGTCGCTGCCATTGACCCGGTTGGTCATTGCATTGGCCAGTTCGGCAGGCAAGGCCGGGCTGTAGCCCGTGCCGCCTGTCGCCGGCGTCGTCGCCAGCGTGATCGCGCTGCCCGGTGCGGTGTCGGTCGCTTCATACCCCTGGATGGACCGGGTGAAATCCAGCGAGGGGTGCGCGGCAACGGTCAGCGTCGAGTTGAGCGTGCCGGGCGGCTGCAATGTATGCGCCTGGTCGTTGACGCAGCCGAAGTGCCCGGCCATGCGCAACTCACGCTGCAGCGAATCCATGGCGAAACGGCTGTTTTCCTGCACGCGCGCCAGCCCTTCGGACAGCTGGTACGCAGCACGCGATGCAGCAAATACCTGGATCACGCCCAGCATGACGATGAGGCCGATGACCATCGCAATCATCAGTTCGATGAGCGAAAGTCCGTCCATGCGCGGGGAAGGCTGACGGTGCTTCACAGGCGCGTCCTCGCGGTGAACGTGGTGTCTTCCGCTTCTTCATTCCAGCGCTCGTCACCCCAGCTGACCGCCACGCTGATGACGTCGCCGTTGCGGGCCACCGTGACGCTGGCACCGTCACCCAAGGCCTTGCCCATGCGGCATTGCCAGTCAGCCATGAACTGATCCTTGTCGATCCGGGTTCCCGTGGGCGGTTCGCAGTTGGAGGTTGTTGCAGCGTAGGTACCCGCATACAACGAGGCCGCCACGCGGTTGATGCGGATCTGGTCCAGCAGCTCGTAACTCAGGTTGGTCGCCTGCGTCCGGTAATTGGCACTCTGCACGTAGCGCACGTTCATGGTCTGCAGCAGGGCGAACCCAAGCAGGCCGAAACCGAGCACCAGGATGGCGATCATCACTTCGATCAGGCTGAAGCCGCCCTGCTGGTGTCCAAGGGTTCGCATACGGCGCGGGCTCATGCGCATTTTTCCTTGTGCAGCCGGACCTGGCCGGTCGGCGATATGGTCAACCTGCGCTGCAGGTCCTGGTTGCCGCATTCGTCGGGAAGCAGGGTGATGTCCTGCGCGGCAGCGGCACGGTTGCGACCGCGCGCATCGAAGGCGATGGTCAGGTCCTGGCCACTGACGCCCTCGAGGGCAGGCCGGCCTTCAGCGAAGCGCAGCACCGGTTCGCCGGCGTCGAAGGCTCCGTTGCCGTTGGTATCGCCCCACACCATCCAGCCACCGGACCAGGTTGGACCATCGCAGGAAGTGCCTGCGGATGACGCGCAGATGCCCGCGCCACGGGTGTTCTTCACGGCCTCCGAGCGCGCAAGCGACAGTGCGGCGATCAACTCGTTGGAGGTGGTTGCCATGCGGTTCGAGCGCAGCGTGCCTTGGAAGCTGGGAAACGCAATGGCGGCCAGGATCGCGAGCACCGCGACGGTGACCATCAATTCAAGCAGAGTGAAGCCGTTGATCCGGCGCAATGACATGGAACGCTCCCCAGCGTGGTGACAGCACGATGGGCCAGCGCCGGATGCGCTGCAAGCGTCGGGAGGATGAACGGTCGTTCCGGGCGATGGGCGTCAAATGCCTGGCGCCCAAGCGGCCGTAACGCCGCGCCATGCCCGGCTGGCCGTAACGCCGCGCCATAACCGGCTGGCCGCAACGCCGCGCCATGCCCGGCTGGCCGTAGCGCCGCGCCATACCCCGCTGACCGTAGCGCCGGGCCATGCCCGGCGAGCCGACAGCCAGCAGAGGTGCCGGCCAGCAGCCGACACCCACCCGGGTACGATCAGGCCAGCACCTGGTAACAGGGCTGGTACTCGCCGGAAATCTTCATCCGGCGCTGCTCGACGAAGGCGCGCAGCAATTCGTCCAGTGCCTGCATCATGTCCGCGTCGCCATGGATCTGGAACGGCCCGAACTCCTCGATGCGGCGCATGCCATCTTCCTTTACGTTGCCGGCGACGATGCCGGAAAACGCGCGCCGAAGGTCCGCCGCCAGCGCATGGGGAGCGCGGCCGTGGTGCAGGTCCAGCGCAGCCATCGCTTCATGCGTGGGCACGAACGGCTGCTGGTACTCCCACGGAATCTCGATGGACCAGTTGAAGAAGAACGAATCCTTCTGTGCCAGGCGATGCTCGCGCACCTGCTTGATGCCGGCCGCCATCTTGCGTGCCACCGCCGTCGGGTCGCCGATGATGATCTGGTAGCGCGCGGCAGCGGCCTCGCCCAGGGTCAGGCGGATAAAGCGATCGATCTGCTCGAAGTACGGTGCCGCCACGGTCGGACCGGTCAGGATCAGCGGGAACGGCAGGTCCTTGTTCTCTTCGCGCAGCAGGATGCCGAGCAGGTAGAGGATCTCTTCGGCGGTACCGACGCCACCGGCGAACACGATGATCCCGTGGCCGATGCGGACGAATGCCTCCAGGCGCTTCTCGATGTCCGGCATGATCACCAGATGGTTGACGATCGGGTTCGGCGACTCGGCAGCGATGATGCCCGGCTCGGTCACACCGATGTAGCGGGTCACGTGCCTGCGCTGCTTGGCATGGGCGATGGTGGCGCCCTTCATCGGGCCCTTCATCGCGCCCGGGCCGCAGCCGGTGCAGATGTCCAGGCCACGCAGGCCCAGCTCATAGCCCACCTGCTTGGTGTACAGGTATTCGTCGCGGCCGATGGAGTGCCCGCCCCAGCAGACCACCAGGTTCGGGTCGCCCGGGGTGAGGATGCGCGCGTTGCGCAGCAGCCCGAACACCGCATTGGTGATGCCGTCGGAAGATTCCAGCTCGGCCGCGTAGTCCGGGCCCATCTCGATGGCCATGTAGGCCAGGTCGCGCACCACCGCGAACAGCAGTTCGGCCACGCCGCGGATGATCTCGCCATCCACGAATGCCATCGCCGGCGCGTTGGCCAGGTCGATGCGTACGCCACGGTCCTGCTGCGCGACCTGGATATCGAAATCCGGGTACAGATCACGCGCCGCGCGCGGATCGTCCGAGGCACTGCCACTGGTCAACACCGCCAACGCACAGCGCCGCAGCAGCTCGTGCATGCCACCACCGGAGGCATCGCGCAGGCGCGCCACCTCGGCCCGTGACAACACATCCAGCCCACCGCGCGGGTAGATCCGCGCGTCCTGCACCGGCAGCGTGCGCGCCGGCTTATCGATCATCGTCGTCATGTCCAACTTTTCGCTTCCTCAAGGTTTTCGACTGTAGCGCCGCCCCCTTAAAAAGCAAAACGGCCGGGAAACCCGACCGTTGGATAGGTGTCGCCGGCGTCCCGGAGGGGCGCGGCAGCGGCGTGGGCCGCGTATGGGGTCGATGCTACGCCTGTGCCGGAGGCTCCACAAGCCCTGCATGAAAAAGGCGGCCGGGTTTCCCCGGCCGCCTTTCACTACTTCACCAACTGAGGGATCAGAACTCGTAACGCAGGGTCAGCATGGCCGACCAGCGCGACACCACGCGGTGCGGGTAGCCAGAGCTGAAATCATAGGTTTCCAGATCCTGCGGCGCATTGTTGGAAAGGTCGTACTCGTACTTGCCATCGGCCGTGACGCGATTCAGGCCGGCCAGGTAACGGGTATCGAAGCCACCGACGTTGCGGGTATTGCCCCACTTCTTGTCCAGCATGTTCAGGAAGTTGTAGATATCCAGGCGCAGGACCGACTTGTGCTCCTTGAAGAAGCCCGGCAGTTCCTGCTGGATGGCCACATCCAGCTGGTTGACCCATGGGTTGCGTGCGCCGTTACGGTCGGCAACCGAACCGCGACGGGCAGCCAGGTACGGATCCGCATCGATGCGGGACTGGAACTCGGCGATCTGGTCGGCACTGGCGGCACCGTTGCGACCATTGACGAACACGACATTCGGGTCGTTCAGCAGCGGAATGTATGCCGGATCCTGGAACACGCCATCGCCATTGATATCGCCATTGACGATCCAGGTGTACGGCAGGCCGTCATGCCCGTTGTAGAAGCCGGTGAAGCTGGTCTTGTAGTCGCCGAAGAACGCGTGTTCCCAACCCAGCGACAGCTTGATCGAGTTCTGGATCTCGCGGGTTGCGCGGCCGGCGATCTCTTCGTTCGGGTTCAGGCGCGACACGAACTGGTAGCTGGACCAGCCCTGCGAGCTGGTGTCCGAACCGACTTCGGTGGCCTTGGTGTAGGTATAGGCCAGGTTGCCGTACCAGCCGTTGGACAGCGGCTTGTCCAGCGAGAAGGTCACCGCGGTCGACGAGCCCTTGTCGCTGTTGGTCAGGTAGGTCGAGTTGGTGGCGTAACCCGGCAGGGCGCCGGCGTTCTTGCCCGTACCCGGGGTGACCCAGTAGCTGTCACGGCCGTCGAACAGCTGGCCCTGCGGCGTACCGATGTTCAGCGCGTTGTAGAACACCGCGTCCTTGTTCTTCAGGTGCATCAGCTCGACCGTACCCACCATGCCCCACCACGGCAGCTCATGGTCATAGCCCAGGGTGAACTTGTAGACGGTCGGCAGCTTGAAGTCCGGATCGATGGTATCCATCTGCGCGGTCGGCGGGGCACTGGCACCTGCCGGGAACGGCTGGTTGTACGGATCCACGCTGAAGTTATAGCTGCCGTCGTTCGGGACGCAGTTGGCGATGGAAACGTCCGGACGCGTGGCGCAGAACGAGCCGGCGGCCACGCCGTTGTTCTGGTACGGGTTGGCCAGCCATACGAACGGCGGCACCGTCTGGAACAGGCCGGCACCACCACACAGCTGAGAGTAGCGCTCGGTATCGAAGGCGTAATTGAACGAGAATCGCGGCAGGATGACCTTGTTGCTGCTGCCGATCTTGTAATCGTTGCGGAAGCCAAAGGTTTCTTCGAAGCCCGGCTTGCGCGGCGGCGCTTCCTTGGCCTTCGGGATGTTCATGCGCAGGCCGTAAGTGATCGACAGGTTGTTGTTGACCTGCCAGGTGTCCTGGATGAACGGGCTGATCTGGCTGAACTCGATCTGCGCGGCGGTATCGGCTTCGGTAAAGCCATCGACCGGACGACGCACGTCGTAACGGTAATAGTTGCCGGCAGCGAAGTCTTCGATGCTGTCGAACGAGTACACGCCATGCAGGTCGCGGCCGTACATGTTGTACGCCTCGGTGTTCTCGTAATCGATACCGGCCTTGATGGTATGGTCGCCGGCGTAGTACGTACCGAAGAACGACGCGGTCAGCTTCTTGGTGTCGATCGCGTTCTCATGGCGGTTGCGGTCTTCGCCGAAACGCACGCCATTGGTGGAAGTCGGGAGGGTGCTGGCCACGCCGACGTTGATCGCCGGCAGGTCCTGCGACGCGCCGGAGATCTGCGAGAACTTCTGGTAGCTGACCTTGGCTTCAGTGGTGAAGTTGTCGCTCCAGTCACTGAACAGCTGCAGCGAGGTGTTCTTGGTCTCACTGGCCTTGGTGAACCAACGGCTGGTCAGGATGACCGAGCTGGAGTTGCTGTCGTACGGCTGCGGCAGCGTCTCTTCGGTCTGCTGGTAGGTCAGGCTGGCGCGGTGGGAATCACTGATGTTCCAGTCGATCTTGCCCAGGTAGCGCTTGTTGGTCAGGTTGATGCCGCCTGCCGCACCGTAGGTGCCCGGGTCGATGCCATATTGGTTCTTGGCGATATCGATGACCTGGTTGATTTCGTCCTGGGTCACCGCACCGGTGCTGAAGCCGTCCGAGGACGCGGCGCCGCCGAAATCGGTCACTTCCTGTTCTTCATATGCACCGAAGAAGAACAGGCGATCCTTCAGGATCGGGCCACCGAGGGTGAAGCCCTTGGTCGTGTCCTTGCCGAAGGCATCGTAGTCTTCGCCATCACGCGAGCCGACCATGCTGTCGGCCTTCTTGTACACGTAGTACACCGATCCGTGGAACTCGTTGGTACCGGACTTGGTGACAGCGTTGACTGCCGCGCCGACCACGTCCTGGGACACATCGTAGTCACTGACGTTGATGTCATAGGCCGCGATGGTGTCCACCGAAATCGGCGAGCCGGTGTACGGCATGCCATTGGCGTTCAGGCCGAACGGGTCGCCCTGCGACAGGCCATCGACGGAAATCTTGTTGTAGCGGTTGTTGACGCCGGCGATCGAGATCGCGCCGGTGGCCTGGTCGGTCACGGTGACACGCGGGTCAAGGCGGGCGACATCGTCCAGCGAACGGCTGCCCTTCGGCGCCAGTTCCAGCTTGCGACCATCGACCGAGGTACCGATGCCCTTGGTTTCCGAGCTGAAGACGCTCGGCGCGGCGGCCATGACGGTGACGCCGTCCAGCGACTTGATGTCGCCGGTCAGGTTGGCATTCACCGTGCCGACCTGGTTCAGGCTCAGGAACACGCCTTCTTCGGTCTTGGTGCCTTCACCGGGCTTGGTGATAGTGACGGTGTACGGGCCACCGACGCGGAGGCCGCGGGCAACATAACGACCCGAGGCATCGGTCGTGGCGCGCGAAACAGTGCCCGACTCGGTGTGGGTGATGGTGACTTCGGCACCAACCACAGGCGCGCCTGCGTTGGACGTGACCTGGCCGCCGACACCTGAGGAGGTGCTCTGGGCAAAGGCGGGAGCAGCGGCAAGCGCGGCCACGAGGCCAAGGGTGAGCTTGGACATCCGGAGTGGGTGGTTCATCTAGGGTAGCCTCGATGGGAGTTGGCGATGGCGGAAAAAAGCGCGCCCAAACAGCCATTGCGGGGGGCTGCATGGACATTTATCTGGGGTTCCCAACCGTGAACGGCAGCTGCCGCAACGGTTAACAATAGATTAACACGGTACGATCTGATTGTGACGGTAGTGCGACAAACGGCACGCCATCGCAACTTAAGCGTGACGTATTCTTCACTCCCCGCGAAGAATCAACCGCTCGGCCCCATCAATCCGCGCCCAGCTCCACCACTTTTCCGCGCCACGTCAAGCCCTGCGATGACAACAAGGTCACCGCCTGGTCGGCGGCAAGCTCCGGCGACTGGGCCGCCGTGTCCTGGTCCAGCGACCATGCCCGCGCCCGGAGTGCGGTGCGCATCGGTCCCGGTTGCAGGCCAGCCACCCGTACCGGGCCGGCTTTCAGCTCTTCATGCAGGCTGGCCAGCAGGCCGCGCAGCCCATGTTGGGCAACACCATACCCACCCCAGTACGCTCCGCCGACCTTGGCCGGGTCATCCACGCAGAACACCAGCGCTGCATCCTGCTGCCGCCGCAGCAGCGGCAGGCAGGCCTGTGCCAACCATGCCGGCGCGGTCAGCGTGACATGGAGGGAGCGTGCAAACGCCGCCGGGTCGGCCAGTTCAAACGGGGTCAGGCCCGGAAAATCCGCTGCGCAGACCAGCACCCCGTCCAACCGGCCCAGTTCGCTGTCCAGCCGCATGGCCAGTTCGGCAAAGTCGTCGGGGCTGGCCCCTTCCAGGTCCAGCGGATACAGCAGGGGCTCGGGCCCCACGGCCTGTACCTGGGCATATACCCGATCCAGCCGGCGCGGTTTGCGGCCCAGCAGGACCACGGTCGCACCTGCGCGCGCGCAGGCCACTGCGGCGGCACTGCCGAGGCCGCCGCCAGCGCCGGCAACCAGGATCACGCGACCGTCGAGCACCTTGGGGTCCGATGCAGGCGACGGCACTGCGCTCATGCAGCCGACGCCTCCTCGACGATGCGCTTCAGCTCACCGGCCTCGAACAGCTCCATCACGATGTCGCAGCCCCCGATCAGCTCGCCATGCATGAACAGCTGCGGGAAGGTCGGCAGGTTCGAGAAACGCGGCAGGTTGGCGCGGATCTCAGGTTCTTCCAGCACGTTGATGGTGCGCAGGGACACTGCACCGGCGGCCATCAGCGCCTGTACCGCACGGCTGGAATAACCGCACGTGGGGTACTGCGGCGTACCCTTCATGAAAAGCACGAGCGGGTAACGATCGACTTCGGCCTGGATCTGCTGCATCACTGCCACAACCACACTGCCTCCTGGATGGGAGAACCCGACCGCGACGGTCGGCTAGACTTCCCACGGTACCTGTCATTGTAAGCCGATGGAACCAACCATCGCCCCCTCCCTTCCTCATCCCAACGCATGTCCATGGAACTGACCGATCTGCCCTACCCCGCCAGCGCGCTGCAGCCGCACCTGTCCGAACGGGCTGTTGCATTGCAGCACGACCAGCATCAGCGTGCCTGCGTGGAAATCGTCCAGGCACGGACTGCCGGCACCGAATGGGAAGACGCGGCGCTGGAACGGATCGTGCACGAAAGCCAGGGCACCCTGTTCGAGGCGGCTGCCCAGGCCTGGAACCAGCAGTTCCAGTGGCAGTGCCTGCGCACGCGCGGCGGGGGCGAACCACAGGGGCGGCTGGCGGAACGGGTCAAGCGCCACTTCGGCGATACCGCGCGCCTGCGGCAAGCGTTCAACGAGGCAGCATTGGGGCTGTTCGGTGCCGGCTGGGCCTGGCTGGTCCAGCATCCCGATGGCAGCCTGGCCATCCAGGTCACCCGCAATGCCGGCACTCCGCTGACCGGCCTGAGCACCCCGTTGCTGGGCTGCAATCTATGGGAGCACGCGTATTACCTGGATTACCAGAACGACCGCGCGCGTTACCTGGACGCCTGGTGGCAGATGGTGGACTGGGAGTTCGCTGCGGCGCAGCTGGCGCTGTAGTACCGTCTCGCCCTGATCCGTGCAAGGGCGGTCGAGCGGGTGAATCCCCTCGCGGCTGGTGGCAACAGCCGCACCCGGGGCCGGCCGGACCCTGCACACGTCGACGTAGCGCCGGGCCATGCCCGGCGGAATTGTGCCTGATCACGGCCCAGCTCCGAGACACAAGAGCGGGGCCAGGCCCCTCTTCTACCGGGCCAACAGGTCAGAGGGTGCGCAGCGCATGTACTGCCGGTTCGACCTGGGCTTGCCGGTCGAGCGTGCCACCCACCTGCTCCAGCGCATTGGCCAGCGCGCCGGCATCGTCGTCGCGCAGCGTGGCATGGCCGACCTTGCGCCCATCGCGCGGTTGCTTGCCGTAATCGTGCCAATGGCCGCTGGCCTGCGCGAGTACCGCCCCGGCATCGGGCATGGCGCCGATCCAGTTCAACATGCAGGCGTGGCCGAGCATGCGCGTATCGCCCAACGGCAGGCCCAATACGGCGCGCAGGTGGTTCTCGAACTGCGAAGTTTCGCTGCCTTCGATGGTCCAATGACCGGAGTTGTGCACGCGTGGTGCCATCTCGTTGGCCAGCAGCTCGCCGTCGCGGCAGAACAGCTCCAGCGCGAACACCCCCACGTACTGCAGATGGTCGGCCAGTCGACGGGCATGGCCGATGGCCGCGTCGTGCTCGGCGGCGGACAGCCGGGCCGGCGCCACGCTGGCCGACAACACGCCATCGACATGCCAGTTGCCCGTGACCGGATACGCCCGGAAACTGCCGTCGCTCCCACGCACGGCCACCACGCTGACTTCGCGCTGGAAAGCAACGAACCCTTCGAGTATCAGCCCGGTCTTTTCGACCTGCGCGCCCAGCGCGTCCCATGCCGCGTCGATGTCGGCCTCGCTGCGCAGGCGGAACTGGCCCTTGCCGTCGTAGCCGAGCCGGCGCGTCTTGAGGATGCACGGCAGGCCGAACTCGGCGGTCTTGGCCGCCAGCTCGTCGCGGCTGCGGATATCAGCGAATGGCGGCAGCGGAATATCCAGCTGCTGGAACAGCGTCTTCTCGCTCAGGCGGTCCTGCGCCACCGCCAGCACCGACGGCGACGGATGCACCGGCACGCGCTCGGCCAGCCACTGCGCGCTCTCTGCCGGCACGTTCTCGAAATCGAAGGTGACCACGTCGACCTTGGCCGCGAAGGCTGCCAGGGCCTCACGGTCGTCGAAGGCGCCGACGGTCAGCGGCGCCAGCTGCGCGCCGCAGGCATCACTGGCCGGGTCGAACAGTTCAAAGCGCAGCCCCATCGGCGCACCGGCCAGGACCATCATGCGGGCCAGCTGGCCGCCCCCCAGGATGCCAACGGTCTTCATGCTCATTGACGCGGATCGTCGTGGGCCATCACATCTTCGGTCTGGCGCGCGCGGAACGCATCCAGCGCCTGGCCGATATCCGGCTGGTCGCTGGCCAGCATCGCGGCGGCGAACAGCGCGGCGTTGGAGGCGCCGGCATTGCCGATGGCGAAGGTAGCAACCGGGATGCCAGCCGGCATCTGCACGATGGACAGCAGCGAATCCATGCCATTGAGGGCCTTGGACTGCACCGGTACGCCCAGCACCGGCACGGCGGTCTTGGCCGCCAGCATGCCCGGCAGGTGGGCAGCCCCACCGGCGCCGGCAATGATCGCGCGCAGTCCGCGCGGGCCGGCCTGGTCGGCGTAATCGAACAACACGTCCGGCGTGCGGTGGGCCGAAACCACCTTCACTTCGAACGGGACACCCAGGGCTTCAAGCTTCTGGGCGGCGTGCTGCATGGTTTCCCAGTCGGAACGGGAACCCATGACGATGCCGACGAGCGGCGCGGATTGGTTGAGGGTCATTGGCCGTCACCTGCCTTAAAGACGTATTCTAGCCGTCTTCCACGCAAGACGAAGAACCATGGACCGCAAGCTGCTTGACCTGCTGGTATCACCGGACACCCGCCAGCCCCTTTCCCTGCTGGATGCCAAGGGGCTTGAAGCCCTCAACCGCGCCATCAGTGCCGGAAACGTGAGCAAGGCCGATGGCAATCCGCTTGCCCAGCCTTTGCGCCAGGCGCTGGTCACCCGCGACCGCAAGCAGCTGTTCCGCCTGGATGACGGCATCCCGGTGCTGCTGGCCGAAGAGGCCATCGCCACCGACCAGATCGCCGACTTCCCGACAGCATGACCCGGTCGGCGAGCCTGCCCTCGTCCGCGACGCCGGCCGCGCCGGATCCGGCGCTGGTGGCTGCGGACGTCGCCCGCGCACTGGCCGAAGACCTGGGCGACGGAGACGTGACCGCCGCCCTGCTGCCCGACCAGGCCGATATCGCCTACCTGCTGTGCAAGCAGGACGCGATCATCGCCGGAAGGCCGTGGTTCGATGCCACCCATCGCGCACTGGACCCGGCGGTGCGCATCGACTGGCGCGTGGCCGAAGGACAGCAGGTCGACGCAGGCACGGTGCTGGCCCTGCTGCAGGGGCACAGCCGCGCGCTGGTCAGTGCCGAACGCACCTCGCTCAATTTCCTGCAGACCCTGTCCGGCACCGCGACGATCACCGCCCGGTACGTGGCTGCCGTGGCCGGAACCGGCACGCGCATCCTCGACACCCGCAAGACGCTGCCTGGCCTGCGGCTGGCGCAGAAGTACGCGGTACGCTGCGGCGGCGGCGACAACCACCGCTTCGGCCTGTACGACACGGTGATGCTGAAGGAGAACCACATCCGTGCGGCGGGCTCGTTGGCAGCCGCCGTGGCCGCTGCACGTACGATGTGGCCGCAGTTGCCGCTGGTGGTGGAAGTGGAAGACCTGGAGCAACTGCAGCAGGCATTGCAGGCCGGTTGCGAACGCATCCTGCTGGATGATTTCCCGGCCGAGCTGCGACGGGAAGCAGTGCGCATCACGGCCGGACGAATCCCGTTGGAAGTATCCGGCAGCGTTGGCCTGGACGGTCTTCGCGCCATCGCACAGGACGGCGTGGACTGCATTTCCATCGGCGGGCTGACCAAGCATGTGCAGGCTGTCGACCTGTCATTGAAGCTGGGCCCGCCGCCGGGTTGATCGACCCACACGATCCGGTAGCGCCGGGCCATGCCCGGCGGTGGACAGCCGGGGTCCACTCCGCGTTCACGATGGCGCTGCGAGGCTGGGCCATCCCCCAGACGCGGACTACCGCATGCGCCGGTTGCTGCTTGCCTGCCTGTTGCCATTCTCTGCCGTCTCCTCCACTGCGGCCGCCGCCGAAGCCTGCGACGTGCCGCCGCCTTACGGGCTGAGCCCGCTGGCGCTGTCCATCCGCCAGGCAGCGTGCAACGAACACCGCCTCTGGTTCCGCCCTTTCATCGACCGCGAAGGCCGTGCCGCCAGCCTGGGGGTGACCGAGGCGGAGAACGAACACCTGGCCGACAACGGTCTGATCGCCTGGCAACGGGTGGCCGGCTACTGGCGTGACAGCGGCACCTTGAATGCCATGGGGGGACAGCCCGGTGCCAACAGCTGCATCGCGCCATTGGGCTCGCGCTACACCGACAGCGACTGCCGCGCGTTCCTCATCGACAATCCGTGGTCGGCCGCATTCGTGTCGTGGGTGATGGTGCGTGCCGGCGTGCCGGGTTTCAACACCTCGCCGCGCCACATCGACTACATCCGCCAGGCCTACAACGGCAGTACGCCCTACCGGCTTGCCGACCCTGCCGCCGAGAAGCCAAGCGCGGGAGACCTGCTGTGCTTCCTGCGCGATCGCCGGCAGACGCTGAGCTACGCCGGACTGGTGCAGGCGCTGGGCAATGGCTCGGTGGGCCACTGGAAATCGCATTGCGAAGTGGTGGTATCGGCCAACATGGGCGGCGACAGGACCCTGTACCTGATCGGCGGCAACGTGCTCAATACCGTGGCCATGCGCATGCTGACGCTGGACCGCAGTGGACGTATCGAACTGCCTGCGGCGCGCGCCACGGAAACCGATGGCATCGCCGCGACCTGCACGCCGGGGCGCGAGGAAGAATGCAGCTTCAACCGCCAGGACTGGGCGGCGCTGCTGAAGCTGACCGCCACCGCGCCACTGGCGGCGCCACTGCTGCCTGCGCGATAGCGCTTGAACTGGGACGCCAAGGCCGCCATCTTGTGGTTACCTCTTCTCGCCGCGTGCCGCCATGCCTACCTTGATCCTGCTGATGATTGCCGGCGCGCTCGGCTACGCGTTCTGGAATTCCTCGCGTGCGGCGGCCGAACGTGCCGTGGTGCTGGGCCGCAACGCCTGCCGGGCGGCCGATGTGCAGTGGCTGGACCAGGCGGTGCATGCCATCGGGCTGCGCGTGGCACGCGGCAATGATGGCAGGCTCTGCTTCGAGCGCACCTTCAAGTTCGAATACTCCTACGACGGCATCGATCGCCATGTCGGCAGGATGGTGTTGCGCGGCGATGAGCTGGTGTCGTTCAGCGGCCCCGGCGCGGCACGCATCAGTGCCATCCGCCCGGATACCGACGACGCCGAGGACGCCTGAGGCGGTCCCGTATCGCGCCGGCCAGCGGCCGGCAACTACGTGCGGACCTGCCCTTCGCCACGGACGACGAAGCGTTCCACCGTCAGTGCCTCCAGGCCCATGGGGCCGTAAGCATGCAGGCGCGTGGTGGAGATGCCGATTTCGCTGCCAAGGCCAAGCTGGCCACCATCGGAAAAGCGCGATGACGCGTTGACCATGACGACGGCCGACTGCAACGCATGCACGAAACGTTCGGCGTTGGCCGTATCGCTGGTCGCGATGACCTCGGTGTGGTCGGAGGTATAGCGCCGGATGTGGGCGATGGCTTCCTCCAGGCCGTCCACCACCTTTACCGCCAGGAGCAGGTCGAGGAACTCGGCGGCATAGTCGTCATCGGTGGCCGCCGCACTTCCCGGCAACAGCGGCCGTGACAGCGCGTCGGCACGCAGCTGCACGCCGCGTTCGGCAAGCGCCTCGCCAGCCCGTGGCAGGAAAGCATCGGCGATATCGGCATGGACCAGCAGCGTCTCCAGCGAATTGCATGCCGACGGGCGGCTGCACTTGCCATCCACCAGCAGGCCGATGGCCCGGTCGATATCCGCGCTGGCATCCACGAACAGGTGGCAGACGCCCTTGTAGTGCTTGATCACCGGCACCCGCGCATGTTCGGCGACGAACCGGATCAGGCCCTCGCCACCGCGTGGGATGGCCAGGTCGATCAGCTCATGCAGTTGC
This sequence comes from Stenotrophomonas tumulicola, assembly GCF_014117215.1. Classification (GTDB taxonomy): domain Bacteria; phylum Pseudomonadota; class Gammaproteobacteria; order Xanthomonadales; family Xanthomonadaceae; genus Stenotrophomonas; species Stenotrophomonas tumulicola. The sequence continues at coordinate 272,434 of NZ_JACGXS010000001.1, read as the reverse complement.
AGCAGCTCAAGCATTGCCTCGCGGCGCAGGTCGGTCAGTACGGTAACCGCCGCTTCGGGCACGCCATGGGCACGCAGCGCGCTGCCCATGGCGGCGGCAATGGCGGTATTGGAATGGATGGCTTCCGAACCACCACGCAGGATCACCCCGTTGCCCGCTTTCAGGCATAGCGCGGCGGCCTCGGCGGTGACGTTCGGGCGTGCCTCGTAGATCATCGCAATCACGCCCAGCGGTACGCGTACCTTCTGCACGCGGATGCCGTTCGGGCGCACATCGTCGCGGGTCACCTGGCCGACCGGGTCGGGCAGCCCTGCAACCTCGCGAAGTGCTTCGGCCATCGCGAACAGGCGCGCCGGGTCCAGCGCCAGGCGGTCCAGCAGCGCACTGCTGGTGCCCTTTTCGCGCGCGGCAGCCACGTCGCGCGCGTTCGCAGCCAGGATCGTTCCCGCATTTGTCTCCAGCGCGGTGGCCATCGCCTGCAGCAGAGCCGTGCGTTGCGCGCCGTCCAGTCCGGCGATCACGGTCGCCGCAGCCCGGCAGTCGCGCGCCTGTCGTTCGATATCGCTCATGGGCATTGTCTCGCAGCTCATAGAAGGACCAGGTCGTCGCGATGCACGACATTGCCGCCGTAGTTGTAACCGAGCACGCTCTCGATGTCGCGCGAATGGCGGCCGACGATACGGCGCACGTCGCTGGCTGCGTACTGGGTAACGCCGCGGGCGACACTCGCCTCGCCGCTGGCCAGCCGGCAACGGACTTCCACCATGTCACCGCGACGGAAGTCGCCATCGGCGCCGGTGATGCCGCCCGGCAGCAGCGAAGCGCCCTTGCCGCGCATCGCCTGCACCGCCCCCTCGTCGACCCAGATCACCCCGGGCTCTACCGGCGCATGCCGCAGCCAGTACTTGCGCGCGGCCTCGCGACTCTGTGCCGCCTGCAGTCGGGTGCCGTGCAGGCGCCCCTGTGCCAGCGCCCGCACCACGTCGCCATCGCGGCCATTGAACAGGATGGTTTCAATGCCAAGCCGCGCCGCCTTCGAGGCCGCTTCCAGCTTGGTACGCATGCCGCCGGTGCCCGCGCTGCTGCCACTTCCACCGGCCATCGCCAGCACCTCGGCCGTCAGCTCGCGCACCTGCATGATCGGCTGCGCCGCCGGGTCACGGCGCGGGTCGGCGCTGTACAGGCCATCGATGTCGGTGGCGATGAACAGCACATCCGCATCCACCAGTGCGGCCACCGTCGCGGCCAGGTTGTCGTTGTCGCCAAGCTTGAGTTCATCCACCGACACCGTGTCGTTCTCATTGACCACCGGCAAGGTGCCCAGCCGCAGCAACTCATTGAGCGTGGCGCGCGCGTTGAGGTAACGGCGGCGGTTGCGCAGGTCGTCATGGGTCAGCAGCACCTGTGCCACGGGACGCTCGAAGAAGCGTTGCCACAGGCCAATCAGTTGTGCCTGGCCGAGGGCAGCCAGGGCCTGCCGCGCGGCCATCGCCGCGCCACTGTCATCCATCCGCGGCAGGATCGCACGGCCGGCAGCCACCGCCCCTGAAGAGACGATCACCACCTCGCGACCGGCCAGCACATTGGCGGAAACGAACTGGGCCAGGCCCAACGCATGCCGTGGCGACAAGCCGCCACCGTCGGCAGCCAGCAGGCTGCTGCCTACCTTCAGCACGGCACGCCGCCAGGGCGGCAGCATTTGTTCGGGAAACGGCGATGCAGTCATTGCGCCCATGCTCCAACGCCCGGTAGAGCGGGTCCATGACCCGCTGCTTCCTGCCAGTACACCACGATCTCCGGTAGAGCGGGTACATGACCCGCTGCCCTGACGCCCGCCATCACGACACCGGCCAGCGGGTCATGGACCCGCTCTACAACGGCGTCGCGTGCGCGATTCATCGTGTCGTCCATTCGTGCACGACCAGGTCCGAAGACTGCAGGGTCACCAGTGGATCGCGGGCAACGATGGCGTTGGCCTCTTCCAGGCTGCCCACATTGCACAGCACGTAGGCACCGCCACTGCCGTCGCTGAAACCACCGGTCAGGTGCAGTTGGCCGGCGGCGCGCAGTTCGTCCAGGAACGCGATGTGCGGCTGCACGGCCGCGGCGTTGAAGTCCGGCCGCCGCATCGCCAGCACCAGGTACAGGGTGCCAGCCATCAGGCGAGCGCCTGCCAGCGCGCGCGCAACACATCCAGGCGCAGGTCGGCGGCCGCACCGGGCGACACGCGTGCGGCCAGGCTGCCTTCCGGCGTACGCCCCTGCCCTGCACTGTCGGCGCCTGCCGCAGCGGCCTTGTAGGCCTCGCGGAAAGGCACTCCCGCCACCGCTGCCTCCACGGCGACATCGGTGGCATACATGCCCGAGTCGATGGCAGCCAGCAGCTTGTCGTTGCGCCATTCCAGGTTGGCCAGCAGCGCCGGCAACAATTCCAGTGCGGCCAGGCCACGACCGAAGCCATGGAAGATCGCGCCCTTGGACGCCTGCAGGTCGCGGTGGTAGCCCGATGGCAGCGACAACAGCTGCTCGATCTCGGTACGCGCGGCAGCCACGCTGGCATGCGTGGCGCGCATCAGCTCGATCACGTCCGGGTTGCGCTTGTTCGGCATGATCGAGCTGCCGGTGGTGTACTGCGCCGGCAACGCAACGAAGCCGAACTCGCCGCTGGTGAACAGTGACAGGTCCCAGGCGATACGACGCAGGTCCAGCGTTGCCCCGCCCAGCGCTTCCAGCGCGGCCAGCTCGAACTTGCCACGCGACAGCTGCGCGTAGATCGGGGAGACCTGCATGCGCGCGAAGCCCAGCGCGGCGGTGGTGTGTTCGCGGTCCAGTGGCAGGTTGACGCCATAGCCGGCGGCGGTGCCCAGCGGATTGGCATCGACCAGCGTGTGGGTATCGCGGGCACGGATCGCATTGTCGATGAAGGCCTCGGCCCAGCCTGCCCACCACATGCCAGCCGACGACACCACGGCGCGCTGGATATGCGTGTAGCCGGGGATCGGCAGGTCCTTCTCGGCCTCGGCACGATCCAGTGCCACCTTGGCGATCTCGGCACTGAGCTGTGCCACGCGCTGCAGCTTTTCCTTCAGCCACAACCGGGTGGCGACCAGCACCTGGTCATTGCGGCTGCGCCCGGTATGGATCTTGCGGCCGGCATCGCCGAGCCGTTCGGTCAGCCGCGCCTCGATGGCCGAATGGCCATCTTCGTATTGTTCATCCAGCACGAAGCGGCCATCGCGGAAATCATTGGCCAGCACGTCGAGTTCACGCTGCAGGCCAGCCAGTTCGTCGCTGGACAGGATGCCGATATGCTGCAGGCCTTCGGCGTGTGCGCCGCTGGCAGCGATGTCATGCAGGAAGAATTCGCGGTCGAGGATCACGTCATCGCCAGCAAGGAAAGCCTGGATCTTTGCGTCGACCGCGACGCCCGGCTTCTGCCACAGAAGGTCTGCCATGTTCTGCTCCATCGGCGGCCATGGCCGCACGTTTCAATAGGTGTCAGTGCGGGATCGAAGCGAGCTCGTCGATGCCCAGCGCGAGGTTGAGGTTCTGCATGGCCTGGGTGGCAGCGCCCTTGAGCAGGTTGTCCAGCGTGGCGACCACGACCACCCGCTTGCCACCCGGGGCCATGGTGAAGCCGCCGATCTGCACACCGTGGCGGCCGGCGATGCGACTGACCCACGGTGCCTCGTCGACCACCTCGACCAGCGGCTCACCCGCGTAGGCCTCGTTGAAGCAGGCGACGATCTGCTCGCGCGCCTGCACCTGGTTGAGCCACAGGTTCACGGTCATGGTGATGCCGCGGAAATGCGGTGCCACGTGCGGCATGAACTCCACCGGCACGCGCAGGTGTGCGGAGACCTCGCGCTCATGCACGTGGTTGGTGAGTGCGTACGGCATCAGGTTGTCGGCCAGCAGCTCCGGATTGTTCTTGTCCGACGGGCTGGTACCGGCACCGGAGTAGCCGGACACGCCGAAGCACTGCGGCGGACCTGCCAGCAGGTCCAGCAGCGGATGGATGGCCAACTGCATTGCCGTGGCATAGCACCCCGGGTTGCTGATGTGCCGCTCGCCGTTGTAACCGCTGCGGGTCAACTCCGGCAGCCCGTAATACCAGCTTCCTTCGAAACGGTAGTCGGCCGACAGGTCGACGATGACGGTCTCCGGCCTTGCCGCGTCGATCGCCGCGACGAACGGAGCAGCCAGGCCGTTGGGCAGCGCCAGGATGACCGCGTCCACGCCCTTGGCAGCCACTGCATCGGCATCCAGGTTTTCGTAGCGCAGTTCGCCCTGCACTTCGGGATGATGATCGCCCAGCCGTTGGCCGGCACGCTCGCGCGAGGACACGAAGGCCAGCTGCAGCCGGGGATGCGCGGCGACCAGCTTGATCAGCTCGGCACCGGTATGGCCGCGGGCACCGACGATGCCGAGGGTGAAGGTTCTATCGTTCATGCGTGGCAGTCCAGGCGGAACTGCAGGTGGCGCTTCACCCCTGCCCATTCCGCATCGATGATGGAAAAGATGACCGTGTCGCGCGGCGTACCGTCGGCATGCCGCTTGTGGTTGCGCAGCACGCCATCCTGCTTGGCACCCAGGCGGGCAATGGCGGTGCGCGAGGCATGGTTGAACCAGCTGGTCTCGAACACCACGCTCAGGCAGCCCAGTGTCTCGAATGCATGTTGCAGCAACAGCAGCTTGGCTTCGGTGTTCAGGCCGGTACGCTGTACCCGCGGTGCATGCCAGGTATAGCCGATGCTGAGCGTCGGCACGTCCGGATCCAACCCGTAATAACGGGTGCTGCCGACGATGTCGCCGGCCGCGTCACGGATCACGAACGGCAGCACCTTGCCGTCGGCCTGTGCCTGCAGCGCCGCATCGACATAGGCCTCGACGCCCGCCGGCGATGGCACCTGGGTGAACCAGAGCTGGTCCAGCCCGCTGCCGTCCACGGCCAGTTCCAGGCCCGGCACATGTGTGTCCTGCAGCGGTTCCAGCGTTACATGGCGCCCCCGCAGGGTCGGCACATGCGTCCACGCACCGGCGCCGGCCAGCGGCTGGTACGTGCCCGGGCCAGGATCGGTCATGTTCATCCCTGCAGGCTCGGTGTGCGCTGGGCGCAATGCTCGACATAGGCCCTGATCCGTTCGAAGCCATCGGCACCGAACCAGAATACCTTCCAGTTGCCCTGCTTGTAGCAACCGTCGGACTCAGCGTAATAGAAGTGGTTGATCGGGTTGCCGTGGCGCGAGCGCCAGAACAACTGCGGCGTCTCTTCAAGCATCACGTTCCACACCGCCCGGCCCAGGCCTTCGCCCTGTGCGTCGTCCAGCACGGCGAACTTGTCCAGGTACACCCCTTCCGCTTCCTGGGTAAGGATCACCGCGGTACGGTAGTTCTCGCTGACATAGGCGCGCAGCAGCGCGGTCTGCTCGAAGTATTCCGGGACCAGGGTGCGGCCAAAGCTGGATTCGATCAGCCCGCGCAGCCGCGGCAGGTCCAGTTCGCCCCATGTGGTGGCACGCAGCACTTTTTCACCCTTGCGCACCAGCGTGCCGGAGCCCTTGTGGGTGAACAGTTCCTTGGCCAGGTCGGCCGGCCGGGTGATCGACACCGACGACTCCAGCGGCAACCGGTCCAACAGGTCCTTGATCTGCTCGATCTTCACCTTCATCCCGCCATGGATCCACGGCTGGGTCATCAGGTGGTCGTACTCGGTGGACAGGTTGATCGAGTCGATCACCTTGCCCTCCTCGTCCAGCAATCCACCGGTACCGGTCAGGAAGATGATCTTGTACGGCTGCAGCTCCTGCACCAGTTCGTTGGCGGCGAAATCCGCGTTGACGTTGAGGATCTGGCCGCTGCGGGTCTCCCCCAGGCTGGTGATGACCGGGATCGATCCGGCACGCAGGCTGGCCTCGATCGGCGCCAGGTTGACCTTCTTTACCTCGCCAACCAGGCCATAGGTATCCGGATCGAGGTACTCCGCCTCGAATACCCCGCCGGTAATGGAGGTAGCCCGTGCCCCGTTCTGCTGCAGCGCTTCGACCAGGCGCAGGTTGGCCTGCTGGAACACCTGGCGCACGATCGCCAGCGCATCCGGTGAGGTCACCCGCAAGCCATCGACGGTCTGCTTTTCAATCCCGGCAGCGGCCAGCTCGGTATCCAGCTGCGGGCCGGCACCGTGCAGCACGATCGGGGTCAGGCCCACTTCCTGCAGGAACGACAACGAAGACGTCAACGCTTCCAGGTCGTCGCGCAGCACCGCGCCACCGACCTTCACCACGGCGAAGCGCTTGGCATCCAGCTGCGAAAAACGCTTGAGGTACTGGCTGATCTCCTTCGCGCTGGCCATGCTGGAAAGCAGGCGCACGATGGTCTGGCGGGTCTGGCGATGAGGCTGGAGGGCTGGGGACATTTCGGCTTCGTCACAGGCGGCGGGTGCCGCGTTGCAGTTCCGCCGTGCGGGGCACGGCGGCGTTGGAATAACTCAGGCGCCGGTACTGATGATGCGATGCACGGCGTCGGTGTAACGCTGCAGCTGCTCCAGCGTCACGAACTCATCGGCGGTGTGGGCCTGGGCGATGTCGCCCGGGCCGAACACCATCGTGGTGTAGCCGCCAGCCGAGAACAGCGAGGCTTCGGTCCAGAAGTCCACCGCATTGCCGATCGGCAGGTCCAGGGCATCGGCGACATCGCGCGCGGCCAGGCGCCGGTTCTCGGCATCGGCGATATCCCCGGCCGGCAAGCTTGGGCCGCGGAACGTTTCGGTGAAAAGTGCCGCTTCCGGCTCGGCAAATCCGGCGAAGATGGCCAGCAGGGCATCGATGTCCATCGACGGCAATGGACGGAAACCGAAGCGGACTTCGGCTGCCGGAGCAATCATGTTGGCCTTGATGCCTCCTTCCACGCGCCCGATGTTGAAACGCAGCCCGGTCAGCCCGCCAAAGCGCGCCGAGGACAATGAATCGACGTGGTCCAGCGCGCGGTTTCCCCAGCGCATGGCCTGGTGCAGCGCGCTGGCCGCGGCATCCTGCTTGCCGGAGGCATGCCCGGCGCGGCCAGTGAACTGCATCAGCACCGAGCTGATGCCACGATGGGCCAGCACCGCTTCGCTCATGGTCGGCTCGGCCACCAGCACGGCTTCGTACGGAATGCCGCGCGCCAGGAAGGCGGCGATGCAGCGTGGGTCGTTGGCTTCTTCATCGCTGGAGAACAGGAACGCCGCATCGCCATCGCTGGCATTGGCGGCAGCCACCAATGCAGCGGCTGCGCCCTTGATGTCGCACACGCCAAGGCCGACCACGCGGTCGTCGAGACGGCGCATCACATGCGGGTCGGCACTCCAGTGCGGCGAATCCGGCACCGTATCCAGATGCACGTTGAACAGATAGCGCGGCGTGCCCCGCACCGCGTACAGGCTGACCGCACCGTCACCATGGTCGATCACCTCGACCTGGAAGCCGGGCAGGTTTTCCCGCAGGTAATCGAAGATGCCCCCGGTGCCGATTGCACGCGGCGGATTGCGGGTGTCGAACGACACCAGGGCCTGCAGGTGATCGAGCGTCTGTTCAAGCATGAATCAACGGTTCCTGTGGAATTCCGCCGGGCATGGCCCGGCGCTACCGTATCGCGTCTGGAGGAGAGCCCCCTTCCTGTTGAAGGGGGCGCGCCGAAGGCGCAGGGTTGAGGAGGAATGCGCGGGCTCTACGCCGAAGTCAACCGCGGTTGACCTGGGCGTAGAGCGTAGAGCTCATGCCGAACAGCTTGATGAATCCTTCGGCCTCCTCCACGCCCCAATCGGCCGACTGTGCATAGGTCGCGCCCTTGGCGTTGAGCAGGTGCGGCGAACGTACCGCCACCGCATCGACGCGGCCGCCACGGGTCTCCAGCACCACTTCGCCATTGACCTTGGCCTGGGACGACTTCAGGAAGGCTTCGATATCGGTCTTCAGCGGGTCGTGGTAGAAGCCTTCGTACACCAGCTCCACCCACTTGCGTGCCACGTCCGGCTTGAAACGGTTCTGCTGCTTGGTCAGCACCGCGTCTTCCAGCGCGCGGTGGGCGGCCAGCAGCGACACCAGCCCGGGCGCTTCGAATACGATGCGGCCCTTCAGGCCGATCACGGTGTCGCCGGTGTACACGCCACGGCCCACGCCGTACGGTGCGAACAGCTTGTTGAGGGTGGCCAGGATCTGCTCGCCCGGCAGCACCTTGCCGTCCAGTTCGACGGCTTCGCCATCGACGAACTTGAGGGTGACCGTCAGTGCTTCGGCCGGCCATTCGCTACGCGGTGCACACCAGCCACGGGCGCCCTCGCCCGGTGCTTCCCAACGGTCGATCTCGCCACCGGACATGGTCAGGCCCAGCAGGTTCTCGTTGATGGTGTAGGCCTGCTGCTTGGCGCGCACGCCAAAGCCACGCTCCTCCAGGTATTTCTGCTCGTAGGCGCGGGTCTGGGTGTGTTCCTTCTGGATCTCGCGGATCGGCGCGATGATCTGGTAGTCGCCCAGCGCCTTGACCGCCAGGTCGAAGCGGACCTGGTCGTTGCCCATGCCGGTGCAGCCGTGGGCAATGATGTTGGTGCCCAGCTCGGCGGCACGCTTCAGCGCGGCGTCGACGATCAGGTAACGGTCGGAAACCAGCAGCGGATATTGCCCCTGGTAGCCTTCGCCTGCCCATACGAACGGCTTGACGAAGCCTTCCCAGATCGCCGGGCCACCATCGACGGTGGAATGGCTGGCCACGCCCAGCTCGGCGGCACGCTTTTCGATGAAGTCGCGCTCTTCGTCATCCACGCCGCCGGTGTCGGCAAACACGGTATGTACGTTGTAGCCGCGCTCCTGCAGGTATGGCACGCAGAAGCTGGTATCGAGGCCGCCGGAGAAGGCGAGGACGACGTCTTTGTTGCTCATGGAGGTAAAATCCTGGGTAGCGCCGGGCCATGCCCGGCGGAAATGTTCGAATCGGGAAAATCAGCGCCCGGCCAGCGCGGCCATGATCGCCTTCTGCACGTGCAGGCGGTTCTCGGCCTCGTTGATGGCGATGCACTGCGGCGAATCCATCACCGCATCGGTGGCCTTGACGTTGCGACGCAGCGGCAGGCAGTGGCTGAAGACGCCATTGTTGGTCAGCGCCATCTTCGCTTCGTCGACGATGAAGTGCTTGTACTGGTCACGGATCGGCTTCTCCGGCTCCCAGTTGCCGAAGAACGGCAGCGCACCCCAACTCTTGGCATACACCACGTCGGCACCGGCGTAGGCGCTGTCGATGTCGTGGCTGACCTGCAGCGAACCACCGTTCTGCGCGACGTTCTGCTCGGCCCACCCCATGTAACGCTCGTCCAGGATGTACTGCTCGGTCGGGCAAAGCAGGGTGACGTCCATGCCCATGCGCGTGGCGATGGTCAGCGCGGAGTTGGCCACGGCGGTATTCAGCGGCTTGGGGTGGTAGGTCCAGGTCAACACGTACTTCTTGCCACGCAGGTCCTGGGTGCCGAAGTGCTCCTGCAGCGCCATCACGTGGGCCAGTTCCTGGCACGGGTGGGTGATGGTTTCCATGTTGATGACCGGCACCGGCGAGTACCTGGCAAAGCTCTTCAGCACGGTGTCTTCGCGGTCGATGGACCAGTCGACGAACTTCGGGAAGGCGCGAACGGCGATCATGTCGCAGTACCGGCCCAGTACCTTGGCCACTTCGGCGATGTGCTCTTCGGTGTCCCCGTCCATGACCGTGCCCAGGTTGAACTCGATCGGCCAGGCATCCTTGCCCGGCTGCAGCACCACCGCATGCGCGCCAAGCTGGAACGCACCCAGCTCAAAGCTGGTGCGGGTGCGCATGGAGGGGTTGAAGAACACCAGCGCGATCGACTTTCCCTTGAGCTGGTCGCCGAGCTTGTTGCGCTTGAACAACGCGGCCTGGGTCAGCAGCGCGTCGAGCTCGCTGCGGCTCCAGTCCTGGGTGTTCAGGAAGTGCTTGAGGGACATCATCGATCCTTGCGTTGGGCACGGGGCACGCGAAGCGCCGGGTGCTCGGTGGAGGGAAAACTTTCAGGAACAACTTTCCTGGAAACGGAAACGAAAAAACCCAGCCGGGAGGCTGGGTTTTTTCCGAACAGACAGCACGAAGCTCCGGTCACCCAGCGAAAATGTGGGGTTCCGGTCGGCGGGCACGCGACGTCATGCCGGTGGCTTGGCGGGCGGCGCTGGTGTCGTGCTGGAAGTCGGTAGCGTTCATTTCCGCCCATGGTGGCACGGGCAATTGTGCAGTGCAAGAGGGTCCAGCCCCTTCCATGGATCCGGCCCCTTCAGGGATTTGCCGAGCCGCCCTGCTCCGCGCCCACCCAGGGGGTGACCGACACGCGGATCTTCAATCGGTTGCCGGGGTCTTCCGGCAGCCGCGAACGGTACTTGGTGCCCTTGTAGACATAGTCGACGTCGTAGGCGATCGGGCGGCGGAACTCGCGTCCAACCGGCACGATGCGGCAATCACGGGTCAGCATGGGTGCGTTGCTGGCCGGGGCTTCGGCAGGTGCCACCGGCATTCCGTCGCCCTCCTGCTCGCCCGGCTTGAACATCGACCGGACCGAATCCCAGAACCGGCCAAAACGGCCCCTCTCCTCCTCCGGCTCGTCACCGGTGACGTTCACCGGCGCCAGCGTACGGGTCGCCACCGGCACGCACTGCTCCTCGGTGCGCGTGGCACGCAGGGTCTGGAACACGGGCTCCACGTTGAGCACCTGGGCATAGTCGAACTTGAGGTTTTCGACGATGACCACCCGGTTGCGCGGCTCGCCGTCGTCGGACTGGGCCATGGCAGGCCCGGCCAGCAGGCAGGCCAGCACGGGCGGAAGGACGGTTCTCATCGGCAACGGGATCAGAGGCACGGCAATAGTGTAGGCAGCGCAGACGCCAAAGGGCTGAACCTTACCCTTCCGCCGCGCGTGGGGCCAGCCTGCCCCACCTCCAGGGTCTTCCCGCCGCGACTCCCCACCTGCCCACGCGCTAGAATCCATGGCTTGTCCCCCAGCCCCCTCGCCATGACCCTGCGCCTGCACAACAACCTGACACGCCAGCTCGAAACGTTCATCCCGCTCGACCCGGCCTGTCCGACCCTGTATGTGTGCGGCCCCACGGTCTACAACTACGTGCACATCGGCAACGCGCGTGGCCCGGTGGTATTCGGGGTACTGGCCGACCTGCTGCGGCGTCGCTTCGGCAACCTGCGCTATGCGCGCAACATCACCGACGTGGACGACAAGATCAACACCGCCGCACGCGAGCAGGGCGTGCCGATCAGCGCCATCACCGACCGTTTCGCCGCCGCCTACCGGGAAGACATGGCTGCGTTGGGCGTGATGCCACCGGACATCGAGCCGGAGGTGACCGCCCACATGCCGCAGATCATCGCCATGATCGAACAGTTGGCCAGCAGCGGCCATGCCTACGCCGCCGAAGGCCACGTGCTGTTCGCGGTAGGCAGCTTCGAGGGCTACGGCAAGCTGTCGCGTCGCGATCCGGAGGAAATGCTGGCCGGCGCCCGTGTCGACGTCGCCCCGTACAAGCGCGACCCGGGCGACTTCGTGCTGTGGAAGCCCTCCAGCGATGACCTGCCTGGCTGGGACTCCCCCTGGGGCCGCGGCCGCCCTGGCTGGCATATCGAATGCTCGGCGATGGCGGCCGCCCATCTGGGCCCGACCATCGACATCCATGCCGGCGGCGTAGACCTGCAGTTTCCGCACCACGAGAACGAAATCGCGCAGAGCGAGTGCGCGCATGGCGGGGCGGTGTTCGCCCGCTACTGGCTGCACAATGGCATGCTGAATTTCGGCGGCGCCAAGATGAGCAAGTCGCTGGGCAACATCGAACGCGTGCACGACCTGGTACGCCAGCATCCGCCCGAAGCGCTGCGCCTGGCCCTGTTGTCGGCACACTACCGGCAGCCATTGGACTGGTCCGATGCGGTGATCGAACAGGCCGGACGCACCCTGGACCGGCTGTATGGCACGTTGCGTGAGCTGGCCGACGTGGCAGCAACGGCAAGCATCCCGGCACCCGTGGAAGCAGCGCTCGACGATGACCTCAATACGCCGCTGGCGCTGGCCGAGCTGGCCCGCATCGCCGGCGAGGCGCGCAAGGCGACCGGCCCGGCGGAGCAGGCACGATTGAAGAGCGAGCTGCTCGGTGCCGGCCTGGCGTTGGGCCTGCTGCAGCAGGATCCCGCGGCCTGGTTCGGCAATACCGCCGGTGACCACGACGACGATGCGCGCATCCAGGCGCTGATCGAAGCACGCTCTGCCGCCAAGAAGGCGCGTGATTTTGCCCGCTCCGACGCCATCCGCGACCAGTTGGCCGCCGAAGGCATCGTGCTGGAAGACACCGCACAGGGCGTGCGCTGGGTGCGCAAGCGCGCCTAGTCGTTCCCTGGCCGGCCCGCCACGGGGCCAGCAGCAACCCGCCACCTGAAGAACGAAATGACCGATTCCCCCTTCCCGCTTGAAACCACCGCCGCCGAAGCCCAGACCGCCATCGCCGAAGAGTTCTCCTTCTTCAGCGACTGGTCCGAGCGCTACCAGTACCTGATCGACCTTGGCCGCAAGCTGCCCGCATTCCCGGACACCTGGAAGAGCGAGGAACACCGCCTGCTGGGCTGCCAGTCGATGGTCTGGATCGTGCCGGAGGGCAATGCGGACATGCTGCGCTTCCATGCCATCAGTGATTCGGCGATCGTCTCCGGACTGATCTTCCTGGCATTGCGGGTCTACTCCGGGCGCAGCGCCAGCGAAATCCTGGCAACCGAACCGACCTATATCCAGGACATCGGCCTGGCTCGCCACCTGTCGCCGACCCGCAGCAATGGCGTGGCGGCGATGTTGGCCTTCATCCGCGAGACCGCGCAGGCCCAGCTGCAGCGCGCCCAACCGTGAGCGCCGGCGCAGCGGACGAAGAAAGCGCACGGACCCTGCTGGCCCGTCCCGGCTTCACCAAGCTGCTGGCGTACCGCATCTTCGCGATGCTGTCCTACCAGGTGGTCGCGGTCACCGTGGGCTGGCACATCTACGAAGTCACCCGCAATCCATTCTCGCTGGGCCTGGTCGGCCTGGCCGAAGTACTGCCGTTCTTCTGCGTAGCCCCGTTTGCCGGCTACCTGGTCGACCATCTGCCGCGGCGCAGGCTCGGCATGGTGGCGTGTTCCGGCCTGGTCGCCACCGCACTGGTGCTGTGCGCGGTGGCGCTGGACTGGCTGCCGTTCCACGGCGTCTGGCCGATCTATGCGGCCATCGCGCTGACCGGCATGGTCCGTGCGTTCCTGTCGCCCATCTACAACGCGCTGTTCGCACGCGTGCTGGAGCGTCACCAGTTCGCGCGTGGCGCCGGACTCGGCAGCGTGTTCTTCCAGGCCGGCATGGTCTTCGGCCCTGCATTGGGCGGCGTGCTGGTCGGCTGGGGAGGCAAGGGCGTGGCGTATGGCGTGGCGACCGGATTCGCGCTGGTGGCGATCGCCTGCCTGGCCACGCTGAAGGTCAGCGAGCCGGTACACCAAGGCCCTGCCGCACCGATCTTCCGCAGCATCGCCGAAGGCGCGAAGTTCGTGGTCGGTAACCGGATCATGGTCGGCGCCATGGCACTGGACATGTTCTCGGTGCTGCTGGGTGGCGTGGTGGCGATGCTGCCGGCATTCCTGCAGGACATCCTCCACCATGGCCCGGAAGGGCTGGGCATCCTGCGCGCGGCACCGGCACTGGGCTCGATCGCGGTGGGGCTGTGGCTGGCACGCCATCCGCTGCAGGAGCATGCAGGCCGCGTACTGCTGTTCGCCGTCGCCGGTTTCGGGCTGTGCGTGATCGGCTTCGGACTGTCGCACCACTTCTGGCTGTCGGCGTTGATCCTGCTGTTCTACGGGGCCTTCGATGGCGTTTCGGTGGTGGTGCGTTCGACCATCCTGCAGTTGGCCACGCCGGAAGAGATGCGCGGGCGGGTGTCGTCCATCAACGGCATTTTCATCAGCTCGTCCAACGAACTGGGCGCGTTCTATGCGGGCACCATGGCCCGGCTGCTGGGGCTGGTGCCGGCGGTGGTGCTGGGCGGCTTCGCGGTGCTCAGCGTGGCCGGCATCACCGCATGGAAGAACCCCACCCTGCGCCGCCTGAACCTGCGCGACCTGCAGTAGGGTTGCGCCATCGCCTTCGCGCTTCGGTAGCGCCCAACACGAAACCCCGGCTCAGTCGCCGCAGCCCTGCAGCTTCAGCGTCTGGCCCTGGCGCAGGCTGTAGGCCGGTGCCTTCAGGCCATTGGCACGTGCCAGCGTCGGCACATCGCACTGGAACTTCGCTGCGATCCGTCCCAGCGTTTCGCCCTTGGCCACCTTATGGCTGCGCACCGGCTTGGCTCGCGGCGCCGCTGGACGCGGCGTGGCCACCACCGCAGCAGGTGCAGCCGGTACCGCATTGGCGCCAGCGGCCGCCACCGGCACCACGCCGCCAACGGCTACGCTGCCGGTGAAACTGGCCGCACTGGGGCGCACGATGGCGGCATTCAGATCGGCAGTGATCAATGCCCGCGCCAGGTCCGCACGCGGGCCGCTGACGCAGTTGCGGGCGTACAGGCCGGCGATGCGCGTGGTGGCGTTGATCAGCGTGCCCGCCGGGATCCAGCCATCCGCCTCGTATCGCGGGTTGAGGTTGCGCAGCGCACGCATGTAACCATCGCGCGTGCCATGGCTACCCAGGCAGATGGTCAATTCGTAGATCGTGGTGGACTTCGCCAGGCGAAGCGTCGTCGGCTGCGCGTTGACCTTCGGGAATTCCACGCCGTATTGCTGCGGGTGCAGGAAAATCCACGCCGCGGCGATCACCATCGGCACGTAGTCCTTGGTTTCGGCCGGAAACTCACTGTAGACGTTGTTCACCCAGAAGCTCTGCCCCGGGTTCTGCCGTGACACCCGCAGCGCACGGCCCTCGCCGCCGTTGTAGCCTGCCAGCGACAGTTCGATGCTGTTGTCCAGCTGGCGCAGGCGCTCGTCGAGGTAGGTCGCGCTGGCTTCGGCCGCACTGCGTGCATCGAACCGCGTATCGAAGCCGGTTCCGTCCGGCCCCAGCCCGAACCGACGGCCGGTAGCGGGCATGAACTGCATCAGGCCCGCTGCGCCGGCACGTGAAGAAGCATGTACGCGGCCGTTGGATTCCTTGGCCATGATGCCGAACAACAGCGCTTCGGGCAGGCCTCGCTTCTCCCATTCCGGCCACATCACCGCACGCAGGTTCTGGTAATTCTCATAGCTGGTCAGCAAGGCCGGGCGCATGTCGGTCAGCCAGCGGCGGATACCAGCCTGGATGGCCGGGTTGTACTCGACCATGCTGTCAAAGGCGTGGCGCTTGTCGTTGAGCAGTGCGGCTGCACGCGCCGCTTCGGGTACGTCGGCCGCCAGCGGAGCGACATGGTCGGGGTCGGCATGCAGCGGGTCGCCCGCCTCATCGGCCACCGCGTCCTCGCCTTCAGCGTCGGCGTCGCGCTTCAGCAGGCGCTTGTAGGTCGCCAGCAGGGTGCTCATCTGGCAGCCCTTCTGGCCGACGCAGGCGCTGAGCACGTCTTCCATGTCTTCCAGCGCCGCATCGGCTTCAGTGGTCCCCTTGGGGTCGGCGTTGGCCACCTGCACCAGCGCGTCGGTATAGCGCTTCTCGGCAACAGCCATGCGCTGCTGCAGCACGTCTGCCTTGGCCCGGTCACGGGTTGAGACGCGTTGCGCGTGCGCATCGGGCACGGCGACGAGCAGGCTGGCCATGGCCAGGATGGGCAAGCCACGAGCAAGCAGGACAGAAACGGGCATTTTTGGCACTGTGTACGAAACAGGCAGGCAGAGTAGCGGTGCCGCCGAGGTCCCGGCAACCCGGGCCACGCGCCCGCTGCGAGGCCGGTTAACATTGGGCGCATTCATCACAAGGGCTGGACCATGGACCCGATTCTGCTCGGCAAAGGCACCACCGACGACGTCCCCGTTACCCTGCTGCCGAAACTGGGCAACCGCCATGGCCTGGTGGCCGGCGCCACCGGCACCGGCAAGACGGTGACATTGATGACGTTGGCCGAAGGTTTCTCAAGGATCGGCGTGCCGGTGTTCCTGGCCGACGTGAAGGGCGACGTATCCGGACTGGCGGTGCCCGGTGCCGGCGGCGAGGCACTGCTGCAACGCGCCGCGCAGATCGGCGTGGCCGATTACGCCCCCGCCGCCAGCCCAGCCATCTTCTGGGACCTGTACGGCAAGCTGGGCCATCCGGTGCGCACCACGGTCAGCGAGATGGGCCCGACCCTGCTCTCGCGCATCCTGGAACTGAGCGATACCCAGGCCGGTGTACTGGACATCGTGTTCAAGCTGGCCGACGACCGCGGGCTGTTGCTGCTGGACCTGGACGACCTGCGTGCACTGCTGGGCCTGGTCGCCGAGGAGCGCAAGGACGTTTCCACCGAATATGGCCTGGTCAGCGCGCAATCGGTGGCGGCGATCCAGCGTTCGCTGCTGCGACTGTCGCAGGATGGCGGTGAAGCCTTCTTCGGCGAACCGGCCCTGGAGCTGGCCGACCTGATGCGGGTCAACCATGATGGCCGCGGGGTGATCGGCATCCTCGCCGCCGACCAGCTGGTACTCAAGCCCAAGCTGTATTCGACCTTCCTGCTGTGGCTGCTGTCGGAACTGTTCGAGACCCTGCCGGAAGTCGGCGATCTGGAGAAGCCGAAGCTGGTGTTCATCTTCGACGAGGCACACCTGCTGTTCGACGATGCACCATCGGCCCTGGTGCAACGCATCGAGCAGGTGGTGCGGCTGATCCGCTCCAAGGGCGTGGGCGTGTACTTCTGCTCGCAGTTCCCGGACGACGTGCCTGCCAACATCCTGGGCCAGCTCGGCAACCGCGTGCAGCATGCGCTGCGCGCGTTCACCCCGCGCGACCAGAAGGCGGTGAAAACCGCCGCCGAGACCTTCGTGCCGAACCCGAAGCTGGACGTGACCCGCGTACTGGGCCAGCTCGGCACCGGCGAGGCCCTGGTTTCCACCCTGCAGGACAAAGGCATACCGATGCCCGTGCAGCAGACACAGATCGCCCCGCCACGCTGCCGGATGGGCCCGGTGAGCGAGGCCGAACGTGCACAGGTGCGTGCCGGCAGCCCGGTCGGAAGCCGATACGACACGGCAGTCAACCGCGAGTCGGCAGCCGAGCTGCTGGCCCAGCGTGCGCAGAAAACGGTCCAGGCCAGCGACACGCCCAAGGCCCGCACCCGTGAACAGGACGAGGCACAGGACAGCGGTTTCGGTCAATCGATCAAGGATGCCATCTTCGGCACCAAGCGCCGCCAGGGCATGATCGAAACCATGGCCAAGCAGACCACCCGCACCGTCGGTACCAAGCTGGGCAACCAGATCGTGCGCGGCATCCTGGGCGGCATCTTCGGCGGCAAACGCTGAGCGTGGGCAGGGACGGGGCATGCCCGTCACTGCAGATCGCCGCCACCCCATGCCCCACCGCTCCACTGCCGTCCCCTGGCTGGAGCGGTGCCGCCGGACAGCTTCCCGTAAGCTGTCGGTGTTCATTCCGCAGCAGAGAGCAGTAGATGTCCCGTTGGCGTCCCCCGGCAGAGAAAAGCACCGCACTGATCACCTCCAGCGGCCACGCAAGGCTGAAAGCGGAGCTGGACGATCTATGGCGCGTGCGCCGGCCCGACGTGGTCAAGGCGCTTGCCGCCGCTGCTGCCGAAGGCGACCGCTCGGAGAACGCCGAATACACCTACCGCAAGAAGCAGCTGGGTGAGATCGACCGTCGGGTGCGCTACCTGAGCAAACGGCTGGAGGCATTGCGCGTGGTCGATGGGGAGCCCAGCGATCCGCAGGCAGTGTTCTTTGGCGCGTGGGTGGAACTCGAGAACGTGGAAAGTGGCGAGGTCAGCCGCTACCGGATCGTCGGCCCGGACGAAACCGAGGCCAGCACCGGCTGGATCAGCATCGATTCGCCGTTGGCACGCGCACTACTGAAGAAGCGGATAGACGATGAGTTCGAAGTCGACCTGCCCGGCGGCCGCCACGACTTTGCAATCCTGTCGGTGGAGTACCACAGCGAATAGGAAAGCCGCCGAGCATGGCTCGGCGCTACCTGTCGTGGTCCGGCGTCATGCCAAGCGGCGGCGGATAGATCCGCCCTTCGCGTAGCGGACGAAAATAGTCGGACTGCCGGTAAAAAGCGCTGTCCTGCCCGCCGTGCCACCCGGGTATGCCCGCCAGCGGCAACGGGCGCAGCTGCAGCGGGTCCTCCAGCACCCTGCCCTCGCCAATGGCCCGGGTGGTCCCGGCAATGCAGGCGGCGTCCTCTTCACCCTGCACCACCACGCACTTGCCCACCAGCAGGCGCCCCGGCAGCAATGCCTGCTCCATCAAGGCATGCCCGACCACGGCGACAACAGCGATATCGCCATCTCGCCATTGCCCGGCGCCCTGCGCGAACAAACGTTCCCAGTCGTGGCAATCCCACGCAGGCAACAGGCTGGCATCACGCACCCGCACGATCACCCCGGCCTCATCGAACTGGGTCAGCGCGGCCTGCGCACGATTGCGTGCGCCCACTCCCATCGCCGCGATATGCAGGCACTGCCGCGCGTTGAGCGCCAACTTCAATGATGGGTAGCGCGCCCAGACAAGGGCATTGAACAGGTCATGCCAATTGCGCGCCCGCGTGGCGATCTGCCCACGCTCGGCAATGCGGCGTTCGTAGTGCAGGCCGTCCGCAAGCAGCGCCTCATCCTGCATCACCAGGTGCTTGCCAGGCAGCACGAGGCGTGCATCCAGCGCGCCAACGGACGGCCAGTCGGCAGCCGTCATCAGCTCATGGAAAGCGCGCAGGCCGGAGAACAACGGCTGGCTGAAACAGGCCCGGTCCACCGCTTCGCGCGAGGGCGCGATGAAACGCCGGCGAACGCGGCCGGTGTCGGCGGCGGCCGCCGACCCGGTCACAGCATCTTGAGATCGAACGGTTTGCGCGCGGGCGGCAGCGCATCGCCGTACAGATCGTGCTCGTCGCTTTCGGTGATCTCCACGTCGACGAACTCACCCACGCGCAGCGGTACCGTATCGGCGTTCTGGACATGCACCAGGCCATCGATCTCCGGTGCATCGGCCTTCGAACGCGCCACCGCGATATCACCCTCGATCGCATCGACCAGGCACTGCTGCACCGTGCCGATCTTCGCTTCCAGGCGGGCGGCGGAGATCTGTGCCTGCTTTTCCATGAAACGGGCCAGCCGCTCCTGCTTCACCGCTTCGGGCACCGGGTCCGGCAGGCCGTTGGCGGTAGCGCCCTCCACCGGCGAATAGGCAAACGCACCGACGCGATCCAGCTGCGCCTCGTCGAGGAAGGAGAGCAGCTCTTCGAACTCGGCCTCGGTCTCGCCGGGGAAACCGACGATGAAGGTCGAGCGCACGGTGATGTCCGGCGCGATGCGGCGCCAGTTCTGCACCCGCTCGAGGGTCTTTTCAACCGCACCCGGGCGCTTCATCAGTCGCAGGATGCGCGGGCTGGCGTGCTGGAACGGAATATCCAGGTACGGCAGGATGCGGTTTTCCGCCATCAGCGGCACCATTTCGTCCACGTGCGGATACGGGTAGACGTAATGCATGCGCACCCAGGCATCCAGCTCGGACAGCCCTTCGCACAGTGATTTCATGCGCGTCTGGTAGGCCTTGTCGCGCCACATGCGCTCGGCGTACTTCACGTCCACGCCGTAGGCCGAGGTGTCCTGCGAGACCACCAGCAGCTCGCGCACGCCGCCGCGCACCAGCCGTTCGGCTTCGCGCAGTACGTCGTCCACCGGCCGCGAGACCAGCTTGCCGCGCATGGACGGGATGATGCAGAAGCTGCAATGGTGGTTGCAGCCTTCGGAAATCTTCAGGTACGCATAATGCCGCGGCGTCAGCTTGATGCCGTAGTCCGGCACCAGGTCGACGAAGGGATCGTGCTGCGGCGGTATCGCGGCGTGCACGGCCTCCATCACGCTCTGGTAATCCTGCGGGCCGGACACCGCCAGCACGTCCGGATACGCCTCGCGGATCTGCTCGGGGCGCTTGCCCAGGCAACCGGTGACGATGACCTTGCCATTCGCATTCATCGCCTCACCGATGGCATCCAGCGATTCGGCAACGGCCGAGTCGATGAAGCCACAGGTATTGACCACCACCACGTCGGCGGCGTCGTAGGTGGGGACGATGTCATACCCTTCCACCCGGAGCTGGGTGAGGATGCGCTCGGAATCGACGAGTGCCTTCGGGCAGCCAAGGCTGACGAAGCCGACTTTGGGGTTCAGCTGGGACATGGATCGGGAGACTCTGGGGGCCTGGGCCGGGCGTGGCCTGGGGGCCTGGATCGGGCAAGTATACCGGGCATCCTGCCTGCCCCTGAACCATTCCGTAGCCCCGCATACCGGGCGCTGCGATTGCAGTAATCCTCATAGCTCAATGCAAGCCCAAGGCACAGGATGTCTCCATCCAGCAATGCCATCAGGTGCTGCGCGGCACCGTCCCCCTGCCGTTCAGCCAACCGAAAGGAGATGTCGCATGAAGCTCTTCACCCCAATCTGGCTGACAGCCCTTCTGCTGTCGGGCAACGCAGGCACGGCGAGCGCCGGCAATACCTACTACCTGTGCTCCTATGAGATCCATGAGGGGGGCACGCCCGTCGTTCGCCGAGTCGAGTATTACGAACCCACATTGCAGGCAGCACAGCGCAAGTTCGAGGCATTCCTGCGTGATCTCCAGGCACAGGGCAAGGCCCCGCGCAACCTGGGTTGCAGATAGCCCTTTTGTCCGCAGGCCGGTCAGGGGGGACAGCCTTCCGCTGACGGCCCCCTAACCCGCCATCGGAGGATAATGGCGCCAGCAATCACTCAAGAAGGCGCTGCACGATGGGCAAGTGGATCACGCTGGACACCCACCATGGCAAAGCAAAGGCATGGGAAGCGCTACCCGAAGGCACGCCACGCGGCGGGCTGGTGGTCATCCAGGAAATTTTCGGGGTCAACGAGCACATGCGCTCGGTGGCCGAACGGTTCGCCTCGGCGGGCTACGCGGTGCTGGCACCCTCGTTCTTCGACCTGGTCGAAGCTGACGCGGATGCCCCACCGCTGGAACTTGCCTACGACGCTGATGGCGTAAAGGGCGGCCTGGAACGCGTCAACGAACTGGGCGTGGAGAAGTCGCTGGTGCTCGTCCGCGCCGCAGCGACCCGGTTGGCGTCAGCCGGCAAGGTCGGCACGGTCGGTTACTGCTGGGGCGGCAGCATCGCACTGCTGGCGGCGCTGCGGCTGGGCCTGCCGTCGGTCAGCTATTACGGTGCCCGCAACGTGCAGTTCCTGGATGAAAGCCCCAAGGCGCCGGTGATGTTCCACTTCGGCGCACTGGACAAGAGCATCCCCCCGGAAGCCATCGCGGCCCACCGCGAGAAGCTGCCCAGGATGGCAAGCTTCGTCTATCCGGCCGACCATGGCTTCAACCGCGATGTCGGACATGCGTATGATCCAGACAGCGCCGCGCTGGCGCTGGACCGCACCCTGGAATTCTTCAAGGAGCATATTGGATGAGCGATTTTGAACTGGATTCGCGCCTGGCCACCGACAGCGTATTGGTGGCGGAAGGACCGCTGTCCCAGATCCGGTTGATGAACGACGAACGCTTCCCGTGGCTGGTGGTCGTGCCCCGCGTGGCCGGCCTGGTCGAGTGGATCGAACTGGATGGTGACCAGCAGGACAAGCTGCGCACCGAACTGAACCGCACCTCCAAGGCCCTGAAGGCCGAAGAGGGCGTCGAAAAGATCAACATGGGAGCGCTGGGCAACATCGTGCGCCAGTTCCATTTCCATGTCATCGGGCGCCACGAGGGCGATCCTGCGTGGCCGGGGCCGGTCTGGGGCAGCGGGCAGGCACATCGCCACGCCCCCGCCGTGCTGCAGCAGCGTGTCGCGTACTGGCAGGAACGGCTAGGATATCCGCCCCACTCCTGAGCGTTTGCAGACTCCGATGCGTTTCAATCTCGTTGCCGCCATCCTGCTGATCCTGGTCGGGCTGTTCATGCTCGCCACCAACCTCGGTTGGACCAACATGAACTTCACCCGCCTGCTCACCACCTGGTGGCCCGTCGGCCTGGTGGCGGTCGGCGTCGGCATGCTGTTCGGCCGCGGCAAATAAGGTAGCGCCGGGCCACGCCCGGCGTTTTCGTCATGCAATGCCGCGTCGCTCAGGTGCGCGGCAGGGTCACCCCGGTCTGGCCCTGGTACTTGCCGCCACGGTCCTTGTACGAGGTTTCGCACACGTCGTCCGCATCGGCCTGGAAGAACAACATCTGCGCCACGCCTTCGTTGGCGTAGATGCGCGCCGGCAGCGGCGTGGTGTTGCTGAACTCCAGGGTCACGTGCCCTTCCCACTCCGGCTCCAGCGGCGTCACGTTGACGATGATGCCGCAGCGTGCATAGGTGCTCTTGCCCAGGCAGACCACCAGCGTGTCGCGCGGGATGCGGAAATACTCCACCGTGCGTGCCAGCGCGAAGCTGTTGGGCGGGATGATGCACTCATCGGCGGTGACGTCGACGAAGCTGCCCGGATCGAAGTGCTTCGGGTCGACGATGGTCGAGTTGATGTTGGTGAATACCTTGAACTCACGCGAGCAGCGCACGTCGTAGCCATAGCTGGACGTGCCATAGCTGACGATGCGCTGGCCGTCGGCCTGCTTCACCTGCCCAGCCTCGAACGGCTCGATCATGCCGTGCTGCTCGGACATGCGACGGATCCAACGGTCACTCTTGATGCTCATGCTCGGTCCTGGCTGCTTGATGGGGCGGGCGGACGCCCGGGCCACGATTCTACAGTTGCCGCCGCAGCTGGGTGTAGCGCCGGGCCATGCCCGGCGGGGTTACCACCGCAGACAACAGGCATTGGGTGCCATGCCGTTCGCCGAGCATGGCTCGGCGCTACCCGGATGATTGGGATCAGACCAGCGAGGACAGGATCGGAATCGACGCACGCGGGCGCTTGGCCAGCTCTTCCAGCAGCCGCTGCGCCGCATGCCGATAGGCCTGCGCGGCGGCAGAATCCGGTTGCGAGGCGGTGATCGGGGTTCCGGCATCGCCCTGCTCACGGATTTCGATCTGCAACGGCAGCGAGCCCAGCAGCGGCACGCCGTACTGCGCGGCCATCTTCTCGCCGCCGCCCTGTCCGAACAGGTGTTCGACGTGCCCGCAGTTGCTGCAGGTATGCACGGCCATGTTCTCGACGATGCCCAGTACCGGCACCTCCACCTTCTCGAACATCTTCAGCGCCTTCCTGGCATCCAGCGTGGCGATGTCCTGCGGCGTGGTGACGATCACGGCGCCAGCCAGCGGAATCTTCTGGGTCAGGGTCAGCTGGATGTCGCCTGTCCCCGGCGGCAGGTCGATCAACAGCACGTCCAGATCGTCCCACAACGTATCATTGAACAGTTGGGTCATCGCCGACGTAGCCATCGGGCCACGCCAGATCATCGGCGTCTCGTCTTCGATCAGGTAGCCTATCGACATGGTATCCACGCCGAATGCGCGCGGTGGCTCGATGCTCTTGTTGTCCGGGCTTTCCGGGCGGCCGGACAGGCCCAGCATGGCCGGCACCGATGGTCCGTAGATGTCCGCATCCAGCACCCCTACCCGCGCGCCAAGCTGCTGCAGCGCCACGGCCAGGTTGACCGACGTGGTGCTCTTGCCTACCCCCCCCTTGCCTGAGCCAACGGCCACCACGTTGCGGATTCGCGCATGCGGGGTCAGGCCCTTCTGCACCTGGCTGGCGTGCGGGCGGCGTTGCGGGTTGTTCACTGCGGTACTCCGGGATCATCGAATCGAACGTAAGGCGCAATGATACAAGCCGCGGCAGATCCGTCGGTCATTGAGCCGTCGCCTAGTCGGGATGGGTGCGGAGCAACGCACCGATGCGGGTTTGCGCCGCCGTCGCCGACGGGGACTTCAAGCCCCCGTTCCACCATGCCAACACCGATGAAAAAAATCCCGGCCAGTTCAACCGATACTCACCGAGCACGGAAATTTCCTTTCAAGAAAATCAGCAAGGCTTTGTTTTATAAAGAAAACATATTCACAAATATCTCGAAAATTGTGATTCATTTCCAAGAAAACATGTCACCCTCGTTAATGCTGTGTTACGTTTTGGCGACGCCACCAGGTCTGAACGGGCGATGAAGCGTCACGGAAGACCATGGCCAGCATCCAGCCATCTGCTCAGGATACCCACCATGCACCAGCGTTCCATGATTACGCGCCACCCGCTAACCATCGCCCTGTTTGCAAGCCTGATCGCCGTGTCCTCACCGGTCCTGGCCCAGGACGCACCCACCAGCCTTGACCGGGTCACAGTCACCGGCTCACTGATCCCGCAGACGGAAATCGAGACCCATACGCCGGTCCTGACGGTCACCGCCGAGGACATCCAGACCCGCGGCTTCACCAGTGTCGCCGACGTGCTGCAACAGTCGTCGCTGACCACCGGCGGCCTGCAGGGCGGCCAGACCTCCGCATCCTTCACCCAGGGTGCCGAGGCGGCCGGCATGTTCGGGCTGAGCCCCGGCTACACCAAGTACCTGATCAATGGCCGCCCGATGCTGGCCTACCCTGCGCTGTACAACGGCAGCGATTCGTTCAACAACATCAGTGGCATCCCGATCGATATCGTCGATCGCATCGAGATCCTGCCAGGAGGCCAATCCTCGCTGTACGGTTCAGACGCCATCGCCGGCGTCGTCAACATCATCCTGAAGGACCGCCTGGATGGTGGCTCGATCAATGTGCGCGGCGGAGCCTATTCGGAAGGCGGCGGCAGCAATTTCCGCTTCAGCGTGGCCAAGGGCTTCACCAGCGCCGATGAACGCCTCAACGTACTGGTCAACGCCCAGTATGAAAAGACCAGTCCGATCTGGGGTTACCAGCGCGACCTGACCAAGGTCAACAACCCCGATGGTTACAGCCCGCAGTACGTATCCAATGATTTCCTGGTACTGCAGCCAGACAATGAAAACCGCTATGCAATGATGGATCCGAACCTGTGCGCCAACGTCGCCGGGCAGTTCGGCGGCACCACGGTGCTGGGCACGCGTCCGACGGGCCAAGCCTGCGGCTCGATCTACGGCACCGGCTACAAGACTATCAAGAACGGCAAGGAAAGCAGCCAGATATACAGCTCGCTGACCTTCGATGTAAATGACAACTTCCAGTTGTTCGGTGATGCGCTGGTCAACCTGGAAGAAGTCCAGTACGCCACCGGCTCCAACTACACCTGGTGGGGTACGTCAGCGGGCTGGGGAGCGTTCTATGACCAGGGCTCGGACCAGTACCTGAACCTGCAGCGCGTGTTCGCGCCGGAAGACATCGGCCCCAATGGCTACAAGGACATCCTGAATACCGACCGCAACAAGGCCTACCAGGTAACGCTCGGCGGTCGCGGCTCGGCTGGCAACTGGGATTACAGCGCCAGCTTCAGCCGGGGCGAATACAAGCTGACCGAACGCGGTTTCGTACGCTGGGCCGACCCGATCGACAGCTACTTCGAAGATCACGTGTTGGGCCCGGTACTGGGCGTCGACGACGATGGCTACAACATCTACAACCCCAACTGGGAAGCGTTCTACGCGCCCATGCCCGCCGGCGACTTCCAGAGCTTCACCGGATACAGCTACAGCGAGAGCCGTACTTGGCAGAACCTGGGGCGCGTACAGCTGACCAATGGTTCGCTGTTCTCGCTGCCCGGTGGCGATGCCGGCTTCGCAGTGGTGGTGGAAGGCGGCAGCGAAGGTTGGGATTACTCGCCCGATCCGGGCCTGGTCGACGGCAGCGTGTGGGGCACCACGGCGGTTTCAGGTGCGGGCCACCGCAGCAATTACGCGGTGACCAGCGAACTGCGCCTGCCACTGCTGGATTCCCTGACCGTCACCGCCTCTGGCCGCTACGACGCGTTCAAGATCCAGGACAGTACGATCGACAAGGCCACTTACAGCGTGGGCGTCGAGTTCCGTCCGATCGAAAGCCTGCTGTTCCGTGGCAAGTACGGTACGGCATTCCGCGCCCCGACCCTGGCTGATGCGTTCCAGGGAATGAGCGGCTACTACGCCAATAGCTCGACTGACTATTACCGTTGCGGCCAGCTAGGTTACGACCCGGCCAACACCCTTGGCTGCCCCTACGACAACGAATCGGTATTCGGCGTGCAGTCCGGCAACCCGGACCTGGAGCCGATCACTGCCGATGTATGGAATGCCGGCATTGTGTGGGCGCCGTTGAACAACCTGTCGTTCTCGGTGGATTATTACAACTGGAAAATCAAGAACGAGGTCAACACGCTCAGTTCCGACCAGTTGCTGCTGGCGGAATACTACTGCCGCAACGGCCTGTCCAACAATACTTCGGCCAGCTGCGACAACGTGGCCGATTGGGTGACCCGTGACGGCGCTGGCGTGCTGGACGAGATCTATACACCGAAGATGAACGTCGCCAGCCAGAACCTGCAGGCGCTGACGGCCAGCTTCAAGTACGTGCAGGACATGGGCCGTTTCGGCGCACTGCAGTTCTCCGGCAACTACACCAACATGCTGGAGCGTGAGTTGCAGCCGCAGCCGGGTGACGACTACCTGGACCTGCTGGGCGACCCGTATGCCATGTGGATCTATGATTCCTACGCCAAGGTGCGCGCCGATGGCTCGGTCGCATGGGCCAAGGGCGATTGGACCACCACGTTGTATGCCAACTATATCGGCAAGACGCCGAACTACATGGCCTACCTGGGCAACGGCTACGATTATATCCACCCATCCGGGTACAAGGCCGGCAAGTGGGGCTCGTATACCACCTACAACCTGAGCGTGAACTACCGCGCCATGGAGAACCTGACTCTGTCGCTGATGGTCAACAACGTGTTCAACAAAATGCCTGACAACCAGCGTTACAGCTTCGCCGGGACCAGCGGCCAGCCATACAACAATTACCTGTACAACGCTTACGGGCGTGCGATCTACGTGCAGGCCAAGTACGAGTTCGGCGCGAAGTAATAATCCGCGCCACTGCATCCCTGCACAGGGCGCCAAAGACGAGGCCCGCCGCAAGGCGGGCCTCCTCTTTTTCCCTGCGACGCCACTTTGCCGATACTGCCCGCGCGCCTACCCTTGCAAGGCGGCATGACCTTCGACACCCTTGCAGGGGGGGTCGGAGGCGTATCGTCCGCCCTATGGCCCTTGCAGGGCCATTCCCAGACATCACGCGGCCTGGAGGCCATACAAAGTGACCCGTACTCCCAAGATCGTCCTGCTGACCCTGGCCGTTTCGGCCGCGCTGGTCGGCTGCGGCAAGAACGAAACCCCGGCCACGGATGGCACCGCCTCCACTCCGGCCGCCAACGAAACCACCTACACCCTGGACCAGTCCAAACTTCCGGCCTACAACGCCTTCCAGGCCAGTGACCTGGACAGCAGCCTGGACGCCTGCACGGCCTTCGGCGATTACGTCAACAGCAAGTGGCTGGCTTCCAACGAAATCCCGGCCGACCGCACCAGCTGGGGCGCGTTCACCATCCTCGACGAACGTTCGGTCGCCGTGCAACACCAGTTGGCCGAGCAGGTGGCGCAGGTAAAGAATCCGAACCACATCGAAAAGGTGGTCGGTGACCTGTGGGCCACCGGCATGGATGAAACCAGGATCAACGAACAGGGCATCGAGCCGATCAAGGCCGACCTCACTGCCATCGACGCGCTGTCCGACAAGGACGCGATCGCCGCCTACCTGCGCGACACGGCCGCCAAGGGCGAGAACGTGCTGTTCGGCTTCGGTGCCGAAGCCGACTTCCAGAACTCCGCCGTCAACATGGCCTATGCCAGCCAGGGCGGCCTGGGCCTGCCGGACAAGACCTTCTATACCGACGCGTCAAAAGCGGACAAGCTGAAGGCCTACCAGGCCCATGTGGCCAAGGTGCTGGAGCTGGCCGGCGTGCCCGCCGCCGATGCCGCCACCCAGGCCGAGGAGGTCATCAAGTTTGAAACCCGCCTGGCCAAGGCCTCCAAGTCCAGCGTCGAGCTGTCGCGGGACGTCTCGCTGTATTACCACCCTGTCACCCTGGCCGACGCCGACAAGCTGACCCCGAACTTCAGTTGGACCGAGTTCTTCAAGTCGCAGGGCGTAGCCGCACCGGAGAAGTTCTCGCTCGCCATCCCCGCCTTCCATGAAGAAGTGAGCAAGGCACTGGCCGACACCGATCCGGCCGTATGGCGTGCCTACCTGCGTTTCCACACCGTGGACAGCGCCTCGCCGTACCTGAGCGATGCCTTCGCCGATGAGAACTACGCCTTCTACGGCAAGACGCTCAACGGCCAGAAGGAACAGAAGCCACGCTGGAAGCGCGTGCTCGGCACCATCGAGAACGGCGCCGGCGAAGCCTTCGGCCAGTTGTACGTCAAGGTCGCTTTTTCGCCGGAATCCAAGGCGAAGATGGAAACGCTGGTGAAGAACCTTGCCGATTCGCTGAAGGAGCGTATCCAGGGTTTGACGTGGATGAGCGACGAGACCAAGGCCAAGGCGATTGCCAAGTGGGAAACCTTCACGCCGAAGATCGGCTACCCGGACAAATGGCGCGACTGGTCGGGCCTGGATACCGGCCGTGACAGCTTCCTCGGCAACGTGCATGCTGCCAACGCATTCAACTACAAGTTCGACCTGTCCAAGATCGGCCAGCCGGTGGACAAGACCGAGTGGGGCATGACCCCGCAGACCGTCAACGCGTACTACAACCCGCTGCAGAACGAGATCGTGTTCCCGGCAGCGATCCTGCAGCCGCCGTTCTTCGATCCCAACGCCGACGACGCACTGAACTATGGCGGCATCGGTGCGGTGATCGGCCACGAGATGACCCACGGTTATGACGACCAGGGCAGCCGTTTCGGGCCGACCGGCAACTTCGAGAACTGGTGGACCGAGGCGGACAGCAAGAACTTCGCGGGCCTCACCGGCAAGCTGGTCAAGCAGTTCAACGGGTACAAGGTGGACGGCCAGGCCGTCGATGGCAGCCTGACGCTGGGCGAGAACATCGCCGACCTGGGCGGCCTTGCCACGGCCTACGATGCACTGCAGAAAGCATCGGCCGGCAAGGAAGATCCGAAGGTTGACGGGTTCACCCGCGACCAGCGCTTCTTCTTCAACTGGGCCACCGTGTGGCGTACCAAATACACCCCGGAGAACGCAAAGGTCCGCCTGACCACCGATCCGCATGCACCGGCGCAGTTCCGCGCGATGGGTGCGCCGTCGAACCTGCCGACCTTCGCCACGGCGTTCCAGTGCAAGGCCGGTACGCCGATGTCGCGCGCTGGCGATGCGCAGGTCGTGATCTGGTAACGCGCCACCGCTAGTGCACCGCACAAAGGCCCGGGGAAACCCGGGCCTTTGTGTATCCGGTACGCGCTGCCGAATGGGGTGGGTAGCAGCCGTTGATCCCCCCATCCGGAGCACGCCGCCTTCGGCCCGGGCTTGCTATAGTGCCGCAGCCCTCAATCCTCGATGGATTCGCTCTTCCATGCCCAATCTTCGTCCGCTTGCCATATCCCTGGGCGTCAGCCTGGCCATGCTGTTTCCTGCACACGATGCGCTGGCCGCCAAGAAGAAGGCTGCACGTGCGCCGGCAGTAACCGCGCAGTGCACCGACTTCTACGATTACAGCAACGCAGCGTGGCTGAAGGCCAATCCGGTGCCGCAGACCGGCGCCACCACGGCGCTGGGCCAGTTGGTGGACCGCAGCCGCCTGCAGCAGCGCGAGCTGCTGGATGCCGCCATGGCCAGCCCGCAGGGCAACGTGCAGAAGCTGCTCGGTGACTTCTGGGCCAGCGGCCTGGACGAGGCAGCAGTGGAAGCCGACGGTTCCAATCCGATCGCTCCGCTGCTGACCCGCATCAATGCGATCAAGAAGGCCAAGGACGTGCCAGCCTCCTTCGCGGCGTTGCACCAGGTCGGCATTCCGGTAGCTTTCAACTTCGGCCCGGACGTGGACCTGAAGGCGCTGGACCGCCATATCGGCTATTTCATGCAGGGCGGCATGGGCCTGCCAGACCCGGCGTTCTACACCCGCACCGATGCCGATACAGTGGCGGTGATCGGGCGTTACCGCGCCTATGTCAAACAGATCCTGGCCCTGACCGGCACCCCGGCCGACAAGCTGGACGCCGAATCGCAGGCGGTGATCGCGCTGGAAACCGAACTGGCGCGCAATGCCCAGTCACTGGCCGACCTCAACAATCCGTTCCGCAACTACGCGCCGATCTCCACCAAGGATCTCAACGGCCGTTACAAAAACCTGCAGCTGGACGCCTTCCTGAAGGTACAGGGAGTGAAGGACGACCTGGTGTCGCTGTCCGACGAATCCCTGTTCAAGGCGCTGGACGGCATGGTCACCCGGATCAAGCCGGACCAGTGGAAGGCTTACCTGCGCTGGCGCGTGGGTGATGCGATGGCACCGTACCTGTCCAAGGCCTACCGCGATGCCGAGTTCGAATTCCGCGGCCGCGTGCTGCGCGGGCAGACCCTGCCTGCGGCGCGCTGGGAGCAGGTGCTGGATGCGATCAACGTAGCGGCCGGTCCGATGCTCGGCCGTGAATATGCCGCCAGGCACCTGTCGGGCGAAGATCGCCGCCAGGCAGCGGTGATCATCGACAAGTTGCGTGAAACGCAGATCGAAGCCCTCAAGCGCAGCACCTGGCTGAGCGCAGAAGCCAAGGCTGAAGCACAGGCCAAGCTGGGCGCGATGAAGATCGAGATCGGCACCCCCCTGCGCGACCTGGACTACAGCGTGCAACCGATGGGCCGTGGCAGCTTCGGTGGCAACATGCTGATCGCCTCCACCTGGCGCCACCGCGAGGAGATGAAGCGCATCGGAAAGGGCAACGCCGACCGTCGCTGGGACGTGCTGCCGCAGCAGCCGTCACTGGCATACGATTTGGCGCAGAACCGCCTGATCGTCACCGCCGCCGCACTGCAGGAGCCAATTTTCAGCGCACAGGCCAACGCAGCCAACAAGTACGGCAGCTATGGCGCACTGGTCGGCCATGAGCTGACCCGCGCCATCGACGCCAAGGGCGCGCTGATCGATGCCCGCGGCGAACTGCGCAGCTGGTGGAGCCCGGCCGACAAGACCGCCTGGACGCTGCTGGGCAGCCGGGTTGCGGCGCAGTACGGCAGCTATGACTTCCCGGGCGTGAAGGGAGCCAAGGTCAACGGCACGCTGACCCAGGAAGAAAACCTGGCGGACCTGGCCGGGCTGGAGCTGGCCTGGGAGGCCTACGCGGCGCTGGAACCCAATGCCAAGCCGGCAGACCAGCAGGCCTTCTTCAGCGCCTGGGCGGCGCTGTGGGGCCAGCAGTTGTCGCCCAACGAGGCCGTGGCACGCGTGGGAGCGGACATCCGCGCGCCGGGCAAGTGGCGTACCAACGGACCGCTGTCCAACCTGCCGGCGTTCTCTGCCAGCTTCAGCTGCAAGCCGGGCCAGCCGATGCAGCGCATCGAGGCCGAACAGATCCGCGTCTGGCACTGATCCCCATTACTGACATGAACTCGAGGGCGCCCCATGGGCGCCCTTTTTTACTGTCCAGCCCCAAAAAAGACCCCGGCAGGATGCCGGGGTCGAATGTGTCACAACAAAAAAAGAGAAAGCCTCTACACGCTACGGTCAGAAGTCGTAGGACGCACTCAGTCGAACCGAACGCGGCGTGCTGAAGTAGGTGCCCATGTTGTAGGTGTTGGACACGGTATACGGACCCTCTTCGTACTGTGCTTCGGACTGGATCTGGCGACGCTGGTTCAGCACGTTGAACACGTCCAGGCCGAAGGACAGCTTGTGGTCGGCGAATGCCGGGCGATACATCACGCCCAGGTCCACACGCGTCGTCCACGGCTGGCGCCCTGCATCGCCCGGACGCGAGAAGCTGCCGTTGCAATAGTGGTACGACGAACCGTAACCATTGAGCGGGTCGCTTTCATCGGTGCCGTAGTAGCCAAGGCAACTCTTGGGCATGCCGGACATGATGCTCAGGGTCGCCGAAGCAATCCACTCATCATTGAACTGATACGCGCCGTATCCCTTCAACTGGTGCCGGCGATCATTGGCGAGATACCCGCCCGCGTACTCCATGATGGTCGCCGCATCCCAGTCCTGGGTCTTGGATACATCATCCTGGCCGATGTCCGACTTCACCTGGCCCTCGGTGTTGCCGAAGCTGCGCGACCAGGTGTAGTCCACCCGTCCGTACCACTTGTCGCTCATCGGGTGCTCGATGAACAGATCCACCGCGACATAGTCACGCTTGGCCTTGTTGCTGCCATAACCCCAATCGTTCGCGCTCATCCGGACCGGGGTGTAGCCCGACCCATCGCTGTGCTTGACCATGATGGTATTGGTCTTGCCCGGGTTGAAGATCACGCAGCCGGGAACCTCCATGCCGCTCGAATCCACGCCCATCGCGTCGAGCTTGTCGTAGATGCGATCGGCGTCACAGGTGTCATCGATCGCCGACTGCAGCCGACGGTAGGTCAACTTCGCGCCGCTGTTCCAGGCCGAACCCAGGGTCTTCTCGAAGCCCAGGATCAGCTCGTCCTGGTACTGCGACTTCAGGTCCGTGGGTGCCACGGACAGCGGATCCGGCGTCGCGCCGTATTCGCCATTGGAGGACACCGGGCCTGGCCCGAGGGCAGTCAGATCGGTCGGATTGCCATTGGCATCGATGCCGCCGTAGGTGAAGTACTCGCGGGTATAGGTCGATGCGGAGGCGCCACGGATCGCGACGCTGTTCGGCAGGGCCAGGTAGTAACGACCCAGGTTCGCGAATATCTTCAATGACGAATCACCGAATACGTCCCAGCTGACGCCCAGGCGTGGTGCCCACTGGTCGCCGCTTTCCACGTAGGGAACGGCCGAACTGTTGAAGTTGGTGAATTTGTCGTTGCGGATGCCGAGGGTCACCAGCCAGTTCGGCGTTACCTGCCAGCGGTCTTCCAGGTAATACGCCTTCTGCTCGACCGACATGCTGGTGGTGGTGGAGAAAATGTACTTGTAGGCGAAGTAACCATCGCCGCCCGGGGGCGTGATGCCGAATCCCGGGCTCGGCGACTCACCGGGCGCTACGCGCTGGTAATACCAGGCATAGCCGGGCCCGGTCATCGCCTGGCCTTCGTTATGCGCCTGGTAATACATGTTGTCGATACCACCAGTGATCTCGTGATCACCGATGCGGTACTGCAGGTCGACGCGCAGGCCGCGCGTCTTGCTGCCGGCATCATCGGCCTTCGTATACTGCGCCGGCTGGTCATTGCGGATGGGGCTGCCGCCGGTGATGGAAGGATCCTGGCTGTTCGCTCCGCTGATGTACGGATTGCCCGACTCCAGCGGATTGGACTCCAGGTTGCTCTGCTTGCTGCGTCCCCACACCGCGCTCAGGGTCAGGTCGTCGGTCAGGTAGCTGGTGAACTTGAAGATGTCGTAGTCATCTTTCACCTTCGTGGTGTTCGGGTACGTTCCCGTGCGTTCGCCCTCGGACAGGGTGTCATAGTCGAACGCCGTGTAGTAACCACTTTGGCGGTCGGTATTCTGCACGCGGGTGTATTCCAGCGTGTTGCTGTCGTTGATGTTCCAGTCGATCTTGCCGTAGAACTTCGGCGTGTCGATGCTGTAATTGTCACGTGCCTGCTGCGCAGCGGCGACGCTGTTGGTGGACACACCGTCAGTCTTGTCGGTTTCCGCCGCCAGGTGGATGAACAGGCGGTCTTCGATCAGCGGGCCGCTGGCATAGCCACTGACCGTGGTCCGCGTCGCCGTGTCGTTGTGGCGGTAGCGATACAGCGTGCCCGGCCGGCTCGGGTCGTCATACTCGTAGCCTGCAGGGAGTGCACGGTCGGGATGCATCACCGTTGCCGCCGACGCCGCCAGCGTGTCCGGCGACCAGGTGCTCTGGAAACCGAAGTGCCATTCGTTGGTGCCGCGCTTGCCGAGCTGGTTGATCACACCACCCGTGGAACGACCGTAGCTGGCGCTGTAGCCGCCGGTGTAGGTTTCCTGCTGGTCGATCGAGCCATACGGCAGGCTGACGCCACCCAGGTTGCTCAATGGGTTGGAGGCATTGAAGCCGTTGAGATAGTACGCATTCTCGGTGACGCTGGAGCCACCGAAGGACAGTACCGAACGCGAGCCGTTGGTGAATGCACTGCTGCCAGCAACAACGCCCGGTGCGAGCAGGGCGATGGCTTCGGCGCTGCGCCCCAGGGGCAGCACGTCCAATTGCTCGGAGGTGATGACCGAACGGGAAACGGTATTGCTCACGTCGATCTTCGGTATGTTGGCCGCAGTGACGTTCACCGCGCCCAGCGTCGTCGCATCGCCGCCACCGCCAAAGGAGACTTCGGTACCCACGCCGACCCGCAACTGGACATTCTCGCGACGCTCGACCACCTGGCCATCGCGCTGCAGCGAGATGCTGTAGCGACCCACTGGCAGCGAGCCAAGGTTGTAACGACCATTCGCGTCCACGCTTGCACTGCGCGTCAGGCCCGTATCGCTCTGCACGACCACCGTGGTGCCTGCGGCGGCCGGTGCGTTGCCGTAGAGAGAACCCGTAGTGCTCTGCGCTGCGGCAGCACCTACGAAAGAGGTCAGGACAACGGCGAGTGCCGTGCGTTTCAGCCTTGCGGCCTGCTTGCTGGAGATCATGAAATTCCCTTGTTCATAAGAGGCAACCACGTGTGTCATCCGCACCACAAAAACGTGAACGTTTGATTGCAGATGAATCGATACTAAGTACAACCTTTATGAAATTGCAACGGAAGTTGAACGAAAAATGGCCGTCCAATTTTTTGAACATATTCATCGACACGCCGATCAAAAACTTGTGACGTACGTTCCGGAATTTTCTACACAAAAATGCTTCCGACTCCAGCCATGAATATATGGCGCATTGCGTCGCTGCGACTGATCACGCGTTAACATCAATCGTGGTAATGGTGCGCACCCGCCACCTTGCGGAGCCCGGTCATGGCCTACAAGAATACGATCTGCCTCTGGTACGACAGCGACGCACAGGAGGCCGCTACCTTCTATGCCAGCGTGTTTCCTGACAGCGCGGTAACCGCCATCCATCACGCCCCCGGCGACTTTCCAAGCGGCAGGCAAGGCGACGTACTGACAGTCGAGTTCACCGTCTGCGGCATTCCCTGCGTGGGTCTCAACGGGGGACCAGCATTCAAGCAGTCCGAAGCGTTCTCGTTCCAGATCTCCACAGAAACCCAGGAAGAAACCGACCGCTTGTGGAGCGCCATCGTCGACAACGGCGGCCAGGAAAGCGCCTGCGGCTGGTGCAAGGATCGTTGGGGGCTGTCCTGGCAGATCAGCCCCCGCGTGCTGGTCGAGGCCGTCACCAGCTCCGATCAGGCACTGGCCAAGCGCGCCTTCGATGCAATGATGACCATGAAGAAGATCGATATCTCCGCCATCGAAGCGGCAATCGGGAAAGGAGACGGAAGCGATTGATACGTCGCTTTCGACTTCGCCTACCGGCACCGTGCGGATATCGAATTGATCCCCTCCGCCCACGCTCTTTCGGGAGATAGCGATGACATGGGATGCCATCATTGTCGGCGGCGGCCATAACGGACTGGTCTGTGCCGCTTATCTCGCACAGGCGAAGAAGCGCGTGCTGGTACTGGAACGACGCGCCGTGGTCGGCGGCGCCGCCGTAACCGAAGAATTCCATCCCGGCTTCCGCAACTCGGTGGCGTCCTACACGGTGTCGCTGCTGCAACCCAAGGTCATCCAGGACCTGCAACTGGAGCGGCATGGGCTGCGCACCGTCCTGCGCCGGGCCAACAATTTCCTGCCCCTCCCCGACGGGCGTTACCTGCTTGCCGCGGCCGGGCGAACAGCCGCTGAAGTAGCGAAGTTCTCGCGTCGTGATGCGGCCGCCCTGCCCGCCTATGAACAGCGTCTGGAGCTGTTCGCCGATGTGTTGCGCAGTTGGGCATTGCGCGCCCCACCCGACCTGGGCGCCCAGCCAGGCTGGCAGGCACTGCCCGCGCTGTGGCAGATGGGCCGCCTCGGTCGCGAACTGGCCGCGCTGAGCCCCGCACTGCGCCAGGAGCTCCTCGACCTGTTCACCTTGTCGGCCGCCGAGTATCTGGATCGCTGGTTTGAAAGCGAACCGATCAAGGCCCTGTTCGGCTTCGACGGCGTGGTCGGCAACTATGCCAGTCCGTATACACCGGGCAGCGCCTACGTACTGCTGCACCATGTATTCGGCCAATGCAACGGCGTAAAAGGAGCTTGGGGCCATGCCCTCGGCGGCATGGGTGCGATCACCCAGGCCATGGCGGCTTCCGCGCGCGAAGCGGGGGCGACGATCCGGGTCGACGCCGCCGTGCAGCACCTGCTGGTGGAGAACGGACGCGTGGTCGGCGTGGCACTGCAGAATGGCGAGGTGATCGAAGCGAAGTGCGTCGTCGCCAACGTCAATCCGAAACTGCTGTACGAGGGCCTGCTGGCGCCCGAACAGGTACCGGACGCTACCCGCGAGCGCATGGCGCACTGGCGCTGCGGGTCTGGGACGTTCCGCATGAACGTGGCACTGGCACGACTTCCAGACTTCAGCGCACTGCCCGGCAGCGGCGATCAGCTGACCGCCGGCATCATCCTCGCGCCCAGCCTGGATTACATGGACCGCGCCTGGCAGGACGCGCGCCACTTCGGCTGGTCGCGCGAGCCCATCGTGGAGATGTTGATCCCCAGCACGCTGGACGATTCACTGGCGCCACCGGGTGCCCACGTGGCCAGCCTGTTCTGCCAGCACGTAGCGCCGGTATTGCCTGACGGCCGCAGCTGGGACATGTGCCGCGAAGAGGTGGCCGATCTGATGGTTGCCACCGTGGAGCGATATGCGCCGGGTTTCACTGCCAGCGTGCTCGGCCGCCAGATCCTGTCACCGCTGGATCTGGAACGTACTTTTGGCCTGGTAGGTGGTGACATATTCCATGGCGCGCTGAGCCTCAACCAGTTGTTCGCCGCACGGCCGATGATTGGCCAGGCGGGCTACCGCGGTGCCCTGCCAGGCCTGTACCTGTGCGGGGCAGGCACGCATCCGGGGGGCGGTGTCACCGGGGCGCCAGGCCACAACGCAGCCCAGGTGATCCTGGCCGACCACTGAAAAAGGGGACGGAGGGGATTAAGTCGCTTTAATCCCCTCCGTCCCCTTTTTTACACGCTGCGCAGGTGGTTCTTGCGCTTTGGTGGTCCGGGTGGACGACGGTTGTTGAACGGTGGCTGCCCGCGCCAGTAGCGGATCAGCAGCCAGCCGAACAGCATGCCGCCCAGATGCGCGAAATGCGCCACGCCTGGCTGCCAGCCGGTGGCGCCCAGCACGAGTTCACCGATGCCGAACAGGATCACGAAGGTGCGCGCCTTCATCGGGATCGGCGGGAACAGCAGCATTACCCGCTGGTTCGGGAACAACATGCCATAGGCCAGCAGCAGGCCGAACACACCACCGGAGGCACCCAGCACCGTCGCCGGGTTGGCCATCAGGGCACCGACCAGCAACTGGCACAGGCCAGCGCCGACCACGCAGACCAGGTAGTAGATCAGGAAGCGCTTTTCGCCCCAGGTCTGCTCCAGCGGCGCGCCGAACATGAAGACCGCCAGCATGTTGAAGAACAGGTGGCCGAAGCTGCCGTGCAGGAAGCCATAGGTGAGCAACTGCCAGGGCTGGAAGTTGCCGCCGGGCGAAAACGCATCGAAGCCCTGCTGCAACGGCTGCAGCATGAACGGTGCAAACGTGGCATCGCCGAGCAGGAAAGGCTGCTGCAGCAGGAACAGGATCGCATTGGCGATCAGCAGCGCCTTGGTGACGGTTGGCAGTCGCGGGAACATGGGGCACCCTTTGGATCAACCTCCATCATAGCCGCAGTGCCCGATCCTGTCGGCCATTTCCACCATCGGCGTTCAGCGCGCCGCCGTGCTCAGCGCGGCCCCCATATCGCCGCATCCAGGGCCTGCACGGGATCATGACGGGGCCGACGCACGCGTCCGTTTTCCACCACCACGCCCTCGGCGCGCAGACGCTGGCATTGCTCGCGCCAGCCACGCGATCCCTCTGGCATGGCGATGCGGCCATCGGCACGCAGCACGCGGTGCCAGGGCAGGTGCGGATCGTCGTTGCCACCCAGCACGCGCGCCGTCAGCCGCGCACGTCCGGGCAGGCCCGCCTTCAGCGCGACTTCGCCATAGCCCATCACCTGCCCCGCGGGTATCGCGCGGATCACCGCCAGGATGCGCAGGCGCGATTCTTCCGCGCTCAGCGGCGCAGCCGCGTCACCAGCAGCACGCCGCACAGCACCAGGACGGTGCCGGCGATCTGCGCCGGGCCCATTGGTTCGTCCAGCAGCCATAGACTCATCACGATGGTGGATACCGGACCGAGCATACCGACCTGTGCCGCCAACGACGAGCCGATGCGCTTGACCGCCAGCATGATCGCCAGTACCGGCAGCAACGTGCATGCGGTGGCGTTGAGCAGCGACAACCATTGCACGGCCACGGGGGCCTGCCACAGCAATGGCCACGGGTGGGTCAGGCCGAAATGCAGCAGCACCAGCCCACAGGCCACGCAGCTGGCCTGGGCGGTCAGCCGCACCGCGCCCACGCGCGCCACCACCTGCCCGCTGCCGAACAGGTACAGCGCGTAGCTCAGCGCACTGCCCAGCACCAGCAGGCTGCCGAGCACGATCTGGCCGCCTTCGCGCTGCAGGTCGTGCCCGAAGGCCACCAGCACGCCGGCATAGCTCAGGCCCAGCGCCACCAGTTGCCAGCGTCCGGGACGCTGCCGCGCCAGCAGCACGTTGATCAACAGCACCAGGGTCGGATTGAGATACAGGATCAGCCGTTCAAGGGTCACGCTGATGTATTGCAGGCCCTGGAAATCCAGCCAGCTGGACAGGTAGTAGCCGGTGAAGCCCAGCCACGCGATGCGTGCACGATCAGCCCAGCCCAGCGGCGCGGCACGTCGCGACGACCACCATGCCAGCAGCAGGAACAAGGGAAACGCCATCGCCATCCGCAGCGCCAGCAGCGTGGTCGCATCCACGCCGTGGCGCAGGCCCAGCTTGACGATGATGGCCTTGCCCGAGGCAGCCACTGCGCCGACGGCGGCCAGCCCTATTCCCCCCAGTGCGATGCGGGAGGAGGACGTGGCAAGCGGCGGCATGGGCGTGGACATCTGGCGCGCCATTGTCTCATGTGCGATGCGGTGGATGATGCGGGGCGGCCGCCGCCACCGGACGCTTCAGCGCATCAGGACGATCTCTTCCGACGAGGTCGGATGGATCGCCACCGTGGCGTCGAACTGTGCCTTGGTCGCCCCCATCTTCACTGCCACTGCGAAGCCCTGCAGGATCTCGTCAGCCGCCTCGCCCAGCAGGTGCACGCCCACCACGCGCTCTTCCGGGCCGGCACAGACCAGCTTGAACAGGCTGCGCTGGGTGCCGTCAGCCAACGCCTGCAGCATCGGGCGGAAGCTGCTGCGGTACACCCGCACATCACCGTAGCGTTCGCGCGCCTCGTCCTCGCCCAGTCCGACCTGGCCCAGAGGGGGGTGCGTGAACACCACGCTGGGAACGTTGTCGTAATCCATCTTTGCGTCCGGTTTGCCTCCGAACAGGCGATCGGCCAGGTGTCGTGCAGCGGCTATCGCCACCGGGGTCAACCCGACCTTGCCGGCGATATCACCGACCGCATGCACGCTCGGCACCGCAGTGGCCTGCCATGCGTCGACCACGACCTCGCCGCGATCGCCAACCTCCACGCCCACGTCCTCAAGACCGATATCGCTGGAATTCCCGCGACGGCCTATGGCAAAGAACACATCGTCGAACACACTGTCCAACGGACCATCGTGGCCGAGCACACGCACGCGCTTTCCATCCCCATCACGCTGCAGTTCGCGCAGGCGGTAATTGAACTCGATGCGCACGCCCTGCTGGACCAGGTTCTCGGCCAGTTGCGCCGCCAACTCGCCGTCGAAACGGTCCAGCAGGCGACTGCCGCGTACCAGCAGCGTGACACGACTGCCCAGTGCCTGCAGCAGCCCTCCCAGCTCCACGGCAATGTAACCGCCGCCGACGATGGCGACCTCGGCGGGTGCGTGGCAGAGATTGAAGAAGTCATCCGATACCAGGCCCAGCTCCGCGCCAGGGATGTCCGGCCGCTGCGGGTGGGCACCAGTGGCCAGCACGACATGCGCGCCGCTGACGCGCACCCCGTCGCTGCATTCCACCGTGTGTGCATCGACCAGGCGCCCGCGTCGTGGCACGCGCACCACGCCGGACTCATCCAGCCGCTTGCGGTAGCTGGCGTGGATGTTGCTGATGTAGCCCTGGCGATGCACCACCAGTTCCTTCCAGGACAGCGACGGCCGCAACGGCACGTCGAAGCCCATTGCGCGTGCCAGGCCGATGCGTCCGGCCAGGTCGGCCGCGAGCCACATCGCCTTTTTGGGCACACAACCGACATTGACGCAGGTTCCACCCAGCTCGTCCGGCTCCAGCATGACAACACGCTTGCCATGCTGTGCCGCACGAAACGCCACCGCCAGCCCGCCAGAGCCGCCTCCAAGGACGATCAGGTCATAGTCATAGCGGTCATCACGGGTATTGGTCATTGGAGTCGCTCAAATCGTTACGGAACCAGCGCGTCGCGCAGGGTCGGCCATCGGTTGGCCGGTGCCGGCACTCGCGTCGACAAGGAGCATGCCATGACCTGCCACGTGCCAGACGTGACGATGCCACGATGTACTGCAGGTCGCGCAACATGCACGTGCGCAGCGCGGGCTCAGCCGCCCGCTACCGCACGCCGCATCGATGGCAGGCGCAGATAGGTCGACGCCCGCCACAACCACTCCACCGGGCCAAAACGAAAACGTGCCAGCCAGGCATGGCTTAGCCACACCTGCGCGCCAAACACCGCCAACGCAAACGGCACCTGCCAGGCGCGCGGCAATTGTTCGAAGAAGCCCAGGCCGTACCCGTAGAAGATCCACGTGCACAGCAGCGACTGCAGCAGATAATGCGTGAGCGCCATACGTCCCGGGGCGGCCAACCAGCCCAGCGCGCTGCGCGCGCGCACGATCCACGCCAGGTAGCCCAGGCACATCAGCAGGCTGGCGACTGCAGCCAATGCATAGGAAAGCCCAGTCGCCGGGGTGAACTGACCAGGCGCCAGGTACGGATGCCACGCCGCACTGGCCAGCATCAGCAGCAAGCCCACCGGCAAGGCAACCCAACGCAGCCGCGCATAAAGCGCTTCGAACCGCGCAGGATCGGCAAGGACGCCACGACGCGCGAACCAGGCGCCGATCAGGAACATGCCGAATATCTCAGGACCGGTCACCAGGATGCCGCCGAACATATGCCGCAGGTCCGACAAGCGCTGCAGGCTGGCCTCGGCCCAACTGCCCTGTCCATAGGCCAGCCGCTGTGCCTGGATGATGTCCTGTGCGGCGCGCATGGCGCCGGCGCTGTCCAGTGCGGTGGGATCAGCGCGCCCTGCTGCCCATACCACCAGTGCGAACAGCAGGCTCAAGCCGACCGCGAATGCATACGCCAGCCCGCCGGCCACCGGCAACGCCGACACTGGCAACCGGCGGCAGGCCAGCAACGGGAAAGACAGCACGGCATACATCACCAGGATGTCACCGGACCACACCAGCACGGCATGGCAGGTACCGATCAGTAACAGTGCCAGGCTGCGCCGCAGGTAGAGCGGCGCAAACGCACGGCCGCTGTCCAGCGCACGCTGCGCCATCACGGCGAAGCCGGCACCGAACAGCAGCGAGAACAACAGGAAGAACTTGCCCTGGACCAGCACGTAGACCAGCGCGTCAGCCGCGTAGTCGATCCCGTGCCAGCGCGGGTCGATGCCGGTGAAGGAAAGATCGAGCGGGCCGGCAAGGGCTTCGATGTTCATCAGCAGGATGCCCAGCAGGGCCGCCCCGCGCAGGACGTCCATCACGGTGATGCGGTCGGCCGCCGGCAGTGGCTGCAAGGACGAAGACGCGGTAGTCACGGGAAATCCGGGATCAAGGAGGGTCATTATGCGGGGGAGATGCGGCAAACAGGTGGAACCGCCTCACGCCGCAGGAAAAGACCGGGAGAACGGGACCTGGCCGCGCTGGCGATGCGCGCGACGCGGGAATGCAGCGAGCGTGGCTCGCCGCTGCAAAACAAAACAGCCCGCTTCCGCGGGCCGTTCGCACTACAGCGCGGGCGCCAGCACTCAGTGCTGGTGACCACCATCGCCATGCACGTGGCCGTGCTCGAGCTCTTCCTTGCCGGCTTCACGCACGTCGATGATCTCCACGTCGAAATGCAGGTCCTTGCCGGCCATCGGATGGTTCAGGTCGACATCGACCACGCTCATGCCGACCTTCTGCACGGTGACAGCACGCGGGCCGAAATTGGTCTGCAGCACGACCTGCGCGCCCGGAACCAGCTTTTCCTTGCCGAAATGCTTCTTCGGCACGCGCTGGGTCAGGCCGTCGCGGCGTTCGCCGTAGGCATCGGCCGATGCCACGTCCACACCGAAGGTGGCGCCGGCTTCCTTGTCCATCATCGCGTTTTCCAGGCCCGGGATGATGTTGCCATGGCCGACCAGGATCGCCAGCGGCTCGCGCTCCCGGGACGATTCGATCGGCTCCTGGCCAACCTCGGAAACGGTGTAATGGAAGCGGACAACGCGGTCTTTTTCAATCTTCATGCGCAACTCTGTCTGGTAGCTGCCGAGGGCAGGCGGAGGGGGGCGGGTTGCCGCCCGACGGGTACGCCGCCATCATGACGGCCTATCTGAGGTCGCGCATTATCCGGAGATCGTGGACATGACGCCAGTTTCGCCCGGCCTGCGCCGGACCATGGTTGCCCTCGCGCTGCTGGGCATGGCGGCCCTGATCACCGCCTGCGGTGGCGGCAAGGCCAGCCGCGCGGCCGCCCCGCCTCCTGCAACCGGGACCTGGCCAAGCGTGGCACCGGCCAATCCGCAGGCAGCCAACGCGGTGCTGATGCGCGCCATCGGACTGGTCGGCACTCCTTACCTCTACGGTGGCAATACACCGGAATCCGGTTTCGACTGCAGTGGCCTGGTGACCTATGTGTACCGCGAAATGGTCGACCTGAAGCTGCCGCGCACCTCGCGCGAGCTGGCCGCAGTGCAGGGGCCGAAGATCGAACCACGGCGCCTGGCAACCGGCGACCTGGTCTTTTTTGGCAGCCGAGGCAATGTCAGCCACGTTGGCATCTACGTAGGCGAAGGTCGCTTCGTACATGCACCCAGCACTGGCGGTACCGTCAGGCTGGATTCGCTGGGCGGGCACTACTGGAAGGACCATTACACCGGTGCCAAACGCGTCCTGCATTGACATGAACAGGGTAGAAGAACAGAAGCGTGACGAACATCACGTTTATATAAACGAAATATTAACGAAATTTGTACTTGTCTGACGTCTTTGCAAGGCATTATTCCCCATCGCTTTTAACCTTGTGACCGCCGCGTGACGACCGACGACCTGATGTGTGAAGGCCAGCGTGCCCAGATTTCACCCCGCTCGCCCCAGCGCACCCAGCGCGTCCTGCTCACTCTGGCCCTTGCACTGACCACCGTGCCCGCATGGGCGCAGAGTTCCCCGGTCACGGTCACGGCGGCCGAGCCCCCTGCCGCTTCAAGCATGCCTGCCGCAACCAGGGCCCAGGCCATCGTTGCTCCACGCAGCCGCGCCGATGCAGCGGCCAGCGCTACCCTCGCCGCCCTTCTGCCGCATCTTGCCGCCAACGACAGCATTCCCCTCATGGACCGTTCGGCCATGGTCGCTGGCGACCTGAGCCGCCTGCTCGCCAACTATGACGCCAATGCATCCGGCTCCATCGTGGTCGCCGGAGC
Source organism: Stenotrophomonas tumulicola (assembly GCF_014117215.1). GTDB lineage: Bacteria > Pseudomonadota > Gammaproteobacteria > Xanthomonadales > Xanthomonadaceae > Stenotrophomonas > Stenotrophomonas tumulicola. Next base: position 228,408 of record NZ_JACGXS010000001.1, on the reverse strand, counting down.
AGAAGAGAACGGCAAGATCCAGTCCGTGCTGCGCCGTGCGATGACCTTGCTGGGCACGCCATACCGCTGGGGCGGCAGCACGCCGGACAGCGGCTTCGACTGCAGCGGCCTGGTCGGCTACGTCTTCCGCACTGCGCTGGGCATCGAACTGCCACGCGTATCGCGCGACATGGCCAGCGACCGCAAGAACGAGTTGATCAACGACCGTACCGCGCTGACAGAAGGCGACCTGGTGTTCTTCGGCCGCAAGGGCCGCGTCGACCACGTCGGCATCTACGTCGGCGAAGGCAGGTTCCTGCATGCCCCGAGCACCGGCAAGGACGTTCGCGTGGACACCCTGCTGACCGGCTACTGGGGCAACAAATTCATGCAGGCACGCCGCGTCGATCTCTGAACCACGCGACGCTGCCGCACCGTCCAGGAAGCCGCTGCCAGCCAGCGGCTTTTCTCATGGGACGGATTTTTCCGTCATCGGCGGCCCGCCTCGCATTTGCCTTCATTACCGCCTGGTGGATTCCGGAGCCGACTGCAGCAGCGATGCCAGCACCGGGAGGAGAGCGCCCCCCCAATGACCCGCGGCCTTTCGTTTCACCGTCATGCTCCTGCCAGCGCGGCATGGCCACGCTCTACCGATGATCGGCTGCGGCATGCCCGCACACGCCGACCAAGGGCCATCACCCGACAGATGATCCATCACGCGCGCGGGGCAGGATCCGGGTCATCGATGCCCACGTTGGTGGACGGGTTGTCGTAGACCTGCTGGTCCAACAGCCCCGCTTCCTTGGCCACCAGCACCGGCACCAGCATCTGGCCGGTGACATTGGTCATCGTGCGCATCATGTCCAGGATGCGGTCGATCGCGTACAGGTAACCGATGGTTTCCAGCGGCAGGCCGGCCGCACTCAACACCACGGTGGCCATCACCACGGCCGTACCCGGCACACCGGCGGTGCCGAAGCTGCCCAGCACGGAAGCAATCAGCACGATCAGGTACTGCTCCGGCGACATCGGTACACCGCTGTACTGGGAGATGAACACCGCGCACAGCGCTGGATAGATCGCCCCGCAGCCGTCCATCTTGATGCTGGCACCCAGTGGGACGGCAAACGACGCGTAGTCCTTGTTGACGCCCAGGTTGTGGGTGATCGAACGCATCGCCACCGGCATTGCCGCGAAGCTGGACGAACTGACGAAGGCCACCTGCATGCCGGGCGCCGCGCCGCGGAAGAACTTCAACGGGTTCAACCCATGCGACAGCAACAGCGCGCCGTACACCACCACGATGTGCAGCGCGCAGGCGATGTACAGCGCCAGCACGAAGTTGCCCAGCGGCAGCAGCTTTTCGAAACCATAGCTGCCCACCAGGCCGGCGATCAGGCCAAAGGTACCAATGGGGGTGACTTCCAGCACGAAGCGGGTCACCTGGATCATGATCTCGCTCATCTGCCCGACCAGTTGCCGGGCCTGGGTGACCTTCTCACCCAGCTTGACGATGGCAAAGCCGACCAGGCCAGCGAAGAAGATCACCGGCAGGATCGACCCGCGCCCCGCGGCAAGCACGGTCTCGCCCGCCGCGTTGACCCGCGTGCCGATTCCGGACAGGGCGTAGAACACATTCGACGGCACCACGTCCAACAGCACCTGGACCACGCTGGGCACTTCACGCGGTACGTAGTTGCTGGCCATGGACAGCTGCAGGCCACCCGTGCCCGGCTGCAGCACGGTCCCCACCAGCAGGCCGATGCCGACCGCGAATGCAGCGGTGATCACGAACCAAAGGAAGGTGCGACCACTGAGCGCGGCTACCGACTTCTGCCCGTGCAGCGAAGAGATCGCATTGATGACCGCGAAGAACACCAGCGGCACGGCGATCATCTTGATCAGGGTGACGTACAGGTCACCCAGTGGGCCAAACCAGGTTTCAGCAGCCGGCCCCATCAGCCAACCGGCCAGGGCGCCAAGGACGAAGCCTGCAACCACGCGTTGCCAGAACGGGATGCGCAGCCAGGCAGAGACCAGCTTCATGGGAAATCCAGGGGGAAAGAACGATGGTCGCACCTTAGCCCATGCTGCGCCGCAGTACGACCAGCCAACGGACAAATCAGCGTGTCATCGGCATGCCTTGTCGAGATCGGCATAATGAACGCCCGTTTCATTTCGTGAGGACCTGCCGTCCATGATCCGTACCACCACCCTGCTCGCCACTGCGGCGGCGACGCTGTTGCTGGGCGCCTGTTCCAGCGCCCCGCAGGCTTCCGGCCCGGCCGGCCTGACGGTCGCGGTACCTTCCGTGGCCCACCCGGACGGTGAAACTCCACAGTGGTGGTACCGCAGCGGTGCGGCGCAGGCGGCGGGCAATGGCGCCATGAGCGGCAAAGCCAAGAACGTCATTCTGTTCCTCGGTGATGGCATGAGCCTGACCACCGTGGCCGCTGCGCGCATTTACGAAGGCCAGCGCAAGGGCAGTTCCGGCGAGGAGAACCTGCTGTCCTGGGAGCATTTCCCGGCAACGGCGTTCAGCAAGACCTACAACGTCGACTCGCAGACTCCGGATTCGGCCGGCACCATGACCGCCATCACCACCGGCGTGAAGACCCACATGGGTGCCATCGGCGTCAGCGCCGGCACCCGCAACGACTGCGCCGACAGCCTGGACAAGGGCCTGCTGACCTGGCTGCAACTGGCGGACAGCGCCGGCCTCGCCACCGGCATCGTGTCCACCGCACGGTTGACGCACGCCACCCCGGCGGCCACCTACGCGCATTCGCCGGAACGCAACTGGGAAAACGACACCGACCTGACCGAGCAGGCCAAGGCCGCAGGCTGCAAGGACATCGCCCAGCAACTGCTGTCCACCTCGCGCTATGGCCGCGGCCCGCTGGTCGCCCTTGGCGGTGGACGCGCGCAGTTCACCACCATCAATGAGCAGGACCCGGAGTACGACGACAAGGTCGGCCTGCGCCTGGATGGACGCAACCTGGTCGCCGAATGGCAGCAGGCACACCCGCAGGGCGCCTATGTCTGGAACGCCGAGCAGTTGAAGGCCGCCTCCAACGCCCCGGCCCTGTTCGGCCTGTTCGAGCCGGACCACATGCAGTATGAGCAGGACCGCGCCCAGGACCCGGCCGGCGAGCCGAGCCTGGCCGAACTGACCCGCGCCGCGATCGCCAACCTGTCCCGGCACCAGGAAGGCTACGTGCTGATGATCGAAGGGGCACGTATCGACCACGCCAACCACAGCGGCAATGCCTACCGGGCGCTGACCGATACCGTTGCGATGTCCGATGCGGTGCGCGTGGCATCGGAGATGACCCGCGATGACGACACCCTGATCATCGTCACCGCCGACCATTCGCATACGCTGAACTTCGTCGGCTACCCGGCCCGCGGCAACCCGATCCTGGGCAAGGTCAAGGACAAGGGCGGCGAAGATGGTGCAGGCGAGCTGGACCTGGCACGCGACGGCCTGGGCCTGCCTTACACCACGCTGAGCTACGCCAATGGCCCCGGTTATGCCGGCCCCAGCAACCAGCAGCCGGCAGGTGCCAAGGCCTATCCGCACGGCCCAAGCAGCTTCGATCCAGCCAGCGGTCGCCCGGACCTGACCCATGTGGACACCGAACATCCGGATTACATGCAGGAAGCGCTGGTGCCGATGAAGAGTGAATCGCATGGTGGCGAGGACGTGGGCATCTGGGCACGTGGCCCGGGCAGCAAGGCGATCCGCGGCACGCTGGAACAGAATGCGATCTACCACATGATCGTGCAGGCCACTCCGCGCCTGCGCGAGCGCCTGTGTGCCGCCGGTACCTGCGATGCCAATGGCGTGCCGGTGGAACTGCCGGTGGCCAACAGCTTCGAGCGCGTGGCGAGCCCGGAGTGATCGGACTGCGTCGACCGTTGCTGGGTGCGCTGCTGCTGGCCAGCGGCAGCGCCCTTGCCGGCGGTTGCCAGCAGTTCGATACCGGGCATGGCCCCGTGGACCTGCCCGGCTGCCGGCTCGACGGTGGCCACGTGGTGCTGGAATCCTCCGCGCTGGGCGCACTGGACTACGACACCGATGGACTGGCCGTCGTGCTTGCCGGCGATGGCTACCACCTGGTGACGCGCCAGGGTCGCAGCCTGCCGGTACCGACCTACGACAATGGCCCGGACGCACTGCAGGAAGGCCGCGTGCGTGGCCGGGTCGGCAAGCGCCTCGGCTTTTTCGATGCACGACTGCAGCCGGCGTTCGCCACGACCTTCGATTTCGCCTGGCCGTACGAAGACGGCCGCGCCCGGGTCTGCAACGGGTGCCGCCCAGGCCCGCCGGACGACAGCGGCGATGGGCACGTGCCGGTGGTTGGCGGTGAATGGTTCTGGATCGATCGCCAGGGACAGCGGCTGCCGGACTAGAGTGCGACGACCACGGCGGCCATACTTGCCGCCGTGATCCATTTCCCCTCCCCCACCTCCTTCGATACGCCCCTGCTGGTCGGCTACAGCGGCGGGCTGGATTCGACCGTGCTGCTGCACTGGCTGTGGCATTCAGTGCAGGCTGGCGGCAGCGGCGTGCGTGCGGTGCATGTACACCACGGCCTGCAGCCAGATGCCGATGCCTGGGCCAGCCACTGCCAGCACCAATGCGACGCCTGGGGCATCCCGCTGGCCGTACATCGGGTGACGGTCGACCTGCAGGCGGGAATGGGGCTGGAAGGCGCCGCCCGGCTGGCACGTCGCGCGGCTTTTTCCACCGAGCTTCGCGCAGGCGAGATGCTGGCGCTGGCCCAGCACCAGGACGACCAGGCCGAAACCTTCCTGCTGCGTGCGCTGCGTGGCGCCGGCGTGGATGGCCTGGCCGCGATGGCTCCACAGGCCGCGTTCGGCAACCACGTCCTCTGGCGGCCCTTGCTGCAGGTGCCGCGCAGTGCGCTGCTGGCTTACGCACAGGCGCATGGGCTCGACTGGATCGAAGACCCCAGCAACCTCAGCGATGCCCCCGACCGCAACTTCCTGCGCCTGCACGTGATGCCACTGCTGCGCCAGCGCTGGCCGCATGCCGCCGAAGCGCTGTCCGGCAGTGCCGTCCACTGTGGGCAGCTGCGCGGCATGCTGGACGAAGAAGAGGAGGAACTGCTGCAGCACGTGCAGGCAGCGCCACGCGTGCTGTCGGTGGCGCTGCTGCGCCAGCTTTCCGCCGAACGTCGTGCCCGCGTGCTGCGGCGCTGGGTGCTGGCGCAGGGAGCGCCCGCACTGCCTGCCAGCGTGCTGCGCCAACTGGAGGACACGCTGCTGCCGGTCGCACCCGACCGCGACGCGCAGGTGCGCTGGCGGCAGCACAGCATCCGCCTGTGGCGTGGCCACTGGTATCTGCTGCCCGCGGCGTTGCCCGCGCTGCCGCAGGGCTGGCGCGTGGACTGGGATGGCCGAAGCCCGCTGTCGCTGCCGGACGGGGGCCAGTTGCAGTTGCTGGGCACACCAGGCTTCGATGCCCCGCTGCAGGTGCGCGCACGACAGGGCGGCGAACGTATCCAGCTGCCCGGCCGCGACCATTCCCACGCATTGAAGGACTGCCTGCAGCGCGAGCATCTGGCGCCCTGGCGACGCGCCCAGTTGCCGCTGCTGTTTGCCGGAAGCCAGTTGCAGGCGGCAGCCGACGTGGTGCTGTCCGCCCCCCTGCAGGCCTGGCTGCAGCAGCACGACGCGCAGTTGCACTGGCGGCCCGGCGGTTGGTGAATTGACCCCCGTGCGCAGGCCGTCCACACTTGCCACATGGTCAAGAAAACCCCTGAAAGCGCCTCGCCGGTGGCCCAGTTCGAGCAGTCGCTCGAATCGCTGGAACAGCTGGTCGAACAGATGGAAACCGGCGACCTGTCCCTGGAAGCCTCGCTGAGCGCCTACGAGCGCGGCGTGGGCCTGTATCGGCAATGCCAGCAGGCACTGGAACAGGCCGAACTGCGCGTGCGCCTGCTGACCGACCCCGCCCAGCCAGAGACCGCCGAGCCCTTCGATCCGCCGTCCCATGACGGTTGAAGCCCGCTTCGCCGGCCTGCGCGAACGCATCGAAAGCCAGCTCGACGCAGCCCTGCCCTCACCGACCGATGACCCGCGCCGCCTGCACCAGGCAATGCGGCATTCGGTACTGGGCGGCGGCAAGCGCATGCGTCCGCTGCTGGTGCATGCTGCCGGCGCAGTCTTCGGCGCCGATCCGCATCACCTCGATGCGCCGGCGATGGCAGTGGAACTCATCCACGCCTATTCGCTGGTACACGACGACCTGCCGGCGATGGACGATGACGCGCTGCGCCGTGGCAAGCCGACCACCCACATCGCCTTCGACGAAGCCACTGCCATCCTGGCCGGCGATGCCTTGCAGTCCCGCGCATACAGCCTGTTGGCCGAAGCGCCACTGCCGGCAGAGCTGCGCGTGCAGTGCCTGCAGACGCTGGCTCATGCAGCCGGTGCAGCCGGCATGTGCGGCGGCCAGGCGCTGGATATCGATGCTACCGGGCAAATGCAGTCGCTGCAGGCGTTGACCCGGATGCATGCGCTGAAGACCGGCGCGCTGATCCGCGCAGCGGTACGCATGGGGGCGCTGTGCGGCCAAGCGCCGGTGGCCGAGCTGCAGCGGCTGGACCGTTTCGCCGATGCACTGGGCCTGGCCTTCCAGGTACGCGATGACATCCTGGATGTCGAAGCCAGTTCCGAACAACTGGGCAAGACCGCCGGCAAGGATGTTGCACAGGACAAGTCGACTTTCCCGGCGCTGCTGGGAATGGAGGGCGCCAAGGCCAGGCTGCGCGAACTGAGCGCGGCAATGGACGAGGCGCTGGCCGGTTACGGCGAAGAAGCCGACGCGCTGCGCGCACTCGGCCGTCTGGCCGTGGAGCGCGATCACTGAACTGCCTTTGGCCAGGCCTGTGACGGGCATGGCCCGTCACTACCCGCCTGGCGGCGCGTTATTCCCCATGATTGGCGCGCGCGCGGCCACGGTGGCCTGTCGGCGCGTCCATCACCCACCAGCGTTTGACGAAACCGATGCGTCGTGCGCCCAGCGTTTCCAGCGCGGATCGCGCCGCCTCATTGGCGGCCACGCCTTCGCAATCGATACGGAAACGCCCGGCATTGCCGGGCGTCTGCGTGTGCCTGGACTGCGGCGGGATTACTTGATCAGGCGCAGCGCGAACGGGTAGCGGTAGGCTTCACCGTTGTTGGCCTTGACTGCCGCGATGATGCAGAACACCACGTTCAACACGCCCACCACCGGCATCAGCAGCGCGCCGATGAAGACCAGCACCAGCACCAGGCAGATGGCCATCGCGATGGCGATGGTGATCTGGAAGTTCAGTGCTTCCTTGGCCTGGTCGGTGACGAAGGACTTGCTGGCGTCATCCTTGTTGATCAGCCAGATCACCAGTGCTCCGATGAACCAGGTGAAGATACCGAGCAGGTGCGCGGCCAGCGCCATGGTGCGCTGGTCGGTCGGTGCCGGCTCGGTACCGACCGGCGGCGGTGGCGGGGTGGTGGCGTTGTCGAATTCACTCATGGAGAAACTCCTTGTAGTTTGGGTGGTCGCCGCGACCCGCTCCCCGCGGGTCGGCGCAGCGGCCCAAGATTACGCCATTACCGGCATCAGTCGTTACCGGCCACCGTCATCTTCCCGACCAGGATCGAACCGACGCGGATATGCGAGCGTGGATCGACATCGCTGCCCACCGCCTCGATATCCGCGAACATGCTGCGCAGGTTGCCCGCGATGGTGATGCCATCCACCGGATACTGGATTTCGCCGTTCTCCACCCGGAAGCCACCGGCGCCGCGCGAGTAGTCGCCGGTTACTCCGTTGACGCCCTGCCCCATCAGTTCGGTCACCAGCAGGCCGTTGCCCATCTGCCGGGCGATGCCGTGCAGGTCCAGGCCGTCGGCGCTGGCCGCCACCTGCAGGTTGTGCACGCCACCGGCGTTGGCCGTGGTCTGCAGGCCGAGCCTGCGTGCCGAGTAACTGCCCAGGATGTAGCGCTGCAGCACGCCGTCACGGACCAAGGCCGACGCCCGGGTGGCCACGCCATCGCCGTCGAAGGCAGCCGAGCGCCGACCGCGCCGCAGGTGCGGTAGCTCGTCGATCTGCATCCATGCCGGGAACAGCGCCTGGCCGGCGCTGTCCAGCAGGAAGCTGGCCTGGCGGTACAGCGCGCCACCGGACACCGCCGACAGCAGGTGGCCGACCAGGCTGCGCGCCACTTCCGGGGCGAACAGCACCGGCATGCTGGTGGTGGCCAGCGAACGCGGCCGCAGGCGGGCAATGGTACGTTCGGCGGCACGCAGGCCGACGCTGGCAGCGGCTTCCAGGTCCTCGCGGGCCAGTGCGCTGGTGTACCAGCCATCACGCTGCATGCCATCGCCCTGCCCCGCGATCAGCGCCACGCCCATCGAATGATGGGTGCCACGCTCACGGCCGAAGAAGCCATGCGAGTTGGCGTACACCGACAGGCTCTGTGCGGTGGAGACCGACGCACCGTCGGAATTGCTGATGCGCGCATCGGCTTGGCGACCGGCCGCCTCGCAGGCCAGCGCCAGGTCGATGGCCTGTTCGGCCTGCAGGTCCCATGGGTGCCAACCGTCCAGTTCCGGGAACTCGCGTGCCATCAGATCGGCATCTGCCAGCCCGGCAGCGGCATCGTCTTCGGTATGGCGGGCGATCGCACAGGCCTGTTCCACCGTGGCCACCAGGCTGGCCGGTTGCAGGTCAGCGGTGCTGGCGCTGCCCTTGCGCTGGCCGAAGTAGACGGTGACCGCAATCCCGCGATCGGCAGTGGATTCCACCGTTTCCACCTCGCCCAGGCGCACGTTGACATCCAGCCCGCGGTCCTCGCTGCAGGACACTTCGGCCTGGCTGGCACCCAGTCGGCGCGCATGGTCCAGCAGTTGCTGGGAAATATCGGCCAGTTGTTCCAGCCGGACCTCGGTACCGCTGGCAGCGGCGGCTTCAGGGGCGATGACGTTCAATGCTTTATCCTGTACAGGTTGGGCCCGGCACTGCGCCGGGCGACGTATTGACGGAAGTTAGGAAAGACGATGCGCGGACGCGACGAAGAAACCGGTGAATTCCACGACAAAAGCCGCAAGCAGAAGCGCAACGATGCGCTGGAAGTGCTTGCGCTGGGCGAAAAGCTGGTCTCGCTGACCCCCGCGCAGCTGGCGCGCCTGCCCGTGCCCGAGGACCTGCTGCCGCACATCGCCGAATGCAAGCGGATCACCGCCCACATCGCGCACAAGCGGCAGCTGGCGTTCCTGGCCAAGCACATGCGCCGCGAGGAAGACGCGACCCTGGACGCGATCCGTGATGCGCTGGACGCCAACAGCGAAACCGGCCGGCGCGAAGTGGCGATGATGCACCGCGCCGAAGACTGGCGCGAAAAGCTGATGGTCGACGGCGACGGCGCGCTGTCCAAGCTGCTGGACGAATACCCGCAGGCGGACCGTCAGCAGCTGCGTACGCTGGTGCGCAATGCCCAGGCCGAACGGGCGAAGAACAAGCCGCCGCGCGCCTACCGTGAGATCTTCCAGGTGTTGCGCACGCTGATGCTGCCGGCCGCGCTGGGCCTGGCGGGTACCGATGCCGATGAAAGCGAAGACGCCCTCGAAGGCAGCACGGACGAAGCCCAGGACTGAGCCGCGATCCGGCGAAAGCAGCGGGTCATGGACCCGCTCTACCAGGCACGGCCGGATGTGGACGCCGTCCATCACCGATTCCCACCGCACCGGTAGTGACGGGCCATGCCCGTCACGCGCACGCAGCGCGAACAGCGGCACCCATGGCATCACGCCTGGGTGCCACCCACGGTCAGCCCGTCGATCAACAAAGAGGGCTGGCCCACGCCCACCGGTACGCTCTGGCCATCCTTGCCACAGATGCCAACCCCCTCGTCCAGCGCCAGGTCGTTGCCGATCATGCGCACCTTCTGCATGGTCTCGGGGCCATTGCCGATGATCGTGGCGCCCTTCACCGGGGCAGTAATGCGACCATCCTCGATCAGGTACGCCTCCGTCGCCGAGAACACATACTTGCCGCTGGTGATGTCCACCTGCCCGCCACCGAAGTTGACCGCATACAGGCCCTTCTTCACCGAGCGGATCATTTCCTGCGGATCGTGCTGGCCCGCGCGCATGTAGGTATTGGTCATGCGCGGCATGGTCAGGTGTGCGAACGATTCACGGCGACCGTTGCCGGTGGGCGCCATGCCCATCAGGCGGGCGTTGAGCGAATCCTGCATGTAACCCACCAGGATGCCGTCTTCGATAAGCGTGGTGCACTGGGTGCGATGCCCCTCGTCATCGATGGTCAGCGACCCGCGCAGGCCCTCCAGGGTGCCGTCATCGACGATGGTCACCCCGGGCGCGGCCACGCGTTCGCCCAGCCGGCCGGCGTAGACGCTGGTGCCTTTGCGGTTGAAATCGCCTTCCAGCCCATGGCCTACCGCTTCGTGCAGCAACACGCCTGGCCAGCCCGGTCCGAGCACCACCGGCATCACGCCGGCCGGTGCAGGAATGGCATCGAGATTGACCAACGCCTGGCGCAGCGCCTCGCGGGCGAACGCTTCGGGCCGGCCGTTGGCGAACAGCTCGGCATAATCGTAGCGGCCGCCACCGCCGGCATAGCCGGATTCACGTCGCCCCCCCTGCTCGACGATGACCTGCACGTTCAAGCGCACCAACGGGCGGATGTCCGCACCCAGCACGCCGTCACTACGGGCGATCAGCACCGTGTCCACGCCGCCGGACAGGCTGACCATCACCTGCCGGACCCGCGGATCGGCCGCGCGCAGGTAGCTGTCCAGCCGCTTCAGCACCTCCACCTTGGCCTCGTTGCCCATGCTCTCCACCGGATCCAGCGCCGGATACAGCGCGCGCGCATCGCCGCGCACCAGCGACTGCCCGGCCTGGGCGCCACCTTCACGCGAGATCGCGCGTGCCGACTGCGCGGCCACGGCCAACGCATCGCGGTGGATGTCATCGGAATAGGCAAAACCGGTTTTCTCGCCGGCAATGGCACGCACGCCGACGCCCTGCTCGATGGAATGCGCGCCATCCTTGACGATGCCGTCTTCCACGCTCCAGCTTTCGCGCCGCGCATGCTGGAAATACAGGTCACCGAAGTCGATGCCCGGGCCCAGCAGGTGGCCGAAGGTACGTTCAAGGGTGCTGGCATCCAGCCCGGCAGGCTGCAGCAGGCGGTCATTGGCGAGGGTGAGGGCGTTTTCGGTCATTGTCCTGATCTGGGGGCGGGGCGCGGCCATGCAAGCCGCGACCATGGGAGGGGAGCCGCGCCGGTCAACGTGCCTGCGGCTTGGGGGGCGGTGGCGAAGCAGCATCGCGCTCCACCACTTCCACCTTGGGTTCTTTCCACGGGCCGGTGACCCGGTAGCTCTTGGCACCGATCTCGCCCAATGGCTTGGACAGCACCGCATTGGTCGCCGCACCCAGTGCCGCGCCCACCGGGCCGCCGGCAAAGGCGCCGACCACGGTGAGCAGGTTACCCGAACGGGGATTGACATCGATGGTCTGGTCGAACTGCTGCTGGCGCAGGTCGGTGCGGCCGCGGATGCGGATGTTCGCCGCCGGCCCTTCGATCAGTACCTTGTCGGTGGTAGCCAGCCCCTCGCCGAACTGCAGCGTGCCTTCGATCTGGTTGAAGGCGAATCCCTTGGAGAAGAAATCGCGGAAATCCAGCATCAACCGCCGTGGCAGCTGGGTCACGCTGAGCAGGCCCAGCACGCGACCCGCGCCCGGCTCCAGTTCCAGCAGTTGGCCGTTGCGTGCATCCACCGTCATGCTGCCGGCCAGGTTGCCCAGCTGGAAATCGGACGGCCCACCGGGCCAGTTGGCCTGCAAGGTGAAATCCCCCTGCCCGCCGCGAAGTTGCCCCGCGTAATCCAGGTCACGCATCAGGTTTCCCAGGTCCTCGCTGCGCACCTGCGCAGTCAGTCCGGTGCGCGCAGCCGCGCCCTTGCCCAACCACTGCCCATTCACGTCGATGGACTGCCCGGGCGAACGGAAACTGAGCTGCTCCACGCGCAATCCCTGTGCCACCGGGTGCGTACGCACCACCGCCTGGCCCAGGCTGACCTTGCCGAACTGCAGGTCGGCGATATCCAGAGCCAGCGGCGGAATCGCCGCCGGATCGGTATCGTTGGCACTGGCCTGCACGCGCGCCGCCACGACCTGGCCATCCGGCATGCTGATTTCCGCGCCATCGCGCGGCCGGACCTGTACCGGACCGGGCAGTGATTTCCAGTGCACGCGCTGCAGCGTGCCGTTGATGGTGCCACCGGTTGCGTTGGGCACGCTCAGCTGGCCTGCCAGCGATGGCCCCTCCAGGCGCACGTCCACCTGCTGCGGGCCCGGACGCAGTTGCAGGCGGGTGTCCTCGAACACGCCGCCGATCAACAGCAGCTGGGCCACCTGCACGTCCACCGAACGTAGCGGCATCGGGTCGGCAGCCGTATCACCGTCACCACCACCGGCCGTGCCGCGCGCCAGGCCGATCCATTCCAGCGCATCCAGCGAACCGCTGCGGCCATTGACAGCCAGTCCGCTGGGCGGCGGTTCCCGGTCCACCTGCGCACTGCCCAGGGTGACCTGCACGCCGGTGCGCCCCTGCTGGGTGCGCGCCGCCAGTGCCAGCCGTTCGCCAAAGGAAACATCGATCCCGCCATTGTCCATCGGCAGTTGCGCCTCCACCCGGGTTGCCAGCGCCTCCTCGGCCGGCTTGTCCAGCGGAGCCGGCAGGTCCAGCCGGGTACCGACCAGCGCCGACTGCAGGTGCAGCCGGGCCGGCGGCGCGGGCAGGCGTAGTGCGGCGGCAGCCGTCGGGGTGGCCGGGGCCCGTGGCATGTCCACACCGACGCTCCAACGTGACCGGCCTTCGACATAAGGCTTCAGCCAGGCCATTTCCGGGGCGCGATCCAGCAACACGCCTGCGTCCAGGTCCGCTTCCAGCTCCGACTCGAACGCCAACTGCGGATCCTTCACGAAACCGCCTGCGCGCAGGCTCAGGCGGGCAGGCGCATCGAGATAGCGCACGGCCAGGTCGTCAGCGCCAAAGCCGCTGTTGGCATAGCGCGCCCGACCGCGCACGTCCTGGAAATCCAGTTCATAGCGTTTGTCGGCCAGCTTGATGCCAGCCAGCTCGATCGTGCCCTGCAGGTGGCCCGGCTGGCCAGGGTGCAGTGGCTGCAGCAGATCGAAATCCACCTCCACCGGACCGCTGGCACTCAGGCTGTCCAGCGTTTCCCCGTACTCGGCATGCAGCGGGCTGCGTCGCAGCAGCGCCAGCAGGCGTGCCGAATCGCTGCGGCTGCGCGCACGCACGGACAACGGCGCCTCGCCGAAATCCTCGATCCCCGCTTCGATCGCATCCACGTTCACCCCACCCAGCCCGCCCCGGCCTTTCAGCTGGAAGCCGGCGCCGATGAAGGCGATATCCGCATCCACGGCGGTCATGTCCGGCCATTCCTCCTGGAAACGGACGGTGCCATTGTCGATATGTCCACGGGCCTCGAAACGGCCATCACGGTCGTTGAACGGCCAGTCGTCCAGGTCACCGCTGACCAGGCCGACACCACCACGCACCTGGCCGGACTGCAGCGCGGTATCCAGCCAGCCGCGCGCGTTGGCGCTCATCTTCGAGCGGATCCAGAAGCGCTTGGCGGCGGTCATCGGCACGTCGTCGATCTTCGCCGCCAGCTGCATCCAGGGACGGGTACCATCGCCCTGGAACCACAGCCCGCCGCGCACGTCGGCCGCGTAATCGGTGCCCTGCACGCGCAGCGCCGGCGTGCCGATACGCCATCCACCGGCTTCGTCATGCCAGCCGACCACTTCGCCAGCCAGCTGCACATCGTGGCGCACGCCGAAGCCATCGGGCCAATCGAAGCGCATCTGCCGCTGTGGCTGCAACTGCAGGGAGAAGCCTTCGGCGTCTCCCTGGAAGCGGCCACCAACACCGGTCAGGCCGGGAGACCCTTCCACGCTGGCAAAGGCCAGCCCGTCCAGCTCGCCCTGCACCCACAGCGCACCGTCGCGCTCGCCATGTGCCTGCAACTGGCGTAGGCGCAGCTGCGGGCGGGCGCGGTAGAGCCAGTCACGCAGGCCTGCGTCGACACGGTCGGTCAGCGCCAGTGCGCGCAGCAGCACGCCGCCCTCGATGTCCTCGCCAACCAGCGCCAGGTGCTGTCCGGCCCCGACCAACACCCCATCCAGCACCTGCTCACGGCCCTCGGCACGCACCCGCAACCGCGGGGCTTCGGCACGCCAGCCACCGGGGCTGTAGCGCCAACGGGCACGCACCTGCAATCGTTCCAGTTCCAGCACGGGCGCTGCCACGTGGGCCGTGGGTGCGCCGGCAAACCGCAGGCCGGCCAGGTCCGAATCGGTGGTCACCATCACCGGGCGGAAGTCGCGCAGCGCCACCCAGGCATTGAGTTCACCGCGGCCCTGCAATACCTGCACGCCTGCGGCCGACAGCAACTGCGACCAAGCCTGCAGGTCCACCGGGTCGCCACCCAACCATGCCTCGCCGTTGCCATGGCGACGGTCGACATCCAACACCGCCGACAACGGCAGCGCGTCGGCCTTCGCCCACGCACGCACGCCCACCCGCAGGCGGTCACCGTTGACCCGCAGGCGCAGGTCCAGCCGTGGCAGGCTGGCGTTTACCCCGATCGAAGGCGCGTCGACGACCAGCCGGCCCGCTTCCACCTGCAGCTCGCCAAGCCGGCGCAGCGCATCCAGCGGATCGCCTCCCTTCGCTTCGGGCAGCCCACGCACGTGCCAACGGCCGTCATCGCCACGCTGCAGGGTCAAGGCCAGGCCACGCAGGCGCAGTTCGGTCAGCGAACGCCCCGGCAACAACCCGGCGTACATCGCCACCAGCACCTCGGCTTGGCCGATGCGCAGGCCGTCGCCGGGCCCGATGCGCAGCCCGTCCAGTTGCAGCAGCGGCCCGCGCCGGGTCCACTCGGTCTGCAGGCGGTCGAAACGCACCGTCTGCCCGGCACGCGCACTCAACCAGCCGGCCACGTGTTCGGGGTGGCGTTCGGCCAGCGGCAGCAACTGGCTGAGCGTACCCACCAGCAACGCCACCAGCACCAGCACGACGGCAAGGGCATACAGGGCAAGACGGCGGGTCCTTCGCAGTCGCAGTCGCAGCGGCGCGCTCATCGGCCCCGGCCGGCAACCTGCCGGCACTGGTCAGAGCAGGACCACATCGAACTGTTCCTGCAGGTACTGGTCGTCGGCCTGGAAGCGGATGCTCTTGCCGAGGAACTCCTCCAGCTCGGCCACCGCGGTGGATTCCTCGTCGGTGATACGTGCCACCACTTTCGACGAGGCGATCACCAGCAGGCGCGCCGCTTCGAACTGGCGCACCGCACGGGTGATCTCACGGAATATCTCGTAGGTCACCGTCTCGGTGGTCTTGATGCTGCCACGGCCACTGCATTGCGGGCATGTCTCCGACAGCTGGCGCTCCAGGCTTTCCACCGTGCGCTTGCGGGTCATCTCCACCAGGCCCAACGGCGAGAAGTCGTACACGGTGGTCTTGGCATGGTCGCGGGCCAGCGCCTTCTCCAGCGTGCGCAGCACCTGGCGGCGGTGCTCGGCATCCACCATGTCGATGAAGTCGATGATGATGATGCCCCCCAGGTTGCGCAGCCGCAGTTGCCTGGCCACCGCCTGCGCGGCTTCCAGGTTGGTGCGGTACACCGTTTCTTCCAGGTTGCGCTGGCCAACGAACGAACCGGTGTTGACATCGATGGTGGTCATCGCCTCGGTCTGGTCGATCACCAGGTAGCCACCGGACTTCAACGGCACCTGCTTGTCCAGCGCACGGCCGATTTCATCCTCCACCCCGAACATGTCGAAGATCGGACGATCGCCGCTGTACAGTTCCAGCTTCTCGGCCAGCACCGGCATGTACTTGGCGACGAATGCCTGCAACTGCACGAAGGTTTCCTTGGAATCGACCTTCACCTTGTCGACATCCTTGCGGATCAGGTCGCGCACCGAACGCAGCGGCAGGGTCAGGTCTTCATAGATGACACTGCAGGGGGCCGCCTCGCGGCCACGACGCTCGACCACGTTCCATACCCGCGACAGGTAGGCGACGTCCTCGGCGATGGCCTCGGCCGGCTGGCCCTCGGCATTGGTGCGCACGATATAACCATAGCCCCCATGCTGGGCCGACAATTCGGTCACCAGCGTCTTCAGGCGGGCACGTTCGGCTTCGTCCTCGATGCGTGCCGATACCCCCACCACCTTGGACTGCGGCAGCAGCACCATGTAGCGCGAAGGAATGCTGATCTGGGTGGTCAGGCGGGCGCCCTTGGTGCCGATCGGGTCCTTCACCACCTGCACCACGATGTCCTGGCCGTCGCGCAGCAGTTCCACGATGGGCACCGATGAAGGAGGCGGCAGGGTGGTGTTCTCGGTATCGGCATTGGCCACCGGGGCAGGCCGGATCACGTCGTTGGCGTGCAGGAACGCAGCGCGATCCAGGCCCACCTCGACGAAAGCCGCCTGCATGCCGGGCATCACCCGCTGCACCTTGCCCTTGTAGATGTTGCCGACCACACCGCGGCGCCAACCGCGCTCGATGTGCAGCTCCTGCAGCATGCCGTTCTCGATCACCGCCACCCGGGTTTCGCGCGGGGTCACGTTGACCAGTATTTCTTCAGACATCGACGGCAGCCTCCGTGGCGGCAACAAGGGAACAAGGCAGTCCGGCGCGGGCAAGCAGGCGATCGGTCTGGTAAAGCGGCAAACCCATGACCCCGGAATAACTGCCGGCCAGCTGGGTGATGAAACGTTCAGCGCCGCCCTGGATGGCATAGGCACCGGCCTTGCCCATCGGCTCGCCACTGGTTACATAGTCGGCGATGGTGGCCTGGTCCAGCTCGGCGAAACTCACTTCGGAGACGACCAGTTCCGAACACAGGCCATCGGCGCTGGCCAGCACCACGGCGGTCATTACCTGGTGCCGACGGCCGGACAGCGCACGCAGCATCGCGGCCGCATCCACGTCGTCGAGCGGCTTGCCGAACACCCGGTCTTCCAGCACCACTTCAGTGTCCGAGCCCAGCACGATGGCCGCCGGATCCACTGCCCTCACCTGCGCCAGCCCTGCCCGGGCCTTGTCGCTGGCCACGCGAAGTACATAATCACGTGGGGTTTCGTCGCCTGCGCGCACTTCTTCCACCTCCAGCGCCAAGGTCTGGAATGGGCGCCGGAGGCGGGACAACAACTGGCTGCGTCGGGGGGAACGGGAGGCAAGATAGAGCATCCGCACAGCATACCCTGCGCGCCGTGCCTGAATCGCTGGCAACCCGCCCTTCCCCGCGCCAACCCCACGATGGCTCACAACGCGTTCATCCCAACGCCAGCAACCTCGATGGCCCACAAGGAGAAGTCCATGCGTCACCCCGTCCTGTCCCCGCTGCTGATCGCCCTGTCGCTTGCCCTGGGAGCTTCCGTGACCGCCCATGCCGCCGTTCCGGCACCTGCCATCGCCCCGGTGGAAGGTACCCTGCTCAATATTTCCTCCAATGCCGAAGCCAGTCGCGTACCGGACGTGGCCACGCTATCGGCCGGCGTGGTGACCCAGGCCGCCGACGGCAACACCGCCATGCGCCAGAATGCCCAGCAGATGGACAAGGTACTGGCCGCGATCAAGGCCGCAGGCATCGCCGAGCGCGACGTGCAGACCAGCGGCATCAACCTCAGCCCGCAGTACCGCTATGCGGAGAATGAGGCGCCGAAGATCACCGGCTACCAGGCCAGCAACACGGTCAGCCTCAAGGTCCGCGACATCACCCGGTTGGGCAAGGTGCTCGATGCACTGGCCGCCGAAGGCGCCAACCAGATCAATGGCCCGCACTTCGAGATCGACCAGCCCGAGCCGGTGCACGACGAAGCCCGACTGGCCGCACTGGAGAAAGCCCAGGTGCGCGCCCGTACCTACGCCAAGGCGCTGGGCCTGCAGGTGCGTCGTATCGTCAGCATTTCCGAGAGCGGCGGCGGCAATTTCCGTCCGGTGATGATGCGCGCTGCGGCCGCGCCGATGGCCGCCGATGTTTCCACGCCAGTGTCGCCAGGGGAGACCACCGTGTCGGTGAACCTGGACGTGGTGTTCGAACTGGCCCGCTGAGGCCTCCGCGACGAACCGGGTAGAGCGGGTCCATGACCCGCTTGCCCTGCGCCGTGGCAGCGCGCCGATGGCAGCGGGTCGTGGACCCGCCCTACTACCCATGACCCGGGCAACATGACTCCCGGCAGAACGCGTTGGCGTGCCCCTCTGGCCACGTCCTCGCCAACGCGATACTGCTGGACCACCGGCACCTGCCGGCGCACGGATGTTCCCTCATCGGTTGCATGGAGGTGGACCATGGTTCGTATGTATCCGGTCGTTCCGCAGCACGTTGATCCCTCGCGTATCGCCGCCTGGAGCGCGGCCATTGCCCTGCACCTGCTGGCCCTGATGCTGTTGTTGATTCCTGCCGCGTATGTCGCCGCCCCACTGCCCCGCGACGCTCCACAGGTCCGCTGGATCACCCCGGCCACGGCGCCGCCACCGGCACCACCGGCGTCCGCTCCCACCCTCGCAGCACCACCGCAGCCACGTACGCACGCGCTGCCACAACTGCCACCCCTGCCGGTCCCGGCCATCGTGCTGCAACAGGCACCGTCCCAGGTGTTGCCTGCTGCCGAGCCGGCGCCGTCGACCACCGCACCGGCGATCGAACCCGCCGCACCCGGCATCGGGGTGCAACTGCAGTACCGCAACGCCCCGCCACCGGCGTATCCGATCGCAGCCGTGCGCAACCACGAGCAAGGCACGGTGCTGCTGCGGGTCGAGGTCGACCACGACGGCAAGCCCGCGGCGGTCTCCATCGAACACAGCAGCGGCTCGCGTGCGCTGGACCATGCTGCACGCCAACAGGTGCTGCGCCACTGGCGTTTTGTTCCGGCGATGCAGGATGGCAGGGCCACGCCAGCGGTCGGGTTGGTCCCCATCGAATTCTCTCTACCGCAGTAAGTGAAGGACGGGGAGCGGTCGTCGGATCGCTTCCCGTCCCACAACGAGAACGTCGTCACAACAGGACGCCGGTTAAGCAAAAATTCACTGCTACGTCACCTGAAGGAAACCTAGATTGGCGCCGTCGCGGGAAAAGGAGGGGCCCGCGATGAACCTCGCCATTACGGATTCCCAGTCAGGAGAGAGCTGTGAAACACTCGACCCAACGGCACGCCAGAGGCCGCAACCATCTGGCCATGTCCATCACCCATATCCTGACCGGTGGCGCGTTGCTGCTGGCTGGCGCCGCCTTCGCCACTTCCGCGTCCGCGCAGGAGCGCGCCACCAACCTGGACCGCATCACCGTCACCGGTTCGAACATTCCGCGTACCGACACCGAGACCCCGTCACCGGTCCAGGTGGTCACCCGCCAGGAAATCGACCGTACCGGCAAGACCACGGTCGCCGAATACCTCCAGACCCTGACCTCGGACGGCTCGGGCTCGATTCCGAAATCATTCGGCAACGGCTTTGCCGGCGGCGGCGCGGGCATCTCGCTGCGCGGCCTGGGCGCCGGCTCCACGCTGGTGCTGCTCAACGGCAGGCGGATGGCCACCTATGGCCTGGCTGATGACGGGCAGAAAGTATTCACCGACCTGAGCACCATTCCGCTCGATGCCGTCGAGCGGGTGGAAGTACTGAAGGATGGCGCGTCCTCGGTGTATGGCTCCGACGCCATCGCCGGCGTGGTCAACATCATCCTGCGCAGTGATTTCACCGGCACCATCCTGCGCGGTTCCTACGGCATGTCCGGCGACAGCGACGGCGACGCGAAGAAGGGCACGCTCACCACCGGCGTCGGCAGCCTGGCCGAAGATGGCTGGAATGCATTCGTCAGTGTCGACGTCGGCAAGACCGACGGCATCAAGGTCAGCGACCGCCGCGACCGCAAGTGGATCGGCACCGGCGACCTGCGCCGTTGGGGTTACAGCGCCGGCGGCAGCCAGTTCCTGGGCGGTGCGATCACCGGCGGCGGCACTGGCGGCGGTGCATCCCTGACCGGCAGCATCTTCAACCCGACCACCGGCCTGCTCGAATCGCTTCCAGGCTGCGACCAGTTCTCCAACATCAGCCCGCAGGATCCCGGTGGCGGCTGCCTGTGGGACCAGGCCGACTACCGTGACCTGAGCCCCGAAGAGAAGTACGTCAACGTCTTCAGCCGCGCCACCTTTGCCTTTGGCGAGACCTCCGAGGCGTACGTGGAACTGGGCTACTCGAAGAAGGAAACCACCTTCACCAACACCCCGTCCGGCGTATCCGGCGGCTGGGGCTACCCCGGTGGCCCGGTCAACGCCAACAGCGGCCCAGGCGCGGTCGTGCTGGCCGTGGGCCATCCGGACAACCCATACAACGAGCCGGTACGGGTGCGCTACTCCGCATTCGATGTCGGCCCGCGCGTGACCAACAACGAGAACGAGTTCACCCGCTTCCTCGCCGGCCTCAAGGGCAGCTGGGGTGAGTGGAACTACGACACCGGCTACCTGCATTCGTCCACCAACCTGGTCAACAAGCGCGACGGCTTCCTGCGCTACAGCGCGGTGCAATGCGTGCTGGGCGACCTCGCCTGCCCCGCTGGCACCTGGAACATCGGCGCAGGCTCGGAGGGGAACCCGCAGAGCCTGTACGACTATATTTCGCCCACCATCCAGGCCACTGCCAAGAGCAGCCTGGACATGTTCGACTTCAAGGTGAACCGTTCGCTGACCGACCTGCCCGGTGGTCCGCTCGGCCTGGCGCTGGGCACCGAATGGCGGCGCACCACCAACAGCCTGAAGCCCCAGACCTACACCGACCAGGGCGATATCATCGGCCTGGGCTACTCGGCGTATGACGGCACCCAGAACGTGTACGCCGGCTTTGCCGAACTGTCCGCACCGGTGCTGGAGTCGCTGGAACTGAGCGCGGCGGTGCGTTACGACAAGTACGAAAGTGGCGAGGACGCGGTGAAGCCGAAGGCCGGTTTCAAGTGGACTCCAGCCGAATGGTTCGCACTGCGCGGCACTTACGCTGAAGGCTTCCGCGCCCCCAACCCGGCCGAGAACGGCGACGGCGGCCTGGCCGCGTTCTCCAATGCGCTCGATCCGGTCCGCTGCCCGGGGGGCACGCCGGCGCCCGGCGGCACCCAGGACGACTGCGGCCAGCAACCGGTGGCGATCATTACCCGGCCGAACCCGGACCTGGAAGCGGAAGAATCGAAGAGCTACACGCTGGGCATCGTGCTGCAGCCCACCCGTACCACCTCGATCACCGTGGATGCCTGGCGGATCAAGCGCACCAATGAGATCGCCCAAGGCAGTACCGCCGATGCGATCGCCGCAGGCAACGTGCTGCGCGATTCGGACCTGCTCAACGGCGTGCCGGGCACCGGTTCGATCCTGGCCATCAACACCGGCTACGTAAACGCCAGTGCGTCGAAAGTGGAAGGCATCGACACCGACATCCGCCAGGACATCCCGCTGGGCAACGCCGGTGACCTGCGGCTGGACCTGCAGTGGAGCCATACCAGCAAATTCGAGCGTACCGAAGGTGGCACCACCCACGAATACGCAGGAACGCATGGCAACTGCGATGTCACCAACTGCATCGGCACGCCGAAGGATCGGATCAACTTCGGTGCCACGTGGAATTACCACGACTGGTCGGTGAGCGGGATCGTCAACTACATCAGTTCGATGGACAACCTGGCCGAAACCGGTGGCACCAAGGAAGATGACTGCCTGAACTTCTATGCCGATGGCAGCCCGGCACCGGGCAACTGCGAGATCGCCTCGTTCACCACGTTCGACCTGTCTGCCAACTGGAAGGCTACCGAAGGGCTGGAGATCTTCGGTTCGGTGGCGAACGTGTTCGACCGCGTCGCACCACTGGATCCGGCGACCTATGGCGGCATCAATTACAACCCGCTGCACTTCAGCGGCGCGATCGGTCGCTACTTCACCGTAGGTGCGAAATACACCTTCAACTGATCCCGCTGGATACCTGAAGCATCGAAGCCCGGGCCACGTGCCCGGGCTTTTTTCCATGTCGGACATGACCAGGCTGCCGGACGGACGCAGCACGCCACATGCAAAAAAAAACCTGCATCTCACGATGCAGGTCTTCAAAAAGTGCAAGCTGTTGAAGCTTGGCGCCCGAAGTTGGACTCGAACCAACGACCCCCTGATTAACAGTCAAGTGCTCTAACCGGCTGAGCTATTCGGGCAGACCGCCAGTATAACGGCTCTTCACGCGCGATGATAGGGGTGGTTGGCCAGCATCGCCGCCGCGCGGTACAGCTGTTCGGCCACTACCAGCCTTACCAGCATGTGCGGCAGAGTGAGCGGCCCGATCGACCATTTCTCATCGGCCAATGCCGATACTTCAGCAGAATGGCCTTCAGGCCCACCGATCAGGAACGCCAGGTCCCTGCCCTGTCCGCGCCAATGTTCCAGGCGCTGGGCGAGTTGTTCGGAGCTGAGCTGCCGGCCCGGCACATCCAACGCCACCACGTACGCATTCTTTGGCAGCGCCGCGATCACCCGCCTGCCTTCCTCGTCAGTGGCACGACGTGCATCGCGGCCCTTGCCACGCAGGCCGGGCTCGATCTCCACCAGCTCGAACGGCAGCCAGTGCGACAGGCGCTTCTGGTATTCGGCGAACCCCTGCGCTACCCAGCTGGGGGCGCGTTCACCGGTGGCGATCAGGCGCGCTTTCATGCGGGCTCCTCATAACGTCCAACGGCGCCCTCGGCGCCGTCGGAGTGCAACATATGCCCAAGCACGTGGCTCAGGCTTCTTCGTCGTCCTGGTCGTCGGCCGGCGGCTGGTCGCCCACCGTCCACAGGCGCTCCAGCGCGTACAGCTCACGCATGCGCGGCAGCATGACGTGGACCACGACATCGCCCAGGTCCACCAGCACCCATTCGGCTTCGCCCTCGCCTTCCATGCCCAGCGGCATCATGTCCAGCTTCTTGGCGAAGCGCACCACTTCTTCCGCGATGGACTTGACGTGGCGCGACGAGGTGCCCGATGCGATGACGAAGTAGTCGGCGACGCTGGACTTGCCGCGTACGTCGATCTGCACCACGTCTTTGGCTTTCAGTTCCCCGGCGGCTTCCAGGACACAGGCCAGCAGTTGCTCGACGGAGGGCGGAGGAGTGGGGATTTCGACCTTGATGGTCTGGGGTTGGGGCTGGTTGCTCAAAGCAGGTCGACTCGATAAACGTAGCGGTGATTATACGGTCCTTGGACCTCGGCGCCATTCACGGGGCGCAGGTAGCGTCGAACCATGCCCGGCGGGCATGGCCAGGTGCTACATGAATCCATACAGGTGGTTGTCGGCGACATAGCGGGCCACTGCCGTGGGCAACAAGGGCTGCCATGCACCACCACTGGCGATCCGCGCGCGCACCTCGCTGGCCGACTCGCTGCGCAGCGGCTGGTGCAGGCGCAGTACCCGCCCCCCCGGGGCCGCGAACAGGTCCCGCCCCTCTTCGGTCCAACGCCCTTGCAGCGCCGCCCCCAGTTCGCCCTCCACCACCTGTGGCAACGGGCTGCCGGGGCGCTCGGCAACGATGAAATGCGCCAAGGGAAACAGCGCCTGCCAACGGTGCCAGCTGGCCAGCGACAGCAGGCTGTCGGCACCTACCAGCCATGCCAGTGGACGGGACGGGCCAAGCTCCGCCCTCAGCTCCGCCAGCGTATCCACGGTATAGGACGGTACCTCCGGAAGACGCCGGCCACGCTCGATCTCACGACGGTCAAGCAGCAGGCCAGGTTCGTCGTCAACGGCAAGCTCCAGCATCCGGCAGCGTTGCTCCGCATCTGCCCCTGGCGCATCCCGGTGCGGCGGGTCGGCTGCCGGCAGCAGGCGCACGGCGACCTGCAGCGCATCGCGCGCGGCACCGGCGATGGCCATGTGCCCCAGGTGCACGGGGTCGAACGTGCCTCCGTAATAGATGCGCAGGCTCATGCCCGGGTATCAGGCGCGGGCCAGCAGGCGGACGGCACGGGCTTCGGACACGGCCACCAGCAGCCGTTCCAGCGCCAGCCAGGCATCGCCATCAGCGCGCCCCTTGGCGATGCGATCCACCAGCCCGGCCTCGGCCACGAAGCGCTCCCAGCGCTTGGCTTCCGGGTGTCGCTGCAGCGCGCGCTTGTAGGGCGCCTGGCGCGACTCCCAGATACCGCGCGACTTCATTTCCGCACCCACGTTGCCGCCACGTGCCTGCACCTGTGCCAGGGCGGCCCCCGCCAGCAGCTCGCGGATGACGATCGGCATCAGTGCGGCCACCGCATCCCCCTCGGCACGCAGCCCGGCCAGCATGCGCAGCACCGCCTTGGGTTGGCCGGAGAAGGTCGCCTCGACCAACCGGAACACGTCGTAACGTGCCGCGTCGGCCACCAGCGCATCCATTTTTTCCACATCCAGCGTCTGCCCGGCATCCACCAGCAACGCCAGCTTGTCGATTTCCTGTGCCGCGGCCAGCAGATTGCCTTCCACCCGCTCGGCCAGGCGCTGCACGGCCGCGGGGTCGGCCCGCAGCCCCCTGCCACGCAGGCGGCGCTCGATCCACTCGGGCAGTTCATGCGGCTTGATGGCCCAGGCCACCGACAGCACGCCGGCACGGCCCACGGCATCCACCCACTTGGTCTGGTGCGCCTTGCTCCATTCGCCAGCGGTAATCAGCAACACCACATCCGGCGGCGGCGTGGCGCAGAAGCCACTGATCACCTCAGCGCCCTCCTTGCCCGGCTTGCCGTTGGGCAGGCGCACTTCGATCAGGCGGCGCGCACTGAAGAGGCTGGGGGCATTGAAGCCGGCCTCCAGTTGTCGCCAGTCGAAATCGCGCCCATCGGCATCGAACACCTCGCGCTCACTGATGCCCTCGGCGCGTGCGCGGGCACGGATCGCATCGGCAGCCTCCAGCACCCGCAGGGTTTCCGGGCCTGCAACCAGATACACCGGCGCCAGCGGCTGGCCGCCGGCACTGCCGGCCAGCTGCTCCGGGCGCAGTTCCATCGGCGCGCCGGCTCAGTCCTGCACCGGCGGGTCGGCCGGCGCAGGGACAGGCTGGATGGCCGGCACGCCGGCTGGCGCCGGACCGGCCGGAATGACCTTGTCGGCCGCGGGAGCGGACAGGCTGCGGCCTTCATGCAGTTCGTTGCGTACCACGCTGTCGATACGGCGGATGATCGAGGCAGACATCTCGCGGCGCAGTTCGTCGGCCAGGATTTCACGCTCGGTGGTGGTGCCGGTGGCGTCGGTCGGCGGCGAAACGTAATCGCGCGATAGTTCGATCACCTGCTGCGGCACCAGGTCGCTGCCATCCTCGCGACGGAAGATGAAGATGACCGCATAGCGCAGGCTGTATTCCTGCGCACGGCCCTGGGCATCGATGGAGATCGGCAGGTCGCCCCAGCGTTCGGACAACACCTGCAGCTGTGCGGTCGGCTCCTTGGCATCCTCGTCTGCGAGGGTCGCACCGGACGCCAGCAGGCTGCGTCGCAGCAGCTTGGCCAGTTCACTGTAAGGTGCGCTGGACACCACCTTCACCGCCGCGGTATCGGCCGGCAGCATCAGCTTGTTGCGCATATGGAAGCCGCAACCGGCCAGGCCGAGGGCAACGAGGAGGGCGAGCAGGATTCGGGTCATGGACACAGTCTGTAGTAGCCGGGCGGCTGCGGCAATACAGCCTGCCCGATGATGCGTGAATGACGGTTGATGTCCATGCCCCCGGGGAAAAGCGTGACGACCGGCGATCATCACCCACCAGGGGCAGGGGCACCCGCCTGGGCACCGGAATCAGCCAACCACGATGTTCACGATCTTGCCCGGCACGATGATGATCTTGCGCACCGCCAGGCCTTCCATGAACTTCGCCGCGTTGGGCTCGGCCTGCGCCAGAGCTTCAACATGTTCGCGCGCCGCGTCGGCGGCAACCTCGATGGTGCCACGCAGCTTGCCGTTCACCTGCACGGCCAGCGTCACCGCGTCGCGTACCAGCGCGTCCGGATCGACCTGCGGGAACACCTGGTCTTCCAGCAGCGTTTCGCCATGCCCCAGCGCCTGCCACAACGCATGGCTGGCATGCGGCGTGATCGGGTTGAGCATCAGCACGACGGCCTGCAAGGCCTCGTGGCGCACCGCACGGCCCTGCACGCTGGCATCGTCGAACTTCGCCAGCGCATTCATCAGTTCCATCACCGCCGCGATGGCGGTATTGAAGCTGTGGCGGCGGCCGTAGTCATCGCTGACCTTGCCGATGGTTTCGTGGGTCTTGCGGCGCAGGGCCTTCTGCCCTGCATCCAGCGTCGCCACGTCCAGGGCTGCCGCAGCGCCATCTGCCGCATGCTTGTGCACCTGTGCCCACAGCCGGCGCAGGAAGCGCGCCATGCCGTCCACGCCTGCCTCGTTCCATTCCAGCGACTGTTCCGGCGGTGCGGCGAACATCGAGAACAAGCGCACCGTATCGGCGCCGTACTTGTCCACCATCGCCTGCGGGTCAACGCCGTTGTTCTTCGACTTGGACATCTTTTCGGTGCCGCCGATCTCCACCGGCAACCCGTCGGCGACCAGCGTTGCACCGGTGATGCGGCCGCGTTCGTCACGCTGCACATCCACGTCGGCCGGATTGATCCAGTCCTTGGAACCGTCCGGATTGGAGCGGTAGTAAGTCTCGGCGATCACCATGCCCTGGCACAGCAGGTTCTGCGCAGGCTCGTTGCTGTCCACCATGCGCGCGTCACGCAGCAGCTTGTGGTAGAAGCGGAAATACATCAGGTGCAGGATCGCGTGTTCGATACCGCCGATGTACTGGTCCACCGGCAGCCAGTAGTTGCCGCGCTTGTCCACCGCATCGCGCGCGCCCGGCGAGGTGTAGCGGGCGTAGTACCAGCTGGACTCCATGAAGGTATCGAAGGTGTCGGTCTCACGCTCGGCGGCGCCGCCGCAGTCCGGGCAGGTGGTCCTGCGCCACTCCGGGTCGGTCTTGATCGGTGACCCGGTGCCGACGAAGTCGACGTTTTCCGGCAGCACCACCGGTAGCTGTTCTTCCGGTACCGGCAGCGCGCCGCACTTCGGGCAATAGATCACCGGGATCGGGCACCCCCAGTAACGCTGGCGGCTCACGCCCCAGTCGCGCAGGCGATAGTTGATCCGGCGCTGGCCCTGGGCCTTGCGCTCGAAGCGCTCGGCCAGTGCCTCGAATGCGCCCTGGAAATCCAGGCCGTCGAATTCGGCGGAGTTGACCAGTTCGGTCTCGCGGCTCTTGTCGCCGTACCAGTCCTGCCAGCGTGCCGGATCGTAGCTGCGTTCGTCATCATTGCGCGGATGCTTCAGCGCGATGACCTGGCGGATCGGCAGGCCGTACTTGTTGGCCACCTCGTTGTCGCGCTGGTCGTGCCCGGGAACGGCCATCACCGCGCCGGTGCCGTAGCCCATCAGCACGAAATTGGCCACCCACACCGGCACTTCCTCGCCGGTCACCGGATGGACCGCCTTCAGGCCAGTGTCCATGCCGCGCTTTTCCTGGGTTTCCAGTTCGGCTTCGGACACGCCGCCCTGCTTCATGCCCTGCAGCAGTCCAGCCAGCTGCGGGTTGGTCTTCGCCGCGTGCAGGGCCAGCGGATGCTCGGCGGCAATGGACACGAAGGTCACGCCCATCACGGTGTCCGGACGGGTGGTGAATACGCGCAGCGGGTCCAGCGGGCTGCCATCCACGTCGCGTACCGCGAACTGGATTTCCAGCCCTTCGGAACGGCCGATCCAGTTGCGCTGCATGGTTTTCACCGAATCCGGCCAGCCCGGCAGCTCATCCAGCCCGTCCAGCAGTTCCTGCGCGTAGTCGGTGATGCGCAGGAACCATTGCGGGATCTCGCGCTTCTCCA
The DNA here is from genome assembly GCF_014117215.1 of Stenotrophomonas tumulicola. Taxonomy (GTDB): domain Bacteria; phylum Pseudomonadota; class Gammaproteobacteria; order Xanthomonadales; family Xanthomonadaceae; genus Stenotrophomonas; species Stenotrophomonas tumulicola. The sequence goes on along the minus strand of NZ_JACGXS010000001.1, from coordinate 200,430 downwards.
CCAAGGCCCCGGAACGCCAGCCGCGGCCATCGATGACCTGTTCGTTGGCCAGCACGGTCTGGTCGATGGGGTCCCAGTTCACCACCGCGTTGCGGCGGTAGGCCAGGCCCTTGCGCATCAGCCGGGTGAACATGCGCTGTTCATGCACGTAATACTCAGGCGTGCAGGTGGCAAACTCCCGCGACCAGTCCACCGCATAGCCCATGGCCTTGAACTGGCCGCGCATGTGCTCGATGTTGGCGTAGGTCCACTTGGCCGGCGCGGTCTTGTTCTTGATGGCGGCGTTTTCGGCCGGCAGGCCGAAGGCGTCCCAGCCCATCGGCTGCAGCACGTTGTGTCCGGTCATCCGCTTGTAACGGCTGATCACGTCGCCGATGGTGTAATTGCGGACGTGGCCCATGTGCAGCGCGCCGGACGGGTACGGGAGCATCGACAGGCAGAAGTACTTCGGCTTGTCGGACGTCTCGTCGACCTCGAAGGCGCGGGTGCCGTCCCAGTATTGCTGGGCGGAGGATTCAACCTGCTGCGGGTCGTAGGCGATGGGTTCGGCGCTGGTCATGGAACACGCGTATGCGGCGGCAAAGCGGCACAGGGTACCGCAGTGCGGCAAAAGGCTCCAATCCGCCCGCGACCGGGGCGCCGGCGGCCCCGCAAAGCGCTCAGCGGCGCGACTTTCCGTAGACCGCCTCGCAGTGCTGGGACTCGATACTGCGCGGACGGTGCTCGCCGCGTACCCGGGCCAACCAGGCTTTGCCTGCCTGTTCCGTCGAATTGGCGTGGATCCAGCCGGAAACTTCCCGCTGCACACCGGCACGGGAGGTGATCTCTGCCTTGCAGACGAACGCGGCGGCCTGGGCGGTCTCGGCCAACTGCAGGCCGGCCACGGCGGTGGCAAGCAGAAACAGGGAGTGACGTATTTTCATCGGAACGGTTTCCTGCGGGAATGCCGGCAGGATCGGCATTTCGACCCGATCACGACATCGGACAGGGCCGAAATTCCCTTTGATACCGCCCCACCGGGTCAATGGCGGGCGTCGAGCATCCGCGACACCGGCAGCAGCAGGGCAAGCCAAAGCGCCCAGCAGGCAAAGGTGATCCGCTGCGCCAGCGGCGCAGGCAACGCATGCTGCAGCCCGAAAGCGGTCACCGCCGCCACAACGCTGCAACCCAGGGCCAGCTTTGCCAGTATCGGCGCCTTGCGCCACAGCCCGGCCCCCAGCAGCAGCGTGCCGGCGATGAAGGACAGCACCCAGACCATCCATGCGCTGGCATGTGCCTGGCTGGCTGGCCCGTCCAGCTCCTGCAGATCCAGCGGCAGCAGGCCCATGCCGGCAAATGCCATGCCCGCCAGCACCAGCAACTGTCCGGCCACGCGCACCGGCCAACTGCTGCCGGCCGGCAGCCGCGCCAGCAGGCACAAGGCCACCGCGACCGCCAGCACACCGGGCAGGCCCCATCCCAGCAGGTTGAATCCCAACGCATGCGGAACGCCGGACGCCCCCAGCAACGCCACCGGATGCCGGCCTTGTGCGTAGCCGTCCAGGGCCGCACCGAATCCGGTCACGGAGAGGATGAACAGGACAGCGGCAGATCCGCCAAGCAGGCCTTCAACGCGGCGCAGGAGGGTCATCGGCATCGTCATGGCTTCCTGTAAGAGCCCCGTATTGTGGGCCAAGGTAGCCGCGACGGGTTGTGTCCTGACGCCTTCGCCGCCATAGAATCGTTCTCCCGCCGTAGATCCAGAGCTTCCATGAGCGAGTTGCCGCACGTATTCGACGCCACCACCGCCACCTTTGAAACCGAAGTGCTGCAGAAATCACTGCAGACGCCGGTACTGGTCGATTTCTGGGCCCCGTGGTGCGAGCCATGCAAGACCCTGGGGCCGCTGCTGGAAAAACTGGCTGGCGAGTACAACGGCGCCTTCCAGCTGGCCAAGGTGGACGTGGACCAGGAGCAGCAGATTGCCGCGGCGTTCCAGATCCGCTCGGTGCCCACCGTCTACCTGGTCAAGGGCGGCCAACTGGTCGACGGTTTCCCCGGCGCGCTGCCTGAAGGCCAGCTGCGCGAGTTCCTGGCCCAGCACGGCATCGCCCCGGCCGAGCCGGTAGCCGATGCCGCCGAACAGGCGCCATTGGACCCGCAGGCGCAGGTCGACGTACTGCGCGCACAGATCGCCGCCGAACCCGACAAGGACGAGCTGAAACTGGACCTGGCCGTGGCCCTGCTGCAGATCGGTGGCGTGGACGAGGCACGCGGCCTTATCGATGCGCTGCCGGCAAACCTGGCCACCGATGACCGCGCTGTGCGCGCACGCGCACGCCTGGCCTTCGCCACGGCGCTGAAGGAAGCCCCTGCTGCCGACGTCCTGGTGTCCCGCATCAGCAACGATGGCACCGACCTGGATGCCCGCCATCTGCGCGGCGTGCAGTTGCTGCTGGCCGGCGAAGACGAGGCGGCACTGGAACAGTTCCTGGAGATGCTGCGCATCGACCGCACTTTCAGTGACGGCCTGCCGCGCAGGGTCCTCATCGATGCCTTCAATGTCATCGACGATGTTGAACTGGTCGGACGTTACCGCCGCCGGATGGCCTCCCTGTTGTTCTGAAGCCTGGGGCTGTCCAGCATCCCCCGTTCGACAGAGCACGAGGATCGGCGGCTGGCGGCGCCTTACGCCATCACGCATCCAGGGAGATGATCCTGCGCCACACGGCCCGGGCGGCACCCTCGCCATGTCGGGCGCCGGCCCCGGGCTTTTCCGTACGCATGCGCATGGTTACACTCGAGCCCTCGCATCCCTCCAGGTCGCGCATGAACGCCACTCTCTTCCGCCACGGCATCAACCTGTGGCCGCCCTTCCTGTTCGCCGGCATCCACGTCAGCCGGGTGTCGGCGGACTACCGCGACATCGAGGTCGAACTGCGCATGCGGCCGTGGAACCGCAACTACGTGGGCACCCACTTTGGTGGCAGCCTGTTTGCAATGACCGATCCGTTCTGGATGCTGGGGCTGATGAACAATCTCGGCCGTGACTACTACGTCTGGGACCGCGCCGCGGAAATCGAATTCCTGAAGCCTGGCCGCGGCACGGTGCGTGCGGCCTTCCACATCGACGCGCCCATGCTGGAGGAAATCCGCACCGCCGCCGCCGACGGCAGCAAGCAACTGCGCTGGTTCGACAACGATGTGACCGATCAGAACGGCGAAGTGGTGGCGCGCGTACGCAAGCAGGTATACATCCGGCTGAAGCCGCAGGCGCGTGCCGGCGGCGTTTCAGATATCAAGGCAGATGCGGCAGTTTGATTGATTATCCGCACAGCGTGATGCGATACACGGCGGCGCTTTCCTCATTGCCGATGATGTAACTGGCCGTGCGCCCGCACGGCCTGTCACATCATGAGGACAATGCGATGCCAACCACGATCAGCCGCCGCCATGCCTTGCGCGCAATGGGGCTCGCCGCCAGCACGCTGGTTACCCCTTCGCTGTTTGCCCGCCAGCAGCAGCGACTCACCGCGGCCGAGATCATGGGGCCGTTCTACCCGCTGCAACGCCCGCTGGATGACGACAGCGACCTGACCCGCGTGTCCGGACAGCCTGGGCGGGCGCTAGGGCAGGCTTTCGACCTGCGTGGACGGATCATCGACACCCAGGGTCGCCCAGTGGGCGGGGCCATGGTCGAAATGTGGCAGGCCAACCGGCATGGGCGGTATGCACACAAAAGCGACCCCAACCTGACCGCCCCGATCGACCCCGCCTTCCAGGGCTTCGGCAAGCAGGCCAGCGACCACGAAGGCCGGTTCCGCTTCCTCACCATCATCCCCGGCCCTTATCCGGTGATTGAAGACAACAAGCGCTGGACACGCACGCCCCATATCCATTTCGACATCCGTGGCCGGCATGATCGCCTGGTCACCCAGATCTACTTCAAGGGACAGGCGCTGAATGACACTGACCTCCTGTACCAGGCGTTGTCAGCGCAGGATCGGGATACGGTGACGCTGGATCTGCAGCCTGCCGATCCTGGCGCGCCCGCCCCGCTCTTCGGTGAATGGACCGTGGTGCTGGCAAGCGGATGATGCCTGCCACGCCCGCAGGCGCCCAGCGCGCGGGGGACCGCCGCGCCATGCCCTGCCCGGCGACCGCTACAATGCGCCGATGTCACTCCAAGCCCCCTCCCTCGTCCCCCGTCCTTCACTGCAGCGCCTGTTCCTGACCGGCCTGCTGACCCTGCTGCCGATCTGGCTGACCTGGGTGGTAGTGAAGTTCGTCTTCGTGCTGTTGTCGGGCATTTCCAGTCCGCTGGTGATGCCGATGTCCGAACAGATCGCCACGTCGTTCCCACATTACCTGGGCTGGGTGCGCGCCGAATGGATACAGAACGTGGTGGCCCTGCTGGCCACCCTGCTGGTGATCCTCGCGGTTGGCGTGCTGAGCCGCCGCGTGGTCGGCCAGAGCCTGCTGCGTTGGGTAGGTGCGGTGATCAAGCGCATTCCACTGGCCAGCGTCATCTACGACAGCGCCAAGAAGCTGCTGGACATGCTGCAGACCGAACCGGGCACCACCCAGCGCGTGGTGCTGATCGACTTTCCGCACCGTGACATGAAATCGGTCGGCCTGGTCACCCGGGTGATCCGGGAACAGGGCACCGGGCGCGAGCTGGCCGCCGTGTATGTGCCCACCACCCCCAATCCGACCTCCGGCTATCTGGAAATCGTGCCGGTGGAGCTGCTGACCCCTACCGACTGGACCGTGGACCAGGCGATGAGCTTCATCATCTCCGGCGGCGCGGTAGCACCGGATTCGGTGCCCTTCACCCGCGCCGGCGACCGCGACCGCGACCGCGACCGCGACGCATGAGCATGCGGCCACTGCAGGACCGCGCAGTCCTGTTGTTCATCGCGTTGGCCGCGTTCTTCTGCGCCAATGCGGTGCTGGCCGAGCTGATCGGGGTCAAGATCTTCGCGCTGGAAGACACCCTCGGCATCGCGCCGCTGAACTGGAACCTGTTTGGCCAGACAGGTTCGCTCAGCTTCACCGCCGGCACCCTGCTATGGCCGGTGGTGTTCATCATGACCGACACCATCAACGAGTTCTTCGGCAAGCGCGGCGTGCGCTTCATCTCGTGGCTGGCGGTGGTGCTTATCTCCTACGGCTTCCTGTTCGCCTATGCCGCCATCTCACTGGCCCCGGCCAGCTGGTGGGTCGGGTCGATGTCCGCCCATGGCGTCCCGGACTACCAGGCGGCGTTCGCCGCGGTGTTCGGCCAGGGCATGTGGACCATCGCCGGGTCGCTGGTCGCCTTCCTTGCCGGCCAGCTGATCGATGTATCGGTGTTCCACCGCATCCGGCGTGCCACCGGTGAGCGCCACGTCTGGTTGCGGGCCACCGGCTCGACTGCGATATCGCAGCTCATCGACAGTTTCGTGGTCATCTGGATTGCCTTCGTGCTCGGCCCGCAACAATGGCCGACCTCGCTGTTCCTGGCCGTCAGCAGCGTCAATTACGTATACAAGATGGGGTTCGCCATTGCGCTGATTCCCTTGCTGTACCTGATGCGGCGTGCGATCACGAACTATCTTGGCGCCGAACGTGCAGCGCAACTGCGCGCCGATGCCGCAGCTGACTGAGCGCCAACGCCGCACCGGCTGACTGCGGTGCCGACGCTGGCCGTACGCGCCCGGATCGTGCAAGCTCCACGGTCTGTGTTCCACGGAAGTACCCGATGCCCCAGCTTGCCCGCGCCCTGGCAATCACCCTTGCCTCGCTGATGCTGTTCAGCGCCGCGCCGCCGGCCGAAGCCGCGAAGAAGAAGGCTACCCGCCCTGCTGCTTCGCAGTCCCGCCAAGCCGTCAAACCGAAGGCCAAGCCGCGTGCACGCGCTGCCGTACCGGCCCCCCGCACGCCTGCCGTGCAGGCCAGCCGGGCCGCGCAGCTGGAGCGGCTGTACGAAGAGTACTGGGACGCCTCGATGCAGTTGAATCCGCTGCAGGCTACGTTCCAGGGCGACGCACGCTACAACGCCGAATTGCCGAACATCCTGTCCGCCGCATGGCGCCAGCAGTCGCACGATTTCACCGCCGAATGGCTGGGCAAGGTGGAAAAGGTGGGCAGCGAAGGCTTGCAGGGGCAGGATCTGCTCAGCTACGAAATGTTCGTGCGCGACGCCCGCGCCTCGCTGGCCGCCGAACAGTACCCGTCCTGGATGCTGCCGATCAGCCAGTACTACAACCTGGGCAGCATCATGGCGATCCTCGGTGCAGGCGCCGGCGCGCAGCCGTTCAATACGGTCAAGGACTATGACAACTGGTCGCGGCGATCGCTTGGCATTCCGGCCCTCTTCGACCAGGCCATCGCCAACATGCGCCAGGGCATGGCCGCCGGCGTGGTGCAACCGCGCGACCTGATGGAAAAAGTGCTGCCGCAGCTGGACGCGGTGCTCAAGCCCACGGCCGAGGAAAGCATTTTCTGGACCCCCATCCGGACCATGCCCGACAGCATCGGCGCCGAGGACAAGGCCCGCATCAGTGCCGAATACAAGCGCATGATCGAGTACCGCGTCATGCCCGCCTACCGTGCACTGCGCGGCTTCATCGCGACCGAATATCTTCCGGCCACCCGCAGCAGCGCCGGCATGGGCGCCTTGCCCAATGGCGCGGCCTGGTATGCCAGCACCCTGCAACAGGCCACCGCTACCGACCAGCAACCCGCACAGTTGCATGCCTGGGGCGAACAACGCGTGCAGGCGTTGCATGCGCAGATCGCCACGGTGATGAAGGACAACAAGCTGAGGGGCTCGGAGGCCAAGCTGCTGCGCAGCATGCGCGGCGACCGCCAGTTCCAGTTCAGCGACGCCAACGCGATGCTCGGGCGCTACCGCCAACTGCAGCAGCAGGTAGCCGCCAAACTGCCAGCCGTGCTGCAGTCGCAGCCCCGGACCGCACTGGAAATCAAGCCGGTGGAACAGGACCGTGCCCTGGCCAGCGCGGCGGTGTCCTACCAGCCAGGCATTGCCGACAGCCGCCCCGCGGTGCTGTACATCAATACGTCCAACCTGCCCACGCGCCGTCGCTGGAGCGCCCCGATGCTGTACCTGCATGAAGCCGTCCCGGGCCACCACGTGCAGCTGGGCCTGCAGCAGGAGCTGGAAAAGCTGCCGCGCTTCCGCCGCCTCGGCGGTGACCTGGCCTTCGTCGAAGGCTGGGGCCTGTATGCCGAATCACTGGGCGAACCGCTGGGCCTGTACGCCGATCCATACGATCACATCGGCTACCTGCACGCCGCGCTGGCGCGCGCCGCACGCGTGGTTGCCGACACCGGCCTGCATGCACAGGGCTGGAGCAAGAAACAGGCGATGGATTACCTGGAGAATGAAGCGGCGATGTCTTCCGACGATTCCAGCGCCGAAGTGGAACGGATGATGGCGCAGCCGGGGCAGGCCCTGTCCAACGTGCTGGGCGAAGCAAAGATCATTGCGCTGCGTGATCGCGCACGGCAGGCGCAAGGCGCAGCATTCGACCTGCGTGCCTTCCATGCGGAACTGCTCAAGGACGGTTCGATGCCGCTGGACATCCTGGACCAGCGCATGCAGCGCTGGCAGCCGGCGGCCGCCTCCAGTGCACCCGTGCCATGAGCCTGCCACGGGCACCGGCGCTGTCGGGGATCCATCACGTCGCCCTTATCTGCAGCGACTATGCACGTTCCCGTGCGTTCTACGTGGACATGCTCGGCCTGGAGGTGCTGGCCGAGCATCACCGTACCGCGCGCGACTCATGGAAGCTGGACCTGGCCCTGCCCGATGGCAGCCAGTTGGAGCTGTTCTCGTTTCCCGAGCCACCCCCACGCCCAAGCCGCCCCGAGGCACAGGGGTTGCGGCACCTCGCCTTCCGCGTGGCGGCCCTGGAACCGGTCATCGAACACCTCGGCCGGCATGGCGTGGCGTGCGAGCCGATCCGCGTGGATGAATACACCGGCCGTCGCTTCACCTTCTTCGCCGACCCCGACGACCTGCCGCTGGAGTTGTACGAGATCACCTGAACCCGCCCACGGCTTGCACCGTACCGCACCGAATGGGTATACAGTCGGCACGTGCCGGCACTGCAGCCGGCGTTGATCCAACGCCCTGGGAGGGGACCATGCGCAAGACCTTCAAGACCCTGTTGCTCGCGCTGCCGCTGTGCGTGGCCGCGCTGTCGGCGAACGCGGCCGATGGCGCCGCCGGCCGCTGGAAGACCATCGACGACAAGACCGGCAAGGTGAAGTCGATCGTCGAGATCACCCAGGCCAGCAACGGCACGCTGTCCGGCAAGGTGGTAGACATCCTGCAGTCCGACAAGGGCCCGAACCCGGTCTGCGACGGCTGCAAGGGTGCGAACAAGGACAAGCCGGTCAAAGGCATGACCATCCTGTGGGACCTGAAGTCCGATGGTGCGTCCAGTTGGTCCGGCGGCACCATCCTGGACCCCGCCAATGGCAAGACCTACAAGTCCAAGATGAAACTGCAGGCTGGCGGGGACAAGCTTGACGTCTCCGGCTGCGTGGCCTTCATCTGCCGCGCCCAGACCTGGGTCCGCGAGTAAGCAGCGCCGCGGGGTGCCTTGGCGGTCGGATCCCTTTCCACGGGCAAGGGATCCGACCCCTTATGCGATAATCACCGATTCCCCTCGCTGCACCCCGTGACCATGACCCGTACCGCGCTCGTCACCACCGCCCTGCCCTATGCCAACGGCCCCCTGCACCTGGGCCACCTGGTGGGCTACATCCAGGCCGACATCTGGGTGCGTGCGCGGCGAATGAGCGGCGGCACGGCCTGGTTCGTCTGCGCCGACGACACCCACGGCACGCCGATCATGCTGGCGGCGGAAAAAGCCGGGGTAAGCCCGGAAACCTTCATCGCCAACATCCAAGCCAGCCATGAGCGCGATTTCGCCGCCTTCGGCGTGGCCTTCGACCACTACGATTCGACCAATTCGGCCGCCAACAAGGCGCTGACCGAAGCCTTCTACCTGAAACTGGAAGCCGAGGGCCACATCAGCCGCCGTTCGGTGGCGCAGTTCTACGACCCGGCCAAGGGCATGTTCCTGCCGGACCGCTACATCAAGGGCATCTGCCCGAACTGCGGCAGCGCGGACCAGTACGGCGACAACTGCGAAGTGTGCGGTGCCACGTACGCCCCCACGGAACTGAAGGAACCGAAATCGGTGATCTCCGGGGCTACGCCGGAAATCCGCGATTCGGAGCATTTCTTCTTCGAAGTCGGCCACTTCGATGGCTTCCTGCGCCAATGGCTGGCCGGCGATGTCGCCCTGCCGGGCGTCAAGGCCAAGCTGGGTGAATGGCTCAACGCCGAAGGCGGCCTGCGCGCGTGGGACATCTCGCGCGATGCGCCTTATTTCGGCTTCGAGATCCCCGGCCAGCCGGGCAAGTATTTCTATGTGTGGCTGGACGCACCCATCGGCTACCTGTCCAGTTTCCAGGCGCTGTGCGCGAAGAACGGTGAAGACTTCGACGCGCACCTGCGTGCCGGCACGTCGACCGAACTGCACCATTTCATCGGCAAGGACATCGTCAACTTCCACGGCCTGTTCTGGCCGGCGGTGCTGCACGGTACCGGCCGTCGTGCGCCGACCCGCCTGCACGTCAATGGCTACCTGACCGTCGACGGGGCCAAGATGAGCAAGTCACGCGGCACCTTCGTGATGGCGCGCACCTTCCTCGATGCCGGACTGGAACCGGAGGCACTGCGCTATTACTACGCCGCCAAGTCCTCCGGTGGCGTGGACGACCTGGACCTCAACCTGGGCGACTTCGTCGCGCGGGTCAACGCCGACCTGGTCGGCAAGTTCGTCAACCTGGCCAGCCGCTGCGCCGGCTTCATCAGCAAGCGCTTCGACGGCCAGTTGGCCGCGCAGTTGCCGGACCCGGCGCAGTACCAGCGCTTCGTGGAGGCGCTCGCACCGATCCGTGAAGCCTACGAACGCAACGATCCGGCCGCAGCGATCCGGCAGACGATGGCGCTGGCCGATGAAGCCAACCGCTACATCGACGACGTCAAGCCGTGGGTGATCGCCAAGCAGGAAGGCGCCGATGCGCAGCTGCAGTCGGTGTGCAGCCAGGGCCTGAACCTGTTCCGCGTGCTGGTCACCGCGCTCAAGCCGGTGCTGCCTGCCACCTCGGCGCAGGCCGAAGCATTCCTGGCCGCGCCGGTGGGTGACTGGACGGCGCTGGCACAGCCACTGCTGGGCCACCGCATCAACGCGTATGTTCCGCTTTTCACCCGTATCGACCCGAAGAAAATCGACGCCATGACCGACGCCTCCAAGGACACCCTGCAGCCAGCCACCGCTGCTCCCGCCACTGCGGCCAAGGCCGCCGCCATGCCGGCACCTGCCGCTCCCGTGGCAACCAGCGACGAAGGCGCGCCGGCGTATATCGGCATCGACGACTTCGCCAAGCTCGACCTGCGCATCGGCAAGGTGCTGGCCTGTGAGTTCGTGGAAGGTTCGGACAAACTGTTGCGTTTCGAGCTGGATGCAGGCGAGCTGGGCAAGCGCCAGATCTTCTCCGGCATCCGTGCCAGCTATGGCGAACCGGAACGGTTGGTCGGCCGCAACGTGGTGTTCATCGCCAACCTGGCACCGCGCAAGATGCGTTTCGGCCTGAGCGAAGGCATGATCCTGTCGGCTGGATTCGATGGTGGTGCGCTGGCGCTGCTGGATGCTGATGGCAGCGCGCTGCCAGGCATGCCGGTACGCTGACCACAGCGGCGCAGCCTGGCTGCGCCCGGCCATGGAGACCGCGATGGAACTGGCGCTGTTCGACTTCGACCATACCGTCACCACCTGCGATACCTATGGCCGGTTCCTGCGCCGCGTCGCCACCCCCGAACAGCTTGCACGGGCGTGGTGGAAGGTCGGTCCGTGGTTGCTGGCATACCGGTTGCGGCTGATTTCCGCCGAACGCATCCGTGCACGCGTGACCCGCCTGGCCTTCAGTGGCCGCCATGTGCAGGATATCGCCACGTTGGCTTCCGGCTATGCGCACGACGAATTGCCAAGGATGCTGCGGCCGCAGATGCTGGAACAGATCCACTGGCACCTGCAGCAGGAGCACACCGTGGTGGTGGTCTCCGGTTCGCTGGACCTGTACCTGCAGCCATGGTGCGAACAACTGGGCCTGCAGTTGATCTGCAACCGGCTGGAGAGCCAGGATGGCCGCCTGACCGGTCGCTATGAAGGCGGCGACTGCGGGCCGCGCAAGGCCGAGCAGATCGGCCGGCGTTTCGACCTGTCGCGCTATGCACGCATCCATGCCTATGGCGACAGCCACGAAGACAAACCGATGCTGGCGTTGGCCCACGACCGCTGGTATCGCGGAAAACCCCTGGAAAAATGACCTCTTCGCGCAGCCACCGCCACGCATGAGCACGATGCCTCCCCCGCTGGTCGAACGCCTGGACCGCTTGTTGCCGCAGACACAGTGCGGGCAATGCGGCTACGACGGCTGTCGCCCGTATGCGGAAGCCATGGCGCGCCGCGAAGTGGGTGTCGAACGCTGTCCTCCTGGCGGTGATGCGGGTGCGCATGCATTGGCGCAGGTGCTGGACATTCCAGCTGTCGGCTACGATCGTGCGCGCGGCGAGCACAAGCCGGCGCAGGTGGCGGTGATCGTGGAAGCGGACTGCATCGGGTGCACCAAGTGCATACAGGCCTGTCCGGTGGACGCCATCGTTGGCGGCGCGAAGTACATGCATACGGTCATCGCGGACCTGTGCACCGGTTGTGAGTTGTGCATCCCGCCGTGTCCGGTGGACTGCATCGAGCTGGCAGGTCGAACGGGCTGACCCCCTCGCGGTGGGTGGGCTTTCGAGCTGCATCTGGGGTTGGCCGGGCGGGTGGGGTATGCGGGGCACGCGCAAGTACGTCCTTGTAGCTCTTCGCGGCTCCTGCCGCTCAAGGCCCCGCATACCCCACCCGCCCGGCCCTCGGACAGTTTCCGGTGGCCGCCAGCCGCGTAAAAAAAATGGTAGAGCGGGGCCATGCCCCGCTGCCGTTGGCGCAATACCGGAAACAGGAGCAGCGGGGTATGGCCCCGCTCTACCCATCCCCCATTCCCCCCATTCCGCCGGGCATGGCCCGGCGCTACCCGACGCCGCATGGACCTGTCGAAGGTGGGGCGGGGTGGGTTGGCGGGGGCGTTGAGCGCCATGGATGGCGCGAAACGAGGCCCGCAGGATGCGGACGTTGCCGTCCCCCGCCAATCCACCCCGCCCCACCAATACACAGCCCTGCAGCTTTTGCTTCTGCTGTTGCTTCTGCTGTTGCTGTCGACCTTGCTTCGACCAGAAACAAGAGCAGCGGGGCATGGCCCCGCTCTACCCATCCCCTCCCCCCATTCCGCCGGGCATGGCCCGGCGCTACCCGACGCCGCATGGACCTGTCGAAGGTGGGGGGGGGTGGGTTGGCGGGGGCGTTGAGCGCCACGGATGGCGCGAAACGAGGCCCGCAGGATGCGGACGTTGCCGTCCCCCGCCAATCCACCCCGCCCCACCAACCCACAACCCTGCAGCTGTTGCTGTTGCTGTTGCTGTTGCTTCCGCTGTTGCTGTCGACCTTGCCTCGACCGTCACGGCACCGCGGCAGTGATCACGATCTCGACCTTCCACTCGGCATGCGCCAGCTTGGCTTCCACCGTCGCACGTGCCGGGGTCATGCCAGCCACCACCCACTCATCCCACGCCTGGTTCATGCCATCGAAGTCAGCGATGTCTGCAAGGAAGACCTCTGCACGCAGCACGTGCTGCTTGTCGCTGGCCGCCAGCATCAACAGCTTGTCGATCTCTTCCAATACCTGGCGCGTCTGTCCGGTGATGTCCTGGCTGGTGTCTTCGGGGACCTGGCCGGAAAGATAGGCAACCTTGTTGTGCACGGTCATCTCGGACATGCGCGGACCAACATCGAAACGTTCCATCATGGCGTGGCTCCTCATCGGGTGGACAAGCCCCATTCTCCCTCACCACGCCGAAGCTGTGGGTGATCATCACGCGCCAACGCCAGCGCAATGGCCCCATCGTCCCCACTAGCCAAGCTGCAGGGACCGGCGCACGATTCCCGACGTCACCGTGCTGACGCCGTTATCGCCCCTCCTTGCCTATCTTCCCACCATGACCGACATTCCTGCGTCCGTGACGTCCCGCGCACAGCGCATCAAACGACTGCTGGCCGTTGTATTTCCGCTGGTCGTGCTGGCCCTGGCACTGCATGGGCTGGCGGGCGCCTTCGACGAACACGGCTACCGCGCGGTGCGCCAGGCCTTCCACGGATTCGGCGGCGGGCAGCTGACGCTGGCCGTACTGCTGGCCCTGGCCAGCTATGCCTGCCTGGTGGGTTTCGATGCCATCGGCCTGCGCCGCAGTGGCATCCACGTACATCCCGCGCGCGTGGGCATCACCGCATTCCTGGCCCATGCACTGGGCCAGACGGTGGGCTTTGCCGCCCTCACCGGCGGTGCCGTCCGCCTGCGTGGTTATCGCAGTGCCGGGTTGGACCTGGCGCAGATCGGCCAGGTGGTGTTGATGAGCACCCTCGGGTTCGTATTCGGGGCCTGGGTGCTGCTGGGCGTGGCGCTGTGCCTGGAACCGGCGGCGGCCGCGCAGGCGTTGCCGCTGCAGGCCGGGGCCCTCCGGGCAACCGGTGCTGGCGTGCTGCTCGCCTATGCGCTGATGGTCGTGCTGGTGGGTCGCCAGGGTCGCGGGTTTTCCCTGTTCGGCCATGCGCTGTGGCTGCCGGACCGTCGTACCACGCTGGCAGTGACCGCGCTCAGCGTGGTGGAACTGATCCTGGCCGCCGCAGCGTTCTATGTGCTGCTGCCGGATTCAACCCCCACCGGCCTGCCCGGCTTCGTCGGCCTGTACCTGGTGGCCGTGCTGGCCGGGCTGGTATCAACGGTTCCGGCCGGGCTGGGTGTGTTCGAATGGAGCCTGCTCAAACTGTTGCCGCAGGTAGCCCCTGGGGCGGTGCTTGCCGCTGCGCTGGTCTACCGCATCACCTATTACGTGCTGCCGCTGCTGTTGGCAACGCTGCTGGCCATCGCACCCAGCATGCGCCGGCCGCTGCGCGTCAGCGCAGGCGCGACGCGCGCCGGCTGGAAGGCGCTGCGCCCCTGGCTGCCGAACATCATCGCCCTTGCGGTGTTCAGCGTGGGCGCCGCGCTGCTGATCGACGGCACGTTACCGGCCACGCACCATCTCCTGCCAACGGCGTCCCTGCCACTGTTGGAAACCTCGCACCTGCTGGGCAGCCTGGGCGGCGTATTGCTGCTGTTGATCGGCCAAGGCCTGGCCCGCCGCAGCCATGCCGCCTGGATGCTGGCGCTGCTGGTCTGCGTACTGGCGCCACTTCCCATCTGGCTGCGCGGCGGGCAGATACTGATCGCCATGGCCGCGCTGCTGGCCGCCACCGCGCTGTGGGCCGCACGGCGCGAGTTCTACCGCGAGGGTGCCCTGCTGGACCAGGCCTGGTCGTGGCCATGGATCCGCAACCTCGGACTGGTACTGGTCGCGGTGGTCTGGCTGCTGTTCTTCGTCTACAGCCATGTCCAGTACCAGAACGAACTGTGGTGGCAGTTCGCGTTGTCCGCCAGCGCGCCACGTGCGTTGCGTGCCCTGTTGCTGGTGGCGGTCGCCGTGGCGATCTTCGGCGTGGCACGGCTGCTGCACAGCACGCGCGGTCCATTGCCGGCGGCAGACGAGGCGACGCTGCAGGCACTGGCACCGGTGCTCGCCATGGCCCGCGATACCCAGGCCTGCCTGGTCCTCACCGCCGACAAAGCGGTGCTGCGCGACGACAATGGACTCGGCTTCGTGATGATGCAGCGCCATGGCGGGTCACTGATCGCGATGGGCGACCCGGTCGGACCACCTGACGTTGCCCGTGCACTGATCTGGCGTTTCCGCGAAGAAGCCGATCGACTCGGCTTGCGGCCGGTGTTCTACCAGGTAGGCGAGGCGTACTGGCAGACCTATCTCGATCTCGGCCTGGGCTTGGTGAAGCTCGGTGAGGAAGCGATGGTGCCGTTGCAGGATTTTGGACTGGAGGGACGCGACCGTGCCGACCTGCGCCAGGCCTGGAACCGTGGCAAGCGCGCCGGCCTGGCCTTCCGCGTTGCATCGGCGGCGGAAGTCCCGGCCCTGTTGCCCGCGCTGGCGGTGGTCTCCGCTGCATGGCTGGACGACAAGGCCGGCGAGGAAAAGGGCTTCTCGCTGGGCAGTTTCGATCCCGCCTACCTGGCCCGTTTCCCCGTCGCGCTGGTGGAGGCGCAAGGACGCATCGTGGCATTCGCCAATCTCTGGCAGGCGCCGGCTGGGCAGGAGCTGTCGGTGGACCTGATGCGGCACTTGCCCGATGCACCGAAGGGCACGATGGATTTTCTTTTCATCGAACTGTTCCTGTGGGGACATGCCCAGGGCCACACCCGTTTTTCGCTGGGCATGGCGCCCCTGTCCGGGCTGGCCGAACATCGCCTGGCCGGGCGTTGGAACCGGGTCGCCGGGCTGGTGGCGCGGCACGGCGAGCGCTTCTATGGATTCAGTGGACTGCGTCGTTTCAAGTCCAAGTTCGCACCGCAGTGGCGCCCGCGCTACCTTGCCGCACCGGGCGGCATGCACTTGCCGGCTGCATTGCTGGATGCGACGCGATTGATCTCGCTGGAGCCGCGCAGGTAACGCCTGGCCACGCTGGAGGGCAACGGGACGTCGCGCTAACGGGGCTGGGCGGCCTTGAGGATTTCCCGTGCCAGGCGCGCATGGTCGCCATCGAAATGATGGTCGCCCGGAAGTGCCAGCGTCTGCACTCCGCTACCAGCAGGAAGATCCGGACACAGGGCATCGGCATCGTCCTGGCCATAGATGCACAGCGTCTTCGACGCGGGCAGGCGCAGGACTTCCGGTGCGATCGGCAGTCCTTCGCCACTGCTGCCCAGCCAGTTGCCCACATGGAATTCGAACTCCGCCTGGCGCCCCACGGACATCAGTACGATCCGTTGTATCTGCGCACGCAAGGACGGATCCAGTTCGTTGATGCTGGCTGGAAGCACATCGGCCCCCTGCGAAAAGCCGATCAGCAGCAAGCGGGGACGCTGCCATTGCCGCTGGTAATGTTCCGCGATCCGGGCCAGGTCGGCAGCGAAGCCTGCCGGCGTGCGCGCTGTCCAGAAATAACGCAGCGAATCGACTCCCACCACCGATACCCCCTGCGCGGCGAGTGCAGCGGCCACGGCCTTGTCCAGGCCGGCCCAGCCACCATCACCCGACACGAAGATGGCCAGGGTATCGCCCGGCCGCTGCGCCGGCACTTCCACCACGGGCAGCCCCTCCAGCACCGTCGGCGGTGGCGCGACACTGACGCCCGGTGCTGCGCCGATCACCCGTGCCGCCGCCAGCAATCCGGGCGTAGCGTCGCCATCGGCCGTCTGCCGGAACCTGCGTGCACTGGCGATCCCCTGCTGGAAGACACGTGCGTCGGCTGTTCCGGCCGCGTCCAGCCACGGCAGCGGCAACGCCACCGGCCGCAAACGTCCCTGCGCCACGGCTGTACCACACGCCAGGCCAGGCGCAACCTGCTCCGGATCGAAACCGGTGGTCAACAGGCCGGCAAACAAGCCCGGGCCAGCCTGCGCCGCCAGTGCGTAGGCCAGCATCGCCCCTTCCCCATCGCCACCGAGCAGCGGCAGCCGGTAGCCCGGCAGGTGCAGGTAGGCCTGCAGCCAGCGCGAGAAATTTTCCACGTCACCGGCGCCGAACCCGCAGTCGCTGCTGCCTTCGCGCCTGAGCGCGGCACGCAACTGCTGCATGTCCACCGCGACCACCAGCGCACCGTCGCGCCGCAGAGCCTGCAAGCGCAGTTGCCGGGCCTGGCTTCTGCCTGCCTGATGGAACCACACCACGACACGTTGCACGCCCGAATCCGGCAGTTGTACCGGCACATGCTGGAAGCGGCCATGGTCGACCCACCGCGGCACGCTGGCTGGCACTGCCGTTGCGGGAGCGGCAGCCACTGCCACCGGCCAGGAAAAAGCAGGCGCGATCGCCAGCACTGCTGCAACGCAACTACGGCCAAACCGCATGCACGCCTCCACAGGGCGAGGAATTCCGCTGCAACGATACGCCTGCTGCAGCGCTCCGGGCCATGCCGCAACGGGCGGATTCAGCCGTTGTGCGCCCGGCTGCGACGCCATCCCGCCCAGGCCAGCCACAGCAGCCAGCCGACGATGACGGCGATGACCAGCTTCTGTCCGGCGCCACGCGGTGGCCCGCGCCACAGCACGTGCGCCCACAGCAGGATGAATGCCGCCCATGCCCACCACCACAGCACCGCGGCGGACCGCTGCCAACCGGGTTCGCGACGCAGGTACCAGGCCTGCAGCAGCATCGCCACGCTGGCGCACAGGAACGCGGTCATGGCCGAGAGTCCATGCACCAGCGGCCAGGCCAGCGGCGCACGTTCCGGCAACCAGCTGTCGCCGACAGCGACGCCGGCCAATCCCAATCCGGCACAGACGAACAACAACGGCGCCGCAGCGCTGCGGCGCGGCCCGATGCCATGCCGGTACATCGCAATGCCCAGCAAGGCGATGGCCAGCGCCAGCAGGCAGTATGCAGTACGCAACGCCAGCCCCCATGGGCCATGCAGGTACAGGCTCAAGGTGGCCCGGACCCAGTCCAGGTCCTGGCGGGCAAACTGCGTCCATGCCGCGACAGCGACGAACAGCAGCAGCGCCACCATCGCCACGGCGCACGACGCGGCCATGCCGGATCGAATCCGCACGCCACTCACCCTGCCTCTCCTTCCGGATGCCGCTCCTGCCACGCGCGCAGCGCCTCGCGATAGCGCTGGAGCTCCTCTGTGTACAGGTCCAGCACGCACAGCGGACAGCCACTGCCGCAGCATTCGTTGGGACCGGGCTCTTCCGGCGGGACGGGACGGGGATCGGAATCAGGCACGCACGCACACCGGCAACGGGTTGGCAGCCAGTTTAACGGCCGGCTTCAGGGGCCCGCCACCCGCTGCAGGTTGTTCCGCGCCGGCGCATCGAAACGCTGGTGGAACAGATCGCTGAGGAAGATGCGTGGCTGCCGCAGCAGGTTGCGCAGGAACCTGCGCCGGCCTGCGCGGTACAGGAAGCCCGGCACGCTGCCGGCATACTCCTCGGCGACACCGCGGTCATAGGCATCGAACACGGCAGCCGGCGCGCCGAGGATGGCCATGTCGCAATCCAGGAACAGGGCAGCCTCATCATCCACGTCCGCCGGTCCCAGCGCACCATGCTGCGCAGTCAACAGGATCAGATCGCGCACGCGCCCCACATCGATGCCGGCGTCCGGCAGCCAGTGCCGGATCGATTCCATCGCCAGCTCCGCGGAACGCGCTTCGTTGTCCTTGCGGCCACTTTCGTAGATGGCGTCGTGGTACAGCACGGCCAGGTAGACCTCACCGGGCTGCCGCCAGCCCGGGCCATCGGCTACCCATTGCGCGTGCTGCAGCAGCGCGCGCACGTGGCCGAAATGGTGGTAGGCACGCGGCGGCGAGGCATAGCTGGCCTGCAGCGCGTCCCATTGCGCGGCGGGCAGGCGGATCGGCTGGAATTCCATGGCTGCAGCATGCTGCCGGCGGCGGTACCGGTGCAAGCACTGGCGAAAATTTCACCACCCTTTCACGATGCCCGCCGCGCAACGTCCGCAGGTAGTTATGCACAGCTTTGCCGCGACCTCGTCCACACCGCGTGTGGATGACGGCATCCATCCGACCGGCGGCGGCGTGGCGTGCCGGCACAGCGCTAGACTCCTGCCGTGGACCTTTCCCGCGCCAGTGGAGAACGGTGATGTCATGCAGGTCGCTGATGCTCCTGTTGTTGCTGGGCACGGCACTACCGTACGCGCAGGCCAGCGCGGAAATGCCGGCTGCCGACACGCCGCCGGCCACCTTCAACGGCCCCATGCCGTCTCCGGACGAGGTCCTGGCCATCCCATCGGGTCTTTCGGCGCTGTTGCATGCGCGCGTCATCGCTCCCGGCAACGGGCGCGAAGAACGCCTGCAACGCCTGGCGGAGATGATATTCGACCGCGACGGCATGGACCTGCAATACGATGCCGACGCGACCTACACCGTGGCGGAGACCTGGCAGTATCGTCGCGCCAACTGCCTGTCCTTCACCCTGCTGTTCGTCACCCTGGCACGCGAATCCGGCATCCAGGCGCGCGTGCAGGAGGTGGAGCAGGTGGTGTCCTGGTACCAGGATGCAGGCGCGCTCTACAGCGTCGGCCATGTCAACGCCGGCATCGGGATCAACGGACGCGAAGCTACCGTGGACCTGGACCGCAACGTGCTCTACGACCGCCAGGGCCCACGCCCGATCAGCGATGCACGCGCACTGGCGCATTTCTACAACAACCGCGGCGCTGCGCAGATGGAAGCCGGTGATGTGCAGGGCGCCCGCGCCTACCTGCAGGCATCGCTGCGGCAGGCGGATGATTTCACCGCCGCACTGAACAACCTGGGCGTGCTGGAAAGCCGGCAGGGCCATCTGTCGCTGGCCAAGGCGTACTACCTGCGGGCACTGCAGGCAGCTCCCCGGCATGTAGCCAGCCTGGCCAATGCCAGTGCGTTGCTGGCACGGTTGGGCGAAGCAAGGCAGGCTGCCCGCCTGCAACTCCGCCTGCAGAACGTGCGCCAGGGCGACCCGTTCATCCAGTATGGGCTGGGCGTACAGGCCGAGCGCGCCGGCGATGCAGACCGCGCCATCCGCTTCTATCGCCGCGCGATCCGCCTGTATGGCAGCGCACACCAGTTCCACTTCGCGCTGGCGCGCGCCTACGTCATGTCTGGCAACCTGCCGCGCGCCGACCACGAACTGATGCGTGCACAGGAACTCGGTGGAACGGCACTACAGACGCGCTACCAGGAGAAGCTGGACAGCCTGCAACGCTGGCGCCGGCAGCAGGCCAGCCTGCGCGTCCACTGAGTACCGTGGTGCCGCAGGCGTACTCAGGCCTTCTTGAGGAAGCAGGTCTTCAGCACCAGGCCCTTGATCTTGTCCGAGTTGCCTTCGATGTGCTCGGCATCATCCTCGACCAGGCGGATGCCACGGATCACCGTACCCTGCTTGAGCGGGATCGATGAGCCCTTGACCTTCAGGTCCTTGATCACCGTGACCGTATCGCCAGCGGCCAGTACATTGCCATTGCTGTCACGGACGACCAGGTCGGAAGCCGCGCTTTCCTCGGCAGTCCACTCGAACCCGCAATCGGCGCAGATCATCAGCGCCCCGTCGGCATAGGTGTTTTCCAGGGTGCATTGGGGGCAAGCGGGGACGGCGGACATGGCGGGACCTTGCGGGAATTCGACAGTCGGCCATTGTAACCGCCCCACCCCCCAACCGCCCCGCAGCTTCTGCTCCCGTCCCGGCAGTCGACGTTGGCGCTGCGCCAGCCGGCACGCTACAGTGCGCGGCCCTCGGAATACCGGAAGATCACACATGCGCCTGGGCATCGACTTCGGCACCAGCAACTCCGCCGCAGCCGTCGTCCGCGACGGACGCGTGGAACCGATCCGGTTCGGGGCGGCCGACCAGTTCCGGACCACGGTCTACTTCCCCGGCGCCATGCAGGATCCCGGCGATTTCCAGCCCGATCCAGCGCAGGAGCATGAACTGCAGCAGCTGATGGACAGCGCCGCACGCGATGCCCGCGCCGCTGGCCAGCCACGCCCCGTGGAATCGCTGCGGCGCGAGGCGCTACGGGTGCTGCGTCGGCAATGGATGGAGAACCGCATCGCCGAACCGCGCAGTTCCAGCCAGTTGCTGCAGAACGCGGTCTATGGCGATGCCGCGCTGGAAGCCTACTTCGAGGAGAACGAGGGCAACCTGGTGCAGAGCCCGAAATCCATGCTCGGCTACAACCTGCACCCGCGCGCCCGACAGACCATCACGGGCATCGCCACCCATATCCTCGAGCACATACGCCTGACCGCCAGTGCGCAGCTCGGGATACCGGTGCGCGAAGCGCTGCTGGGCCGGCCCGTGCAGTTCCGCAGTTCCATCGGCGAGGCCGGCAACGACCAGGCGCTGGCGATCCTGCGTGAAGCGGCCGTCGCCGCCGGGTTCGACCAGGTCGAGTTCATGGAGGAGCCGGCGGCAGCGGCGATGCATTACCACGCCACCAGCGCCGAAACCCACGAAGCGATCATCGTAGACATCGGTGGCGGCACCACCGACGTCGCCCACGCCCGGGTCGGCGGAAGCGAGCCACCCCGTATCCACCGCGCCTGGGGTATCGCCCGCGGCGGCACCGACATCGACCTGGCGCTGAGCCTGGCGACGTACATGCCGTTGTTCGGCCGTGGCATCACCCGTGTGCCCACCCATCATTACGTGGAGGCGGCCACCGTGCAGGACATGACCCGCCAGCGCGATTTCCGCCAGCATCGTTACGACCATGTCGAGGACCCGTGGGGCAGCCGCCTGCAGGCGCTGCAGGACACCGGCAACACCGCCCGGCTGTACCGCGAGGTGGAACGGGCGAAGATCGCCCTCAGCAGCGCGACCGGGCATGCCAGCCCGCTGCCCTTCATCGAGGCCGGACTGCAGGCATCCGCCTCTGCGGACGGCCTGGGCCAGGCCGCCAGTGGCTACATGGGCCAGTTGCGCGAACTGTTGCAGCAGGTCCGCCAGGACATCGGCACTGCGCCACAGGCGGTGTTCCTGACCGGTGGCATGTCACGCGCGGGCTACCTGCGACAGGCGGCCGTCGACATCTTCCCCGATTCCCATCATGTGCATGGGGACGCTTCCTTCGGCGTGGTGCAGGGACTGGCGCTGGCGGCCGGTGGCGACCATTAACATATCTCCGCCCGATCCGCGTTAAACTCGACCGGCTTGACATTCACCTGCGTTTTCCGTCGGGGCTTTCCGACGTGTGTCGCTACGCAGAGGACCCGCCCGCGGGTCCCTGCGGCCATGCTTCCTGGCTCTGCCATGGCCGCAATCCAGCTCCGAGCCGCGATCGAGACCATCCTTGGGCATCACGAAGGCCCACGAGGCCTTACAACCTGAACAACCGCCCGCCCCCATCGACTGCCGTCGTTGTGAGGCAGTCTGCTGCCGGCTGCCGGTATGGTTGATGCCCGGCGATGACGTCCCCATCTGGTTGGTGGAAAGCGACGGCCAGGGCGGTCGGCGCATGGCGCAGAACGAAGAAGGCTGGTGCGCTGCCATCGATCCGTATCACCTGCGCTGCACCATCTACACGCAGCGCCCGACAATATGCCGCCAGTTCCAGATGGGCGGCGATGACTGCCACCGCGAACGGCGGCATTACCAGAGCCAGGCAGAAGCCTGGATGTCCACCTCCCCTTCCACCTGACAGGAGCACCCATGCCCCGCAAGGCAAAGACCCCCGCGAAGGCCAGCAACACCATCCGCAATGAGCGCAAGGGCGGCTCGTCCGGCGGCCTGCTCAACAGCAACAGCATCGCCGCCGACCTGGCTGCGTTCCGCAAGGCCGGCGGCAAGATCGAAGTCCTCGGCACCACCTGGTCGATGAAAAAGGCCAGCTGACCGCGCCGGCGACCGCGGCGGCATCACCGCCGCGGCCGGCCACGCTGGATCGCATCGCCCTTCCCCGGCCGCTCAGCGGTCCAGCCGCACCCGCACCTTGCCGGAATGCGACTGCAGGCTGATGTCACCATCGCCACTTCCCAATCGAGCATCCAACGAGCTGCCAGGGCCGTGGCGCGGCCGCTCGACCTTGCCCGCATCACTGTCGATCGTGCCACTGAAGCTTTCGACCGAAAGCTGTGCGGAGACGTTGCGTGGCAGGCGCAGTGAGATCGGCGCACTCACCGACTCCACGCTGATCCGGCCGCCGGGCGCCAGCGCGGACGCCGATACGTCCACGTTGCCCGACACCGTCTCCACCGCCAGCCGCTGGGTACGTCCGGCATCGACGCCTATCTGGCCCGACACCGTCGCCGCTCCGATCTCCCCTGAAACTCCGCCGTCCGCACGGATGCTGCCACTGACCGTGCGCGCATCCATCCGCGCCGTCTGCAGTTGGCTGGCCAGGTCGCCGCTCACCGTGGTCAGGGCACTCTCACCCGCACGCCCGGCAACCCGGATGTCGCCGCTCACGGTGCTGGCCTGCAAACGCTTCACATCAATGCCGCTGACATCCATGTCCGCACTTATCGTGCTCAGCTCCAGTTCCACCGCACGTGGCACCCGCAGCTCCAGGGTGGCGCCACCGTTGTTGCTGCGACGCGGATACTCGACTTCCCAGCGTACCCGGTTGGCGCTCTTGTCGGGTTTCAACGTCAGGCCGTCAGACAGCGTGCCGGTCAGCTGGACCTCGTTGCGGTCCCAACCGCGCACGCTGACCTTGCCAGCGATATTGCCAAGCTCCACGCGGCCACCCGTGGCGAGTACGTGGCGATCATCCACCCGGGTATCGGCCCAGGCAGGGGCCGACAACAGCATGGTGGCGGACAACAGGATGGAAAAGCGCATGATCGATGCCCTCGGGGTGGATGGGGTCAGGTAGGCAGGCCGGCGGAGGCCATGGCCGCCTGCCGGGTCAGTTGCAGACGCAGCGCATAGGTGCGCTGCAGTTGTCCAAGGAGAAGGCGCGAACGCGGGCTCTGGCTCAACGCCGCACGGATCTGGTCTGCGCTCAGGTCGAGCTCCGCCAGTGCTGGCTGCCATTCCGGGGCACCGACGACCGGCAATGCTGCCATGGCCTGCTGGTACTCCTCGGTCAGCACGTTCGCCTGCACTTGCAGCGCACTCGGGCCAGCGGGTGCAGCATGCCGCGGCAACGATAGCGGCAGCACCCAGTACAGGGCCAGGCTGGCGGCAAGCGCGGCACCTGCAGGCAGTGACCAGCGCAACCTGCGGCGACCGCGCTGGATGCCGGATGCACGCCCTGCTGCGTGCGGCAACGGGGTTGCAGCATCGCGGGGTGGCAAGGCAGCCTGCAGCCGCGTCCAGCCATCGGCTGGCGGCGGCCGGTGGGCCGGCAGTCCGCGCAGGCACGCCTGCAGCGCGTCGTGCGTATCGCCTTCGGGGTCGCGGTAATGGTTCATGTCATGTCTCCCAATCGGGCACGCAGCAGGCCGCGTGCCCGGTGCAGCTGTGCCTTGGAACTGCCGACGGCCATCTGCAGCTGTTCGGCGATTTCATGGTGTTTCCAACCCTCGATGTCGTGCAGGACCAGGACGGCACGCGCACGCGGCGGCAGCAGCGCCACCGCCCTCTCCAGGTCGCGCTCGGTCCCTGCGCAGGCATCGTGCACACCGAGTCCGGCATGCGTCTCGTCCAGCTCGTCCAGGCTTTCGTCATGCAGCAAGGGACCGCGAGCGCGCAGCTCCATCAATGCGGCATTGACGCCCATGCGGTGCAGCCAGGTCGCCAGGCTGCTCTCCATGCGGAACCCGGGCAGCGCCTTCCATGCCTGCAGGAAGGTCTCCTGCAACGCGTCTTCGGCCCGCGCCTGCTGGCCGCCGCACAACCGCCACAACACCGAGAACAGGCGTGGCGCGTGCTGGCGGTAAAGCTGCTCGTAGGCCGACACGTCGCCCGCCGCCGCCGCACGCACCATGGCTGCCTCATCGCAGGCGCTGGGGTCGGGGTGCGTCGCTGGCATGGGAATGTCGAGCATGGTCCTTGGATGCAGCGGCGGGGGAAAAGGTTTAAAGCACACGCGGCCTGCTGCCTTTAAACCTTTCCGGCGCGGCCAGCATCACAAGGCAGTGACGCATCGGCCGCTCGTGGCCAGGGAGAGCCTGCATGTCCACCACCGCCATCAGCGGCCTGCTCGCCATCGTCGTCTGCGCGATGCTGCAGGGCAATCCCCTGCAGCTGCAGCTGCGGTCCGGTGACGGGCAGACCTGCCTGCTGCGCGCCGGTGCCGTGCTGGCCTGCGTCGATTCGGCCATCGTACCGGCGCTGGTCGAAAGGCGGTCCCGGCGCGGGTAACATCGACTTCCCCTGCGTATCAACCGGATGTCATTGAATGGAGAAGTACCTGCCGTCGTGGGCGCACGCCTGGATCGAACAGGCACAGATGGTCGGCCTGATCCTGCTCACGCTGCTGGTCGCTTGGGTATTGCGGCTGGTCGCGCGGCGGTTGATCCGCCGCTTCGCCACGCATTACTCGCTGCCGCCGGAGATGGTCATGGGTGCGCGCCGGATCACCACCTTCGTGGTGCACTTCGGCACGCTGCTGGTGATCCTGCGCATACTCGGCACCTCCGGGGCAGTGCTGTGGACTGCATTCACCGGTTTTGCCGCCGTAGGTGCCGTGGCGTTCTTCGCCGCCTGGAGCGTGCTGTCCAACATCTTCTGCACGCTGCTGATCTTCACCACCCGGCCGTTCCGCCTGCATGACTACATCGAGGTGCTGGAGAACGGCGAGAAGCCGGGCCTGAAAGGCCGGGTGATCGATGTCAACCTGATCTACACCACGTTGCTGGAAACCGGCGAAGGCCATGAAGGCACGGTACTGCAGTTGCCGAACAACCTGTTCTTCCAGCGCACGGTGCGTCGTTGGCGCGATCCCGCTCAGGCACCCGGAGGCATCCAGGGAGATGGTTGAGCCTGGTCGAACGGCATGCGTGAATCCTTTCCGCAGCCCGGCCCATCCCGCAAGGCTGGACGTTCAGGCAAGGCGCTCGGTAGAACGGGTCCATGACCCGCTGCCGTTGCGCGATGCCGGACGAAGCGCTGCTGCTCAGCGCAGCTGGCTGTCCTTGCTGCCACGCCGGTTGAAGCCGGCCTGCGCCTGCTCTTCTTCATCGTGGGCCTGCTGGCAGCTGATGCACAGGCGCACGCCGGGCACGGCCTGCCGGCGTGCCAGCGGTATCGGCGCGTCGCATTCCTCGCAATGTTCCAGGCCGGGTCCTTGGCGCAGTTGGCGTCGTGCCCGCGCGATCGCGTCATCGACGGTCGCATCGATCTGGTCCTGCACCGCGCCATCACCCGCCCATCCGGTGGCCATGGGCATTCCTCCGCATGAATGGACTCACAGCCTAGTCCCCCGATGGTGAAGCGCCTGTCGGGGCACGTCGAGCGGGTGCCGCCGCCGCGGATGAAATAAAGAGAAAAGCGGTAGAGCGGGGCGATGCCCCGCCGCCGTGTGCGTGATGCCGGAAACAGGAGCAGCGGGTCATGGACCCGCTCTACCATCACCCCATGCCGCCGGGCATGGCCCGGCGCTACCTGGCGCCGCACGACACCTGTTACCAGACCAGGTCGTCCGGAATCTGGAACTGCGCGTAATACGCATCATCCTCGGCATTGCCGGTCGATGGAACCGTGCTCTCGCCGACCTGTCCGTGGTCGACCACGATGGCCTCCGGTGCGCGCTCGCGCACCTTCTCCGCCGCAGCGCGCGGCAACAACGCATGGCCCTCGCCATGCGACACGATGACCAGCGCGCCGGCGGACAGCGCCTTGCGCAGCGTGGCATCGATCAGCAGCGTGCGGATCGCCGCCCCGTCATT
Source organism: Stenotrophomonas tumulicola (assembly GCF_014117215.1). Classification (GTDB taxonomy): domain Bacteria; phylum Pseudomonadota; class Gammaproteobacteria; order Xanthomonadales; family Xanthomonadaceae; genus Stenotrophomonas; species Stenotrophomonas tumulicola. The sequence goes on along the minus strand of NZ_JACGXS010000001.1, from coordinate 173,884 downwards.
GAAGCGATACTCGCTTTCGCCCGCATGCGGCACCGCATGCGCCTGGATGATCTGCCGCGCCTGGGCCTTCAATTCAGTGGCGCGCGCCTGCGCATTGCGCTCGGCGGCGATGGCCCGATCGCGCTCGGCCTTTTCCGCACGCACCCTTTCGGCCTCGCGCTGGATCTCCGCCGACGCATCCGGCGCCTTGCCTTGCCGTGCCTTGGCCTGTTCCCGGGCAGCCGCACTGGCCTGCGCCTTCCTGGCCAGCCCGGCCTTGAGCAATTGTTCCTGCAGCGCGTTCGGCTTTGCCATGGTCCTGCCTGCAACTGGTCTATCGTAGGGGCCTCCATGATACCGGAGCCCCGGCCGCCACATGCCTGCCTTGAAATACCTCACCGGCTATCCCGAACCGCTGCTGCAGCAGGTGCGCCAGCTGCTGGCCGACGACCGCCTCGGGACCGTGCTGCAGCGCCGCTATCCAGACCTGCACGAGGTACGCAGCGACCGCCAGTTGTACGACTACACCCGGGAGCTGAAGGATCGCTTCCTGCGCCAGTCGGTGCCGCTGAACAAAGTCTGCTACGACAACCGGCTGGAAGTGGTGAAGCATGCCCTGGGCACCCATACGGCGGTGTCGCGGGTGCAGGGCGGGCGGCTGAAGGCCAGTCGTGAAATCCGCGTGGCCAGCGTATTCCGCCAGGCGCCGGCGGCCTTCCTGCGGATGATCGTGGTGCACGAGCTGGCGCACCTGAAGGAAGCCGAGCATAACAAGGCGTTCTACCAGTTGTGCCAGCACATGGAACCGGATTACATGCAACTGGAATTCGATACCCGGCTGTACCTGACCGAACTTGCCCACCGCGGCGACTGAAGCAGCCCGGCGCCGCGACAGGTACACTGCGCCCCCCTCGAGGTCCCCTGCCCCATGCTCCCCATCCGACTGGACAAACGCCTCGCCGAACTGCTCGGCTGCCCCCGCGGCGAAGCCCGCCGCTACATCGAAGGCGGCTGGGTGCGCGTGGATGGCCAGGTGGTGGAACAGCCGCAGGCAGCGGTCACCACCGAACAGATAGACCTGGATCCTGCAGCCCGCGACGAACGCGCCGAGCGCGTGAGCATGCTGCTGGCCAAGCCGCCGGGCATGCCTGCCGACGCGCTGTGCGCACAGATCACCCCGGAAACGCAGAGCCCGCTGGATGCCAGCGGCACCCGGCCACTGCAGCGACACTTCCACGGATTGCAGTTGGCCGCATCGCTGCCGGCGGCGGACAGCGGCCTGGTGGTGATCAGCCAGGACCCGCTGATCCTGAGCCACCTGCAGCAGCAGTTGTCGCGCACCGAACAGGAATTCCTGGTGGATGTGCAGGGCGAGCGCGCATTGTGGGACGTCGCACGGCTGCAGGCCGGGCTGAAAGAAAACGGGCGAACGATCCCCGGCTGCAAGATCAGCTGGCAGAGCGAACAGCGACTCCGCTTTGCTGGCAAGGGCCTGCATCCACGCATGCTGCGCGAAGCCTGTGCAGGCGCCTCGATGCAGGTGGTCGGCATCCGCCGGCTGCGCATCGGCCGCGTTTCACTGGGCAAGCTGGCGGCCGGGCACTGGCGTTACCTCGGTGCCGACGAGCGCTTCTGAATAGAGCACTACGCGTGCAGCGTCCGGCCGGTTAGGATCGACCCATGACTGAATCCTTGCCATTGTGGCGCCGCCTGCTGCGCGTGCTGGCCATCGTGCTGGCCCTGCTGGTGCTGCTGGTGCTCTCCGGCCTGCTGCTGGCCGACCGTTTGACGCCGCAGGCGCGTGGCGAACGGTCCGGCGTGTTGCCGGTGCAGGCCGCGCAGACCCGCATCGACCGCGAGGTGAGTGCCCTGCAGGCCGCCCATCCCGGGCAGTCGGGAGTGGCGTTCCTGTCCGATGGCCTGGATGCGTTTGCCGCACGCTCGGTGATCACCGAACGCGCCGAACGCAGCCTGGACCTGCAGTATTACATCTGGCATGACGACCTGATCGGCCACCTGATGGCGCGCGCCCTGCACGATGCCGCCGAGCGCGGCGTACGCGTGCGCCTGTTGCTGGATGACATGAACGCCCAGGACAAGGACGCGTTGATGATGGCGCTCGACAGCCATCCCAACATCGAGATCCGCCTGTACAACCCGTTCCGCAACCGCAGCGGCATCTGGCGCATGGTGGAGATGGTGCAACGGGTGTTCTCGGTCAACCATCGCATGCACAACAAGAGCTGGATCGCCGATGGACGCGTGGCCATCGTCGGTGGCCGCAACATCGGCGAGGAGTACTTCAGCGCCCGTGCGGACGTGAACTTCCGCGACCTCGACCTGCTGGTTGCCGGCGAAGCAGTGGATGAGGCCAACCAGGTGTTCGACGACTACTGGAACAGCGACGCCGCCGTGCCGATCTCCGCGCTGGCCTACCACACGCGTGCGCAGCTGAGGCTGCTGATGCGCGAATCGGACAACCGTGCGCGGCTGGACGCCGCCCAGCCCTACCTGGAGGAAGTGGCTGCATCACGGCAGCGTGCCCGCGCCAGCGAGGAGCCGCTGCACTGGAGCGGCGACGTGCACATCGTCTCGGACCCGCCGATGAAGCATCGCCGCGACGACCGGCACGACTGGCTGGTCACCCGGTTGGTCGACATGCTGACCGCTGCACGGCACAAGGCACTGCTGATCTCGCCCTATTTCGTACCCGGCGATGAAGGCCTCCAGGGGTTGGCGCAGATGCGCGCCCGCGACGTGCAGGTCGGGGTGATCACCAATTCGCTGGCGGCCAACGACGTGGTCGCAGTGCACGGCGGTTACATGCATTACCGCGTGCCGCTGCTGCAGGCCGGCGTGCAGCTGTACGAACTGAAAGCACATGGACAGGCAACCAGCTCAGGGCTCTTCGGCAGCAGCGGCGCCAGCCTGCATACCAAGGCGTTCGTGCTGGACGACCGCCATGGCTTCGTCGGATCGTTCAACCTCGATCCGCGCTCGGCCTATCTGAACACCGAAATGGGCGTCATCTTCGATGACCCGGTGCTGGCGCGCCAGCTGACCGGCGAGTACCTGCGCCTGGCCAGCCCGGAACAAAGCTGGTGGCTGGGCCTGGATGGCCGGGACCGGGTGCGCTGGTTGCAACGCACGCCACCGCCAACCTGGATCGGCACCGAACCGGACAGCAGCCTGCGCCTGCGCACCAGCGCGCGGGTCATCAGCTGGCTGCCGCTGGAATCGCAACTGTAGCGCCAGGCCATGCCCGGCCGCTTTGCCAAGCGGGGCCCGGTGCCGCACCCGGCCAGGGAACCACCGCCAGGCCCCCGGCAGCAGATGCAATGTCGTACCGGACGCCTGTTCCAGCCACCCGCGCCCCTGCCGGCCTCCTGCCCCCGGCAGCGGCTGCACCGGGCGTGCACATCGGGCGGCCGGGAATGGACTAGAATGGCCCCGCGCGACCCGTCCTGCCGATGACGAAGTCGCTTTTTTTGTTTTCAGTCCTTCAAAATTGCTGGCATGTTCGCAGTGGTTCGCCGCAGTTCATGCCAACGGAGTCGCCATGCTTTTCGAAACCCTCGCATCTACCGGTCACGAGCAAGTGGTGTTCTGCCACAACCCGGACGCCGGCTTGCGGGCGATCATCGCCCTGCACGACACCACCCTGGGCCCGGCCTTGGGCGGCGTTCGCATGCGTCCGTATGCGAGCACCGAAGAAGCACTGGACGACGTGCTGCGGCTGAGCCGGACGATGACCTACAAGAACGCACTGGCCGGGCTGAACGTGGGCGGCGGCAAAGCCGTGATCATCGGCGACCCATGCCGGGACAAGACCGAAGTGCTGTTCCGCGCATTCGGCCGCCATGTCGACGCGCTGGGCGGTCGCTACATCACCGCCGAGGACGTTGGCACCGATGTCAACGACATGGAGAACATCTATCTGGAGAGCCAGTACGTCACCGGCGTGCACCAGGTACATGGCGGCTCTGGCGATCCGGCCCCGTTCACCGCCTATGGCGCGCTGCAGGCGCTGATGGCCTCGCTGCAGGCCAAGCTGGGCCATGAAGAGGTAGGCAAGACCAGCATCGCCGTGCAGGGCCTGGGCCACATCGGCATGGAGCTGGTGAAGCTGCTGCGTGATCGCGGTGCCCGGCTGTACGTCACCGACCTCAATCCGGCCCTGGTCGATCGTGCCGTATCCGAATACGGCGCCGAAGCCGTGAAGCCCGACGAGATCCACGAGGTCAATGCCGATGTCTTCGCGCCCTGTGCACTGGAAGGTGCCATCACCCCGGAGGTACTGCCGCGGCTGAAGGCACGCATCATCTGCGGCACCGCCAACAACCAGCTGTCCAGCCCGGAAGTGGGCGATGAGCTGCATGCGCGCGGCATCCTGTATGCCCCGGACTACGCAGTGAATGCCGGTGGCGTGATGAACGTGTCGCTGGAGATCGATGGTTACAACCGCGAACGCGCCATGCGGCTGATCCGCAGCATTTACCACAACCTGGGCCGGATCTTCGAGATGTCCCAGCGCGAGAACATTTCGCCTCAGCGCGCGGCAGATCGCATTGCCGAGAAACGCATCCAGTCCATCGGCAAGCTGAAACTGCCGATGGGGCGGGCCACCCCGCGCCTGGGTGACCTGCGCGCCGGCTGACCCCGGCTCGAGGACAGTGACGGGCCACGCCCGTCACCGGGAAAAGCGGCGGGACATGGCAACGCGATGCACTTCAGCCGTCAGAACCCGGCGCTGTAGCGCAGCGCGACCTGCGATACGTCCAGGCCGCCGCCAAAGCGCTGGTCGTAGCCGAACGACAACCGGCCGCTGCGCCCCAGCCAGGATTCCACTGCCACGCCGGCCAACGCCGACGAACGCGGCAGCGTTCCACCGATCATCGGCGCCCATGCCTCGATTCCCGTGAAGCTGGCCTGGGCATCGAAGCCTGCGCTGGAGAGTTCGCGCTGCCACTCGGTGTACGCCCGCAATGTCCAGGCCTGCCACTGGCGCTCACCGCGCAGGCCCAGCAGGGCCAGGCTGCGCCGCGCCGTCGCATCGCGGGTACGCAGGCCGAAACCCAGACCGCCCTGTTCGGCGAAGCCATCCGAGCGCACCTGCACCTGGCTGGCGCCGAGATACGGCGTCAGCGAAGCGCGCGCATCGCCCAGCCGGAGGCCGGTTTCGATGCTGGCACTGCCGAAACGCCCGCCGTAGCGCGCGCCTGCGCCCACGGCCGCGTTGCCCAGCAGCAGCTGACGGTCCACCTGGCGCTGGAACTGGCCTGCACCCAGCTGCGCCAAGGCGTAACCACGCCCCAGGTTCCAGCCTGCGTAGACCTGGCCCTGTGCCTGGCGGTCACGGCCGGAACCGCCGTTGCTGCTGCCGCTGGCCACGTTGCGTACTTCGCCGAAGGCAACCCCCAGCACGCCATTGCCAGCCAGCGGGCTTTCCTGCCCGACCATCCAGCCATGGGTCTGCGCCGCGCTGCCGGCGAAACCGCCCTGTCCCGCGTCTCCCAACGTGCCCTGCCATGCACCGCGCAGGGCGGGTGCGGCCTGCACCTGGCCAAAACGGGCTGCCACCGCACGACGGCTCATGTCGATGCTGTCGAACGTGGCCTGGGTCGCCAGCGCATGTGCCTTGCCGGACAGGCTGTCCAGGCTGGCTGCCAATCCGGAAGCACCGCCATCGCTGCGCTGCAGTTGCCCTGCCGCATCGGCGAATGCCGTGCCCTGCTGGCCGGCATCCGCATCGAGCAGCTCAAAGGCCTGCTCCACCCGCTGTGCCGCTCCCTGCGCCCGCGCTCCCAGCGCCGCTGCGCTGGCTGCCCTGACCACGCTGACACGCGCCAGCTCCAGCCAGGCCTCGTTGCTGTCATAGCCGTAGCTGGACTCCAGCAGCGTAACGCCGTTCAGGCTGTCCGGCGCCACGTTGAAACGACCCGACAGACCGCCCTGCGCGCGGATCAGCGGCTGGCGACTGCCATCGGCAGGCACATAGCCGGCGATGGCGCCGTTGACCAGGACACCGCCGCCCTGCAGCGTTGCGCTACCGGTCACCTGCAGCGCATTGACGCCCAGGGCGATCATCAGCTGTGCCCCTTCGCGCTGCAGGTAGTCGCCCTCGATGGTCGCATCGGCATTGGCGCTGGTCAGCACCACGCTGGCACCGTTGTCGACATTGCCGACCACGCGCGAAGCTCCGGTCATGAACTGCAGGCCTGCACCGCTGGGGCTGCCTGCCTGTGCGACGATGCTGACATTGGAAGTGATCGAACCACCATTGCGCAGCGCCAGCGTTCCCTTCTCGATCCGGGTACCGCCGGTGAAGGTGTTGCGCCCGGCCAGCCCGAGCGCGCCGACGCCCTGTTTGACCAGGCCCCCATTGCCACTGATGTCGTTGCGCCACACCGAATCCAGGCCAAGCTGGGAAACGTTGGCGGTGACGTCGCCCCAATCGAACCGTGCCGGCCCGTCGATGGCCTTGCCGACATTGAGCAGGCCATGGCCGAACACCGGATCCACCCCGGCCGCACCAATGTCGGTAGCCGTGCCCAGCAGGGTCTGCCGCACCAGGTCGTTGCTGAAGTAGGGGAAGCGCTGCCAGACCAGCGCAGCCGCGCCGGAGACCAGTGGCGCTGCATAGGACGTGCCCCAGCCATAGAAAAACGACGCCGATCCATCAGTGGCCTGTGGATCCGGATAGACCGCCGTGCCCGGCGCTGCCAGGCAGTAATCGGCCGCCTCGCCACAGGCGTTGGCATAGGCGGCCCGCTGCGTGGGATTGACGGTATCCACGGCCGTCACCGCCAGCCAGCCGCGTGCGAGGTCTGCGGCCGGCCGCGTGCCCGAAGGACCTGGCCGGCTCGGCAGCGCCGCCATGTTCGACGGGTCGGCACGGGCGTCGTTGCCGGTGGCGAACACCACCAGCCCGCCATTGGACAGGATGAAGGGCCGGTACTCATCTGCGATCTGCGCGGTCACCGACGGTGCCGTCCAGTACAGCCCGCCCCAGGAATTGTTCATGACCTTGACGCCGGCATTGACCAGGTCGCGGTGGACCTGCGCCAGTCCCAGCGCGCCATCGACCTGGTTGCCATTGCCCGAACCGTCATCGGTTGGCCGTTGGTCCGCGATGATGCGCGCCGATACGATTTCAGCGCCGGGGGCCACGCCCTGCTGCACCCCCGCGTAGACGCCCCCGGCCGCCAGCGAGGCCACCGTGGTGCCATGGCCAACAACATCATCCCGGCCGAGATCATTGACCCGTCCATCAACATAGCTGTAATTGGCGACCACCCTGCCTGCCAGGGTCGGATGGGCCCGGTTTACCCCGGAGTCCACGACGCCGATCCGCACCCCCTGCCCGGTCAGCCCCGTGCCCAGCGCGTTGATGGCGGCCAGGTGCCCCTGCCGGGTTGGCTGGGCCGGTGGCGGTGGTTCGGGAGTCACTGGCGGCGGCGTGGTCGGCGGCGGCGCCACGGGCGGATCCACGCGGACATTGCCGCCCCCGCCGCCGCCCCCGCCACAGGCCGTCAATGCCAGCGCAAGCGCGATGGCCAGGCCAGAGTTCATTCCCGCCGGCGCCATCCTGGCCGACGTCATCACGACTGCGTGCTTCATCCCTGTCTCCCCATCGAAGTAATCGAGTGCGGTTGCCACCACCCCATCGCGCCCGGCATGGTCACCAGCGGTCAAGGGCACGCCCTATACTGGGCGTCCCCCACGCAGTCTGCCGGGATTCGCGTCGCCTTCCAACGCCTCGTGTCTCCTTTTCCGAATTTGCTTACGCAACAACGAGATTGCCATGTCCAACATCGTCATCGCCGCCGCCAAGCGCACCGCCATCGGCTCCTTCCTCGGCCAGTTCAACGGCGTGCCCACTCCGACCCTCGGCGCCGCCGCGATCAGCGCAGTGCTGGAGCAGTCCGGCGTGCCTGCCAGCGACGTCTCCGAAGTCATCATGGGCTGCGTGCTGCCGGCCAACCTGGGCCAGGCACCCGCCCGCCAGGCCGCGATCGCCGGCGGGTTGCCGCTGTCCACCGGCGCCACCACGCTCAACAAGGTCTGCGGTTCGGGCATGAAGGCGATCATGCTCGGCCATGACCTGATCAAGGCGGGATCGGCCAGCATCGTGGTCGCCGGCGGCATGGAGTCGATGTCCAACGCCCCGCACCTGCTGCCGAACTCCCGTACCGGCAACCGTTTCGGCAACTTCCAGGCGGTCGACCACATGGCCCACGATGGCCTGGTCAACGCCTACGACGGCAAGGCCATGGGTGAGTTCGCCGAATGCGCCGTGGACAAGTACCAGTTCACCCGCGAAGAGCAGGACGCGTACGCGATCGAGTCGGTCAGGCGTGCGCAGGCCGCACAGGCCAACGGTGCCTTCGCCGATGAGATCGTGGCGGTGAAGGTCGCCAGCCGCAAGGGTGAAGTCGACGTCTCCGCCGATGAACAGCCCACGCGCGCGGACATCGGCAAGATTCCCACCCTCCGCCCGGCGTTCAGGAAGGACGGCAGCGTGACCGCGGCCAGTTCGTCCAGCATTTCCGATGGTGCGGCCGCCGTGGTGTTGCTGTCGGAAGACGACGCGCATGCCCGCGGCGTGCAGCCGCTGGCGCGCATCATCGCCCATGCCACCCATTCGCAGGAGCCGGAATGGTTCACCACCGCGCCGATCGGGGCGATCCACAAGCTGCTGGAGAAGACCGGCTGGAGCGTGGAGTCGGTGGACCTGTTCGAGATCAACGAGGCATTCGCCGTGGTGGCCATGGCACCGATGCGCGAACTGGGCATCCCGCATGACAAACTCAACGTCAATGGCGGTGCCTGCGCGCTGGGTCATCCGATCGGCGCGTCGGGCGCACGCTTGGTGGTGACCTTGGTACACGCCTTGCGCAGCCGTGGCGGCAAGCGCGGCATCGCGACGCTGTGCATTGGTGGCGGTGAAGCAACGGCCATCGCCATCGAATTGATTTGATTGGAATTAACGCCTGATTCGCAAAACTGAATGCGGCTAAGCTTGACAGTCATTCGTGGCTTGTCATCATGTTGGCGGCGCGCAACTGCGCGTTGCCTAATCTAACGACGAGGATTCACCTAATGAGCATCAACAAGCTGCTGGTTGCGATGTCCCTGGCCCTGGCCCTGGCTGCCTGCTCGAAGCAGGAAGCTGCGCAGGACGCCGCCGCTTCGGCCAACGAAGCTGCCACCGAAGCCCAGGCTGCTGCCGACCAGGCTGCTGCTGCCGGCACCGAAACCGCCGACGCTGCCCAGCAGGCTGCCGACACCGCCGCCACCGCCGCTGACGCTTCGGCCGACGCTGCCGGTGCCGCCGCTGGCGCCGCCACCGACGCTGCTGCAGACGCTGCTGCCGACGCTGCCAAGGCTGCCGAAGGCACCGCCGAGCAGGCCAAGGACGCTGCTGAAGAAGCCAAGAAGTAATAACTTCTTTCTTCAAGCTGTTCTGGAAAAGCCGCTGGTTCGCCAGCGGCTTTTTCTTTGCCTGGCATTCGGGGTAGCGGGGCCATGCCCGGTCGCCCCAACCCGCCGGGCATGGCCCGGCGCTACCTCGAAGCCTGCATGGACCTGTCGAAAGTGGGCCGCAGCCCTGCAGCCTCTGCCGTTGATGTTGCTTTTGCTTTTGCTTCGAAGCCGGCGCGCAGCGCGCCTTCACCCCAAATCGACCCAGTCATGAATAGGCTGGCGCTCCCTGCAACCGTGAACGCTGGAGCCCGCCATGAAAATCCGTCCGCTGACCACCTCCCTGCTGGCCACCTCACTGTTGCTCGGCCTGGCCGCCTGCAAGGGCCCCGAGGCCGAACAGGCCCGCCAGGATGCCGCACAGGCCGCCGACAGCGCGGGAGCCGCCGCACGCGACGCCGTCGATCGCGCAGCCGCCGCGACCCGCGACGCCGCCGACGAAGCCACCGACGCCTCCCGGCAGGCTGCGGCCGATACCCGCCAGGCCCTGGACCGCGCCGCCGATGCGACCGCATCAGCAGCCACCCAGGCCAACGATGCCGCCCGCAATGCATCGGTCAACGCCAGCGAAGCCACCGCCGATGCCGCACAGAACGTCGCCGAAAAAGCGCGGGACGTCGCCGACGATGCACGAAAGAACGCTGACGACGCCCAGCACTGATCGCTGCCCGGGGTGCCGGTTACCGTCGGCACCCCTTCCCTTGCCGCGCGTGCAGATCACGGCAGCGCGCGTGCCAGCAGCGCGTCGGCGTCGATATCGCCCGGCAAGGTGCCGAATGCCATGCCGTGTTCGGTGCCCAGGCGGCTGCGCACGAATGCCGGCGCCACCGGACTTCCCGCGCGCAGCAGGATCGATGCCTGCAGCAGCAACGCCATGCGCTCGCAGTACAGCCTGGCCAGCACCGGCCCTGGCAGCGTATCGGTCCACCAGCGCGCCAGGGCGGCATCGAACAGCGGTTCACGACCACAGGCCGCCTGCAGGTCCTCCAGCAGCACCTGCAGGGCCTGGGGCTCACGCTGCAGCGCACGCAGCAGGTCCAGGCACTGGATGTTGCCGCTACCCTCCCAGATCGAATTGAGCGGCGCCTGCCGATACAACCGCGGCAGCATGGACTCTTCCACGTAGCCCGCGCCACCCAGGCATTCCTGGGCTTCATTGACGAATACCGCAGCGCGCTTGCAGATCCAGTACTTGCCCAGCGCCGTGCCCACGCGCGCGCGCATCGGCTCGCGTGCATCGCCCGATGCGGCGTCCACGGCAGCGGCCACGTGGATCGCCAGCGCCGTGGCAGCCTCGGATTCCAGCGCCAGGTCGGCCAATACATTGGCCATCAGCGGGTGATCGCACAGGCGCTGGCCGAACGTGCGCCGGTGCCGCGCGTGGTGCAATGCCTGCGCCAGGGCCATGCGCATCTCCGCCGCCGCACCCAGCATGCAGTCCAGCCGCGTCATCATCACCATCTGGATGATCGTGGCGACCCCGCGCCCCTCTTCGCCCACCCGCCAGGCATGGGCACCGGCGAACTCGACCTCGCTGGAGGCGTTGGACCAGTCGCCGAGCTTGTCCTTCAGGCGCATCAACTGGAATGCGTTGCGATTTCCATTCGGCAGACGCCGCGGCATCAGCAGGCAGGTCAGCCCTGCAGGCGCCTGTGCCAGCACCAGGAAACCATCGGACATCGGTGCGGAGAAAAACCATTTGTGGCCCACCAGCCGATAGCTGCCATCCGCCTCGGGCTGGGCGGTGGTGGCATTGGAGCGCACGTCCGAGCCCCCCTGCTTTTCGGTCATGCCCATGCCCAGGGTGATGCCGGCCTTGTCCGCCATCGGCACATCACGAGGGTCATATACCGGTGCAGCCGCCTTGCGCGCCCATTCGGACAACATGGGATGGGCGGCAAGCACCGCCACGGCGGCATGGGTCATGGTCAGTGGGCAACTGGTGCCCGCTTCGGCCTGGTGATGCAGGTAGCTCAAGGCGGCGCGTGCCACATGGGCACCAGGCTGGGGTTCATGCCAGGACAGGCCGGCCACGCCGTGCGCTTTGGCCAGTTGCATCAGCTCGTGGTAAGCCGGATGGAATTCGACGGTGTCGATGCGATGGCCCTGCGCATCATGCGTACGCAGGCGGGGGCGGTCACGGTTGGCGTCGAATCCAAGCCGGTACAGGGTATCGCCGGCCAGCTTGCCGTATGCCGCCAGACGCGGGGCGAAAACCAATGCACCCGTGCGCTGGACGGCCTCCACCAGCGCCGCGTCGTCCGACCACAGGTCACGACCGGTGAACGGTGGGGGCTGGTTCTCCACCACATGGGTCTGGAACGGTCCGATTTCGTCGTGCATTGCACCTGCCTCCGGTCAGCCGGACCCTGCGATTCTGCCCCAGGCAACGCCCGGCCCTGGACAGATCACCCCACGACAGCCGGAAAAATCAGGCAGTGGCGGCAAACGCGCCCGGCATCAGCCGAAAGTCTGGCCCTTTGGATTCCACGCGACGTGGCAACGCGCGCACGGTAACCAGCATCTCGTGCGCGCAGGTGCGGATGTGTGCGTGGTGGTCGGGCGAGGAATGGCTGATCAGGTTGCCGACGTGGAATTCGAACACGTCTTCCAGCACGTCAGGCTGGTCCTCGTGCAGCATCTGCAGCAGGCCTCGCAGCTTGCAGATTTCCGATTCCAGCGCTTCGGCCGAGAACAACATGGTGGACTCCTTGCAGTCGGCTCACCCAAGCCGGATCGGGGCAGCACCAGCAGCCTCCCGGGTGCGTGCGACGCAGGATCACGAAACGGCTCCGGGGACGCGCAGGCTGGTGCGTACCTGCATGTTGTGCCACGAACGAGGTGAGGTGACTGTTAACTTCATCGACAACGTTCTTCACATCATCGCTGGCGAGGCCGCTGCCGGGGCCGCAGGAGCCGCCTGCGGGGCACCCAGCGCTTCGATGAACGCAGGGTCCAGCGCCATCCGGCCGAACCAGCCCTGCTGGGTGCCACTGAGCACGCGCAGCATGTGCCCGCGCCCGCCAGGCAACCGTCCCATCGGGCCCAGCAGCACGTCGCGCGCCCTTGCCCAGGCATCGTGGTTGGACTGGAACAGTGGCGTCAGCCAGCGGCTCCAGCGCTGGTACACCGCCACGTGCGCACGGCGCTGGGCTTGATAGGCATGCAATGCCGCCCCGCTCCGCCCATGGACACGCAGCGCATCGCGCAGGGCCACGGCATCGAGCAGTGCCATGTTCACGCCCTGCCCCAATTGCGGGCTCATGGCGTGCGCCGCATCTCCAGCCAGTACCAGCCGGCCACTATGCCAGCGTCGAACAACCGCATCGCGGTATGTCGCACGCGCCAGTTGGCCGCCATCGTGCAGGTGGACGAAGCGCGAAGCCGCCTCCGGCCACAGGCCGCGCAGTTCCTGCAGCCACGACGGCATGCCTTCGCTTTCCCATCGCGCGAAGTCCTCGCGCGGCAGGCTCCAGAAGAAGCTGAGCTGCGGCGTGGCATCGCCGGGGCGGGTACCTACCGGCAACAAGCCGATCATCCTGCGCGCCGCCACGTAACGCTGGCGCAGCTCGGTCACGTGCGGCCAGTCTTCTGCCGGCAACAGGCACCACAGGGCACCCCAAGGGTAAACGCGGTCGAGCACCGTGCCTTTCACGTGTGCGCGAAGACGGGAGGACGATCCGTCGGCGGCGATCACCAGATCGTAGGGACCGTGCTGGCGTCCGTCATCGTCACGCAGCATGCCACGTTCATCGTCCACCGCCGTGATGCGGGTGCCGGCATGCAGCATGCCGGCACCTTCCCGAGCGGCATCAAGCAGCTGGAACAGCGCCCCCCGCTGCATGCCCAACCCGTGCAACCGCGGATCCAGCCCGGCATACCCCATGTCCATCACGGTACGGCCGCAGGGCGTATCGCCACGCAGCCGGTGCACCGGGACGGCATGGCCGCGCACGGCATCGAGCAGGCCCATCTGCCACAGCACCTGCAGGCCGCTGGGCTGCAGCAGGAACCCGGCGCCTACCGGGCCGGGCGTGGCAGCACGCTCGAAGATGTCGACGTGGTGCTCGTCGCGGGAAAGGAGAATGGCCAATGCCTGGCCGGCGGTGCCGTAGCCGATGACGGCGATGCGCATGCGGGAATCCATGCGGGGATTGTGCCCGATCCAGCGCTCGCCTTGACCGCGCAAGCGGGCCGTGCCGTGGGGGCCGGGCGCGCGCCGGGAAGAAGAGAAAAAAACCCCGCCGTGGCGGGGTTCTTCAGTGCACGTTCGAGTGGATCAAGCGACCGGCACGATATCCGAAGCCTGGGCGCCCTTCGGGCCCTGGGTCAGCTCATACTCGACCTTCTGGCCTTCCTGCAGGCTGCGGAAGCCCTTGGAATTGATGGCCGAAAAGTGCGCGAACACGTCGGCGCTGCCATCGTCCGGTGAAATAAAGCCAAATCCCTTGGCGTCGTTGAACCACTTGACGGTACCTGTCACTTTCGACATGTTGATGCGAGACCTTTGCAATGTATGGGTGGTGCACGCTGTAAAACCAGCGCACTGGCGGAGTATGCAAAGCTTACCCGAGGATGACAATCACCCCCGTGCCAATTCACCCACCAGTTCCGGCAATCCATTCGACGCTGCCTGCACGTTGGCCAGCACTTCAGCCATCGTGATTTCTTCGCCATCGCCGCAGCCGGCAGCCCAGTTGGCAATGATCGCCAGGCAGGCATAATCCAGCCCCAGCTCCCGCGCCAATGCGGCTTCGGGCATGCCTGTCATGCCGACCAGGTCGCAGCCGTCGCGGCGCAGACGCGCGATTTCCGCAATGGTTTCCAGCCGCGGCCCCTGCGTAGCGCCATAACAACCGCCATCGTGTACCGTGACGCCGGTCACTTTTGCGGCCGCGAGAATCTTGCTCCGCAGCATGGGCGTATAGGGATGGCCGAAGTCCACGTGCAGCACATCGCTGCCGGGCTCTTCGCACAGCGTGGAGATGCGCCCCCAGGTGTAATCGATGATCTGCTCCGGGCACGCCAGCACCCGCGGACCGAATGCATCGGTTATGCCGCCGACCGTATTCAGCGCCAGCACGCGCTGGGCTCCCACCTGCTGCAGCGCTGCCAGGTTGGCACGGTAATTGATCTTGTGCGGCGGCAACGAATGGCCTTCACCATGGCGTGCCAGGAAAGCCACGCGATGGCCAAGCAGGGTGCCCACCCGGATCGGCCCGGACGGCGTGCCGAAGCGGGTCTCGACGTCATGGGTCTGCACGTCATCCAGCTGGGCCAGGTTGTAGACACCGGTACCACCGATGACCGCCAATGCGATCTGCTGCATCAGCCTTCCTTCAATGCATAGATCGCCGGCACGCAGCGCAGCGTCTCGTTGACATCCATGCCGAAGCCGAACACATAGCGGTCAGGCAGCTCGATGCCGGCATAGTCGGCCTGCACGTCGGGCAGCGCACGCTCGTGCTTCTTGACCGTCAGCGCGGCGATGCGCACGTCGGTGGCGCCCTGCTCCAGGCACCAGGTACGCACGCCCTGCAGCGTGTAGCCTTCGTCCAGGATGTCGTCCACCAGCAGCACGCGGCGGCCGAACAGCGCGGTAGCCGGCTTGTGCTTCCAGACCAGCTCGCCGCCCGTGGTTTCGCCACGGTAGCGGGTCGCATGCAGGTAATCGAACTGGACGTCCTGGCCGCGCGCACCCAGTTCCAGCGCCAGCTGGCCGGCGAACGGCAGCGCACCGTGCATGATGGACAGGAACAGCGGGGTCTCGCCCTTGTAATCGCGCGCGATGGCGTCAGCGATGCTGCCGATGGCCTTGTCGATGGTGGGGCGGTCGACCAGCAGGTCGGCCTGGGCCAGCGCCTGGGGAATGGTGAGGTTGGGCATCAGACAGTTCTTCCAAGAGATTCAAGCAAACGGGTTCGGGTATCGCCATGGCGGGCATCGGCCAGCAGGCCATCCCAGCCAAGCGCGCCGCGGCCGATCAGCCCCAGCAGCGCGGCAGTATTGGACGTACGGTGTTCCACCGCACGAAGGGATTCTTCCACCAGCTCTGGATGGCATACCAGGACCACGTCACAGCCAGCATCCAGGTGCGCATCGACACGCGCCTTCACCCCACCGGCGCTGAAGGACGCGGCCATGCCGATATCGTCGGAAAAGACCACGCCGCGGAAGCCCAGTTCGCCCCGCAGGATCTCCTCGATCCAGCGGCGCGAGTAGCCAGCCGGTTCTGGCGCCACCTGCGGATAGACCACGTGCGCCATCATCACTGCGTCGGCGCCGGCTGCGATGCCGGCAACGAAGGGCAGCAGATCCTGCGCGCGCAGCTCATCCAGCGCGCGCGGATCGACCGCGGTGTCCACATGGGTATCTTCCAGCACGGTGCCGTGGCCGGGAAAATGCTTCAGCGTGGCGGCCATGCCGGCTGCATGCATTCCGCGCACATAGGCCTCGGTGAACGCGGCCACTACCTGCGGATCATCGCTGAAGGCGCGGTTGCCGATGGCACGGTTGCCACGGGCCAGGTCCACCACCGGAGCGAAGCTCAGGTCCACGCCACTGGCGCGCACTTCGCTGGCCATCAGCCAGGCATGCTGCTCGGCCATCGCCAGGGCGCGCTGCGGATCGTGCGCATGCCGTGCACCGATGTCCTGCAGCGGCGGCAGCGCACTGAAACCCTGCTGGAAGCGTTGCACGCGGCCGCCTTCCTGGTCCACGCAGATCAACTGCGGACGCGGGGCGGCATCGCGGATCGCGGCGGACAGTTCGGCAACCTGCTGCGGAGAAGCGAAATTGCGCTTGAACAGCACCACGCCGGCCACGGCATCGTGCTGCAACCAGGCGCGCTCCTGGGCAGTCAGTTCTATCCCGGCGACGCCAATCAACAACATGGTCCATCTCCACTACGGGGCGCCGCATTGTCGCAGAACCGGGTGACGGAAGGAAAAAGGGGACGGAGGGGGTTAAGTCGCTTTCGGCCCTGCCTGCGCCGCGATCTGGCGTAACGCCTGGGCGATCTCCTCCGGCGGTTGTGCACCCTGAAGCGCCCAGCGGCCATCGATGACAAAGGTGGGGACCGAGGAAATACCAAGGGATCCTGCTTGCTCCAACGCCTGTTGCACCTCATGGAGACCGCGCCCGGAGGCCAGCATCTGCTCCACGTCGCCTGCCGCCAGCCCACCCTCGACACCGGCCTCGACAAGCACCGATGTGTCGGCAAGGTTGCGGCCGTGCTCGAAATGGGCCCTGAACAGCGCCTCGCCCACGGCGTCCTGCGCACCGTGCTGGCCCGCCAGCCACATCAGGCGATGCGCCGGCAACGTCGTCACCCGCACCTGGCCCTGGTCGAAATCCATCGCCAGGCCTTCAGCCCGCGCGGTGGCCTGGGTCTGCGCAAGCAGTTGCCCTGTCCGCTCGACGCCCCCGAACTTGCGCTCCAGGGCCTGCCGTAGCGGCACCGGCGTGGTATCGGCATCCGGTTCCAGCTGGAAGGGCTGCCATTGGATATCGAGGTTGGGAATCTCGTCGCCCAGCAGCGCCAGCGCCTGGTTGAAACGGTGCTTGCCGATCCAGCACCACGGACACACAAGGTCAGCGTAGATATCGATTTTCATGGGCCAGACATGGGGCCGTCGGTCGAACGATGAAAGGGGCGGAGAACGACTTAATCCCCTCCGTCCCCTTTTTCGCTGGTGGTCCAGCGTGAGTAGGGGTGCGAGGCCAGCGCGACGTTGTAATAGCGGGCGTGTTCGGTGACTTCGTGGCCGGCCCATGGCGGCAGCGCGACAGCCTGGTCGGGATGTTCCAGTTCCACTTCGGCCACAAGCAGTCCGGCGTTTTCGCCCAGGAACTCGTCGATCTCCCACAGCAGGCCTTCGTGCTGCACCAGGTGGCGGCGCTTGTCGATGATGCCACCGACGCACAGCGCCAGCAGCGCCCGCGCATCCTCCATCGGAACCGGGTAGTCGAACTCCTGCCGGCTGCGGCCCAGCGTGCGCGACTTCAGGTTCAGCGCCGCCGTGTCGCCCTCGATGCGCACGCGCACCGATGCCTTCTGCTCACCCCGATCCAGCGCGCCCATGTCGTTGATGTAGCCCTGCGCCATCGGGATGACCGCATGCGCCGCAGCGCGCCAGTCGTCGCCGACCACCAGGAATTTGCGCTCGATTTCAATAGCCATGGCGGAGATTATGAGGCAACCGTCCAAAGACCGCAGGTAGCGCCGGGCCATGCCCGGCGGCCGGGTATCGTTCGGCGCCCCCCTCTGCAGCCGCGCCTCAATCCCGTTCGAATACCGCGATGCTTTCCACGTGCGCGGTGTGCGGGAACATGTCCATGGCCCCTGCACTGACCAGCTTGAACCCCTGCTCGTTGACCAGGTAGCCGGCATCGCGCGCCAGCGAACCGGGATGGCAGCTCACGTAGACGATGCGCTTGAACTGCTTCAGGGGCAGCTGCTGCAGCACATCGATCGCACCGGAACGTGGCGGATCCAGCAACAGCTTGTCGAAGCCTTCGCGCATCCACGACGCCTGCCGCTGGTCCTGGGTGAGGTCGGCGGCATGGAAGCTGGCGTTGTCCAATCCATTGCGCTGGGCATTTTCCCTGGCCCGTGCCACCAGGCCTTCGTCACCCTCCACCCCCACCACTTCACGTACGCCACGCGCCAATGGCAGGGTGAAATTGCCCAAGCCACAGAACAGGTCCAGCACGCGCTCGTCCGGGCCCGCATCCAGCAATGACAGCGCATGCGCGATCATTTTTTCATTCAGGTTCGCATTCACCTGGATGAAGTCCAGCGGGCGGAATGCCAGCTCGATATCCCATGGCGCCAGCCGGAACGACAGCGGGACCTCCTGCGGAGACAGCTTGTGCACGGTGTGCAGGCCACCGGGTTGCAGGAAAATGGCGAATCCGTGCTCGTCGCCGAAAGCCAGCCATGCCGCGCGATCAGCATCGCTTAGCGGCTGCAGGTGGCGGATGGTCAATGCAATGGCGTCATCGCCAGCGATGAACTCGATCTGCGGGATATCACGCTTGCCATCCAGCGACTCCACGAATGCCGACAGCGCGGAGACCTTGGTGCCGATCTGCGGAATCACCGTCAAACATTGCGTCAGGTCCGCCACGAAACGGGGATCCTGTTCACGGAAGCCGACCAGGGTGCGGTCCTTCTTCTCAACACGGCGCACCGAGAAGCGGCCCTTGCGGCGATAGCCCCAGCTCTCCCCGACCAGCGGTGCCAGCACCTGCTGCGGCTGCACGTGGCCGATGCGCTGCAGGTTGTCCATCAGCACGCGCTGCTTGGCGACGATCTGCTCGTCCTCCTGCAGGTGCTGCAGCACGCAGCCGGCACAGGTGCCGAAGTGCGGACAGCGGGGCTGCACGCGCAACGGCGAGGCCTCCACCACTTCCAGCATGCGCGCCTCGTCGAAGTGGCGGCTGCGTGCGGTCTGCTCTGCCATCACCACCTCGCCCGGCAGCGCGCCGCTGACGAAGGTGACCTTGCCGCCTTCGCCGTCCCGGCGGGCAACGCCACGGCCATCGTGGCTCAGGTCGAGGATGTCGGTCTGGAAAGGAGTGCGGTCGATGCGGGAACGGTGACGGGCCACGTGGCAAAGGGCTGCGTGTAAAAAGGGTGCGTATTGTCGCAGATAGGGCCACTCGCCGCCTCTGCACGCTTGCTTACGGGCGCATGGTGGTTAATATGCGCATAGCTGACATGGAGGCAGCCTTTATGCAGACGAACCCGCCGCGGACGCCGCGCCCCCGTTTCCTGCTGGTCGAGGACGACATGATTACCTGCGGCTTTCTCAAGGCCGCGCTGGAAACGTTGCCCGCCGACGTGGACACCGCCGATTCACTCGCGGCGGCCGTCACCATGGCCCAGCAGGGGCACCACGACCTGTGGCTGGTCGATGCCAACCTGCCCGACGGCCATGGCAGCGACCTGCTGGGAAAGCTGCGCCTGCTGCAGACCGATACCCCGGCGCTGGCGCATACCGCCGATCGCGACGCCGGGACCCATGCGCGCCTGCGCCAGGCCGGCTTCGGCGACATCCTGGTCAAGCCGCTGGGCCGCGACGACCTGCTGAAGGTGGTCCGCCGCGCGCTGGCCCGCGGCCCTGCCCCGTTATCGCCGACCCAGGCTCCGGTCACCCAGCTCAATGAAACGCAGGACTGGGACGAGATCACCGCGCTGGCCGCCCTGAACGGACAACGCAACCACCTGATCGCCCTGCGCGAATTGTTCCTGGCCGAATTGCCCGGGGTTCGCGATGCGGTGGACCAGGCCGTGGACCGCCACGACGAACCGGCACTGCGCAACCAGTTGCACCGGCTGCAGGCCAGTTGCGGTTTCGTCGGCGCGGCGCGACTGGCGCGCGCGGTGCGCAACCTGCACCAGATGCCTGCTTCGGACCAGGCCCAGGCCGGTTTCCATGACGCGGTGGCCGCGCTGCTGCATTGACCCACCGGTAGCGCCGGGCCATGCTCGGCGGCTTTCAACCGCGCCGCGGAAGGAAAACGAACAAGGCCAGCATGTCCGCCGGGCATGGCCCGGCGCTACGTCGAGGTATGCATGGCCTGTCGAACTGCCCTTGCGCAGGCAAGGGTGAGACGGTATCTACCGCTGCCGTGCCAGGTCGTCCAGCAACTCCCAGGATTTCAGCCCGCGCGCGCCCAGGTGGTGCGCCAGCACCGCGCGCATCGGCAAGCGCAGGCTGGCCAGGTCGTCGCTGGCCGGCTGCTGGTCGTGGGCCAGCGCCAACAGGGCCGCACCGGTTGCCGTACCCCGCCGTCCTTGTCCATCGCGCTCGCTGAGCAGCCGCGTGGGGCCTTCCAGCGGGTCCAACTGGTAGCGTGCGGCCGGGTCGACCGGTGCGCCGTCACTGGCCGATAGAAGATCGAAACCGAAACCCAACGCCTCCAGCAGGTCCCGCTCGAACCTGCGCAGGCTCCAGGCCAGCGGCAATCCCAGCGCCAGGCGCCCACGTACCTGGCCATACGCCCGGTAAAGGTCCGGCACCGGGTCCTGGCGTGGCGCCAGCCGCATCACCAGTTCATTGAGGTAGAACCCGGCCAGCATCGCCTGGCCGGCCAGCCGAGGCGCCGCATCCAGCGCCTCGGCGCTGCGCAGCTGCGCCAGTTCGCCGCGCTGCACGGCATCGAAGCGGATCCACTGCAACGGCTGCAGCGCCGCACGCAGCACCTGCCCCTTGGCGCTGGCAACCCCGCGCGCCAGCAGCCCCAGCCGTCCATGCGAGGCGCTGAGCACCTCTACCAGCAAGCTGGTTTCGCGGTAGGCCCGCGCGTGCAGGACAAAGCCGGGTTCGGCGTCGATGCGCATCGTTCCGGCTGTCCTGCGCGGTTATTCGTAGCCGAAGGCCTTCAGCGCGGCCTCGTCGTCGGACCAGCCTTCGCGCACGCGCACCCAGGTCTCCAGGAATACCTTGGCACCGAACAGCCGCTCCATCTGCAGCCGGGACTTGGCGCCGATCTCCTTCAGCCGCGTACCCGCCTTGCCGATCACGATGGCCTTCTGGCCCTCGCGCTCGACCCAGATGACCGCACCGATGCGCAGCAGGTTGCCGTCTTCGGTGAAGCGTTCGATTTCCACCGTGGTGGCATACGGCAGTTCTTCGCCCAGTTGCCGCATCAGCTGCTCACGCACCAGCTCGCCGGCGAGGAAGCGCTGGCTGCGATCGGTGATCTCGTCTTCGCCGAACATCGGCGGCGCTTCGGGCAACAGCGCCAGCAGGTCGCGCACCAGCGCTTCCAGGCCATTGCGCTTCTGTGCCGAAATCGGGTGGACGGAGGCGAATTCACGCCCCTCGGTGACCTGCTGCAGGAATGGCAGCAGGGCCGCCTTTTCCTTCAGCCGGTCGATCTTGTTGACCACCAGCAGCACCGGGATGCCCGCATCGCGCAGCACCTTGAAAGCCAGGCTGTCTTCTTCGTCCCAGCGGCCGGCCTCGATGACCAGCAGGCCGACATCGACGCCTTCCAGCGAACCGCGGGCCGCGCGGTTCATCACCCGGTTCATCGCCCGCTTCTGCACCTTGTGCAGGCCCGGGGTGTCCACCAGGACGATCTGCCCTTCCGGGTAGGTGGCAATGCCCAGCAACCGGTGCCGCGTGGTCTGCGGGCGATTGGAGACAATGCTGACCTTGGCCCCGACCAACGCATTGGTCAGGGTTGATTTGCCCACGTTGGGCCGGCCGATGACGGCTACGCTGCCGCAATGATGGGGCATCTGTTCGCTCACTTTGAATCCACCAGTAGTTCAAACGCGGCCGAAGCCGCCTGTTGTTCGGCCAACCGCCGCGAGGCGCCTTCGCCCTCGGTACTCACGGCCGGTTCGGTCACGTTGCAGCGTACCCGGAAGGTCTTGGCGTGGTCGTCACCGGATTCTGACACCAGTTCGTACTGCGGCAATGCCTTCTGTCGGCCCTGCAGCCATTCCTGGAGGCGGGTCTTGGGATCTTTCTCGGTCCGGCCGGTCGCCGGCAACGCATCCATGGAGGCGGCGAACCAGGGCAGCACCACCGCCCGGCAAGCCTCGAAGCCGGCATCCAGGTAGATCGCCGCCACCACCGCTTCAAAAGCATCGGCCAGGATGGAGTCGCGGCGATGGCCGCCTGTCTTCATCTCGCCCGCGCCCAGGGTGAGCCGTTCGCCAAGTTCCAGCTCACGTGCCAGCACCGCCAGCGCACCTTCGCGCACCAGCTCGGCACGGCCGCGCGTCAGCGCACCTTCGTCCGCCTTCGGCCAGCGTTCGTACAGCGCCTGGGCCACCAGCATGTTGACGATGCTGTCGCCGAGGAACTCCAGCCGCTCGTTGTGCGGTACACCAGCAGAACGATGCCTCAGGGCCTGCGCAAGCAGGTCCGGGTTCGAGAAAGGATGGCCTATGCGGTCACCGCGTTGGAAGGGTTTATTCGGCACCGCGACGGTTCAGATCCTGGGTTGAGTCGAATTTGCCGACCACGTCGAGGTTGCCGATCAGGGGACGGCGGACTTCATAGTTCACCCGCAGGGTCCAACCACCCTCCTTGCGATCGAACTTGACGTTGGACGGCTTCACGTTGTCGGAGTAATTGATGTAAAGACGCTTGAAGAACAGGCTCTGGATATTGGCCGGCTGCATGTCGCCGATACCCGGCTCCTTCGCCAGGCTCTTCATCGCCGAGCGCACTGCGTAATATTCCTGGTACATCGGGAACAGTTTCATGCCGACATAAAGGAAAAAACCGACCACGATCAGGACCACCAGGAAGGAGGTCAAGGTCATGCCGCGCTGCGTGCCCATGTGTTTCATTGCGTTCTCCCCAGATACGCGTGGATGGATCATTTGACGCCCGAACCGATCCGCGACGGCTCGAAGCCGTCCTTGCAGAACCAGCCCGAACAGTTCAGCCAGATCAGGAAGGCCTTGCCGCGCAGGTTCTCCTCCGGCAGCAGGCCCCAGAAGCGGCCATCATCGCTGTTGTCGCGGTTGTCGCCCATCACCAGGTACTTGCCGGCCGGCACGGTCCACTCACCCTGCCCAGCAGGATAGGCCGTCTCCAGCACGGTGTGGGTGCGCCCCGGCAGCTCTTCCACCAGCAGGCTGGCACCTTCGCCGTGGCCGCGATGGCCAGCGTAGATGCCCTTGTCCTCATACTTCACCGGCTGGCCGTTGAGGGTCAGGCTGTTGCCTTCGAAGGCAACCTGGTCGCCTGGCACACCGACCACGCGCTTGATGAAATTCTCGCCCTTGTTCGGATCCTGGTCGTTGTGGCCCGGGAAATGGAACACCACCACGTCACCGCGCGCCGGCTCGCCCAGCGGCACGAACGTGGTGTTGGTCAGCGGCAGGCGCAGGCCATAGGCGAACTTGTTGACCAGGATGAAGTCGCCGATCAGCAGGTTCGGCATCATCGAGCTGGACGGGATCTTGTACGGCTCGGCGATGAAGCTGCGCACCACCAGTACGATCGCCAGCACCGGGAAGAATGCCCGCGAGTAATCCACCACTGCCGGCTCACTGTCCAGCAGGCCGGCGCGCCGGGCGCGGCGCCGGGCGAAATACAGCTTGTCGGCAAGCAGGATCAGGCCGGAGGCCAGGGTCAGGGCGACCAGGAGGAACTCAAACAATTTCATTCAGGGTCCTTTGCAGGCGATCAGGGCGAACCGGCCCTGGTGGGCCGACTCTACCTCTACTTGTTGTCCATCTGCAGCACGGCGAGGAAGGCTTCCTGTGGAATCTCCACGCGACCGACCTGCTTCATGCGCTTCTTGCCTTCCTTCTGCTTCTCCAGCAGCTTCTTCTTGCGCGACACGTCACCGCCATAGCACTTGGCAAGAACGTTCTTGCGCATGGCCTTGACCGTGGTGCGGGCAATCACCTGCGAGCCGATCGCGGCCTGGATGGCCACGTCGAACATCTGCCGGGGAATCAGCTCCTTCATCTTCTCGCACAGCTCGCGGCCGCGACGATCGGAATGCGAACGGTGGACGATAAGCGACAGCGCATCGACCTTGTCGCCGTTGATCAGCACGTCCACGCGGACGAACGGACCTGCTTCGAAACGCACGAAGTGGTAGTCCAGCGACGCATAGCCGCGGCTGACCGACTTCAGCTTGTCGAAGAAGTCCAGCACCACCTCGGCCATCGGCAGCTCGTAGCTGATCTGCACCTGGCTGCCCAGGTAGTTGATGCCGAGCTGGCTACCGCGCTTTTCCTCGCACAGCTTGATGACATTGCCGATGTATTCCTCGGGGGTGAGGATGTTGGCGCGGATGATCGGTTCACGGACTTCGGTGACCTGGTTCACCGGCGGCAACTTGGCCGGGTTATCCATGTTGACCACCGAGCCGTCGGTCTTCAGTACCTCATAGACCACCGTCGGCGCGGTGCTGATCAGGTCGAGGTTGTACTCGCGCTCCAGCCGTTCCTGCACGATTTCCATGTGCAGCATGCCAAGGAAGCCGCAGCGGAAACCAAAGCCCATCGCCTCGGAACTTTCCGGCTCGAAGCGCAGCGCGGCATCGTTCAGCCGCAGCTTGTCCAGCGCCTCGCGCAGGTCCGGGTAATCCTCGGCATCGACCGGGAACAGGCCCGCAAACACGCGCGGCTGCATTTCCTGGAAGCCCGGCAGCGGTTCGGCAGCCGGATCGGCGGCCAGGGTCAACGTGTCGCCCACCGGCGCGCCATGCACGTCCTTGATGCTGGCGGTGACCCAACCCACTTCGCCGGCCGACAACTTCGCCAGCACCTTGCGCTTGGGGGTGAACACGCCGACGTTGTCGACCTGGTGGTTGCGGCCGGTGGACATCACCTGCAGCTTGTCGCCGGCCTTGATCTCGCCCTGCATCACACGTACCAGCGACACCACGCCCAGGTAGTTGTCGAACCAGGAATCGATGATCAGCGCCTGCAGCTTGTTGCTGCCGCGCGGCGTCGGCGCGGGAATGCGATGCACGATCGCCTCCAGCACGTCGCGCACGTTCAGGCCGGTCTTGGCACTGACCGCCACCGCGTCTTCGGCGTCGATGCCGATCACCGCCTCGATTTCGGCCTTGGCCCGCTCGATGTCGGCCGTGGGCAGGTCGATCTTGTTCAGCACCGGCACCACTTCCAGCCCCTGCTCCACCGCGGTGTAGCAGTTGGCCACCGACTGCGCTTCCACGCCCTGGGCGGCATCGACCACCAGCAGCGCGCCTTCGCAGGCTGCCAGCGAGCGGCTGACTTCATAGGAAAAGTCGACGTGCCCGGGGGTGTCGATGAAGTTCAGGTGATAGGTCTGCCCATCCACCGCCACGTACGGCAGCGACACCGACTGGGCTTTGATGGTGATGCCGCGCTCACGCTCGATCGGGTTTGAATCGAGCACCTGCGCTTCCATTTCGCGGGCCTGCAGGCCGCCGCACAGCTGGATGATGCGGTCAGCCAGCGTGGACTTGCCGTGGTCGACGTGGGCGATGATGGAGAAATTGCGGATGTTCCGCATCGAATCAGAGGACATAGAGGTGGCGGCGGCGCGCGGCGTCGTCAGGGTAACGTTGGATTATCGCACGGGACGGCGGTCGCTGGTGGATGGCGGCCGCCCCCCGCCGGGTGACGACCGTGGGTCGTCACCCCGCTGCGCTCGCCGGGCATGGCCCGGCGCTACCGGCGCCCCCTCGTCAGTCGCCGGTCTTCACCGCCACGAAGGCGCTGCTGCCACCGGTGCGGACCAGCAGCATCACCACGTCGCCCTTTTTGTAGCCACCCAGCGCGCGGTTGAGCGCATCCACGCTACCCACCGCCGTGCGTCCAACCTGCAGGATCACCATGCCCGGCGACAGCCGGGCATCCCGCGCGGCCTGCCCGTTGACCCGGGTCACCCGCACGCCTTCGCCCGATTCCAGCCCCAACTGCTTGCGCTGGGGGGCGGTCAGGTCAGCCACTTCCAGCCCCAGCAGGGCATTGGCTCCGGTCTGCGGCACGGCATCCTCACTCGCCGCGGCTGGGCGGTTGGCGGCGGCCTGCGCATCCTCGGCCAGTTCGGTCAGGGTGGCACCCAGCTCGCGCTCCTTGCCGTCGCGGACCAGGCCGATACGCACCTTGCTGCCCGGCGGCAGCGCGCCGATCAGCGGCGGCAGGTCGCTGAAGGAATTGACTGCCGTGCCGTTGACCGAGCGGATCACGTCACCGACCTGCACCCCGGCCTTCGCCGCCGCGCTGCCTTCGACAACCTCGTTGACCAGTGCGCCGCGGCTGTCCGGCAGCCCCAGCGCCTGGGCGTTGAGCGAATCGATCTGCTGTACCACCGCGCCCAGCTGGCCACGGCTGACCCGGCCGGTTTTCTTGATCTGCTCGACCGCGCCCATGGCCAGATCGATCGGGATCGCGAAGCTGATGCCCATGTAGCCGCCGGAAGCGGAGAATATCTGGGAGTTGATGCCAACCACCTCGCCGCGCGTATTCAACAGCGGTCCACCGGAATTGCCCTGGTTGATCGCTACGTCGGTCTGGATGAAGGGTACGTAGCGCTGTTCGGCGCCGCCGGTGCTGCGACCGACCGCGCTGACCACGCCGGCGGTGACCGAATGGTCCAGGCCGAACGGCGAGCCGATCGCGACCACCCATTGGCCCGGCTTGAGTGAGTTGGAATCCCCTACGCGAACGGTCGGCAGGTTTTTCGCGTCGATCTTCAGCAGCGCGACGTCGTACTGCTGGTCGCTGCCGACCACCTTGGCAGTGAACTCGCGGCGGTCGCCCAGCTTGACCTTCACCTCGGCGGCATCGGCCACCACGTGGTGGTTGGTCAGCACGTAACCGTCGGCGGAAATGATGAAACCCGAGCCCATGCCCCGCCCCTTGATGCTGGGACCGCCATCATCGTCGCCCGGACCGCCCGGACCACCCGGCCCGGGCATGCCGAACTCGGGGCCGAAGAAGCGTCGGAAGATCTCCGGTATCTCGTCCTGGCTGGGGCCCATGCCACCGCGGGCCTGGCGGTTGTTGCGCACGATGGTGGTCTCGATGTTGACCACGCCGGGACCGACCTGGTCGACCAGGTTGGTGAAATCCGGCAGGCCGCTGACCAGCGGCTGCGCTGGCGCATGCGGCGAGGCAGCGGCTGGCTGTGTCGTGGCGGCCTGCGGTGCGGGCGACGGCGACTGTGCACAGGCAGCCAGCGGCAGCGTCATCGCCAACAGGCCCAGCGCCTGCATGCGGAACGAACGTGGGAGCAGCATCATCGGATCAAAACCTCCGGACAAATCAGGGGATTACATGGGGGAACAGACAACGGGCAACGGCGGCCGCGCGCAGGGGCGGATCAGTCGTTGCGCCCCTGCTCCTGCGGATCGTCGTCCTGCAGGCGTGGTTCGAAAGGATAGAAGGCACCCTGCGGCGCGCTGGCGGGGTAGCTCGCATTGAGCGCTCCGCCTGCCGTCGCGCCCATGCTGGAGCGCGGCCACGGCCGGGCCTGCAGCGCCCCGACATCACCGAACGGCAGGGCCGGTTGGCTGGTCGACGGCACGGTCGGAGTCAACGGCACGGCAACTGCGGCCACCGCCCTTTCCGGCTGCCCGCTGCGTTGCGCGGCGCGCGCGGCCTGCTGGCTGCGCGTCGCACTGGCACGGCGTTCACCCGCTTCCTGCCGGCGGCTGGCCACGGCTACTGCGGCCGCAGGCACGCTGGCCACCAGCGCCACTCCCGGCGCCGCCTCGGCCACCGTAGCGGGCGTGGGCGTGGGCAGCTCGGCCTGGCTGGCGATCACCTGGATCGGCGCGTCCGCTTCCGGTGCGCTGGAGTCCAGCGACTGGCGCCCCATGAACAGTGCCACCGCCGCCACCGATGCAGCCAATGCCGCACCGCCCCCCCAGCGACGCCAGCCCACGCGGATATCGCGCCGTGGCGCCGCCTGCGGCGCGGGCGCGGACGCCACAAGAGCCGATACGCGGGCGGCGAAATCCGCCGGCGCGGGAGCCACCGCCTGCCCACGCATGGCATCGCCGAGCAATTGCCAACGTTCCTGGCAGGCCTGCAGTTCCGGGTCATGCTGCAGGCGGCGCAGCAGGAAGCGCGCCTCGTCGCTGGCAAGTTCGCCATCGACCAGCGCCGACAACTGCTGGCGGTAATGCAGTTCCATCTTGTCCATGGGTTGTTCGTTGTTGTTCATACGCGGCTCTTCTCGCGGGTAGCGCTGCCAACGTCCAGCAGCGGCCGAAGCTCGGTGTCGATCGCCTCGCGGGCACGGAAGATCCGCGAACGCACGGTGCCGATCGGGCACCCCATCTTCTGCGCGATTTCCTCATAACTCAGGCCTTCCACCTCGCGCAGGGAGATGGCAAGACGCAGCTCTTCCGGCAGCGCGGCGACTGCCTTCATCACGGTGTTTTCCAGCTCCTGCCGCATCAGCTGGCATTCCGGCGTGTCGGTATCGCGCAGCCGGCTGCCGGTGTCGTACTGCTCGGCATCGCCGATGTCGACGTCATCGGTCGGTGGGCGCCGGTTGTTCGCGGCCAGGTGGTTCTTCGCTGTATTCACGGCAATCCTGTGCAACCAGGTTGAGAATTGGGCGTCGCCGCGGAAACTGTTGATCGCGCGGTAGGCGCGGATGAACGTGTCCTGGGCGACGTCCTGGCATTCACTCCAGTCGGCGATGTAGCGTCCGACCAGGGACACGACCCGATGCTGGTGCTTGCGCACCAGGACATCGAATGCCGCGCTCTCGCCGCGCTGCACGCGCCGGACCAGTTCCAGGTCCAGCTCCTGTGGTGTTTCAACCTCGGCCATGCGGGGCCGCACTCCTGTCAGCCCAACCGTTGTCGGGCAATGAGACTGCCAATCCCGGGAAAAGTTCAGTGCCTCGCAGACAGGCACCGCACCAGCTTTTAACCAACGTTCCGTTAACGTACGTGCTCACGCGATGAAACCCTCCAGGTGAACCCGCCCACGCCCTTCCCCAGCTATTGGGATTTGACGTAACGGAAACAACCTCTGGATCATAGCCGCTTATCCATACACAACCGGATGGAATGTCCATGCTCTCAGGCTTCGATGGGCTCCGCTTCGCACACTGGCACCCGGAAATCCGCGACGACGGGGTCGTGGTGCTCACCCTCGACCGGCAGGATGCCAACGTCAATGCGATGTCCCAGGACGTCCTGCTCGAGCTGGGCGACCTGATCGAGCGCATTGCCATCGATCCACCCAAGGGAGTGGTCATCCAGTCGGCGAAGAAGGCGGGTTTCATCGCCGGCGCCGACCTGAAGGAATTCCAGGAATTCGATCGCCGCGGCACCGTCAACGACGCGATCCGCCGGGGACAGGTCACCTACCAGAAGCTGGCCGAGCTCCCCTGCCCCACCGTGGCCGCGATCCATGGCCATTGCCTGGGCGGCGGCACCGAGCTGGCGCTGGCCTGTCGCTACCGGGTTGCATCCAACGACGGCAGCACCCGCATCGGCCTGCCGGAAACCCAACTGGGCATCTTCCCTGGCTGGGGCGGCAGCGCACGCCTGCCACGGCTGGTCGGTGCCCCGGCAGCCATGGACATGATGCTGACCGGCCGCACGTTGTCCGCCTCGGCAGCGCGCAGCATCGGCCTGGTCGACAAGGTGGTGGCGCCGGCCCTGGTGCTGGACACCGCCGTGGCGCTCGCGCTGAAGGGCACCACCCGTCCCTTCAAGCAGCGCGCCACCGCCTGGGCCACCAATACCTGGCCGGCACGCAGGCTGCTGGCCCCGCAGATGGCCAAGCAGGTGGCGCGCAAGGCAAAGAAGGAGCACTACCCGGCGCCCTACGCATTGATCGACACCTGGCAGCGCAGTGGCGGCAGGCCGATACAGGCGCGGCTGGACGCCGAGCGCCGCGCGGTGGTGAAACTGGCCAGCACGCCGACGGCGCGCAACCTGATCCGCATCTTCTTCCTGACCGAGCGCCTGAAAGGCCTGGGCCATGGCCCGCATGGGATCGAGCACGTCCACGTGGTCGGCGCCGGCGTGATGGGCGGCGACATCGCGGCGTGGGCGGCCTACAAGGGTTTCAACATAACCCTGCAGGACCGTGAGCAACGTTTCATCGATCCGGCCATGCAGCGCGCGCAGGCCTTGTTTGCCAAGAAAGTGAAAGACGAGGGCAAGCGTCCGGCCGTAGCCGCGCGGCTGCAGGCTGACCTGGCCGGTGACGGCGCGGCACGCGCGGACCTGGTGATCGAAGCGATCATCGAGAACCCACAGGCCAAGCGCGACCTGTACCAGACGCTGGAGCCGACGATGAAGGCCGATGCGCTGCTGACCACCAATACCTCATCCATTCCACTGCTGGAGCTGCGCGACCACATCCAGCGCCCGGCGCAGTTCGCTGGGCTGCACTATTTCAATCCGGTGGCGCAGATGCCGCTGGTGGAGATCATCCACCACGATGGAATGGCAGCGGAAACCGAACGCCGCCTGGCGGCATTCTGCAAGGCGCTGGGCAAATTCCCGGTACCAGTGGCGGGCACGCCGGGTTTCCTGGTCAATCGCGTGCTGTTCCCGTACATGCTGGAGGCCGCCACCGCATACGCCGAAGGCATTCCTGGACCGGTGATCGACAAGGCTGCGGTGAAGTTCGGCATGCCGATGGGACCGATCGAACTGCTCGACACCGTGGGCCTGGACGTGGCCGCCGGTGTCGGCGAAGAGCTGGCACCGTTCCTGGGCCTGCAGATTCCGGCCGCCCTGCAGACGGTGGAACAGGGCAAGCGCGGCAAGAAAGACGGCCAGGGCATCTACGCCTGGGAGAACGGCCGGGCGAAGAAGCCGGAGGTAGCCAAGGATTACCAGGCCCCGGGCGACCTGGAGGACCGGTTGATCCTGCCGCTGCTCAACGAGGCGGTGGCATGCCTGCATGATGGCGTGGTGGCCGATGCGGACCTGCTGGATGCGGGCGTGATCTTCGGTACCGGGTTCGCCCCTTTCCGCGGCGGTCCGGTCCAGTACATCCGTGCCACGGGAGCTGATGCGCTGGTGGAGCGCTTGAAGGTGTTGCAGCAGCGTCACGGAGATCGCTTCGCCCCGCGCCCGGGCTGGGACAATCCGGTGCTGCGCGAAGCAGTGGTTTAACTGCGCGGCCTCTTCGTCCATGGGGCCGGCGCGGGAGGAAAAGGCAGGAAACGCGGCGCCGGGCGCCGCGTTTTCGTATGCCGCGGGGCGGCGAGGGCCGGCGATCAGCGGGCCTTGGCGATGGCCTCCAGGCCGCCTCGAAGACGCCGATCCCCGATCAGGGGACGACCAGCTGCACGGCCTGGGTCTCGATCACGTTGTGCGCCGCGTCGGCCAGTTCCACGCTCACGTGATGACCAGTGAAATGTCGGGATGGCGCCATCACCGAACAAAAAAAAACGCGGCGCCAGGCGCCGCGTTCTTCGTCTGCCGCCGGCCTGCGATCAGCTGGCCTTGGCGACGGCCTTCTTGGCAACGGCCTTCTTTGCCGGGGCCTTGGCCACGGTCTTCTTGGCGACCGGAGCAGCGGCGCCGACGGCGACCTTGCTCACGGTATGCGAGCGGGCATTGCCGTAGCTGGCGTTGTAGCGCTTGCCCTTGGCGGTCTTGCGGTCACCCTTACCCATGTCTTGAACTCCTAAGCTATGTTGATTCTGGTTACCCCGTGCTGGCACGGGTTCGGCGGGGCCGCCTTGCTGGACGCCCCCGCGCACGATCAGAAAGCCTACCACGACGGCTTCAATGCGCGCAGCTGGCGTCGTGTACGTGGCCGTGGTTGAGGCGCAGGTTGACCAGATGGGCAACGCCCACCAGCAGCCCGCCCAGGGTCATTACAACCGCATGCGGCACCGGGTCGTGGTGCAACGGGTCGTACAGCACCCCGGTCCACAGTGCGACCAGGCCCGGAATCAGGAATGCCAGCGCGCGCAAGGCACCATGCCGACGGTACCCCCATACCAGGCTGAACAGTCCAAGCAGCGTCACGAACACCACCAGCGCCTGCTCGACACCGTCGCCCAACCACACCGACAGGCCCAGCGACGGCGCGGCCGCCAGTACCACGGGGATCACCGCACAGTGCACGGCGCACAGCAATGAGCCGGTGGCACCAAAACGGTCCAGGAGATGGCGGAGGCGATGGATCAGGGGCATGACTTCCAGCAGGGTCGGCGAAGCGTTATGGAATAATATAACATCCCTACCGTACCCGCACGGCCTGTTTCCGTCAGTGCCTCTCTCCCACTGTTCATCGATGGGATTCGTGCGGCCTTATATTGATACGTTATAACAATCCATTGGACCCCTCATGACTCCTGCCCGCTTCCCCCGCCCGCACGCCCTCGCCCTGGCACTCGCTGCCGCCCTCGTGCCGGGCATCGCATTGGCCGACGATGCGTCTTCGCCGCGCGACCGTCACTTGACCGAACTCTCGCAGGTAACGGTCACCGCCTCGCCACTGCAGGGCGACGCCGAATCCTTGGCGCGCCCGGTCGAGGTCCTGTCCGGTGAGCGCCTGGACGAAGCGAAGGCCGGCACGCTGGGCGACACCGTGGCCAAGCTGCCCGGCGTGCAGAGCACGTACTTCGGCCCCGGCGTGGGCCGGCCGATCATCCGCGGCCAGGAAGGTCCTCGCGTGCAGGTGCTGTCCAACGGCATCGGCAACATGGACGCCTCCACGGTCAGCGCCGACCACGCCACCAGCATCGAGCCATTCCTGGCCGATCAGATCGAAGTCCTCAAGGGCCCGGCGACCCTGCTGTTCGGCAGCGGTGCGATCGGCGGTGCGGTCAACGTGGTCGATGGCCGCATTGCCAGCGAACTGCCGGATCGCCCGCTGAGCGGTCGCGCCGAAGTGCGTGGCAACAGCGTCAACGACGAGCGCAGCGGCATGTTCCGGCTGGATGGCGTCAACGGCAACTGGGTACTGCACGTGGACGGCCTGGTGCGCAATGGCGATGACTACCGCATTCCCGGCTATGCGGTGGTCGATGCACTGGAAGATCACGACCATGACCACGCCGGCGACGACGCCGACGAGCCGCGTCGCGGACGCCTGGACAACAGCTCCATCCGTACCCGCGCCGGTGGCGCCGGCGCCACCTGGCTCGGCGATGGCGGCTACTTCGGCCTGTCCGCCAGCACCTACCGTACCAACTACGGCATCCCCAATGGCGCGCACGTGCATGCCGACGGAGATGATCATGACCACGACCATGATCACGGCGAAGAAGAGGAAGAAGGCGACGAGCACGACGTGCGGATCGACATGGTGCAGAACCGGTTCGAGTTCAAGGGCGGCATCTACGATCCGGTCTCGTTCCTGAAGAACATCACCCTGCGCGCCGGCTATACCGATTACGAGCACACCGAACTGGAAGCCGGCACGCCGGCCACCCGCTTCACCAACCGCGGCATCGAAGGCCGCCTGGAAGCGGTGCAGAACGAAGTCGCCGGTTGGAACGGCGCCTTCGGCCTGCAGTTCGGCAACAGTGATTTCGGTGCAAAGGGCGAAGAAGCCTTCGTGCCTGATACCGGCACCGAAAACCTGGGCCTGTTCGTGCTGCAGGAGAAGCAGTTCGGTCCGTTCAAGCTGGAACTCGGTGCACGCCACGACCAGGTCAAGCTCGACCCGACCGGTGATTACCAGCGCCGCAAGTTCGATGCCACCAACCTGTCGGCAGCCGGTATCTGGAAGCTTACCGACGGCGTGGACCTGCGGTTCGGCGTGGACAGTTCCGAACGCGCACCGACCAACGAAGAGCTCTACGCGGCAGGCGCGCACATCGCCACGCGTTCGATCGAACTGGGCGACGCCAGCCTGAAGACCGAGCGCGGCCAGCGCATCGAACTGGGCATCCATACCCACAGCGAGCGCGTGGACTTCTCCGCGTCGATCTACCAGACCAAGTTCAAGGACTTCATCTACCTGGCCGACACCGGGGTGGTGGAAAGCCTGCCGGTGCGGCTGTGGGCGCAGCAGGACGCCACCTTCAAGGGCGCGGAAGCCGAGGCGCTGGTGCATCTGTTCGAGGGCAAGGCTGGCGACTGGGACCTGCGCGTGTTTGGCGATTACGTCAAGGCCGAGCTGGATGGAAGCGGCAGCCGCAGCGTCGACATCGCCGTGCCGCATGGTGACCACGCGCACAACTACACCGTTGAACTGGCCAACACCGGTTACCTGCCGCGCATCTCGCCGGCACGCGTTGGCGCCGACCTGCGCTGGGCGAAGGACGGCTGGCGCGCCTCGGTGGGTGCGGTGCGCTACAGCAGCCAGAAGGACACCGCACAGAACGAGGAGCCGAGCGATGGCTACACGCTGGTGGACGCACACTTCGCCTACCGCTGGGACCGCACCGACAGCAACAGCTACGAGGTGTTCCTGGACGGCAACAACCTGACCAACCGCGAAGTGCGCCCGCACACCTCCCTGCTGCGCGATTATTCGCCACTGCCGGGCCGCGGCGTGGCATTCGGCATCCGCGCGTACTTCTGATCCGCGGCAGCCAGCGCCGGATGAGGAGGGCTGGCGACCGCAGGTCGTCATTCCTCCCCTGCCTGGTTGCCGGCCGACGACCCGCCGCTACCGGGATGCGCCGGTAGCGGCATATAGTGCGGTCGATGAGCAACGCACCCACTCCACGCCTGCCCTGGGGCATCCTGCTGGCCGCCTCCGGCATCCTGATGATCACCATGGCCGCGCGCCAGACCACCGGCCTGTTCGTCGAGCCGATCCACCGCGACACCGGCATCAGCATCGTCGACATCAGTTTCGCGCTGGCCATCGGCCAGTTCGTGTGGGGCGCAGTGCAGCCAGTATTCGGCGCCCTCGCCGATCAACGTGGTCCGCTGCCGGTGCTGGTTGCCGGCGGCATGCTGTTGGCGGCGGGACTGGCACTCTCTCCACTGCTTCCCGGCGCGTGGGGCCTGGGCCTCAGCCTGGGCCTGATGATGGCCGCCGGTGCGGGCGCAGGCAGCTTCTCGGTGCTTATCGGCGCTACCGCCCATCGCCTGCCTGTCGAGCGGCGTTCGTTCGCCGCCGGCCTCATCAATGCAGGCGGTTCGTTGGGGCAGTTCGTGTTCGCGCCCATCCTCCAGGTTGTCATCAGCACTGCAGGGTGGGCCCGCGCGATGGTGCTGATGGCCGTGGCGTCATTGCTGACGCTGCCGCTGGCCTGGCCACTGCGGCGTCGCGCCGGCGACCATGCGCCCAGCACCGATGGCGGCGAAGATGGGCTGCGGGCGCAACTGCGCATGGCATTGCGCGAACCGAGCTACTGGTACCTGCACCTGGGCTTCTTCACCTGTGGCCTGCATATCGCCTTTCTGGTAACGCACTTGCCCGGCGAGATTGCATTGTGTGGATTGTCTCCCACGGTATCTTCCACTTCCATCGCGCTCATCGGCCTGTTCAACGTTGCCGGCAGCCTGATGATGGGCTACCTGGGGCAGCGCTATCGGATGAAGCTGTTGCTGGCAGCGCTGTACGCCAGCCGCGCACTGATGATCGGCCTGTACCTGGCGGCACCGCCTACCGCGCTCACCTTCTACGTCTTCGCCGCCGCGCTGGGCTTTACCTGGCTGGCTACCGTGCCACCGACAGCCGGCCTGGTCGGCAAGTTGTTCGGGCCGCGCTATCTCGGCACGCTGTTCGGGCTGACATTGCTGTCGCACCAGATCGGCGGATTCTTCGGTGCCTGGCTGGGCGGGGTGGTACTGGCCAACACCGGCAACTACATGGTGATGTGGTACCTCGACATCGGGCTGGCGTGGATCGCTGCCGTGGTGCATTTCCCGATCCGCGAACAGGCACCCCGGCAGGGGCCTGCCGCCGCCGTCACGCCCTGAGGACAAAACCTGCTGCGCTGTGACGCGACGGCAGGCATGGCGCAGACGCCGCTCGCCTTACGGACATTTTTGTCCGAAAATAGCCTGATGACCTCACTTCGCGCAGATGCGGCTGCCCGCCGCGCCCTGATCCTCGACGCCGCCGACCATGTATTCGGCCAACATGGCGTGACCGCACCGCTGGACCTGGTGGTAGAACGTGCGCAGGTCGGGCGGGCGACGCTGTATCGCAATTTCCCGGACCGCGCTGCACTCATCGAGGCCCTGCTGCAACGGACCGTCGACCGCATCCGCCGCCACGTCGCCGAGCTCGGCGAACGTGACGATGCCTTGTTCGAACTGCTGCAGGACATGGCGCGGCGGATCATCGACTCGCCAGCACTGGCCGATTACTGGCGCGCCGTGCACCCCGACGACCCCACGGTGAAAGTAGCCCGGGAAACGGTCCGCGGGCTGCTGGAGGCCCCGATCCAGCGTGCGATCGCCGCCGGCCTTTGCCGTCCGGACCTGTCCTCCACGGATATTTCACTGATTTCCGGCATGCTGGGGGCAGCCCTGCGCGGCAAGACCCGCGACGAACGTGCGGTGTTGGCGCGCCGCGCGTTGCAATTGCTGCGCGGAGGACTGCAGGGGAATCTCGGCGCGGAGGCGTGATGTCGCAATACCTCAAGCCCATCCCGGACTGGGAGGATCACGAAAAGCCCACCATTCCGGGTGGTGCATCGATGCCGTGGCATCCGCCGCATCGGCGCGCGGCCTATGCGCTGGTGTCGTTGCTGGTGGCGATCACCGGCGGCCTTGGCACCGCGCTGGTCACCGCCAACCTGCCGTTCCTGCAGGGACAACTGGGGCTGACACCCACCCAGGGCAGTTGGCTGGTGTCGGCCTATGCCATGGTCAACGTCACCGTCAACCTGCTTGCCTTCAAGTTCCGCCAGCAGTTCGGCATCCGCCTGTTCGCCGAGATCGGGCTGGGCCTGTACGCCGTACTGGCGCTGCTGCACCTGGCCGTGGGCAGTTTCGAGACCACCCTGATGATGCGCGCCGCCAGTGGATTCGCGGGTGCGGCCTGTACCACGCTGGGAACGCTGTACATGCTGCAGGCGGCACCGAGACGTTACACGGGCAACATGCTGGTGATCGGCGTCGGGCTGTCCCAGCTGGCGGTACCGATCGCCTGGCTGGTGTCGCCCGGGCTGACCGGAACCGGCCAGTGGCACCTGCTGTATCAGTTCGAAGGCGGCCTGGCGCTGTGCGCGTTCGCGGCCGTGGTGCTGTTGAAGCTGCCGCCGGGCGTGCAGATCAAAGTCTTCGAACCGCTGGATTTCCTGACCTTCCTGCTGCTGGCGCCTGCCGTGGGCCTGCTGGTGGTGGTGCTGGCACAGGGCTACACGCGCTGGTGGCTGGACACCCCATGGCTGGGCTGGGCACTGGTGGCCTCGATCGCCCTGGCCACGACGGCGTTCATACTCGAGCATTACCGCCGCAATCCCCTGCTGCAGACACGCTGGCTGGCCAGCCTGCCGGTGCTGCACTTCCTGGTCGGCGCGTTCCTGCTGCGGTTCCTGACCACCGAACAATCCTACGGCGTGGTCGGCCTGATGCGCACCCTCGGCATGGGCCCGGACCAGATGCGGCCGTTGTTCGCGGTGATCCTGGCCGGCGTGGTCACCGGCATCGCCGCCACCGCCCTGACCTTCTCGCCCAAACGGCTGATCCCGCAACTGTTGATGGCGATCCTGCTGCTCGGAAGCGCGGCGATTCTCGATCAGAACCGCACCAGCCTGGACCGTCCCCACGACTTCTACGCCAGCCAGTTCCTGGCGTCGGTCGGCGCGGGGATGTTCATGGGTCCACTGATCCTGCTCGGCATCACCGCTGCGCTGAAGCAGGGCGTGGACCACCTCATCACCTTCCTGGTCACCCTGTCGATCACCCAGACCCTCGGCGGCCTGGCTGGATCGGCGATGCTGGGCACCTTCCAGCTGCATCGCGAACAGCTGTATTCCAGCGCGCTGGTCAGCCAGCTGGATCCTGCCGATCCGGTGGTGGCGCAACGGCTGCGGCTGCAACAGCAGCTCTATGCAGCGCAGGTAACCGACCCGGTACTGCGCAGCGCGCAGGGCACCGCGCAACTGGCCCAGGTCACGCGACGCGAAGCGAACGTACGCGGGTTCAATGATGTGTTCAGCCTCAGCGGGTGGCTGGCCCTGTGCTTCCTGGGCTGGCTGCTGCTGTTGAGCACCCGCACTGCACTGCTGAAGCTGTGGCACAAACACCATCCGGCCTCTCCCTTGCCTGCCACGCAGCCGCCTCCGGCCGCCACCTCCTCCCGCTGAGTCCTGCCCATGCCACCGCAACCGCCACGCGTTCCCGATCCCACCGAGGATGTCAATCCGCCACCGCCCACCGATGCGGCCGCCGGGCCGACACCGCCGCCGGCAGCACCACCCGCCGCGCCCGCGCCTGCGGCGGTGCCGAAGTACCTGAAGCCGAGCAGCCGCGCCGTGGTGGTGATGATCATCGTGGCCCTGATCGGCATCGCGCTGATCCTGCGCGCCTGGCAGCTGTGGCCGTTCAACAGCAGCATCGCCAGCACCGACAATGCCTATGTGCGCGGACAGATAACCGTGCTGGCACCCCAGGTCAACGGCTACATCACCGAGGTGCTGGTCAAGGATTTCCAGTACGTCAAGCAGGGTGACGTGCTGCTTCGGGTGGACGACCGCATCTACGCCCAGCGCGTGGCGCAGGCGCAGGCCGCACTGGACAGCGCGCGGGCGGCATTGGCCAACTCCGACCAGTCGCAGGCGCAGGACCGCGCGCAGATCGCCTCGGCCAAGGCCTCCCTGGCCGCCGGCCAGTCCGAGCTGCAACGTTCGCGCAGCGAGCTGCAGCGCTATGAACAACTGGCCGCGCAACAGCTGGTGGCACTGAACGATCGCGACCGCTTCCGGACCACCCAGGCGTCAGCGCAGGCAGCGGTGCAGCAGGCACAGGCACAGATCCGCATCGCCGACGAAACGCTGGTCTCCACCCAGGTAGCGCGCAAGGGCCTGGAGGCGCAGGTGGAAAATGCCCAGGCACAACTGGAGCTCGCCCGCATCGACCTGGCCAACACCGCCGTCCATGCGCCCCGCGATGGCCAGGTCAGCGAGGCCACCGCGCGCGTGGGCCAGTACGTCAGCGCCGGATCACAGCTGCTGTTCCTGGTGCCCGAAGCGATGTGGGTGGTAGCCAATTTCAAGGAAGGCCAGACCTGGAACATGCGCATCGGCCAGCCCGCGACCTTCGCCGTGGATGCTTTCCAGGGGCAGGTGCTGCACGGCCATATCGAGCAGATCGCACCGGCCACCGGTTCGGAGTTCAGCGTGCTGCGCCCGGACAACGCCAGCGGCAACTTCACCAAGGTGGTGCAGCGCCTGCCGGTACGGATTGCGATCGACGCCGATCAGGAACTGGCGGCGCGCCTGCGACCGGGCATGTCGGTGGTGGCGAAGGTGGATACGTCGGTGGTGCCGGCTGCCGCGCGGTAATAGCGGTAGCGCCGAGCCATGCTCGGCGGGAACCATCCGATCCCGTCACCAAAGAGCCGCCGAGCATGGCTCGGCGCTACCGATCCCGGCAGGTCCTCGCCCGGAAAAACCAACTCAGCCCGCGCAGCGGGCGCAGAGTCCGTGGACTTCCAGGGTCTGCGCCTGCGGCTGGAATCCCAGTTCCTTGGCACGCTTCTCCAGCTGGCTGACGATCTCGCGGTCTTCCAGTTCCACCGCACTGTGGCAACTGTTGCAGATCAGGAACGGCACCGAATGTGCCGCACTGCTGGGGTGGTGGCAGGCCACGAAGGCATTCACCGACTCCAGCTTGTGCACGAAGCCGTTGGCCATCAGGAAGTCCAGCGCGCGATACACCGTCGGCGGGGCATCGGCGCCCACGCCCTTGCCGCTGCGCACCCACTCCAGCAGTTCATACGCCTTGACCGGCTTGCCGGCCTCGGCGATCAACCTGAGCACGTTGGCGCGGATCGGAGTCAGGCGCAGCCCGCGTTCGCGGCACACGCGCTCGACCACCCCCACGAAATCCGATGCATCGTGGACGTGGTGGTGCGGGGCCGTACAGGCGTGCTTGGCGGACATGCGGGTTCTCCGGTTCGGGCGGGGTCAGGCCGCTGCTACCTTGGTGATGGCAACATCGATGCGTTTCAAGGCCTGCTCGCGACCGGCAAGGTACACCGTCTGCGAGATGTCCGGGCTGACCTGGGTGCCGGTGATGGCCACGCGCAGGGGCTGGGCGACCTTGCCCATGCCGATTTCCAGCGCCGCGGCCGCGTCGTGCAGGGCCCCGCCCACGCTCTCGGCGGTCCACTCCGGCAGCGCGGCCAGCAGCTCGCGCGCCTTGCCCAGCGGCACCTCTGCACCTGCCTTGAAGTGCTTGGCCACGGCTGCCTCGTCATAGTTCTCCAGCGGCTGGTACCAGACCACCGCTTTCTCGGCCATTTCCTTCAGCGTCTGCACGCGTTCACGCAGTGCGATGACCACGTCCGCTGCGGCCGGGCCGGCATCGAGGTCAACACCCAGTTTTTCCAGCTGGTAGACCAGCGCAGGCGCCATTGCCGTCGGGTCTCCGGCCTTCAGGAAATGCTGGTTGACCCAGCCGAGCTTGGCCATGTCCAGTCGCGCGGCCTTGGAATTGCAGTTGGTCACGTCGAACAGGTCGATCAGCTCCTGGCGGCTGAAGATCTCCTGGTCACCGTGCGACCAGCCCAGGCGGGCCAGGTAGCTCAGCAGCGCCTCCGGCAGGTAGCCGGCGTCCTTGTACTGCATCACGTCGGCCGCGCCGGTGCGCTTGGACAGCTTGGCGCCCTGCTCGTCCAGGATCATCGGCATGTGCCCGAACTTCGGCACCGGTGCGCCTATTCCTTCGTACAGGTTGATCTGGCGCGGGGTGTTGTTGATATGGTCGTCGCCGCGGATGACTTCGGTGATGCCCATGTCCCAGTCGTCCACCACCACGGCGAAGTTGTAGGTCGGGTAGCCGTCCGGACGGAAGATCACCATGTCATCCAGCTCGCTGTTGGCGATCTCGATGTTGCCCTTGATCAGGTCATCGAATACCACGGTGCCTTCCAGCGGATTCTTGAAACGGATGACGCGGTTCGGATCGTCGCGGTACGGCAGGCCCTGCTCGCGCGCAGCGCCGTTGTAACGCGGCTTCTCCTGCCTGGCCATCGCCGCTTCGCGCATGGCATCGAGCTCTTCCCTGGTTTCGTAGGCGTAATACGCCTTGCCGGCGGCGACCAGCTGCTCGGCCACTTCCTTGTACCGGGCCACGCGGTCGGTCTGGTAGATCGGGCCCTCGTCATAGTCCAGGCCCAGCCAGTCCATTGCCTGCAGGATCGCGTCGATCGCCCCCTGCGTGCTGCGCTCACGGTCGGTGTCCTCGATGCGCAGCACGAACTCGCCGCCACGGTGGCGGGCCTCCAGCCAGCAGTACAACGCAGTGCGGGCGCCGCCGATGTGCAGGTAGCCGGTGGGACTGGGGGCAAAGCGGGTGCGGCAGGTCATGAGGGGCTCGAGGAACGGATATCCCCTGATTTTACCAAAAGGGGACGGAGGGGATTAAGTCGCAATCCCCCCATCCTCCTTTCCCATCTGGATCATGCCAAAGCGACTTAACCCCCTCCGTCCCCGTTCAGGGCTTTGCGCGGGAACAGGTCGTCGCGGGTGGCGGCGTTGTAGACGAACGAGGCAACGATGGCAGCGGCCTGCTTCAGGTCCTCCGGTTCGGCGTGGTCCCAGGTGTCCAGGTGGCTGTGGTGCACGTTGCTGAAGTAATCCAGCTTGTCCTGGATGAACTGGAACCCCGGCAGGCCGACGCGGTCGAAGCTGATGTGGTCGGTGCTGCCGGTATTGCGGCTGGCCACGGTGCCGGCACCGACGTCATTGAACGGCTTCAGCCACGCCTCGAACACCGGCATCGCCGCCAGGTTTTCCTGCGCGTAGATGCCGCGGAAACGGCCCGACCCGTTGTCCATGTTGAAATAGACCGAGAACTTCTCGTAATCGCGGCGCTTGACCAGCGCGCCGGTCGGTTCGCGCAACGATGCCGGCAAGGCCTGCTGCGCCGGATCGGTGGGCTCGGGGAACTGGGCGAAGTGCTTGGCCACATAGGCCTGCGAACCGATCAGCCCCTGCTCCTCGCCACTCCACAGCGCGACCCGGATGGTGCGCCGGGGCTTGGCACCGACGGCCTTGAGGATACGCATGGCTTCCATCATCACCGCCACGCCGGCGGCATTGTCAGCCGCGCCGGTGCCGGTATGCCAGGAGTCCATGTGGGCACCAAGCATCACCACTTCGTCAGCCTTGCCGCTGCCGCGGATCTCGGCCAGCGTGTTGTAACCGGGCTGGTTGCTGTCATCGGTGAAACGGGCGGCGACATCCACGCGCAACCGCACCGGCTGCTTGTTGGATAGTGCGCGCACCAGCGGATTGAAGTGTTCGGAGATCATCGCAAGTTCCGGGATGCCCACCGCCTCACCTGCCTTGCGCGAGCCGCCACCGGCGACGCGGATGATGCCGTTGTCCCAGCCACTGATGCTGATCGCCGCCAGCGCGCCCTCTTCGACGAAGAACGCGTTGACCGCCTTGGCCAGTTCCTGGCGCTCGGTATATTCCTTGATCCGCTTGGCCCGGTCCTCCGCTGCACTCTTGGGCA
Source organism: Stenotrophomonas tumulicola (assembly GCF_014117215.1). GTDB lineage: Bacteria > Pseudomonadota > Gammaproteobacteria > Xanthomonadales > Xanthomonadaceae > Stenotrophomonas > Stenotrophomonas tumulicola. The sequence goes on along the minus strand of NZ_JACGXS010000001.1, from coordinate 131,395 downwards.
CGGTGAACGCCTGCAGGTCCTCCAGCGACGTGGCATCGTGGCGATGCGAGTCCGGCTCGGTGCCACGCTTGTACTCACGCGCTTCGCCCAGCAGCAGGATCTTGCCGCGCAGCTTGCCCTTGTAGTTCTCCAGGTCGGCAAGCTTCTTGATGTCCACCTGCACCAGCTCGCCTTCCACCGGGCCGTTGGTGCCCGGGGTCCACGCCTTGGGCAGCGCATGCAGCGGCTGCACGCGTTCGCCCTGCGTGCTGTCACCGAGCATGACCACGCTGGCCGAGGTGAACTCCCAGCCACGGCCGAAGTCCTCGAAGGCTTCGTCATGCACGTTGGCCAGGCCCCACTCGTTGAACTTGCCACGCGTCCAGGCATTGGCCCGGGCCATCGCCGGCGAATTGGTCAGCCGCGGCCCGATGCTTTCGGTGAGATGGCTGAACGTATCCATCACCTGCGAGCGATGGAACGCTTCCTGGCGGATCTTGCCGACCATGTCCAGGTCGATCGGCTCCGATGCCTGCGCCATGGCCTGGTTGCCCACTGCCAGCGCGATCGCCAGCACACCCCACTTCAACATCGCATGTCCCCCGGCCTGTACGGCTCGTTATCGATCCTCGAGTGTAGGGTGAGGCATCCCTTGTCGCAGATGCCTAAGGTCACGCAACGGCGCCGCGATACGGGCCGGCTGCCGCCGGTACAGCGGAGCCGGGCCCCCTGACGCCAGAACCGGTGCCGAACGGCAGCGGGTCATGGACCCGCTCCACCAGGCGACACCGGCGGCCCCTCCGTGCCCAATGCATACCAGTCCACCCGGCGCGTCACCCACATCACCAGCGCCAGGATCATGAACAGCAGCAGCGAGCCCATCAACAGCGCGTTGTTCTCCGATGCCAGCAATCCGTACAACGCGCCGTACAGGACGGTCAGCATCGCAGCGAAGCCCAGGCCGCGTTTCCAGTGGCCAAGCACGTTGGCCAGGTAGACCGCCTGCAGCCCGATGCACGCCAGCGCCGAGACCAGGTAAGCCTGCCAGAAGGCAATGTGTTCGGACAGGCTGATCAGCAACAGGAAGAAGATCGCCAGCGCCAGGCCGACCATCAGGTACTGCAGCGGATGGATGCGCAACTGGCGGACCAGCTCGAACAACAGGAAACCGGTGAAGGTCAGCAGCACGAACAGCACTGCATACTTGGACGCACGGTCGGCCTGGGTGTAAACGTCCACTGGGTCCACCAGCGAGACCTGCACGGCCTGGACCGGACCATCGCCCGCACGCAGTTGCTGCTGCGCATCCGACGCCAGCGCAGACACCGCCCAGCGCGCTTCGAAACCCTCCCCATCCACGCGCCGCTCGTTGGGCAGGAACGCGCCAGAGAACGAGGGGTGCGGCCAGCTGGAGCGCAACGCGATCCGGTTGTCATCGCCCACCGGCAGTACCGCCAGCGAACGGCTGCCATCAACCTGCAGTTCCAGCTCGACCCGGCTCGCGGCCAGCACGCCGCCACGCGCATCAACGAACCCCGCCATCGGCGCATGCAGGCCGCGACCGATTTCCCTTGCCACGCCAGCGCCCGGCTGCAGGCGCAGCGCCTTGCCGTCCACGCGCAGGTTGGGCGTGCCCACCAGCCCGCGCACGTCGCTCAGCCCGATGGCCAGGTAAGGCGTGCCATAGCTGCGCCCGGCCTTCGCAGGATGATCGTCGACGGCGAACGTCGCGGTGATCCTGCCCTGCCAGCTGTAGACCGGCACCTTGAACAATCCGACCGAGCGCTGGTCCGGCAGCAGGGTGCCGTCCACCTGCAGGGTCTGCGGCATCTGCAGCCAGTGTCCCTGGCTGACCTGTACTTCCGTGGTGGTCTTGCCCGCCTTGTCGACCACCTCCACATCGCGTCGCTCGGTCCAGGGCACCACGCGTACCGGGCCAAGCAGCTGCTGGCTGCCGGCGCGGCTGTCGGCAACGCGCTGGAAGGCTTCTTCACGGTATGCGCTGCGGTCGGTGATGACGCCCCGGATCAACGTCAAGGGCACCAGCAACAGCAGGATCAGCCCACCGACAATGGCGAAGCGCAGGAGCATGTGCAGGGATTTCATCGTCCGTCCTCATTGGAGAGGAACGCAGGATGGACTGCGCCGGTGTGCGGGGTTTGAGCCCGGTTTGAAGTGAATGTGAAGTCAGCCGGCCCGCGGCAGCCACAACGTCGCCACGGTCCCGCCTTCCTGGCCCGGCTCGACCGTGGCGCGACCGCCATGCAGCCGTGCCACCTCCTGCACGAAGGGCAGCCCCAGGCCGGAACTGCGCCTGCCGTCTGCAGGCCGCGCAAGCGAATAGAACCGCTCGAATACCCTGCCGCGCGCGTATTCGGGAATGCCCACGCCCTGGTCGAGCACCTGCAGCGCCACGCCGTCGCCTGCACGACGTGCGACCAGGCGTACGACGCTCCCTGCGGCGGAGAAGTCGATGGCATTGTCCAGCAGGTTGTGCAGCGCCTGCCGCAGCAGGTAGCCATCGCCTTCCACCGCCAACGCCATCCCGGGTTCGGCCTGCACCCCTATCCCAGCTGCCTGCGCAGGCAGCTGCACGGCATCCAGCGCGGCCTCGAACAGCGCAGCGACGGCCAACGTTTCGCGCGCCTGCAGCCAGCCATGCTGCTCCACCTCGGCCAGCGCCAGCAGCTTGTCGATGGTCCAGGTCAGTCGTTGCTGCTGGTCGACGATGCTGCGCGCGAAACGCGCGCGATCGGCATCGGCCATCGGTTCCTGCAGCAGCTCCGCGGCGCCGCGGATCGCTGCCAGTGGGCTCTTCATTTCGTGCGTCAGCGATTGTACGTACTGCTCGACGTAGGCCTTGCCTTCCAGCTTGCGGCGCATGCGCTCCAGCGCGCGGCCGAGGTCACCGATCTCGTCACGGCGCGGACGCGGCGGCGCCACCGGCTCACCGGCGCTGACCGCCTGCGCATAGCGGTTCAACCGCCGCACGCCAGTCATCAACCAGGCCGTCATCAGCACCCCGATCAGCGCCGACAACCCGATCAACCAGGCGCCGCGCAGCATGATCTGGCGTTGGCTGGCGGCGATGAACGGATCGATGCTGCGGTTGGGCTGGGACAATGACAACACACCGATCAAGGTCCGCCCGTCTGCCGGGTCATACACCGGGGCCGCCACGTGCATCACGGTGTTGCTGTCATCCCCGGGCACCTCCGGACTGGAGCGCGCACCGTACTCCCCCCGCAGGGTCCGGTAGACATCGTTCCAGCGCGAGTTGTCACGGCCGATGTCGCGGCCCAGCGAGTCATACACCACGATGCCTGCGGCGTCGGTGACGGTCACCCGGTAGTCCAGCGCACGTTTCGGGAAGCGCCAGACCATCGCCTTCGGATCGCGTCGCTGGGCACGCGCCAGGCTGGCGGTGAAGCCGCCGCCCGTCAGGTTGCCGGCCTTCAGGTCCGGCGCGGCCATCTCGGCCAGCACGTTGGCTGCATCCACCAGCGTGGACTCCATCGCCTGGCGCACGCCCGGTTTCACCTCATCGACGAATACGCGCATGACGAAGAACGCCGCCAGCCCCACGATGAGGAAAAAGCCGAGGAACAGCTTCAGGCCAAGGCGCATGCTCAGGTCTCCAGCGCGTAGCCAAGACCGCGATGGGTACGGATCGGGTCGCCCGGCACGTTGGCCGCGCGCAGCTTGGCACGCAACGTCTTCACGTGGGTGTCCACGGTGCGGTCGGCACTGCCTGCATCGGCGTCCCAGCCACGGTCCATCAACTGCGCCCGGCTCAGGATCGCCCCCGGGCGCTGCAGCAAGGCAGCCATCAGCGCGTACTCGTAGCGGGTCAGGTCCAGCAGCGTGCCAGCATGGCGGATGCGATGCCCTTCATGGTCGATCTCGAAGCCTCCGCGCCGTTGCCAACCCTCCGCCGCCACGCTGGAAGGAGTGGCCGCAGGCAGCGCACGGCGCAATCGCGCACGCACCCGCGCCACCAGCTCACGCGGCGAGAAGGGCTTGGCCATGTAATCGTCGGCCCCCAGCTCCAGCCCCAGCACCCGATCGATCTCATCGTTGCGTGCAGTGAGGAAGATCACCGGCAGCTGCGCGATCGGCCCAGGCAGCGCCCGCAGGCGGCGGCAGACCTCGAACCCGCCCAGGTCGGGCAGCCCCACGTCCAGCACTACCAGGTCGAAACGGCCCTGCCGCAGCCATTCCAGCGCCTGGCCGCCGAGCGGACAGTGGCTGGCGGTGAATCCTTCGCTGCGCAGCGCGTACAACACGGTTTCGGCGATGGCCGCCTCGTCTTCGACCACCAGTACGTGGGCAACAGGTTCTATCATGGCCGGCAGCATAGCCGCTGCGGCCCTGGCCCCGTACACTGCGCGCCATGAACTACCGCCACGCCTTCCATGCCGGCAACCATGCCGATGTCCTCAAGCACATCGTGCAGCTGGCCCTGATCGACAGCTTCAAGCGCAAGGACAGCCCGTTCTTCGTGCTCGACACCCATGGCGGCCGCGGACGTTACCTGCTGGCCAGCGAGGAAAGCCGCAAGACGCTGGAGGCCGAGGACGGCGTGATGCGGCTGATGTCGCAGCCGAAGCTGCCCGACGTGGTGGAGCGCTACCTGAAGGCGGTGCAGGCGGACAATCCGGTCGGCGCGATGATCACCTATCCCGGTTCGCCGCTGCTGACCGCGCAGGCACTGCGCCCCCAGGACCGCATGGCCGCCTGTGAGCTGCAGCCCGACGAAGCGGCCGCGCTGAAAAAATTGTTTGCCCATGACACGCGGGTTGGCGTTTATGAAGGCGATGGCTACGACAAGATCCGGGCGCTGGTGCCACCGAAGGCAAACGGTGCCAAGATCGGCCGTGGCCTGGTATTGATCGACCCGCCGTACGAAGGCCAGGATGCGGAATACATACGCATCCTGGCTGCCCTGAAGGAAACCTTCGAACGCTGGCCACAGGCCACCTGCGCGGTCTGGTTCCCGATCAAGCAGCGTCGCAGCATCCTGCATTTCCTGCGCAAGGCCAGCGCGCTGCCCTTCAAGTCCGCCCTGACCATCGAGCTGCTGGTGCGCCCGGATGAGTCGCCACTGCGCCTCAACGGCAGCGGCATGCTGGTACTCAATGCCCCCTACCAGTTCGACCGCGTGGTCGGCCCCGCATTGCCTGCGTTGAAGCAGCACCTGGGCGAGGCCGGCGCCAGCACCCGCCTGGACTGGTTGAAGACGGCCGAATGAGGCCCTGGCCCATGGCTGTACCGCTGTGAGCCTTTTGTTCACGGAATTCAGCCATGGGAATGCCACAATCGCTGGACCACCAAGGAATCACCCGGTATGGCCACTCGCAACCGCATGCCGCCCTGGCACGAGATCTTCAAGGCCCCCAGCGGCCATGAGCTTTTGATCCGTCCGATCCGCCCGGAAGACGGAGCACCGCTGCAGGCGGCTTTCAGCCTGTTCGGGCCGGAGGAAATCCGTGACCGCTTCCTGCAGGCGGTGACCGAACTGTCCCCGGAAACCACCCAGCGCCTGACCCACCCCAATCCCAAGACCGAGATCACCCTGGTTGCGGCCGAATCCCTGCCGGCCGGCGAAGCCGTGGTCGGCGCGGTCGCACGCGCCTCGATCATCCAGGGCACCCGCGAAGCGGAATACGCGATCCTGGTCAGCCGGTTCCTGATCGGCCAGGGCTTGGGCCGGCAGTTGATGCGCAAGCTGGTGAAGTGGGCCCGCGGCAAGTACCTGGACCGGCTGTATGGCGACGTCGCCGAAGAGAACGAGCCGATGAAACAGCTGGCCGCATCGCTGGGCTTCCAGCCGCAGCCGCACCCACAGGGCACGCCCGGGCTGGTGCGGATGGTGCTGGAACTGGACAACTGAGGTCTGCGGGTAGCGCCGGGCCATGCCCGGTGGATCCGCGATGCGCTCGCCGAGCATGGCTCGGCGCTACGTGGCATGGCCGGCGTTGCATGGCATGACCCGGCATTGCATGGCATGGCCCGGTGCCCCCGGCGTTGACCATCGCCTCTGCTAGAATCGGCGGCCAATGTCGCGCTCTCCTTTTCCCGTTCCGCCGCTGCCGCGTCCCGGCCAGCTCCGCGCCTGGTGGCGCGCTCCCTCCTCGGCCACCGCCCTGGCCTGGTACCTGGCACGCGCCGCGCAGGCGCACGATGGGCCGCTGCTGGTCATCGCCCGCGACAACCACGGCGCGAACCAGATCGAAGCCGACCTGCATACGCTGCTGGGCAACGACCCATCGCTGCCGGTGGTGGCTTTCCCGGACTGGGAAACCCTGCCCTACGATCGCTTCAGCCCGCACCCGGACATCATCTCGCAACGCCTTTCCGCATTGCATCGCCTGCCCGGCCTGAAGCGTGGCCTGGTGGTAGTCCCGGTGCAGACGCTGATGCAGCAGCTGGCACCAAAGCAGTACGTGATCGGTGGCAGCTTCGACCTCGAGGTCGGCCAGCGCCTGGACCTGGATGCAGAGAAACGCCGGCTGGAGAGCGCGGGTTACCGCAACGTACCGCAGGTGATGGATCCGGGCGATTTCGCGGTACGCGGTGGCCTGCTCGACGTCTATCCGATGGGTGCCGATGAACCGCTGCGGGTGGAGCTGCTCGATGAGGACATCGACACCATCCGCGTCTTCGACCCGGAAACCCAGCGTTCACTGGACAGGGTACAGGCCGTGCACATGCTGCCCGGCCGCGAAGTGCCCATGGACGATGCCAGCATCGCGCGGGTGATGGATGCCCTGCGCGAGCGCTTCGATGTCGATACCCGGCGCAGTTCGCTGTACCAGGATCTCAAGTCGCGGCTGGCACCGGCCGGCATCGAATACTACCTGCCGCTGTTCTTCGACCACACCGCCACCCTGCTCGACTACTTTTCGACCGATGTACTGCCGGTGGTGGCACCTGGCGTAGGCGAAGCGGCCGCGGCATTCTGGGCGCAGACCAGCCAGCGCTATGAGCAGCGCCGGCACGATGTCGAACGCCCGCTGCTGCCGCCGACCCAGCTGTACCTTTCCCCGGACCTGCTGCGCGAGAAGCTCAACGACCTGCCGCGCGTGGAAGTCTGGCCACCCGGGCATGCGCGCATCGAGCAGGCGCATGCGCTGGGCGAGGTGCCGCTGCCGCCATTGCCGGTAGCCGTGCGCGATGCAGCCTCCGGCCAGGCGCTGGTTTCCTTCGTCGACCAGTACCCTGGCCGCGTACTGATCGCAGCCGATTCCGCCGGCCGCCGCGAGGCGCTGCTGGAAGTACTGCAGGCGGCTTCGCTGAAGCCGCCGGTGGTCGCCGACCTGCCCACGTTCCTGGGCGGCAGCGAGCGCTTTGCGATCACCGTGGCGCCACTGGAAGATGGCTTCGCGCTGGACGATCCGCGCATCGCGGTGCTCACCGAGCGCCAGCTGTTCCCCGAGCGCGCCGGCCAGCAGCGCCGCACGCGCCGTGCCGGACGTGAACCGGAAGCGATCATCCGCGACCTCGGCGAGCTGACCGAAGGCGCGCCGATCGTGCACGAAGACCATGGCGTGGGCCGCTACCGTGGCCTGATCGCGATGGACGTGGGCGGCATGCCCGGCGAGTTCCTCGATATCGAATACGCCAAGGGAGACCGGCTCTACGTCCCGGTGGCCCAGCTGCACCTGATCAGCCGTTACTCGGGTGCATCGGCGGAAACCGCACCATTGCATTCGCTGGGCGGCGAGCAATGGACCAAGGCCAAGCGCAAGGCCGCCGAAAAAGTGCGCGACGTGGCCGCCGAGCTGCTTGAGATCCAGGCGCGTCGCCGCGCGCGCGCGGGTCTTGCGCTGGACGTGGACCGCGCCCTGTACGAACCCTTCGCGGCCGGCTTCCCGTTCGAGGAAACCCCGGACCAGCTGGCCGCCATCGACGCCACCCTGCGCGATCTCGCCAGCAGCCAGCCGATGGACCGCGTGGTCTGCGGCGACGTCGGTTTCGGCAAGACCGAAGTGGCCGTGCGTGCCGCCTTCGCTGCGGCCAGTGCCGGCAAGCAGGTCGCGGTGCTGGTACCGACCACGCTGCTGGCCGAACAGCATTACCGTAACTTCCGTGACCGTTTCGCCGACTATCCGATGAAGGTGGAGGTGCTGTCGCGCTTCAAGTCCACCAAGGAAATCAAGGCCGAGCTGGAGAAGGTCGCCGATGGCACCATCGATGTGATCATCGGTACCCATCGCCTGCTGCAGCCGGACGTGAAGTTCAAGGACCTGGGCCTGGTGGTGGTGGACGAGGAGCAGCGCTTCGGCGTGCGGCAGAAGGAAGCGCTGAAGGCAATGCGCGCCAACGTGCACCTGCTGACCCTGACCGCCACGCCGATCCCGCGCACGCTCAACATGGCCATGGCCGGCCTGCGCGACCTGTCGATCATCGCCACCCCGCCGCCGAACCGGCTGGCGGTGCAGACCTTCATCACCCAGTGGGACAACGCCCTGCTGCGCGAGGCTTTCCAGCGCGAACTGGCGCGCGGTGGCCAGCTGTACTTCCTGCACAACGACGTGGAGAGCATCGGCCGCATGCAGCGCGAGCTGTCCGAGCTGGTACCCGAAGCGCGCATCGGCGTGGCCCACGGGCAGATGCCCGAGCGCGAGCTGGAACGGGTGATGCTGGAATTCCAGAAGCAGCGTTTCAACGTGCTGCTGTCGACCACGATCATCGAATCGGGCATCGACATCCCCAACGCCAACACCATCATCATCAATCGTGCCGACCGCTTCGGCCTGGCCCAGCTGCACCAGCTGCGTGGTCGCGTCGGTCGCTCGCACCACCGCGCCTACGCCTACCTGGTGGTGCCGGATCGCCGCGCGATCACCCCCGATGCGGAGAAGCGCCTGGACGCCATCGCATCAATGGACGAGCTGGGTGCGGGCTTCACCCTGGCCACGCATGACCTGGAAATCCGCGGTGCCGGTGAACTGCTGGGCGAAGACCAGAGTGGACAGATGGCCGAAGTGGGTTTCAGCCTGTACACCGAGCTGCTGGAACGCGCCGTGCGCAGCATCCGCCAGGGCAAGCTGCCCGACCTGGATGCTGGCCAGGAAGTGCGCGGCGCTGATGTGGAACTGCACGTGCCCTCACTGATCCCGGATGATTACCTGCCGGACGTGCACACCCGCCTGACGCTGTACAAGCGGATATCCAGCGCGCGTGACAGTGCGGCACTGCGCGAACTGCAGGTGGAGATGATCGACCGCTTCGGCCTGCTGCCGGATGCAGCCAAGCACCTGTTCGCCATCGCCGAGCTGAAACTGCAGGCCAACGAACTGGGGATCCGCAAGCTGGACCTGGGCGAGGCCGGGGGCCGCATCGTGTTCGAAGCCAAGCCGAACATCGACCCGATGGCGGTGATCCAGCTGATCCAGAAGCAGTCCAACCTGTACAGCATGGACGGCCCGGACAAGCTTCGAATCAAGCACCCGCTTCCCTTGCCCGAGGACCGCTTCAATGCGGCACGTGCGTTGTTGACGACGCTCGCGCCGGGCTGACCCCGCTCCCTGGTAGCGCCGAGCCATGCTCGGCGGAATGCACCACCTCACGCGCTGCGACGCTCGCCGGGCATGGCCCGGCGCTACTGCGGCGGCCAAAGAAAACCCGGCTTGCGCCGGGTTTTCAATGATTCAACACCAGCGGATGATTACCAGAGCACCACGCGCTTGTCGTCGGCGCGGACCATCGGCTGGCCGGCCTTGCACTCGAAGGCCGCGGCGAACGAAGGCATGTTCGACGGTGCGCCATTGGCTCGGAAGTTCGCCGGTGCATGCGGATCGGTGTTCAGGCGCACGCGCAGCTCGCCATCGGTGAAGTTGCGGCGCCACACGGTGGCCCAGTTCATGAAGAAGCGCTGGTCCTGCGTATACCCGTCAACTTCCACGTTGGCCTTCGGGTCTTCCTTCAGCGCCATCTGCAGCGCGTCATAAGCCACGGTCAGGCCACCAAGGTCGCCGATGTTCTCGCCCAGGGTCAGCTTGCCCTTCACGTTCACGCCCGGCAGCGACTCATAGCCATCGAACTGCGCGACCAACTGGTCGGTACGCTCGGTGAACGCCTTGCGGTCGGCGTCGGTCCACCAGTTGTCGAAGTTGCCGTTGGCAGCGAACTGGCTGCCCGAGTCGTCATAGCCATGCATCATCTCGTGGCCGATGACGGCGCCGATGCCGCCGTAGTTCAGCGCCGGATCCGCCTTGGCGTCGAAGAACGGCGCCTGCAGGATCGCCGCCGGGAACACGATCTCGTTCTTGGTGGCGTTGTAATAGGCGTTGACGGTCTGCGGGGTCATGCCCCACTCGGTCTTGTCCACCGGCTTGCCGATCTTGTCCAGCACGTAACGGTAGTTGTAGGCGCGTGCGGCCTGCATGTTGCCCAGGTAGCTGTCGCCGTTGGTCTGCAGGCCAGACCAGTCACGCCACTTGTCCGGGTAGCCGATCTTCGGGGTGAAGCTGGCCCACTTCTCCAGCGCCTTCGCGCGGGTGTCTTCGCCCATCCATTCCAGCTTCTCCAGGCGGGCCTTGAGCGCTTCGGACAGGTTCTCCACCAGATGCTCCATCTGCTCCTTGGACTCGGCCGGGAACACGGCGTCCACGTACAGCTGGCCCAGTGCTTCGCCCATGCCTCCGTTCACTGCATCCAGCACGCGCTTCCAGCGCGGCTGCATTTCCTGCTGGCCGCGCAGGGTCTTGCCGTAGAAATCGAAGTTGGCCTTCTCGATGTCGCTGGCCAGGTACGGCGCGGCGTCATCGAGGGTGTGGAAACGCAGGTAGGCCTGCCAGGTGGACGCCGGCACGTCGGCCAGCATCTTGTCCACTTCCTGGAAGAACTGCGGCTGCGCCAGCGAGAACTTCTGCGCAGCTGGCACCTTCAGCGTATCGAACAGCGCGGTCCAGCTGAAGTTCGGGGTCAGCTTGTCTGCGTCGGCGGCACTGACCGGGTTGTAGCGCTTCGACGGATCGCGCATTTCGATGCGCGACAACGAGGCATTGGCCAGGCGGGTTTCAAACGCCAGCACGGCCTTGGCCTGCTCGGCCGCCTGTGCGGCGTCCACGCCGGACAGGGTCAGCAGCTGGGTGATGTAGGCCTCGTACGCATCGCGGATCTTGGCCTGCGTCGCATCGAAGTAGTAGCCCTTCTCGGGCAGCCCGAGGCCACCCTGGCCGACGTAGGCGATGACGTTGGCCGAGTCCTTGTAGTCCGCATTGGCGAACAGCGAGAACAGCACGCCCTGGCCCTGCGCCTGGCTGTCGCGCAGGTACTGGGTGATGGCGGCGGTGTCGTCCAGCGCAGCAATCTTGTCCAGCTGCGCCTGCAGCGGCGCAAGGCCTGCCGCCTCGATCTTCGCTTCGTCGCTGCCGGTCTTCCAGATGTCGCCGATCTTGGCCTCCACCGAACCGGCCTTGGCGTCGCTGCCAGCGGCCTGCTCCACCAGTGCGTGCTGCACCTCCAGCGAGCGCTCGCGCAGTATCTCGAAGCTGCCCCAGGTGGTCTGGTCGCCCGGAACCGGATTGGCGCTCAACCACTTCTGGTTGACGAAGGCATTGAGATCGGTACACGCCGAAACAGCGGTATCCAGGTCGGCGCTGTCGAGCGAAATCAGCGGGGTCTTGACCAGCGACTGGTCGAACGCCGGCTTTGCGGCATCGGCAGTGGCATCTGGTGCGGTTTCGGTCTTGCCACAGGCGGCCAGCGACGTCGCGATGGCGACGGCCAGGCCCAGCGGGGCCAAGGTGCGGAATTTCATGGGACTCTCCGGCGGGTAATCCCTGAGGGTAGCCCGGACGGCACAGGCGGGGGACCGCCAAAGGTCACGCCCAAATACCAACTACCCGTGTGACACTGCCCGGGCCCATCCACGATCAATTGGCCAGCGTGATCTCCATGACAGCACCGGATAGCTCCAAGGACCGCAAAGTGATCGACGACATCCAGCAGCATGGCTGGCACTGCCTGCACGTGCTACCTGGACCGGATGGCGAAGTGGGGTTCTCCTACTCGATCGGATTCCAGGCCTCCTATTCCGCCCCGGAGGTCGTCATCTTCGGCCTGCAGCGCTCCAAGGCACATGCCCTCCTGGGGGAATGCGCGAACCTGCTTGCTGCCGGGCACCAGATCCGCACCGACGTCGAAGATGGCGAGGTCCTTGCAGGCGGGTACAACGTCGTCTTCCGTTCAGTACGTGCCGAATGCCATGACGACTACCTGGGGACCGCCGTACGCCATTACGGCCCACGGCCGCTGCATGCCGTGGTCATGTTCCTTCCCGACAGCGCGCACCGCTTCCCGTGGCAACCCGGCTATGGCGATGCGCCGGCCGACGAAGCGCTTGGCATCGTCTGACCTGGATCGGTAGTGACGGGCCATGCCCGTCACCGCAACAACAGCGTGGCGAACAACGGCCGCCACGCGTCGATGCCACATCACCAGCAACGGGTCATGGACGCGCCCTACCTGGCTTTGCCCTGGTTGGCCACGGCTTCGGCCGCCTTGCGTGCGGCTTCCGGGTCACCCAGGTAACGGAATGACTGCACGGCCAGCGTATCGTCCAGCTCGAACAGCAGCGGGATGCCGGTCGGGATGTTCAGCTCGAGGATTTCCTCGCGCGAAACGTTGTTGAGGTACTTGTACAGCGCGCGCAGCGAGTTGCCATGTGCGGTGACCAGCACGGTCTTGCCGTCCTTCAACTGCGGGGCGATGGAATCGAACCAGTACGGCAGCACGCGTTCCAGCGTGGTAGCCAGCGATTCGGTACCCGGCAGCGCATTGCGGTCCAGGGTGGAATAGCGGCGGTCGTGGATCGGGTGGCCCGGATCCTCGATGTCCATCGCCGGTGGCGGGATATCGTACGAACGGCGCCAGATCTTGACCTGGTCTTCGCCATGTTTGGCTGCGGTTTCGGCCTTGTCCAGGCCCTGCAGGCCACCGTAGTGACGTTCGTTCAAGCGCCAGCTCTTGCTGACCGGCAGCCAGTCCTGGTCCAGTTCGGCCAATGCCCCCTGCAGGGTGTGGATGGCGCGCTTGAGCACCGAGGTGTGGGCGACGTCGAACTGCAGGCCCTCTTCGCGCATCAGGCGACCGGCGGCAGCCGCTTCCTGGCGCCCCTTGTCGGTGAGTTCGACATCGACCCAGCCGGTGAAGCGGTTGTCCAGGTTCCACTGGCTCTGGCCGTGGCGCAACAGTACGAGTTTACGGGTCACTGCAGGGTCTCCAACAAGGGGAAGGCAGGCAGCTAGTGTAGCGCCGGGCCGTGCCGGGCGGCGGATGATCGTGCCGCTGCGCTCGCCGGGCCGGGCCCGGCGCCCCGTTGCAGGCAGGGTCAGCGGTGCACGTGTCCATGGTGGCCGCGTTCGTCGGCGTGGTCGTGCCCCTGGTGGTCATGGGCCCTGGCCGCCGGATCGATCGCGCAGGCATCACCACAGTGGTCGACTTCCAGTTGCAGGGTGACGTGGTCGATGCCATGGCGTTCGTGCAGTGCGTCGGCAAGAGCACGGCGTACGCGGTCCGCATCGGCCCCCTCGCCCATCACCACGTGCGCGCTGAGCGCCGGCGTACTGGACGCCAGTGCCCATACGTGCAGGTCATGCACATCCACCACGTCCCCATGGGCGCACAGCGTGCCGCGCACATCGGCCAGCACGATCCCCTTGGGCACGCCCTCCAGCAACACATTGATCGCTTCGCGCATGAGCACCCAGGTGCGTGGCAGCACCCACAGGCCGATCAGCACCGCCAGGATCGGATCGATCACCTTCCAGCCGGTCCAGCGGATAAGCAGCGCACCGATGATCACGGCAACCGACCCCAGCATGTCCGCCCACACTTCCAGGTAGGCGCCTTTGACGTTCAGGCTTTCGCCACTGCCGGCCTTCAGCAGCCGCATCGAGATGAGGTTCACCAGCAAGCCGATCGCCGCGATCACCAGCATGCCGGTGGAGGCGATGTCCTGCGGCTGGCGGAAGCGCGCGATCGCCTCCCACAGGATGTAGCCAGCCACCACGAACAGCATGCCGCCGTTGAACATCGCGCCCAGTGCTTCCAGCCGCGCATAGCCATAGGTGCGCCGCGCATCGGGCGGGCGGCGGCTGAGCCGCACCGCGACCAGCGCGATCATCAGCGCCAGCGTGTCGGTAGCCATGTGTGCGGCGTCGGACAGCAACGCCAGGCTGTTGGTGAGGAAAGCGCCGATGACTTCGGCCAGCAGGAAGGTGGCGGTCAGGCCGAGCGCCCACCACAAGGGCTTCTCGTGGCGGATCTCGCTGGGCAGGTGGTCGTGGTCGTGGCCCATCGGGGTCTCCTGTGCGTTGCCCGCAGGCTACGCCGCGCTGCCGGGGGATACCATCACACGGGTTATAACATCGCGCATCACCGGCCTCCCGGTGGCGTCCCCTCTCCACATCCTGGTACCCGCCCATGAATCGCCAAGCCGCCATCTTCCTGTCCATTGCCTGGCTTCCCGTGGCCCTGCTGGCCAGTGCCCCACTGGCAGCGCGAGAGGTTCCCGAACCCGCCTCGCGCGTGGACGCGGATGGCCCTTACGTCTTCCGCGACGGCAGCGGACTGCGGTTGCAGTGGATATGCGAGGACAAAGTCGAGTCACGTGCGCTGGCCACCGACGGCGGCGGCGCTGACATCCCGGCCCGCTGCGGTTATCCGCACACCCTGCACGTGGCGCCACCCGCGATGCCTGCCCAAGCGGTGCTGCCGGCAGTCCCGCGGATCGTCGTGCTGTCCGACATCCATGGGCAATACGACCTGCTGGTGCGCCTGCTGCGCGCCAACAAGGTGATCGATGGACAGGACCACTGGTCGCTGGGCACCGATACGCTGGTCGTTGCCGGCGACGTGTTCGACCGCGGGCCGAAGGTCACCGAAGCCTTCTGGCTGCTGTACAGCCTGCAGCAGCAGGCGGCCGATGCGGGCGGCGCGGTGCACTTCGTGCTCGGCAACCACGAAACGATGGTGCTGTACGATGACCTGCGCTACGTCAATCCGAAATACCTGCGCAGCGCGCAACTGCTGGGACGCAGCTACCCACAGCTGTATGGCGCCGATTCGGTGATCGGCCAGTGGCTGCGCACGCGGCCCGTGCTGCTGCGGATCGGCGACACCCTGTTCCTGCACGGCGGCATTTCACCGGATGCGCTGGAACTGGCGCTGGACCCTTCACGTACCAACGCCGCCTATCAGGCATCGCTGGGCATCCCCCGCGAGCAGGTCAAGGGCGACCCCACCACCGCTCCGCTGTACGACGGCAAGACCAGCCCGATATGGTACCGCGGCTACTTCGATGGACGACTGGACACGGCTGGCGTGCAGGCCGTGCTGGACCGGCTTGGACTCAAGCGCATCGTGGTCGGCCATACCTCGATGCAGCACGTCAGCCACTTCCATGGGGAGCGCGTCATCGCCGTGGACAGCAGCATCAAGAAGGGCGAGAACGGCGAACTGCTCTTCATCGAAGAAGGCCGGCTGAGCCGTGGACTGCTGGATGGCAGCCGCGTGGCGCTGGCCGAAGGAATCATGGACCAGGACGACTGACGCCGACGCCTGCGCCGCACATGCAGATGGATTGAACATTCCTGCATGGCGGCACCTGGAAGCCCACCTGCAGAATCCGGATACAGACCACCGCCCGGAGAACATGATGTCCGCATGCAGCCATGGCAGCACATGCACGCTGGCAGACGCGCCTGCCATGCCGGCGGGATGCAGTTTCGACGCAGCAGACTGGTACCTGCTTGCACGTCATTGGTATCCGCTGATGGAGGCGGAAAAGGTCAGCGGCAGCCCGATTTCGGCCATGCTGCTGGACCAGCCGCTGGTGCTCTATAGAGCCGGCGGGCAGGTCGTCGTGGCCCGCGATGCCTGTCCACACCGGGGCGTCCCGCTGAGCATGGGCGCGCCCGACGATGGCGGCATCCGCTGCGCCTACCATGGACTGCTGTTCGGCGCCGCAGGGCGCTGCATCGACATTCCCAGCCGGCCCGGGCACCCCGTCCCCGCCCGCCTGCACCTACACACTTTCCCTGCAGTGGAACGCTATGGGCTGGTCTGGACGTGCCTGTGGCCGCATGAAGACGCCGCCCCCGAGATTCCATCGATGCCGCACTGGGGCGACGCCGGCTTCCAGCAGGCACTGTGCCCGTGCTATACGATGGACTGTTTCGCCGGCCGGCAGATGGAGGGGTTCCTCGACGTGGCCCACTTTCCGTGGGTGCACCGCACGACATTCGCCTGCGCCGGGCAGCGCAGCGTTCCGTCCTACGCCGTCGAGGAAACCGAGCACGGCTTCTCCGCGGATTACTACAGTGGCATCGCGAACTATCCGCTCGAATCTGGCAGGAGGGCGCCGGACGGCTTCATCTGGCACCGCCAGTTCGATGTCCATCTTCCTTTTGCCGCCAGCCTCATCCTGCATTTCCCGGAAGGTGGGCGTGCGGTGATCTTCAACATCGCCACGCCCGTTTCCGCGTTGCGGACCCACCTGTTCGTGCCGGTATCACGCAATTTCGATACCGAGCGACCCGCGCAGGAAATGATCGATTTCAACCTGCGCGTGTTCGATGAGGACAAACCGCTGATGGAAGCCCAGCGCCCGCGCAACCTGCCGCTGGATGTCCGCGACGAAGCGCACGTCCCTGCTGACCGCAGTTCGCTTGCTTATCGACGTGCATTGGCCCGGCGTGGCCACGGCCGGTTCTTCGACCCGGCGGTATGATCAGCTGCCGCGGTAAGTCGAATAGCCGTACGGGCTCAGCAGCAGCGGGACATGGTAATGCGGTAGCGAACCGTCGGCGTCGATGACGACTTCGACCTTCGGGTAGAAGGTCGATGCCGCGCGCGCGGTGTACCAGTCGCCCGTCTGGAAGGTGATCCTGTAACGCCCCGGCTGTAGCGCCTGGCCTGCGGGATACAGCGTGGCGATTCGGCCATCGGCGTTGGTACGTCCCTGGCTTATGCGGGCCCAGCCGTCGCCTTGTACGCTTTCCAGCTCAACCTGCATGCCCTGTGCAGGCAATCCGGTCTGCTGGTCCAGCACATGCACGCTGATGGGATTGGGTGCAGCCAGGGCAGGCAGGGCGAGCACGCTGCCCAGCAGCATGGTGGTTGCCGCGTTGGAGAGTCGGGACATGGAGGAAGGTTCACCGGAAAGTCGAGCGAAACCCCATGCTGTTGCCTGGCGCACCAACAGGCCATCGGACCGGTCCTGCATGCCACCGACAGGCTGCGGCCCGAGGCCTGCGCGACTCAGAAACCATCACGACGGATACGCGATACACGCCAGCCTCCATGGCTGGCGAAGCGGCCACTGTCGCCGAAAAAGGCAAAGCGCACGGCCACCGCGCAGGAAAGCAACGGCGCACAGTGCCACTGGCGTGCCTTGCGATAGGCCTTGAAGAAGTCCGCCCGTACGCTGCGCCGCCGTATCATCGCCACCGGGCCTTCCGGATCGGGCAGCCTGTCCGCAGGTGCAGGGGGCGAGGACGGCTTTCCGTTCGTATGTGGCATGTCAATCTCCTGGTTCGGTGTGCAGCGTGGGGCTGTCCTTACCAAACCGGAGAATGCGTCACGAACCTATCGTGCCTGCGCAATCTTCGTAGACGGCGCCATCGCCGTGTCCAGCACCGCGATGCGCCTGAGGAAATCCGAATCCGGCGAAAGCTCGCCCAGCCATGGCCGGGCGCGGTCGATCTGCGCGCGTGCGGCAGGCGCCTGTCCATGTTCCAGCAGGACCTCCGCCAACGCGATGCGCCATTTCGCCGTCGCGGTGGAATCGGCACCGTACAACTGCTCGAAGGTAGCCACGGTTTCTGCCCAGCGCTCGACCGCTACAGGATCATGCGCACGCTGCGCCAGCAAGGCCAGCTGCATCTGCTGGCGAAGCTTCAGCGAGGTTCCCGGGTCTGGATTTCGCCTCGCGAACTCCCGCAATGCGGCACCGGCCTCTGCCAGGCGGCCAGCCCGCGTCATCCATTCGATCTCCACCAGCCGCAGCGTCAGCAACTGCCGCGACGATGCCGCCAGCTCGCGCCGCCAGTGGGCCGCGATACGGCGCAACGGCTCTTCCGCTTCAGCGGTACGGTCCGACCGCAACAGCAGCCGCGCCAGGATCATCTCGGTATCCAGGCTGCTGGCGTCCGTGGGCCCCAACGCCCGCCTGCGCAGCGCCAGGGCCTGCCGGTAACGCCGTTCGGCCTGCAGGTAGTCACCGCGTGCCTCTTCCATGATTCCCAGCCCGAGGACCTTCGACGCAAAGGCCTGGCTGTCTTCGCCATCCACCCGTGCACTGGTCGCCAGGCTGTCCAGGAAGTGGGTTTCAGCGCGATGGTAGCGTCCCAGGTCCAGGTACTGCCCCGCCAGCTCGGCTTCCGCCGCAGCGGTATAACTGCTTTCCGCGCCGAACAGGCGACGGGTGAGCTCGAAGCCCTCCTCGCCCAGCTGCAGCGCCTCATCGGTGCGCCCCTGCGCCAGCAGGGTGAATGACAGCGAGCGCAGCACGCGCTGGTATTCCAGCCCCTGCATGCTCTCGGTAGGTGCGGCTGCACGCAGTGCGTCGCGCAGCGTGGCTTCGGAGCGATCCAGCTGGTTGCTGGTCCGGTACAGTGCCCCCAGGTTGGCCAACGTGGTCGCCTCGCCCCGGCGTGCTTCCGTGCCGCTTTCCTGCCGTACCAGTGCCAGTGCCTGCAGCAGGGAAGCCTCTGCCCGCGCATCGCCATCCGCGCCGCTGCCAGACTGCGCACGGCCGAGCGCATTGAGCGCCTGCACGCGCGTGGGCCGGTCATCGTCCCGGTCGAGCAACTGCAGTGCCTGCCCGGCCAGCTCCCTGGCTTCGGCGACGTTCCGTGCATCGCTTAGTTGCAGGGCCAATGCCACCCGCGCCGCCGCCTGCTGCCGTGGCGGCGCGCCGGCCTCGGCCAGGCCCTGCATGCCTGCGCGCAACAGCGTCTCGGCCTGCTGTGGCCGCCCCAGGTTCTGGTATGCGCGGCCAAGGGTCGCCTGCAGGCGCGCACGGATGGCCGGCGAATATTCCAGGTCATGTTCGATCCGGCCAGCAGCCTGGTCCAGCACATCGCGTGCGCTCAGCTGCACGTCGCCGCGCAGCGCCGGATCGGCTGCATCGAAGGCAGCCACCAGCACATCGGCGATGCCGGCCGCTTCCCTCGCATTCTGTTCGGCAGCCGCGCGGGCATCGCTCAAGCGCATCACGAACACGCCGGCCGCCAGCAGCGCGATGCTGGCCAGTACGCTGCCACGCCAGTTCCTGCGCAGGAACAGACCCAGCCGGCGCGACCTGCCGGTGGAGCCCGCGCGCACCGGGCGATGATCAAGGAAACGCTCGATGTCCTCGGCCAGTGCTTCGGCTGCAACATAGCGCTGCAGCGGCAGCCCCGCCTGCGCCTTGCCCGCTATCGCCAGCAGGTCGCGGTTGGCGGGTGCGCCGGCAGACAGCGCAGCCAGCAGTTCGGACAGCATCACGCCCAGGCTGTAGATGTCGCTGGCCACGCCGGCGGGCCGGCCCGCCATCCGTTCCGGGCTGGCATAGGCAGGCGTGGCGAACTCGTTGACATCGCCACCATCATCCAGCAGCCGGGCGATGCCGAAGTCCAGCAATACAGGTTCACCGTCGGCACGCACCAGTACGTTGCCTGGCTTGAGGTCGCAATGGATCACACCCTGTGCATGCGCCGCCTGCACCGCGCGGCAGACCTTGGCGAACAGGCGCAGGACACGGTTCCGGTCCAGCGACGCGTCACGACACGCGGCATCCAGCGGCCGCCCGTCCACGTACTCCATCACCAGGTACGGCTGGCCGTCCTCGGTCACGCCTGCATCCAGCAGGCGGGCGATGCCGGGATGCTGCAGATCGGCCAGGAACTGGCTTTCAGCCGACAACTGGCGTGCCATCGCCGCATCCCAGCGCCGTCGTATCAGCTTGATCGCGACCGTCCGCCGATACAGCCGGTCGGCACGCTCGGCCAGGTACACCATGCCCATGCCACCCGTGCCCAGGAGGCGCTGCAGGCGCCATGGCCCCAGCCGCTGGCCAACCTGTGCCGCCGGTTCGTCCATCCGCGTGAAAAACGCGTCCAATGACTGCTGCACGCCCCCCAGCGCCACGGTCTGCGCCCGCAGCAATGAAAGCGATTCGGCCACCATCGCCGGATCGTCGGTCAGCTCCTGCAACGCCGGCTGCCACCGGTCTGCCGGAAGATCACAGACCGCGTCGAACAGGCTCCGTACGGTGGCCCAGTCCAGCGACGCGCCGCTCATGCCAGCTGCCCGCCCGCAAGGTGTCGCTTGAGCCATGCACGCGCAAAGCGCAGGTCGCGATCCACGGTCGGCACCGATACGTGCTGCGCGGCAGCGATCTCCTCGCGCCTCATGCCGGAAAAATACATCCACTCCACCGCATCTGCCGCACGCCGGTCCACTGTCGCCAACGCCGTCAGCGCCGCATCCAGCGCCAGCACATCGATGGCCTCGTCATCGCCGGCACTCTCGCGTTCGGCATGGGAAAGGGTCAGGTGCAGATTGCCGCCGCCACGCTTGGCCGCCGCCATGGCACGTGCCTGGTCGACCAGTACGCTGCGCATCTTCAACGCCGCCAGCGACAGGAAATGCACTCGATCCACATAGCCCGCATTGCTTTCCAACATGCGCAACAGCGCCTCGTGCACCAGCGCGGTGGGCTGCAGCTGGCGCGGTTCGGCCCCGGCAAGGCGCAAGGCCGCCATCTCGCGCAACTGCGCGTACAGCAGTTCCAGCATGCGGTCGCGGGCCTGCACGTCGCCACGCTGGCCCCAGTCCTGCAGCAGCAGGGTCACGTTGTCGGTGGCGGATGGCGAGGACGGCATGGACGTTGCAGATGGAACACAGACCGCAGTATCCCCCATCACACGGCCCTGATGCATGACACTTGTCGCTGCTGGACCGCCGCCACGCGCAGGCCACGGCCGCCTCCTCCAGCCCGCTGCTGCCGCGCGCGCCCTCCCCCCGGTCCTGCAGGCCGTGACGTTGTAGTCTGCGGGGAGACGATCAACGCAGAGGGCAACATGGATTTCGGCAGCGACAACCAGTCAGGCGTATCACCCCGTATCCTGCAGGCGCTGGTGGACGCCTGTTCCGGTACCGCCGCCTCCTATGGCAACGACCCATGGACCGGGCGGGCCGAATCAGCGATCGCACACGCGTTCGAACATGACCTGCGCGCCTTCTTCGTCGCCACCGGCACGGCGGCCAACTGCCTGGCGCTGTCAGCCCTGGTGCAACCGTGGGACGCGGTCCTGTGCCATCGCCAGGCGCATGTGGCCACCGACGAATCCACCGCACCGGAGTTCTTCACCGGCGGAGCGCGGTTGCTGCCGATCGCCACCGACAGCGGCAAGATCACCGCCGAGGCCTTGCAGCAGACCCTGCAGCGACTTCCCGACGCACCACCGCACAGCGTGCGGCCTGCCGCACTCAGCCTGACCCAGGCCACC
The DNA here is from genome assembly GCF_014117215.1 of Stenotrophomonas tumulicola. GTDB lineage: Bacteria > Pseudomonadota > Gammaproteobacteria > Xanthomonadales > Xanthomonadaceae > Stenotrophomonas > Stenotrophomonas tumulicola. Next base: position 109,907 of record NZ_JACGXS010000001.1, on the reverse strand, counting down.
GAGAATGGGCTGGTCTATACGCCGGACGAACTGCGCGCGCTCACCACCCTGGCCCACCAGCATGGCCTGCATGTGCATATGGACGGCGCCCGCTTTGCCAATGCCGTGGCTACCCTGGGCTGCACACCGGCGGACCTCACTGCCAAGGCCGGCATCGACGTGCTGTCATTGGGTGCATCGAAGAACGGCGCGCTGGCCGCCGAGGCGGTCGTCTTCTTCAATACCGCACTGGCGCGGGACTTCGAACTGCGCCGCAAGCGGGCCGGGCAGCTACTGTCCAAGGGACGTCTGTTCGGTGCCCAGTTCTGCGCCTGGCTGCAGGATGATCACTGGCTGGACCTGGCACGCCACGCCAATACTGCCGCGCTGCAGCTGGCCGGCATCCTGCAGGCCCATCCGGACATCCGGTTGGCCTGGCCGGTACAGGCCAACGAGGTGTTCGTGGTGATGCCCAAGCCCTTGCTGGAGCGCCTGCTCGCCGATGGCGTGCGCTGCTATGACTGGTATGCCGACAGCCTGCCGCCATCGCTGGTGCTCGATGCGCAGGATGTTCCGGCGCGCTTCGTCACCTCATGGACGACCGGTACCGAAGATCTTCGGGCTTTGCACGACCTGCTGCGCTGACTGGACGTGCCGGTCGCTGGAAAGGCAGCCATCAACGATGGCTGCCTATGGGAGCCTATTTGTATTCACGCTCGCAGCGACGTTCGACCACGCGGTCACCGGTCTTCTGCTGGTGGCGGCCCTGGATGTTGCGGCCTGCAGCGCCGCCTGCCACGGCACCCGCCACCGTGGCGAGCTTCTTGCCCTTGCCACCGCCGACCTGGTTTCCCAGCAGGCCGCCAACCACGGCGCCGGTCGCCGTGCCGGCGACGCGGTTGGAATCCTTGCTGTTGCGCTGCACTTCGACGTTACGGCATACCACGCGACTGCCGTCATCGAAGCGGCGTCCTTCGTCGCTCGGCCCGTAGCTCTGCGCCGAAGCAGCTGATGATGCCGCCATCAGGGCGCCGATGCACAACAAGTGGGTGGTCATCTTCATGCAGGACTCCTTATGCTCCGAGTACGTGCCGGCAGTGTTCTCCCCCGGGCGGCAACCGGGAGTGAAATTGCGTGCAGGCCGCGTTAAATCCCTTTACCCCGTTCAGTTCACGGAAAAGCAGCATGACCGACCGCCTGATCCTCGACGGCAGCGCCATCACGGATATCCCATCGCTGTACGAGGAGATCAACCGGGTATTCATGTCCAGTGAATCGTGGCGGCTCGGGCATAGCCTGGATGCCTTGGATGACCTGCTCTACGGCGCCTATGGCGCACTGCATGGCCACGACAGGATGACCGTGGAATGGCGGGACATGGAAACCAGCAGGGCCGCGCTGGGAGCGGCCGCAACCAAGGCATGGCTGCAGCAGAAGCTGCTGCAGCCCGGGAATTTCAACACCACGCTGATCCAGGCCCAGTTACGGGCACTGGAACAGGGAACGGGCAAGACGTATTTCGATATCGTGCTGGAGATCTTCGCCGCGCATGCCACTGTCCGGCTCCTGCCGGCGTGACGCACGCGTGCCGGGCACTCAATCCGCCGGAGCCGTGCGACGTGCCGTAGGCGGATCCAGCCATGGCGTACCGTCGGCGTTCCAATGAACCGGCTGGATGCGCGGTGACCGTTTGGCCGTGCAACCCATGCCAGGGCCCGGGTTGGCGTGGTACACGATCCAGGTCTTGCCGTCGGCCATCTCGAAGAACCCGTTGTGGCCCGTCGCGTAGACGTTTCCCTGCGGGTTCTTGGTCAGAATGGGCCTGGACAGCTTGGTCCATGCACCGGCATCCAGTGGATTGCTGCCAGCGCGTGCACGCAGCAGGCCGATCGCATAGTCATCCGACCAGCAGGCGCTGCCGGAGTATGCAAGGAACAGATCACCATCCGGCCCTGCCAGGAACTCGGGGCCTTCGAGGATCTGCCGTCCGCCCTGCCGTTCCCACGCTTGGTCAGGCCGCGCGATGATCGTTTCCTCACCCGCCAGCGTCCACGGATTGGACATCGCAACGATCGCCAGCACGCTGTCCGGGCCGACATAAGGCGAGTACACGAAGTAGCGTTTGTCACCGACGACAAAAGTGGTGCCATCGATTCCCGGCTGGTGCGTGGCCAGTTGGCCGCGGTCGCGCCATTCGCCCTGGGTCGGGTCGTCGCTGTCGTTCTGCAGCACGAAGATGCCGCGATCCTGGTCGGTCGCCTCGCCCTCGCCACTGGCCGCAGCCGTGTAGTAGATGTACCAACTGCCATCGATGCGATGCAGTTCCGGCGCCCATATCGAACGGGCGTTGGGTCCCGATGCCGGCGGCCGCCATACCGTCGTCTCGGGCGCTTCAGCCAGCCGCGCCAGGTCGCGCGTGGTGCGGATCGCCAACCGATCACCGTGCGTTCCCATGTAATGGAACACGTCGCCATCGCGGACGATCCAGGGATCCGGCCCGGATGGCAGCAACGGATCATCGAACGCGACCGGTGCGCCCGCGTGCGCCGCCGTTGTCGATACCAGTAGTGCACCCAGCAGCAGGCGTGCCGACCAATGCAACATAGCTCCTCCTCGTCATCCGTTGGAATCGATGGCGCGCCGTTCCCTTCGACGGGTCCTGGCAGGGCCATGCCCTTGCCCGTTTGCGCGACCGGGCAAGGGTAATCATATAATCCGACAATATACAAGAATGCCCGGTTCCCTCCCCCGCGCCGTCACCACCTCAATCATCAGCAGCGAGCTTCGTCATGAACCAGAGCAACGCGGACAGCATCATCGGCATCAACTGGGGCAGTTCCAATTTCCGTGCCTACCTGATCGGCCCGGATGGGCAGGTACAGGATGTGATGGAAGCGGCGGCGGGCGTAACCACGCTGCAGCGTGCCGGCATGCTCGACATGGCCGCACAGGTGCACCACCGCTGGCCCAATGCGGCCCACGCCTATGCCGCCGGGATGATCGGCTCCAACGTCGGCTGGACCGACGCCGGCTACCTGGACTGTCCGGCCGGTATCGACGCGCTCGCCAGCGCACTGGTCCCGACCACGATGGGCGACCTGGCCGTCGACATCGTGCCCGGCCTGGCCTGCGTGCGCGACGCCGACGGCGCGCCGGATATCCTGCGTGGCGAGGAAACCGAACTGTTCGGGCTGCTGTCCAGCGGCCAACTCGATACGGCACCTGTCGTCGCGCTGCCGGGAACACATACCAAATGGGTGCAACTGCGCGACGGTGCGGTGCATGGATTCATGACCGCGATGTCCGGCGAAGTCTTCGACCGCCTGTCCAGCGGCGGGCTGCTGGCGTCGGTCGTCGAGGGCCCTGGCAGTGATGGCCCTGCCTTCCGCGAGGGTGTCCGCACCGCGGCGGCGCGGACACTGGGATTGAATGCATTGCTGTTCGGTGTCCGCGCACGGATGATCCGCGGCACGCTGGCACGCGCCGACGCCAGCGCCTACCTGCGCGGCATTCTGATCGGTTCGGAGATCGCCGATGCACTTACCCTGTTCCCGGAACTGCGCACGGCCACCGTGCCGCTGGTCGGCTCGGCGCCGGTCTGCGCGCTCTACCAGGCAGCCCTGGCCACGCTGGGCATCGCCGCGCATCCGCTGGCATCTTCTGGTGCCGTCGCCCATGGGTTCGCTGCGATCCACGCGCTGCGCGGCCACGCCCGGTAAGCCTCGCCCCCGCGCCCCACGCCTGCCTTCCTTGCTGCGTCGCAACGTGCGTATTGTATGATTATATGGTTTTGTAGCCTCCACGTTATCTTCAGAGGTCCGGAGCGATGCAGGCTGGCAAGGGGAAAATCGCAGGTTGTCTGGGCGCGCTGGCGCTCTCGGTGGTGGGAACCAGTGTCGCGCAGCAGCGCGAAGTCGTTGGCGCGCTGGCCGACGGTACGCAGGTCGAATCGATCCTGCTGCGCGACAGCAACGGCATGCAGGCGCGCGTGCTGACCCTCGGTGCGGCGCTGCACTCGCTCGACGTGCCGGATCGCGACGGCAAGCTTGCCGACGTCGTGCTCGGCGACGCGACCCTGCAGGCCACCCTGGCCAACCCGCAGTACTTCGGCACGGTCGTCGGGCGCTTTGCCAACCGCATCGCCCGCGGCAGGTTCACCTTGGATGGCCGCGATTACAGCGTTCCCACCAACGATGGCCCCAACAGCCTCCACGGTGGTTCGCGCGGATTCGACAAAGTGGTGTGGGAGGTCGTTGAAGCGACCCCGGATCGCACCACCCTGCGCCACGTCAGCCCCGATGGCGACCAGGGCTTTCCCGGCACCCTGACCGTCACCGCCACTTACGCACTGGAAGGCGATGGCCGCCTGGCCATCGAGTACAGCGCAACCACCGACGCACCGACCATCGTCAACCTCAGCAACCACACCTACTGGAATCTCTCCGGCGAAGGTTCAGGCACGGCGATGGACCACGAGTTGATGATCGCCGCCGACAGCTATACCCCCGTCGATGCCACCTTGATCCCCACCGGTGTGTTCGAACCGGTCACCGGCACGGCATTCGACTTCCGTCGTGCCAAGCCCATCGGCCGCGACCTGCGTCGTGGCGACGAACCGCAACTGCTGCATGGGCATGGCTATGACCACAACTGGGTCATCAGCCGCGCTGCCAGCCGTGAACCACGCGAAGTGGCGCGTGTATACGACCCGCACTCCGGCCGGGTGATGTCGTTGTCTTCCACCCAGCCCGGCCTGCAGTTCTATTCCGGCAACTTCCTGGACGGCAGCACGGTCGGCAAGGGCGGCCATGTCTATCGCCAGGGGGATGCGATCGCACTCGAACCCCAGTTGTTTCCAGACACGCCGAACCAGCCTGCCTTCGGTTCGGCGCGGCTGGCGCCCGGCCAGAAGTACGTGAACCGGATGGTCTATCGGTTCAGCACCGAGCCGGGCACCCGAACCTCCCGTTGATCACGGCGCCCCTCGCGGGCGCCCGTGCCGATCCGGCGCCACGGCCAGGGCCGTGGTGGACGCCGAAGGCATGTCCTCATTCTTCCCATGAAAGGAACGCATACCATGCGAAAGTGGCTCACTCCCCTGCTGGCGGCGCTGCTCGCCGTCGCCCCCCAGGCGCAGGCCGCCGATGGCGACCGCTGGACGCCCGCCGAAGCCGAGACCTGGTACGCCAAGCAGGCGTGGCTGGTCGGCGCCAACTATTCCACGTCCAATGCGATCAACCAGCTGGAGATGTTCCAGGCCGACACCTTCGATCCGGTGGCCATTGATCGCGAACTTGGCTGGGCGCACGAACAGTTCGGCATGAACACCATGCGCGTCTATCTCCATGACCTGCTCTGGAAGCAGGACCCCAAGGGCTTCCTGCGCCGCGTGGACCAGTTCCTGGATATCGCCGCAAAGCATGGCATCCGTCCGATGCTGGTGCTGTTCGACAGCTGCTGGGATCCGGATCCGGCGCTCGGTGCGCAGCATCGGCCGATCCCCGGCGTGCACAATTCCGGCTGGTTGCAGAGTCCTGGCCGCCATGAGCTGGTGGATCCCGCCAACGATGCCCACTTCCGTGCCTACGTGCAGGGCGTGATCGGTGCATTCGCCAACGACAAGCGCGTGCTGGCCTGGGATCTGTGGAATGAGCCGGACAATCCGGGCGGCGGCAACTACATCGACAAGCAGCTGGACGGCGAGCAGGCACGCATCGCCGAGCTGCTGCCGAAGGTGTTCGCCTGGGCACGTGCGGAAAAGCCCGTACAGCCGCTCACCAGCGGCGTGTGGATCGGCGATGACTGGTCACCGGGCGCAGCCTCGCTGACCTCGATCCAGCGCACCCAGCTGGAGCAGTCCGACATCATCACCTTCCACAACTACGAGCAGCCCGAAGCGTTCGAAGCACGCATCGCCCAGTTGCGCGGCTACGGCCGCCCGTTGATCTGCACCGAATGGCTGGCACGCGGCGCCGGCTCCAACGTAGACACCATCCTGCCGATCGCCCGGCGCGAGAACATCGGCATGATCAACTGGGGCTTCGTCGACGGCGCCATCCAGACCCGCTTCCCCTGGGACAGCTGGCAGCGCCCGTACACGATGGAAGAACCCACGGTGTGGTTCCACGACCTGCTCAAGGCCGACGGCACCCCTTACCGCGCCCGTGAAGCCGAACTGTTCCGCACGCTTGCCAACACCCCGCGCGACGCTGTCGCCACGCCCTGATCCAACTGCACCCCGCCGCCACCCGGCGGCAGGGATTCCACTGCCTGAGCCCTCTTTCCGGAATCCGGAGAAACCGCCATGAACCCTCGCTCACCTCGTTCCCTGCTGTCCCTGGCGATCCTGTCCGCGCTGGCCGTGCCATCCCTGGCCCTGGCCCAGGACGGCGACGCCGCGCAGGTGCAATCGCCGCCGGCCGCCCAGGCCTCGCCGCAACAATCCACAGCCACCGACCTGGACACGGTGACGGTGACCGCACTGAGGCGAAGCCTGCAGACCGCCCAGACGATCAAGCAGGAAGCGGACATGGTGGTGGATTCCATCGTTGCCGAAGACATCGGCAAGCTGCCCGACAACAGTGTCGCCGATGCGCTGCAACGCATTACCGGCGTCCAGGTCTCGCAAGGCGCGCAGGGCGAGACCACCGGCGTGGTAATCCGCGGCCTGCCCAACCTGATCACCACCCTCAACGGCCGCGAGATCTTCAGCAGTTCCGGCCGCGGCTATGCTTTCCAGAACCTGCCGGCTACCGCGATCAAGACCCTCAGCGTGTACAAGAGCAGCGAGGCAAGCCTGCCGCTGGGTGGCATCGCTGGCCTGGTGGACATCGAACTGCGCCGTCCGCTCGACTTCGACGGCGCGGAGATCGCCGGCACGGTGACCGGCACCCACAGCAAATACGGCGGCGATGTCGATCCCAACGTGAGCCTGCTGCTCAGCAACCGCTGGGATACCGATGCGGGACAGTTCGGTGCACTGGTGAACTTCGGCTACGTAGGCAAGAAGTACGCCTATGACGCGGTATGGGGCGACTTCCCGAAGGTGCTGAACGGCGAAGATGGCCAGCCCATGCGCACCGAGGCAGGCGACCTGATCGCTGCCCCGAACGGCTGGGGTACCAACTACGCCCATGGTGACCGCGATCGCAGTGCGTTCAACTATGCCTTGCAGTGGAAGCCCAACGAAAGCACCGAGGTCTACCTGGAAGGGCTGTACGACTGGCTGCGCGATGACTACGACCAGGCCTTTCTCTTCAGCTTCCCGGTCGGTGAAGTGCCACCTACCCAGCTCGGCGTCGGCAGCAACTGCTATCCCAACCGGCTGGAAGGCCCGCTGGCTGGCCAGACCATCTGCGATGCCACCAGCGGCAGCTGGACCGGCGACACCTACGCCGCCAGCAGCACGCAGGCGCACAAGCAGCGCGGCCAGGACATCCAGAATGCCCTCGGCCTGAAGTGGCGTGGCGAGCAGTTGCAGTTGTCGACCGAGTTGTCGCGCACTTCGGGCTACTACCGCGATGAAAATTTCATCATCGACACCTTCCTGTCCGGGCCGATCACCACGATCTGGGATGGCACCTCGGGCAAGCACCAGAACTGGCACCTGGCTGGCAATCCGGCCAGCGATCCATCGCGCCACTACCTCAACGGCCTGTTCCAGACCTGGGGCGAGTCCAGGGGCGAGGAAAACAGCTGGCGCGGTGACGGGCGATTCGAGTTCCTGGACGGCCCGATCGCCAACCTGCAGTTCGGCCTGCGTTACGCCGACCGCACCGCCAGTGCCAAGGGCAGCGTGGAGATCAACACCCCACCGCCAGGCGGCGCAGGCACCGGCAACATCACCGCTTCGCCCAACCCTGCCAACCAGGTCATCGGGCTGTTCCCGGCTTCCAGCTTCTTCTGCAGCAAGCGCGGCAACGCGGCATTGAACCAATCGTTCCTGGCGCCCTGCTACGACTACCTGATCGACAATGCCGACGCCCTGCGCGCGTATTACGGCCTGCCCGACGGGCTGGCAGCGGAAAATCCCGGCCGCTTCTTCAACATCGAAGAGCGCAAGGCTGCCGGTTACCTGCAGGCCAAGTACGATTTCGACCTGTTCGGCCTGCGTGCCGATGGCCTGGTCGGGGTACGCATGGAGAAGATCAAGCGCGAACTCGACGCATTCTCCTTCGACGCCAGCACCGGCGTGTACAGCGCGATCACGCGGAAGACCGAAGATACCAACACCTTGCCGAACGCGAGCCTGAACCTGCATTTCAACGACGCCTGGCAGTTGCGGCTGATGGCGGCCAAGACCCTCAGCTACCCGGACTTCGGGGCGCTCAACCCGTCGATCTCGCTCAATCCCGGCACCGTCAACCGCGCTGGCGTGGCCAGCAGCGGCAATCCGGACCTGAGCCCGATCAAGTCGACCAACTACGATGCCTCGCTGGAGTGGTACTTCTCGCCGGTGGGCTATGCCAGCGCCGGCGTGTTCTACCGCGACATCGACGGCTACATCCAGAACTACATCACCAACGTGGACATCGCCGGCGAGACATACGAACTGTCCTCGCCGCAGAGCGCAGGCAGCGGCCACCTGCAGGGCGTGGAACTGGCCTACCAGCAGACCTTCGACTTCCTGCCCGGCGCATGGGCCGGCCTGGGCGCACAGCTGAACTACACCTACATCGAAGGCGATACACGCTCGCCAGAGTTCATCGGTGGCCCGGTCATTTCCCGCCCGCTGCAGAACGTTTCGAAGAACAACTACAACGCGGTGCTGTTCTACGAGAACTTCGGCCTGTCCGCACGCCTGGCCTATGGCTACCGCAGCCGCTACATCGACTTCTTCACCCAGCCCACCGTGGCCGGCACGGAAGACCAGGTGGAACCGGCCAGCTCGCTGGACTTCTCCGTCAGCTACGACGCCACGCCACGCACCACGGTCGTGTTCTCGGCCACCAACCTGCTGGGCAACAACCTGCATCAGTACTGGGGCAGCGGCAACACGCGGCCGCGTGACATCCGCTTCCAGGACAAGACCGTCGGCATCGGCCTGCGGTTCAAGCTGTGACGCTGGGAGCTTCGTCCATGCCTTCAGTCGTGCTATATCCCTTTTGTCGGATAATACGAGTGACCGCATCACGCGGTCCACGCAGCCCAAGGGGATCCAGTGAAGCAGATCGCGGTACGCACCCTCCACGACCAGGTAACCCAGCAGATCGGGAAGATGATCGTCAGCGGCGAGATCCAGCCCGGCGACCTGCTGCCACGCGAGGAGCTGCTGGCGCAGACGCTGGCGGTGAGCAGGACCGCCCTGCGCGAGGGATTGAAGGTACTCGGATCCAAGGGGCTGATCGAAACCCGGCAGAAGACCGGTACCCGGGTACGCGAGCCGCGCTACTGGAACCAGCTCGATGCGGACATCCTGGCCTGGCGGTGCGCTTCGATGCCGACCGAGGATTTCGTGGAGAAGCTGGTGGAGATGCGCGAGATCATCGAGCCGGCCGCGGCAGCGTCCGCGGCACGGCGGCGCTCGCCCGAACAACTGGCGAGGATCAAGGCCGCCTACCAGGCGATGGCCGATGCCGACGACCAGGCCGCCTGGGCCAAGGCCGACCTGGACTTCCACGAATGCGTGCTGGACGCCACCAACAACGAACTGGTGGGGTCGCTGTTCTCGGTCATCGATGCAGCCCTGGGCGCCTTCTTCCTGCTGTCCGCGCAGACCGCCGCGGACTTCAAGTACTCGCTGCCACGGCATTTCGACGTCTACGATGCAATCCGGCTGAAGCGGCCGGAGGCAGCGCGCGCGGCCATGCTTGGCATGATTGTCGACTCCCGCGCCAACATCAAGGGACGAGGGCGCTCCCGCAAGTCCACCCGCTGAGGAAATCCGCATGAGTACCGCCTGGATGCAGCCCCTCCCCCTGGTTGCGATCCTGCGCGGGCTTACCCCGCAGGAAGCGCCCGCGATCGGCGCGGCCTTGTTCGACGCCGGCTTCCGCATCCTGGAAGTGCCGCTCAACTCGCCACGGCCGCTGGAAAGCATCGCCCTGCTGGCCAAGGCACTGGGCGACCGCTGCCTGGTCGGTGCCGGGACGGTGCTCACCCCGCGCGCGGTGCAGGAAGTAGCCGACGCAGGCGGACGCCTGATCGTGATGCCGCATGCCGACACCGAGGTGATCGCCACGGCACACGCCATGGGCCTGCGCTGTACACCGGGCGTGGCAACCCTTACCGAAGCGTTTGCCGCCCTGCGCGCCGGTGCCGACGCGCTGAAGCTGTTTCCCGCCGAGCAGTTGCCACCGCCGGTGCTGAAGGCGTGGCTCAGCGTGCTGCCGAAGGGCACCGGGGTGCTTCCGGTGGGTGGCATCACGCCGGAGCGCATGGCCGCCTACCGTGAGGTTGGCGCAGCCGGTTTCGGCATCGGCTCGGCACTCTATGCACCCGGCACATCTGCAGATGAGGTCGCGCGACGTGCGCGCGCCTTCGTCGACGCATGGAACGACACGAACACGGACCCCCACGCATGAAGATCACCGCAATCACCACCTTCCTCGTTCCACCACGCTGGCTGTTCGTCCGCATCGATACGGATGCGGGCATCAGTGGCTGGGGCGAGCCCATCGTGGAGGGTCGCGCGCACACCGTGGCCGCCGCCGTGGAGGAGCTGTCCGATTACCTCATCGGCAAGGATCCGCGCCACATCGAGGACCACTGGAACGTGCTGTACCGCGGCGGCTTCTACCGTGGCGGCCCCATCCTGATGAGCGCACTGGCCGGCATCGACCAGGCGCTGTGGGACATCCATGGCAAGGCCCTCGGGGTACCGGTGCATGCGCTGCTGGGCGGGCCGGTACGCGACCGGATCCGGGTGTACTCCTGGATCGGTGGCGATCGCCCGGCCGATACCGCGCGTGCGGCGAAGGAAGCGGTGGCGCGCGGCTTCACCGCGGTCAAGATGAATGCCACCGAGGAAGTGCAGTTCGTCGATTCGCATACCAAGGTCACCCACGTACTGGAGAACGTACAGGCGGTGCGCGACGCGGTGGGCCGTGAAATCGGCCTGGCGGTGGACTTCCATGGCCGCGTGCACAAACCGATGGCCAAGGTACTGATGCGCGAACTTGAACCATTCGGGCTGATGTTCATCGAAGAACCGGTGCTGTCCGAGCACCTGGAAGCCATTCCGGAGCTGGCGGCGCTGTCGCCCGCACCGATCGCGCTCGGCGAACGCCTGTACTCGCGCTTCGATTTCAAGCGCGTGCTGCAGACCGGCGGCGTGGACATCATCCAGCCCGACCCCTCCCACTCGGGCGGCATCACCGAAACCCGGAAGATCGCCGCGATGGCCGAGGCCTACGACGTCGCGCTGGCGCTGCATTGCCCGCTTGGCCCGATCGCACTGGCTGCCAACCTGCAGCTGGATGCAGTCTGCTACAACGCCTTCATCCAGGAGCAGAGCCTGGGCATCCACTACAACGCCACCAACGACCTGCTTGATTACCTGGTCGATCGCGCACCGTTCGACTACAAGGACGGCTACGTGGCGATCCCGGACGGACCAGGACTGGGCATCGAGATCAACCAGGCCTACGTGGACGAGCGCGCGGCCGAAGGCCATCGCTGGCGCAACCCGATCTGGCGGCATGCCGATGGCAGCGTGGCCGAATGGTGAGCGCGATGACCGATCACACGTCTTCCCCGCACGCCGGCATGGCGCGCTATCCCAGCCTCTCCGGGCGCACGGTGCTGGTTTCCGGTGGCGCCACCGGCATCGGTGCCGGTTTCGTCGAGCATTTCGCCCAGCAGGGCGCGCGCGTTGCCTTCCTGGACATCGATGATGCGGGCGCGCAGGTGTTGCTGGATGGCCTCGGCCCGGTCGACCACCGGCCCGTCTACCTGCATTGCGACGTGACCGACCTGGATGCGCTGCGTACCGCCATCGCCGAAGCACGCGCGCAGGTCGGCCCGTTCTCGGTGCTGGTCAACAATGCTGCCAGCGACCACCGCCATGCATTCGCCGACACCACCGCGGCGGATTTCGAACGCAACATGGCGGTGAACCTGCGCCACCAGTACTTCGCCATCCAGGCGGTGGCCGCAGACATGCGCACGCTCGGTGGCGGATCGGTGATCTGCCTGGGCTCCACCGGCTGGATGATCAAGAACAGCGGCTACCCGATGTACGCCATGGCCAAGTCCGCTGTGCACGGCCTGGTCAACGGGCTGGCACGCGAGCTGGGCCGCGACCACATCCGCATCAACGCGCTGGTGCCCGGCTGGGTCATTACCGAGAAGCAGAAGCGGCTGTGGCTGGATGCGGAAGGCGAAGCGGAACTGCGGCGCGCCCAATGCCTGCCCGGCTACCTGCAGGCCGACGACCTGGCCCGCGCCGCGTTGTTCCTCGCCGCCGACGACAGCCGCATGTGCACCGGCCAGGAATTCATCATTGATGGTGGCTGGGTGTGAGCGCGCGCGCGACCCTCGCCGTGCCCGCCGGCAACCAACTGGGCGAAGGCGTGTTGTGGTGCGTGCGCGAGCAGGCGCTGTACTGGACCGACATCGCTGCCGCGCAGTTGTGGCGCCACCACCCTGCGGAGGGAACGACCCGGCGCTGGCCGATGCCCGAACGCCTGGCCGCCATCGCCCTGTGCGAAGCCGAAGGCTGGCTGCTGCTGGCGCTGGCATCGCGGCTGGCGTTCTTCCATCCGGGGCGCAACGAACTGCGTGAGCTGCATCGCATCGACACCTCGGCCGGCACCCGCGCCAACGATGGCGCCTGCGACCGCCAGGGCCGCTTCGTGTTCGGCATGCTGCACGAGCCGGCACAGGGACCGAAGCAGGCCGTGGGCCGGTTCCACCGGCTGCATGCGGATCTCTCGCTGGAGACGCTGCCCCTGCCTCCCGCCGCCATCGCCAACGGCATCGCCTTCAGCCCTGACGGCAGCACGATGTATTTCTGCGATTCACAGCAGAAGGTGCTGCAGCGCTGCGACTACGGCAACACGCTCGGCCCCGCAATGCCCTTTGCCGACCTGCGCGGCGAAGACGGAGAGCCCGATGGCAGCGCCGTGGATGCTGAAGGGGGAGTCTGGAACGCACGCTGGGGAGCCACACGCGTAGTGCGCTACCTGCCCGACGGCCGTGAGGATATCCACCTGTCCACCCCGACCACGCAGCCGACCCGCCCGGCGTTCGGGGGCCCCGGATTGACCACGCTGTTCGTCACCAGCGCGCACGACGGCATGGACGCCGCCACGCGCACGCACGATCCCCATGCCGGCGACCTGTTCGCCTTCGTGCCCGGCGTCGCCGGGCTCCCCGAACCCCGGTTTGCCGGCAACCCCGATGCCTTGCCGCCTCGCTGACACCGCGCACCACCCTGCGGAGAATCCATGAGCCTTTCCACCCTCGACATCAGCATCGTGCTGGCCTACCTGGCCGGCATCTTCATCCTCGCCCAATGGGTATCGCGCGAGAAGGCCGGCCACCAGAAATCGGCAGAAGACTACTTCCTGGCCGGTCGTGCCCTGCCCTGGTGGGCCATCGGCGCCTCGCTGATCGCAGCCAACATCTCGGCCGAACAGATCATCGGCATGTCCGGCTCGGGCTATGCCATCGGCCTGGCCATCGCCTCCTACGAATGGATGGCCGCACTCACCCTGCTGATCGTCGGCAAATGGTTCCTGCCGATCTTTCTGCGCAACGGCATCAACACGATGCCGCAGTTCCTGGAAGAGCGTTACGGCAACCGCATCCGCACGCTGATGGCGGTGTTCTGGCTGGGCCTGTACGTATTCGTCAACCTGACCTCCATCCTGTGGCTGGGCTCGATCGCCGTGGCCCAAGTCACCGGCATGGACCAGAACCTGGCGTTGATGCTGCTCGGTGCGTTCGCACTGGCCTACCAGCTGTACGGCGGACTGAAGGCGGTGGCGCTGACCGACATCGTGCAGGTCTCGCTGCTGGTGCTGGGCGGACTGATGGTCACGGCGATCACGCTGGGCCAGATCGGCCAGGGCAGCGTGGTCGACGGCTTCACCACGCTGTGGCAGCAGCATCCGGAAAAGTTCGAGATGATCCTGGACAGGGACAACCCGTTCTACAAGGACCTGCCGGGTCTGTCGGTGCTGCTGGGCGGCATGTGGATCGCCAACCTCAGCTACTGGGGATTCAACCAGTACATCATCCAGCGCGCGCTGGCGGCAAAGAACCTGCGCGAAGCACAGAAGGGCGTGGTATTCGCAGCGTTCCTGAAGCTGTTGATCCCGGTCATCGTGGTCCTGCCCGGCATCGCGGCGGTGGTGCTGGCACCGCAGCTGGATCGCCCGGACGAGGCTTACCCGACCATGCTGCGGCTGCTGCCCAGCGGTGTCCTGGGCCTGGTATTCGCTGCGCTGGTGGCGGCCATCGTCGCGTCGCTGGCCTCCAAGATCAACTCGGTGGCGACCATCTTCACCCTGGACTTCTACGCAAAACGCGCGCCGGAGGCATCGCAGGCCAAGCTGGTGCGGGTGGGCCGGATCGCCGCGGCGATCTCCATCGTGATCGCCGTGCTGACCGCGCGCCCGCTGCTGGGAGGCTTCGACCAGGGCTTCCAGTACATCCAGGAATTCACCGGCTTCTTTACCCCGGGCATCGTGGTCATCTTCCTGCTCGGCCTGTTCTGGAAGCGCGCCAACGAAGCCGGCGCCCTGTCGGCGGCGATCGGTTCATTCGTGCTGTCGCTGGTGCTGAAGCTGGCGTGGCCAGAGCTGCCCTTCATGGATCGCATCGGCCTGGTATTCCTGCTGGCATTGGTGCTGGGGGTCGGCGTGGCGCTGGTGACTACCGCCAGTGGTGCCCGCGACCGCATCCGCACCGACGACGTCGGCTATGCCACCGCGCCGTCCTTCAACGTAGCGTCGCTGGCCGTGCTGGCCATCCTCGTGGCCCTGTACGCAACCTACTGGTGATTGCCATGCCCCGGATCCGCGCCCGATTGTCGCAACGGATTTCCCGCGACGGCGGGCGCGGCCGGGGGCCGGCCGTGATTGAAATCGGGCCAAAGGAAATCGGCGTCATCAACAGCGTCGACGGCAGCGTGCAGATCCGCCTCGGCAGCTACTGACGCAGGATTCGTCCCTGGGTTGTCCGCCAGGGGCACCAACCGCCTGTGCTAGCCTCTTCCATGCAGCACCTGTCACGTCCCACGCGGAGGCCACTGCATTGCCCTTCCTCAGCACCCGTCGCAACCTGCTGCTCGGTAGCGGCTCCCTGGCCCTGTTGTCCCAGGTCCCTTCCGGCTGGGCGCTGCCGCGCAGCGACGCATCAACGCCAGCCTTCATCGACCAGTTGATCGGGCGCATGACAGTGGAGGAGAAAGCGGGCCAGCTCACCCTGCTCGGCTCGGTTGCTGCCAGCGCGGCCGCCATCGCCGCCAACCCCGGCATGCGCCAGCCAGCGGTCGCCCTGCAACTGGAGGCGGCACGCGCTGGCCAGCTGACGGGCGTATTCAACGGCTCCGATGTCCGCTGGCACCGGCAACTGCAGGACGCCGCCATGCAGAGCCGGCTGAAGATTCCGCTGCTGTTCGCTGCGGACGTCATCCATGGCTTCAGCACCGTATTTCCGGTTCCGCTGGCGGAGTCGGCCAGCTTCGAGCCGGCGCTGGCACGCCGTACGGCGCGCGCCGCCGCACGCGAGGCCAGCGCCGTCGGCATCGATTGGACCTTTGCGCCCATGGTCGATGTGGCGCGCGATGCGCGTTGGGGACGCGCCGTCGAAGGCGCTGGCGAGGACGTGCTGCTCGGCCGGCGCATGGCCGAAGCACGCGTGCAGGGCTTCCAGGGCGAAGGGCTTTCGCACCCCGACGCACTGGCCGCCTGCCCCAAGCACTTCGCTGCATACGGTGCCGCCGAAGCAGGCCTGGATTACAACACGGTCGACGTCTCCGAACGCACGCTTCGCGAGGTCTACTTCCCGCCGTTCCAGTCCGCCTTCGACGCCGGCGCGGTGACCACCATGGCAGCATTCAACGAGCTGTCCGGCATCCCCGCCACCGGCAACGCCTGGCTGTTCGACGACGTGCTGCGCGGGCAATGGAAGTACCAGGGATTGGTCGTCAGTGATTACACCGGCGACCGCGAACTGATCGCCCATGGCTTCGCCAGCGATGAGCGTGATGCCACGCGCAAGGCCTTCCTGGCCGGCGTGGACATCAGCATGCAGAGCGGGCTGTACCTGCGTTGGCTGCCAAGCTTGGTCGCCAGTGGTGACGTGCCGATGGCCAGGCTGGATGAATCGGTCCGCAGGGTGCTGCGTTTCAAGGCCGCGCTGGGCCTGTTCGATGCCCCCTACCAGCGCATCCGGCCCAGGCGCGCACAGGCCCGCCAACGGCTTCCGGAAACGCTGCAACTGGCACGTGACGCAGCGCGTCGGTCGGTGGTGATGTTGAAGAATGACAATGCCCTGCTCCCCCTGGCACGGCAGGGGCGACGCATCGCGCTGATCGGCCCGATGGCGCGCGACACGGCCAACATCCATGGTCCGTGGACGCTGTTCGGCGGCGACGACAGCGGCAGCGACCTGGCCAGCGCCATGCGTGCGGCGATGGGCGACCCGGACGCACTGCAGGTAGTCGACGGCAGCGGCTTCGACAGCGACCTTCCCGGCGGCATCGAAGAGGCGGTGCAGGCCGCCAGCGCGGCCGACGTGGTGGTCCTGGCGATCGGCGAACCGCGCAGTTTTTCCGGCGAAGCCCAGTCGCGCACGGACATCGTCATTCCCGCCGCACAGCAACGCCTGTCCGATGCGGTGGCTGCCACCGGAACCCCGCGGGTGGTATTGCTCAGCAACGGGCGCGCGTTGGCACTGCAGGGGACGGTACGCGATGCAACAGCGATCCTGGTGACCTGGTTCCTGGGTTCACAGTCCGGCCCGGCGCTGGCGGACCTGCTGTTCGGGCAGGCAAGCCCGTCCGGGCGCCTGCCGGTCAGCTTCCCGCGGGCACCAGGCCAGGTGCCCTGGTACTACGCACACAAGCCCACCGGCCGGCCCGATCCACAGCCCGCGGAGCTGCGCGCCTACACGACGCATTACCGGGACATCCCCAACGCTTCGCTGTATCCGTTCGGACATGGCCTCACCTATGGCCGCATCGACTACGACGGACTGGACATCGGCAATGCCCGCCTCGATGCCACCGGCGTATTGACGGTCCGTGCGCGCATCCACAACCGCGGCACGCATGCAGCAGAAGAAGTCGTGCAGCTTTACATCCGTGACCGCGTCGCCAGCATCACCCGACCGGTCCGCGAACTGAAGGATTTCCGCAAGGTCGCGGTGGCTCCAGGCGACAGCACCGATGTGGAGTTCACCCTGCGCCGCCAGGACCTGCTGTTCTTCGGCAGCGCGCTTGCCGCCACGGTGGAACCGGGCACGTTCGACCTGTGGGTAGCGCCCTCGGCCGAAGCCGAGGGATTGCACGCCACGTTCGAGCTGCTGGGCTGACACGAGCAGCCGGGGAGGCTCAGGGCGGCAGCCCCACCGCTGCACGGAAGTCCTGCATGTGCGCCCTCAGCCTGGCATCGGACATCCTGCGCAGGCGGCGAGGCATCTGGTAGACGAACTGCTCGATCCCGTCCAGGAAATCAATCAAGGGAAAGAACATCTGCTGGAGCTGCGCAAAACCGTGCGGCGCACTGAAATCCTGGCGCGGGTCGAATGCAAGATAGTAGTTCAGCACCACCCGCTTCTCCCCCTCCAGGACGTGCACCGCAATGGCGATGGTCGAAGCGGACTTGCCGCTGCCTTTCATCGCACTGACCAGGCCGAGCAGGGCGCCGGAAAAGAATCCGACCGGCTGGACATCCCAGCAGCTGCCCGCAACGATGATGTCGCCATCGATAGCCAGCGAAAGCCCCAACAGGTCACTGCAGGACACATCGAAAAGCACGACATGGCCATCTTCCTCCAGCGAATGGCTGATCTGCTCGGCCCGTCCCTGGCCCGGCTGCACGCGAGGCGGAAGGAAGTACTTCCCCGCATTGGCGACCTGGGCATCGTGGAACTCGGCGATCGCCTTTTTCCGCTTGGCCGCCACATCCTGTGCCACGTCCGGGACGAAGCGGATCGCCGGGACCAGGGCATCGCCGATCATGCCGTAGACAAGCCGCTCCTTGCCCAGCGAAAGCGACATGTAATAAATCGACTCCGCATTGATCAGCGTCCGGGCATCGGGATAGTCACGGGCCAACGCGCTCTTTGCTTTCGCCCGCAATCCCGCCTTGATATCGCCGGACCATTTCAGGCAGGCATCGTACTCGGCCCGCGTGCGCAGCTCATCCGCCTTCTCGCCGTCCAGGGCAGCGCCCAGCAATCTCGTCAACACTAGGGGACCCCCGTCCTGGCAAACAGCGCCCCATGCTAGATAGAGCGATCCCGACGAGGTATCAGGCATCTACCACTTCACCAGCGCAACGAACCATTCCATACGTGACGCATATCGGCGTAGAGGGTCCGCCTCGCGTAACCGTCCCGTAGCATCCATGGGGCAGCCTGACGTCTTTTGACCCGCGCAGCCGAGGACGCCACGTGCCGCCCCCTTCCAAGCCATCGCCACGGGCCACGGACACGACACCACTGGACATCGCCGCCTGGGTGGCGCGCGCGATCCTTCCGCACGAGGGCATCGTCCGCAACTGGCTGGCACGCCGCTGGGGCCGTACGCTGGATGTGGACGATGTCCTGCAGGAAGCCTATTGCCGCCTCAGCGAGCTGGATTCAGTAGCGCACATCCAGAATGGACGGGCCTACTTCTTCGCTACCGCCCGCGCCGTGGCCATCGACATGACGCGTGCGGCCAAGGTGGTGAACGTGCGGAACCTGACGGAAATCGACTGGGAAGACGTCATGGATGAGGGCGCCCAGCCGGATCGGGTCGCGGAAGCAGGACAAGCGCTGCTGCAGTTGGATGAGCTGCTGTCCCGGCTTTCATGGACCGGACGGCAGGTGATCGAGTTGCGGCGCATCCATGGTTTGTCGCAGGCCGAAACCGCCCATCGGCTCGGCGTCACCGAGAACGTGGTCGAAAACCATATCGTGCGCGGCCTGCGCAGCCTGCTGAAGGCGATCGAAGAACAGGCCGCGCCAACACAACGCAAGGGTGAACCGGGTTGGACTCCGACCACAGCAACAATCAAAGGGACGAACAGGCTGCACACTGGGCGGCGCAGGCCGCGTTCGGGCGGATGAGCGATGCCGACCGGGCAGCGCTGGACGCCTGGCTGGCCCTGGATCGACGAAACCGAGGTGCCTACCTGCGCGCGCAGGCGGCCCTGCTGGCCCTGGAAGACGCCGTACACCGGGGCTCCAGCACGGTGGTATCCGGCAACGACAGCGACTACGGCGCGCAACACGCGCGACCTCGCCGCCGCCGGCTGCCGCGTCCACTGGCATGGGTGGCCTGCATGGCGCTGGCGGCAGGGCTTGCGGCCATGCTGCTCCGCGATGCACCGCGCGCGCCCGCAGGCATCGCCGCTGCAGCACGCACGCTGGAACTGCGGGATGGTTCAGTACTGACCCTGGCCGCCGACAGCGACGTGCGCGTGGACATCGATGGCCGGCAGCGCCGCGTCACCCTGCTCAAGGGCCATGCCACCTTCAAGGTGGCCAAGGATGCATCACGCCCGTTCGTGGTCGCCTCGGGCCAGGTTTTCGCACAGGCCACCGGGACGGTGTACTCGGTCCGTCGCGTCGGCGAACGCGGCGCCGCCGTGGAAGTGAGCGAAGGCAGCGTGCTGGTCTGGTCGGGTAATGAACGCGACCAGGCCGTGCTGTTGCGCGCAGGTGGCAGCCTTACCCTCGCGCCGGGCACCTCATCGGGCGCGCCGTCGCTGCCGGATCCGGATGTGGCGCAGATCGCCTTCGACAACGAACCGCTGCACGCTGCCATCTCTCGCTTCAACCGTGTCAACCAGGTGCAGATCGAGGTCCGCGACACGCAACTGGGCAAAACACGCATCGTCGGCCTGTTCCGCGCCAACGACCCGGAGCAGTTCGCCCAGGCCGCCGCGTTGCTGGCAGGTGCTCAAGTGGAGCGGCACGGTGACGTACTGCTCATTACCCCGCGCGACAAAGGCATGTAACAAAAATTTAATCACTCCGGCGTGACGGAACCCGTGTACGCGCGCGTCCTGATAGCAGACACCACCTGCGCAGGCGCCAGACCCCATGCGACCGCTCCACGTCCGACTGATTGCCCTGTATTGCCTGGTGCTCGCCACCGGCAATGCCATCGGCTCTTCCAACGCCGTGCCGCCGTTGGCCGCGACCGGCAACGCCACGGCCATCGCCCCGCCGGAACTGCCCATCCGCATGGAGGCTGGCCCCTGGAATGCGGGCCACGTGCAGGGCATCGCCGTGGATCGCCAACGCGGACACGTGTACTACTCGTTCACGCGGCTGTTGGCCAAGTACGATTTCGATGGCCGCCTGCTGGCCACGCTGGACGGCTGGCACGGGCACTTCGGCGACCTGGATTTCAATCCGGACGATGGTCGCCTGTATGGCTCGCTGGAATATGGCGATGCCCAGGCGTTCTACATCGCGGTGGTCGACACCACCCGCATGGACCGCGTCGGCATGGATGCCTCCGCACCCGGCGTGCTGTCCACCGTGCTGCTGCCGGAGGTCGGGCAGGACTTCTCCGCCGACCTGGACGGCGATGGGCAGGCCACTCCCGGCGCGCACAGCGCCGACCATCGCTATGGCAGTTCCGGCATCGACGGGGTTGCCTTCGGTCCAGCCTTCGGCCGCACTGACGGCCCGCGGCTGCTGACCGTGGCCTACGGCATCTACGCCAACAACGACCGCAGCGACAACGACCACCAGGTGCTGCTGCAGTACGACATCGGCCAATGGGCCTCGCTGGCCCGCCCGCTGGACGAAACAGCGCTGCACCACAGTGCCGCCGGCGCGCCGCATGGCAAGTACTTCGTGCGTACCGGCAACACCACCTACGGCGTGCAGAACCTCGCCTACGACACGCACGGCCAGCGTTGGCTGCTGGGCACCTACAAGGGCCGCAAGCCGACCTTCCCCAACTACACGCTGTTTGCCGTGGAGGCGCATGCGCAACCGCGGCGTGGCGATCTGGTCGGCGTGCAGGCACGCGACCAGCCGGGCTGGGAGCAAGGCCTGCTGCTTCCCCTGGCCGACATCGGGCTGCAGGACCCGGCCAGCGGCATCCGCGGCTGGCACCAGAAAGCCGACGTCGGCCTGCAGCCACTGGGCGATGGCCTGTTCTACCTGGCCACCAACCTGCGCCGCGGCAACCTGCACTCAGCACGCGTGGACCTGGTGCGCTGGACCGGCGCTGCCGACGCCCCGTTCGCCGCGGTTGGCGAACCCGTGCCCTGAGCGCCGCCATCCCGTATCGCGCCCCGTTCCCACCACTCCATCTCCACCGTCACCGGAAACCACCATGAACCACCCCATCCGTTCGGCGCTTGCCTGCGCCGTGGTCATCGCGCTGTCCCTCCCATCACAGCTCCATGCACAGCAGGTTGATGCAAGCGCGCAAGCGCAGCAGGCCGGCTTCGTGCGCGGCCGCGTGCTCAATACCGCGACCGGTGATTACGTGCGCAATGCGGAGATCCGCATCGAGGGCAGCCGCCTGTCCACCTGGTCCGAAGATGGCGGCGCGTTCCGCCTGGCCGGCGTGCCGGCCGGCCGGGTGGTGCTGGTCGCACGCTACGCCGGCATGCAGGAAGCCCGGATCGAAACCACGGTGACCCCGGGCCAGGCCACCACCGTCGATTTCGCACTGGCGGCCACCTCGCCAGGCAGCGCGTCCACCGATGCCACCACCCTGGACACGATGCAGGTCACCGCCGAGCAGGTAGGCCTGGACGCCATTGCCATCATGGAACGCCGTGCGGCGATGAACGCCAAGAATGTCGTGCCGGCCGACACCTACGGCGCACTGACCATGGGCGACGTGGGCGAGTTCATGAAGTCGATGCCGGGCCTGTCGCTGGACTACACCGAAGTGGACGCCACCGCGGTACGCATCGGCGGCCTGGATCCGAAGTACGCGACATTCACCCTGGACGGCGCGCGCATGGCCACGGCCACGTCGAACAACAACTCCGGCCGGCAGAACTCGTTCGAGCAGATGTCGGTGACCGGCATCGAGGCGATCGAGCTCAACAACACGCTCACCGCCAGCATGGATGCCGACGCGCCGGCGGGCAACATCAACCTGCGCAGCAAGTACGCCTTCGACCGTACCCAGCGCGACATCGTGTTCCAGCTCGGCGGCGTGGCCACCTCCGATTCGACCTTCTTCTCGCGCCGCTACCTCCCGGATGACCGCAAGCATTCCACCGTCTACCCTTCCGGCCAGTTCGGCTACGGCGACGTGTTCCTGGATGGCCGCTTCGGCGTGGCCCTCAACGCCAGCTACAACGCCAACTACGTGCAGCAGGAGCGCATCCAGACCGACTGGGCCTACTACCCAGATGGCCGCGTGCTGCCTTACCGGCTGATGTGGCGGCCGGGCCCGAAGATGACCAGCCGGACCGCCGTCAACCTCAGCACCGACTTCCGCATCACCGATGACTGGACGCTGTCGCTGCGCAGCGCCTATTCGATGTACGACGTGGAGTACTTCAACCAGTACACCTATCTCTACCTGGGCACGCCCACCACGTCCTGGGCCACCCCGGACTCCACCCCCACCCACCTGGAGGTCAACCCCGGCACGCTCACCGGCGGCAGCGGCCCGCGCCTGCGCACCGAGTACTCGCACCGCTACGCCGGCACGCCGACCCTGACCCTGGCGCCGAAGCTGGAGTTCAAGGGCGAATCGATGGACGTCACCCTGCGCGGCACCTGGTCCAGTTCGGAGTTCAACTTCCGCGACAGCGACGAGGGTTTCTTCCAGCGCACCGACAGTTGGCTGACCCGCATCGGCTTCACCGCCGACCGCGCCTCGGAAGATTCCACCGCGTGGTACCTGAAGCAGACCGCCGGCCGCGACTGGGGTAACCCGGCCAACTTCAACCTGGATGACGACATCGGCAACAACGTGCGCAACAACCAGTCCAACGCCAAGAACCGCCAGTACGGTTTCAACGCGGACCTGAAGAAGGAACTGGAAATCGGCCAGCAACCGTTCACCCTGATGGCCGGCCTCGGCACCCGCCGCAACGAGTGGGAGACCGACGAAAGCCATTACCAGCAGTACCAGTACGTTGGCCCCAACGGCGACCTCAGCCAGCGCGACCCCGCCGCCGTGATTCCGTGGACCGAGGATTACCAGTTCGGCTTCCTCAACCTGGACTCCGGCAACATCAATTCGCTGGGCTGGCGTGCCGACGACAACTACGCCATGTACGAACTGTACAAGGCACACCCGGACTGGTTCGTGGCCGACACGGTGGGCAACCTCAAGCGCGTGTTCGACAACAACAAGCGCATCGAGGAAACCGTCAACGCCGCCTACATCGAAGGCCAGACACGCTGGGGCAATGCCCGCTTCGACCTGGGCCTGCGCATGGAACGGACCGAGACCGAAGCGCGCACCGCGGTGATCCGACCTGCCAGCGAGGTCACCGCTGCCGGCTACTCCACCAGCACCGTCGAAGGGCTCTGTTACCAGTACCACTGCGTGGATGGCAGGCCGACCTATGCCACGCGCAAGGGCCGCTACGATGACTTTTTCCTCAGCGGTGGCATGAAGTACGACTTCAGCGAACGACTGGTCGGCCAACTCGCCTTCAGCCAGTCCATCCTGCGACCGGACTACGGCAACCTCGGCGGCGTGGTCAGCATCAACGAGGACAGTGGCATCGTCACCGTGCCCAACTCCGAACTCAAGCCCGAACACTCGGTGAAGTACTTCGCCGGCCTGCAGTACTACCTGGCGCCTGCCGGCGTGGTCGGCGCGTCGTACTACCGCCTCGACATCGAGGACATGCAGGCCACCGGCTTCACCGTCAATCCGGAAGACGTGGGCTTCGGCCCTGACGAGTATCCCGGCTACCAGTTCGTCAGCGCCGGCAACATACCGGGCACCAGCACCAACGATGGGCTGATCCTGGAATACAGCCAGCAGTTGACGTTCCTGCCGGGCGCGCTGAAGGGCCTGAGCCTGCGCGGCTCGTTCACGCGCATCAATCCGGACGGACCGCGGGTGAACCTGCCGGAACAGGTAGCCAACTGGGGCCTGGGCTACAAGTACGGCCGCTTCGACCTGCAGGTCAACGGCAACTACCAGGACAGCTACCGCATCAGTGCGCTGTCCAACACCACCACCACGCCCGACAACGGCATCCTGTACCGGGCCTCGCGCGAGATGTGGAACGTCAGCCTGAGCTACAAGCTGTCGGAGAACTTCGACCTGCAGATCGCCGGCCGCAACATCTTCGACGCGCCGGACATCGTGTACTCCAACATCCGCAGCCGCGTACGCATGTACGACAAGTATGGCTCGATGTGGAGCTTCGGCATCAAGGGCCGCTTCTGAGAAGGGATGACGCCATGACCATCGACATCGAACGCCGCCGGCTCATCGTGGGCGGCACCCTGGGACTGGGCGCGCTGTTGTTGCCCGGCGGACGAAGCCTTGCTGCCGACCTGCTGTCGGCGCGGGGTTTCAGCCACAACGTCGCCAGCGGCGAACCCGCCGCCGACGCCATGCTGCTGTGGACACGTTACGTGCCGGCCGTGGGCACCGACGAGGTGCTGCTGCGCGCGGAAGTCGCGCTGGACAGTGACTTCGCGCGCGTGGTCGCCGGCGGCAGCGTGCACACCGGCGCATGGCGCGACTGGACGGCCAAGCTCAGCGTGGATGGCCTGCAGCCGGGCACCACCTACTGGTATCGCTTCATTGCGCCCGATGGCACGCCTTCGCCGACCGGACGCACGCGCACGCTGCCGGCCGGACCGGTGCCGCGCTTCGGCCTGGCGGTGTTTTCCTGTTCCAACCTGCCCATGGGTTGGTTCAATGCGTACGCCCATGCCGCTGCGCGCGAGGACCTGGACCTGTGGCTGCATGTCGGCGACTACGTCTACGAATACGGCATCGCCTCCTATCCCGCAGACGATCGCATTGCAGGGCGCGAGGCGATGCCCGCGCATGACCACGAGATGGTATCGCTGGCCGATTACCGCCTGCGGCTGGCCTGTTACCGGGCCGACCCGGACCTGCAGCGCCTGCACCAGATGGCCCCGATGGTGGCGCTGTGGGACGACCATGAAAGCGCCAACGACAGCTGGGAGGGCGGAGCGCAGAATCACCAGCCCGCCAGCGAGGGCGACTGGGGCCCGCGCCGTGCGGCGGCGATGCAGGCCTATCGCGAGTGGATGCCGGTATCCGAGGAACCCTGGAAGGCCTATGCCATCGGCGAACTGGCCACGCTCTACCGCACCGAATCACGCCTGCTGGCACGCACCCGCCCAGCCTACCCTGCGCTGCAGGCAGCCCACGCCGCCAGCGACCCGGATGCCGCGTTGCGCGCCTTTCGCGATGGCGCATGGCAGGACCCGGGGGCAACCATGCTGGGTTCGGTACAGGAGCAATGGCTGGCCGCCGAATTCGCCCGCAACGGACGCCAGGGCGCATGGCAGCTGGTCGGCATGGGAACGATCCTGGGACGCACCCTGATGCCGGAACAGACCCTGGACTGGGTGTCTCCGCAGGCCGGAGCGAAGGTACTGGACAAGTTCCGCCGCGATGTCCGCGGGTCGCGCCAGGGCGTGCCGATGTGGATGGATCGCTGGGACGGCTATCCGGCCGCGCGTGCGCGCCTGTTGCGCTCTGCACAGCAGGCCGATGCGGAGCTGGTGATGCTGTCTGGCGACAGCCACAACGCCTGGGCCTACTCGCTGTTGGAGGACGGAACACCTGCCGGCGTGGAATTCGCCGGGCACAGCGTGACCTCGCATGGCATCGAGAAGAGCATGGGGGTCGATCCGAAACAAGTCGCGCGCGCCTTCATCGAGACCAATCCGGAACTGGACTGGGCCGACACCAGCCAGCGCGGCTACATGATGATCGACGTGCGTCCCGACCAGGTCACCGGCGAATGGGTGTTCCTGCAAGGGATCAAGCAGCGCAGCACGGCCGTGGCCGGAAGCCACCGGATGGCCGTGGCACGCGGCCAGCGCCGCTTCAGCCGGTAAGGCGCGATCGCAATGGCCGGGACGTGCCCGGCCATTGCGGCACCGATGCGCGCCGGTGGCCTGCCTGCTGCGCCGTGCACGCAGCCAAGACAGCCACCTGCCGATGATGGGCCTCCCCACCCTGCCAGCCCACGCCATGGCCAAGCCGTCCGGCTCCCGTCTCGTCGTCTATGCCGCTCTGGTCGGCAACCTGTGCATCGCGGTGGCCAAGTTCTTCGCGGCCTGGCTTTCAGGCAGCTCGGCGATGCTCAGCGAAGGCGTGCATTCGCTGGTGGACACGCTCAATGAAGTCCTGCTGCTGTATGGGCTGCATCGCGCCGACCGCAAGCCCGACATCACCCACCCGTTCGGCTATGGGCGCGAGCTGTACTTCTGGAGTTTCATCGTGGCGCTGCTGGTGTTTGCCGCAGGCGCCGGCGTGTCGGCTTACGAGGGCATCCAGCACATCCGCCATCCCGAACCGGCCACCAACCATCTGCTGAGCTACGGGGTGCTGGGCGTCTCCATCCTGTTCGAGGGCACGTCCTGGTGGATCGCGCTGCGCGAATTCCGGGCCACCAAGGGGCCGCTGGGCTACTTCGAGGCCTTCCGCCGCAGCAAGGACCCCTCCACCTTCACCGTGCTGCTGGAGGACAGCGCCGCGCTGCTGGGCCTGGGCTTCGCCATTGCTGGACTGGCGGCGGCGCAACTGCTGGACATGCCGGTGCTCGACGGCGTCGCTTCGCTGTGCATCGCCGCCGTGCTGGCATTGACCGCGTTCCTGCTGGCGCGGGAAACCAAGGGCCTGCTGGTGGGTGAGTCAGCGCACCCACACGTGGCACGACGGATCCTGGCCGTGGCCAATACCGATGCCGACCTGCGCAATGCCAACGGCGTGACCACCATGCAGATGGGCCCCAACCAGGTGCTGGCCATGCTCAGCGCCGAGTTCGAAGACGATTGCACCACGCCCAGGATCGAAGCCTGCATCACCCGTATCGAAGAAGCAGTCAAGCGCGAGTATCCCGAGTTGACGGCGCTGTACATCAAGCCGCAGGCGCCTGAAGTCTTCCTGGCTCGGCGGGCCATGCTGGCCAATCCGGACCCGCAGGCCTGAGCGATGGCACGCCTCCACGCAGCCCTGCCGTGGACCCCGTTGCCTTGCCGTGTTACATCATGGTTACCATCCGGTTTCCAGAAGCAAGCGACAGCACCGCAATGTCCCCTGCCGAAGCGCTACTCAACATCGTCGTGCTGGAAGACGACCTTATGCTTCGCGAGCGTGTCCTGCTCCCGCGCCTGGCTGATTACGGGTTCAAGGCGGTGGGCATGGAGACGGCCGCCGGACTGTTCGCCTCCCTCCAGGCAGGCCTGCCTGACATCATCGTGCTGGATGTGGGGCTACCGGACATCGATGGCTATGAAGTCACCCGGCAGCTGCGCTCGCGCCATCCCGAGCTGGGTATCGTGCTGCTGACCGCACGCAGCGAAACGCCTGATCGCGTGCGCGGCCTCAGCCAAGGGGCCGACGCCTACCTGTCCAAACCGGTGGAAATCGAGCTTCTGGCCGCCACGTTGCACAGCCTGGCAAGGCGCCTGCGCGGGAAATGGCAGTCCGCGCCAGCTGCCTGGCACCTGGACGCGCAGGGCTGGAACCTGGTCGCGCCATCCGGCGGCAACGTCGCCTTGACCAAGGCCGAGCGCCGCCTGATGGCCCGCCTGGTCACTGCGGGCGGCGAGGCCGTGGGACGCGAGGAGCTGATGGCCTCGCTTTCAAGCAACGTCCACGACTTCGATCCACATCGGCTGGAGACGCTGGTCTATCGGCTCCGCCGCAAGGTCGAACAGGGCTGTGGCATGCCGCTACCGCTGGCTGCCGTCCACGGCGAAGGCTACGTGCTTACTTCCTTCGGTTGACCTGGCTTCCAGACCCTGCGCATCGGGGTCCTGCAGCGGCAGGCGCAGGTGCAGCGTGGTGCCCTGTCCGGGCGCGCTCTGGATATCGATGACCCCGTTCGCGGTGCGCATCAGGCCATGGATCACCGCCAGGCCCAGCCCGGTACCCTGCCCTGCCGGCTTGGTGCTGAAGAAGGGCTCGAAGGCCTGCGAAAGCACGTGCGCGTTCATGCCGACGCCGCTGTCGCGCAGACACAGGTCCACCGACGCGCCGTCGGCGGCAGGCGATGCGGCCACTTCGAAAACACCTCCCTCCGGCATCGCATCACGCGCGTTGGAGGCGATGTTGAGCAGCATCAGGTCGAACTGGTCGCGGTCCAGGTATACCGGCATGGGCACGTTGGCGCAGTCCAGTTTCAGGCGCACCTGTGGGCCGAAACTCTGCCGCAGCATCGGCATCAGTTCAGTCACCGCGACCCCGGCGTCGAAGCGCTCGGGCCGTGACACGTCGGGTCGCGCAAAACTGAGCAACCGGCGCGTCAGCGACATGCCGCGCCGCGCCGCGGCATCCACGCCTTCCAACGCGAATGCCAGCGCTCGCGCGTTCTCCGCACTGCTGTAATCCGGATCGTCCAGCCGATGGCGTTCGGAGGCGAAGCCGGTCATCAGGTTGAGGATGTTGTCGAAGTCATGCGCCACGCCACTTGCCAGGCGACCGGTGGCCTCCAGCTTCTGCGATTGCACGAGCTGCGCCTGCGTGCGCTCGCGCTCGGCCATTTCTTCCTGCAGTCGTTGCCCGCGCAACTCCGATTCGGCCAGGCTGCGGCGCAGCGCAGTGATGCACAGATCGATCACCACGGCCACCACCATGTAGCTCATGGCGAACGACACGATCAACGAAATGATCTGCACCCCGCCGCCCAGCCGTGCAGTGCCACCGTTGATCTCGTTGATGCCACCGGCGCAGGAAATCAGCAGCAGCAGCGTGAATACCGTCCACAGCGCGCGCCGGCCCAGGAACAAACCGCTCACCACCAGGCACAGCATCTGCGAGGTCTGGTCGCGCAGCAACCCGAAATGCCAGGTCGCCATGCTCATGGTCGCCAGCATCGAAACGCTGAAAAGCACCACAGACAAACGGAACGATCCGCGACGGATCAGGGCGATGAGCACGAAGCCAAACAGCGCCGCGGCGTTGTCCACCACCATCACCCAGAGGGTGCCGGTACTCACCATGCCCAGCGACGCGTGCAGCCACCAGTTCAACGGCACGGTAATGCCCAGGAACAGCAGCAGTGCCTGCATGGCAACGGCATTGCGTCGCTCGACGGGATCGATGATCGGCACACGTTGGAACCACTGTGAAAGACGCTTGAGCATGGACGGGTAGCGCCTCGTCAGGCAAATCGGTGAGAAGTGGTGAGGACTCACGAAAAAGTGAGCGTGACAAGCCACACGACTGAAGTCTAGTGTCGTTTTTGCACCGCGTCGAAGCCCGCAGGGGATGGCGGCATGACCCGGGGCTTTCTGTATCTGCTACTGCCCGACCGGAATCGCACGCGATCCTCTGGTGACCGTGCCATGTCCGGCTGACCCCGTCCTTCCTACCGGATGATTGCGATGACCCGCCCCTCCCTGTCCCGCTCCTTGTGCCACTCCCCCACGCGCTCCCCTGATCGACCACTGCGGCCGATGGCGCTGGCCATCCTGGCCGCGCTTTCGCTGTGCGCCGCACCCGCCTGGTCGCAGGCAACCGCAACCACTGCACCAACAACACCCACAGGTCCAGAAGATGCAGGCGTCGACACCGCCGGGCTGCAGGACCCCGCGCCGCAGGACGAAGAGGATGCCAGTACCGCCAGGCCCCTGGATGCCCTGGTGGCACCGCTGGCCGATGGCGGCCACGGCACCGTACTGGGCGAGAATGCACGGGCCGGTGGCGCCTACGGGGTGGCTGCCGGTTACGGCGCCTCGGCCTCCGGTGCCAGCAGCACCGCCGTCGGCGGGCAGGCAGAGCAGTTCAACGTGCGCTCGCTCACTCCGCTTGCCCCGCTGCTGGACGAAAATGGCGATCCGCTGTTGGTGACCGCTGCGGCGAACGGGGCCTATGCCTCGGCATTTGGCGCTGGCAGCCAGGCCACAGGTGCCTTCAGCACCGCGCTGGGCACCAATGCCCGGGTCCTTGGCGTGAGCGGCACTGCAGTGGGGTTTGCATCACAGGCATCGGACCGCGCGGTAGCGGTGGGTGATTTCGCCGAAGCCCTCGGCAACAACAGCGTTGCCATTGGTGGGTCCTTCCCGACCAAGCTGATCCTCACCACCCCGGATGGCGATGTGATCGTGGATGTCACCGCACCGACGTCAGCAACCGGCGACCATGCCATCGCGATCGGCTCCGGCGCCGTCGCGTTCAACGATTACGGCGTGTCGCTGGGCGTGTCGGCCAACTCCGGCATCCAGGCCGTATCAATCGGCGTCGCCGCCCAGGGCAGCGGCACCAATGCCGTTTCCATCGGCACGCAGTCCAGTGCATGGGGCGATGAGTCGCTGGCATTGGGCGCCGCATCGCTTTCGCTGGGCGCACGTTCCATCGCCGTCGGGCTGGAAGCCATCGCGCTGAGCGACCAGTCCGTGGCCATCGGCAACAACGCCTTCGCCGAAGGCGTACGCAGCGTAGCCATCGGCCAGGGCTCCTATGCCGGCCGCGATGACGTAGTGTCGGTGGGCGACGTGGACTACGGCATCACCCGGCAGATCACCAACGTGGCCGCCGGCACCGAAGCCAACGATGCGGTGAACCTGGCGCAGCTGCAGGAAGTAACCGGTTCATCGCGTTTCTTTGCCGGCACCGGTCGCGCAGAGGACGCGGAAAGCACCGGCGCCTATGCCAGTGGTGAGGAAGCAACCGCTGCCGGCGAAGCGGCGGCGGCGGTGGGCAGCGGTGCATCGGCCTTCGGTGCCGGCGCCGTGGCCTATGCCGATGGCGCCCTGGCGCTGGGCCACAATGCCTTGGTCACTGCTGACCATGCCCTGGCACTGGGCAGCAACGCCGCAGCGGTCAACTACAACACCATCGCCATTGGCTCCAGCAGCTATGCCGAAGGCGACCAGAGCATTGCCATTGGTCTGGAAGCACAAGCGCTGTCGCCCGCATCGATGGCCATTGGCGGCTTTACCTATGCCGACGGCCTATGGGCCACTGCCTTCGGCTACAACTCCACCGCCATCGGCGAGCAGGCCCATGCACTGGGCGTCGGAGCCGATGCGCAGGGCTATATTGCAACCGCCGTGGGCGGCACCGCCGCTGCCATCGGCGATGGCGCCACGGGCATCGGCAGCAATGCGCGCGCCAACGGCGCCTATGCAACCGCGCTGGGCGCCAACAGCTTTGCCACCGGCGACCACGCCATTGCGCTCGGCAATGGCAGCTATGCCAATCGTGAAGGTTCCATTGCCAGTGGATTGCTGGCCATCGCCGACGGCGTGGGCAGCATCGCCATCGGCCAGTTCGCCAAGACTGGCGGGCAGCGACCGTCCGATCCGGTGGACCCGGGCGATCCGGGGGAGTGCTGGATCTGTGGCCCGGCCGCGACGGCCGTCAACTGGCCCGAGGACGCGGATTACGCCATCGCCATCGGCAACAATTCCCAGGCCTTCGGCACCGGCGGACTGGCGCTGGGGTATGGAGCGCTCAACCTGGGTGACAACAGCGTCGCGCTGGGCAGCGGGTCGTTGTCCGACCGGGACAATACGGTCTCCATCGGCGCCGCCAAGGCGTGGACGGACCACAACGGCCTCAGCCACGAGGCCCTGGACCGCCAGCTGACCAACGTCGCCGCCGGTACCGAGGATACCGATGCGGTCAACCTGGCCCAGCTGCGCGAGGTAGAAACCGGCATCGGCCAAGTGCTGGGCAATGCAGTCACCTACGATGACAGCAATCGCCAGCATGTGACCTTCGGGGGGCGTGACGGTACGGTGCTGGCCAACCTGGCCAAC
Organism: Stenotrophomonas tumulicola; assembly: GCF_014117215.1. Classification (GTDB taxonomy): domain Bacteria; phylum Pseudomonadota; class Gammaproteobacteria; order Xanthomonadales; family Xanthomonadaceae; genus Stenotrophomonas; species Stenotrophomonas tumulicola. The sequence continues at coordinate 77,891 of NZ_JACGXS010000001.1, read as the reverse complement.
GGTCGGGTGACAGTGGAAAGCAACGAAGCCATCACCGGTGGCCAGTTGTTCGCTGCGCAGGAATCGCTGGCCAAGGTGCTGGGCGGCGGCAGCGAGCTGCTGGAGTCTGGCCAGATCAGCGGTACCAGCTTCCGTATCCGTGGCAGCAGCTACACGACCGTGGCAGGCGCATTCGATGCATTGGATGCTGTGTTCGGCACGCTGCAGACCCGCGTCGATGCGCTCGAAGGCAAAGTGGGCAACGGCCAGGGGCCAGGCGTGGTGGTGGGCAACGATAATCCCGCAACGGTGGCCGATGGTACCAACGGCGTAGCCATCGGTTCGGGCGCGGAAACCGGCGGCCAGAACGGCGTCGCGGTCGGCGGCGGTGCCTATGCCGCAGGGCCCAACGACACGGCCATCGGCGGCAACGCCAAGGTCCATGCCGATGGCAGCACCGCGGTGGGTTCGAATACCAGCATTGCCGCGGCCGCTACCAATGCCGTGGCCGTGGGCGAAGGCGCCAGCGTCACGGCCGCCTCCGGTACCGCACTGGGGCAAGGTGCCTCGGTCAGCGCCAACAATGCCGTGGCACTGGGGCAAGGTTCGGTCGCCGATCGTGCCAACACGGTCTCGGTCGGTGGACCCGGCAACACACGCCAGGTGACCAACGTCGCCGCAGGTACCCAGGCCACCGACGCAGCCAATGTCGGCCAGGTACAGGCCGGTGACGCACAGACCCTCACCTCCGCAAAAGCCTATACGGACGCTTCGCTGTCGTCGTGGGATGAAAAGATGGTGGGCTACCAGCGCAACGTGGACCGTCGCTTCCACGAACAGGATCGTCGCATCGATCGCCTGGCTGCGATGAGTGGTGCCTACGCTGGCATGGCGATGAACACCGCCGGCCTGTCGGGCGTCAACCGCATCGGCGTGGGCGTAGGGGCGCAGGGCGGTGAAAGCGCCCTGGCGATCGGCTACCAACGCGCCATCGGCAACCGCGCCAGCGTCTCCTTCGGTGGCGCCACCTCCGGCGGCGAGTCCAGCGTCACGGCAGGCGCCGGCTTCAGCTGGTAATTGCCCCCGCCGCTGCCCGCCCACTGGCGGGCAGCGGCTTCACCCTTCTTTGGAGATCCTGACATGACCAAGACCTTGATAGCCGCCGCCGTGGCCGCGGTGCTAAGCACCGCCACGCTCGTTGCCTCCAGCGACGCAGCGACCGCACGCATGGTGATCCGCCCGATGGCTACCGCCGCACCTGCACGCAGCGAGGCCCCGAGCCGGCTGGTGGTGCGTTACCGCACGTTGCCCGGCGACGACGCCGGGGGCCGCCTGCGCGTGCTCAGCTCCGCCGTAAGTCGCAGTGGACTGGCAACCCCATCGTCGACGGCGCGCGGCACGCCTGCGCCACTCAGCGCACAGCGGCTGCGCACGCTGGCCACCGGTGCCGAGCTGTTCTCGTTGTCGCGCGGCCTGGCCCCCGCCGAAGTCACCCGGCTGCTGCGGGAAGTTGCCGCAGATCCCGCCGTGGCCTCGGTGGATGTCGACCGCATGCTGCAACCGGTGCGCAACCTGGTCCGCGCGGATCCGGCGCCGTCGCTTGGCACGGCCGCGGTCGCCACGCCCGACGATGAGTTCTATGCCACCCACCAGTGGCACCTGCACGACTCCAAGGGCGCCATCAACGTGCCCGGCGCCTGGAATACCAGTACCGGCAAGGGCATCGTGGTGGCGGTCCTGGATACCGGCATCCTTGCCGGGCATCCGGACTTCGCCGACAACGTGCTTGAAGGCTATGACTTCATCACCGATGCCTTCGTATCCCGGCGTGAAGACGACAGCCGCGCACCGGGTGCATTGGACCTGGGCGACTGGACCACGGCCAACGGCTGCGGCAGCGGCAGCCCCGCCACTGCATCCAGCTGGCATGGCACGCACACCGCCGGCACGGTGGCCGAGGCCACCCACAATGCCATCGGTGGTGCCGGCGTCGCCTACGACGCGCAGATCCTGCCGGTGCGCGTGCTCGGCCAATGCGGCGGTTACGACTCTGACATCGCCGAAGCCATCGTATGGGCATCCGGTGGCAGCGTGACCGGTGTCCCCGCCAACACCCATCCCGCCGAAGTCATCAACCTCAGCCTTGGCGGCTCCGGCGCCTGCTCGACCGACACCCAGGCGGCCATCGACGGGGCCGTCGCGCGCGGCACCACGGTGGTGGTCGCGGCCGGAAACAGCAACGCCGATGTGAGGAACTTCTCCCCGGCCAACTGCAACAACGTGCTGGTGGTCGGCGCCAACCGCATCAATGGCGGCCGTGCCGGGTACTCCAACTACGGTACCCAGGTGGACGTTGCAGGCCCCGGCGGCGGTGGCGACCAGGATCCGGGCAACGGTGGCTGGGATGGCTACGTGCTGCAGGCTGGCTACAGCGGCACCACGACCCCCACGTCGGGCGAATATCTCTACGCAGGCCTGGCCGGCACTTCGATGGCGGCCCCGCATGTGGCAGGCACCGTCGCGCTGGTGCAGGCCGGGCGGGTCGCGCAGGACCGCGACCCGCTGAGCCCTGCCGAGATCAAGGTGCTGTTGAAGGACACCGCGCGCGTGTTTCCGGTGGCGATTCCGGCCAATACTCCGATCGGTGCCGGCATCGTCGATGCCAATGCCGCAGTGACCAAGGCACTGGTGGAGCCCTGCGTGCCCAGCGATACGGTCGAATGCGCACCAGAAACCACGCCGCTGGCCGCCAACGTCGCGCTGGCCAACCAGGGCTCCAATGGTGCCGGCATCCTGTACAGCATCGAGGTCGCGGGCAGTGCACCACTGACCTTGATGACCTTCGGTGGCCTCGGCGATGCCACGGTATACGTGCGCCGCGGCGAGGTGCCGGATGCAGGGCATTACGACGCAAGGTCCCAGCGCGCGGGTAACACCGAGAGTATCCGCGTGGCATCACCTCAACCAGGTACGTATTACATCTGGGTAGCAGGAAGCTACAGCGGCCTCACCGTCGTGGCGCGCCAGTAAGCGCAACCAGCCAGCCGCCGAGAGGATTCCGTAGCGCCGGGCCATGCCCGGCGGATATCCACGACCCGGCGTGCATCGAATCAGTCCACCACGCCAATACGCTCCAGCACCGGCGATGCGGACATGTCATTCGGATTGGTTCCCGGTGCACCCTGCGGCACGTCCATGCCCTTGCTGCGGTAGAAATCCACCCAGTAAGGCGATATCTCACCCGTCTGCAGGTTCTTGAAGTTCATCGGCTGGGTCGCAAATACATGCCGTGCACGGAATGCACGTTCGATGAAGTCCGAACAGTAGTAGCTGTCCTCATCCTGCACGTAGGTCTCGTTGTAGGGCTTGCCCAGCAACGTCCGCGCGCGGGCGATGGCATCGGGAATGGCGCTGCGCTGATCGCCCTTCAAGCGATGGATGACCACCTGTCGGTGCCTGGCCCTCGCTTCATCCAGGAAGGCATCCAGCGCCTGCTCCCGCGATCCCTTCTCGTCTGCATGCAGCACCACGTACCCATCGGATTCGTGCGCAACCAGTGCAACATGGTCATAACTCACCGCGCCCTGCTTGCCGGTAGCGTCGTTGATGGCCCCGCTCAACCCCGTAGTTGCCGCCGTGACGAACAGCAGGTCGCCATCCTGTACCTGCGGCGCCTTGGCATGTACCGGCAGCAGAGAGGCAATCAACAGCACAAAGGAAAGCAGGAGGGTACGCATGGCGGTCACGGGGCATGGCAAGGGCGTGATGATGCCATGTCGCGCCTGCCTCCTGTAGGGCAGCGCGATGTGCCGCTGCTGCCCGGCCAGGCGGCCTGGACCCCTTCCCGTGCACGGGGTCTCCAGGCCTCGCTCAATCCACTCCATGTACCGGCCCTGCCCACGCCACGTGGGCAGGGCCGATTCCCGCATCAGAAATCGTAACGGACCTGGAACCTGTACGAACGCGGGGCCTGATAGCTCACTACCCGGTTTGCCTGGGAGTACACCGTCCCGATGCTGGGCGACTCGTAATAGTCCAGTTGGTTCTGCACCGTCTGGCGATCCAGCACGTTGAAGACATCACCACGGATCTGCAGCTTGCCGTCGGCAAAGGTGGGGCGCCAGGTCAGGCCGAGGTCGATCTTGGTCGTCCACGGCAGGTTGCCGTGGCTGCCGCGCGGCGACGGTTCGCCATCGACGAAGAAATAGTAGGGGCCGTTGTAGTAGATGTAATCGTAGAAATAGGGATCGTCCGTAGCGACGGACTCAGGCAGCAGGCCAGTCTTGTTCTTGGGTCGCCCGGAGGCTGCCGTGAACGTCGCCGAAACCTGCCATTGTGGATTGATCTGGTAATAGCCGAACGCCTTCAGGTAATGCCGACGGTCGTTGGGCAGGTTGCCACTGGACCCCAGGGTCAGCTCCGGGAAGTCGAACGTCTGTGTCGCCGACACATCGGATTGTCCAAGGTCGGAATTCAGCTGGCCCTCGGCGTTGCCGTAATTGTGCGACCACGTGTAGTCCACCTTGCCATAGAACTGGCCGTCGAACTTGTGCTCCAGGAACAGGTCCACGCCCAGGTAGCGGCGCTTGAGCTTGGGGAATCCCAACTGGCCGGCGGTGAGCGGTACGTTGGTCACCGTGCCGTTGTCATCGGTGATCACGAAGGTGTTGCTCTCGCCCGGATTGAACAGCCGGCAGCTGTAGAAGCTGTCCTGGATGCCTCCGGAAACAAACGGATCCACGCCGTTGGCTTCGGCCCATGCCACGCCCGCGCGGAAGTCGCAGAAGTCCTCGATGGCGCTCTTCAGGTCGCGGTAGATGAACCGCGCGCCGCCGCTGAAACGGTCGGAAAGCTGTTTCTCGAAGCCCAGCACGTACTCATCCTGGTAATGCGCCTTGATGTTCTTGGCGGCAATGGAGCTGGGATCCTTGGCCTGGCCGTATTCGTTGTTGGGTGAAAACGGACCATTGCCGAGCGGCGTCAATCCAAGCGGCACGCCGGTGGCCGGATCGATGCCGGTGAACGCAAAGTATTCGCTGGTGTTCAGCGAAGGCGCGGCCTGGCGGTAGGCCGTACGGTTGGGCAACGCCAGGTGGTAGCGCCCCGCATTGGCGAACACCTTCAGCGATGCATCGCCGAACACGTCCCAGCTTGCACCCAGGCGGGGGGCCAACTGGTGGCGCTGCTTGATGTAGGCGGCGCCGTTGCTGTCGTAGTTGGTGAACTGCTCGTTGCGCAGGCCCAGCGACACCAGCAGGTTGTCGGTGGCCTGCCAACGGTCTTCGATGTATTGCGCGGACTGCTCCACGCGGAAGGTGCCGCCAGTGCGCGCCGAAACGCGGGTCACATATTGGCCGCTGGCGGGAATCACCGCGCCGCCTCCCAGCGGACTGCCGGGAACCGCACCTGCTCCACCGCTGTAGGACCAATAGTAGCCGGGCCCGGTGGAGGCCGAGCCACGACGCACTTCCAGGTCCTGCGAATCCAGGCCGAAGCGGATGTCATGATCCCCCAGGCGCCATTCCAGATCGATCCGGTAGCCATCGGTCTTGTCGTACTGGTCGTTCCAGGCCACGCTGGAGAACGCCTGCTGGCTGTTGCGGAACTTCTGTTCATCGGCGATGTTGCGCCCGTCGGTCACATACACCGCGCTCGAATCCGGATTCAGGCCGAACGGAGTGACCAGATGGTCCTGCTTCTGCCTTCCGTACAGGGCCGTCAAGGTAAGCGAATCGGTCAGGTAGCCAGTGTACTTGCCGATGTACAACTCGCCTCCGTCTTCGTAGTCGTAACCGGAGACAGTCGACGGATCGCGCTCACCGGTAGTGAAGTTGTAACGGGTATAGCGTTCCTTGTCCTTGGTGACGTCGGAGATGGCGGTCAATTCCAGCAGGTTGTAGTCATTGATCTGCCAGTCGATCTTGGCCAGCCAGCGTGGGATCTTGTAGTCGTAAGTCTGCAGGCCGTTGGTGCCGCTGCTCCAGCCGGAGGTGCCCACCGACAGCCCCTGGATGTCCTGCCTTGTGATCTCGCCAGCCGCATAGAAGAACAGGCGATCCTTGACTATCGGTCCCCCTACGTATGCGGCATAGGTGGTCGACTCGTTCTCGTAGTGCTTCTCTCGATCCTGGTAGATGCGGCCGGCATTCGGGCTGGATGTTCCCTCCGGGTAATAGATGATCTCGCGCTTGGCGCGGCCGGTATCCGGATTCCACACCACCTGTCCACCGAACTTCCATTCGTTGGTGCCACGCTGGGTGATGATGTTGACCACGCCGCCGGTGGCGCGACCGAACTCCGCGCTATATCCGCCCGTAATGGCTTGATACTGCGAAATTCCACCGAACGGCAAGGTGGTCGCCCCCAGCGCGGTGTACGGATTGGTGACCGCGTAACCATTGATGTAATACGCATTCTCCGACGCAGAAGAGCCACCGAAGGAAGCCACGTCGCTGAAACCGCGCGCACCCTGGTACCGGGAATCGCCGCCCACGGCGCCGGGCGTCAGCAGGGCGAGCGCGGCGATGTCGCGGCCGACGGAGAGTTTCTCGATCTGCTCTGCGGTAAACACCTGGCGCGAGTCGACCTGGGATACGTCGATCGGCGGCACGCTCGTGGCCGTGACCGTCACCCGCTCCAGAGTCTGCGCGCCACTGGCGCTGAACGAGACTTCGCTGCCGCCGCCAAGCAGTACGTTGACTTCGTCGCGGCTGGCGACGGTGGCACCGTCACGTTGCAGCGATACGCGGTAGCGGCCCACCGGCAACGCGGTAGCGCGGTAACGTCCCTCCGCATCCGGACGCAGCGTCCGCACCAGCCCGGTCTGGGTGTTTTCCACCACGACGGCGGTATCGGGATCCCCGGTGAGGCCGAAGATCGTGCCCGTGGCATTGGATTGTGCGAATGCCGGGGCCATGACGCTGAGCGCACCGATCAATGCATAGGGAAGTACGGCACGGCGCAGGCGTTTATGGCGTGAAGTCATCAGTTCCCCCTTGGAAGTTAACGAAATGGAAAGTCAGTACTGACGTTCACATGCCGTTAATCTAGGAGGAAATGACGCGTATTCATTTGATTAGACCCGTTTCCGCATAAGGCGGGGCATGCGTTCGCCGGCGCTGGAGCGCCTCGAACACATGCTGCGCGCCAAGGGAACATGCCCCGGCGCGCAACATCAAACGGCTTCTAGGCAGACTTTCTACACCATGTGGTCGTCGCCACGGGATCGACAGGATCATCTTCGAAGAGCTGCGCCATCAACTCATCCCATTGCTTGACGCTCTTCTTGTAGCTGTTGACGCCGTGAGCGTGGTACCAGTGCCAAGGTCTCGGAAAGTTGACGAGATAGACAGGCGAAGGCTTACCGCCTTGGTCAAGGTCACGTCTGACCGTCGCGCATGCACGCTTTGGCCTGACTGCCATACAGGTGTTTCCTGTGCCCAAGGTATTGCAGGGCAACAGGAATTTGGATGTTGCCACGTCACCTTTACTGGTTCCAAGGATCAAGCGAGAGGGAACAACACCCTGATAGCTCTCATCCTTCTGGGCAGGGCTTTCATCCCTGAAGTGGCTGAACGCCGTAACCGGCTGGGCGGGGACCAGCATCGCAACACGAAGGTTGGTCAGATTGGTGGGAATTCGGTAGTCGCCCCTGGTTGCGCCAGCCCGTGCACCAACCAGCTCATTCCCTTTTCCCGAAAACCCTTTATAGCTCCCTCCACCATTTCCCAGGGCATTGGTGACGACGAATGCAGCAGAGCTATGGGTGAATATCCGCAATCGTGCGTTTGGCTCAACCTTGTTGAGGATGCGCCGCAACCCATGGCCAACACGTGGACCATTGAACTGCGCTTCTCCCCAGATGCCTATCCCCGCGAAGTTTCCGCGCAGACCGTCCCAATACATCTGAACAACATGGACGTCCGGGCGGTCCCGATGAACATCGTCAACAAATTTTTCCATCCATGTATTGATTTCACCATGGTTGTTGTTGAAGCCATGAACCAACAGCAGGATTTCCTTGTCAGCATGGGCGTTGAAGTCTGCCACGACGTTGTCGCGAAGCTTGTCTTGAACCAGGCGCCAATCGCTTTCAAACCTCCCGGAGGAAACAGTGCCGGTAGCTCTCAGGAAATCGGCCCAGTTCCCGGACCCCACCTTGGATTCCCTTTCAAAATACGCACGGAGCGTTGCCACGTTCTCCATCGTGACGTCTTGCGTGCCCAGGCCATCGCCCCTCATGCCAGCTGCATCCACCTCAACGGAAGCCGGTGGATAGAGATCACCCGATCTATCCATGAAGAAGGCCGACCCCGACCTCACTTCTGCACGATCGTCCTTGGCATAGATAACGTTCTTCCTGGTACTGCAACCTGCGCATGCCAACAGCACAAAGACAACAACAATCATCGAGTAAAGCCGATTCATACCACCCCCTGTAGGTTAGCTCTGAATGCTACGGCGCCTGTCGGTACCGGGCCTGGATCTGGCGCAGCGCAGAAGGTCCCCGAGCCGCGCCAGAAACCCTTATAAACCATCGTGCGCAATCCGGTGGGGAAGACAGCGTCCTTGCATTGGGCAGGGCGAAGCCACAGCACCACGTAGTGGCCCTCGTGGCCGGCGACCGGTCCAACTGACGGATGTCGATACGGGATCATCCGATCCCATCCGCTTCGCCTGGCCGCCCCTTCTCCTACAATGGTCTACCCGTGGCCGCACCGTAGACCTCGCTAAGGGGCTTGGGCTCAGCACAAACCTGCCGTCCGTTGTTCTCTCTTTGATTGGCGCGGGGACCGTCTATACCGTGGCTCAGGGTTTTTCGCACAGCCTCGGCCAGAAACGGACACCGGACAAGACCTCAATACGGGTCCACCGATCTCCGCACGGCTCAGAATGAAGAGATCAGTGACATTTCCAACTTTCAGGGCATGGAGCGCAGCCATACTGCGGCAGTTTCAATGGCGTCCTGATCACTGGGCACAAAGCTCTCCGGCGTTATGCCTTGGGGGTATGCCTCACCATCACGGTCAAGCATTGCCGCGGTCGTCAACCGAAGGACACCGCCGTCGGGAAGCGCAAAGGCACGGTTGGACGTCGCAAGCCCCGCGGTGGTCTGCCCGAAGAATCGGGTTCCGTGGCGGGCCCTGAACGCCACGGCCACCGCCTCGCCGGAGCTTGCCGTCTTCGGGCCCACCAGCACGGCCACGGGGCTATCGGAAAGATTCGTGCCACATGCACGGGTAGCCCGCGAGCGCCAGCGGGTCACGACACCGTCCCGATCGCGGAATGCGCCTGCATCGCGGGCGCCCAGCAATGCATGCAGTCCATTGAGCATGGGCCACATGTTGCCGCCGGTGTCCTGACGAAGATCGAGGATCCAACCTCTGGATGAGGTCGGTGCCAGCGTGGCAATACGTTCGCAGAGCTCTGCGGTGAACGCCGCACCGGCGCGTGCATCGGTGCCGCGCAGGCCAGGCACCAGCACGTAGCCAATGTCCTGCATCGGCCTGGCTTCGATGGGCCGGGTGGCAGCCGCGCTCTGGCGATAGGCCAAAGCGTCCTCGGGCGTTTCAAGGCGGCTGTGGCGATCTGCCAATGCATCCAGGACCTGCCGTATCCTGCCGTATGCCTCCTGCGCGGGGAGGCCTTTCAGGTCGGGCGTCAGCAGTGCAGTTTCCTCAGCTGACCAATTTACCTTGCCCGCGTTCAGTGCATTGGCGCGAATGAGGGGAAGCGCATGCGCCACCATGTCATGGGCAGAGACGCCGGTCGACTTCGCAGGCTCTGCCGTCAGCATGAGGTGCTCGACCTCCACATGCCCGGCACTGTTCAGTGTCACCCCGAACTTGAGGCTGATCGTGCTGGCGGGAATGTAGAGCAAAAGCTCCCGCGCGAGTGAACCGTCACCCGCGCGCACAGGATCGCGCCCCGAGCTGGCGAAGGCCAACCTTCCTTCGGGCCCGTCCGCACGAACCCAGAGCGCCGCGATCCCGGCGCCATCATTGACCCGCAGCTTGCTGGCCAGACGCACTTCCTTTCCTTGGAAGGGACCAGCCTCCAGCGAGGTGATCGCACCGATGAACGGGTTCTCGCCCGTCGACTCGGCGAACAAAGTGACGGCGGCGCCGCCCGTGCCCAGAACGTCCCCAGAGCCACTGGCAACCGAGTGGGTGCTCGTACCCTTCCATAGGGTCGCAGCTTGCGTCCCAGCGCTGAAGAGCGCCAATAGGAGGACAGCCGCCGTGCGGTGCATGGTCAACATCCCTGTTCCCTGTTGATGAACGAAGTCGCTTCGGCTTGAATTGTCAGGCCTGCTCGTGCGCAAACCAAGGCAAGACATCGAAGCTCACTTCACTTGCCAGCGTGCCGTGTGCCTTTTCCATCATTGCCTTCAGCCGCCCGACTTTGCGCGAACTCAGGGAACGTCTCCGCTATCGACGCCTTCTCCGGCAGGATGTAGAACACCCCGCCGCGCTCGAACGTGGAACTGATGATCTGCTTGTAAAACTCGGGCGAGACGTTGATGCAGCCGTGCGTGACGCGGTTGTCGTCCGGCGAAGGTGATGCCAGCCGTTCGGCGCGTCTCTCGGACGGGACGCCAGTCGCGGTAGGGTGGATGGAGACTGCGGATTCGTAGTCCACCCACAGGACGCGTCCGGCGTCGATTGACGGGCCGAAACCGCCCACAAAGCGACCCGCAGGGGTCGTGCGATCCCGGCCGGGAATCTCGCGAAGCGCGAGCCCGGCGACGCCGGGGGCCGTATGGTCGCCGGTCGCCGAGCCAAACAGCCCCGGAACCGCGCCGCGAAGCCGGCCGTCGCCGCCGAATACCAGAATCTGTGCAGCGGCCTTGTCCATGATCGCGAATGGATAGCCTTGGCTGTCCTTCGTTGCGACAACCCAGCCCGCGAGTTCAATCACCGTCGAAGACACGTCCTGGCCTTGTGGAAGCTCATCGACGGCGGCTGCCGGTTGCGTGGAGGCCTCCTCAGCGCTTGCCTCGCCGATGCTCGCGAACACCAGCGCCATTGCCAGCGCGGCATGGACGGCCCGGATTACAGGGGATGTATACGTGCGGATGGGACGGTTCCTTGGAATGCAGACGGCGGAGCTGAAGGAAACCAGCGGCCCCTCAAGGCCACTGGATCCCCGATTCAGACGTTCATCACAAACTGTGCAAGAGCGGCTAGCCGCGCGGAGTGCGGCGAGGCGCCTTTTCAAGCTGTTGGACACGCCCTTCAATCTGATCCAGACGTTGGTTGGCCTGCTGCGCAGACTGATTGGCGGATTCAGCGCTCTGGGCTGCACCCTGCACCTTCACATCGAGTTGATCGAGCCGTGAGTTGATCGTTGCAAAATCGTCTTTATAGGTGGCGCAGGCGCCCAGGCTCAAGGTGGCGATGATCGCCACGCCAAGAGTACGTGCCGTCATCAGATGTCGCTTGGTCACTAACATTCCACTCCCTCCTTCGTCTGGGGAATCTGGAATATAGCGGCCTTTTCGTCAAAGCCATGATCGGCTTTCAGCTGAAGTTAGAAGACGTAGATGGCGTGTGAAGTCGTGGAATGCCCCCCTGCTGCAGCCCCTAGCTGCGCACCAGACGGGTGTAGTCATGGCTGGTGAATGGCCACCGCCTCGATGCATCGGTAGTCTCACCCACTGCGACAGCAGCACGAGACGATCCTCTCTCATTAGAGAGGGGGGATATGGATGGCCGGTGCTGTGGAAGACCCAAACTGGTACCGACGCTTTTCTGCTTGGTGGGAAGGCCAGTCGTTGGCAATCAAGGTCTACTTCGGAGGTTCAGCGCTTCTGCTGATGGCCATCGCCTGCTTTCACGCCTCCCCTCGCGGACTGCTGACCGGGTGCCTGACCTACGCTTCAAGCGGGCTTCTAGCCTTTGGTTTTCTGCGCGAGGCATACCTGTGGGTCATACCGAAGCTCCAGCTTCCTCTTGTGAAGCTGTTGGTGACCGGCGCGAGCGTGATGGCACTGGCGGCTGCAACGGGCATCAGCAGAATGGCGGTGAACGAGGCCACCGGCCAAGACCCCTCGTACTTCCCGACGACAATTGCGTTGCTGCTGCCGCTGTCTGTGCTACGGGTCGTGTCAGTGGTGGCGATTGTCGTCAGCACACTTTCCACCGTGGCGCTAATGCTCTGGGCGGGAGCAAAAATGCTTCTGACCTGGGAGCCACTGGACGACAAAGACTTTTGGCTCCTTTCGGCACGAGTCCTTGCAGGTTTTTCGATCGCAATCATCATTTCCAGTACGAGCAGCGCCACGATCGTGCCGACGTGGATGGAAACCGTGGCCCGGAAGTCAGCAGTCTTCCTAGACCTCTACAATGACCCGGCGTGCACCACAGGACCTGGCAATAGAACGCGCCGCATCAACGACAACGTGGTCATCGTCAGCGCCACGTCGGGCGCCTACCCCACGTATGTTCGCCGCCTGTGTGCCATCGCACCCGAATGAGCGCGATGGAATCCGTGAGCAACATCAGTACGATGAGAAAATCAATCTTCTAACCTGGATCGAATGCTGCGGGGCTGCCGTCCATGGCCATGTGCCCCTGCCATGACTCGAACAAGCTACTTCATGGATTCTTCGCTTGCATGAGCTGAGTCGCTGCCGCTCGACGAGCCTTTCTCCTGAGTCACGAAGATATGTACGTTCATGAACTGATGAGAGACTCGGCGGGGTTGATCCATTCCCTCAGCAGGATATTCCTCAGGGCTGTCCAATTCAGCCCCATACTGCTCCTTGAGCTTGGCAGCAATGTAGTCCGCGCCAACAAGCTTGGAAACGGAGTCGTATTGGCGCCGGTCAAAATCTCCCGGCCTTGGAATCCCACTCTCAACTCCCCAAGACTCTCCCACGAAGCACGCCAAGAAGGCATCCACGTGGTCAGCCGACGTTTTCAACTGGGCACGTAGCGCCTGTTGCACATGTGCATCCGATGTCTCTTGGCGCCATAGCCAATAGAGCGTAGGGGCGTCCTTGGGTTCGGTGAGGAAGAATGGCGCTTCGGCGCTGGCAACCTCGATGCGCTTACTAGCCAGTCTAGAGAGCGCCTTATCGCCGTCGTCGGAAAGCACCCTCCGCTCTTCGGGCCGATCATTGTTGTGATGAATCCAACGCAGACATTCGGAAGCGAATCCAACTGAGGAAGCCTCACGAATGACCTGTTCGGCCGCGCTCTGCCTCTCGGGACCCATCTGCAACTGTTTAAGCATGTCGCTGATGAGAATGGCCGCTGATGCTCGGGTGTCCACCAGCGTAAGCATGCCTCGCTCGCGCGGCAAAAGATCACCATTCCTTGCAAACGTGAGTGCTATCGCTTTCGCTTCAGACGCTCCGATCGTTTCCTTTCTCTGGCGAAGCCTCATCACCAAACGCGGCATACCTTGCATTTCACTGAAGCGTTGGAGCGCCGCTCTCGAATCGGAGGCCGACAGGTCAGGAGCAGCCTTAATGAATTCCACAATAAGCCTGTCCGACACATCGCCCAGCGGCACTCCGTAAGCAAAGTATCGCTGGAAGTACTCCCCCGCGCAGATCTTTTGCTCCGCCGCCCAGGTCGAATCCCACTCCCCGCCATACATCGAATTTCCCAGCCTGGGGAACAGCGGCTCCAGCAGCCGACGACGGGTCCAGCCGCGCTCTTCGACCGACATGTGAGGAAGCGATTTCTCCAGCAAAGCTGAGATATCCTCTTCTCTTTTCTGATGATCGTCGCGCGCGCCCGCGCGCCCGCCCTTAAGAAAAAGGTCGCGGTTGGATCGAATTGCAGCGTACAGGCCAGGATAGATCACCCGGACCCCCTCGATGAGCATCAGATCCACGGTGTTAACCTCGCCCTTGAGAATAGGCAGGGCAAACAGGAGAGCGTTAGAAAGAAGCTTTGCTTTCCGCGGCGTTCCAAGCGCTGGCGCAATAACGTCATCAAAGTGTCTAATGAACGCGTCCACCTGACTCTGGGTGAGCACGATCCCTGTCTGATCAACCGCCCTCTGTACCCCCTCCAAAGCGATCAATCGCAGGCTATTGGTGTCTGCCGGGGGAAGGTTGAGCGGCACTTGGACGATCTTCTCTAGAAACGCCCGGCCTCCCTTGGCCCCACCCTCTCCGTAGCGTTCACCCAACGCCGCCGCAACCACGTCATCGTCGAAGGCCAGAACGTACGACGTGTGCTTGAAGCTGGCGGACAGCTTGACCAGCTTGAAGATGGCGTGGGTTTCTTCGCGATCCAGCCTATCGATATCGTCAACGAGAACCACCAAACGGCGCTTCGATTGGCCCAGCATTCGATCTATTCGCAAGCGCAATTCTTCCAAACTCACAGTGGACAACGACTCGCCCACACTCTTTGCGGCCTCCCCCGCAGAGATCTGGACCACACCTCCGAGGGTCACGTTCGCGAGAGAGAGAAGCCCCCCGTATTGCTTCAGAAGGTCGCCCACCATCTCTTTTTTGTTAGGCAGGGACTTCTCCATCGCCTCAGCAAGGGTGGCGAAAAACCCTCGCAGCAGGGCGTCTTGGCTTTGAAAGTGCCACGGGTTGAAGCGTACAAGAATGACCCGCGGATACTCCTTCAATGCCTCCCCCATCATTTCAAGGACAGATGTTTTCCCATCCCCCCAAGGGCCGTACAGGCCAACGACAATGCTGGACGGATCGGCGCGCTGGGCCAGTGTATGAGCCAACCGGGACGCGAACGGCGCCCGATTGAACCGGTCAGACAAGCGATCGGTGATGGGCTGATCATCCAGGAACTGATCACTGGGTGGTGCTTCCGCTTCTTCCGTGTCCAAACCTGTGTCCAGTTCTGCATGAATAGGCTCTTCGGCGCTGGCCTTCGATCCCTCGGAACCATTCTTGTTTGAAGCCCACAACTTCCTTAGTCGTTCCAGCATTTCTGCCCCCTGTAACCATGGTCAACTGCAATATTGAACTGAGCCAATCGGGCGCCCCAGAGCAGGGTCAGCAGCAAGTAGTCCGCGCCGGTCGCGTTCAAGCCGCCCTGCTCGTCCCGCCGAGCCAAGATCACCTTCAGGACCGTGGGCAGCGTCTCGTCACCCAGCGCGTTGCGCACCTCAGCACGCTCGTAGTGCCGGCGCAGTGCTTGCGAGTCCCGCAGCATGTCGTCGTCGTGTATGACCTGGAACGGGTTGTAGCGCAGTACCGGTTCCCGCTGCTGCTGAGCCGCCGCTTTGCGTTCCCGCTTCAGCACCAGGTCGACCGCTCTCTTGGCGTCCGTGAACGCGTGCTCGGTCGACGCCAAACCGGCCGCTTTGACTCGCTGGACGTACTTCCCTGTCACACCCAACGCTTCGAGCTTTTGCGTGGAAAGCGCGGCCCAATCCAGCTGATCAGCCAGGGCTTGGCGCATCGGGGTGGGGATCCGGTTAGAGCGCGCCATGGACGATCGCCGCAGGCTGTCGAACGCACGGTGGATGTCCTTGTCCAAGAGCTGAAGAATCGGCCTGTCCGCCAATCCCACTTCCGGACGAGCGAACCGCGCCAAGCTGTCCTGGATGGCCCGGATGCTGGCGGGCTTGGCTTTCTTGTTGCGGACACGCTTCCGCAGGTCATCAACGTAGGCCGCAAAGCAATCCGCCAGCGTGAGCCCCTTCAGCTCAACCAGCTGCTCGGCTCGGGCCTCTTCCTTAGAGGGATGCTCGCCCGTCTCTCGGACCACGGCCAACTTTTGCCTGGCCAACCCGTAGGCCTGCTCGGGACCGATGTCGGTGACGCTGCCCAGGGAGAACCGACGAACCCCGGCCGGGCCTCGGACCACGACTTCGTAAGTGGTGCGGGTGGTGCCCACGTAGAAGCCAAAGCCCGTTGGCGCCCCCTGATTGCCGTCCAGGACGCGGTAAGGCTTCCCGGCGTCTGCCGACGGCGGTGAGGCGATGACCACCCTGCCCGGCTTGCCTTCGACCGGGCCCTTGGCCACGCTCAGTTCGCAGATTTGGCGGTAGGTCAGCTTAAACTTGGTGTCTCGGCGGCGCGGGGCACCTGCCTGCGTCGCAACAACCGTATCCATGGTCGATCCGCCGTCTGTCCGTCGCAACATCGATTTGATCTCCTTTGAGTGACCAGCGCAACTGCGGCGCAACGAAGAACCCCGTTACTAGCCGTCAGTGACCCGGATCGATCGCTACAACCCGTAGGAAGTTCTCTTGCAAACTACTGATTCAAAAGCAAAACCGTCTGCATCCAAGGCCAGTGCAGAGCACACGCCCCTCATGAAGCAGTTCTTCGCCGCAAAGTCCGACTACCCGGACCTGCTGCTGTTCTTCCGCATGGGGGATTTCTACGAACTGTTCTATGACGACGCGCGCAAGGCTGCGCGGCTGCTGGACATCACCCTGACCCAGCGCGGCAGCTCCGGGGGCGCGCCGATTCCAATGGCAGGCGTGCCGGTGCATGCCTATGAAGGCTATCTGGCGCGGCTGGTGGCACTGGGCGAATCGGTGGCCATCTGCGAGCAGATCGGTGATCCAGCCCTGGCCAAGGGCCTGGTGGAACGCAAGGTGGTACGCGTGGTCACCCCCGGCACCGTCACCGACGAGGCACTGCTGGACGAACGCCGCGATACCCTGCTGATGGCGCTGTCGCGCAGCAAGAATGGCTATGGGCTGGCGTGGGCGGACCTGGCCGGCGGCCGTTTCCTGGTCAATGAAGTGGACACCGATGACGCGCTGGAGGCGGAGCTGGCGCGGCTGGAACCGGCCGAACTGCTGGTCCCCGACGAGGAAGGCTGGCCGGAGTTCCTACGCCACCGCAACGGCGTGCGTCGTCGCGCACCATGGCTGTTCGATGCCGATAGCGGCCGCCGCCAGCTGCTGGCGTTCTTCAAGCTGCACGACCTGACCGGCTTCGGCCTGGATGACAAACCTCGCGCCATCGGCGCGGCCGGCGCCTTGCTGGGTTACGTGGAAGAAACCCAGAAACAGCGGCTGCCTCACCTGACCGCCATCGCGATGGAAAACGCAGGCGAAGCGATCGCAATGAACGCCGCCACCCGCCGCCACCTGGAGCTGGACACGCGCGTGGACGGCGACACCCGCAACACCCTGCTGGGGGTACTGGACAGCACGGTGACGCCGATGGGCGGACGCCTGCTGCGGCGCTGGCTGCACCGTCCGCTGCGCCTGCGCGACGTGCTGGTGCACCGCCATGATGCGGTGGCTACGTTGATCGACCGCGGCGCCGATGCCGATATCCGCGAGCAGTTCCGTCGCCTCGGCGACCTGGAACGCATCCTCACCCGCGTGGCGTTGCGTTCGGCACGCCCGCGCGATTTCTCCACCCTGCGCGACGGGCTGGGCCTGTTGCCGGCCGTGCGCGAGGTGCTCGGGCCGCTGGACTCGCCGCGCCTGCAGGCACTGCACCAGTTGCTTGGCGAGCACGACGACTGCGCGCGCCTGCTGGCCAGCGCCATCGCCGAGATGCCACCGCTGAAGCTCAGCGACGGTGGCGTGCTGGCTGATGGCTTCGATGAAGAACTGGACGAACTGCGTCGGCTGTCCACGCATGCCGACCAGTTCCTGATCGATCTGGAACAGCGCGAACGCGAAAGCAGTGGTATCGCCACGCTGAAGGTCGGCTACAACCGCGTGCATGGTTACTACATTGAAATCAGCAAGGGCCAGTCCGATCGCGCGCCGGTGCACTACACGCGCCGCCAGACGTTGACCAATGCCGAACGCTACATCACCGAGGAGCTGAAGGCATTCGAGGACAAGGTGCTGTCCGCGCGCGAGCGCTCGCTGTCGCGCGAAAAGCAGTTGTACGAAGAACTGCTGGATACGCTGGGCGACGGCCTGGAGCCACTGAAGCAGTGCGCTGCCGCACTGAGCGAACTGGACGTGCTGGCGGCCTTCGCCGAACGCGCGCAGGCGCTGGACTGGTCGCGACCGGAGCTGGATACCGCGCCATGCCTGAACATCGAACGCGGCCGCCATCCGGTGGTGGAAGCCGTGCGCGAACAGCCTTTCGAACCCAACGACCTGGACCTGCACCCGGACCGTCGCATGCTGGTGATCACCGGCCCGAACATGGGCGGCAAATCAACCTACATGCGACAGAACGCGCTGATCGTCCTGCTGGCGCACATCGGCAGCTTCGTACCGGCCAGCCGTGCGGTGATCGGCCCGATCGATCGCATCCTGACCCGCATCGGCGCTGGCGACGACCTGGCACGCGGGCAATCCACCTTCATGGTGGAAATGGCCGAAACCAGCTACATCCTGCACCACGCCACCGAACATTCGCTGGTGCTGATGGACGAGATCGGCCGTGGCACGTCGACCTACGATGGCCTGGCGCTGGCTGACGCCGTGGCACGCCACCTGGCCTGGCAGAACCGCTGCTACACCTTGTTCGCCACCCATTACTTCGAACTGACCGCATTGGCTGACGAACAGCACGAAGGCGGCCGCAGTGGCATCGCCAACGTGCACCTGGATGCGGTGGAACACACCGACAAGAACGGCGGCGAACGCCTGGTGTTCATGCACGCAGTGAAAGATGGCCCTGCCAACCGCAGCTTCGGCCTGCAGGTAGCGGCGCTGGCCGGTTTGCCGCGCGCGACGGTGGCACAGGCGCGACGTCGGCTGGCCGAGCTGGAACAGCGCGGTGGCGAGAGCCAGGCCGCCGCAGTGGCGCCGCAGGCACTGGATGCGCCGCAGCAGTTCGGCCTTTTCGCCGCGCACAACACCGCTGCACTGGATGCATTGGCCGCGGTGGATCCGGATGAGCTGACCCCACGCCAGGCGCTGGAAGCGCTGTACCGGTTGAAAGCCCTGGTGTAGCGACGGGCCAGGCCCGTCACCATGGCAGGGGAAGGCATGACGACCAACGGTCGTCGCCGACCAGGTGCAGCCAGGCAACCCCACCACCAGCAGAACGGCATTCCATGCTGTCGCACTTGCCGCTTGCGGGCCAGGCACCCGCTTTCGATCCTGTGGTCTCTCCGCCGCAGGTTCGTCCATGTCCTATCCCACGCCGCGCCACAACGGCGCCATCGACGGCATGCGCGCGCTTGCCGTCATCGCCGTCATCGTCTTCCATGCCAACGGCAGCCTGCTGCCCGGTGGTTTCACCGGCGTAGACCTGTTCTTCGTCGTTTCCGGGTTCGTGATCAGCCAGTCACTGGCGTCCCGGCCCAGCGACCGTCTTTCCAGCTACCTGCTCGACTTCTATCGACGTCGCGTGCTGCGGCTGCTCCCCGCGCTGCTGCTGGTGCTGATGGCCACCTTCGTGCTGTCGGCACTGTTCATGCCGCGCGCATGGCGCAACGAACAGTTCGACCAGACCGGCCTGGGGGCATTGGTCGGTGCCGGCAATATCGTGCTGGCCTGGCAGGACGGTGACTACTTCTCGCCCGGCGCAGACCTGAACCCCTTCCTGCATACCTGGACACTGGGCGTGGAGGAGCAGTTCTACCTGCTGTTCCCCCTGGTCTTCTTTGCCTGGTTGCGTGGGCGGCACCGCTACGCGATGGCCCGCTGGCTGCTGCCGGTACTGGCGCTGGCATCATTGGCGCTGGCCGCTTACCAGACCACGGCTTCACCAACCCAGGCGTTCTACCTGTTGCCGGCGCGGCTGTGGGAGCTGGCCGCAGGTGCACTGCTCTATCAGCAACTGGCCACGCGCGATGCGGCTGCACATTGGCAGCGCTGGGCCATGCCCGGGCTGGCACTGGTGCTGGTCGGATTCGCCTTCGCGCCGGAGCTGCCATTTCCGTTCCCGGGTGCGGCAGGCACCGTGGTGGGCACGCTGATGCTGCTCGTAGCGGCCGCCTCCACGCCCGAGGACAGGCCGCATGCCCTGCTGCGGCTGCTGCGCTGGGCGCCGCTGGCCTACATCGGCCGCCTGTCGTATTCGCTGTATCTGTGGCATTGGCCCGTGCTGGTGCTGCTGCGCTGGACCTACGGCATGCAGGGCATGGCGCTGTGGGCCTACCCGGTGTTGCTGCTGGCGTTGGCCAGTGCGTCCTACCACTGGGTGGAATGCCCCATCCGGCATGCCCGGGCGGGCCATCGCGGGCATCCAGGCAAGGTGCTGGCGGTGGCACTGGCGGCGGTTGTCGCCTCGGGCGCCAGTGCATGGGGCATCATCCAGTACAGCGAACACCTGTCATTGAGCACCACGCGCGATGGCTACATGTGGCGTGCGCAACGCCATCCCGCCTGGATGCCGGTGGAATCGATCGATGCACCTTCGCTGTCCGGGCGCAGCTTGTTCGTGGCCGGTGATTCGCACGCGGCAGCCTATCGGACCATGGTGACCATGGCCGCACGGCAGTTCGACCTGCAACTGCGCATGGACGAGCGCGGTGGTTGCGGCATCGCCAACCTGCTGCGTGCCAGCAGCGCCGAGTGCATTGCCTACCGCGACCAGGTACTGGCGAAGATCGAGCGCGAGGCACGTCCCGGTGACATCGTGCTGTTGGCCTCGCTGCGCATGCAGGAATTGCGGGGGCTCGACTGGAGTGCCGGCGACGCCGTCGTCTTCAGGCAGCTCCGTGAGGCGCGCACGCTGGCCGATGCGACGGCGGCCGAGGCCGATGCAGAGGCGGTGTTGTCGCGCCTGCAGGCGCTCGGGGTACACGTGGTGATGGATGCCCCGATGCCGGTGTTCAAATCAGCGGCGTACCGTTGCTCGGACCCCTTCAATCGCATGAATCCGGCCTGCGCCGGCGGGCTCGGCGTGTCGCGCGCGGAAATGGAAGCACTGCGTGCGCCACAGATGGCGCTGCTGGACAAACTGGCTGCCCGTTACCCTGCGCTGCATGTCTGGGATCCGCTGCCACTGTTGTGCCAGGCCACCACCTGCACGGCGATGGACGGAGAGCAGCCCCTGTTCTTTGACCAGGACCATCTGAGCGGGCATGGCAACCGCGTGCTGCTGCCGGATTTCGACCGCTTGCTGCTGGAGATCGGAGAGGCGCCGAGGTGACGGCTCGCAGCCCGTTGCCCGGCATCCCGGGACCGCGTGAACCCTTCGCATCCTTTTCGTGCAGGCAGCGTTATGCTCGGGCGGATCCCCACCCCATGTCCCAGGAGCCCTCAATGAACACCGAATCGCTCACTGCTTCGCTCTTCCAGCACCTGCAGCAGGGTCCTGCATTGCAGCAGGTATCCCAGCAGCTTGGCGTGGACAGCAGCCAGGCCAGCAAGGCCATCCAGACCGCACTCCCCTTGCTGATGGGCGCCATGGGCAACAACGCCAGCAGTCCGCAAGGCGCCCAATCGCTGCTCAATGCATTGCAGCGCGATCATCTGGGCGGCGGCACGGACGCCCCGGCCGGGGGCGGCGGCTTCGACATCGGCAGCATCCTGGGTTCAGTGCTGGGCGGCGCGGGTGGCAATGCCGGCAATGGCGCCGGCATCCTGGGCCATGTGTTTGGTGAGCAGAGCCCCCAGGCCGCACAGGTGCTGGGCCAGAAGACCGGTCTGGACAGCGGCAAGTCCAGCCAGTTGCTGGCCATCCTGGCGCCGATCGTCATGTCGTTCCTGGCCCAGCGTTTCGCGCAGCAGGGCAACGCCGGACAGCTCAGCCAGGCGCTTGGGCAGGAGGCGCAGGCATCGGGCGTGGCAGGTGGCGGACTGGGTGGGCTGTTGGACCAGGACGGCGACGGCCAGTTCGGGCTGGGCGACGTGCTGAAAATAGGCAGTGGCCTGCTTGGAAAGCGTTCCTGACCGGGTACGCCCGTCCCGCACGGACATTCGATAGCTTCTAGCTATCAATTCCGTTGAGGGAATCGAATTTACCTTGTCATCGGCTCTGCTTACCGTTGAGTGGAAACTAGATTCACATCTCCAATTCAACTTTCGCCAGTACACAGGTAATGCCCATGAAAAGCGAAGCAAAGTGCCCTTTCAATCACGCCGTCACCGGCGAAGGCACCACCAACCAGGATTGGTGGCCCAAGCAGCTGCGTGTCGATCTGCTCAACCAGCACTCTTCCCGTTCCAATCCGCTCGGCGCGGATTTCAACTACGCCGATGCTTTCAACAAGCTTGATTACGCGGCGTTGAAGTTCGACCTGAAAAAGCTGATGACCACCTCGCAGGACTGGTGGCCAGCCGATTTTGGCCATTACGGCGGCCTGTTCGTGCGCATGGCCTGGCACAGCACCGGCACCTACCGCATCGGCGATGGCCGCGGCGGTGGCGGCCGTGGCCAGCAGCGCTTCGCCCCGCTCAACAGCTGGCCGGACAACGTCAGCCTGGACAAGGCACGCCGCCTGTTGTGGCCGATCAAGCAGAAGTACGGCCAGGCCATTTCCTGGGCCGACCTGCTCGTCCTCACCGGCAACGTCGCGCTGGAATCGATGGGTTTCAAGATCCTGGGATTTGCCGGCGGCCGCCCGGATACCTGGGAACCGGACCAGGACGTGTACTGGGGCCGCGAAACCACCTGGCTGGGCGGCGACGAGCGCTACAAGCACGGTTCCGAAGGCGTGGAGAAGGCCGGTGGCGTGCTGGTATCCGATGATGACGCCGACGGCGACGTGCATTCGCGCAAGCTGGAAAACCCGCTGGCAGCGGTGCAGATGGGCCTGATCTACGTGAACCCCGAAGGCCCCGACGGCAACCCGGACCCGGTGTTGTCCGCGCACGACATCCGCGACACATTCGCCCGCATGGCGATGGACGACGAGGAAACCGTCGCCCTCATCGCCGGTGGCCATACCGTGGGCAAGACCCATGGCGCTGGACCGGCCGACAACGTGGGAGCGGAACCGGAAGGCGCCGGACTGGAACAGCAGGGCCTGGGCTGGGCCAACTCCTTCGGCAGCGGCAAGGCCGGAGATGCCATCACCAGCGGCCTGGAAGTGACCTGGACACGCACGCCGGCGCAGTGGAGCAATGATTTCTTCGAGCACCTGTTCAAGTACGAGTGGGAGCTGACCAAGAGCCCGGCGGGTGCACACCAGTGGGTGGCCAAGGATGCGGAAGCCGTGATTCCCGACGCACATGATCCGTCGAAGAAGCATCGCCCCAGCATGCTGACATCGGACCTGGCCCTGCGTTTCGATCCGGCCTACGAGAAGATCTCGCGGAAATTCCTCAACGATCCGCAGGCATTTGCCAATGCCTTTGCGCGCGCCTGGTTCAAGCTCACCCATCGCGACATGGGACCGCGTGCGCGCTACCTGGGACCGGAAGTTCCTGCCGAAGCTTTCATCTGGCAGGACCCGCTGCCGACGGCGACGCATCCCCTGGTCGATGCCAGGGACATCGCCACGCTGAAGCAGCAGATTGCCGCCTCCGGCCTGGGCGTGTCCGAACTGGTGTCCACCGCATGGGCGTCGGCCTCTACGTTCCGCGGTGGCGACAAGCGCGGCGGCGCCAATGGCGCGCGCATCCGGCTGGCGCCGCAGAAGGATTGGGCGGTGAACCAGCCACGGCAACTGGCCAAGGTGCTGGCGGCGCTGGAGAAAGTGCAGGCCGACTTCAACGGTGCGGGTGGAAACCAGGTGTCGCTGGCTGACCTGATCGTGCTGGCCGGTGGCGTGGGTATCGAGCAGGCCGCCAAGGCCGGTGGCCATGACATCAGCGTGCCGTTCACCCCGGGCCGCACCGATGCCAGCCAGGAGCAGACCGATGTCGAATCCTTCGCAGTGATGGAGCCGGCAGCCGATGGCTTCCGCAATTACCTGAGGGGTCGTTACAGCGTGCCAGCCGAGGCGCTGCTGGTCGACAAGGCGCAGTTGCTGACGTTGACCGCACCGGAAATGACCGCACTGGTAGGAGGCCTGCGCGTGCTGGGTGCGAACGTGGACGGCAACCAGGACGGCGTACTGACCGATCGCGCGGGCACCCTGAGCAACGACTTCTTCGTCAACCTGCTGGACATGGGCACGCAATGGAAGCCCTCCGGCGAGGGCCGCTATGAAGGCGTCAGCCGTAGCGACGGTGCGTCGCGCTGGACCGCCAGCCGTGCCGACCTGGTATTCGGCTCACACTCGGTGCTGCGTGCGTTGGCCGAAGTGTATGGCAGTGCCGATGGCCAGCAGAAGTTCGTGCAGGATTTCGTCGCTGCATGGACGCGGGTGATGGAGCTGGACCGCTACGACCTGCACGGCTGAGCCGATAGGGTGGCGAACGTTGTTCGTCACCCCCTTTGACCCGGTGTAGTGACGGGCCACGCCCGTCACCCTGGCCTGGGCCCACCATGCCGGCCAGTAGCCGGCACCTACAGTGCGTCCAGGTCACCCAACGCGCGGATCAGCTTCCTGGCACGTTTGTCGGGGCGGTGTTCGGGCGCCTTGTAACCATCCCGTGCGGCAATCCGCATCGCCCGCTGTTCGGCACGACGCGCCTTGGATTCCGCGCTTTCGGCATACAACTGGTGCGCCACCGGCGCCGGCCCGCGCTGTTCGCTCAGGCCCAGCACCTGCACCTCGAAATGCTCCTCGCCGCGGTCGATGGCCAACTGTTCGCCAACCCGCAATGCCCGCGAGGATTTGGGCCGCTGCCCTGCCACGGCCACCTTGCCGGTTTCGATGGCCTGCTTGGCCAGGCTGCGGGTCTTGAAGAAACGTGCCGCCCACAACCAGATGTCCAAACGAACGCTGGGCAGGGGCAGGGAGAGCTCGGTCATCGTTTCGGGTTACTCCTGTGGCTTGTTCAGGGGACGCGCATGGTCGGGATCGGACCGGCAGCCGGTACCGCCGATCAAGGTGGGCACGCCAGCCGACAGGTCATCACGCTGGCTGCCTACCTGGCATTCGGGCCGGTCGCTGGGCCGTACCTGGGCGTCGCCGAAACGGTCCGTAGTGGAACATGCGGCCAATACAAGCCCGAACAAGGCCATTGCCGCAGCGCGGCACCGTTTTCGTCCTGCATTCATCGGCACATTCTCCAGACCGGCTTGATGCTAGTGTGCGCCCACCCCTGTTCGATCTCCACTCCATGGCAAAAGCGCCTCTTGACCTGACTGCCGGCCCGATCGGGCGCAACCTGCTGCTGTTCTCGCTGCCCATCCTGGCCGGCAACATCGCCCAATCGCTGAACGGTTCGGTGAATGCGGTCTGGGTGGGGCGTTTCCTCGGCGAGGCGGCGCTGACCGCGACGGCCAACGCCAACAACATCATGTTTTTCCTGATCGGATCGGTGTTCGGCATCGGCATGGCCTCGACCATCCTGATCGGCCAGGCCATCGGTGCGCGCGACATCGGCCAGGCGCGCAAGGTGATGGGCACCAGCGCGACCTTCTTCATCGGCTTGTCAGTGGTGATCGCGGTAGCGGGCTGGTTCCTGGCCCATCCGTTGCTGGCCGCGATGGGCACGCCGGCCGAGTCGCTGCCGCTGGCCGAGGCCTATCTCAAGGTCATCTTCCTCGCAATGCCCACGCTCTACGCGTTCGCCTTCCTCAGCGCGGCGATGCGGGGTGCCGGCGATTCGCGTACGCCGTTCCGCTTCCTGCTGGTCTCGGTAGCGCTGGACATCGTGTTCAACCCGTTGCTGATCTTTGGCCTGGGGCCGCTGCCTGAACTGGGCATCGCCGGCGCCGCCTGGGCGACGCTGATCGCGCAGACGCTTTCGTTGATCGCGCTGCTGCTGTACATGCGCCACAAGCGCCATGTGCTGTGGCTGGGCCGCAAGGACATCGCGCTGTTCAAGGTGGACCTGCCGGTCCTCAAGGCGCTGGTGGTCAAGGGCGTGCCAATGGGCCTGCAGATGGTGCTGATTTCCCTGTCGATGATCATGCTGATGACCATGGTCAACCAGTACGGCACCGACACCGCCGCAGCCTATGGCGCCTCGCTGCAGTTGTGGACCTATGTGCAGATGCCGGCGATGGCGATCGGTGCAGCATGCTCTTCGATGGCGGCGCAGAACGTCGGCGCGCAGTTGTGGGGACGCGTGCGCGCCACCGCGCGCCAGGGCGTGCTGTTCAATTTCCTGCTGACCGGCGTGCTGATCGCTCCGCTGATCCTGTTCGACCGCTATACCCTGGCGTTGTTCATGCCCGATGGCAGCCAGGCGCTGGAGGCGGCCCGCCACCTGAACCACATCGCCGTGTGGTCGTTCCTGTTCTTCGGCGTCAGCTTCGTGATTTCCGGCGTGGTGCGCTCCACCGGTGCGGTGCTGCCGCCACTGCTGATCCTGGCCGGCTCGCTGTGGGGCGTGCGCGTGCCGTTCGCCGAGCTGTTGCAACCTTACTGGGGCGTGGATGCGATCTGGTGGAGTTTCCCGGTCAGCTCGCTGGTGTCGATGCTGCTGTCACTGGCGTATTACCGCTGGGGTGGCTGGCGCAAGGCACGCATGATGGGCACGCCGGCACATGCCGAGGAACTGGCCACGCCCGCTGAAATTCCGGCCCTGCCGCCCTCGCCCGTGGCTGATCCGGATGCGGCGCTGGAAGCGGTGGCCCCGGCGGCGGCATCGCCTGCATCACCGCCACGCTGAGCCTGCCCCGCTCTGGCGTGCGCGGAATGGCCACCAGAACGAAGCGACCGTAGCGCCGAGCCATGCTCGGCGAGCAGTGCCAGGCATGGCACTCGCGGCGATCGACAGCCGCCGAGCACGGCTCGGCGCTACGAGCCACCGGAATGCCGTCGCGGGCGTCGGCACTGCGCGCGCAGAGACTACATGCGCTCGCCGGGTATCGCGGCAGCCTGCCGCACCCAGTCAAGGAACTGCGCTTCGTCCAGCGGCGCCTCTTCGAACACATGCAGGTAGCGGGTCTGCGGGTGCTTGGACGCCTCCGGCGGCACCGGTTCCAGGTGTGCGCCGGTGAGGAAGGCGACCTTGATGTAGCGGGTGAAGCAATGCAGGCTGAGGAACCAGCCTTCCTGCCCGGGTGCCGCATAAAGCGGCGAGTTCCATTTCACCGCTTTGCGCACGCCGGGCACCGCCTGTTCGACCAGCGCATCCAGGCGCGCGGCGGCGGCACGCTTCCACTCGGGTGCGGCGGCGATCCACGCCTGCACCGGCGCATCGCCCTCGCCTTTGGGTATCTGGGGATTTCCGCCAGACAGCAACCTGGGGGATGCGGGGCTGGCAACGGCTTTGGACGTTCGCGGACCAGGCATGCAGAGCGCACCTTGATGACGGTGTGCCAGCGTGCCACGCCCTGCCCTTGCCGTCATGGCGCGGCGCCACACGTGCCGCAGGCTGCCGATACCACGCCACGGCGGCCGACATGGCCCTGCCCCCTGGCAGAACGCAAACGCAAACGGCCGCCCGAAGGCGGCCGTTGCGGCGACAAGCGGAGTTGTCGGCGGTATTACTGGGCCTTGGCAGCCAGGCGGGCAGCCTTGGCCTGCGCAGCAGCGGCCAGGTCTTCCTTGATGCGGGCAGCCTTGCCTTCCAGGCCACGCAGGTAGTACAGCTTGCCGGCGCGGACCTTGCCACGACGCTTCACTTCGACCGAGTCGATGATGGCGCTGTGGGTCTGGAACACGCGCTCGACGCCGTAGCCATGCGAGATCTTGCGCACGGTGAACGAGGAGTTCAGGCCGCCGTTCTTGGTCGCGATCACGACGCCTTCATAGGCCTGCACGCGCTCGCGCGTACCTTCCTTCACCTTCACGTTGACGACAACGGTGTCGCCCTGGCTGAACTTCGGCAGTTCACGGGTGATCTGGGCGGATTCGAATTCCGCGACGATGGACTTGTTCAGCTTGCTCATTGGGTTACACCGATTCGTAATGTTCGGGTGGGCGTGTCATTCGACAACGTGGGCTCATGCAGTCACTGGACTGTGCTGCACGTTTGTTATGTGTGGCGCACATCGACCGGTCCGGCCGACGGTAATTCGCAATGATAGCCCAATCCAGCGCCGTAGCGCTAGGGGGTGGGTTCATCGCCCAGGCCTTGCCGCGCCTGCTCCAGCAGTTTGCGGTCGGCCTTGGACAGGACGGCCTCGTCCAGCAGTTCCGGACGCCGCTGCCAGGTGCGCAGCAGCGACTGCTGGCGGCGCCAGCGGGCGATGGCGGCGTGGTTGCCCGAACGCAGCACGTCCGGCACCTCCCCCAGCGGGTGCTGGGCCGGCTGGCTGAAATGCGGGCAGTCGAGCAGCCCGAGTTCCCCCTCGAAGCTGTCCTGGGCTGCGGATTCGGCGTCGTTCAGCGCCCCCTCCTGCAGCCGCGCGACCGCGTCGATGATCACCGCCGCGCCGAGCTCGCCGCCAGACAGCACGTAATCACCGAGGGAAATCTCCTCGTCGACCTCGCTGGCCAGGAAGCGCTCGTCGATGCCTTCATAGCGGCCGCACAGCAGGATCATCCGCGGCAACGCTGCCAGCTCACGCACCCTGGACTGGGTCAGCGGGCGCCCCTGCGGGCTGAGATGGATCAGCGGCGCAGGGGTCGGGTCCGCGGCGCGGACCGCTGCCAAACAGGCCTGCAGCGGCTCGATCAGCATGACCATGCCCGGACCACCACCGAAAGGACGGTCATCCACCCGGCGGTAGTTGCCTTCGGCGTAATCACGCGGATTCCAGCCGTGCAGGCTGAACAGGCTCTTTTCCTGTGCACGCCCAACCACGCCCAGTCCGGCGGACTGGGCGAGGAAATCGGGAAACAGGGTGATGACGTCAAATCGCATCAGAACTCGGGATCCCAGTCGACGACCACCAGGTTCGCCTCGAAATCCACCGACCTGACGAAATCCGGCAGCACGAACGGGATCATCCTTTCGCGGTCGCCACGTGCGACCAGGACATCGTTGGCGCCGGTGGAGAACAGGTGCGACACCTGCCCCAACGACACGCCTTCGACGGTCCGCACGTCCAGGCCTTCCAGGTCGACCCAGTAGTATTCGTCCGGCCGTGGCGGCGGCAGCGCGCTGCGGGCCACGAAGATCTCGGTGCCGCGCATGGCTTCGACCGTGTCACGGTCTTCGATGCCCGGGAAGGTGGCGACCAGATGCTTGCCACTATCCCGGCCACGCACGCCGGAAAGCGTCGATTCCTGCCCGGACGGGCTGCGCAGGATCCACGGTTGGTAACGGAAAATGGCGGAACGCGGCTCGGTCCAGGACTCGAGCTTCAGTTCGCCGCGCACACCAAAAGCGCCGGCAACCCTGCCCAGCAGGATCCGGCGCTCGGTATCTTTCATATGCGTATGCCAGACGGGCCGCGCGCCAGGCGCGGCCCTTCAGGATCAGGCCGCAACGGCCTGGGTCTTGGCCGCTTCCTTGATCAGGTTGCGGACCTTTTCGGTCGGCTGGGCGCCGTTCTTGACCCAATGGTCAACACGGGCCAGGTCCAGCTCGATACGCTTCTCGGCGCCCTGGGCGACCGGGTTGTAGAAACCGACGCGCTCGATGTTGCGGCCATCACGGGCGCTACGGACGTCGGTCACGATGATGTGGTAGAACGGACGCTTCTTGGCGCCGCCGCGGGTCAGTCGAATCTTGACCATGGTGGTGTTTTCCTATGTTGCCCAGTCGCCAGGATGGCGCGGTAAGCCGGTGATTATAGCGGCAGCTTTGGCCCGCGCCAAGCCCATGGGCAACGCCAGCCCTTGGTAGCGCCGGGCTTGGCCCGGCGGCTGTTGTGCTGTTGGGGCGCTGTTGGGGCGCCGCTGCGCTCGCCGAGCATGGCTCGGCGCTACGGGGTTCATGGCGCGATGCCACCGGATTCACGGTTCGGCGCTACCGGAGCGGCTGCCACGGCACCCGGGCCATCACCGCCCTGCCCTGGGCAGCCAGGTCCGCCGAACCCTGCAGGACATGGCCATCGATCGCCGCCAACGGCCAGATTCCGCTGGCATTGCAGGCAAAAGCCGCCTTCACATCAACCAGTTCCGCTGCGGCCACCGGCCGCACAGCCTGCGGCCCTTCCCAGCCCGCCTGCAGCAGGGCCTCGGCAATGCCGCGCAGCGCGGGTGCCTGCGGCCATAGCAGGCGTTCGCCATCGTGCATGGCCAGGTTCCAGGTGCTGCCTTCGCTGACCATTCCGCCAGCGCCGAGGAACAGCGCATCATCGAATCCGGCCGCCATCGCCTGCCGTCGCTGGTCGAACAGGCCGAACGTGCCAACGTGCTTCAACGCCGGCTGGTCGCGCTGATAGGTGGCCGTGCGCACGCTCCGCGCGGCGGTCAGCTGCACCGGCGGCGAGACCGCCACCAGGGTGTCCACGGCGACCGGTGCCAGCGGGTCGCGGAAATCAAAGGCGCGCGAGAACACCGTCACCCGCAACGACGCGTCAGCCATGCCTGCCTGCTGGAGCGCCGCGCCCATCCACTGCCGAACCTGCGCCGTGTCCAATGCACTGCCGAACAACACGCCGGTGGCATGCGCCAACCGCTGCAGGTGCAGGTCCAGCCCCTGCACGGCACCAGCGCGCACCTGCAGCGAGGTGAAGTGGCCGTAATTGACCAACGCAGGCGCCAGCAAAGCGGCATCGGCGGGTTGGCCATTGCAGGAAACCCCTGTCACAGCAGCGCCTGGGCGTCCTGCCACCAGCGCTGCAGCAGCCCGGCGGCGGGCGCGGCCGGTACCATCCATGCCGACTGTCCCGCCCACGCCTGCATCGCGGCAAGATTGTCTTCGCGCACGGCCTGCGCGCGCATCGGCGCGGTCAGGCCACGCTGCACCGGATACGGTCGCGGCGGCGGCGCATCGGCTGCTGCCGATGCACGCAGGTAAGGCGTCGCCAATCCACGCCCGAGGCGTCCACTGAACGCCCGGGTCGGCCAGGTGTCTTCGGGTTCGGCCGTGGCCAACGCCCCGGCCCAGGCGGCCGGCAGCGCGGCCTCGGGCGTGCGCAGGAAGCCGGTACCGACCTGCACCGCGCTGGCACCCAGGGTAAGCGCCGCGGCAATGCCGCGCCCATCGGCGATACCACCCGCCGCGATCACCGGAACCTGCAGATGGTCCACCAGCCGCGGCAACAGCGAGAACAGCCCGACCAGTTGCTGTTCGGCCCGCGCCGGATCAAAGGCACCCCGATGTCCGCCGGCCTCGAATCCCTGTGCCACCACCGCATCGGCGCCCGCATCCTGGGCCGCACGCGCTTCTGCAAGGGTGGTGGCACAGGCGAACCAGGCGATCCCGGCGTCCTTCAACTGCTGCACGTGGTGCTGGCCGAACACCCCCATGATGGTGGAGGCGACCGCAGGGCGTGCTGCCAGCAACGCAGCGAACTGCGCTTCGAAATCCGCAGGTCCGGCATCACCGGCGCTGGCCGGCACATCCGGGCCCCACTTGGCGAGGAATTCGCGGGTGCGCGCTTCAGCGGCGGCATCACGCGGCGGCGGCGCATCGGGCAGCCAGAGGTTCACCTGGGCCGGGCCATGCGAGGCGGCACGGAAGGCGTCCATCCAGTGGCCGATATCGGCGGCGCTGGAAAGTACCGCCCCCATTGCGCCCATGCTGCCGGCATTGGCCAGCGCGGCCGACAGTGGCACCGGGCACGCACCGGCCATCGGCGCCAGCAGGACCGGAAGCGTTACACCGAAGCGCTGGCAGAATGCCTCCACGCGGGAGGCGGTTTCAGGATTGCGCACGCAGCTCATCTCCGGGTAGTGCCGGGGCATGCCCGGCCATCAGGGACCGGCACTCAGCGGAACGGCAGGCCGCGACCGCCCATGGCACCCATCATGCCTTTCATGCTGCGCATCATGCCCTTCATGCCGCCGCCGGCCATCTTGCTCATCATCTTTTCCATCTGCATGTACTGCTTCATCAGCTTGTTGACGTCGGCCGGCTGGGTACCCGAGCCCTTGGCGATGCGCGCGCGGCGCGAACCGTTCAACAGGCCCGGGTTGCGCCGTTCCTTCCTGGTCATCGAGCTGATGATGGCGATCATGCGCGGCACTTCCTTGCCCTGGCTGACCTGCTGCTTCAGGTGCTCGGGAATCTGGCCCAGGCCCGGCAGCTTGTCCATCAGCCCGCCGATGCCGCCCATGTTCTGCATCTGCTCCAGTTGGTCGCGCATGTCATTGAGGTCGAATTTCTTGCCCTTGGCGACCTTCTCGGCCAGCTTCTGCGCCTTGTCCTTGTCGACCTGCTGTTCCACCTGCTCCACCAGCGACAGCACATCGCCCATGTCCAGGATGCGGCTGGCGATGCGGTCCGGGTGGAACACGTCCAGGCCGTCAGGCTTTTCGCTGACACCGACGAACTTGATCGGCTTGCCGGTGATGTAGCGCACGCTCAGCGCGGCACCGCCACGGGCATCACCGTCGGTCTTGGTCAGCACCACGCCGGTCAACGGCAGCGCATCGCCGAAGGCCTTGGCGGTGTTGGCGGCATCCTGGCCGGTCATGGCATCGACCACGAACAGCGTTTCAGCCGGGTTGACCGCCGCGTGCAGGGCCTTGATCTCGGCCATCATCGCTTCGTCGATGGCCAGGCGGCCTGCGGTATCGACCAGCAGCACGTCCACGAACGACCGGCGGGCGTCGTCGATGGCCGCGCGCACGATGGCTTCAGGCTTCTGGTCGGCGCTGGACGGGAAGAACATCACCCCGACTTGGTCGGCCAGGGTCTTCAGCTGCTCGATAGCGGCCGGACGGTAGACGTCGGCCGACACCACCATCACCTTCTTCTTGCGCTTTTCCTTTAGGTGCTTGGCCAGCTTGCCGACCGTGGTGGTCTTGCCCGCACCCTGCAGGCCGGCCATCAGGATGATCGCCGGGGCCGGCACGTTGAGGTTGAGGTCGCTGGCTTCAGCGCCCATCACCGCGGTCAGCTCGTCACGCACCACCTTGATCAGCGCCTGGCCGGGGGTCAGCGACTTCAGCACTTCCTGGCCGACTGCCCGCACCTTGATGCGTTCGACCAGGGCTTGGACCACCGGCAGGGCGACGTCGGCTTCCAGCAGCGCGATGCGCACTTCGCGGGTGGCGTCGCGGATGTTTTCCTCGGTCAGGCGGCCACGGCCGCGCAGGCGCTCGATGGTGCCGGAAAGGCGCTGGGTCAGGGACTCGAACATGCGATGCAACCTGTCTGGAACGGGGGACAATGAGGCACACAGTATAGCCGGTCACCCCAGTGGCCCGGATGCGACCGCTGAACCGTCGCCACTGCGCTGGGGGTGTGCGAAACTTCCACGATGACAATCGTTCTCATCGCTGTCCTGCTCTACCTGGCCGCCACGGTCCTGCTGGTGCGCGCTGTCGCCGGCGAGGCGCCGCGGCCGGGCAAGGGCTGGCTGTGGGCCGCCGTGCCGGCAGCGCTGCTGCATGCCGGCTACCACGTGCAGGTCGCGCTGCAGAACAGCGGTGGTCCGGACATGCATTTCTTCGCCGCGCTGTCGCTGGTCGGCCTGGGCATGGCGGGGCTGACATCGCTGGTGGGCGCGCGCGGGCGCATGGCGGCGCTGGGCGTGGTGGTGTTTCCGTTGGCGGCGCTGCTGCTGGCGGCGTACCACGGCTATGGCCACGAACCCAGCAAGGAACTGGGCTGGCGGCTGGCCAGCCATGCCTGGCTGGCGCTGCTGTCCTACGCCACACTGAGCGTGGCCGCATTGCTGGCGATCATGCAATGGCTGCAGGAACGCGCGTTGCGCCGCCGCGAATTCCGCCCATGGCTGCGCGCCCTGCCGCCGCTGGGCGACCTTGAAGCCCTGCTGTTCCGGGTGATCACCGTGGGCTTTGCGCTGTTGACGTTGACGCTGGTGACCGGCGTGCTGTTCGTGGACGACCTGCTGGCCCAGAAGCTGGTGCACAAGACCGTGCTGAGCGTGCTGTCATGGATCGTGTTCGGGGTGCTGCTGATCGGCCGCCGACGTTATGGCTGGCGCGGACTGAAGGCCGTGCACTGGACGCTCAGCGCGATGCTGCTGCTGTTGCTGGCGTTCTTCGGCAGCCAGTTCGTGATCGAACTGGTCTTCGGGCACACCACCCGCTGACCGGCAATCACTTCACCGTGCGGCGCCGCTGTTCCGGTAGTGACGGGCCATGCCCGTCACCAGCAAAGGCAGCGGGGCATGGCCCCGCTCTACCGGCCGGCCGCTGTTCCGGTAGTGACGGGCCATGCCCGTCACCAGCAAAGGCAGCGGGGCATGGCCCCGCTCTACCGATCGGCCGCTTCCAAGGCTTCGGACAGGCGCCCCACGGCAATCACTTCCTGGCCTTGGGCACGACGGCGCGCTTGAAACCATGCGGCGCCGCTGTTCCGGTAGTGACGGGCCATGCCCGTCACCAGCAAAAGCAGCGGAGCATGGCCCCGCTCTACCGGCCGGCCGCTGTTCCGGTAGTGACGGGCCATGCCCGTCACCAGAAAAGGCAGCGGGGCATGGCCCCGCTCTACCGGCCGGCCGCTTCCAGGGCTTCGGACAGGCGCTCCACGGCAATCACTTCCATGCCCTTCACCGTCCCGCCCTTGGGGGCGTTGGCCTTGGGCACGATGGCGCGCTTGAAACCGTGCGTCGCCGCTTCGCGCAGGCGGTCTTCGCCATTGGGCACCGGGCGGATCTCGCCGGACAGGCCGACCTCGCCGAAGGCAATGGTCTTCTCCGCCAGCGCGCGGTCCTGCAGTGAAGACAGCACCGCCAGCAGCACCGGCAGGTCCGCCGCAGTTTCCTGCACGCGGATGCCTCCGACCACGTTGACGAACACGTCCTGATCGCCCACCACCACACCACCATGGCGATGCAGTACCGCCAGCAGCATCGCCAGCCGGTTCTGCTCCAGTCCCACCGCGACCCGCCGCGGGTTGGACAACGGCGAGGAATCCACCAGCGCCTGCACTTCCACCAGCAACGGCCGGGTGCCTTCACGGGTAACCATCACGCATGAACCCGGCTGGCGCGTGCTGCCACCGGACAGGAAGATCGCCGACGGGTTGGAGACCTCTTTCAGCCCCTTGTCGCCCATCGCGAACACGCCCAGCTCGTTGACCGCGCCGAAGCGGTTCTTGAACGCGCGCAACAGGCGGAACCGGCTGCCGCTTTCGCCTTCGAAATACAACACCGCATCCACCATGTGCTCCAGCACGCGCGGACCGGCGATGCCGCCCTCCTTGGTGACATGCCCGACCAGGAACACCGCCGTGCCGGTTTCCTTGGCGAAGCGCACCAGCCGCGCCGCGCTTTCGCGCACCTGGCTGACCGAACCCGGTGCGGCAGTCAACGATTCGGTCCACAGCGTCTGCACCGAATCGGCCACGATCAGCCGTGGCTTGGCCTTGCCGGCGTGCTGCAGGATGGTTTCCACGCAGGTTTCGGCCAGCGCGTTGACCCCTTCCAGCGGCAGCTCCAGCCGGTGCGCGCGGCCCGCCACCTGGGCCAACGACTCTTCGCCGGTGACGTACAGCACCGGCAGTTCAGCCGCCATCAGCGCCACCGCCTGCAGCAACAGGGTCGACTTGCCGATACCGGGATCGCCACCCACCAGCACCACCGCGCCTTCGACCAGGCCACCGCCCAGCACGCGGTCGAACTCTCCGATGCGGGTCGTCACCCGCACATGGTCGGTCTGTGCCACGTCCTTCAGCGCGGTGACCTTGGGCGGATCGACCTTGCCGGCCCAACCACCGCGCCGCGCGGCCGGCGCGCTGGCAGCGGTGGCGCTTTCCAGCACGATCTGCGACAGCGTGTTCCAGGCATTGCACTCGGTGCATTGCCCCTGCCACTTGCTGTACTCGGCGCCGCATTCGTTGCAGACGTAGGCGGTGCGGCTCTTGGCCATGTCGATCCTGTGTACACGTTGGATGGCGAGCATAGCCGAGGCCGGTCGCAGCCGCTGCGACCCAAACAGAAAGGCCACCCCGGGGGTGGCCTTTCTGCAGTGCAGGCAACGTCGCAACGACGTCAGTGCATCATGTGCACGTTCATGTTGTGCATCACCCACAGGGTGCCGGCGACGATGATGCCGATCACCACCACGGTGAACACCGCAGCGTTGACGTTCCAGCGGCTTTCCGAAGAACGGTCCAGGTGCAGGAAGAACACCAGGTGGACCAGCATCTGCAGGACCGCGCTCACCGCGATCACCACGCCGCTGACGGTGCGCGAGAAATCGCCCGACATCACCATCCAGAACGGAATGACGGTCAGGATCACCGCCAGCACGAAGCCGATCAGGTACGACTTGACGTTGCCGTGGCTCTCGCCGCCGGCGCCGTGGTCGTGTGCGTTGTCATGTGCCATTACAGCGCTCCATTGAGGTAGACGACGGAGAACACGCCGATCCAGATCAGGTCCAGGAAGTGCCAGAACAGGCTCAGGCACGCCAGACGCGTCTTGTTGGTGGCGGTCAGGCCGTTCTGCTTGACCTGGATGAACATCACCAGCAGCCACAGCAGGCCGGCGCTGACGTGCAGGCCGTGGGTACCGACCAGGGCGAAGAACGCCGACAGGAAGGCACTGCGGTCCGGACCATAACCCTGGTGGATCAGGTGGTTGAACTCCCAGACTTCCATGCACATGAAGCCGAAGCCCAGCAGCCAGGTGATGCCCAGCCACAGGTACATCTGGCCAACCTTGCTCTTGTGCATGGCGATCATGCCCAGGCCGAAGGTCAGCGAGGAGGTCAGCAGCAACGCGGTTTCCCATGCCACGAAGGACAGTTCGAACAGGTCCTTCGGGCCGGGGCCACCATCGGTGCCGCCTGCCAGCACCACGTAGGTGGCGAACAGCGAGGCGAAGATGAGGCAATCGCTCATCAGGTACACCCAGAAACCGAAGACGGTGTTGCCGCCGGTGTCGTGGTGCTCGTGGTCGTCATGGCCATGGGCCGCCGCTTGCGCGGCGTGCCCGTGGTTCACGGTAGCGGTATGGGTGCTCATGCCTTCAGCTCCGACTTCACCAGGCCCTGGGCTTCCAGGTGCTTGCGGTGTTCGTTTTCGATGCGCTCCACCTCGGCGGCCGGGACCCAATAGTCCACGTCCTTGTCGAAGGTGCGGTAGATGAACGTGCCGATCATGCCGACCAGGCCGATGATGGCCATCCACCAGATGTGCCAGATCATCGCAAAGCCAAACACCATGCTGAAGGCACCGATGACAACGCCCGTGCCGGTGTTGCGCGGCATGTGGATGTCGCTGTACTTCGCCGGCTTCTGCCAGGCCTCACCACTCTGCTTGCGCTCCCAGAAATCGTCCAGGCCGGTGACCTGCGGCAGCGTCGCGAAGTTGTAGAAGGCCGGCGGCGAGGAGGTTTCCCACTCCAGCGTGCGGGCATCCCACGGGTCGCCGGTCAGGTCGGCATTCTTCTTGCGGTCGCGGATGGAGACGGCCACCTGGATGATCTGGCACAGGATGCCGGCGCCGACGATGAACGCACCACCGGCCGCGATCAGCAGCAGCGGCTCGTAGGCCGGGTTGACGGTGCTCTGCAGGCGACGGGTCATGCCCATGAAGCCCAGCACGTACATCGGCATGAAGGTCACGTAGAAACCGATGAACCAGCACCAGAACGCGGCCTTGCCCCAGGCTTCGTTGAGCTTGAAGCCGAACATCTTCGGCCACCAGTAGGTGATGCCCGCGAACATGCCGAACACCACGCCGCCGATGATGACGTTGTGGAAGTGGGCGATCAGGAACAGGCTGTTGTGCAGCACGAAGTCGATGGCCGGGATGGCCAGCATCACGCCGGTCATGCCGCCGATCACGAAGGTGATCATGAAGCCGATGGTCCACAGCACCGGAGAGGTGAAGTGCACGCGGCCGCGGAACATGGTGAACAGCCAGTTGAAGATCTTCACGCCGGTCGGGATCGAGATGATCATCGTCGTTATGCCGAAGAAGGCATTGACGTTGGCACCCGAGCCCATGGTGAAGAAGTGGTGCAGCCACACCAGGAACGACAGCACGCCGATGGCGCCGGTCGCATAGACCATGCCCTTGTAGCCGAACAGCGCCTTGCGCGAGAACGTGGCGATCACTTCGGAGAACACGCCGAACGCCGGCAGGACCAGGATATAGACTTCCGGGTGGCCCCAGATCCAGATCAGGTTGATGTACAGCATGGCGTTGCCGCCACCATCATTGGTGAAGAAATGCGTGCCCAGGTAGCGGTCCAGGGTCAGCAGCACCAGGGTGATGGTCAGCACCGGGAAGGCGGCGACGATCAGCACGTTGGTCACCAGCGCCGTCCAGGTGAAGATCGGCATCTGCATCAGCTTCATGCTGGGCGTGCGCATCTTCAGGATGGTAATGAAGAAGTTGATGCCGCTCAGCGTGGTGCCCAGGCCTGCTACCTGTAGTCCCCATATGTAGTAGTCCATGCCGACGCTTGGACTGTACTCGATGCCCGACAAGGGGGGGAACGCCAGCCAGCCGGTGGCGGCGAACTCACCGATCCACAGCGACAGCATGATCAGCACCGCACCGGACACGAACAGCCAGAAGCTGAGCGAGTTGACGAACGGGAACGCAACGTCGCGCGCGCCGATCTGCAGCGGCACGGCCAGGTTCATCAGGCCGGTGATCAGCGGCATCGCCACGAAGAAGATCATGATCACGCCGTGGGCGGTGAAGATCTGGTCGTAGTGGTGCGGCGGCAGGTAACCCTCGGACCCGCCGACGGCGATGGCCTGCTGGGTACGCATCATGATGGCGTCGGAGAAGCCGCGCAGCAGCATGACGAAGGCGACGATGATGTACATCACGCCGATCTTCTTGTGATCCACCGAAGTGAACCACTCCTTCCACAGATAGCCCCACAGCTTGAACTTGGTGACCAGCCCGACGACGGCCAGGCCACCAAGCACCGCACCGATCAGCGTCGAAAGGACGATCGGGTCGTGGGGGAGCGACTCAAACGAGAGTTTTCCCAACATGTTCATTCTCCCGAGCCCGCGTGACCGGCATGGGTGCCGGCGGCGTGCTCGTCTGCAGTGTGTTCGGCGTGTCCGGCATGCTCGCCCGGCGCCGCAGCGTCGTGGCCCTCATGCGCATCATGGCCAGCGTGGCTGCCATGCGCGTCGTGCGCACCGGCGTCCCCGGCATCGGCCGGCGCGGTGTGCGCATGCTTCATACCGTAGTGCTGGTTGTTGCCCATGTGCTTGGCGACGACCCAGTCGAACAGGCCTTCCTCGACCTGGCCGTAGTAGGTCACCGGATGCCAATCGGCATTGCGGTCCGCACCCAGCGCGTTGAACGAGGCCTTGTCCAGGCTGTCCTGGCCGGCACGCACCTGGTCCAGCCACTGGCGGTATTCCGCATCGGTGACCGAATAGGCGGTGAAATGCATCTTGGCGAAGCCCGCGCCGCTGTAATGCGAGGACATGCCCGGGAATTCACCGGTCTCGTTGGCGATCAGATGGAGCTTGGTCTCCATCGCGGCCATCGAGTAGATCATGCTGCCCAGGTGCGGGATGAAGAACGCATTCATCACCGTGTCGGAGGTCAGCTTGAAGTTCAGCGGGGTGTTCACCGGGAACTTGATCTCGTTGACCGTGGCGATCTTCTCTTCCGGATAGATGAACAGCCACTTCCAGTCCAGCGAGATGGCCTCGATGGTGACCGGCGGCACATCCGATTCAATCGGCTTGTAGGGGTCCAGCGCGTGCGAGGACCGCCAGGTCAGCACGGCCAGCACCAGCACGATCATGCAGGGGATCGACCAGACGACGACTTCGATCGCAGTGGAATGCGACCAGTTCGGTTCGTAACGGGCCTTGGTGTTGGACGCGCGGTACTTCCACGCGAAGGCCAAGGTCATCACGATCACTGGAATGACCACCAGCAGCATGAGCACGACAGCCGTGATCAGCAGCGTTTTCTCGTCGTGGCCGATCTGGCCCTTCGGATTCAGGATGGCCGTGTTGCAGCCGGTGAGGAACACCGCCAGTGCCAACAGCAGGCCCGGACGCAAATAGCGTCCAAGGGTTTTCAACGGAATCATCGGTCGATCCAATTGCGAGGGAATGCCGCCCCGCCCTGCCCTGTCCGGCCAAAAGCCGGCCCGACCGGTCTTGTGGGACAGGTTGGGAATACGGGGGAGGAGTCAGCCTTCCAATTTTAGGCCGTCACCGACCATTTAAGAAAGGCATTGACATTGATCTGACGCAGTTTCCGGCGTTTTTGGCCTGCGACACGTTGTCGCAGCGTCGCAGTTGCCGCGATATTGCGCACTTTCCTGCGCTGGGCCGGGCACGGGCACAGCCACCACCAGTCCCGGCCCCGGCACCCTACCCGCTCACCGTCGGCCGTGCAACGCCCCTTGGCCAGGCCCGCCAAGGCCGGCAGCCCCTCCTCAGTTAGCGGAAATGCGGTTGGGACAGGCCGTTCCGGCGGCGAAGTGGGCCAGGTTGTCCAGCGTGGTCTCGGCGATTTCCTGCAGCGCTTCGGCAGTGAAGAAGCCCTGGTGCCCGGTTACCAGCACGTTGGGAAAGGTCATCAGGCGCTGGAATACGTCGTCGTCGATGATCTCGCTGGACCGATCCTGGAAGAACAACGCGTTTTCCTGTTCATAGACATCGATGGCCAGCTGGCCGAGCTGGCGTGACTTCAGCGCGTGGATCACCGCGTCGGTATCCACCAGTGCGCCGCGCGAGGTATTCACCAGCATCGCCCCGGGCTTCATCAATGACAGCGACGCCTCATCGATCATGTGCCGGCTCTGTTCGGTCAGCGGGCAATGCAGCGACACGATATCCGAATGTGCGAGCAAGGCTTCCAGCGTGACAGCCGTCCCGAGCGCGTGGAGCGCAGGCGAGGGAAACGGATCATGGCCCAGCACCGTGCAGCCCATGCCATGGAAGATGCGCGCCGTCGCCAGGCCGATCTTCCCGGTGCCGACGATACCGACGGTCTTGCCATGCAGGGTGCGGCCGAGCAGGCCGTCGAGCATGAAATTGCCCTCGCGGACGCGGTTGTAGGCCCGGTGCGTCTGCCGGTTGAGGGTCATGACCAGTGCCAGCGTGTGTTCGGCCACCGCTTCGGGCGAATAGGCAGGCACGCGCGCTACGAACAGGCCCAGCCGTCCGGCCGCCGCCAGGTCGACGTTGTTGAAGCCGGCGCAGCGCAGCAGGACCGCCCGGACACCCAAGGCATGCAACGCCTGCAGCACCCCGGCATCCAGCCGGTCGTTGACGAACACGCAGACTGCCTCGCAATCCTGCGCCAGCGCCGCGGTGTGGTCATCCAGTGCTGCATCGAAGTAGACGAACTCGGCCCCCTGCCCCGCGCCATCGCGCTGGCTGGCCGCGTCGAGGGAGCGACGATCGTAAGGGCGCGCACTGTAAACCGCGATCTTCATGGAGACAGCCTGTCCGGACGACATGGGTACAGCCTACCAAGCCAGCAGGCTCAGGCGCCGATCAGGCTTTCGGCCGGTGCATCGATCGGGTACCGCTTTGCCTCATAGGCCTCGACAAGCGTCGCAAGCACGTCGAACCGATCTCCTTCCTCCGTTCCGGGCTCAGGCTCGCGTTCGAAGTACGCCGACAGTTCAGCGAGCGCAGCGAGATATTCCTGTTCATTTCGCACGGGGTGGATATTCATGGGGCTCCCACGATGACAGCATCGATCTTGTCGTACTCGGCATGCGTACCGACAAACTTGATGTATACGGATTGAAACCGATAAGCCAGCGCAACGATCAGCCGGTAATCGTTGCCCTTGATATTGAACACCATGCGGTTCCTGCCGACAAATCTCGCGCTTGCGTAGTGACCACGAATGTCCTGCGGTGTGAGCCAAGCGGCATGCTTGGCTTCGTCATACCAGGCTTTGAGTGGCTGTTCGGACGCTGGCTGCCACTCCCGGGTGGAGTCACCCTTCGGACGGCGCCTCAGCCAGCGCGTTGACCGCCGCGGTGTCCTGGTCCAGCGCGGGTGCGGCGAACGGTTGCGGCCCCGGGGTGCGGCCGAACACGATCGGGCGGGTAATGCCCCGGTAGCTGCCCAGCAGCGGGTGTTCCAGCGAGGCAACCATGTCTTCGGCCAGCACCTGCGGATGATCGAACATGTCTTCCACCTTGCGTGCGGCGGCGCATGGCACCTCCTCGCCGAACAGGGCTTCCCATTCCAGCGCGGTGCGCGTGGCCAGCGCGGCATGCAGCTGTGGCAGCAGTTCGGCTGCCTGCACGGCGCGCTTGCGTACGCTGTCATAGCGCGGGTCGGTCGCCAGCTGTGGCAGGCCGGTGCGTTCGCACAACGCCTGCCAGAAGCGTGCCGTGTTGGCCGATATGTACAGATGGCCTTCAGCAGTAGGATGGATGCCGGTGACGCCACCGGAGCGCATGTCACGCCCCACCGCAGCGGGTTCGCCTTCGGCCCAGATCATCCGCGCCGATTGCATGGTCAGTGCGCTGCGCAGCAGCGACACGCCCACGAACTGTCCCTCGCCACTGCGTTCGCGCTCATACAGCGCCGAAGACACACCAGCGGCCACCAGCGCGGCGGCGTAGTAGTCCACCACCGAGCCATACAGGATTTCCGGCGCCCCCCCGGCCTTGCCCTGCATGGCACACATGCCGGTCATGGTCTGCAGCACCTGGTCATAGCCGGCCTTGTCCTTCAAGGGGCCCTGCTCCCCGTAGCCGGTAACCGAGCAGTACACCAGCCGCGGATTGATCTTGTGCAGGCTCTCGAAATCAATGCCCAGGCGCACCGGTACATTGGGCCGGAAGTTATGCACCAGCACGTCGGCCTCACGCACCAGGCGCATGAGCACCGCGCGTTGGTCCGGCTGCTTGAGGTCCAGCACGACGCCACGCTTGGAGCGGTTCACCCCGAGGAACGCCCGGCTTTCCGGTTCCAGCGTCGAGGGATACCGGCGCAGGTTGTCGCCGACAGGGGGCTCCACCTTGATCACTTCGGCGCCCTGGTCGGCCAACAACGTGCAGCCGTAGGGACCGGCGATATAGGCACTCAGGTCCAGCACCCGGATGCCGCTCAACGGTCCGGTCGGGCCCTCGCGGCGGGCGATGGCAAAGGGAGAGGGGCTGTTGCTTCCGGTCATGGTCAGTGCACTCGATACCTTGGTGGCAGTTTCCTCCCAGCGATCAGCAGGAAACAGGTCGCGGGGGTATTTTCAGCGTGGACAAAAAACACGCTGCGCCGGTATCACCAGCAACGGCAGGATCACCGGTGGTCCCCCGGACCCGGGCACGCCGGTGCCAGCGACAGCCAGCTCAGCCGCCAGCTTCCATCTTCGCGGCCGCCGCAACGGTAGTAGGGCTCGAACTGCAGCGGCGCGCGGTACTGCAACTGCATCGTGACCACCGGCCCCTCCCCGCCGTCCTCCCCCACCTGCAGCCATTGCGACGGCGGCGCATCCGGCAGGCGCAGGGTTTCGTCGGTCTTGTAGCCATCGACCAGGCGGGTGGCATACACCAACGGGCCCAGGCTCAGGCCGACATATTCCCAGCGCAGCACTTCCTGTGCCACCGGCGAACCATCCGGCGCGCGCGATTCCTGCACATTGATGTTGGCGGCACGGTGCAACCGCGGCTGCATCGGCAGGCCCACACGGATGCTGTCGCCGGCCTGCCAGCAGCGCCGCAGCTGCACGAAACCATCGTCCCCTGCTTCGACGGGCTGGAATTCGCCATTGATCGCGATGCGTGCGTCCTCGGCCCAATCGGGAATGCGCAGGCCGATGCTGAAGACGGCGCCGTGCTCGGGCCGCACGTCGATATCGATGGTGCCATCGAACGGATAGCGGGTGCGCTGTTCCAGGCTGACCTTGCCGGCGTCGGCGTGCACCAGCACGGCCTTGCCCGGGCCGTACAGGTTCACCCGCAACCCACCGTCGGCAGCAATGCCGTATGCGATCTGCGGCAGTTCTTCCACCGCCATCGCGCCGCTGGATTTGCAGCAGCGCCAGTAGGTGGTATGCACCCGCTTCCCGTTGGGAAAGGTGTAGTAGCACCAGTCCTCGCCGTTGGGTGCCATCGCCGCCAGCAGGTCATTGTAGGCCGTGCGTTCCAGCTCGGCGGCATGGCGCGCGTGGCCGGTGATGGCCAGCAGTTCGCGGTTGAGCTGCATCCACGCCAGTACCGAGCAGGTTTCCACGTAGGCCTGCGGGAAGAACGTACGGGGCGCGTTGAACACTTCGCGCGAACGATGGGCAACGCCACCCGACGGGCCGCCGCCCAGCGTGAGGTGGTGCTCGCGGATGCTGCGCCACAGGTTGTCGACGGCCAGGCGATAGTCGGGATTGCCGGTAGCCTTGTACAGCTTGGCCAGGCCGACCAGGTTCCAGGACAGCTGGTAGGCCTTGCCGGTGGCGATGAAGGCAGCGTCCTCGCCGGCTAGGCCCTTGTCGAGCAGCGCCAGGCGCGGGTTCGCATTGGCCTGCTGCAGGATCTTCTCGGCCAGTGCCAGGTAGCGTGGTTCGCCAGTGGCCAGGTACAGGTCGGCGGCCGGATCCAGCAGCACCGTGGCCGACATGCCGTG
Source organism: Stenotrophomonas tumulicola (assembly GCF_014117215.1). GTDB lineage: Bacteria > Pseudomonadota > Gammaproteobacteria > Xanthomonadales > Xanthomonadaceae > Stenotrophomonas > Stenotrophomonas tumulicola. The sequence continues at coordinate 33,636 of NZ_JACGXS010000001.1, read as the reverse complement.
GTGGTTGCCCAGCGTGGTGATGTCGATGCCCGATTCCAGTGCCTGCCAACACAGGTCGGCGATGCGACGCGCGGCGTACAGGTAGCTTTCGTCGCCCAGCGCGCGCCAGGTTTCGAGGAAGCCCAGGATCAGGTAGCTGTGCGTCCAGATATCCCAGGTGCGCAGCGCCGGTTCGCCGTTCCAGCTCTCCGGCAGGGGCGGCTGCGGCACGGTGAAACGGCGGTCGGCGGCGTAAGTACCCAGATAGCCATCGGCGTCCTGCTGGCTGAGCAACCAATCGGCGACACGCCGCAGGTTGGCCTCCAGTTGCGCCTGCCCGCCCTGCGCAACGGCGCGTGCGGTGGCCGACAACCACTTGCCGGCATGTTCGCCATACCAGTCGCCTTCCTGGTTTTTCTGCTTGTGCGCCTGGCCGAAGATAGTGATCGACGGGCTGCCTTCATCGACGATGAAATGGCTCAGGCGGCCGCTGCGGTTGGCCGCCAGCATCTGCCCGAACAGGCCATCGAGCTGCACTGCCGATGGCGTGACCAGCTGCTGGCCACAGGTGATGGGTGCGCTCATGCCGCGTCCACCACGCAACGGAAGCCGAGCATGCCGCTGCGGTCCTTGGCGGGTGCCATCAGCAGGTACTTGCCGTGCTGGTCCAGGCGGTAGGCCTGGGGGAAATACCAGTGCGAGGTCTGCGGCTGGTAGCTGGAGCCACCACGCAGGACCGCCGCGCGGGTATGGTCATCGATGAACTCGTCGGTCCACTGCCAGACATTGCCGACCAGGTCCTCCACGCCGAATGGACTGGCCCCCTGTGGATGTGCATCCACGTCGGCCGGTGCCAGCACGCGGCGGCCACGGTTCACACGCGGCACGCGGGCGTCGTCCCAGTCATTGCCCCAGGGATAGGTACGGCCGTCATGGCCCTGTGCGGCGTATTGCCATTCCCATTCGTGCGGAAGGCGCTTGCCGGCCCAGGCGGCGTAGGCACGTGCATCTTCCAGCGACACCCACACCACCGGCTTGTTTTCCCAGCCAGCACGCGGCGCGCCCTCCCGCCAATGGGCAAGGAAGTTGATGTCGTCGGCCGGGTGATAACCGGTGGCATCGACGAACTGCTTGAACTGTGCGTTGGTCACCGGGTAGCGGTCGATATGGAACGAGGCCATCTGCATCAGCTTGCGGTGGTGGCGACGCGGGCAGTCCTCCCACGGAAACTGCACGTCCTGGCCAGCCCAGTTGAAGCCTTCTATTTCCACCCCGCCCACGGCGAACACGAAGTCCCCCGCCGGAATGGTGACCATCCCGTGCGGTGCGATCGGCTGCGGCGGCGTGGCAGGGATCTCGCGCAACTGCTGCGCCATGGCCTTCCAGGCAGCCGGATAGCTGTTGAGCGGCTGTTCGGCGCGCTTGGCCGCGTGCGCCAGGAAAGCATCCAGGCCTTCCACCGATGCACCCGGCTGTACGCTCAGCACCGCACCGAAGCCACGCGCCTCCATCGGCAGCTCGATCACGGCCACGCCGTGGCGCACCACCGGCGACAGCTCAACGCCGTGCCACACATCGTAGTAACGGGTGCCGTCGACATGCGCAAGGCCGATCTGCTCGCCGTCCACCGCGTATTCGTTGCGGTTGATCAAGGTATGCAGGCACACCCCGTCCACCGGGAACCTGCTGGCGAAGATCCCGCCCTGGTAGCAGACCTGGTACGGCTCCCAGTCCATCGCCACGATCAGTTGCGGGAACTGCCGGTAGATCGCCGCCATGCGGCGCAGTGTCTCGCCATCGCGGGCGGTGAATGCGTTCCAGATGCCCCAGATGTTCTCCCAGGCGTTGTAGCCGATGCCGTTGAAGAAGCAATACTGCAGATCGTGGTTGCGGTTGCGGCCCCAACGGTTCTCATAATTGACCATGTGGCGCGGCTCAAGCCACTTCCACTTGGATACCGGCGGCACCGGGCCATCCGGGGCCTTCTTGCCCCAGCTCTGCACGTTCCAGATCAATTGTTCTTCCGAACTGATGGTCGACTCCGGCTGCACCACCACCGGATTTCCCAGTGCATCGCAGGCATCGAAGAACGCGCGCGGCACGCCGTTGAAGGTGTCGCCGTTGATGCCATCGGCACCGGTTGCCTTGATGATTCCAGCCAGTCCATCCCAATGGCTGACGCCCGGGTCACGGGTACCGTGGTCCCATGGTTTGGCCGGCAGGAACACCCGCACCCCACGCGCCTGGAATGCCTGCACTGCCGCCTTCAGGCCTTCCAGCCCCCCGGGCAGGGTGTGGGCGAGATCGAACTGGTTGCGGTCATCGATGCCGATGTTCGGGTAGATGTACCAGATCAGCACCGAATCCAGGCCGCCGAAGCGCGCGACCAGATCATCCAGGTACTTGTCCACCGTGTACCGTGCGGTATCGACATCGAAGAAATAACGATCCTCGACCATCATCTGCGCATGCACGAAGTTGCGTTGCGCCCACTGCAGTTCCGGCCGGCGATAGTTCACGTCGGTATAGCCGATGCGGACCAGGTGCTCGCGGCGCCAATCCTTCAGTTCGGTCAGCCAGTCAGCGGCGCTGCCGTTGGCATCGATCATCCAGCTGCCGATATCGGCGAACGGCCACGCCGGTGCCTTGCCTGGCGTCGGCAGGTAGCGGCCGGTGGTTACATGCGAGAACTTGTACTCGGTATTGACCGCCTCGCGCCCATGGTCAGCTGCCTCGTTGTCGTAGTCGGGGGTTCGATAAGGCGTGGTCATGAACGGAACATCCAGCAGGTAATGGAAAGGAGAAGCATCACGGCGCGCACCATGCCGCAAGCGCGGCATGGGCGTCGGCATCAGGCGTTCGCGAGGTGTCCGACAGCAGCGCCTCGACCTCGGCCAGGGTGGGAATGCTCGACTGCGCACCCAACCGGGTGCAGGCCAGTGCCGAAGCAGCGCTGGCCTGGCGCAGCGCCTCCACCACGGATGCGCCGTGGGCGAACGCGGCGACCAGCACGCCGCAGAACGTATCGCCGGCTGCAGTGGTATCCAGTGGCTCGACGCCGAATGCAGGCTGCACCCGGATCTGTCCAGCCATGCGCGCCAGGCTGCCACGTGCACCCAGCGTCACGATCACGCACGGCACCGGCAGCCGCGCCAGGCCGGTCGCCAGGTCCGGTGGGTTGTCCGCTACGACCTGCAGCTCGCCTTCGTTGACGATCAGCACGTCCAGCAGGGACAACAGCTCGCCGGACAGTGCTCGTGCCGGCGCGGCATTGAGCGCGACCTTGACCCCGGCTGCCCGTGCAGCGCGCGCGTGTGCCAGCACGCTGGCCATCGGCGTTTCCAGCTGCAGCAACAGCCATCCAATGCCGTCCAGCGCAGGAAGGTGTTCACCACGCAGTGCCATGTTGGCACCAGGGGCCACGGTAATCGCGTTCTCGGCGCTGTCGGACAGGCAGATGAAGGCGGTGCCGGTTGGCAACGCGGCATCGCGCATGACGTGCAGCACCACGCCGGCATCACGCAACGATGCCTCGATCGGCCTGGCAGCTTCGTCCTGGCCCAATGCCAGCAGCATCTGCGTCTGCGCACCGCCTGCGCGGGCGCAGGCGACCGCCTGGTTGGCCCCCTTGCCACCCGGGAACGTGCTGAAGTCACGCCCCAGCACCGTTTCACCTGGAGCCGGAACGTGCGCGGCACGCACCACGAAATCAAGATTGGCCGAGCCGGCAACAAGCACCATGGGGCGGACTGCATCGGTCATGGTTCCATCGCCTCATCTACCAGGTTGTAGAACGGGGTGCTGACGCGTGGCAGGTCGTCCTTTCCACCGGGGAGATACTGCAGCATCAGGATCGCCACCACCTTCCTGGCCGGGTCGATCGTGTAATAGGTCGAAGCGGCGCCGGACCAGCCGAAGGCCCCTGCCGATGCGGTCCGCCCCTTCCCTGCCGGATCCAGCAATACCGATCCGCCCAGGCCGAAGCCCTCGGCATCACTGAATTCGGTGACCGGGCGGGGCAGTGCGGTATGCACCAGCTGGTTGCGCATCATCAACGCGACGGTGCCTGGCTTGAGCAGGTGCATGCCATGGTACTCGCCACCGTCGAGCAGCATCTGGGCAAACCGGGCATAGTCCGCGGCACTGGAGTACAGCCCGCCCGCACCACTGCGATAAGGCCGCAAGGCGATGCCGGGATGGCGCGCATGCGCCTCATCGGCCAGCACCAGGTCACCTTGGGCATCCATGGTGGCCAGGTCGGCGACGCGTCCGCGCTGTGGCCCAGGCACCTCGAATCCGGTGTCGCGCATGTCCAGTGGGGTGAAGATGCGTTGCTGCAGGAACGTCTCGAACGGCATGCCACTGGCCACTTCCACCAGCCGCGACAGCACTTCGGCGGACGTACTGTCATAACGGAAGCGCGTGCCCGGTTCGGACGCCAGCGGCACCCTGGCCAACCGCACGCTGTAATCGGCCAGCGTGGCGGCATCGCGTACATGCTGCCGGTCCAGCAGCTGCGTGGCGGCCTCGAAGCCTTCGCCGCCGGCAGCAAAACCGGATGTATGGGTGAACAGGTGGCGTACCGTCAGCGTATTGGCCACCGGGCGCAGCTGCGGCGCGTCGGCACTGCCGCCGACGAACAACTGCAGCCGGGAAAACTCCGGCAGGTGGCGCGCCACCGGATCATCCAAGTCCAGCTTGCCCTCGTCCATCAACATCAGCGCCGCCACCGAGGCAACGGTCTTGGTCATCGAATAGATGCGGAAGATGCTGTCGCGCTGCATTGGCCGGGTGTGTGCCAGGTCCTGCCAACCGTAACCGGCGGCATGCACGACCTGCCCTTCATGCATCACCAGCGCTACCGCGCCGGCATAGCCCTGCGCGCCGGTCGCCTCGCGAAGAAAGCGGTCCACCTTCGGCAGGCAAGGCGAAGCCGCAGGTTCCGCAGGGGCGCACGCCACCGCGCTGCCGCACACCAGCATCAACAGCACGCCCGCACCGAACCGGCGTCTCCGGCGTGGGCAGGTACCGGCCTGCCCACCTTGGAACCTGTACATCCGCTCTCCTGTGTATCCAGCGCGACAGCCTCGTCGCGTCAGGGTAAGCCAGAAACGGGGAAACGGCGCCGTGGCAAGCCTGCAGCGCCGCTCCTCCGTTGCAACGATCAGAACTTGAACGTGTGGGTCAGCGAAACCATCCGGCCGCGGCCGGCGAAGTAGTTCTGCCAGCCCGGCAGCTGCGACCAGGTCAGCACGTACTGCTTGTCGAACACGTTCTCGATGCCCAGCGACAGCTGGCCGTAACGGCCGGTGTCGTAGTTCATGCTGAGATCCCACAACGCGTAACCGTAGGTGTCCTCTTCGTTGAGATACACGTCGCCGTTGGCTGGATTGACGAACGTCTCGCGCAGGTCGCGGCTGAAGGTCCTGCTCACGCCCAGCGTGGCGTCGAAGCGCTCGTTCGGGGTCCAGGTCAGCGAGGCGTTCACCTTGTCCGGCGAGATGTCGAGGATGCCCATCTCCTTGCTGAGGCCGGACCCTTCGTAGTATTGCGTCTGGCCACGGATGCGCGAGTACAGGAAGGTGGCCTTCCAATGATCATTGAAGGTCCAGGCACTGTTGAGTTCGATGCCTTCGATCTCCACCGGGGCACGGGTAAGGATGAAGTCTTCGGTGGCTTTGTCGATGGTCAGGCTGGAACCAAAATCGGAGGTCGAGCGGTATGCCGACACACCCAGCTGGCCCCTGGCGCCCCGCCAATTGAAGCCGATCTCCTTGTTCTCGGTGATCAGCGGCTGCAGGTCGGCGATGCAGGAAACGGCCTTGCACGGGCTGTTGGCCTGGATGTTGCGCAACGGGATGCCGACGTTTGCGATGCCGAATCCTTCCGAGTACGAAGCGAACACCGACCATTCATCGCTGATGCGCCAGATCGCACCGAAGTTGGGCATGTTGGCGTTGTAGTCCATCTTGCCGCCCTGCACCGGGGTGAAATCCCGGTAGGCGGTGGTGGTATAGCTGTCGATCTCCAGTTCGCCGTCTTCGCGACGGATGCCGGCATCCAGCGTCACCGGCCCGATGTCCCAGCTCAGCTGGGCATAGGGGGCGATGCTGGTGTACTTCATCGGTGGAACCCACACGCGGTTGGTCAATGCCAGGCGCTGGTCGGCCGTGTCCTCCACCAGGTCCAGGCCAGCGCGCAGGCGCAGGCCTTCGACCTTGAACAGATCGTTGTAGGCGTAGCCAAAACGCAGCCCCTTCTTCTCGGAATTGATCTCCGACTGATCCCAGATGAGGTCGGCGTCGGCCGGCGGTGGCTTCACCAACTGGCGGTCGGCGCCGTTCTCGGGCACATAGCGCATCGCCTGCTTTGCCCAGTAGGCATCCACGCTCAGGTCGCCACCGAAGAAATCGGCATTGGTGTACTTGACTGCGGCCTGCTCGAAATCATTGAACTCAGCCAGTGCACCGGCGATGGATCCCTTCTCGGCGGTATTGGTGCTGGGCACCGGGCACTCGACGGGATCGAAGCGACAGCCTTCGACCGGGATGTAATTGTGCTTTCCGCCGATATGGAAATTGCTGTAGCTGGCCTGGATGCGCTGCATCTGCCCTTCGCCGAAGTTGTAGCCACCCTTCAGGAACAGGTTCTTGCTGTACGAATCGGAAAGCGAGCCGGAGGTATTCAGGCCCACGCGGCGGCCATCGCCGTCATAGGCGATGCCACGGTCGATATAGGCGCCACTGACCAGAAAATCGGCCGAATCGCCCTTGTAGGCGTGGGTGATGCCGATCTTCGACTGTGCGCTGTCGTCCTTGAACTGGCTGCTGTAGCGGGTGGTCACGGTGGTCTCGTGGCCTTCCACCTGCGGGTCCTTGGACAGATAGTTGATGACGCCACCGGCGCCACCAATGCCTTCGGCAGCCGACGGGCCGTTGATGACTTCGATCCGGCCGATCACCCCCATATCGGTGAACGTGCCGTTGCGGCTGCCTTCGCGCAACGGCGAGCCCTGCGGCACGCCATCGAACAGGCGCAGTGCGACACGGCCGCGCAGCGTTTCACCGCTGTTGCTCATCGCCTGCGAAGACTCGGAATAGCCCGGCACCATGCGCGCCAGCACCGCGGTGGCATCTTCGGTGAGGTTGAGAGTGCGCTGCACCTGCTCCTGGTTCACCAGGGTGACTGCTCCGGGGACTTTGTCGATCGCGACAGGGGTGCGGCTGCCGGTGACGATCACCTGGTCCAGATCGGTGGCGGCGGTGGTGTCCTGGGCCAACGCCGGATTGATGGCGCTGGCGAACAGTGCTGCGCTGATGGCCGCAGAAAGTGGCTTGATCATTCGTCTCTCCCCCCGATATGGAAATGCGGGACAGCCGGCCGGGGAGCCGTCGCCACCGATAAGAGCACTGGGCTCCCGTTCTCTTCATCCGGTCCGTGGCCTGCCTTGCGGGCGTCCACGTACTGTCCGGGAATGAGGCGAGAGCCTAGGCGTGGCTCCGTGGCGATAGAAGCGCGGTTTCGTATGTTCAATGACTAGTATTTGTTTCGGTCAGCCCAGCAAGCCCCGCCAGGCCCCTGCTTTCAGCGCTGCCGCTCGCTCAGGACGACACGACCTTCTTCGAGCAGGACACTCACCAGGCGGATACGGACGGACGAACGCGACCACACCATGCCGATACGGCGCGGTTCGCTGCGCTGCGGCAAAGGAATGCGCACCACGTTCAGGCCTTCCGGCCAAGGCTTGGCCCAGTCCGGCACCAGCGAAACGCCAAGCCCGCGGTCGACCATCACCGCGATGGCATTGAGAGCGTTCAGTTCGAAGCGCTCGCGCGGCACGATCCCGGCCAGGCGCAGATATTCGTCTGCCTGGCGACCGCCCCACTCGTGGCGGTCATATCGAATCAACGGCTGTTCGCGCAGCAATGCATGCGGATCGCAGCCAACCATATGGGCGGGTGCCAGCACCACCAGCGGCTCTTCCCTCAGCAACTGCCAGTTGCAGGTCTTGGGCAGGGCGAACGGCGCCTGCAGGACCATCGCGGCGTCCAGATCGCCGGCTTCCACCGCACGATACAGATCAGCCGAATAACCCGGCTTGATGAAAACGTTTATCTGCGGAAAGGTCGCCACCATCCGCGACAGGATGTCCGGCAGCAGTCCCGCCAGCGCGGTAGGACAGGCGCCCAACCGCAGCTCGCCGGCAAGGTCGTTCTCGTTGGCCACGCTGCGCAGGTCGGCCACGCTGCGCAGCAGGTCACGCGCCCGTTGCAGGATGCGCGCGCCGTCTTCGGTGACACTGACCGTCCGCCCGGAGCGGGCGATCAGCGGCGCGCCCAACTCGCGCTCCAGCGTACGGATCTGCTGCGCCACGGCAGCAGGCGTGATGTGCAGGGAACGCGCGGCCGCAGCCATCGAGCCGCGATCCACGACCGTTACGAATGTATTGAGAAACTGGGTTTCCACGGATTGCCCTCTCAGCCCGCCAGCACGCTACACCAGCCACCAGCGCAATGCGATCCAATCGGCACGCGGCCCACATCGGCGGCCGTCATGCGCTGGCTGCCTCTGCAGGGGTATCGCGGTAAATGGTCAGGCCCTTGAGCGACTGCGCCGGAGCCGGGAAGAACAAACTCGCCACGTAGCCGATCACGATGCACAGCAGGATCGATATGGCCAGGTAGAAATAGGGGTGCACCAGGTCCATGGTCCAGCAGGCCAAGGTGACCAGGATCGAGCCGGCCACGCCGATGGCCACGCCCGGCGCATTGGCGCGACGGGTGAACATGCCCAGCGTGTACGCGCCTGCAAAGCCGCCACCGAGCAGGCCAGCCAGTTCAATGGAGACATCGAACAGCGAATGGATGTCATAGCGGCTCATCAACAGCGCGATCCCGATGCCGATGAAACCCACCCCGACACCGGACCATTCGGCGATGCGCACGGCGGTCTTGTCGTTCGGATCCTTGACCAGCTTCTGGTAGAAATCCACCGAGACCAGCGTGGAGATGGAATTGATGATGCTGGACAGGGTCGACATGGCCGCAGCGAAGATGCCGGCGATGATCAGCCCGGTGACCCCCGCCGGCAACTCGGCGGCAATGAACAATGGGAACGTGGCATCGATGGGCAGCAACGGGTTCAACCGTTCCGGATTGTTGCGGTAGTACATCCACAGTGCGGTACCGATGCCATAGAACACGAAACCGCCCGGTATCATGATCGCCGCGAATGTCCAGATCGAACGGCCCGCCTCCTTGTCCGAGCGGGTGGACAGGGTCCGCTGCATCAACACCTGGTCCTTGGGGAAGGTAAGTACCACGTCGAATACGACCAGGAAGATGAAACCCCACACCGTGGCCTTGGTCAGGTCGAAGCTGAAATCGAACAGCCGGGTCTTGTCTTCGGCCGCAGCGGCGCTGAGCAGTTGCGGCAGGTCGCCACCGGCATGCAGGAAGATGAAGCCGATCGCGAACAGGGCGCCGCCGAACATCACCACTACCTGGACCACGTCGGTCCAGATCACGGCCTTGGAACCACCAGCGGTGGAGTAGATGATGGTGAATACCCCCATCAGCATGATCGACCAGACAACGTCGACACCGGTGATGGTGGAGATCGCCAGCGCCGGCAGGAACAGGATCACGCTCATGCGGCTGCCGATCTGCATCACGATGCACAGCGCACTGGACAGCATGCGGATGGCCGGATGGAAACGGGTTTCCAGATAGGAGAACACGCTCATCAGATCCAAGCGGCGCAGCAACGGCACGATCCAGATGGCCACGAACATCAGCCCTGTCACCGCGATCAGGTTGTTGGTCATGTATTGCCAGTTGGTGTCGAAGGCCTTGGCCGGGATGGCGATGAAGCTGATCGAGCTGGTATTGGTTGCATACAGGCTGATACCGGCGGCCCAGAAGGGGATCGAACGGCCACCGACGAAGAAGTCGGCGGTGGTATTGGAGTTCCGGTCGCGCAGGTAGAAATAGAAGCCCATGCCGAGCATGGCCAGCAGGTAGATGCCGATCACCGTCCAGTCGAGCCAGCGCAGCAGGTGCTTGCCGCCCTGCATTTCGGCGTACTGGAACCGGGTGCCTGCGGCGCCGGGGCTTGCCCATGCAAGGCCATTGCCCCAGGCGGTAACGGCTACTGGATCGCTGGCCAGCGTATCGTCCAGCGTGGCCCAGGCGCTGGTAATGGTATGGAAGGTGCGGGCATGGACCTGGCCTTGCGCGTCCTTGACCAACATCAGCAGGTGCGCCTGGCCCAACGCGCGCATCGAGCCGGCAATGATCTGCCCTTCTGGCGATGTCACCTGCCGCCAGTTGTCGTCCGGGGTCCAGCGCCACAGCTGGTCACCCTGCCCCGGGATGCCGACACCGGCGTACAGCGCGCCCTTCTGGGCCTGCAACGCATGGGGAACGCCGACCTGCGGCCAGGCCGCCAGGCGCTGCCATGCAACGTCGGCCGCTGACGCGCTGCGACGGTACAGGTGGGTAACGCCGGCGGCGTCATTACCGGCCACGTACAGTGCATCGCCGAGCGCCGCCGCGTGGGCAGCATCCAGGACGACCGGCAATGGCAGTGGCTCGCCGGCAACAAGAGTGGCCGCCTCCACGCCCACCGGCTGCAGCACCGTGGCGGCTTCCCTGCTGCCCAGCAGGTAGGCCTGGCCGGCAGCGTGCACGCTTCCCTGCAGCACCATGCCACCGTCGTTCGACGCGTAGGCCAGTGGCTCCCACGCCGTGCCGTCGGCAGCCAGCGCCCAGGCGTCCTGTTTGCTGAAGGCAACGGTGCGCCCCTCTACGTTGACCAGGCCCGCAGGCACAAGCTGTACCGGCAGCATAGGCAGGCTGCCGGACTTGACCGTGGTCAGGCTGTCAGCAGCGGCCGTGCCACTTGCCGCCAGCAGGACGAGCGCGGCGACCAGCCGGAACTGGCGTCCGACATGCCGGAGCACGGTTGAGGCGAAGACGAATGATGCAGGCTTGAGCATGGGGTCACCCGGGAAAAGCGTGGGAGGGCCCATGCAGGCCGTCACGCGATGAAAGGAGGCAGTCATGGTGTCCGGGATGCCGCGATCAGTCCGCAGCAGCACGGACCGAAGCCAGGATGGCTTCGGCACGGCGCAGGAATGGCAGATCGATCATCCGTCCTTCGAACAGGAAAGCGCCATGACGCCGTGTGGCGGCTTCAGCAGACGCGGCCACGATCCGACGTGCCTCCTCGACCATGTCCGCCGATACGCTGAAGGTGGCATTGGCAATGCCGACCTGGCGCGGATGGATGCAACTCTTGCCGATGAATCCCAGTTGCTGCGCCAGCATTGCCTCGGCGCGGAAGCCATCGAGATCGGCCACGTCAGGATAAGCGCCGTCACAGGCGAACACCCCGGCCTCGGCGGCGGCCATCCTCAACGCGAACAGGGTGGCATGCACGTTCACCGGCTCGCGGCTGATGCCATTGGGCGCGAACAGATCGCCCAGCCCCAGCTGGAGGCCGACCACGCGCGGCGTCGCCACGGCCAGTTCGGCCGCGATGCGCAGGCCCCTGGGGGTCTCGATATTGATCAACAGGCCGATCGGACGCTGCACGGCATTGTCACGTTCGCTCTGTTCCAGCCGCGCAATGACTTTCAGCAACTGCGGCACCGATTCGATCTTCGGGATGTTCAGCAGTGCAACGGCGGGCAGCGCCACGGCAGCGAGGTCCGCCTCGAAGTGCGGGCTGTCGGTGGCATTGGTCCGCACGATCAGCATCTTTGCGCTGGCGCCGGCCTGCGGACGCTGCAGGAAGTCCCCCACGTGGCGGCGGGCCTGGTCCTTGCCGGCTTCGGGAACCGAATCTTCCAGGTCAAACGACAGCGCGTCGGCCTCGCTGGCCATGGCCTTGTGGAACAACTCCGGACGGGCACCGGGTACGAAAAGCTTGCTGCGCATGGTTTTCCCTCATCAACCAGCGCAGTCTGCAGAATTAGAACGCCTGAAAAAGCGCATTCCCCGACATTCATTGCATAGCTTTTGTTGCGAGTGGCGCGCTTTCGCCCAGGTCCATGCGCTGGACGCGCCACCTCAAGGCAAGCGTTGGGTCACGTAGTTCACGGTGTTTTCCATTGCGGCCGGGTCGACGTTGCTCAGTCCGATCACGACATAGCCGGCGGCAGGTTTCACATTCAGGATCGCATTCGCCCCCGGCGCCCCACCCTCATGGCCGAACTGCCGCTGCCCACCCTCGCCACTTACCATGAATCCATAGCCGTACCAGGCCTTGTTGTTCTGCGCGCGGGTGGCCGCCTCAAGGGACCTGGCGGACAGCAACGTGCCGTTATTCAATGCGGTCGCAAACCGCATCAGATCGCCCGTGGTGGTGTATCCGCCACCGGCTGCCGTGCCGCGCCAGGGCAGCGATTCCGTTTCCCTCGTCCATCGTCCATCGGTGCGGGTGTAGGCATGCGCGCGCCGGGGCACGGCTTCAGACTCCGGCTCCGCCCCGGTCGAAGACATGCCCGCGGGGCGATAGACATGCTGCTCTACGTAGTCGTAATAACTGGTGCCGCTGACCGCCTCGATGACCGAGCCCAGCAGGATGTAACCGTAGTTCGAATAGGCATCCTGTGAACCCGGCTCGAACTCCAGTGGCCTGGCAGAAAAGGCTCCCCAGTAATCCCGGTGCGTCCTGAGCGTGCCCGATATCCGGTTGAACCCCTCGCCGAATATCTCCCCGGTGCCGCCGGTGTGGTTCAACAGCTGGCGCACGGTGACCGCATCGGCCACGGCACGGTTGGGGTAGTCCGGCAGGTACGTCGACAGGGGTTTATCCAGTGACACCTTGCCTCCGTCAACAAGCTGCAGGATGGCAACGGCGGTGAACATCTTGCCAAGCGAGGCAAACCGGAACTGCGTCGTCGGCGAGACAGCAACCGATGCCTCACGGTCGGCCAGCCCGCCATGCCATTCGAACAGCGGTTGGCCATTGCGTGCCAGCAGGAAGCTCCCCGCCACCTTGTCGTCGGCCAACAGCACGTCCAGCCGTCGCCTAGCTTCTTCGGCCAGCGCGTCCAGCGCCATGGGCCGGGGCTTGAATGCTTCGGGCATCGGCGCGCCTTCCAGCTGCCGCTTCACCTTCAAGGGGGAACCGGGAACCATCTCGAAGGTTGCCAGGATGGCCCTGCCCCACTCCGACACAAGCAACACCTGCGTGTCCGTCGGCGCGCTGCGCCTGACCTCGGCCACCTGCAGGCTGCCAATGGACTCGCGGATATCCAGGTCATCCTGGACGTCCTGGGTGAGGTGGTACCTGGTATTGAATGCTTCGAACTGGCTGCGCTCAGCAGAATTGTGCGCGGCCAGCCACATATCGAATGCATCTTTGGCCTCGTTGCCGGAGGCGGCCCCGGCAGCAACACCGAGGGGCAACAGGAAGCATGTCACCAAAGCAAATCTGGCCAGTTTCATTCTCACCCGATCCTTCATTCTTCAGTAGTCTTCTGCATCCGGCGATGCGCCTGCAGCAGGATCTGCAGGCCGGGCAAGCGTGGCGCCCCTTGCCGCGGAGCATGCCACAATCAGCGTCGACCGCCCTGTCCGGTAAAGGAGACTGATGAAAACGCCGCTTCTCGGGTTTATATCCATTGCCGTTGCAGGTTTGGCTTGCATCCCCGCATCCGTGTCGGCAGCGGCAGTTCCTGCGCCGCACAATCGCACCGAGGCCACCGCGATCGTGGCGGAGATGCGCCGGGTGGTGGCCGACAATGGCATCGAGCGGCTCGAGAAGGTCCGTATCGGCGGCATCGACCAATGGGTATCCATACGTGGCAACGACCGCCGGAACCCGGTGCTGCTGATGCTGCACGGCGGACCGGGCTGGGTCGCGATGCCGACCAGCTGGTACTTCCAGCGGGGCTGGGAAGAGTATTTCACCGTGGTGCAATGGGACCAGCGCGGCGCGGGAAAAACCTATTCTGCCAATGATCCGCACACGGTGGCACCCACCATGACCCGCGAGCGCATGGTCGCCGATACCGAGGAAATGGTGGCGTGGCTGCGCAGGGAATTCGAGAAAGAGAAGATCTTCGTGCTTGGCCACTCCTGGGGCAGTTATCTCGGGCTTGAACTGGCACAACGCCGACCGGAATGGCTGCATGCCTATATCGGCATGGGGCAGGTTTCGAACGCGCCCGAGAGCGAGCGCCGCGGCTGGTCATGGACGCTGCAGCAGGCCCGGCGCGACGGCAACGCACAGGCCATCGCCGAGCTGGAAGCGCTTGCCCCCTACGCACAGGGCAGCGCACCGGTTCCGCTCGACAGCCTGTTCAAACAGCGAAAATGGCTGAACCACTATGGCGGCATGGTGCACAACCGCAAAGGCGGCGATGCCGAAGCGGCAGCGATAAGCCTCTCGCCCGAGTACACCGACCTTGACGTTGCCGGGGTATGGAAAGGTAACGACTTCTCGACGCAACACCTGCTGGCCGACGTGCTGACGCTGGACATGACGACGGTCCGCTCGCTCGATACGCCGCTGTTCCTGTTCCTGGGACGTCACGACCACAATGTCTCGTCGGCGCTGGCTGCAGAGTGGTTCCAGGCCGTGCAGGCACCCCGCAAGCAACTGGTCTGGTTCGAGCAATCCGCCCATGAGGTCATGATCGAAGAGCCCGGCAAGACACTGCTCACGCTGGTGCAGCAGGTCCGCCCCATCGCCGAACGTGCTGGCGACGTCGCGCCATGAAGGAGCACGCGCCATGAGCCTGATATCCCGCCTTCTGCGCTGCAGCGCCACGCCAACTGGCCGCCGCGTCCTGTTCGCGGTTACGACGGTGGCCGCCGTCATCGTGGCCTGCAACCCGCAGTTGCTGCCGCTGCTGCCGGTCATCGATGCCGTCGGCCTGGATGTCCTGGTGTTGCTGTTGGGTGCCCAGGTAATGGCCACGGCACCGTGGCTACGCGACCATGCCACGCGGGGTGCCCGGCAGGCCTGCCGAGTGCTCGCTGCCCTGCTGGCCGGTGCCATCGGAGGCTATCTGCGGCAGCTTGTCTTCGGCATCGCGCGTGGGACGGTCGTCATCGGGCGACCTGCATGACCAGGAAGCATTCCTGATCCCCTGGAGGAAACCTTGATGGATAGGCCATTCGTTGTTGAACGCATCGACCACCTGGTGTTCCGCGTACGCGACCTGCAACGAAGCGTGGACTTCTACCGCGAGGTACTCGGGTGCGAGGTGGTGCGGCGACGCGATCACCTGGGGCTGGTCCACCTGCGGGCGGGCGTGTCGATGATCGACTTGATCAGCCTTGATGGAACATTGGGCAGCCAGGGCGGCCGGGGGCCAGGCGAGGACGGACGCAACGTGGACCATCTGTGCCTGCGCATAGAGCCCTTTGATGAGCCAGCACTGGTCGCCCACCTGGCACGGCATGGCATCTCGTCGCGCGGACCAGCCGAGGTCAATTTCGGCGCCGAGGGAGACGGGCCATCGCTGTATTTCAGGGACCCTGATGGCAATGCGATCGAGTTGAAGGGGCCTTCGGTCGTTTCGGGATAATACTGCTGCGAAGCGCAGGCCTGGGCCCCTCTGCACCGACACTTGCAGCGCCTGGCGGCTCAGTCTGAAGCGTCGATGGCGATCTACGCAGGATGACGGCATCGAATGGTCATTCGCTTCACGTTTTCCTGCTCACACAACGCAACAGATCTGCATATTTCCTCATGTACACGGGCAAGAATCCTGCGCAGGATGGTCGGGCTGGCGCGATTGGCGTCAGCCGGGATTGGCGTCCCGATCATATTTCTATGCGGTTAGCTCTGTTGTTGCCCCTAGGGCACGGCGGAGAATGCACTGCCTTGCCGGTTACATGGCGGGCGGTGTGCGGGGATCGATCTCCCGATCCGCCGGTTTTTCGCATAGAAGTTGTCCGGTACGCCAACCCGCACCGTCCGCCACCCTGCGCTACGGCGCAGGTGGCCTCCTTGTGACGCGAGGCTACCGATGACCGATTCCTCCCCCGCCAGTGAGCGCCTGCAGGCCCTGATAGGCGACGCCATTCACGACCTCTCGCCCCACTTTGTCAGGAAGCTTGATCGCCTCCTGGCCGATCAGGATGACAAGGAAACCACCACCGACCGCGTGGTGAACCTCTTCGGCGACCGGCATCGCGCCCAAGGCCACCCTCGTTCTGAAGCGACATGGGCACCTGCCAACGGGCAGGACCAGGCCGCCTCGATCAGCCGCAAGTTCGCCGGCCTGAGCGCGATCATGCAGATACTGGAGGCCGCGCATCATTGCCGGGAAGAGGACACCAACGAGCCAGTGCTGGGCGTGCATCTGGTGGAAGGATTGCTGATGGCTGGCCGGGAGCTGTTCGACGCAGTGGATGACGGTCTATCTGGCGCCGGGTAATTGGATGCAGCCGCCCGTCGCCGAGGCGTCGGGCGGTCCAGCGCTTGATCTCTTTCTCCATCACTGTGCTCATCGGCGTCTTCTTTGGAGAAAGAACACATGTGAGCAGATTATTAGTGGGTCATTACACTACGCATTACGAGGCCACCCATTTGGGCATTGAGTAGCTTTCCGACCAGTACGATCTACTTGGCATCCTTTAGATATCTCAGAACCATCTACTCAAGCAGACCCTACCGCCGACAAGACAGCATCAATTCCGACGTCTGTACAGATCCGAAGCGCGCGCTCTCGGGCTTCAGAGGCCGTCAGTCGCCCTGCCATCTTCAAAATGTTTCGGTTGAAAACTCCGAATCAAGCGAAATTCTGTTCACAACTTCCTCCTGAATGCGGCGATGCAACTCAAAAGCCAGACCTAGTCGCACCATATCTCCAGCAGGTACCGTACTTGAAGCCTCGTGCCCATCCAACGCCTAGCAGTAGTAAAAGTTGGCGTACTCGTCAATGAAGCTCTGGGCGTTGACAGTGCCGTGCGCAAATTCTCTAACAAGCCTCGTCATCTTGATGAGCCCTACATCATTATCCATGTTCCACGCAGTTCCTCTGCCATTTTTATTGGAAGCCAAGGGGTCCCACCGGCATTGTTTACTCCTAACACATGGGCATGCGGCTGCTGCGCACGCGGATCGGGATGGGTTGATGGTTTATGTCCTCCATCTATACGCACCCCAGTAGGCTGACCATCAGGCCCTTTCGCCTGAACGAAGCGGCCATCCGGAGATCCTTCAATTTTTCCACCTAGAATGCATCTACGAAACGGTTGCCGATGAGATCGGTGGGCAGCTGTATCAGGATGTAGTCTGCCGGGCATTGCGCGGCAATGCAGCACAGCGTGATCATCAAGGGTGATACGTATCGCAAAAATGGGAGGTTAAGCAGACGTATGGCGACGAGCGTGATAGCTTCAGCGATATGTTTCCTCGTAACATGACAAGGATTGTGTCGATGGGAATGCATTCAGGGACTCACTATTTTTGCCCTCCGCCTGCTCGCCTGGAATGCTCCGAAGACGATGTTTGGGGCGCTCACGAAGTCAGGGTAGAGGTGCCGCCAGACTTGGCTTGTTATCAGTTCAGGGCCGCGGAAGCTTTGGTGCTTCAGGCGATGCCTTACCTTGAACTTCTCGCGCATCGTTTGAACATGACGTCAGGGGACGTGTCTTTCTGTACGGATTCTCCTGCGGTTACGATTAGGAAGTCCTCCCTTCTGCGCATTTGCCGGCAACAGCGACCATTGCAAAGAGTATCTTTGCGCTGCCCGGTGAGATGGGTATCCGCCAAGCCATGCGGTCGAGTTCAGACAAACATGTGCGGGGTGCCGTGATGCGTTTCAATTGGATTGTCTTTGCGTTGGTGTTCGCAGCTACGCTGGCCGGGTGCTCGAACGAGCCTGCAGAAACGGATAGTGGTCAATCAACGGGTCGTCAGCAGATGGGTGCGTCCGCGGCTGGGAAAGCTCAGGCACCATCGTCAAGCTCTCAATCTCACTTGACGCCTAAGCATTATCTTTCGGCAAGCCCGACCGCTCTTGCCTCTCGACTTTGTGTGGGTGAATGCCAGCGGCCTGGTCCTTTAGAGGCAAAAACCACGGAAGAGGCTGAATGGCTGATTCGACATCGATATCCGACCGCTGCAGAACTTGAAATTATGCGCACGCAGTCCCTTGATGTGTTGAAACAGGAAACCTCCGCTGGCAATACGGCTGCTGCTGCAGTGCTGGGTAAGCGCATTTCTTTGGAGAGGAACTTTTTGGACGGACAGGTTATTCTCCGGGATCAGGCACTTTCCGGAAACATCTACGCGTTCTATGCCATATCGGAGTCGTATCGCGAAGCAAAGAGCCCAAACCTCATAGACAGCGCCGCATATCTCCGGGTAGCCTACATTTTAGGCGACCACAAGGCGGCAACTGAATTGGCGAGGATGGGGCTCACTTCGGCGGAGCTCGCCGCAGCTGATTCACGGGCATCCCAACTGTATAAGGGATTCGCAGGCGACCAAGTGCCGGATCCCAGGCCTCAGGAGTAAGGTGTTTCGGCTAGTTTCCTGGCAACCGCCTTAACGCGAACAGGCGCACCTCGGGGCGCCTGTTTTATTTGAGGATGCTCTGAACAATCAGCTTTGAGCCCGGAGCTCTCGGGCCAAGCTCGATCTGCTAACGACTGACACCCCAGATTGATAATGTTCTGCTGTTTTGGAGGTGCTAGCGTGCACCTCCAGGCGGATTTATCCTTCCTGCCAGCCCTTCAACTGGAAGATCCGCTGCACGGTGTTCTTGTTCATGCCAAGCAACGCAGCCACAGTGCTATACGTCCTCCGGTTTGGCCCGCAAGGCATTCTCCATGCCACGCTTGCCGTCCTCGACCCAGCTTTCGATCTCAGCCGGGGTCAGGTCGAACTGGCGACCGGCAGCGGCCACCGTCGTCTTGCCTTGGATGATCTCAAGGCCCAGCGCCGACTCGCGCCGGGCGGTCCAGCGCTTGATCTCTTCTTCCATCATTTCGCTCATCGGTGTCTCCTTCGGGGAAAGTAACACCTGAGCAGGAAATCAGTGGGTCATTACATCCAAGCCTTATGCCCTGAAGGCTGCACACGCAGGATCAGTCCGCGAACCTGAGCGTCCCTGAGCTCGTAGGGGCGCTCTCGGGGCTCAGCTGTGAGAACGATGCGCTTGGTGAGGGGGGATGACATCAGGCAACCTGTCCATAAGTGGCGATAGGGCCAACTTAGGACAGGATGCGAGGCGGTGTTTGGATGCGGATTGTCCGCATTGCAGAACGGGAGAGATCTCTTGTGCGCCCAGGCTACCTCAGTCGGATGAGGAGACGGAACCGCTTACATCGTAGAGAGAACGCCGTTTCCTCAGGTAACATCTCCCACACATTGGCGGGAGGGAGATCCATGAGCAGGGACTACGAACTAACCGGCGTCAAGGTGCAGTTTTTCCGACGTTTGAGACTTGCAGACGTAATACTCCGAGGACTCAATCTCGTTGTGGGCGGCAACAGTTCCGGAAAGAGCAGCCTGCTTCAGGCAATTCATTTCGGCGTCAGCGTTGCAACAGCGCGCAGAGTTACGGAAAAAGAGACATTCTCTCAAGACGCGCTTCTATACTGCCCTTCCAATGATTTCACAGAACTTCGCCATGCCACTCCCTACACTAACCAAACGCACTGGGGGTCGCTCACTTTCCTAGCAAAAACGCCATCACAAACTGTTGTAGAACATAGGATAAGCATCTATCGAGCCAGGAACAAAGGAAACGTCGGTTGCAGAAGGACGGGAGATGTTCGACTGGGCCAACTCGTCAGCGATCCCAGCCGCCCCTTTAGCGTCTATGTCCCCGGCCTTGCCGGCATATCGCGCGTGGAAGAATTTCGATCCGAAGGCGTCGTCCGCCGAGGCGTAGCAGGCGGAGACGCCAACCTCTATCTTAGAAACGTCTTACTTCTTATAAAGCAGAAGGGAAGGCTACCGACGCTACTCGAGCAAGTAAAACAGGTTTTTCCTGCGTTCCTGATCCAGATTGACTTCAATCAACAAGTTGATGTTGGGATCGAGGTAAAGGTTACGGATGGCACACAGTTTGTTCCGCTCGAGCTCGCGGGCACGGGCCTCCTCCAAGCCTTGCAGATCTTTTCATACATCACTCTTTTTGAGCCGACAGTTCTACTGCTAGACGAGCCAGACGCCCATCTTCATCCCAACAATCAAGTAGCACTGGCTCGAGCCCTCATACACGCGTCAAAACACACCGATACACAGATCATTTGTTCAACGCACTCCAGAAACCTAGTCGAGGCTTTGAACGATGAGGCTCAGTTCATCTGGCTCCGGGAAGGAACCATAGCTGAGCAAGGAACGTACATGCCGCTTGTCCCTCTGCTCATGGATATAGGCGCGTTTGATAGCCTTGACCGAATCAAAGGAGGTAGAACCGATTGGTTCGTTCTTTCCGAAGATTCTGACATGAGCATGCTTCAAATTTTATTCCAGCATGCGGGCTTCCCTGCCAATCGTAGTGAGTTTCGTAGCTATGGAACTAGCTCTAAGCTCGAAGCAGCGCTGGCGCTCGCGACGTATCTTAGAGAGCTCTGGCCCGCGACCAATGTGATCATTCATAGAGACCGAGATTTCATGACAGCCGAGGAGGCTGAAACGGTTGCGGATAAAATACGGGGAGCTGATGCAATTCCGTTTATCACGATGGGCAGTGATGTCGAGTCGTATTTCACCGGCCCTACGCATGTGGCCTTGCTCCTCGGAGTCAGCCGTGAGGCGACTGAGGGTTGGCTCTCGCAGGTCGCGCAACTGAACCACAATGATGCTGTGGTTAGCTATGTCCGCAAACGCGACGAGATCAAGCACTTACTGTACAGAGGCAGGAGCGATCAGGCACCCAGCACGACCCAACTTATGGGAAATCAAGTACCCCTCCCGTCGAGCCACTTGAGGGGTAAAGACATGCTCAAATGGATCCGCCCGCAGCTTGCCAGTGACGAGAGAAAAGTTCAGCTGATTCAGCCTACGCCGGCACTAGACCTCTCCGATCTCATTGCAATCCGCCTTGCAGCCCAGTCCAACACCAACCAGATATCAACTGGCCGTATCCCGCGAGCCCTAGCCACTCCAAGCCAGCCCCAGCAAGCTCAGCCTAGCCCGTTGCCGATCCCTCAACTTCCACCGGCACGAGGGATAGATTCAGGGGCGCCGTAGAGGTTCTCCAACGAACCGTTCTAAAGACAGTCGGTCTCCAAAGGGACTTATCAACACGACCTCAGAAAAATCACCCCCGTTTTAAATCCCGGGCAATAGCAGCCACTTGACGCCGCAGTGCTGTATCGGCGGGCAGCGCTGGGATTTGATTTTCGGGGAGAAGCTGCTGGACACCGGTGGGGTCGTGATCTGCCTCGAGTGCGCCATTTACTGCGTCGTGGGCACGAGACAGAGCCTCCTCTCGCCCCATGCCCTTGGCTACCCACGTCGCTGCAACCTCCTCAATTGCCTCTTGCACGCTCTCCGCGTATTCCTGCTCCGCCTGCTCAAGATGCATCTCTTTGTTCATAGCTGTTCCTGCCTACATCTCGTGTCTTTCGATTATCGACATCGATGGGAATCTTTCAAGCAGCAAGCCATCCCTACGAATGCGTGCTTTACGTAAGTAGCTGAGAAGCCAAGTGATCAGGACCAACGCGCCCCATTCGCTCGGAAGCGAACCATCCGCAATAGAGAACATGAGCGTCGACCAATGATCGGCTTGCAGCGAATCCCTTTCGCATCAACGAGTTCCAACATTCGTCCAAACAAAAAGCCCCGACCAGGGCCGGGGCTTTTCGTACAACTGGTGCCGGAAATAGGAATCGAACCTACGACCTACGCATTACGAATGCGCCGCTCTACCAACTGAGCTATTCCGGCTGAGCAGGCAATTCTAGAGGCTCGCCGGGGGCCGGTCAATCCGGCCGGTGAACGCGACAGGGTGCTGCTGCCGGCTGTAGTACCCTGCCCCGCCCGAACGGATCCTCACCGCGAACGTGAAGAAAATTCTCTGGTTCTGGGGCGCGTTCATGCTGTTCTTCGCGCTGCCCTTCCCCTGCGTCATCTACTTCAGCACCTCCTGGCCGATGCCCCTGTCACAGCGTGCCGAACCCTGGTGGGCGCTGACCCTGCTGGCGATCTCGCTCGCCCTGTGGCTGGTGCTGCTGTACCAGTTCCTGGACAAGCTGCTGCTGGGCCCGGTACGTGCGCTGCAGCGCGTGCGCGGCATCCTGGTTGGCGGCGTGACGCGCAGCGCGCGGGTGGAGCACGCCGGGCAAACCGGCGCGCAGGTTCGTGGCTTCGCGCAATGGAAGCTGCGGCTTGTCTTCGACAACCTGTCCGGCAGCCCGATCACCGACGAGCTGGTGGTGGTGGATACCAAGCCGGAGCAGCGTCGCTTCGACATCGGCAGGACGTTGACGGTCCGGCTCAGTCGCGCCCCAGGCGTCGTGCCGAACCTGGTGCTGGAAGGAACAAGGCCGGAAACCGACCGGCGCGCGCTCTGGCTGCGCGGTTTGCTGGGTGCCTGTGCGACGGCAGTAGTGGCCGCCGCCTACATCGCCGCGTGGCGGGTGCAGAATGAAGGCATGGGCTGGACCTTCCTGTCCTTCGGCCATCCCCTGCTGATCTGCCCGTTGGTGCTGTGCAGCTACCTGGTCACCCTGCGCGTGCTGCTGCGACTGATGCAGGGCGATGCCAAGGGCGAATCACTCAAGTTTCGCGGTGTTCGCACCACGGCCAGCGTGCTGGATGTCCGCCAGACCGGTACCTACCTCAACGAGCAACCGCAGGTCGAGTTCAAGCTGGCATTCGACGATGCCAATGGCGTGGCGCGCCAGGCCAGCCTGCGTCGGTTCTGGTCACTGATCGACCTGGCGAACATTCCACGGCATCAACTGGACATCCTGTACGACCCGGAAGACCCGGCCCAGGTGCAGATGGTGAGCCCATGAAGACTCCCTCGACTCCACAGCTTTTCACCATCGTGCTGCTGGTGCTGGCCGGCCTGGCCTTCGCTGGCGGCGCCTGGCAGACCATCGTGCAGACGCTGGAGGCAGGGCCACGCATGGCCACCGCGACGGATGCGCCTGCCCGGCCTGGGCGGTTGCAGACGCCCATCGCGCAGCACCCGCGCCCAAGCGACGATGAAGCGGCGGCGACGCAACCGCCGTCAGCACCGACACCTACGCTACCGCCGGAGCCACGCGGCAACCTGCTGTTCGACCGCGAACGCCTGCTGGCCGCCAAGGCTGCCCTGCAGGCCCTGCCCGGCCTGGAAGCAGGTGATCTCCGCGTCTTCCACAGCATCCACTTCTACGACGACGGGCGCATCAACATCCAGTTGGTGGATCCCGGACAGCCGACCTACGTCGACGAATACCATTTCAAGGACGATGCATGGCAGAAGGGCGAACCGGTGAATCCGCAGCGGATGTCACCGCTGATCACCGTGCAGGCCAACAGTGCGCCGCTGGACAGGATCGACTTCGAAGCGGTGCAGCGCGTGGCCGTGGCCCTGCAGGAACAGCGCGACGCGCTGATGCGCGAGCCAAAGCAGGTGGACCATGTCTACCTGATCGTTTCCAAGGGCGGACGACTGCGCTGGCTGCCCGATGATGTGGCCGGCGACCGTGAAACGGTAAGCATCGGCTTCGATGCGCAGGGCAACGCTACTGGCGTGCGGAAGCGCTGACAGGCAACGCACGGTGGCCAGGCGGGAATGCTCCGGCCCAGCCACCGCGGAACCGCTGGAATCGTTGTATCAGCGGGCCTTCCACAATGCCGACAACCGGTCCGGCGTGCCGGCAATGCGCTCCAGCACCGGGTACTGCGCACCACCGTGGTAATCGATACTGAGCGGCATGATGCGGTCGAAGCTCTTCACCAGCAGGGTGATCGGTGCCTTGCTGTCCCTGGAGCCAGCAACGGCGTCCTTCAGCCGCTCGCTCTTGTACTCGCGGCCATCGATGGCGATCACCGTCATGCCCGGTGCCAGGCCGGCATTGAAGGCCGGGCTGTCCCAGATGACATCACCAACCACGCCGCCATCGGTCACCGTCGCGCCGATCGAATAGGCCAGCATCGCCGACTTGGCGCGGGTTTCCTGGGCCTTGAAGGCTTCGTTCGGGGTATCGCGGTACACGAGTTTCCAGCCGGCCATTTCCAGCCCACCAATCAGCGGGCCATTGCCATCCAGCCGCTCGCGCAGGAATCCGGACCAGTCGCTCGGCGCAATGCCGTTGAGCGTGCTGGCCACATCTTCGAAAGTGTAGGGATTGACGTCCCAGTCGCCGTCGTCCATGCCGAAGAATGCCTTGGCGAAATCATCCAGCCCGCGCTTGCCAGCGGTCAGCGCGCGCAGCTTGCCTTCCACCTCCAGCCACAGCATCTGTCCGCCGGAGTAGTAGTCCTCGCTCATCTGGTAGTTGCGATAAGGCAACGTGCGGCGCTGGGCGATGGTCGGGTCATTGGTGGTGTCCTGCAGCGCGCGCCACGCCAGCCCGGGACGGCCGCGGTCGTACACTGCCGCCACGTTGGCCAGCACGTCGCGGGCCTGCTGCTGGCTCCACAGACCCGACCGCGCAGCCAGCACTTGGCCCCAGAACTGGGTCTGGCCTTCATATACCCACAGCAGGCTGTCGCCCATCGGCGTATTGAAGTTGGCGGTGGCCAGGTCGGCGCCACGGCGATATTTGCCATTCCAGGAATGGTTGAACTCGTGCGGCAACAGGTCGCGGCCCAGCCAGGTCTTGTCCCATTCGGTGAAGTAGCCAACGTCACCGCTGTTCTCGCTGGAACGATGATGCTCCAGGCCGATGCCGCCGAGTTTCCCGGTCAATGCCAGCAGGAACTCGTAATGGTCGAAGTGGCGCGCGCCGTACAGCTTGTCCATCTGCTGCACCAGCGCGCGATGCGCCTTCAGCTGGTCTTCGCTGGCCTTGAGCGATTTTGCGTCATCGGCAAATACATTCAGGTGCACCGGCATGCGGGCACCCGGGTCCAGGTCGAAGCGCTGGTAGTGCGTGCCGGCGAACAGTGGCGAATCCACCAGGTGGTCGTAGCTGATCGGCTTGAACACCACGGTGTCGCCATCACGGCGTTCGGTTTCCAGCGCGGTGGCATAGGACCAGCCGCTGGGCAGGGTGACGCTGGCCTGCACCGTCACGCCATGGGTGTCCACGCCAGCCGGATACAGCGAATTGGCGTTCCACTGCAGGTTGAGCATTTCCGGGGTCATCACCACCCGCCCCTGGCTGCCGCCCTGCGAGGACAGATAGTCAAAGTGGGCCACTACCTCGCTGGCACCTTCCGGCACCTCCACCTTGAATGCATAGACGTTGTACTGGTCGCGCTGCCACTTCAGCGGCTTGCCATTGGCAGTGACCTGCAGGCCAGCCAGCTTGTCGATCGGGCCACTGGGCGAATGATGGCCGGGCAACCACTGCGGATACAGCAGGGTCAGCGGGCCTGGCTTGGCGGGGACGGTGGTGGTGACCTTGAAAATGCGATGGCCGAGGTCACGCGCATCGACGTTGATGCGCAGCGTGCCCGGCCAAGCGCTCTGTGCCGGCGGTGGAGTCTGCGCGAGCGCCGGCACGGCCGTCAGTGAGAGAAGGACGGACAACGCCAGGGCACGGGATTTCATCGGCAGTTCCAGCAAGCGGGGAAGAACACCGATGCTAGGCGCGATGCAGCGCCCTGCCCCATGGCCAAAGGTCATGCACGGGCCGATGGCCTGATGCAGCAAAGCGAATCTGCGTGGTTGACGGGCATGGCCCGTCACTACCCGTACCACGCGGCATGGCACATCACACCGGTAGTGACGGGCCATGCCCGTCACAGGCAACATCCTGCACCACCTTGGTAGTGACGGGCCATGCCCGTCACAGGGGCCGTCAGTCGACCAGCCGCAGCCGCAGTTCCTTGGGCAGCGCGAACACCATCGATTCCGGCTCGCCATCCAGCTCGCCGATACCATCAGCACCCAGTTCGCGCAGGCGCGCCAGCACGCCGTCCACCAGCACCTGGGGTGCCGATGCGCCCGCGGTGACGCCGATGTGCTGCTTGCCGACCACCCACTTCGGGTCGATCTCCTGCGCACCATCGATCAGGTACGACTCCACGCCTTCGCGACGTGCCAGCTCGCTCAGCCGGTTGGAATTGGAGCTGTTCGGCGAGCCGACCACCAGCACCAGGTCGCAACGCGCGGCCAGGTCACGCACGGCATCCTGCCGGTTCTGCGTGGCATAACAGATGTCATCGTTCTTCGGCCCCTGCATGGCAGGGAAGCGCGTGCGCAATGCATCGATGATGCCGCGCGTATCGTCCACCGACAGCGTGGTCTGCGTGGTGTAGGCAAAGTTTTCCGGTTGCTCCAGCACCAGCGTGGCGACCTGCTCCACGTCTTCGACCAGGTAGATCTTCCCGGTGCCGGCCTCCTGGTTCCACTGCCCCATGGTGCCTTCCACTTCCGGGTGCCCGGCATGGCCGATCAGCACCACGTCGCGGCCAGCGCGGCAATGGCGGGCCACTTCGAAGTGCACCTTGGTCACCAGCGGGCAGGTGGCATCGAACACTTTCAGCCCACGGCGATCGGCCTCGGCACGCACCGCCTGCGAAACACCGTGCGCGCTGAAAATCACCGTGTTGTTGTCCGGTACTTCGTCCAGTTCCTCGACGAAGATGGCACCGCGGCTCTTCAGGTCATCGACCACGAAACGGTTGTGCACCACTTCATGGCGCACGTAGATGGGCGCGCCGAGCGTTTCGATCGCGCGCTTGACGATCTCGATCGCACGATCGACACCAGCACAGAAACCACGCGGATTGGCGAGCAGGACATCCATCTATCAACGTCTCCCGGCGTCAGCCGGCTGGGGGGGTTACGGGGTCGTATTATCCGCTTTTTTCTTCGGCTTGCCCTCGAACAGGCCGAATACCGCGATACCGACGGCGCCAACCACGATCGCCGCATCGGCGATGTTGAACGACGGCCAGTAGTGGTCACCGACGTACCACTGGATGAAATCCACCACGTGGCCGTGCACCTGGCGGTCGATGACGTTGCCGATGGCCCCGCCGATCACCAGGGCGAACGGCAGCGCGCTGCGCCAGTTGCCGCGGGCGGTGCCATGTAGCCACCACGCCATCAGCCCGCTGATGCCCACCGCCAGTACGGTGAAGAAGTACTTCTGCCAGCCACCGGCATCACTGAGGAAGCTGAACGCCGCCCCGGTGTTGTAGGTGCGGTACCAGTTCCAGAACCCATCGATGACCGGCACCGGCTGGAACTCGGGCAGGCTGGACAGCACCCAGGCCTTGCTCCACTGGTCCAGCACGATGACCAGCGCCGACAGCAGCAGCCACACCAGCGCATTCGGACGCGGACGCGCGGCGGCCATCAGAACCACCGCCGGTCTTCGCCGGCACCGTCGATGTTGTCGGCGCACCGGCCGCAGATTTCCGGATGCGCGGCCACGCTTCCCACGTCGGCACGGTAGTGCCAGCAACGCGCGCACTTGGTCTTGCTGGTCGGCTGCGCACTGACGAACACTTCGTCGGTGGTGGCCGGGCGCACCTGCACGTCACCGCTGATCAGCAGGAAGCGCAGCTCCTCGGCCAGCGGCTGCCAACGGGCGGCCTGTTCGGCACTGGCCGCCACGGTGATCTCCGCTTCCAGTGCAGCACCGATCGCCCCATTGGCACGCATCGGCTCCAGCACCTTGGACACCTGCTCGCGCAGCGCCAGCAACTGGTCGAAATCGTCCGCGCCCAGCTCGGCGTCGGCCGGCAGCGGGGCCAGGCCGTCGTACCAGGTATCGAACAGCACGTGGCCGCTGCGCTCGCCCGGCAGGTAACCCCACAGTTCATCGGAGGTGAACGTCAGGATCGGGGCGACCCAGCGGGTGAACGCCTCGGCGATGTGGTACATCGCACTCTGCGCCGAACGCCGGCCGCGCGAGTCCTCCTGCATGGTGTACAACCGGTCCTTGGTCACGTCCAGGTACAGCGACCCGAGGTCAACGCTGCAGAAATTCAGCAGCAGCTGCACGATCTCGGCCATGTCGTAGCGTTCGTACGCTGCCTTGATCTTCTCCTGCAGCTCGAACGCGCGGTGCACGATCCAGCGGTCCAGCGCGACCATGTCGTTCAACGGGCGCAGGTGCCTGGCCGGATCGAATCCATCCAGGTTGGACAGCAGGAAACGCGCGGTGTTGCGCAGGCGGCGGTACGCATCGGCGTTGCGCTTGAGGATTTCCTGCGACAGCGACATCTCGTTGCTGTAGTCGGCCGATGCGATCCACAGGCGCAGGATGTCCGCCCCCAGGTTCTTCATGATGTCCTGCGGCTCGATGCCGTTGCCCAGCGACTTGGACATCTTGCGGCCGTGCTCGTCCACGGTGAAACCGTGGGTCAGGCACTGCTTGTACGGGGCATGCCTGTCGATGGCCACGCCGGTCAACAGCGAGGACTGGAACCAGCCGCGGTGCTGGTCGGAACCTTCCAGGTACAGGTCGGCCGGCTTGCCGAATCCACGGGCCAGCAGCACGCCTTCATGGGTAACGCCGGAATCGAACCAGACATCGAGGATGTCGGTGACCTTATCGTAGTCGGCGGCTTCGGCGCCCAGCAGTTCGGCGGCGTCCAGCGAATACCAGACGTCGATGCCTTCGGCCTGCACGCGGTCGGCGACGGCCTGCATCAACTCCACGCTGCGCGGGTGCGGCTCACCGGTGATGCGATGGGTGAACAAGGCGATCGGCACGCCCCAGGTGCGCTGGCGGCTGATGCACCAGTCCGGGCGCCCGTCGACCATGCTCTGGATGCGCGCCTTGCCCCAGGTCGGGAACCAGCCCACCTGGTCGATGGCAGCCAGTGCATCGCTGCGCAGGTTGGCCTTGTCCATCGAGATGAACCACTGCGGCGTGGCGCGGAACACCACCGGCTTCTTGTGGCGCCAGCAATGCGGGTAGCTGTGGGTGATTTCCACGAACGCCAGCAGCGCGCCGGAACCGCGCAGCACCTCCACGATCAGCGGCTGCGCCTTCCACAGATGCACGCCCGCCAGCACGGTGTCACCGGCCGGCGGGGTCGACGGCAGGTACACGCCCGCACCGTCCACCGGATTGATCTCGCCGGCGTGGTAACGCTCCAGCAGGCCGTACTGCTGGCTGACCGCATAGTCTTCCTGGCCATGGCCGGGCGCGGTATGCACCGCGCCGGTACCGTCCTCGTCGGACACATGCGCGCCGTTGAGCAGGGGGATGTCACGCTGCGGATAGAACGGATGTGCCAGCAGCAGGTTTTCCAGCGCCGCACCGGAAGCGTGGCCATGGCTGACCACGTCGGCCACGCCATAGCGCACCAACGAACGACCGGCCAGCGCAGTGGCCAGCACCAGCCAGCGACGCGCACCGTTGTGCGCCGGGCCTTCCACCAGCGAGTACTCGATGTCCGCACCCAACGACACCGCCAGCGACGCCGGCAGGGTCCAAGGGGTAGTGGTCCAGATCGGCACCGCCACTTCCACGCCCTCGGGCAGGTCCACGCCGAAGCGCGCGGCCAGCGCCTTGCTGTCGCGGGCGGCGTAAGCCACGTCGATGGCCGGCGATACCTTGTCCTGGTACTCGATCTCCGCTTCGGCCAGCGCCGAGCCGCAGTCGAAGCACCAGTGCACCGGCTTGGCGCCGCGCACCACGTGGCCGTTGGCGAAGATCTTCGACAACGCGCGGATTTCGTTGGCTTCGAATTCGAAGCTGAGCGTCTTGTACGGGTTGTCCCAATCGCCGGTCACGCCCAGGCGCTTGAAGTCGGCGCGCTGGATTTCGATCTGCTCTTCGGCGAACTCGCGGCACTTCTGCCGGAATTCCACCGCGTCCAGCTTCACCCCGACCTTGCCCCACTTCTTCTCGACCGCGATCTCGATCGGCAGGCCGTGGCAGTCCCAACCCGGAACATAAGGCGCATCGAAGCCGGCCAGGTAGCGCGACTTGACGATGATGTCCTTGAGGATCTTGTTGACCGCATGGCCCAGGTGGATGCGGCCGTTGGCATACGGCGGGCCATCGTGCAGCACGAACAGCGGGCGGCCGGCGGCGTTCGCGCGCAGCTGCGCGTAGAGCCCCTGCTCTTCCCAGCGCGCCAGGATGCCCGGCTCGCGCTTGGGCAGGTCGCCGCGCATCGGGAACTCGGTGGCCGGCAGGTGGAGGGTGGCTTTGTAGTCCTGGCTCACGCAGTGGCTCGCAATCTATGTTCGGAAAGGATGGCGCGCGCCTGTTCGGCATCGCGGTGCATCTGGACGGTCAATGCCGCCAGATCGTTGAATTTCTCTTCGTCGCGCAGCTTGGCGACGAATTCGACTTCGATATGACGACCGTACAGGTCTCCCTGGAAATCGAAAAGGTGCGCCTCCAGCAACGGCTCCACGCCCTGCACCGTGGGCCGGGTGCCGAAGCTGGACACCGACGGCCATGGCTGGTCGAACACGCCATGCACCCAGGTGGCATAGATGCCGGCCAGGGCAGGCGTCTTCGGGAAGCGCAGGTTGGCCGTAGGGAAGCCCAGCGTACGGCCCAACTGGCGCCCGCGCACCACCCGCCCGCTGATGGCGTAGGGACGGCCCAGCAGTTCGCCTGCATGGTCGAAGTCACCGGCCTGCAGCAACTGGCGGATGCGGGTGCTGGAAATGCGCTCGCCGCGCAGGTCCACCGCCTCGATCTCGTTGGCCTCGAAACCATGCGCCGCGCCCATCTGCTGCAGCAGGGCCAGGTCGCCCCGGCGGCGGTTGCCGAACTGGAACTGCGGCCCGATCCACACTTCGCGCGCGGCCAGGCGGCCGACCAGCAACTGGCGGACGAAGTCCTCGGCCTGCATCGCGGCCATCGCGGCATCGAAGCGCAGCAGGCCGATGGCGTCCACGCCCATCTCCCGCAGCATGTCGACCTTGCCGCGCGCCAGCGTCAGCCGCGGCGGCGGCGTGTCCCGGGCAAAGAACTCCCGGGGCAATGGTTCGAATGCCACGGCCACCGCGGCCACCCCGAGCGCACGCGCACGGGCGACGGCGTGGCGCACCAGCGCCCGATGGCCCAGATGCAGGCCGTCGAAGGCACCAATGCAGACCACGCTTCCGTGCGGAACCAGGGGCCCGCCTTCAACGCTTCGAAACAACCTGCTCATCAACTCCGCTCGCGGCACGCAGTGGCCGTCGATTCAACCGTGGTAACCCTGAAGTATAGCCGCCATGGCCGGGGATCAATGCCCACGCAGGTCGCGCGGACGCAGGCCCAGCGCCACCTGGACCAGCAGATAGGCGGCGGCACCGGCCCCGACCAGCAGTGCCAGCGCCCCGATCCGCTCCCACACGGCCATCGGCGAGAACGGCGGCAGCCAGTAAAGCAGGCCCAGCAGCACGGCCACCATCACCACGCAGGACACCAGCAGGCGGACCAGGAAACGGCTCCAGCCGGGGCGGCGCTCATAGACGTCGGTCTTGCCCAGCCAGTACCAGAGCAGCCCGAGGTTCAGGTAACTGGACAGCGCACTGGCGATGCCCAGCGCCAGGTGCAGGCCCGGCTGCTGGCCCAACGCCTGCATCACGCCCTGCGCGCGCAGTTCCTGCGGCACCATCACGTGGTACAGCACGGCCAGCAGGGCGAAGTTGAACACCATGTTGGCGACCAGCGCGGCAATGCCGGCGCGCACCGGGGTACGGGTGTCCTGGCGGGCATAGAAGGCCGGCAACACGACTTTCAGCAGGGCAAAGGCCGGCAGGCCGAAGCTCAAGCCATACACCGCCAGGGCGGTCATGCGGGTGTCGAAAGCGCTGAATGCACCGTGCTGGAAGATCGTGGCGATCAGCGGCTCGGCCAGCAGCAGCAGGCCCAGCATGGCCGGCACGGAAATCAGCAGGGTCATGCGCAGGCCCCAGTCCAGCGCATTGGAGAACCCGGCACGGTCGGTGCCGACGTGGTGGCGGGCCAGCGCTGGCAGGATCACCGTGCCCAGGGCCACCCCGAACACGCCCAGCGGCAGCTCCAGGAAGCGGTCCGCCAGCGACAGCCAGGACTGCGAGCCATCGGTGAGCTTGGCCGCGATGACGGTATCCAGCAGCAGGTTGATCTGCGCCACTGACGAGCCGAACAGGGTCGGGATCATCAGCGTCATCACCCTGCGCACGCCGGGATGGCTCCAGCCCCAGCGCGGCAGGGTCAGCAGGTTGATGCCCTTCAGGGAAGGCAACTGGAACAGCAACTGCAGCACCCCGGCCACCAGCACTGACCAGCCCAGCGCCAGGATCGGCACGTCCATCCGCGGGGCCAGCCACAGCGCACCGGCGATCATGCACAGGTTGAGGATGACCGGGGTCAGCGCCGGCATCGCGAATTTCTGGAAGCTGTTCAGCGCCCCGCCCGCCAGCGCGGTCAACGATACGAAGAACAGGAACGGGAAGGTCAGCCGGAACAGGTCGACCAGCAGGCCCTGCTTGGCCGGATCGGTGTCGGCGCCACTGGCGAACAGGTTGGCCAGCTGCGGCGCGAAGATCAGCGCCAGCGCGGTCACCACCATCAGCACGCCAGCCAGGGTGCCGGCCACGCGGGCCATCAGCTCGCGCAGTTCCTCGTGGCTGCGGGTCTCCTTCACTTCGGTGAACACCGGCACGAAAGCGGTGGCAAAGGAGCCCTCGGCGAACAAACGGCGCAGGAAATTAGGTACCCTGAAGGCGACCCAGAACGCGTCGGTGACCGCGTTCGTACCGAAAGTCGTGGTGATGACGGTGTCCCGCACCAGCCCCAACACCCGCGAAACCATTGTCATGCTGCTGAACGACAGCAGGCCCCGCAGCATCTTGGGTGAACTCACTCAAACATCCTCTTGACAATCGACTTGACGTACATTTTCCGAGTCATCATACTAGCTAGCTTGCTGTCCCCATAACACCGATTTTTCAGGAACCCACCACCGTGGCCAATATCAAGTCCGCCAAGAAGCGCGCCAAGCAGACCGTCGTGCGCAACGCGCGCAACGTGGCTCAGCGCTCGATGCTGCGCACCGCTGTCAAGAAAGTGATCAAGGCTCTGGATGCCAACGATGCTGCCGGCGCAGAAGCCGCATTCACCGTTGCCCAGCCGATCCTCGATCGTTTCAGCGCGCGTGGTCTGATCCACAAGAACAAGGCTGCTCGCCACAAGAGCCGCCTGACCGCCCGTATCAAGGCCCTCAAGGCCGCCTGATCCGGCGAAGCTTCCGGCACCTTCCGGTGCTGGCTGCTGCTTGAAACCCGGCTTCGGCCGGGTTTTTTGTTGCCTGCGATTTGGCTGAGGTTGGCAGCGAACGGCGAAGCCCCTCGTGGTGGGTCGCTCACGGCAGGCTCTACGGGGTTGGCCGGGCGGGAGATTCGTGGCGCCCCACCACGCAAAGGAAAAAAGAAGAGCAGGTCGGTAGCGCCGACCCATGGTCGGCGGAAACCATCCGTTCGCGCCAGCAAAGAGCCGCCGAGCATGGCTCGGCGCTACCGCTCTTCTTTCTTTTCATACGTGGCGGGACGCGCGAGCGAACTCTCAGGGCCGGGCGGGAGGGGTTCGTGGGGGCGTTGAGCGCCATGGATGGCGCGAAACGAGGCCCGCAGGATGCGGCTCTTGCCGTCCCCCACGAAAGATC